>NZ_JMLQ01000001.1 GCF_000686025.1 Rhodococcus sp. UNC23MFCrub1.1
GGCTCCGTCATCGGCGGCCAGTTCGACTCCATGCTCGCCAAGCTCATCGTCACCGGCGCCACCCGCGAGGAAGCCCTCGCCCGCTCCCGCCGCGCCCTCGCCGAGTTCCGCGTCGAGGGCCTCGCCACCGTCATCCCGTTCCACCGCGCCGTCGTCTCCGACCCGGCCTTCATCGGCGACGGTCAGTCCTTCGACGTCCACACCCGGTGGATCGAGACCGAGTGGGACAACACCGTCGAACCGTTCACCGCCGGCGCCCCCATCGAGGACGACGAGAACGGACCCCGACAGAACGTCGTCGTCGAGGTCGGCGGCCGCCGTGTCGAGGTGTCCCTGCCCGGCCAGTTCTCGCTCGGCGGCAACGCTGCTGCCGGTGGCAACGTCATTCGTCGCAAGCCCAAGGCGCGCACCCGTGGCGGCGCCGGCAGCGCGGCCGCGTCCGGTGACGCCGTCACCGCACCCATGCAGGGCACCGTCGTCAAGGTCGCCGTCACCGAAGGCCAAGAAGTCGTCGCCGGCGACCTCATCGCCGTCCTCGAAGCGATGAAGATGGAAAACCCCGTCACCGCCCACAAGGACGGCGTCGTCACCGGACTCGCCGTCGAGCCCGGCTCCGCCATCACCCAGGGAACTGTTCTCGCAGAACTGAAGTGAGCCGGCCGGACGCCCGCCCCCGTTACGCTCCTCTCATGGCCGACGACAGTCCGCACGTGAGAACCGATCGACCAGGGCGGGCGTTCCCGTCTCCAGGCTCGTACGGGCACGCGTCGTGACAGAGGTCAGGGCCGCACTCTTCGACGTGTTCGGCACCGTCGTCGACTGGCGCGGGGGTATCGCCGACGAGGTGCGGCGCTGGCTGGACGAGTACGCCCCCGAACGCGACGACATCGATCCGGGCGACTTCGCGGACCGGTGGCGTGCGAGGTACCAGCCCTCGATGCAACCGATCCGGACCGGTGAGCGCCCCTTCACCAAACTCGACGTGCTGCACCGCGAGAGTCTCGTGGAACTCCTGGCGGAGTATGTGCTCCCCATCGAGGCGGTCGACGATCTGACTCTGGCGTGGCACCGGTTGCCGCCGTGGCCGGACTCGGTCGCCGGTATCGCAGCCGTCCGCGAGTCCGTCATCGTGGCACCCCTGTCCAACGGCAACGTGTCGTTGCTCCTCGACATGGCCAAGCGTGCCGGCATCCCCTGGGACGCGGTCCTCGGCGCGGAGGTGGTGCAGGCCTACAAGCCGACTCCCGAGTCGTATCTGCGGACGGCGGAGTTGCTCGATCTCGCTCCCGGCCAGTGCCTGATTGTCGCGACACACAACGATGATCTCGCCGCCGCCCGTGGGTGCGGACTACAGACCGCCTTCGTGCGCCGCCCGCACGAGCACGGACCGCAGCAGACCGAGTCCGAACCCACCGACGACTGGGACTTCGTCGTCGACGACCTCGAGGAACTGGGCAGGCTTCTCCGGTCCGGTCAGGCGAGCAGTCGTTCGTAGACGCCGACCTCGGACCCGAGTTCCCAGGCGCCGATGCCCTCGAAGGAGGACAGCACGCGCTCGTGATTCCAGTCCTCGTCGACGTGGATCTCGTGCGGATTGCCCTCGATCTCGTGCTGCGGGTAGTGGACGATCGGGATCGACAGGTACGCCGCCCGCGTCGCGGCCGCACAGCACTTGGCCCACAGCGCCACCGCGTCGGCCTCGGTCATGTGCTCCGCCACGTCGCCGATGATCACCACGTCCGCCGTCGGCAGATCCACCGTGCGCGCGTCACCGAGGATGATCTCGTCGTAGTACTCGTGGAGGCGGTAGGTCTCCACGTACGGCTCCCAGATCTCGACACCGGTGATGCGGGAGAGCTGCTGCCCTGCAAGCAGTTTCGCGTAGGTCCCCACCCCCGGTCCGATGTCGAGCACGGAGACGGGTCGCTCGGACCCCAGGGCGTGGACACGGTCGCGGGTCCAGGACTTACCTTCGGACGAACTCATCGGCATGACTGTCCTGTGCCCAGCCGGGCCTCGGCGTAATCGTCAGGGGCTCGGGCGGTCGTGATCGCGACCCGTCGCGAGGTCCCCGCACTCGACGGTGATCACGTCGGGGTTGCCGCGGAGGAAGGTGCGGGCGCCCTGATCCCCCGTCGCCGCCTCCGCGACCTCCGCCCACCACCGGCGCGCGAGCACCACGGGGTGACCGGGAGTGTCATCGAAGGTGGCCCGCGCGATTCCAGTGCTCGCGGCGTGGTCGAGAACCCGCCCCACCACCTCGGCGCCGATGTCGGGGGTGTCCACCAGGTGCAGCACCGCGAGGTCGGCGTCGGTCGTCTCACATGCCTGCAGGCCCACCCGCACCGAGCTGCCCATGCCGGTGCGCCACTCGTCGTTCACCACGGCCTGCGCGCCGGGAGGCATCTCCGGCGCCGCGGCACCCACGACGACCAGGACCTCGTCGCACCCGCCATCTCGCAGCGCCCGCACCGCCAGGTCCAACCAGAGCCCGTCGTGCGCCAGGATCTTGGGGGCGCCGTACCGGGTGCCCGCACCCGCCGCGAGCACCACGCCGACCGTCGTCATGCGACCACCCTGCACGGGCTGCGTCCCCGGCGCCAGTGCGCGTCGAGCACCTCCCGGGCGCCACGACCCACTTTTCGCACCCACTCGCGGGAACCCGCCCCCAGCGCCCGCAAGTGGAACACCCCGCGCACGTGACGCTCCGCTCGACGCCGAATGGCGCGGGATCCCGCCCCGTCCGCCGCCGAGAGGACCAGAAACTCCACCTCCCGGGCGCCACGTCCCACTTTCCGCACCCACACGCGGGAGCCCGCCCCCAGCGGCCGCAAGTGGAACACCCCACGCCACGCCTACTCCAGCCTCGCCTCGAGCTCCGCGATGCGGTCGAGCAGCACCTTCTCCCGCGCCGCGGCGTCGCGCTCGTACAGCGCACCCATCCGGCTCACGTAGTCCTGGTCGTAGCGCGGGATGATGCTGCGGGTGCAGTTCCAGTCGATCGCCTCGACGGAGATCACGACGCTGCGCTCGCACCGCGACTCGACGGTGCCGCCGGGCACCTGCCGAAGTCGCTCGAGCAACGCCGGGTCCGCACTTCCCTCGACCACCGTCGCGCGCCCGTAGATCTTCACGCGCTGGCGGCGCGGGTAGTCCACGACGATCAGCGCCACGCGGTCGTTCGCGTCGAGATTGCCGGCCGTCACGTACTGGTTGTTCCCGGCGAAGTCGGCGAACGCGAGTGTGTGGTCGTCGAGCACCTGCAGGAACCCGGCCGGCCCGCTGCGGTACTGGACGTAGGGCCACCCGGTCTCGGTGACCGTCGACAGGTAGAACTGATCCGCGGCGCGGATGATCACCTTCTCGCGGCCGTCGAGTTCGTCGGGTCCGTCGTCGCCGCGTTCCGTCTGCGCACCGTAGGCCGTGTAGCTGCCCTTCGCGCGCTGCCGCGCCAGCGCCGAGGGTCCGAACACCAGGTGGTGATAGTGGTTGCTCATCGCCCCTCACTCTTCACCACCTGTTGGCTGATCACCCAACGACCAGCGCGGACCGGTGCCCCGACTTTGTGCGGTCTCGACTGGCGGGGTGGCCCCGCATGGCGGAGTCTGATCGCACCGCACTCCGGTCACTCGCCGCCCTGCACCGTCGCAGGGCACCGCCTCAGGCCTTTTCGGCCCTCGCCTGGAACCAGGTCCACTCATGACTGTTCGCTCCGCCGTCACGCGGCGTCACCCCGTCGACGAGGTTCTCCCCGCCCACAAGCTGGCGGCCTACGGGTTCCAGCACGTCGTCGCCTTCTACGCCGGGGCGGTGCTGGTCCCGATCATCATCGGTGGGGCCATCGGCCTCACCAACGAGCAGTTGATCCACCTGATCAACGCCGACCTGTTCACGTGTGGCATCGCCTCGATCATCCAGGCGGTCGGCTTCCGGAAGATCGGCGTGAAGCTGCCGCTCCTGCAGGGCGTCACCTTCGCCGGTGTCAGCCCGGTCATCGCGATCGCGATGGCGAACGGCGGCGGAACCGAGGGCCTGCTGTACGTGTACGGCGCCGTCATCGTGGCGGGCCTGTTCACGTTCCTCATCGCCCCGTGGTTCAGCAGGCTGCTGAGGTTCTTCCCACCGGTGGTGACAGGGACGGTGATCGCCATCATCGGTATCGCCCTGCTGCCGGTGGCCGTCAACGACGCCGTCACGAATCCTGCGACCCACGAACAGGATCCGACCAACGGTCGCTGGATGGCCTACGCGATCGGCACGCTGGTGATCATCGTGCTGATCCAGCGATTCTTCCGCGGCTTCACCGCCACCATCGCCGTGCTGCTGGGACTCGTCATCGGCAGCGCCACCGCGTACGTGTTGGGCGACATGACGTTCGACGGTGTCTCCGAGGCGTCGTGGGTAGGGTTCACGCAGCCGTTCCTGTTCGGCGCGCCCAAGTTCAGTGTCATCGCCATCATCTCGATGATCGTGGTCCTGATGATCACGGCGGTCGAGTCGACGGGCAGCGTCTTCGCGACGGGTGAGATCGTCGGCAAGCGGATCACGAAGGACGACATCGCCGCCACCCTGCGTGCCGACGGCGTGGCCACGGTGATCGGTGGCTCCTTCAACTCGTTCCCGTACACGGCCTTTTCGGAGAACGTCGGCCTGGTGCGCCTGACGCGCGTGCGCAGCCGGTGGGTGGTCGCCGCCGCCGGTGTCATCATGATCGTCCTGGGCCTGCTGCCGAAGACGGCGGCCGTGGTCGCGTCCATTCCGTCACCCGTCCTGGGCGGCGCCGCGCTGGCGCTCTTCGCCACCGTGGCGGTCGTGGGCATCCAGACCCTGTCGAAGGTGGACTTCACCGACCACCGCAACCTCATCATCGTCGCGACGAGTCTCGGTCTGGCCCTGCTGGTCACGATCCAGCCGACCGTCTCGGAGGGTGTCCCGAGCTGGCTCGAGCTGCTGTTCTCGAGCGGCATCGTGCTGGGTGCGTTCACCGCGATCGTCCTCAACATCCTGTTCTTCCACGTGGGTGGCTCGCGCGGGGCGACGGTGGCGGGCTCCCCCGGCGACTCGATCACCCTCGACGCCGTCAACGAGATGAGCCTCGACGAGTTCTCGACGACGTTCGGCGACGTGGTGCAGGGATCGGACTGGGTGGTGCGTCGCGCGTACGAGCAGCGGCCCTACGCGGATGCTCATGCACTGCGGGAGGCGTTCCAGGATTCCCTGCTCGCAGGCACCACGGAGGAGCAGGTCGAGCTGATCAGCGCCTTCCCCGATCTGGGCAGCGAGGACGACACCGGCACCGCGTTCGCCAAGGACCACGTCTCGCTCGCGCACCTCGGCGACGAGGAGCACCGCTCGGTGGTCGACCTGGCCACCGCCTACCGGGATCACTTCGGCTTCCCCCTCGTCATCTGCGCGGCCGAAACCGAGCACTACGACCGGGTGCTCGCCAACGGGTGGTCGCGGATGGAGAACTCACCGGGTGCGGAGCGGTCGTTCGCCATGATCGAGGTCGCGAAGATCGCGAACCACCGGTTCGACGACCTGGTCGCCGATGCGAATCCCATCGCCGCGGCGCGTTTCGGCAGACTGAACGACCTGTCCTGATCCCCACCACAGAAGGGAACGCTCGTGTTCCTGCACGAAGCGCTCGGGCTCGACGGATTCAATCGGCTGTCCGATCGCGCCGCGATGCACGCCTTGTTCGAGTGCTGCTCGTCGTCCATCTGGGCGCGCCGGGTGGCCGTCGGTCGCCCCTTCGACAGCGCCGAGGCCCTCCTGGAACGCGCCGACAGCGAGTTGGCGGAACTGTCCGAGACGGAGATCGACCGCGCACTCGACGGTCATCCACGTATCGGTGCCTCGGTGACCGCCGGCTCGTCGTCGCAGCGCGAGCAAGCGGCCGTGAGCGAGGCGGACCAGGGCGTCAAGGACGCGCTCGCGGCGGGGAATCGGACCTACGAGGAGAAGTTCGGCCACGTCTACCTGGTGTGTGCGACGGGCCGCCCTGCGACGGAGCTTCTCGCTATCCTCACCGAGAGGCTCGACAACGATCCGGAGACGGAGAGGCGCGTGATGAGAACCGAACTGGCGAAGATCAATCGAATCAGGTTGACCCGCATGCTGACCGAGCGGACCGAACTGTGAGCGTCAGCACCCACGTCCTCGACGCGGTACACGGGACACCGGCGACGGGGGTGGGTCTCGCGGTGGTCGACGAGCACGGCGACGTGGTCACCACCGGCATCACCGACGAGGAGGGACGCGCCAAGGAACTGCTCCCGGACGACGCGGTGGCCGGTGTCTACACACTCGTGTTCGACACCGCCGCGTACTTCGAGCAGTCCGGGACGCAGACCTTCTACCCAGAGGTGTCCATCACCTTCACCGTCCTCGATGTCGATGCGCACCACCATGTTCCGCTGCTGCTGTCCCCGTTCGCGTACTCCACCTATCGAGGAAGCTGACCCCATGACCGATCTGACCGGGAACATCGTCCTGGGAGCCAACCAGTACGGCAAGGCCGAGAACCGAGTGGTGCGCATCTACCGCGACACCGCCCGCCACGAGATCCGGGACATCTCCGTGTCCTCGGCACTGCGGGGCGACTTCTCCGCCGCCCATCTCGTCGGTGACCAGGGCGCGGTCCTGCCGACGGACACCCAGAAGCAGACCGCGTACGCCTACGCGAAGGAGAAGGGCCTGCTGCATCTCGAGTCGTACGGCCTGGATCTGGCACGGCATTTCGTCGACGACGTCGAGCCGGTGACGGAGGCGCGGATCGAACTCGAGGAGTACGCGTGGGAGCGCGTCACCGTGGACGGCCGCCCCCACGATCACACGTGGGTGCGCAAGGGCCAGGAGACGCGGGTCGCCTCGGTCACCGTGGGCGGCTCCGGAGCGAAGCAGAAGACCTGGGTCACCGCGGGTTTCAAGGATCTGATCATCCTGAAGTCGACGGGCTCCGAGTTCGCCGGCTTCCTCGAGGACTCCTACACCGTGCTCGCCCCGACTCATGACCGCGTCATGGCCACCTCGCTCGAGGCCCGGTGGCGCTACACCACCACCGACGTCGACTGGGACGAGGTGTACGCCGGCGTCAAGGCAGTGATGATCGAGCAGTTCGCCACACTCCAGTCGCTCGCGTTGCAACAGACGCTCTTCGCGATGGGACGCGCTGCGCTGGAGGCATTCCCGTTCATCGCGGAGATCCGGATGAGCGCGCCGAACAAGCATCACTTCCTGTACGACCTCGACCGTTTCGGCGTCGAGAACATCGGCGAGGTCTTCCACGCCGACGACCGTCCCTACGGGCTCATCCAGGCGACCGTCGAACGCGAGGACGCCCCCGACGCGGGATCCGCCTGGCGGGGTTACAGCGTCGTCGGCTGAGGCCCGAGCACGGCCAACGCGACGAAGACGTCGGTGCGGTCCTCCGTCGTCCCCAGGTCTCGGTCCGTCAGCGCCTCCACCCGTCCGATGCGGTACCGCACCGTGTTGACGTGCACGTGGAGGGCGTCCGCAGTGCGGCTCCAGGAACCGTCGTGGTGCAGGTACGCCCGCAGCGTGTCCAGCAGTCCCGCGTCGGTGCGGCTGTCGTGGTCGAGTACCGCGCCGAGCACCCGCCGGGCATAGGCAGCGCGCAGTCCGTCCGGCACCACCGAGAGCAGGACGGCGGCCGACCCGGTGTCCGCGCTGGTCCGCACGGCGATCCGGTCGGCCGATGCCGCCGCCACCTCACGCGCATGCTGTGCCGACCGCACACATCCGACGAGGGCCGCGGCCTCCACCGCCGTACCCACGCCCACGGCGATCCGTCCGGTCACGGTGTCCTCGAGTCGACGCAGCGCAAGGGCGAGATCGGCGGCCATGCGGGTGGACGTCCGACCGGAAGGTAGCCCGACGACGCCGATCACGAGGTCCCCGCCGGTGACTCCCACACTCACCGCACCGTCGACCGACTCCCGCACCGCGTCGGTGAGCACCGCGGCCAGGACCTCGACAGGCATATCCGCGGTGGCGGCCAGCACGACGACGTCTCCTGTCACGTCGACGCCGATCTGTCGAATGCGTTCCAGCGCCTGCTCTCCGGATCCGTCGACGAGGAGTTCGGCCGCGCGGTCGGCCATGGTGCGCAGCACCCGCGCGCCGTCGTCCACGCGCACGCGATCGAGGGCCGCGATGCTCGCCAGCTGACCGAGCGCATCGAGAACCTGCCCGTCCAGGCACTCGTGGTCACCGTCCACGACGAGGTACCACGCAGTCGCACGGTGACCGAAACTCGATCCGACGGGCAGCACGGACCGCACCGTGTTCTCGGTGAGCACGCGGCACGGAAGACTCTGCGCCGCAGTGCGGACGAGAGCGTCCACCACCTCCGTGGCCAACGGCTCGGCGGACACCACGGGCCGGCCCACCGCGGTGATGATCCGGCAGGTCACGCCCGTGTCCCGCGCCGTCTCGTGCGTGAGGTCCGCGAGCGCGCGTCCGTCGGTGACCGCGGTGAGCAATCGGTGCTGGCGGGCCAGACTGGCGGAGAGCCGCGCCACCCGATCGCCGGTCACCCGGCTGGTGACGGCCGCGATGACGTCCGCGAACGCGACCGCCGAGGGCACCGCGAGCAGCGGTAGCGAGTACTTCTCGCACGCATTCACCACGTCGTCGGGGACGGAACCGAACACTTCGTCGCCCGCCGCGAGCGCCACAGCGCCCGCCGCGACGACCGACGCCACGAAGGCATCGCTGTCCTCCGGCGCGCGGCGCCACACCATGCCGGTGACGACCAGCTCGCCGCCCACGATGTAGCGCGACGGGTCCGGCAGATCGGTCGCGAAGGCCCACCGCACGGTCCGACCGAGTTGGTCGTCGGTGCCGACGAGGCGCCGCAGCGCGAGTTTCGGTACGTCGAGCACGTCCTGGATCAGCACACCCGTTCACCCGCCCGCATCGTCGTTGGAGGATCCGACAGTAGGCGGCGCTCGTTTCGGCCACGTTTCGTCGGCGCGCGCCCTGCGCGGGTGGCCGACACGGTGTTGACTCGGTGACACAGCGAGGACAGGAGTACGACGTGCCGGACCGCATTCTCATCACGGGCGCCCACGTGATCACCGTGGATCCCGCCCGCTCCGAGTGGGCGGCGGGCTGGGTCCTGATCGAGGACGGGCTCATCGCGGCGCTCGGCGACGGGACACCGCCGCCGCGTCCCGACGGTCCGGAGGTCACCGTCATCGACGGCCGCGGTTGCGTCCTGACTCCCGGCCTCGTGAACACGCACCACCATCTCTATCAGTGGATCACCCGCGGTCTGGCCGCGGACTCGACGCTCTTCGAGTGGTTGACGACGCTGTATCCCGTGTGGGCCGGCATCGACGCCGACTCGGTCCGCGTCGCGGCGACGGGTGGGCTCGCTCGGTTGGCCGCGACCGGATGCACCACCACCACCGACCACCTCTACGTCTTCCCCCACGACGGCGGCGACGTGTTGGGCGCAGAGATCGACGCCGCGAGGACGGTCGGTCTGCGGTTCCACCCGACGCGCGGATCGATGGACCTGGGACACAGTCAGGGTGGTCTGCCGCCGGACAGCGTCGTGGAGTCGCTCGATGCGATCCTGGCCGCGAGCAGCGCCGCGGTCGACCGCTGGCACGACCCGTCCTTCGGATCGATGCTGCGCATCGCTCTCGCACCGTGCTCGCCGTTCTCCGTCACCGGCGACCTCCTTCGCGAATCGGCGACGCTGGCGCGCGAGCTGGGCGTCCGGTTGCACACACACCTCGCCGAGACCCTGGACGAGGAGGAGTTCTGCCGCAGCAACTTCGGCATGACGCCGGTGCAGTACATGGAATCGGTCGGCTGGGTCGGCGACGACGTCTGGTACGCGCACGCCGTGCATCTCGACGACGCCGCGATCGCGACCATGGCGGCCACCGGAACCGGGGCGGCCCACTGCCCCACGTCCAACGCGCGGCTGGGCGCCGGTATCGCCCGAGCGCGCGATCTGATCGACGCGCGGGTTCCCCTGGGGCTCGGCGTCGACGGTGCCGCCAGCAACGAGTCCTGCAGCATGCTCGAGGAGGCGCACCACGCAGCACTGTTCGCACGGGCGCGCGGCGGACCCCGGGCCATGACCGTGCGCGAGAGCCTCGACCTCGCGACACTCGGCGGTGCCCGAGTCCTCGGGCGCGAGAACGAGATCGGCTCGCTGGAGGTGGGCAAGCTCGCCGATCTGGCGCTGTGGCGCATCGACGGCGCCGCCCACGCCGGCATCACCGACCCCGTCGCCGCGTTGGTACTGGGCGACCGGCCGCCCCTCGAACGGCTCCTCGTGCACGGGCGGGTGGTGGTCGAGAACGGCGTGGTCATGACCGTCGACGAGGAGACGGTGGCCCGGGACGTGGCGGCGGCGCACACGGCGCTGCTCACGAAGGCCGGGCGGTGATTCCGTGGACCTGAACACCGTGCGCGAGGTCGTCCGGGCTCGTACGCGGGGCGATCTCTCGGTCATCGACGGCGGCACCGCCGTGGTGGCAGGTGGGACGTGGGTCTTCTCGGAACCGCAGGTGGGGGTGCACCGACTGGTCGATCTGACGGACCTCGGCTGGGAACCCGTCGTCGTCGGTGAGGGGCTCGAGATCGCCGCGACGTGCACCGTGGACACGCTGCGTCGGATGTCGTGGCCGCCGCGGTGGCCGGACCTCGAGTCGCTGGTGGCCCTCTGCTCCGACGCGTTGCTCGCGTCGTTCAAGGTGCAGCAGTTCGCCACGGTCGGTGGGAACATCGCCCTCGGACTTCCCGCGGGATCCATGACCTCACTGTGTTCGGCGCTCGACGGCGTCGCGGTGATCTGGACCCCCGACGGTCACGAGCGGCGCGTACCCGTCGCCACGCTGGTCACCGGACCCCAACGCACGTCGCTCGCACCGGGCGAGGTGATACGCAGCATCGAGATCGACGACGCCGTTCTGCGCTCCCGATTCGCCTGCCGCAGAATGTCCTTGGCACCTCGCGGGCGCTCCGGCGCCGTCGTGATCGGTCGCCGGGACGCCGACGGATCGTGCGTCCTCACCGTCACCGCGTCGACGCGCCGCCCGCACCAGCTGCGACTCGAGGCAGTGCCGCACGCCGAGGACGTGGCCGCGCTGCTGGACGCCGCGATACCCGCCGACCAGTGGTACGACGACGTGCACGGAGCACCGGACTGGCGACGCCACGTGAGCGGCGTGCTGGCACAGCAGATCTGCGAGGAGCTGTCATGAGAGTGGGAGTCAACGGGGAGACCGTGGAGATGTCCCCGCGACCGGGCCAGTGCCTGCGCACGGCCCTGCGCGACGTCGGACGCTTCGAGGTGAAGAAGGGGTGCGACGCGGGCGACTGCGGCGCCTGCTCGGTGCTGCTGGACGGTGCCGCCGTCCAGTCGTGCATCGTTCCGGCCTACCGCGCCGACGGTCGGGAGGTCACCACGGTGGCCGGGCTGGGCACGCCGGACGACCTGCATCCGATGCAGCAGCGATTCGTCGACGCCGCCGGATTCCAGTGCGGTTTCTGCACGGCCGGCATGATCGTCACCGCCGCCGCCCTCACCGACGAGCAGACCGAGGATCTGGACACCTCGCTCAAGGGAAACCTGTGTCGCTGCACCGGGTATCGGGCGATCACCGACGCGGTCACGGGTGTGCGCACCATCGAGAAGTCCACCGAGGGACCGGCGTGCGGACGCTCCGTCGCCGCACCGGCCAGCGCTCGCGTCGTCACGGGAACGGAGCCCTACACGCTCGACGTCGCGATGCCGGGTCTACTGCATCTGTCGGTGCTGGGGAGCCCCCACGCCCGTGCGCGCATCGTCTCGATCGACACGTCGGCCGCGCTGGCCGTCGAGGGTGTGGTCGCGGTGCTCACCCACGAGGACGCGCCGCCCGTCGCCTTCTCCACCGCACGCCACGAGTCACGGGACGACGATCCCGACGACACTCTCGTTCTGGATCGCGAGCTCCGCTACGTCGGGCAGCGGGTGGCGGCGGTGATCGCCGAGTCGGTGGCCGCCGCGGAGGAGGGCAGACGGCGCCTCATCGTCGAGTACGAGGTGCTGCCCGCCGTGCTGCATCCCGCGGACGCGCTCGCACCGGGAGCCCCGATCGTCCACGCCGGCAAGGGTCCCGAGGCCAGGATCGCGGACGTCGAGCGCAACGTCGTGGCCGAGGTGAGCGGTACGACCGGCGACGTCGAGGCGGGCCTGGCGGCCGCGGACGCCGTGGTGACCGGAACGTGGCGCACCGCCCGCGTGCAGCACACTCACCTCGAGACGCACGGTGCGATCGCTTGGTTCGCCGAGGACGGGCGCCTGACCGTCCGCACGAGCTCGCAGGTCCCGTTCCTCGTACGGGACGAGCTGTGTCACATCTTCGACCTCGATCCGGACACCGTTCGGGTGTTCACGACGCGGGTCGGTGGCGGGTTCGGCGCCAAACAGGAGATGCTCACCGAGGATCTCGTGACGCTCGCCGCTCTGACGGTGCGTCGACCGGTACAGCTCGAGTTCTCCCGTGCCGACCAGTTCACCGTCGCGCCCTGTCGGCATCCCATGGAGGTGTCGGTCACCGCAGCCGCCACGTCCGACGGCACGCTCACCGCGCTGACCCTCGACGTGCTGAGCGATGCCGGCGCCTACGGCAACCACAGTCCCGGTGTGCTGCACCATTCCACCGACTCGATCGCCCTCTACCGCTGCGCGGCCAAGCGCGTCGAGGCGAGAGCGGTGTACACGAACACGATTCCGTCCGGCGCGTTCCGCGGATACGGCGTCGGGCAGACCGGTTTCGCCGTCGAGTCGGCGCTCGACGAGTTGGCGCACCGATTGCACATCGATCCGATCGAGTTCCGGCGTCGCAACGTCGTCGTGCCGGGTGATCCGTTCGTCGCCGCGCACGTCCTCGACGGCGACCTCCTGTTCGGCAGTTACGGACTCGACCAGTGCCTCGATCTCGTGGACGAGGCACTCGCCGAGCCCGGATCGCCGGCGCCCGACGGATGGCAGGTGGGCGTCGGCGTGGCCATCGGCATGAATGCCACCGTGCCGCCGCGCGGCCACGTCTCCGACGCGTCGATCACCGCTCTGCCCGGAGCTCGCTACCTGGTGCGCGTCGGCACCGCCGAGTTCGGTAACGGCACCACGACGGTGCACGGTCAGATCGCGGCGTCGATCCTGAACACGACCGTCGACCGCATCGAGATCGCACAGTCGGACACCGACGTCACCTCCCACGACACGGGCGCCTTCGGGTCGGCGGGCACGGTGGTCGCCGGCAAGGCTGTCGCACTCGCCGCGGAGTCGTTGCGCGAGAGCATCATCGGTGCCGCATCGAGCCTGACCGGATCGCTGCCGACGCAGGGCGTGCTCGGTCCGGAGGGCGTCACGGTGGACGGCGCACTGTGCTCCCTCGACGAGATCGTCGCGGCCCACGACGGACCGTTGGCGGCGGACGGGTACCACGGCGGATCGCCTCGCTCGGTGGTGTTCAACGTCCACGGGTTTCGGGTCGCGGTCGACCCCGGGAGCGGCCGCGTCGCGATCCTGGACTCCGTGCAGGCCGTCGACGCCGGCACGGTGATGAATCCGGTGCAGTGCCGTGGGCAGGTGGAAGGTGGTGTGGCGCAGGCGCTGGGCGCGGCACTGTACGAGGAGATGAGGCTCGACGAGACGGGGCACGTGACCACAGCGTCGCTACGGAACTACCACATCCCGCAACTCGCCGACGTTCCGACGACCCGAGTGTTGTTCGCGGACACCTATGACGCGCTCGGGCCGCTGGGTGCCAAGTCGATGAGTGAGTCTCCGTACAACCCCGTCGCACCGGCGTTGGCCAATGCCGTCACGGACGCCGTCGGCGTACGGCCGCACGCACTGCCGATGTCGGCGGACCGCGTCTGGAGAATGCTGCAGCGCGATCAGGAGTCGTAGAAGGTCTGCAGAATGATGGTGCTGCGGGTCTGCACGTTGGCAGTGGTCCGGATCTGCTGCAGGAGTCGCTCGAGATCCCGCGGTGACGCGACGCGGACCAGCAGCACATAGCTGTCCTCCCCCGCCACGGAATGGCACGCCTGCACCTCGGGCAGCGGCCGCAGACGCGCGGGCGCGTCGTCGGGCGCCGTCGGATCCAAGGGGGTGATGGCCACGAACGCCGACAGTGGCTGGCCGATGGCCTCCCGATCGACGCGCGCGGTGTATCCGAGGATCACCCCGGACGACTCGAGCCTGCGCACTCGTGACTGTACGGCCGAGACCGAGAGGCCCGCCCGCTCCGCGAGGTGAGCGAGAGTCGCGCGGCCGTCGGTGATCAGTTCCTCCACCAGCACGCGATCGGTGGCGTCCAGATCGTCCGAGCGGACGGACTTGCCTCGTGCACCGGTCATGGGCGCTACCCTGCCACGTCCCGATCGGGCAGCGTCAGGCGAACAGTGGTGGCATGGCGAAGACCATGACCGTCGACCACGCGACGTGCGTCAGTATCGGCGCGAGAATGCCGCCGGACGCCCGGCGTTCGAGTCCCAGCACGAAACCGAGGGTGATGGCGGCGAAGCCGAGCATCGGGTTGCCCGTGGCCAGAGTGGCAATGGTGTAAACGATCGTCGAGATGACGACCGGCCGCTTCACGCCGATGGCCGAGAACAGAGCGCCGCGGAAGAAGATCTCCTCGGCGACCCCGTTGAACAACGTGATGAAGACGATGAGCGCGAGCGGTCCGACGCGCGCGTGATCGAGGACGTTGGCCGTGAAGTCCCGCAGCGGCGGGATCTCCCGCACGACGAGTGCGCCGAGGATGAACACGCCACCTGCGGCCAGACCGATCGCGATCGGCGTGATGATCGGCCGCCGCAGGGTCCCGCGGAAGTTGATGCGACCGAGGTGCAGTGGCCCGGACAGGAACCCGCCGACGATCCACACCAATGCCAGCGCGATGGTCAGCGTGTAGAACATGGGGTCGCCGGGCTCGGTCGACAGCGACACTCCCAGCAGCGTCGCGCCCACGACGAGCACGACCGCCACAATGATGCGCCGCCGTAGGAAGGCGCGATCGGTCTCGTGATGGTCGCGGTCGACCTTGTCCACCAGCGCGTTGCGCACGATGGATTCGGCCCTCATATGCCAGGACACCATGAAGTACTCCTCCGGCTCGTCGAACCTGTCGGTCGTGTCGGAACTTGCGGTCTGTGAACGAGAGACCGACTAGAACTTCAGAAGAGACCGTACCCGGGACGAGACCGCGGCAACCACGTCCAGATTGGTCCGGACGACCGGAGCGACGGGCCACGAGTAGAGCACCGCGCCGATGCCGAGTGCCTCGGCGAGCTTCCACCCGTCCTCGCTCAGCAGTTCGGCGCCGCGGCGGCGAATGCTGCGGACGTCGCCGCCGGTCCACTCCGCGTCCGAGGACACCAGGCGCAGCGAGTCGGGCGTCGTGGCCAGGCCGCGGGTGGCGCTCGCGCCGAGCAGGCTTCGGCGCATGGCGTCGTCGACGTCGGTGAGACCGCCCTCGGGCTCGGGGACGAACTCCGAGATGCGGTTCTCCGAGGCGGTCATCGAGTTCACGAGAGACTGCACCAGGTCGTCGGCGAGCAGTCCCGGAACCGGGATCAGTCGGCCGATCACGAGAGCCGCGAGCTTGGTCGGGATGCCCGGGGTGGGCACACCCAGACGATGCAGCTCGGCGGCGCGGACGTAGGCGAAGACGAGGTCCTTGTACGGAAGGATCTCGGGGCCCGCGACGTCGTACGCGTCGGCGGGCACGTCGGGTGACGCGCACGCGAGGAGATAGTGCACGACGTCGTCGACGGCGATCGGCTGCACCGGCTTGCTCAACCAGCTCGGGAGCGGCAGCACAGGCAGCCGGTCCGCGAGGTACCGGATCATCTCGAAGGACGTCGATCCGGCGCCGATGACGATGGCGGCGCGCAGCCACACCACCTCGATGCCGTCGATGGTGAGCGCCTCGCCCACCTCGGCGCGGCTCGCGAGGTGCTCGGACAGCTTCTCGCCCTCGGGGACGAAGCCACCGAGGTAGACGATGCGGCGGACACCCGCGGCGCGTGCCGCCTCGGCGAAGTGCCGGGCGGACGCGAGGTCGGTGGCCCGGTAGCCGGATTCCCCGATGGCGTGCACCAGGTAGTACGCGACGTCGATGTCCTGCGCGGACAGCGCCGCGGCGCACGAGTCGGCGTCGGTCACGTCGAGTCGCACCGCCCGCACGTCGTCGTGCCAGTCGAAGGCGGTCAGCCTCTCCGGCGTGCGCGAGCCCACGACGACGCTCTCGTCGGCCGACACGAGCGCGTCGACGAGGCGAGAACCGATGTAGCCGCTGGCCCCGGTCACGAAAGCAGTCATGTTCTCGACATTACGGGTGCGGTGCGCTCGCATACCGCCGCGTGAGGGGCGTCACCGTGCAGACTGTGCTCATGGCCGACGTGGATCGACACCGAGCACCCGACAACGATCTGTCGGTGCGTACCGTCCGGCTGCCCGTACCGTCACTCGGCAACATGCTCGGACTCGCCCGCGGGACCGTTCTCTGGTCGCTCGACACCGTCGCGTTCGTCGCTCAGCTGCCCCGGCGGATCGACGACCTGTTCGTTCGTGTCGACGAGGTGATCGCCGCGATCGAGCGCATCACCGACCAGGCCCAGACGGTCATCGGCAAGGTCTCGGCCACCACCGAGGACGCGCAGGGCGTCATCGTCGGAGCGGAGTCCGCCTCGTCCAAGGCGCTGGCGATGATCTCCGAGCTCGAACCCATCACCGCGCGCGCGATCCCGCTGGGCCGCACCTTCGTGGACAACTTCTCCGAGGCCGAGGTTCAGGCGGCCGTGAAGCTCGTGGACCAGCTGCCGGAGCTGGTGCAGCGGATGGAGGGCATCATGCCGATCCTCGCCACGCTCGACACGGTGTCCCCCGAGATTCACGAATTGCTCGAGGTGACCAAGGACGTGCGCAAGGCCGTCATCGGTATCCCGGGTTTCAAGTTCTTCCGCAATCGCGGCGAGGAACGCCTGCACGACTGATCGTCGCGCCGCCACACCTCGCGAGTACGTCCAGAGTGCTGTGATCCCGGCCTTCTCAGCGACCTCATCGACGTACTCGCGGGGGTCGGGGACGCGCATCCGGCGACCGTGTCAGGGGGTCCGTGCACTATGGAGAGGTGAAGAACCCTCCCACTCCGGCACCGGAGGACGTGCTCGCGCGATTCACGGCTCCGACGCGGGCGTGGTTCGACGGCGCCTTCCCCGCGCCCACCGCCGCTCAGCTCGGCGCGTGGGACTCCATCTCCAGCGGCGCGCACACCTTGGTCGTCGCTCCCACCGGCTCCGGCAAGACCCTGTCCGCGTTCCTGTGGGCGCTGGACAAGCTGGTCAGCCGTGATCCCGAGGACACGGCACCCGGCACCCGCGTGTTGTACGTCTCGCCGCTGAAGGCGCTCGCGGTGGACGTCGAGCGCAACCTGCGCGCTCCCCTGGTCGGCATCACGCAGACGGCCAAGTTGCAGGGGGTCGCGCCGCCGGAGATCTCGGTGGGCGTGCGCTCCGGCGACACCAGCCCCGCCGATCGTCGTCTGATGCTAAAGACGCCGCCGGACATCCTCATCACGACACCCGAGTCGTTGTTCCTGATGCTGACGTCCGCGGCACGCGAATCCCTCGAACGCGTCGACACCGTCATCGTCGACGAGGTGCATGCCGTCGCCGGCACCAAGCGCGGCGCGCACCTGGCGCTGTCGCTGGAGCGTCTCGACGCGAGGTTGGACAAGCCCGCTCAGCGCATCGGGCTCTCCGCCACCGTCCGTCCACACGAGGAGGTGGGACGCTTCCTCACCGGGTCCGCACCCATCAGCATCGTGTGCCCGCCGTCGCCGAAGACGTTCGACCTCTCGGTGCGCGTTCCGGTGGAGGACATGACGGAACTCGGCACCACCGAGCCGCAGGAGGGGTCGGCCTCCGCCGCTCCGCAGCAGGGGTCCATCTGGCCGCATGTCGAGGCGCAGATCGTCGACCTCGTCCTGGAGCACCGGTCGTCCATCGTCTTCGCCAATTCTCGACGGCTCTCGGAGCGACTCACCGCGCGCCTCAACGAGATCTACGCCGAACGCCTCGGTGACGGTGCCCCCGTCGATCACGCGCCGCCGTCCCAGATCGGCGCGTCCGGGGACGTCGTCCACGGCGCCGAGCCGCTGCTGGCCCGCGCACACCACGGCAGCGTGAGCAAGGATCAGCGCGCGCTCATCGAGGACGACCTGAAGTCCGGCCGACTGAAGTGCGTCGTCGCCACCAGCAGCCTCGAACTCGGTATCGACATGGGCGCAGTCGATCTGGTGGTGCAGGTCGAGGCGCCGCCGTCCGTGGCCAGCGGTCTGCAGCGTGTCGGTCGCGCCGGCCACCAGGTCGGCGAGATCTCCCGCGGCGTGCTGTTCCCGAAGCACCGCACCGACCTGATCCACTGCGCCGTGACCGTGCAGCGGATGACCGACGGGCACATCGAGGCGCTGAAGGTGCCGGCCAATCCCCTGGACATCCTCGCCCAGCACACGGTCGCCGCGTGCGCCCTCGAACCGATCGACGCCGACGAGTGGTTCGACATGGTCAGGCACACCGGCAATTTCGGGTCGCTGCCCCGGTCCGCCTACGAGTCCACACTGGACCTGCTGTCGGGAAAGTACCCGTCGGACGAGTTCGCCGAGCTACGACCACGATTGGTGTGGGACCGTGACGGCGGGTCGCTCACCGGTCGCCCCGGCGCCCAGCGCCTGGCGGTCACCTCGGGCGGCGCCATCCCCGACCGCGGACTGTTCGGCGTCTTCATGGTCGGCGAAAAGGCCAGCCGCGTCGGCGAACTGGACGAGGAGATGGTCTACGAGTCGCGCGTCGGAGACGTCTTCGCCCTCGGTGCCACCAGTTGGCGCATCGAGGAGATCACCCACGATCGGGTTCTCGTCAGCCCGGCCTACGGGCAGCCCGGCCGACTGCCGTTCTGGCACGGCGACGGACTCGGTCGCCCGGCCGAACTGGGCGAGGCCCTGGGCGCGTTCCTGCGTGAGTCCTCCGATGACGATGCCCTGCGCGAACGCCTGCAGCAGAGCGGACTCGACGTCAACGCGGTGAACAACCTGTCCGCGCTGCTCACCGAGCAGCGCACGGCGACGGGCCACATGCCCACCGATCGCACGTTGGTCGTCGAACGGTTCCGCGACGAGCTGGGCGACTGGCGTCTGGTGCTGCACTCCCCGTACGGCCAGCAGGTGCACGCGCCATGGGCACTCGCCATCGGCGCTCGCCTCATCGAGCGGTACGGCATCGACTCGCAGCCCACGGCGTCCGACGACGGCATCATCGTGCGCCTCCCGGACACCGACGACGAGCCGCCGGGCCCGGACCTGTTCGTCTTCGAGAAGGACGAGATCACCGACATCGTCACCGAGCAGGTCGGTGGCTCCGCCCTGTTCGCGTCGCGGTTCCGTGAATGTGCCGCGCGCGCACTGCTTCTGCCCCGCCGCAATCCGGGCAAGCGAGCGCCGCTCTGGCAGCAGCGTCAACGTGCCGCGCAGCTTCTCGACGTGGCCAAGAAGTACCCCACGTTCCCCATCCTGCTCGAGACGGTGCGCGAGTGCCTGCAGGACGTGTACGACCTGCCCGCACTCGAGGACCTGTGTGTGCGAATCGCGCGTCGCCAGATCCGCATCGTCGACGTCGAGACCGACTCCCCGTCACCGTTCGCCACCTCGTTGCTCTTCAGCTACGTCGGCCAGTTCATGTACGAGGGCGATTCCCCGCTCGCCGAGCGTCGTGCTGCTGCACTGTCTCTCGACGCCTCGCTGCTGGCGGAGCTGCTCGGACGCGTCGAACTGCGCGACCTGCTCGATGGCGACGTCGTCACCGACACCGAGCTCGAACTGCAGCGCCTCGTCGACGACCGCAAGGCCCGCGACGCGGAGGGCGTGGCAGACCTGCTGCGCCTGCTCGGCCCGCTCACGACGGCGGAGATCGAGGCACGCATCGAGTCGCCCGGCTCCGCAGCGCAGTGGGCCGGCGAGCTCACCGCGGCACGCCGTGCCCTCGAGGTCTCGTTCGCCGGGTCGCAGTGGTGGGTCGCCATCGAGGACGCCAGCAGACTGCGTGACGCGCTGGGTGTCCCGTTGCCCATCGGCACGCCCGCAGCGTTCATCGAGCCCGTCGAGGATCCGCTCGGGGATCTCGTGAGCCGCTACGCGCGCACCCACGGTCCGTTCTCGGTCGCGGACGTCGCCGGCCGCTTCGGCATCGGGTCGGCGGTCGCCCGTGACGTGCTGCTGCGCCTCGTCGCCCAGAAGCGGGTGGTGGAAGGTGAATTCCGGCCCGGCGGTTCCGGCAGTGAGTGGTGTGACGCCGAGGTGCTGCGCAGGCTCCGCCGACGTTCGCTCGCCGCCGCACGCCAGGACGTCGAACCCGTGTCCACCGGTGTCCTCGGCCGCTTCCTTCCGCGTTGGCAGCACGTCGGTGGCACCCTGCGTGGGCTCGACGGTGTGGCGACGGTCGTCGACCAGCTCGCCGGCGTCCCGGCTCCTGCCTCGGCCTGGGAGTCGCTGATCCTGCCCCAGCGTGTCCGGGACTACTCCCCCGCGATGCTCGACGAGCTGACCGCTACCGGCGAAGTCGTGTGGTCCGGCCACGGCGCGATCTCCTCGAAGGACGGGTGGATCTGCCTCCATCCCGCCGATGCCGCCCCGGTGACGCTGCCGCCTGCCAAGGACGACGAACTGACGGACTTGCAGCAGACCGTGCTGCAGGTGCTCTCGGGCGGCGGCGCGTACTTCTTCCGACAGCTGTCCGACACCGTCGGGCAGCTGCACCAGACCGAGTCCGGCGCCCCGGCCGACGACACGACTCTGGTTGCGGCACTGTGGGATCTGGTGTGGACCGGGCACCTCACCAACGACACGTTCGCCCCGCTGCGAGCGCTGCTGCACGGCACCACCCGTTCGGCGCCGAGCCACCGCCCCGCGCGACGCTCGCCGCGGGCGCGGTCCTACCAGCGGTTCGCGCGGCCCTCATTACCGACGCGCACGGGACCACCCTCCGCGGGTGGCCGGTGGGCCCTACTTCCGGAGGCCGAGTCGGACCCCACCATCCGGGCACATGCAACCTCGGACATCCTGCTCGAGCGCTACGGCGTCGTGACCCGAGGGTCCGTCATGAACGAGGGCGTCCCCGGCGGCTTCGGCGGTGTCTACAAGGTGCTCACCGGCTTCGAGGACAGCGGCCGGGCGCGACGCGGCTATTTCGTCGACTCGCTCGGCGGCGCCCAGTTCTCCACCTCGGACGTCGTCGACCGACTGCGCAGCGAGTCCGAACGGCCCGTGGGGGCCGTGGCACTCGCCGCGACCGATCCCGCCAACCCGTACGGCGCCGCACTGCCCTGGCCCAAGAGTCCTGTGGACGCGGCATCCGGGCACCGCCCCGGACGCAAGGCCGGTGCCCTCGTCGTCATGGTGGACGGCGAACTCGTGCTGTACGTCGAGCGGGGCGGCAAGACGGTGCTCACCTTCACCGAGGAGCGCGACGTGCTTGTCACCGCGGCGTCGGCGCTCGCCGCGCTGGTCACCACCCGCTCGGTGGACAAGCTGGTGATCGAACGCACCGACGGGAGCGACATCCACGGCTCCGTCTTCGCGACGATCCTCACCGAGGCGGGCTTCTCGGCGACGCCGCGTGGCCTGCGGATCAGGGCCTGATCCATGCCCGAAGGCGACACCGTCTGGCGCACGGCCAACAGTCTGCGCGACGCACTCGACGGCAAGGTCCTCACCACGTGTGATGTGCGCGTGCCGCGCTACGCCACGGTCGACTTCACCGGCGAGACAGTGGAATCTGTTCTGTCGGCGGGAAAGCATCTCGTCATCGAAGTCGGCGGCAAAGTCATTCACTCCCATCTGAAGATGGAAGGTGCGTGGCACATCTACCAGCCGGACACACCGTGGCGACGACCTGCCTACCAAGCGCGCATCGTGCTGGGAACGAGTGACCGAGTCGCGGTCGGATTCGAACTCGGTGTCGTCGAGATACTGGATACCGTCGAGGAGGCGGTCGGGTATCTCGGGCCGGATCTGCTGGGTCCCCTGTGGGATCCCGCGGTGGCGCTCGCGAACCTGGAAGCGGAACCCGACAGGCCGATCGGTCTCGCTCTGCTCGACCAGCGTGTCATCGCCGGTCTGGGGAACGTCTACCGCAACGAAATCCTGTTTCTGCGCGGCGTCGATCCCCACACTCCCGTTGCCGAGGCGGGCAATCTGGCCAAGATGATCGACCTGTCCCACCGCACCATCACCGCCAACAAGAGCCGCAACGCTCGCACGTTCACGGGCGATCTCCGCGCCGGCCGACACTTCTGGGTCTACGGCCGCGAGAACAAGCCATGCCGTCGGTGTGGCACCCGCATCCGTGAGGGCCTTCTCGGCGACAACCCGCTCGAGGAGCGGCAGATCTACTGGTGCCCGAGGTGCCAACCCGCTCCGTGAACCGACTGTCCGGTCACGGCTCGTGGGACACCTCCGGTGCACCCAGCCGCGCCGAGGCGTCGAGCATCGTCTCGGTCCGATCCCGGTGCGAGGTGGCCGGAGTCGTGGTGTCCGGCCAGTCCTCGATCTCGGCCAGCGCCCAGTCGCTCCACTCGACGATGTGCGAGAAATGTCCGACCATGAAGCGATTGGCGAGTGCCATCAGGTGCTGACGTTCCGGAAACGTCGCGACGGTGGTGTCTCGCAGCGTGACGGCGTGCCGCCCGAAGAGTCGGCGGGTGGCGTCGGCCTGCTCCCGCATCGTCCGCAGGTTGCCGCGCAGGTCCTCGATGGAACCCTGCTCGGCGAACAGCACCCGCATCATGCCCTCGAACTCGAGGGCCGACGGGCGAGACTTCTGCGCCAACCATGCCGTCAGGGCTGCGCGCCCCTCGTCGGTGATCGAGTAGACGGTGCGGGGACGCGCGCCCACGGCATCTGCTCTCGCTGACACGAGCCCGCGCTCGAGCAACTTCTTCGGCACGTTGTAGTGCTGCCGTCCCGCCCGAGGCCACAGTTCGCCCACACCACGACTGAACAGTTCCGAGATGTCGTACGCGGTGAGGTCCCGCGACACCAACATGCCGAGCACGACGTAGGACGTCGTGGTGAGGTCGCCCTGAGCCACCGGTTCCACCTCTGGATTTCTCCCCCGGTAGCGAGCCTACTTGCCGGTGTCCTCCGCCACCTCGTCGATGTCGTCGGCTGTGTCCTCGGGGCCGGAAGACGGCCCGGACTGCTGCGGGTACAGGGCTTTCGCCAGCGACCCGGCCAGCGCCGCCGCCGGCGCACTCCCGTCCGTCCCGGGCGCCATGTTCGCCCAGACCACCATGGTCATGTCGTTGACCGGGTCGTACCCCATGAAGGAGTTGTACCCGGGCATCTCGCCGATGTGGCCGAACATCGGTCCCATCTGCGCGAGCCCGTAGCCGTACCCGGCAGAGGACGGGTTGTCGGGATCGGTCGGCTGCACACTGTCCATCCGCAACGTCTGGGTGTCCGCGTCGAGCAGGTCGCCCTTGACCAGCGCCCGGACCCACGTGGCCAGATCGTTCGCCGTCGAGATGCCCTGACCGGCCGAGCTCGTCCACGACGGGTTGTCGTTCGTGGTGTCCCTCGGCTGGACCGAGCCGGCGTCGATCGCAGCGATCCGGTCCGGTGACAGCGCTTCCTTGCCCTCCCCGAGCGTCTCGACGTTGCCGCTGTAGCTGTAGCCGCGGGTGAACGGCGCCGGAATGCTCGTGTCGGTGGTGGCGGGATACGACGTCCCCGCCAGCGCCAGCGGACCGAAGAGCCTGTCCTGGAAGATCTGAGCGATGGGCTTGCCGTCGAGCTTCTCGGCGATCAGTCCGAGCAGCACCGTGTTGGTGTTGGAGTAGCTGTAGCCCTCTCCCGGTGGGAAGTTCGGCGGGTTGCTCAGCCCCAGTGCGACAAGCTCCTCGGCGGTCCACACCCGGCCGGGATCGGTGTCGAGTGCCTCGTTGAGCTCCACGGTCTGGGTGTAGCTGTAGAGCCCACTGCGCATGTCGAGCAATTGCCCGATCGTGATGGCATCGCCGTTCGGCACATCGGGTCGGAACGTGCTCACCGGATCGTCGACGGACAGCAACCCCTCCTGGACCATCTGCAGGATGACCGTGCCCGTCCACGTCTTCGTGTTCGACCCGATCCGCACCTTGGTGTCGAGCGTCGGGGCCTCCGACCGATCGGCCGCCACCGAACCCCAGGTCTTGACGTACTCACCGTCCGGCGTGGTGATCAGCACGACCATGCCGATCTCCCGCGACGTCGTGGCGACGTCCTCGACCATCGCGTCGAGAGCTGCGGGATCGAGTGGCAGGAGAGCCGATTCGGTCGCTGACGACGTGACCGGTGCCGGCGCCTCACCGCTGCCGGACGAGCAGCCCGCGACGAAGATCAAGGCAGAGGCCGTCGCGATACCGACGGAACGGGAGACAGTGCGAACAGTCATGAGCGTGTGAACCTTCCGAGTCCCTGCTTGTCGAGGTATTCGACCGCGAACGAGGCGGGAGCACCGTTCACGATCTCGAACGTGACTCCTGTCGGTCCGACCGCGTTCTCGCCGGACGTCTCGAACCAGTAGGTGTCACCGTCGTAGTGGGTCAGGGGGTACGTCAGCCGGCCGTCTTTTCCGACGGTGAGCGTGAGCCGATCACCGTCCGCCGAGACCCGAGCCGGACCGTGGAACGGGCTGTCGAACGTTCCGACGTACTCGGTCGCGGGACGAGCAGGGGCCACCGAGGCCGGCGGTGTCGCGTAGTCGATCGGCGACGCCTCCTCCTCTGCGATCCCGTCGAAGATCCCGGCGATCAACGGTGCCCAGTCGACGGTCTGCCGACCGTTCCTCACCTGGTCCATGAACTGCGCGGCAACAGTTTCCGAGCCCCCGACCGGTGCCGAGTTGGACAGGACGACGATGCCCAGCTGTTCACTCGGCAACATGAACACGGTGGTGCTCGCCCCGAGGGCGAACGCTCCGGAATGCGACAGCTCGACGCGCCCCTTGTCGTCCGTGCCCACGTTGAATCCCAACCCGTAGAACGAGTCTCGCGCGCCCTCCGTCCCGGACGCGCCCGACAGGGAGTGCGAGGTGTGCGTGTACTGCAATGCGTCCGCGTCGACGATGCGACGACCCTCGAACTCTCCCCCGCCGAGTTCCATGCGGATCCACTTCGTCATGTCGTCGACGGACGAACTCGCTCCGCCGGCAGGTGACTGGTTGTCGGGCTCGCGGACGTACTTCGCTTCCCACTCGGTGGTCGAACCCTCGGCGAGCACGTGGTTCACCGCATGGTTGGGCGAGTTCGCCCAGTCCTCGAATCGTGACGAGGTGTCGGCCATGCCGAGGGGCTCGTAGATGCGACGACGAGACAGCTCGGGCCAGTCGGTGCCCTGCGCCTTGGCCGCGGCGTTGCCGGCGGCGGTGAACCCGAAGTTCGTGTACGCGTAGCTGTCCCGGAACGACGCCAGCGGGAGCTGGTCGAGGCGGCCCATGATGTCGTCGTAGTCGTAGCCGAAGTCCTCGAGCACGTCACCGGCGTGATCGGGCAGACCCGATCGGTGCGAGAGCAGATCGACGAACGTCGCGTGCTCGCTCACGTACGGATCCGCCACCGCGAACTCCGGCTCGTACCGTCGGACGGGATCGGCCCAGTCGACCGCTCCGTCTCCGACCGAGGCAGCGATGACGCTCGACGCGACCGGCTTCGACACCGACGCGAGCTGGAACCGGGTGTGGGTGTCGACAGGCTCGTCGGTACCGACCTTCCGGACACCGAATCCGCGCGAGTACAGCACCTCGTCCTGGTACACGACGGCAGCCGCGACTCCCGGCGTCCCGGTTCGCGCCATCATCGCCTCGACGTACCCGTCGAGATCGCCGACGGCCGCGTCGACGTCTGCGCGGTCGATCTGGGCGGCAGGGACGGCCGGCGGGCTGTCCGCGAGTGGCTCCGGCGACGCCTCCTCCGAGCTGCATCCCGCTGCCACCAAGGCCAGCGTCAGTACCGTCGCAGCAATTCTCGCGGCCATCTCGTCTTCCCCGTTCGACGTGCCGAGTCCCCGTCCCACGAACATGGGCTGGAGACCGATCGGTTCGAGACCCTACGCCGACTGTGTACTTTGCACCATGCAAGTTGCACCATCGACCACCGGACGGTCGTGTGTGCCGACAGCACTTCCCGGGTATGAGCCCCACACCGGACAAGAAAAATCGGCAGACGGAAGGAACCGACACGTGTCGAAGGACGAGTTCAGCAAGGGCGACAAGGTCGAGTGGAAGACGCACGGCACCACGACCGAAGGCGAGGTGGTCGAGAAGATCACCTCCGAGACCGAAGCCGGTGGGCGCACGGTCAAGGCGTCGAAGGACGACCCGCAGTACCGAGTGGAGAGTGACAAGTCCGGCAAGGACGCGGTGCACAAGCCCTCCGCGCTCGATCCGAAGGACTGACCCACTCACGCCTGCTCGTCGACGCCGGCTTTCCTCCGCTTCACCTGGTAGAGGTCGGCGTCGGCGCGTGCGAGAACGGTTCCGTGCCGAACACCAGGTGGCTGGACGCCGTCGACGGACCGCATGCCGACACGATGCCAGGTTCGGCGGGAGTCGGAAAACCGGAGAGGGCTACCGCGCGTCGTGCGCCGCGGCCAGGCGTCGCACGGCCTCCTGCAGCTCGGCCTCGGTCGACGTCGCGAAGCAGACGCGCAACGCGGTACCGAGTTCGTCGCCATCGGCCGGATCGAAGGCGCGACCGGGAACGTACGCGACGCCGCGGTCCAGCGCTGCCGGCAGCAGCGCCGACGTGTCCGTGCCGTCGGTGAACTGCACCCACAGGAACATCCCGCCACGGGCCGCATCGACCTCGATCGCCGAACCGAGTTCGCTCCGCAGTGCTCCGACCAACACCTCCGCCCGTGCCGAGTAGACCGCACGCACGTCGTCCAGATGCTGTCGCAACCACGGCTCGTCGGCGATCAGGTCCGCCGCGACCAGCTGCGTCAACGACGACCCGCACAGATCGGCGCTCTGCTTGATCCGCTCCACGGCGTCGCACACCGGTCGGGCCGCGGTGAGCCACCCGACGCGCAACGACGGTGCGAGGATCTTGGACGCCGAGCCCAGACGGATCACGCGATCGGACGCGATGGGGCCCGGCGGGGGTGCGTCGAACCACACGTCGCCGTAGGGATCGTCGTCGACGACCCAGAAGCCGTACCGTTCCGCGAGGTCGACGAGGGCGCGGCGACGCCCGACCGACAGCACTCCCCCGCGAGGATTGTGGAAGTTGCTGACGGTGTGCACGGCGCGAGGGCGCACTCCTGACTCGAGCAGCCGCGCGAGGGCATCGGTGTCGGTGCCGTCCGCATCGACCGGGACCGACTCGATGCGGGCACCGACGGCCTGGAACGCTTGCAGCGCACCGGGATACACCGGTCGATCGACCACGACCACGTCGCCGGGATCGACCAGCACGGACGCGAGCAGGCTGAGCGCCTGCTGGGAGCCGTGGGTCACCACCACCGAGGCTGGCGACACCTCGTTGTGGACCAGCGCCGACTCCCGTGCGGCGATCACGTCGCGGAGCCGACGCACCCCCGTGGTCTCCGCGTACTGCAGGGCCGCGGTGTCGCCGCTCAGTATTCGATGCGTGACCTCGCGAATGACGCTGTGCGGCATGACGTCCGACGAGGGCAGACCGCCGGCGAGGGACAGGATGTCAGGCCGCGCGGTCAGCGTGAGCAGGTCACGAATCGCCGATCCGATGATCGCCGAGGCGCGGACGGACAGGGGTGGCAGAACAGAGGACGACATGGATTCTCCGAGCATCGTGGGACACGAGGCGTCGCGGCGCGCTCACCGGGGTGGGCTCGGAGTCGGTCGTGACGAGAACGGTGCCGCGGGTGGGGCACCGTTCTCGTAGCGTAGCGCGGTGACTCACACAGTGGAACCACTGTCTCACAGTGTGGGATACAATCGAGCGAGGGTGTCAGTCCAGATCGTCGTGGCGCATGAGCTGACGCGCCGCCTCGGTGATCGATCCGGTGAGAGACGGGTAGACCGAGAATGTGGCGGCGAGATCGTTCACCGTCAGGTTGTTCTGCACAGCGATGGCGATGGGGAGAATCAGCTCGGACGCGGTGGGAGCGACGACCACTCCGCCGATGACCACACCCGTCGCGGGACGGCAGAAGATCTTGACGAAGCCGCGACGCAGGCCGGACATCTTGGCGCGGGGGTTCGTGTTCAGCGGCAGCATGACCGTGCGCGCTGGGACGTCCCCGTTGTCGATGGCGGACTGGCCGACACCCACCGTGGCGATCTCGGGTCGCGTGAACACGGCGGAGGCGACCGTCTTGAGCTTGATGGGGCTGACGCCCTCGCCCAGCGCGTGGTACATCGCGATGCGGCCCTGCATGGCGGCGACGGAGGCCAGTGGCAGCAGGCCCGTGCAGTCGCCCGCCGCGTAGATGCCGGGCACGCGGGTACGCGAGACCCGGTCCACGCGAAGGTAACCGCCGCGGTCGAGCTCGATGCCGACGCTCTCGAGGCCGAGGTTCTGCGTGTTCGGGACGGAGCCGACCGTCATCAGCGCATGCGAACCCTCGACGGTCTTGCCGTCGGACATCGTCACGACTATGCCGTCGGCGGTGCGGGTCACCGAGTCCGCGCGTGCGTTCTTGATCAACGTGACACCACGCTCGGACAGGACGTCCTCGAGCACGAGTGCCGCGTCGGCGTCCTCACCGGGAAGGACGCGGTCGCGACTGGACACGACGGTGACCTTGACGCCCATCTCGGTGTACGCGGAGACGAACTCGGCTCCGGTCACGCCGGACCCGACCACGATGAGGTGGGTGGGCAGGGAGTCGAGGTCGTAGAGCTGACGCCAGGTCAGAATGCGCTCACCGTCGGGCTCGGCACCGGGCAGGATGCGCGGGCTCGCACCGGTCGCGATGAGCACGACCTCGGCGTCGATCTCCTGCGTCGACCCGTCCGCCAGGGTGGCCTCCACCTGGTGGGCGGCCAGGCCGGGCTGCGTGTCCACCACCTTCGCCGTTCCCGACAGCACGGTCACGCCGACCGTCTGCAGACGGGCGCGGATATCGGAGGATTGAGCCTGCGCAAGGGATTTCACGCGGTTGTGGATCTGCGGCAGGTCGATGGTGGCCGAGGTCGGGTCGAGCTCGATACCGAGGTCGGACGCGCGACGCATGTCGGTGCGGATGCCGGTCGAGGCGATGAAGGTCTTGGACGGAACACAGTCCCAGAGGACGCAGGCGCCGCCCACTCCGTCGGAGTCGATGAGCGTCACCGTCCCGCCGTGCTGGGAGGCGACCAGAGCGGCCTCGTATCCGGCCGGTCCGCCTCCGATGATCACGATGCGGGTCATTCGTCCTCCGTTGCGGGTTTTCGGGAGAGTCCTGGCGAGTGAGGGTTGCTCACAGCATCAAACCTATTCCACGGGGTGCCGCGGCTGCACGTCAGGCCGAGCCCATATCGGTGGGCACCTCGATCCGCGCGAATCGGGTACGACGGTTTAGGCTGACCGCCGTGCCGATCTATGCCGCTTACGGCTCCAACATGCACCCCGAGCAGATGCTCGAGCGGTGCCCCCACTCCCCTGCGGCCGGAACCGGGTGGTTGCCGGGGTGGCGTCTGACCTTCGGCGGCGGCGACATCGGCTGGGAGGGCGCGCTCGCGACCGTCGTGGAGGACCCCGACTCGAAGGTGTTCGTCGTGCTCTACGACGTCTCACCGGAGGACGAGGAGAGCCTCGACCGGTGGGAGGGTTCCGAGCTCGGCATCCACCGCAAGATCCGCCTCCGCGTCGAGACGGACGACGAACCCGTCCTGGCGTGGCTCTACGTGCTCGACGCCTACGAGGGTGGGCTGCCCTCGGCGCGCTATCTCGGCGTCATGGCCGAGGCTGCGGAGATCGCCGGCGCCCCGGCCGACTACGTGCGCGACCTGCGCACCCGCAACAGCCGCAACGTCGGCCCCGGGACCTCGTCGCTCTGATCCTCGGGCAGCTCTGATTCTCGGGCAGCTCTGATTCTCAGGCGACGGGGTCGTCTCCCAGTCCCAGCGCCAGTGCCGTCATCGTGCGGACACCGACGGCCAGCGCACGCTCGTCCAGGTCGAACGTCGGCTGATGGATGTCGAGCTGGGGTCCGACGCCCGACCACACGCCGAGACGCGCCATCGCGCCCGGCACGTGCTCCAGGTACCACGAGAAGTCCTCGCCGCCGCCGGACTGTGCGGTGTCGGCCAGGGCATCCGGGCCCAGCGAGCGGATGGCCGCCTCGAAGCGCCGGGTGGCGTGTTCGTCGTTGACCACCGGTGGCACGCCGCGGCGGTAGTGCACCTCGTACTTCACGCCGGTGGGCGCGAGCACGCCGGCGACGATCTCCTGCACCAGCGGCTCGAGCAGTGCCCACGTCTCGTGGTCGCCCGTCCGGACCGTGCCCGTGAGCATCCCCTTCTGCGGGATGGCGTTCGGGGCCTGACCTGCGACGACTGCGCCCCACACCATGACGGTGCTGGTGCGCGGGTCGACGCGGCGGCTCAGCAGTCCCGGCAGACCGGTGATGACCGTGCCCAGCGCGTACACCAGGTCGGACGTCAGGTGCGGACGGGAGGTGTGTCCGCCGGCCGAGTCCAACCGCAGTTCCACGGTGTCCGCCGCGGAGGTGATCGCGCCCACGCGGATGCCGACGCGTCCGACCTCGAGACGGGGATCGCAGTGCAGCGCGTAGATCTGCGACACGCTCTCCAGCGCGCCCGCGGCCACCATGTCGAGAGCGCCCCCGGGCATGACTTCCTCGGCGGGCTGGAAGATCAGCCGGACGCCGTGCGGCAGCGAGTCGAGTGAGGCCAGCGCCAGCCCGGTCGCCAGCAGAACCGTCGTGTGGGCGTCGTGTCCGCACGCATGGGACACACCCGGGACCGTCGACGAGTACTCGGCGCCGGTGAACTCCGTCAGGGGCAGCGCGTCCATGTCGGCCCGGAGAGCGACGCGCGGACCGGCGGGGCCGATGTCGCAGATGACGCCGCTGCCACTGGGAAGCACCACCGGGGACAGTCCCGCGGCGGTGAGGGTCTCGGCGACGAACTTGGTCGTCTCGAATTCCTGCCTGGCCAGCTCGGGGTGCATGTGGATCCGTCGACGCCACGTCACGAGATCCGCCCCGTGTGCTGCGATCCAGGCGTCGGCCGGATTCATCGTCGTACCGTCCTCTCGTGTGTGCCCTCGACGAGTCGAGAGCGTTGCTGTGGGTCGGTGGCCGCCGCGACGGCCACCCGAGCGAGGGCGCGGGCCCCGTCGACGACGGCGCGGTCGGCCGACTCGGTGATGCACGCCGTGGTGAAACCTGGCTGGTGAGTGACCGCGCCGCCGGAATCGAGACCGATCACCGGATGGATGCCCGGGATCCGCGCGGTGACGTTGCCCATGTCCGTGCTGCCGAACGGGCGCGAGGTCTCGAACTCCTCGGGAACCAGTGCGCGACCGAGAGTGCTTGCGACACGACGGTATTCGGCCACCAGCCAGGGATCGGGAGTGAGTTCGGTGTAGGTCGGGGACACGGTGACGATCTCGTGGGTGCACCCGGTGGCCACCGCTCCGGCCTCGAAACATCCCCGCGCGCGGCGATCGAGATCGGCGAGTGCCTCGGCAGTGTCCGCGCGCAGGTAGTAGAACATCTCCGCCGATCCGGGGACGATGTTCGGGGCGGTGCCGGCGTGACCGACGATGCCGTGGATCTGCTGACCCGGGCGCAGATGCTGGCGCAACAGGCCGACACCGACCTGCGCGACGGTGACGGCGTCGCCCGCGTTGATGCCCCACTCGGGCGCCGCGGAGGCGTGCGCTTCACGCCCTGCGTATCGAACGGCGATGTCCGACAGCGCGAGTGAGCGCGCGGCGGCGATGTCGAGCGGACCGGGGTGCACCATCATCGCCAGCGAGACGTCGTCGAACACCCCGGCGTCGAGCATGAGGACCTTGCCGCCGCCGGACTCCTCGGCCGGGGTGCCGAGCACCCGGACGGTCAGCCCCAGCTCGTCGGCGACCGACGCGAGGGCCAGCCCCGCACCGACCGCCGACGCCGCGATGATGTTGTGTCCACAGGCGTGGCCGATCTCCGGCAGTGCGTCGTACTCGGCGCACACGGCGACCACCAGCTCGCCCGAACCGTAGGTCGCGTCGAATGCCGTCGGCAGGCCCGCGACGCCCCGCCGCACCTCGAATCCGCCACCTGCGAGCAGATCGGCCGTCGCCGCCGACGCGAAGTGCTCCTCGAAGGCCAGTTCCGGACGCGCGTGTACGGCGTGCGACAGGGCGACGAGATCGCCGGTCGCGGCGTCGAGAACGGAATCGAGGGTCGAGGACACGGGACTCAGTGTGTCACTGCCCCAGTGAGAAGGTGCTCTCCGCCGTGGGGACGGACAGCGCGGCGAGGGTGCGCACGTGGATGCTGTCCTTGATGGACGTGAGGTTGGCGCCGCGGGTGGACACCCGTTCGGCCGCCTGCGCCACCGCGGTGGTCAGCAGCTCGTCCTCGCCGGCGACGGCCTGCACGATGCCGAACTCGAGAGCGTCCGCGCCGCCGTAGCGACGGCCGGTGGTCATCGCGTCGATCATGGTCCGACTCGGCAGGCGCTCGGCCAGCAGCGTCGACATGCCCTCGGTGAACGGCATGCCGAGGTTCACCTCGGGAAGGCAGAAGAAGCCCCGGTCCGCGCGCATGACGGACGTGTCGTGGCACAGGGCGAGCATCGCGCCGGCGCCGAAGGCATGGCCCTGTACGGCGGCGACCGTGGCCATCGGGAAGCGCAGCAGCCGGGTGTAGACGGTGTGCACCAGGTCGAGGTACTCCGGAATGGAGTCCGCGTGGCTGAACAGGTAGTCGGTGTCCAGGCCGTTCGAGTAGAACTTGCCGCCGCCGACGGTCACCAACGCGGCCGGACCCTCCGACGCCTCGGCCTCGTCGAGGAGCGTGTGCACCTGCTCGATCCACTCCGGGTGGAAGCGGTTCTCCGGGTTGACGCCGTCGGCGTGGGCGAGGCTGAGGACGAAGACGTCTCCGTGGCGATCGAGTGAAGGCATGGACGGATGGTACTCGTCGGTAACCAGACCCCGATCGACGCCGGCGACGCTCGGTTGCGCGGGACCGATTTCCGGAGGACCGTGCAGTCATGGCTCTCGCGGCGATCCTCCAGCTCGGTGTGATCGTGCTGCTCGCAGCCCTCTCCGCGATGCTGTTGTTCGTCGGCGCGTTCGGATCGGGCGCCGTGATCGCCTCGGCCGCGTCTGTGTGGTTCTGGCGTCTCTACCGAGCCCACACCTGACACTCCGCCGTCTCGCCTGCCGCAGCGAACACCCGCCCGCGGCGATAGGGTCGGACGTGTGAGCACTCCCCCCGTACCGGCCGACTCGGAGAACGCACTCGTCGATCCCGAGACCGATCCCACCGGAGCCGCGGAGGCGGCCGCCGCCGCCCTGGCCCGGATCACCGGCATCGCCGAGCATCCCGTGGCAGTGGTCCTCGGATCCGGGTGGCAGAAGGCCGCGGAGCAGTTCGGCACACCCCAGCACATCGTTCCCATGTCCTCGCTGCCCGGCTTCGCCGCACCGAAGGCGCTGGGCCACTCCAACGCCATGTGGTCCGTGGACGTCGAGGGCACACAGGTCCTGATCCTGCTCGGGCGCACCCACGCGTACGAGGGACATCATCTCGGCCGCGTGGTCCATCCCGTCCGCACGGCGGCCGCCGCCGGCGCTCGCACCATCGTCCTGACCAACGCGGCGGGCGGCATCCGTGAGGGCATGGCTGTCGGCGATCCCGTGCTGATCTCCGACCACCTCAACCTGACGGCGCGGTCACCGCTGATCGGCGCCCAGTTCGTCGATCTGGTCGACGCGTACTCGGCCGACCTGCGCGAGGTGGCCCGAGGAATCGACCCGAGCCTGACCGACGGCGTCTACGCCGGACTGCCCGGCCCGCACTACGAGACGCCCGCCGAGATCCGCATGCTCCGCACGCTGGGCGCCGACCTCGTCGGCATGTCCACGGTGCACGAGACCATCGCGGCTCGGGGTGCGGGTGCCCGTGTCCTCGGTATCTCGCTGGTGACCAACCTCGCGGCCGGTATGACCGGCGAGCATCTGGACGGCGACGAGGTGATCGCCGCCGGCGCCGCCTCGGCCGAGCGGATGGGAACTCTGCTGCGACGGCTGGTCCCGCAACTGTGACAGACCTCGACGCCGTCGTCCGGCAGTGGATCGAGGACGATCCGGACCCCGCGACGCAGGCGGAACTGCGCGATCTCGACGCGAGTGATCGGGCCTCGCGGTTCGCCGGTGCGCTCACGTTCGGCACCGCGGGTCTGCGCGGACCCGTGCAGGCCGGGCCCGGTGGCATGAACGTCGCCGTCGTCATGAGGGCCACACACGGTGTGGCGCAGTATCTCTCGCGTCATCACGCGGCCGGCTGCGAGGTGGTGGTGGGCCGGGACGCCCGGCACGGCTCCGCGGAGTTCGCCGTCGCCGCGGCCGAGGTCCTGGCCGCGGCGGGCTTCCGCGTCACCCTGCTCCCGGACCCGGCGCCGACCCCGGTGCTCGCGTTCGCCACGAGGTCACGCGGCGCCGTCGCCGGCATTCAGATCACCGCTTCGCACAATCCCGCGGCAGACAACGGCTACAAGGTCTACCTCGACGGCGGCGCCCAGTTGGTGTCGCCCGCCGACCGGGAGATCGAGGAGTTCATCCGGCAGGCGCCGGGTGCGTCCTCGATCGCACGCACCGCCGTCACGCCCACCGCGGACCCCGTGATCGAGCAGTACCTCGACCGGGTGGCACAGCGCGTTCCCGAGCGGCCGTCGCACTCCACCCTCCGTGTGGCACTCACTCCGATGCACGGGGTCGGCGGGCCCGTGGCCGTGGAGGCGTTGCGCCGCAGCGGTGTCACCGACGTCCACATCGTGACGTCGCAGTTCGACGCCGACCCGGACTTTCCCACCGTGACCTTTCCCAACCCCGAGGAGCCGGGCGCGGCGGACCAGGTGCTGGCGCTCGCCGCCGAGGTCGACGCGGCACTGGCCATCGCTCTGGACCCGGACGCGGACCGGTGCGCGATCGGCGTGCGCGGGCCGAACGGTGTCCGCATGCTCACCGGCGACGAGACGGGAGCGGTGATCGCAGACCACATCCTGCGGTCGGCGCCGCCGGGATCACTCGTGGCCAGCACCATCGTGTCGTCGAGCCTGCTCTCGGCGCTCGCGCCGGCCCGCGGTGCCCGCTACCGGCGCACGCTCACCGGCTTCAAGTGGCTCGTGCGCGCCGGCGACGGCCTGGTATACGCCTACGAGGAGGCGATCGGACACTGCGTCGACCCGGACGCGGTGCGAGACAAGGACGGCATCTCGGCGGCCGTGCTGCTCGCACACATCGCGGCCGACCTGGCCGAGGAGGGACGCACCATCCTCGACGTCCTCGACGATCTCGACCGAGAGTTCGGAGCGCGCGTGGGCACCCAGGTGTCGCGGCGCGTCACCGACCTCTCGGAGATCGGCGACATGATGACGCGCCTGCGTTCCGCCCCACCGACGACGTTGGCGGGTGCGACGGTGACCTTACGCGACCTGAACACCCCCGACGCCGAACTCCGCACCGATGCAGTGGAACTGACCGGCGAACGGTTCCGCGTCATCGTTCGGCCGTCGGGAACCGAACCGAAGCTGAAGGCCTACCTGGAAGTGGTCGAACCGGTGGCGACGGCGGAGGATCTGGCGCCGGCCAGGACACGCGCGGCCGACACGCTCGAGTCCCTGGCCGACTTCGCCCGCTCGCTCTAGCGGGGACCGAACTGGCGGTCCCCGGCGTCACCGAGGCCCGGCACGATGTACGCGTTCTCGTTCAGACCCTCGTCGATGCTGGCGGCGACGAGGCGCACGGGCAGTCCCGACGACGCGAGTGCCTGCACTCCCTCGGGGGCGGCCACGACGCAGATGCACGTGACGTCGTCCGCGCCGCGCTGCACCAGCAGCTCGATGGTGTGGACCATCGACCCGCCCGTGGCGAGCATCGGGTCGAGGACGTACACCGGGTAACCGGCCAGGTCGTCGGGCAGCGATTCCATGTACGGCACCGGCTGATGTGTCTTCTCGTCGCGCGCGATGCCGACGAAGCCCATCCGCGACTGCGGGATCAGCGAGCTGGCCTTCTCCACCATGCCCAGGCCCGCGCGCAACACCGGCACCAGCAGCGGCGGCGACTTCAGGCGCGTCCCGGTGGTCACCGCGACCGGCGTCGTGACGTCGAACTCGACCACGGGCGCGTCGCGCAGCGCCTCGTAGACCAGCATCTGCGTCAGCTGGCGCAGTGCGGATCGGAACGCGGGGTTGTCCGTCGACTGGTCGCGCATCTGGGTCAGCAGCGCGGACGCGAGGGGGTGGTCGAGTACGCGGGTGTCCATGTCGGGCGTGGTGTTCACCGGGATCACCCTAGTCGGCGATCGGCGCCCGCTCCCGGTCGAACGGATCCGCGTGATCGGGGAACCGCGAGCCGCTCCGCACCGTCTGACTTCGAGACGGTGCGAGCACGCGAGTGAACGGTGGACTGCAGTGGCCGAGAGCGGTACGACATTCGACGTCCGAGTGGACGGTCTGCACGACGGTGCCGGCCGTCTGACCGACGCCGCACTCCTCGTGCGGGACGCGTCCACGGTGGCACGGGGTGCAACGGGCTCCGCGGCGACGCTCGGCCTCGTCGGAGCCGACTTCGGAGTCGCGTTCGCCGGTGCCGCGGCGCGCTACGCCGACGGCCTCGGCGCGCTGTCCGACCTGTTCGAGCACCTCGGGTCGTCCGTGCAGTCCGCAGCGCGGTCCTACGACGACGGCGACACCTCGCTGTCCGACGTGCTGATCGGCACCGGTGCACCGCGATGATCGATCTGCTGGCCGCGCCCCTCGAGACTCTGATCCGCTCTCTCGGCACCGGCCGTCCGTTCCCCGACACCGATTCCCTCGACTCGGGCATCGCGTCACTGTCCGACGCCTCGCGACAGGTGACCGACGGAGTCACCGCTCTCTCGGACGCGTGGTCCGGACCCGCGTCCGAGGCCGCTCTCGACCTCACCGTGCGCGGCGCCGCCGCGGCCGGGTCGATGATCGAGCACGCCGGCGCGCTGCAGTCACTCGCCGCCGAGGCGCAGGCGAGCGTCGCGCGTGGGGTCGCCGAGCTGCAGACCATCATGGCCGCTTTCCTCACGGGCGCAGCGGCACTCGCGCCCGCGGCCCTCACTCCCCCGGGACAGACCGCACTCATCGCCCACGCGACGCACCACCTCGACAATGCTCTCGCCGTCCACGCTCGGGTGCGAGCAGAGCTCGATGCCCTGGCCGCCCGCGTCGGCGCACTCGTCGTGCCGGAGGTTCCCGCGCTTCCGTCTCTGCCCGCGTCGCCGGACGCGGCTCTCCGCGGGCTGTTCGCGCCGACGGCTCCGGAGCAGCCGGTCGATCCGGCGTCGCCCGGCGTCGACGAGACCGGCACGCTCGTGACGCTTCCCGACGGCAGCACCGCCATGGCGCCCAACGAGCGCGCGGCCGGAGCCGTCCGCTTCGCGCTCGCCCAGCAGGGCACGCCGTACGTGTGGGGCGGCACCACCCCCGGGCAGGGCCTGGACTGCAGCGGACTCACGCAGAGCGCGTACGGCACCGCCGGCGTGGACCTGCCGCGGCTCGCGGCCGACCAGGCGGTGGGCAGCCCGGTGAGCGCCGAGGACCTGATGCCGGGCGACCTCGCCGTGTGGGACGGTCACGTCGCGATGGTGGTGGGGAACGGTCAGATGGTGGAGGCGGGCGACCCGGTCAGCGTCAGTGCCGTCCGGACGTCGAACGTCGGCATGAGCTTCCACGGCTTCTACCGGCCGACCGCATGACCGGCGGACACGCCACCTCGCGCGCCGGACGCATCGTGGTGCTGCCGTCCGGCGAGATCGTGGACCTGGAGCTCGAACGTAGGGAGCTCGCCTTCGGGGGTTCCGCGGTAGCTGCCGCGGTGCGGATGCTGCACGGGCTCGCACATCCGGTGGCGCCGGTGCCCACGGCGGGCCCTGCCGACGACGAGCTCGTCGAGATCGGCTCGTCCGGTTCGGCACGACGCGTGTCCGCCCTGCTGCACCGGACTCTCGACGACCTGGCTCGCGTGCGCGGTCGCAACGACAGGGACGACGCGCTCGTCCGGGCCGAGGTGGACGCGCACGGACATCTGGTCGGCCTCACCGTCGAGGACGACGTCCGAGAGATGCGCTGTCATCGGGTCGAGGCGGCGATCGTCCACGCGGTGAACACAGCCGTTCTGGCCGTCGTTCTCGAGCGTGCCGACGTCCACGCCGCCCTGCGTCTGGGGCTCGACACGGCGTCCAGTGAGGACGCCCGGCGGCTGGGATAGGCTCGCGGCCATGGCTGGAGACATCGTCCCGATCGAACTCGGTGTGACTGCCGGCGACCTCGTCACCCTGTGGGCGCCCGAGTGGCGTGAGGACGGCGAGGAGTGGGAGGCCTTCCTCGGTCGCGAGGACGATCTCTACGCGTTCCCGTCGGTGGCCGAGATGGCGGCGTTCATCCGCACCGACACCGACAACGACCTCGTCGACCATCCCCAGTGGCGCACCGTCGTCGCGCTCTCCGCAGCGCACATCGAGCCGGACGACGACCACGTCTACGACCTCGTGGGCGTTCCGGAGCTCGCCGCGGGGGATCCGGACGAGGACTCCATCATCGAGCTGGCCCGCTCCCTCGAGATGGCACGCACCCTCGGCGAGGTCTGCGAACTGGATGCCGTCACTCGCTTCTTCTCTGCCAATGCACTTCTCGGAGTGCTGTCCCGCGGTGCCGACGCCTTCGTCGGGCGTGAGGGCTCGCAGCTCTGGAACCGTATCGGTGCCGTCGTGGCGAAGGGGTGGGACGCCGTCCTCGACGCCATCGACACCGTCCTGACCACTCCCGACGTCGATGCCGAGGCGACCGCCGTGGCCGATGCGGAGATCACGGCCGCAGCCGAGAACATCGTGGACGCAGAGGATCTGGACGACGAGGACATCGACACCGACGACGACACCGCGTCGGACGACTCCGATGTAGTCGTGGTCCCCGTCGACACCGACGACGAGGACGAGACCTACTGGGGCTCGGTGGGTATCGATCCGGTGCGCATCATCACCTCCGAGGACACCTACTACACACTGCGCTGCTACCTCGACGACGAGCCGCTGTTCCTGGGACGTTCGGGCGCGATCTTCGTGTTCGGAAGTGAGCGCGCGCTCGCCCGCTACCTGGCCGACGATCACGACCACGACCTCACGACGGTCAGCACGTACGACGACGTGCGCACCGCGGCCGTCGACGGTTCTCTCGACGTGCAGGTGACCGACGAGAACGTGTACGTGCTGCCCGGGCTCGCCGACGACCTGGCCCGCGGACCGGAATCCGTCGACGCCGATCAGCTCGATCTCGCCGTCGAACTGTTCACCGACGCAGCCGACTACGCCAAGGACGCGTCCGTCGAGGAGGCACTGGCGCCGGCCACTCCCCTCGGCTGGCTCATCTCCTACATCCTCGAGCCGGTGGACGGACGCATGGCCCCGAGCGCTCCGTTCGACGCCGAGGCGGAGTCGTGGCGCGCCCTGGAGCGCGAGTTCGAGACCCGGTTGCGTCCGACCACCTGACCGTCGGCGTGCCGATCAGGCGCGCAGGATCTTCGCCATCGGTCGCCCCTTGGCGAGCTCGTCGACGAGCTTGTCGAGTCGACGGATGTTCTGCATCAGCGGATCCTCCACCGACTCCACCCGCACCCCACACACCGACCCTGTGATGAGCGGCGCGTTCGGGTTCAGCTGCGCGGCCTCGAAGAAATCGAGGAACGTCGTGTCCGCCGAGAGGTGCTGCGCCAACTCGGCGTCGTCGAAGCCTGTGAGCCAGCGGACGACCTCGTCGAGCTCGTCCTTCGTCCGACCCTTGCGCTCCACCTTGGTGACGTAGTGCGGGTACACGGACGAGACGGGGGTGGTGAAGATGCGGTGCACGAGTGGGAGTGTATTCGGCTCGTCGGCTACGTGGTGCGAACCCATCAAGTTGTCGGTGCGACCCGGCCGAGAAATAAGGTGCTGCCACGCACACCTGGATCGTCCCTTCGTGTGGCCCGCGCACCCAGCCGTGCGATCCCTGGCAAGGCTGTCTGGACGGGTCGACACGGTCAGCCACAGAATCCATTGCCGTTCGCATGCGTACTGCGCCGACGCCGCAACATCGTGGTCACTTGCTCATTGGCAACCAGGGTCGTCGTTTGTCCAGCCCGGTCGCTCGTAGTCGAAGCGAGTGGCTATTGTTCGAGTATGGCCGAGCCCTCGCAGGACAAGCTCTACGCAACAACGCTGCAGACGATTGGGGCTGTCGCGAAGCTCCCCGTAGTACACGTCGACAGAGACGCGTTCCTACGCAAGCAGTTCGCGAGTTCGCCCCATCTTGACATCATTCTCGCCGAGGGACCCCAGGCCGTCTTCACGGTCGAGTCGCTTCGTAAGAAGTGTGATTCCCTCATCAAGAACAGTGCGGCGAAAACCTCGGCCATGTCTTTCGCCGCCGGCCTGCCAGGCAACCCCGTCGTCATGGTCGCCGCGGGCGGAGCCGACGTCGTCCAATATTTCGGGTTCGCCATCAACCTCGCACAGCAAATCGCTTACATGTTCGGCGAAGATGACCTGTTCGATGGTGAAGAACTGTCGGAAACAGCTCAAATTCGCGTGATCGCCTATCTGGGCGCGATGTTCGGTGCGGCTGGGGCATCCGCGCTAGTGGGGAGCATATCGACGGCTGCAGGCGCGAACATCGGCAAAAAGGTTGCCGCACAGGCGCTGACCAAGACAACCTGGTACCCCCTTGTCAAGAAGGTCGGCGCACTGATCGGCCAGAAGATCACCAAGAAGACGGTCGAAAAGACCATTACAAAAGCCGTGCCTGTTGTCGGCGGCTTCGTGTCCGGCGGGCTGACGTATATGACCTTCCGCCCGATGGGCCACCGTCTGGCCGACACACTGGCCAAGAACTTGAACGGGGAGTTCGATGACGACCTCGACCTCAATCCTGAGTTCATGGCGCGAACCCAGGACAGTGGAGTTGTGATCGAGTCGGATAACGTTTCGGAGCCGACGCAAGTTCGTCTCACTGGTCGCTGATCGGACGGCGTACCGTCCGTCGCCGAGCCAACTGCAGGGTTTCTTCATCTGTTGGTGAATGTCTGTTACGAATATCGGACTCACGTGAAACTACTTGGGTCGCGCTACGCGTCCTAAGCGGGCGAACGTTGGAATCGCGAACGGGGCTAGCGCGCCGCCAGATGCGAGGGTGCACAACCGGCGAGCGCAGTCAGTAGGTCTGAGCAGGGCCTCAGTGATCAGAGTGGGGTGGCTTGGGGGCTCCCAGGCGATCTCCCATCTATACCACCGGAGCCGGCCGACAGTCGATCGCCTCGGCCCCTGATCAAGCGTGTCGACGCACGCCGCGACCTGCGTCGGCAAATCCCGTGGCTAGCCGCGAAGTCGCGTCGGCCACTGTCCACGGCTTTGATAGTACTGCGTCGATTGAGGCTCCTCGGTGTACTCCATCAGGTTCCCCACCTGTTGCGCGAGAACGGTCCTCACTTCCAACGGGCGTGCGAAGAAGTACTCACGCCGCAGGTTCGCGTGGTTCAGTCGTCGATCCGAAAATGCAGCGTGCAGTGATGCTTCCAAGGCGACGGCGTCATCAGAGAAGTACAGCGCGTGAACATCGAACGGGAACGGCACCGACGCGCTGCCGAGTTCGCGGACCCGGTCCATTGGTTCAAGCCTCCTGGTCATGCCGATCTTCACCACGTCCGGACCGAATGCACCCTGGTTGCTGATCACATAGACATATCCGGCTCGAATGTTGGCGCGGCGATAGTCGTTCTGCTCGATCGCCGACTGCAGATCCGCCAATTTTTCCCGCACGCGCCGGGCCTCCTCGTCGTCGCGGTCCCCCATTGAATCGGCCACGTTCTGATAGTGCGAGCGCTCCTTATCGAGCTTCTCCCGTTGCGCGGCGAGTTCTTGCTCGACCTTGCGTTCCTCCCGTAGCCGCTCCCGCTCCTCGCGTTGCGCGAGCTTCTCTTCTTGGACCTTCATCAGGTAGTCCGCGGTGAGTTCGAGTTCCGTCACCCGGAGCCGGTGATAGTCGTCAGAGACGTGCATCTCCATCAGCGCTCCGAGCTTGGCTATCGTGGCGGCCGCTTTCTCCAGGCGGTTGACAGCGGTGGCGAGGTTGCCCGCTTTGAGGGTCCGCACGCAGTTCTCCGCCTCGGCGTTGTACGCGCGGAGCATCAACTTCGACAGATCCGCGGTCATCTTGCGACCCTTGGCGAGGGAGTTGTTGAAGGAGAACCTGTCTGACGCTTCGACGGCCGCGGTGGAGATCACGGACTGCTTGATCCGGTCTCGCACATCGGCCAGTCGTTCGCGGTACTGCTCGGCGTTCTGCAGGGGATGTTGGTAGGTGTAGATGCCCACTTCCTGCAGAACGACTCGGTCGTCAGTCTCGACGACGCCCGGTGGCGCCACCGGCGCAGCCTCGGGCGCGGGGGCCGGAGTCGACGCGGTCTGCACAGCCTCGTCGCGTTCGCGAGTGACCGCGGCGAGTTGGTCCTGCAGAAAATGCAGTTCCCGTTCCTTCGCCACCAGTGCGCCTCGGAGTGCCCGGATGACATCTGCGCCGCCATCGTCGGTCATGACCTGTACCTTTCGCACCGCGCGTTGATAAAGGTTCTTGTCATCCTCGAACTCCTCGGGAGTTGCTGACCGGGACCAGGTCGTACGGGTTCTTCGACACACCCGCCCGGAGGTGGTCCAGCGTCGCCCTCGCGTCGACCCGCCCGAGGTCAAGGGCTTCGAAGCTCACTCTGTCAGTGGCCAACTGGACCAGCGCAACGAAGTGGTCCCGCCCCGTTGCCGGGTCGACGGCGTCCACACCGACGGTCATCGACAACGTCGCCACGATACCGTCCCGGTCGGCTTCGAAGATCTCATGCGCGGTGCGCAGGGCGACCTGACACACCGCCGTCGCGTAACGGTCCTTGCAGGCCTTGACCGGCAGAGAAGTGCTGGTGATCGAGTCGCTTGCCTTGGTGTACTTGAAGGCCTTCTCGGTAGGCAGCGTGTCCGGGTGCGGAACGTGCACGGTCAAAGTGAGTTCCCCCACCGCACCGTCGAAGGTGAAGTCGTGCTCGACCTCGAAGCACTCCGGATAGGCGGAGTTTGCGAGAACGATGGACACGTACTCCTCCAGCGCCGCAGGCTTTCGGTCCTGCAGGCCTGTCATGAGCTTCTCGAGGCGCACGTTGGCTGCCAGGATCTCGGTGCGCCGTTGTGCGCACTCCGTCTCGTACTGCGCCTGGGCGGCGGCCAGAGCGTCCAACCGGTGCGTCTCGCGTTCCCGGTGCGCGGTCTCGGCCTGCTGGTGCGCAGAGTGGTGCGCGCTGGCGTACTGCTCCCACTGTCGGCGGTGTTCCCAGTACTGCGCCTGCGCCGCTTCGATGGCAGCGGCATGCTTCTTCCTGCCACCCAGAACGGCCCCGATGCCCGCCGGCGCAGCGGGTTCGACGTAGACCGGTTCCGGGGACAACGGCGGAGGTACGGGGGGCGGCGCGGGCTGGGTCAGGTCGGGGCGGGAGAACGGCGGGTGCTGCACCGGCTGCCGCAGCGAGGCCAGATCCACGTAATCGTCCACCTCGAGCGTGGCGGCGAGGATTGCGTCGATGTCCTCGAGCTGCTGCGCCAAGGTGGCATTGAGCAGGTCGACCTCGGCCTGACGGGCCTGGACATGCAGACGCGCCTGCTCCTTGATCTGCGCCGCAGTGAGGGCGGCGGCGCGGCGGACGTCCGCGACTCTATTGCGTTCCGACTCCTTCCTCGAACGTTCCGCTTCCCGCGTCGCTCGGGCGTGCGCTTGGGCGGTGGCCCGCTGCTGCTGCCGTTCACGCTGTTCCCGAAGTCGGTTCTGGTGTTGAATCTCCGCGAAGAATCCGCGTCGTTTCGCCATGTGAGGTCCTCATCGTTGCGAGATGGTGCTTCAGGTCGGTCTCGACGCACCGTGAAAGGCGTGAGCCGGTGGACGTGTGGGTACTGGTGACAGCACGGTGCTGCCAGAAGAAGTCACGTCAGTTGTCGGTCGGATCGGGATGATCGTTCTCCGCTCGGGTCAGGCAGTCCGTGACGATCGGCATCCGTTCTGGTCACACACGACGCCGTCGGCCTCCGTGATTCCGCACGCATACCCGGACTCGCATGTGAACTCGGTCGGGCCGGACTCCGCAGCGTATTGGCCGCGCACGAATTCGTCTCGGACATTCTGGCAATACTCGCTGTATGCCGTGACTGAGCCGTCCGACCAGGTTGTCTCGACCGGGTTGTCTCCAGGCTGACACCCCACAATGCTGGCCGGCTCGGTGGAGAGCACCACCGGCGGAGGAGTGCTGCGCACAGCCGGCCCGGATGTGGTCGGAAGCGGTGTCAGTTCAGGTGAACTGAACGCGATGGTCGCCACGGTCGAACTGGTCTCCGGATCGGCAGGCGTCCCGCCGCTGCCACATGCGGTGACGACCACGGCAATCATTGACATGGTGACCGCACCGAGTACACGTCTCACGAATCGACCCTTCTTCTGTTCGGCATGAATGGGCTCTCGGTGACCATTCAAGTCGTCGTTGGTTCAGACGAGCCCCTCCAAGCACGATGAAACATACCGCAGGGTCCAAGCGATAGTTCGAGGAATACTGCTTCCGTCAGCCAGCACCGCCACACCCTCGAGAGTGACCATGAAACTCGCTACAGTCCTCGCCGCCGTCGCCCTGCTCAGCACAGCCGGGCTCTCATCCTGCAGTTCCGCAGAACCCGCTACGACCACCACGACACCCGCGATTTCGACCACAGTCCCGTCGACCACAGTTGCGCCGATCAGCTCGGAGACTCTCGCCGATCCTGCACCGGAACCGATCACCTTCGAATGCGGTGATCTGAATCTGTATCAATCCGGCACCGCGCTGTATTCGGATGGAACGACTGGCTACGAAAGCACGTGCGACACGTATGTACCCCCTGCCGAAAAGGTCCTTTGGTACTGCGATTACCCCGAGACAGCCGTATACACCGACGGCACGTCGTCATCGTCAGACCCCGCTTGCATCAACGACGAGCCGATAAATCCGAATCCCGGTGGCGGATTCCCCTACATCGCAGAAGAAGACCGCAATGGAGACGGCGTGGTCAACGGATATGAACGCTGCGGTATCGCGTGCGGACAAGAACCCACCAGCGGTGACATTCAGACCAGGAACGGCTGCGAGGACGGCTATATCACCGGGCCACTGTGCGAGAACTTGGATGGATGAGAAACCATCCACGGTCAATCGCCGATGCGGATACGCCGCGATAGCGAGGAGCATCACCATGCCATTCGAGGGGAGCGTCATGTGCTCCTAGCAGCGGAGCGGTACGCGGACGACCCCTACCCCAACAACACCCGATACCCCGGCTTCACGACGTCGTCGATCAGCGCCAACCTCTGGTCGAAGGGCAGGAACGACGACTTGAGCGCATTGATCGTGAACCGCTCGAGGTCCGACCAGCCGTAGCCGAATGCCGTGGCGAGCCGGTACATCTCCTTGCTCATCGAGGTGTCGCTCATCAGCCGGTTGTCCGTGTTCACGGTGACGCGGAACCGTAAGCGGGCCAGAATGTCGAAGGGGTGCTCCTCGATGCTGGCCACGGCGCCCGTCTGGACGTTGGAGCTGGGGCACAGTTCCAGCGGAATCCGCTTGTCCCGCACATAATTCGCGAGCTGGCCGAGTTCGCGGGCGCCGTCGGCGTTCGTGGTGATGTCGTCGACGATGCGCACCCCGTGGCCCAACCGGTCCGTGCCACAGAACGCGATCGCTTCGTGGATGGAGGGCAGACCGAACGCCTCGCCGGCGTGAATGGTGAAGTGCGCGTTGTTCGCCCGCATGTACTCGAACGCGTCGAGGTGCCGGCTCGGGGGGAAGCCCGCTTCCTTGCCGGCGATGTCGAAGCCCGCGACACCCTGATCGCGGTAGCGGACCGCGAGTTCGGCGATCTCGCGGGAGCGGGCGGCATGCCGCATCGCGGTGAGGAGGCACCCGATGACGATGGGCCGACCGGCCGCACGGGCGGCGCTCTCGCCCTGGCGGAACCCTTCGAGGGTGTGTTCCACGACTTCGTCGAGCGTGAGCCCCTTCTCGAGGTGCTGCTCGGGCGCGTAGCGCACCTCGGCGTAGACGACACCGTCGGCGGCCAGATCCTCGGCGCACTCGCGCGCCACACGCTGCAGGCCCTCGGCCGTCTGCATGACGGCGACGGTGTGTGCGAACGTCTCGAGATACAGCTCCAGGGAGCCGCTGTCGGCGGCGTCGCGGAACCACCGGCCGAGACTCTCCGCGTCCGACGCGGGAAGCCCGTCGTACCCGCACTCGCTCGCCAGTTCCAGCACGGTCGACGGCCGGAGCCCGCCGTCGAGATGGTCGTGCAACAACGCCTTCGGCGCGCGGGCGATGTTCTGCATGTCCAGGGGTGCCGGACCGCTCAGTCGTGCCGCGCTGTCCGGAGCAACCGTCAGATCGTCATCCATGTCCCGACTGTAGTGTTCGCGGCCGCGCCTCGCGCCCTTCGCCTACAGCGGGTCGAGGATGCGTTTGAGGAACTGTTGCGTCCTCTCCTGCGCCGGGTGCGTCAGCACATCGGTGGGGGTGCCTCGCTCGACCACGACTCCCCCGTCGACGAACAGCACCTGGTCGGCCACCTGCTGCGCGAACCGGATCTCGTGAGTGACCACGACCATGGTCCAGCCCTCGCTCGCGAGGTTCTTCATGACCGACAGCACCTCGCCGACGAGCTCCGGATCGAGCGCCGAGGTGGGCTCGTCGAACAGCATGAGCTCTGGGGCCAGTGCGAGCGCGCGGGCTATCCCGACGCGCTGCTGCTGACCGCCCGACAGCTGGAACGGGTACTGGTCCTCCTTGCCGGTGAGACCGACCTGCGCGAGCAGTTCCCTGCCCGCCGCTTCGGCCTCCGCCCGTGGGTGCTTCTGCACGATCACGGGACCCTCGACGACGTTCTGCAGCACCGTCTTGTGCGGGAACAGATTGTGGCTCTGGAACACCATGCCGCTCTGTGCGCGCAGCGCGGCGGTCGCCGACCGGACGCGCCCACGCGGAGCCGACGCCAGCTCACCGAAATCCGCGGACACGTCGCCGATGCGCACGGTGCCGGAGTCCATCGGGTCGAGTGCGTTGAGCCCACGCAGCAGCGTCGTCTTGCCGGAGCCGGACGGGCCCACGACGACGGTGACCGTGCCGCGGTCGGCGGTGAAGTCGACTCCCTGCAGGACGTGGTTGTCGCCGAACGACTTCCGCAGTCCTGCGGCCTCGATCAAGGGCTTCTCGGTCATCGCGCCACGTACCTGTCCAGTCGGGTCTCGAGCCTGCCCTGCACGGACGACAGGACGATGCAGATGATCCAGTAGTACACCGCGGCCACCGAGTACAGCGCGAAGAAGTCGAAGGTGGGAGCCGCCGCGAGCTGCGCCACGCGGAGCAGCTCGGTCACCAGGATCGTGGACGCCAGCGACGTGTCCTTCACCAACGAGATCAACGTGTTGGACAAGGGCGGCACCGCGGTGCGCAGAGCCTGCGGAAGGATGATGCGCTGCAGCGCGGTGCGGTACCCCATGCCGATGGTCTCGGCCGCCTCCCACTGGCCCTTGGGCACGCCGAGGATGGCGGCGCGCACGATCTCCGCCGCGTAGCCACCGACGTTGATGCTGAACGCCACCACCGCCGCCGGGAACGGCGAGATGACCACCCCGAACTGCGGCAACGCGTAGAACACGATGAACAGCTGCAGCAGCAACGGAGTGCCGCGGACGATCGAGACATAGAAGCGCGCGAGCAGCGACAGGGGTCGGATCGAGGAGATCCGGGCCAGTGCCACGGCCAGCGCGATCGCGAGACCGATGACGAAGCTGATCGCGGTGAGCGGCAACGTCGTGGTGACGGTGGCCTTCAGCATCGGCACCAGGTTGCGGGTGATCAGTTCCTGAGTCGACTCGGTGGCCCCGGCCTCGGCGGTGGGGGCGGTGGCCGCGGCGGTCTGCGGATCCGGCACCGCGACGTCGGACCCGAAGTAGCGCTCCGAGGCCGCCGCCAGCGTGCCGTCGTCCTGCAGCTCCTCCAGCGCGGTGTTCACCTGCTCCATCAGGCCGCTGTCCTTGCGGGCGGCGAAGGCCTGCAAACTGGTGTCCCCGGTCTGGGCGGCGACGGCGACACCCGTGTCCCCGGTCTGCGCGAAGTACTCGGCGATGGCGAGCGAGTCGTTGACGGTGGCGTCGACACGGCCGTCCTTGACCAGCGTCACCGCCTGGACGAATCCCTCGACGGCCTGCACCTGAGCGCCTGCGTCGGTGGCCACCTCGGCCCAGTTGCTCGTCGACGACTGCGCCGTGGTCCGGCCGGCCAGATCCGCCAACGAGGTGATCGACGTGTCCCCGGCCCGCGCGACGATCTCGCCCTCGGAGACGGTGTACGGCCGCGAGAGGTCGTACTTGGCCTGCCGTTCGTCGTTGACGGTCACTTGGTTGGCGATGAGGTCGAACCGGCCGGACTCGAGACCGGCGAAGATCGAGTCGAACGGCGTCTGGACGAACTCGACGCGTACGCCGAGTTTCTCCCCGACCGCGCGGACGACGTCGATGTCGTACCCCGTCAGGTCACCGTCGGACCCCTGGAAACTGAAGGGGCTGTACGTGCCCTCCGTGCCGACCACGAGCACACCGTTGTCGGTGACCGTGTCGATCAACGGCTCGTCCGAGGACGACCCGCACGCGCCCAGCACAATCGCGAGCATCACCCCCACCAGCGTGACGAGGAACCACCGAGCGCGCGTCACACTACGTACCGATCCGATCCAGGATCAGCGGCGAGACGGCAGGAGCGTCGTCGCCGACGGCCCATCCGTCCGTCAGTGCCTCGAGCGCACCGTCGAACCGTTCCGGGGTGTCCGTGTGCAGCGTGAACACCGAACTCCCGGCGGACACCCGCTCTCCCGGTCTGACATGCATGCGCACCCCTGCTCCTGCCTGGACCTGCTGGCCCTGCCGCTCGCGCCCGGCACCCAGCCGCCAGGCGGCGATACCCACCGCCATGGCGTCCACACGGGTGACCACGCCGTCGCGGTCGGCCACGACGTCGTGAGTATGTCGTGCCACGGGCAGCGGCGCATCGGGATCGCCACCCTGTCCGGCGATCATCGCCCGCCACCGGTCCATGGCCGTGCCGTCGCGCAGTTTGTCGGCCGGATCGACACCGTCGAGTCCGGCGGCCGCGACCATCTCGCGCGCCAGCGCGAGAGTCAGCTCGACGACGTCCGCAGGGCCGCCGCCGGCCAGGACATCGAGGGATTCCTGCACCTCGAGAGCGTTGCCGGCGGTGAGGCCGAGCGGGGTGGACATGTCGGTGACCAGGGCGACCGTGTTGACGCCCGAATCGGTGCCGAGCTCGACCATCGTCGCGGCGAGCTCGCGCGCCTGATCCAGCGACTTCATGAACGCACCCGATCCGCACTTCACGTCCAGGACCAGTGCGCCCGTCCCCTCGGCGATCTTCTTGCTCATGATCGACGCGGCGATCATCGGGATCGACTCGACGGTGCCGGTGACGTCACGCAGGGCGTAGAGCTTCTTGTCCGCCGGGGCCAGATCCGCACCCGCAGCGCAGATCACCGCGCCGACAGCGGGGTCGTCGAGGAGTCGGGTCATCTCGTCGGCCGTGAGATCGGCCCGCCAGCCCGGAATGGACTCCAGCTTGTCCAGCGTGCCGCCGGTGTAGCCGAGACCGCGTCCCGACAGCTGCGGCACCGCCGCACCGCACGCCGCGACGAGGGGTGCGAGCGGGAGCGTGATCTTGTCCCCGATACCGCCCGTGGAGTGCTTGTCGACGGTGGGACGCGAGATGGACGAGAAGTCCATGCGGCTGCCCGACGCGATCATCGCGTCGGTCCACTGACGGATCTCCACGCGTGTCATGCCGCGCAGCAGAATGGCCATCGTGAGGGCCGACATCTGCTCGTCCGCCACGTCGCCACGGGTGTACGCGTCGACCATCCACGAGATCTGGTCCGAAGAAAGGGTGTGGCCATCGCGTTTGGTGGCTATCACCGATACGGCATCAGGCATCGGTCACCGCCTTCTCAGCGGTGTTCGAGACCTGCCCCGCGGCGAGATCGTCGGGGCCGAACGCCTCGGGGAGGAGGTCGCTCAGTGGACGCACACCCGACGCCGTGTCGATCAGCAGATCGCCTCCGCCGAACTCGAACAGAAGCTGCCGACAACGGCCGCACGGCAGCAGGATCGAGCCTCGACTGTCGCAGCACGAGAACGCGATCAGGCGTCCGCCGCCGCTCGCATTCAGCGCCGACACCAGTCCGCACTCGGCGCAGAGCCCGAGACCGTATGAGACATTTTCCACATTGCATCCGGCGACGATGCGTCCGTCGTCCACTGTCGCAGCGGCCCCCACGGGGTAGTTCGAATAGGGCGCGTAGGCGTGGGTCATAGCCTCACGGGCACTGTCGCGCAAGGATTTCCAGTCGACTTCCGGCATGAGGGCGATCCTGTCACGTCGAGGCTGCCACTGCAGGCAACTCCGAGCGACCCACCAGGTCATTGGACAGGCAAACCTAACTTCCGGTCGGCAGGGAAACGCCAGGCCCAACGCGAATTAGTGCGTGTCCGAGCATGGGATTAGAGTTCGAAGAAGTCGTTTCACACACACGATCGAGCTGGATTTCTCCGGTATCTCTCCGGGCGTCTTCGCTCGTCGCGTCCATCAATGATGTTGGAGGCACTGCACTCGATGGCTAGCACGACCGAAGCCGCCCCGACGCGGGAGCGCACGCGGTCTCTGTACCGCGGAGACCCTGGCATGTGGTCCTGGGTTCTGCACCGGATCACCGGTGTCGTCACGTTCTTCTTCCTGTTCGTGCACGTCCTGGACACGGCGCTCGTCCGCGTCGATCCCCAGGCGTACAACGACGTGATCGACACGTACAAGACGCCGATCGTCGGCCTGATGGAGCTCGGCCTCGTGGCCGCGGTGCTCTACCACGCACTCAACGGCATCCGAGTCATGCTCGTCGACTTCTGGTCGAAGGGAACCCAGTACCAGCGCCTCATGCTGTGGGTCATCCTCGGCATCTGGTTCGTCGTCATGATCCCGGGCGCGGCACGCATCCTCTACAACACCTTCACCGGGGGGCACTGAGCCATGGCGACCACCGACGCAGGTGCCAAGCAGGCACGCACGCTGGGAACGTCTCACGACCGTCCCGCCAGCCTCGACAATCCGCGCTCACCGCGCCGGAAGAACCGCGGCAACTTCGAGCTCTACGCATGGCTGTTCATGCGCTTCTCCGGACTCGCGCTCGTCGTCCTCGTCCTCGGCCACATGTCCATCATGTTGCTGCTCGACGACGGTGTTCACCGCATCAACTTCGCCTTCGTGGCCGGCCGCTGGTCGAGCCCGTTCTGGCAGGTGTGGGACCTGACGATGCTCTGGTTGGCGCAGCTGCACGGCGGCAACGGTCTGCGGACCGTCATCGCCGACTACTCGCGCAAGGACTCCACGCGGTTCTGGCTCACCACGCTTCTGGTGCTCTCGATGATCCTCATCATGGGTCTGGGCACGTACGTCATCTTCACGTTCGACCCCAACATCACCGCCAGCTAGGGGAGAGTGCACATGCAGGAACATCGTTACGACGTACTGATCGTCGGTGCCGGTGGTGCAGGTATGCGCGCGGCGATCGAGGCCGGTCCGCGCGCCCGCACCGCGGTGCTCACGAAGCTCTACCCCACTCGCAGCCACACCGGCGCGGCGCAGGGCGGAATGTGTGCTGCCCTCGCCAACGTCGAGGAGGACAACTGGGAGTGGCACACCTTCGACACGATCAAGGGCGGCGACTACCTGGTCGACCAGGACGCCGCCGAGATCATGGCGAAGGAGGCCATCGACGCGGTCCTCGACCTAGAGAAGATGGGCCTGCCGTTCAACCGCACGCCCGAGGGCAAGATCGACCAGCGCCGCTTCGGCGGGCACACCCGTGACCACGGCAAGGCGCCCGTGCGCCGTGCGTGTTACGCCGCCGACCGCACCGGCCACATGATCCTCCAGACGCTGTACCAGCAGTGCGTCAAGCACGACGTGGAGTTCTTCAACGAGTTCTACGCACTGGACATCGCGCTGACGGAGACCGACGAGGGCCCCGTGGCCACCGGCGTCATCGCCTACGAGCTGGCCACCGGCGAGCTGCACGTGTTCCACGCGAAGTCGATCGTGTTCGCCACCGGCGGTTCGGGTCGTATCTACAAGACCACCTCGAACGCCCACACCCTCACCGGTGACGGCATGAGCATCATCTTCCGCAAGGGCCTGCCGCTCGAGGACATGGAGTTCCACCAGTTCCACCCGACCGGCCTCGCCGGACTGGGCATCCTCATCTCCGAGGCCGTGCGCGGTGAGGGCGGAATCCTCCGCAACGCGGACGGTGAACGCTTCATGGAGCGCTACGCCCCCACCATCAAGGACCTCGCGCCGCGCGACATCGTCGCCCGCTCGATGGTGCTCGAGGTGCTCGAAGGTCGCGGTGCCGGACCGAACAAGGACTACGTCTACATCGACGTGACCCACCTCGGCGCCGACGTCCTGGAGGAGAAGCTCCCGGACATCACGGAGTTCTCCCGCACGTACCTGGGCGTCGACCCGGTCACCGAGCTGGTGCCCGTGTACCCGACGTGCCACTACGTCATGGGCGGCATCCCCACCAAGATCCGCGGTGAGGTGCTCCGCAACAACGACGACGTCGTTCCCGGCCTCTTCGCCGCCGGCGAGTGCGCCTGCGTGTCCGTGCACGGCTCCAACCGTCTCGGCACCAACTCGCTGCTCGACATCAACGTGTTCGGCCGTCGCGCCGGCATCGCTGCCGCCGAGCACGCCAACAGCGTCGACTTCACCCCGCTGCCCGAGGCTCCGCAGAAGATGGTCGAGGAATGGCTCGAACTCATCCTCTCGGATCACGGCAACGAGAAGGTCGCGACCATCCGCACCGAGCTGCAGCAGTCGATGGACAACAACGCGTCCGTCTTCCGTACCGAGGACACCCTCAAGCAGGCCCTGAGCGACATCCAGGGACTGAAGGAGCGCTACGGCCGGATCACCGTGCAGGACAAGGGCAAGCGCTACAACAGCGACCTGCTCGAGGCCGTCGAGCTCGGCTTCCTGCTGGAGATGGCGGAGGTCACCGTCGCCGGTGCTCTCAACCGCAAGGAGACTCGCGGCGGACACGCCCGCGAGGACTACCCGGAGCGCGACGACGTCAACTTCATGCGCCACACCATGGCGTACAAGGTGGGCGAGGGTCTGCTCTCCGATATCCGCCTCGACTACAAGCCCGTGGTGCAGACCCGCTACGAGCCGATGGAGCGTAAGTACTGATGAGCGCACCCGCTATCGACAAGTCCGAAGACAAGGGCGGTCTGCCTGCGGTTCCGGACGAAGCAGTGATGGTCACACTGAAGATCGCTCGCTTCAACCCGGAGGACGACAAGGGTTCGCACTGGGACAGCTTCCAGGTCCCCACCCTGCCGACCGACCGTCTTCTCAACCTGATGCTGTACGTGAAGAACTACCTGGACGGCACATTCTCGTTCCGCCGCTCGTGCGCGCACGGCGTGTGCGGCAGCGACGCGGTCCGTGTCAACGGTGTCAACCGTCTGGCCTGCAAGGTCCTGATGCGCGACATGCTCCCGAAGGACTCCTCGAAGTCCCTCACCATCACGATCGAACCCATCCGCGGTCTGCCCGTGGAGAAGGACCTCATCGTGAACATGGAGCCGTTCTTCGACGCGTTCCGCGCCGTCAAGCCCTACCTGATGACGTCCGGCAACGAGCCCACGCGTGAGCGCATCCAGTCGGCCGCCGACCGCGCGCGATTCGACGACACCACCAAGTGCATCCTGTGCGCGTGCTGCACCACCTCGTGCCCCGTGTACTGGAACGACGGCAGCTACTTCGGTCCCGCCGCCATCGTCAACGCACACCGCTTCATCTTCGACAGCCGTGACGAGGGCGCTCCCGAGCGCCTGGACATCCTCAACGACGTCGAGGGTGTGTGGCGCTGCCGCACCACCTTCAACTGCACCGACGCGTGCCCCCGTGGCATCCAGGTGACGAAGGCGATCCAGGAAGTCAAGCGCGCACTGCTCTTCGCACGCTGATCCTCGCGCACCACCACGAGAGCCCGCTCCTGCACTGCAGGAGCGGGCTCTCGTGCGCTTCGGACTAGACGAACGCCGAGTACCCCGTCACTCCCCTGCCGACGATGAGGTTGTTCATCTGCGACGTGCCCTCGTACGAGTACAGCGCCTCGGCATCGGTGAAGTAACGGATCACGTCGTAGTCGAGCACGATGCCGTTGCCCCCCATGATCTCTCGGGCCCAGCCCACCACCTCACGCAGTCGCGTGGTGGTGTAGCTCTTGGACAGTGCCGCGTGCTCGTCGTGCTGCACCCCGGAGTCCTGCAGCTGCGACACCCGCAGTGCCATCCCGAGGCACGCGGTGATGTTGCCGGCCATGCGCGCGATCAGGTCCGAGATCAACTGGAACGACGCGATGGGCGCCCCGAACTGCTCGCGCTCCTGTGCGTAGGCCACCGCCTTCTCGAAGGCACCGATCATCACTCCGACCGCGCCCCACGCGACGCCGCCGCGGGTGAGGGACAGGACCTTGGCGGTGTCGGCGAACGAGTTCGCGTGCTCGAGTTTGTTCGCGGTGGGCACCCGGCAGTCCTCGAAGTACAGATCTGCGTTCTCGACCGCGCGCAGCGAGTACTTGCGCTCGATCTTCTCCGCACGGAACCCCTCGGGGAAGCCGTCGTCCCCCTTCTCGAGGACGAAGCCCTTCACCTCACCGTCCGCCTCGTCCTTCGCGTAGACGATGATCAGGTCGGCGAAGGTGGCGTTGCCGATCCACCGCTTGCTGCCGTTGAGGATCCAGTGGTCGCCGTCGAGACGCGCCGTGGTCTCCAACCCGCCGGCGACGTCGGAACCGCCGTGCGGCTCGGACAGGCCGAAGGCGCCGATCTTCTCCATGCGGCGCATGGCCGGGAGCCACCGCTCCTTCTGCTCGTCCGAGCCCAGGATGGCGATGCTGCTCATCGCGAGCCCGCTGTGGACAGTGAACATGGTGCCCGTGGACGGATCGACCCGCGAGAACTCCATGCCCAGCCACCCGGTGAAGACCTTGCGTGCGGGCGCGCGACCGTCGAACTCGTACTCCAGACCGACGATCCCGAGATCGGCCAGGCGCGGGAGCAGATGGACCGGTGACTCCGCCTTCTCCCAGAACTCGTTCGCGCGCGGGGCGACCTCGTCCTCGAGGAAGCGACGCACCACCCCTACCGTCTCCGACTCCTCGTCCGTCAGAATGCCCTGGTAGCCGAACATGTCCGCGGCGAGGAACCCCTTCGCGAGAGGTCCCAGCGGTTCGTGCTTGCTCATGTGCGGCTCCTGTGTCGGTCGTCCGGCGAGTGGTCGGGTGACGCCTGTGTCTGTCACCGTGCTGCACGGATACCCCGACTGTCCCGAGATCAGTCGAACCCGTCGAACGGATCTCGAGGTGTTCTCGAGGTCTCCGGAGTCCCCGCTGTGCGGTCTCGACGAGGTGGGGCCATAGTTGAGCGGTGACAGAACCCGGGGGCAGCTCGACGACCGAACCCACCATCGGCCGCGGGCTGGTCCTCCTGCTGGCCGTCACCTGCGGTGTCCTGGTCGCGAATCTGTACTACGCGCAACCGCTGCTCGACACGATCGCCCGCTCCTTCGACATCGAGGAGGGCACGGCGGGGATCCTCGTCACCACCGCGCAGATCGGCTACGCCATCGGTCTGGCGTTCCTCGTCCCGCTCGGCGACCTGATCGAACGGCGGCGCCTCATCGTCACCGCCGCCCTGATCTGCGCCGTCGCGGACGGCATCGCCGTGGTGTCCCCCGGCTTCCCGATGCTCGCCGCCGCCCTCGTCCTCGCCGGGGTGGGAGCGTCCGCCGCCATGGTCATCGTCCCGCTCGCCTCGGCCCTCGCCGCGGAGGAGGATCGCGGACGCACCGTGGGCACCGTCATGAGCGGCCTGCTCACCGGAATCCTGCTCGCCCGCACCGTCAGTGGGTTCCTGTCCGAACTGGGCGGCTGGCGGTTGGTCTACGGGGTGGCCGCCGTGGCCATCGCCCTGCTCGCGGTGGTGCTGCGGAAGTACGTCCCGGTGTCGACCCCGGTGGTGACCGACACCTACCGCGGCATTCTCGGCTCCATCCTGACGCTCGTACGCGAACTCCGGGAGCTCCGGTTGCGCATGGCTCTGGGCGCGCTCCTCATGGCCGCGTTCTCGGTGCTGTGGACCGGGCTCGCGTTCCTGCTCGCGGCTCCGCCGTTCTCCTACGGTGACGCCGTCATCGGCCTGTTCGGCATCGCCGGGGTCGCCGGTGCGTTGATGGCACCCATCGCCGGGCGCATGACCGACAAGGGACACGGACGGCGCGCGACGACGCTGTGCCTGACGATCCTGCTGGCCAGCTGGGCGCTGCTCTTCCTCGGATCGGGCAGCTCCGCCGTGTGGGCCGTCGTCGTCCTGATCGTCGGCATCTTGGCTCTCGACCTGGGCACCCAGGGCGCGCACATCAGCAATCAGAACGTCGTGTTCGTCCTGGATCCGCCGGCGCGAAACCGTCTCAACACCGCGTACATGGTGAGCTACTTCGGCGGCGGCGTCCTCGGTTCCGTCGCTGCGTCCGTCAGCTATTCCGTCGGTGGGTGGGCGGTGCTGTGCCTCACCGGGGCAGCGATCTCCCTCGCCGCACTCGCCATCTGGCTCCTCGGCCGGAGCGCGTCATCGGGGAGTGTTGTGCGGAGTGACCACGTGCACGGGTGACGGCTCGTCCCGAACACCGTCCAGGGCACCGGCGGCCTGCATGAGCAACCGGCACGCCGACCGCGCGTCGGCACGCAGATCATGGTGCAGCACAGCCGAGATGGAGCGCTCGGCCAGCAGCCGACGGTTGTCCGCGTCGAGGTCGTGGGCGATGAACACCCGGCACCGACGACCCACCCGCTCGAAGGCCCGCACGGTGGCGACGTTGCCGCCGCCGATGGAGTAGACCGCCTCGATGTCGGGGTGCTGCGTCAACGCCTCGACCACCAGGTCCTCGACCGTGTCGTCGAGTCCGCTGCTGCGGGCGATGTCGAACACGGCCCGCGGCACCCCGGACGCCGTGCGGCGCAGGGCCCGACGGAACCCGATCTCCCGTTCACCCTCGTTGCGGAACGTGTCGTGGCTCAAGGTGACCAGCACGCTCGACGTCGACTCCCCCAGCCACTGATCGACGAGGTACGCCGCGGTGGCGCCCGCGGCGCCGTCGTCGATGCCCACGTACGCGGTGCGCGCGCTCGACGGCACGTCGCTGACGTAGGTCACCACCGGGATGCCGGCTGCCACGACGGCGTCGAGCGCGTCGGACACCTGCGGATCGTCCGGAGCCTTGACGATCAGTCCGTGCGAGCCGCGCGCGCGGATGCCGTCGAGCGTCTCGAGCATCGCGGGCACCGACTCCGTCTCCCGGAAGTGGAACCGCGACCGGACCACGGCCGGTGACAGCATCGGCAACTCGGCCTCGAGGGCGGACCGCACCTGGGAACAGAACCGCTCGGGTGCCTGCATGACCACGTCGACGAAGAACTTGCGCCCCGACAACCGCAACTGGGTGCGCTGCTTGTCGAGGTCGGCGATGGCCTGGCGCACCTCCGCTCGGGTGTCCTCCCGGACACCGGGCCGCTCGTGCAGCACCCGGTCCACGGTCGCCTCGCTCAGGCCCGACTGCTGCGCGATCTCCCGCACTTTGTAGCGATGTCCCACAGCAGTGTCCTCTCGAGGTGTTTTTGATGCGTTCAGAGTGTTGATCACCGGCGCCGGGACCGCAAGACTTCCCGGTGTGGGCACTCTTCTGGACGACACCGTCGTTCTCGTCAGCGGCGGCACGTCCGGTGTGGGCGCCGCCGTCGTGCGAGCGAGCCTCGCCGCGGGCGCACGCGTGGCCTTCAGCGGCCGACGTGACGAGGTGGGCACCGCGTTCGAACGCGAGCTGCGTGCCGACGGCCACGACGCGACCTTCGTGCGCGCCGACATCGGCGACCCCATCGAGGCGATCGCGAGCGTCGAGCGCACCGTCGAGCACTACGGCCGCGTCGATGCCGTGTGCAACGCGGCCGGACTCACCTCCCGAGGGTCACTGCTCGACACCACCCCCGAGCTGTTCGACCAGCACATGGCCGTCAACCTGCGGGGACCGTTCTTCGTCATGCAGGCCGCCGTCCGAGACATGCTCTCGCGCTCGGCTCCCGGCACCATCGTGAACATCGGCTCCGTGAGCGGCCGCGGCGGGCAGTCCTACCTCGCCCCGTACGTGGCGGCGAAGGCCGGCCTGTCGGGGCTGACCAAGAACGCGGCACACGCTCACCGGTTCGACCGGATCCGCATCAACGCACTCGACATCGGCTGGACCGAGACCGAGGGCGAAGCCGTGACGCAGAGGACGTTCCACGACGCGCCGGACGACTGGGCCGCCGACGCGGCCGCGCGCATGCCGATGGGCAAGCTCGGACAGCCCGACGAGATCGCCGACATGGTGGTGTTCCTGCTGTCGCCGCGCAGCGGCGTCGTCACCGGCTCGGTCATCGAATGGGATCAACAGGTAGTAGGAGGGCAGGACTGATGGGCAACGACGTTCGGAACCAGCGAATCGGAGTCGTCGGACTGGGACGCATCGGTGCGTTCCACACCGAGACTCTCGCCGGACTCGACGGGGTCTCGAGCCTCGTGGTCACCGACGGACGGCCGGAGGTCACCGACGCCGTCGCCGCGAAGTACGGCGCGGAGAAGGTCGACGGGGTCGACGCGATGCTCACCGCCGGCGTGGACGGCATCGTCGTCGCGGCGGCCACGCCCGCGCACGCCTCGCTGCTGCTGGCCGCGGTGGACGCCGGGATCCCCGTCTTCTGCGAGAAGCCGTTGGCCTTCACCGCCACCGAGAGCAAGGCCGTGGTCGACGGCATCGCGACCTCCGACGTGCCCGTCCAGATCGGGTTCAACCGGCGGTTCGATCCGGCCGTCGCGGCCGCCGAACGTGCCGTGCGCAGTGGGGATCTCGGGTTCCTGCACACCGTGCGGTCCACCACTCTCGACCCCGCTCCCCCGCCGATGGCGTACATCGCGGAGTCCGGCGGCATCTTCCGCGATTGCAGCGTCCACGACTTCGACGTCGTGCGCTGGATCGTCGGCCGCGAGGTCGTGTCCGTGTTCGCCACCGGCTCGAACCAGGGCGATCCCGCGTTCGCCGCCGCCGGCGACGTCGACTCCGCCACCGTGCTCCTGACGTTCGAGGGTGGCGCCGTCGGTGTCGTGTCGAACTCCCGCTACAACGGCCGCGGCTACGACTGCCGGCTCGAGGTCCACGGCCGGGACGACACGGTCGTCGCCGGCTGGGATCCCCACACCCCGGTCCGGAACATGGAAGCGTCCCAGCTCTTCCCGCACGGCGAGCTGTTCCCCTCGGACACGCCCCACGGGTTCTTCATGGACCGGTTCGCCGCCTCCTACCGCGCCGAGCTGTCCGCGTTCCTGGAGGTCTGCGCCGGCACCCGCCCGTCCCCCTGCACCGCGCAGGACGCCCTCGAGGTCGCCTGGATCGCCGAGGCCGCCACCGAATCCCTGCGCCGCGGCGCACCCGTCACCCTGGAAGAGGTCCGCTCATGACCGCCGCACCCGTACGTATCGCCGGAGCACCCATCTCGTGGGGCGTCTGCGAGGTCCCCGGCTGGGGATACCAGATGGACAACGACCGCGTGCTCCGAGAGATGCGCGGCGCCGGACTCACCGCGACGGAGAACGGTCCCGAGGGCTTTCTCCCGGCCGATCCGGCATCCCTGGCCGCAGTGCTCGCCGGTCACGACCTCACCTCCGTCGGGGGCTTCGCTCCCGTTCTGCTGCACGAGGAGTCGCACGATCCGGTGCCGACCATCGCCTCGCTGCTCGACGGCTTCGTGGCCGCGAACGCCGACGTCATCGTCCTCGCCGCGTCCACCGGCCAGGAGGGCTACGACGCCCGTCCGACGCTCACCGCCGATCAGTGGACCGTGTTGCTGCGCAACCTCGATCGTCTCGCCGCCGCCTCCGCCGAGCGGGGAATCCTCGCCGTCGTGCATCCCCACGTCGGCACCATGATCGAGCAGCGCGACGAGGTGCACCGCGTGCTCGACGGCTCCTCCATCCCGCTGTGCCTGGACACCGGGCACCTCATGATCGGCGGCACCGATCCGGCCGAACTGGCCACCGCGGCGGCCGATCGCATCGCGCACGCTCACCTCAAGGACGTCGACGCCGCCCTCGCAGCACGGGTCCAGGCCGGCGAGCTCACCTACACCGACGCGGTCCGCGCCGGCATGTACACGCCGCTCGGAACCGGGGACGTGGGCATCGGCGGCGTCGTCGACTCGCTCCTCGACGCCGGATACACCGGCTGGTTCGTGCTCGAGCAGGACACCATCCTGTCCGAGGAGCCGGGCGAGGTGGGCGGCCCGGTGACGGACGTCGTCGCCAGCGTGCAGCACCTCCACGACATCGTCGCCGCCCGAACGGCCGCGGTGTGACGGCACCTCTGCGCATCGGGGTCCTCGGCGCGTCGCGCATCGCGGAGCAGGCGATCATCGGACCGGCTCACGCGCTCGGTCATCGACTGGTGGTCGTCGCGGCACGCGATCGCGGCCGCGCCGAGGCCTTCGCACAGCGGTACGGCGTCGAGCGCGTCGCCGACGACTACGACGCGGTGATCGACGATCCCGAGGTGGACGCCGTCTACAACCCGCTCGCCAACGCCCTGCACGCCGAGTGGAACATGCGCGCACTGCGCGCCGGCAAGGCCGTCCTGACGGAGAAGCCGTTCGCGCGCAACGCCGCCGAGGCGCGGGCAGTGCGCGATGTGGCTCGCGAGACGGGCGCAGTGATCGTCGAGGGGTTCCACTACCTCTTCCACCCGGTGACGCGGCGGCTGCTGGACATCGCCGCGAACGGCACCCTCGGTCGCCTCACGCGGGTCGAGGTCGTCATGGCCATGCCCGCACCCGCCGACGACGATCCGCGATGGTCGCTCGACCTCGCGGGCGGTTCCGTCATGGACCTGGGCTGCTACGGGCTCCACGTGCACCGCCTGCTCGCCGACGTCGCCGGCGGGCCTCCCCGCGTGGTCTCCGCCGTCGCCACCGAACGTGACCCCGGCGTCGACGCGACGTCGACCATCGAACTCGCGTTCCCCGACGGCGCCACCGGCACCGTGACGAACTCGATGGAGCACGCCGAGCACGAGTTCACGGTGCTGCTGACCTTCTCCGAGGGAACGGCGTTCGCGCACAACCACATCAAGCCGAACACCGACGACCGCGTCTCCGTCACGGATACGTCGGGGACGACGGTGGAGCACCTCGGCACCCGCCCGTCGTACGAGTACCAGCTCGAGGCCTTCGCGGCGCACGTGCAGAGCGGCGCTCCGATCCCCCTCGACGCCGACGACGCGGTGGCCACCATGGAGCTCGTCGATGCCGCGTACACGGCGGCAGGTCTCCCTCTCCGCTAGACCCCGAGAACGACGGCCCCGCACCCCTTGGCGAAAACCCGGGGTGCGGGGCCGTCATCGTCGGTGCAGTTCTGCTCACGAGCACTCGCGCGCGCGGTCCGGGTGCCGACACGACACGGGCCCCGCACCTCGTGTGAGGTGCGGGGCCCGGGAGTCGAGCGTCAGCGGCGCAGTTCGTGGGTGAGCGTCTCGAGCTCGTCGCCGCCGGCCATCTCCTTGGTGAGATCGTCGAGGCTGATCTCGTCGTAGGAGCAGTCGAGCTTCTGGCGGCCACGGTTGAGCAGCACGAAGTGGTCACCGACCATGTACGCGTGGTGCGGGTTGTGCGTGATGAACACGACGCCGAAGCCCTGCTCCTTGGCTGCCGAGATGTAGCGCAGCACCATGCCGGACTGCTTGACGCCCAGCGCGGCGGTCGGCTCGTCGAGGATGAGGACACGGGCGCCGAAGAAGATGGCGCGGGCGATGGCCACACACTGGCGCTGACCGCCGGAGAGCGAGCCGATGGGGGCGTCCACGTCGGGCAGGTCGATGCCCATCTTGTGGAGTTCCTCCTTGGTCGTCGCGCGCATCGCGGCGGCGTCGAGGGTGCGGAAGACACCCTTCTTCCGGAGCTCCTGGCCCAGGAAGAAGTTGCGCCACACGGGCATCAGGGACACGACGGCGAGGTCCTGGTAGACCGTCGCGATGCCCTTGTCGAGCGCGTCCTTGGGTGAGGAGAACTTGACCTCCTCGCCGTCGACGAGCAGCTGGCCCTCGGTCTGCTGGTGCAGGCCGGCCATGATCTTGATGAGGGTCGACTTGCCGGCACCGTTGTCGCCGAGAACACCGGTGACCTCGCCGGCGCCGACGCGCAGGTTGATCCCGCCGAGGGCGATGATGTTGCCGTAGCTCTTGCCGACGTTCTTCAGCTCGATCAGCGGGGTCTTGCCGCCACTGTTCGATTCGAGGGGAGTCTCGATGGTTGCACTCATGTCAGGTGTCACCTTTTCGCAGCGTAGGAACGGAAGCTGTTGTTGGCGATGACGGCGAAGAGCAGCATCGCACCGAGGAAGAACTTGAACCAATCCGGGTTCCAGCCGGCGTAGACGATGCCCTGGTTGGTCATACCGAAGATGAAGGCGCCGATGGCCGCACCGATGGCGGTACCGAAACCTCCGGTGAGCAGGCAGCCACCGATGACCGCGGCGATGATGTAGAGGAACTCGTTGCCGACACCCTGGCCGGACTGGACGGTGTTGAAGGCGAAGAGCAGGTGCATGCCGACGAACCAGGCGCAGAAGCCGACGAACATGAACATGCCGATCTTGACCTTGGTCACCGGCACACCGATGGCGCGAGCCGAGTCCTGGTTGCCGCCGACCGCGAAGATCCAGTTGCCGACGCGCGTCTTCATCAGCACGTAGGTGGTGATGAGCGTGAAGACGAGCCACCACAGGACGGTGATGCGGACCGAGACACCGAAGACCGAGAACGACGAGGCGAAGACCTTCTTGGCGGACTCGAACCCGTCCATGTCGGAGATGGACTGCGTCGCGACCTGGCCGGTGACGAGCTTGGTCACCGCGAGGTTGATGCCCGTCAACATCAGGAACGAGGACAGGGTGATGAGGAACGACGGGATCTTCGTCTTCATCACCAGGTACCCGTTGAGGAATCCCACCCCCAGTGCCAGCACCAGGGCGAGGACCGAGCCGATCCACACGTTGAGGTGGAGGTTGTAGGCCAGCATGGACGCGGCGATCGAGGAGAACGTCACCGCCACACCGGTCGACAGGTCGAACTCGCCGCCGATCATGAGGACCGACACGCCGCACGCCATGATGCCGATGGTCGACGAGGCGTACAGCACGGTGGCCAGGGCCTCGGGGCTCCGGAACGGCGGGGCGACGATGGCGAAGAACACGAAGATGATGACGGCGCCGAAGAGGGCACCGATCTCCGGACGGACCAGCAGACGCTGGAACGGCTTCTGCTTCTTCACCCGCTCGTCGGTCACGACGGTATGCGTGGCGAGATCGAGATCTGCCTGAGTGGACATGGACTTCCTTACCTGACGGGGGATTCTCTGCGCTGGCGGAGCATTCGTTCGGATGACACTCCGTGAGGGAGGCGAGCGGCGAACGTTCCGTGTGATGTCGATGTAATACGCATCACAGCCATAAGTCAATACTTTGTTCGGACATTAGGACTGCAGCCGGACATACCCGCTAGAGCGTGACCCACCTTCCCGACTCCACCGACTCCGTCATCGCGTCCAGCACCGAGGCGCTGCGGACAGCATCCCGCACGGTCGCGCCGACGGAGGCGTTCTCGGCGATCGACTGCAGGAAGCGCGCCGCCTCGACCACCTTCAGGTCGTCGTACCCCATCGCGGACGCGGACCCCGGCTGGAAGACGCCGTACTCGCCCGCTCCCGGACCGACGAAGAGCGTCGACTGCGGCTGATCCTGATACAGCGGCTGATCCTCGCCGGCCGCCCGCAGGCCCAGCTGCAGCTCCCCCATCCGACGGAAGTCCCACGAGACCGAGCCCTTGGTCCCGTGGATCTCGAATCCGTAGGAGTTCTGGTCACCCACCGCCACGCGGCTGGCCTCGAGGACGCACCGGGCGCCGGTCGCCATGCGCAGCTGCGCGGACACGAAGTCCTCGTTCTCCACCGGGCCCTGCTCACCGCCCGAGGCGCGCATGTGGCCGCTGGTCACCCCCGTCGGCTTGGCACGCTGCGGGATGAAGACGGCGGTGTCCGCCACCAGCGAGGCGATCTCGCCGAGCAGGTACCAGATCAGATCCGCGCCGTGGGACGCCAGATCGCCGAGCACGCCGCTACCGCCACGCTCACGCTCGAAACGCCAGCTCAGTGCGCCGTCCGGGTGGGCCGCGTAGTCACTGAAGAACCGGAAGCGTGCATGTGTCACGTCGCCCAGTTCGCCGGACGCGATGATGCCGCGCGCCTGCTCCACGGCCGGTGCATTGCGGTAGTTGAAGCCCACTGCCGTCTGCACGCCTGCCTTCTCCGCGGCGATCGCCACTGCGCGGGCATCGTCCGCCGACAGTCCCACGGGCTTCTCGATCCAGAGGTGCTTCCCGGCCTCGGCCACCGCGACGCCCATCTCCCGGTGCAGGAAGTTCGGCGACGTCACCGACACGGCACCGATGGACGGGTCGGCCACGACGTCGCGCCACGACTCGGTGGACGAGCCGAAGCCGAACTGCTCGGCAGCCTCGGCGGCGCGGCCGGGCACCTCGTCGGCCACGGTCGCGAGAACGGGCAGGGGTCGGAGCGCGGGGTAGTGGTGGCGCACGCGGCTGTAGGCCTGCGTGTGGACGCGGCCCATCCAGCCGAAGCCGACGACGGCGACAGGCAGAGTGGTGAGGCGAGGGTCGGACATGGGTGCACTCCAGACGAGGGGGTGGTTGGACCGTTCCAAACGGTAGACTGTCCGCAGTCTGCCCGTCGCTCGATCGCGCTGTCAACGCTCTTCCGTTCACCGCGTCCGTCCCGCTAGGCTGCGTTTGGCACGGTCCAACTCGGCGGGGCCGCCTCACCGGACGGAGCGAGCCGTGACGAACATCGAGCGGCCACCCACGATCCGCACCGTGGCCGAACGCGCCGGCGTGTCCAAGTCGCTCGTCTCCCTGGTCCTGCACGACTCCCCCAACGTCAGCGACGAGAAGCGCGCGGCCGTGCACGCAGCCATCGACGAGCTGGGGTACCGGCCGAACCTGTCGGCTCGCAACCTGTCCCGGCAACGGACGGACATCGTCGGGGTCCTCATCAACGACCTCCGCAACCCGTGGTTCGTGGACTGCCTCGAGGGCATGGCCCCGGTGCTCGAGGCACACGGGCTGACCATGATGCTCGGCGACGGTCGAGCCGACCGGAGCGGGGACGACACCGTCGTCCGCAAGTTCACCGAACTGCGACTCGACGCGCTCGTCCTGGTCGGCACCCGGTCACCCACTCCCCTGGTCGCCGATGCCGCGACGTCCATGCCGACGGTGATCGTCGCGAGCCGCGACCTCGAACTCCCCCGCGCGGACGTCGTGGCCAACGACGACACCGCGGGATCCGCGCTGGCGGTGGCGCATCTCGCGGAACTGGGTCACTGCCGGATCGCCCACGTGGCCGGGTCGTTCGGCGCCGTGTCCGCTCTGCGCGCCGACAGCTACCGCGCCGCGATGGCGTCGCGCGGTCTGGACACCGACGGCCTCGTCGAAGCGTGCGACCTCACCGAGGACGGTGGATACGACGCCGCCCGGAGACTCCTCGCCCGCACCCCCCGCCCGACCGCCGTGTACGCGGTGAACGACATCGCCGCGGTCGGTGTCATGACGGCCTGTCAGGAAGCGGGACTGGCCGTGCCGCAGGACATCTCGATCGTCGGATACGACAACACCTCCATCGCACAACTGCGCCACGTCTCCCTGACGTCGGTGGACAACGCCAGCGCGTCGGTCGGTCGCCGGGCCGCAGCGGCGGTGATCGACCGGATCGCTCGTCCGACGGCAGCCGGCACCCTCGACCTCATCGCGCCGACACTGCAGGTGCGCGGAAGCACGGCACCGCCGGCCGACACGTAGCTCCCCACGCGGCCTCCCGGGTGACTTAGGGTACCCCTACCTCCGCGGTCTCCGGAGGCATCGCGAGCAGCAGGGGTACCGCATGCGCAGCACGACATCACGACGATTCGCCACGGCCGTCGCCGTTCTGACACTCCTCACGGCGGCCGGGTGCAGCAGTGATCAGGCGTCCGACGCGGTGCCCGACAGCGACGCCCCGACGGGCACAGTGACCATCGAGCACGCACTGGGCTCCACCGCGATCGACCGCGCCGAACTCGGGTCCGACCCTCGCATCGTCGCCCTCACCGCTCCGGCCGTGGACGCCGCGCTCGCCCTGGGGGTGCAGCCGGTGGCCTTCGCCTCGGACACGACCGGGGCACCGGACGGCCGCTATCCCTGGCAGTCGGAGCTGGCGGCGGACGTACCGCTCATTCCCGTCCCCGTCGAGGGCACCCTCCCCATCGAGGAGATCGCCTCGTACGCACCGGATCTCATCCTCGCCGACTTCGCCGCGTCGACACCGACCCAGTACGAGCAGTTGACCGCACTGGCCCCGACCATTCCCGTCATCGGCGACACGGTCTCGCCCTACGACGCGCTGACGCGCGCGCTGGGCACGGCGCTCGGCCGCGAGGACGACGCCGACGCGGTGATCGCGCGGACGCGGACCGCCCTCGCCGATGCCGCCGCGGAGCTGCCCGGACTGGCGGGGAGGACGGCGCTGCTGTCGCAGTACATCCCGGCCACCCAGCAGCTCGTCGTGGTGGCCGATCCCGACGACGGCGCCTCGGCGTTCTACCAGGAACTGGGGATGACGCTGCCGGCCGTCGGCCTGCCCGCCACGGCCGGCAACCGGCTCGTCGTCGGGCCCGAACGCGTCGACGTCCTGAACTCCGACCTGGTGATCATCCTCGTGAACGGCGGTACCGCCGCCGATCTCGAGGCACTGCCCGGCTGGGCTGATCTACCCTCGGTGCGCTCGGGCGGCATGCTGATCACGGACTACGCGACCATCATCGCGCTGAACACACCGTCACCGGCGTCGCTGACGTACGCGCTGGAGAAGGTTCGGCCGACACTCCGGTCGATCGCAGGCTGACGCCTCCGGGTCAGCGGTCGACGAGGGTCGTGTCGAAGTAGTACCGCGACGCGCGGTACACGTGCGACCCGTACTCGACCACCTTGCCGGAGTCGTCGAACGCCGTTCGGTGCATGGTGAGCAGCGGCGCCTTCGGCTTCTCGTCCAGCAGGTGCGCCTCGTCGCGATCGGCCGCCTTCGCCCCGATGCGCTGGCGAGCGAGGCGGATGTGGACTCCCTTGGTGCGAAGCGACTGGTACAGGCCGTGCGCCTCGAGCTCGGCGGGCTCCGGCGCCACGTCGACGGGCATGTAGTTGATCATCAGCGCGAGCGGTTCACCCTTGGTCAGTCGCAGACGCCGCACGGTGACCACCTCGGACTCCGGCCCGATGTTGAGCTCGCGCGCCACGTCCTCGGTGGGCAGCCCGACCGAGTACTCGAGCAACTTCGTCGTCGGGTCCTGGCCGGCGCGCGCCAGGTCGTCGAAGAGGCTGGTGAGCTCCACCGGTCGATGCACCGGGCTCTGCACCACCTGTGTGCCGACGCCACGCTTGCGCACCAGCAGCCCCTTGTCCACCAGTTCCTGGATGGCCCGACGCGTGGTCGGCCTCGACAGGTTCAGGCGCTTCGCGAGGGCGAGCTCGTTCTCGAAGCGGTCACCCGGGGCCAGACTGCCGCCGAGGATCGCGCCCTCGATGGCCTGCGCGAGTTGGTAGTAGAGCGGAACGGGACTCGACCTGTCGAGCTCCACGGCGAGCGGTTGACTCACGTACCAGCTCCGATCCGAAACTAGGCGGGTGTGCGGGCGGGCTGCCCGAGAACAGAGTGTAAGTGACCGTGCGCAATATGACGGCAAGTTAGAATGTCAGGACAAACTATTGACAGGTTGGTGTGGCGCGGAGCACAGTGATACCGGCCCCCACGCACACGCCCCGAGTATCGATGGAGCAGACCTTGACCACAGTGAACAACACCGGCCCCACCGGTGATGCACGTTTCGACGTGCTCGCCATCGGACGCAGCGGAGTCGACATCTATCCCCTGCAGGTCGGTGTGGGCCTCGAGGACGTCGAGACGTTCGGCAAGTTCCTCGGTGGCAGCGCCGCCAACGTCACCGTCGCCGCCGCGCGACTCGGGCGCCGCACCGCGCTGATCTCCGGCGCGGGCGACGATCCGTTCGGCCGCTTCGTGCGCGCCGAGCTCGCCCGCCTCGGCGTCGACAACCGCTACGTCGTGGTCGACGGCCAGTACGCCACCCCGGTCACGTTCTGCGAGATCTTCCCGCCGGACGACTTCCCGCTGTACTTCTACCGCAAGCCCACCGCGCCGGACCTGCAGGTGCGCCCCGAGGACATCGACACCGAGGCCGTCCGGAGCGCCGCTCTGTACTGGTCGACGGTCACCGGTCTGTCCGAGGAGCCCTCGCGCAGTGCACACTTCACCGCCTGGGAGGCGCGTGGACGCGCTCCGTTGACAGTGCTCGACCTCGACTACCGGCCCATGTTCTGGGAGAGCCCCGCCGCCGCGACCGAGCAGGTCCAGCGCGCACTGCGACACGTCACGGTGGCCGTCGGCAACCGTGAGGAGTGCGAGGTCGCCGTCGGCGAGACCGAGCCCGACCGGGCCGCCGACGCGCTGCTCGACATGGGGGTGGAACTGGCGATCGTCAAGCAGGGCCCCAAGGGCGTACTGGGCAAGACGCGCACCGAGCGCGTGGAGGTGCCGCCGAACTTCGTCGACGTCGTCAACGGACTCGGTGCCGGCGACAGCTTCGGTGGATCGCTGTGCCACGGACTGCTGTCCGGATGGCCACTCGAGAAGATCCTTCGCCACGCCAACGCGGCCGGCGCCATCGTCGCGTCGCGCCTCGAATGCTCCACCGCCATGCCCACCGCCGACGAGGTCGCCGCCCTCGCCGAGTCCGCGGTCACCGCACCGGGTTCCGATCTCGCCGATTCCGAGGAAGCACATGTCTGAGACCATCACCGCGACCTGCACCACGTACGCCGACGTCACCGAGATCCGGGCGCACGACCCGGGCGCGATCGACCGCGCCTGGGCCTCTCGCGTCACTCGTGAGACGGTGCGCGGAGACGGGCGGCTCATGATCGTGGCCGCCGATCACCCCGCCCGCGGTGCCCTGTCGGTCGGCTCGAACCCGACGGCCATGAACAGTCGCACCGAACTGCTCGACCGCCTGCGCACCGCGCTGGCCGACCCGGGAGTCGACGGTGTCCTCGCGACGTCCGAGATTCTCGACGACCTCGTCCTGCTCGGCGCCCTCGACGACAAGGTCGTCATCTCCTCGATGAACCGCGGCGGACTCGCCGGCGCGTCGTTCGAGCTCGACGACCGGATGACCGGCGCGACCGCGGCGTCCACCGCGAAGGCACGGATGAACGGCGCCAAGATGCTGACCCGCATCGACCTCGACGATCCCGGCACGCTCGGCACCCTCACCGCCTGCGCGCAGGCCATCGACGAACTCGCGGCCGAGGGCCTCATGGCCATGGTCGAGCCGTTCCTGTCGTCGCGCCGCGACGGCAAGGTGGTCAACGATCTGCGTGCCGACGCCGTCATCAAGTCCATCCACATCGCCCAGGGCCTCGGCGCCTCGTCGGCGTACACCTGGATGAAGCTGCCCGTGGTCGACGAGATGGAGCGCGTCATGGACGCCACCACGCTCCCGACGCTGCTCCTCGGCGGCGACCCGCAGACCGCGCCCGACGAGACCTTCGCCAGTTGGGCACGCGCACTGAAGATCCCCGCCGTCCGCGGCCTCATCGTGGGCCGCACACTGCTCTACCCGAAGGACGGCGACGTCGCCACCGCGGTGGCGACCGCAGTCGACATGGTGCGGGGCGGGGCGGACGAGTGAACAGCGAGTTCTACATTCCCGCCGTCCCCGGCGCCGGAGTCACAGTCACCCCGGAGAGCGCGGGATGGACCGAGTCCAGTCTGCGCACAGTGCTTCTCGCACCCGGCGAGTCCGTCGATCTCACCTCCGACGACGACGAGATCATGGTGGTCCCTCTGCAGGGATCCGCGACCGTCACGTGCGGCGAGGAGTCGTTCGCACTGACGGGGCGCGCGTCGGTCTTCGACGGGCCCTCCGACTTCGCGTACGTCGGCCGTGACAGCAGCTACACCCTGCGCAGCGAGCAGGGTGGACGTTTCGCGCTGTGCGGCGCACGCGCCTCGCGGGCCCTGCCGTTCCGGTACGTTCCCGCCGCCGACGTCGCCGTCGAACTGCGCGGCGCGGGCAACTGCAGCCGTCAGGTGCACAACTTCGGCACCGCCGACACCTTCGAGGCCGACTCGCTCATCGCGTGCGAGGTCATCACCCCCGGCGGCAACTGGTCGTCCTACCCCGGCCACAAGCACGACGAGGAGACCGAGACCGAATCGGCACTCGAGGAGATCTACTACTTCGAGATCGACAGTGGCCGTGACGGTTCCGCCGGTTTCGGGTACCACCGCGTGTACGGCACACCCGAGCGTCCCATCGAGGTGCTCGAAGAGGTGCGCACGGGTGACGTCGTCCTGGTCCCGCACGGGTATCACGGGCCGTCCGTCGCGGCGCCCGGCTACCACATGTACTACCTCAACGTCATGGCCGGACCGGGCAGCGAGCGCGCCTGGAAGATCGTCGACGATCCCGACCACACCTGGATCCGCAGCACGTGGGACGGCCAGGACGTCGATCCACGCCTCCCCCTCACCCCCCGACCTCCGCTGGACTCAGCGCACCGTGGAAAAGGAGCCTGACGATGGTGTCCACCGCACCGATGTCACAGAGCAAGACCGAGAACGCCGAGCCGATGGTGCACCTCACGGTGTCCCAGGCCATCGTCCGCTTCCTCGCCAACCAGTACGTCGAGCGTGACGGGGTCCGGACCAAGTTCTTCGCGGGCTGCTTCGGCATCTTCGGCCACGGCAACGTCGCCGGTCTCGGACAGGCGTTGCTGCAGGCCGAGATCGACGCCGTCGAGGCGGGCACCGAACCGGAGCTCCCCTACGTCCTCGGCCGCAACGAGCAGGCCATGGTGCACAGCGCCGTCGGCTTCGCCCGCCAGAAGGACCGTCTCCAGACCTGGGCCGTCAGCGCCAGTGTCGGACCGGGCTCGACCAACATGCTCACCGGCGCGGCGTTGGCCACCATCAACCGGTTGCCCGTCCTGCTGCTCCCGGCGGACACCTTCGCCACCCGCGCCTCCTCACCGGTGCTGCAGGAGCTCGAGCTCCCGTCCAGCGGCGACGTCACCGTCAACGACGCGTTCAAGCCGCTCTCGCGCTACTTCGATCGAGTGTGGCGCGCCGAGCAACTGCCCGCGGCTCTGCTCGGCGCCATGCGCGTCCTCACCGACCCGGTGGAGACCGGCGCCGCCACGGTCGCCGTCCCGCAGGACGTCCAGGCCGAGGCACACGACTGGCCCGAGTCGTTCTTCGCACCGCGCACCTGGCACGTCGCCCGCCCGCTGCCCGAGCGGTCCGTCGTCGCCCGCGCCGCCGAGATCATCCGCTCGGCGAAGGCGCCGCTGATCGTCGCCGGCGGCGGCGTCATCTACTCCGGTGCCACCGAGGCGCTCGCGTCGTTCGCGGAGAAGACCGGAATCCCCGTCGGCCAGAGCCAGGCCGGCAAGGGCTCCCTCGTGTACGACCACCCGCAGTCCGTCGGTGCCATCGGGTCCACCGGCACCACGGCCGCCAACGCCCTCGCGACCGAGGCCGACGTCGTCATCGGGATCGGCACGCGCTACAGCGATTTCACCAGCGCGTCGCGCACGGCCTTCTCCAACCCCGACGTGCGGTTCGTCAACATCAACGTCGCGTCCATCGACTCGGTCAAACAGGGCGGTCTCTCCGTGGTCGCCGACGCCCGCGAGGCGCTCGAAGCACTGACGGGCGCGCTCGCGGACCACGAGGTGAGCGCCGAGTACCGTGCGCGCGCCACCGAACTCGCCGCCGAGTGGGATCGCACGGTCGCCTCGGTCTACGCCGTGGACGACGACAACCTCGGCATGAACCAGAACCAGGTCATCGGTCTCACCAACTCGCTGTCCGACCCACGCGACATCGTCGTGTGCGCCGCCGGCTCGATGCCCGGAGACCTTCACAAGCTCTGGCGCACACGCGATGCCAAGGGCTACCACGTCGAGTACGGGTTCTCCTGCATGGGCTACGAGGTGGCCGGCGGCATCGGCGTCAAGATGGCGGCACCGGATCGCGACGTCTTCGTCATGGTCGGCGACGGCAGCTACCTCATGATGGCCACCGAGCTGGTCACCGCGGTCCAGGAAGGCGTGAAGGTCATCCTGGTGCTGGTGCAGAACCACGGCTTCGCCTCCATCGGATCACTGTCGGAGTCGCTCGGCTCCCAGCGCTTCGGCACCGCGTACCGCTACCGGTCCGAGTCCGGTCGACTCGACGGCGGTGTGCTGCCCGTCGATCTGGCGGCCAACGCACAGAGTCTCGGCGCCGACGTCATCCGCGTGAACACCGCCGGCGAGTTCGCCGACGCCGTCAAGGTGGCCAAGGCGGCGGACCGCTGCACGGTCATCCACGTCGAGACCGATCCGCTGATCGCCGCTCCGGACAGCGAGTCCTGGTGGGACGTCCCGGTCAGCGCCACCTCGACGCTCGAGAGCACGCAGACGGCGTACGAGACGTACGAGGCGTGGAAGAAGGTCCAGCGGCCGTACCTCCGGCCGTCCGCCGACTGACTTCTCGATCCGGACACACCCGGTCACCCGGGGCGGCGTGCGCGAGCGCGCCGCCTAGGGTGACCGGTGATGAACATTCACGACCGCACCGGACGCGGCCGACGGACAGCCGCGGCGATCGCGACGGCGGTCGTGCTCGTGGGTACGCCGGCACTCCTTCCGAGTCTCGCCGGGGCGCAGCCCGCACCGCCTCCGACGTCCACCCCGTTCCGGACGCCCGACACCGACGCCTGTCCCCACCGTGACGTGCCACCACCGGCCATCGATGCGTCCGAGGTCCCCGCTCCCGGCGACGCGGAACCGCAGCCCGTACCCGTCCCGGCCGAGACGGTCGGCGGCGAGGAACTGGCGGCGTGCGGTGTGATCACCGCGGCCGGTGCGCCCGCTCTTCCCGCGGACATCTCGGCGGCGGGATGGGTGCTCACCGATCTCGACTCCGGCGCGGTGATCGCGGCGAAGGATCCGCACGGCCGGTACCGGCCGGCGAGCACGATCAAGGTCCTGCTGGCGCTCGTCGCGCTCGACGAGCTCGATCTCGATCGCACCGTGGTGGCCACCGCGGAGGACGCGGCCGCCGAGGGCAGCGCGGTGGGCATCGGTACCGGCGGCGTGTACTCGGTGCGCCAGCTGATGCAGGGGCTGGTGATGGCGTCGGGCAACGATGCGGCGCACGCCCTCGCCGTCCAGCTCGGCGGCGTCGACACCGCCGTGGAGAAGATGAACGCGAAGGCCCGTGAGCTCGGTGCCCTGGACACGCGCACGGCGTCGCCGTCGGGTCTCGACGGACCGGGCATGGCCTGCTCACCCTACGATCTGGCGCTCATCTTCCGGGCCGCGATGGACGATCCGACCTTCGCCGAACTCGTTGCCACCGAATCGGTTCCGTTCCCGGGCTATCCCAAGGACGCGTCGAAGCCGGACAACCCCTCACGGCCCGACATGCCCGGCGTGCCGGTGAACCCCGATCTGCCGCTCAACGAGGACCGGCCGGGCTTCACCCTTGCCAGCGACAATGCGCTGCTGTTCAACTACCCGGATGCACTGGGCGGCAAGAACGGCTACACCGACGACGCACGCCAGACCTTCGTCGGCGCGGCCGAACGCGGTGGCCGCCGGTTGGCCGTGTCGCTCATGAATGCCGACGTGCTGCCCATCCGGCCCTGGGAGCAGGCCGCCCGCCTGCTCGACTACGGCTTCACGCAGCCTGCCGACACGGTGGTGGGCACCCTGGTGACCGGGAGCCCGGACGCGGCGGCGGCGCCGACCTCGTCGACCCCCGCCTCGACCGCGCCGACCGATCGCCGGACCGAGGCGAGCAGTGGCGGCGCCTATGCCGGAGTGGACGACGAGAGCGAGGTGGCGATCAGGGTCGGTGCAGGAGTTCTGGGTCTGATCGTCGTGATCGGGCTCCTCCTGTGGGCGCGCACGCTGCACCGCAGACGGTCCTGACCACGCTGCACGTCAGCGTCGGCGCCGGCCGCGCCATCCGCCCAGGCCGAGCACGGTGAGCACGCCGGCGCCGACGAGAGCTGCCGCACCGGCGGGTGAGACCCCTTCGCGGACCACCACCTGCGGTGCGATCACCGCACTGTCGGGCACGGCGGGTGCCGCGAGGGACAGGTTCTCCGTGGCCGTCGCCGCCCACGCCGTCGAGAACAAGAGGAAGCGTGACGTCGTGAAGGCGAACACGAGGATGCCGATGATCGGTCCGAACGTGGCACCGGCCGGACCGGACGTGACGCTCTCGAGGTAGACCGCGCCGACCTGCTTGAAGATCTCGAACACCACGGCCGCCAACAGCGCGGCGCGTGCCGCGCTGCGCACGGTCACGGGCTCACGGGGCAGCCGGGCGATGACCCACACGAACAGTGCCCACGTCGCGGCGATCGCCAGGGCGAACGACGCGATCTGCACGGCGACGCCGACACCGGGAACATCGTCCAGATTGACGGCCTTCAGAAGTACGGGGACCACCGACCCGCTGGCCACCGCCGACAGGCCGAGCGAGATCACCAGGGCCAGACCCAGACCGAGCAGCGCTCCGAGATCCTTGGCCTTGGTGGCCAGGAAGCTGCCCGCCTCGTGCGGCGTCTCCCACATCGCGGTGAGCGCCTCCCGCAGATTGGCCGTCCATCCGAGGCCTGCGTAGAGCGCACCCAGGAGACCGATGATGCCCACGCTGGTGCGCGACTCGATGGCACTCGAGACCAGTTCGTTGATGGTGCCCGCGAAACTCCCGGGAACGTTCTCGGCGATCTGGGACTGCAGTTCCGTCAACAGGTCCGGCCGGGAGGCCAGAACGAAGCCCACCACGGCGAACGCGACCATCAGCAGCGGGAAGAGGGCCAGAACGCTGAAGTAGGTGATACCCGCGGCGTAGTAGTCGCCCTTCTGCTGCTGGTACACCGAGCCGGCCCGCGCGAGGTGATCGAACCACGGCCACCGCCGTCGACGTTCCTCGATGATCGCCGCGAAGTCCGGCATGGCGCTCAGCCTTTCGGTGGAAGGAATCCGACCCTGTCGTACACCTGTGCCAGCGTCCTGGACGCGATCGAGCGTGCGTGCTCGGCCCCGTCCCGAAGAATCCGGTCGAGTTCGGCCGGGTCGTTCATGTACTCCCTGAACGCCGTGCGCACCGGGGCGGAGAACGCCGACACCGCATCCGCGGTGTCGCTCTTGAGATCACCGTATCCCTTTCCGACGTATCCCTCGACGAGCGTCGCGACGGGCGTGCCGGTGAGGGCGGACTGGATGGTGAGCAGATTGCTGACACCGGGCTTCTCCGCCGTGTCGTAGCGGATCTCACGCTCGTTGTCGGTGACCGCCGAGCGAATCTTCTTGGCCGACACGGCGGGGTCGTCCAGGATGTCGATCCGGCCCGACACGCCGGAGCCGGACTTGCTCATCTTCGCCGTCGGCTCCTGCAGGTCGTAGATCTTCGCGATACCGGTGACGATGTGCGCCTCCGGCACGACGAACGTCTTCTTGTAGCGCGAGTTGAAGCGTTGGGCGAGATCGCGGGTCAGCTCGAGGTGCTGGCGCTGGTCCTCCCCCACGGGCACTCGCTGCGGGCGGTAGAGCAGGATGTCCGCGGCCTGCAGCACGGGGTAGGTGAACAGGCCCACACTCGCCTGATCGCTGCCCTGGCGTGCCGATTTGTCCTTGAACTGCGTCATGCGGCCGGCCTCGCCGAATCCGGTGATGCAGTTGAGAACCCATGCGAGTTGGGCGTGTTCGGGTACATGGGACTGCACGAACAGCGTGGAGCGCGCGGGGTCGATGCCGACGGCCAGCAACTGCGCTGCGGCGCGGCGAGTCCGGGCGCGCAACTCCTTCGGATCCTGCGGCACCGTGATGGCGTGCAGGTCCGGAATGAAGTAGAAGGCGTCGTACTCGTCCTGCAGTTCGACCCATTGCCGCACCGCGCCCAGGTAGTTGCCCAAGTGGAAGGAATCCGCCGTGGGCTGGATGCCGGAGAGCACTCGGTGCCGAGGTGCGACTCCTGCGCTGTCGGTCGCGGTGTCGGTCGTCATGATCTACAGATTCAATCACCTCTGGTCGTAGGGTCTGCGCCATGACCACTGACAGGACGTCCGACACCGCCGTGACCATCGGCTCGGCGCCGGGGATCGAGGTGGAGGTGCTGCCGTACGGTGCGACCCTGCTGCGCCTGACCGTCACGGGCGGGGACGGTGTGCGCCGCGACGTGTCGGTCGGCGTCGCCGGCGAAGCCGAGTTGCGCGCGGGCACGGACTACCTCGGGGCGACCGTGGGGCGCTACGCCAATCGCATCGCGCACGGGCGATTCGACCTCGACGGTGAGCGGGTGGAGGTGTCGCGCAACGACGGCGACAACCACCTGCACGGCGGAGTCGACGGCTTCGACTCCCGCACCTGGACGGTGGAGCGGGTCACCGCTGACGAGGTGGAACTGTCCCTGGTGAGTCCCGACGGCGACCAGGGCTACCCCGGCGAGGTGCGGGCACGCGCCGTCTACTCGGTCCAGGGAGACACGATGCGCATCGAGTACCTCGCGCAGACCTCACGTACGACAGTGGTGAACCTGACCAGCCATGCCTACATCGATCTCGACGGACACGGTGTCGACGACCTCGAACTGCAGGTGGACGCGGCCTCGTTCGTGCCCGTGGACTCCGCGGGAATTCCCACGAACGGTGTCGTCCCGGTCGACGGCACGGCACTCGACCTGCGGCTCCCGCGCCGCATCGGCGATGTCGTCCGGTCCGACGATCCTCATGTGGCGGCCACGCGAGGGGTGGACCACAACTTCGTCCTCGACGGACCCGAGGACGGCGGGGAGTTGCGCCGCGCCGCGCGTGTCACGTCGCATCGCAGCGACACGACGCTCGAGGTGTGGACGAATCGGCCCGGGCTGCAGGTCTACACCGGCAACTTCCTCGACGGCAGCACCGTGTCCCGACGCGGTACCGCGCTGCGTCAGGGCGACGGACTCGCGCTCGAGCCCCAGTTCTTCCCCGACAGCCCGAACCGGCCGGCGTTCCCGTCGGCCGTCCTGCGCCCGGGCGAGACGTCTCGCTGCGTGATCGAGTACAGGTTCGCCGCGCGATAGTCGGCCCACCTCCAGCCTTCCCGCGGTGTGGTCGTCCGGCCCTCCCGCGTCACGACCGCCACATGATGCCATTGATGTGAGCGTTCACATCTCGTTTCGGCAATGTTCGCGAACCTCTTGACGCAGACGAATGTTAACGCTCACACTCTGTGTCACGCGTCACACGGAGTGATGCCTACAGAGGAGACCACGATGACGTCGAAGAGAGTCGTTGCAGCGAGCACGTTCCTGGTGAGCAGTGCGCTGATCCTGAGTGCCTGCGGCGGCGGAGGCGACTCCGCGAGCGGCGGAGGCGGGACCGTCCTGGGTTTCTCGCAGGTCGGAGCCGAGAGCGGCTGGCGCACCGCCAACACCACGTCGATCCAGGGCGCGGCGAGCGAGGCCGGAATCGATCTCAAGTTCTCCGACGCACAGCAGAAGCAGGAGAACCAGATCAAGGCCATCCGCACCTACATCCAGCAGAAGGTGGACGTGATCGCCTTCAGCCCGGTCGTCGAGACAGGCTGGGAGCCGGTGCTGCAGGAAGCGAAGCGCGCGAACATCCCCGTGATCCTCACCGACCGCTCGGTCGACACGACGGACGAGTCGCTGTACGCCACGTTCCTCGGATCCGACTTCGTCGCCGAGGGCGTCAAGGCCGGCGACTGGCTCGTCGAGAACAGCGCGACGTCGGACGTCAACGCCGACGGACGCATCAACGTGGTCGAGCTCGAGGGCACGACGGGTGCCGCACCGGCCATCGATCGCGCCGAGGGCTTCCGCGAGGCCATCGCCGCACAACCGACCATCGCCATCTCCAAGTCCCAGACCGGTGACTTCACCCGCGACGGCGGCAAGCAGGTCATGGAGTCGTTCCTGAACTCCGACAAGGCCATCGACGTGGTCTACGCCCACAACGACGACATGGGCCTCGGCGCCATCGAGGCCATCGAGGCGGCCGGCCTCGTCCCCGGCAAGGACATCAAGATCATCACCGTCGACGCGGTCAAGGACGGCATGCAGGCGCTGGCCGACGGCAAGATCGACTACATCGTCGAGTGCAACCCGCTGCTCGGACCGCAACTGATGGACCTGACGAAGAAGGTCGTCGCCGGCGACGAGGTACCCAAGCGCGTGGTCACCGAGGAGACCACCTTCACCCGCGAGCAGGCCGCCTCCGTGCTCGCCGACCGCCAGTACTGACATGAGCACCGAGATGATCGTCCCCCCGCCGACCACGACGGCGACGGAACCGATCGTGGAGATGACGGACATCTCCATCACCTTCGGCGCCGTCCGTGCCCTCGACGGCGTCTCCCTGCGGCTCTACCCGGGCGAGGTCCACTCGCTGATGGGCGAGAACGGTGCCGGCAAGTCGACGTTGATCAAGGCGCTCACCGGCGTCTACCCGATCGACAGCGGCACCGTCACCGTCGACGGGACCGTGCACGAGTTCGCGAGTCCGGCGGCCGCTCAGGCCGCCGGCATCAGCACGGTGTACCAGGAGGTCAACCTCCTGCCCAACCTCACCGTGGCCGAGAACATGCTGCTCGGTCGCGAGCCGCGGCGGCTCGACCGACTGCTCGGCGGCACCGGCGGCGCGGTGCGCACCGTTCTCGACGCCGTGGGCGGTATCGACACCCGGGCGATGAACCGCCGCGCACGTGCGACGCTCGATCGACTGGGCCTCGCGGTCGATCCCGCGTCGGTGCTCGGCGATCACCCCATCGCCGTGCAGCAGTTGATCGCGATCGCTCGTGCGGTGGACGTCGACGCCCGCGTGCTCATCCTCGACGAGCCCACCTCCAGCCTCGACAAGGACGAGGTGGAGACCCTGTACGGGGTCATCGAGCGGCTGCGGGACGCGGGTACGGCCGTCGTCTTCGTCTCCCACTTCCTCGACCAGGTCTATCGCATCTCGGATCGCATGACGATCCTGCGCAACGGACGCCTGGTGGAGGAGCGGTCGGTGGCGGACACCCCGCAACTGACCCTGGTGGAACTGATGATCGGCCGGGAGCTCGACACCCTGCGCGAGTTGGACGACCGCGAGCCCACGGTGGTCGATCCCACCACCGAACCCGTCATGGAGGTGCTCGGCCTCGGCCGCAAGGGCGCCCTCGAGGCGACGGATCTCCGGCTGTACGCCGGGCAGGTCGTCGGCGTCGCGGGGCTGCTGGGATCGGGCCGCACCGAACTGGCGAGGTTGCTCGGCGGGGCGGACCGCGCAGATTCCGGCACCATCGAGATCCACTCCACCCGTCGACGTTTCCGCACACCACGCAACGCGGTCGATCGACGGGTCGCGCTCACCAGCGAGGACCGCAAGGCGGACGGCGTCGTGGGCGACCTGACGGTGGCCGACAACATGATGCTCGCGCTCCAGGCCACTCGTGGGTGGATGCGCCCGATCCCCCGCGCCACCCGCACCGCCCTGGTGGAGAAGTACATCACTGCACTCGACATCCGCCCCGCGGACCCGAACGCGTTGATGCGCAACCTCTCCGGCGGCAACCAACAGAAAGTGCTGCTCGCGCGCTGGCTCGTCACGGAACCGGAGATCCTGATCCTGGACGAGCCCACCCGCGGAATCGACATCGGCGCCAAGGCGCAGATCCAGGCTCTCGTGGCCGATCTCGCCGAACGCGGGATGTCGGTCGTGTTCATCTCGGCCGAGCTCGAGGAGATCCTGCGCCTCAGCGACCGCGTCGTCGTGATGCGCGATCACCACCTGATCGACGAGCGCGTCAACCGAGGAGTCTCCGTCGACGACGTCCTCGCGACCATCGCGGCGGGAACCCGCGCAGACGACAGGAGTTCCGAGGCATGACCGACACTCTGGGAGTACGACCGACGTCGACTCCCCCGCCACGGCCGGCGTCCGACGCCCCGGCCGGTCGCCGGACCCCGGGATGGATGTCGCACCCGGTCGTCTGGCCGCTGCTCGCCCTGATCGCGCTGATCGTCGTCAACGTCGTCGCGACACCGGACTTCCTCGACATCAGGATCGAGAACGGTGGCCTGTTCGGCAACGTCGTCGACATCGCGCGGAACTCCGCACCGCTCATCCTCGTCGCGGTGGGCATGACGCTCGTGGTCGCGACCCGCGGCATCGACCTGTCGGTCGGCGCCGTCGCCGTCATCGCGGCGGCCGTGGCCTGCACCCGTATCGCGGCCGCCCCGGACGAGGGCGCCGTCACCACCGTCGTCATGGCCGTCGTGTGGGCACTGGGAGCCAGTGTGCTGCTGGGCCTGTGGAACGGACTGCTGGTGTCGGTGTTCGGGATTCAGCCGATCATCGCGACCCTGGTCCTCATGGTGGCCGGCCGCGGCCTGGCCATGCTCATCACGGACGGTCAGATCACCACCGTGCAGGACGGGGCCTTCAGCTCGCTCGCCTCGGGGATTGTTTTCGGACTCCCCGTGGCACTGCTGATCGCGCTCGCCGTCGTCGTGGTGACCGCCCTGCTGACCCGCCGTACCGCCCTCGGCATGCTCGTCGAAGCGGTCGGCATCAATCCCGAGGCCAGTCGCCTCGCGGGAGTGAGCGCCCGCACGATCGTGTGGACCGTCTACGTCTTCGCGGCGACATGCTCCGGCATCGCCGGTCTCATCATCGCCGCCAACACCAACTCGGTGAACGCCAACAGCCTCGGTCTGTGGATCGAGCTCGACGCGATTCTCGCCGTGGTGATCGGCGGCACGGCACTCACGGGCGGACGCTTCTCGCTCGCCGGCACCGTGGTCGGTGCGCTGCTCATCGGCACCCTGACCCGCACCATCCCGAATCTCGGCATCCCCTCCGAGGCCAACTACCTCTTCAAGGCTCTGGTCGTCATCGTCGTCTGCCTCCTGCAGTCACCGCGTGCCCGAGCGTCACTGCTGGGCCTTCGACACAGGAGACCGACGACTCGAAAGGCGGCCCGGTCATGACCGATCTGCTGACACGCCCCCCGGCCACCTCCACCGCGCCGTCCCGCTGGGACCGCATCCGGCGCTATTCGCCGCCGAGCAGGTTCCTGCCGGTCATCGCCACCTTCGCGTTGCTCGTCGGCCTGTTCGGCGTCGGCGAGATGCGCTACCCCGGCTTCGCCGACCCGCAGCTGTTCCTCTCCCTGTTCGTCGACAACGCGTTCCTGATCGTCCTCGCTGTGGGCATGACCTTCGTCATCCTGACCGGCGGTATCGATCTCTCGGTCGGCTCCGTCGTGGCGCTGTCGACCATGATCGCGGCGCGCACACTGCAACTCGGCTGGTCCCCCGTCCTCGTCATCGCCGCCGTGCTGCTGTGCGGCACGCTGCTCGGCACCACGATGGGCGTATTGGTGCACTACCTCCAGATCCAGCCGTTCGTCGCCACGCTCGCCGGCATGTTCCTCGCCCGTGGTCTCTGCTACATGATCGGCGTCGAGTCCATCCCCATCACCGACGAGACGTTCAGCTCCATCGCGTTCGCCGTGATCGAGCTCCCGGGCGGCTACACCATCACGTGGAGCGTCGTCATCGCACTCGTGACCGTCGCGGTGGCGGCCTACGTCCTCGCATGCACCCGTTTCGGCCGGTCGGTCTACGGCATCGGCGGCAACGAGGCGTCGGCCGTGCTGATGGGACTGCGTGTGGCGGCGGTGAAGGTGGGTGTCTACTCGATCAGCGGTTTCTGCGCCGCGCTCGGCGGACTCCTGTTCGCGTTCTACGCCCTGTCGGGTTACAGCCTCCACGCGGTCGGCATGGAGCTCGACGCGATCGCCGCCGTCGTCATCGGTGGGACGCTGCTCACGGGTGGCCGAGGCTACGTTCTCGGCTCGGTCGTCGGTGTCCTCATCCTCGGTGCCATCCAGACGTTCATCGCGTTCGACGGGACCCTGAGTTCGTGGTGGACTCGGATCACGGTCGGAACACTGCTGCTCGTCTTCGTCGTCGCTCAGCGTCTGACCACGGTGCCGCGGGCCCGCTTCCGTCCGAGGCGAGCATGACCACCACGACCGGCACGGACGGTCGACCTCCCGTCATGGCCGACGTCGCCCGGCTCGCCGGCGTGTCCCATCAGACGGTCTCCCGAGTCATCAACGGACAGAACAACCTTCGTCCGGAGACTCGGGAACGGGTCCAGCGTGCCATCGACCAGCTCGGGTACCGGCCCAACCGGGCCGCCCGCGCCCTGGTGACGAAGCGGTCGGCCACCATCGGCATCATCGGCTCCAAGCTCGGATTCTGGGGCCCGAGCACCACCCACCGCACCGTCCAGAGCGCCGCCCGCGAGGCCGGTTTCTCGGTCAGCGCTGTCAGTCTCACGACCCTCTCGCGCGACGAGCTCGTCGACGCGATGCACCACCTGCACGACCAGGGCGTCGAGGGCATCGTCCTCATCGCCGCGACCGACGACGCGGTGGCCGCGGCGCGCTCCGAGGAGGCGGTGGTGCCCGTCGTCGTCGTGGAGGGCGATCCGCTGACCTCGCGCTGGACGGTCGGCATCGACCAGGTCGGCGGCGCCCGCCTGGCCACCCGTCACCTCGTCGATTCCGGACATCGACGCATCGCCCACCTCGCGGGTCCGCTGGGTTGGGCCGAGGCTCGCGCGCGCGAACAGGGGTGGCGGGAGGTCCTCGACGAGGCGGGGCTGCCGTGGACCCCTCCGCTCCGTGGTGACTGGTCCGCGCGCAGTGGGTTCGAGCGCGGCTCCCGGTTGGCGGCCGATCCCGACGTCACGGCGGTGTTCTGCGCCAACGATCAGATGGCGCTGGGCCTGCTGCGTGCGTTCCACGAGCACGGCCGTCGGGTGCCGGAGGACGTGAGCGTCGTGGGCTTCGACGACATCCCCGAAGCCGCCTATCTCATCCCTCCGCTGACGACGATCCGACAGAATTTCACCGAGGTGGGCCGACGCGCCATCGAGATCCTGCGAGCGGCGATCGACGGGACCGGCGGTCCCGAGACGCAGATCGCTCCGGAACTCGTCGTGCGCGCGAGCACCACCCGAGCCACAGGAGAACAGCCATGACGACGCCCGATCACGAGACCTACACCATCGGAGTCGATTTCGGCACGCTGTCCGGACGGGCCGTCGTCGTGCGGGTCTCCGACGGTGCCGAGCTGGGTACGGCCGTGCACGAGTACCGACACGGAGTCCTGGAGTCGACGCTGCCCGGCGGCTCCGTGCGACTCGGCGACGCCTGGGCCCTCCAGGTTCCCGACGACTACCGCGACGTGCTCCGCACCGCCGTTCCCGCAGCCCTGCGCGATGCCGGTGTCCCGCCCGACCGGGTGGTCGGCATCGGGACCGACTTCACGGCGTGCACGATGGTGCCCACGCTCGCCGACGGCACCCCGCTCGACGAGGTTGCCCAGTTCGCCGATCGGCCGCACGCCTACGTGAAGCTGTGGAAACACCATGCGGCGCAGGGCCAGGCCGATCGCATCAACGCCCTCGCCGCGGAGCGCGGCGAGGCGTGGCTCCCCCGCTACGGCGGATTGATCTCGTCCGAGTGGGAGTTCGCCAAGGCGTTGCAGATCCACGAGGAGGACCCCGAGGTCTACGACGCCATGGAGCGGTGGGTCGAGGCGGCGGACTGGATCGTCTGGCAGCTGTGCGGACGCTACGTCCGCAACGCCTGCACGGCGGGTTACAAGGGCATTCTCCAGGACGGCGAGTACCCGTCGGCCGAGTTCCTCACCGCCCTGGCACCCGGGTTCGCCGCGTTCGTCACCGACAAGCTCGACCAGCCGATCGGCGAACTGGGTTCTCGTGCAGGATCTCTGACCGCCGAGGCGGCCGCGTGGACCGGACTGCCCGAGGGAATCGCCGTGGCCGTCGGCAACGTCGACGCGCACGTCACGGCGCCGGCGGCCCGCGCCGTGGAACCCGGGCGCATGGTGGCGATCATGGGCACCTCCACCTGTCACGTCATGAGCGCCGACGTACTGCGGGAGGTTCCGGGGATGTGCGGCGTCGTCGACGGCGGCATCGTCGCGGGGTCCTACGGGTACGAGGCCGGGCAGTCCGGAGTCGGCGACATCTTCGGATGGTTCACGCGCACCGGGGTTCCTGCCGACTACCGCGACGCCGCCGCCGAGGCCGGCGAGTCGGTCCACGAGTACCTGACCCGGCTGGCGTCCGAGCAGGAGGTCGGCGAACACGGGTTGGTGGCCCTCGACTGGCACAGCGGCAACCGATCCGTCCTGGTCGACCACCGACTTTCGGGACTGTTGCTGGGTACAACTCTCGCCACCAGGCCCGAGGACGTCTATCGGGCACTGCTCGAGGCCACGGCCTTCGGCACGCGGGTCATCGTCGAGACCTTCCGCGCCAGCGGTGTTCCGGTCGAGGAGTTCGTCGTCGCCGGCGGACTGGCGAAGAACCCACTGCTGATGCAGATCTACGCCGACGTGCTGCGCATGCCGCTCTCGGTCATCGGGTCCGACCAGGGTCCGGCGCTGGGATCGGCGATCCACGCGGCAGTCGCGGCCGGCTGCTACGCCGACGTGCCCGTGGCCTCGAAGGCGATGGGCCGCGTGCACCGCGGCGCGTACCAACCCGACGAGGGCCGGTCGCAGGCCTACGACGCTCTGTTCCGCATCTACTCCGATCTTCACGACCACTTCGGACGTCAGGTGTCCACCATGCGCGACCTGCGGGCCCTCCGCGGCGACGTGCTCGACCGGAAGGCGGTTCGACGATGACCGTTCTCGACAGCGCTCGCGGCACCGTGGAGGCGGTCCGCGCCGAGGTGTGCGCGCTGCACGCCGAACTGGTGCGGTACGGACTGGTGGTGTGGACCGCCGGCAACGTGTCCGCTCGGGTCCCCGGCCACGACCTCTTCGTGATCAAGCCGAGCGGCGTCTCCTACGACGACCTCACCCCCGAGAGCATGGTGCTGTGCGATCTGCACGGCACCGTGGTCGAGGGCGATCACGCCCCGTCCTCCGACACCGCGGCCCAGGCCTACGTCTACCGCCACCTCGATCACGTCGGCGCGGTGGTGCACACCCACTCCCCCTACGCGGTGGCGTGGGCCGCCCGCGGCGAACCGATCCCGGTGGTCACCACGATGTGCGCCGACGAGTTCGGCGGCGACATCCCCGTCGGACCGTTCGCCGCGATCGGTGACGACTCGATCGGACGCGGCATCGTCGACACGCTGCGTGGCAGCAGGTCGCCCGCCGTGCTGATGCAGAACCACGGCGTCTTCGCGGTGGGCCCGACGGCGCGGTCCGCCGTCAAGGCAGCGGTGATGTGCGAGGACGTCGCACGGTCGGTGCATCTCGCACACCAGCTCGGCCGGCCGCTGCCCATCCCGCCGGACGCCGTCGACGCGCTGCACGACCGCTACCAGAACGTGTACGGCCAACGCTGAACCGCCGCAGCACTACTCGCTCCGCACCCGTCTTCACCCGCACTCGTTCCACCGCCTCTGCGGTGACCAGGAGGTTCCCATGTCAATCGTCGAAACCAGGTCCGCCCCGTCCCCCTCGCCCGCACCGTCCGGTGTCGCCCGACCCGAGGTCTGGTTCCTCACAGGCAGCCAGAGTCTGTACGGTCCCGAGACTCTCGAGCAGGTGGCGGTGCAGTCCCGCACGATCGCCGAGAAACTCGACGATGCACTGGGTGTGACGGTGGTCTGGAAGCCGGTGCTCCTCGACGCGTCGTCCATCCTGAACCGGATGCGCGAGGCCAACACGACCGACGACTGCATCGGGGTGATCACCTGGATGCACACCTTCTCCCCCGCCAAGATGTGGATCGCCGGCCTCGACGCCCTCGACGTGCCCCTCCTGCATCTGCACACGCAGGCCGGGATGTCGCTGCCGTGGTCGACCATCGACATGGAGTTCATGAACCTCAACCAGGCCGCGCACGGCGACCGGGAGTTCGGTCACATCCAGTCCCGCGTCGGTGTGCTGCGGACCACCGTCGCCGGACACGTCGACGATCCCGCCGTCGTCCGGCGCGTCGAACAGTGGACGTGTGCGGCGCGCGGTCGCGCCGACATGCGGTTGCTCCGGCTGGCGCGCTTCGGCGACAACATGCGCGACGTGGCCGTCACCGAGGGCGACAAGGTGGAGGCTCAGCTGCGGTTCGGTGTCTCCGTTAACACCTACGGTGTCAACGATCTCGTCGAGGTCGTCTCCGCGGTGGACGAGGCCGCGGTGTCCGCCCTGGTCGACGAGTACGTCGAGACCTACGACGTCGCGTCCGCGTTGCGGCCGGGCGGCGATCGACACGAGTCGCTGCGCTACGGCGCACGGGTCGAGGCGGGAATGCGACAGTTCCTGACCGAGGGCGGATTCGGCGCCTTCACCACGAACTTCGAGGACCTCGGCGGCCTGCGTCAGCTCCCCGGACTCGCGGTCCAGAGGCTGATGGCCGACGGGTGGGGCTTCGGCGGCGAGGGCGACTGGAAGACCTCGATGTTGTTGCGCGCCATGAAGACCATGGCCATCGGGCAGCCCGGCGGCACGTCGTTCATGGAGGACTACACGTACCACCTCGTGCCCGGCGAGGAGAAGATCCTGGGGGCACACATGCTCGAGGTGTGCCCGTCCATCACCACGGCGACCCCGACTCTCGAAATCCATCCGTTGTCGATCGGCGGGCGCGAGGATCCCGTACGACTGCGCTTCACGGCGGATCCCGGCGCCGGCATCGTCGTGGGCATCTCCGACGTCGGCGAACGGTTCCGCCTCACCGCCAACGTCATCGAGGTCGTCGAGCCGGACGAGGCGCTGCCCTCCCTGCCGGTGGCCTGCGCCGTGTGGAAGCCGCAGCCCTCGCTGTCGGTGTCCGCGGAGTCGTGGCTCACAGCCGGCGCACCGCATCACACGGTGCTGAGCACCGCGCTCGATCTGCCGGTACTGGAAGCGTTCTCGGACATGATCGCGGTGGAGCTGCTCACGATCGAGGAGGGCACCACCACACGAGACTTCCAGCGCACGTTGCGCTGGAACGCGGCGTACCACAGACTGGCCGCCGCGTTGTGAGCCGACCGGTCAGCGGTAGACGACGGTGACCGGTGCGTGGTCGGACCACCGCTGGTCGTAGGTGTCGGCCCGCTCGACCACGGCGTCCTTCGCGCGGTCCGCGAAGTCCCGGGTGGCCATCTGATAGTCGATGCGCCACCCGGCGTCGTTGTCGAAGGCCTTACCGCGGTACGACCACCAGCTGTAGGGCCCGTCGACGTCCGGGTGGAGCGCTCGCACCACGTCGACCCACGCTCCCGACTCACCGACGAGAGCGTCGAGCCAGGCGCGCTCGCTCGCCAGGAAGCCGGACTTGGTGCGGTTGCCCTTCCAGTTCTTCAGATCCCGTTCGGTGTGCGCGATGTTCCAGTCGCCGCAGACCACGTGGTGCTCGCCCGAGGACGCGAGCGCCGCGAGACGGTGCTCGAACGAGGCCATGAACCGTTCCTTGGAGTCCTGCTTCTCGGTGCCCACCTCACCGGACGGCAGGTAGAGACTGGCGACGGTGACGGCCGGATCTGCTCCGACTGCCGGGAAGCAGGCCTCGATCCAGCGCCCCGCGTCGTCGAACTCGGCGCTCCCGAACCCGACGACGGCACTGTCCGCAGGAACCCGCGACAGGATGGCGACACCGTTGCGGCCCTTCGCGGACGGCTCGGCGGACACGAGATGCCAGCCCTCGCCCAGCGCGGGAGTGAGGCAGGCGAGCAGCTCCTCGTCCGTCGCCCGCGTCTCCTGCAGGCAGACGATGTCCGCCGCGGACTGCTCGAGCCACTCGAGCATGCCCTTGCGCACCGCGGCGCGCACTCCGTTGACGTTGACCGACGTGATGGTGTGAGACACCGCAGCACCGTATCCGACAGGGCGGACAGGACCGTCAGGCGGCGAGACGAGCGTCGGTGCGACGCTGCATCGCCACCGACGTGGCCAGAACGGCGATGCCGGCGATCGCGAGACCGGCACCCACCACGGCCGGCGCCGTGTAGCCGAAGCCCGCGGCGATGACGGCGCCGCCGAGGGCGGCCCCCAGCGCGTTCGCGAAGTTGAACGCCGCGTGGTTGAGCGAGGCGGCGAGGGTCTGCGCATCGGCGGCCACGTCCATCAGTCGCGTCTGCAGTCCGGGCACGATGGCGGATCCCGATGCGGCGATGAGGAACACGACGATCAGAGCGGTCACCGGGTTGTGCGCCGCGGCGACGAACACCGCCAGGCTCACCGCGACGGACGTCATCGCCAGGAAGAGCCCGGGGACGAGCATGCGGTCCGCGATCCATCCGCCGGCCATGTTGCCGACCACCATGCCGAGGCCGTAGATCATCAGCGCCAGGGGCACCGCGGCCTTGGACAGACCGGCCACGTCCGTCAATGTCGTGGCGATGTAGGTGTACACGGCGAACATGCCGCCGAAGCCCACCATGCCCACGAAGAGGGTCATCCACACCTGCGTGCGCCGGAAGGCGCCCAGCTCGGTCCGCGGGTTCGTGGTGGGCATCGAGTCCAGTCGCGGCAGCCACACCGCGAGGGCGGTGACGGTGAGGGCACCGATGACGGCGACGATGCCGAACGCGCTGCGCCAGCCGAACGCCTGGCCGATCCACGTGGCCGCCGGCACACCGACGACATTGGCGACGGACAGTCCCATCATCACCATGGCCACCGACTTGGCACGCGCACCGGGATCGGCGAGGTGGGCGGCCACCAGCGCTGCCACACCGAAGTACGCGCCGTGCGGCAGTCCGGCGACGAAGCGGGAGGCCATCAGCTCGTGGAAGCTGGGCGCGAACACCGTGCCCAGGTTGCCGAGAGTGAACGCCACCATGAGGGCGAGAAGCAACGTCCGCCGCGGCACCCGCGCCGCGAGCGCGGCGATGACGGGCGCACCCACCACGACACCGACGGCGTAGGCGGAGATGAGGTGGCCGGCGCTGGGCTCGGACACCCCCATCGTGGTCGCCATCTCCGGGAGCAGGCCCATCGAGACGAACTCCGTGGTGCCGATGCCGAAACCGCCGAGCGCGAGCGCCAGCATCGCGACGCGTCGGCGGCGCACCCGCAGCCGATCCGCAGCGGGGTCCGCGGCAGCAGGGGGAAGGACGTCGAACGCGACGGAGGGGGGTGTCACGAGCTCACTTTCGGGTCTGCGCCCGTCGTCGATCGTTCATGATCGATTCAGAAGCGCTCGGGTGATCAACGACGACGGGCGCCCCGAGAGGCGCCCGATCACCTGACCAGTCTGACCGTCGGTAGGATCATTCGCCAATCGAACGATCGTGAGTTCGGCCACCCTCGTGCCGTCGACACCCGACCCGCTACCATTCCCGCCAAGGTCATGAGTGCCAGCATCGAGCCCCGGCTTGCTGGCCGGCAACCCTCCAACCGCGGTGGGGTGCCCCGGGTGATGACCGGGTTACTCGGCCCGCACGGGCCGAGAGCAAGCGCGGGCCCGTCTCCTCGGGCCCACCGACCGACGATCTCGGAGGTACCCATGTTCTCCCACCGACTGTGTTGTAGCCGGCGATAGGCCCCGACCCTTCTCTCCACGAAGATCGGCTCGCCTACTGCGCTCTGCACACGGTGAGGTGCCTCTCGTGCTGCGGGCGTGGCGGCTGCCGACGTGGACCCCACTCGAGCACTCCACTCGAGCACCACCCCCACGAGGAGCACGACACCCATGACCGATCACACTTCCGACACCGGTGCCACCGAGGGCGACGTCGTCGACGCAGCCGGAGCACCCGTCGAGGATCCGGCACTGAACTGGAGCTTCGAGACGCGGCAGGTGCACGTCGGACAGGTTCCCGACGTCACCACCCACGCGCGCGCCCTGCCGATCTACCAGACGACGTCCTACACGTTCGACAACACCGACCACGCCGCCGCGCTGTTCGGGCTCGCCGAGCCGGGCAACATCTACACCCGCATCATGAACCCGACGCAGGACGTCGTCGAGCAGCGCATCGCGTCGCTCGAGGGCGGCGTCGCCGCACTGCTCGTCTCGTCCGGCCAGGCCGCCGAGACGCTGGCGATCCTGAACATCGCCGAGACCGGCGACCACGTCGTCTCCAGCCCCCGTCTGTACGGCGGCACGTACAACCTCTTCCACTACACGCTGCCCAAGCTGGGCATCACCGTGTCCTTCGTGGACGATCCGGACGACCTCGACCAGTGGGAGAAGGCCGTCCGCCCCGAGACCAAGGCGTTCTACGGCGAGACCATCTCCAACCCGAAGAACGACATCTTCGACATCCGCGGAGTGTCCGACGTGGCACACCGCCACGGCATCCCGTTGATCGTCGACAACACCGTGGCGACGCCGTATCTGATCCAGCCTCTGAAGCACGGTGCGGACATCGTGGTGCACTCGGCCACCAAGTACCTCGGCGGCCACGGCACCGCGATCGCCGGCGTCATCGTCGACGGCGGTGGCTTCGACTGGACACAGGGTCGCTTCACCAATTTCACCACCCCCGATCCCAGCTACCACGGTGTGGTGTTCGCCGATCTCGGCGCTCCGGCCTTCGCACTCAAGGCCCGCGTGCAGCTGCTGCGCGACATCGGCGCGGCGGTCTCCCCGTTCAACGCGTTCCTCATCGGCCAGGGCATCGAGACACTGTCCCTGCGCCTCGAGCGACACGTGCAGAACGCGACGGCGGTCGCACAGTTCCTCGAGCAGCGCGAGGAGGTGACCAGCGTGAACTACGCCGGGTTGCCGTCCTCCCCGTGGTACGAGCGCGGACAGGAACTCGCCCCGCGCGGAGCGGGTGCCATCGTGGCGTTCGAACTCGCGGGCGGTGTCGACGCGGGCAAGCGTTTCGTGGATGCGCTGGAGCTGCACAGCCATGTCGCTAATATCGGAGACGTGCGTTCACTGGTGATCCATCCCGCGTCGACGACGCACTCGCAGTTGACGCCCGAGGAGCAGCTGGCCTCCGGAGTCACTCCGGGCCTGGTGCGACTCGCAGTCGGTATCGAGGGAATCGACGACATCCTGGCCGATCTGGAGAAGGGTTTCCGGGCCGCATCTTGACACTCGATCTCCACTCGCCTGCCCGTCCGTCGGCATTTCCGCCGGCGGACGGGCAGGTGGGCACCGTGCACATCGGCGACGTTCCCCTCGAGAGCGGACGCGTGGTTCCCGACGCGACGGTCGCCGTGCAGCGGTGGGGCGAGGTCTCGCCCGCGCGGGACAACGTCGTTCTCGTCCAGCACGCGCTCACCGGGGACTCGCACGTCACCGGACCGGCCGGACCGGATCACCCGTCGCCCGGGTGGTGGACCGGCATGGTGGGTCCCGGCGCACCCCTCGACACCGATCGCTGGTGCGTGGTGGCGACGAACGTGCTCGGCGGGTGCCGAGGTACCACGGGTCCCGCGTCGCTCGATCCGGACGGTGTCGCGTGGGGATCCCGATTCCCGGCCATCTCCATCCGCGACCAGGTGGCGGCGGAGCGCATGGTCGCCGACGCCCTCGGCATCGACCGCTTCGCGGCGGTCGTCGGCGGCTCCATGGGCGGTATGCGCACTCTCGAGTGGCTGGTCTCGTACCCGGACCGTGTCGCCTCGGCACTGGTGCTCGCCGTCGGTGCGCGCGCGTCCGCCGACCAGATCGGCACCCAGACCACGCAGATCGCCGCCATCACCGCCGACCCCGACTGGCAGGGCGGTGACTATCACGCCTCCGGTCGCGCTCCGCGTGCCGGACTCGCCGTCGCTCGGCGCATCGCGCACCTCACCTACCGCACCGAGCACGAACTCGACTCCCGGTTCGGCAACGAGCCCCAGATCGGCGAGGACCCGCTGAACGGCGGGCGCTACGCGATCGCGAGCTACCTCGAGCATCAGGCGACCAAGCTCGTCGACCGCTTCGACGCCGGGACCTACGTGCTGCTGTCGGAGGCCATGAACCGGCACGACGTGGGCCGCGGGCGAGGCGGGCTCGAGGCGGCCCTGGGGTCGATCCGCGCGCCCACCATCGTGGGCGGCGTCGACTCCGACCGGCTGTACCCCCTGCGGCAGCAGCAGGAGATCGCCGATCTGATCCCCGGGTGCGACGGGTTGCGCATCATCTCCTCGCGCGACGGCCACGACGGCTTCCTCACCGAACCCGACGCGGTGTCCACGATGCTAGTGGCCACCATGGCGTTGGCCTCCGACGCGCTCGCGGCGGAGGACTGACCCTCACGCTCCCCTGAGCTTGGCAACTCTCACAAAGAAACTTGGAGTCCTTGAGGACGAGGGAAATCAAGTTTCTGGTTTGTTAGTGTTCGACATCGTGTGGTCTGCACCGCAGCGCTCGACGCTGCGGTGACCGAAGGGCCCACCGTGGGGATGCGAGCGAGCCGGGGGAACAGCATGTCGGACGATCACCCGGGCTCGGGCGCGGGAGCGGACGACTACACGGAGGTCTTCGATCTCACCCGCGCCCAGCGGGACATGTGGTTGCTGCAGGAACTCGACCCCGAGGTCACCTTCGCCGTCGCGCACTACATGGACATCCGCGGCCCGCTCGACGTCGATCTTCTCGAGCAGGCCATGCGCCTCGCCACTCTCGACACCGGCTCGATGCTCACCCGACTCGTCACGAGTGACGCGCAGGACGCGCGCGTCGACTCCGACTCGCTCCGCCAGCGGCTCGACCTCTCGCTCCTCGACATCGACCTCGATCGCATCGACGTCAGCGACGACGAATTCCCCGAGGAGGCGGCGGCCGAGATCATGACGGAGTTCACCCGTCCCCTCGACATGTATCGGGACGCGCTGGGCTACACCGCCGTCATCACCCTGGCCGAGGACCACCACTACTGGTACGCCCGCGGCCATCACGTGGCCATCGACGGCTACGGAGCCTCGGTCGCCGCCGCTCGAACCGCCGAGATCTACACCGCGCTGGTACGCGGCGAGGATCCACCGCCGTCGCGAGCACGGCATCCCCGAGCCTTCGCCGAGGCCGAGGCGCGCTACCGGGCGTCGTCGCGGTACGAGCGCGATCGAGCCCACTGGGCCGGTCTGCGCGACGTCCTCGGCGAGCCGGTCTCGATGTCCGGGCGGGTCGCGCCGCCGTCCGCGTTCAACCACCGCTGCGACACGCTGCTCGGTACCTCGGCGGACCGGACGGTTCACGACGCGGCAGAGCGTCACGGATCCACCGTCGCGGTCGTCGTCGCCGCCGCGTTCGCCGCGTTCCTCGCGCGTGTCACCGACACACCCGACGTCGTCCTGACGATGCCGATGGCCGCCCGCGTGACGTCGTGGATGCGCGAATCGGCGTCCATGGCCGCCAACGCGGTACCCGTGCCCGCGCACTGCGGCGGCGGCGTCGACATCGGCTCGGTGGTCCGCGAGGTCGGGAACCGCGTCAGCGAATCACTTCGTCACCAACTGCTTCCCGCCTCGGAGATCGCCCACCTGCTCGGTGCCCCCGGCGTCACCCTCGGTCCCACCATCAACCTCATGATGTTCGGCGAACGTGTGGTGCTGGGCGACATCCCGGCCGATCTCGAACTACTGACCTCCGGACCGACCGCGGACATGGCCGTGACGGTGCACGAGAGCACCACCACGGGTCGCCTGCGGGTGGACCTCGAGGGCAACCCCGCCCTGTACACGGCCGACGAACTGGTCGTCCACAGCGAACGGTTCGCCCGCTTCCTCGTCGACTTCGCCGAGGCCGACGTCGACACACCGCTGCGCGCGCTGTCCCTCGTGACCGACGAGGACCGCGCCGCCGTCCTGCCGGCACTCGATCCGCTGGTGCCGCCGTTCGCCACGTTCGCCGACATCCTCACGCACGGGCTGGTGCTGGGCGAGAAGGTGCCCGCCGTCGTCGACGGCGACATCGCACTCTCCTATCCCGAGCTCGACCGCCGCTCGGACGCCCTGGCCCGCGAGTTGCTGGATCTGGGTGTCGGTCCCGACGTCATGGTCGTGTCCGCGCTCCCCCGCTCCCACGCGTCCGTCACCTCGGCCTGGTCCATCGCGAAAGCGGGCGGCGCATACGTGCCGGTCGACCCCGCCCTGCCTGCCGACCGGATCACCACCATCATCGGCGACAGCGGCGCACTGGTCGGTATCACGACGAGCGCACTGGTGAATTCGCTTCCCGCGCAGGTCGAATGGGTCCTCGTCGACGAGGACAGAGCACCGCTCACCGGCGAGGGCCTCGTGGGAGCACGGCGCCCCGGACCGGACGACCTCGCCTACGTGATCTACACCTCCGGCAGCACGGGGACGCCGAAGGGCGTCGCGGTGACGCACCGGGGCTTCGCCGCGATGACGTACGCGGCCGTCTCGGCGCATCGTCTGCCGCGCGGCGCGCGGGTGATGCACTTCGTGTCACCGGGATTCGACGCCTCCGTCCTCGAGATGGTGCTGGCCTTCGGGTCCGGCGGAACGCTGGTCGTCGTGCCGACCGACGTGCACGGGGGCGAGGAGCTGGCCGAGGTGCTCGACGCCCAGCGCATCGACGCCGGTTTCATCACGCCCTCGGCCCTCGCCACCGTTCCCGTGGCGCCGGGCGCGGGTCCGCGTGCCATCGGAGTCGGCGGGGACGTCGTCCCGGTCGCGCTGGTGGACGAGTGGGCGCCCGGACGCCGGATGGTCAACGTGTACGGGCCGACCGAGAGCACGGTGGCGGTGACGTTCGGTCCCCTGGTCGCCGAACACGAGGTGGAGCTGGGGTCGCCCTTCCCGGGCATCCGTGCCTTCGTCCTCGACAGCTCGCTCGCACTGACACCGCCCGGCTGTGTGGGTGAGCTCTACCTCGGCGGTACCGGCATCGCTCGCGGGTACCTCGGCCGTACCGCCCTCACGTCCGAACGTTTCGTCGCCGATCCGTTCGGACACTCCGACAGGCTCTACCGCACAGGCGATCTGGTGAAGTGGACCACCCGCGGCACCCTGGTCTACCTCGGGCGCCGGGACAGCCAGGTGAAGGTGCGCGGATTCCGGATCGAGCTCGGCGAGATCGAGGAGGCGCTGCGCGCGCTGCCCGACGTCGCGGACGCCGCCGTGGTGGTCCGCGGTGACGGCACCCTCCGCACCGTCGAGGGCTACGTGCGCATGACGCACGCGGGCGCCGTCGCCGACACGCTGCTCGACGATCTCGCTCTTCTGCTCCCCCACTACATGGTGCCGAACCGGCTCACGATCCTCGACGAGATGCCGTTGACGCCGAACGGCAAGATCGACAGGCGACGCCTCCCCGAACCGCGTGCCCGTGAGAGCCGTCCCGCGCGCGCTCCGGAATCGGAGAACGAACTCCTGGTGGCGAGCGTCCTCGCCGACGTCCTCGGCCTCGACGACGTGGCCGCCACCGACGACTTCTTCGAACTGGGCGGCAACTCCCTGCTCGCGACGAGGGTCGCCGCCCGGATCTCCGCGGTGGGGGGCCATGCCCTCGGGGTTCGCGAGGTGTTCCGGCATCCCGTGGTCGAAGCGCTCGCACTGCACCTGGACGACGGCACCCCGTCCACCGGCGATCAGGACGGGCCCGTGCCCGTCGACCGTTCCGTGCCGATCCCCGCCTCGCCGTCCCAGCGCAGCATGTGGTGGATCGAGCAGTACCGGCCGTCGGCGACCTATCACGTGCCGCTCGCTCTCCGCGTCACCGGTACGTTCTCGGTCGAGGCGGCGCGGGCCGCGCTTCTCGACGTCCTCGATCGTCACGAGAGCCTGCGCACACTCTTCGACCGCGACGACGCCGTCGACGGACCCGTGCAGCGTGTACTCGACATCGACACGGCCACAGCTCTGTTCGATGTCGACGTGCTCGACGCGCCGGACACGGACGCCGTCCTCCCGGCGCTGACGGACGTCGCGTCCCGCCCCTTCGATCTCGCCGTCGACCTGCCCCTGCGCGCCCGGATCGTCCGCGTCGCCGGCACGTCCGGACCGGCGGCCGATCACGTCCTGGCTCTCGTCCTCCACCACGTGTGTGTCGACGGGTGGTCGCTCGGCGTGCTGGCCACGGACCTCGTCGTCGCGTACTCCGCGCGGCTCGAGGGTCGCACCCCGGCGTGGTCCCCGTTGCCCGTGCAGTACGCCGACGCCTCGGAATGGAAGCGGCTGGCACTCGGGTCCGCGGACGATCCGGAGTCGGCTCTCGCGACGTCCGCGGCCTGGTGGGCCGACGCGCTCGCGGATCTCCCCGACGTCCCCACTCCCGGTGCCGATCGCCCGCGTCGCGCGGAACCGTCCGGACAGGGCGCGACGGTGTCCGTCGTCCTCGACGGCGATCGTGGAGTGCACGTCGATGCCCTCGCCCGCCGAGTCGGCCTGTCCCACTTCATGATCGTGCACGCCGCACTGGTCCTGGTGCTGAGTCGGTCCGGAGCAGGCGACGACGTCACCATCGGCACTGCCGTCGCCGGACGCGATCACCCGGACCTCGACGGGGTCGTCGGCATGTTCGTCAATTCCGTGGTGCTGCGCACCGTGGTCGACGGCGCGGCGACCGTCGCCGACCATCTCGACGCCGTGCGGGCGGCCGACCTGGACGCGTTGGCCCGAGCGGACATGCCCTTCGACACCCTCGTCGATCTCCTCGACCCACCGCGCACTCCGGGCCGCCACCCGCTGTTCGACGTCATGCTCACCACCCGCAGCACGCCGGACACGTCGGGCGCGGTGGGCGATGCACGGGTGACCGCCCACGGGATCGACGTCGCGCGGGCGAAGTACGACCTGGAACTGGTGCTCGACGAGTCACCCGGGCATGCCGGCCCGCGGTCGAGCATCGATCTCACCTATGCCACCGACCTGTTCGACGAGCGCACCGCGCGGGCAGTCCTCGATCGACTGCTGGCCGTGCTCGACGCGATCGCCGCCGACCCCGATGCGCTCGTCGCCGACATCGACGTCCTGCTGCCTCCCGAGCGCGCGGCGACGGTACCGATGCGGGAACGAGCGCGAGCTCGGTCGACGGACTCGACCTCCGCGCTCGACGCTCTCGTGGCGCATCAGGCCGAGGCCACTCCGGACGCGGTGGCCGTGGTCGAAGGCGACCGGCGGACCACCTACGCAGAGCTCGAGGCACTCGTCGCCCGCGGCGCCGCACGCCTCGTCGACAACGGCGTCTCCGCCGACACGCGTGTGATCGGCCTGCTGCGACGCTCGACCGAGTCGGTGGCCGCGATCCTCGCCGTCTCACGCGCCGGCGGTGCCATCGTGCCCGTCGATCCCGACTACCCGGCGGACAGGCGCTCGTTCATGGTGCGGGACAGCAAGACGCTGCACGCCGTCTGCTCCGATCCCTCGGACGTCCCGAGCGACGGCTTCCTGTGGTCCACGACCGACTCACTGTTCGCCGAGGAGAACGTCCCGACGTGTCCCGACGACGGTGGCTGGGTGGTTCCGCTCGGCTGCACGGCGTACGTCACCTACACGTCGGGAACGACCGGACGCCCCAAGGGCGTCCAGGTCACACGTCAGGGATACGCGAACATCACCAGCGAACTGGTGCACGCCTACGGGGCGGACACCGACGCCCGCGTGCTCGCCTTCGCCTCTCCCAGTTTCGACGCCTCGATGCTGGAACTGGGCCTCGCCTTCGGATCCGGAGGCGCGCTGGTGGTGGTGCCCCCCGGAGTCGTGGGCGGTACGGAACTGGCGACGCTGCTGCGCCGCCACGACGTGACGCACTGCTTTCTCACCCCCTCCGTCCTGTCGACGCTCTCCGCCGACGACCTCGTCCCCGGCGACCCGGTGCTACTGTCCGCACTCGGCGTCGGCGGCGAGAACTTCGGCTCGGAACTGCTCGATGCGGTCGCGCCCGGACGCACCGTCATCAACATCTACGGGCCCACCGAGACCGCGATCTGCACCCACGCCAGGACGCTGCACGAGGGTGACGACGTCGCACTCGGGCGCCCCGTCGCCGGGATGCGGGCAACCGTGCTCGACGCCTCGCTGCAACCGGTGCTGCCCGGAGTCGAGGGCGAACTGCACCTCGCCGGAGTACAACTCGCACGGGGTTACCTCGACCGGCCGGGCCTCACGGCGACACGCTTCGTCGCCGACCCGTTCGGCCCGCCGGGAAGCCGGACCTACCGCACCGGCGACCTGGCCCGGTGGACCTTCGCGGCCGATCCCGACAGCACCGAACCGGTCGTCCGCATCACCGGTCGCAGCGACTTCCAGGTCAAGATCCGTGGTCTGCGGATCGAGCTCGGCGAGATCGACGCCGTGCTCGCGTCGGCACCGGGTGTCGGTGGAGCCGTCACGCTGACGACGCCCGGACCGACCGGCGAGACCATGCTCGTCTCCTTCGTCCATCCCGTCGTCGACGAGCCGGCCGCCCTGCGATCGAACGATCTGCTCCGCCTCGCCCGCACTCGGCTGCCGCGTCACATGGTGCCCACCGCGATCGTCGTCGTGGACGCGTTTCCGCTGACACCGGTGGGCAAGCTCGACCGTGCGGCGTTGCCGATGCCGTCCGTCCTCGTCGACGAGGACGACCGCGCTCCCGGAACCGCCGCGGAGGCAGCCCTCGCGGGTGTACTCGCGCAGGTCCTGGGTGTCGAGCGGGTCGGTGTCACAGCGGACTTCTTCGCGCTCGGGGGAACGTCGCTGACCGCGACGCGCTACGCCGCGCGCATCACCGAGGTCACCGGTGTGCCCGTCGCCGTGCGCACCATCTTCGATCGACCGACGGTCGCCGAGCTCGCCGAACTGCCCGAGTTCGCCGACGTGACAACAGATCCGGGCACCCTCCCATCGGCCGCCGCGGTGACACCCGCGGAGCGACCCGATCCCGTCCCGCTGACGCCGGCGCAGCTGTCGATGTGGTTCTCGTCGAAGGTGGCGAGCACCGCCACGGCGTACACGATCGTGGCCGGACTGCTCGTGGAGGGTCCGCTCGACGTCGACGCCGTCGGTGCGGCCGTGAACGACGTGGTCGCGCGGCACGAATCGCTGCGCACCGTGTATCCCACGGTCGCGGGCGAGCCGGTGCAGGTGGTCCTCGACGCCGCTCCCGTCTCCGTCGAGCTGGCCACACCTTCCGACTCCGACCTCGATCCGTCGGCGCCCGAGGTGCAGGCGGCACTCGACGAGGTCGCCCGGCGACGGTTCGATCTCGCGACCGAGGCTCCCGTCCGTGCCGTCGTGGTGCGCCTGTCGGAGCACAGCCACGTCGTCGGCGTCGCGGTCCATCACATCGCCGCCGACGGCGAATCGGTGGCGCCGCTCACCACCGACCTGCTGCTGGCCTACGAGGCTCGCCGCACGGGAGTCGCACCGGTGTGGCCGACGGAGCCGGTGCAGTACATCGATCACGCGCTGGCACTCACACTCTCGGTGGGCAGCGCCGACCACACCCGCGCCGTCGACTTCTGGCGCTCCGCCCTGGACGGTGCTCCCCCCGTGCACTCGGTACCGCTGGACAGCCCGCGCCCCGACCGGCCCACCGGCCGCGCCGACGTCGTCGACGCAGTCCTGAGTCCGCAGGTCCGCGAACGCGTGCTCGCCTGTGCGGCCGATCACCGCGGTACCGAGTTCATGGTGGTGCACGCAGCACTGGCCGCGGTGCTGGCCGCGCACACCCCCGGGGTCGACCCGCTGCTCGGAACGGCGGACGTCGTCGTCGGCACCCCCTACGCGGACCGCGCCGGAGCCGAGTCGATGGTCGGCATGGCGGTGAACACCCTCGCGCTGCGGGTGCCGGTGTCGTTGGCATCCACCTTCGACGAGGTCGTCGAGCTGGTGCGGGACCGGGATCTCGCGGCGCTCGACCATGCCGCGGTTCCGTTCGAGACGCTGGTGTCGACACTGCAGCCCGAGCGTCATCCGGCACGCCACCCGATCGTCCAGATCATGCTCTTGGTCCACGCCGCTCCGCCGCTGCACCTCGACCTCGGCGGGCGCACCGTCTCCGCGCTCCGCCTGCCCGTGGAGCGATCCGCCTTCGATCTCGTCGTGACCGTCCGCGCCCGGACGGACGGTGGTGCCGACGTGTCGGTCACCTATGCCCGAGACCTGTTCCTGCCCAGCACCGCTCGTCACCTGGCCGACGCCGTGGTGGACACCTTGGACCGCGCCACGTCCGATCCCGCACTGTCGATCGCGAGCCTCACGGGCCCGTCCCGCCTCCCGTCCGAGACGGAGCTCCTGGACGTGCTGGTCGAGCGTGTCGCGCGCAACTCCCCGGAGCGCGTGGCCTTAGTCGCTCCCGAGGGCACCCGCACCTACGGTGAACTCCTCACCGCTGCAGACGCTCTCGCCGACCGACTCCGCGCAGCCGGCGCCGGGCCCGGACGTACCGTGGCGCTCGCGATGAGCCGGTCCGCGTCCTCGGTGACGGCGTTCTGGGCCGTCGCGAGGACCGGTGCGACGATCCTCCCTCTCGATCCGACGTATCCCGAGGAACGTCTGAGCTACATCCTCGACGACGCGAAACCCGTCCTGGCATTGCGAGCGGCCTCGGATCCCGTGGTCGCGCCGGACGCCGTCAGGTGGTGGACCCTCGACACCGACGGAACGCCCGATCACCCTTCCACGCCCGACGCGGCCCTGCCGGCCGCGGTCCGGCGCAGCCTCGACGACGTCGCCTACCTCGTCTACACCTCGGGAACGACCGGGCGCCCGAAACCCGTCGGCGTCACCCATCGCGGCATCGAGAGCCTCGCCGTCGCCCTCGGAACCGCGTTCGACACCGACCGGACGTCTCGCGTCCTGCACGCGGCGTCACCGGGGTTCGACGCGGCGATCCTCGAGATGTTGCTGACGGTGATCCGCGGATCGACGTCCGTGGTCGCGCCGCCCGCCGCCTACGCCGGCAGGGCGCTCGAGGCCCTGATCGAGCGTGAGCGCGTGGACGTGCTGTTCCTGACGCCTGCCGCGCTGGCGACCCTGGATCCTCACACCGTGTCCGGCGTGCGGTCGGTGGGCACCGGCGGCGAGGCGCTTCCCGCGGCTCTGCTCGAGGCGTGGGCCCCGGGTCGCCGCATGGTCAACGCCTACGGCCCCAGCGAGACCACGGTGGCGGCGACGACGGGCGTCCAGCGCGCCGGCCGCGCACCCCACATCGGACTCGCCGTGCCCGGGACCGCCCTGCGCGTGCTCGACACGACACTTGCCGAGGTCGCCGACGGCGACGTGGGTGAGCTGTACGTCTCCGGACCCGGAGTGGCACAGGGCTATCCGGGACGCCCGGGGCTCACGGCGGCACGCTTCGTGGCCGACCCGTCCGGCCGCCCGGGCGGCCGGACGTACCGCACCGGCGACCTGGTGCGGGTCGCATCCGACGGCATGGTCGAGATGACGGGCCGATCGGACACCCAGAGGAAGATCCGCGGTGTCCGCATCGAACCCGCCGAGGTGGAGGCCGTGCTGGCCGCACATCCGGCCGTGACGTCGGTGGCCGTCGTCGTCGAGGAGAACTCCGTCGGCGCGGCGCTCGCGGCACACGTCACGGTGCACGGCACCGTCGACTCCGCCGCCCTGCGGAGCTTCGCAGCCGAGAAGCTCCCCCGTGCCCTCGTCCCCGCGACGGTCACCGTGCATTCGTCGTTGCCGCGCACCCCGCACGGCAAGGTCGACCGACGCGCACTGCTCATCCCCCTGGGCCGGCTCGAACCGCTGGCTCCGGATCATCTGAGCGCCGCACCTACCCGGACGACCACCGCCACGGCGATCGCGCCCGCCCGGTCGTTGCTCGACACCGTCCGGAGCGTCTTCGCCGACGTGCTCGGGGTGGACGCCGTCGGCCCGGACGACGACTTCTTCGCTCTCGGCGGGAACTCCCTCGCCGCGGTGCGGGTCATGGACGTCCTACGTGAGCGCCTCCGTGCCGACATCGCTACCGACGTCGACCCCGATTCCATCGACGTCACCTGGTTCTTCGACGCAGCCACCCCGGCTGCGTTGTCCGCTCGCTTACAGGAGCTGATCATGCTCGACGACAATCACGGCACCCGAGGCGACGGCGGCAGCCACGCGAACGGTTCCTCCACGAACGGCTCGGGCACGAACGGGTCCGCAGCCAACGGAACCGCCACGAGGACCGGATCACACGCGGCACCCCCGCCCGTCGCCGAGCCGTCCGCTCGCACCCCGAAGCCGCCGGTCCGCCGCACCAGCACCGACGCGGTGCTGCCGTTGCGTGCCGGCGACGACGGTGTGACTCCCCTCATCTGCGTGCATCCGGCGATCGGTCTCTCCTGGAGCTACACCGGACTGCTGCCACACCTCGATCCGTCGATCCCGGTGCTGGGTCTGCAGGCCCGCGGCATCGGCATCCCCGCACCCGAGCCCGCGTCGGTCGCGGAGATCGCGCGCGACTACGTCAACACCGTGCGCGCCCAGTTCCCCACCGGCCCCTACCGACTCCTCGGGTGGTCACTCGGCGGTCTCATCGCCCACGCGATGGCCGTGGAGATCGAGAAGCTCGGCGACGAGGTCGAACTGTTCGTCATGGACGCGTATCCCCTCGCCGGAAGCGACCGCCCGCGCACCGAGATGTCCGTGGCGTCGCTGATGCGTGAGTTCCTTCCTCTCGAGGTGACCGTCGACGACGACATCGATCTCGACGAGGCCATCGCCATGATCCGCGGCGCGGGGGGACCGACCGCCCATCTCGACGAGGGGCAGATGCGACGGCTGTACGAGCGCTACCAGCTGTTCGTCGACCTCGGCCACGACCACACCCCGGCCCGGTTCTCGGGCGATCTCCAGTTCTTCTCCGCGACCGTCGATTCCGATCCCACCCTCACGCCGTGGGCATGGCGGCGCTACATCGCCGGGTCGATCACCGACTACCCCGTCGACGTCCCGCACAACGCGATGGGCACGCCGGACGCGCTGGCCGCCGTCGCACGTCGCCTCGGCGGTGTGCGTCCAGCGCTGCTCGCCGGTGCCCGGTGACCGCCGGACTCTCCGGAGGAGCGACTCTCGCCGTCGACGTCCGATCGTTGGTCAAGGACTACACGGGACGACGTAACACGCACCGGGCCCTCGACGGCGTCGACCTCACGGCCGCTGCGGGACAGGTCACCGCGGTGCTCGGCCCCAACGGCGCCGGCAAGACCACCACCGTGCGGATCGTCGCGACGCTGATCCGGCCCACGTCGGGTTCCGTCCACGTCGCGGGCATGGACGCCGTGAAGGACCCGCGCACCGTGCGTGGGCTCATCGGGCTGTCCGGCCAGTACGCCGCCGTCGACGGTCGGCTCACCGGCTACGAGAACCTCCGTATGCTCGGGCGGCTCTACGGGCTCAGCAGCAGAGACGCACGCGCGCGGGCGCGCGAGCTCCTCACCCGGTTCCGCCTCGACGACACGGGAACCCGCTCGGTCTCCACATTCTCCGGCGGTATGCGCCGTCGTCTCGATCTGGCGGGCGCGCTGGTGGCGCGGCCACCCCTCATCGTGCTCGACGAACCCACCACCGGTCTCGACCCCCGCAGTCGGAACGACATGTGGGACATCGTCACCGACCTCAAGGCGGACGGAACGGCAGTGCTGCTCACCACCCAGTATCTCGAGGAGGCCGACCGACTGGCCGACGCGATCGTCGTCGTCGACGGCGGTGTCGTCGTGGCCAGGGGCACCCCGTCCGATCTGAAGTCGCGCGTCCGTCCGCCGTCCGTCGAGGTGCGCCTCGCCGACCCTCGTGACCTGCGCCTGGCAGCGGATCTGCTCCCGCGGATGAACTTCCGCGTGCACCGCGCCTCTGCGTCCGCCGGGTGGTTCACGGTGGATGCGCCGTGGGGCAGCGAATCCATGGTCGACGTGCTGAGTCGCCTGCACGGCACCGGTATCCGTGTCGGCGACGCGCGGGTGAACGTGCCCGATCTCAACGACGTCTTCTTCCAGTCGACCGGTAGCGCGTCCCCCGCCGCCGCCCTCGCGACGGCCACCGCATGACCGCCCGACTGGTCGGTCCCCGCGGAGTCCGGGAGCAGAACGCCTCGAGCTTCCTCGTCGACTGCGTGACCATGACCCAGCGCAACCTGCTGACCATCCTGCGGGTCCCACAGTTGTTGCTCGGAGCGACGATTCAGCCCCTCATGTTCGTCCTGCTCTTCAGCTACGTCTTCGGCGGAGCACTGGGCGGTGCCACCTACCGCGAGTTCCTCATGGGCGGCATCTTCACGCAGACCGTCGTTTTCAGCGCCGCGTTCACCGCCATCGGGCTCGCGACCGACAGCAAGGAGGGCATCGTCGACCGGTTCCACTCGCTGCCGATGTCGCGTCTGTCCATCGTGCTGGGGCGCACTCTCTCCGACATGCTCGTGTCGGTGGTGAGCATCGCCGTGATGATCGGCGCGGGCTACGCCGTCGGGTGGCGTATCCGCGGGAGCGCTCTCGACGCGCTGGGCGCCGTACTGCTGCTGATGTTCTTCGGCTTCGCCATGTCGTGGATCGGCGCCGTGGTCGGATCCGTCGCCAGCACTGCCGAGAGTGCCCAGAGCGCGCTCATGATCATTCTGTTCCCGATCACGTTCATCTCGTCCGCGTTCGTGCCGTCCTCGACGCTGCCGGGTCCGCTCCGCGCTGTCGCACAGTGGAATCCGATCACCTCGGTGGCCCGGTCGACGCGCGAGTCGTTCGGCAATCCCACCGCGCCGTCCGTCGCGATCCGCGAGCCGATCAACTGGGCGTCGACACACCCGATGCTGTACTCCGTGATCGTCTCGCTGCTGATCCTCGCGATCTTCGTCCCGTTGACGTTACGGGTGACCCGCTCACGCGAGGGCTAGTCCGTCCCGAGCGGATCGATCGAGACGGCGAGCCACACCACCGCGCTGCCCACAGCAGCCAGGGAGAAAGTGTCGAAGGCGCGCGACCGCACGGCCAGGATCCCGACACGCTCACTTCCGAGGCACAACCGGCACGCGGCGGCGATCAGGGTCGCGACACCGAACACGAACGCGCCGCGGCGCCACCGGTCGGCGAGCACCAGGACCACGGCGACGACGATCACCAGCACGACGGCGACCACCGGGATGCTGCGCCGGAGCATGTCCCGCGCCGGCCTCCGCCGCGTCGGCTTTCTCACGAACGGCCGGCCTCCGGCCTTCCCGCCCGTCACCGACCGGCCTCCGGCCTTCCCGCCCGTCACCGACCGGCCTCCGGCCTTCCCGCTCATGACGAGACCGACTCCGATGCGGCCAGCATGCGCTCCGCGCGCTCGACGACGTTGCTCAGCAGGAAGGCGCGCGTGAGGGGTCCGACGCCGCCGGGATTCGGGGACAGGAAGCCGGCGACCTCGTCGACACCGTCGGCCACGTCGCCCTTCAGCCCGTCGTCGGTGCGTGAGACGCCGACGTCGATGACCGCGGCACCGGGCTTGACCATGTCCGGGGTGATCAGTCCGACGACGCCGGCACCGGCGACGACGATGTCCGCGCGCCGCACCTCGGTGGCCAGGTCACGGGTACCGGTGTGGCACAGCGTCACGGTGGCGTTCTCGGAGCGGCGCGTGAGGATGAGCCCGAGAGGCCGGCCGACGGTCACGCCGCGTCCGACGACGACCACATGGGCACCGGCGATGGGGACGTCGTAGCGACGCAGCAGGTGCACGATGCCGCGGGGAGTGCACGGGAGGGTGGAGTCCTCGCCCAGGACCAGTCGGCCGAGGTTGACGGGATGCAGGCCGTCGGCGTCCTTCTCGGGGTTCACGCGTTCGAGAGCGCGGTTCTCGTCCAGGTGCTTCGGCAGCGGGAGCTGCACGATGTAGCCGGTGCAGGCCGGGTCGGCGTTCAGCCCGTCGATGACGGCGTCGAGCTCGTCGCTGGACACGTCCGCCGGGAGGTCGCGCCGGATGGAGGCGATGCCCACCTTGGCGCAGTCGTTGTGCTTGCCGCGCACGTAGGCAGCGGAGCCCGGATCGTCACCGACCAGCACCGTCCCCAAGCCGGGGGTGATCCCACGCTCGCGCAGTGCGGTGACCCGCGCGGTGAGGTCGACGAAGATCTCGTCGCGGGTGAGTTTGCCGTCCAGTCGCGTTGCGGTCACACCGCACAGTTTCCCACGCTCGGGCAGGCGGGTGGGACGTGGCAGTCTGATCAGGTGTTCCGTCTGATGTTCCACGAACCGCGTATCCCGCAGAACACGGGAAACGCCATCCGCCTCGTCGCCGGTACGGGGTGTGAGCTGCACCTGATCGAACCGCTCGGCTTCGACCTGTCCGAGCCCAAGCTGCGGCGCGCCGGTCTCGACTACCACGACCTGGCGTCGGTCACGGTGCACCCGAACCTCGAGGCGGCGTGGGACACCCTCGCGCCCGAGCGGGTCTTCGCCTTCACCGCCCATGCCACCACGTCCTACGCGTCGGTGTCCTACCGGCCCGGCGACGTGCTGCTGTTCGGGCCCGAGCCCACCGGCCTCGCACCGGAGGTACTGGCCGACGAGCACGTGACCGACCGCCTACGCATCCCGATGTTGGCGGGGCGCCGGTCGATGAACATCACCAACGCCGCGTCGGTCGTGGTCTACGAGGCGTGGCGTCAATACGACTTCGAGGGCAGCGTCTGACGGTCGGGACAGACCGCAGGATCAGCGGAAGTCTCGCGAACGCAGGAGGACGCGGAGGTCGAGGGTCTCGAGTTTGTCGGCCACCAGCGTCACCACCCCCTCGGCGTTCTGCACGATGCCGCGGATGAACAGGGCCTGCGACAACTGCGCCGCGGAGCGGTACTTCTGCCACAGTCCCACCGAGCACACCACGTTGATCATCCCGGTCTCGTCCTCGAGGTTGATGAACGTGACGCCCGCCGCGGTGGCCGGACGTTGGCGGTGGGTGACCGCGCCGGCCACGAGCACCCGATCTCCGTCGACCACCGACAGCAGGCGGTCGGCGGGGACGACATCCATCTCGTCGAGCCGCTCGCGCAGGAACTGGGTGGGGTAGCTGTCGGGCGAGACACCGGTGGCCCAGATGTCCGCGGCGGCCAACTCCCACGCACTCATTCCCGGCAGCGACGGCGCCCGGGTGGACGCACCCAGTGCCGGGAGTCGATCGGGGCGTTCGGCTGCGGCGGCCCCGGCTGCCCACAGCGCCTCTCGACGTGTCACACCGAAACACGCCAGGGCGCCGGCGGTGGCCAGCGACTCTGCTTGCGTGACGGAGAGTTCGACACGTCCGGTGAGATCGAGCAGAGACGTGAACTGCCCGCCGGACTCCCGCGCTGCCACGATCTTCTCGGCCAACGCCGTCCCGATGGACCGCACGTCCGACAATCCCAGGCGCACCTCGAGGCCGTTGTTCTCCACGGTGGCGTGGGCGAGACTGGCACGGACGTCGGGCCCGTGCACCAGGACACCGTGCCGTCGAGCGTCGGCCACCAACGATTGCGGCGAGTAGAAACCCATGGGTTGCGCGCGGAGCAGCCCGGCACAGAACGCGGCCGGGTGGTGCAGTTTGAACCACGACGAGTAGAAGACCAGCGACGCGAAACTCTGCGAATGACTCTCGGGGAAGCCGAAATTGGCGAAGGCGTAGAGCTTGTCGAAGATGCGGTCGGCCTTCGCGCCGGTGATGCCGTGCAGGTCGCGCATCCCGTCGTAGAAGCGTTGCCGCATGCGGTCCATCTTCTCCGGACTGCGCTTGGACCCCATGGCCCGACGCAGTTGGTCCGCCTCGGTGGCCGAGAACCCGGCGACGTCGACGGCCATCTGCATCAGCTGCTCCTGGAACAGCGGTACGCCGAGAGTGCGTTCGAGTGCCCGCTCGAGCGACGGGTGATCGAAGGTGACGGGCTCGAGTCCGTTGCGGCGCCGGACGTACGGGTGCACCGAATGTCCCTGGATGGGTCCGGGTCTGATGAGGGCCACCTCGACGACGAGGTCGTAGAACTCCCGCGGCTTGAGGCGAGGAAGCGTCGCCATCTGGGCCCGCGACTCCACCTGGAACACCCCGACCGAATCCGCGCGCTGCAGCATCTCGTAGACCGCGGCCTCGCCGAGGTCGAGTTCGGCGAGATCGACGTGCAGTCCCTTGTGCTCCTTCACCAGGTCGATCATGTAGTGCAGCGCCGAGAGCATGCCGAGCCCGAGCATGTCGAACTTCACCAGACCCACTGCGGCACAGTCGTCCTTGTCCCACTGCAGCACGGTGCGGTTCTCCATGCGCGCCCACTCGACGGGGCACACGTCGGCGATCGGCCGATCGCAGATCACCATGCCGCCGGAGTGGATGCCGAGATGCCGTGGGAAGTTCTCGATCTGCGCGGCGAGTTCGAGCACCGGGAGCGGGATGGTGGTCTCGCGGGCCTCGGCGGACAGGTCTCGCCCCGGCACCCCCGACCAGCGGGTGATCTGCTTGCTCCACGCGTCCTGCTGACCCTGCGATGCCCCCAGCGCCTTCGCCATGTCGCGTACCGACGACTTCCCGCGGTAGGTGATGACGTTGGCCACCTGTGCCGCGTAGTCGCGGCCGTACTTGGCGTAGACGTGCTGGATGGCCTCTTCCCGACGGTCGGACTCGATGTCCACGTCGATGTCCGGCGGGCCGTCGCGCTCGACGGAGAGGAACCGCTCGAACAGCAGACCGTTGCGCACCGGGTCGACGTTGGTGATGCCGATCGCGTAGCAGACAGCGGAGTTGGCCGCGGATCCTCGCCCCTGACACAGGATGTCGGCCCTCTTGCAGAAGTCGACGATGTCGTGGACCACCAGGAAGTAGCCGGGGAAGTCGAGTTCGGTGATGACGGCGAGTTCGCGGTCGATCTGGGCGTAGGCCGCAGGTTCGTCCTCGCGTCGACCGTAGCGTCGCTCGGCACCGCGCATCGTCAGCTCGTGGAGCCACGTGATCTCGGTGTGGCCCTCCGGCACGTCGAACGGCGGCAGCTGCGGCGCGATGAGGTGCAGGTCGAACGCGCACTCCTCCCCCAGCGCCGCGGCGTGGGACACGGCGGTGGGATACGCCGAGAACAGCTGCGCCATTTCTGCGCCGGAGCGCAGGTGCGTCCCACCCAGCGGCGGAAGCCAGCCCGACGCGTCGTCGAGGCTGCGCCGCGCACGGACCGCTGCCATGGCCATCGCGAGTCGGCGCCGACTCGGCCGCGCGAAGTGCGCCGACGTCGTCGCGATGACCGGGAGCGACAACCGCTCGGCCAGTTCCGCGAGCACGTCGTTGCGGTCGTCGTCCTCCGCGATTCCCTGACGGGTCAGCTCCACCGTGACCCGGTCCCGACCGAACCTATCGACGAGTTCGCGTAGTGCCTGCTCTGCCGCCGCCGGCCCGCTCTCGGTCAGCGCACGTCGCACACTGCCCTTCCGGCACCCCGTCAGGATCTGCCAGTGCCCTCCAGCCGCCTCGGCCAGCGCATCGATGTCGTAGCGCGGACGCCCCTTTTCGCCCCCGGCGAGATGCGCGGTGGCGATCTCCCGGGAGAGCCGTCGGTAGCCTTCCTGCCCGCGAGCGAGTACCAGCAGATGAGTTCCGTCCGGATCGGCTGCGCCGGTGCGTGATTCGGTCGGCATACCCGGGTCACCGAGCGACAACTCGGACCCGAAGACGGTCTTCATCTCCAACTCGCGTGCCGCCTCCGCGAACCGCACGACGCCGTACATGCCGTCGTGATCGGTCAGCGCGATGGCGTCCAGACCCAGCCGTACGGCCTCCTCGACCATTTCCTCCGGCTGGGAGGCTCCGTCGAGAAAGCTGAAGGACGAGTGGGCGTGCAGTTCCGCGTAGGGAACGGTGTCACGCGGCCGCACCACCGCACCCTCGTAGGGATCACGCTTGCGCGACCACGCCGGACTGTCACCGCCGTCGCCCATCGCGAGCGGATCGATGACGCGGGGCTTTCCCGAGAGCAGACGCTCCATCTCGGTCCACGTGGGCGGCCCGTCGTTCCAGCCCATGACGCACCCCCACTCTTCGAACGTATGTTCCCATTGGACCACCACCTCCACTCCGACGGCAAGTCGACGGAAACCGTGGTCTCGCCCGTAACCACACCCCCACGGGGACACCCGGTACGAAAGGTGCCGAATGGTCCGCTTCCGTTGCACACTTCCTCTGGAAGCGACCATCGACGACGAAGAGGACATGCCGTGCGAATGCTCACCCGAACCCTTCTCGGCACTGCAGCAGCGATTCCCCTGGCCCTCGCCACTCCCGGTCTCGCTGCCGCGGCGGAACCCACCGACGTCACCTACTCGTTCGCTGTCGACGGCACGTCCGTCACCAACACCATCACCTCTGCTGCCGACGGCACCCTTAGCTGTGCCACGTCGTTGGCACCCGCACCGGACGGCGTTCTGCCGCCGCTGGAAGACATTCTCGGACCCGGGCAGACCCTCTACGACGGCGGTGACATCGAGCCCGGCACGTCGACCCAGACGGTGTCCGACGTTCCTCCCGGCTCGTACGTCGTGCTGGCGACGTGCGCACTCCGGGACGGCGACGCGACCGAGGCGATGTGGGTGTCCGACTACCCCGGTTTCGCTGAGTACATGGCCACGGTGTTGCCCTGGACCGTGTACACGGTCCAGCAGGCGTCGACGGTCTTCACGGTGCCCGAGGCAGCACCGGAACAGGCATTCCCGTCGCTCGACGACCTCGCGGACGCCTTCGGCAGCTGACCTGTCGACCGTTCGACGGCGGGTTTGGGGAACGGACGAATCGGGCACATCACGGCGATGTCGACTGCCGAACACGCGCCCACCGCCACCGTCTTCGCGCCGTCCCCGCTGCTCACCATCACCCTGGACGCAGCACCGAACGGCGACACCGAACTCCACGTGCACGCCGGCGGCCAGGGCCACTGGATCGCCCGCATGGCCACCAACCTCGGCATGGACGTGACGCTGACCGGTGCGTTCGGCGGCGAGAGCGGCGGCGTGCTGCGCGATCTGATCCACCGCGAGGGCATCACCGTGCGTGCCGTGGACATCGGTGACGAATCCGGGTCCTACATCCACGACCGGCGCGACGGCGACCGCACCGAGGTGGCGACGATCGATCCCCCGCACCTGGCCCGGCACGCGCTCGACGATCTCTACGGGATCACCCTCGAGTCCGGAGCCTCGTCCGACATCGTGCTGCTGGGGGGCCCGCACACCGAGTCGGTGGTACCCGCAGACTTCTATCGACGGCTCACGACAGATCTGCGATCGCTGTCGAAGCCCGTCGTCGCAGATCTGTCCGGACCGACCGCGACGGCGGCTCTACAGGGCGGTCTCACCGTGCTCAAGATGAGCCACGAGGACCTCATCGAGGACGGGCGCGCGGAGTCGGAGGACCCGGACGCCCTCATCGAGGCGATGCGCTCCCTGCACGACGAGGGTGCCGACATCGTGGTTCTCTCCCGCGCAGCGGACCCGGCGCTCGCCCTCGTCGACGGCACGGTGCTCGAGGTGGTCACTCCCGACCTGGAGCAGACGGACCACCACGGTGCGGGCGACTCCATGAGCGCCGGCATCGCCACCGGACTCGCCCGCGGCATGTCCATCGAGGAGGCACTCGCCCTCGGCGGCGCCGCCGGCACCGCCAACGTGACCCGCCGCGGACTGGGTACAGGACAGCTGGGGCTCGTCGAGACCATCATGTCGACGGTCGAGGTACGCCCCTTCTCGTCCTGACCGGCTGCACCCACTCGCAGGAGGCACACGTGCGCGTGCTCATCACGAACGACGACGGAATCGACAGCCACGGGATCGCCGTGCTCGCTCGGGTCGCCCTCGAGGCCGGTCACGACGTCGTGGTGGCGGCGCCGCACGAGGAGCGCAGCGGTGCGAGTGCGTCGCTGTCTGCGCTGCAGAACCGCGACCAGCTCGTACTCTCCCGCGCGTCGATCGCCGATCTCGATGTCGACGCGTTCGCCGTGCAGGCCTCGCCCGCCATGATCGCGTTCGTCGCGACGCGCGGAGCCTTCGGTCCACGGCCGGACATCCTGCTGTCCGGCATCAATCACGGTCCGAACACCGGCTCCGCCGTCCTGCACTCCGGCACCGTGGGGGCGGCCCTCACCGCGTCCACCCACGGGGTTCCGGCGATGGCCCTGTCCCTCGCCGGCCTCGACACGGCGTCTCTCGCCGCGCCTGGCGACATCCACGACCGGATCGACCGTGAGGTCGCCTCGGGCGCGCCGAGCTGGGACACCGCCCACCTCGTGGCCCGGCGCGCACTCGACTGGTTCGTCGACCACGGTGCGGCGGACTGGGTCCTCAACGTCAACATCCCTCCGGTCGCACCATCGGAACTCCGCGGCATCCGCCAGGCCGACCTCGCGGCCTTCGGCGCCGTCCAGGCGGAGATCGGCGACACCGACGACGAGTTCGTCACCGTCCGCTTCGACGCCATCCACGCGCGGGACGACGACGACAGCGACGCCGGCCTCGTCGCCCGCGGATGGGCGACGACCACCGCACTGCGACCTCCGTCGAGGGTGGACGTCGACCTGGCCGGGTTGGAGTGATCGCGTCCGTCGTGTCCGAGTGAGGAGGAGGCGACCGTCACTCCCGCGCCCGCTCTCAGAGCTTCCCCATGACAGTTCACTACAGTCACAGACGACCGTCGATGCTCGACCTGACCGAGATGGGGATTTTCTGTGACTCGCTGGGCTTCGTTCGTGGTGTCGCGGGCACGGTGGGTCCTGACCGCCGCGATCGTCATCGTTCTGGCAGGTGCCACGTGGGGACTCGGGGTCTTCGGCAGCCTCAGCCAAGGCGGATACGAGGATCCCGGCAGCGAGGCCGTGCAGGTCGCCCGACAGATCCAGGGCCTGGGAACCGCCGCCCCGGACATCATCGTCATCTACTCCGCGCCCGACGGCCGCACACTCGACGACATCGGCGCGGACGTCACGCCGGTGCTCGACGCGTTCCGGGCGGAGGTGGGTCCGAACGACATCACCTCCTACTGGACGGCCGGACCGGTGCAGAAGCCGTTCCTGGAGAGCAAGGACGGCACGAAGGGACTCGCGACCGTCACCCTCGGCGACGCCAGCGGCATCACGGTCGCGTCGTTCTCGGAGTTGCTCCCCAAGCTCGAGGTCGCCGGCATCGACACGCAGTTCGCGGGCGCCTCCGTCGCCGGCGTCTCCTTCAACACCCAGCTCCAGGAAGACTTGGTCCGTGCCGAGATCATCGCCATCCCGATCACGCTGATTCTTCTGGTCGTCATCTTCGGCGGCGTCGTGGCCGCCGCAGTGCCCGTGATCGTGGGAGCGCTCTCGGTGGCCGGCGCGCTGACCGTCCTGCGCATCTTCACCACGTTCACCGAGATCAGTTCCTTCGCCGTCAACGTCGCCAGCCTGCTGGGTCTCGGACTCGCCATCGATTACGGCCTCTTCATCGTCAGCAGGTTCCGCGAGGAACTCAGGGGCGGAGCCACGTCCCACGAGGCCGCACGACGCACGATGCTCACCGCCGGGCGCACCATCGTCTTCTCCGGTCTGCTGCTCATCTGCGCCTTCGCGGGGATGCTCGTCTTCCCGCAGGCCATCATCCGATCCCTCGGCTTCGGCGCGATGGCGGCCGTCGGATGTGCGGCTCTGCTGTCGTTGACGGCTGTACCGGCCGTCCTCGCCATGCTGGGTCACCGCATCAATGCCATCACGTGGTCGAGGACCGCCTCGGATCGCGGAGATGCACGCGCACACAAGTTCTGGGGCGGCGTTGTCACGAAGGTGATGAAGCGCCCCATCACCGTCGCCACCCTCATCATCGTCGGCCTGCTGGTCGTCGCCGCACCGCTGGTCAAGGCTCAGTTGGGCGAGGTGTCCTACACCGCGCTCCCCGCCGACGATCCCGCGCGTATCGCGTTCGAGACCCTGTCCTCCGACTTCAGCAGCACCGGCGACAGCGCCACCATCGTGTTGGACGGAGAGTCGGCGCGGCCGGACGGCCCCGCCATCAACGCGGTCACGACGGCTGCTCGCGCGGTGAGCGGTATCGCGAACGTCCAGTTCGGCACGGCCAGCGGCGACTTCGTGGTCATCAACGCGACGTTCTCGTCGGACGTGTCCCAGGAAGCGCAACAGGATGTGGTGCAGCAACTCCGCGCGATTCCGGCACCCGACGGAACCGACCTGACGGTGGGCGGAGCGGCGGCCCTGGTCCTCGACGGCAACAACGCCATCGTGAACTGGCTGCCGGTGATGCTCACCATCATGGTGGTGTCGACGCTGATCCTGCTGTTCCTGGCGTTCGGCTCGGTGGTGCTGCCGATCAAGGCAGTCGCGATGGCGGGACTGAGCATGGCGGCGACGTTCGGAGCTCTGACGTTCATCTTCCAGGAGGGTCACGGGGCGGGCCTGCTCGGCGTCACACCGGCACCGCTGGAGGCGACCTTCGTGGTTCTCATCCTCGCTGTCGTGTTCGGGCTGTCCACCGACTACGAGGTGTTCCTTATGTCCCGCATGGTGGAGGCGCGCACCGCCGGCGCCACCACCGAGGAGGCGGTGCTGATCGGCGCCCAGCGGACCGGCCGCATCGTGACCGCGGCGGCGTTGATCCTGATCATCGTGACGGGGGCGTTCTCGATGTCAGGACTGTCCATCATGCGATTCCTGGGTGTCGGCATGATTCTGGCGTTGATCATCGACGCCACGATCATCCGTATGCTGCTGGTCCCGTCGCTGGTCAAGCTCATGGGCGAGGCCAACTGGTGGGCACCCGCGTGGATGAAGAAGGTGCACGAAAAAGTCGGCATCGGTCACTGATACCGCCGGTACTTACTCCGCGGTAAGGTCCGCGCATGAGTACTTACGTGGTCACCGGTGGCACAGGATTCCTCGGCCGGGCCGTGGTGCGCCGGCTGGTCGAACGCGACGCCAACGCTGTGGTCCACGTTCTCGTGCGACCGACCTCGGAACACCGCCTGAGCGGCGTCGCGGAGTCGTCCGGTCACCGCGTTCGCCCGCTGATCGGCGATCTCGAGCGACCCGGTCTCGGCATCGACGACTCAGCACTGTCCGCTCTGACAGCGGTCGACCACGTGATCCATCTCGGCGCGATCTACGACCTGACCGCCGGCGAGGACCAAGAATCGACCAACGTGCAGGGAACGGCCGCAGTCGCCGAACTCGCCCGGTCACTCGGCGCCACCCTGCATCACGTGTCGTCCATCGCGGTGGCCGGAGACCATCGAGGGGTGTTCACCGAGAACGACCTCGACCTCGGTCAGAACTTCCCGACGCCGTACCACCGCACCAAGTTCGAGGCGGAGAAGCTGGTCCGCGCGACTCCGGGCCTCACCTGGCGGGTCTACCGACCGGCAGCAGTGGTCGGTGACTCGACCACCGGCGAGATCGACAAGATCGACGGCCCGTACTACCTCTTCCGGCTCATCTCCCTCCTCGCCGAGTTGCCCTCGGCCCTGCCGATGACGGTGCCCGCACTCGGCGCGACCAACATCGTCCCGGTCGACCACGTCGCCGACGCGCTGGTCGCCCTCCTGCACGCCCCGGATCTCGACGGCCGCGTGTTCCACCTCGTCAACCCGCGTCCGCAACCGATGCGGGAGATCTACTCCGCTCTCGCCGACGCGGCCGGCGCACCCCGCGCCGTGGGGAGCATTCCCGGCTCTGTCGTCACGCCGCTGCTGCGCTCGACCAATCGTCATGTCGTCGCCGCCCGCGACGCGGTGTTCGAGAACTACGACATCCCGCCCGTCATGGCCGAGCACCTCACGCTGCCCACCCGATTCGACTCGACCCTCACCCGTGCCGCACTGAACGAGGCGATGGGCGAGAACGCGGCGCGCGTACCGGAGTTCCGCACGTACGCACCCGCACTGTGGTCGTACTGGCGTGCGCATCTCGACCCGTACCGGGCGCGACGCGACGATCCGGCCGGGCCACTGGTCGACCGACACGTCGTCATCACCGGCGGTTCCTCGGGTATCGGCAAGGCCTCTGCCTTCGCTGCGGCCCGCAAGGGCGCGCGCGTCATCATCGTCGCCCGCGACGAGGCCAAGCTGGCGGCCGTCGTGGAGGAGATTCGGGCGACCGGCGGCGACGCGCACGGCTACGTCTGCGACATCACCGACGACGCGTCCGTCGCCGAGACCGTGGCCGCGATCCTGCGCGACCACGACCACGTCGACATGCTCGTCAACAACGCGGGCAGATCGATCCGGCGCTCACTCACCCTGTCGACCGACCGTCTGCACGATTTCGAGCGGACCATGGCCGTCAACTACTTCGGGGCACTCCGCCTGATTCTCGCGCTGCTCCCCCACATGCGCGAGCGGAAGTACGGCCACATCGTCAACATCAGCAGCGCCTCGGTGCAGAGCCACCCGCCGCGCTTCGCCGCGTACGTGGCGAGCAAATCGGCGCTCGACGCCTTCACCTCGGTCGCCGCGTCGGAGACCCTGGCGGACGGTGTCTCGTTCACCACCGTGCACATGCCCCTCGTGGACACCCCGATGATCGCCCCCACCGGCAACAAGAACGTCAACAAGGTCGAGACGCCGGAGAAGGCCGCCGCGATGGTGATGCGGGCACTGATCGAGAAACCCAAGCGCATCGACGTTCCCACCGGAACCGCCGCGGAGTGGGGCAACCTGCTGATGCCTCGCTCGAAGGACCGCGTGCTGGCGTCGTACTACAAGGCGTATCCGGACAGTGCCGCCGCCAAGGGAATCACCGACACCAGCTCGTGGTCGTCCGGTCCCCGTGCACCGAAGAAGAACCGACGCGAGTTCCGGATGCCCCGGGTCGTGCGGCGGGCCGGACGATGGGTTCCCGGCGCCCACTGGTGATGTCACAGATGACGGCTCTCTCTCGTCCTACTCTCGAACGGGTTCCACCGAGGACTCGCACGAGGGAAGGATGACGCCATGCGGATCGCAGTGGCAGGCGGAACGGGCGCAGCGGGGCGGCACGTGGTGGATAAGGTGCGGGCGCGAGGACACACTCCCGTGGTACTCGCGAGATCGGCCGGAATCGATCTCGTGCGGCCGACGCCGGAGCTCGACCGGGCACTGACGGACGTCGACGCGGTGATCGACGCCGCGAACGTCACGACGATGTCGGCGCGCGCGTCCGAGAAGTTCTTCGGCGCCGTCACGTCGACGTTGCTGGCCGCCGGTGAGCGCGCGGGAATCCGTCACCACGTGGCGTTGTCCATCGTGGGGTGCGATCGTGTCGACTACGGCTACTACGCCGGTAAACGTCTGCAGGAGAAGCTCGTACGCGAGTCGACGCTGCCATGGACGATCCTCCGTGCGACGCAGTTCCACGAGTTCACCGATCAGGCTCTCGCGATGACTCCGGGTCCGGTCGCGATGGTCCCGACGATGCGGAGTCAGCCGGTCAGCACCGCCGAGGTCGCCGCCCACATCGTCGACCTGGCGGTGGGGACACCGCTCACCTCGGTCGTGGAGTACGCCGGTCCGCGCCCGGAGTACCAACCCGATCTTGCCCGGAGGCTGCTGCGCGCGCGTGGATCGAAGCGTCTCGTCCTCCCCCTGCGGCTGCCGGGCGCCGGGGGTCGCGGCATGGCGAACGGTGGGCTCCTTCCCGGTCCGGACGCTGCGCACGGTGACGAGACGTTCGATCAGTGGCTCGCGCGCGTGGGTGCCTCGACCCGGTGAGTGTCACCGACGACTTCGTCCGCGTCCGCCCACGGCTGGTCCGCATCGCCTACGCCGTCCTCGGTTCGCACGCCGACGCCGAGGACGTCGTGTCCGACTGCTGGCCGAAACTGGTCGCGGCCGATGCGACGTCACCCGTTCTCGACGTCGAGGCATGGGCCGTGGTCGCTGTCTCCCGCGCCGCACTGGACGTGCTGCGGTCGGCCCGCGTGCGACGAGAGACGTACGTGGGACCGTGGTTGCCCGAGCCGTTGGTCGGTCCGGCCGACTCGCCGCCGGACCGGGTGACGCTCGACGAGAGCGTGCGCTTCGCGCTCATGGTGGTGCTCGAGACGCTGTCCCCGGCCGAACGCACGACATGGGTCCTGCACGACGTGTTCGACGTCCCGTTCGACGAGATCGCGCGGATCGTGGGCCGCACTCCGAATGCCGTGCGGCAGCTCGCGTCTCGTGCACGACGGCACGTGACGGAGGGGGCTCCACGTTTCGCGGTGTCGCCCGAGCTGCATGCCGGCGCCGTACGTGACTTCACCCGTGCCGCCGGTACGGGAGTGCTCGCCGATCTGCTGACGACGTTGGACCCCGACGTCGTTCTCGTCAGCGACGGGGGCGGAGTCGTCTCGGCGGCACGGCGTCCCGTGATCGGCGCCGACCACGTCGCGAGATTCCTCCTCGGCATCGCGGCGAAGGCGGGAGACGGTCTGCGGGTGCGTCCGTGCCGTGTGAACGGCAGAACGGGACTCGCCCTCGTGGCGGGCGACGGGTTGATCGGCGTCGTCTCGTTCGAGGTGTCGTCGACGGGCCTGGTGTCGCGGATCGACATGATCCGGTCACCAGCCAAGCTCGCGCTCGTCGACCCCTCGGTCTGGCAGGACCGACCCGACAGCTAGCGGCCGATCGAGTCGAGGGACGCGAGCGTGCGCACCACCGCGCTCGCCGCCTCGACACCCTTCTTCTCGAGGTGCTCCGCGAAGAAGCTCGTGTGGTCGGCATGCTCGTGGAAGTGGTGCGGGGTCAGCACCACCGAGAACACGGGCACATCGGTGTCGAGCTGCACCCGCATGAGTCCGTCGATGACGGCCGTCTCGACGAAGTCGTGCCGGTAGATACCGCCGTCCACCACCAGCGCCGCCGCGACGACGGCCGAGTACCGGCCCGTGAGCGCGAGTCGCTTGGCGTGCAGGGGGATCTCGAACGCACCGGGCACCTCGAAGGTGTCCACGTCACGCCCGAACTCCCGCACGAAACCCTGGCGCACCCGGTCCACCAGTTCGCGATGCCAGGTGGCCTGGACGAAGGCCACCGAGGGAGTCGCGTCCGTCGTCATCGAACGGGCGCCAGCACGGTCAGCACCGGCGCCGCGGTGACGATCGAACCGAGTTCACTGCGACCCTCGGGCGTCGCCCGGAACGCGCGGTAGGCGGCGTCGGCCTCGACGCTGGCCCAGCTCTCGACGATGACGACGTGCGCCGGATCCTTCACGTCCGCCGTCACCTCGACACCGAGGCATCCCTCGAACGCGCGGGTGGCGACGAGGGTCTCGTCGATGATGCGGTGCGACTCCTCGAGGCGGGCGGGATCGAGACGCAGTTCGAGCAGAGCGGTGATGGCCACAGGACGTCCGTTCGGTCGGGGATCGCTGTCGATGCCAGTTCACCACGCGTGTGGTCAGCCCCAGTTGGCGGCATCCGTCAGGCAGAACGGATGGCCGGCCGGATCGAGGAGAACGCGCCACGTCTCGCCCGGCTGCGGCTCGGCGAGCATCGCCCCCAGCTCGATCGCACGGGCCTCGGCCACCGGGATGTCCTCGACTGCGATGTCGAAGTGGAACTGCTTGCTCCCGTCGGGGTTCGGCCAGGCGGGTGGGCGATAGCCGTCCACGCGGCCGAAGCCCAGCGCCGGGCCCCCGTTCGCGGGAGAGAGCATGGCGTAGTTCTCGCCGTCACCCATCGTCTGGGTCAGACCGAGGAACGCCGCCCAGAACTCGGCCACCGGAGGAACCTCGGCACAGTCCAGGGTCGTCATCGCCAGTCGCGTCGTCGTCATGACCTCAGCCTCCCTCACGATCGGCACCGTGACTTGAACAAACGCGCCAGCCCGAGCGGTACGGTTCGCTCCGTGACGGAGGATCCGTTGACCCGAGCAGGCCGACGCGCGCAGTCGGCGATCCTGCACCCCGCGCGTGCGGAGGGTCGGATCACCGTCGGCCGCTCCCGCCCTCCCGACGACCTCTCGACCCTCGTCGACTACTTCTGGTGGGTGGAGTGGCACTGCCCCGAACCGCACGTGCAGGAGGTCGTCCCGCGCCCGGTGGTCCATCTGACGGCGGAATCTCGGGACGGCGCTCCGCGGCTGCTGGTGCACGGCGTGATGCGACGTCGCTTCCAGCGCACCCTCGTCGGCGACGGGCGCACGGTCGCCGCAGCGTTCCGTCCCGCAGGTTTCCGCCCCGTTCTCGGCCGGCCCGTGAGCTCGATGACCGATCGGGTCGGGACCGTCGCGGACGTGCTGGGCACCGACGATCGCCGACTCGCCGGTCTCCTCCTCGACCCGGACGCGGACGTCACCACGTGTGTGGACCGACTGTCCTCGTGGCTGATCGAGCGGACCGCGACGGCCGACCCCGTGGCCGCCGACATCGCGGACCTCGTGGAGCTGGCCGAGACGGACACGACGGTCATCCGGGCGCAGCAGCTCGCGGATCGCGCGGGAGTGAGCCTGCGGACGCTGCAGAGACAGTTCGCCGACCATGTCGGCGTCGGGCCCAAGTGGGTGGTGCAGCGGTGCCGACTCCTGGACGTGGCGGGTGCCGCGCACACCGACGGCACGGTGGACTGGGCGGCGCTCGCCGCCGACCTCGGATACGCGGATCAGAGCCATCTGATCCGGGCGTTCACCGCCCTGGTGGGTAGTCCCCCCGCGCGCTACCGAGCGGACACCTGACTCACCCGTCCCGCGTGTGCGCCTCCCGCGCCTCGTCGACGAGGCGGTGGATACGGCGTGCGACCTCGTCCAGCTGATCGACGATGTCGCGCCGAAGTTGGTCCACCGCATCCTGATCCAGCGGCACCGCGGGCGCACGATCGGGGTCACCGATCTCGATGAGCAACTCGATGTTGGTGCGCAAGGCGGTGAGCGGCGCCAGCAGCTCGGTACCCGCGTCGACGATGAGGTGGTTCTGTGCGAGCCGCGAGCGTTGCAGGGCCGCCAGCATGTCGTTGAACCGATCGGCGAGATGCGCCAGCTCGTCGTCACCCACCACGGCCACCGGACTGAGGTCGCCGGTCTCGGTGATCCGCCGCGTGGCGCGGGTGAGTCGGCCGACCGGGCGCAGGCCCGTCCGCGCCACCAGATACCCCGACAGCCCTGCCAGCACCACCAGTGCGCCGCCCACCGTGACGAAGATGAGGAGCAGTCCACTCATCACCCCGTCGAGCGACCGGTAGGACTCTCCGACCAGCACCGTCGACCCGCTCGGCGCCTTCTCGATGGCCACCGCGTAGCCGTTCAGGTCGGTGACGACGCGGTCCGACTCCCCCGCGACCACCGACGCGACCACCGGTTCCAGCACGCCGTCGGGAGAGGCGAACGGAGTGAAACTTCCGGACGCGGAGTACACGTCACCGTCCTCGCTGACGATGCCCACCTGCAGATAGCGTCCCGCGCGAGGTCCGGCAGCGAAACCGAAGGCCGCGGGCGAGAGTCCGGAGGAGTCACTGGCGATCAACTTGTCGGCGTCCCGGCCCACCCGATCGGCGAGCTGCGCACGCAGAGCGTCCTCGGTGACCATGTAGATCACGAAGGAGCAGATCGCGACGGCCAGCGCCGCCACGCTCACCGTGAGAAGTCGGATGCGACTCCGCAGCGACAGCGTCGCCGCGCGGGGCCGGGTGACGGTCATGACACGACGGTAACCGGCGGATCGTTCGGCGGCTGTGCGGTCCTATCGACCGCGTGCGAACCGGTCCCGCACGGCTCGGCCCCAGATCGGGAGGAAGCCGACGGTCATGTAGGCCAACGGTCCCACCGTCCCGCCCCACTTGACGATGCTGAGCGCACTCGACACGGTCGCGGTCGTGTCGGTGATGCGGCGGGTGTCGCGGTGGAGGTAGAGGTTGACGACGTTCTCGGTGATGTCCGCGGTGGCCGCGACGGCCGGGGCGGCGACGAGCACCGCGCGCAACGACCGCGACATGGGAACCAGCTCGGCGAGCCGCACGGCGCCCAGCCGCAGCGCCGCCGCGTAGAGCACCGGGTGGTGGAAGTTGGCGTGGTATCCGTTGGTCAGCTCCCGCGCGGCGCGTGGACTCATCCCGTCGACGACCGACCGGTAGCGCGCACCCGACGGACACACCTGCAGTTGCGCGTAGGCGGCCCCGCCCTGGCCGGTGACCCTGATGAGGCTGAGCTCGGACACGGCGTACATCAGGGCCCGAGCAGCGAGTTCGCCGTCGGTCCGGGTCACGGTGAACTGCTGGGTGGGTGCCGTCATGCGCCGACGGTAACGACTGTGGTCGCCAGGGACGGCGAGGACGTCGTCGGTTCTGGACGCCTCACAGGGCGCGGGGAGTTTCCTGGTGCTCGGCGAGGAACGGGCCGACCGCGGCGTCGAACTCGGCGAACCGATCCCGATGCACACTGTGGCCGCTGTCCACGGCGACGACCCGGCTGCGCGGCACCAGCGCCGTCATCGCCTCGAGGCGCGCGCGGTCGACCATGCCGGTGGGACCACCCACGACCAACAGCACATCACTCTCCATGTGCGCCAGCGCCTCCCACCACAGCGGATCGGGGGCGCGGAACTGGGTGAGCGCGGACGAGGTCATCGACCGATCGAAGGCCAGCACGGCGCGGGGGTGTCGGATCACGCTGGTCGTGGCGTGCAACAGTTCGCGCGCGGACGGGAACTTCGTCGTGATCGACGGGGTCTCGTCACCAGGACGGATGGGGAGTGGGGCCTCCTCGACCACGAGCTTGCGCACCGTCGTCGGACGGCGTTGGGCGACGAGCGTCGCGGCGTGGCCTCCCAGGGAGTGGCCGACGAGGTCGACGCGAGTCAGCGAGAGATGATCCAGGAGCGCCTCGAGGTCGTCGCCGAACTCACCGAACAGGTAACTCCGTGCGCGTCCGCTGCGGCCGTGCCCGCGGAGGTCCGGGACGACGACACGGCGGCCCCGCCGAACCAGTGTGCGCGCGAACGCGTCCCAGGTGTGGCCGTCGCCGCCCATGCCGTGCACCAGCACGACGGGCGACCCCAGCACGTCGTCACCACCGGAATCTCGATAGTGCAGCCGCACGCCCTCGGCGTCCACCACACCGTCCGTCATGATCATCGAGCCATCCTCCCAGAGCCGCCGACCCTCACTCGTGGAGCATGGGCACCGATGTCTGCTCCTCTCGCCCGAGCAGCACACCGCGCGTGAGCGCGGAGGTGCCGAACCGGCGCTGCACTCCGTCGAGCGCCTCGTCCAGGGCCGTCCGGTCTATGGTCGGATGCTCGTCCTCCGGCGTCTCGAACGGCAGCTCGAGCTGCATCGCGGCGCCGTCCTCGAGATTCGACACCGCCACGCCGACAAGGGTGAGGCCCTGCATCGTGATGGTCGACATCGATGCGCCCAGCAGCGATCGGGCCGCGGTGAGCACGACGTGGGTGTCGGCCGTCGCGCGGGTCAGCGTCGTGGATCGCGTCGCTCGCGTGAAGTCGTCGAAACGCAGGCGCAGCGTGATCGTGCGACCTGCCCGGTGACCCTTCCGCATGCGGTGAGTGACACGGTCGACCAGTCCGACGAGGGCTGCGTCGATGTCCGCCGGGGTCTTGTGACGACGCCCCAGAGCATGTTGGGCGCCCACCGACCGCCGGCTCCTGCCGGTGCTCACCCGGCGCGCGTCGACACCGTTCGACAGGGCGTGCAGGTGCCGACCGGCGGCCGATCCGAGGACGGCGGCCAGCGCGCCCTCGCGGTGCGCGGCGAGGTCACCGATGGTGCGGATGCCCTGCGCGTGCAGCTTGTCGGCGGTGATCCTGCCGACGCCCCACATGCGCTCCACCGGAAGCGGATGCAGGAACTCGAGCTCACGGTCCGGCGGAACCTCCAGCAGGCCGTCGGGCTTGGCGACGGCACTGGCGATCTTGGCGAGGAACTTGGTGCGCGCCACCCCGACGGTGATGGGGAGACCGACGTCCTCCGCCACCGTGCGACGCAGGTCCCGAGCGATGTCCGACGGCGATCCGGACAGCCGCGCCAACCCGGTGACGTCGAGGAAGGCCTCGTCGATGGAGATGCCCTCGACCAGCGGGGTGACGTTCTCGAACACCTCGAAGACGTCCTTGCTCGCCTGCGAGTAGGCGGCCATCCGGGGCGGCACCACCACCGCCTGCGGGCACAGAGCGCGCGCCTGTCGGCCACCCATGGCCGTCTTCACGCCGAAGGCCTTGGCCTCGTAGCTCGCCGCCAGAACCACACCACCGCCGACGATGACGGGTCGCCCGCGCAGCGACGGGTCGTCCCGCTGCTCCACCGAGGAGTAGAAGGAGTCGAGGTCCGCATGCAGGATCGTGGCCTCGCCCGTGCGTTCCCGTGCGCGTTCCGCCGTCATTCGTAGATCCCTTCCACGAACCATCGTCCACCGTCGTGCAGGACCAGCAGGGCACGGGTGTCCTCCAGCAGCACCTGCGCCCGTGCCACCTGGCGGGCCGTGGAGGTGGCGCCGAGATCCCACCACCGCTCGTCCGCGGCCCACGGTCCCGCCCAGCCGTGCAGCACCCAGCTCCGCGATCCCCAGTCGACCCGGCCGGGCACGCGATCGAACATGCCGCGCTCGGTGACCTGCACCGCCACTCCCGACTCGTCGGTCACGGCGATCTCCGGACGCGTCGGCATCAGCGCCGAGGGCGACGGGGACGGCAACCGGCCGGGCCACGGAGCGGAGGGATCGGCATCGGGCACCGGCTCGTCGCCCCACGGCAGCATCGTCACGCGCTCACCCGGCCCCCGACCACCGCTGAGCACACCCACCTGGACGGCGTCGCCGCCCAGCAGACCCTGCACCCGCACCAGGGCACGGCGGGCCCGCTCGTCCTCGTCGCCGACTCCGCCCCACAGTCCCAGCTGCAGCGCACCCGCCGACACCACCTCCACCGGCTCGAGACGCAGCAGGACGATGCCGGCGGTCGGCTTGTTCTCACTGCGGCCGGTGAGCCAGCCGTCGAGCTGCCATCGCACGCGATCCGCGGTGCCCTCGGGAGTGAGCGGTTCCGCGCATCGCCACGTGCGGGAGAGGTGTTCACCGTTGGCCGTGGTGGCCTGCACCAGCAACCGGGTGCAGGCCACGGCCGCGGCCGACAGCGTCACGTGCAGTCTCTCGGCCAGGGCGCGACCCGCGAACGCCGCCGCGTCGACGCGATCGATCGGAGGGTCGCAGCGGTACTCGACCTCGAGATCGGGAGGAAGCACGCGCGCCGAGGGCGGCCGCTCCGGCTCACCTCGCGCGCTGCGGTGCGCGAGGACCGCGTCGGTGCCGAAGCGGGAGGCCACGTCCACCGGTGACAGTGCCCCGAAGTCCCCCACCGTGCGCAGACCCAGCCGCACCAGCAGATCCACCAGGTCCACCCGCTCCGGCGCCGCGAGAGACGGTTCCGCCGACAACTCGGCCACCGGGAGCGGAGCCAGGAACTGCGCGCCGCTCCCCCGCGGCACGATCGCGCCGTGCCGAGCCGCGACGACGGCCGTCGACACCTCGTCGGCGATCCCCACCTGGCACTCGACACCGACCGCCGCGACGGTGTCCACCAGTCGCTCCGCCGCGGCCTCCTCCGAACCGAAGTACCGCGCCGCACCGCGCGCCGACAGCAGCAACAGGCCGGGCCGCAGCACCTCGATACCGGGCACCACCTCGTCCACCGCCGAGGCGACCGGCTCGAACAGTCGCGCGTCACGATCCGGATCCGCCCGCGCCACATACAGTTCCGGACAGCGGGCCTGCGACTCACGGCGTCGGCCGCCGCGACGGACCCCCTCGGCGCGTGCCGTCGCGGAGCAGGCGACGACACGATTGGCGGAGACCACCGCCACCGGCGACGAGGCCGGGATCTCCGCCGCGGCGGCAGCGGCCACGGCCGGCCAGTCGGGGCACCACAGAGCCAGCACCCGGCTCCGACGGTCGGTGCTCACGACGGCAGCGCTTCCAGCACCGGATCCTGATGCGACACGGCGGAGTCGGCCGATCCCCACTCGACCCCGTCGCCCGTGGACGTCAGGGTCAACCGGCCGGTCCGCGGCCGGACGGCACGGCCCTGCACCTCGACGCCCAGATGCACGGCGCGCACCCGGCCGTGACCCGTACGGACCCCCGAGCCGAGCCCGCCGTACCCGCGGATGCGGGCGTCCAACCGGAGCTCGGCGCCGTCCCAGCGTCCGTCGGTGACGATCAGCGTGGCGCCCTTGTTGCGCGCCCGAGCGACCACCGCCCGCGCTCGCGACGGCGGCACCGACATGCCGCCCAGCCCCAGCACCACCAGATCGATGCCGTCGAGCAGCACGGCGGCGACCTCCACCGGGTCCGGCCCGGGATCCGGGACCAGCGCCACCCGCTGCAGATGCGCGCCCATCTCCGACGCCGCCAACAGTCCCAGCCGCGGCAGACCGATGACGGCGGCGTGCCGTCCCGATCCGGTGACCGACGCCAGGATCCCGAGGAGCAACGATCCGGCGCCGGACACCGAGACCACCGTGCCGCGGGCCAACCCACCCTCGGGGAGCAGCGCCGACAACGCCTCCGGGACCGGGAGAACCGGGCGGACCCGGGCCGGCGCAGGATCCGGGGCAGGCGCGGTGGCCGTGAGGGTGACCGGTGCGGCAGGAGCGGGGGCATCGGCCACACGCGCAGGTGAGGACCGGATACGACGCCGCAGGAACTCGATCCGCTCGGTGCGGGACAGCCCTTCGAGGCCTTCGAGATCAACGGAAACAGGCATACTCACTCCCCGGTCGGGACGGTCGAGACTGCGTTGGAGACCCGGGGGAAGACCGAGAATTCGAACATACTTTCGAACGCTCACACCAGTAAAGCCGCTGCCCGTTCGAACGTCAAGACGCCCGGAAACGTCCTGGTGACAGCCCTGCCCGGCACTCGATCGGCTCGTCCGATAACCTCGAACACCGTGACTGATCACCAGCAGCCCAGCGGAGCGGTGGCCGGCTCGGGGCGCACGCGACCGGTCATCGGACCCGACTACCTCCTCGCCGGTCGCTACCGACTCGACTCCAAGCTCGGCGGCGGCGGAATGGGCGCGGTGTGGCTCGCGAGCGACACGTTGCTCAGCCGCAAGGTGGCCGTCAAACAGGCCACCTCGACCGTGGACCTCACCCCCGAGGCCGCCCGCGAGATCCGCGAACGCGCCATGCGCGAGGGGCGGATGGCGGCCCAGCTGAACAACCCGCACGCCATCGCCATGCACGACGTCGCACTCGACAGCGGCGAGCCCTGGCTCATCATGGAGTACCTCCCCGCCCGCAGCCTCGCGATGGCCCTCAACATCGCCGAGTCGCTGCCCCCGGACGAGGTCATCCAGATCGGTGCCCAGATCGCCGACGCCCTCACCGCCGCCCACGCCGCCGGCATCGTGCACCGCGACATCAAGCCGGGCAACATCCTGGTCGCCGATCGCGGCAGCGCGCTGGGCATGGTCAAGATCAGCGACTTCGGCATCTCGCGCGCCAAGACGGACACGCATGAGGAGAACAGCGCCGTCATCACCGGCACCCCCGCGTACTTCGCACCCGAGGTGGCGCGCGGCGCGGACCCCACCGAGGCCAGCGACGTCTTCTCGCTCGGCGCCACGCTGTACACCGCGACCGAGGGACAACCACCCTTCGGCATCGACGCCGACTCCATCGCCCTGCTGCACCGCGTCGCCGGGGGGCGCATCATCCCACCGCGCAAGAGCGGACCGATGACGGCCACGTTGCTGCACATGCTCGAACCCGACCCCGCGCGCCGCCCCACCATGGCCGAGGTCCGCACCCGCTTCGTCACCCTCGCCGTGGGCAAGAACGGCAACGCCGGATCGGTGATCAACCACCCGCTGCGCGCGGCCGACGGTCAGGTCCCGTTCTGGGCGCTGCGCGGCTCCCGAGTCCCGGGCACCTCCCGGCGAGGCGAACGCATCCACGGCCGCACCATGACGGGGCTCCCGGCAGCGGACACCGCCACCCCTCTGGATCGGGTTCCACGTCCGACGGCGGCGTCCACCACGCCGGCACCCGGGCCGGCTCCGCGCCCGACGTACTCGCCGCCCGCGTTCGAGACGAAGGAACCCAAGTCCTTCAGCGCCCCCGCCGGGCTGCCGCTCTACCTCGCGATCGGCGGCGCGGTGCTGCTCCTGCTCATCGTCCTGCTCCTGGTGCTCTGACCCGCTCCCGACCCGGCGAGAGATCGAGGTGGGTCAGGGGACGTCGACGGTCGCGACGAGCCCCCGGTGATCCGATCCCACGATGTCGACGGGCTCGAGGGAGCGCACCTGCGCGTCCCGCACCACGACGTGGTCGATCCCGACCACCGGTGGGTACCACGTGTCCATCGGGTAGGTCGGGATCAGCCCGGCACCGACAGCGTCCGCGGCGTCCACGTAGCCACCGGTGAGCAGATCGCGGAACCGCTTGTGCGCGTGCGTGGAATTGAAGTCACCGCCGACGATCACCGCTCCCGGCGACGCCTGCGCCAACTCGTCACCGAGCATGTCGAGCTCCGACGCCCACACCGGGGTGGGTGTCGGCCAGGGCGGCACCGGATGCACCGCGTAGACCCGGAGCGGCTGCGCCGCACCGACATCGAGATCTGCCGTCACGCTCGCGAGCAGGTAACCGGGCAGTTCCCGGCCGTTCGACAGCGGGAACCGGCTGTAGATCGCGGCGCCCGCGCCGCCCTGATACGGCGCCACGAACCGGTAGGGCAACGCGGCGGAGAGCCCGGCCGCGTCGAACACCCCCACCGACTCCTCGGTGAGCTCCTGCACGGTCAGGACGTCGATGCGGCGCTCCCGCACCGACGCCACCAGTGCCTGTGGATCCGCCTCTCCCAGTTTGACGTTCGCCTGCATCACGCGCAGCGGCTCACCGGGGGCGGCATCGGCGACTCCCGCGGCGCCCGGTACGTACAACGGCACCACGACCACTGCGGCCGACCCCAGGAGAACGGCCGACGCCGCGGCGATCCACCACCGCCGCGCGAGCAGGCACACCAGGACTCCGACGACGGTCACGCACAACAGGATCGGCGCCGCGGAAGCGGGACCCACGACCACCATGCTGCGGGTCTCGAGCATCGACGAGACGACGGCCACCAGACCCGCGGCGAGCCCACCGAGGCCGACGACGACGGCCGCGACCGCACGGGCCCTCATTCGATGCGCCGTCGGTGTGCCCAGCGGGTGAGGGCGTTCCTGTTGGACTGCTGCGTCTTCCGCAACACGTTCGAGGCATGGGTCTCGACGGTCTTGATCGAGATGAAGAGCGTCTCGGCGATCTCGCGGTAGGTGTAGCCACGGGCGAGCAGACGCAGCACCTCCATCTCGCGCGGCGTCAGGGAGTCGAGCTCCGGATCGAGCGGCGGTTCCGGTGCCGCGGAGCGACCGGTGAACGAGTCGAGGACGAACCCCGCCAACCGCGGTCCGAACACGGCGTCACCGCCCGCGACGCGGCGCACCGCGTCGGCCAGATCGGACCCCGAGATGGTCTTGGTGACGTAACCCCGAGCACCGGCGCGGATCACGGCGATGACGTCCTCGGCGGCGTCGGACACGCTGAGCGCCAGGCACACCGGGCCCTCCGCGATGGACTGCAGAACGGCGACCCCACCGCCGTCGGGCATGTGCACGTCGAGCAGGACGACGTCGGGACGGATCTCGTCGATACCACGGACCGCGTCCGCGACGCCCCCGGCCTCACCGACCACCTCGATGTCGGTCTCGCGCCCCAGTTCCGCGCGCACCCCCGACCGGAACACTCCGTGATCGTCGACCAGGAAGACTCGCAGGGTCACGCGGACCGTTCCTCTCTCGCGGTGTCGGGCGCGGAGTCCGCGTGCCCGGTGGTACCCGTGCCGCGCACCCGCGGCACACAGATGTGGATCTCGGAACCCTGCCCGGGTGCGGACCGCACCCGCACAGAGCCGCCGCGGCGTTCGATGCGTGCCCGCACACTGCGCGCCAGGCCCTGGCGATCCTGCGGCACGCTCTCCGGATCGAATCCGCACCCGCGGTCGCGGACGAAGACCTCGACGGTGTCGCAGCCCGCCTCGGCATACAGGTCGACGGAGGTCACCCCGGAGTGCTTGGCGGCGTTGACGAGTGCCTCGCGCGTGGCTCCGAGCAGAGCGGTGGCGACCTCACGGTTCAACCCCGAACTCTCGACCGGCTCGTCCAGGGCCACGTCGCCCACGGTCACGGGATCCACGGTCACACCGTAGTGGTCCTCGACCTCACCGGCGATGGTGGCCAACGCGCGGACGAGAGACGCGTGGTCGTCCCGGTCTCCCCCGAACAGCCACTTGCGCAGCTCTCGTTCCTGGCTGCGCGCGAGGCGCATCACCTCGGCGGAGTCGGTGGACTGCTTCTGGATCAGGGCGAGGGTCTGCAGCACGGAGTCGTGCAGGTGCGACGCGATCTCCTCGCGTTCGTCGTTCCGGATGCGTGCCGCGCGCTCGTCACCGAGGGCGCGCCACAACCGCATCCAGAGCGGGACGGTGAGCAGTACCGCCCCGACCAGCGTCACGACGACGGCGAGCAGGGACGACTGCAGCGCCCGCACGTCCACGCGGGCGACGAGCACGACACAGAGCCCGATGATCACGAGCGTGACCCCGGCGACGATGCGCGCCCACCCGAGTACCGACGTGCGTGCGTGCCGAGGCCGGGTGTCCGCCGTCCGGGTCCCGGCCGCGTCGAACTCCCGCCACACCAGCGCGGCGCCGAGCGCGACGACGACGACAGGGGCGATGATCGTGGACGAGCTGCCCGTCAGCCCCGACCCCAGCGCGACGGCGCCGCCGATCCCGAGGGCGATCAGCCCGTACGCGCGACGCTTCTCCGAGCGGTCCGGCCTGCGGACGTCGGTACCCGCGGAGGTGAAGATCCACAGCAGTCCGTAGGCGACAGCACCGGCGCCGGCCGCGGCGCACAGCACCGCGAAGACGACCCGCACCCGGAACACGTCGACGTCCAGGTGATCGGCGACACCGCCCGCGACACCGCCGACGACACGTCCGGCGGCACGGCGACGGAGCGCCGGCGTCGGCAACGGCGGACGGCCGGGGGGCTCCCGCGTGTGCGGAGGCTGTGCGGGCAGGGTGGACACGCCTCGATACTGGCACGGCTCACGGCTCCGCGGTATCGGGGTTCTCCCCCATCTCGGTCGAGTCGCACGACGCGTGGACACCGGCGAAATCAGGGTTCGCCCCGATGTGCCGGGACGCCTCGGCAGCCCAGGATGTATCCATGACCCACGCCACCGCGTCCGCCCAGCTGTCCGAGATCTGGCGAACCCGACCCGTGCGCCTGCCCGATCAGGGCCCCGGTGCCGGTGTCGCCGCCGGAATCGGGCACCGCTACCGCGTCGACCCCGTTCTCGTCCGTGTCGCGTTCGTCGTCTCCACCCTCTTCGGCGGATCCGGCCTGGTCCTGTATCTCGCTGCCTGGCTGGTGCTTCCGCGCCGCGGCGATGTCGTGTCGCCGGCGGAGTCGCTGCTCGGCCGCGGCCGCACGTCGGACTCCCACACAACGGCCGTGGTGCTGTCCGTCGCTCTCGTCATCTCGGTCCTCACGGTCGGACCACTCGGAATGGGATCGGGGCTGGTGTCCACGATCGCCATGCTGGGGGCCCTGTACCTGCTGTTCCGTCGGACTCCGAACGCGCCGACACCGGCCGAGCTCGCCGGCGCTCCCCTCTCCGCGCACGATCCGGCTGCACAGCAGTGGAACGCCTACTCGACGCTCCCCGACCAGTACGTTCCGGAACCCGCCGCCCACCCCGCGCCCGTCTCGTTGTCGAAGGACGACCCGGACACACCGTCCACTCCGCCGCCGCCGAGCTGGGATCCTCTGGGAGTCGCTCCGTTCGCCTGGGACCTCCCCGAACCGGGTCGGCCCGTTCTCCCGGTCCCCGCACCGACGCGGAAGTCGCACCTGACGTCCACGGTGATCGGCCTCGCCATCATCGCCTCCGCCGTGACCATCGGCATCGGCGCCGCCACGGGCGCCGCCGTCGTGACCGCTCCCCGTGTCGGCGCGGTGGCGCTGACCGTCGTCGGCATCGGACTGATCATCGGCGCCTTCCTGCGGCGCGGCTACGGGTTGCTCGTTCTGGCGGCCCCGCTCGCCGGGTTCGTCCTCGTGTCGTCCCTGGTCGACGTGCAGGACCTGCGCGGTGTCGAGTCACCGAACATGGGCAACGTGACGATCGCGCCCACGTCGATGGCTGCGCTGGCGCCCTCGTACGAGTCCGGTGTCGGGAACTTCGTCCTCGACCTGCGCGGGCTCGACCTCACCGAGGACCGCACCGTGACCGTGGAGAAGGCCGTCGGCAACACCGAGATCCTGCTGTCGCCGACCATGAACGTCGTCACCGACTGCAACAGTGCCGTCGGCAACGCGAACTGCATCGGCGCCGGCGGGGTCGACGGCGGATCCGACGGGACGGCAGGACCGACCCTGACCATCGAGGCCAGCACTGCGCTGGGAAATCTGGAGGTGCACCGTGACCGATGAGACCGGACACGACACGAGCGGTACCGATCGCCGCGGACCCTCACCGGTCCTGCTGATCGCCGGTGCGGCGGCGCTGCTGCTGGCGATCCCGACGCTCGTCGGCGCGGACCCCACCGCGATCGTCGCCGGCGCCGCGTCGGGCTGGACCCTGGTGATCGCCGCGATCGTCGTCGGCGTGGTCCTCGTCCTGGCACCCGTCAGACGACGGAAGTCCCGCTCGCAGTAGAGCTCTCGCCGTTCTACCGCAGGCGGTCCGCCGCCGGGCTCACTCCCATTCGATGGTGCCCGGCGGCTTGCTCGTCACGTCGAGCACCACCCGGTTCACCTCGCGCACCTCGTTGGTGACCCGGGTGGAGATCCGTTCGAGCACGTCGTACGGCAGCCGGGTCCAGTCCGCGGTCATCGCGTCCTCGCTCGACACCGGACGCAGGACGATGGGATGGCCGTAGGTCCGGCCGTCGCCCTGCACACCCACACTGCGGACGTCGGCGAGCAGCACCACGGGGCACTGCCAGATCTGGGAGTCCAGACCCGCCATCGTCAGCTCCTCGCGGGCGATGGCGTCGGCGTGGCGCAGCGTCGCCAGGCGATCGGGCGTCACGGATCCGATGATGCGGATGGCCAGACCCGGGCCGGGGAACGGTTGCCGCGCCACGATCTCCTCGGGCAGGCCGAGCTCCCGGCCGACGGCGCGGACCTCGTCCTTGAACAGCAGCCGGAGCGGCTCCACGAGCGAGAACTGCAGATCCTCGGGCAGACCGCCGACGTTGTGATGACTCTTGATGTTGGCGGTACCGCTGCCGCCGCCGGACTCGACCACGTCCGGGTAGAGCGTGCCCTGGACGAGGAAGTCGATCGACTCCCCGTGCGCCGCACTGTCACCCAGTTCCGCGCTCACCGCACCCTCGAACGATCGGATGAACTCGCGGCCGATGATCTTGCGCTTGGTCTCCGGATCCGAGACGCCCTCGAGCTCGCGCAGGAAGGTGTCCACGGCGTCCACCGTCACCAACCGGGCGCCGGTGGCGGCGACGAAGTCCTGCTGGACCTGCTCGCGCTCTCCCGCTCGCAGCAGTCCGTGATCGACGAACACACACGTCAGTCGGTCACCGATCGCGCGCTGCACCAACGCCGCGGCGACCGCGGAGTCGACACCGCCGGAGAGACCACAGATGGCCCGGCCGTCGCCCACCTGCTCGCGCACCTGCTCGACCAGCGCGTCCGCGATGTTCGCCGCCGTCCACGTCGGCGCGATGCCGGCGATGTCGTGCAGGAAACGGGACAGCACCTGCTGACCGTGCGGGGAGTGCAGGACCTCCGGGTGATACTGCACCCCGGCGAGGCGTCGCGCCCGGTTCTCGAAGCCGGCGACGGGGGCGCCGGCACTGGTCGCCACGACCTCGAAACCCTCGGGAGCTTCGGTGACGGCGTCGCCGTGACTCATCCACACGGGCTGCGTCGACGGCAGCCCGTCGTGCAGCGTTCCGCCGGAGACGTCGATGTCGGTGCGCCCGTACTCGCGGGTGCCCGTGTGGGTGACCGTGCCACCCAGCGCACCCGCCATCGCCTGGAAGCCGTAGCAGATACCGAATACCGGGACGTCCAGGTCGAACAGCGCCGGATCGAGCTGCGGCGCACCTTCGGCGTAGACGCTCGACGGACCACCGGACAGCACGATCGCCGCGGGCTTCTTCGCCGCGATCTCGTCGACCGTCATCGTGTGCGACACGACCTCGGAGAACACCCGTGCCTCGCGGACGCGCCGCGCGATCAACTGGGCGTACTGCGCGCCGAAGTCGACGACGAGCACCGGATTCGCGTTCTCGAGGGGCGGGACGGGATCCTGCTGCGGGGAGTCGGTCACGCGCACAGTCTAGAGAGCGCGTCCGCCCTCATGCCGCGCCGGTGCTGCCCGCGTGGCTGGCGACCCGCGTCGAGGACGGCGGCGTACTCGTCGGCGTCCGGATCTCGACGATGGGCAGCACGAGCGCCGCCGGTGCGTGCGCGGGAACCACCGGGCTGCGGGGTGCGATGGGTTCGATGCGCTCGTACGGCAGACCCTGCGCGGGCCGAAGGTCCTTCTCCCCCTTGTTCGGCCACAGCGACGCGGCCCGCTCGGCCTGCGCGCTGATGGTCAGCGAGGGATTGACGCCCAGGTTGGCGGACACCGACGAGCCGTCGACGATGCTCAGCGTCGGGTAGTTGTGCACGCGGTGGTACGGGTCGATGACGCCGTTCTCCACGTCTTCGGAGATGACGCAGCCGCCGAGGAAGTGGGCGGTGAGCGGGATGTTGAAGACTTCTCCCCACGTCCCGCCGGCGATCCCGTCGATCTTCTTCGCGATGCGCCGGGTGGCCTCGTTGCCCATCGGGATCCACGTGGGGTTCGGCTCGCCGTGTCCCTGCCGGCTGCTGACGTGACGACGCCCGAACGGACCACGCTTGGTGAAGGTGGTGATGGAGTTGTCGAGGTTCTGCATCACCAGCGCGATGATGGTGCGCTCGCTCCAGTGCCGCGTGTTCATCATGCGCAGGAACCGGACGGGGTTCTTGACCACCTCGGCGAGGAACTTGAGCCACCGCGGGGTGCGGCCGCCGCCGTCCGTCATGAGCGTCTGCAGCAGGCCCATCGCGTTGGAGCCCTTGCCGTAGCGGCACGGTTCGATGTGCGTGTCCGCACTGGGGTGGAACGACGACGTGATCGCGACACCGCGGGTGAGGTCGATCGACGGGTCGTAGGTCAGCTTGCCCGCGCCGACGATGGACTCCGAGTTGGTGCGCGTCAGGCGCCCGACCGTGGGCGAGAGGTTCGGCAGCGAACCCGTGTCGCGGAACTTGTGCATGAGCTGCTGGGTGCCCCACGTGCCGGCGGCGAGGACGACGTGCCCCGCGGTGTAGGTGGCACGGCCCTTGCGCAGGCGCGCGCCGGTCCGCTCGGTTGACACGACCCACGAACCGTCCGGTCGCGGCGTCAGGTCGGTGACGGTGGTCATCGGCACGATGTCCGCGCCGGCCTTCTCCGCGAGGCCGAGGTAGTTCTTGAGCAGCGTGTTCTTGGCGTTGTGGCGGCAGCCCGTCATGCACTCGCCGCACTCGATGCAGCCGGTGCGGTCCGGGCCCATGCCGCCGAAGTACGGATCGGGCACCGTCTTGCCGGGCTCGTCGCCGAAGAACACGCCGACGGGCGTCTGGATGAAGGTGTGGCCGACGCCCATGTCGTCCGCGACGGACTTCATGACGTGGTCCGCCGGGGTCATGTGCGGGTTCTGCACGACACCGAGCATCTTCTGCGCCTGCTCGTAGAACGGCGTCAGCTCGGAGTGCCAGTCGGTGATGTGCGACCACTGCTGGTCCTGGAAGAACGTCCGCGGCGGCTGGTAGAGCGTGTTGGCGTAGTTCAGCGACCCGCCGCCGACACCGGCGCCGGCCAGGATGAGGCAGTCACGCAGCAGGTGGACGCGCTGGATGCCGAAACAGCCCAGCTTCGGCGCCCAGAGGAACTTCTTCAGGTCCCAGCTGGTCGCCGCGAAGTCGTCGTCCTCGAACCGACGCCCGGCCTCGAGAACGCCGACCGAGTACCCCTTCTCGACGAGCCGCAGCGCCGTGACACTGCCACCGAAGCCGGACCCCACGACGAGGACGTCGTAGTGCGGGGTGGCGCTCGTCGTGGTTGCGTCGCTCATCGAGACCTCCTGATAGACCCGGACGTGATCGGCACCACGATACCGTACGTGTGAATCCGGGTGACAGGAACTGGTCGCGACTATCCGCGGATGTTGAGGCCCACCTTCTGGAACTCCTTGAGATCGGAGTAGCCCGACTTGGCCATCGACCGTCGCAGGCCGCCGACCAGGTCCAGCGAACCGAACGGGTCCGTCGACGGACCGGACAGGACGCGGTCCAGCGACGGACGGTCCTCGCCGAACGACACGGGCAGGAACGCACCGCGCGGCATCGACGGGTGCGCCGCTGCCGACGGCCAGTACCAACCGCGGCCGGGAGCCTCGTCGGCCAAGGCGAGCGGTGCTCCGAGCACGGCGGCGTCCGCACCGCAGGCGATGGCCTTCGCGAGATGACCCGATGTCGAGATCCCGCCGTCGGCGAGCACGTGCACGTACCGGCCGCCGGTCTCGTCCAGGTAGTCACGACGGGCGGCGGCGGCGTCGGCGATCGCGGTGGCCATCGGGACACCGATACCGAGGACCTCGCCCGTGGTGGTGGCACCCTCGGTGGATCCGTAGCCGACGATGACACCCGCGGCGCCGGTCCGCATTAGGTGCAGGGCGGTGCGGTGGTCGCTCACGCCGCCGGCCACGACGGGAACGTCGAGCTCGGCGATGAACGTCTTCATGTTGAGCGGTTCCTCGCTCGGGTGCCCCACGTGCTCCGCGGAGATGATCGTGCCCTGCACGACCAACAGGTCGATGCCCGCGGCCACCAGTGCCGGAGTCAGCGACCGTGCGTTCTGGGGACTGACGCGCACGGCGACCGTGACACCGGCCTCCCGCACCTGCGCGACGGCGGCGGCCAGCAGATCCGGCTGCAGGGGTGCGGCGTGAAGCTTCTGCAGCATCTTCACCGGCGCGTCCGCGTCGACGTCCGATTCCGCGAGCTCGACGAGCTGATCGATCACCGACTCCACGTCGGCGTGGCGGCTCCACAGGCCCTCACCGTTGATGACGCCGAGGCCACCGCGCTTGCCCAGCTCGATCGCGAACGACGGAGACACCAACGCGTCGGTCGGGTGCGCGACGATCGGGATGTCGAAGCGGTAGGCGTCCAGTTGCCATGCCGTCGACACCTCCTTCGACGACCGGGTACGCCGGGACGGGACGATGTCCACGTCCTCGAGCTCGTACGTCCGTCGAGCCGTGCGGCCCATGCCAATTTCCACCAGGTCGCGCACGCGCGTCCTCTCTCGTAAGCCTCCCGGACCTCGTGGGTCGGGAGGCGCTCGACTCCGGCCGGAATCGAGTCAGCGGGCAGTGTAGTTCGGTGCCTCGACGGTCATCGTGATGTCGTGCGGGTGGCTCTCCTTGAGTCCGGCAGAGGTGATCTGCACGAACTGCGCCTCCTGCAGCTCCTCCACCGAGTTCGACCCCGTGTAGCCCATCGCGGCCCGCAGTCCGCCCGTGAGCTGATGGATGACCTGGGACAGCGGGCCTCGGAACGGCACGCGCCCCTCGATGCCCTCGGGCACCAGCTTGTCCTCGGCCAGCACGTCGTCCTGGAAGTAGCGGTCCTTGGAGAAGGACTTCGTCGCGCCGCGTCCCTGCATGGCGCCCAGCGAACCCATGCCGCGGTAGCTCTTGAACTGCTTGCCGCCCACCAGGATCAGCTCACCGGGCGACTCGGCGGTGCCCGCGAGCAGGGATCCGAGCATCGCGGTGGAAGCGCCGGCGGCGAGAGCTTTGGCGATGTCACCCGAGAACTGCAGTCCGCCGTCGGCGATGACGGGCACACCGGCGGCCTTGCACACCGCGACCGCCTCGAGGATGGCCGTGATCTGCGGGGCACCGACGCCGGCGACGACGCGGGTGGTGCAGATGGAACCGGGACCCACGCCCACCTTCACGGCGTCCGCACCCGCCTCGACCAGGGCGCGCGCTCCCGAGCGGGTGGCGATGTTGCCGCCGACGACCTGGACACGCTCGCCCACCTCGGCCTTGATCTTGCTGACCATTTCGAGGACCTGGGAGTTGTGCCCGTGCGCCGTGTCGACGACGAGCACGTCGCACCCTGCCTCCGCGAGAAGCATCGCGCGGGACCAGGAGTCGTCGCCGACGCCGACGGCGGCACCGACCAGCAGGCGACCGTCGCGGTCCTTGGTGGCGTAGGGGTGCTGCTCGGTCTTGACGAAGTCCTTGACGGTGATCAGACCGGTGAGCCGGCCGTGTCCGTCGACGATGGGTAGCTTCTCGATCTTGTGACGACGCAGCAGGCCCAGCGCGGCGTCGGCCGTGACACCCTCGCGCGCGGTGACCAGCGGAGCCTTGGTCATGACCTCCGCGACGGTGCGGTTCTGGTCGACCTCGAACCGCATGTCGCGGTTGGTGATGATGCCGACCAGTTCGCCGCGCTCGTCGGTGACGGGCAGGCCGGAGATGCGGAACTTGGCGCACAGCGCGTCGACCTCGGCGAGCGTGTCCGACGGCGAGCACGTCACCGGATCCGTGACCATGCCGGCCTCGGACCGCTTGACCACCTCGACCTGCGCCGCCTGATCGGCCGCGGACAGGTTGCGGTGCAGGACGCCCATACCGCCGGCGCGAGCCATGGCGATGGCCATGCGTGCCTCGGTGACGGTGTCCATGGCGCTGGACACCAGGGGGACGCGCAGCCGGATCTCGCGGGTGAGCTGGCTGGACGTGTCCACCTTGCTCGGAATGAGATCCGATGCGGCGGGTATGAGGAGAACGTCGTCGAAGGTGAGGCCCAGCATGGCAACCTTGTTCGGGTCGTCGCCACCGGTGCGGACACGGGTCGCCTCGACGCGGGCGGTCGAGTCCTCTGCGGCGGTCACGGGCCTGTCGGGGGTACTCATACGGATCGGGCCCTCCTGAGCTGCGGTCGATCGATGTGCGAGCCGGGGACTTCCCTCGTCCGCTCGCGGTACATCGTATCGGTCCCCCGCCCGGCGCAGGTCACCCCGTGCGCCGGAGGCAGCCGGACCCCTGCGGAGCCGTGTAGCGCTGGCGCAGACCGGCACTTGCTGCGTACCGTGGACGTGTGCGCGATCAACTGCCTCCAGGTCTGCCGCCGGATCCCTTCGCCGGCGATCCAGCCGACCCCTCGGCCGCCCTCGACGCCATCGAGCCCGGACAGCCCCTCGATCCCCAGGAACGCCTGGCGGTCGAGGAGGATCTCGCGGATCTCGCCGTCTACGAGGCACTGCTCGCCCACCGCGGCGTGCGAGGCCTCGTCGTGTGCTGCGAGGACTGCCAGCAGGACCACTACCACGACTGGGACATGCTGCGCGCGAACCTGCTGCAGCTGCTCGTCGACGGCACGGTGCGTCCCCACGAGCCCGCGTACGACCCCATTCCCGACGCGTACGTCACGTGGGACTACTGCCGCGGGTACGCGGATGCGTCCATGAACGACGCGCTCCAGGGCGACGGGTACGACTCCTAGGACGTCGGCGCGCGACACCACCTCACGACGAAGGCCCGCAGACAGTATCTGCGGGCCTTCGTCGTGCACGTGGTCGGTGACTCGAGGTCAGTTGGGCACCACGGACGTGTCCGGGGTGACCGCCGCCGTCGTCGACGGCACGGGCGCAGGGGCTCGCAGGATCTCCGGCGGGATGGTGACCGTTGTGGTGGGCGCCTGCGGGAACAATTGCAGGTCCGTCGGCAGCGGGAACGGCAGCTGGATGTCGGTCGGCAGCTGCGGGATCTCCGTCGGGAGCGGGACCTGCGGGAGCTGCAGGCTCGGATCGACGGGGATCTCCGGGATGATGTCCTGCGGCACGGTCGGCACCGTGGTGACCGGCGTGGTCGGCAACGCCGGCGGCGGAACGGCGGCCGGCGCTGTCAGCTTCGCCAACTCGTCCGACAGGCGCGTCCACCACATCTGCAGCTGGGCACGCTCGTCCTCGTCGCGGATGCTCTCCGTGCGCTGTGCGGCTTCGGCCAGACGAGTCTTGGCCGTCTCCGCGTCACCACGAGCGAGCAGATCCTCGACCTCCTGCAGCGCCGACGTGGTATCGACCTGCGCGACCGTCGAATCGGCCTGCTGGGTGAAGACGACCTCCTTCACCTTCCACAGGGGATCGCCCGGCATCGCGCTGTACGAGAACGCCGTGACACCACCCGCGAGGAACGCGACGGCGGCCGCGGCACCGGCGACGGGGCGCAGGAAACGCATCCGGCTCCGCGTGCGCTGACGGTGCAGCGCGTCCTCGGCCAGCGCGAGATCGATCGCCGCGGCGACCTGATCGAGATCGGGACTCTCGGGGAGCGGGTCGGCGAGGATGTCGGAACGCCATTCGGCCAGCAGACTGGCCAGGCGATACTCGTCGGAGTCGACGGTCGCGACGGGACCGTCGCTCGCGATCGCATCGATGAGCGCGTCGTCACGGCGCACGGCCATGATGTCGACGGGGCCGGACGACTCGAGGTCGTCGACGGCTCGGGGATCGACGCCACCTGCGCCGGAGGCGTCGGGGCGGCCGGTGGCTCCGTGTCCGGAGGCGCCGTGCCGAGAATCTCCAGCGCTGCCGCGCCACGAGTCCCTAGCCATACTTGTCACCTGCTCCCACTACTTCGTTCTTCAGCTTCGCTATTGCCCGGTGCTGCGCCACACGAACGGCGCCTGCGGTACTACCCACGGCGGCGGCCGTCTCCTCTGCCGACAACCCGACCACCAACCGGAGCACCAGGATCTCGCGGTGTTTCTCCGACAGCGTCGACAGCAGTTCGTTCATGCGGCGTCCTGCCTCCGAATCCAGCGCCCGTTGCTCGGGGCCGTCCTCGATGGACATGACATCCGGTACATCGGCCATCGGTTCGGATTTGTTACGCGACGAGCTGCGATGGGCGTCCGCGACCTTGTGCGATGCGATCCCGTACACGAACGCCATGAAGGGACGGCCCTGGTCCTCGTAGCGCGGCAGCGCTGTCATGACCGCGAGGCACACCTCCTGGGCGACGTCATCAGCAGACAGCTGACCCCTCTCACCTGCACCGACGCGCGCGCGGCAGTACCGGACCACGATCGGCCTGATGGTTTCGAGGACGACGGAGAGAGCCCTTCGGTCGCCGCGAGCAGCTGCGGCGACGGCCGAGTCCAGCCCCTCACCCGTGGCAATCATCGTCAGAGTGTTTCCCACCTCACATCGGGCCCGCTCCGGAATCGAGCGCGCTTCCTCCCGGTCCCCGACGGCCCGGTGCGGAACCTCTCAAGGATAGTCGCCGCCCGACGCGGCTCGACCGAACCGTACGGTTCGGTCACGAGAATTGCCCACCGCGTGACCGGATCGCAACCTCGAACACCCGTCGGACAGCGCCGGCGTCGCGGTCACCGCACGCTTCGGACAGGCAGGCGGAGGCCCACGCGAGCGGGAGCAGGTCGGCGGCGACGGCGTCGTCGCGCACCGCGCGCGCTGCCGTCGCGGCGCCCGCGTGATCACCCCCCACCAGCAGGGCCGCGGCGTGCACCACACGGGACTTGACGAGGTGCCGCGGCGACCGGAACTCCCGTGCCGCCCGAACGGATGCCTCCGCCGCGTCGAGGGCGCGCCGCGCGTCACCCGACGCCATCGCCACCTCCGCCCGGACCCACATCACGCGGAGTGACACTCGCTGGTGCCCCGGCCGGGTGGCGAGCACCGACTCCGCCCGGGCGAGGAGGACGTCGGCCCGCGCGAGGCGGCGGGGACCGATGGCATCGGCGGCGAGACCGACGAGGGCGTCCACGGCGGCGTCGACGTCGATCGCCCGGCGCGGACCTGTCCCACGGGAGAAGCCGCTGTCGACGAGCGCCGCGCCGTCACGCACCGCGGCGTCGGTGTGGCGGCCGAGTTGGCGCAGCAGCGACCCCTCGAGGCTCGCGCTCAGGGACCGCACGGCCGGATCGGCGTCGCGCCGCAGCGACCGGGCCCGGGTGAGCGAGGCGGCGTACCACCCGCGGGCCCCGGCGTCGACGGCCTCCGACCACCGTGTCAGGGAGTCCGGACCGGGCACGGGAGGACACGAGGACTGCACGGGAAACAGAATAGTCTTCGGGCGTTATCCAGGAATTTACACACGAAATGTCACGACATTTCCGGGCACAGTGTGTCGGTGTCTTGTCGACGATGTGACAGGGACATTACGAGGACTCCCCTACCGGCTCGACACCAGAGAAAAGTGTCGTCCGAGTTAATTAATGCCAGCTCGGAGTATGCAGATCACCACGATCGAGACTGTTGACGGTGAAACTCGCCCGGCTCTACGGTTGCGACAGATCGTGAACTGCACCAGAAGAATTCACGACCGTGCGTGAGAGTCCTAGGAGTACACAATGCCCCAGCCCAATCACCTTCCCGGACCCAATGCCGATATCTGGGATTGGCAGATGCACGGATCGTGCCGCGGCGAGGACTCGTCGATGTTCTTCCATCCCGATGGTGAACGAGGACGAGCGCGAGCGCAACGCGAGATGAAGGCCAAGGAGATGTGCCGCGCGTGCCCCGTCCTCGCCCAGTGCCGGAGCCACGCGCTCGCCGTGAGCGAGCCGTACGGCATCTGGGGCGGCATGTCCGAGACCGAGCGAGAGGTCTTCGCGCGGCGCAACCGTCGCCGTCTGGCCTCCTGACCCCACGAACGAGCGAGGCCCCACCGGACAGTGTCCGATGGGGCCTCGCTCGTCGAGAGGGTGGTCAGTGGTTGTGGCCGTGACCGTGGCCGCCCTCGTCCTCGACGACCTCGGGCTTGTCGACGACGGTCGACTCGGTCGTGAGGATCATCTTCGCGACGGACGCGGCGTTCACCACGGCCGAGCGAGTGACCTTGACCGGGTCGATGACGCCGTCGGCGACCAGGTCGCCGTACGTCAGCGTGGCGGCGTTGAAGCCGGTGCCGTCGTCCGCGTCGACGAGCTTGCCGACGACGACGGAACCGTCGATACCGGCGTTGCTCGCGATCCAGTACATCGGGGCCCGCAGCGCGAGGCGCACTGCCTCGACGCCGATGGCCTCGTCGCCCGTCAGACCGAGGTGGTCCTTCAGGCCGCGGCTGGCGTGCACGAGCGCGGCGCCTCCACCGGAGACGATGCCTTCCTCGACAGCTGCCTTGGCGGCGTTGACGGCGTCCTCCACGCGGAACTTGCGCTCCTTGAGGTCGGTCTCGGTGGCGGCACCGACCTTGATGACCGCGACTCCGCCGGCCAGCTTCGCCAGACGCTCCTCGAGCTTCTCGCGGTCCCAGTCGGACTCGGTCGCCTCGATCTCGCGACGGAGCTGTCCGACGCGGTCGGCGATGGCCTCCGCGGTGCCCGCACCCTCGACGATGGTGGTCTCGTCCTTGGTGACGACGACGCGGCGTGCGCTGCCGAGCAGGTCGAGGCCCGCATCCTTGAGGCTGAGGCCGATGTCGGAGTTGATGACGGTGGCACCGGTGACGATGGCGAGGTCCTCGAGGAACGCCTTGCGGCGGTCTCCGAAGAACGGCGCCTTCACCGCGACGGCCTTGACCGTCTTGCGGATCGAGTTCACGACGAGCGTGGACAGTGCCTCGCCCTCGATGTCCTCGGCGATGATGAGAACCGGTTTGCCCGACTCCGCGATCTTCTCCAGGAGCGGCAGGAAATCGGGAAGGGACGAGATCTTCTCGCGGTACAGCAGGATCTGCGCGTCCTCGAAGACCGCTTCCTGACTGTCCGGATCGGTGACGAAGTACGGCGAGAGGTAGCCCTTGCCGAACTGCACGCCCTCGGTGATGACGAGTTCGGAGACGAGCGAGCTCGACTCCTCGACCGTCACGACACCGTCGGCGCCGACGCGGGTGAGCGCCTCGCCGACCATCTGGCCGATGACCTCGTCGCGGGACGACACGGTGGCGACCTGCGCGATGGACTTCTCGCCCTGCACGGGAACCGCGGCGGCGAGCAGTGCCTCGGACACGTGCTCGACGGCCTTGGTGATGCCGGCGCCGAGCGCGATGGGGTTGGCACCGGCGGCGACGTTCTTGAGCCCCTGCTTGACCAGGGCCTGTGCCAGTACCGTCGCCGTCGTCGTACCGTCACCGGCGACGTCGTTGGTCTTGGTGGCGACGCTCTTGACGAGCTGTGCGCCGAGGTTCTCGAAGGGATCCTCGAGGTCGATCTCACGGGCGATGGACACGCCGTCGTTGGTGACGGTGGGACCACCGAAGGCTTTGGCCAGCACCACGTGCCGGCCGCGGGGCCCGAGGGTGACCTTGACGGCGTCGGCGAGCTTGTCGACGCCCCTCTCGAGGCTGCGTCGTGCGACCTCGTTGAATTCGATTTGCTTGGACATGTGGCCTACCAACTCCTCATCAGTACGGCGTGACGCATTCCGCCCCGGGTCCTCGAGACAAGGACACCGGGGCGGAAGGCGTGGGGCTTACTTGGAGATGACTGCCAGCACGTCGCGTGCGGACAGGATCAGGTACTCCTCGCCGGCGTACTTGATCTCGGTGCCGCCGTACTTGCTGTAGATGACGGTGTCACCCTCTTTGACGTCGACAGGGATGCGATTTCCCTTGTCGGTCACTCGGCCTTCACCCACGGCCACCACGGTGCCCTCCTGGGGCTTCTCCTTGGCGGTGTCGGGGATGACCAGGCCGGAGGCGGTCGTCGTCTCGGCCTCGACGGCCTGGACGAGGATCTTGTCCTCGAGCGGCTTGATGTTCACGCCTGCCACGATGAGCCCTCCACTTTCACGATTGTCGGTCCGGGGCTGGTCCCCGGCACGGATTGTGCTGGTGTTCGTCCTGCTGGGTACTGCTCTGGTTCACGACGCACGATTGCGGTGGCCCGTCGTCGCGGGTGCCGGGTCACTGAACCTGTCGTCGACTAGCACTCTATACACGCGAGTGCCAGCACTCAACCTTCACGAGTGCACATTCTCGTGTCGCGTCGAGGACGCCATCGCCTCGCGGACCAGAGGCGCGACCTCGCGGCCCAGAAGTTCGACGGAGCGCAGCACCGTCTCGTGGGGCAGCGTGCCGACGCTGATGCGTCAGACGGATGCGCTCGGTCCGCGCCGCGATCGCCGCGAGCACGACGGCGGGCGCGGACGCGGCGAAGTCCTCGCGGTGATGCTCACCGACGCCGTACACGTCCAGTCCCACCTCGTCGGCGAGCTGGGCCTCCTCGACCACCTCGCGCAGTCGTCGACCGTGGCCGCGCACCTCCTGGACTCCCTCCTCCGGGTAGGTCTCGGCGAGGGTGGTGATGCCGATCTCGACGCTCGCAGACACGGTGACGCGCCCCTTTCTCACTTTCGTGACGTCTCGTCATTGCACTGGTCAGGAACGGGTTCGGTGTCCTTCCGCGGGTGGAACCAGCGCGGGATGTGCACCTTTTCCGGCGGAGTTCGGTAACATTCGTATAACGGCAGCGTAGGAACGACCGCCCGAGGAGGTGCATGCACGTGTCGGACACACAGCAGGAGAGTGTGGTCCCCGAACCCACCATCGGGGTCTCGGCAGGGTCCGAGGTGGTGTGCTGCGCCGTCCTCACCACCGCTCCCGACGGTACCGAGACCTTCGACTACCGCACCGTGACCGCCGAGGGCGCCCGCTCCGACATCGGTGACCTGGTTGCCACCTCGCTCGATCTCGCGTCCCACCACCTCGTCGACGACGACACCCGCCCCGCCACGTCGGGCGGACGTATCGCCGTGGCGCATCGCGGCGGTGTCGGGTCGCGGTCCATTCTGTCGGCGACCCGTCGTCATCACGTGACGGACGACCATCTGGTGACCGATACCGACGCTCTGCTGTGCTGGCTCCGGCACACCGGCGAGGTGGCGCGGTACGGCCACGTCCTGCTCGTCGACGTCGGCGCCTCGGGCACCACCACGACGGTGATCGATCAGGTCGACGGCACCGTGCGCGCGGTCCGGCGCACCGACGAGGTCAGCGGAGCCGTCCTCGACGCGCACCTCCTCGCCCTGACCGCCGAGAGGCTGCCCGCGGTCACCACCTCGGATCGCCCGGTGGTCGCGGCACGTCTGCGCACGGCCAAGGAGCAACTGTCCTTCCACGAGTCCGTCACCGTGGATCTGCCCGGAGCCGAGACGCTCACCGTGACTCGCGCCGAGATGGTCGTCGCCATCGCCGCACCGTTGGCTGCGCTGCGCGAGCTGGTTCTCGAGGTGCTCGACGAGGCCGGCCCGACCGCACGCCCCGAGGCGGCCGCCGTGGTCGGCGGCGGCGCCCACGTGCCCGCCGTGGTCGAGACCATCACCCACGCCGCCGACGTGCCCGCGGTGCCGACGCCCGAACCCGATGCCGCCGTGGCCAAGGGCGCAGCCCTGCTGGCCCGCGACCTCGGCCACTCGGTGCTGCCCGCGTCCACCCGGCCGCCCACCTCGATCGCCGGGGGCCTGCGTACGGTCGGGCTGCTCGCCGCGGCGTGCGCGGCCATGGCCGTCGTGCTCGCGTACGGCGTCCAGGCCCTGACCCCGTCGAGCGAGCCGGCCGTCACCACGGTGGCCACCTCGGAACTCCCGAACTCGACCACGGAGGAGACGGCCACCAGCGCGTCGGCACCCGAGGCGGCGCCGCCGGCTCTGACCGGTGGGTGGGAGGACGACGCGCCGGAGCCCACGGCCGCGGAACCGTGGCCGACGACCGACTACACCTACACCCCCGAGGTGCGTCCCTACCCGACTCGCTCGTCGTCACCGTCGGCCACGGCGACGACGACCGTGGCGCCGCCGACATCCACCACCCCGACACTCCGCCCGGCTCCCGATCTTCCGGTCATCGTCCTGCCGGACGTTCCCGGAATCCCGCCGTGGTGGACGGACCTGACCAGTGTGCTGCCGACCCCGCCGGTGACGACGCCGGAGAGCACGCCCGAGTCCGGATCGACACCGGTGTCGCCCGCGCCCGGTGCCGTGGTGCCGGAGTCCGTGCTCCCCGAGGGCCTCGTTCCCGTACCGACCACGTCCGCTCCGGCGGTCACACCGTCGACTGCACCACCCGCCTGACGGGCCGTCAGACGACCTGGCTGACCGAGACGGGCAGGCCCGGATCGGTCGCCGCCGTCAGTGGTGACGGCTCGGCTCCGGATGCAGCGATGTGCGCCCCGAGCGTGGCGATCATGACGCCGTTGTCGGTGCATCGACGCGGAGTGGGCACGCGCAACGTCACCCCGGCCGCGGCGCACCGCTCCTCGGCGAGCGATCGGATACGCGAGTTCGCAGTGGCACCGCCGCCCAGGACGAGGGTGCCGATCCCCCGGTCGGTCACAGCGCGCAGCGCCTTCATCGTCAGGACATCGGCGACGGCCTCCTGGAACGACGCGGCCACGTCGGCCACCACGATCGGATGGCCGGCGCGCTGCGCCGACTCGACGTGGCGAGCCACCGCGGTCTTGAGGCCGGAGAACGAGAAGTCGTAGCGGGAGTCGCGCGGTCCGGTCATGCCGCGAGGAAACGCGACGGCGCGCGGATCACCCTCCGCGGCGAGCGCGTCGAGCACGGGACCGCCGGGATACCCGAGTCCGAGGAGCCGGGCGACCTTGTCGAAGGCCTCTCCCGCCGCATCGTCGACGGTGCTGCCCAGTTCGACGATCGGTTCGGCCAGGGAGGACACCTCGAGCAGATGCGTGTGTCCGCCCGAGACCAGCAGCGCGACACACTCCGGCATCGGGCCGTGCTCAAGGGTGTCCACCGCGACGTGACCACCGAGATGGTTGACCGCGTAGAACGGCACGTTCCACGCCGCCGCGTAGGCCTTCGCCGCCGCGACACCGACGAGGAGCGCTCCGGCGAGGCCCGGTCCGATGGTGACGGCGACGGCGTCCGGGCGACGAATACCCGCCTGCGCCAACGCTCGTCGCATCGTGGGCACGATGGCCTCGAGGTGTGCGCGCGATGCGATCTCGGGGACGACACCACCGAAGCGGGCGTGCTCGTCGACACTGGACGCGACCTCGTCGGCGAGCATCTCGCACGTGCCGGTGCCCGACGCGTCTCCGGTGTAGCGGACGATGCCGACACCGGTCTCGTCGCACGAACTCTCGATCCCCATGACGATCACGGGTGACCACCTCTCGTAGTCGGGGCGGGCCTGGTCATGGTGTACGCGTCCGCACCGCTGGGCTGGTAGTAGCGGCGGCGCGTCCCGACGATGTCGAAGCCCGCCCGGCGGTACAACTCGATGGCCGGCTCGTTGTCGGTGCGCACCTCGAGGAACACCGGACCGCCGTGCAGGTCCGCCTCGTGCAGCAACGCGTCGAGCAGTGCCCTGCCGATACCGCGACGCTGCGCGGCGGGATCGACGCCGATGGTGTGGACCTCGGACTCGGTGTCCTCGCCCTTGCCCAGCAACGCGATCCCGGCGTACCCGACGGCCCGACCGTCGTCCTCTCGCACGACGAAGTACCGCACGTGCGGGCCGCGCAGTTCCTCGACGAAGGCCGATGCGGGCCAGGGCCCGTCGGTGGGGAACAGCACGGCCTCGAGCTCCGCGCACCGGTCCGCGTCCTCGACGCGCATCGGTTCGACCGTGCCGATCATGCGCGGGTCTTCGCCGCTCGATCGGCCGTCGCGACCGCGTCGGGACGCCGGAGATACTGCGGCACCAACGACGTCGGCTCCGCGCCGGAGCGCAGCGCCTGCGCGGCCACGGCGACGAGGCATTCCGGGGACGGACTCTCGACCGGTTCCACGGGCAGGTCCACCAGATCGACGTGCAGTGCCGATCCGGCCACCACCGTCGACTCCCCCACGACGATGTCCGCGGCGGGCGAGACGAACGGTCCGGCGACGCGCTCGGCGCCGCGGAACCGTGCCCAGTACACCTCCCGGCGACGCGCATCCGTGACGACGAGGACCTCGCGATCACCGGGCACGGCCGCGGCGATGGCATCGAGACTGCCGACACCGTGCACCGGGATGCCGAGGGCGTCACCGAAGGCGGCTCCCGTCGCCATGCCCACGCGCAGGCCGGTGAACGGCCCCGGTCCGGTGCCGACGACGACAGCGGACAGGTCGTCCGCGCTGATGCCGGCGTCGGAGAGGCACTCGAGGATGTGTGGGGTGAGAACTTCGGCGTGCTTACGGGCGTCGACGGTGACGCGCGTCGCGAGCGGCTGCGGGCCGGTGTCGTCGAGCCGCACCACCCCGGCCGTCACGGCGGGAGTGGAGGTGTCCACGGCGAGTATCAGCACGGGGATCCAGATTACCCGTGCTCACCCGATCCACTGCCACGTGGCGGTGCGGACGTCGGACTCCGGCTCGCGCCGCAGCCGGATCAGCAGGTGCCGGTCGGCGAGGGCCTCCGCGATGCCCTCGCCCCACTCCACGACGACGACGGAGTCCGCCAGCTCGGTGTCGAGGTCGAGGGCGTCGAGCTCGTCCATCGCCGAGGCGCCGGTTCCGAGCCCCAGCCGGTAGGCGTCGACGTGCACGAGCCCGGGGCCGGTGTCCCCGCCGGCGCGGTGGGTGCGCGCGATCATGAACGTCGGCGAGCTCACGCGGCCGAGCACGCCGAGTCCGCGGGCGAGACCCTTCGTCAGCGTCGTCTTACCTGCGCCGAGGGGTCCGTCGAGCACCACGACGTCGCCCGCTTCGAGCTCCGCGGCGAGGCGCTCGCCCAGGAGCTCGGTGTCCTCGGCCGTCGAGAGGACGGCCTCCCCCTCGACCGGCACCGCGTCAGCCAACGGTTCGCCTCGTCGGTTCGGCGCGGACCCGTCCGTCGCGTGCACGCTGTACCAGACGGTCCAGGGCGTCGTTCACCTCGTCGGGGAACTCGAGCTGCACCAGGTGACCGGCGCGGCGGACCCGGACCATCTCGGCGTGCGGGAGCGCGTCGGCCAGCTGCTCCGACTTGTCGAACGGGATGACCCAGTCGTCGTCGCCGCACAGCACCAGGGTCGCCGTGTCCGCGATGACGGGCAGCGCCTCCAGTTCGTCGTGCAGCTCGAGCGCCTGGAGAAAGTTGACCATCGTCACCACCGAGGTGTCGTGGATCATCTGCTCGGCGAACGCCTCGAGGGCGGGACTGACCGCGGTGCCGAACGACGCCGCGCGCAGCACCGGGGCGATGACCCCGCGCACGACACCGCGGCCGAACTGGACCGCACCCGGAGCGGTCCGCACCGCGAGCCGGAACGCGTCGACGGCCGGATTCTGGAGGTTCCGTCCGAGACCGGTACGCGCGAGACCCGCTGCGGTGGTGGACATCAGCGCGACTCCGACGACCCGCTCGGCCACCGCGTCGGGGAACTGGCGAGTGGCCGCGAGCACCGACATGCCGCCCATCGAGTGGCCCACCAGCACCAGCGGCCCACGCGGTGCGACGGCCCGGATCACGTCGGCGAGATCGATGCCGAGGCGGGCGATGTCGCACTCGTCCGGCGAGACGTCGCCGGATCGGCCGTGACCGCGCTGGTCGTAGAACACCATCCGCACGTCGTCGCCCCACCGGCGGGCGAGCTCGCGGCGCTGGTAGTGCCAGCACTCCATGCGCAGGCAGTACCCGTGCACGAACACCACGGTCAGCGGCGCCTCGAGTGGACCGACCTCGCGCACCGCCAGCGGCACTCCGTCTCCGCTGGCGACGACGCACCCGCGATCGAACTCCATCGACTCGAAGTCCTCGCGCCGACCGGCGTCGGGCACCGGCGGGCCCACCCGGCGCCGCACCGCCGTGATGCCGGCCACGGCGGCCACGGCCGCGATACTGGCTGCGCCCCCGGCCATTCCGGCGAGACGGGCGCTGATCACGAGACCCCTCCGGCGAACGTCCGTCGTACTCGACCGCGGATACCGGTCACCACCTCGTAGTTGATCGTGTCGAGCGTCTCCGCCCAGTCCTGGGCCGTGGGCTCCCCGTGGTCGCCCGGTCCGAAGAGGTACGCGGTGTCCCCCTCGGCGACGTCGGGACGGCCGGGTCCGAGGTCGACGACGATCTGGTCCATGCACACCCGGCCCACCGCCGGATACCGCACGCCGTGGATCGACACCTCGTATCGGTTCTTCAGCGCACGCGTGATGCCGTCGGCGTAGCCCACGGGCAGCAACGCCACCGTCGTGTCGACGGGAGCGATCCACTCGTGGCCGTAGGAGACGCCGTCGCCGGCAGCCACCCGCTTGAGCAGGATCACCGTGGCGCGCAGCGTCATCACGGGGCGCAGTCCGAACCATCCGAGATGGGGTGCCGGGGACAGGCCGTACAGCGCGATGCCCGGTCGGACCATGTCGTAGGCCAGGTCGGGGCGGGTCAGGGCACCGGCGGAATTGGCGATGTGCCGTACCTCGGGTGCCACGCCCGCTCGGGCCATCGCGTCCGCGGCGGCGTCGAAGCGCTCCTTCTGCCGGTCGTTGATCGGATCGCCGGGCACGTCCGCATCGACCAGGTGGGAGAACAGGCCGCGCACGCGCAGCGCGCCACCACGCTGCTCCGCCACCAGGGCGTCGACGGCCGCGTCGAACTCGTCCGCACCCACCCCGTTGCGATTCATGCCGGTGTCGACCTTGAGGGACACCACGGCGGGACGGCCGACACGGCGTGCGGCGTCGGCGACCTCCGCTATCTGACGGGGCGAGGACACGCCGATCTCGACGTCCGAGTCGATCAGTCCCGTGAAGTCGGTGCCGGGGGCGTGCAACCAGCACAGCACCGGCGCCGTGAGACCCGCGGCGCGCAGTCCGAGCGCCTCCGCAGCCGTGGCGACACCGAGTTCGCGAGCACCGGCCGCGAGCGCCGCCCGAGCGACCTCCACTCCGCCGTGGTTGTAGCCGTCCGCCTTGACGACGGCCATCACCGCAGCATCGCCGGCGTGCTCGATCAGGATGCGGGTGTTGTGCGCGACGGCGTCCAGATCGATCAGCGCCTCGGCCTGCGGGCGAGAAGTCGGAGCCGGTGCGACCGGACTCGTCGGCACCTCCTGCGCGCTGTTCACCGGCGTCATTCTGCCATCGACACCCCGCACCGACATGCGGTGGCGGGTGTCAGGCCTGTGCGCGGAGGTCGCCGACCGCGTCCGCAACGGCGCGGAGCAGCGGGGAGGCGGAGATGGGAGCAGCGGTACGCCGACCTCGATCGGTGGCGGCGAGCGCGGCCGCCCGCGAGTGCGCGCGAGCGCCCATGACGGCGGCGATGCGGGCCGACACGCCCGCCGCGAGGAGCGCTCCGATCATGCCGGACAGCACGTCGCCGGACCCGGCCGTCGAGGACCAGGACGACCCCGCGTCGTCGACGGAGACGGTGCCGTCGGAATCCGCGATCACCGTCGCTCGCCCCTTGAGCAGCACCGTCACGTTCCAGTCGGCCGCGAGGGCACGGACGGACCGGACACGATCGGGTCCGGGCGCGGACCCGGTGAGTCGCTCGAACTCTCCAGCGTGCGGTGTCAGCACGGTCGCCGACGACCGTCCGCGCACCAGCTCGGGTCGCTGCGACAGCACGGTCAGTCCGTCGGCGTCGACGAGGACCGGGACGTCGGACTCCAGGACGGAGCGCAGCCGGTCGGCCGCGTCGTCGTCGGTACCGAAGCCGGGCCCTACCACCCAGGCCTGTACACGTCCTGCCTCGTCGACCGAACGGGCGGTGACCACCTCCGGGTAGTGATGCACCACCTCGGCGCCGCCCTGCCCGACGTAGCGGACCATGCCGGACGTCGCCGCCACCGCAGCGCCCGTGCACAGCACGCCCGCGCCGGGATACTTCTCGCTGCCCGCCATGATGCCGGTGACGCCCTGGGAGTACTTGTCGTCCGCAGGTCCGGGTACCGGCCACGCGCGGCCCACCTCGCCGTCGTCGGGAGACGTGATCGTCGCGGCGTCCGGAACGAGGCCGATGTCGATCAGGTGCAGCTCGCCGCACCACGCGCTCGCGAGCAGGTGCACCGGCTTGTAGGCGCCGAACGCCACCGTCACGGCGGCACGGACGGCGGGACCGTCGACGTCGCCCGTGTCCGGGTCGACACCCGACGGCAGGTCCGCAGCCACGACGGGGGCGGTGAGTCCGTCGACGATCGCGGCCGCGTCCGGTCGGAGCGATCCCCGCGCGGACAGGCCGACGATGCCGTCGATCACCAGATCGGGGTCGCCGGCCCGCGTCACCACACGTCCCGTGGCGGCCCGGAACGCCGCCAGTGCGGCGGGGTGGGCGCGATCGGGGCGGAGCAGCAGTGCCTCCACGGCGACACCGCGTCGGCGTAGTTCGGCGCCGGCGAACAGCGCGTCGCCGCCGTTGTCCCCGGCCCCGGCGAGAACGAGCACCCGTCTGCCGACCACCCCGCCGGTGCGGGCCCGGAGTTCACGAGCGACGACCGTCGCCAGTCCGTGGGCCGCGCGGCGCATCGCCGCGTACTCGGGCAGTCGGGCCAGCAGCGGGGCTTCCGCCGCTCGCACCTCGTCGGCGGTGTGGAAGTGACGCATGCGTCCCACGGTAGCGCCGACAGGCCACGATGCACGGCAGGTCTACCGTGGGAATCATGGCTCGCCTGACAACACTCGCGGCGACGATCGGAGTCACTGCCGCACTGGCACTGTCGCTCACATCGTGCACCGAGGACGCCCCCACCGCCGAACGTCCGACCGGGCCGAACGTCGTCACGGTCGCCGCGATGGCCTACTCCCCTGCCAGCGTCACCATCTCGCCCGGCGACACCGTCACGTGGTTCTTCGACGACACCGGTGTCGCGCACAACGTGATCGGCATCGACGCGGCGTCCCGTCTGCTGCACAGCCCGATGATCTCGTCGGGTCAGTTCAGTCAGACGTTCGACGACCCCGGCACGTACCCGTACTTCTGCTCGGTGCACCCGAACATGACGGGCACCGTCATCGTCCGAGAGAGCTGATCACTCGACGGTGACCGACTTCGCGAGGTTGCGCGGCTTGTCCACGTCGTAGCCGCGCGCCTGCGCGACCTCGGCGGCGAACACCTGCAGCGGCACCGTCGACAGCAGCGGCTGCAGCAGTGACGGCGCGGCCGGGATCTCGATGAGGTGATCGGCGAACGGCCGCACCGTCTCGTCGCCCTCCTCGGCGATCACGACGGTCCGGGCGCCGCGCGCCTGGATCTCACGGATGTTGCTGAGCATCTTCGAGTGCAGCACCGCTCGGCCCTTCGGCGACGGCATCACGATGATCACGGGCAGGTCGTCCTCGATGAGGGCGATCGGACCGTGCTTGAGCTCGCCGGCGGCGAAGCCCTCGGCGTGCATGTACGCGAGCTCCTTGAGCTTGAGCGCACCTTCGAGGGCGACCGGGTAACCGACGTGGCGACCCAGGAACAGCACCGTCGGTGACGACGCCAACTCGCGGGCCAGGGCGCGAACGGGCTCGACCGTCTCGAGCACCTTCCTCACCAGGTCCGGCATGGCCTCGAGATCCGCGTACTCCCGTGCGACCTCGTCCGGGTACTTGGTACCGCGAGCCTGCGCCAACGCCAGACCGACCAGGTAGTTGGCCGTCACCTGGGCGAGGAACGCCTTGGTCGACGCGACACCGATCTCCGGTCCCGCCCGCGTGTAGAGCACCGCGTCGGCCTCGCGCGGGATCTGGGAACCGTTGGTGTTGCAGACGGCCAGGACTCGGGCCTTCTGCTCCTTCGCGTGCCGGACCGCCTCCAGCGTGTCGGCGGTCTCGCCCGACTGGGAGATGGCCACCACGAGTGTCGAGCGGTCGAGAACGGGGTCGCGGTAACGGAACTCGCTGGCCAGCTCCACCTCCACGGGGAGGCGCGTCCAGTGCTCGATCGCGTACTTCGCCAGCAGCCCCGAGTGGTAAGCGCTGCCGCACGCGACGACGAACACCTTGTCGACGTCGCGCAGCTCCTGATCCGACAGTCGCTGCTCGTCGAGGACGATGCGACCGTCGGTGAAGTGTCCGAGGAGGGTGTCCGCGACCGCCGCGGGCTGCTCCTGGATCTCCTTCAACATGAAGTAGTCGTGACCACCCTTCTCGGCGGCGGCGAGGTCCCAGTCGATGCGGAACGGACGCCCCTCGGCCTCGGACCCGTCGAAGTTCATGACGTCGTAGCCGTCGGCGGTGATCACCACGACCTGGTCCTGCCCGAGCTCGACCGCGTCGCGCGTGTGCTCGATGAAGGCGGCGACATCGGACCCGACGAACATCTCGCCCTCGCCGACGCCGACGACCAACGGTGTGGAGCGACGGGCCGCGACGATGGTGTCGGGGTGATCGACGTGGGTGAACACGAGCGTGAAGGCGCCTTCGAGGCGCTGCAGCACCGCGAGGGCGCTCTGGACGAAGTCTCCGGCCGTGGGGCCCTCGTCGTAGGCGGCGGCGACCAGATGGACGGCCACCTCGGTGTCGGTGTCCGACTCGAACTCGACGCCTGCGTTCTCGAGCTCGGCGCGCAGCGGCGCGAAGTTCTCGATGATGCCGTTGTGCACGACGGCGACGCGGTCGGCGCGGTCGCGGTGCGGGTGGGCGTTGCGATCGGTGGGCCGTCCGTGGGTGGCCCACCGGGTGTGGCCGATCCCGCTGGTGCCGACGAAGGTGTCCCGCCCGAGTTCGTCCAGTTCGGCCTCGAGGTTCGCCAGTTTTCCGGCCTTGCGCTCGACGGCCATTCCCCCGGACCCGTCCAGGACGGCGATGCCGGCCGAGTCGTATCCGCGGTACTCCATCCGGCGCAACGCCTCCACCACCACCGGTAGCGCTCGACGATGTCCGACGTACCCGACGATTCCGCACATGGGACGACAGCCTACTTCGGCGCGGACGGCGCTCCGGCCGCCCGCACGTCGACGGCATGGCGAACTGCCGCGTCGACTACGGTCAGTGCTGTGCCGAAGACGCAGAAGTTGGTCGCCGACCTGACCAAGCGGGGTCCCCATCGCGTGCTGCGCGGTGACCTCGCTCTCGCGGGCCTGCCCGGTGTGATCTACACGCCCAGTGAGGGCACGGGACTGCCGGCGATCGCCTTCGCGCACGGCTGGATGACCGGCGCCTCGCACTACGACTCCACGCTGCGGCACCTCGCGTCGTGGGGCATCGTCGTCGTCGCGCCGAACACGCAGCGCGGACCGGTGCCCTCCCACAGTGCCCTGGCGCAGGATCTCCTCGTCGCGCTCGACGTGTGCACCGGCATCCGTCTCGGCACCGGCGACATCAGCGTGCATCCCGCCAAGCTCGGCCTGGTGGGCCATTCCATGGGCGCGGGCGCCGCGGTGATCGCCGCGGCTCAGCGATCGGACGTCGCCGCTCTCGGTGCGCTCTATCCGGCGCCCACCTCTCCGCGCGCCCTGTCGCCCGGCATCGCCGACGCGGTCACGGCGCCCGCTCTGGTTCTCGGCAGTCCCTCCGAACTGAACTCCCTCACCGCGGAGCCCGTCGCGCTCGCCGATGCGCTCGGTGGCCCCACCCTGCTCCGCGTGATCGACAAGTCGGAAGGTGACGGCATGGTCGAGGGCCGGAAGCTGCTCAGCTTCCTCGGCGTCGGCAACGCCCAGCCGAAAACTCGGCGCTCGGTGCAGGCACTGCTCACCGGCTTCCTCCTGCACCGCCTCGCGGGCGACGACACGTACTCTGACTTCTCCGATCCCGACGCCGTCGTCAAGGGCACCGAGGTGGTCGACCCGAACGCGCCGACCGCGGACGCCCCCAAGAAGGTCAGCGCGATCCGTCAGCTGAGCCACCTCGCCGGTCGCTGAGGCGCCGCCGGCGGAGCCTCGTCGCCGGCCACCGCCTCTGTGGGCGATCGCAGGATCACTCCGGCGCGACGCGGCGCCACCCGTGCGGCCTCCGAGCGCCTCCGAGCCTCCTCGTCGATGGCCGCGAGGCGGGTCCGCACACGTCGCGTCGCCCGCCGGTGCTCCCGGACGACGGCGTCGATGATGTCAGCGGTGTTCTGCGAGTTCACAGCGGACCGGCTTCCGCGAGCTCGGGTCGCGCCGGCTCGCCGACCGTCGCTGCCTCACCGCTCGGGTCTGTGTCCGGTTGCAGCACACCGGGTTCCGTGACACCGCCGGATTCCGCAGCAGCGGGAACGCAGTCCGGTGGCGCGACGACCGGTGGTGCGACGACCGGGGCCTCGACGACCGGGGCCTCGACGACCGGGAGCCCTTGATCCGCTGCCTCCTGTTCGACTGCCTCCTGATGCGGCTCGTCCCGTTCCGCTGTGTCCGGGGTCTCGGACGACGACTCTGCAGGCTGACCCGATTGCGGCGCCGCCTCGTCCATCACCTCGGTGAGGACGGGCAGTCCGAGAGGCCCGGCAGCGAGAGCGAAGTGATGGGACTCCCCCGCCGCGTCGTGGGTGCGGATGTCCACGGCCCCGTCCGCGCCGAGGGCGACACTCACCCCGCGACCGTCGAGCTCCGCCTCGAGGTGACCGCGCGCGACGTTCTCGGCAGGCGCAGTCAGCGCCGCCTCCGGTGAGATCTGCGCCTCGGCGGGCGGTGGGTCGCACGGCGCCGCAGTCGACACCACCTCGGTCACCGCGTCCCGCACCGCCCGCCCGATCAGTTCGGCGAGCGGTGAGCGATCCTCGACGGGAGCGACAGGCAGCGTCGCGGGCGGCTCCGCGACCACAGGAGAGGGCGCGACGGCGAGCGACGGCGGCTCGGGTGCAGCGGCCGGCGCCGTCACCGACGCCGGCGCGGTCGCTGCAGCCGGCGCGGTGCCTTCCGCCGGCACACACTCGCACGCGTCGTCCTCGACGGACCGGTGACCACTCGGCCACGGGGAGCCGTCGATGTCCACCGCAGCGGCGCAGAGTGCCGCGTAGATCTCGGACACGGCGGTCTCCGTCGAGGTGCACAGTTCCTCGAATGCGGCCACACGCTCGGTCATCGCGGGCACGAACACGGTGTCCAACCACTCTCGGCATCGGGCTGCGACCGGTTCGAGGACCTCGGCCTGCCGCCGGCCGGGATCCGACGCGGACAGCAGCATCGCCTCGAGGCCCGGGAACACCGAGGCCAGCGTCCGCACCGCGTCGGGTGCGGATGCACCTCCGGCTCCGGCGATGGTGGCCGCGACCTGCGCTGCATCGCGACCGCCCACCTCGTCGGTGCGGAACGCGGAGGCGGCGATCGACTTGTCCTCGACGATCGCGTGCAACCCCGCCGACGCGGAGGCCATCGCTGAACCAATCGCCTCGAGCTGGTCGGCGTGGGCGGCCGACCTCGCGCACTGCCGTCGAAGGAGGTCGAGCGCGGCGTCGGCGGCATCTCCCGACCAGGCCTGCCCCAACGACTCCGCTGCGTCGGACTGACGCCCGATCTCCGCGCGCGCCTCGGCCGCCGCGGCGCCGAGCCGGTCGGCGTCAGCCCGGAGAGCCTCGGTGTCGAGTCCGCGTTGCTCGTCGTAGCGAGCGCAGAGCGCGACGTGGGTCGTGGTCATCGGCGCGCCGCTCGCTCCGACCAGCGGGAGGAACGTCGCGAAGAACGCCAGGCCCTCACTCCCGAGATCCAGCAGACCGTCGATCGTCGACGGCACCGGTGCGGTCACCGGTCACCTCGCCGTGCCGGCACACCCGGCGCCGCGACGCGCAGGGCGGTGACATCGTCGAGCGACACCGAGCCGTCGATCGACGCCCGCAGGGCGGCCGACGTCGCAGCGGTGGCGTCCGACCAGGACCGCAGGCCCTCCGACAACCGCCCGAGGCTGTCCTGCAGGGCGGCCGCCTCCGCCCGGTGGTTCCGGCCCGCCGACTCGACACCGAACAGACCGCCCACACCGCGCTCGGCGGACCTTCGTACGGCTGTCGCGGACTCCTCGAGGGCCGCGATCGCCGCCCGGGCTGCCCCCTCGTCCAGCGTCGTTCCGCCTCGCGACGTTCCACTGGCCATGTCGTCCCTTCCGAAGTGATGCACGAGAGCGCGATCTCCACAGATCAGACGCACCGCCGCTCCCCCGCGTTCCCGCGAAACGGCAGCCGTCGGTGGGCACGGCCGGTAGGACCGGTAACCTCCGAATTCACAGGTGAGTAACACACACTTCGGCGATCAGGGAGCCCCATGCGCATCGGTATGCAATTGAACTACTCGGGCGGGTTCAGCGAGACGGTCGAGGAGGTCGGGGCCCTGGAGAAGGCGGGAATGGACATCGCGTTCATTCCCGAGGCGTACTCGTTCGACGCGGTGAGCCAGATCGGCTTCCTCGCGGCGAAGACCTCGACGATCCAGCTGGCATCGGGCATCTTCCAGATCTACACCCGCACGCCGTCGCTGCTCGCGATGACTGCCGCCGGTCTCGACTACGTCTCCGGCGGACGATTCGTGATGGGTATCGGCGCGTCCGGCCCCCAGGTGATCGAGGGATTCCACGGCGTCAAGTACGACGCCCCGCTCGGCCGCACCCGCGAGATCATCGAGATCTGCCGCCAGGTGTGGCGCCGCGAGAAGGTGCAGTTCGAGGGCAAGTACTACCAGATTCCGCTGCCCGCCGATCAGGGCACGGGTCTGGGCAAGCCGCTCAAGCTCATCAATCATCCTGTGCGAGCCGACATTCCGATCGTCATCGCGTCACTCGGACCCAAGAACGTCGCGCTCACCGCCGAGCTGGCCCAGGGCTGGGAGCCCATCTTCTTCCATCCGGAGAAGGCCGAGTCGGTGTGGGGCGAGTCGCTCGCGGCCGGTAAGGCGAAGCGCGACCCGTCTCTGGGTGAGCTGGACGTCTACGCCAGCCCCGCCGTGGCCATCGGCGACGACGCCGACCAGTTCCTTCCGTGGATCAAGCCCCAGCTCGCGCTCTACATCGGTGGCATGGGCGCCAAGGGCAAGAATTTCTACAACGACCTCGCGGTGCGGTACGGGTACGAGGCGGAGGCAGAGAAGATCCAGGACCTCTACCTGGTCGGCAAGAAGGAGGAGGCCACGGCCGCCGTTCCCGACGAGCTGGTCCGGTCGATCTCGCTGATCGGCACCGAGAGCTACGTCAAGGAGCGCCTCGCCGCCTTCGAGTCCGCGGGTGTGACCACACTGAACATCCACCCCATCGCAGCCGACACCGCTGGCCGCGTGGGTCAGGTGGAGCAGCTCAAGGCCCTCATCGGCTGACGGGCCGAGACGTCAGCCGACGGCGCCGACCACATCCGCGATGTGGTCGGCGAGCCGGCGGGCGGTGTCTGCAGTGTCCGCTTCCACCATCACGCGGACGAGCTGCTCGGTTCCCGAGGGACGCAACAACACTCGCCCCTCTCGTCCGAGTTCGTCCTCTGCACGGGTCACCGCGTCCTGCACGAGCGGAGCCGACGTCGCGGCGGACTTGTCCTGCACGGGCACGTTGATCAGCACCTGGGGCAGCGTGCGCATGACGGACGCGAGGTCCTCGAGGGTGCGTCCCGTCTCGGCCATCCTGGCCATGATCTGCAGGCCCGTCAGCACACCGTCACCGGTGGTGCCGAAGGCGGGCAGGACGATGTGCCCCGACTGCTCACCGCCGAGTCCGTAATTGCCGGCGCGCAGTTCTTCGAGAACGTAGCGATCGCCGACAGCGGTGGTGCGCACCGTGATTCCGGCGTCACGCATCGCGATGTGCAGTCCGAGATTGCTCATGACGGTGGCGACCAGCGTGTCGTCGGGAAGCTCGCCGCGCTGGTGCATCGCGATCGCGAGGATCGCCATGATCGCGTCCCCGTCGACCACGGCGCCGCTCGCGTCCACTGCGAGACAACGGTCCGCGTCGCCGTCGTGGGCGAGTCCGAGGTCTGCGCCCTGCTCGACGACGGCCTTCTGCACCACGTCGAGGTGAGTGGACCCGCATCCGTCGTTGATGTTGAGGCCGTCCGGGTCTGCGTTGATGGCGATCACGGTCGCTCCCGCGGCGCGGTAGGCGTCCGGCGCGGCGGTCGAGGCGGCTCCGTGAGCGCAGTCCACGACGACGGTGATGCCGTCGAGGCGTCGGGTGACGATGGTCGCGAGATGGCTCTCGTAGCGGGCGAGAGCGTCCGGGGCCTGTCGCACGCGGCCGATGGCGGCACCGACGGGGCCCGTGGCGGGCGCGTCGAGCAATGCTTCGATGCGGTCTTCCTGGTCGTCGTCCAACTTGTGGCCGCCGGCCGCGAAGAACTTGATGCCGTTGTCGGGCATCGCGTTGTGCGATGCGGAGATCATGACGCCGAGCTGCGCGTCGTAGTCGTCGGTCAAGTAGGCCAGGGCCGGGGTGGGGACGTCACCGACCGTGAGGACGTCGACTCCGGCGGAGGACAGTCCGGCCACGATCGCGGCTTCGAGCATCTCGCCGCTCGCGCGCGGGTCCCGTCCGACCACGGCCAGGGGGCGGGTGGTCGACGAGGCGACCTCGCCGAGCACCGCTGCGGCGGCACGGCCGAGTCGCAGTGCGAGGTCTGCCGTCACCTCCTCGTTCGCCAGTCCCCGAACTCCGTCGGTACCGAACAACCGGGCCATGACAGTTACCTCTTCCGAGCAGGTGGAGCGAATGCAGGTGCCGTGACGCGAAGCAGGCGCCCGCGGCGGTCCGAGGACCAGCCGGAGCGCCTGCTTCTCCAGAAGTGCTGAGATCAGCGCTTCGAGTACTGCGATGCCTTACGAGCCTTCTTCAGGCCGTACTTCTTGCGCTCCACGGCACGCGGGTCACGCGTGAGGAAGCCGGCCTTCTTGAGGGCGGGGCGATCGTCCGGGGTGACCTCGATGAGGGCACGGGCGATGGCGAGACGCAGGGCGCCTGCCTGGCCGGACGGGCCGCCACCGTGCAGGAGGGCGACGATGTCGAAGCCGTCCGCACGCTCGACGGTGACGAACGGGGACTTGATGAGCTGCTGGTGCACCTTGTTGGGGAAGTAGTCCTCGAGGGTGCGGCCGTTGAGCTTGAAGTCGCCCGAGCCGGGGGTCATGCGCACGCGCACGACGGCTTCCTTACGACGACCGACCGTGGTGACGGGGCGATCGATGTAGATGGCGGGACGAGCGGCGGCCTCGATGTCGGCGACGACCTCGGGCTCCTCGACGGAGACGAACTCGTCGGCGATCTCGACGGAGTCACCGATGGGGACGGTCTCTTCGGCCGTCTCGGTCACGACGTTCTCTTCGGGAGCGGTCACTGGGACACCTGCTTGATCTCGTACGGGACGGGCTGCTGAGCCGTGTGGGGGTGATCGGGACCTGCGTAGACCTTGAGCTTGCCGGCGATCTGGTTGCCGAGCTTGGTCTTGGGGATCATGCCCTTGATGGCCTTCTCCACGACGCGGTCGGGGTTCTTGTCCAGAACCTCACCGATGCTGCGCGCACGGAGACCGCCCGGGAAGCCCGAGTGGTGGTAGTGGAACTTGTCGGTCCGCTTGTTGCCGCTGATCGCGACCTTCTCAGCGTTGATGACGATGACGAAGTCTCCGCCGTCGAGGTTGGGGGAATACGTGGGCTTGTGCTTGCCACGCAGCAGAGTTGCTGCCTGGACTGCGAGGCGGCCGAGAACGACGTCGGTGGCGTCGATCACGTGCCAGGTCCGGGTGACATCCCCGGCCTTTTGGCTGTACGTGGACACAGAACTTCCTTGTCTCATCGCTGATGGTGCTGGCCAGGCGCGTGGTCGATCGTCTCGGCGGCCAGTGGAGACCCGAGGGACCGGTATCGGTCGTGCATGACGACTCGATGTACCGAACGCCAACGGTGTACCTTACCGGCCCACGTACTGGCAGGTCAAAACCCCTCGACCGTCATCGCCGACGAGAGGTGCAGTCGATGCAGCGGCGAGCAGTGGGCAGCGCCTCGAGGCGGGGGTCGGAGATCGCCCCGCCGCACACCTCGCACTGTCCGTAGGTGCCGCGCTCGATCCGCATCTCCGCGTCGTCGAGTTCGCGCAGTTCCTCCCGCGCCTCTCTCGACATCGATGCGATGGCGGCGCGCTCGAACGCGATGGTCGACCCCTCGGGATCGTGCTCGTCGTCGTCCGTGGTCCACCGGGACCCTTCGACGATGGCCTGGTGCTGTCGTGCGAGCGACACGATGCGGGCCTCGGTGAGCGCACGTTCCGCCGCGACCCGGCTGCGGGCGATCGCCCGAGCCGCGTGGTCGCGGTCGCTCGGGTCGGTGACGGGCTGATCCGGCTGTGTCATGACGACGTCCAGTATCCGCCCCGCGCCGACCGGAGTCGTACGGACCGTCGGAGATGGGCAACCGGACACCCCCCACGCCCCGGTTGCCCACCTCGTCCGTGATCAGGCGAACATTCCCCGGTTCGCCGCCTCGCGTGCCTGCATGTCGGCGTTGCCCTGACCGACGGCACTGCCGACCGCCTCGAGAACCTGATTGAGCTCCAGGGCCGCCGAGTCCCACTGGCGCTGCTTGTCCTGGTACGACTCCGACGCCGTGCCTTCCCATTCCGCCACCAGCGGCGAGATGATCTGGCGCAGTTCGTCGAGCTTGCTGTTGAGAGTGGCCTGCTTCGCGTCGATCTGAGCAGTGACCTGGTCGATGGCACCGAACACGTATCTCATGGTGAACGTCCTTCCTGACGTGAGTGATGGGCAGATCGGATGATCGGCGGGTCAGAGGTTGAGCGAACCGCCCGCGGCGGTGACGGTGCGCGTGTTGTCGTCGTCGGCAGCGCCGTAGGCGGTCCCGCTCGACTTGATGGCGTCCCCGATCGAACCCAGCGCGAGTTGCAACTTGTTCGCGCTGCCGTCCCAGCTCGTCATGACGTTCTGGAACGCGATCGCCGCCGCGCCTTCCCAACTCCCTCCGACGGCCTGGACGTCGCCACGCAGCTGGTCCAGCAGCGCCTTGATCTCGAGCGTCAGCTGGTCCACCTTCCCTGCGGTGACGTGCATCGTCTCGACGGTGGTCTTCATCTGCGACATGGTCTCTCGATCCCCCCTCGGTGTGGTCCGGGCCGGTACCCGGAACTTCCCCTGCACCTCCTTCGACGCGACGACTCGGCGAACGGTTCCGTCTCCGCCACCGCGTCACCCGACGACGAGGGACGCGAGGACCGCGGTGCAGACCTCCGCCATCACAGGGTTCGCGGCCTCGGTGCTCTGACAGCCGAGACTCGTCTGCTCCCCCGGTGACACGATCACCGTCCACGCCACCGTCGAGCCGTCGGACGCCTTCTCGGTGTAGACGAGCGCGGGACGATCGGATACGTCCGACCGTCGATCGAGCCCGCCGAGTCGATCGGGTGCGGCGTCGACCCCGGCCGACAGGGTGGCCTGCACGTCGGGTATTCCGACGCCCACACCGAGTTCGCGGACCACCAGCACCAGTCGCATGCCGGCGGGTGCGTCGGGACGGATCTCGACCCGCTCCGTACCCGGCTCGACATGCCACCCCACCGGCACGATCAGGTGTGTTCCGGCGATCGAGAAGTCGGTACCGGCAGGGGCGCTCGTCGTCGTCGCGGCGGCCGGCTCGGTGGTGGGCGCGGTGGGTCGAGTGGGCCCGGCCGGGACCATGGACGGTTCTGCGGCTCGTGGTCGCTCCGTCGCAGGCGCGGGCGACTGTCCGCTGGTCAGTGCCGCGACGCCGATGCTGACGCACACCACCGCGGTCGCCACCGCTGCCACCAGGACCGGCCGTCGGGTCGTGCGCCGACGGTCCACGGCCGCCGCGGCGGCTCGTTCGGCCAGCCACGCGCCCGTCCTACCGGGCGTGAGCTCGGCCGGTACGGACGATGTGACGGGCGGAACCGGGAGGGGGCTCGCGCCCGCGCTCGGGACCACGGCTGCCGCCATCTCCTCGTCGTCCACCGTCACCACCGTCAGATCGCTCATCTCGTCGAGTACGGCTCGCGGCAAGGTGTCACTCGCGCCGTGCACGACGAGTCGGCAGGCCGGCGCGGCAGCGAGAGCTCCGTCCACCGCGGCACGAGTGCGCGACACCGTCAGCTCGTCGTCCCCTCCGATCGCGGGATCGGTCAGAACACAGTCCACGACGTCGCTGCTGATGGCCGTACTCACCACGGTCGAGACCGTGGTGCGGTGCGGTGTGCGGTCGAGAACCACTGTTCGGCAGCGTGATCCACCGCACGGGCAGGGCCGGGCCGACTGCGCCGCGTCCCGCGCGACAAGCGCCGACGACACGAGGAGGACGTCACGCGCGAGGGGTCGCGCGGCCGCGGTGAGGACGCTGCAGCGCACGGCTCCCCAGTGCGGTGGGTGCACCAGCACCAGGTCGTGGTCCCCACCGTGCACCCCCGCATCGCGCAGAGCGTCGGTGAACATCTCGGACACCATCGTCGACACCTCGACCTCGCGTCCGTCGGCGAGAGTGACGACGCGGTCGTCGATGTGGCCGAGGACGTCCACGGACGCGGAACCGTCTGCGGGAGTTCTCGACAGCACCCCGAACCGTGAACACCACACCGCGTCCACGGTCGTGACGAGCCCGACGGGCGACGTCACCGCTCGTCCGGCGCGGTCTCGCACAGCGCGGTCTGCACCAGTGTCGCCGTTCCGCGCCCGACCAGCACACCGCGTCCGGGTGGGAGTTCGGACGGACGGACGGAGCCGAGCAGGACGCCCTCCTCTCGGCTCCCGCTCATCACCAGTCCCGGTGATGCCAGGTCCTTGAGCCTCGCGAGGACCGGTTCGTACAGTGCCCGAGCGGATCCGCCGCACCGACGTGCGACGACGAGATGCAGACCGACGTCCCGCGCCTGCGACAGCAGTTCCAGCAACTCGGTCAGCGGGTTTCCGTGCGGCGTGACGACGAGGTCGTAGTCGTCGACGACCACGACGATCTCGGGACCGGTCCACCAGGATCTCGCAGCGAGTTCGCGACGAGTGGTGTCCGGTCCCGGACGGCGGGCACGCAGGTAGGTCGCGAGTTCGGCGACCATCGTCGTGGCCTGCTCGGCCGTGGACGCGTGACCGGCGAGCCGATCGGACGGGATGTCGCCCAGCAGGGTTCGTCGGTAGTCGACGGCGAGGATTCTCAGCGACGTGGCGTCGTTGGCCTGCGCGAGCGAACGGCAGATCGATCGCAGCAGACTGGTCTTCCCGCAGCCCGAGTCGCCGAGGACGAGAAGGTGCGGATGCTCGGCCAGATCCAGAACGACCGGCGCGAGATCGTTCTCGTCGACACCCACCGGCACGGTGGCGACGAATGTCCCCGAGGCGGACGGTGGCCACCACGCCGACACGGACGACAGAAGGTCGTCGCGCTCGAGTCGACGCGGCAACAGTCGCACCGGGGGCGTCGGTGCGTCACCCCGCCACCGGTGGACCGACCCGGCGATCGCGCGGTCGGTCCCGTGTCCGAGATCGTCCGTGTCGGCGATGCCGTCGACACGCGGGAGCGCGACGAGCAGATGCAACCCGTCCGGGGTGATGCCTCGACCGGGCCGACGCGTCGGGACGTGCATCGCCCGTGCTCGGCCGATGTCCGAGTCCGACGGATCACCCATGCGCAGTTCGACTCTCGTGGTGACGGCATCCTTCACCGCGGGACGGAGCTCGGCCCACCGACTCGCGGCGAGGACGACGTGCACCCCGTAGGAGAGTCCGCTCGACACCAGCTGGTGCAGGGACGGTTCGAGGGCCTCGAACTCGGCTCGGATCGTGCTCCACCCGTCGACGACCAGAACGATGTCCGGCACCGGCGGTGCACTGTCTCCACCCGACTCTCGCCTGCGCCGCGCGTCGGCCATCGACCGGATCTCGCCGGTGCGGAACAACTCCTCGCGGCGTCGAACGGTTCCGACCACGTCGGCGACGATGCGTCGCACGGCGTCCGCCTCCGAGCGGACCGCGACGGATCCGACGTGAGGAAGGCCTACCAGCCGTCCGACGGATCCACCGCCGAAGTCCAGGACGTGGAACTGCACGTGGTGCGGGGAGTACCGCAGAGCCAGATCGAGGACGAGCGTGCAGAGCGCGGTGGACTTGCCGGACTGCGGTCCCCCGACGATCGCCACGTGCCCGGACGCACCGGTGAGGTCGAGTTCGAGTGCATCGCGTCGCTGGTCGTACGGCCGGTCGACCAGTGCGACCACGGCGCGCAGTGACCCCGCAGTGTCGGGCCGGTCACCGCCGAGCGCCGTGTCCGGTGACACCGAGTCGAGTGTGACGGGCCGGTCCAACGGCGGTAGCCACACCCGGTGTGCGGGACGCCCGTGACCGCGCACTCGCGCGACGACGGCGGAGAGGACGGTGCCGCCGTCCGACGACTCGGACGGAGACGGCGGTTCACCCGCCGGTTCGAGGGCGGTCTCGTCGAGCAGCGGCACCGGCGCCGCCGTGAAGAGACGGGGCCCGGTCGAGCCTGCGCCGACCGAGAGCGCTGCGGGCTCGTCGCTCCGCAGACGGGGACCCGAGACGTACATCGCGGTGAAGCGCACCAGCTCGCTGGAGTCCGTTCTGAGGAACCCCACTCCCGGACCCCCGGTCACGTGATGCGCGTCGGCGACACCCAGAACCGATCGAGATTCGGAGGCCGAGAACGTCTTCAGACCGATGCGGTAGGAGAGATGACTGTCGAGTCCGCGCAGCCGACCCTCGTCGAGCCGCTGGCTCGCCAGCAACAGATGGATGTGCAGCGAGCGCCCGAGTCGCCCGATCGCGACGAAGAGCTCGGCGAACTCCGGGAACCGGGTCAGCAGTTCGGAGAACTCGTCGACGACGACGAAGAGCGCCGGTAGAGGCGCGAGTGCGGCACCACCCTCGCGCGCACGGGTGTAATCGGAGACGTTCGCGTAATTGCCGGCGGCCCTGAGCAGTTCCTGCCGTCGAGTCATCTCGCCCGCGAGCGCGTCGCGCATCCGCTCGACCATCTGCGCTTCCTCGGACAGATTGGTGATGACGGCCGCGACGTGGGGCGCCGATTCCAGTCCGAGAAACGTGGCCCCACCCTTGAAGTCGACGAGGACGAGATTCAGGACGTCGGGCGGGTGCGTCGCGACGAGTCCGAGCACCAGCGTCCGCAACAGTTCCGACTTTCCCGATCCCGTGGCGCCGATACAGAGTCCGTGCGGTCCCATACCCCCCTCGGCGGCCTCCTTCAGGTCGAGCTCGACGACGCGACCGTCGTCGTCGAGTCCGAACGGGACGCGCAGTCGCGACCGCCCGGAACGGGAGGACCAGGCGACGCCGGGGTCGAGACTGTCGGGAGACGTCATGCCGGGCAGGTGTTCCCATGCTCGGACGCGCGGGCCACCCTCCGCCCGCACGACGGTGTCGCCCGTCCGGAATCGAGCGAGTCCCCGCGCCACCACGGCGGCGGTGACCACGTCCACACCGTCCGCGGTACCGAACATCTCGACTCCGGCCGCGCTCCGTGCGCCGAGCGCAGGCCTGTCCGCGCCGTCGCCGACGACCAGGACGAGTGTGCGATCCGCGGTGCCGTCCCGGCCCGCACCGGACACGGTCAGGACCGTCACGTCCCCGCCCCTCGTCACGGTCTCCCATGTCTCGGCATCCTCGACACCGTCCTCGGCACCGCGATCCACGACCACGATGCGATGGGGCCGCGCACCGGTCGACGAGTCTGCCGCCGGGACGGCGAGGTCCCGCGCTGCCTCCGCCGGCGATCCGAAGGTCAGCCGCCGTCGCCCGCCACCGTCCGACGCGGTCTCGTCCCCGTGGTGCGGCAACCACTTCGTCCAGTCCCACGTCGCCGCGGTGCAGTCGTCCACGACGACCACCACGCTGATGTCGTCCGGACTGTGGAAAGTGCACGCCTGCAACACCATCGAGCGCACGAGCGCTCTCGCCGCCTCGACGGGGCCGTCGACACCGATCACGGAGAACGCGCGCAACGAGACCGCGGTGGGAAGGTCCGACACGATGGCATGGGTCCGGACGAACGAGCGCAGGAGGGCGGCCGACACAGGCTCGAGACCCTCGGGCGGACCCGTGTCGGGTGTGACGAGGCGAGTGGCGAGTCGTTGGTCGCCCACGCCCACCCGCAGATGGACGAAGTCGTCGTCTGTCGACCGCCTCTCCCACATGCGTGAGGTTCCGGCGAACGAGGACAGCGTCGACGGATCAGGATGGGAGAAGGCCAGTGCCTCGTGCTGCGCCGACGCCGTCGACCGGACCCGCTCGCGCATCGCACCGAGGTACGTCAGATAGTCCTTGCGCGATTCGTCGAGTTCGGCCGTCCGTGGCCCGCCTCCGCGGCCCCCACCGGCGAACATCCCCAGCATGGACACCACCATCATGGCCGGGAACAGCAGCGTCATCGGGTTGGCGGCCGCGCCCGACGTGATCATGAGGGCAACCATGCCGACCATCGCGACCACCATGACCAGAGGCAGCATCTTCAGGAGCGGGTTCCCCGGGACCACCCGCGGAATCTCCGGTGGCGGCTCCATCTCGACGGTGCCGCCCGGCACCCGCGGCGCGTCCTCGCGCGGCGGTCGACCATGGACCACCCGCGTGTCCACCGCCGTCGCGTACTCGCCCTCACGTCCGACCACCACGTCCACCCCCCCAGTGGCTCGCCGCCCCGTTCGGCGAGTCGGGTCAGACCGTAGCGCCGGACGCCGACGACCGGGAGGGAAGACGACGAGGGTTGTGGACGAACCCTCGTGCCTGTGCATATCGCGAGGCGATGTCACCGAACTGACCTATAGTGCTCGCACGACCCGCGGTGCGACCGCGGGAAGAGAGTTCGGGGGGACTTTCGATGACCATCGCGCCGACCGCTGCGCCGCTGTCCACGACGCGCGAATCCGCGGTACGCCGGATCGAGCCGGCCGTGCTGCGCATCACCGTGATCACGGGGGACGTCGAGGTGGACGTCTCGGTTCCCGGCGGAGTCGCCGTCGCCGCGACGGTGCCCGCTCTGACGGCGCTGATCGACGAGCGCGCGGACTCGGATCGTTCGCCGGGCCCACGGTCGCTCTCGACGATGGTGGGAGTGCCGCTCGACGCGCGTCTCTCGTTGCTGGACAACGGTGTTCGGGACGGCGACGTCTTGGTTCTCCACCGCGGACGAGAGTCCTCACCGCCGGTCTTCGACGATCTGACGGAGGCGGTGGCCGTCCTCGGCAACGGCCGCTCGTGGGCCCGCTCCGACTCGGTCGTCGCAGCCACCGTCGTGTCGACGGCGGCACTGGCGACCGCGGGATGGACCGCGACGAGAACGAGCGGAGTCCCTGCGGCAGCGAGTCTCGCCGTCCTCGCGCTGCTCACCGTCGTGGCCGCGTGTGTGTGCACCGCGGCGCGCGTCCCGTCGGCCCTGAGCTTCGGTCTCAGGTCGACCGGGTGTCTCCTCGCGTTCGCCGCGGGCACGATGCTCGTTCCCGGCCAGGATGCCGCGGCCGACGCCGTGCTCGGATTCGCGCTGAGCGCGGCGGCGTCCGTCGTCACCTCGATGATCGCCGGCCGCGAGGGACGCGCCACGTTCACCGCGGTGTCGACGGTGAGCCTCGTGGGCGCCGTCGCCGCTGCTGTCGAGGCGCTGAGCGACGTGCCCACCGTGACGATCGCGGCGGTCACCGCCGGCGTGTGCACCCTGGCGCTCACCCGCGCCCCGCGACTGTCGGCCGCACGAGCCGGAATACGCCTTCCCCCGGTACCACTCGCCGATGCCGGCGCTCGTCTCGACCACCCGGGACACGAGGGACCGCCGACGCGGCCGTCGGAAGCCGCCCTCGTCGCCGCACACGAGTCCGCTCTCGCCGACGTCGACGTCGTCGCGGAACGAGCTCGCACAGCTCAGCAGTACCTCACCGGCTACACGACGGGGTTGTCCCTGCTCGCCTCGGCGGGGGCGATCGTCGTGGCCACGCACGACATCGCCGCGACCGTCGATCCCGGCAGACTCGCTGCCGCTGCCGCGATCGCCTCCGTCCTGTGCTGCCGGGGCCGCGTGGGTGTCGATCGTCTGCGCTGCGCCGTCGCTGTCACCGCGGGTGTCGCGGCCGTCCTCGTCGTCCTCGCAGTCGGTGCGTCCACACGTGCCGACCTGTGGCCGTGGTGGACCGGGGCTGCGGTGGCGGTCGGCGTCCTCGCGATCCTGATCGGTGTCGTCGCGCCGGGTCGGCGATTCTCCCCCGTCGCGCGCCGGGCGGCCGAACTGGCCGAACTGGCCGTCGTGGTCTCGATCGTTCCTCTCGTCTGTCTCGTCGTCGGGGCCTACTCGGCAGCGCGCGGCCTGTGACGGCTCAGCGACGACCAGGGGTGACCGCATGTCTCGTCGCAGCAATGGTCGTTCTGGCCCTGCCCACGGCGGGTACGGCAACCGCAGACACACCGTTGATCGATCCCGGACTGCTCCCCGAGCAGGCTGCCGCGGCCCCGTCCGAACCGACCGAGCAGCGCACCCGGTGCGCGGCCGTCTCCGAGGCGCCCGTGACGGCGGTGGTACCCGCGGCTCAGAGGACGCTCCGGTTCTCGGACGTGTGGGGCCTCACCCGAGGCGCAGGTCAGATCATCGCCGTCATCGACACCGGGGTCGCACCACATCCGCTCCTCCCGACTCTGCGAGCCGGCGGCGACTACGTCTCGACGGGCGACGGGCTCGAGGACTGCGATGCACACGGCACCGTCGTCGCCGGACTCATCGCTGCTCGGCCGGTCCCGGGATCCGGCTTCGCCGGCGGAGCGCCGGACGCCACGATCCTCTCGATTCGTCAGTCCAGTGCAGCCTTCGCCGCGACGTCCTCCGAGCGGGAGGCCGACGAGAACGGTTCCACCTCCGCGGGGTACGGCGACGTCGAGTCGATGGCCGCGGCGATCCGCACCGCTGTCGACGCGGGCGCGGACGTCGTCAACATCTCGGAGGTCGCCTGTGCGAGCGCTGGATCGTCGATGGGCGACGGCGCACTGGGAGCCGCCGTGCGGTACGCCGCGGTGGACAGGGATGCCGTGATCGTCACAGCTGCGGGGAATCTGGACGGCCGTCGGTGCCGGACGCAGAACGACCTCATCCGCGGCATCGACGGACGAGACACGGCGCTGCCGGTGACTCTCGCGTCGCCGGCGTGGTTCGACGAGTACGTCCTCACCGTGGGATCGCTGGACCCGGACGGGCGGCCGTCGTCGTTCAGCTTGAACGGGCCGTGGGTCGACGTCGCAGCTCCGGGTACCGAGGTCACGTCCCTCGGTGCCACGGGTACCGGTCTGGCCGACGGCACCCTCGACGACGAGGGGCGCCGAACAGCCTTCACGGGAACGAGTTTCGCCACACCGTTCGTCTCCGCGACGGCCGCCCTGGTGCGGGCGCGTCATCCGGAGCTGTCCGCGGCGGATGTCATCGACCGCATCGTGACGACGGCGCACTCACCGGCAGGTGACTGGGACTCGGCTGTCGGCCACGGCAGTCTGGATCCGGTGGCGGCGGTGACGGGCAGCGCGGTCGCACGGGGTGCCGACGCGTCCGTGCGACTGTCCCCGCGCACGACACCGCCGGTCGCCGACCGTCGCGACGCACTACTCGCCCTGGCGTCCTCCGTCGGGATCCTGCTGCTCGTGTCCGGCGCACTGGCGGTACGCGCGGTGGTCCGGCGTCAGGACCCGTCGTGACCCACACGGGCCGCATCGACGGTCAGCGCCGGACCGGGCGGCAGCAGTCCCACGACGGGCCACGGCGCCGGTGCCGGATCGCCGAGTCCGAGTGCCTCCGCGTCCTGCGTGAACGGGACGCCGAAGCGGGTTCCCGTGTCGGCGACGTAGAAGGCGGAATCGCGGCGCGGGTCGTCGGCGGCCTGCCCGGTGGTGGCGACGTACAGCCCGGACCCCGGTGCCACGAAGAAGGTGTCCAGCCCATCCCCTGCACCGTCCGCCCCGGCCAGCGCCACGGCGCGCGCGTCGGCAGTCGCACCGATCGTCATCCTCGTCTGCGCGCCGCGCCCCGTCGACTCGTCCGGCCCGACCCACTCCACGCAGGTGGCGTCGCCGCCCGTCACGATGATCGGTGGTCGCTCCGGAAACGTGTCGACCGCCAGAGGTGCAGCGGTTCTCGGAGCCCGAGCGATCACATCGGGCGGGACGGCGTCGACACCCACCCGGCCGGCCGAATCGGAGAAGCGCAGCAGCTGCGCGGTGGCCGCTCCGATCGCCTGCACGCCGTCCTGCAGAACGACGTAGTGCTCGCTACGATCCCCGAGATCGACCGTCACCACGGATCCGACGGGCCGACCCCCGATCGGGTACGGGGCAGCAGCGCCCGACCCGATCACCGTGGGGGTCACGATCTCCGGCGCTTCGGGCACCGCGTCGAAGAGCCCCGCCGACACCGGAGTGGGTACCGCGTCCTCCAGGCCGAGGGCTCGGGTCACGGCGGTGTTCTGCAGGTCCACCCGCGCGCGCACCTGTCCGTGCACCAGGTAGTCGACGCCGTCCCGACGCCACACCAGCGCGTCGTCGGGGTCGAGTGCGCGACGCGGTGCGACGGACTGCGTCCCCACCGGTTCGACGGTCACATCGGTCGTGCCGTTGTCCGACTCCTCGCACACGGACCAGACCATCGCACCGGTCGTGACCGGAAGCGCCTGCGGCGCACCGCCGATACCGATCGCGGCGCCTCGGGCGCGTCGAGCGATCTCGTCCGGACCGACCGCGGTGGGCTCGTCCGGCCGACCGGCGAACAACCGGGCGGACGCCAGATCGGACGCGGGGTGGAGCGTGTCGTCCTCGACGACGTACAGAGCGCCACTCTCGTCGTCCAGCACGATCACGGCATCACCGATACGTGCGGCCGGTCGGACGAAGGCGAGTGCGGCGCAACCGGCGAGGATCAGGACCGCCACGACGACGCCGACCGCGGAGGCCCGCGCCGTCGATCGCAGCGGTTCGTGCCGCATCGACGTGTCGCCCAGGACCAGTGCGTGATCGAGCCGTCTCACAGAGAACCGATGCGCACCGATCTGCCATCGCGTGGTCGGTGTTCCTGCCATCGATATCCCCTGCCCTCGGTGCCGCGGCGACGCGGCCCGGCCCCCCGCCGGACACGCCGGACCCGATGGAGGGGTCCCGCGTGAGGGCACAGTACATCGACCGCAGAGAAGGAGCCATGGTGTCCGAGACTCGCCCGGGGATGACGGCCGCACGCGACGTCGTGGTGTCGCAGGCAGTGGCGCTCGGCGTGGCCGTCGCGCTCACGACGTCGGGAGTGCCTGCGCGATGGGCGATCACGGCCGCAGTGGTCGTCGTGATCGGACTCTGCCTCCCCCGGGACGGGCGTCCTGTCGTGGGTCACCTCTCGGCGTGGCCACGGCTTCTCGCGCATCGACCGGTACCCGCGCGCACGGTGCTGTCGTTCGATCGTCCCGGCGGTCCGATCGGTGTGGTGTGGAACGGATCCGACCTGACGATCGTCGCGGAACTCCACGTCGAACCGGCTGCGGCCGGATGGTCGACGGTCGGCTCACGCGGTGCGACACCCGATGCCGTGGTGCCGCTCCGCGACCTCGTCGACCGACTGTCGCAGGGCACGGACGCGCCCACCCACCTGGGTGTCACCTCCGTCGGCACGCGTCCGGCACGGGGTCGCCGCGCCGCGGACTCCTACCTGTCCATGGCCGGACCGCTCGCGTCGGTGGCGCGGCGGCAAACCTTCCTCTCCCTCTCGACCGATGTCCACGAGGGTGAGACGGCCGCGGCGCGTCGGGGCGGAACTGCTGCGGGGTCGGTGCAGATGCTCGCCACGACCATGGCCCGACTGCAGCACGTCCTGCGCACCCACGGTCTCGTGGGCAGCCTTCTCACCTCCGATCAGATCCGTGCGGCGGATCTTCTGGTGACGAGTGGGGTTCCCCTCCGTCACGTCCGTCCGCAGTGGCGCTTCGCCCGGCTCGGCGGATCGACCTGGCGCTCCCGGCGGCTCGCACCGTCCGCCTGGACCGCGGCGGCGGTCGACTCGATCGGCGATCACGACGCGGACGTCACGAGTCTCGCCGTCCGGGCGGCTCTCTCGACCACCACCGAAGCGACGGCGACCTACGGCTACCTGTCGGCCGAATCTCCGCAGCGCCGATCGATCCGGGTCGCGGGGTCCAGCACGCTCGACGGCCTGCATCGACAGGGCCTGGAGGACGTCCTCGTGTCGACCGCCCGGCCGGCGACGCCCACGCACCCCGTCGAGGGAGCGCAGTGGAGCACCCTCGTGCTGCCGGTCGCGGGATGCGGTCAGGTCGTCGGTGTCGACTCCGACGGAACCACCGTCACCGCACGACTGTTCGGAAGGGACGTCCACACCGTCGACGTCCACGGCGAGCTGTACGTGGTCCACCAGATCGTCTTCCGCGCCGTGGCCGTCGGCGCGGTGGTCCTGGTGATGACCGACCGACCCCATGCATGGCGCCATCTCGCCGTCGCGGTGGCGGATTCGGGCACCCTCTCGGTGGTGACTCCCGTGTCGGACGTCGAGTCCGGCACCGCGGTGGATCTGGTGGTCGCCGATCATGCCGGAGACAGACCGGCTCCGGTACCGGGAACGGTGCTCCGGGTGAACCCTGCCTCGTCGACCGGCGGGACCGACATCGTGATCGACCAGTCCCCGAACGTCACCGACGAGGTAACCCTGACGATGGCGTCGCGGAGCATCACCCTGCGGCTCGTCACCACCGCGGCCGAGACCGAGGCCATCGGTCGACCGCGGGGTCTCCCACGACCGGGCTCAGCCGCGCGGGTAGGGCTGCCCGGCGCGCTCTGACCACCACAGCAACTGATCGATCATCCGCTGTGCGCCATCGATCGCGGCACCGTCGGACGTCTCGCCGTGCGCCTCGAACGCCTTCTTCACTCGGGGGAACAGCACGGCGTCGCGCACGGATGCCATGTGCAGCTCCGCGACCACCAGACGCAGCTGCTCCACGGCTCGCACTCCCCCGGCCGTGCCGCCGTAGGAGACGAAACCCACCGGCTTGCCACGCCATTCGAGCTTCACCGAGTCCAGTGCCAATTTCAGCGATGCCGGGCAACCGTGGTTGTACTCGGGAGTGACGAGCACGAAGGCATCGCAGCCGTCCACCCAGCGGATCAGCTCGTCGACACCGGGGCCACCCGAGAGATCCATCGGCAGAACGACATCCGCGAGGTCGAGTACCCGGACCTCGAATCGCCCGTCCGCCGAGGCGCGGCGCACGAACCACTGAGCCATTGTGGGGCCGACACGCCCCGTCCGGACCGAGCCGATGATCACGCCGAGAACAGGAGCCATGCCTGAAGAGGCTAGCCGCAGCAGGCACCGGGCAACGATCGCGTGGCCCGGGTCGTGCGACTGCGATCGGCCAGCTCCGCATCGACCGGGTAGTCGACACGCACCAGCGACAGGCCGTGCGCCGGGGCCACGGTGATCGAACTCGACCTCGCACCGGCTCCCAGCAGGCCGCGTACCCACGTCAGGTCACGGCGTCCTTCGCCCACAGCCAGCATCGCCCCGACCAGGGAACGCACCATCGACCAGCAGAACGCGTCCGCGCTCACGTGCGCGGTGAGATCGTCGCCGTCCCGCACCCAGTCGAAGCGCTGCAGCTCCCGCACGGTGGTGGCGCCGTCACGGCGCTTGCAGAACGCGACGAAATCGTGGAGGCCGACGAGAGTGGAGGACGCCTCCTGCATCGCCGCCACGTCGAGTGTGCGGGTCCACGGCACCACGAAACCCGCTCGGAGGGGCGGAGTTCCGTAGGGCGCGGTGGACAGTCGGTACTCGTAGTGCCGCCGCAGTGCGGAGAACCGGGCGTCGAAATCGTCGGACACCAACGTCACACGCAGGACGCGAACGTCCGTCGGCAGAAAACGCGCGAGTCGGCGCACCAGCAACGCCGGGTCGGGTGCGCGGTCGGGATCGCGAGGATCGATGCGGGCCAACGCGGTTCGCGGCACGTCGACGTGGGCGACCTGGCCCTCGGCGTGCACGCCGGCATCAGTCCGCCCGGCCACGGTGAGCTCGAGTGGGGTACCGAAGATGGCGGACAGTCGCTCCTCGAGCACACCGCACACGGTCCGTTGGTCGCGTTGTCGAGCCCAGCCGGCGAAGGCAGTGCCGTCGTAGGCGACATCGAGACGCAAACGGGCGAGCCCGCCACCCCCGGAAGGGGTGACGGGCTCGCCCAGAGAGTCCGAGGACACTCTTACTTCTTGTCTGCCTCATCGGCGTTGGCCGCGTGAGCGTCCTCTGCCTCGACACCCTCGATGACAGCGTCTGCATTCTCGACCTGAGCGTCGGTTGCCTCGGCCTCGACGGCCTCGACGACGTTCTGATCGGATGCAGCCTCGTCAGCGGCGGTCTCGTCGTTCGTGGCGGCAGGCGCGGCCTGCGATGCCTGGACACGACGAGCACGGTCCGCCTCGTTGGACACCGTCTGCTCGCGAACGAGCTCGATGATGGCCTGAGGAGCGTTGTCACCCTTGCGGGGGACGGTCTTGATGATGCGGGTGTAGCCGCCTGCGCGCTCGGCGAAATGCGGGCCGATCTCTGCGAACAGAGTGTGAACGACGTCCTTGTTGCGGATGTCCTTCATGACCTCACGACGGTGAGCCAGCGAGCCGGCCTTCGCGTGCGTGATGATCTTCTCGGCGTAGGGGCGGAGGCGCTTGGCCTTCGACTCCGTGGTGGTGATCCGTCCGTGCTCGAACAGCGCCGTCGCCAGGTTGGCGAGAATCGCCTTCTGGTGCGACGCCGATCCGCCGAGACGGCGACCCTTGGTGGGCTTGGGCATGTCAATCTCTCCTGATCAAGAGCTCGGGACGCGAGTGCGTCAGAGCTGTTCGGTCTCGGCGTAGTCCTGCTCGGCGCCGTCGGCATCGCTCACGGCGGTGTCGGTGTCGCTCCAGGTACCGGTGGCGGCGTCGTATCCGGCGACAGTGCTCGGATCGAACGTCGCGGGGCTGTCCTTGAGCGAGAGGCCGAGCGAGTGCAGCTTGACCTTGACCTCGTCGATGGACTTCTGTCCGAAGTTACGGATGTCCAGCAGATCCGACTCGGTACGGCCGACCAGCTCGCCGACGGTGTGAACACCCTCGCGCTTGAGGCAGTTGTAGGACCGGACGGTGAGGTCCAGATCCTCGATCGGCAGACCGAAGGATGCGATGTGATCGGCCTCGGCGGGCGAGGGTCCGATCTCGATGCCTTCTGCTTCGACGTTGAGCTCACGGGCAAGCCCGAACAGCTCGACCAGGGTCTTGCCCGCCGAGGCGAGCGCGTCCCGCGCGGTGATGGAGTTCTTGGTCTCCACGTCGAGAACGAGCCGATCGAAGTCGGTGCGCTGCTCGACGCGGGTGGCCTCCACCTTGTAGGTCACCTTCAGCACGGGCGAGTAGATCGAGTCGACCGGGATACGGCCGATCTCGGCGCCCGACGCCTTGTTCTGAACAGCCGGAACGTATCCGCGGCCACGCTCGACGACGAGCTCGATCTCGAGCTTGCCCTTGTCGTTCAGGGTCGCGATGTGCAGATCCGGGTTGTTCACGGTGACGCCGGCCGGAGGAACGATGTCGCCTGCAGTGACAGTGCCGGGGCCCTGCTTGCGGACGTACATGGTGACCGGCTCGTCCTCTTCCGAGGACACGACGAGACCCTTGAGGTTCAGGATGATGTCGGTGACATCCTCCTTCACGCCGGGGACCGTGGTGAATTCGTGCAGAACGCCGTCGATACGGATGCTGGTGACAGCAGCGCCGGGGATCGACGAGAGAAGCGTGCGGCGAAGCGAGTTGCCGAGGGTGTACCCGAAGCCAGGCTCGAGGGGCTCGATGACGAACTTCGAGCGGTTGTCAGCGATGACCTCTTCGGTCAGCGTGGGTCGCTGAGAAATGAGCATTGATGTCCTCCTGGGAAGAGCGTCCGCTATTTGACGCTCGGGATGTGGCCTACGGCCCCGTGCGCCTCTTGCGTATCCGGAGATACGCAAAAGGCGCACGGGGCGCGAAGCGCCCTACTTCGAGTAGTACTCGACGATGAGCTGCTCGGTCAGCGGGATGTCGATCTGCGAACGCTCCGGCTCCTGGTGGACCAGGATGCGGAGACGGTTCGGAACGACCTGCAGCCAACCGGCAACGGGACGATCGCCGTAGGTCTCACGGGCGATCTGGAAAGGCAGCGTGCTCAGCGACTTCTCGCGGACGTCGATGATGTCGTACTGCGAGACGCGGTAGCTGGGGATGTCGACCTTCTTGTTGTTGACCAAGAAGTGGCCGTGCGTGACCAACTGGCGTGCCTGACGACGCGTGCGAGCGAGGCCCGCACGGTAGACGACGTTGTCGAGACGCGTCTCGAGGATGCGGAGCAGGTTCTCACCCGTCTTGCCCTTGAGGCGGTTCGCTTCCTTGTAGTACAGCGAGAACTGCTTCTCCATGACGCCGTAGGTGAAGCGTGCCTTCTGCTTCTCCTGCAGCTGGAGCAGGTACTCGCTCTCCTTGATGCGCGCGCGGCCGTGCTGGCCGGGCGGGTACGGGCGACGCTCGAAGGCCTGATCGCCTCCGACGAGGTCGACGCGCAGTCGACGCGACTTGCGGGTGATGGGTCCGGTATAACGAGCCATGTTCTGTTACTTCCTTCCCGCTAGACGCGACGGCGCTTGGGCGGACGGCAGCCGTTGTGCGGCTGGGGGGTGACATCGGAGATGGTGCCGACCTCGAGGCCTGCCGCCTGGAGCGAACGGATCGCGGTCTCGCGGCCGGAGCCGGGACCCTTCACGAAGACGTCGACCTTCTTGACGCCGTGCTCCTGCGCCTTGCGCGCGGCACTCTCGGCAGCGAGCTGAGCGGCGAACGGAGTCGACTTGCGCGAGCCCTTGAAGCCCACGTGGCCCGAGGACGCCCACGAGATGACGTTGCCCGACGGGTCGGTGATCGACACGATCGTGTTGTTGAACGTGCTCTTGATGTGAGCGCTGCCGTGCGGGACGTTCTTCTTGTCCCTGCGGCGCGTCTTCTGGGTCTTCTTCGGACCGGAGGTGCGTGACTTCGGGGGCATTACTTCGCCTTCTTCTTGCCGGCAATGGTGCGCTTCGGTCCCTTACGGGTGCGCGCATTGGTCTTCGTGCGCTGTCCACGGACGGGCAGACCACGACGGTGGCGAAGGCCCTGGTAGCAGCCGATCTCGATCTTGCGACGGATGTCGGCCTGCACCTCGCGGCGCAGGTCGCCCTCGACCTTGAGCGACTCCTCGATGTACTCGCGGAGCTTGGTCAGGTCCTCGTCGGTGAGGTCCTTGCTCCGGAGATCGGGGCTGACGCCCGTGGCGGAGAGGATCTCCTGCGAACGGGTACGGCCGATGCCGTAGATGTAGGTGAGTGCGATCTCCATGCGCTTCTCGCGCGGAAGATCCACACCGGCTAGACGTGCCATGTGGCGTTTTCCTTCATTCGTGCGGAGGTCTGCTCCCAGTCCGTCCCCATACATGTGGTGCTCGGGGCCCCGGCCTCCGCGGCCGGGGGTGTACTACCCGCGTGTGGGCAGCTGGTGCTGGGAGGTCTTCTTCTGGCATGTGGAGCCAAGTAGATCTTCGAGAGGGGGGTTGATCAGCCCTGACGCTGCTTGTGGCGCAGGTTGTCGCAGATCACCATGACCCGGCCGTTACGGCGGATCACTTTGCACTTCTCGCAGATCGGCTTGACGCTCGGCTTGACCTTCACGTCTGTTCGATCTCCTGGTCGCGTCCGAGGATCACGCGCGAACGCGTCGAACCTCGGACATGGTTGATCCCCGGCTCGCGAGGAACCGGGGACTCTTGACTACTTGTAGCGGTAGACGATCCGCCCGCGTGTCAGGTCGTAGGGAGACAGCTCGACCACGACGCGATCCTCGGGGAGGATGCGGATGTAGTGCTGCCGCATCTTGCCGCTGATGTGAGCGAGCACCTTGTGACCGTTCTCCAGCTCGATGCGAAACATCGCATTGGGCAGGGGTTCGACTACTCGGCCCTCGACCTCGATTGCGCCGTCCTTCTTTGCCATATCCTCCGCGATCCTGGTTTGCACACCTGATTGACGTCTCGTAACCACACTTCGTGCAGGCACGCGTGAACGCACCGACGTTCCATGTTACCGGGTCGGAGCGAGCAGGCCAAACCAGCCGTCCACAGGCGCGGAGCACCCTCAGCCCGAATGGCCCCGATAGGTGCCGAAGGACCAGTGCACCCCCTCGGGATCGAGGCAGGTGAAACCCTGGCCGCCGTAGTCCTCGTCGCGCAGGGGTTCCACGATACGGGCGCCGGCCTCGCGCGCGCGATCGTGCAGTCGCGTCAGTTCGTCCTGTCCCACGGCAACGTAGACGGCGCCGACTCCGGGCGGCAGGCCCGCGATGGTGCTGTCCGGTCGCGCCGAGCCGAGCATGACGGCTCCGCCGCCGGGGCGGACGAGCTCGGCGTGGTCGACGCGCTCCCCCTCGCCGTACACGGCGGCCTCGGTGAAGCCGAGGACGTCGACGAGGAAGGCGATCGCGGCACGCGCGTCGTCGTATCGGAGTGCGGGCCAGACGACGGTCGGGGTGGTCTCGGTGTGCTGTGTCTCGGTCATGCCGTCGATCCTGTCGCCGCGGAGGTGCGCTCGTCTTGTACGGATGCGAACACCTCGTTCGCACGCCACACCGAGGGCGCCGATCCCGCCAGCGCGCGCCAGTCCCGTGCATGTGTGCCTGGTCGAAGTAGCCGCAGACCGACGCCACCTCGGCGAGCCGGGGCGGTTCGGCCACCCGCAGCATCGCGTGCGCTCGGGCGAACCGCCCCAGCCGGACCGCGTCCCGCGGCGTGACGGCGTACTCGGAGGCGAACGCGGTCTCGAGGCGTCGACGGCTCCATCCCACCTCCGCGGCGACCTGCTCCACCGACATCGCGGTGGGACCGGTGGTCCGCGCCCACGCCCGCTCCAGCCGGGCATCCGGTTGCGGGGCCCGGCCCAGTCGCGCGCACAGCGTGCGGTCCAGCAGCGCGAATGCCTCACGCCATCCGGTCGCTGCGTGCACGCCGTCGAGAAGCCGAGCGGCATCGCGCCCGAGCAGGTCCTCCAACGGCACGATGTACTGGCGCAACTCGGCGGGCGGGACGTGGAGCAGCGCGCGGCACCCCGCCGGCGTCACCGTGATCTGGACACCGTGCTGCTCGCCGTCGTGCTCGATCACGACGGGTTCGGTCCCCAGACCCGACGCGAGGGCACCGAACTCCCCCGGCCGCTGATCCGCCATCGCGGTGCGGGAGATCGTGAGCGGTGGCCCGATCGGCAGAATGATCGTCAGGTCGACGGACGGCATGCCGACGTGCGAGCCCGGCGCGAAGCCGGAGAGGCGGTACCCCTCGTAGCGACGCACGAGGCCGCGGAGGGCCCGCGACGGCACCGCGGTCGCGCCGTCCGACACGGCTGTCATGGGCACACGGTAGAACGGTACGAGCGAGGCCGCACGGCATTCGTGCACACGCTGCGGACGAGGAGGACCGATCGATGGCCGAGGATCCAGGACGCGTCGAGAAGGCGTTGGTGTCGATCCTAAACAACGGGAGCCGACTGCAGGGCCCCGCCGTCGAGAAGTACGTCTGGCGAATACGCCGCGCGCATCCCACCGAGTCGCCGGCGCAGATCATCGGTCGCCTGGAGAAGACGTTCCTGAACGCCGTGACGGGAAGCGGCGGGGCTGCCGGGGCCACCGCCGCGGTGCCCGGCATCGGCACCGTCGCGTCGGTCGCTGCCGTCGGCACCGAGACGGCCTTCTTCGTCGAGGCCTCCGCACTGCTCACCCTGTCGGTGGCCGCCGTCCACGGCATCGCCGTGCACGACCACGAACAGCGGCGTGCGCTGGTGCTGGCGGTCGCTCTCGGTGAGTCCGGCCGGGAGATCGTCGGCAGGACACTGGGCCGCGGCAACGTCGGCCGCGTGCTCACCGCCGGGATCCCCGGCGCGAACCTCGGCAGTCTGAACAAGCGGCTCGTCCGCAAGTTCGTCGCCAAGTACGCCGCGAAGCGAGGGGCGGTCATGCTCGGCACGCTGCTGCCCGCGGGCATCGGAGCCGTCATCGGCGGAGCCGGCAACCGCGCCTTGGGCAAAGGCGTCGTCACCAATGCACGGGACGCCTTCGGGCCGCCGCCGGCGCGGTGGCAGGACGCACCGGGCGTCGTCGAGCCGGACGCCTGACGCGTGCACGTCACCACCGAGACGAGCCCCGGACACGCGCTCGAGGCGCGTGACCTCACCAAGACGTACGGAACCGCGGTCGCCGCCGCGCGGATCGGGTTCGTCGTACCGCGCGGATCGGTGACCGGGTTGTTCGGACCCGTCGGTTCCGGCATGTCGACCACGCTGCGAATGCTCCTCGGGCTCGTACAGCCCGACGAGGGTGCGGCGCTGGTGGAGGGCCTGCCGTACGCGGCACTCGTCGAGCCGGGCCGCGCCGTCGGTGCCGTGCTCGGCGGCGGCGGCGCGCACCCCCGCCGCACGGCGCGCGCACACCTGCGCACTCTCGCGCCCGTCCTCGGTGTCGCCGACTCCCGTGTGGAGGAGGTGCTCGCACTCGTCGGTCTGCACGACGTCGCCGGTCGCCGCGTCGGCGAGTTCTCTCTCGGGATGCGGCAGCGCCTCGCGCTCGCGGCGGCACTGCTCGGCACACCTCGCATCCTCGTGCTGGACGAGCCGACCGACGGTCTCGACCCCGGCGGCATCGTGTGGCTCCGCGACTTCCTGCGCGGATTCGCTCGTGCGGGCGGCTCCGTTCTGGTGTCCGGCCACGTCGTTCGCGAGCTCGAGGCGGTCGTCGACCACGTCGTGATCCTCGACCGCGGCTCGGTCGTCTTCCACGGCAGTATCGGTGAGCTCCGCGGTACCCGTCCCGCCCGAATCCTGGTGCACAGTTCGAACCCCGCCGCCCTGGCACTGGGCCTCGCCGCGTCCGGCCACACCGACGCCGTGCTGGGTCCCGACGGCCGACTCGTGGTCACCGGTGTCGGCGAGGCCGTGATCCGGTCGACGGCGCACGCGTCCGGGGTGACCGTCCACGGAACCGTGGTGTCCGCCGTGGACCTCGAGCAGATCTACCTGTCCCTCACGACCCCAGTCGGTCCGCATCCAGCCCTCACCGGAGCTCGGCGATGAGCCCCACGGCAGGCGGTCTGCTCCGAGCGGAGATCCGCCGGGTCGGATCGTTGCGGTCGTGGTGGGCACTGGGTCTACCGCCCGTGCTGATCGGCGGATTCGCCAGCGCCGTGTACGCCGCCATCGCGTCGTCGGACGCGCTCACCGGCGTCGACGACGCCAATCGCGTCGCCGCTCTCATCGGGTTGTACGTCACCGTGGGCGTGTCGGTGCTGTTCGCCGCCGTGTTCGGCGCGGTGCACGCCGCGACCGACCTGCGCCACGGCGCCGCGTCCACGACCTTCCTCGCCGCGCCGCGTCGCGGTCAGGTGGTGGCCGCCAGGATTCTCGTCTCGGCCGCCGTCGGTGCCGCGTACGCCGTGGTGTCCGTCCTCGTCAGCGTGGCGTCGCTCGCACTGTTCGGGGGCAACACAGTGGTGGACGACGGACTGGTGATCGCGGTCTGTCTTCTCGGCATCGTCGTCTCCGCGCTGTGGTGTGTCCTCGGCTGCGGGCTCGGGCTGCTCACCGGCTCCCCTGCCATCGCGGCGATCGTCGTGGTCGCGTGGCTACCGATCGGAGAGCTCGTCGTGATCGCGGTGCTCAGCGGCATCGGCGCGGAGGCGGTCGCCGCCCTGCTCCCCGGAGCCACCACCGTCGCGATCATGGCGGCGGACAAGGGGACGGACGGCGACATGCTGCTTCCGTTCTCCGCTGCCGTCATCGGACTGCTGCTGTGGACCATTGGCATCGCCGGAGCCGGGTGGCTGCGCACCACTCGCCGAGACGTGACGTGAGCACTCCCGATTCGCGAGGGTGGATCCGCAGGCTGGCGTCGGACTGCTTCGCTCATCGCCGCGTCGCGGTGGGCGCACTCGCGATGACCTTCGTGGCCGCTGCCATCGACATCATGTTCCCCCTCCTCACCCGCGCCGCCGTCGACGGCGCGTCGGCCAGCCGCACCGACCACATCGCCACCATCGCCGCGGCCATCGCGGGACTGGCCGTCGTCCGCTTCGCGTGCCAGTTCGGGCGGCGCCTCCTCGCCGGCGCCCTGTCCATCGACGTGCAACACGGACTGCGCCAACGCCTGCTCGCGTCGCTGCACCGCCTCGACGGCGAGCGGCAGGACGAGGTACAGGTCGGTCAGGTGGTGTCGCGCTCGATCACCGACCTGCAGCTGGTGCAGGGTCTGCTCGCCATGGTCCCGTTGTCGGCGGGCGCCCTGCTGCAGTTCGTCCTGGCTCTCGGCGTGATGGCGTACCTGTCGCCGCTGCTCACCCTGGTGGCGCTCGCCGTCGTACCGGCCATCAGCGTGCTGGTCGTCCGCATGCGCCCCACGCTGTACGCGGCCACCTGGTCGGCCCAGCAGCAGGCCGCGGAACTGGCCGGGCACGTGGAGGAGACGGTCACCGGTGTGCGCGTGGTCAAAGGCTTCGGCCAGGAATCGCGTGCCGTGGACACGCTGGAGCGCATCGGCCGGCGGCTGTACGCCGAGCGCCTGCGCGCCGCCGTCGTGAACTCCCGATTCGCCCCCGGCATGGCGGCGCTGCCGCAGCTCGGTCTGGTGGGTGTGGTGGCCCTGGGTGGGTGGTTGGCTCTGTCCGGTTCCATCACCGTCGGCACGTTCCTGGCCTTCGCGAGTTACGTCGCCACGATGGCCGCCGTGACCCGGACACTCACGTCCGTCGTGGTCATGGCCCAGCTGTCCCGTGCCGCGGTCGAACGGGTGTACGGCGTCATCGACACCCGGCCGGCGCACGAGGAACCCGAGAATCCGGTACCGATCCCGGACGGACCGCTGGGGCTGCGTCTGCGCGACGTCCGATTCGGTTTCGACCCCGACGCCCCCGTGCTCGACGGACTGGACCTCACGGTCGCGCCGGGCGAGACGGTGGCGGTGGTGGGCCCCTCCGGCAGCGGCAAGTCGACCCTGTCCATGCTGCTGCCGCGGTTCTACCGACCGTCGTCGGGCAGCATCGTGCTCACGTCCGAGATCGGCGACGTCGACATCGCCGACCTGTCCGCCGACGACCTCCGCGCGGCGGTGTCGGTCGCGTTCGACGATCCGTTCCTGTTCTCCTCCAGCGTCGCGCGCAACATCGCCCTCGGTGCCCCCGACGCGTCGGAGGCGAGTGTCCGCGACGCGGCCACGCGCGCCATGGCCGACGACTTCGTCCGCGACCTGTCCTACGGTTACGACACCACGGTGGGTGAGCGCGGGCTCTCGCTGTCCGGTGGCCAACGCCAACGCATCGCGCTCGCGCGGGTCCTGCTGTCCTCCCCGCGCGTCCTGGTCCTCGACGACGCCACCTCGGCCGTCGATGCCCGCACGGAGGCAGCGATCTTCGACCGGCTGCGTTCCGGTCCACGCCGGACGACGGTGGTGCTCGCGCACCGCCGGTCGACGCTCGCGCTGGCCGATCGCGTCGCCGTCCTGGACCGGGGGCGCATCGTCGACATCGGCACCGAGGCCGAACTCGACGAGCGTTGCCCCCTGTTCCGCGCGCTGATGTCCGGCGCAGGCAAGAAGTCCGAGCCGGCGCAGGACGACGTGCCCGCCGACTCGCTGTGGCCGGACGACGGCGACTCCACCGAGTTCGCGTCCTCACCCGCCTCCCGCGCGAGCGCGGACGGCGCGGCTGCCGGCGGCCCTCCCGGTCCGGGCGGTCACATGGCGTCGTCACTCGGCGGCGCCGTGCCCACCGAGGCCATGACCGAGATCCTGGCCCGACTCGCCCCGGCCGACGAGGACCCGCGCGTCGATACCGCTGCCGCTCGGCGGGACGATTCGACGTTCACCCTGCGGCGCACCCTCGCCCCCGTCGCCGGACTGCTCGCGGTGGTCATGGTCTGCCTGGCGTTCGACTCGGCCGTCACCATCGCCTTCCCGTCGATCGTGCGGTTCGCCGTCGACCACGGTGTCGCCGAGAGGTCCACCGGAATCCTCGCGGCGGTGTCGGGCATCGCGCTGGCGCTGGTGATCGTCGACTGGCTCGTGGTCCGCACCATGACGGTGGTGACCGCGCGGGCCGGTGAGCGCGTGCTCTTCGGGCTCCGCGTCCGCAGCTACGCACACCTGCAGCGTCTCGGCCTCGACTACTACGAGCGAGAACTGTCCGGCCGGATCATGACCCGCATGACGACCGACGTGGACGCGTTGTCGACGTTCATGCAGACGGGTCTGTCGACGGCCGTCGTCAGCCTCCTGACGATCGTCGGCGTGTCGGCCGCATTGATCCTCACCGACGGGGTCCTCGCCGCGGTGGCCCTGTCGGTCGTCCCGATCCTGGTGGTGGCGACGCTAATGTTCCGTCGCATCTCCGCTCGCGCGTACTCGACGTCACGCGAGCGCATCTCGGCCGTCAACGCGGAGTTCCAGGAGAACGTCACCGGACTACGGGTCACGCAGGCGTACCGGCATCAGACGGCTGCGGCACGCTCGTTCCTCGCCCGCTCCGAGTCGTACCGCCGCAGCCGGATGCGGTCGCAACGGGCCATCTCGGTGTTCTTCCCGTTCATCGCGTTCCTGTCGGACCTCGCCCTCGCCGCCGTGGTCCTCTTCGGTGCGTACCGCGTGGCCGACGGTCGTACCTCGGCCGGCGCGCTCGTCGCCTTCGTGCTGTACCTGGGTCTGCTCTTCGGCCCCATCCAACAGTTGTCCCAGGTGTTCGACGGCTATCAGCAGGCGTCCGTGGGTCTCACTCGCATCGGTGACCTGTTGCGCACCCGCAGCTCGATCGAGCAGGCCGGGTCGTCGACACCGGTCTCGGTCCCACCGCGACTGCGCGGCGACATCGTGCTGAAGGACGTCACCTTCCGCTACGCCGGGGCTCCGCGGGATGCGCTGACGTCGGTCGACCTGCACGTTCCGGCGGGATCGACGGTGGCACTGGTGGGTCGCACCGGCGCCGGCAAGTCGACCATCGTGAAGTTGATGGCGCGGTTCTACGACCCGACCACCGGGGACGTCGTCGTGGACGACGTGCCCGTGCGGTCGTACCCGCTCGGCGACTACCGCCGACGTCTGGGAGTCGTTCCGCAGGAGGCGCATCTCTTCAGCGGCACCATAGCTTCCAACATCGCTTTCGGGCGTCCGGACGCGACGCGCGTCGACATCGAGAGCGCGGCCCGCGCCGTGGGGGCACTGCCCGCCATCGCCGCACTCCCCCTCGGCATGGCGACGCCCGTCGGAGAACGTGGCCGCGGCCTCGCGGCGGGAACCCGGCAGTTACTCGCGCTGGCGCGAGCCGAGCTGGTCGATCCCGACATCCTGTTGCTCGACGAGGCGACGGCGACCCTGGACCCGGCGACGGAACGAGCCGTCCTGGACGCCGGCCGCACCGTGACCACCCGTCGGACATCGGTGATCGTGGCGCACCGCCTCGCGACCGCCGCGCGGGCCGATCTCGTCGTGGTGGTCGACGACGGGCGCATCGTGGAGAGCGGAACCCACGAGAACCTGGTGCGCTCGGACGGTTTCTACGCCGAACTCTGGGAAACCACCGAAGGACGTACCACGGCTGCGAGTGGCGCGGGTCACGCACCCGGCGACGGCACGACCACGCCACACACTGGTGAAGCCGATCACAAGGGTGATCCGGACACACGGCCGCGGACCGAAAGGTCTAACCTTGATCGTGCCGTGCGCTGAGCGAGAACGAAGAAGGAAACGAGGCGAACACCTGCCGTGAGCAGCAGCTCTACAACACAGTTCGGACAGAATCAGTGGTTGGTCGACGAAATGTACCAGCGTTTCAAGACCGATCCGTCGTCGGTCGACGAGAGCTGGCACGAGTTCCTCGCCGACTACACGCCCGAGCAGAACGGTAGCGGCGATCCCGCCACCGACACCGAGACCACCACAGCCGCACCCGCTTCCGCGAAGGCAGCTGCGCCGAAGGCGGAGAAGCCTGCTGCGCCGAAGACCGAGAAGCCTGCCGCGCCGAAGGCCGACAAGCCGGCCGCCGCGAAGACCGACAAGCCGGCACCGAAGGCGGAGACCAAGCCCGTGACCACAGCTGCCCCCGCGAAGTCGACCGCCGCCGCCGGGCCGGCCGAGAAGAAGTCCGCGGCCGTGCCGCCCGCACAGCCGGAGTCGGACGCGCCGAAGGAGGACACGACCAAGGTGCTCCGCGGCGCCTCGGCCGCGGTCGCCAAGAACATGGCCGCCTCGTTGCAGATCCCGACGGCCACCAGCGTGCGCGCCATCCCCGCGAAGCTGATGATCGACAACCGTCTCGTGATCAACAACCACCTCGCGCGCACCCGCGGTGGCAAGATCTCGTTCACTCACCTGCTCGGCTACGCCATCGTGCAGGCGGTCAAGTCGTTCCCCAACATGAACCGGCACTTCGCCGAGATCGACGGCAAGCCCAACGCGGTCACCCCCGCGCACACCAACCTCGGCCTCGCCATCGACCTGCCGGGCAAGGACGGTTCGCGGTCACTTGTCGTCGCCGCGATCAAGGGGTGCGAGGAGTTCACGTTCAACCAGTTCCACACTGCCTACGAGGACATCGTCCGTCGTGCGCGCGACGGCAAGCTCACCGCCGCCGACTTCAGCGGCGTCACGATCTCGCTGACCAACCCAGGCACCATCGGCACCGTGCACTCGGTTCCACGTCTGATGAACGGCCAGGGCACCATCATCGGCGCCGGCGCCATGGAGTACCCCGCAGAGTTCCAGGGCTCCAGCGAGGAGCGCATCGCCGAGATGGGCGTCGGCAAGCTGATGACGCTCACCTCGACGTACGACCACCGCCTCATCCAGGGCGCGGAGTCGGGCGACTTCCTTCGCACGATCCACAACCTGCTGATCAGCGACGAGTTCTACGACCAGATCTTCCACGGTCTGGCCATCCCGTACGAGCCGATCCGCTGGCGTCGTGACCTGCCCACCGGCGGCGTCGACAAGAACACGCGCGTCCTCGAGCTCATCGCGGCCTACCGGAACCGTGGCCACCTCATGGCCGACACGGATCCGTTGATGTTCACCAAGGACAAGTTCCGGATGCACCCGGACCTCGACGTGATCAGCCACGACCTGACGTTGTGGGACCTCGACCGCGAGTTCCAGGTCGGCGGCTTCCACGGCCAGGACAAGATGAAGCTGCGCGACGTGCTCAGCGTGCTGCGCGACTCCTACTGCCGGCACGCCGCCATCGAGTACACGCACATCCTCGAGACCGACCAGGTGGCGTGGCTCCAGGAGCGCGTCGAGGCCAAGCACGTCAAGCCGACGGTCGCTCAGCAGAAGTACATCCTGAGCAAGCTCAACGCGGCCGAGGCGTTCGAGACGTTCCTGCAGACGAAGTACGTCGGACAGAAGCGCTTCTCGCTCGAGGGCGCAGAGTCCGTCATCCCGATGATGGACTCGGTCATCGACCAGTCCGCCGAGCACGCCCTCGACGAGGTCGTCATCGGCATGCCGCACCGTGGACGCCTGAACGTGCTCGCCAACATCGTCGGCAAGCCGTACTCGAAGATCTTCACCGAGTTCGAGGGCAACATGAACCCGGCCGCCGCACACGGGTCGGGCGACGTGAAGTACCACCTCGGTGCCGAGGGCAACTACATCCAGATGTTCGGCGAGAACGACATCAAGGTGTCGCTCACGGCCAACCCCTCGCACCTCGAGGCGGTCGACCCGGTCCTCGAGGGCCTGGTCCGCGCCAAGCAGGACATGCTGAACAAGGGCGACTCGTCCGACGGCTTCTCCGTCCTGCCGCTCATGCTGCACGGCGACGCGGCCTTTGCGGGCCAGGGCGTGGTGGCGGAGACGCTGAACCTCGCGCTGCTGCGCGGGTACCGCACCGGCGGCACCGTGCACATCGTCGTCAACAACCAGGTCGGCTTCACGACGGCGCCGGAGCACTCGCGCTCCAGCGAGTACTGCACCGACGTCGCGAAGATGATCGGCGCACCGATCTTCCACGTGAACGGCGACGACCCGGAGGCGTGCGCCTGGGTGGCTCGACTGGCGGTCGACTTCCGTCAGAAGTTCCACAAGGACGTCGTCATCGACATGATCTGCTACCGCCGTCGCGGCCACAACGAGGGTGACGATCCCTCGATGACGCAGCCGGCGATGTACGACGTGATCGACACCAAGCGCAGCGTCCGCAAGAGCTACACCGAGTCGCTCATCGGTCGTGGCGACATCAGCCTCAAGGAGGCCGAGGACGCACTCCGCGACTACCAGGGCCAGCTCGAACGCGTCTTCAACGAGGTGCGCGAACTCGAGAAGTACACCCCGGAGCCGAGCGAGTCCGTCGAGCTCGACCAGCAGCTGCCCGCCAAGCTCACCACCGCGGTCGACAAGTCGGTTCTGCACCGTATCGGCGACGCGTTCGTCAACGTCCCGGACGGTTTCACCGTGCACCCGCGCGTGCAGCCCGTCCTCGACAAGCGTCGCGAGATGGCCTACGAGGGCAAGGTCGACTGGGCGTTCGGCGAGCTGCTCGCACTCGGCACGCTGATCGACGAGGGCAAGCTCGTGCGCATGTCCGGCCAGGACACCCGTCGCGGCACGTTCACGCAGCGGCACTCGGTCATCATCGATCGCAAGACCGGTGAGGAGTACACGCCACTGCACAACCTCGGCAGCGACGATCCGGGCAAGTTCCTGGTCTACGACTCCGCGCTGAGCGAGTACGCGGCGGTCGGCTTCGAGTACGGCTACTCCGTGGGCAACCCGGACGCGCTGGTGCTGTGGGAGGCGCAGTTCGGCGACTTCGTCAACGGTGCCCAGTCCATCATCGACGAGTTCATCTCGTCCGGTGAGGCCAAGTGGGGACAGCTCTCCGACGTCGTGCTGCTGCTGCCGCACGGCCACGAGGGCCAGGGCCCCGACCACACCTCGGGACGCATCGAGCGGTTCCTGCAGCTGTGCGCCGAGGGATCGATGACGGTCGCGGTGCCGTCCACGCCGGCGAACTACTTCCACCTGCTGCGTCGTCACGCACGTGACGGCATCCAGCGGCCCCTGGTCGTGTTCACCCCGAAGTCGATGCTGCGCAACAAGGCTGCGGTCAGCAACATCGAGGACTTCACCGACGGCAAGTTCCACTCCGTCTTCGACGAGCCCACCTACGACTCGGGCGACGGTGACCGCAAGAAGGTCGAGCGGGTGCTCATGGTCAGCGGCAAGCTGTACTACGAGCTGCTCGCCTTCAAGCAGAGGAACAAGCGAGACGATGTCGCCATCGTGCGGATCGAGCAGCTCTACCCGATCCCGAGCCGCCGCATCGCGGAGGCGCTGGACGGCTACCCCAACGCCACCGAGTACCGGTGGGTCCAGGAGGAGCCGGCCAACCAGGGTGCGTGGCCGACGTTCGGTCTCGCGTTCCCGGAGCTGCTGCCCGAGCGTCTGTCCGGCATCAAGCGCGTCTCGCGGCGTCCGATGTCCGCACCGTCGTCGGGTTCGAGCAAGGTCCACGCGGTCGAGCAGGCCGAGATCATCGACACGGCCTTCAACGGGTGATCGTTCACCTGTGACGCTGCCATTGAGCCGGGTCGAGTTCACTCCACGGAGGGGATTCGACCCGGCTTCGTGGTATCTGCAGGTACCCGTGGTCGCCGAGATCGTGCGCACCGGGCTCGACTTCGACAGTCCCGTGACCGTGATCGTCGGGGAGAACGGAACCGGGAAGTCGACGCTGATGGAGGCGCTGGCCGCGTGCTGGGCCTTCGGTCTCGGTGCGGCCGACGCGATGTGGTCACCCGGCGGCGGGGCGCAGGACACCGACCTGCACAAGCACCTGACGTGCCACGGTGCCCGACCGCGGCCGCAGGGCGGGTGTTTCCTGCGCGCCGAGACGATGCACGGATTGTTCGAGTCCGCGGACGCACGGCGAGTCCGCGACACCGACGTCGTCTACAACGCGCTGTCCCACGGACAGTCGTTTCTGCGCTATGTCGCGGATCGCCCTGTCGCAGTCGGACTCTGGTTGATGGACGAGCCCGAGGCGGCCTTGTCGTTCCAGTCGTCTCTGGCGTTGATCTCGGTGATGAAGGAACTGGTCGAGGAGGGCTCACAGATTGTGATGGCGACGCACTCGCCGGTGCTCGCGGCCATGCCGGGAGCACGCCTGCTCGAACTCGGCGAGGACGGTCTGTCGTCCACGACGTGGGAGGAGGCGCAGCTCGTCCGGGACTGGTCGGCGTTCTTCGACGCCCCCGACCGGTTCCTGCGCCACCTCTGACACGACTAGGCGGTCGGGGCCTCCGGCAACGTGACGACCTGGCCGGCGAACGACAGGCCGGCACCGAAACCGAGCAGCAGAGCGGTGTCGCCCTTCTTCGCCTTGCCGGTGCGCAGCACCTCCTCCACCGCGAGCGGGATCGAGGCGGCCGAGGTGTTGCCGGCCTCGGCGATGTCGTGTGCCACCGGGATGTCCTCGGCGAGCTCGAGGCTCTTCGCCAGCAGATCGGTGATGCGGGAGTTCGCCTGGTGCGGCACGAAGACGTCCAGCTCGGAGGCCTTGACGCCCGCCTTGTCGAGGGCCTCGCGTGCCACCTTGGCCATCTCGAACGCCGCCCAGCGGAAGACCGCGATACCGGTCATCGCGATCCACGGACGATCGGCGTTCGGATCCTCCTTCAGGTCCGCGAAGTACTGCAACCAGTCCTTGTCCTGCTTGATGGCGTCGGCCTGCGAGCCGTCCGAACCCCAGACGACCGGTCCGATGCCGGGCTCCTCGGTGCGGCCGACGACCATGGCGCCGGCACCGTCGCCGAAGATCATGCGCGTGCCGCGATCGTCGGGTCGCGTCGTGACGCTCAGGTGCTCGGTGCCGATGACCAACACCTTGTCCGACGTGCCCGCGCGGACCATGTCCGAGGCGAGTGCGAGGCCGTAGCAGAAGCCCGCGCAGCCCGCGCCGAGGTCGAAGGCGCCGGGGCCACCGGTGCCGAGTGCGTCCGCGATGATCGACGCGGCGGGCGGTGTGAGCAGCAGGTGAGTGGACGTCGCGATGATGACGCAGCCGATCTCGGCGGCATCCACGCCGGAGTTCTCGAGGGCGCGGCGTCCGGCCTCGATCGACATGGAGACCACGTTCTCGTTCTCCCCGGCGAAACGGCGGGACTCGATGCCCGTACGGGTACGGATCCACTCGTCGCTCGAGTCGATGGTCTTGCAGATCTCCTCGTTGGTGACGACACGCTCGGGCCGGTAAGCCCCGATACCCAGGATTCCCGAGTGTCGCGTCTCGGTCGGGATACTGATCTGCGCGCCCATCGAAGGCCGTCCTCTCGTGCTGCCGACCGCCGCTCGTGCGCCGGTGTACGCCCTCACGTTACTGGTGCGGACCCGTCGATCGAAGGGGGTGTCGCTCGAGGTGTCATCCCGCGTCGGCACTCGCCCACGACAACTCGGTCGTGTCCGCCGTCGGCAGCGCCACGGCAGGCAGCGCGTGCACCAGCAGTTCGATCAGCTCGTCCCGGCTGAGGTCCTCCTGGTTCAGCCAGGTGATGGTGACCTCCTCGCAGAACGCCACCCAGCCGCGGATGGCCAGCGCGATCCGCGGGGTGCGCTCGACACCGAGCAGCGGGAGCTGCGACACCGTCCGTTCGACCATGACGTCGCGGGTGCGCTCGAAGACGGCCCGCATGTCGGGATCCCCGCTCGCGGTGCCGCGCAGCAGCGAGACGTAGCTGGAGCGGTGCTCGGTGACGTAGTCGACGTAGGACGCGAGTGCCACGGCGAGCGTCGTCAACGGGTCGAGCCCGACGGGCGGCTCGGTGGCGTCGAGCATCTGTCGGCTGGTGTGCTCGACGATCGCGACGTGGAAGTCGTGCTTGGACGAGAAATAGTGGAAGAGCAGCCCACGCGACACGCCCGCCTGGTCGGCGATGTCCTCGACCGAGATGGCGTCCAGCGTGCGCTCCGAGAGCATCTCGACCCCCAGGTCGATGAGCTGGGCCCGCCGCTGTTCCGGACTGAGCCGCGTTCGCTTCACGCTGTCCATGCGCTCCATACTACTGAACGTTCGTCAGTAACTGTTGACCTGCGCTCAATAAGGACCTAGTCTGGGTTCATGAGTCTTCCAGTTACAGATACCGACGCTGTCGCTGCACGCTACGTCGACACCATCATCATCGGCAGCGGTTTCGCAGGACTGGGCGCCGCGATCAAGCTGAGCCAGCAGGGAAGCACCGATTTCCTGGTCCTCGAGCGCGGCAGCGACGTCGGTGGCACGTGGCGCGACAACACCTACCCCGGTGCCGCCTGCGACGTGCCCTCGCACCTCTACTCGTACTCGTTCGCGCTGAATCCGGACTGGACCCGCTCGTTCTCCCGTCAGCCGGAGATTCAGAAGTACATCGAGAGCGTCGCGCGGCAGTACCGCGTGTACGACCGCCACGTCTTCGACTGCCACGTCGAGTCGGCCCGCTGGAACACCGCCACCTCGCAGTGGGACATCGTGACCACCCGGGGGAACTTCACGGCCAAGAAGGTCGTGTCCGCCGTCGGCGCCCTGTGCGAGCCGAACCTCCCGGACATCGCCGGCATCACCGATTTCCAGGGCGAGATCTTCCACTCGGCCCGCTGGAACCACGACGCGAGCCTCGAGGGCAAGCGCGTCGCCGTCATCGGTACCGGCGCCTCCGCGATCCAGATCGTCCCGGCCATCGCGCCGACGGTCGCCCATCTCGACGTCTACCAGCGCACCGCCCCGTGGGTCCTCCCGCGCTTCGACCGCGAGTACACCCGCATCGAGAAGCTGGCGTTCAAGTACCTCCCCGGCTACCAGCGTCTGTCACGCACCGGCATCTACGCCGCACGTGAGACCCAGGTCGTCGGCCTCACCCGCGTCCCCAAGCTCATGAAGGCGTTCGAGTTCATCGCGCGCCGACAGATCGCGAAGGGCATCCGCGACACCGAGCTGCGCCGCAAGGTGACGCCGAACTTCCGCATCGGCTGCAAGCGCATGCTGATCTCCAACAACTACTACCCGGCACTGGATCGACCGAACGTCGACCTGGTGACCGACGGTATCCGTGAGGTGCGGGCGCACTCCATCGTGACGGCCGACGGAACCGAGCGTGAGATCGACGCCCTGGTGGTCGCCACCGGATTCCACGTGACCGACTCCCCCACCTTCCAGGGCATCTTCGGCAAGGACGGCCGCTCGCTCGCCGAGGTCTTCGACGAGCGCGGACAGCAGGGATACAAGGGCGCCACGGTCGCGGGCTTCCCCAACCTGTTCTTCCTGGTCGGACCCAACACGGGCTTGGGGCACACCTCGATGGTGTTCATGATCGAGTCGCAGCTGAACTACGTGATCGACGCGCTCAACACGATCGACAAGCACGATCTCGGTGTCGTCGAGGTGCGCCGCGAGGTGCAGGACGAGTTCAACGCCGACCTGCAGACCAAGCTGAACAAGACGGTGTGGCTCAACGGCGGGTGCGCGAGCTGGTACCTCGACAAGCACGGCAACAACACGACGCTGTGGCCGGACTTCACCTTCGAGTTCCGCCGCATCACCCGCAACTTCGACCTCGAGGCATACGACGCTCTCGCGGCCGGCGACGTCACGAGGCCTGTGAGCGCCGTCGACGGCACCCCCACCCCTGCGACGACCGACAACGACGACGAGAAGGCGATCTCCCGATGAGCGAGTTCCGTGGACGAGTGGCCGTGGTGACCGGAGCCGGATCGGGGATCGGCCGTGCGCTGGCTCTCGAACTGGCGTCGCGCGGAGCACGACTCGCGCTGTCCGACGTCGACTCGGTCGGCCTGGCCGCCACCGTGGCGGCCGTGGAGCAGCGCGGCGGAGAGGTCCGCAGCGACCACCTCGACGTCAGCGAACGCGGCAGCGTGCTCGACTACGCGGAGACCGTGCGTCGGCACTTCGGTGTGGTGAACCAGGTCTACAACAACGCCGGCATCGCCTTCCACGGCGACGTCGAGAAGACCGAGTTCAAGGATCTCGAGCGCGTGATCGACGTCGACTTCTGGGGCGTCGTCAACGGTACGAAAGCATTCCTCCCGCATCTCGTCGAGTCGGGAGACGGTCACGTGGTCAACGTGTCCAGCCTGTTCGGCCTCCTGTCGATCCCGTCCCAGTCCGCGTACAACGCAGCCAAGTTCGCCGTGCGCGGCTTCACCGAGGCGTTGCGCCAGGAGATGCTGATCGCCCGCCACCCGGTGCACGTCACGTGTGTCCACCCGGGCGGCATCAAGACGGCGATCGCCCGCAACGCGACCGTCGCCGAGGGCCAGGACCAGAAGTCGGTGGCCGAGTTCTTCGACCGTCGCCTCGCGAAGACCACCTCGGAGCAGGCCGCCCTGGTGATCCTGCGCGGAGTGGAGAAGAACAAGGCCCGCGTGCTCATCGGCAACGACGCCCGCGCGCTCGACGCCCTCGCCCGCATCACGGGATCGCGGTACCAGGACATCATCGTCAGGCTGTCCTCGCGCGTCCTGCCGCGGACGACCACCCAGCGGTAGGGCTGACGGTAGGTTCGGGCGATGCGACCGATGACTCTGCCGTTGCCCGTGGTGTCCCGAGTTCTGAAGCCTGTGTTCCGGGTGATTCTGAACCCGCGCCTCCCGGTTCCGGTGCAGCGCACACTGCTCGAGGTCGCGGCCCGGTCGCTACCGCTGCCGGAGGGCACGGTGATCCGCAGCGAGACCGTGGGCGGTGTCCCGGTCGAACGGGTCACCGTCGGTGCCACCGTCCGACGCACCGCCGTGCTGTATCTGCACGGCGGTGCGTACACGCTGGGGTCGCCGCTGACGCACCGCGTCGTCACGTCGTCGCTCGCCCGCGACAGTGGCGCCGTCGTGGTGGCGGCGCACTACCGTCTGGCTCCGGAGCATCCCTGCCCGGCCGCGCTCGAGGACGCACTGGCCGTGTTCGACGGGCTGGTCGCCGACGGTGTCGCGGCCGATCACATTGCCGTGGTCGGCGATTCGGCCGGCGGCGGTCTGGCCGCGGCCACGACACAGGCGCTCGTCGACCGTGGCACATCACCGTCGTGCGTCGCGATGATCTCCCCGTGGGCCGATCCGGCGGACCAGGACTTCCCGGCGCCGCGCGACTTCCTGCTCGACGCTCGCTGGTTGCGGAACTCGGCGCGGCAGTATCTGGGCGACGGCGACCCGACCGATCCGCGCTACGCCCCCGTGCGTGGCACGTTGACCGGCTTCCCCTCGACGTTGATCCAGTACTCCGCCGACGAGATCCTGCGGCCCCAGATCCTTCGCTTCGTCGACGCATTGACCGAGGCCGGTGTCTCTGTGCGGTGCACCGAACTCACGGATCTGTGGCACGTCGCCCACCTGCAGGCCACCCTGCTGGCCGAGGCGGCGACAGCGGTCCGGGAGATCGGCGCCTTCGTCCGCGACGCGACCGCCCACTCAGAACGACTGCGTCCCTAGCCAACTCGCGGCGACCGCGCCCGGATCCTCGCCGCCGCGGACACGGTCGACCATCTCCGCGAGATCCGCGGTGGTGAGTTCGCCGGCGATGATCTGCAGCGGACGGTCCAGTGTCTCGTCCACGGAGCCCTTGCGGACGAGAGGGACGAGGACGTCGGCGGTGAGGCCGTCTCGATCGTCGGCGAGCACCACGTCGGTCGCATCGACCACGGCGACCCGGTCCGTGGCCCGGACGATCGTCACCTCGGTGGGGCCGGCAGGAGCGAACGCACAGTCGTAACTCTCGGCGAGGGCCCGTGTCACCGCGGACGCATCGACGGCCGGGTCGACGGCGGCGGACAGGCGGGAACACTGCGGAGACAGAGCCGACAGAGTGGCTTCGGGGAGAGCCGATCCCGCGGCCGCGGTGACGGACACCGTCGGCCCGTTCTCGGCGAGACCCTGGTCGGTGACCGCCAGCCACTCCGGCAGTGCACGCGCCAGATCGGCGTAGACGTCCTCCGGCGCCCGCGCGGCGGACGACGGATCCAGTTGCGCCAGAAACGATCCGGTGAAGCCGGGGACGAGCGCGACCGAGGCGTCGTCGAGGCCGGCGAGCGCGCCGGGGAGACCGTCGACCGTGTCCACCCGAGCGGCCGCTCCCCCGCGTGACAGCGCGTCGGCGTACAGGTGCGCCAGCACCGTCTGCACCGGAGTTCCGGTGTCGGCGACCACCAGCGGCTGCGAGCGCGTCGTCCCCTCGGGGCCGCCGGTACTCGAACACCCGGCCACCACCGAGGCCGCGAGCAGCGCCGCGACGGCCGACCTGCAGACCCGCATCGACCATCCTCTCGAACCCGCTACCGGCGTTCCGGCGCCGAAAGCGGGCCGGTGTCGGGGCCTATCGTTACACTCGAACAGTGAACACGACACGTCGCACCACCTCACGTTCCGTGCGCGTCGCCGCCACCGCTCTGGTGGCCGCTGCAGCACTCACCCTGTCCGCCTGCGGCGGCGACTCCGATCCACTGAGCAGCGGCGGTGAGGGTGGTAGCGGAGGCGATCCGAACACCATCGTCGTCGGTTCCGCGAACTTCACCGAGTCCGAGATCATCGCCAACATCTACGCCGACGCGTTGAAGGCCAACGGCTTCGACGCCAGCACGCGCCTGTCCATCGGCAGCCGTGAGGCCTACATCCCGGCCGTGCGCGACGGCTCCATCGACCTCATCCCGGACTACACCGGAAACCTGTTGCTGTACTTGGACCCCGAGGCCACGGCCACGGCGCCCGACGAGGTGAACACCGCCCTCACGGCGGCACTGAGCGACGATCTCCTGGCATCCACGCCGGCCCCCGGCGAGGACAAGGACGCCGTCGTCGTCACGCGGGACACCGCGACGCGCTGGAACCTGACCAACATCGCCGATCTCGCGCCGTACGCGGGTGAGGTCAAGTTCGGTGGGCCGCCCGAGTTCGCCGAGCGTCCCGTCGGCCTGCCCGGCCTGCGCGACAAGTACGGCGTCGACATCCCGGCCGCCAACTTCGTCCCGATCTCCGACGGCGGCGGCCCGGCCACCGTGGCTGCCCTCGCTGCGGGAGACATCACCGCGGCGAATCTGTTCACCACCACGCCCGCGATCGTCGAGAACGACTTCGTGGCACTGGGCGACCCGGACAACAACTTCCCGGCGCAGAACGTGGTCCCGGTCTACAACTCGTCGAAGAAGTCGGACAAGCTCACCGCCGTCCTGGACGCCGTGTCGGCCAAGCTCACGACGGTCGAGTTGCTGGCGCTGAACCAGGAGGTGTCGGGCGACGCGAAGACCGAGCCCGCCGCCGCCGCGAACGCCTGGGTCGTCGAGCAGGGTCTGGACAAGCCGGTCTCGTGATCTCGTTCGAGGGAGTCACCAAGCAGTACCCGGACGGAACGCTCGCGGTCGACTCTCTCGATCTCCGGATCGAGGACCGGTCGTTCACCGTCTTCGTCGGCCCGTCGGGCTGCGGCAAGACGACCTCGATGCGGATGATCAACCGGATGATCGAGCCCACGTCGGGCACGATCAGCGTCGACGGTCGAGACATCTCGACCGTCGACGCCGTCAAACTCCGGCTGGGCATCGGTTACGTCATCCAGAGCGCCGGCCTGCTGCCTCACCGCACCGTCGTCGACAACGTCGCCACCGTTCCGGTGCTGACGGGTCGTTCACGCAAGGAGGCCCGTCGCGACGCGATGGAGGTCCTCGAGCGCGTCGGCCTCGATCTGTCGCTGGCCACCCGGTACCCCGCTCAGCTGTCGGGCGGTCAGCAGCAGCGCGTCGGGGTCGCGCGTGCCCTGGCGGCAGATCCTCCGATCCTGCTGATGGACGAGCCGTTCAGCGCCGTCGATCCGGTGGTGCGCGAAGACCTGCAGACCGAGATGCTCAGGCTGCAGGCCGATCTGAAGAAGACCATCGTCTTCGTCACGCACGACATCGACGAGGCCATCAAACTCGGCGACCGCATCGCCGTGTTCGGCACCGGCGGAACGTTGCAGCAGTACGACACCCCGGACGTGGTGCTGTCGGCTCCCGCGACCGACTTCGTCGCGTCCTTCGTCGGTCGGGACCGCGGCTACCGTGGACTGTCGTTCCGCCACGGTGACGGGGTGTCCCTGCATCCCATCACGACGGCGTCGGAACAGGACGCGGCGTCGATCCGTCTCGACCAGGGCCAGTGGCTTCTCGTCGTCTCCGCCGAGGGCCGTCCGCGAGGCTGGATGGACGTCACCGGCCTCGAGGCGCTCAAGTCCGGCGCGAGCATCGCGGACAGCACCTCCGCGGGCGGTTCGCTGTACCCGCCGTCGGGCGATCTGCGACAGGCGCTGGACGCGGCCATCTCGTCGCCGTCCGGCGTCGGCGTGGCGGTCGACGCGAACGGCGCCGTCCTGGGCGGTATCGACGCCACCGAGGTGGTGGCGTTGCTGGCGGACCAGCGTCGAGCCGAGGACCGCGAGCGCGGCCGCCAGTACTTCGAGAAGCCCTGATGCGCTGGCTGATCGACAACATCGACATCGTCCTCGAGCTGACGCGGACCCACCTGTACCTGTCGCTGGTGCCGCTGCTCGTCGGACTGGTCGTCGCGGTGCCCGTGGGCGCGGCCGTGCGCACGGTGGGCTGGCTGCGGCGTCTGACCCTGGTGGTGGCGAGCGTCGCGTTCACGATCCCCTCGCTCGCACTGTTCGTCACCATCCCGCTCATCGCGGGACTGCGTGTCCTCGATCCGTTGAACGTGGTCATCGCGCTCACGGTGTACTCCACGGCGCTGCTCGTCCGCGCAGTGCCCGAGGCACTCGACTCGGTGTCCCCCGCCGTCGTCGACGCCGCCACCGCGGTCGGCTTCGGACGGTTCCGCCGCGCCGCGACCGTCGAACTGCCGCTGGCACTTCCCGTGCTCGTCGCGAACGTCCGCGTCGTCGCGGTCACCAACATCTCGATGGTGTCGGTCGGGTCGGTCATCGGCATCGGTGGTCTGGGGCAGCTCTTCACCCAGGGCTACCAGCGCGACTATCCCGACCAGATCCTGGCGGGCATCATCGCGATCGTCGTGTTGGCCCTGGTCTTCGACGCGCTGCTGTTCCTGCTCGGGCGTGCGTTGACGCCGTGGACCCGCGCCGGTGTGCCCTCGACTCGCCGGCGACGAGTGACGGGGGCCCGCGCATGAGCATCTTCTCCGACGCGATCGGCTACATCCTCGACGGCGCCAACTGGTCCGGCGGCACCGGCATCGCGACGCGTCTCACCGAGCACGTCTGGTACAGCTTTCTCGCCGTGCTGTTCTCCGTCGTCGTGGCGGTTCCGCTGGGACTGCTGATCGGGCACCTGCGCCGCGGCGAGGTGGCCCTGGTCGGCCTGGTGAACAGTCTGCGCTCGCTGCCGACGCTCGGCGTGCTGACGTTCCTCGTCCTGCTGCTCGGGCTGGGCCTGGTGCCACCACTGATCGCCCTCGTGCTCCTGGGCATTCCGCCGATCCTCGCCGGGACGTATGCGGGTGTGGCCAATGTCGACGCCACCGTCGTGGACGCGGCACGGGCGATGGGCATGACCGAACGCCAGGTGCTGCTGCGGGTGGAGATTCCCAACGCGCTGCCGCTGCTGCTCGGGGGCATCCGCAACGCCACCCTGCAGGTCATCGCCACCGCCACCGTCGCCGCCTTCGTCAACCTGGGCGGCTTCGGGCGGTACATCTTCGACGGTCTGGCGCTCTACAGCTACGACCGAGTGGTGGTCGGCGCGATCCTGGTGGCCGTGCTGGCTCTCGTGGCGGACGGCCTGCTGGCCCTCGCCGTGTGGGTCTCGGCGCCCGGGACGGGGCGGCTGCGCCGCGCGCCCCGTCTCTGAGACCTCTCAGGCGACGCCGTCCGCCTTCGCAGCCGCGGCCACTGCCGCCGCGACGGCCGGAGCGACCCGCGGGTCGAGTGGGCTGGGCACGATCATGTCGACGCTCAGATCGTCGCCGACCACGGACAGGATCGCGTCCGCGGCGGCGAGCTTCATGTTCTCGGTGATGCGCCGCGCGCCCGCATCGAGAGCACCGCGGAACACACCGGGGAACGCGAGCACGTTGTTGATCTGATTGGCGAAGTCGCTGCGTCCGGTGGCGACGATGCCGGCGTACTTCTTCGCGTCCTCCGGATGGATCTCCGGGTTCGGGTTGGAGAGGGCGAAGACGATGCTGTCGTCTGCCATCGAGGCGATGAGTTCGTGCCCGATCTTCCCCGCGGAGACCCCGAGGAACACGTCCGCATCGGTCAGGGCGTCGGCAGCCGTCCCGGAGAGGCCGCGCGGGTTGGTACGCGAGGCGAGGTCGACCTTCACGGGATTGAGGTCGGCGCGATCCGCACCGACGATGCCCTTCGAGTCGAGCACCACAACGTCCGAGATGCCCGCGGCGAGCAGGATGTTCGCGCACGCGACGCCCGCGGCTCCCGCACCGGAGATGACGACACGCAGACCCGCGAGCTCGCGCTTCTGCACTGCCACAGCGCCTTTCAGCGCAGCCAGGACGACAATGGCCGTACCGTGCTGGTCGTCGTGCATGACCGGGCAGTCGAGTGCCTCGACGACGCGCTTCTCGATCTCGAAGCACCGGGGTGCCGAGATGTCCTCGAGGTTCACGGCTCCGAAGCTGGGCCGCAGGCGGATCAGCGTCTCGACGATCTCGTCGACGTCGTTGGTGTCGAGCACCAGCGGAATCGAGTTGAGGCCGGCGAACTTCTTGAACAGTGCCGCCTTGCCCTCCATGACGGGCAGCGAGGCGCGCGGGCCGATGTCGCCCAGACCCAATACCGCGGAGCCGTCGCTGACCACCACCACGAGTCGCTCGGTCCAGGTGTACTTGTTCACCAGCTCCTGATCGGCGGCGATCGCACTGCTCACCTTGGCCACCCCGGGGGTGTACGCGATGGAGAGGTCGCGCTTGGTCTCGAGCGGCGCGGTGAGCTCGACGGACAGCTTGCCGCCCACGTGGCTGAGGAAGATCTCGTCGTCCGTGATGGTCGTGAGGTCGTCGCGGGCAGGCCGGAGGCCGGTCGTGTGTTCGGTCGGATCTGTTGCGGCGGTCACTGGGCGCTCCTTCATCGTCCGCACGGAGGGTGCGGATCACAGGCGTGAGGGGAAGTCGAGATGCGCGCCCGGGGGATGAGAACCGAGGGCAGGCGACATCTCGATGCGTGCGCGGCGGGTGAGCCGACTTCGCGCGCCACCGACGAGCGGTGACCGGGGTCGATCACCACGGGGTGGCGGTGATCGCGAGTGGAGCCAGTGTGCCACCGCCGGTTCCTCGGGAGCAAACAGGTGCCGGTCAGCCCCACCACTGCATCGTCAGCCCCACCACTGCGTCCACAGCAAGGCTCCCGCGACGACCAGCACGCCCAGTGAGCCGAGGAACGACACCCCACGCGAGCGATGGTCGGCGATCCGCTGGAGCAGGAGCGCCGCGACGACGGCGGCGACGTGCCACGCGATGGACGCGGTGCCGGGGCCGGGGAATCCCCGATCACCGCCGACGACGGCGGCGGCGATGACGAGCGCCGTGAGGACGACGAGACCCGCAGTGATCGATCCGCTGAGCGCCTTCACCGGCGGCCTCCGGGTACGACGAGCGGCACGCCCATCGCCCGGCTCACCAACGCGTCGAACTGGTCCTCGGCGGTGGTGCGGGCCGCGATCGGCGTCGTCTTGTTGGTGCCGTGGTAATCGGAGGATCCGGTCACGACGAGATCGTGCTCGCGCGCGATGTCGCGCAGGACGTCCGCGTCCTCGGGGCTGTGGTCGGGGTGATCGACCTCGAGTCCGCCGAGTCGCCCACCGGCGGCGAGCTCCAGAATGTGGTCGGTGTGCAGGAGTCGACCTCGCGTGCGCGCGCGGGCGTGGGCGATGACGGGCACTCCCCCGGCGTCGGCGATCAACTCGACGGCGAGGTCGAGTGGGGTGTCCGCCTTCTCGACGTAGTACGTCCCACCGGTCCGCAGCAGGTCGGTGAACGCGTCGTTCACGGTCTCGACGACTCCGGCCGCGACGAGTGCACGGGCGAGGTGCGGGCGGCCCGCCGACGGACCTGCCGCGGCGAGGATGGTGTCGGCGTCGACGTCGTAGCCGTCGGCCGCCATACGGTCGATCATGCTGCGCAGACGCACTTCCCGCTCCCCACGTAACCGGCTGCGCTCCTCGGCGAAGGCCACGTGCCCGGGGTCGAAGAGGTACGCGAGCAGATGCACCGTCACCGGGTCACCGTCGGCTCCGCGGCCCTGGCACGACATCTCCATGCCACGGACCAGGGTGGGCGCACCGGGCGTCGCGGTCACCGCGGCCACGGCCTCGTCCCAGCCGTGAGTGGTGTCGTGGTCGGTCAACGCGATCACGTCGAGGCCCGCGGCGGTCGCCGTGGCGATCAGCTCGGTGGGCGTCTCGGTTCCGTCCGACGACGTGGAATGGGTGTGGAGATCGATCAGCACGCGCCCAGTCTGTCAGGTGCGCGAGCGCTCAGGTGGGCGGGCGCAGCGACGCCGCCGAGCGCCGCGGGTCGGCGATGTCGATGCCCGCCTCGGTCCACGCGTCGCGCAACGCATCGGCTCCGCGCAGGCGCACCCACGCGGCCTCGGTGCCGGTGATCGGGACTGCCCGCAGGAACCGCACCGGATCGTACGGTTCGGGCAGCTCGAGGTCGGCCACCCCGGACTCGGCCGTCAACAGCACCGCCGTGAACGGAGCGCCGGGCCAGAGAGGCTCGCCGGCGTCCAGCAGGGCGTCGGGCACCAGCACGATGCCCTCCACCGCGGGCGACGCGGCGAAGACGGCGAGCGTGCGCCAGACCTCGGCGACGGATTCGTCGACTCCGCGCAGGGCCAGGATCAGCTCGGCGCGCGGGCCTCGGTGCGAGTCGGTGACCATGTCGGACGGGTCGGCCATCGGATGCAGCGAGCACCCGAGAGTGGTGAACCGTACGACTCCCTCGACGTCGGCAGCGAACAGCAACACCTCCAGCGGCTCGAGGCCCAGGAAGGTCACGGACGCACTGGACGGGTCGTCCTGACCGAGCACCGTCTGCAGATGGGTTCGCACCTGCGCTGTCACGTCGCTCCCACTCACACCGTCCATCCAACCCCACGACTTCCGTACCGGCTCCGACGGGACCGGCGTGCCGGTACGGTCCTGCGTGTGGTGACTGTGCTGACCGTGTCCGACGAGGTGGTCGAAGGCCTGTGGAACGCCCGCACACTCCCGTTCGACGTCGACCTGGTCCTCGGTGCGGGCGACCTGCCGTTCGAGTACCTCGAGCACCTCGCCGAGGCCGCCGACGCCCCGTGCGTCTTCGTCCCCGGCAACCACGACGCCGACCTCACCGGGTACTCGGCCGGTCGAGCCGGCTGGATGCGTGCCGGGCTGCCGTCGAGCTGGCCCGGTCCGGACGGCGCCGTCAACGCCGATCGACGGATCGTCAGCGCCGCCGGTCTGCGGATCGCGGGGCTGGGCGGGTCCATCCGCTACCGCGACGGACCCAACCAGTGGACGGAACGGCAGCAGAAGCGGCGCTCCGGCTCCCTGATCCGGACCCACACCTGGCACCCGCTGCTGCGACGCGGAGCGGACGCACACGGGGTCGACGTCCTGCTGACCCACAGCCCACCGTTCGGTGTCGGCGACGCCGAGGACGCACCACACCGCGGTTTCCGGTGTCTCGATCCGCTCACCGAGCGGTTGCGGCCTCAGCTCCTCGTCCACGGACACATCCACCCGCACGGCACGAGGCCGGCCGACCGACAGCTGCACGGAGCCACGGTGATCAACACCGTCGGCTACGCCCTGATCGACATCACCCCGGGCGGCGACACCGCGCCCATCATCGAGAGGCGACGTCATGGCTCGTGACACCGGATTCCCCGCTGCCGACGCGCAGAACGACTTCTCCCGCCAGCGCCGGCGCGCGGACGTGGCGCGGCTGGTCGGCTGGCTGCGCCGTCAACCGGACGACATCAACACGATCCTGCCGTTCGACGAGGTGGTCGCCGCCCTGGGCAAGGTGCGGGAGCGCCGCGTCGGACTCGAGGTCATCCGGGTCGACTCGATCGTGGGCAGCGTGGATCGCACCCGCGACTTCGACCGGTACTTCCGCCCGACGTCGACCCGGACACGCGAACGCTGGCAGCGCCTCGCCACCGCCTGGCGCCGCGGCGAACCGATGCCGCCCATCGAGGTGTATCGCGTCGGCGGCATGCACTTCGTCATCGACGGGCACCATCGCGTGTCCATCGCCTGCGCGATGCACAGTCTCACCATCGAGGCCTACGTCACCGAGATCATCACCCGCATCTCCCCAGACGGCATCTCCACGAGGGGCGATCTCCTGGTGAAGGATCACCGGCGCATCTTCCTCAGCCGCGTCCCCCTCACCGGGAAGTCGCGCGAGGCGATCGAGTTCACGGATCCGTGGCAGTACGCCGAACTCTCGGATGCGGTGGAGGCCTGGGGTTTCCGGCTGATGCAGGAGCTCGGCGAGTTCGTCGACCGGCGCACCGTCGCCCGCCGCTGGTTCGGTGAGGAGTTCCTGCCGGTCGTCCGGATGGTGCGGTCCGTCGGGGGCATGTTGACCCGCCACACCGACGCCGAGGCCTACATGTGGGTGGCGCGCGAGCGTTACCGCCTGGTGCGCAGTCACATCTGGAACGACGAGATCATCGCGCAGCTCAAGGAGGCCGCGCCGAACTGAGACGGGCGCCGACCGAGACGGCGACGGCCCCCACCGTGCGGTGGGGGCCGTCGTCGCGTTCGAGCGGTCAGAGCGTCAGGTTGGCACCCGACTCGACGTCGAACACCGACACGCGCTTCTGGTCGAACCACAGCTCGATGGACTCACCCATGCGAGCGGCGGACTCGGCCGAGAGTCGAGCGACAAACTGGCCGCCGTCCGCGCCGGAGTCCGCGGCCAGCTCGTCGAGTTCGCGCGAGGTGACCTTGGGGCCCTCGGCGGAGAAGTAGATGTACTTGTCCGACCCCATCGACTCCAGCACCTCGACTCGCGCCGAGAAGGTGCTGCCGTTGATCTTCTGGTACGACTCGACGAGCGAGGCGTCCTCGAGATGCTCGGGGCGGATGCCGACGACGACGTCCCCCTTCGCGTTCTTCGAGGCGATCTTCTGCCGAGCCTCGTCGCTCAACCGGATCTCGCCGAGCGAGGTGGTGACCCCGCCGTCCGTCAGACGACCCGACACGAAATTCATGGACGGCGACCCGATGAAGCCCGCCACGAACAGGTTTCGCGGGTGATCGTAGAGCTCCTGCGGCGAGCCGATCTGCTGCACCAGTCCGCCGCGGAGCACGACGACGCGGTCGCCGAGCGTCATGGCCTCGGTCTGGTCGTGCGTCACGTACACCGTGGTGGTCTCGAGACGCTTCTGCAGCTGGGCGATCTCGGTCCGCATCTGCACGCGCAGCTTGGCGTCGAGGTTCGACAGCGGCTCGTCCATGAGGAACGCCTTGGGGCTGCGGACGATCGCGCGTCCCATCGCGACGCGCTGACGCTGACCACCGGAGAGGTTGGACGGCTTGCGGTCGAGGTGCTGGCCCAGGTCGAGGATGCGGGCGGCGTCGTCGACCTTCTTCGCGATGTCCTCCTTGCTCATCTTGGCGAGTGTGAGGGGGAAGGCGATGTTGTCGCGCACCGTCATGTGGGGGTAGAGCGCGTACGACTGGAACACCATCGCGATGTCGCGATCCTTCGGTGCCCGCTCGTTCACGCGCTCACCGGCGATGCGCAGCTCGCCGCTCGAGATGTCCTCGAGGCCGGCGATCATGTTGAGCGTGGTGGACTTTCCGCAGCCGGAGGGTCCGACCAGGATGATGAACTCGCCGTCGGCGATGGTGATGTCGACGTCGCTCACCGCCGCGGCACCGTCCGGGTACAGCTTGGTCACTTTGTCGAGAACGATTTCGGCCATGGACTTATCCCTTCACTGCGCCGGACGTCAGGCCCGCCACGATACGACGTTGGAAGAACAGGACGAAGATGATGATCGGGATGGTGATGACCACGGCCGCAGCCGCGATCGAGCCCGTCGGTTCCTCGAACTGCGAACTACCGGTGAACTGTGAGATCGCTGCCGGCACCGTGACCGAACGCTCGGTGGCCGTCAACGAGATGGCGAGCAGCAGGTCGTTCCACGCGAAGATGAAGACGAGGATCGCCGCGGTGACGATGCCCGGTGCCGCGAGCGGTGCGATGACCTTGCGGAACGCCTGTCCCGGGGTGGCACCGTCCATCTTGGCGGCCTTCTCCAGCTCCCAGGGGATCTCACGGAAGAACGCCGACAGCGTGTAGATGGCGAGCGGGAGCGCGAACGTGATGTACGGGATGATCAGGCCCGGCCAGGTGTCGAACAGGCCCAGCGCACGCTCGATGTCGAACAGCGGTGTGACGAGCGAGATCTGGGGGAACATCGCGATGAGCAGCGCGGCGCCGACGAGGAGCTTCTTGCCGGGGAAGTCGAGACGAGCGACGGCGTAGGCCGCCATCGTGCCGATGACCACCGCGATGAGCGTGGTGATGAGACCGATGCCGATGGAGTTGATCAGGGCGCTGGTGAACTGGGACGTCTGGAAGATGCCCTTGTAGTTGTCCAACGTCCACGTCGTCGGGATGAACTTGCCGTCGGCGATGTTCGCCACCGGCTTGAACGACAGGCTGATGATCCACACGAGCGGGATCAGCGCGTACAGCAGGACGAGAAGGTTGACGATGGACCAGCCGGCCTTCGTCTTCGTGGTGGCTGCCATGGGTCAGCGTCCTTCCGCGTCGGAGCCGGGTGCGGAGGCCCCGAACAGTTTGATGAAGACGAAGGCGATGATGGCCACGCAGAAGAAGATCAGCACGCTGATGGCCGACCCGATACCGAGGTTGAACGCCCCGAAGAGGTTGTCGTACCCGAGGATCGACACCGAACCGGTGCTGTTGCTGCCCTTCGTCAGAACGTAGATGTTGTCGAAGATGCGGAACGCGTCGAGCGTGCGGAACAGCAGCGCCACGAGGATGGCCGGCTTCATCAACGGGATGATGATGCGGATCAGTCGGGTCCACGCGCCGGCGCCGTCCACCTGGGCCGCCTTGAGCAGATCGTCGGGAACGAGCGCGAGACCGGCGAGCAGCAGCAGTGCCATGAACGGCGTCGTCTTCCACACCTCGGCGAGCACGACGATGGCGAGCGACGGAAGCTGCTGCGTCAGAGGCGCACTGCCCTCGGGAAGCAGGTTGGCCAGGTAGCCGGTCTGCGGTGTCCACGCGTAGTACCAGCTGTACGCGGCGGCGACGGTGACGATGCCGTACGGGATCAGCACGACGGTGCGGACGACGCCGCGCCCGAAGATGGTGCGGTGCATGACCAGCGCGACCGCGAGGCCGAGGACGAACTCGATGATCACCGAGATGACGGTGATGCCCACGGTCACCGCGAACGCCGTCCACCAGTAGCCGTCGGTGAGGACGGAGACGTAGTTGGACAGGCCGACGAATTCCTTGTCGTCCGGGAATGCCAGGTTGTACTTCTGCAGACTCAGCCAGAAGGCGTAGATGATGGGATACGCGGTGACGGCGATCATCAGGATCGCGGCGGGAGCGACCAGCAGGAGCCCCAGTCGGCGCTCCGCCTTCTTGCCCTCGGACACCGCCTCGGCCGCCTTGGCGTGCTTCTGCGGGCGTCGGGGCTCGTCGGTGACGGTCATGGGATCAGCCCTTCGGAGTTCACGGCCTGGCGGACCAGATCGGCGAGCCTGTCGACGTCTCCCACGGGATCGATGTCCTGCGGGGGGTTGAGCGCGTCGGTCAGGAGGATCGAGATGGACTGGTACGCGGGCGACACCGGTCGGACCGCGGCACTCTCGATCGAGCCGAGAACGCCCTCCCATGCCGGGTAGGCGGCCTGGAACTCGGGATCGTCGTAGAGCGAGCGGATCACCGGCGGCACACCGCCGTCGACGGCGTTGTTGCGTTGGTTCTGCTCATCGGTCAGGCACGCGACGGCGGCCCACGCCTCGTCGGGATGCTCGGTGGTCTTGGCGACACCGATGTTGAACCCGCCGATGGTGACCTTGGCGGGCTCACCGGGGTTCACCGAGGGGTACGGCGCGCTGCGGAACACCTCGTTCACCGCCGCGTCCTGCTGGTCGGCGGGAACGGTGGACAGGTCGAGGAAGGACACGCCGCCCGCGGCGGCGTTCTCCTTGAGTCCGGGGAGCACGAACGGGTAGTTCACCTCGGCGAACATGGTGCCCGCCTCGACGCCGAGACGTGCTGTGCCCTCGTCACTCTGGGAGACCGAGGGGTCGGCGCCGGGAGCGGTCGCGACGCTCTTGATGATCGAGAGCGCCTTCTCGGTGGCCGCGCGGTGCTCGGGGGTGTCGTTCAGTGTCACGGTGGTGCCGTCCTCGCCGACGACGGATCCGCCGGCACTCTCGAGGAGGGTGTTGAACCAGACCATGAAGCCCTCGTACTGCTTCGCCTGCACACCGATGGCCGCGGGCTTGCCGGAGGCGGCGTTCTCGCCGGCGGTGGCGATGAGGTCGTCCCACGTCGCCGGGGGCTGGCCGTTCGGCACCATGTCCGGGCGATACCAGAGCAACTGGGTGTTGGAGTTCAGCGGGACCGCGTACAGCTTGTCCTTCTGCTCTGTCTCGGGGTCGAGCCACTCGGCGGTGGCGAGCGGGCCCTCGAGCACCGATCCGTCACGCAGCTTCGCCTCGAGATCGTCCGGAACCGGCAGTGCCCAACCGGCTTCGGCGAACTCGGCGGTCCAGACCACGTCGAGTGTCATCAGATCGAGCGTGCGGTCGTTGCCCGCCAGACGGCGAGCGAGCTGCAGGCGCTGATCGTTGGCGCTCTTGGGGAGCGTGCGCTGCTCCACCCGGTACGCGCCGCCCGACTGCTCGGTGCACGCCTGCGCCGCCGCCGCGTACTGCTCCGCGCCGTCGGCGGCGGTGTAGAAGCTCAACACGATTCCGTCGTCGGAGGATCCACACCCCGCCAACAGACTTCCGGCCACCACCGCGGCGGCCCCTGTCGCTGCGAGTTTCCTCGCCCTGTACCTCTTCGGCACGACCGCCTCCTCTGCCGCAAGAGAAGGCGCCACAGTCGGCCCGACTCCGCAGCGTGTGCTTCGTTGGACACGCATTCCCTGCGAAGTGGAACCTAGTCGAAAGCTGAGAGGAAAACGGTGGCTTGTTGCAATCCCGTGATGCTTTCGGTACCGACGGGTCGGTGGTGAGAGGTCAGATGGCGAGACGCGCCAGCAGATCGCGCGCCTTCTCGGCCGTCTTCGGCTCGCACAGGACGTCGTACCGCCCCGCGACCAACTGCATCGTCGACGCGAAGTCGCGCTGCCCCTTGGTCGCCGCGTAGGGAATGGTGGCCGAGATCAATCCGAAGACGATGCCGCCCAGCACACCGACGAGGAGCGCGCTCAGATAGTTGGTGTTCGTGATGATTCCGAGAACGAGTCCGAGGAAGACACCGAGCCAGGCGCCCGAGATGATGCCGCCGCCAATCACTTTGGCCCAGGTGAGGCGACCGATGACACGCTCGACCTGCATGAGGTCGACACCCACGATGGTGACGTCCTGGACCGAGAACTCCTGATCGGAGAGGTAGTCGACCGCGCGCTGCGCCTCGGCGTAGGTGGGATAGGAACCGATGGGCCAGCCCGACGGCGGGGTGGGGAGGCCCTGTCCGGGGCGGCCGGACTGCGACATGGGGTTCGTCATGACTCCATTGTGCCTGCTGGCGGGTCGGTCGTGGGGTCCGGTGCGGGCCGCGCACCGCTGCGCACCATGCCGGCCGCGTCGGCGGCCTCGACGAGGGCCCGAGCCATTCGATGACCCGCCTCGTCGACCATCTCGTCCCCCACCATGACAGCCCCGCGCGCTCCCCCGTCGACGGAGAGGTACCGACGGTAGGTCTCGACGATGTCGTGGGCGCGGTCGACGTCGGCCTGGCGCGGCGAGAACGTCTCGTTGGCGATGTCGATCTGCGAGGGGTGCAGCACCCACTTGCCGTCGTAGCCCAGAGCCGCGGAATGCCGGGCGGCGCGGGTGAACCCGTCGGTGTCGCGGACCTGCACCCAGGGTCCGTCGATGGCCTGGAGCCCGTGGGCCCGGGCCGACAGCAAGATCGTCATCAGCACGTGGTGGTAGGCGTCGCCGCGCTCGTAGCCGGGCGGCTGCTCCCCCACCGTGAGGGTGCGCATGCCGACGTCGGCCATGAAGTCACCCGGCCCGAACACCAGGGTCTGCACCCGCGGCGAGGCCGTCGCGACGGCGTCGATGTGGAGCAGACCCACGGCGTCCTCGATCTGCGGCTCGATCCCGATGCGGCCGACGGGCAGGTCCGACTCGCGTTCGAGTTGTGTCAGAAGCAGATCGAGCGCCTGCACCTCACCGGCCGAGCGCACCTTGGGCAGGACGAGGGCGTCGAGGTGGGCACCCGCCCGTCCGACCACCTCGAGCACATCGCGGAACGTGGCCTCCGTCGTCCAGTCGTTGACCCGGACGAGCCGGAGCTGCGTGCCCCACCCGTCCCATCCGAGCGCGTCGGCGACGTCGATGCGTGCCTGCGCCTTGGCGGCCGGCGCGACCGCGTCCTCGAGATCCAGGAAGACGGCGTCGGCGGGCAGGCTCAGAGCCTTGCGCATCATCTTCGGACTGCTGCCCGGCACGGCGAGCACGGAGCGTCGGAGGCGGGCGCGCGGCACTGTGGTGGTCACCACGGCACACTATCGGCCCGCACCGCGTGCGAGGCCCCCGTCTACTGTTGCGCCCATGGCAGCAGTGAACAAGGTGTTCGCCGCCAGGCTCGCGGGCCTCGTGGTGCTCGGACCCGACGGTGAGAGCATCGGCCGCGTCCGCGACATCGTCGTGACCGTGCGCGTCGGTCGCCAGCAACCCCGCGTCCTCGGCCTCGTGGTCGATCTGGCCACGAGGCGCAAGATCTTCGTTCCGATGCTGCGCGTGACGGCCGTCGAACCGACGTCGGTGACGCTGACCACCGGCAACGTCAGTATGCGCCGCTTCGTCCAGCGACCGGGCGAGGTACTGGCCCTGGCCCAGGTCCTGGACTCACGGGTGCGGACCGACGATCCGGACGCCGAGGATCTGCACGGCGTGGACTGCGTCGTCGTCGACCTCGGCATCGAGCAGACCCGCACGCGGGACTGGGTCATCGCGCGCGTCGCCGTGCGCCCCCACCGCACCCGGCTGGGTCGCCGCGGCAGCATCCACGTGCTCGACTGGCAGAACGTGCAGGGCCTCACCTGGTCCGATCTGTCCCTGCCGGGTCAGGGTGTGTCACAGCTTCTCGCCCAGTTCGAGGGACTCCGGCCCGCCGACGTGGCCGACGCGATCCGCGACCTCCCGGAGAAGCGGCGACTCGAGGTCGCCTTCGCCCTGGACGACCAGCGCCTCGCGGACGTCATCCAGGAGATGCCCGACGACGATCAGATCGACCTGGTGCAGGCGCTCGCCCCCGCCCGTGCCGCCGACGTGCTCGAGGCCATGGACCCCGACGATGCAGCCGACCTGCTCGGCGAGTTGCCGGAGCCGGAGGCCGAATCGCTGCTGCGCCTGATGGATCCGCAGGACTCCGAGCCGGTGCGACGTCTCCTCGAGCACTCCCCCGACACGGCGGGTGGTCTGATGACACCGGAACCGGTGGTGCTGAGCGCGTCCGCGACGGTCGCCGAGGCGCTCGCTCGTGCGCGCAACCCCGACCTCACGCCCGCCCTCGCGTCGCTGGTCTTCGTCGTGCGACCGCCGACGGCCACGCCCACGGGCCGCTACCTCGGCTGCGTCCATCTCCAGCAGTTGCTGCGCGAACCGCCGGCCAGTCTGGTCGGCGGCGTGATCGACACGACACTGTCGACGCTCTCCCCGGACGACAGTCTCGCCGCCGTCACGCGATACTTCGCGGCGTACAACCTGGTCTGCGGACCGGTCGTGGACGCCGAGGAGCATCTCATCGGCGCCGTGACCGTGGACGACGTCCTGGACCACCTTCTTCCCGACGACTGGCGCGAACAGGAGCACGTGGGACATGAGTGAGAAGTCGGCGGCGACCGCCAGACAGCGCCTCGACACTCCACGCGGATCCCGACGGTTCAAGCTCGACATCGACGTCGACTCGGTCGGCCGGACCGGCGAGAACGTCGCGCGATTCCTCGGTACGGGGCGATACCTGGCGATCCAGACGGGGATCGTCATCGTGTGGATCCTGCTCAACGTCTTCGCGGTGAGCCTGCAGTGGGACCCCTACCCCTTCATCCTGCTCAATCTGGCGTTCTCGACGCAGGCCGCCTACGCGGCCCCGCTGATCCTGCTCGCTCAGAACCGGCAGGACGACCGCGACCGGGTGTCGCTCGAGGAGGATCGCTCGCGCGCCGCGCAGACCAAGGCGGACACCGAGTTCCTCGCTCGTGAGCTCGCTGCGCTCCGGATCGCGGTCGGCGAGGTCGCCACGCGCGACTACCTCCGCCGCGAACTCGACGACCTGCGCGCGGCGCTGCTCGATCCCGCGCAGGCGGCGGCCGAGGAACAGAAGGCGCGCAAGAAGTCTCGCAAGAAGTCGGTCGACGAGGACTCCACCTCGTTCGCCGCCGCCCCTTCCGTCGAGGAAACAACTCGTTTCGACCACAGCGAGGACACGCGACGGTAACCTCGGTCACACTGCGCGTCGGGTCTCGGTGAGTGCGCAGCCGAGTGTTCGTGGGGGTTTGTCGTATGCGCGTCGGTCGAGACTCTCGACTCGGAGGTGCACTGAGTGCCTCGATTCTTCTTCTCAGCGCGGTCACGCTGGCCGCCGGCTCGGTGACGCCGAGTTCCGCGCACGGTTCCGTCGCGATGGCGGCCGCCGAATCGGTTGCGGCGCCCACACTCCCACCACGGGAGCGCGCTGTCGGCCTGGTCGAGCCCGCCGATCGGCAACCGGTCGCGTTCCGGTCCCCGAAACCAGCCGTCGCCGCGCCCGCGGGCGCCCCGGCCGCTGCTGCGGCGCCGCTGTCCGCCGTGCTCGTCGGCGCACTCGGCATTCCCGAACTCGTCCTGCAGGCCTACCGCTCCGCCGAGGCCCAGCTCGCCACCTCGACACCGGGCTGTCACCTGCCGTGGCACCTGCTCGCCGCCATCGGGCGCATCGAGTCCGGCCACGCCGGCGGCGGCCGCACCGATGCCGCCGGCACCACGATCACGTCCGTGCTGGGCCCGGTGCTCGACGGTCGATCGGCCGCGGACGCGGTCATCACCGACACCGACGGCGGCGCGCTCGACGGGGACGCGGGGCACGACCGTGCGGTCGGGCCGATGCAGTTCATCCCCGCCACCTGGGCCGGCTACGCCTCGGACGGCAACGGCGACGGTCGGAGCGATCCGAACAACGTCTTCGACGCGGCTCTCGCCGCGGGCAAGTACCTGTGCTCGGGCGGCCTGGACATGACGAATCCGGCGCAGGCGACCACCGCCGTCCTGCGCTACAACAACTCCGCCGCGTACACCGCCAACGTGCTGGCCTGGTCCGCCGCGTACTCCGGCGGCGGCACCCCTGTCGTCGGACGGATCGGCGAGGCGGCGCCCTCCCCCGCGGACGCGCTGGCCGTCGCCGCGGCGGCCGCCGCCGGTGGCGAGGTCACGGATCCCACGACCGCGGCCCCGACGACCACCGCCACGACCACCGCGATGCCGGACACCTCGCTCACTCCGGTGACACCGCCGCCGGCGTTCGGCATCCCCGGACTCCCGCCGCTCCCGGTCATCGAGCTCCCCACGATCCCGTGTCTCCTGTGCCCTCCTGCACCAGTGGCACCACCCGCCCCACCTGAGCAGGACACGTCCGTCACGACACCGTGACCGGTCGTGGCTCACATCACGGGCCGGTAACGGATCGGCAACGGATCAGGTAGCCTCGCTCCGACAGCAAAGGTCGGAAGCGCCCCGGAACGGGGCGGGAACAGTCGTCGCGGATCACGAGTCTCGCGGGGGCGAGGAGGTTGTGTATCCGTGGGTCGGCACCGCAAACGATCGTCTTCCACTCTGCGACGGAACACGGTCATCGCGCTGACCGGTCTGATCCCCGCGGGAGCGATCACCGTGGCCAGTGGCTACGGCGCCAGCGCCGACATCCCGTTCCTCCGCACGCACACCACGGCCAGCGAGTCCGCCCTCGAGCCCACCGACGTGGCCCCGGCGGTGGACGTCGCGCCCGCACCCACCACGCAGTCCGCGCCCGAGCCCGTGGCACCGCCGGCGCCGGAGCCCGCTCCCGCCCCCGCGCTGCCCGAGTCCCTCGCGGCCGGCCCGCTCGGCGTCCCGGGCATCAACGTCGCCGCCTACAAGAGCGCCGAGACCCTCCTGGCGCAGACCACCCCCGGTTGCTCGATGAACTGGGCCCTCCTCGCCGGTATCGGCCGGGTCGAGTCCACCCACGCGAACGACGGCAAGGCGGGTGCCGACGGAACGCTGTTCGAACCGATCCTCGGACCGGTCCTGGACGGCAGCCTCGCCGGCAACAACGTGATCATGGACACCGACGGCGGCGAGCTCGACGGCAACGCCACGTACGACCGCGCCGTGGGGCCGATGCAGTTCCTGCCGGCGACGTGGAAGCACTACGCCACGGACGGGAACGGGGACGGCAGGGCCGACCCGCAGAACCTGTTCGACAGCGCCGCCACCACCGGGAAGTACCTGTGCGACGGCGGCCTGAACATGGCGGATCCGATCCAGGCCACACAGGCGATCCTGCGCTACAACAACTCGATGGCCTACGTGGCCAACGTGGTCGCGTGGTCGGTCGCCTACTCCACCGGCATCGCCCCCTCCGAAGCGGACCTGCCCCGAATTCACTGACGCGGTACCGCATACCATGGAGAGATGCCCGTAGCCACCGAATCGGACGTTCGCAGCGCCCTCGCGCGCGTGAACGATCCCGAGATTCGCAAGCCCATCACCGAACTCGGCATGGTCAAGAGTGTCGCGCTCGGTAACGACGGATCCGTGGACGTCGGCATCTATCTGACCACCGCCGGGTGCCCGATGAAGACGGAGATCTCCGACCGGGTACGCAAGGCCGTGGCCGACGTCGCCGGTGTCGGTGAGATCCGCGTCGAGCTCGACGTCATGAACGACGAGCAGCGCACCGAACTGCGCAAGTCGTTGCGGGGAGATTCCGCCGAGCCGGTCATCCCGTTCGCTCAGCCCGGCTCCCTCACCCGCGTGTACGCGGTGGCGTCGGGGAAGGGCGGTGTCGGCAAGTCGTCCGTCACCGTCAACCTGGCCGCTGCGATGGCCGCCAAGGGACTGTCGGTGGGCGTCCTCGACGCCGACATCTACGGCCACTCGGTGCCCCGCATGCTCGGTACCGACGCTCGCCCCACACAGGTCGAGCGCATGATCATGCCGCCCGTGGCGCACGACGTGAAGATGATCTCGATCGCCCAGTTCACCCAGGGCAACACGCCCGTCGTCTGGCGCGGTCCCATGCTGCACCGCGCCCTGCAGCAGTTCCTCGCCGACGTGTTCTGGGGCGACCTGGACATCCTGCTGCTGGATCTGCCGCCGGGTACCGGCGACGTCGCCATCTCGGTCGCCCAGTTGATCCCCGGTGCCGAGATCCTCGTCGTGACCACTCCGCAGCAGGCCGCGGCCGAGGTCGCGGAACGTGCCGGCGCCATCGCCCTGCAGACGCGTCAGCGAGTCGTCGGGGTGGTGGAGAACATGTCGTGGCTCGAGCTGCCCGACGGATCGCGGATGGACATCTTCGGTTCCGGCGGCGGCCAGGCCGTGTCGGAGCGACTCACCACCGCGGTCGGCGCGAAGGTCCCGCTGCTGGGCCAGATCCCGCTCGACACCGCGGTGCGCGAGGGCGGCGACTCGGGCGTTCCGATCGTGCTCAGCGATCCGGAGTCGCCCGCGGCCAAGGCCATGATCGAGGTGGCCGAGAAGCTGTCGGTCCGTAGTCGCGGCCTCGCGGGCATGAGCCTGGGTATCGACACCACCCGGCACCTCTGACGGCCGGAAGGACCTAGGTCGCGTCGGGGTCGATCGGGGGACGGTCCCCGGTCGGCAACGGCGCCGACCCGCTGGACTTTGTCATGTTCGGCGTCCCGGACTGCGGGGTCGACGACTGTGTCCCGGACTGCGGCTTCTCGTCGAACTTCCCGGTGAAGATCGAGTCGTCGCCGTCGAGCAGGTGCTTGGTGATGACCGCGCGCGGGGTCATGCCGCGGAGCTGGTTCAGGTCGGCCAGGGGCTTGCGAAGATCGTCGAAGTCCGTCCCCAGCTCGTCCTTGAGCTGTTGGCTGGCGCCACTGGCGTAGTCACGGACCTGCCGGAGCGACCGGGTGGTCCACGTGATGGCCCCGGGCAGACGCTCGGGACCGAGGATGACGAGTGCGGCAACGAGAAGAACCATCATCTCGCCCCAGCCGATGTTCGAGAACACGTCTACACCTTACGCATCCGACACCGGAGTGACCGTCACGTCGACGGTCCGCCCCGAGCGGACGAGTTGCACCTGCACCGGCGTACCGATCTCCTGTTCCTGGACGGCGACCGTCAGCTCGTCGGCACCGGAGACGGTGCGGTCGCCGACGCGGACGATCACGTCGCCCTCCGCGATACCCGCCTGCTGAGCGGGGCCACCGGCGGTGACGTTGGCGATCTGCGCACCGCTGAGCGCGTCGTTGACGACGGACCGCGCGTTGACGCCGATGTCGGGATGATTCATCGCGCCGGTCCGGATGAGGGACTGCGCGACCTCGGTGACGTCGTCGATGGGGATGGCGAAGCCCAGTCCCACCGATCCCCCGCTCTCACTGCGGATCGCGGAGTTGATGCCGATGACGCGACCCTCGGCGTCGATCAGGGGACCGCCGGAGTTACCGGGGTTGATCGCCGCGTCGGTCTGGACCGCGTCGATGACGGCGTCGGTGTCCGTGCCCTCCCCGGACAGTCGCACGGGACGATCGAGCGCACTGACGATGCCGCGGGTGACCGTCTTGCTCAGTCCCAGTGGAGATCCGACGGCGACGACGTCGTCGCCGACCGCCACGTCCGACGAGCGGCCCAGTCGGGCGGCGCTGAGGTCCGCGACGTCCGTCTTCAGAACGGCCAGATCGGTCTTGGTGTCACGGCCGACGATCTGCGCGGGCACCTTGGTGCCGTCGGAGAACGTCACGTTGAGCGTCGCGCCCGGGTTGGTCGCAGCCATCGAGATGACGTGGTTGTTGGTGACGATGTAGCCGGCTCCGTCGATGACGACTCCCGAGCCGGTACCGGCGTTGCCGCCGAACGTCTCCTGGACCGACACCACGGACGGCAGGACGGCCTCGGCGACCCTGGCCACCTGGCCCTGCGGGAGTTCGCTGCCGCCTTGTTCCAGGGTCACGCGCGAGCTGGTCAGCGAGCCGCCCAGATCGGCCGCGACACTACCGACGACGCCGCCGAGCAGGCCGATGACCAGTGCGACACCCGCGAGCGAGGCGAGAGCGCCGGCGGAGACGCGGCGGCCGAACAGTACTTCCCGCGCACCCAGTCTCGTGCCGGGCGTCAGCGGCGCGGGTTCCGGTTCGTCGAGCGCGGGTGAGACCGTCGTGACAGCCGACGAGGGCACGCGCCACGGGTTCTGAGGTTCGGGTTCCTGCTCGACCTCGGGCGCCTCGGGCTCGCGCACCAGGGATTCGGCGACACCGGGCGGCCGACCGAAGGCCTCGGTGAGGACGGGATCGGGCGCCGCGACGCGGATCGACGAACTGTCCCGTCGCCGGGTCTGCGCGTCACCGAAGGAATCGCGGATGCCGTGGGGGCGACCGAACGCCCGCACCACGTGCGCGTCGATGGTGGGCCGGTAGAGCGGACGCGGAGGAAGCCGCGGCGCATCGTCGTCGGGTGCTCCCCCGTCCGCCGAAGAAGCCGTGGGGTCCGGTCGGTACTCGTCGGCTGGAGTCACCTCTGCACGCTACCGGCGCCGGAAACGTGACCCGACGACCGACCCCAGGCCATGACGCAGGCCGGAGCCGATGCCGGGTTCGGATCGGCCGGGCTCGGGAGACGTGCAGTGCGGGATCTGGTGCAGGAGACCCAGGAGCGAGGACGGCATGGACATCTCCGGCGAGCCCTGGAGGGCGACACGGGCCTGCTGCTGCGCCTGGACCTCGTCGGCACAGGAAGCGCATTCCGACACGTGCCGCGCGGCGCGCAGATAGGCGTTCATGCGCAGTTCGCCGTCGACGTAGGCGGCCACCGCCTCACTGGCGAGGTGGTCGGTGGGGCTGAACTGCCGAGGATCACGAAACCGAGTCATGCTGCCTCCACTTCATGCCGTGCCGATGTGCGGATCGTCCCGGGGTGAAACGCACGGCACCGGCCGGAAGTTCCCGGCCCGCATTCGTTCCCCACAGAACGGTACTCGCGTCGGCGGCTACTCGGCCGAGGTCAGCGACTCGCGGGTACGCCGACTGGCGGCGAGGTGGTCGCGCAGCGCCTGGCGGCCACGGTGGATACGGCTACGGACGGTGCCGAGCTTGACCCCCAGGGTCGCGCCGATCTCCTCGTAGGACAGACCCTCGATGTCGCACAGCACGATGGCTGCACGGAATTCGGGAGCGAGCGAGTCGAGCGCCGCCTGCAGATCCGGGTCGAGCCGGGCGTCGTGGTAGATCTGCTCGGGATCGGGGGTGTCGGACGGCACCCGGTCGTAATCCTCCGGCAGCGCCTCCATGCGGATGCGGTTGCGGCGACGCACCATGTCCAGGAACAGGTTCGTCGTGATGCGGTGCAACCAGCCCTCGAAGGTGCCGGGCTGGTAGTTCTGCAGCGAGCGGAACACGCGGATGAAGGTGTCCTGCGTGAGGTCCTCGGCATCCTGCGCGTTGCCGGACAGCCGGTAGGCGAGGCGGTAGACGCGGTCACCGTGCTCGCGGACGAGTTCGTCCCAGGACGGCATCGACGTCGCGTCTCCGGTCGCGTCGAACACCGCGGTGCCGGACAGCTCCTCGGGACCATCGACGGTCAGTTCGGACTCGGCGGCGGGGCGGGAGGTCGGGGACGTGAGGGCAGCGTGTTCGCGCGGGCTGGTGATCATGTGGATCGTTCAATCCTCCTACTCGGGCGATCATCGCGGCGTGGTGTCGACGTGCGATGTGGTGTTACCCGTGTTCGGCGCGACCGAAGCGTGAGGACGATCCGACGAACCCGCGTAAGGAAACTATGTCGCGGGCAGGTGTGCGACCCGTGTGAGAAGGCTGAGTGTGGGCTGAGAGTCTGGACGCGAGGAGTTCGTGGGCGGGTTAGGGTCCCTTCGTGACTGCCGACGCCGCCAAGATGCTGCACTACGCCGAAGCCTCCGTCGTGGAGGACGAGATCCTGCAGGCCGCGCGCGAGCGCGCCGTGGATCTGGGCGCCGCGCCGATACCGGCGTCCGTCGGTGCCGTGCTCAGCATGGTCGCGCAGTTGTCCGGAGCGCGCACGGTGGTGGAGGTCGGAACCGGCGCCGGTGTCAGCGGGCTGTGGCTGCTGGACGGGATGCGGCCCGACGGGGTCCTCACCACCATCGACACCGAACCGGAGCATCAGCGCGCCGCCAAGGAGGCGTTCCGTTCCGGCGGCATCGGGGCATCGCGGACCCGGTTGATCAACGGCCGCGCCCTCGACGTGCTCCCCCGCCTTGCCGACGCGTCCTACGACCTGGTGTTCGTCGACGCGACGCCGCGGGACCACGTCGGATTCGTGACGGAGGGCGTGCGGATGCTCCGCCCCGGTGGCGCCCTGATCCTGCACAACGCGTTGCTGGGTGGACGCGTCGCGGACGCCTCGTCTCGCGACGAGGCCACCGTCGCCGTCCGCGCGGCCGCCCGCGCCATCGCGGAGAACGACAGCCTGACAGCGGTCGTCCTTCCCCTCGGCGACGGCCTGCTGTGCGCCTCGCGCGTGCCGGAGTGACCTAGATCCAGACACCCTTGCCGACGGCGACCACGCCGTTGGCGCTCACGTTGAACCGCTCGCTGTCCCGCTCGCGGTCCACGCCGATGATCTCGCCGTCGTTCACCACCACGTTCTTGTCCAGGATGGCGTTGCGGACGACCGCATTACGACCGATGCGCACTCCGGGCATGATGACGCTGCCCTCCACGGTGGCGCCCGCGTCGATGATCACCGACGAGCTCAGCACCGAGTTGCGCACCGTCGCGCCGGACAGGATCGATCCCGCTCCGACGATCGACTCCTGAGCCAGACCGCCCTGCACGAACTTGGCGGGCGGCAGGTTGTCCGCGGCGCCTCGGATCGGCCACCGCTTGTTGTAGAGGTTGAAGATCGGGTGGACCGACACCAGGTCCATGTGCGCGTCGTAGAACGCGTCCAGGGTGCCGACGTCGCGCCAGTAGCCCTTGTCCCGCTCGGTCGCACCCGGGACGACGTTGTCCTTGAAGTCGTAGACCGATGCCTTCCCGGCCGCGACGAGCGCGGGAATGATGTTGCCGCCCATGTCGTGATCGGAATCAGAGTCCTCGGCGTCGGCACGGATGGCATCGACGAGCACCTTGGTGGTGAAGACGTAGTTGCCCATCGACGCGAACGTCATGGTGGGGTCGTCCGGCGTTCCGGGCGGGTCCGACGGCTTCTCGAGGAACTCGGTGATGTTGCCCGAGGCGTCGCTGTCGATGCAGCCGAATGCCGTTGCCTCGGCGCGCGGTACGCGGATGCCGGCCACCGTGACACCGGCACCGGAATCGATGTGCTGCTGCACCATCTGCTCGGGGTCCATGCGGTACACGTGGTCCGCACCGAACACGACGATGTACTCGGGATCCTCGTCGTACACGAGGTTCATGGACTGGAAGATGGCGTCGGCACTGCCGGTGTACCAGCGGGGGCCGAGCCGCTGCTGCGCGGGCACGGGGGTGATGTACTCACCCGCGAAACCCGACAGCCGCCAGGTCTGGGAGATGTGCCGGTCGAGCGAGTGCGACTTGTACTGGGTCAGAACGCACAACCGCAGATAGCCGGCGTTGACGAGATTGCTCAGCACGAAGTCGATCAGGCGGTACGCACCACCGAACGGGACCGCGGGCTTCGCGCGATCGGCTGTCATCGGATACAGGCGTTTGCCCTCACCTCCGGCGAGCACGATTCCGAGTACATGCGGCTGGGTCCTCACAACAGCCAACCTATCCGGTTGTGACGAGCAATCGCTACGTATAGGCCGAATGCACACCGACGCGTTACGTTCCTCTCATGCGAGTGGCGATGATGACGAAGGAATATCCCCCCGAGATCTACGGCGGCGCGGGCGTTCACGTGACGCAGCTGGTCGACCGTCTCCGCTCACTGTGCGAGGTCGACGTGCACTGCATCGGCGCGCCGCGCGAGACCGCCGTCGTGCACTCGCCGGACCCGGCCCTGGTCGACGCGAACCCGGCCTTGACCACGCTCTCCACGGGACTTCGGATGGCGAACGCCGCCGGCGGCGCCGACGTGGTGCACTCGCACACCTGGTACACCGGCCTCGCCGGCCACCTCGCGGCCGAGCTGTACGGGATCCCGCACGTGCTCACCGCGCACTCGCTGGAACCGCGCCGCCCCTGGAAGGCCGAGCAGCTGGGCGGCGGCTACCGCATCTCGTCGTGGTCCGAGCGCAACGCCATGGAGTACGCCGACGCCGTCGTCGCGGTCAGCGACGGCATGAAGGCCGACGTGCTGGACTGCTACCCACGCATCGATCCGGACCGAGTTCACGTGGTGCGCAACGGCATCGACACCGAGGTGTGGCACGCCGGCGGCCCCGCGGACGGCGCGCCGTCCGCGCTCGAGGCGATCGGCGTGCGCACCGACGCCCCCATCGTCGCGTTCGTCGGCCGCATCACCCGGCAGAAGGGCGTGGGGCACCTCATCGCCGCGGCCCACTCGTTCGATCCGTCCATTCAGCTGGTGCTGTGCGCGGGTGCGCCCGACACCCCGGAGATCGCGGTCGAGACCGAGCGCGCCGTCACCGCCCTGTCCGAGAGCCGCGGCAACGTGTTCTGGGTCCGCGAGATGCTGCCGACCGAGCAGATCCGCCAGATCCTCTCGGCGGCCGCCGTGTTCGTGTGCCCGTCGGTGTACGAGCCCCTCGGCATCGTCAACCTGGAGGCGATGGCCTGCGAGACGGCCGTCGTCGCGTCCGACGTGGGCGGCATCCCCGAGGTCGTGGCCGACGGCCGTACCGGGGCTCTCGTGCACTACGACGCCGCGGACACCGCCACGTTCGAGGCGGACCTGGCCGCCGCGGTCAACGACCTCGTCGCCGACGAGAGTCGAGCAGCGCGGCAGGGTGTCGCCGGTCGCGAGCGCGCCGTCGCCGAGTTCTCCTGGGAGTCGATCGCGCAGCAGACGATGGAGGTCTACGCCGCGGCCCGCGCGTAGACACCGAGGGTCACCGACACGGTGACCTCGCGCGCGGGCGGCATCTCGTCGACCCGCGCGCGCAGATCCGCCGCCGGGATGTGGCGCGCCGACGGCCCCATGCTCACGACGTCGACGATCTCGTCCCGCGTGAGCGTGGTCGAGTAGGTGATCGGGACCCGGCGCACCCGCTCGAACCGGCTGCCGAGCGTGTCGCCCAACCTCTGCGTCTTGTTCTCGTCCACCCGGACGAGACCCAGATCGTCGACCAACTCGACGAGATGGCGCTCGGTGGGGGTGAGCACCACCAGCACCCCGGCGGGTGCGAGCACGCGCGCGAGTTCCTCGGCGTTGCGCGGCGAGAACACCGACAGGGCCGCGTCGATCACGCCGGAGCGGACCGGGATGCTCTGCCAGACGTCGGCGACCACCGCGGAGGCCCGAGGGTGCGATCGTGCGGCGCGGCGCGCAGCCGCCTTGGACACGTCGAGACCGACGCCGACGGCATCGGGGACGCCCGCGTCCAGCACGCGGGCGAGGTAGTGCCCGGTGCCCACTCCGACGTCGAGCACGCGGCGCCGGTCCCCCACGGCGTCGGCCACGGCGTCCATCAGCGGGTCGTAGTGCCCGCGGTCGAGGAACTCGGCGCGCGCAGCGACCATCTCGGTGGAGTCGCCGACGATCTTGCCGCCGGACCCGGAGAGCAGGCTGACGTATCCCTGGCGCGCGACGTCGAACGTGTGCCCGCGGTCGCACAGCAGCGCGGCAGATCCCGAGTCCGGATCGTCGGCCTCGAGGTCCGACCCGCAGTGTGGGCACGCGAGCAGGGCCACCGCATCGTCGTTCACGGTTCCTCCGCTCGTCGTGGTGGGTCGCTCGTTCGGTCGGGACGAGAACAGCCCCACCGGTCAGGGTCGGCCGGTGGGGCTGTTCTCACGGTGATGACAGGAGTGGTGTCAGCTGGTGACGCCCTTGAGCTCGTCGCCCAGAGCGGCTGCCTCGTCGGGAGTCAGTTCGACGACCAAGCGTCCTCCGCCTTCGAGTGGAACCCTCATGACGATTCCTCGTCCCTCTTTGGTCGCCTCGAGCGGACCGTCCCCGGTCCGGGGCTTCATGGCCGCCATTCTCTGCTCCCTCCAGATCTGCGCTGCCCTGCATCGCGCGCTGCATCAATTCGGTCGCGCCTCGCCGGGGTCCGACGAGGCTCGTGCACTTATTGTTCCCTATCCTCCGGATCCGTGGGCAACGGACACCCTCGAACGAGCGGGACACGGGTGTGTATTAGCGCGCGGGAACCCAGCATCCGGCGAGGTGATCGTCGACCATTCCGGTCGCCTGCATCAGCGCGTACGCCGTGGTGGGGCCGACGAACGCGAAGCCGGACTTCTTGAGAGTGCGCGCGAGAGCGGTGGACTCGGGTGTCACCGCGGGAACGTCCTGCAGGCTCGTGGGGCGACCGCGGCGCGGCGGTGCGAACGACCACAGGAGCGCGTCGAGATCGAGGTCCTGATCGACGATGGCCCGCGCATTACGCACCGCCGCAACGATTTTCGCGCGGTTGCGGACGATCCCCGCGTCACCCATGAGGCGTTCGACGTCGTCGTCTCCCCACCGCGCGACGACGGTCGGATCGAAGTGCGCGAACGCCGCTCTAAAGGCGTCGCGCTTGCGCAGAATGGTGATCCACGAGAGTCCCGACTGGAACGCCTCGAGGGTGATCCGCTCGTAGAGCGCGTCGCGACCGTGGACGATGACGCCCCATTCCTCGTCGTGGTACCGGGCGTACAGCGGATCGGTCGTCGGGTCACCGGCCCAGAGGCAGCGGGCCCGTCCGTCCGAACCGATCCGGAGACCGGACTCAGACGTCGTCACCGGGCGCGTCCTCCACGACGGCTTCCGACGGCTCGGCCTCGCGCAGGCGTAGCCGCAAGCTGTCGATCTCGACCGCGAGTCGATCGAGGGCCCAGTCGACCTCGCGGGCGTCGTACCCCCGCAGCGTGAGGGAGAAGCGCAGCGCGCGCACGTCGCGCCCGGAGATGCCACGAGCGGGCAGCGCGGTGGCCGTGGTCCCCTCCGGCAACGGTTCCATCTCCTCCCCGCGGCCGAAGACGACGGACGCGAGGAAGAACAGGGCCGCGGCCACGACCGCGATCACGACGACGTACAGCAGGATCGTCACCATGACACGGATCCTGTCACGACGAGGCGACAGGATCCGCGGCGGTGGTGCGCCTCTGCCGGCCTGGACTTCTCAGCCCCCGGACTTCTCAGCCCCCCGACTTCTCGACTCCCGACTTGCCCGCCCACGGCCGCACCGTGCGCATGGGCGGCCGGTCGGCCAGCGAGACGTCGGTGATCGAGGGCACGAAGGTCTCCCCGTCGAGGACGAACTGCGTGAGACCGGCTCCCGAGTCGGCGATGCCGGCGCGCGCCAGCATGGTTCCGACGATCTGACGGCTCATGGCCCCCAGCTCCACGAGCGGCCGGTTGCGGTGACGCCGGACTCCGAGGTTCACCTGCCCGATCGCGTCCATGCCCAACCGGTCGTACGTGTCCATCAGCAGACCGATCTCCACGCCGTACCCGGGCGCGAAGGGCACCGAGGACAGCAGTTCGCGGGTGCCCGCGTACTCCCCACCCAGCGGCTGGATGACCCTTCCGAGCTCGGGACGCAGCGCGGCCAACAGCGGTCTGGCCACCAGTTCGGTCACGCGCCCACCACCGTGTGCTTCGGTCGACCCGCTCAGCGGCCGGCGGTAGTAGCCCTTGACCAGATGGATGCCGTCCCCCATGAGCAACGGCCCGAGGAGCTTGGGCACGAACTGCGGGTCGGGATCGATCAGGTCGGAGTCCACGAACGCGATGACGTCGCCCGTCGTGGCCGCGATCGCGCGCCACAACACCTCCCCCTTGCCGGGAGCGGGGGCGAGTTCGGGAACCGCCTCCTCCCGGGAGACGACGGTGGCACCGGCGGCCGTCGCACGCACGGCGGTCCGGTCGGTCGAACCGGAGTCCAGCACCACCAACTCGTCGACCAGTCGCCCGAGGAGCGGCGAGATGGTGTCGAGGACACCGGCGACGGTCTCCTCCTCGTTCAGTGCGGGAAGCACGACCGAGACGGTCCGGTCACCCTTCGCCGCCTCGAGCTCCTCGAGGGTCCAGGAGGGTGATTCCCAGCTGTTCTCGCGATCCCAGTCGGTCGCGGGGGTGAGCATGCCTGCGAGTGTCATGCCAGACCCCGTACCGTCCGGGCGGGAGCCCTGGTGCCTGCTATCGCTGCCACCATGTCGACCACCCGTCTCGTCGCTGCCACCTCGTGCACCCGGAACATCCGAGCACCCTGTGATGCCGTCAAAGCTGTCGCGGCCAATGTTCCCTCCAACCGTTCGGCAAGTCCTACACCCAGAGTCTCCCCGATGAAATCCTTGTTGCTCAGTGCCATCAGGACAGGCCATCCGGTGTTTACAAGACTGTCGATCCGACGCAACAGTTCGAGCCCGTGATAGGTGTTCTTGCCGAAATCGTGGGTCGGATCGATGATGATCCCGTCCGCTCGCACGCCCGCGGCCAGAGCGTTCTCGGCCGATCGAGTCACCTCGGAGAGCACGTCGGCGACCACGTCGGGGTAGCGAACGCGGTGCGGCCGGGTCCGGGGAACGGCTCCGCCGGTGTGCGAACAGACGATGCCGGCACCGACCTCGGCGGCGACGTGCACGAGCTCGGGGTCCGCGCCGGCCCATGTGTCGTTGATCAGATCGGCGCCCTCGGCGCACGCGAGCCGAGCGACCTCGGCCCGCCAGGTGTCCACGCTGATCACCAGATCCGGGTACGCGGCGCGGATGGCGGCGACGAACGGCACGACCCGTCGGGTCTCCTCGGCGGCGTCGACGGTGGCGCCGGGTCCGGCCTTCACACCGCCGATGTCGACGAGGTCGGCACCCTCGTCCACCGCACGGCGGACCGCGTCCATCGCGGCGTCGTCCTCGAACGTCGCACCGCGGTCGTAGAAGCTGTCGGGGGTGCGGTTGACGATGGCCATGACCAGCGCACGGTCGGTCACGACCGGTCTACCGCACAGGGTGTCGGCGGGGACGGACGTCTCGGGTGCGCTCACACCACCATGATGCCCGTCCCCGGGGGCCACCTCAGCCCTTGGGCAGCTTGCCGGCACCGACCTCGTCGACGTACTCGTCGTAGCTCTCGACGTAACCGCCGGACTTGCCCTTCAGGACGAACAGGTCGCCGTCCCCGTCGCCGTAGCCTACCTTGCGGAGCTCGACCTTCTTGCTCTTGAACGTGGACGTGGCCTCGAGCGAGTCCACGACGCGGATGAACAGCGGCACGGCGTAGCCGGGCAGGTTCTTGTAGGCGTGCTCGGCGAAGCTCGCGCCGTCGAAGCTCTTGTCGTGGCGCAGGGTCACCGCCGCCATGCCCGCCTTGCCGTCGGTACCGGGAACGTCGACACCGAAGACCACGGCCTGATCGACGTCGGGGTGCGAGTTGAGCGCGCCCTCCACCTGGGTGGTGGCGACGTTCTCGCCCTTCCACCGGAAGGTGTCGCCGAGACGGTCGACGAACGCCACGTGCCGGAAGCCCTGCTGACGCACCAGGTCTCCGGTGTCGAACCAGCAGTCGCCGTCCTTGAACCCGTCCTTGAGGAGCTTCTTGTTCGTGGCCTCCTCGTCGGAGTACCCGTCGAACGGCGCGCGGTCGGTGATCTTCGACAGCAGCAGGCCCACGCCGCCGGACCCCACCTTGCGCAGCCGACCGTTGTCGTCCCGCTTGGCCTTGCCCGTCTCGTCGTCGTACTCGACGACGGCGTACGGCAACGGGCAGAAGCCTGCGGTGCGGTCGATGTTGAAGGCGTTGATGAACGCGATGTTGCACTCGCTGGCGCCGTAGAACTCCGCCACGCGCTCGATGCCGAAGCGGGTGGTGAACTCCTCCCAGATCTCCGGGCGCAGCCCGTTGCCCACGATCAGCTTGATCGTGTTGTCGGAGTCCTGCGGGGTCTCGTCCTGCGTCAGCAGGTAGCGGCACAGCTCACCGATGTAGGTGAACGCGGTGGCCTCGTTCTCGCGGACGTCCTTCCAGAAGTTGGACACCGAGAACTGCTTGCCGATGGCGATGGTGGCGCCGGACGCCAGCACGGACGACAGGGACACCGTCAGCGCGTTGTTGTGATAGAGCGGGAGGCAGCAGTAGAGGACGTCGTTCTTGTCCAGACGCACGCCCATGCTGCCGAGACCGGACATGGACTTCATCCAGCGGAAGTGGCTCATCAGGCTGGCCTTGGGCATGCCCGTGGTGCCGGAGGTGAAGATGTAGAACGCCTTCTCCTTGGCCTGGACCTCGGCCGTGGTGGCAGGGTTCTCCGCGCTCGCCGACGCCGCCTTCTCGTCCAGCTCGTCCGCGTGCAGGATGACCTTCTCCGGGAGCGCCTCGTCGAGGGACTCGAGGGCCTCGACGCAGTCGCCGTCCACGACGAGGACGCGCGCGTCGAGGATGCCGAGACTGTGCTCGAGCACGTCGCCGCGCTGATTGAAGTTCAGCATTCCGGCCGTGGCGCCGAGCTTGACGGTGGCCAGGGCCACCAGCAGCGTGCGCATCGAGTTCTTGGCCAGCACACCGACGACGTCACCGCGCCGGACGCCGCGGTCGGTGAGCACGCTCGCGTACCGGTTCACCAGATCGTTGGCCTGGCCGTACGTGAGGGTGTCTCCCTCGAAACGTACGAACGGGTGGTCCGGCGTCTTCGCCGCGACGCGCTGGAAGATGTGGCCGATCGACTCCTTGTCGTCGGGCTTGCGCAGGAACCCGGGCACACCCCGGAGGACACTGGGCAGCGCCGCCGTCATCTTCGGAAGTGTGGCGGCGATGTCGAGCAATCCGACCTTGTGACGAGCCTCGGCACCCATGCTGTGGTTCCCTCCCCTGGCGAGCCGGCTGCGTCTCCGGCTGTGACGACGCTTACCTTACTGATTGGTAATGTTCACGGTGCGCGTGCCCTGCACGAGCCCACACGCCGTCAGAGCCGTGTCCACGTCCGCCGTGACGACCAGGCGATCGAGCGAGCGCTCGGAGACGAATCCCGTCCCGACGAGCGAGCGCATCCAGTCGAACAGCGGTGTGAAGTGGTTCACGGGATCCAAGACTACGACCGGTTTGTCGTGCATTCCCAGATATCCGGCGGTCCAGGTCTCGAACAGTTCCTCGAGCGTGCCGATCCCGCCCGGGAGCGTGATGAACGCGTCCGCCCGGTCGTCCATGATGCGTTTGCGCTCGCGCATCGTCTCGGTGACCACCAGCTCGTCGGCATCGATGTCCGCCACCTCGCGGTGCACCAGGGCCTGCGGGATGACTCCCACCGTGAATGCCCCCGCGGCGCGTGCGGCCGCCGCGACGGCGCCCATCATGGAGACGTTGCCGCCCCCGGACACCAACGTGCCGCCGCGACGTCCGATCTCGGTGCCCACGGCGGCGGCCAGATCGAGGTGATGCCGCTCCACCGGGCCGGACGCGCAGTAGACGCACACCGCGATCGACCCGGTCACTGCTCGGTCTCGCTCGCCCGCGACTCGGTCGCCGCGATCTCGGCCGCCCGGCTCTCGTCGACCCAGCGGACCACCTCCGCGACACTGTCCGTGCAGCGGATCAGCTCGAGATCCGCCTCGGACACCGTGCCGGCGGCCACCAGCGTGGTGCGGATCCAGTCGAGCAGCCCGCCCCAGAACTGCGTGCCGAACAGGATGATGGGGAACCGGGTGACCTTGCGGGTCTGCACCAGCGTGAGTGCCTCGAACAACTCGTCGAGCGTGCCGAATCCGCCCGGCATGCAGACGAAGGCCTGCGAGTACTTGACGAACATCGTCTTGCGGACGAAGAAGTAGCGGAAGTTGACGCCGAGGTCCACCCACTCGTTGAGCGACTGCTCGAAGGGCAGCTCGATACCGAGGCCGACCGAGAACCCGCCCGATTCGCAGGCCCCCTTGTTGGCGGCCTCCATCGCGCCCGGTCCCCCGCCCGTCACCACGGCGTAACCGGCGCCGGCCAACGCGGTGCCCAGCTCGACGCCGAGCGCGTACTCCGCGGACTCGCGCGACGTCCGTGCCGACCCGAACACCGTGACGGCCCGAGGCAGTTCCGCCAGTGCGCCGAAGCCCTCGACGAACTCGCTCTGGATCCGCAGCACCCGCCACGGATCGGTGTGCAGCCAGTCGGCGGAGCCCCGCGAGTCGAGGAGCCGCTGATCGGTGGTGGACCCACCGAACTCCCGTCGGTCCATGACGGGCCCGCGGTAATTCGTGGACCTCTCGCCGGCGTTCTCCCGGCTCTCGTGCGCTCCCATGACGGAGAGGCTAGTGGGCGTCGGTGGCGGTCAGATACCGGCGCAGGACGTCGGCGACATCGGTGATCTGCTGCACCGGTACACGCTCGTCGCGCTTGTGCGCGAGGTTGGGATCGCCGGGACCGTAGTTCACCGCCGGGATGCCCAGCGCGGAGAACCGGGAGACGTCGGTCCAGCCGTACTTGGCGCGGAACTCTCCCCCCGCCGCCGTGACCAGCGCCGCCGCCGCGGGTGCGGCCAGACCCGGCAGCGCGCCCGGAGACCTGTCGGTCACCTCGACGGTGAGATCGAGATGCTCCGCGTCGGTCGCCTCGCGCACGTGCTCGATCGCCTGCTCCACACTGCGGTCGGGGGCGAAGCGGAAGTTGACGTCGACGAATGCCTCGTCGGGGACCACGTTCCCGGCGACGCCGCCGCTGACACGGACCGCCTGCAGTCCCTCCCGGTACACGCAGCCGTCGATGTCCACGCTGCGCGGCATGTACGCGGCGAGCCGGTCGAACAGCGGGCCCAACTTGTGGATCGCGTTGTCCCCCAGCCACGATCGGGCCGAGTGGGCGCGCGTCCCCGTCGCGGTGAACCGCATGCGGAGCGTCCCCTGGCACCCCGCCTCGATGTAGCCACCCGACGGCTCACCGAGAATCGCGACATCTCCGCGCAGCCACTCGGGCATCTCCCGCTCGATGCGACCCAGACCGTTGGCCGACGCCTCGATCTCCTCGCAGTCGTAGAAGATCAGCGTCAGGTCCGCGGTGGGCTCCGCGACCGTCGCCGCCAGGTGCAGGAACACCGCGTCCCCCGACTTCATGTCGACGGTTCCGCATCCGTGGAGGACGTCGCCCTCGGCGTGCCCGCGCTCGCGACGACTCGGCACGTTGTCGGCGATGGGGACCGTGTCCAGGTGACCCGCGAGGATCACCCGCGTCGGGAGCCCCCGGTTCGTCCTGGCCAGCACGGCGTCGCCCGAGCGCACGATCTCGAATCCCGTGGTCTGCTCGCGCAGCGCCCGCTCCACCGCGTCGGCCAGCGTGGCCTCGTCTCGCGAGACGCTGGGAACGTCCACCAGCGCCGCCGTGAGGTCGACGGGATCGGCGTGCAGGTCCAGGGAGATCGGTGCGCTCACGCAGCCGACCTTACGTTCGCCCGGCCGTCCGGTCGTCCTCTAGGCTCGGTCCCCGTGACCACAGGAGCATCGGCAGTCGGCATCGCACACATCACCCCGTCGGGAACGGTGCTGGACACCTGGTTCCCCTCTCCCGAGCTCGCCGAGGTGGCCGACACCGGCACCGCGCGGCTCGACGCGGCGGACGTTCCCCCGGAACTGGCCGCGCTGGTCGGACACGACGACGCCCGCGACCTCGACATCGTCGCGGTGCGCACCACCATTTCCTCCCTCGACGACGCCCCGGTCGACGCGCACGACGTCTACCTGCGCCTGCACCTGCTCTCGCATCGCCTCGTCCGGCCGCACGGCCTCAACCTGGACGGCCAGTTCGGCCTGCTGTCCAACGTGGTGTGGACCAACCACGGCCCGGCGGCCGTCGACGGCTTCGAGGCGACGCGCGCCCGTCTCCGTGCACGGGGCGCCGTCACCGTCTTCAGTGTCGACAAGTTCCCGCGACTAGTCGACTACGTGCTCCCCACCGGTGTCCGCATCGGCGACGCCGGTCGCGTGCGCCTCGGCGCCCACCTCGCATCCGGCACGACGGTCATGCACGAGGGTTTCGTGAACTTCAATGCCGGCACGCTCGGCTCGTCCATGGTCGAGGGCCGCATCTCCGCCGGCGTCGTCGTCGACGACGGCTCCGACGTGGGCGGCGGCGCCTCGATCATGGGCACTCTGTCCGGCGGCGGCAAGGCCGTCATCTCGGTGGGACAGCGTTGCCTGCTCGGCGCCAACGCGGGCCTCGGCATCTCCCTCGGCGACGACTGCGTCGTCGAGGCGGGCCTCTACATCACTGCGGGCACCAAGGTCACCGGCCCGGACGGCACCGTCGTCAAGGCGGCCGATCTCAGTGGGCAGTCGAACATGCTCTTCCGTCGTAACTCCGTTTCCGGTGCCGTCGAGGTCGTGCCGTGGAAGGGTACGGGCGTCGAGCTCAACTCGATCCTGCACGCCAACGACTGAGCGATTCGGCGGCAGGCTGCGTCCGGGGGGACCGTGAGCCAGGAAGCGATACAGCAGGAACCGCGACTCGAGTCGGTGATCACCGACGATCTGGGTGACGCGGACGCCCACACGTGCGAGGGGCTGGTGCGCGGCGCATTCGGCGAGCGCTTCACCCCGCACGACTGGCAGCACGCCCTGGGCGGTACCCACGTGATCCTCCGCGACGGCGACCGCATCATCGGCCATGCCGCCGTGGTGCCGCGCCTTCTCCACCACGGCGGCGACGAGTTCGACGGCGGCTTCGTCGAGGCCGTCGCCCTGGACCCGGAGTTCCGGGGCACCGGGCTGGGTGCGCGGCTCATGGCCGCGATCGAGGAGCAGATCGAGTCGGACGACGTGGTCGGCGTGCTCAATTCCCTTCCCGACGCCGTCGGGTTCTACGAGCGGCGCGGTTGGGTGCTGTGGCGCGGACTGCTCGGCGGCATCGGCAACACGGAGGAGCCGACACCGCCCGACGAGGACGACGCCGTCATGGTGTTCCGTCCCGAGTCCCGTCTCGATCCGGACGGCACGCTGCTGGTCAACAATCGCGTCGGGTCGCGCTGGTAGTCCTGCCCTCCCGAACATGTGAATCACCGTTCCGTCCTTGACACCAGTGCGGAACGGGCGTTCACTTCTTGCCATGGTGTACCGACGGACCGCTGCGGTCCAGGAGCGGCTCGATGCCGCCCGATCTCGAATCGTCACCGCTGCACTGTCTCTCGTGGCCGAGCGGGGGTACGCCGCATGTTCGATGGCCGACGTGGCCGCCCGCGCCGGCATCGGTGTGGGCACCGTCTACCGCTACTTCCCCGGCAAGGGCGAACTGTTCGCCGAGGTCTTCCGCGACGCCTGCAGCCGCGAGGTGGCCGCCGCGACAGCGGCGGGTGTGCGCGCCGCCGCGACCGGCACCCACACCGACAGCCTGCTCGCCTCGGTCCGCACCTTCTGCGATCGCGCCTGTCGCGCACCGACTCTCGCGTACGCGCTGCTGGCCGAGCCCATCGACGCCCTCGTCGACACCGAGCGTCTCGCCTTCCGGCAGTCGTTCGCGGACGCGTTCGCCGCCGCCATCCGTGCCGCCGTCGAGGCCGGTGAGCTCCCGAACCAGGACGCGCCCCTGACGGCGGCCTGCATCGTCGGCGCCATCGGCGAGGCACTGGTCGTCCCACTCGCCCGCGGCGAGGCCGACGCTCGCGTTCTCGCCGCACTCGAGACCTTCACACTCCGCGCCCTCGGCGCCCCGACCGACAGGAGAGCGTCATGACCCCCACGCACACCGTCACCAATCAGGTTCCGCCGCTCATCGGCCACGACGTCGCCGACCACCCGGTCGTCCTGGAGGCCCTGCACCGCGAGGGCGCCGACGACGCGCTCGACGAGCTGCACCGGCTCGGTCGGCTGGCCGGGAGCGAGCAGGCGCAGCGCTGGGGCGATCTCGCCGAGGAGCATCCGCCCGTCCTGCACACGCACGACCGCTACGGGAACCGCATCGACGAGGTGGTCTACGACCCGGCGTACCACGAATTGATGAGCACGGCAGTCGAATTCGGCATGCACGGGGCGCCGTGGCGCGACCCGTCACCGCACGCACATCTGATCCGTGCCGCGAAGTTCAGCGTCTGGGGCGCGGTGGACGCGGGGCACGGGTGCCCGATCTCCATGACGTACGCCGTCGTTCCCGCACTCCGAGCGAACGCGGAACTGTCCGCGCTGTACGAACCGCTGCTCACCTCGTCGACGTACGACCCCTCGTACCGTCCTCCCGCGACCAAGACGGGTCTGATCGCGGGCATGTCCATGACCGAGAAGCAAGGGGGTTCCGACGTCCGGGCGAACCGCACGACGGCCGTGCCGCAGCCGGACGGCTCGTACCGGATCACCGGCCACAAGTGGTTCACGTCGGCGCCGATGTCGGACGTCCTGCTGGTCCTCGCGCAGGCGCCCGGCGGCCTGTCGTGCTTCTTCCTGCCCCGCGTTCTCCCGGACGGCACCCGCAACGCCATGGCGATCCAGCGCCTGAAGGACAAGCTGGGCAACCATTCCAACGCCTCGAGCGAGGTGGAGTACGACGACGCGACCGCCTGGCTCGTCGGCGACGAGGGTCGCGGCGTGCGGACCATCATCGAGATGGTCAACATGACGAGGCTCGACTGCACCCTGGGGTCGGCCACGGGAATGCGGGCGGGCACCGCTCAGGCCGTGCATCATGCGGTGCACCGGCAGGCGTTCGGGAAGAACCTCGTCGACCAGCCACTCATGCGGAACGTCCTGGCCGATCTCGCGATCGAGTCCGAGGCGTCGACGACCGTCGCCCTGTGGCTCGCCGCGCTCACCGATCAGGCAGCTGCGGGCGACGAGCGTGCCGCCGCACTGCGGCGCATCAGCCTCTCCGTCAGCAAGTACCTGGTGTGCAAGCGCGGCCCGGCGCATGCGGCGGAGGCCCTGGAATGCCTGGGCGGCAACGGGTATGCGGAGGAGTCGAGGATGCCGCGGCTCTACCGGGAGGCTCCACTTCTGTCGGTGTGGGAGGGTTCGGGCAACGTCGCGGCGCTCGACACCCTGCGCGCCGTGGCACGACAGCCGGAGTCGCTCGCCGTGTTCTTCGACGAGCTCGACGGCTGCCGCGGAGCCGATGCGGCGCTCGACGCCGCGGTGCGGTCGCTGAAGGACTCCTTCACCGACATCGCCACCCTCGAACAGCGGGCACGCCGCGTCGTCGGCGAGATGGCACTGGCACTGCAGGGCTCGCTGCTCGTGCGGCACGGCCACCCCGCGGTCGCCGACGCGTTCACGACGAGCCGACTCGGCGGCGACTGGGGCAGCGTGTACGGCACCCTGCCGACCGGGGTGGACACGGCCGCCATCATCGAGCGATCGACGCCGAAGGTTCCGGCGTGACCGACGAACCCGCCCCGTGGCGGGAGGGGTGGGACGAGGGAGCCGACTCCCCCTTCACCGGCCGGACTCCACAGCAGGACTCCCCGACGTTCCGGACGCTCACCTACGAGGTCGACGGGCGGGTCGCCCGGATCACCTTCGATCGACCGGAGCACGGCAACGCCATCACCGCGGACACCCCCGTCGAACTGGCGGCGGCCGTCGAGCGGGCGGATCTCGATCCGCGAGTACACGTCATGCTGCTGTCCGGTCGCGGCAAGGGGTTCTGCGGCGGCTACGACCTGTCGATCTACGCCGAGAATCTCGATCGGGGCGACAGCGGGGCCGTGGACACGACGGGGACGGTTCTCGACCCCGTCGTCCAGGCCCGCAACCACGATCCGTCGGGCCAGTGGGACCCGATGATCGACTACGCGATGATGAGCCGATTCAACCGCGGATTCGCCAGCCTGCTGCATGCGAACAAGCCGGTGGTGGCCAAGCTGCACGGTTTCGCCGTGGCCGGCGGAACCGACATCGCTCTGTACGCCGACCAGATCATCTGTGCGGACGACACGCGGATCGGCTACCCGCCGACCCGCGTCTGGGGCGTTCCCGCCGCCGGGATGTGGGCACACCGCCTCGGCGACCAGCGCGCCAAACGACTGCTCCTGACCGGTGACTGTCTCACCGGGGCGCAGGCGGCGGAGTGGGGTCTCGCCGTCGAATCGGTGCCCGCGGATCAGCTCGACGCCCGCACCGAGGAACTGGTCGCACGGATCGCGCGCATGCCGATCAACCAGCTGATGATGGTCAAGCTGGCGCTCAACAGCGCGTTGATCAGCTCCGGCGTGCACACCTCCACGATGATCAGCACGGTCTTCGACGGCGTCGCCCGGCACACCCGGGAGGGCTTCGCGTTCCAGACGCGCGCTGCCACCGTCGGATTCCGGCAGGCCGTCCAGGAACGCGACGAACCGTTCGGTGACGCGAAGCGGAGGTGACGTGAGAACGGGGGGGAACAGGCCCCGCGATAAATCGGTTGGCTCCGAGTACGGCTCGATGAGACAGTCGAGCGGTACGTGAGGAGTCGTGTGTGTCCACCGGAGTGCTCGATCGCGGAACGAGACGTGCGGTCGAGGCGTCCTCCGCGACGGTGACCTCGTCGCTCCGCCGCTTCGCCCCGTTCCTGGCGCCGTATCGCTGGTACTTCGTCGGGTCCATCGTGGTCTCGCTGATCGCCACGCTCACCGGCCTGGTGATCCCGCTCGTCATCCAGAGCATCATCGACGGCCCGATCACCCGCGGCGACGTCGCCGGCGTGTGGTGGCCTGCGGCGCTGGTGTTGCTGCTGGGAACGATCGATGCCGCCGGCATCTGGATCCGTCGCTACCTGGTGTCGGGGCCGTCGAGTCAGTTCGAGATCACGGCCCGCGCGCACGTGTTCGCGAAGCTGCAGCACGTGTCGGTGGCCGCGCACGACAGTTGGGAATCGGGCCAACTGCTCTCCCGCGCCATCTCCGACCTCTCCGCGCTGCGCCGCTTCGTCGCCTTCATCGGACCGTTCATCATCATCAACGCGGTGACCCTCGTCGTGGGTCTCGGTGTCCTGCTCTCCCGCGCATGGCAGTTCGGCGTCATCATGCTCGTCGTGGCGATTCCGCTGGTGTGGGCGTGCGTCCGGTTCGAGGAGCTCTATCGCGTCGTCGCACGCGACGCCCAGGACCAGGCCGGCGACGTCACCACCACCGTCGAGGAGTCCATCCACGGCATCCGGGTGCTCAAGGCGTTCGGCCGCAGCGCCCACCTGGGACGCCGCTTCCTCGCGCGGGCCGCGACGCTCCGCACGACCGAGCTCACCAAGGTCCGATACCTGGCGATCCTGTGGACCGTCATCGTCGGACTGCCACCGGTGGCCGTCGGCGGCATGCTCGCCTACGGGACGTACGCCATCGTGACGGGGACCCTGACGGCCGGAACTCTGGTGGCGACCATGGCCATCGTCGCTTTCCTGCTGTGGCCCATCGAGTCCTTCGGTTTCCTGCTCGCCGAGCTGAACAACGCGCGGACGGCGGCGGATCGGTACTGGGAGATCATGGACACCCCGGACACCATCGTGGATCCGGTCTCCCCCGTTCCCCTGCCCGACCCGGTGCGGGGGCACATCCGCGTCGACCACGTCTCCTTCGCATTCCCGGACGCATCCGACCACCTCCTGCACGACGTCACGTTCGAGGTGAGTCCGGGCGAGACGGTGGCTCTCGTCGGCAACACCGGAACGGGGAAGTCCGTCCTGACGACGCTGATCCCTCGGCTGTTCGACGTCGACGGTGGCGCCATCACTCTCGACGGTGTCGACGTCCGGTCGATGCGGCTGGCGGATCTGCGCTCGGTGGTCTCGGTCGCCTTCGAGGAGCCGGTGCTGTTCTCGGCCAGTGTGCGCGAGAACGTCGCGCTGGGCCGTCCCGACGCGACGGACGAGGACGTCGCGGAGGCACTCGAGATCGCGCACGCGACGGACTTCGTCGAGAAGCTCCCGTGGGGCCTCGACACCCGGATCGGCGAGCAGGGACTGAGCCTGTCCGGAGGTCAGCGCCAGCGTCTGGCGCTGGCGCGGGCGGTGCTCGGCCGGCCCCGCGTGCTGGTGCTGGACGATCCGCTCTCCGCGCTCGACGTGGACACCGAGGCGAAGGTCCAGCGCCGGCTGCGCACCGTGCTCGCGCACTCCACGACCGTGCTGGTGGCGCACCGCCCCTCGACGGCCGCGCTCGCGGATCGCGTCGTGCACCTCGGCCACGGCACGGTGATGGAGACCGGGACGCACGAGCACCTGCTCGCCACCTCGGCGGCGTACCGCGACGTGATGGGCTCGATGTCCGGACCGGAGCGAGACCGTGGCTGACACCGACTGGCGAGGCGTCGGCGGTGAGGACACCGACGTGGACCGGGCCGGCAACCTCGTCCTGGCCGGTCGCTCACGTCGACTGCTCTTCTCGCTGCTGCGCCCGCACCGCCGCCGCACGGTCCTCGCGATGGCGATCATCTTCCTGGACAACCTGGCGTTCGTCGCCGGACCGCTGTTCATCGCCCACGCCCTCGACACCGGCGTCGCCGCTGCCGTCGACGGACGATGGGCGCCGCTGGTGTGGACCGTGGCGGGATACGTCGTGGTCGGGTTCCTCGGCGCCGCCACGACGTACGCGTTCCTCATGGTCTCGGGGCGCCTGAGCCAGGACATCCTGTTCGATCTGCGCGAGCGGGTGTTCCGCCACACGCAGGCACTGTCGCTGTCCTTCCACGAGAAGTACACGTCCGGCAAGGTCATCTCGCGACTGACGAGCGACGTCGAATCGCTGCAGACGCTCCTCGAGAGCGCGCTCAACGATGCGTTGACCGCGATCCTGTCGATGGTCTCGATCGCCGTCATCCTGTTCTGGCTCGACGTGCCGCTTGCCCTCGTCGTGCTCGCGGGTTTCGTTCCGCTGCTGCTGATCACACGCTGGTCGCAGCGCCGTCAACGCCGTGCCTACCGACGCACCCGGGTGTCCATCGCGCGCGTCGTGGTGCACTTCGTCGAGTCGATGGTCGGCATCCGCGCCGTCCAGGTGTTCCGCCGCGAGCGCCGCAACGACGCGATCCTGCTCGCGGAGGACACCGAGTACCGGGACGCCACCACCACTGCGCTGCGCGGAATGGCGAGCTACACCGGCATCGTGCGCTGGATCGGCAACGCCACCCTCGCCGTCATCGTGGTCGTGGGCAGCATGCGGGTCATCGGCGGTGCCCTCGACATCGGCGTGCTCGCCGCCTACGTGCTGTACCTCCGCCGCTTCTACGGGCCGCTCGACGAACTCGCGCAGGTGTTCAACGCGTACCAGTCGGCCGCGGCGGCGCTCGAGAAGATCTCGGGCGTGCTCGAGGAGGAACCGACGGTGGCGCCTCCCACCACCCCGGTGCCGATCGGAATCGCAGCCGGCGACGTGGAGTTCGACCGGGTCTCGTTCGGCTACGCCGCGGACGCGCTGGTGCTGCAGCCCTTCTCGCTGCACGTGCCGGCCGGACAGGTGGTCGCCATGGTCGGCGCCACCGGTGCCGGCAAGTCGACGGTGGCCAAGCTCCTCGCGCGGTTCTACGACCCCACGGACGGCCGGATCCGTCTCGACGGCATCGATCTCCGCGACCTGGCCGACGACGACCTGCGTCGCAACGTCGTCATGGTGACGCAGGAATCGTTCCTGTTCTCCGGATCGATCGCGGACAACATCCGCCTCGGCCGACCGTCCGCGACCGACGACGAGGTGCGGGCGGCCGCCGACGCCGTGGGCCTCACCCCGTTCCTGGCCGCACTGCCGCGAGGCATCGACACCGACGTGCGCAAGCGCGGTGGACGTCTGTCCTCCGGACAGCGACAGCTGGTGGCCTTCGCGCGGGTGTTCCTCGCCGCACCGTCGGTGATCGTGCTCGACGAGGCCACGTCCAGCCTCGACATCCCCGGCGAGCGCCTGGTCCAGCGCGCCCTCGAGACGATCCTGCACGGTCGGACCGCACTGATCATCGCGCACCGCCTGTCGACGGTCGCGATCGCGGACCGCGTTCTCGTCATGGCCGACGGACGGATCGTCGAGGACGGCACCCCGGAGGCCCTCGTCGCCGGCGACGGCAGGTTCGCGCACCTGAACACGGCGTGGCAGGAGAGCCTGGTCTGACGCGGGACGGTGGTCTCAGGCCACCGTTTCGTCCGGCTCGGTGACGTCGTCGATCTCGGCCGGTGTCGCGTCCGCCATGAGTTCGGTGAGGACGTCGAGCACCCGCGGATCCGACAGCAGCGCGAGGTGCCCGGTGCCGACGAGCGTGTGCAACTCCGCCATCGGCCCCCGTGCGCTGCGCAGCGTCACCAGTCCGTCTCCCACGGCGTCGGCCCACCAGGCCGTGTCGTCGGCGGCCAGGGTGGCGGCGACCGCGACGTGCCGGATCCCGGGGGCGAGCGCCACGTCCGTGGCCAGTCTCAGGTCGTCCACGCCGCGGCTGCGGACGTCGAGCAGGTCCGCCCACACCGCCGTCTGCCGCACCTTCCGCAGAGCACGGGAGAGGTGGTACACGCCCGTCGCGAGCGGTGCGCCCTCGTGCGGGGTGCCCAGGTAGCAGGCCGTGCGCACCAGCGGCAGCCAGGTCGCCCTGCTCGCCTCGACCGCACAGGCACGCCGCACCACGAGCCCGCCCATCGAGTGCCCGACGAGGTCGATCCGCTCGACGGGGACGGGCCAGACCGCGATCAGCTCGTCGAGGAGGCCGGCCAGTGCCGCCCCGTTGTCCTCGATCCCGGCGCCCGTGTTGTACCGCAGACAGACCGCGCTGATGCCGTGCGCGGCCAGCGCCTCGCCGTAACTGCCCCGCCCGTCGTGGCGGTAGTACCAGGCCTGCTCGGTCTCCCCCAGCCCGTGCACGAGCACGGCGACGTGACCCGTGGCCTTCGGATACGCGGTGGTCAGCATCGCGGTGTCGTTCCCGACGATGCGGCGCTCGTGATGCGGCCCGAGTTCCACCGTCAGGTCGTTGCCCTCGGCGGCGAGCCGGTCGCCCAGCAGCCCGTTGACGGCGCCGACCACGACCGATCCCGCCGCGGTGGACGTGATCGCGTGGGACACGCGGTCCTCGGGCAACAGCCGGGACACCGCGGTGACGGCCTCGGCGGCCGCCACACCGCCCCCGCGCACAGCCTCGTAGACCAGGTCGGCGATGCCCTCGTTCAGGATGCGCACGGGTGCCGCGGAACGGCCCAGCACCCCGAACACCACATCGTTGATCGCGCGGTGGGTCCCCTGGACAGGGCGGCTGAGGATGTCGATGGCCGTGGCCACGACGTCGGCAGCGCCCGCTACTTCGTTCCGATCGCGATTCGAGTGCACACGTGTACTCTAACCGTCACGCCACCTTGACGACGAGCTTGCCGAAGTTCTTGCCCTCGAGCAGCCCGAAGAACGCGTCGGGAGCGTTCTCGAGACCCTCGACCACGTCCTCCCGGTAGCGGAACGACCCGTTGTCGATCCACTCGGCGACCTCGCGCAGGAAGTCCTTGTAGAGCTCCGGGACGAATTCGCTCTGGATGAAGCCGCGGATTGTCAGGCTCTTCGTCAGCACGCGCGTGAAGAAGCCGGGCAGCCGATCCGGACCCTCCGGTGCCTGCGTGTCGTTGTACTGCGCGATGAGACCGCACACCGGCACGCGTGCGTAGAGGTTGAGCCGCGGGAGCACCGCCTTCGCGACGGCGCCGCCCACGTTCTCGAAGTAGACGTCGATGCCGTCCGGAGTCGCGGCCTTCAACTGATCCTCGAAGTCCGGGGCGCGGTGATCGACGGCGGCGTCGAAGCCGAGCTCGTCGATCAGGTACGCGCACTTCTCGGGACCGCCGGCGATGCCGACGGCGCGCGCACCCTTGATCTTCGCGAACTGGCCGACGGCCGAGCCGACGGGCCCACTGGCCGCCGCGACCACGACGGTCTCCCCCGCCTTCGGCTGCCCGATCTTCGTCATGCCGGAGTACGCGGTGAAGCCCGGCATCCCCAGCACGCCCAGCGCGGTGGACACGGGCGCCTTCTCCGGATCCAGCACTCGCACGGACGACGCATCGACCACCGCGTGCGACTGCCACCCCGTGTAGCCGAGCACCACGGCGCCGACCGACACGGCGTCGCTTCGAGACTCGATCACCTCGGAGACCGTGGCGCCCACCATCGTGTCGCCCACCTCGACGGGCTCCGCGTACGACTCGGCGTCGCTCATCCGGCCGCGCATGTACGGGTCCAGCGACAGGTACAGGGTCTTCAGCGAGACCTGACCGTCACCGACCTCGGGGAGATCGACCGTCTCGGTCCGGAAGTTCTCGGCAGTGGGTGCGCCGGTGGGACGAGAGGCCAGGACGATGCGAGTGGAGGAGGTCATGTCTCCCGACGCTACTCCAACAGGTTCTTGCGGACCTTGCCCATCCCGTTCCGCGGCAACGAGTCCACCACGCGTACCTCACGCGGCCGCTTGTGCACCGAGAGCTGTTGTGCCACAGAGTCTACGACTGCTCTCGGCTCCACCTCGTCACCCACGACGAACGCCACGATGCGCTGGCCGAGATCGTCGTCGGGCAGTCCCACGACCGCCACCTCACGCACTCCGGGAACACCGAGGATCGCCGTCTCCACCTCGCCCGCGCCGACGCGGTACCCACCGGTCTTGATCAGGTCCGTCGACTCCCGGCCGACGATCCGATGAAAGCCCGCCGGGTCGATCGCCGCGACGTCTCCCGTCCGGAACCACCCGTCGTCCGTCCAGCAGGCCGCGGTGGCCTCCGGCTTGTTCAGGTAACCGTCGAAGAACCGGCCGCGCACCTCCAACGAACCGATGGACTCCCCGTCGCGTGGGACCTCCGACCCGTCCTCACCGCGCAGCCGAGTCTCGATGCCGCGCACCGGAACTCCGACCCAACCGGGTCGTCGCTCACCGTCGGCGCGCGTACTCAACGTGATGAGGGTCTCGCTCATGCCGTAGCGCTCGATCGGCTCGAGACCCGTGAGAGCGGCGATCTTCTCGAACACCGGCACCGGCAGCGGGGCACTGCCCGAGATCAACAACCGAGCGTGCGACAGCGCCGCGGCGGACTCCGGGTCGGCCGCCACTCGCGACCACACGGTGGGAACCCCGAAGTACATCGTTCCCCGCGCCGCGGCGTACCGCTCCGCGGAGGGCTTGACGGTGTGGATCACTCGACTGCCGAGTCGCAGCGGACCCAGGACTCCCAGCACGAGCCCGTGCACGTGATAGAGCGGGAGTCCGTGCACCAGAGTGTCGTTCGCCGTCCACCCCCACGCCTCGGCGAGCGCGTCGATGCCGGCGGCGAGCGCACCGCGGCTGAGGATCACGCCCTTCGGAGGGCCCGTGGTTCCCGAGGTGTAGAGCACGAGACCGGTCGCGTCGTCCGACGGCTCCGCGTAGCTGTGCCAGGACCGTGCGTGCATGCGGACCGGGACGACGGGCAGACCGCCGTCGTGCTCGGGGGCGACACCCAGCCACCCGCGGGCACCGGAATCCGCGAGGATGTGCTCGATCTCGGTGGGCCCCGAGTCCGGGGGCACCGGCACCACGGCCACTCCGGCGATGAGCGCACCGACCACGGCGACGACGGTGCGGGCGGTCGGCTCCGCGAGGACGGCCACCCGGTCGACGCCCATGATGCGCTCGGCCACCGACGTGGCGGCCCCGAGCAGATCGCTTCGAGAGAGGACGACGTCACCGACGGTGACCGCGTCGTCGACGTCGCCGCCGTGGGTGATCGCGTACGAGTTCAGTGACCGGAGCAGCACACCGAGCAGTCTCTCACGACGCCCGCAGCTGCTCCGTGACCTCGACGCACGTGCAGCCCCCGGCGACCGCGGAACAGTCGACGACGAGGGTGTGCCGGACGGCGTGCAGCAGAACACAGGCGTCGTCGGTGCACTCGACCGCACCGTGCGAGTGGACGACGAGCGTGCCGTGACAGTGGTCGAGAGCGCCGAGACACTCGACGCATCCCGTCAGCGAATCCTTCATGACTCCATCTGTACCACCGGCCCCCGACACGTCCTCGACCTCGCGGCGGCGCGTCGTCAGAAGAAGACGGTGAGAACGGTCGCGATGGACGCGGTGCCGATCATGGCGATCACCAGGACGGCCGCGACCATCTTCACACCGGACCGGGACGAGACAGGAGCGTCCGACCACTCGTCGAACGCCTCGACGTCGACGCCCTCCTGCGCGAAGTAGTGCACCTCGCCGGGCGGCTCCCACTCCTCGCCGCTGGCACGCACCCGGGACTCGAGCACCGCGAGCCGCTCGCGCACGCGAGGCGGATAGGCCCGCGACGGCGCGTTGATGGGCAGCCGACGCGCGAGCACCAACGGCGTCGGACACGCGGCGACGAACGAGTCGAGCGCGTGCCGCACCAGCGGGTCGGCGTCGTCTCGATCGGTGAGGAACCAGGCCGCACCGGCACCGGCCGGGTCGTCCATCGCCAGGCACGCGTAGCCGAGGAGGTCGAGCGCGGGTTGCGAGGCGGCGTCCTGATCCAGGAGCGCGGTCAGGCGCTTGCGCGCACTCCACGGTTCCCCGCGGGCCAGATCCTCCTGCGCGCGGTCGAGCGCTCCCACGGCGGGGCCTCAGACCGTGAGACGGGCGACGGCGGCGGCGATGCGCTCGTCGGTCGCCGTCAGCGCGATGCGGACGTGGGTGCCGCCGTCGGGACCGTAGAACTCCCCCGGAGCGACGAGGATGCCGCGTTCGGCGAACCAGCGCACGGTGTCTCGACACGGTTCACCGCGCGTGGCCCACAGGTACAGGCCGGCCTCGGAGTGATCGATGGTGAATCCGGCCGCCACCACGGCGGCGGCGAGGGCGGTCCGACGATCCCGGTAGCGCTCGCGCTGCACGTTCTCGTGGTCGTCGTCGCTCAGCGCCGCGGTCATGGCCGCCTGCACCGGAAGAGGGACCATCATGCCCGCGTGCTTGCGGACCGCCAGCAGTTCCGCGACCAGGGCGGGATCGCCGGCCACGAAGCCTGCGCGGTAGCTCGCGAGGTTCGACGTCTTGGACAGCGAGTGCACGGCCAGCAGGCCGGTGGTGTCCCCGCCGCACACCTCGTCGTCGAGGATCGAGACGGCGCGTCCCTCCCAGGTCAGTCCGAGGTAGCACTCGTCCGACACGATGATCGTGCCGCGCTCGCGGGCCCACTCGACCACCTTGCGCAGATGAGCGACACCGAGCACCCGGCCGCTGGGATTGGACGGCGAGTTGACGAACATGAGGGACGCGCGTTCGGGACCGAGGCGCGACACCCCGTCCGCGCGCAGTGTGCGGCATCCCGCGAGCAGGGCCCCGACCTCGTAGGTGGGGTACGCCAGTTCCGGGATGACGACGAGATCGTCCGGTCCGAGCGCGAGCAGGGTCGGCAACCAGGCGATGACTTCCTTGGTTCCGATCACCGGCAGGATCGAGCGTTCGTCCAACCCACCGACGCCGTAGCGACGTGCGAGCGCACTGACGGCGGCCGCCCGCAGCTCGGGTGTGCCCACTGTCGTGGGGTACCCGGGCTGCGCGGAGGCCGCCGCGAGAGCGTCACGGACGACGTCGGCGACCGGGTCCACCGGCGTACCGACGGACAGGTTCACGATGCCGTGTGGATGCGACCGCGCCAGCGCGGTGACGTCGGCCAGCGTGTCCCACGGGAACTCGGGCAACAGGCTCGCCACGGATCGACGAACAGCGGGCGACCGACGCGAGACGACGGGTGCGTCCGTCACGCTCAGTTCTCACCCATGGGGGGCAGAGCCTTGATGAACGGCGGGTCGTAGTCGGTCTTGCCGACCTTGGCCGCGCCACCGGGTGAGCCCAGTTCGTCGAAGAAGTCGACGTTGGCGCTGACGTAGGCGGACCACTGCTCGGGGACGTCGTCCTCGTAGAAGATCGCCTCGACGGGGCACACCGGCTCGCAGGCACCGCAGTCCACGCACTCGTCGGGCTGGATGTAGAGCATGCGTCCACCCTCGTAGATGCAGTCGACAGGGCATTCCTCGATGCATGCCTTGTCGAGGACATCGACGCACGGTTCAGCAATCGTGTACGGCACTGAGGTTCTCCTTAGCCTTTCCGAACTCTGAGCGTGTCGCGGCCCCGCGGGGACGCGTTCGACGCGGACGTGCTGTTCTGCTCGACCCACCGGCGCCCCAGCTTCGCAGCTCGGGACAGTGCGCCGCGCTCGCCGAAGTACCCGGCGACCGCACCGACCACGGGCAGGTTACCGAGCCATCTGTAAACGGTACGGCTGCGGGGCCGCTTGTCCAATTCGTCGGTGACGGCCTTGAGGATCTTGGTGACCGACCACAAGGTCGACAGCAACGCGAACGGGGACCGGGACAAGCGACCGGACGGCTCGGTGACACGGCTGTCGTCCGTGACGCCGTCGACGTCGGGTTCGGGCGCGTGGATGCTGGCACCCTTCGGCAGCTCGCGGTTGCACAGCACCGATGCCAGCAGGCGGACCTGCTCGTCCTGCTCGGTGATGCCGTACTCGCGGGCGACGGCCACCAGGACGATGGCCTGGTTCGCGAACCCGAGGACGTCGCCGAGCGGGAGTCGGCGAGCGAGCACACCGAAGATGCCGGGGAACGCCACCGCCACGGTGCCGATCCCGCCGACGCGGCCGACCCACCACGAGACGCGCTGGTCGACGGTCATCGACTCCCACGCCTTGGTTCCCGGTGTGTCGGCGGCGTCGAACACCGACGCGACGGCGTTCAGCGCCGCGTCGACCTTCGTGCCGCTCGCGTCCGCCTGCTCGCGGAACGTGCGCTTCTTGAGGCCGAGCGGGTCACGGTCCGCGAGCAGTTCGAGGACCGGCACGATCACGCGCACCGCGGCCTTGAGAACTCCGGCGACGCGCTCGTCGCCCAATCGATCAGCGCTCATGCTGCTTCCGTCCGGTCTGCGTAGGCGGTGGTGCGCTCGACTGCGCGTCGTCCGATTCCCTCGGCGATCGCGTGTAGTTCCTCGACGGTCTTCTCCGATCCGTGCTGCGATCCCGCCATCCGCGAGATCGTCTCCTCCATCAGCGTGCCACCCAGGTCGTTGGCGCCGCCGTTCAGCATCACCCGAGTTCCCGTCACGCCGAGTTTCACCCAGCTCGTCTGGATGTTGTCGATGCGGCCGTGCAGCATGATCCGCGCCAGTGCGTGGACGGCCCGGTTGTCGCGCTGCGTCGGTCCTGGTCGTGACGCCCCCGCCAGGTACAGCGGCGAACTCTGGTGCACGAACGGCAGCGGCACGAACTCGGTGAAACCACCGGTGCGGTCCTGGATCCGCTTGAGCACGTTCAGGTGTCCCACCCAGTGCGAGGGGTTGTCGACGTGGCCGTACATCATCGTCGAACTCGACCGCAGTCCCACCTCGTGCGCCGTGGTGACGACGTCGATCCACGTCTGGGCGGGCAGCTTGCCCTTGGTGAGCACCCAGCGGACCTCGTCGTCGAGGATCTCCGCCGCCGTCCCGGGGATGGTGTCCAGCCCGGCCTCCCGCAGTTCGGTCAGCCAGTCGCGCACCGACTGGCCACCGCGCGAGGCCCCGTTGACGATCTCCATGGGCGAGAAGGCGTGCACGTGCATCGACGGCACCCGCGCCTTCACCGCGCGCACCAGGTCGGCGTATCCGGTCACGGGCAGCTCCGGATCGATGCCGCCCTGCATGCAGACCTCGGTGGCGCCGAGGACGTGCGCCTCCCAGGCCCGGTCGGCGACCTCGCTGGTCGACAGCGAGAACGCGTCGGCGTCGCCCTTGCGCTGGGCGAAGGCGCAGAAGCGGCACCCGGTGTAGCAGATGTTGGTGAAGTTGATGTTCCGATTCACGACGTACGTGACGTCGTCACCGACGATGTCGCGGCGCAGCTGATCGGCGAAGGCGGTCACCGCGTCGAGCGCCGCACCCTCGGCGGTGGCCAGCGCCAGGTACTCCTCGTCGGTGCAGTTGCCGGGATCCTTCTCCGCGGCACGGAGGGCGGCGACCACGTCGCGGTCGACGCTGTCCAGCGTCGCGAGGTGCGCCACCTGCTCGCGGATGGACTCCCAGTCGCCGAACGCGCTGCCCATGTCGCTGCGCGTCTCGGTGTTGCGACCCTCGGTGTCGATGCCGGTGTTGAGGTCGACGCGGCCGGTGGACTCCCACACCTCGTCGGGTTCCTGCCACGGCAGACCGGACGGGATCGTCTCGGGCACCGCCAGCCCGGTCGCGTCGTCGGCGAGCGCACGCACGTGCGCCGAGATCCGCGGGTCGATCCACGGTGAGCCCGCCAGGACGTACCGCGGCTGCACCGCCGTGCGTTCGGTCAGCGTGAAGCCGGCGTCCGCGGACAGCTGCGCGAGAGTGTCGAGGTTCGGCCACGGCCGCTCGGGATTGACGTGATCGGGGGTGAGCGGCGAGACACCGCCCCAGTCGTCGACGCCCGCGGCGAGCAACGCCGCGCACTCCTGCGCGGACACCAGATTCGGCGGCGCCTGGATGCGCATGGCCGGGCCGAGAAGGATGCGGGACACGGCGATGGTGGCGAGGAACTCCTCCAGGCCGGCATCGGGTGCGGACCGCATCGCGGTGTCGTCCTTGGCCAGGAAGTTCTGCACGATCACTTCCTGCACGTGACCGAATGCCTTGTGCGACTTCCGGATCGCCATGATCGACTCGGCGCGGTCACGGATCGTCTCGCCGATGCCCACGAGGATGCCGGTGGTGAACGGAACGGTGAGACGACCGGCGTCGGTGAGCACGCGCAGACGCACCTCGGGGTCCTTGTCGGGGCTGCCGTAGTGGGCCTGCCCCTTCTCCTCGAACAGTCGACGCGAGGTGGTCTCGAGCATCATGCCCATCGACGGTGCGACCGGCTTGAGGCGCGACATCTCCTCCCAGCTCATCACTCCGGGATTGAGGTGCGGGAGCAGACCCGTCTCCTCGAGCACGCGGATCGACATCGCCCGCAGGTAGTCCAGCGTCGAGTCGTAGCCGCGCGCGTCCAACCACTCCTGCGCCTCGGGCCAGCGGGCCTCGGGGCGGTCGCCGAGCGTGAACAACGCTTCCTTGCATCCCAGTTCGGCACCGCGCCGCGCGATGTCGAGCACCTCGTCGGCCTCGAGGAACATCCCGTGCCCCTCGGCGCGCAGCTTGCCGGGGACCGTCACGAACGTGCAGTAGTGGCACGTGTCCCGGCACAGCCGGGTGAGGGGAATGAACACCTTGCGCGAGTAGGTCACCGTGCCGGGGCGGTTCTCGGCGAGCAGTCCCGCGTCCCGCACCCGCGCCGCGGACGCGCACAGATCGGTCAGGTCGTCGCCGCGGGCGTGCAGCAGCGTGGTCGCCTCGTCGACACTGATCACCACACCGTCGCGGGCACGGCGCAGCGCACGCCGCAGCGCCGATGCGGTCGGTGCCGGGCTGTCGGGAGGCGTCACTCGGGTGTCGGCGCGCGCGGGAGTACTCGGATCGGGCAACATCGTCACCGTTCGATCATGCGCCCTCCGGCCGGAGGCGTGCCACAGCAGGGGTGATGCGACGTGTCCGACAACAGTCCCGGTGTGGTCCTCACCGATCCCGCGCATCGCCCCGATCCGCGGGCGAAGATTCTGTGGGCCGTGGCAGCCGCCCTGCTGTGGCTCCCGGTGGTCGTCGCCGTGATCGTGTGGGCCGTGGTGCTCGCGGTGAACGTCGAGCGCCCGTCCTGGACGCCCGTGGTGGCCGCTGCCGTCGCCGTGGTGGTCCTCGCGGGAGCGCACGTGACCATCGCGCCGCAGTGGCGCTATCGGGTGCACCGCTGGGAACTGAGCGACACCGCCGTCCACACGCGCACCGGCTGGGTGACTCAGGAACGGCGCATCGCTCCCCTGTCCCGAGTGCAGACCGTCGACACCGAGCGCGGGCCGCTCGACCGGGCACTCGGACTGGCCACCGTGACGGTGACGACCGCGTCCTCCGCGGGAGCTCTGGAGATCGCGGGGCTCGACCTCGCGACCGCCGATCGCACCGTCGCCGCCATCACCGCGGCGGCCGCACGCTCACGAGGCGACGCCACGTGACGCAGGACGCCGGCCTGCGCGTCGACGAGTTGCCGTGGCTGCGACTCGACAAGCGCATGCTCCTGATCCACCCGGTCACCGAGCTGGTCCGCCTGCTGCCGGTGCTCCTGCTGTCCCTCGTTCTCGGATCGCAGAGCGGCACGCACGTCTGGGGCCTGATCGTCGTGGTCCTCCTCGTGGGCGCGGCCATCCTGCGCTGGTTCACCACCGGGTACCGCATCGGCTCGGACGACGTCCAGCTGCGCCGCGGGCTCTTCCAGAAGAAGGTGCTCTCCATTCCGCGTGGTCGAATCCGCAGTGTGGACGTGCGAGCCGGGCCGCTGCACCGACTGCTGGGACTGTCGATCCTCACCGTGGGCACCGGTCAGCAGAAGTCGGACAAGGCCGACTCGTTCGAGCTGAACGCCCTCGCCTCCGACCTGGTCCCCGCCCTGCGTGAGGAGTTGCTGGCGAGCACCGGCCGGACGGTGGGAGTGGATCCGGTCGCAGTGACCGAACCCGCCGTGACGCCCGAACGTGAGATCGCCCACTTCCGTACCGGCTGGGTTCGATTCGCCCCCTTCACGGCCACGGGCATCGTCGTCGTCGGTGCCGGATTCGGGCTCGTGTTCCAGTCCGGGTTCGCCGGTGACATCGCCTCTTCGCCGGCCCTCGACGACACCTATCAGGCCGTTCTGCGCCTCGGCATCGTGGTCGCGGTGGTCGTCGCCGCGGCCCTGCTGCTCGTCGTGTCGAGCATCGTCTCCGTGGTGCGCTACCTGGTCGTCTACGGCAACCTCTCCGTGACCGACGACGGCACCAGGCTCCGCGTCGGCCACGGACTGCTGTCGACGCGACACACGACGCTGGACCGCGACCGCCTCCGCGGCGCGACGTTGCGTCGACCGCTGGTCCTGCGGTGGGCGCGCGGAGCGCGCCTGGATGCCGTCATGACCGGGGTGTCCGCTTCGGAGAAGGAGTCGTCGCTGCTCCTGCCACCCGCTCCCCTGCCGGCCGCCCGCCACACGATGGACGACGTGCTGGCGGGTCTGCCGGAGAGCGCGCCGGCCACGGTGACACTGCAGAAGCACGGACCGGCGGCTTTGCGGCGCAGGCTCACCCGCGCCGTCGGGCCGGTCCTGCTGGTCGCTGTCGCACTCCTCGTGGTCCGGTCGACCGGCCGGGACGTCCCGATCGCCGCGTGGATCGGCGTCGCGCTCCTCGTGGTGGCCGCCGTCGCCCTGGCGCTCGATCGGTACGCCGCCCTGGGCCACCGTGCCCACCCGGGAGTTCTGATCACCGAGCACGGCAGCCTCGACCGGCGACGCGTCGTCCTCGACACCGACGGCGTGGTCGCCTGGGGTGTCCGGCAGACCTTCTTCCAGCGACGGGCCGGTGTCGCGACCATCGTCGCCGCCACCGCGGCCGGCACGGGCCGCTACACGGTGCTCGACGTACCCGCCGACCACGCGTGGTCGATCGTCGAGAGCGCTCAGCCCGGTGCCGGCGACGTGTGGGCGGAGCGCCCGTGACACCCGACTCCGGTACACCCCGGAGCATCCCCGAACTCGATGTGGCGGTGTCGGAGTGCCGCGCGTGTCCGCGCCTGGTGGAGTGGCGTGAGCTGGTGGCGCGCGAGAAGCGGGCCGCGTTCCGTGACGAGACCTACTGGGGCCGACCGGTTCCGGGTTTCGGCCCCGTGGACGCTCGCCTGCTGATCGTCGGCCTGGCGCCGGCGGCTCACGGCGCGAATCGCACCGGACGGATGTTCACGGGCGACCGCAGCGGCGACGTTCTCTACGCGGCCATGCACGCCGTCGGCCTCGCCACGCAGCCCACGGCGACCCACATCGCCGACGGCCTCGAGTTGATCGGCACGCGCATCACGTCGCCGGTGCACTGCGCTCCCCCGGCCAACAAGCCGACACCGGAGGAGCGCGACCGGTGCCGTCACTGGTTGGAGACGGAACTGCACATCCTGGCGCCGACCGTTCGGGCAGTGATGGTCCTGGGCGGATTCGGCTGGCAGGCACTGCTTCCGGTCCTCGACGGCGCGGGGTGGACGATCCCCCGACCGCGCCCGAAGTTCGGCCACGGTGCGCACGTCGTGCTGACGTCACCCAAGAAGGAGTTGCCGGACCTGCATCTGTTCGGGTGCTTCCACGTCAGCCAGCAGAACACCTTCACCGGACGGCTCACGCCGGCCATGGTGGAGCAGGTGCTCGCCGCGGCGGCCGACGCCGCCGGAATCGACAGGAGTCAGCCGCGTCCGAGTTCGGCGAACTGACCCATGCGCAACGCGAACAGTTGCACCACAGCGGGAAGCAACCCGCCTGCCACGAGGACCAGGGTGCGCCAGTCGGCCACGACGAGCACGTCTCCACCCGGTCCCCCCAGCATGGCCAGCACGAGACCCACGAAGAATCCCGCGACCGGGAGAGCGGCGCGGGAGACGTTGTGCGTCACCGAGAACGCGACCCGCACGAGGATCACGTTGACGATGCCGGCGAGGACACCACTGACGGGGAACGGAGTGCTTCCGAGATACAGCGGGAGGAACAGCACTGCGGTCACGGCGCACAGGAACCCGTCGAGCACCAATGCGCCGACGATCGACGCCTTGATGCCGGACACCACGCCCTCCCCGGCGTGGCCCGTCATCGCGCCGATCCTGTCGGCGCCGTGAACGTCAGCGAGGAGGGAACCCGATCGACGTGAGGTAGTTGCTCACGAACGTCGCGAAGCCGCCCACGGAGTTCAGGTAGATCTCGCGCTGCAGATCGGCTGTGGGTCGCAGGGAATCCACGAACGCCACGATGGCGTACTGAAGATCGAAATTCATGGGAAGAGCTCCTTCGAGTCGAACTCACCGGGTACGTCCGACCCCGTCCGGTGATGCCGCTCACAGCATAACCCGGCACCGAGCCCGGTTCGGACCCGCACACCGTCCCCGGGCAGACACTGGGGGCCGTCACACGATCCCCGCGAACAGGTCGGTCTCGCGCCCCGACGAGTCGACCGGTCCGAGATCGCCGCGGACGAGGATGTACTGCTCGTCCTCGAGGACTGGCTGCGCGATGTCGTTCGACAGGGCGTAGACCCGACCGGACTCCGCGACGGTGACCTGAGTTCGGTGCGCGCGCAACGCGAGTCGTTTGAGATCGAGCACCGGGCGGACGTCGACGGACGTGGTGATCGTGTCGTCGGGCACGCTCGGCAGCTCGCCCTCGACAGGCATGCGCCACTGCTGGGGGACGTCGCCGAGGTCGCTCAGGCCTGCGGTCAACTGATGCAGACCGGTGACCGTCCAGTACATCTTGTCCACCGACCAGGCCGGCCCCGTCTCGGCGAACCGGGCAGCGTCCTGCGCCGCCTCGACAGCCAGTCCTGCCAGCCGGTGCACCTGCATGTGATCAGGGTGGCCGTAGCCGCCCTCGGGGTCGTAGGCCACGAGAACCTGCGGGCGCACGTCACGGATCACCTCGACCATCGCGCCGACGGCCTCGTCCGGGTCGGCGTTGACGAAGGCACGCGGATGACGGGCCGCGGGGGTTCCGGCCATGCCGGAGTCGCGCCAGTGCCCGGCACCGCCGAGAAACCGCGGCGGCCGGCATCCGAGCGCCTCGAGTGCCACGGTCAGCTCGTGGATGCGGTACCCGCCCAACTGATCCGCGCGATCCGCGACCAGTCCGGCCCACGTCTCCCCGATCACCTCACCCTCCTCGCCGAGCGAGCAGGTCAGGACCGTCACGTCCACGCCCGCCCGCACGGCGCGGGCGATGGTGCCGCCGGTGGTGATGGTCTCGTCGTCGGGGTGCGCATGGACGACCAGCATCCGGTGCCGTTCCGTCACGGCGTCACCCGCATCCAGTCGTCCGCGTCCCCGAACACACCGAGTTCGACGGGCCCCGTGAGCGTCGCGCCGCTCACGCCGGGACCGACGGCGACGACGGAACTGTCCTGCGCGATGGGGAGCACGGTGTGCAGGTTCCACAGCTGTGGTTGCGCCGCGATGACGGCCTCGGTCGGGTTCACGTCGCCTCTCAGGCTCTGGTCCATCACCGGCTCGAGCGACGGATCGCAGACTCCGGACAGGTTGCTCGCCGCCACCGGGTCGGCGTCGGAATCGGGTGCCGTCGTCGTCGACGTCGCGAGATCGGTTGCTGCACATCCGTAGCGCGACGACCAGGCGGTGGCCACATCGGTACCCACGTGGCTCCACCCGACGACGGCGTCGACCGTGCCCTCGAGCAGCGCGGTGCCGTACAACTCCTCCGGATCGGTGGGAGCGACGCTGGCGTCGACGCCCGCGTCGCGGAGTTGATCGGCGGCCGTGTTGGCCACCGCGACCGCGACCGCGTCGTTCTCGGGAGCGCCGATCACGACGGTCAGCGCGCGCGTGCTACCCGGCACCGGCGTCGTCGTCGCGGTGGGTTGGCCCGAGGTGGGAGCCAGGGCCGGCGGCAGCGGCACCGGCACGAATCCCGCGTCGGCGAGCAGCTGCAGTGCCTCGTCCCGCGGGAGAGTCTGCGGAGCCGTGGGGACGTAGCCGGGCTGGGACGGCGAGAGAACCTGCGCGCGAACGGTGTTCGCGGCCGTGCCGGTACCCGACGCGACGGTGGACAGCAGGTCCACGTCCAGCAGACCCATGACGCCGCGGCGCACGTCGGCGTCCGCGAGTTCCGGCACCCGGCCGTTCAACGTCAGTTCGAGGGTCCGCGAACGGAACCGGGTGTCCGTACGGACGTTGGGGATGGCGCCCAGTTGCGCCAGTGTCGCCGAACCGCCACGCACCTCGGCGATCTGGGCGTCACCGGAGCGCATCGAGTCGGCGAGCTGGGCGTCGCTGCCCCCGCGTCGGAGGAGGATCTGATCGGGCGTGGAGGGTGACCCCCAGTAGCGGTCGTTGCGCTCGAGCAGGATCTCGTCGCGGCCACGATCGATCGACTCGATGCGGAAGTGTCCGCCGGAGACGGACACGTTGTCGCGCAGTCCGCGCTCGAAGCCGCCCAGCGAGTCCTTGAGCAGATGGGAGGGCAGCAGATTCTCGAAGAGCTCGCGCCACGCGGGGTACGGCGTCGCCATCGTGACGGTGACGGTCTTGCCGCCGTCCGAGGACGCGATGTCGTCGATCGCCTCGTAGCCTGCGGGATCCACCACGCCGGGCGCGTCGATCATCTGTTGCCACAGGTAGCGGAAGTCCTCGGCCGCGATGGGCGCACCGTCCGACCACTGCGACTCGTTGCGCAGCCGGTAGGTGATGGTGAACGGGGCCTGTGACGTCACCTCGGCCGACAGCACCAGCGACGCGTCGGGCAGCCACTCGACTCCTGTCCCCACCGACGCGGGGCGGAAGGGGCTGGGGAACACCAGCGTGGACACCGCGGTGTTCGCGGGCGACTGGTCGGCCAGCAGGTGCGGGTTGAATCCCGTACCGACGTCGTCGATGGCCACCACGACCGGATTACCCGTGGCCGCCGGCGCTGCGGGAGGCGTCGTCGTGGCCGTCTCGGTGCTCTGGATCGGCGGCGGCGGATCGGCCGTGCACGCGGACAGCGCGAGCAGGGCAGCGGCCAGCGCCGCACCCACCCGCGCCACCGACATGATTACAGAGCAGCCTTGTCACGCGACTTGCTGCGCGAACGCTCACGCGCACGCTCGTTCGAGTCGAGGTGCACCTTGCGCACGCGGACGACCTCCGGCGTGACCTCGACGCACTCGTCGCCGGCACAGAACTCCATCGCCATCTCGAGGTCGAGCTTCTTCGGCTTGGCGAGGGTCTCCATCACGTCGGCGGAGGACTGACGCATGTTGGTCAGCTTCTTCTCGCGGGTGACGTTGATGTCGAGGTCCTCCTGGCGGGGGTTGATGCCCACGACCATGCCCTCGTAGGTGTCCGCACCGGGCTCGACGAAGAACGTGCCGCGGTCGGCCAGCTGGATCATGGCGAACGGGGTGACGCTGCCCTGACGGTCCGAGACGAGCGAGCCGGTGTGGCGCGCGCGGATCTCGCCGGCCCACGGTGCGTAACCGTGGAAGACGGCGTTGGCGATGCCGGTGCCGCGCGTGTCGGTGAGGAAGTCCGTGCGGAAGCCGATGAGACCGCGCGAGGGGACGATGAACTCCATACGAACCCAGCCTGCGCCGTGGTTCGTCATCTGGACCATCTTTCCCTTACGGGCGGCGAGCAGCTGCGTGACGCCGCCGAGGTACTCCTCGGGAGTGTCGATGGTGAGCTCCTCGAAGGGCTCGTGCAGCTTGCCGTCGACCTGGCGGGTGACCACCTGCGGCTTGCCGACGGTGAGCTCGAAGCCTTCGCGGCGCATCTGCTCGACGAGGATGGCGAGCGCGAGCTCGCCACGACCCTGGACCTCCCACGCATCGGGGCGACCGATGTCGAGGACCTTGAGCGAGACGTTGCCGATGAGCTCCTGGTCCAGACGCGACTTGACCATGCGGGCGGTCAGCTTGTGGCCGCTCACGCGTCCCACCAGGGGGCTCGTGTTGGTACCGATGGTCACCGAGATGGCCGGCTGATCGACGGTGATGCGCGGCAGGGCGACCGGGTTCTCGAGGTCGGCCAGCGTGTCACCGATCATGATGTCCGGGAAGCCGGCGACGGCGACGATGTCACCGGCGACGCCCTTCTGACCGGGAACGCGCTCGACACCGATGGTGGTGAGCAACTCGGTGATCTTGGCCTTCTGGACGACGGGCTCGCCGTCGACCTCGCGCATCCAGCTCACGGTCTGGCCCTTGTTGAGCTCACCGTTGTGGATGCGGACCAGGGCGAGACGGCCCAGGAAGGCGGAGGCATCGAGGTTGGTGACGTGAGCCTGCAGCGGCGCCTCGACGTTGCCCTTCGGTGCCGGGATGTAGCTGAGCAGGATCTCGAACAGCTCGTCGAGGTTCTCCGCGTCGGGAGCGTGTCCGTTCTCCGGCTGCTTCGTCGACGCCTTGCCCTCACGGCCGGAGGCGTACAGGACGGGGAGGTCGAGGGCCAGCTCGGCAGCTTCGGAGGCTTCGTCGTCGAGGTCCGACGCCAGGTCGAGGAGCAGGTCGTGGCTCTCGGAGACGACCTCCTCGATGCGCGCGTCGGGACGGTCGGTCTTGTTGACCACGAGAATGACGGGCAGCGACGCGGCGAGCGCCTTGCGGAGCACGAAGCGCGTCTGCGGCAGCGGGCCCTCGGAGGCGTCGACGAGCAGCACGACACCGTCGACCATGGACAGGCCGCGCTCGACCTCGCCACCGAAGTCGGCGTGGCCGGGGGTGTCGATCACGTTGATGACGGTGGTGCTGCCGTCGGCGTTGCGCTTGTGCACGGCCGTGTTCTTGGCCAGGATCGTGATGCCCTTCTCCTTCTCCAGGTCACCCGAGTCCATCACGCGGTCGATGGCCTCGGCGCGTTCCTCGAAGGCACCGGACTGGCGCAGCATCGCGTCGACGAGCGTGGTCTTGCCGTGGTCGACGTGCGCGACGATGGCGACGTTGCGGAAGGTGGTGGGTACGGTCTGACTGGCGGTGGGGCTGGTCACGCGTGAAATCTCCTGGGTCGAATGCGGGGTGAAGAGCGAGCGGCTTCCTCTCCCAGAGAGCGCGCTGCGTCGCCGACGAGAAGCGCGACCGGATCAGTTTACTCGGTCGGCTCGGGTGACGGCGGTCACGCAGGCCGGGACGGTCGGCACGGGCTCCACCTCAGGGTACCCTCACCCGATGTCCTCGGCATCGAAGGTCGCTCGCGGCAAGGCCAAGAAGAAGTGCTGCCGCAGCAAGACTCGCTGTCTGACGTGTCCGGTGGTGATCATGCGGATGAAGAAACTGGACCAAGCAGGTGTCACGGGCAAGGACCTGAAGAAGGGTCTGAAGAAAGCCCGCGCGGCCTGACTACAGCAGCGCCGCGAGATCCGGCAGCCACGCGGCGTCCGCCGGCACCAGATCGACTCCGTGCAGATCCGCCGCGTCGACCCAGCGGAGGGCTTCGTGCTCGAGCGCCGTCGCCGTCCCGGAGAACCGTGTGACCGCGTAGGCGCGCAGTGTCAGCGACGCCGAGAGTGCGACGTCGACACCGACGGGCTCGCCGACGGTCACCTCGATACCCAGTTCCTCGCGCAGTTCCCGGACCAGTGCGTCCTCGGGGGTCTCGCCGGGGTCGACCTTGCCGCCGGGCAGTTCCCAGAGTCCCGCCAGTTCCGGTGGGAAGGCGCGACGCGCGAGCAGCAGGCGCCCGTTCTCGACGAGGGCGCCCGCGACCACCAGCGCGGGCTCGGGAACTGGCACCATCGCAGTATGGCCGACTTGCTGAACGACACGGAGATCGACGACGCACTCACCCGCCTGACCGACTGGCAGCGAGACGGGGACACCCTGGTCCGCACCGTCGAGTCGGCGAGCTTCCTCGAGGCGATCGACCTCGTCCGGCGCGTCGCGGAGGAGGCAGAATCGGCGGACCATCATCCGGACATCGACGTCCGATGGCGGTCGGTGACCTACCGGCTGTCGACGCACTCCGCGGGTGGACTCACCGGGAAGGACGTCCTGCTCGCGGCCGCGATCGACCGCCTGGCGAGGTGACGCGGCGGCCCACCACCGCGATCCAGACGAACAGTGCCAGGGTGCCGACGGCGTAGACCGATCCCGCCAGAGCGAGTGGCCACGGGCGGGAGATGTCCCAGATGGACGGTTGTTCGAAGCTGAGGATCCACGGCACGCCGATCAGGGTGACCACGAGCCAGTACCCCGCGAGCACGCGCGCTCCCGGCGCGCCCGACAACGGACCGTGCATCAGCCAGATCGACATGGGCACCACCCAGACCCAGTGGTGGGACCAGGAGATCGGCGAGATCATCAGGCCCACGAACGAGACGACGACGAGCGTCCCCAGGCGATCGTCGCGTGCCAGCGTCCGCCAGGCCAGGAATGCCGCGGCCAGCACCACGGCCGCCGCGACCAGCCACACCGGCCCCTGGCCGACGTCCTGCCCGGCCACGCGTGACAGCGCTCCGCGCAGGGACTGGTTCCACACCGAGCCGACGGGACCGATCCGGTCCGCATCGCCCAGCAGGGTGGTGAAGTACGTCGTCGCGGCGGACCCCACGAGCAGGAAGCTGATCGCGACCGTCGCCGCGAAGGCGACGGCGGAGAACGCGGCGGCCGCCCACCGACGCTGCGCCAGGAAGTAGAGGCCGGTGATGGCGGGGGTGAGCTTGACGCCTGCCGCGACGCCGACCAGGGCACCCGACAGCCACCAGCGGGCGCTGCGGGCCGCGAGCATCGCCAGCAGAACCAGGAACACGTTGACCTGGCCGTAGTCCAGGGTGGTGCGCATCGACTCGGTCCACAGGCCCACCGTCGTCCAGAGCAACGCCGCCCGGTGTCCGGACCAGAGGCCCGACCCGACCATGCCCTGTGCGAGCCGGACCACCGCGTACAGCGCGGCGATCGTGGCGATCATCCAGGCAGCGCCCACCACCGGGAACGGCAGGAAATGCAGCGGATAGAACACGAGCGCGGCGAACGGTGGGTACGTGAAGGGCAGGGGGAAGTCGGGAGTCTCCTCCGAGTAGGTGAAGTCGTAGAGGTCGCCGCTGAACAGGCGGGCCGAACCGTCGACGTACACGTGGAGATCGACCCAGTTGCTGCCGTTGGGGGTGGCGACGGTCCACACCACACGCAGGATCAGCGAGATCACGAACAGGGCCGGTGCTGCTGCCAGCAACGTGCGCCCGGCCGATCGCCGTACTTCACTCACGAGTGTTCTTCCGATCGACGGGGGTCGCAGCCAGAGCGCAGCCTATCCGCACCGTGCGACGTGACTCTTCTGCACCACGGAGCCGCCGCGTTGTCACGCGACACGGCTCACAGCAGTAACGATCGCATCACTGTTCACTCTGACAACACCAGACACTCTATTAACAGACTACCGTTCGAATCAGAGCGAGCGACACGGGTCGATCGACCGGTGAGCTGCTGTACAACCGTCACTCCGTGTACATAGAGTGACCCCGCGCCCGACTGCCTCGCACGGCGGTGACGGGCAGATAGTGCATCGTGGGTCGCCTCGGAACGGTTCGAGGCGGCCGGAGGAGAAACGGGGACATCATGCGGGACATCGGGACAACGGGAACGCGCGCCGCAGCGCGACGTGTTCTGAGCGGAGTGGCCGTCGCCGCCGCCTGCGCCTTCGTCGCACCCGCTGCGGCAGGCGCAGCACCCGCCCCCGTCCTGCCGCTGCCCGCCGAGGTTCCGGTGGTGCCGGGCTACGAGGCACTGGCCGCCCTGGCCCCCACCCTGCTCGACGCCGCGGAGCGCGACGCAGCGTCGCCGCAGAGCGATCTGCTGGTGCGCGCGAAGGCGCTGCTGGCCACGGCCCCGCTGTCGGACCAGGCGAAGCGCATCCTCACCAGCATCATCACGTTCCTCGACGGCAGCGGTGGTGGCGGCCCCGAGATCCCCCAGAACGGCCCGGTCATCTCGCAGTTCTTCTACCCCACCGTCGGCAAGGGCTGCATCTCGGCCACGGCCGACTCCGTCGCGAGCGCGCTCGCGGTACCCGGCCCGGCACAGTTGCCGCCTCCCGGACCCGCAGCCGGTCAGGCCGGCTTCGTCTTCACGGCACTCGGCACCGCACCGCTCGCCGACGTGCAGGCAGCGCCGCTGACGGCGAACTGGGTCAACGTCGACACGGGTCGCACCGGAGCGACCGTGCTCACGGGTGCCGCGGGGATCAACCCCGACGGCCCGGCCACGCTCTCGGCACTCGCGGACACCGGGACCGGTCGCGTCCTGGCCGCCGTCTCCGGGTCGATCAGCACCGAGGCCGGCATCACGTGCAGCTTCCTGCCGACCATCGGTGCCTTCGTCGTCTGACGATCGGGACGAGAACGGTGTTCAGGAACCGAACGCGGTCGAGATCTGGGTGTAGATCGCTCCGGCGATCGCGTACAGGTAGTCGATGAACTCCACGATGGTGCCTCTCCGTAGGTGTGACTGCTGTGACAGGTGTGTCGTGAGAGGCCGCCGCCGCGTTACGCGGACAGGCTCCACTGCCCGTAGTCCTCGCGCAGCACGGTGTTGACGTCCACACCCACTCCGTCGATCGCTCGCTTGTCGATCTCGATCTGATGCAGGTGGGCAGCCGGGTTCACGTAGCCCTTCGGCGTCCCCCAGTTGTGCTGCCAGTACCAGGCACCGAGTCCCGCTGCCGCCGCGAGGTCGATGGTCGGCGAGTTGGCGTACACGCCCATGTTCTCGGCCCCGACCACCGACTGCCAGCCGAGCAGGTACGGCGCGATCATCGCGGCGAACTCGACCGCGGTCGGGTTGTCGTCGATCGACGCGTAGATGGGCCGGTCCGCCGGTCCGCCTGCCTCCGTGTGCAATTCGAGGCCGCGCGTCGCGTGCTTCACGCCGGCGGCGAATCCGCCACGCCAGTCGGCCGTCGCCCCCTTGCCGAACTGGTAGCACGACACCACCTGGAGACCGGCCGCGGTGAGCTCGTCCGCCTCGGCGGCGGTCATCGGCTTGCCCGTCATCCAGGCGGCACCGGGTCGACGGTCCGAGACGTAGCGGATGGCGCCCAGATGGCCGGCGGCGGCGATGGCGGAGGCAGACGGCACTCCCCCGGCGTAGTCGACGATCGTGCCCAACGCTGCGGGTGCTGCGGGCGCGGCAGAGGCGACGCCACGAGCGGCGACACCGGTGACCCCGACCGCGACGGAACCGGCGGCGGCATAGCGGAACAATTGACGACGCGACACGTGCACTGGGGTCTACCTCTCGATTCGCCCGGCGCGCCTTCCTCGACATGACGCCCCGGGCTGGTAACTTCTCACGATTTCCGGCGCTATTGCACCACAGACCTCAGGGACCCCGCTAGTCCCGTGAGTCCCCTCGTCCCCAGCGATCAGTACCATTGCGTCCAGAACCGCGTGAGCACGCCGCCGCTCTGGGCCCACCCCGCGGGGACGCCGGACAGCTCGTACAGGGAGTACACCGCGTCGAAGAAGACGCGGTTGACCTGCGGCACGAACAGCAGGGCCACCACGATGAGAACCCCGTAGGGCCCGATCTGCGCGAACGACCGCCGCGCACCGGGCGACAGGTAGGGCTCGATCGCCCCGAAACCGTCCAGGCCCGGCATCGGGATCAGGTTCAGCACCACGGCGACCACCTGCAGGAAGGCGAGGAAGCTCATGCCGAACCAGAAGGAGGCGTGCTCGCTGCCCGGTGCCCACACCGCGACGATCGCCAGAAGGATCACCGCGAGAACGAGATTGGCGAACGGGCCGGCCAGGGACACCGTCGTCCGCTGCCGCCTGGTCATACCGCTGGTGTTCAGCCACACGGCGCCGCCCGGCAGACCGATCCCGCCCAGCGCGACGAAGATCAGCGGCAGCACGATCGACAGTCCGGGCACCGTGTACTTCAGGGGGTTCAGCGTGAGATAGCCGCGCGCGGCGGTGTCGTGATCACCGAAGCGCCAGGCCGTCACCGCGTGGGCGAACTCGTGGAGACACAGGGACACCACCCATCCACCGATGACGAGGACGAAGACACCGGCATACGACAGGACGTCGCCCGGCCTGGTCGAGTTCCAGGCCAGAACACCGCCGATCACGGCGACGGCGACGACCGCGAGGAAGACGGGGCTGGGTCGTACCGACGTGGACAGTGCCATGTCAGCAGCGTAGGCGGGTCACCTGAGCGCTTCCCGCACTCGATAGACGGCCTCCCGCAGGCAGTCGGTGTACGCGTCGGCGTCCATGACGTCGTCGCTCGTCACGATCGAGAGGGTCACCACGTCGCCGATGCCGTGCACTCCGTGCGTGACGCCGACCGTCGGCGAGAGGGCCGGGAACCCGGCGCTCAGCACGACGGGCCGACCGCTCAGCGTGAGGTCGGCGACGCCTCGGTTCACACTGGAGACCACCGTGTGACCCGCCACCGTCGTCGGCGCCACCGACAGGTCGGCGCGGTCGACGTCGCGCCGGACGATCACCGCGGGAACGGTCTCCGTCGCACGATCGCCGACCCCGAACGCGGGGTGTTCCAGCCGTCTTCGCCGATCTCGCAGGGAGTCGTCGATCGCCCGTGCCCGAGCGCGGAGATCCTGCACGGACGGGTGCAGATCCACCCCCGCGTTGTGAAAAGCGTTGGCAGCAGGGGTGGTTCGACTATCCCCCGGTATGGCGATCATGACCTCGGCCCCGAGGTCGTCCGGAACCGGCTCGCCCAGGAACGCGAGATGCCGACTCATCGCGTCCGACACCACGACGAGCGCGGCCACGGTGACACTGACGGTGTCGGTGCGGAGGTCCGACGCCGGGCACACCACGCACCGGATGCGGGTGGTTCCGCCTGCCGGGCGGGACAGCAGCGTCGGCGCTCGGGGAAGCGGCGGGCCGGGGATGACGCCGCCCGCCGTGTCGGCCGTGCGCCGACGATCGGCCACCACCGCCTCACGTGCCCGACGCACCATGCCGATCACCCGTGCGGGAAGCTCGACGGCACCACGCGCGACCGCGAGGGGCGCCGGCACCACCACCGTGCGCACCGCCGCTGACGGCTCGTCCGACAGCAACGCGCGAGCCAGCGCCGACACCCGCCCGCCGTCCCCGAGAGCGTGCGCGATCTGCAGGACGAGCACCGTCGCCGACCCCGTCGTGCCGGGCACCCCGTCGACGCACGGGTACAGATGCACGCGCCACGGCTCGCGGCGCGGCTCGACCTGATCCCCGAAGGTCTCCGCCACCCGGTCGAGGCAGTCCTGCCACGTCCCGCCGGCGTGGACGCGGACCCGGTCGCGGGTCACCCCCGTGGGCACCCAGTAGGGGTAGTCGGCCGTCCACCGCGTCTCGCGAAGACGGACCGACAGCCCGTCCACCACACGCGCCCGACGCACGAGTGCCGTGGCGACGGCGTCCGGGTCGTCGAGCACACCGTCGAACGCGTAGAGCAGGAACTGGTCGCTCGGCAGGCGCCGCGACAGCCAGTACATGCGGGCGTCGGTGGCCGTGAGCCGACCGGTCACGTCAACGGTCCTGCTGCTCCGCCTGCAACTTCAGCGCGGCGAGTCCCTTCTCGAAGTCCCTGCCGATGAACCTGTCCATCGGCACGATCCTGCCGACGAGACGCGCGACGAGGTTCTGCTGTCCCGTCATCCGCCACGTCACCTCGGTGCCGCTTCCTGCCGGCGACAGCAGGAAGATGGTCACGTTCGTGGCCTTGAACGGTTTCGTGAACAGCAGATCGAGCACGACACGATCGTCCGTCGAATCCACGATGGTCATCGACCCGGCGCCGGCCTTGCGATTACCGGACCAGGCGTAGGACGCCCCGACCCCGGACTCCGAGCCACTGTAGGTGCGGGACAGATCGGGGTCGCTGCCCTCCCACGGCGACCAGGACGTCCACCGGTGCAGATCGTCGACGAAACCGTGCACGGTCGACGCCGGAGCGTCGACGAGGACGGAACGTTCGATCACGAACTCGTGGACCCTGTCGGTGGTCATGGGGTGATGGTAGGGCGCAGCTGTCAGTCGCGCCTGCACAGGCAGAAGAGGTGACCGACGGGATCCTGCAACACGCGGAAACCCGGGTGTTCGCCGTCGTCGTCCAGCACGCGGGCACCCTGCTCCACAGCGAAGGCCTGCGCCGCCTCCATGTCGTCGACCACGAGATCGAGGTGGATGCGGATGCCCTCCCGGGGCCAGTACAGCGGGACGAAGTCGGGCGCCTTCTGGAAGGCCAGACGCGAGCCGCCGGTGCCCTCGATCACGGTCCAGTCGGGATCGTCCTGCACCACCTTCCACCCCAGCAGAGCGGTGTAGAAACGCCCGAGCGCCACCGGATCGGGACAGTCGAGAACCGTGTAGTCCATGTCGATCGTGGGTCGTGTCATGTCCGAATTCTAGCCAGGCGTGCCGATGCCCGAGAGACTTCCCGCTTGTCGGTACCCGGTCAGGACAACCCATTCCGCACCCTCGCGCCACGGTGCCACCGACCAGGTGGAGAAGCGCTGCACGGCCGTGAAGCCGGCGTCCCGGACGTCTCGTTCGGCCCGGTCGGCGGTGTACTCGCGGTCCGTCGCGAACCCCAGGATCACCACCCCGCCCGGGACCACCGCGTCGTGCCAGCGCCGGAGCACCGTCGACTCGGTGCCCGGGGCGAGGAAGACCATGACGTTGCCGGCGGCCACGATCGCGTCGAACGACTGCGGCTCCAGATCCATGGTCGCCAGGTCGCCCTCCACCACCGTGATGCCGTGCTGTCGACGCGCCTCCTCGACCAGGACCGAGTCGAGATCCACGGCGGTCACCGTGTGTCCGCGCCGCGCGAGTTCCGCGCCCAGTCGTCCGGTTCCGCATCCTGCGTCGAGGACACGCGCGGCTCGGGGCAGCACGGCGTCGACGAAGCGGGCCTCCCCGTGCATGTCCGCGCCCGACGCCTCCAGTTCCCGGAAGCGGGCGACGTAGGCGTGCGAGTCCTCGGCACTGCGCTCGGCCGACCACCGGGTAGCGGTCACCGGTCGAGGTAGAAGCGCGCGGTCTCGGTCGCCACGTCGGACACCGCGGACGCCAGCCCGGGCTCGAGATCCAGGGCATCGGCGAGTTCGCTGCCGCGCAGCCCCTGCGAGCGCAGCAGGTCCCAGGCCTTCTCCACCAGACGTACCGACGTCGCGTGGTCGAGTTCCGGCCGGTTCGAGCGCAGGGCCGTCGCCGCCCAGTCCGCGTCGAATGTGCCGTTGGGCGGACCGAACACCCGCTCCCCCGTTGAGTAGGGCTTCGGGTCGGTGCCACCGGCGTGTGTCATGCCCGTGACGCTATCCCCTGCCCGTAGCGGGCGCCGCGATGCTCGTCTTGTTCCCCGCCGACCAGGCGTAGGGCAGGTCATCGCCGTTGAGCACGTGAGCACCCACCGAGCGCAATTTGTAGAGCACCGGGTTGTGCACGGAGATGGTGCGCGCGTTGCGCCAGTGCCGGTCGAGGGCCAGGGTCTCCGACACGATCGATGCTCCGCCGACCTCGAACAACTGCGTCGTCGCGTCCAGCACGAGGTCGACGACCACGGCCTGGGCGTGCGACGTGCTCAGCTCGGCCCGGTCGAGCGATGCGTCGTCGCCCACCTCGACGGCGCTCTCGACGTCCGCGGCCGCCGACAGGACCAGGGCGCGGGAGGACCAGGCGGCAGCTTCGAGCCGCCCGATGAGCTGCTGCACCACCGGATCGTGTCGCGGCAGGTCGGCGGCGGCGTGGGTGTAGCTGCGGGTGCGGGCGCGGACCCACGCGGTGACGTCGTCGGCGGCGCGGCGCGCGATGCCGGCCAGGACCGCGAGCTGGACCAGCTGCAGGTACGACGTCGCGTACGTGCGTCCGGGTGCGCCGTACCCCGGTCCGAGCAGGCGCGACTCGTCGACGGCGACGTCGGTGAACGTGGTGGTGCCGCTGACGGTGAGCCGCTGCCCGAAGCCGTCCCAGTCGTCACGCTGCACGACGCCGGGAGCGTCCGAGTCGACGAGCACGGACACCCGCTCGCCGTCGAGGTCGGCAGCGACCAGGATGTGGTCGGAGTAGAGACTGCCCGTGCTGTAGAACTTCTCGCCGTTCAGACGCAGACCGTCCGGGCCGCGCGTGACCGTCGTGCGGTAGTGGTCCACCGCCCCGACACCCGGCTCGGTGATCGCGTTGCCGACGAGAGTGCCGTCGGCGATCGCCCGCAGCCACGCGTCGCGGTCGGGTCCCGGTTCTGCCGCCACCTGGTCCTCGACGAAGCTCCAGTGCACGCGCAGCGCCTGCGGCAGATTCGACTCGGCGGCCGCGAGATCGACCAGCAGCGAGAACAACTGCGTCACCGAGGCGCCGTAGCCACCGTGCTCGACCGGCACGCGCAGTGCGCCGAAGCCGGCCTCGCGCAGCAGCGCGATCTCGTCGTGGGCGAGCCGTCTGTCCTTCTCGCGGGCCACCGCGCCCTCGGCGATGCGGTCGAAGACGGGCTGGAAGCGGGCGCGGAGGGCCTCGTCGGTCGCCGGGCCGTCGGTCACTCGGTCGTGTGTCGTCGTCACGGGAGACGAGACTGCACGTCGGCGCCGTCGGCCGACACCGTTGGACTCGAGGAGATTCTTGCCACGGCCGCTGCCCGAGGCAGTACGGTGACCCGAACGGGGGGAACCATGGCGCTGTCGCGCAGCATGAATCGACTGATCGCGGGGCGGATCACATCGGAGATGGCGGCGGATCCACACGCGGCCATCCTGCCGACCCCCATCGCCGGCGACTCCTTCTTCGACACGCCTGATCACGACCTGTCACCGGGTGTCCTCGTGCGCCACCGCGATGCGACGGGATGGTTCCCGCGACCACGAACCCGCCTGCGCCAGTTCATGGTCGGCTCCACCGACGCTCTCGGTCGTTCGGTGCCCGTCACCGCCACGCTGATGGAACCGAGGAGGCCGTGGCGCGGGTCGGGTACCCGGCCCGTGGTCGTGCACAACGTCGCGATCGACTCGCTCGGCACCCGGTCGACACCGTCGTATCGCATCGTCCACGGCGTCGGCCAGGACTTCCCCACGGTGGTTCCGCTCTGGCTTCAGCGCGGGTACGCGGTGCTGATCCCGGACCATCAGGGACCGCGTATGGCCTACGCCGAGGGGACCATGGCAGGGCACGCCGTGCTCGACAGCATCCGCGGACTCGTCGCGCTCGACCCGTCCTACGCGACGAGCCCGACCGCCCTCTACGGCTACAGCGGCGGTGCCATCGCGACGGCCTGGGCCGCGCAACTGCACCCCTCCTACGCGCCCGAGCTCGTCCTGCGCGGCGCCGTGGCCGGAGGATCACCGGTCGACGTCGGCTTGCTGCGCGGGACCATGAACGGCACCCTCGGAGCCGGCCTCTTCGGGGCGGCGATCATCGGCATGGCTCGCGAACACCCAGCCCTGGTCGAGCAGTTCAGCCCCACCGGCATCGTTCTCGCGTCGATGATCAAGGACCTGTCCGTCGTCCCGCTGGCCTTGTCCGGGCTGGCGCGGTTGCGACTGGAACGGCTGTCCGTGGACCCGGGCGTGTTCGAGTCCGCCACCGCGCGCGCCGTCATCGAGGCGAACACTCCGGGGGCGGACGCGCCCGTCGTACCCGTGGCGTTCTATCACGGTGCTGCGGTGCCCCGGTTCGCCGATCGGTGGATCCCCGAGCAGGGCGTCCTGAACCTGGTCGACGCGTGGCGCGGACGCGGCGCGGACGTGGAGTACCGGCCCGTGTTCGGCGACCACTTCGTGGGCGCGCTGTCCGGTCTGCCGTTCGCGATGCGGTGGATCGACGCGAGGTTCCGGGACGGCTAGCCGTCCACCACCCACCAGGCGGCGTACGGCGGGAGCCAGACGGTGTCGTCGTCGACCGACCCGACGCCCGTCAGCACCTCCCGCGGAGCGACGATTCCCGAGCGGCCGAGGACGGACACCGCCACCGGGCGGTGTGTGTCGCTCACGTTGAACAGGGCGACGAGTGTGCCGCTCGGGTGCCGACGGCGGACACCCAGCACTCCGTCGTCCAGATCGCCCAGAACGTCGACCGGCGCCTCGGCATGCAGCATGGGCAGATCCGACCGCACGCGGGCGATGTGCGCGATGCCGTCGAACACCCGCTGCGCGTCGGAGCCCTGCTCGTGGCGTCGCGCCCTGTCGGCGTCGGTCACGCGCGGTCGGTGCACCCACCGGTTGTCGTCCTCGTGGCCGGGTTCCGCCGCCCAGTCGGGATCACCCGGCGAGCCGATCTCGTCCCCGCTCCACACCACGGGGATCCCGCCCCAGACCGCGACGAGGGCGTGGGCGAGGAACAGCCGGGCGAACGCGCCGTCCGGATCCCGTCGCTCCGCACCGAGGCCCGAGAGCGCCGCCGCCGTCCCGCTGATCCGACGGTCGCCGGTGTCCGGATTGTGTTGGAACACCAGACCTTCCGCCCACGACTGCGGGAACTCTCCGGAATACCAGTCGGCGAGGAAGTGTCGGTGGCCGGCGCCGGACAGACCCATCGCGGCCGCGTCGCCGTCGTCGATCGCCCATCCGATGTCGTCGTGGCACCGCACGTACGTCACCCACGTCCCGCCCGGCGGAGTCGGTGGCAGTGTCGACAGGGCGTGGCGCGCCAGCTCGGTGCTGCCCGAGGCCAGCATCGACCACACCTGGACCATGAGGCTGTTGTGGTAAGCGATGTCGGACACCCGACCGGTGTGCGATCCGGTTCCTAAGTAGGGCAACAGATCTCGTGGTCCGACGATCGCCTCGGCCTTGAACAACAGCGCAGGCGAGGCCATGCGCGCCGTCGCCCGCAGGATCTGCGTGATCGCGTGCACCTCGGGCTGATTCTGACAGTTGGTTCCCAGCCGCTTCCACAGGAAGGCGATGGCGTCGAGACGGACCACCTCGATGCCCAGGTTCGCGAGAGCGGCGACGATGTCGACGAACTCGACCAGCACCGCGGGATTGGCCCAGTTCAGATCCCACTGCCACTCGTTGAAGGTCGTCCAGACCCAGCCGTCGACGCCGTCGTCCCACGTGAAGTTCCCCGGTGCGAAGTCGGGGAACACCTCGGGCAGCGTGCGCTCGTAGGCGTCGGGCGTCGACCTGTCGGGATGGATGTGGAAGTAGTCGCGGTGGACTGCGTCGCCCTGTTGCGCCAGTTCCGCCCACTCATGTTCGCGGGCAACGTGATTGAGGACCAGGTCGATCACGGGACTGATCCCGCGCTCGCGCAGGGTGGTGGCGAGCGCCCGCAGATCGTCGACCGTCCCGAGGTCCTCCCGCACCGTGCGGTAATCCATGACCGCGTACCCGCCGTCGTTGTCGCCCGGACGCGGCGTGAGCAGCGGCATCAGGTGCAGGTAGGTGACACCGAGATCCGTCAGGTGGTCCAGCCGATCCGCCAGACCGGACAGAGTGTCACCGAAACGGTCGACGTAACAGGCGTACCCGAACATGGTGGGCTGCTGGAACCAGTCCGGCTCCAGCAGACGCCGCTCGTCGAGCCGGTGCAGCTCGTCGGGCCGGTCCGCGAACGCGTGTGCCGCACGCTCGACGAGGGTGCGCGCCACCGCATCGGGCTCCGCGTACAGGGCGGTGACGGCCTCGTGGAGATCGGGCCACCAGCGCTCGACACGGAGAGTGAAGGTGTCCCGCCGGTGCGGCGGGAGCGGGGCGAGTGCCGCACCGATGATGTCGTGGATCGCGTCGGGTACGGCGGTGCGCGGCATGGTCGGGATTCTTCCACGCCCGGCAGTGGGTAGCCTCGAACTGCAGCTCACACGATCAACGAGAGGACGACCGATGGTGAACTTCGGCGAGATCAAGCGCAAGCTCGACCAGAACGAGGAGAAGGTCGAACAGGCACTGGACAAAGCGGGCGACGCGGCCAAGAAGAAGTTCGCCGGGCACGACTCCCAGATCGACGGCGCGCTGGACAAGGCCAAGGACGCCATCGGCGAGAAGAACAGCGACCGCACCGACGGTCCTCCCGCCTAGTGGTCGCGGTGGGGAACTTTCTGACAGGAGTGCTGGACGAGGCGCTCGACCGGACGGTCGTGCCCGGCTACTCCCGTATCGGGTCGGCCGTCCGTCGTCGATTCTGGGCGGCCGATCCGGCCCCGTTCCCCGCCCCCATCGACGTGATCGTCACCGGCGGCAGCTCGGGTCTCGGCGCAGCTGCCGCCCGACAACTGGCCGTCCTCGGTGCGCGGGTGCACCTGGTCGGGCGTTCGGCGCGGCGGCTCGACGCCTCCGCGACCGAGATCCGCCACACCGTGCCCGGCGCCGAGCTCGTCGCGCACGAGTGCGACATGAGCGACCTCGATGCCGTGGCTGCGCTGGTCACCACACTGACCGCTCAGCTGACGTCGATCCACGCGGTGGTGCACTGCGCCGGCGTCATGCCGCCCGAGCGCACCGAGACGGCACAGAAGCACGAGATGGCCTTCGCGACCCACGTGCTCGGGCCCGTCGCGCTCACGGTCGGGCTACGCGAGCTGTTCGACGCGGGGTCCCGCGTGGTGTTCGTCTCCAGCGGCGGCATGTATCCGGTGCCGCTGCAGACCACCGACGTCGAGTTCGCTCACGGCGACTACTCGGGCCTCACCGCCTACGCCCGCACCAAGCGCATGCAGGTGGTGATCACCGAGCAACTGGCGGAGCGCCTCACCGGGCCCGACGATCCCGTGGTGCACAGCATGCACCCGGGGTGGGCGGCCACACCCGGTGTCACGGACTCCATTCCGATGTTCGGCTCGGTGATGAAACCCATCCTCCGCACCGCCGACGACGGAGCCGACACCATCGTGTGGCTCGCGGCCGCCGATCTGCCACTCGCGTCCACGGGGATGTTCTGGCACGACAGACGACCGCGCCCCACGCACTACCCGTCCTGGCGGCGGGACTCGCCGGAGGCACGGGACGCACTGTGGGGCGCGGTCGTGGAGGCCACGGGTATCGACCTCGGCTGACGTCTCCGTCAGAGGAGATCGGTCAGGTTCGACACGATCGAGGACCAGACCCACGGTTGATTCCAGATCCAGAGCGAAAGCATGGCGGTAGTCCTCACTGCAGGGAACATCTGTCCCCGACAGTCAAGACGCGTCGTTGCAGGCGTGCACCTCGGACGGCGGATGTCGGTGACGAGTCACTGTCACGCTCGGTGCATCACGACATTCACGACGTTTCCGTCAGGAGCGCGCACGAGGAAGTCTCGGGTGAACTACGGGCGGCCTGTTCGTGTCGGTGCCCGCTGCTACCTTCGCACACATGTTCGAACAGGGGTGGGCGACGCGCGATCCGGAGGCCATGGGCCTACCCGGACACCTCGCCGACGTCACGGTCGACGGCGTCCTCGGCGCACTGACCCACGCCACCGCCGGCGCCGCGTACCTCGAATGGACCCGCTACCGGGCCGCGGCGGAACTGCACACCCGACTGGTCGCGCCGCTGGACACCGCCGACCGCCGCCGATTCGACGCCACCACTCACTGCGCCGCCCGCATCGCCGCAGTCCTGTCGATCACCCAGGGCGCAGGCGAGGGCATCCTCACCCGTGCCGTGGCCCTGCGAGATCGTCTGCCCGACGTTGCCGCCTGCCTCCGCGACGGCCTCGTGACCCCGAAGTACATCCACACCATCATCGCCCGCACCGACCTCGTCGACGGCACCGACCATGCCCACCTGGTCGATGCCGAGATCGCGGCGGCACTACGGCGACGCGGCTCCTGGTCAGTGGCCCGGATGCGCGACATGGTCGACCGCATCGTCTACCGCCACGACCCCGACGCCGTCCGCGAGCGTCGCACTCGCGCGAAGGACGACCGCGGCTTCTGGATCGACCCCGCACCCGACGGCATGGCTTATCAGTGCGCCACCATGCCCGCCGAGAACGCCGTCCTCGTCGCCGCTGCTGTCGACGACCTCGCCGGACGCGTCTGCCCGAAAGACCCGCGCAGCGCCGGCGCCCGACGCAGCGACGCCCTCTTCGCCCTCGCCACGCGCACCCCCTTCGAATGCCAGTGTGACCGTGACAACTGCGACGCTCCCGGCTGGACCGGCGAGGACGGTCTCCTGACCACCGTCATCGTGCACGTCGTCGCCGACGCCGCCACCGTGAACGGGGACACCGCCTCCGCGCAGCAGGGCAACCCGGGTTTCCTCGCGGGCCACGGCGTCATCTCCGCCGACCACGTCGCCGACCTCGCTGCGCGCCCCGACGCGGTTCTGAGGCCGGTCGCCGCCACCAACCCCGCCTCGCAACCCGCGGATCCCTACCGCCCGTCCAGTGCCCTCGACACGTTCGTGCGCATCCGCGATCAGTACTGCACCTGGCCCGGCTGCAGCAACGCCGTCTGGACCGGCGACCTCGACCACATCACCGAGTACGACCACGACGATCCCGCGGCCGGTGGACAGACGACCGACGTCAACCTCGGCGCCAAGTGCCGCTTTCACCACAACCTGAAGACGTTCGGCGACTTCGTCGACGACCAGTACCTCGACGGAGACACCGGACGAGTCGTCTCCACCATCGCCACACCCGAGGGACGCGTGATTCCGGGCCCGGCGCACAACGGGTACGACCTGTACCCCGGACTCGCCGACATCACCTTCGAACAGCCGGCGCAGGCCCCACCGGATGCCCCGCGCACATCACCGACCAGGCGAAGAACCCGCCTGGCGGACAAGCATGCGCGGCGGCGGTCCGAACGCTCCCGAAACCGACGTAGACGAGAGTTCGCCGACAACGACGACCCACCACCGTTCTGACGGGACGTCAGTCCAGGCAGAATTCGTTGCCCTCGACGTCCTGCATCACCATGCAGGACTTTTCTCCGTCGCCCGCGGACAGGAGCCGCACTCGCGTGGCTCCGAGGTCGACGAGGCGTGCGCATTCCGCTTCCAGAGCCCCGAGGCGCTCGTCACCGACCATGCCGACGCCCACACGGACGTCGAGGTGGACGCGGTTCTTGACGGTCTTCGCCTCGGGTACGCGTTGGAAGTACAGCCGTGGGCCCACCCCGTTCGGGTCCACGCATGCGAAGGCCGACCCCTGTTTCTCGGCGGGGAGCGAACGGTCGAACTCCGCCCAGTCGGCGAAGCCCGCGGGCGCCGGCGGCACCACGTATCCGAGAACCTCGCACCAGAATCGGGCGACTCGCTCGGGGTCCGCGCAATCGAAGGTGACCTGCACCTGTCTCACCTGAGCCATGGAACCACGCTAGGCGACAGTGGCAGCCGTCGGAAGGGAAATATTCGGGCGCCCTCAGCGTTCTCCGGTGCATGAAGAACATCGGGTTCCTGTCGTTCGGGCACTGGTCACCGTCGCCGCACTCGCAGACGCGCTCCGCATCGGACGTGCTGTTGCAGTCGATCGACCTCGCGGTCGCCGCCGAGGAACTCGGTGCAGACGGCGCGTACTTCCGCGTTCACCATTTCGCGAACCAGCTCGCGTCGCCGTTCCCTCTGCTCGCGGCCGTCGGTGCCAAGACCAATCGCATCGAGATCGGCACCGGCGTCATCGACATGCGCTACGAGAACCCGTTCTACATGGCCGAGGACGCCGGGTCCGCCGACCTGATCTCCGGCGGGCGGCTGCAGCTCGGTGTGAGCCGGGGATCGCCCGAGCAGGTCATCGACGGCTTCCGCTACTTCGGCTACGCCCCGGCCGAGGGCACCGACAGCGGAGACATGGCCCGTGACCACACGCGCATCTTCCTGGACCTGTTGGAGGGCAAGGGCTTCGCGGAGCCGAACCCCTCCCCGATGTTTCCCAACCCGCCCGGCCTGTTGCGCCTCGAGCCGCACTCCGACGGGTTGCGTGAGCGCATCTGGTGGGGTGCAGGTACTCGTGCGACCGCCGAGTGGACGGCGCAGCAGGGCATGAACCTCATGAGCTCGACTCTGCTGAGCGAAGACACCGGCGTGCCGTTCCACGAACTGCAGGCCGAACAGATCGAGCGCTTCCGCAAGACGTGGTCCGACGTCGGCCACTCGTTCGAACCGCGAGTGTCGGTGAGCCGCAGCATCTTCCCGATCGTCGACGACGTCGATCGCGCCTACTTCGGCCGCGAGGGCGGCGGCGGCGATCAGGTCGGCTACATCGACGGCGGCATCGCTCGTTTCGGCAAGACCTACGCCGGCTCACCAGACAAGCTCATCGCGGAGCTGGCGAGGGACGAAGCCGTCGCCGCGGCCGACACACTCCTCCTGACCGTGCCCAACCAGCTCGGCGTCGAGTACTGCGCACACCTCATCGAGTCGGTGCTGACGCACGTGGCGCCGGAGTTGGGCTGGCGGTAGCAGTCCCGCTCAGACGTTGAAGCGGAACGCGTGAACGGGGTACCGCAACCCTACAAGCTGGGCTAATACAAGCGTCGACACCCGGCTTAGCCCCGTGCTAGCCCCAGGCGTTCATCTTCTGTGTCCAGGCGGTCTCAAGGGACCTTGTAGACGAGAGGCGTCTCCCGGTGCGCTTGGACCAGTGCGACCGTGATGCTGACTATCGTCCGAGCCTCTTCCACGGTCGGCGACCGGTTCGTCGCACTGCCATGCCGATCGACCGTATTGGGCCAGATGAGGTCCAGCGTTCCGACGAGAGGCGCGACCGCGTTATCCTCGTTTTTTCCGGGAAGGCTACTTCGCCACTTATTTCCGTTGTTCGCACGCAGGACGCCAACAACATCCCCCAAGGTTGCCTTGTCTTTCTTTGGAACAACAACGGGCGATAGTAAATGTTCTAGCGCCTTTATTGCGTGATCCCACGCATCCGACGGGTCACCGTTCCGCCCGAATGCGTTTGCCCACGCCACTGCGACGTCTTTACTAGCTAGATCGCCTGGCGATGTAGCGGATGACATCAGATCCATGAGTTCAGGCGCGACCGTGCGCGTAATTCCATCGCCCGATTGAGCAACCCGCCACACGGAAGCGCAAGTGGCGAGCACCTCGTTCAACTTCTGGCGATCTGTGGCATTTCGTGTGCAGAATCGAACAGCTGCGTCGATCACATCGAGAAAGAAGTCATGATCTTGGACAGCGGCTTGGAGTATCTCTCGCCTGGCGTCATGTGCATTACCCGCCGGGCTCAAGGGCATCCGCAGCACTGCCGCCAGCTTTCGCTGTGCCTCAAGGTCCGGATACCCGTATACGTCACGCGTCACGTGGTCGTACCAGTCAATTAAGAGTGTCACCATGTGTTCGGGCACGCCCTCGTAGGGGCCATCAGGTCCAAGACCCCTGGTACGCCTAGACAACGGTTGCCAGCTCATGCCGTGGACACTAGACCACCACACCGACAACGTCGGTCAGCGGCGCACTCATGTTCAGATCGTTGCCGCTAACCGCTGATCGGAGTCACGTTGCCTGCATGTGTCCGAATCGCAAACGCCGCGTCCATTGCATCGGTCACCGCGTCGCTGGCGTCGTCGTATAGGTGCCCGTAGATGTCCATGGTCACTTTGAAAGAGCTGTGTCCGAGGTGAGCCTGGATCGCTTTCGCCGGGACGTTGGCCGCGATGAGAAGTGCCGCGCACGAATGTCTTAAGTCGTGAGCGCGCAACGTGTTCGGCAGTCCCGCCAAGCGCGCGGCGCGCTTCCAGTACGGCAGGTAGAAGTCCCGGCCCCAGTGCATGGGCCTGGACCCGTAGGGCGCTTCGGCGGTGACGCGCTCCGTCGGCCAGACGTATGCCTCGGGCGCGAACGCGCTCCGCGCTGCTTGAGCGTGCCCGTGGGTGGCCAGGGCAGCAGCCAGGGCGGGCGGCAGTGGCACACGCCGCGTCTTGTTGGTCTTGGGCGGCACCACGTACCACTCCCCCGAGCTCAAGGTGCTGATGGACTCGCTCACGGTTATTCGGTTCCGCAGGAGATCCACATTCTCCCACCGCAAGGCGCAGATCTCGCCGGCACGCATACCGGTCTGCGCGGCGAACCTCACCAGTAAGCCCAGTGCCTCCGCATCGGGATGGTCCGCTTCGGCAGCTACCCGCGTCATGGCTTGGGCTAACTCCTCAACCTGCCCTGCGGACAAGAACGCCACTTCCTCGCGGTGATGCTTGGGCATGTCGTCCCGAGTAAGGCCGTTCGCCGGGTTGCCCCGCAGGTACCGTGCGCGCACCGCCGCGTCGAGCACTTGATTCATTACCCGGACCGCGTTGCCAACAGTGCCCGCAGCCAGTGGCGTACCGATCGGCTCGGCGACTCCGTCCCGTCGACGTTCCTCCGCCTGCCGCGCTTGGCGGCGATGGTCCTTAGCGGTGCTGGCGTTGGTGAAGTCGGGCTTGCCCTTGTTGTTGTGGTTCACCCGTTTGCCATGGAGAGACAGATCGGTAATCCAGGCCGTCAGATCCATGGTGGTGATGCTGCCGATCGGCCTGTCGGCGAACGTTGGGTAGATGCGGTGCTCCAAGATGGTCCGGTAGCTCTTCGCTGTCTTAGGTCGGAGGTTGCGGCTCTGGAACCAAAGTTCCGCGACCTCTCGGAAGGTGCGGCGCGCCTCGTTCGGATCGATGTAGTCGCCCCGGTTGCGGTCAGCCTTGATGTTGTCGAGGAACTTCTTGGCCTCGGTCCTGGTCGTGAACGTTTTCGAGCGTCGCTTACCCGCGTCGTCGTACCAGCGAGCTTGCGCGCGGCCTGTCGTTTGTTCGCGGATCGAGTATCGGTTGGCACCCATGTCAGGCTCCTGTGGTGGTGGTGAGGGCGTCGGCCTTGGCCAGCTCGACGGATTGGCAGAACCGGCGCACGGTGCTTTCGTGCCACACCGGGCGACCGGCAGGGCTGAGCACTTCGTCAGCGGTCAGGGTCCGCGCGATGGCTCCGTAGGTGTGGCCGTCGGCGCGCATCGCGACGATCCGCCGCGCCACTGCGGTGGGCATCTGCCGGGGCCGTCCCAGTGGCACGCCCTGAGCGCGCTTGGCCGCGAGCGCCGCTTTGGTCCGCTCCCCGATCAGCCGCCGCTCGAACTGAGCGAACGTGGCCAGCATGTTGGCCATGGCCTCACCGGCTGCGGTGGTGGTGTCCACCTGCACATCCAACATGACGAGGCTCCACCGCTGAGTGCGGGCGCGCTCCATGATCTCGGCCGCATGCACGACGCTGCGCGCCATGCGATCCAGCTTGGTGACCACCAGCCCGTCGGCCAGCCCAGCAGCCAACTGCTCCAACGCATTCCGCAAGCCAGGGTTCACCTGACTACCGCTCAGCCCTTCGTCACGGAGGATGGTCAGCTCCCACCCGCGACGCTCGGCCTCGGCGATGAGCGCGGCCTCTTGCGCTTCCAGGCCGAGGCCACTGTCGGCTTGCTCGTCGGTACTGCAACGGACATAACCTAGAAAGTGCTGCTGCGCTCTACTATTCATATTCATCACCGACTCCCCCACACCAGTGCTCCGCGGAAAGGTGACAGGTCCACGATGACCAGCCCCGGCGCGTAGTCGGCGTCGAGCACGGCCAGCACCTCGGCGCGAATGGTGGCGTGGTCACTGCCGCGCGGCACCGTCACGTCGATCTCCTCGTAGCCTTCTGCGTTGCCAACGCACGCTGTCCACACCTCGTGGTCGTGCGCGACGGGACCTCCGTGAAACTCGGTCATGTTGTCTCCCTGCCAGATTGAGGCGTTAACGTCCGATAGCGCCTTACGCCTCAACCTAGCCTGGCGCGGCTTGGGATGACACCCCACTTACGTTGCGATGCAACAGCATTCGCCGCAGATCACTCAGAATGCTGAGCGGCGACCGTTGTACGGGTCTCGCATCTTGGGGGTGATTGCCGCGTTCCGCTTCTTGGGCTTCGGTTCTGGGTCGGGGTGGGCCTCGTCCAAGCTGATGATGGGACTGCCCTTCGCCTTCGCCCTGCGGGGTTTGACGTCGGCACCACCACTGGGTACCCCATCCGGCCCTGCTGGGCTGCCCTGGCGAGGCTCAGCCCCGTCCAATGGCTGTTGTGGGCCTGCGCCGTGAGCCGGGGCAGGCGGTGTGGTGGCGTATGCCGCGCGGACAGGGTTGTACGAATCGTCCTCCGGCAGCCAGTCGGCGTCGATGATCTCGCCGGCGTCAGGATCCTCCACACCGCGCGCTGCACGAGACTCTGAACGGCTGCCCCCGACCAGATTCTCGAGAACGCTTTCCCAGGGAGCGGCTGGACCCACGGTCACTTCCACCGCAGTCTTGGCGGTGATGCCCGCGCGGTCGAGTGCTTGCGTGATCGACGCCAAACGCGTGGCCGGTGGTGTGTCCTCATCGGTGGCGATCCGCAGCAGTTCCTTGGCCATGCGGTCAGCCGCACGCTCAAGCCGAATACGGGCCTGGCGGCGCACCTGAGGCGCGCCACCTCCATGGGAAACACAGAGCGGAGGCTGCGTTCCCTTCAGTGCGGTCTTGCGGCAGTCCTCACCGTTGGTGCGCCGCGCCGAGCAGATGGTGGCCGGGTCCGGTCTACGTCCATCGCCCCACAGCACCTCCTTCGGTGGTCGCCTCGGAGACTCGGCCTCCACTGCTCCCGTTCCGTCGAGCTCGTCCAACTGATCGTGCTTCTCACTCATTGCGTTCCCTCTCCTAGTTCTCGACTGATTTGTGTTCTCAACTTGGCGAGGGCAACTCGTACCCAAACCAACTCGTACTTAAGGGGCGGGTACGGGTACGGGTTGCCACCCGTACACCCGCACACATGCCCACCACACCCCGGCAAATTGAACCCGTAACCACCACCGGGTACGAGTTCAAAACCGCCGTCTAGCTGGTGTTTCATGGGGTTGCGACCGCAACTCGTACCAACTCGTACCCGCACATGGGTACGAGTTGCCCAGCACCGGCAGCAACCCGTACCCGGCGCAGTACGTGTTGCCCGGCCACCGGCACCCACCGGGGCGTCCGCCCGGACGGTCCCGGTCACCGCCTGCGCCTGTTCTTGACTCCCCCACCGGACGCCGCCGACGCTGTTGGCGGTGCGGCGAGTTGCACCACCATCCCCAGGCGACTGCGCTCGACGACGCGGTTACCTTCCTGCCGCCTCGCCATCTGCTGATCCAGGACGCCAGCGGTCACTAGTGCGTCGATCACCCGCAGGGTGGCCTTGCGCTGCCCGCCGAGCTCGTCGGCCAATTTGTTGGCGGTCAGCTCGTACGGACGCTCCGTGACTATCTCCACCGCGCGGGTACGGAGGCGGTCGTCAGCGTCGACGCGGTTGACGGTCAATCCGGTGCCGCTGTCGCTGCGGCGGATGCTCCAGGACAGTTCGTCGGACGCACCCTCGCCCGACTCCAGCTGACCTTCCGGCGGGAGGTGCCAGTCCAGGTCGTACCGGCGTCCACCCCACTGCCGCGACCCGAACTCCATAGCCAGGCGGTAGTCACCCGCGTCCAGGTCGGGCTTCTCGCGGTGCTTCTGCAAGATCCAGCTGTCGGCCCACTGGCCCATCCCCGCCTGCGAGATGGAATCCAGATCGAGGTCGCTGTTGCCGGACTTTTTGAAGTGATCCGCCACCACCAGCGCGGCTTGCCCCGCCACCGACGCCGACACCTCGGCCAGCATCCGGCCGCGCTCGTACAGGTTCTGCGCCTCGATCCCGGGCGGGTGGAACGCATACAGCGGGTCGATGATCACCAGCTCGGGTTGGGCGGTGTCCAGGTTGCGCTTGAGCGCATCGGTGAACGACACCCCCGACAGCGACCCGACCTCGAACACGGCGTGCACGGGCAGGTCGCCCAGCTCCACCTTGAACGCGCGGGCAATGGCCTGGAGCCGTCGCTGAAACGGCCCCTGCCCGCCCTCACCCACGTAGTACAAAACCGGGCCGGGGCTGTGGACGGCGAACTCGCCGAACAACGCCTCGCCACTGGCCACAGCCACCGACAACGCCAGCAAGTTGTACGACTTGAGCGTCTTCTTCTCGCCGCCCATCGGCCCGAACGAATGTCGCGGCCACACGCCCTGCACCAGCCATTCCATCGGCGGGACAGGCACCGCCAGCTCCGCCGCGCCGACCATCGCGAAGGACGGTTCGCCGCCGCGCGCCTCGAGCGCACGTTCTTCCTCGCGCAGCTCTTTGGCGCGGTCATGGGCGCGCAGCCGGTTGAGCTCTTTGGCGGTCTCGGCGTCCAACGACGCCGACGGATCACTGCTCTTGCGGATCGCTTCAGCCACAACGGGATCAATATCGCCCCCGACGGACCGGACGCGGTCGTATCGGTCCACAGCTGCCGGGCCGTCGGCAGCGGCAGCGATCTGCTCGGCGGTCATCCCGTCGCCCACGAGCTCGGCAATGCTGATCGTCTTGATCGTCATCCGCGCGCCGCCATTGTGACCCGCAACGGCGCCGTGCCGTACGCCCGCTCCTCCGCGGTGAGTACCGGGCGAGCGCGCGCCTTGGACACTGCTCCTCGTACCGCCCGATAGAAGTCCGCCGTGGCGACCGACGCGGTGCGGGCTTCTCCCGGCAGCTCCCCGGCCCGGCGTCGGTCCATCACTTCCAGATACGCCAGGCGGATCATCTCGAGTGCGAGCGCCAACCCGGTACGTCCTTCGGTCGCCGCGAGCACCACGGCCAGCACCCGTTTCGTCATCGCCGCGTGCGCGGACGCGTCGTCCTCGGCTCCCCGTGCGAACATCTCGATCAACCGCGGATACACCACCAACACCTGCATGGCCGGGCTCATTTCGTCCCAGACGGCGTCGGCTCCGTGTTGCGCATTGACCCAGTCCACGGCCTCGCGGGGTGCCGTCGGTACCGACCGCATTGTCGGAGCTGTCGGTGCGACGACGATCGCACGCTCGGCTACGGCGTTGACGATGCCCAACCGGGTAAGCCCCGGCGCAGCAGGGTTCAAGGCCGTCCGCACCGCCACAGGCCGGTCTATTTGCTTGTGGTTGACAGTGCCGGGGCACCGCAGGATGTGGCTGAGGTCGAACACGCTGTCCACGCGAGCCCCGGCCTGCACATGGTCCGCAGCAGCGGCGACCAAGCCACCCCACCCGGCGCAGACCTCGCGCCACCGTTGCAGCGGCCACATCTCGCCGGCCGAACCGTCGAGCTGCCAATGCTCCGCGACGCGGTTCGGTTGGGTGCGCGAACTCCGCACACGCCACAACGGTTGCACTCCGTGGCCGCTCTCGATCAGCACCGACGGTTCCGACCCCACCCAACGGCTGAGCACCTCGACCACCGCGTAGCAGCGTTCCATCGACGCGAGTGAGCCGTCCTTGACGTCCAGGTCGCCCCATACCGCGCGGACGCGGGTGACGTCGGCCTCTGTTCCTCGTCCTCTTGCCACCGATGGTGAGATCGGATTGACGCCCCACCACACGTCGCGGTCCTGCGGAAGCTCCCGCTGCGGCAGTTCGCGGACGGTCGTCAAGCAGCTACTGAATCCGCCTCGCACCGGGTGCTTGAAGTTCACGCTGATGCGTTCGGTGGGCCCATACTGGAGGACATCGAGGGCATCCTGTAGTCGAAGGTTGTGCTGTTGCAGCAGAACCGAATTGGGCATATTGTGGGTCACGTTCAGGGCCTTTCTGGCCAGCCGAAGTGGGATTCGGCGAATGTTGTGAGTCAGAGTTCGTCAGCGAGACACGGGCCGTCACCCTGGTGGTGACGGCCCTTCGCGTGTCAGTAGTGGCGGTCGGCGCAGAATCCGACACCGCGATGCCACCCGTCGAACCCGACAACCTCAAAGGACAGGTCCTCCAGCGGCGAGAACGGCGGCTGCAGGATGCGCTTACATGCGTCGCACACCCCACCGACGTGCGTCACGGTGCCGCAGGTGACCTTCAGGTACTCGGTGCACTTCCAAGAAACGCGACGGTCGAACGCCGCACAGAACTCGCACGTGAGCGGCACCCGATCGACCGAAAGCCGCACGACGCGCTCGGAGGACCAGTGCAGCGGCACCGGGAACGCCGACAACGTCTGCTGACCGACTTCGAAACCACCGCTGCGGTGCAACGCATCCAGTCCTGCAGGCGTGAGTGGTTGTCGCGCGCCGTGTTCATCCAGGTCGCCGCGCACTACGACGCCGTCCCGATTCACCGGGACCGACGGCACGAACTGGAACGCTGCCTCGCTGTGCACAACGACAGACCGCACACCGACCGGCCCGGTTACGGCAGCAGTGAGCGCATCATCGTGCACCTGCGTCTCCTCGGCGAGGGCGCGTTCCCGGTCAGCACGTATGCCGTCGCCGGACTCGAGGTAGACATCCCTGAGCTCGTCCTCGCTGTAGCCGCCGTGTCGGAACGGCAACGGGGCACGGTCGGGTCCGTTGGAACGCAGGTAGTCGAGACCCCCAAGGAGGGCCTTCATGCCGGGATAAGTCGTCGGCGTGTCGATCCAGCGGTCCACCGTGTCCGCAATCACGGGGTATCTGCGTGCCCCTGGCGAGAACACCACCGGCCTGCCGCGCACGTCGAACTCCGGGCGTCTGGCGGCATCCATCGCATCCCCCAGCGGTGTGACAGCTCGAAAACCTTCCCTGACGCGTTGGACGAACGCGTCAAGATCCCCCAGGTACCCGGTCATCGGTGCTGTCCGTCAGCCAGGGCATCGCTGCCAGCTTGCATCCATCGCGCCAGTTCACGTCTGGAGTACAGGAACTTCTTACCGCGTCGAATACCCCGTAATTCCCCGGTAGCAATGGCACGCCTGATCATCCACCGTGTGGTGTGTGCATTCACGCGCTGGGCGAGTTCGAACATCTGCCTTTCCGACAGATCGTGAATGTCAATCGGGTCGATGCCTAATTGCTTCAGGACATCGATATCCGTTTCATCACCTGTTGCGGGCGGTTCGTGCAGGCGTCTAGCAAGAGTGCTCATATCGTCCTCCGGGGCAGTTCGGAGAAGATGGGGGCCGAAAACCAGAAAAGCTGGCGCACGACACACATCTCCCGTTGGGGATTTGTGTGTTGCTCGCCAGCTAGCGGTCATACCCGCGCGATACCTCTACTGCTCAGCCAACTTCACTGCTCGTGCATCGGTCGCTGCTGCAACATTGGAGGTCGCCACTGAGGCTCAATGGGCATTTGTGTCCAAACCATCCAAGTTGTCCAATCCCGTGGGATTGAGACGTCTCCTCGGCCTAAGCCGTGGGTGCCCCACTGCCGGGGCAATGCCAACTTTACACAACCACGCAATTGCCGCAAGGTGCCGCGCAGCAGCGTCGGTCAACCGCGCATTCCGACCCGGTTTGCAAGCAAAACGAAGTAGTACATTGGTAGGCGTACCTCAGGCATCGGCGTTGCGCGCCCCGGAGGTACACCGGACGGGTCACCGGACCCATCAGGCCAGAGGCCACCCTCGCTCCGTTGTGCGGAGGAGGAACCAGCACCCGCCTCGCACTGATGGAGTAACAAGTGACCACTACTCGACCGCTCAGCCGTCCCGTCTTCCACCGGCCCGATCCGTGGACCACCGGCCCTGGCCGCGTCCCTGCTTCTTACCTCGCGCCGATCTTCGGCAGCGACCCCGGCGGCTACTACAACTACGCCGACGTTCGGTCTGCGAAGACGCTCGACGGTGTCCCGCTGACGACGCTCTGGGACGAGGCGAATGCGTTCACGTCGGCGCTGAACGAGAAGCGTTCGAAGTTGGCCGCACTTGTCTCGTACAAGACGACTTCCATTGCCGACGCCATTGTTCAGACGCCTCACGGCACCAATTTCGAACGCGCATCGGAATTCGGAGTGCCGACGGCGGCGCGTAGCAAAATTGAGCCGTTGATGATGGGTTACACGTTCCAAGATTACGACAAGGCGACCCGATTTACGAAATTTTTCCTGCGCGATGCGACTGCGGAGCATGTTCGAGCCCATCTTGTAGAAATTGCCGAGGCAGATAATAGGCTCGTTAATGGCCTGGTGCTGCGCCGTTTATTCGACAATTCTTCGTCATTCAATGAATTCGGCCACAAAGTTTTTCCGCTGTGGACAGGATTGGACGGCTACACGCCGCCTCCCTATGCCGGAATGGTGCATCCCACGCAGACCAGCCACATGCTCGCCAGCGGTGCCCCGGTGCTCGACTCCGGCGATCTCGAGCAGCTGATTCAGGCAGTCACATCCAAGGGCTACGGCGTCTCGCAGGGTTCTCAGCTGATCATTCTGTGCAACCCGAGCGAGCTCGATCAGATCAGCACGTTCCGGCGGGGCGTACCGTCCCGCCCGCGCATGGCGGGCGAGTCCGTAGACGTGCTGCCCAAGTACGACTTCATCCAGAGCGCGACCGCCCCGGCGTACCTAACAGACGAGAACGTCGTAGGCAAGATTGCGCCGGGCGAATACGGCGGCCTCCCAGTCGCTGGAAGCTTCGGCCCGTCGTGGATCGTCGCCGATCACCTACTGCCGGTCGGATACGTCGCGTGTGTCGCGAGCTCCGGTCTTGGAAGTTCGCTCTCACCGTTGGCCGTGCGCGAGCATGTCTCCCCGGAGTACCGGGGACTGCGCATCCTGCCCGGCTCGGTGGGAGTCAGCCCCCTGGTTGAGTCCTACTTCAGCCGAGGCGTAGGTTGCGGGACCCGGCACCGTGGGGCCGCTGCCGTTCTGCAAGTGACGACCAGCAACACCTACACACCGCCGAACTGGGCGTGGTCCTGATGGCGCGGGACTCGGCTCCGCCGCCCGGCGTGCCTTCGTACGGGCGGCGGGACGCTCCGGGTGAATCCGAGTTCAGCCACGGCCCCGGTCTGACGCCCAAGGGTCTGGAGCGTGCACCTGTTGTCGACGGTGGGCGATACCACGGTCTGTCTCCGCGCATGAAGGTGCCCGACGAACTGACTGCGGTCTCGGACCTGATCGCCGAGCGGTCGGCCGGCGAGACCGGCGACGCGTGATGGCCGTCCGGCAATTCAAGCGGAAGAGAAACGGGCAGTTCGCAAAGACCGCTGGCTCGGCTGCCCGTGCCGTCAAGTCGGCCACCAAAGCGTCCGGCCGGAAAGCCACCAAGAAAGTCCGGCGGTCCTACGTCAAGGGCAGCTTCGAGAAGAACCTCGAAGTCGGCCAGGGCGGGGCGTACAAGGGCGTCAAGGTCGGCGCGGAGTTCCGCAGCCCCGCTGGACGCGGCGCGGTCGTCAAGGGAATTGTCGGATATCACGGCAAGCCCGACCGTCTGCTCGACGTCAAGCCGAAGTTAAACAAGCCCGCAAAGACGCTCACGGTCACGGTCAAGCCGAATTCGGCTCCCTCGTCTTCTTCGGCGAGCGCTAAGCGGGCCACGGCAGGGTCCAAGACGATGCGCACGCCGACCAGTGCGACCGCCGCCGGTAAGCGTGTGCGGCGCTGACCGGCCACATGCGGCCCAGTGGGCGGCGGTGCCGCACACGTCCGATGTGGCGACGCTCAGCCACCAACGACCAGCCTCTGGCGCAAGTGCGGTAGCTGCCAGCGCCACCACATCGGCCCCGAGCGCCTAGGAGAAGCCACGCTCCCAGCTCGGGGAAGACGGTCGCCGCCTTTCGGCCGTCCGCGAAGACCCTCGGGCCTACCTTCAGCCCGAGGGTCGACGTGTATGTGCTGAGCAATTACCCATGAGGGCTATGTATCCAGGAAGTCCCACTCGCTACCCAAGACCCACCTTAGGGCCGAGAGCTTCCCGTTGAGCATCCCCAATTCGAAATCGCTGTACGGCCCAAGAAGGTCCTGACCTGCGAATTTCTGTTCGATGCGCAGTCGGGCTGGTCCGGCAATTTCCCGCACTCGTTCCAGCTCGATCGTGTCGCCGTCCCGCTTGGCTCTAATGTCGGACTGGAGGCTCCGGTGGTACCACACGCGGTCGAAGAGATCGTTTTCCGCTGCGAGTATTTCGTCCAGCCGCCGTGGATCCTCAAGGAAATCCAAATGCTGATTAATATCGGACAAATAGTCGACACCGAAATACTCCTCAAGTGCCCCGAATAGACCGTCAACCCCAAGTCTGTAGTCGGATCCATTCACCTCGAATAGCTCCGCGAGGTCTGGGTGGGGGTCGCGACGATCGCCGCTTTCACTTGAGAAATCCTCGTGGTTCGTCGTGATGAAGAAATGAGGGTCTTCGGATAGATCAGCATTTGCTGCTGAAGTCGCGTACCCCTCCAGGATCAGCGCGTCGGCAACACTGTTCTTGTTCCTGTGCAGCGGGGCGCGCTTCTCAAGACCGCGTTGGACAACGCTTACTCGCTCGGCATCGGTGGGTTCGAGCTGCTTACCCGCCTTCAACAAGGCTTCTATCTCGTCAAAGTTACGAGTTGTCATTGCGCCAATGAGGGGTGCGTGGTGAGCTAGTTCGTCGAGCGCATCGCGGGTCTCTGCGTGTGCGTCTCCGCCGAAATCTCTAACTTCCCTGCGTAGGGATCGCAACCTGTCGGCCAAGCTGGTGGTGATTGAGGCCTCGACCCTCGGACGGTTCCTCGCGAACTCCTCAAGAACAACCGGTGGAACCAGCAGTTCCAATTCACCATCACGCACTAGTTCTGTCACCGTGTAGATCGTTTTTTGGCCGTCGCGTCTCTTCGCCAAGTCCAGCCAAGTTGAGGTGTCTACAAGCAATTTCAGCACGAGCCGATTCTATGCAAAGCGCGCTTCGCCGTTCGGCAATCTAGCCCCGCAGTAGCCCCATCGCGGTCCCAACACGGTTGCGGCACGCACCGCATGCGGTCCGCGCACGGTACCAACAAGCACCCACGCTGAACTGGGCTTTCTACGGATTACGTGCAGTTGCCACCTGCGGATATAGCGCCCGGACGCTTCTTGTTACACGTTGAAGCGGAACTCCACCACATCCCCGTCGGCCATGACGTATTCCTTGCCCTCGATGCGGACCTTGCCGGCCGACTTGGCGGCGGCCATGGATCCGGCGGCGACGAGGTCGTCGTAGGACACGACCTCCGCCTTGATGAAGCCCTTCTCGAAGTCGGTGTGGATGACACCGGCGGCCTGGGGTGCGGTGTCGCCCTGATGGATGGTCCACGCGCGGGACTCCTTCGGCCCCGCCGTGAGGTAGGTCTGCAGTCCGAGGGTGTGGAAGCCGGCGCGAGCCAGAGCGTGCAGGCCGGGCTCGGTCTGGCCGATGCTCTCGAGCAGCTCCATCGCGGATTCGTCGTCGAGTTCGACGAGCTCGGACTCGATCTTGGCGTCGAGGAACACGGCGTCGGCGGGTGCGACAGCAGCCTTCAGCTCGGCGACCTTCGCGTCGTCGGTGAGCACCGACTCGTCTGCGTTGAAGACGTAGAGGAACGGCTTGGTGGTGAGCAGATTGAGCTCACGCAATGACGACGCGTCGAACGTGTCCTTCACCGAGTACAGCGTCGTGCCGCTGTCGAGGATCGTCTGCGCTTCCTTGGCCGCGGCGACCATCGGCGCGCGATCCTTCTGCGTGCGAACTTCCTTCTCGAGACGCGGGATCGCCTTCTCGAGGGTCTGCATGTCCGCGATGATCAGCTCGGTCTCGATGACCTCGATGTCGGCGGCCGGATCGACCTTGCCGTCGACGTGCACCACGTCGTCGTCGGCGAACACGCGCACGACCTGGCAGATGGCGTCGGCCTCACGAATGTTCGCGAGGAACTTGTTGCCCAGGCCGGCGCCCTCGGACGCGCCCTTCACGATGCCGGCGATGTCGACGAACGTGACGGGCGCCGGAAGGATCTTCTCGGAACCGAAGATCTTGGCCAGCTCGTTCAGCCGCGGATCCGGCAACGGGACGACGCCCTCGTTCGGCTCGATGGTGGCGAACGGATAGTTCGCCGCCAGCACGTCGTTGTTGGTCAGTGCGTTGAAGAGGGTGGACTTGCCGACGTTGGGCAGTCCGACGATTCCGAGGGTGAGGCTCACAGGGAGGAGAGTCTACGTGCCGCCCCCGACCGCCCTGTCAGTACGTGTAGTCGGTGCCCGATCCCGCCGAGATCGCGAAGGCGATGAGCAGCACGTAGAAGAGGATGAACAGCGCGAAGAGCCCCACGAAGATGTAGAGCGAGTACTTGCCCAGCTGCTTCGTGCGTTCCGACGCGTAGTGCGCACCCTGATAGTCGCCCAGCGACCACCGCGGGAACACCGAGCTCGAGTGGTTGAACGCCGAGAACGCCAGCGGCCAGAAGAAGATCAGCGCGGCGGCGGCCCAGCCGGCGTTGGTCGGCGGCAGCGGCGGCGGACCGTACTGCTGCTGGGGATAACTGGGGGGCTGCTGTGGGAAGGCTCCGCTGGTCGGGAACGCTCCGGTGTCCGTCGGCCCCTTCGTCAGGTCGGGCTCGTACGACGAACCGGTGTACGGCTGCTGCGGGTACTCGGGGTGGTCTGACACACGAGCATCGTAGGCAGTCGGGGCGCGCGAGTGGGGTCTCGTTGTCATGTCGTGACGTTCGGCGACGGTCCCGGACCGCTCGGCGCAATGATCCGCACACGCCAGGCTCACAACCGCACGAAATGTCGGTCGGTCTGCTTACAGTGACTGCGATCACACGATGATCGCCGCCCCTCCACCGCATGCCAGGAGCCCGCAGATGACTGCCGTGTCCGACAGGGGGAACTCGCACGTCGAGTTCCTCAAGACCGACGACGACCTTCCCCCCGTGGGCGTCGTCGACCGCTCACCGATGACGGTGCCCAAACGCATCGTCTTCGTCATCATCGGTCTGCTGGGCGCTGTCGCCTGGACCGTGATCGCCGTGATCCGCGGCGAGCAGGTCAACGCGGTGTGGTTCGTCGTCGCGGCGGTCTGCACCTATATCTTCGCGTTCCGGTTCTACGCACGCCTCATCGAGAACCGCATCGTCCATCCGCGGGACGATCGGGCCACACCCGCCGAGATCCTGGAGAACGGCAAGGACTACATGCCGACGGACCGTCGGGTGCTGTTCGGCCACCACTTCGCCGCGATCGCGGGCGCCGGTCCCCTCGTCGGTCCCGTCCTCGCCGCGCAGATGGGATATCTGCCCGGCACCATGTGGATCATCATCGGCGTCGTCTTCGCCGGCGCGGTGCAGGACTTCCTGGTGCTCTGGATCTCGACCCGCCGACGCGGCCGCAGCCTCGGTCAGATGGCCCGCGAGGAGCTCGGCGTGGTCGGCGGTGTCGCCGCCCTCATCGGCGTCTTCGTCATCATGATCATCATCATCGCGGTGCTCGCACTCGTCGTCGTGAACGCACTCGCCGAGAGCCCGTGGGGCGTCTTCTCCATCGCACTGACCATTCCCATCGCCCTCTTCATGGGCGTCTATCTGCGGTACCTTCGCCCGGGCAAGGTCTCCGAGGTCTCCCTCATCGGCGTCGTCCTGCTGCTGCTCGCCATCATCTCCGGCGGCTGGGTCGCCGAGACCGAATGGGGCGCCGACTGGTTCACGCTGTCCAAGGTCACCGTCGCGTGGTTGCTCATCGCCTACGGTCTCGCCGCGTCGATCCTCCCCGTGTGGCTGCTGCTCGCCCCGCGTGACTACCTGTCGACGTTCATGAAGATCGGCACCATCGTGCTGCTCGCCGTCGGCATCCTCATCGCTCGACCCGTCCTGCAGATGCCGGACATGACGTCGTTCGCCAGCGAGGGCAACGGACCCGCGTTCTCCGGATCGCTCTTCCCGTTCCTCTTCATCACCATCGCCTGCGGCGCGCTCTCCGGTTTCCACGCGCTGATCTCCTCGGGCACCACGCCGAAGCTTCTCGAGAAGGAGAAGCAGATGCGGATGATCGGCTACGGCGGCATGCTCACCGAGTCCTTCGTCGCCATCATGGCTCTGGTCACCGCCTGCATCCTCGATCAGCACATCTACTTCGCGCTCAACGCACCGACCGCACTCACCGGCGGAACACCCGAGACCGCCGCGGCGTACGTCAACGGGCTCGGACTGTCGGGCGGGGACGTCAGCGCAGCCGAGCTGTCGCAGGCCGCGACGGACGTCGGCGAGGAGTCGATCATCTCGCGCACCGGCGGCGCCCCCACGCTCGCGTTCGGCATGTCCGAGGTGCTGCACCAGGTCTTCGGCGGCGAGAGCCTGAAGTCGTTCTGGTACCACTTCGCGATCATGTTCGAGGCGCTGTTCATCCTCACCACCGTCGACGCAGGCACGCGTGTCGCCCGCTTCATGCTGTCGGACTCGCTCGGCAATCTCGGTGGCGGCGCGAAGAAATTCCGCGATCCGTCGTGGCGCGTCGGTGCCTGGATCTGCTCGGTCATCGTCGTCGCGGCCTGGGGCGCCATCCTGCTCATGGGCGTCACCGATCCGCTGGGCGGCATCAACACGCTCTTCCCGCTGTTCGGCATCGCGAACCAGTTGCTGGCCGCCATCGCGCTCACGGTCGTCCTGACCGTCGTGGTGAAGAAGGGTCTGCTGAAGTGGGCCTGGATCCCCGCGCTGCCGCTGGCCTTCGATCTCGTGGTCACCATGACGGCGTCGTACCAGAAGATCTTCTCCGACGTTCCGGCCATCGGCTACTGGGCGCAGCACAGCGACTTCAGGGAAGCGAAGTCGCAGGGCCTCACCGAGTTCCGGTCCGCCGCCACACCGGAGGCCATCGACGCCGTCATCCGCAACACCTTCATCCAGGGCACGCTGTCCATCGTCTTCGCGGTACTCGTCCTCATCGTCGCACTCGCCGGATTCGCCGTCTGCTTCAAGGCGATCCGCGCCGGTGGACTGCCCAGCAGCGAGGAGGCGGACGTACCGTCGAAGCTGTTCGCGCCCAGCGGTTTCCTCCCCACCGAGGCGGAGAAGTCGGTGCAGGCGGAATGGGACGTGCTCATCGCGGACGGCACGGTGCGCCGGCCGGGAACGGGCCACTGACATGAACGCCGTCCTGAAGTCCGTTCGCGCCGCGACGTGGTGGATCACCTCCGTCATGGGTGATCACGACTACGAGCGTTTCGTCGAGCACCGGAACCGAGTCCATCCCGGGCACCCGGTGCCGTCCGAGCGCGAGTACTGGAAGGCACGTCATGCGGAGGCGGACGCGAATCCGGGCGCACGCTGCTGCTGAGATCATGACGGGGTGACGTCGCCGCGCTGGACCCTCGACACCTCCGAGCTGCCGTACTCCGCTCCGTACGACACGGGGTGGATGCGGTGGTTCCTGGCGGGTCACGCGGTTCCGGGCATGGAGACCTTCACGGACGGCGTCTACCGCCGGGCTCTGCGCCTCGATCACGGCCCCGCAGTCGTCACGTGCCGGTTCGTCCCGGGTGACGGCGGCGCGGGAGTCGTCCGGGTGGAGACGCGAGCCCGGGACGCGTCGGACGTCCCCACCGCGCTGTCCCGAGTGCGGCAGGTACTGGCCCTGGACGTCGACGCGGCTCCCGTCGACGCTGCGCTCGCGGCAGATCCTGCGCTCACCGCGTCGGTGGCCGCGGCCCCGGGGATCCGCGTTCCCGGGGCGTTCGATGCCGCGGAGGTGCTCCTTCGCACGATGATCGGTCAGCAGATCTCGCTCGGTGCCGCGGCCACGCACACCGCCCGGCTCGTCGCGGCCCTCGGGGATCCGGTGGGCGACGACGAGGGCGAAGCCGACCACGGCATCACTCGCCTGTTCCCCACTCCCGAGGCCGTGGCCACACGCGGCACCGAGATCCTCACCGGTCCGGCGCGGCGGGTCGCCGCGATCGCGTCGACGGCCGACGCTCTGGCATCGGGCGCCGTGGACGTGCGCCACGACGGCGACGCGGCCACCCAGGAGCGTGCACTGCTGGCGCTGCGCGGTGTCGGCCCGTGGACCGCCCGCTACGTGTCGATGCGGTTGCTGGGCGACCCCGACGTGCTGCTCGACACCGACCTGGTGGTCCGGCAGGGCGCGGCCCTCCTCGACATCGATCTGTCGGACACCGCCCACTGGTCACCGTGGCGGTCCTACGCCTCCATGCACCTGTGGCGTACTGCCCTTCTCGCCCGCGGGCTCACCATCGGGTAGTCCCTCCGTCGCCATGCGTGCGGAATCGGCTTCCCGGGTACAGTCACAGCGCGTTCGACTCTGCGTTCGCCGCATCATCGTCAGACGAGAGGACACACGTGAGCGAGAACGCGCCCACCACTTCCGCAGGCTCCGCGTCGGGCCGTGATCGCAGCGACCTGTTCGGCGCCGGTGGACTCTGGCTGGCCAAGTGGTCGGCCGTGCTCCTCGTCGTCTCGGCAGCGCTGTGGATCGCCGGCTGGCTGGTCGGCCAGCTGTGGGTGATCATGCTCCCGGTTCTGCTGGCACTGGTGGTCGCGACGGTGCTCTGGCCGCCCACCAGGCTGCTGCGCCGCATCGGCTTTCCGCCCGCGCTCGCCGCACTGACCACACTCCTCGGCTTCCTCGCGGTACTCGCCGGTGTGGTCGCGTTCATCGTCCCCTCCGTCATCAGCCAGGCTCCCGATCTCGCAGACAGCGCCACCCTCGGCGTCTCGCAGGTCCAGGAGTGGCTCGAGGGCCCGCCCATCAATCTGGACGACGAGCAGATCGACAGCGCCGTCGAAGCCATCGTCACGCAGCTGCAGGACAGCGGCACGGCGATCGCCTCGGGCGTCTTCGCCGGCGTCGCCACCGCCGGGTCGATCCTGGTCACGCTCGGTCTGGTGCTCGTCCTGAGCTTCTTCTTCATCAAGGACGGCCCGCGCTTCCTCCCCTGGCTGCACGGACTGGCCGGACGCAAGGCCGGTGGTCATCTCGCCGAGGTACTCCGACGAGTGTGGGACACCCTGGGTGGCTTCATCCGTACCCAGGCCATCGTCAGCGCGATCGACGCGATCTTCATCGGCATCGGCCTGGTGATCCTCGGCGTGCCGCTGACCCCGGTGCTGATGACGCTCACCTTCCTCGGTGGCTTCATCCCCATCGTGGGTGCCTTCGTCGCCGGTGCCCTCGCCGTCCTGGTCGCGCTGGTGGCCAACGGGTTCACCACCGCGGTCATCGTCCTGGCGATCATCCTGGCCGTGCAGCAGATCGAAGGCAATGTCCTGCAGCCGATCTTGCAGAGCAAGTCGATGAACCTGCATGCCGCGATCGTGCTGCTGGCCGTCACCGCCGGCGGTTCCATCTTCGGCATCATCGGGGCGTTCCTCGCGGTCCCGGTCGCTGCGGCCACCGCGGTGCTGCTGCGCTACATCAACGAGCAGATCGAACTTCGGTCCGACGAGGATCCCGGCGCGAACGACATCGCCGAACGCATCCACGACGATCTCGGCACACCCGGTGACGACGCGCCCGTCGTCGTCCACGACGAGAAGACCCGATACGCGCCGGCGCCCTCGGACCAGTCCGACGACGTGGCACCGACTCCGATCGACGTCGACACGCACGACGACGACGAGAAGAAGGACGACTGAGCGGTCACACTCCCGCGTGCACTCGTACCGTGGATCCGTGACGTTCGCGGATCACCTCGAGGCGTGAGGGGACCCGGTCACGGATCTCGTCGACGTGACTGACGATGCCCACCGTGCGCCCACCGGACCGGAGTTCGTCGAGGACTCCCATGACGGCGTCCAGTGATCCCGAGTCGAGGCTTCCGAACCCCTCGTCGATGAACATCGTGTCCAGGGTGATGCCGCCCGCCTCGGCCGCGACGACGTCGGCGAGACCCAACGCGAGCGCGAGCGACGCGCAGAACGCCTCGCCGCCCGACAGGGTGCCCGCCGACCGGACCACCCCGGTGTAGTCGTCGCGTACGTCGAGACCCAGCCCGCCGCGGGTGCCTCGGGGGCCCACGTCGTCGGAGTGCACGAACTCGAACCGGCCCTGCGACATCAACCGGAAGCGCACGGATGCCGCAGTGGCGACGTCCTCAAGCCTCGCGGCCAGCACGTAGGACCGCAGCGACATCCGGCGCGCGTTGGCGCCCTTGCCGGCCACCACCTCCGCCAGCTGCTCGAGTTCCGCGTGCTCGAGGTGGGCAGGTCCCAGACGGTCCGCAGCGGCCCACAGTTGGGCGACGAGGTCCTCGAGCATGCGTAGCCGACTGTCGGCGTCTCCGGCCGAGGCGATGGCCTCGTCCAGCAACCCCCGCAGTCGGATCTCCTCCGCATCGACGGCAGCGGTGTCGACGGTCTCCCCCACCATCGCCTCCGCCACGTCCGGCTCCGCGAGCACGGCCGCAGCCGCGGAGCGCTGCTTCTCGGCGTCGAGAACGGCGTTCTCCAGCACCGCGCACCGGGCCCTGTCACGGACCGCCGCCAGAGCGTCGGTGACCTCGGTGAATCCGTGCTCGCGCGCGCACTCCACCAGGTCGGTCTCGAGCCGCATCACCGCCTGATCGGCCGAGTCGGCGTCGCGGCGAGCGTCGCGCCACGCCACCGCGGCTGCGATGGCCGCGTCGAGTGCGGCACGCCGTTCCGCCACGGTGGACGTCGTCCCCACGGCGGCCGTGATGCGCGCGGTGGCCTCCGCGATCCGAGTCTCCAGCGCCTCCCTACGCCCGCGAGTGACGCCCAGTTCGGTCGTGATCGCATCGGCCCGCACCCGCAGACCTGCGGTCTCCTCGTCCAGCGCCGCCAGCGAGGTGTCGATCGCCGCGAGACGATCCGCGGCACGCCGCGCCTCCGCCAGTGCCGTCGTGGCCGCGTCCAGTTCGGCCGCGAGTTCCGCTGCGGTGCGATCCGCGCACCGGGTCGCGAGCTCGTCCACACGCTGTCGGCAGCGCTGCACCGCGGCGTCCGCCGTGGTGCGTTCCGCCTCGGCTGCACCGACCCGCTGTCCCGCGCGGTTCTCGTCGTCCCGGGACACCCGCCCCGCGGTCGGAGATGCGGGCGCCGGATGTTCCGTCGCGCCGCAGACTCCGCACGGGGCGCCGTCCTCGAGTCCCGCCGCGAGCTCCGCGGACATCCCCTCGAGACGGCGTTCCCGCAAGTCCAACCATTCCGTGCGCAGATCGTCGTAGCGGGTCCGGGCACGCTCGGCCGTCGTCACGGCCGCCGCGAGGCGCTCGGACTCGCGAGCCCACTCGACGTGTGCGCGTGCCGCGTCCTCGGCGCCGTGATGCCGCGCCTCCAGGCCGGCGAGACCCGCACGAGCCGCGACGGCTACTCGATGCTCGGCGTCCAGTGCCGCGCGCTCCTCGGGCACCGCGTCGAGACGTACCCGTACCGCCCGCAGGTCCGTCTCCAGACCGCGCACCCGGGCGACGGCGCGTTCCCGATCGGCCACCGCCGTCCTTCGATCGGACTCGTCGCCGGCGACACTGTCCAGCACCGCGCACTCGCCGCTCCACCGGTGCACCGCGGCATCGAGCACCTCCGCATCGGCAGGACGGGGCGGCCACGACAACGTCCCGACCAGCACGGCGGCCTCGGTCTCGGCAGCCGCCCGCTCCCGGCGCCGCATCGTCGCGGCGGCGGCGGTCGCGCGCTGACGGTGCTGGTCGAGGGTGACGGCGCGATCGCGCACCGGCAGCGCCCGCCGCGCACGGTCCAGCTCAGCGATCTGCTGCGCGCGCTCGGCGTCGCCGTCCGCCAGCACCGTGAGTCGCGCTGCTGCCGCGGCCCCCCGTTCGCGTGCCTCCCGGCGGCGGTGCGCGATCCGAGCGGTCTCACGAGACGCTGCGTGTTCGGCGCGCGCTGTCCGCAGATGCTCTGTGCGCCCACGGGCCAGCTCTCGGGCACCGCCCAGAAGATCGGTCCCCCACTCCACCACGTCGGTGCCCGTGAAGAGGTCCACGCCGGCGGCGGTGGCCACCTGGGCAGCCAGTCTGTCGACGGACTCCGATCGCCCGGCGAGACGCTCCGCGCTGGCGCGACGCTGATCCTGGAACCACGTCTCGATGTCGCGGAACCGATCGGTGTCGAACAACTGCTCGAGCAGCGCACCCCGTTCTTCGTTGCGCGCCCGCAGGAACCGCGCGAAGTCCCCCTGCGGCAGCAGGACGACCTGGAAGAACTGGTCCACCCGCATGCCGAGCAGGCGCTCGACCTCGAGCGCGATCTCGTCGATGCGCGTCAGGTTCTCGCCCCGGCCGTCGTGCCACGTCAGCGTCGCCTTGGCGTTCTGTTTCGTGGTTCCCACCCCGCGCCGCTTGGGGCGCAGGAACTCCGGCTGCCGGACGATGGTGAGGCGGCGGCCACCCAACGTCGCGTCGAGTTCGACGCGCGGAACCACACCCGGCGCAGCGTGATCCGACAACAGGCGTCGACTCTCTCGGCGCGAGCCGGGGAGAACGCCGTAGAGAGCGAAGGCGATGGCATCGAGAACGGACGTCTTTCCCGCTCCGGTGGGGCCGTGCAGGAGGAAGAGGCCGTCGGCCCCGAGATCGTCGAAGTCGACGTCGACCGTGCCGCCGAACGGCCCGAACGCGGTGACCGACAACGCATGCAGTCTCACGCCGAGCGCACCCACTCGTGCTCGACGGGCGATGCGGACGTCGAATCCCGCTGACCCGTGACGTTCTCGACCGCACGATCGAGCAGCTCGACCTCGGACGACGAGGGCGCGCTGCGCACGTCCGCGAGGAAGCTGCTGAGCACCTCACGGTCCGACCTACCCTGCACCTTCTCGCGGTAGCTCCCGGAATCGACACCGGCCGGGCGCTTCCACTCGAGGTGCACCGCGTGCGGGAAACGCTCCTGCAGACGGCGCATCGCGTCGACGGGCCGCACCGCATCGGTGAGCACAGCGGAGACGTAATGCTCTGTCGCGGAGTCGAACCGGTTCTCCGTGCAGAGCTCCTCGAGCGTTCCCTCCAGGACGGACAGGCCCCGCACCACCGGCAGATCGACGCGCGTGACGACGCGGCCACCCGAGCCGTCGATGTCGACGAGCCACGCAGCCTTGCGATGCGAACGCTCGCCGAACGAGTACGGCAGCGGCGATCCCGAGTACCGGATGTGGTCGTCGATGGTCTGCGGAGAGTGCAGGTGGCCCAGCGCGACGTAGTCGATACCGCCGAAGATCGAGGCCGGCACGGTCTCGACGCCACCGACGGAGATCGAACGCTCGGAACCCGTACCCTCGCCGCCGATCACGAAGGCATGGGCCAGCACCACCGAGCGGACCGACGAGTGCCGCGTCGCCAGATCGGCCGCGATGCGGCCCATCGCCGCCTGCAGCACCGCGGCGTGCGAACGAGCGCCGGGTACCCCGAGCTCGGCGCGGGTGGCGTCCGGCTCGAGGTACGGAATGCCGTAGAACGCCACGTCACCGTGCTCGTCCGCCAGCACGACCGGTCGGTCGACGGCGTCGACGGTGGTGAACAGATGCAGACCGCCGGCAGCGGAGAACGCCGACCCGGCACCGAGCCGGGCGGGCGAGTCGTGATTGCCCGACGTGGCGACGATGACGGCCCCCGCGTCGCGGATGGCCTCGAATGCCTTGTTGCACAGCCGGACCGCGTCCGCATTGGGCACCGCACGGTCGTAGATGTCCCCGGGGACCACGACGACGTCCACACTCTGTTCTCGGACGACGGTGGCGAGAGCCTCCAGAGCACGACGCTGATCGGCCAGCAGGTCGACACCGTGGAAGGTGCGCCCGATGTGCCAGTCCGAGGTGTGCAGGATTCTCATGTCGCCGACGCTAACGGAGACCTACGACAAAGACGCTCGGGCCGAAGGTGTGTCGGTACCCCGGTTCATAGTGAGCCTCATGACCGCCCTCACTGCCGTGACCACTCTCGTCACCCTTCTCGTCGGCCTGGGGTTGGGCTGGTGGTTGCGGGCCGCACGCGGCGACGTCGAACTCGCCCGTGCGGGTGAGCGGCTCGCGGTCTCCGCGGACAACGAGGAGACGCTGCGGCGGTCGTTGTCGCTGCTCAACGAGGACTCCGCGCGGCGCCACTCCGGCGCCATCGGTCAACAGGTCTCCCACCTGGTCGACCCGCTGCGGGAGGCGGTCGACGCACTCGAGGAACACGTACGGCTCGTCGAGCGCGACCGTGTTCACGCATACGCGGGACTGACCGAGCAGGTCGCCGGGATGCACCGCGCCTCGCGGCAGTTGGCGTCGCAGACGGACCAGCTCGTCACCGCGCTGCGGGCGCCACAGATTCGTGGCCGGTGGGGCGAGATCCAGCTCGAGCGGGTCGTGGAGCTGGCCGGCATGACGCGCCACTGCGACTTCGACACCCAGGTCGCCGCACCCGGCGTGCGCCCCGATCTGGTGGTCAAGCTCGCCGGTGGCAAGCGCATCGTCGTCGACGCCAAGGTTCCGCTGGTCGCCTTCCTCGACGCGAGCGCCGAGCAGGATCCCGAGACCATCGATCGGCATCTCGAACGCCACGCCAAACACCTGCGCACACACGTCGACCAGCTCGCCGACAAGAAGTACTGGCACGCGTTCGACCCGTCGCCGGAATTCGTCGTCCTCTTCGTTCCGGGCGACCCGTTCCTCGATGCCGCGCTGACGCGCGACCGCGGCCTGCTCGAACACGCCTTCTCCCGCAACGTGGTGCTCGCCACCCCGACCACTCTCATCGCCCTGCTGCGGACCGTCGCCTACACGTGGAAACAGGACGCACTGGCCGAGGACGCCGCTCGCGTGCGTGTGCTGGGCCGTGAGCTGTACGAGCGCCTCGGCACGGTCGGAGCCCACGTGGATCGCTTGGGATCACAGCTGGGCAAGGCCGTGGACTCGTTCAACGCGGCGGCGGGATCGTTGGACGCTCGCGTCTTCGTCACAGCACGCAAGCTGCACGAGATGTCCCTCTTCGACGGCGAACCGCCGCAGGTCACGAGTGTGGACCAGCGGCCACGAACCATGACCGCGACTGCGATGGAGGGCACCTCGTCTACGTGTCGCGGGCATGCCGACGACGCAAGTCGTTGAATCAACGCTAACCTCGCTGTGTGTCTTCCCCCCAACGCGCACGCTCGGGAGTGCCTCTCGACCAGCGCTCCGCTGTGCCGTCGGTACCCGGAATCCCCGCATGGGGCGCCGTCGCGGTGGCAGTGGGCGCAGCCGTCCTGGGCTTTCTCGTCGATGCCATGCGTGGCGACGAGCTGGGATCGACGTTCGCCGTCCTGTACGTGCTCGGTGCACTCATCGCCGTGGTCGCGGTCCGCCATCGTGGACTCTTCACCGCCATGGTGCAGCCGCCGCTCATCATGTTCCTCGGCGTCCCCATCGCATACCAGATCCTCACCGACGGAGCGGGCACCTCGATCAAGGACATCGTCCTGACCGTCGCCGTGCCGCTCGTCGATCGCTTCCCGCTCATGGCGCTGACCACGCTGTTGGTCCTCGGCGTCGGTGGCGCCCGGCTTGCGCTCGATCGTCGCCCCACTCCGGTCCGGAAGCCGGCGCGCACAGCGCGACCGGCCGCGGCAGCGCGTGACGCCGCACCCCGACGGTCGCGCTCCGAACGTCCCGCCACTCGCGAGACGGCGGGACGGGCGGAGGAACGCCGCAGGACCCGCCAGGAACCGCGGACGGACGCACCCGACGCTCGACACGACCGCACCCGGCGTGCACGGCCCGCCGCACCGCAACCGCGCGAGGAGTCACGCGCTGCTCGGCCCGCCCCGCGCGCCTACGAGGGCCAGGTCACGGCTTCCGACAACGGTCGCCCACGGGAAGCTCGCCCCCGGTACGAACCCACGCCGCCGTACGAACCCCGGCGAACCGGTGCGGAGAATCTGTCGCCTTACCCCGCACCACGGGTGCGCTACCGCGACCGGGACTGATCTCCCGGCCGCGGTCGGCTCAGACCCGGCTGGTGGTCCGCAGCTCGCGAGGAAGCGCGAAGACCAGCGTCTCGTTGGCCGTCGTCACCGACTTCACGTCGCCGAAGCCATGTGTCTCGAGCAGGTCCAGCACTCCACGCACCAGCACCTCCGGCACGGATGCGCCGGACGTGATGCCCACCGTGCGGACGCCCTCGAGCCAGGCGAGATCGATGTCCTTGGCGTAGTCGACCAGGTAGCTCGCGCGCGCGCCCGCGGCGAGCGCGACCTCGACCAGACGGACGGAGTTCGACGAGTTCGTCGACCCCACCACGATCACCAGGTCGCATTCGGGCGCCATCGCCTTGACGGCGACCTGACGGTTCTGGGTGGCGTAGCAGATGTCGTCGCTGGGCGGATCCTGCAGGTTGGGGAACTTCTCCCGCAGTCGCGCGACAGTCGTCATGGTCTCGTCGACACTCAACGTGGTCTGCGACAACCAGATGACGCGGTTCTCGTCCCGGACGGTGACGGCGTCGACGGAATCCGGCCCGTCCACGACCTGCACGTGGTCCGGGGCCTCGCCCGCGGTGCCCTCGACCTCCTCGTGACCCTCGTGGCCGATGAGCAGGATGTCGAAGTCGTCGCGAGCGAACCGCTTGGCCTCCTGGTGCACCTTCGTCACCAGTGGGCACGTCGCGTCGATGGTGCGCAGGTTCTTGGCGGCCGCGGACTCGTGGACCGCCGGTGATACACCGTGCGCGGAGAACACGAGCAGTGCGCCGTCCGGCACCTCGTCGGTCTCGTCCACGAAGATGACGCCCTGATCGGACAGCGTCTCCACCACGTGGCGGTTGTGCACGATCTCCTTGCGCACGTAGATCGGGGCGCCGTGCTTCTCGAGCGCCTTCTCGACCGTCTCCACCGCTCGATCCACACCGGCGCAGTACCCGCGCGGCTCGGCGAGCAGAACGCGCAGCGGGCCGTCGTAGACCTCACCTGTGACCGCCGGCCGGGCGATACCCAGCTCGAGCGGGATGGCGGAGGAGGTGGTGGAGGACGAGGACACCGGAAGAGCCGAAGACATACCACGAGGATACGGGTAGTCGGGTGGGCGTCGCTTCCCGCGCACGTCGACTGGGAAAAATGCGCGACGTGGGGCACTCTGTGAGACATGATCCGTCCACCCTTCGCCGCCCGCGTCGCGCTCGGAATCGCCGTGACCGTCGTCGAGGAGGCTCGGCGTCTCCCCACCACCGCCATCTCCCTGCCGATGACCGCCGTGAGCGAGGTCCTCCAGACCGCGATGCGTCTGCAACAGACCGTCACCGAGCTGGCCATCAAGGGCGACCAGGTGTTCTCCCTGATCGGCTCACGCCCGGTCGAGACCGCGGAGTGGGCGACCTTCGACGACGACGCGGACGTCGCACCCGCGCGGTACACGCAGGTGCCGCTGTCCACCGAGCCCGAGCCGGTCGGTGACCCGGCCGGAGAGATCGACGTGCCGGAGCCCGGTGCGCCCGCAGGGCGGTTCGCCCTGTACTCGACCCCGCCGTCGGAGATCGAGACGACCGAACCCGTTCCGGCCCCGGCTCTCGCGACCGCGCCGACCGCGACTCCCGAGATCGTGGAGTACCTCGACTACGACGCCCTGACGCTGGCTCAGTTGCGTGCCCGTCTGCGGTCGCTGTCGGTCGAGGACCTCACGTCACTTCTCGAGTACGAGACGTCGGCCTCGGACCGCGCGCCGTACCGGACCATGCTCGAGAACCGCATCACCACCGCCCGAGCGAAGTGATTCTCGGACCACGATGACCACGGCCGCCACCAGCACCGCCGAGAACCCGCTCCCCGTCCGCACGGTCGCGACGAAGGTCGCCGGGTGGATCGATCGCCTCGGCAGCGTGTGGGTCGAGGGCCAGATCACGCAGATCTCGGTGCGTGCAGGAACGCGCACGGCGTTCCTGACGCTCCGCGACCCGTCCGCCGACATGTCGCTGTCGGTGACGTGCTCACCGATGCTCATCCAGAACTCTCCCGTGCCGTTGACCGAGGGCGCTCGCGTCATCCTCTACGGCAAGCTCAGTTTCTTCACCGGTCGCGGCACACTGTCGTTGCGCGCCACGGAGATTCGAGCGGTGGGAGTCGGCGAGCTGCTCGCCCGCATCGAGCGCCTGCGCGGTCTTCTCGCGGCCGAGGGACTCTTCGATCCGCGACTCAAGCGGCCGCTCCCCTTCCTGCCCCGCGTCGTCGGGCTCGTCACCGCACGCGCCAGTGCTGCCGAACGCGACGTGCTCAGCGTCGCGGAACGGCGGTGGCCGGCGGTGCGCTTCGAGGTACGCAACACTCCCGTGCAGGGCCCGTCGGCGGTGCCCGGCATCCTGCGCGCGCTGGCCGAGCTGGACGAGGACCCCACGGTCGACGTGGTGATACTCGCCCGTGGCGGCGGCAGTGTCGAGGATCTGCTGCCGTTCTCCGACGAGGCGCTCTGCCGCGCGATCTCCCGTGCGACGACGCCCATAGTGAGCGCCATCGGACACGAACCGGACAGTCCGCTCAGCGATCACGTGGCGGACCTTCGTGCGGCCACCCCCACCGATGCCGCCAAGCTCGTCGTGCCCGACGCCGTGGCCGAACGGGAACTGGTCGCCGAGCTGCGGAGCCGCAGCGCCGCAGCGCTCCGCAGTTGGGTGCAGCGCGAGGCGCGCGCACTGGACGCCCTGCGGCACCGGCCCGTGCTGGCCGATCCCCTCTCCGCGGTCGCCCGCCGCGAGGAGGAGATCGCCGAGATGCGCCGCGTCGTCCGCCGCGACGTGGAGCGCGCGGTGTCGCGAGAGGCGACGACGGTGGAGCACATGCGCGCGCGTCTGACCACGCTCGGACCGGCGGCGACTCTGGCGAGGGGCTACTCGGTGGTGCAGCGCACGGTCCCCGGATCCGACCCCGAGGTGCTCCGGTCGGTCGACGACGCCGCGCCGGGTACGCAGCTCCGGGTCCGCGTCGCGGACGGCGTGGTCACGGCCGTCACGATGGGTCGCAGTTCCGCCACCTGACTCGTCCGCTGTCGGACTCTCGAGGCAGCATGGGGACTCATGAACGAGACACCGATCGCCGAGCTGGGCTACGAGGACGCGCGCGACGAGTTGGTCGACGTGGTCAAGCTGCTCGAGCAGGGCGGCCTGGATCTCGATGCCTCACTGGCGCTGTGGGAGCGCGGCGAAGCACTGGCGACGCACTGCGAGCAGCACCTGGCCGGCGCGCGCACGCGCATCGAGAAGGCGCTGGCCCGCGACGAGGAGTGAGCGAGCGCGTCAGCGCTTGTCGAGTACCGGAGCCGTCGCCGTGGCGGATGCCAGCGCGACGAACTCCTCCTGCGACCCGGAACCGGTGAGCATCGCGCGGGTGTCGCCGAGATCGGCCACCCAGTACGGTTCCGTGTCGTCGTTGCCGTAGACCACCCAGTTCAGCCCGGCGATGGCCTCCGCGCCGCCGGCGGACACCCGTGATCCCTCGGTCTTCGAGCGGACCAGCTCGTCCTCGGAGGCGTCGCTCTGGGTGAGCGAGAGGAAATTGCCGTTCTCGGTGACGAAGCCGACGGTGCTGGACTGGAACTCCGAGCCCGAGACCGGGCCACGGTTCGCCGAGTTCGGGATCCATTGATCGGGCACGTCGGGACTGCGCACCGGGAAGGTCAGCGCATTCGCGTCCGCCTGCAGGGACGCCCCCAGATCGATGCGAGGAACCTCACCCGCCTCGGGGCCGCCCACACGCAACGAACACTGACCGGCGATGGCCGCGATCACCAGGCATGCGAGAAGAAGCGGGATCAGGGACCAGGCCATGTCCTTGTTGTTCTGCAGGTACCTGGGTTTCTTGTCGGCCACCTCTCCAGTATCGCACCGAGCGCGCGGGGGCTCGCCATCCGCGCAGCTCCGCGCTTCCCCCGGCAGGCCGGGGCCGTGCGACTAGTGCGACAATCACGCCGAGTCTTTTTCGCCCGAGTCGATGTTCATTCCGTGCGGACGACGCCCGTCAGTCGGGCTGCGAACCGCGCCATGTGCAAGGAGGCACAGCCCCATGACGGCCAACACCGACGTTCCCACGCAGATGGCGCCGGATCGAAACCTCGCGCTCGAACTCGTCCGCGTCACCGAGGCCGGGGCGCTCGCGTCCGGGCGTTGGGTCGGCCGCGGCGACAAGGAGGGTGGCGACGGCGCTGCCGTGGACGCCATGCGCCAGCTGGTGAGCTCGGTGTCGATGCGCGGCGTCGTGGTCATCGGAGAGGGCGAGAAGGACGAGGCGCCCATGCTCTACAACGGCGAGCAGGTGGGCAACGGCAACGGTCCCGAGGTCGACTTCGCCGTCGATCCCGTCGACGGCACGACGCTGATGGCCAAGGGCATGCCCAACGCGATCTCCGTGCTCGCGGTGGCCGAGCGCGGTGCGATGTTCGATCCGTCGGCCGTGTTCTACATGGAGAAGATCGCCGTCGGCCCCGACTACGCCGATGCCATCGACATCACCGCTCCGGTCGCCGAGAACATCGCCCGAATCGCGAAGATCAAGAAGGGGTCGTCCTCGGACGTCACCGTGTGTGTGCTCGACCGTCCCCGCCACACCGAGCTGATGCAGCAGATCCGCGACACCGGTGCCCGCATCCGGTTGATCTCGGACGGTGACGTCGCCGGCGCCATCGCGGCCGCCCGCCCCGATTCGGGCACCGACATCCTGATCGGCACCGGCGGCACGCCCGAGGGCATCATCGCCGCGGCGGCCATGCGCTGCATGGGGGGAGCACTGCAGGGCCGGCTCGCCCCGACGGACGACGACGAGCGCCAGAAGGCCGTCGACGCAGGCCACGATCTCGATCGCATCCTGAACACCAATGATCTGGTCGCCGGGGAGAACGTCTTCTTCACCGCGACCGGCGTCACCGACGGCGATCTGCTGCGCGGAGTGCGCTACTCCGGCGGCGGTGCCCACACGCAGTCCATCGTCATGCGCTCCAAGTCGGGCACCGTGCGGATGATCGACGCGTACCACCAGCTGAACAAACTGCGGGAGTATTCGTCCGTGGACTTCGACGGTGACACCTCCGGCGCCGTCCCGTCCTTCTGACGCGCACTCCGACTTCCCGACCCATCTACCGAGGCACGAGGTACATGACAGACAACGATCAGCAGTTCCGCATCGAGCACGACACCATGGGAGAGGTTCGCGTACCCGTCGACGCGCTGTGGCGTGCGCAGACACAGCGCGCCGTCGAGAACTTCCCCATCTCGGGCCGCCCCCTCGAGCGCACCCAGATCCGCGCGATGGGGCTGCTCAAGGCCGCATGTGCACAGGTCAACAAGGACCTGGGTCTGCTCGATGCGGACAAGGCCGACGCCATCATCGCGGCGGCCGGCGAGATCGCGGACGGCAAGCACGACGATCAGTTCCCCATCGACGTGTTCCAGACCGGCTCGGGCACCAGCTCCAACATGAACGCGAACGAGGTCATCGCGAGCATCGCGAAGAACGCGGGCGTCGAGGTGCACCCCAACGACCACGTCAACATGTCGCAGTCGTCCAACGACACGTTCCCCACCGCGACGCACGTCGCCGCGACCGAGGCCGCGGTCACCAGCCTGATCCCGGCCCTCGAGTACCTGCACACCGCTCTGGCGGCCAAGGCGACCGAGTGGAAGACCGTCGTGAAGTCGGGCCGCACCCACCTCATGGACGCGGTGCCCGTCACGCTCGGCCAGGAGTTCGGCGGCTACGCACGTCAGATCGAGGCCGGCATCGAGCGCGTGCAGTCCACGCTCCCCCGCCTCGGCGAACTCCCCATCGGCGGCACCGCCGTCGGCACGGGTCTCAACGCCCCCGACGGCTTCGGCCCGAAGGTCGTGACCGAGCTGGTGAAGTCGACCGGTGTCGACGCCCTCACCGCGGCGAAGAACTCGTTCGAGGCCCAGGCGGCTCGTGACGGTCTGGTCGAGGCGTCGGGCGCGCTGCGCACCATCGCCGTCTCGTTGACCAAGATCGCCAACGACATCCGCTGGATGGGGTCGGGTCCGCTCACCGGTCTCGGCGAGATCCGGCTCCCCGACCTGCAGCCCGGCAGCTCGATCATGCCCGGCAAGGTCAACCCGGTTCTCCCCGAGGCGGCCACCCAGGTGGCGGCGCAGATCGTCGGCAACGACGCGGCGATCGCCTGGGGCGGCGCAGCCGGAGCCTTCGAGCTCAACGTCTACATCCCCATGATGGCGCGCAACCTGCTCGAGTCGTTCACGTTGCTCGCCAACGTCTCCCGCCTGTTCGCCGACAAGTGTGTCGACGGCCTCGTCGCCAACGAGGAGCACCTCAAGCAGCTCGCCGAGTCCTCGCCGTCCATCGTGACACCTCTCAACAGTGCGATCGGCTACGAGGAAGCTGCGGCCGTCGCCAAGCAGGCCTTGAAGGACAAGAAGACCATTCGCGAGGTCGTCCTCGAGCGTGGACTCGTCCCCGAGAAGTTGTCGGAAGAAGAACTCGACAAGCGCCTCGACGTCCTGGCGATGGCCAAGGTCCAGGACTGACCCAGCACTCCCCGCCCCGCATCACGGCGAAACGCTGTGGTGCGGGGCGATCAGGAGGAGTGTGATGTGTCATGACACGAACTGCAGTGGCACTCCTCGGCGGCGCCGCCGCGATCGGCGCGGCGCTGGCCGCCCCCGCACTGGCGTCCGCCGGACCCGTTCCCGACGGCGTCTACGTCGGCACCACGCCCGAAGGCGCTCCCGTCCCGCTGTGGGACGGCAAGACCATCACCGGCGACACGACGGTCAACCGACTTCTCGGCGTGAACGCGATCCCGGGCGACGTCTACCGCGCCCCGAGCATCGCGACCGGGGCCGACGTGGTCCACGTCGACTACTCGCGCCTGTCCCCCGCCTTCGGAGCCGTCTTCCACGACGAGATGACACGCGACGCCGTGAACCCGAACCGTTGGAACGGCACCGTGTACTTCGTCGGTGCCGGTCAGCCGGTGGTGGTGGGCGGGTTCGCGATCACGCGCTGATCAGGACGCGGCAGTGGCGAGTGCGCTCTCGAGCTCTGCGCGGGCCGCGAGGCCGTCCTCGCCGAGGCCGTCGAGGGTGAACACGTTCCACGCCTCGAGCAGGGGCTTGATCACCTCTTCGGTCTCGATGGTGCGGTCGTAGAGCCCGATGCCGGCGAGCAGTTCGGCGCTGCCGCCGCGGCCGGGGAGATCGACGGTGGGGACCGAGAAGGACGCGACGGTGTCGGCGATGGCGCGGACGGCGCCGTCGGCATCGACGCGGATCGCGGCGGAGACCAGGTCGGTGAAGAGCGTGGTCTGCAGCTCGTCGTCCTCGGCGATGCGGTCGAGGATGCTCGACAGGAGCGCGTCCTGCGACGACGCGGAGGCGCGACGGTGGCGCACGGCCGCTGCGCGCTCGTCGAGGGCGAACTTGGCGAGGATGTGCAGCACGTGCAGAGACGGTGCGGAGTAGCCGGTGGTCATGTGCTCGATGCGCACACGCTCGAGATCCACCGGGTCGACCGCGCGAGTCGTCATGAGGTAGTTGCGCAGCACGATGGCGTGCCGGTTCTCCTCCGCGGTCCACCGGCCGATCAGCTTCCACCAGACGTCGCTGCTCCGGAGAGCGAACGCCAGGTCGCGGTGGTACTCGGGCAGGTTGTCGGCGACCAGCACGCTGACGGTGGCACCGACGACCTCGGCGTCACCGAGCGTCACCTGCTCCGGAGACCAGTCCTCGCCGCCGAGGAACGCGAAGTTGCGACCCGAGTCCCACGGAACGTAGTCGTGGGGCTGCCAGTCCCGAGCAGCGTCGATGTGCTTCTGCAGCAGGTGCGCGGCATCGGCTTCGAGCTCGCTCAACAGGTCCTGGTCACTCTTCGGCATCACAGCAGCATAACGGCCGTAGGTGTCCACTCCGAACCTTCGGACCGCGCGACGCGGATTCCGGTGATCTCCCTGACAAAGAGGTCGGTGATAGTTCGGCGTCACACCGCGCCGGGCGGTCCGTGCCGCCCGGCGCGAACGGTGACTCAGGCCGGCCCGAACTCCTCGAGCATCTCGGTGACCAGTGCGGCGATGGGCGAGCGCTCCGAACGGGTCAGCGTGATGTGGGCGAAGAGAGGGTGCCCCTTCAACTTCTCGATCACGGCGGCGACACCGTCGTGGCGTCCGACCCGCAGGTTGTCGCGCTGTGCCACGTCGTGCGTGAGCACCACGCGTGATCCCGTGCCGAGCCGCGAGAGCACCGTCAGCAGGACGTTGCGTTCCAGCGACTGCGCCTCGTCGACGATGACGAACGAGTCGTGCAGCGACCGTCCGCGGATGTGCGTGAGCGGCAGCACCTCGAGCATGCCGCGTGCGGTGACCTCCTCGATGACCTCCGGACTCGCGAGACCGTCGAGCGTGTCGAACACCGCTTGCGCCCACGGGCCCATCTTGTCGCTCTCGCTGCCGGGGAGGTAGCCGAGCTCCTGGCCGCCGACCGCGTACAGCGGCCGGAACACGACGACCTTGCGATGGGTCCGTCGTTCGAGCACCGCGTCGAGGCCCGCGGTGAGCGCGAGCGCGGACTTGCCGGTGCCGGCCTTCCCGCCGAGCGAGACGATGCCGATGCTCTCGTCGAGCAGCAGATCCAGGGCGACGCGCTGCTCGGCGGACCGGCCGTGCAGGCCGAACGCCTCACGCTCGCCGCGCACCAGCTGCACCTGCTTGTTCGCCGTCACCCGACCCAACGCGCTGGACGTGCCGCCGAGCAGTCGAACACCGGTGTGGCACGGCAACTCTCGCGCTTCGTCGATGTCGGCGAATCCCTCGGCGAACAGGCCGTCGATGGTCGCGCGCGACGCCTCGATCTCGGCCATGCCCGTCCATCCCGACGGGACGACGTCGTGAGCGTGGTACTCGTCGGCCGGCAGACCCACCGCACCGGCCTTGACGCGCAGCGGGATGTCCTTGCTGACCAGCACCACGTCCTTGCCCTCGGCGGCGAGGTTCAGTGCGCACGCGAGGATCCGCGAGTCGTTGGAGTCGGTCCGGAAGCCGACGGGAAGAACAGCGGGGTCGGTGTGATTGAGCTCGACCTGCAGGGTGCCGTTCTCGGTGCCGATGGGCACGGGCTGATCGAGGCGCCCGTGGCGGATCCGCAGGTCGTCGAGCATCCGCAACGACTCGCGCGCGAACCACCCCAGTTCGTGATGATGCCGCTTGCCCTCGAGCTCGCTGATGACGACGAGTGGAAGGACGATCGCGTGCTCGGCGAACCGAGTCACGGCCCAGGGGTCCGAGAGCAGAACCGAGGTGTCCAGCACGTAGGTGCGGACGGAAGAACCGGAGCGAGCTGCAGTCACGTGGGGCTCCTAAGGACGCGCGGTCACCGCGCATCCGTCGATCGCTGGACCGGTCGATCCCGACACCGCAGGGACCGGGGCCGGCCCCTCCCGACCGAATGACTCAGTCATGTGTGAGGACCTCCCGTACGGACGGCTTCCCCGCCACCCGCACTGCTGACGCTAGACCGGATCGGGGGCGCAGGCTCGGCGACACGTGGGGACGTGTGGGTGAACTCTGCGTTACACGCCCGTGCGCCTTTCGCGCATCCAGGAGTACGCAAAAGGCGCACGGGGCCGAAGGCCACGGTGTTAACTTCGGCCGATGCAGAACGCGCAGGAAATGCAGCAGCTCAGGGGAACCCACGGCACCGTCGCCTACCGTTCCTGGCCGTCCACCACGCCGGGATTCGTCGCGCTGCTCGCGCACGGGTACGGCGAACACTCGGGTCGCTACGGCCACCTGGCGTCGACCCTGACGTCGGCCGGAGCGGCGGTGTACGCCCCCGACCATCACGGGCACGGGCGGTCGGACGGGACGCCCGCCGAGATCACGGACGTGGACGGCATCGTCGCCGATCTGCACTCGATCGCGGACATCGCCCGCGGCGAGCACCCCGATCTACCGGTGATGCTGCTGGGCCACTCGATGGGTGGTCTCATCGCCACGCGCTACGCGCAGACCCACCCCGGCGAGCTGGCGGCACTCGTGCTGTCCGGTCCGCTGGTCGGGCAGAACCCGGCCTTCTCGATGCTGCTGTCGATGGACGAGATCCCCGAGATCCCGATCGACCCGTCCGTGCTGTCCCGCGACCCCGAGGTCGGCGCCGCCTACCAGGCGGACCCGCTGGTCTTCCACGGCCCCTTCGCGCGCGTCACCCTCGAGACCTTCACGGCCGCGGTGGAGACGGTGGCGTCCTCCGGCACTCTCGGCGACCAGCCCACGTTGTGGCTGCACGGCGGCGACGATCAGCTGGTGCCGCTGGAGACTACGACCGAGGCGATGCGCTCGCTGCGCGGCCCGTCGTTCGAGGAGAAGGTCTACCCCGGTGCGCGGCACGAGATCCTGAACGAGACCAACCGCAGCGAGGTCGAGTCGGACATCCTCGACTTCCTGGGCCGCGCGGGACTGCCGCTCACTCGCGACTGAGGTCGCGGACGATCGACGAGTAGAGGCCGGGGCGGCGGTCCACCAGGTAGGGGTTGTCTCGATGGGCCGCCGCCACGACCTCGGTGTCCACCGTGCCGAGAATCAGGCCGGTCTCGTCGTCGAGTCGGTCGATCACCTCGGCGTCGGGGCCGACGATGCTGCTACGGCCGACGTAGGTGGTGGCGCGCTCGGTTCCGACGTGGTTGACGTACGCGACGTAGAGCTGGTTCTCCCATGCGCGCGTGCGGATGACGACGTCGGCCACGAATGTGAACGGCACCATCTGCGCGGTGGGAACGAGCAGCGCGTGCGCGCCCGCGAGGGCCGCGGCTCGGACGTTCTCGGGGAACTCGACGTCGTAACAGATCATCAGACCGAGCCGTACCCCGCGGAAGTCGACGACCGTCACCGAGTCGAGCCCGGGCGAGTACCACTCCCGGTCGAGCTCACCGTAGAGGTGCGACTTGCGGTGCTGCGCAATCACACTGCCGTCCGCATCGACGAGTGCGACCGTGTTGTACACCGCTCCCGCCTCGGTCTCCGGCAGACCCACGAGCAGCGCGATGCCGCGGCGGCGCGCCAGTGCGCACACCTCGGAGAGAAGGTCCCGTGACGTCAGCTCAGCAAGGCGGTCACCGATGTCGTACCCGGTCACGAACATCTCCGGCGTGACCAGGAGGTCGGCTCCGCGCGCCAGAGCCGCCCCCGCGGCTCCGTCGAGTTCCGCGAGGTTGGCGTCGACGTCACCGGGTGACCCCGCCGTCTGCAGACCCGCCACGGTGAGCCGCATGTCGGATCAGCCCAGCAGTCCCCAGCCCTCGAGTCCCTCGTACAGCGGGAAGTCGTGGGCGAGCGTGCTGACGCGACCACGCAGGTCGTCGGTGGCCTCGCCGGTGGCGAGCGCCGTCGCGATGATGTCGGCGACCTCGGTGAACTCGGCCTCGCCGAACCCACGGGTCGCGAGCGCCGCGGTACCGATACGCAGACCGGAGGTGACCATCGGCGGGCGCGGATCGAACGGCACCGCGTTGCGGTTCACGGTGATGCCGACCTCGTGCAGCAGATCCTCGGCCTGCTGGCCGTCGAGCTGAGAGTTGCGCAGGTCCACCAGCGCGAGGTGGACGTCGGTTCCGCCCGTCAACACCGAGACACCCTTGTCGGAGACGTCGGCGCCGGTCAGCCGCTCCGCGAGCAGCGACGCACCGAGCAGGGTGCGTTCCTGACGCTCCCGGAACTCGGGAGTGCCGGCGATCTTGAAGGCGACGGCCTTGGCCGCGATCGCGTGCATGAGCGGACCGCCCTGCTGGCCGGGGAACACCGCGGAGTTGAGCTTCTTCGCCCACTCCTTCTTGGCGAGGATGATGCCCGAGCGGGGCCCACCGAGGGTCTTGTGGACGGTGGAGGACACGACGTCCGCGTAGGGCACCGGCGACGGGTGCACACCGGCGGCGACGAGCCCGGCGAAGTGCGCCATGTCGACCCACAGAAGCGCACCGACCTCGTCGGCGATGGAGCGGAACGCGGCGAAGTCCTGGTGCCGCGGGTAGGCCGACCATCCGGCGATGAGCACCTGTGGGCGTGCGTGCAGCGCCTGCTTGCGCACCTCGTCCATGTCGATGCGGTGGTCTTCCTTGCTCACACCGTAGGACTCGACCTCGTAGAGCTTGCCCGAGAAGTTCAGCTTCATGCCGTGCGTCAGGTGGCCGCCGTGCGCCAGGTCCAGACCCATGATCTTGTCGCCCGGGTTGATCAGAGCCATGAGAACGGCGGCGTTGGCCTGGGCGCCCGCGTGCGGCTGCACGTTGGCGAACTCGGCACCGAACAGCTCCTTCGCCCTGGTCCGAGCCAGATCCTCGACGATGTCGACGTGCTCACACCCGCCGTAGTACCGACGACCGGGGTAACCCTCGGCGTACTTGTTGGTGAGGACGCTGCCCTGCGCCTGGAGCACCGCGCGGGGAACGAAGTTCTCCGACGCGATCATCTCCAGGGTGTCGCGCTGGCGTCCCAGCTCGCCGGCCATCGCCGCGGCGACCTCGGGATCCACCTCGGCGAGGGAGGCGGTGTCGATGTTGGTGGCAGAGACGGGCGCAGCAGTCATGCCGCCGAGTCTAATGCCCGTGATCAGCGCAGTTGAGACGGGATGAGGGGTTCGTCGAGCAGCCGCTCGAAGCGGTCGGCTCGGCCGTCCGCCGAGTCGGCCCGGTGCAGCCACGAGTGCAGCAGGCGATACCCCTCGACATAGGTGCTGGTGTAGGCACGCCAGAGCGGTGAGGACAGGAATCGCAACATCTGACGGGCGCGTTCCGGTGTCGCGAGCGACCACTGCCCCAGGAACGCGGCCACGTCGTCCTGGCTGCGGTGCTCGTCGTGCAGCAGCAGCGCGGCGTCCTGACGCACCCCCAGCAGCTTCGCCGACGCGGTCTGCAGCGCCTCGGCGCGTTCCCCGTCGAATCGCAGGCCGAGGTCGGCGTAGATCTCCTGCGCCCACACTCCCCAGCCCGGCCCGACGATCGACTCGAGCGCCAGGTCCGCGAGGCCCTCGGCCATCAGGCACTGCGGAGTGTTGACGACGAAGAGCGTCTGCTCCGCCTGCCCGGCACCGCGCACGAGCCCGGCCTCCTTGCGGCAGTGCTCGGTGTGGTGGCCCGGGTACGACTCGTGTGCGATGAGATGGGGCAGATGCGCCATGTGCTGCTTGAGGTCCGAGTTGATCGCGACGGTGGACCGGTAGTCGCCCAGGTAGTAGTTGAACCCGGACCACGGCTTGTCGCCCACCACCTCGTAGGTGACCTTCTCGGTGTCGGGCAGCGGGTACCGGCCGCGCACCTTGTCGCGCAACGCACTGGAGAACGCCTCGACGCACTCGGCGAGCCGCTCGGGCGGGATCTCGTCGGCCACGCGGTGAGCGCGCACCCGCTCCCCCAGTGGCCCCGCCCCGGCCAGCACCTCGCCCATCAGGCGATGTGCCTCGCGGTAGTCGTCGGTGTCGCCCGGTGCGATCGCGACGTCGAAGTAGTCGTGCACCTCGTCGACGAATCCGATCTCGTCACCGGCCAATTTCCGTGCCGACGTCTCGAGCGCGCGCAGGTGGACGTCGAGGAACGCGGCGCGGTCCTCGGAGAGCCCCGACGAGGGCAGTTCGGTCCGCAGTTCCGCCGCCCGCCGCGCCAGCGCGCGGGGTTCGGGCGGGGGCGCGTTCTCGACCTGGCGTCGCAGAGCGGGGTCGCCGGTGTAGGCGTCGACGAACCCCTCCTCGAGGCGATCGAAGGACAACCCCAGCACGAGGTAGTCGTGGACGAGAGTGTCGGCGTGCATGACGCTCGACTCTAGTCACGCACCACCCGGCTGTCGGTTCGCCGGAGCCACCCAGCACAATTCAGTCATGGAGGCAGCGTGTCCCGAGTGAGCGAGTCGAGTCCGTACGTCGAATTCGACCGTCGACAGTGGCGCACTCTCCGGAACGCGACACCCCTGGTCCTGACCGAGGACGAGCTCACCGGCCTGCGCGGTCTGGGCGAACAGATCGACCTCGACGAGGTCGCGGAGGTCTACCTCCCCCTCGCTCGACTCATCCATCTCCAGGTGGCCGCCCGCCAACGCCTGTTCGCGGCGACGGCCACGTTCCTCGGGGAGAAGACGCCGGACCGCCAGGTCCCGTTCGTCATCGGCATCGCCGGCAGCGTCGCCGTCGGCAAGTCCACGACCGCGCGCGTGCTGCAGGCACTGCTGGCGCGATGGGAGCACCACCCGCGCGTGGACCTGGTGACGACGGACGGGTTCCTCTACTCGTCGGCCGAGCTGGTGCGTCGAGGAATCATGCACCGCAAGGGTTTTCCCGAGAGCTACGACCGGCGCAAGCTTCTGCGCTTCGTCACCGAGGTGAAATCCGGCGCCGAATCCGCACGCGCACCCGTGTACTCGCACGTCTCGTACGACATCGTGCCGGGCAAGTACACCGAGGTGCGACAGCCGGACATCCTCGTCATCGAGGGACTCAACGTCCTGCAGACCGGTCCGCGCCTCATGGTCTCGGACCTCTTCGACTTCTCCATCTACGTCGACGCCCGCATCGAGGACATCGAGAAGTGGTACGTCGACCGCTTTCTCGCCCTGCGCTCCACGTCGTTCGCCGACCCGGCCTCGCACTTCCACCACTACTCGGGACTGTCCGACGAGCACGCCAGGATCGCGGCTGCGGACATCTGGCAGTCGATCAACCGGCCCAACCTGGTGGAGAACATCCTGCCGACGCGCCCCCGCGCCACCCTGGTGCTGCGCAAGGACGCCGACCACACCATCAACCGGCTACGCCTGCGCAAATTGTGACGACCGGCCTCCGGCCTGCCCGGCTCCGGCTCAGGTACCGAATCTCCGGTGCCGCGCGGCGAAGTCGCGCAGCGCGCGCAGGAAGTCGACGCGGCGGAACTCGGGCCAGTAGGCCTCGGTGAACCAGATCTCCGAGTACGCGCTCTGCCACAGCAGGAACCCGGACAACCGCTGCTCCCCCGACGTGCGGATCACCAGATCCGGATCCGGCTGGCCCGACGTGTAGAGGTGCGAGTCGATGCCCTCGACGGTGACCGAGCGGAGCAACTCGTCCCCGTCGGCACCGTCGGACAGCCGTTCCGCGATGAGCGACTGCACGGCGTCGGCGATCTCCTGACGGCCGCCGTACCCGACCGCGACGTTGACGTGCGTTCCCGAGCGGCCGGCCGTGCCGGCGGCGGCCTCCTTGAGGCGGCGGGCGGATTCGGCGGGAAGCAGATCCATCGTGCCGACGATCTTCACGGACCAGTTCTTTCCCGGTCCGCTGATCTCCTCGACGACGTCGGTGATGATCTCGAGCAGCGAGTCGAGCTCGTCCGGTGACCGGCGCAGGTTCTCGGTGGACAACAGGTAGATGGTGGCCATCTCGACGCCGGCCATGTCACACCACGTGAGCAGCTCCGCGATCTTGAGCGCGCCCATCCGGTGCCCGTGGCTGACGTCGGTGAAGCCGTTCTCCCGGGCCCAGCGACGATTGCCGTCGCACATCACGGCGACGTGCCGAGGGTGCTGAGCGCCCTCGAGCTGACGCAGCAGGCGCCTCTCGTAGAGCGTGTACAGCAGACCGCGAGCCTTCACCCAGCTCCCCACTTCGACAGAATTGTTCAGCAGGTGATCACCCTACGCCCGCAGTACGACGCGATCGGCGTGACCGACTCGTCACCGCGCCGCATGATGGTTCCGTGGCGTACGGGGTACCCGGCTCCGACCGCACACGAGAGAACAGGAGCAGTCATGACTGTTGTCCGGGACACCACGGCGAGCGTCGAAGCCGTGTGGAACGTGCTCTCCGACGGGTGGAGCTACGCGACGTGGGTGGTGGGCGCCTCGCGCATCCGCGCCGTCGACCCCGAGTTCCCCGCGCCCGGCTCGCGGATCCACCATTCGGTCGGGCTGTGGCCCGCCGTGCTGAACGACGAGACGCGGGTACTGAGCATGACGGAGGGACGCGAGGTGACACTCGAAGCGCGCGGGATGCCGGCAGGCAAGGCGACGATCGTCCTGCGCCTGACGCCGCGAGGCTCGGGGTGCCGGATCGAGATGATCGAGCACGCTCGGACCCTCCCGTTCTCGCTCGTTCCCGAGTCGGTCCAGCACGCACTCGTGTATCCCCGCAACACCGAGGCGACACGGCGACTCGCGCTGCTGGCCGAGCGTTCCGCGGTTCCCCGATGACGACCACGACGGTGGACGCCGTCGTGATCGGAGCGGGCCACAACGGACTCGTCGCGGCGTCCGTGCTCGCCGACGCAGGATGGGACGTCGTCGTCCTGGAGTCCGCCCCGGTGCCCGGCGGCGCGGTCCGCAGCGCCGAGCTCACCCCGGGATACGTGAGCGACCTGTTCAGTGCCTTCTATCCCCTCGGTGCGTCGTCCCCGGCGTTCACGGCGCTCGAGCTCGACCGCCACGGACTCCGCTGGACCCACTCACCCGTCGTCTTCGGTCACCCGCGCTCGCCCGACGACGAGGACGCCCCGGTGGTCCACCACGATCCCGAGGACACCGCCGCCATGCTGGCGGAGCACGATCCGCGCGACGGCGAGGCGTGGATGTACGTGGTGGATCAGTGGAACCGGATCCGCGATCCTCTGCTGCACTCGCTGTTCGGCAGCTCCTTCCCGCCTGTCAAGGGTGCCGCGACGCTCTTCCGGCGCCTCGGGACCGCGGAGACACTGCGGTTCCTGCGCTTCGCAGTACTCCCGGCCCGGGCGATGGCGCACGAGTTGTTCCACAGCGAGGCGGCGCGATGCCTGCTGCTCGGCAACGCCATGCATGCCGACGTCCCCACCGACGCACCCGCGAGCGGCATCATGGGCTACCTGCTGACGATGCTCGCGCAGGATGTCGGCTACCCCGTCCCGGTCGGCGGTGCGCAGGAGCTGACCAGCGCGCTCGTGCGCCGTGCCGAGAGCGCCGGGGCGCGGGTCGTCTGCGTAACCGAGGTGACCTCGATCGACGTCTCCGGCGGTGTCGCCCGCGGCGTGCGGACGGCAGGCGGCGACACGTACGTCGCACGGCGAGCCGTCGTCGCAGACGTGTCCGCTCCCGCGCTGTACAGCTCGCTGTTGCCGCGGGACGCGGTTCCCGCCCGGGTGCACAGCGATCTCGAGAAGTTCGAGTGGGACACCCCGGTGGTGAAGATCAACTACGCGCTCGACTCCCCGATCCCGTGGCGCTCGAAGAGTCTGAACGAGGCGGGCACGGTGCACGTCGGCGCAGACGACGACGGTCTGGTGCGATGGAACGCCGACCTGGTGACAGGCCGCATCCCGGAGCGGCCGTTCATGCTGTTCGGTCAGATGACGACCGCGGACGCCACCCGCTCCCCGGCCGGGACGGAGAGCGCATGGGCGTACACACACCTCCCCCGCGGTGTGACGGACGACGCCTCGGGCGACCTGCTCGCCGAGCGGGTCGACACCGTCCTCGAGGAGTACGCGCCCGGGTTCGCGGCGTCGATCGTCGGCAAGCACGTCCAGCGGCCGGGCGACCTGACAGCGGACGACGCCAACCTGTTCGGTGGCGCGGTGAACGGCGGAACGTCGCAACTGCAGCAGCAGTTGGTGTTCCGGCCCGTTCCCGGACTCGGACGTACGGAGACTCCCGTCGGTCGGTTGTTCCTCGGGAGCGCGTCCGCCCATCCGGGCGGCGGCGTGCACGGGGCACCGGGACTGGCTGCGGCGAGGGCCGCGTTGGCGAGCGACGGTGTGCGCGGATGGGTTCACCGCACGACGATCAGTGCCCTGATGGATCTGACACTCGGTGACCGCTAGTTCGGCCACGGTCGGAGCGCGAACCTACGGTACCGTAGGTTCGTGACTGTCTTCGGGCTCGACGAACTGCCGGTGAAGCCGCGCATGCGCGGATGGATCCACCTGTACGCCTTCGGGGTGTCGGTGGTCTGCGGGATCGTGCTCGTGGTGCTCGCCTACTCGGCGGTGTCCGTCCGGGCCGGTCTCGCGATCACTGTCTACGCCGTCGCGACGTGCGGTCTCTTCGGAGTGAGCGCGACATACCACCGCGTCCACTGGCAGACCGTGCGCAGCCGGACGTGGATGAAGCGCGCCGATCACTCGATGATCTTCCTGTTCATCGCCGGCAGTTACACGCCGTTCGCAGTGCTCGGGCTGCCGAGCCGCACCGGCACCATCGTGCTGATCGTGGTGTGGGCCGGTGCGCTGGCCGGAGTGACGCTGAAGATGCTGTGGCCCACGGCCCCTCGCTGGCTGGGCGTGCCCCTGTATCTCGTGCTGGGCTGGGCCATCGTGCCGGTCGCGGGCGAACTCACCCATCGTGTGGGCGTCGGACCGATGGCACTGCTGGTGGCGGGCGGCGTGTTCTACAGCATCGGCGCGATTCTGTACGCAACGAAGTGGCCCAACCCGTGGCCCACCACGTTCGGCCATCACGAGTTCTTCCACGCCGCGACGGTCGTCGCCGCGGTGTGCCACTACATCGCCGTGTGGCTGGTGCTCTTCACCTGATCCGGCGTCACCGGACCAGGAGTGCGGTCAGGTCCTCGGGGTCGGTGACCGGTCGGTCGCACACGAAGCCGTGACACACGTACGCGGCCGACTCGCCGCTCACCAGCGGGCGATCCGCGAGCAGCGGGACCGAGTCGGGCGGACCCGCGACCACCACCGTGCCGCCGGCGGCGACGCGGCGGGCGGTGCGTACGAGGTCGTCGTCGACCGACTCCGTGGCGATCGCCACCTGCACCGGTCCCGCCACCGCGGCTTCCGCGACGGTCAACCAGTGGCCGGCCGACCGGGGTGCCCGCTCGAGCAGGATCGACGCTCGCGCAAGCGACCTGTCCGCCGCCGCACCGAACCGCGAGGAGTTCTCGCTGGACGCGGCCACCGTCAGCAGACCCTCGGTGATCAGTGCCGCTCCGGACGGGGTCGCGTTGTCGAGTGGATCGCGAGGCCGGGTCACGAGCGTCTCCGCGTCGTCGGCGGTGTCGAACCAGCTGCCCGGCTGCTCAGGATCGGCGAAGTGGTCGAGCGCGACGTCGAGTACCTCCTCCGCCGCCGTCAGCCAGCGTGCCTCCCCGGTCGCCTGGTGCAGCGCGGCGAGAGCGACGGCGAGTGCGCCGTGATCCTCCGCGATAGCCGCCGCATCGCCCACGACACCGCCCAGGGACGCACGCCGTAGTCGGCCGTCGACGCGGTGCAGGTCCAGGATGCGGTCCGCGCAGCGTGCTGCCGCATCGACCCAGTTCCGGTACCCCAGCGCGGCGCCGCCCTCGGCCAGCGCCGTGATCGCGAAGCCGTTCCAGGCGGTCACCACCTTGTCGTCGCGCCCCGGCTGAGGACGCGTGGCACGCGACGCGGCCAGTGCTGCGCGCATGCGTGCGAAACGCTCGGGGTCCGTCGGTTCGGCCCGCAGCTGCAACACGGACGCCCCCTCCTCGAACGTGCCCGTGTCGGTCACCCCGAACACCTGTGCGGCCCGAGCCCCGTCCTCGTCGCCCAGCACCTCGACCAGCTGCGCGGGTGTCCACGCGTAGGTCAGACCCTCCACCCCGTCGGTGTCGGCGTCCAGGGCGGAGGCGAAGCACCCGTCGTCCGTGCCGAGATCGCGCAGGAGGAAGTCGGCGGTGTCGACGGCCACACGATGAGCGAACGCATCGCCGCGGCGCGCCAGGTGAGCGTAGAAGCGCAGCAGCAACGCGTTGTCGTAGAGCATCTTCTCGAAGTGCGGCACCACCCAGTCCGCATCGACGGAGTACCGAGCGAAACCGCCCCCGAGCTGGTCGTACATCCCGCCGCGGGCCATGGCGTCGGCGGTACGGCCCACCGCAGCGCGGGCAGGCTCCGACCCGGTGCGCTCGACGTGGCGGAGCAGCCCCTCCACGAGAGACGACGGTGGGAACTTCGGTGCTCCGCCGAAGCCGCCGCGCGGCACGTCCTCGTCCGCCAGGACGCGCGCCACCGCCTCGTCGAGCAGGGCGGCGTCGACGACGCGGTCGCCCTCCGGAATGCCCGCGGCGGTCCTGCGCAGTTCGGCGACCACCGAGGCCGACGCCTGCTGCACCTCGTCACGACGGGTGCGCCACGTCTCGGAGATGGCCTCGAGCAGCTGCGAGAACGACGGCATCCCTCGCCGAGGTGTGGGCGGGAAGTAGGTGCCGCAGTAGAACGGTTCCGCGTCGGGGGTGAGGAACGCCGTCATCGGCCAACCGCCCTGACCCGTCATCGCGACCGTCGCGTTCATGTAGACGGCGTCGATGTCGGGACGTTCCTCGCGATCGACCTTGATGCACACGAAGTTCGCGTTCATGATCTCCGCGATGGCGTCGTTCTCGAACGACTCGTGTGCCATCACGTGACACCAGTGACACGCCGAGTAGCCCACCGACAGCAGGACCGGGACGTCTCGTTCGCGAGCCCACGCCAGGGCGTCGTCACCCCACTGCTGCCAGTGCACGGGATTGTCGGCGTGCTGACGCAGGTAGGGGCTCGTCGAGTCGGACAGGGTGTTGCGCTCACGGGTGGCCACCCCTGCAGTGTCCCCCGTGACACCCGGCGCAATCACCGCTCGGGTCGCAAACCCCTCACCGCTCGGGTCGGAAGCCTCCGCGGTCCGTGCCCTCGTCCGCCGCCTGGTCCGGCGTCGGATCCTCCGGCTCGAAGGACGCCGGAAGCTTCTTGAAGTGCGCGTTCATCGACCGCACCAACAGGGCGGTACCGATGAGCAACAGCACGATGATGACGAGGCCGACGGGTGACGCCTTACCGAACTCGGGCCCGGTGTTGTTCTGCGCCAGTATGATCGACGCGCTGAGCACGGTCATCTAGGACTCGATCCCGGCGAACAGGTCGGTCTCGGGCAGCGACGTGCGCACGCGGGTCCGCGCCAGCTCGTACTCCTCGGTCGGCCACAGCTTCTTCTGCACGTCGACCGGGACCGCGAAGAAGCGGCCGTTCGGATCGATCTGGGTGCGGTGCGCACGCAGTGCGTCGTCACGCTGCTGGAAGTAGTCCGCGCACTCCACCTGGGTGGTGACGCGCTCCATGATCTCGCCGCGATCCTTCGGCCACTGCGCGAGCCATTCCGTGAACGGCCCCTCCTGACCGGAGGCGATCATCTCGTCGTCGAACAACTGCATGCGCTGGCGGATGAAGCCGTGGGAGTAGTAGAGCTTCGAGACCTCCCACGCCTCGCCCGTTCCGGGGAACTGCTCGGGATCGCCGGCCGCCTCGTACGCGGCGACCGACACCTCGTGGCAGCGGATGTGGTCGGGGTGGGGGTAGCCACCCTTCTCGTCGTAGGTCGTCATGACGTGCGGCTTGAAGTCGCGCACCACGCGCACCAGAGCCTCGGTCGACTCCTCGAGCGGCACCAGCGCGAAGCATCCCTCGGGAAGCGGCGGCAGCGGATCTCCCTCCGGCAGACCGGAGTCCACGAACCCCAGCCACGTCTGCTGCACCCCGAGAATGGCTGCGGCAGCGGCCATCTCCTCCTTGCGCACCTCGGACATGCGCTCGCGCACACCGGGGATGTCCATGGCCGGGTTGAGGATGTCGCCGCGCTCACCGCCGGTGAGTGTGACCACCAGCACCTCGTTGCCCTCGGCCGCGTAACGCGCCATGGTGGCAGCGCCCTTGGAGGACTCGTCGTCAGGATGGGCGTGCACTGCCATCAGTCGCAGTCCGCTCACGTGTGCCTCACTTCAACTATCGGTGGTGCTCCGGTTCCGGTCCGGGCACCTCCAATAGTTCCACTTCGTCCGGTACCCCGCCGAGGCGGTACCGGGTCCGCGGGTAAGTTCGACGGCGATGTCCACCACGCCGCAGAGTCTCCCCGAGGGTCGCTACCCCACCAGTCGGGGAATCGCCCCGTCCCGTGTCCTCGCCGTGGCTCTGACGCTGCTGGTCATCGCGCTGGGCGTGGCCGTCGCCTACCTCGGATACACCAAGTTCACCACCCCCGACGTCGACGGGACCATGGTGTCGTTCGACATCGTCGGCGAGGACCGCGTCGACGTACGCCTGAACGTGACCAGGGACGACCCGTCCCAGCCCGCGGTCTGCATCATCCGATCGCGATCGCGCGACGGAACCGAGACCGGGCGACGCGAAGTACTGATCCCGGCGTCCGAGAACGGCACCGAGGACGTCCGCAGCTTCGTGATCACCTCGGCCGCGCCGGGCCTCGCCGACCTCTACGGATGCAGCCTGGACGTACCGGAACATCTCACACCTCGGTGACCGTCGGGTGCCGACCAAGAAACCACGAAGTTCTTTCGTGGTAAAATCGCTTCGTACACGGCTCACCCAGTGGGGCCGTGTATTGCTGCATTGACGGGCGTAACGCGAGCACTCGAGCCAAGGGCCGTTCGCATCGACCGCGTTCCGCCCCGGCGGAACGCCCTGCTCGTGACGGAGCTCGCGCACCAGCGCGGGCTCTCTTTCACGTGTGGGCTCGGTGACACCACCGCACGCCGCCTACGAATACCGGAGCCGAACGGCTCTGAAGAACACGAGGGAGTGATCGAGATGAGCGAGACCCAGGTGACCTGGCTGACCCAGGAGTCGCACGACAGGCTCAAGGGCGAACTCGACCAGCTCATCGCCAACCGACCCGTCATCGCCGCGGAGATCAACGAGCGACGGGAAGAGGGCGACCTCAAGGAGAACGGTGGATACCACGCCGCCCGCGAGGAGCAGGGCCAGCAGGAGGCGCGTATCCGCCAGCTGCAGGAGCTGCTGAACAACGCCAAGGTCGGCGAGGCTCCCACCCAGTCGGGCGTCGCGCTCCCCGGGTCGGTCGTCAAGGTCTACTACGACGGTGACGAGTCCGATTCCGAGACGTTCCTCATCGCCACGCGTGAGGAGGGCGCACGGGACGGCAAGCTCGAGGTCTACTCCCCCAACTCGCCCCTCGGCGGCGCATTGATCGACGCCAAGGTAGGCGACACGCGCGAGTACTCGCTGCCCAACGGCAAGACCATGAAAGTCACGCTCGCGAGCGCGGAGCCGTACCACAACTGATCTCGCACGACGCATGTCGTTCGGCCCCGCACGTTCGCGTACGGGGCCGAACTGCGTTTCCCATCCGTGTGGCCGCCGGGCTCGAAGCCCTGGTGTAACAGGCACGCGCTCGCCGAGCGATGAACGCCATGGAGGTGCCACCAGATGAGTCTCGCCACGAAGGCATTCGCAGGGTTCGACATCGACGACCGCCACGTGCGGGTGGTCGTCACCGACGCGGCCGTGATCACCGATGCGGCAGCCGCGGCGCGCACCGCCCTGGACACGTGGCTCGACATCGTCTCGCTCACCCGTGCGGACTCCGAACTGCAGCGACTGAACCGCTCCTTCGGCCGGACCGTGCGCGTCTCCCCTGCTCTGGCGGACCAGGTGCGACACGCCCTCGCCGCCGCGGACCTGACGGCCGGCGCCGTCGATCCGCTCCGCAGCTCGGGCACGGACACTCACGAGGCCATCGAGGTCGACGGACTCGGCGTGCGCCTTCCCGGCTGGGCCACAGTCGATCTGGACGCGACAGCGCTCGCCGTGGTCGTGGAGCGCATCGCCGCGACGATCGCACGCCGCTTCGCCTGCGGGGCACTGGTGTCGGTGTCGGGTGCGAACTCGACCGACACCGACATCGCCGTCGCCGGGCCGGAACCCGTTCGTGGATGGCAGATCTCGGTGATCGACGGCTCGGCGGAACGCCTCGTTCCGATCGCCTCGGGAACCACGATGGTGACCACCACGGGCACCACCACGGCCACGGTGGCCGCGTCCTCCCCCCTGGTGGCAGCCGCGCTGTCGCGCGCCGCGGCAGCGGGCGCCGACGCGCTGATCGATCGCGCCGCCGACCACGCCTCCGCCGCGGTCTTCATCGCCGCCTGATCACTCCTGAACTGTCTGATCACTCCTGGACTTCGGCCTCGTATCCGGCGGCCGCGAGACCGGACAGCACGGCGGCGCGGTGGTCCGGGCCCCGGGTCTCCAGGGTCATCATGATCTCGACCTCGTCCATCGCCAGCCGCCCTGCCGTGCGCGCGTGCACCACGTCGACCACACTCGCGGCCGTATCGCGTGCCACGCCGAGCACCCCCACCAGGCCACCCGGGCGGTCGGGGATGACGATGCGCACCGTCAGATAGCGACCCGCCGCTCGCAACCCGTGCGCGACGACGTGTGTCAGCAGGAGCGGATCGATGTTGCCGCCGGACAGGACGGCGACGATCGGCCCGTCACCGTGGAACTGTTCGGGATGGTCCATGAGCGCAGCGACGGCTGCCGCTCCGGCGGCTTCGACGATGAGTTTGGCGCGCTCCATACACAGCAGCAGTGCCCGCGACAGCGCGTCCTCGCTGACGGTGATCACGCGGTCCACCATCTCGGTGACGTGTGCGAAGGGGACCGCCCCGGGACGCCCCACGGCGATACCGTCGGCCATCGTCGACATCCGTTCGGCTGAGATCGGCATACCGGCCTCGAGCGATCCGGGCCACGCGGCTGCCTGTTCCGCCTGCACCCCGACGATGCGAATGTCCTTGCCGCTCAACGCGACGGCAGCGGCGATGCCGGCGACGAGACCGCCGCCGCCGGTCGGCACCACAATGGTGCCCACATCGGGCATCTGGTCGAGAATCTCGACACCGACCGTGGCCTGGCCCGCGACCACGTCGATGTGATCGAACGGGTGGATCAGCACGGCGCCGGTCTCGTCGGCGAAGGCCATGGCCGCCAGGAGAGCCTCGTCGATGGTGGTGCCCACCTGGTGAATGGTGGCCCCGTACGCCTTGGTGGCCACCAACTTCGGCAGCGGCGCACCGTTCGGCATGAACACCGTCGACGCGGCCCCGAGTTCCGACGCCGCCCACGCGACGCCCTGCGCGTGATTGCCGGCACTGGCCGCGACCACCCCACGAGCGCGCTCCTCGTCGGTCAGACCCGCGATGCGGTTGTACGCACCCCGCGGCTTGAACGATCCGGTGCGCTGCAGGTTCTCGCACTTGAGCCACACCTGGCGGTCGGTGCGATCGGACAGGACACGGGACGCCACGAGGGGTGTGCGGCGCATGACCGGGGCGAGCAGCGCGGTGGCGCGGTCCAGCCGGTCGGCGGTGAGGAGATCCATGGCTGGAACCCTAAACCCGAATGCCCCCAGGCGAGCGTCAGGCGAGCGCCTGTTCTATGTCGCCCACCAGGTCGGCGGCGTCCTCGATGCCGACAGACAGGCGCACCAGGTCGTCCGGCACCTCGAGCAGCGAGCCGGCGGTGGAGGCGTGGGTCATGGCGCCGGGATGCTCGATCAACGACTCGACGCCGCCCAACGACTCGGCGAGAGTGAAGATCTCGGTGCGCGCGCAGAGGTCCAGCGCCGCCTGGCGGCCACCCTTCAGACGGACCGACACCATGCCGCCGAACCGACGCATCTGCTTGGCGGCGACGGCGTGGGACGGGTGGCTCTCGGATCCCGGGTAGATGACCGAGGAGACGGCGGGGTGACCCGTCAGCAGCTCGACGATCTTCTCGGCGTTGTCGCTGTGCCGCTCCATGCGCAGGGCGAGCGTCTTGATGCCGCGCAGTGTCAGGAACGCGTCGAACGGTCCGGGAACACCACCGGCGCCGTTCTGCAGGAAGGCGAACGACGCGTCCAGTTCCTCGTCGTTGCACACGAGGGCGCCGCCGACGACGTCGGAGTGTCCACCGATGTACTTGGTCGTCGAGTGCAGCACCACGTCGGCGCCGAGCGTGAGGGGCTGCTGCAGGTACGGCGACGCGAACGTGTTGTCGACGACGATCTTCGCGCCCGCCTCGTGTGCGACGCCCGACAGAGCCTCGATGTCGCCGACGTTGAGCAGCGGATTGGTGGGCGTCTCGACCCAGACCAGCTTCGTGTCGGGGCGAATGGCCTCGCGCACGGCGTCGACGTCCGACACCGCGGCCACCGAGTACTCGATGCCCCACTGGGTGAACACCTTGTCGATGAGCCGGAAGGTGCCGCCGTACGCGTCGTTCGGGATCACGAGGTGGTCGCCCGGGCGCAGCGACGCCCGCAGGAGGGCGTCCGTCGCGGCCATGCCTGAGGAGAACGCGCGACCGTAGTGGCCGTTCTCGAGGGCTGCCAGGTTGGCCTCGAGCGGACGCCGGGTCGGGTTGCCGGTGCGGGCGTACTCGAACCCGCTGCGCATACCACCCACACCGTCCTGGGCGAAGGTGGAGCTCGCGTAGATCGGGACGTTGACCGCACCGGTCAGCGGGTCGGGCTCGTACCCGGCGTGCACCGCGCGAGTGGAGAACCCCTGCCAGGACGTCGTGTCGGACTTGCTGCGCTGCTCACTCATGCGCACCAGCCTAACGAGCGGGCAGGCCGGAGGCCGGTCGGGATGGGTCAGTAGTTCCGTGTGTCAGGACGCGGTGGTGACGAATCCGAGGAGATCGTGGCGGGTGATGACGCCGACCGGCTTGCCGTCGTCGACGACCATGACGGCGTCGGTGTCGCCGAGCGTCTTCGTCGCGGCCGAGACCGGCTCACCGGCACCGATGAGCGGGAACGGCGCACTCATGTGCGTCTTCACGGCGTCGGACAGGTTCGCCCGGCCCTCGAACACGGCACTGAGCAGATCGCGCTCGCTGACACTGCCCGCGACCTCGCCCGCCATGACCGGCGGCTCGGCGCCGACGACCGGCATCTGGGAGACGCCGTACTCGCGCAGGATCTCGATGGCGTCGCGCAGCGTCTCGGACGGGTGCGTGTGCACGAGGTCGGGCAGTGCGCCGGACTTGCCGCGCAGCACGTCACCGACGGTGGGCTCGGCGGTGCCGCCGTCGAGCCGGGTGCGCAGGAAGCCGTAGGAGCTCATCCACTTGTCGTTGAAGATCTTGCCGAGGTAGCCGCGACCACCGTCGGGCAGCAGGACGACGACGAGGGCGTCCGGGCCCTCGCGCTCGGCCACCTGCAGCGCGGCGACCATGGCCATACCGCAGGATCCGCCGACCAGCAGGCCCTCCTCGCGGGCCAGGCGACGCGTCATCTCGAACGAGTCGGCGTCGGACACGGCGATGATCTCGTCCGGGATCGACGGGTCGTACGCGCTGGGCCAGAAGTCCTCGCCCACGCCCTCGACGAGGTACGGCCGGCCGGTCCCGCCCGAGTAGACGGAACCCTCGGGATCGGCACCGATGATCTTCACCGCACCGCCCGACATCTCCTTGAGGTAGCGACCGGTTCCGGTGATGGTGCCGCCGGTACCGACGCCGGCGACGAAGTGCGTGATCTTGCCGTCCGTGTCGTTCCAGATCTCGGGTCCGGTGGTCTCGTAGTGGCTCTGCGGACCACCCGGATTGGCGTACTGGTTGGGCTTCCAGGCACCGTCGATCTCGCGCACGAGGCGGTCCGAGACGCTGTAGTAGCTGTCCGGATCCTCGGGGGCGACCGCGGTGGGGCACACGACGACCTGCGCGCCGTAGGCACGTAGGACGTTGCGCTTGTCCTCGCCGACCTTGTCGGGGCACACGAAGACGCACTTGTAGCCGCGCTGCTGTGCGACGAGGGCCAGGCCGACTCCGGTGTTGCCGGAGGTGGGCTCGACGATGGTGCCGCCGGGCTTGAGTTCACCGGACGCCTCGGCCGCCTCGATCATCTTGACGGCGATGCGGTCCTTCGAACTGCCACCGGGATTGAGGTACTCCACCTTGGCGGCGAGGAGTGCGGACCCGGGGGCGACGACGGTGTTCAGCTTCACCAGCGGGGTGTTGCCGATGAGGTCGACGACGCTGTTTGCAATGCGCATGCGTCCATCCTCCCAGATGTCCGGCCGGACACCCACCGAGCCTGGTCGCGCTGCGGCGATCGCACTGCACGGCACCACCGTCGGCGCACCTAGAATCGGACAGGTGAACGGAGGTGCGATGCAGCAGGGCGGCTCGGGTCGCGGTGGGTGGCGACAGGCAGCGGTGGCGGGAGCCGCCACCGTCGTCGCGGGATCCGGCGCGGGAACGCTGTCCTGGGCCGCGTACCGGCACCTGCTGGCGCAGGCGGCCGCTGCCCGGACCGTGATCGGCCGCAGCACGGACCGGCCGCCCGAGGCCGACGGTGTGTACGCCCCGGGTGCGCGCGTCCCGCAGCGGTGGCGCCCCGGCGTGCAGTCCGACCTGCACCTGATGATCTTCGGCGACTCGACGGCGGCCGGCATGGGCTGCGTCGTCGCGGACGAGGTGCCGGGCGTGCTGATCGCGCGGGGTCTCGCCGACGAGAGCGGGAAGCGGATCCGGTTGAGCACCAAGGCCATTCCCGGCGCGACATCCAAGGGACTCGAGGGTCAGGTCGATGCGATGCTGGTCGCCCACCACGACCGGCCCGACGCTGCCGTCGTCTTCATCGGCGCCAACGACGTCACCAAGAAGCATGCGGTGGCGGCCTCGGCCGAGCGTCTGCGTACCGCGGTGCGTCGCCTGCGGGCGGAGGGCACCGTCGTGGTCGTCGGAACGTGCCCGGATCTCGGTGTCGTCACCGCCATCCCGCAGCCGCTCCGCGCTGTCGTGCGGACGTGGGGCCACCGACTCGCGCGGGCTCAGACGTCGGCGACGCTCGCCGCCGGCGGCCACCCCGTCGCGCTGGCGGATCTGCTCGCCCCGGAGTTCCTCGCGGCACCGGAGCGGATGTTCTCGGCCGACCGTTTCCATCCGTCCGCGGCCGGATACGAACTCGCTGCCCAGCAGATCCTGCCCGTGCTGGCGGCCGCGCTGGGCGAATGGGCGGGCGGCCCCCTGCCGACGCTGCCCACGGTGTCGGACGTCGCCGAGCAGCGTCGCCTCGTCTCCCGCCTCACCGCCTCGGCCAACCGCCACGTGTCGCGGCTACGGCCGCGAGACGCCCTGCAGTGACCGGGGGCCCACCGGACGAGAGTTACCCTCCAGTCATATCGTCGCCAACCCCAGGAGTCCTCCCATGCCAGAAGCAGTGATCGTGTCCGTGGCCCGTTCGCCCATCGGGCGCGCGATGAAGGGGTCGCTCGTGAGCATGCGTCCCGACGACCTCGCAGCGCAGATGGTCAAGGCAGCCCTCGACAAGGTGCCCGCCCTCGACCCCACCATGATCGACGACCTCCTCATGGGGTGCGGTCTGCCCGGCGGCGAGCAGGGCTTCAACATCGGCCGCAACGTCGCCGTCCAGCTCGGCTACGACTTCCTCCCCGGCACCACCATCACCCGCTACTGTTCCTCGTCGCTGCAGACCACCCGCATGGCACTGCACGCCATCAAGGCCGGCGAGGGCGACGTGTTCATCTCCGCCGGAGTCGAGACCGTCTCCCGCTTCGTCAAGGGCAACTCCGACTCGTACCCGGACACCCAGAACCCCATCTACGCCGACGCCCAGGCCCGCACCGAGAAGATCGCCGAGGGTGGCCAGACCTGGTCCGACCCCCGCGAGAACGGCAACCTCCCCGACGCCTACATCGCGATGGGCCAGACCGCGGAGAACGTCGCCCAGCTCACCGGCATCAGCCGTGAGGAGCAGGACCACTGGGGCGTCCGCAGCCAGAACCGCGCCGAGGAAGCCATCGCCAAGGGCCACTTCGAGAACGAGATCACCCCGGTCACGCTGCCCGACGGCACCGTCGTCAGCACCGACGACGGCCCCCGCGCCGGCACCACCTACGAGAAGATCTCGCAGCTCAAGCCGGTCTTCCGCCCGGACGGCACCATCACCGCCGGCAACGCCTGCCCGCTGAACGACGGTGCCGCGGCACTGGTGATCATGTCCGACACCAAGGCCAAGGAGCTCGGGCTGACCCCGCTCGCCCGCGTCGTGTCCACCGGCGTCTCGGGCCTCTCGCCCGAGATCATGGGCCTCGGCCCCATCGAGGCCTCGAAGAAGGCGCTCGCGCTCGCCGGCAAGACCATCGACGACATCGACCTGGTCGAGATCAACGAAGCCTTCGCCGTCCAGGTGATCGGCTCCGCACGGGAACTGAAGATCGACGAGGACAAGCTGAACGTCTCCGGCGGCGCCATCGCCCTCGGACACCCCTTCGGCATGACCGGTGCCCGCATCACCGCGACCCTGCTCAACAACCTGCGCGCCCACGACAAGCAGTTCGGTCTCGAGACCATGTGCGTCGGCGGCGGACAGGGCATGGCCATGGTGCTCGAGCGCCTCAGCTGAGTCGGTCTCGTACAGCAGACAGCCCCCGCCCTCCGAGAGGAGGACGGGGGCTGTCGGCTGTGACGACTACCGCTGGAACTAATCGTTGTTGAAGTAGCTCAGCAGTCGCAGAATCTCGACGTACAGCCAGACCAGGGTGATGGTCAGACCGAGCGCGACGCCCCAGGCAGCCTTCTCCGGTGCCTGGGCACGGATCAGCTGGTCGGCCTGGTCGAAGTCCAGCAGGAAGCTGAATGCTGCGAGGCCGATGCAGACGAGGCTGAAGATGATGGCGATCGGTCCGCCGTCGCGCAGACCGAAACCGCCGTCCATGAAGAAGCTGGCGATCAGGTTGCCGAGCATCAGTACGACCACGCCGATGAGGGCGCCGACGATCATGCGGGTCAAGCGAGGAGTCACGCGGATCGCGCCGGTCTTGTAGACGATCAGCATGCCGAAGAACACGCCGAACGTACCGAGCACAGCCTGCACGATGAGCGAGCTGCCGTTGCTCACGCCGAACATCGGACCGGTGAAGAGGAGCGACAGGGCACCGAGGAACACGCCCTCGAAGGCCGCGTACGCGAGCACCAGGGGCGCGCTGTCCATCTTGCGGCCGAACGTCGCCACGAGGACGAGGACGAAGCCGATGAGTCCGCCGCCGATGACGAACATCGGGGCCAGGCCGGGGTTGTTGCTCGCGAGCACGTAGGACGCGATGGCGAACACCGTCAGGACACCGAGGGTGGTGGCCGTCTTGGTGACGACGTCGTCGATCGTCATCGCACGCTGCTGCGGACCGGTCTGGTACGGCTGCGGCTGTCCCTGCGGGGAGCCGTACTGCTGGGTGACCGCACCGGCACCGGCGGCGGCCGAACCGAAGGAGGCATATCCGCCTCCCGCCTGCTTGGGCAGATTGCGGAACACCGGGTTGCTGGAAGTGCGCACCGTGTCTCATCCCTTTCGTGTGGTGGAGCCTGTGTATCTCTCAACGTTCGGATGCGACGGAAAAGTTCCCATCGGACAAAACGGACTGTACCGGGCGGACGTCGCCGTTCCCCCAGCGCAGTACCGCATCAGTACACACGGTCGGCGCACGTTTGTCCGCTCACGTTTGTCGCTCGGGCGATCCGGGCACCTTCTCCCTCATGAGCATCGAAGACGGACCCGGAGACACGCTGGACCAGAGTGAGAGTCTCGACTCGGACGAGATCCGAGGCACGGACGACGTCGACGACGTGGTCACCCCGCCGGACTCGTGGACCGAGGCCGACAAGTTCGGCACCACCGAACGCGAGGCGCGTGAGGGTGAGAGCCTCGACCAGAAGCTGGCCGAGGAAGTGCCGGACGTCCCGCTGGAGGAGGAACTCGACGTCCCCGTGGCGGCGACACCAGACGACGAACTGACCGAGGAACTGGTGGACCGAGTCGTCGACAGCGACGACGAGAACGACTACATCGCGGACGCCACGGAGGACGACGGCACCGACGGCGCCGCCGTGAAGGACGCGGACGTGGTGGACGGAGTCGTGGTGGAGAACTCTGCGACGCACCGCGGCCAGATCGACGGTACCCCCGAGGACGCGGGCTCCTACTTCGACTGAGTCACGTCCGCCTGACTTGTGCGGCCGACACATTCACCGTCACCTGATCGACCGGGTGACGGTGAATTTGTCGTTGCGGCCCATCACCTCCGTCGGCCCGACCATGCGCGCGAGCATGGAGCGGAACCGCAGGTGTGAGTTGTGCACCGCCCATAGTTCGCCGCCGGGGCGCAGGACGGTCCGCGCGGCCGCGAACAGTTTCTCCGCTCCCCCGGTGTGCACGGCCGCGTTCTCGTGGAACGGTGGATTGCACAGGATCACGTCGGCGCTCGCGGGCGCCTCCGACGCCATGGCGTCGTCCCGACGCGCCGTGACCCGCACGCCGGACGCCTCCGCCGTGGCCGCCGCCGAGGCCACCGCCGCGGCCGAGCGGTCTGTGGCGACCACCTCCGCGTCCGGCCGCAGGCGCGCGGCGAGGACCGCGAGAATGCCGGTCCCGCACCCCAGATCGACGATGCGGCGCGCGTCGGGCGACATCCGGTCGAGGAACGTGCACAGGTACCGGGTGCCGATGTCCAGCCGGTCCCCGGAGAAGACGGCACCGTGGGCGACCACGGTGAGGTCCAGATCGGCGAGGACGGTCGACACGGGGTACGTCGCGCTCTCGCGAGGCAGCGGCCCGGTCGCCACCAACCCGCGGGACTTCTGCGCCGCGCGGGTGGCCGCCACGTCGGTGAAGTTCGCGGCGAGCACGTCGTTCATCGACCGACTCATGTGTTTGAGTCGACCCGCCGAGATGACGCGGACCGACGGATCCGCCCAGCGGGCAACGGCTTCGGCGATCTCGGTGAGCTCGGCGAGGGCGCGGGGAAGCTGCAGCAGCACCACGGTCGCACCGTCGAGCAACTCTCGATCCAACGCGTGGTTCGTGTAGACGTCGCCGAAGCCGAGCGCGCCGGCGTTGCGGGCCAGCGCGAGCTCGGAGGTGAGGGGATCCTGGTGCACGCGAATGCCGGCGAGGCCGTGCGCGGCGGCGGTACCGAGGGTCAGCGCGCCGTACCGGTCGCCGATCACCGCGACCGACCCGGGCTCGGCGGTGGAGGTCGACTCCGCGGCCTCGGCCAGGATCAACCGGTCGGAGGCGTCGACGGCGTGGAGATTGGGCGCCTCGACATCGGGTGAGCGACGGAGCGCGCCGAGAACATGGTCCGGATCCTGCATCGTCGCAGTCTCTCACTCCCACCGAACCTTGCTTGAATCCCGACGTCAGCGGGCATCATCGACCCATGGGACTCACAGTGGCAGTGACCGGTCCGACCGGCGAGATCGGCATGTCGGCGGTGGACGCGCTCGAGCGCGATCCGGCCGTGGACCGCATCCTCGGCATGGCGCGACGACCGTTCGACGTGGACGAGCACGGCTGGACCAAGACGGAGTACCGGCAGGGCGACATACTCGATCGTGAGGCGGTGGACGCCTTCGTCGCCGAGGCGGATGTCGTGGTGCACCTCGCCTTCCTCATCATGGGATCGCGTGCCGAGAGTTCACGGATCAACCTGGCCGGGACTCGCACCGTCTTCGAGGCGACGGTGGCCGCCGCGCGGCCGACACGGCTCGTCTACACCTCGTCCGTCGCCGCGTACGGCTATCACTCGGACAACCGGGTGCCGCTGACCGAGGACACGCCGACGCGCGGATCGAAGGAGCACTACTACTCCGAGCAGAAGGCCGAACTCGAGGAGGTCCTCGACGAGGTCACCGCGGGATCGGACCTCGAGGTGTACGTCCTGCGGCCGTGCATCGTCGCCGGCCCGAAAGCGCCCGCCCTGGCCGATTCCATGCCGTGGCGCTCGATCGCCGCCCAGCTCCCCGCACCACTGGGGGCCGTGGTCGGCGCTGTGCGTCCGGTGTTCCCCGACCCGGGACACCCGCTGCAACTGGTGCACCACGACGACGTGGCGACGGCCATCGCGCTCGCCGCGACCACGGACGCACCTCCCGGCCCGTACAACATCGCGGGCGACGGGGTGGTGTCCCTGTCGCAGGTGGCGGCCGCGCTGGGCGCCTTCCCGGTGCGGGTGCCGTCCCTCCTCGGGTCTGCGGCGTCGGCGGTGATCCGCACTCTCCCGTTCGTCCCGTCGATGGTGGAGTGGGTGCACGTGGGACGGACGTCCGTCGTCATGGACACCTCGAAGGCCAAGCGCGACCTCGGGTGGCATCCTGCGTACAGCAGCTCCGCCACCCTGAACGCCCTCGTCGCGTCGCTGTGACACGACGGGGAGTTGCACCGGGTACGAGCACCCCACTAGCGTGACTCCGCGCACTTGAACACCGTTCAAGTGGTTCTCGCTCACGCCACGCACAGGAGTCCCGACCGTGTCCCCTCGTTTCTCGGCTCGTGACCTCGCTCAGGTCGCCGTCTTCGCGGCACTGATCGCGGCACTCGGCCTTCCCGGCTCCATCACGGTCGGCATCAGCGGTGTGCCCATCACCCTGCAGACCCTCGGCGTCATCGCCGCGGGCGCGGTTCTCGGCGCCCGCAAGGGTGCGGCCGCGGTACTGGTCCTGCTCGCACTCGTCGCGATCGGCCTCCCGTTGCTCGCCGGCGGACGCGGCGGTCTCGGCGTCTTCGCGGCCCCCAGCGTCGGGTACCTCGTCGGATGGGTCGTGGGCGCCTTCGTCATCGGCGCGCTCACGCGGCTGATCGTCCCGTCCTACCCGCTGTGGGCCGGTCTGCTCGTCAACGCCGTGGGCGGCATCGCCGTCATCTACGTCTTCGGCGTCCTCGGCCTCCTGCTGCGCACCGACCTCGGCGTAGGGGCGGCCATCGCGTCCACGGGCGCCTACGTTCCCGGCGACGCGGTCAAGGTCGTCGTCGCGACCGTCGTCGCGAAGGGCGTGCACCGCGCCTACCCCGGTCTCGTCGCGCCGCGGCGTCGCGCGACCGTCGGGTCCGCCGCCTGACATGGTGCGCTCGTCCCCGCGCGATCCGATCCTGCTGGCGGGACGGCGGACGGCGATCGGCACGGCGGGGCATGCGTTCGCCGACCTGACGGCCGCCGACCTCGCGGCACCCGTCCTCGCCGACGTCGCTCGCCGGGTGCACCATCTCGGCCGCATCGACGACGTCGTCCTGGGCAACTGCCTCGGTCCCGGCGGCGACCTCGCTCGGGTCGCCGCGCTGCAGGCCGGTCTCGGTCACCACGTTCCCGGCGTGACGGTCGACCGCCAGTGCGGCTCGGGCCTCGACGCCGTGGCCCTGGCCTCGTCCCGTGTCCGCGCGGGTGACGACGCCCTGATTCTCGCGGGGGGAGTCGAATCGGCGAGCACGGCGCCGTGGCGTTTCCACGCCCCGGTCGGCGACGGGGGTCCGCAGCGGTACACGCGCGCACCGTTCACCCCGCGCGGTCACCCCGACCCCGACATGGGCACGGCCGCGGACGATCTCGCCCGCACGCTCGGCATCGACCGGGAGCGACAGGACGCGTACGCCGAACGCTCGCACCGACTCGCCTCGCAGACGGACTTCTCGGCGGAGATCGTCACCGTCGCCGGGATCGATCGGGACGAGCGGGTGCGCAGCGGACTCACCACGGCGCGTCTGAGCAGGCTGCGTCCGGCGTTCTCCCCCGACGGCACCGCCACCGCGGGCAACTCGTGCGGCATCTCCGACGGCGCGGCCGTGCTCGCCGTGACGACCGCGGACCGGGCCGACGGCCCTGCCCTGCGTGTACTCGGCTGGGCCGTCGCCGGGACGGATCCCGCGCTCCCCGGACTGTCCCCCGTGCCCGCGGTCCGCGCCGTCCTCGACCGCTGCGGAGTGGACCTGTCCGACGTCGGGATCGTCGAGATCACCGAGGCCTTCGCCTCGGTGGCCCTGGCGGCCGTCGACCGGCTGGGCATCGATCCGGACATCGTGTGCCCGCACGGAGGGGCCATCGCGCTCGGACACCCGTGGGGCGCCTCCGGAGCGATTCTCCTCGTCCGGTTGGCTGAGCAGATGGCCACGACCGACTCCCCCGCTCTCGGTCTTGCGGTGTGCGCCATCGGCGGTGGTCAGGGCATCGCCATGCTCGTGGAACGAGTCGGAGCATGAGCGTGATCCGGTTCGATCACGTCTCGCACGGATACGGCGATCGGCCCGTGCTGCGCGACATCGATCTCGAGATCACCGAACACCGCGTCGGCATCGTCGGATCCAACGGCTCCGGGAAGTCGACCCTGGCCCGCATGATCAACGGTCTGGTGTCGCCGAGTTCCGGCACCGTCACCGTCGACGGTCTGAACGTCGCGCGCAAGGGTGGCCAGGTGCGACGGAAGGTCGGGTTCGTGTTCACGGACCCGGACAACCAGATCGTGATGCCGACCGTCGCCGAAGATCTGGCGTTCTCGCTGCGCCGCACCGGAGCGTCGAAGGACGAGGTGGCGGACCGCGTCGCCGACATGCTCGACCGTTTCGGGCTGGCCGGTCACGCCGATCATCCCGCGCACCTGTTGTCCGGCGGACAGAAACAGATGCTGGCGATCGGCGCAGTGCTGATCCGCCGACCCGAGGTCCTGGTGGCCGACGAACCCACCACGCTTCTCGATCTCCGCAACTCCCGCAAGGTCGGCGCGGTGTTCGACACTCTCGAGCAGCAGGTCGTCGTGGTGACACATCACCTCGATCTCCTGACGAACTTCGATCGCGTCATCGTGATCCACGACGCTCGGGTCGCCCACGACGGACGGCCCGCCGACGCCCTGCCCGCGTACGAGGCGCTGCTCGAATGATCGGCCTCTACCGACCCGGTCACTCGCTCCTGCACCGACTTCCGGCCGGGTGGAAGCTTCTGCTGCTCATGGTCGGCGTCATCGCGGTCATCGCCCTCGTTCGCCGACCGGTCGACGTCGCGGTCGCTGCCGGCGTGGTTGCCGTTCTCTTCGGGATCGGGGGCATCGGCCCGCGGACCGCACTCGCGCAGATCCGGCCGCTCTTCTGGATGATCGCGATCATCGCGGTGTTCCAGGTGATCATCACGACCCCGGCCCGCGCCGTGGTCGTGTGCGGGATTCTCGTCGTCACGGTGGCCGCGGCGAGTCTGGTCACCCTCACCACCCGGGTGACCGCGATGCTCGACGTGTGCGGCAGGGTCCTGGAACCGTTGCGGCGCTTCGGCGTCGACCCCGACCGCATCGGACTGCTGCTGGCACTGACGATCCGGCTCGTCCCCGTCCTCACCGGCATCGTGCACGAGGTCTCCGACGCACGGAAGGCCCGCGGACTGCAGTGGTCGATGACCGCGCTGGCGACACCCGTGGTGGTCCGCGCGCTGCGGACCGCGGATGCGCTGGGAGACAGTCTCGTCGCCCGCGGTGTGGACGACGACCGGGACGAGGACGCGTGATCGCGGACTCGATCGACGAGCGCATCGGTCGTCGCGCCCGGGACCGTCCGGACTCGCTCGCGGTCGTCGCCGCGGACGGCAGTCTCACCTATCGTGAGATGTGGGATCGGTCGGGACGCGTCGCCGCACGCCTGCTCGGTGCGGAGCGAGTGGCCGTACTCCCGGCGTCCGATCTCGGTTCCGTCGTCACGGTTCTCGGCGCGATCCGTGCAGGTTGCTCGCTCGTCCTCCTGCACCGCCACCTGCTTCCCGACCACCTCGCATCGGTTCTCGAGATCGGTCGCCCCGCTGCGGTGATCGCCACGGAGCGCGGGCGGACCCGGCTGCGTCGACTCTGCGTCACCGGCACGCTCACCTCGCCCGACGACCTCGCCGCCGCACCCGCGGTCCCCCTCCCGGCACCGGACGAGGCCGGAGAACTGTTGGCGGGGTTGACCTCCGGCACGTCGGGCACTCCCAAGCTCTTCGTCCGCTCGCGGCGATCGTGGTCGCGCACGCTCGATCGGTCCGACGAGGAGTTCACCGTGGACCGGCACTCCCGGGTGGCCGCACCGGGCGTCCTGGACCACACCCACTTCCTCTACGGACTGGTGCACGCGCTCACGCGAGGTGCTGCCGTGGACCTACGGCCCCTCGAGTCGTGGTCCTCCGCGGGAGACGTCGACCCGACGCACGTCTACACCGTGCCCACCCTCGCACACGACATCGCCGTGTCCAGCCGACCCGGGCTGGCGCAGGTCCGAGAAGTGTTGTCCTCGGGTGCTTTCTGGCCGCGCTCCGGTCGCGACGCCCTGTCCGCTCGCGTTCCCGGCGCTCGGCTCGTCCACTTCTACGGCGCCTCGGAACTGTCATTGGTGGCCGTGGACTCCTCCACCGAACCGGTTCCCGACGGCTCCGCCGGGCGGCTCGTCTCGGGTGTCCGCACGAGAACCGTGGACGGGGTCGTCAGCGTGCACAGCGACATGCTGTTCGACGGATACCTGACCCACCCCGATCACGCGGAACCGTCCGACGGGCCCGTGAACGGGTGGACGGCCGTGGGCGATCGAGGCGAGATCCGCGGCGGGTGGCTGTTTCTCGCGGGCCGCAGTTCCGACACCATCGTGCGCGGCGGCCTCAAGGTGGAGCCACTCGATGTGGAGACCGCCCTGCGGGGGTTTCCCGGCGTGCTCGACGCGGCGTGTGTGGGCGAGCCGGATCCGAGGATGGGGCACGTCCCGGTCGCGGCGATCACGGTCTCGGAGCCGGTCGACCGCACCGCTCTGCGGCGTCGTCTGCGGGCGCACCTCGAGGCACCGGCGATGCCCACTCGCGTGGTCACGGTGCCCGCGCTCCCCCGCACGGCCCGCGGCAAGCTCGACCGCCCTGCCGTCCTGGCGATGATCGCGACCGGGCCTGGATCCTGACGGCTCGCTGTGCTGCGGACGTATTGTCCGAACAAACTATTGACTTCCCTTGTGATGTGGATTACACATATGTCGGGCCGCGACCGAACAGGTCACCGGCTCGATCCATTCCAGTCGTACCCAGTATGTCGCCGCGTTGTTCTCTCGTCGGCGTTCGAGAAAGAGACCGAATGACACGTCATTTCACCCGTCGGGGCACTGCTGTCGCTCTCGGCGTGGCACTGAGCGTCAGCCTGGCAGCGGGCTGCTCCAGTTCGGGCGGCGCACCGGAGTCCTCCGGTGACGGCGGCGGCAACGCCGGCACGGCCGACACCCCGCGCGCCACGATCGCGATGATCACGCACGAGGTTCCCGGTGACACGTTCTGGGACCTCATCCGCAAGGGCGCCGAGGCGGCTGCGGCCAAGGACAACATCGAGCTGCGCTACTCGGCCGATCCCGAGGCACCGAACCAGGCCAACCTGGTGCAGAGCGCCATCGACTCCGACGTCGACGGCATCGCGGTCACACTGGCCAAGCCCGACGCCATGGCACCCGCCGTCGAGGCCGCCACGGCCGCCGGCATCCCGGTCGTCGCCTTCAACTCCGGTTACGACGCGTGGAAGGACCAGGGCGTCCAGCAGTACTTCGGCCAGGACGAGACCATCGCCGGCCAGGCCGTCGGTGCGCGTCTGACCACCGAGGGTGCGAAGAAGACCCTCTGCATCATCCAGGAGCAGGGCCAGGTCGCCCTCGAATCCCGTTGCGCGGGTGTGACACAGGGCTTCACCGGCGGTTCCACCGAGATCCTGAACGTCAACAGCAAGGACATGCCGTCCGTCGAGGCCACCATCACGGCCAAGCTGCAGCAGGATCCGACCATCGACCACATCGTCGCCCTGGGCGCCCCCATCGCGCTGACCGCGGTGCAGTCCAAGGCGAACGCCAACTCCGAGGCCACGGTGGTCACCTTCGACACCAACGCCGCACTCGTCGAGGCCATCCAGAGCGGCGACGTCGCGTGGGCCGTCGATCAGCAGCCGTACCTCCAGGGCTACCTGGCCGTCGACTCGCTGTGGCTGTACCTGAACAACGGCAACACCATCGGTGGCGGCACGCCCGTTCTGACCGGCCCGGCCTTCATCGACTCGACGAACATCGACGCGATCGCCGAGTACGCCAAGGGCGGCACTCGCTAGCCTCCACGCACACGAGATCCGGTGCAGAGATCCGCGTTCACCGCGGATCTCTGCACCGGATTCGTCGTCGTGGGGTCAGGTCAGGTCGTTGTTCTTCGTCTCCACCAGTGCTCGCGTGCAGATCAGACTGAGCACCGACAGGAGCGCCAGCATGACGCCCACGGCGATGCTGCCGAACTGCGCCGTCAACGGAGCCGCCAGCAGCGGTGGGATCGCACCGCCGAGCACGCCCGCCAGGTTGTAGCCGAGACCGGCACCGGTGTAGCGGAACCGGGTCTGGAAGAGCTCGGGCAGCAGCGCACCGGTGGGGCCGTAGGCGATACCGAAGATGGACAGGGTCACGCACATCGCGATCACGTACGCCGTACTCGAACCCGAGTCGAGGATCGGGAACAGGGCGAGCGACCAAGGAACGGCCACCGCGCAGGAGACCATGATGACCTTGCGCCGACCCACCCGGTCCGAGAAGGTGGCCGACAACGCGATGGTGATGCCGAAGATCACCGCGCCGACGATCCCGGTCCACAGCACGAACGGCCGGTCGAAGCCGAGGGTCTTCGTGCCGTAGCTCGTGAGATACGCGGTGCCCATGTAGAACAGCGAGAACAGCGACGCCAGCGCACCGGCCGCGAGCAGCACCTCGCGCTTCTGCACGTGCCACGCCTCAAGCACCGGGAGCCGGGTGGGAGCGGACGGCGTCGCCGCTGCGGCGGCCTGATCGGCCTTGAACACCGGCGTCTCCTCGATCGCCAGGCGCATGTAGAGACCGATCAGCACCAGCACGGCGCTGAAGAGGAACGGGATCCGCCAGCCGTAGTTCAGGAACGTGTCGTTGGTGTCGCCGAACACGGCGCCGGTCACCAGGAACGTCGCGCTGGAGAGGATGAAGGCGGCGGCCGGACCGAGCTGCGGGAACATGCCGTAGAAGCCGCGCCGCTTCGCCGGTGCGTACTCGGCGGTCAGCAGCGTCGCTCCCGCCCACTCGCCGCCGACGGCGAAGCCCTGCCCGAATCGCAACACCACCAGGATGATCGGTGCGGCGACGCCGATGGTCGCGGCACCGGGGAGCAGCCCGATGACGAAGGTGGAGACACCCATCAGCAGCAGCGTCGAGATCAGCGTCTTCTTGCGACCGATGCGGTCGCCGAAGTGGCCGAACAGCACGGCGCCCGCGGGGCGCGCGATGAAGGCGACGGCGAAAGTGGCGAACGAGGCCACGGTGCCGGCCGTCGATCCCAGTGCCGGGAAGAACACCGTCGGGAACACCAGCGCGGCCGCGGTGCCGTAGATGAAGAAGTCGTAGAACTCGATGGTCGTTCCGATGCCGCTGGCGACGGCCACCTTGCGGACGCTCGTGGCGGGCGGTGCCGCGACGGGTGGTGCCGAGGTGGCGCGCGCCGTCGCGTCGTCCGGCGAAACTGTGGTCATGGTTCTCCATCCGAGGTGAGGATCGTCCGAATCGTCGGACTCGGGAGGAACGTATGTGACCTGAACCACTCCCACCACCCTCCGAAGAGGGGGGCGGGATCCGGCGGGCGGGCGGTCGCCCGGCGCTACGCTCGACCGATGATCGTCGATGCCCTGCTCGCCGTACTCCCCGCCGATCGAGTGGTGATCGATCCCGACGTCATGGCGTCCTACCAGCACGACGAGGCCGAGTGGGCACCGTCCGCGACTCCTCTCGCGGTGGTGCGTCCCGCCACGGCCGACGAGGTCCAGGCGACGGTACGGGCGTGCCTCGCTCACGGCACCGCCGTCGTGACCCGCGGCGCCGGAACAGGGCTCTCCGGGGGTGCGAACGCCACCGCGGGGTGCATCGTCCTCGCTCTCGACCGCATGACCGCGATCACCGAGATCGATCACCTCGAGCGGTACGCCGTCGTGCAGCCGGGTGTGGTCAACGACGATCTGCGCGCTGCCGTCGCGGAGGTCGGCCTGTGGTATCCCCCGGATCCGGCGAGTTCGCCGTGGTCGACCATCGGCGGCAACGTCGCCACCAACGCCGGCGGCCTGTGCTGCGTGAAGTACGGCGTGACCCGCGACTACGTCATGGGCATGGAGGTGGTCACGGGCACCGGTGAGAAGGTCCGACTCGGCCGACGCACCGCCAAGGGCGTCGCGGGCTACGACCTCGCGGGACTGATGGTCGGCTCCGAGGGAACACTCGGCGTCATCACCGAGATCACCGTGAAGCTGCGCCCCCTGCAGGACCCGCAACGCACCGTCGCCGGGTACTTCGACTCGATCGTCGACGCGGGCCGAGCGGTCGCCGCCGTCGCCGCCGCCGGACTCACCCCCTCCGCTCTGGAACTGGTGGACAGGCAGTGCCTCCTCGCGGTGGACGCGTGGAAGAACATGGGACTGTCCGTCGACGCCGAAGTGGTGCTGCTCGGCCGCGTGGACACCCCCGGGCAGATCGGTGACCAGGAGGCGGAGAAAATGCTCGCCTGCTTCGACGAGGGCGGCGCCACCTGGTCGGCGGTGTCCACCGATCAGGAGGAGGCGGACGCGCTCTTCGCGGCGCGGCGCCTGGCCTACCCGGCCATGGAACGACTGGGCCCGGTGCTCACCGAGGACGTGTGCGTCCCCAAACGCCATGTGCCGGAAATGCTGTCGCGGATCGAGAAGATCGGCATCGCCCACGACGTCGTCATCGCCAACATCGCCCACGCCGGCGACGGCAACCTGCACCCACTGCTCATCACACCCCCGGGCGACGACGCCGCCCGAGCACGCTCGCAGGCGGCGTTCGCCGAGATCATCGACGCTGCACTCGCCCTCGGCGGCACGGTCACCGGCGAGCACGGCGTCGGCCTGCTCAAGATGCACGGACTCGTCCAGGAACTCGATCCGGTGGTCCTCGCGATGCACCGCGCGGTCAAGGACGCACTCGATCCGCAGGGCATCCTCAACCCGGGCAAGGTGTTCGACCAGCTAGGCTCGCCCGTGTGACCGACACCCCCGCACGTCCCGTCATGCCCGACGACCTGCGCGAGTTCGCCGAGGCGGCAACAGGATTCATGCCCGCCGACGAGGGACTCGCGCTCTTCGATGCCACCGCCGAGTTCCTGGGCGACGGCGTGGTGGTGGAGATCGGCACCTACTGCGGCAAGTCGACCGTGTACCTCGGCGCCGCGGCGCGCGCCACGGGCGGCCGTGTGGTCACCGTCGACCACCACCACGGATCCGAGGAGCACCAGGTCGGCTGGGAGTACCACGACACCACGCTCGTCGACCCGGCCACCGGTGCGCTGGACACTCTCGGACGATTCCGCCGCACCCTGGCGGGGGCGGGCCTCGAGGACGTCGTCGTCGCCGTCGTCGGCCGTTCCGGCGACGTCGCCACGCTGTGGAAGCATCCCGTCGACGTGCTGTTCATCGACGGCGGCCACACCGACGAGGCGGCCACCGTCGATTTCCAGGGGTGGGCGCCGTGGGTCGCGGTCGGAGGCGCCCTGCTCATCCACGACGTGTTCCCGGATCCGGCGGACGGCGGGCAGGCCCCGTACCGCATCTACCGGCGTGCCCTCGACAGCGGCATGTTCACCGAGAACCGCGTGGTCGGCTCACTGCGAGTGCTGGTGCGGACCTCGGGTCAGCCGGGCACGCTCGCCGGGTAGGACTCCCCCGCGCAGCCGCAGCTGCGATGCGCGCCGGAGAGCCCGACGGGCAGATCGTCCCCCCGGAAGATGCCGGATCCGGCACTGGACCGGGACAGGGCGTCGGCCGCCAGAATCATGGCTCCGGTGGTCCACGTCGTCCTCTCGACGGGCCACCGCTTGCCGTCCGCGTAGACCAGCCCGGTCCAGTACGACCCGTCGTCCTCCCGCAGGTGCTGCATGCTTCCGAGCAAGCCCGTCGCCACGTCGACCCGGTCCATCGCGTCGAGAGTCAGAACCAGCTCACACGTTTCGGCACCGGTGACCCACGGTCGGTCGTCGACACAGCGGATGCCGAGCCCCTCCACGACGAAGTCCGACCACCGGTCGTCGATGCGCCGCCCGGCCGCCGGTCCGCGCACGGCGCCGCCCAGGATCGGGTAGTACCAGTCCATGGAGTACGACGGCTTCGGCGTGAAAGCCGAGAGGTGATGCCGCAGAACATGACCCAACCGGCCGACGGCGACCTCCCAGTCCGGCTGCGGGTCGCCGATGTACGCCGCGAGGGCCAGCGCGCACCGCAGACTGTGGTGGATGCTGGCGTTCCCGGTGAGCAGGGCCTCGGCACGCGATCCGTTCGGCCCTGCGGCCCAGGCGATCTCGCCGCGGTCGGTCTGCAGACCGAGGACGAAGTCGACGGCGCGGCGCACGGTGGGCCACAGGGCCAGGGCGAAGTTGTCGTCGCCGGTGACGAGGAAGTGGTGCCACACTCCCACCGCGATGTACGCGCAGAAGTTGGTGTCGGCGCCGGCGTCCTCCACGACGTCGCCGCGCAGCCGGATCGGCCAGGTGCCGTCGCTGCGCTGCGTGCGCCGCGACCACTCGTACGCGGCGTCGGCCTCCTCGACTAGGCCCGCGGCGCTGAGCGCCATGGCCGATTCGACGTGGTCCCACGGGTCGAGGTGCCCGCCCTCGGACCACGGAATCGCCCCGGACCGGACCTGGACGGCGGCGATGCTGCGCGCACTGGCGAGACACTGCTCGGCGGACAGGATTCCGGGAACCGACGGCGTCACGTGATCAGTGAGCGCCACGTCCGGCCCCCGGTCCGCCGATTCCGGTCTCCGGCTTGCGCAGGTAGATCACCACGGACTTGCCGATGACGGGATTCAGGACCTGCTCGAGCACTCGGGTGGTGCGCGGGGCCTTCATCATGTCCCACACCAGCATCGAGTGATAGCCGCGCACCAGCGGGTGATCGTCGTTCCGCACCCCGACCGCGCACTTGAGCCACCAGTACGGAGCGTGCAGTGCGTGCGCGTGGTGGGTGTGCGTGACCTCGAGGCCGGCCGCGGTGAGCGACGCCGCCAACTCACTCGCACGGTAGATCCGGACGTGGCCACCCTCGTTCGCGTGGTACTCGTCGGAGAGGGACCAGCAGACCCGCTCGGGCAACCAGCGCGGGACACTCACCGCCACCGTGCCGCCGGGGCGCACCACGCGCGCGATCTCGGCGATGGCCGACGCGTCGTCCGGCACGTGCTCGAGCATCTCGGACACGATCACCCCGTCGAACCACTCGTCCGGGAACGGCAGGGACAACGCGTCGCCGACGACCGTCTCCGCCGTGGCGGACTCGGGTACCTGCTTCTCCTCGGCCATCGCGCCGAACATGACCTTGACCTCGTCGAGTTCGTCCGCGTTCTGGTCGAAGGCGGTGACATGGGCCCCGCGGCGGTACAACTCGTAGGAGTGGCGCCCCTGGCCGCACCCGATGTCGATGACGCGATCGCCCGCACCGAAGCCGAGCCGGTCGAAGTCCATCGTCAGCATGTCGTCTCTCGATTCCCTCGTCCACGGCGATCGGCGATCGCCTTCTCGTACTCCGCGACGGTCGCGGCGGCCACCGCCGGCCAGCCGTAGGTCTGCGTGGCCCGTTCCCGCCCGCGCTCGCCCATGGCGCGTCGGCGGGGCTCGTCGTCCAGCGCGCGCATCAGGGCCCGCGCCAGGGCGTCGCTGTCACCGGGAGGCACCAGATCGGCGCAGAGCCCGTCGGGGCCCACGACCTCGGGGATCGCCCCGGTGCGGCTCACCACGAGGGGGGTCGCGCAGGCCATGGCCTCGATGGTCGGGAGCGAGAAGCCCTCGTACAGCGACGGCACGCAGGCCACGTCGGCCGACGCCAGCACGCGCGCCAGTTCGGCGTCGTCGAGACCGCTCCGCGTCCGCACGATGTCGTCGATACCGAGATCGTCGATCAACGTCCGGGTCGGCCCTGCGGGGTCCACCTTCGACACCAGTTCGAGTTCGACATCCCGCTCGGTGCGCATCTTCGCGACCGCCTCGAGAAGGTGCCGCACACCCTTGAGGGCGACGTCGGCACTCGCGACGGCGACGATGCGGCCGGGAACTCGCGGCGCCGCGCCGGGGGTGAACACGGTGGTGTCGACCCCGAGCGGGACCACCGTCACCGCACCCGGAGCGACCCCGAACGCGTCCACGATGTCCACCGCGGACGAGCGGGACACGGTCAGCAACCGCGGGATCCGGCGCGCCACCCGCCGCTGCATGGTGAGGAAGCCGTACCAGCGCCGCACGGTGATCCGTCGTCGCCACGGCGCCCCCGCGAGGTCGAGGGCACGGTCGCGGGTGATGGGGTGATGAATGGTGGCCACGAGTGGCAACGGGATGCGCAGTAGTCCGTAGCTCAGCGACTGGTTGTCGTGCACCACGTCGAACTCGTCGGCTCGCGCGCGCAGCAGACGAGCGGCGCGTGCCCCGAACGTGCGGGGCTCCGGGAACCCGGCCGTCCACATGGTCAGCACCTCGGACACGTCGACCAGGTCTCGAATCTCGGAGGGCCGCGGGGTGCGGAACGGATCGTCGTCTCGATAGAGGTCGAGGCTCGGTACTCGCGTGAGCCGCACCCGCGGGTCGAGATCGGGATAGGGCTGACCGGAGAACACCTCGACCTCGTGCCCCTCGTCCACCAGCGCTCGACTCAGACGCGCGACGTAGACACCCTGACCGCCGACGTGGGGCTTGCTCCGGTAGGACAGCAGAGCGATACGCACGTGGGTCCCCCGAGCTGTCGCGGCAGTGTGATGGCAGACACCCTCGCCGCGGTGGAACCGGCGATCATGTCCCGATGTGTCTACCACCTTCCGTTCTTCTCGAATCCACACGACCGACGACCAGCACTGATTCACACTGGACCTCCCCGCCACCCGAGATCGAGGAGACGACGATGACCGGAACCGGCGACAGGGCGCTGCACATCCACTCACCGGCGGGTCTGCCGTTCATCGATGTCCGGCGCGAGTTCGACGCACCCGTGTCCGCGGTCTTCCGGGCGCACGCGGAGCCCGAACTGGTGTCCCGCTGGCTCGGTCCCGCCGGCTACGAGATGTCGGTCGAGGAGTACGACTTCCGCGGCGGTGGCCGGTACCGCTACGTCCACCGTGATCCCGGCGGTGCGGAGTACGCGTTCCACGGCGTGTTCCACACGGTGCGGACGAACGAGTTCGCCGTGCAGACCTTCGAGTACGAGGGCTTCCCCGACGTGGTGAGCATCGAGTTCCTCACGTTCGTCGACCTGGGTGACCGCTGCCGGTTGGAGGGCCACTCGGTGTACCCGACACTGGAGGCGCGGGACTCGATGGCAGCGAGCGGCATGGAGAAGGGTATGCGGGAGGGCTACGAGCGCCTGGACGATCTGCTGGGCTGACCGGGTGGTCACAGGCGCAGCGCGGGGTCCATCCGCTCGATCAGGGTGTCGAGAGTGATGGGCAGGTCTCGCACCCGGACACCGCACGCGTGGAACACCGCGTTGGCGATGGCAGCAGGCGACCCCACGATGCCGATCTCGCCGATCCCCTTGCTGCCCATCGGGTTCAGATCGTCGTCGTGCTCCTCGACCCAGATCGCCTCGATGTCGGCGACGTCGGCGTCCACCGGGACGTGGTACTCCGCGAGGTCGGCGTTGAGGAAGCCGCCGTGTCGTCGATCCACGATGCCCTCCTCCATGAGTGCCATGCCGATACCGAACACCATGCCGCCCAGGAGCTGTGACCGAGCCAACCGAGGGTTCAGCACACGTCCCACGGAGAACACGCCCAGCATCCGCGTCACGCGGACCTCCCCCGTGTCGACGTCGACGTGCACCTCGGCGAAATGGGCGCCGAACGCCTGCCGCGCCAGCGCCGCACGCTCCTCGAGGTCGTCGGTGGTGTCCGCGGTGGCCGTCGCACCCGGTGCGAGGTCTCCGTCCGCGCGCAGCGCACGACAGGCCTTGGTCACCGCCCAGCCCCACGACGAGGTACCCGAGGACCCGCCTGCGCCGGGCGCCGTGGGCAGCGCACTGTCCCCGACGTGGATGTGAACCCGGTCCAGCGCGACCTCGAGCGCGTCGGCGGCGATCTGGGCGAGCACTGTTCGTGCGCCGGTACCGATGTCCGACGCGGCGACGGACACGTCGACCGTCCCGTCGTCACGGACGGTCGCCCGCGCCGTGCTCGGCGACGTCATCGCGGGGTAGGTCGCCATCGCGACGCCGGTCCCGACGAGGGTGCGTCCTTCTCGGCGTATCGCGGGCCGCGGGTCACGACCGGCCCAACCGAAGCGCCGCGCGCCCTCCTCGAAGACGGCGCGGACGGTACGTGAGCTGTAGGTCTGCCCGTCCGCGGGATCGACCGAGGGCTCGTTCCGCAGCCGCAACTCGACGGGGTCCGTTCCGAGCGCGTGGGCCAGTTCGTCCACCGCGCACTCAAGAGCGAACATGCCGGGCGCCTCACCGGGAGCGCGCATCCAGCGCGGTGTCCCGACGTCCAGCGCGACCGCGCGATGCGTGGTCGAGACGTCGTCGATGTCGTACACGTGGCGACTGCCCTCGGACGTCTGCTCCACGAACTCCATCACGGTGGAGGTCTGCTGGAGCGAGTCGTGCAGCAACGCCGTCATCGAGCCGTCCGCGTCCGCCGACAGTCGGACCCGCTGGATCGTCGGCGTCCGGTAGCCGACGAAGTCGAAGGTCGACCGGCGTGGAACCGGAAACGAGACCGGCCGACCCACGACGGACGACGCCATGGCCGCGACGACCGCGTTCGGTCGCGTGCTCCCCTTCGATCCGAAGCCGCCGCCCACGTGCCGGGCGATGACGCGCACGGCGTCCGAGTCGACGCCGAAGAGCTCGGCGAGATCTCCGGCCACGCCGGACGGCGCCTGCGTCGAGTCCAAGACCGTGAGGGTCGACCGGTCCTCGCTCCAGGCGGCGATCGACGCGTGCGGCTCCATGGGCGCATTGTGTTCGGGCGGCGTCGTGTAGCGGACGTCGACGCGCACCGCGGACTCCTCGAAGCGCCGCTCCGGTTCCCCGGTGACGACATCGGTGTCGAAGCCCGCGTTCACCTGCTCGGGTGCGTAGATGCCCGGGTGATGCTCCCGTAATTCGTTGTCGCACTGGCGACTCTCGTACGTGACGTCCAGAACGGAGGCCGCACACGTCGCCTGCTCCGACGTCTCCGCCACGACCACGGCGACGATCTGCCCGCGGTAGGCGACGACATCGGACTGGAGCACCTGCAACTCGCCGTCCCCGGCGGACCCGAGCGTCGGAGCGTTACCGTGCCACAGCACGGCGAGGACACCCGGAAGCGTCAGCGCCGAAGCACGATCCACGTCCAGCACACGCCCCGCCGGAACGGCGGCGCCGACGATCGCCGCGTGCGCTGGTTCTCCACCGACGTCCCGGTACTCCGCCGCGTACCGGGCGGCTCCGGTGACCTTGTCGCGGCCCTCGAGCCGCTCGACCGGTGTTCCCGTGACGGTCATCGGGTGGCCACCTCGTCCGCGGCCGCGTCGGCGAGGGACATCACGGTGGAGGCCACCGTCGACGCGAGGAGTGACAACTTGTAGTCGTTGTCGGGGAACGTGTGTGCCGCGGCGAGCTCGCGCTCCATCGCAGCGATCACGCCGCTCCGGGACGGGATCGCCCCGAGCAGCTCGGACTCGGCGACCGTGGCCCGCCACGGCTTGTGAGCGGCTCCGCCCAGCGCGATGCGCGCCGTGGTGAACACCCCGTTCTCCACGACCACGACGGCGGCGACGGACACCCTCGCGAAGGCGTAGGACGCACGGTCCCGCACCTTCCGATAGGTCGAGCGCGCACCGGGTGGAAGCGGCGGTATGTCGAGGTGCGTCACCCACTCGTCCTGCCGCAGAGTCGAATCGCGTTCGGGTGCGGACTCGGGAAGCCGATGCAGATCGGCGAACCGGATCTCGCGTACTCCGTCGGTGCCGACGACGGTGACAGTGGGATCGAGCACCGCGAGGCCCACGGCCATGTCCGAGGGGTGGGTGGCGATGCAGTGCTGCGATGCGCCCAGCACCGCGGCGTTGCGCCGATCGCCGTCCAGGGCCGAACAGCCCGAGCCCGGTTCACGCTTGTTGCACGCTGTGTCGACGTTCATGAAGTACGGACAGCGGGTGCGCTGGAACAGGTTCCCGCCCGTGGTCGCCATGTTCCGCAGTTGACCGGACGCACCCGAGAGCACAGCGCGCGACAGGACGGGAAACCGCGAACGCACGACGGGGTCGGCGGCCAGATCGCTGTTGCGGACCAGGGCCCCGACACGAAGACCCGGCACCCCGCCGCCACTGCCGTCGTTCCACTCGATGTCCGCCAGGGGCAGACCCGTGATGTCGACGAGCCGGTCCGGGGTCTCGATTCCCAGCTTCATCAGATCCACGAGGTTGGTTCCGCCGGCCAGCACGCGGGTGGACCCCTCGGCGAGTGCGGACGCGATGGTCGATGCGTCGGCGGCACGGTCGTACGCGAATGTTCTCACCGGTCCGCGCCCGTCTCCGTCGTCGTTGCAGATATGCCGTCGATGTTCTCTCGCACGGCATCGACGATGTTGGGGTAGGCGCCGCACCGACAGATGTTGCCGCTCATCCGTTCTCGGATGTCCGCGTCCGAGGCCGTCGGCACGCCGTCGAGGTCCCCGGTGACGGCGCTGGGCCATCCGTTCTTCACCTCGTCGAGCACGGCGACGGCAGAGCAGATCTGACCGGGGGTGCAGTAGCCGCACTGGAATGCGTCGTGCGCGAGGAACGACGCCTGCACGGGATGCAGGTCCTCGCCGTCGGCGAGCCCCTCGACGGTGGTGATGTCGTCGTCCTGTGCCGCGACGGCCAGCGTCAGGCAGCTGACCACGCGCCGACCACCGGACAGCACCGTGCACGATCCGCACTGACCGCGGTCGCACCCCTTCTTGGCGCCGGTCAGCCCGAGCCGCTCACGCAGCGCGTCGAGGAGCGTCGTCCGGACGTCGCACTCGATCCGGTGCTCCTCGCCGTTGACCGTGAGGCGTACTCCGACATCTCCTGTGACGAGGCTCATGCTCCGGGCTACCCTGCGCTCCCGCCACCAAACCGCCCCGTTGCCGGACTTACAGAGGCAGTGCGGTCTCCCGCACGGCGCCGGGCGCGTCGACCGGGGGCACGATGCGTCGGAACCACTCGGTGCCGAACGCGGACGCGAGATCCTCGTCCGACATGGGGATGAACGGGCCGAAGTCACCGATCTGCGACTCGTGCACCACCATCGCCGCACGCTTGGCGGCCAGGACACCGGACACGTCCACCGCGGTGGTGAGTTCCGACTCGGGCAGGCCGAACGCCTCGATGTCGAGCTGCGAGGCGTCCTCGTTCTCGCCCGGATCCCAGTTGGGGTTCGCCGTCATCATCTCGCGCATGCGGTCACGGTTCATCGTCGCCTCGTAGACGAACGGCACCTCGGCGATGGCCGCGGCGCGCACCCCCACGTGGTGCACCTGCACGTGGTCGGGATGGCCGTAACCACCGTGCGAGTCGTAGACCGTCAGGACACGGGCCTGCTCCTCGACGAGAACGTCCGCGAGCCGCCGAGCGGCCTCCTCGACATCCACGTTGGCGAAGGCGTGCGGGTTCGTGTTGCCCTCGGTCCCGGCCATCCCCGAGTCCGCGTATCCCAGCACGACCACGCGCTGTGCCCCCAGCACCTCGGCCGAGCGCTCTAGTTCACGCTGCCGCCGATCGTGCAGCGACTCGCCCTCGGTCAACAGGCCGTCGGGCACCTCACCGAGCGCACCGTCCGTCGCCGTCACCAGCACCACTCGGTGGCCGGCGTCGGCCGCCGACCGCATGATCCCGCCGGTGCCGAACACCTCGTCGTCGGGATGGGCATGGAAGCACACCAACACACTCATCGGCAGATGGTCGCACGGGCGCGGTGCGCGGGCTCGATCACGTCGGGTGTCGACCCCTCACGTCGGTGCACCGCGAGATCGGGATTGCCGCCCTCGCTTCCGGGGAACGCGATGCGTCATGACGGAGAAGAACGAGACGGTGGACGACGTGTGGGACGACTGGAAGGACGCGGTCACCATGACCAGGAAGGAGCTCGAGGACTGGCTGACGACCGACGAGTCCCGCTCCGTCGGTGACTCGAAGGACGGTGAGTCGACGGGGCACGCGATGGGGCGGCGCATCACCTCGATCCTGGACACGAAGAAATCCGATCTCACGGACGACGACATCGCCGCGATGCGCAAGGTCGTCGGATACGTGCACCGACATCGCGCCCAGGGCCCCTCGAAGGACGTGGAGCACTCGCGGTGGCGCTACTCGCTGATGAACTGGGGACACGATCCGCTGAAGTGACACCCACGTCAGATGAGGAGCAGGCATTCGGAGCCGATCGGCGTTCGGATGTTTTCTTCTCTCGATTCGGGATATTCACGACCTAGCTCGTCGGCGTGTTCATCACTCACGGTGTTCGACGGCCCGCGTACTTCCGCCTGCTCTCGACATACCCGCGGGCCCGACGTTCTGTCCGATCCGGTCTCCAGCCGACCTCGACTTGCACCACCGACAGTAGCGAGACGTCGTTCAGTCACCAGCGACGACTCGGAACGCACGATCCGAGGGACGGATTCCTCATGCGCATCGCCATGGTGTCAGAACATGCAAGTCCGCTCGCCGCGCCCGGCGGTATCGACGCCGGGGGGCAGAACGTCCATGTCGGATGCCTCGCCGCCGCCCTCGTCGACCGCGGCCACGAGGTGTCTGTGTTCACACGGCGCGATTCGGGCGAGCAGCACGACCAGGTCGTCGTCAGTCAGGGCTACCGCGTCGTCCATGTTCCGGCGGGTCCGTCGGAACCGGTTTCGAGCGACGAACTCCTTCTTCACACGGGTGACTTCGCCTCTCAGCTGGCCGAGCACTGGACGCGAGACCGGCCCGACGTCGTCCACGCCCACTTCTGGATGTCCGGCCTCGCTACCCAACTCGCGGCGCGGCCGCTCGCGATTCCCACCGTGGTGACGTTCCATGCGCTCGGTGTGGTCGAACGCCGGCACCAGGGACCTCGGGACACGTCACCGCCGAGCCGGGCGAAGATGGAGCGGCTCGTCGCACGCGGAGCCGATCACGTCGTCGCGACGTGCTCGGACGAGGTCACCGAACTGGTCCGGATGGGCATACCGCGCCGACGGGTGTCTGTGGTGCCGTGCGGCGTGGACGTCGGGAGGTTTCGACCGGCCCCGGTCAGCTCTCCCGACCCCGCGCGACGGCGGCGATTGGTCGCCGTGGGCCGACTGATACCACGCAAAGGTTTCGACCTGGCCATCGCCGCGCTGGCGTCGATTCCCGACGCCGAGCTCATCGTCGCAGGCGGCGAGCGCAGCGACGTCTCGGACGACGACGAGGCCCGACGCTTGAGGCAGATCGCCGTCGCCCACGGTGTGGCCGACCGCGTCCGCCTGGTCGGTCAGGTCTCCCACGAGGCGATGCCGGACCTTCTCCGCTCCGCCGACATCGTGGTCTGCACTCCCACGTACGAGCCGTTCGGCATCGTGCCGCTCGAGGCCATGGCGTGCGGGATTCCGGTGGTGGCCACCGCGGTCGGTGGCTTCCTCGACACCGTGATCGACGGTGTCACCGGGGTTCTCGTCCACCGACGCACGCCTGCCGCCGTCGCCGACGCCGTCCGTCGCCTGCTGAACGACGAGGGTCGGCGGACCGGCTATGGCATGTCGGCCGCCGATCGCGCTCGTGCGCGGTACTCGTGGGAGCAGATCGCCGTCGACACCGATCGGGTCTACCGGTCATTGCTTCCGGAGCCGGCCGCCGCCGACACCGCGGACGTATCGGGGGACGACCAGCTGGACCGGGTGTGAGGCCCTGTCACCAGCCCGCGACGAGAACGCGTCGGCCGTCCGTACCGATGCTGCTCATCGGGGCTCGATACCCTGGAAAAACCCCGTCAAACTCCCCACCCGGCGCTCGGAGCCGGTGTGGCATCGGTCGGACTCGGCTGCTTGAATGGCCTTTCTGGACCGAACACCGAAAGGCAGGACATCCGATGTCGATCGCCGAGAACACCACGGACGCATTCCGTGTCGACACCGAATGGCACGACGACGCAGCGATCCTGACAGTCGTGGGCGAACTCGATCTGGCCACCGCGCCGATTCTTCAGGACGCGGTGGACGCCGTACGGACCACGGCGTCGAGCGCGCTGATCATCGATCTGACGGGTGTCGATTTTCTCGCGTCGGCCGGTATGACCGTGCTGGTGACCTCGCATCAGGCGGTGGGCGACGACGTCGCCTTCGCCGTCGTCGCCCGCGGTGCGGCCACCGCTCGCCCCCTGCAGTTGGTCGGTCTCGACGAGACGTTCCCCGTGCTCGACACCCGCGAGGCGGCGCTCGCGGCCGTCACCACGTCCGGTTCGCCCGTCGACGACCTCGCATGACCAGCGCTCCCGTTGTGAGGACCGGGCACGCGTGGGGTACTCCTCCCCTCGTGATCGACGACGCGACGACTGAGCACCACCAGCCCCCCACCCAGTTGTCCCTCACCGATCTCGACGCCGAACCGCAGCGCATCACCGACGCTCGCGTCCGCTTCGGTGCGTGGTTGACGCACACGCCCTTCGACACGGCGCGGACGTACGACATCGTGCTCGCCGTCTACGAGGCGATGGCCAACGTCGTCGAGCACGCCTATGCCGCCACCACCGGTCGACGCGTCTTCGACCTCCAGGCCACCTACGACTCCGCTCGGCTCGAGGTCGCCGTCCGTGATCACGGGACGTGGTCCGACTCGTCGCCGGGGCCCCTCCGTGGCCGCGGTCTTCCGCTGATCGAGACCCTGTCGGACGACGTCACGCTGTCGTCCGCCGACTCGGGCACCACCGTGACCATGGCATGGGACGTGGCACCGACATCCGGCATCGACACCGACGATCAGGTCTCGTAGACTCGTACGCGATTGCTGAGGCTCCCCGTGAGTCTCTCCTCCTCCAGCCCCGGGGAGAGCATTACCGCTCTCGTCTCACCGGAGGCTTCGTGACTGCACTCTCGCCCCACGCGTTCGACTCCCCGCGCCGTGCCACGTCGAGAACGGCGATCGATGCCCTCGATCTCGGTCCCGACCTCGCGCAGGCCGCCGAGGCGGCACGCCTGGCCGCGTTGGCCCGGTACGACGTCGAGCACACCGCCGCCGACGGCGCCTTCGACCGCATCGCCCGCCTCGCGGCCCGCTGGTTCGACGCGCCGTACGCGTCCGTGTCCATCATCGATGCCGACCTGGTGCGGTTCACCGCCACCTACGGCGACGGGCTCCCGGACCACACCGAACGTCACGACGCCCTGTGCACGATGGCGATGACGCACGACGGGCCGTTCGTCGCGTCGGACACCCTGGCGAACCCGGCCACCGCCGGTAGTGCCTTTGTCCGCGGCGATCTCGGCATCCGCTTCTACGCCGGCGCCCCCATCGTGACCGCCGACGGCTTCCGGCTCGGCACGGTCAACGTCTACGACGTGGTGCCGCGCACGGTGTCCGACGATCGCGCGGACATCCTGATGGAACTGGCCGACATCGCGATGGACGAGTTCGAGTTGCGACTGTCGGCCGCGACCACCGTGCGCGCCGAGCGGGAACTCCGCACGCGCGCCGAGGCGGACTCCGCGATCATCGGTGACTACGCCGCCGTGCTGCAGCGCACGCTGCTCCCACCCTCCCTTCCCACCATCGAGGGTCTGACGCTCGCGTCGCACTACCACGCCTCGTCACCGCTGCAGGTCGGCGGCGACTTCTACGACGTCTTCGCGCTGGGCAAGGACCGGTGGGCGTTCTTCCTCGGCGACGTCCAGGGCCACGGCGCCGGCGCCGCGGCCGTCACCTCGCTGGTCCGCTACACCCTGCGGGCCGCGGCGCTGCACCACGACGATCCGACGGAGGGGCTCGCCGAGCTCAATCGACTGTTGTTGATGGACACCTCGCATCAGCGTTTCTGCACCGTGCTGTTCGGTGTGATCACCCCGGATCCTCGTGGCGGTTTCCGCGTCACACTGGCGACGGGCGGGCACCCGCCCGCCCTGCTCCTCGATCCCGCTCGCGGCGAGGTGCACGAGATCCGTTCCAGTACAGGCATGTTCGTCGGCGCTCTGCCGAACGCGACCTTCAGTGCGTGCAGTTTCCGGTTGCAGGAGGGGCAGACACTGCTGCTCTACACGGACGGCATCACCGAGGCACGTCCCGACGGGCGCACCATGTTCGGCGAGGACGGTCTCGCGCAGTTCACGCAGGCCCGCCTCGGACTGTCCACGACGAAGATGGTCGAGGATCTGGTCGCCCTCATACCCGACCTCTCTCCGATCGACGACATCGCCCTACTCGCGCTGGGCGCCTGACCGGGCGTGGTCGCGCAGCAGGCGTAGCGCGCGTTCGATGGTCGCGGCCAGGACGTCCTTCGGGTCGCCCTCGAAGACCACGCGCTCCGCGCTGGTCGTCCCGTGGTCGGCGATGCCGAACCAGACCGTTCCGGGTTCCACGTCCTCGTTCGTCTCCGGTCCCGCCTCACCGGTGACGGCCACGGCGAGATCCGCGCCGAGCGCCGACGCCGCTCCGCTCGCCATGGCCGTGGCGGCCTCCTCGCTCACCACGGGGCCGCGGGGTACCTGCAACAGCGAGTACTTCACCTCACTGGCGTAGGCGACGATCGACCCGCGGAACCACGTTCCGGACGACGACGCGCGGCCCAGGTTGGCAGCGATGTTCCCGGCGGTGAGCGACTCGGCGGTGGCGATACGGAGGTCGCGTTCGAGTGCGAGTTCCGCGATCTCCGAACAGAGCTCGGCGAGATCCTCGTCGGTGTCGACACGCTGCTCCGGTTCGGCCGCCTCGCCCTCGATGAGTTCCTCGGTCTCGACGTGGTGAGACATGTGTCTTCCGTTTCCTCTCTCAGTGCTGCGCGGACCGGTAGTCCTTCCCGCTCCGTCCGGTGACAAACATCCCCGGCACGCGCGGAGGATCGGCGCTAGCGTTGAGTCATGCCAAGCCTTCGCGACACCATTCGAACCGAACTCGAGGTCCGTCCGACCATCGATCCCGCAGCGGAGATCGACACGCGGGTGGGCTTTCTCGCCGACTACGCCGTCGCCACCCGAACTGCCGGCTTCGTACTCGGCATCAGTGGCGGACAGGACAGCACACTCGTGGGACGCCTGTGCCAGCTCGCCGCGGAACGCGTTCGCGCCGGCGGCGGCGACGCGACGTTCATGGCCGTACGACTCCCCTACGGTGAGCAGGCGGACGAGGCCGACGCGGCGATCGCGCTCGATTTCATCCGCCCCGACACCACGGTGACGGTGGACATCAAGCCGTCCGCGGACGGCGCAGGCGTGGCAGCTGCCACGGCCCTCGGAGTCGATCGACTGCGCGACTTCGTTCGCGGCAACATCAAGGCACGCGAGCGGATGGTCGCCCAGTACGCGCTTGCGGGCGAGCGGAACCTGCTCGTCGTCGGTACCGATCACGCTGCCGAGGCCGTGACGGGGTTCTTCACCAAGTACGGCGACGGCGGTGTGGACCTCACACCGCTGACCGGCCTGACCAAGCGCCAGGGTGCGGCCCTGCTGCGCGAGCTCGGTGCCCCGGAGAGCACGTGGAAGAAAGTACCCACGGCCGACCTCGAGGACGACCGGCCGGCGCTGCCCGACGAGGAGGCACTGGGTGTGACGTACGCCCAGATCGACGCCTACCTCGAAGGCGAGGACGTGCCCGACGAGGCCGCCGCCACCATCGAGAACTGGTTCGTCAAGACCCGGCACAAGCGCACCACTCCGGTCACCCCCAGTGAGACGTGGTGGCGCTGACCGTCTCGGTCGGTCGGTGTGATCCTGCTCCGAACGGGTAATCCCCCCTCACAGCGCTCGAGAAGTGAGGCGTCGACGCATTCCGGTGTTTCGACAGGAGATGAACAGATGGACATCGACACGGTGGTCTGGACCGAGACCGGTCCGCGGCAGGAATGGTGGGAGGCCGTGATGGCACGGTGCGGAGCGGAGACTGCACGACCCGTTCCCCTCGACTCGGCACCCTCCCGCCGAGAACGACCGGACCATGCCGACACCCCGACCAGGCGTGCGGGCTGACCGGACCGACGAACGACGAAGCCCCCGAGGATCGATGATCCTCGGGGGCTTCCGTGTGAGTGGATCAGGAGATGCCGACGATGTCCTTCGCCAGCGCTGCCAGACGAGTCTGCGCGGCGGAGACCACCGAGTGGCGGTTCTTGTTGCGCTCCTCGTAGGCGACCACGGTGCGCAGATCTGCCGGATCGGTCAGTTCCTTGATCTCGGCGACTGCTGCGGCGACGTTCAGACCGTCGTAGTCGGCGATGGGAAGTTCGTGCTCCTCGAGCGTCCCGCCGGCCGCACGGGTGCGGTGGATCGCGTCGGCGACACCGGTCGCGCCGCCGTCACGAGTGACCTCCTCGGCCGTCTCGAGTGCCGCGTCGCGGCTCGCGGTGACGGTGTCGACGGCCAGTTCGGTCGCGCGCTGGCCGCGGCCGATGAGGGTGGACACCTTCGCGGGAACGTCCTTCGCCGTGCCGACGACGCGGTCGACACCTCGCGACGACCAGGTGACCGGCGTGTTGATGAGACGCACGGCAGCACCGGTGGCGGCCTGGATCGGCGTGCGACGCAGTGCGGCCGGTCCACCGAGGGCGTCCTCGGCGAGGACGGTGGTGAGCCACTCGACGGTCGCGGTGTGGGCGGTCACGAGATCGTCTGCGAGCGACACGACGCCCGGCGTGGACGCGGTCGTGGCGAGAGCCTTGACGTAACGGGCGCGGTCGAGCAGCTGGTGCTCCAGCGCGAGATCGCCGAGAAGGGCCTCGTCGAACGGCTGCGCCTGCTCGCCGATGGCCTTGAGCAGCGCGGTGAGGCGCCCGACGACGGGTGCGACGACGCCGGGGAAGCCGCCGAGTTCACGAATGGCGGCATCGATGCGAGCAGCGCGATCGCGTCCGTTCGACGCGTTCTGCAGCAGTTCCTCGCGGACAGCTTCCGTCCGAGCCTGTGCGACGCGGGTCTCGGCCACCTGAACCTCGGTGTTGGTGAGCGCGAGCAGAGCGCGAAGCTGGGCGACGAGCGTCGCCCGTTCGGTGTGTGCGGTGGTGCTGACCATGTGATGTGCCCCCTGTGATGGAAGTTGAGTCTCGGTGCAAGCGCAGCCGGAACGACCGCCCCGTGTCATTCGGTGACAGATCGTGGTTACCCGCCGGTACAACGGGGAAAACGCAGTGTGACGAGGCACATTCCCCGCGATCGAAGGAGTTCTCATGGCCGACGAACTGGACGAGACGATGCTCGACTCCGTGCAGGAGAAGATCGACGAGGCCAAGCAGGCGGCGGGAGACATCCCCGAGCGGCGTGAGGGCGGGCCGGATCAGGACGATCTCCACGATTCCTCCGACGGTGCCGCCGAACAGACCGGCGACGCGGCGGAGGCGACACTCGACGAGTTCCGCAACGCCGACGGTGACCGTGACGAGGGCATGACCGAGGGCGGCGGCGGAGGTCAGGGCGCCGCCTGAGTGGGCTGAGCGGTCCGTCTCATCACGTCGGCGACCAGTCCGCTCCGCGATGCGTCGACGGTCTGTGTGCAGAGATCCGCGTTCACCGCGGATCTCTGCACACAGTTCTCCGCCCGCGCGACGTGCGCCTCAGAGCTGCTCGAGGTGGCGGTCGAGGGCGTCGAGTAGCGGAACCTGCCCGCTCAGCAGCCGACGCCGCGCGGACGTCCGATCACACCACTCCACGCGGTCGACCTCGGGAAACACCAGCCGTCGCCCCGATCTGGGTGGCCACTCCATCTCCACACTGTTGCTCACGGCGGTCGAGGGGTCGAGTTCGCCGCGCACGGCGAACGCACGAACCGACTTGGCTCTGGACTGCGCGACCGTGCCGAGATCGATCCAGTCCCCGTCGGGCACCGGGGACCCCAGTTCCTCCGCGAACTCTCTGGCCGCCGCTGCGCGCGCATCCTCGGCGTCGGCGTCGTACTCGCCCTTCGGTATCGACCAGGCACCGGCTTCTCTGCGCGCCCAGAAGGGTCCGCCGGGATGCGCCAGCAGCACCTCCAGCTCGCCCCCACCCCCGCGGAACAGCAGCACACCGGCACTCGTCCTCATTCCAGGATTCTGTCGGATCACGTTTTCTCGCGATCGTGTCGGGTACGCGGTCCGCTGCACGAAGCCGCCGTTCCACAGAGCAGTCAAGGAGCCGACACATGACAGACGTCGCGTCGCAGGGGTCGACACCGGCAGACGACCGGGACATCCTCACCAATCGTCAAGGGCATCCCGTCTACGACAACCAGAACCAGCGCACCGTGGGCTCACGCGGTCCTGCCACCCTCGAGAACTACCAATTCCTCGAGAAGGTCAGCCATTTCGATCGCGAGCGCATCCCGGAGCGCGTCGTCCACGCCCGCGGAGCCGTCGCCTACGGCTATTTCGAGGCCACCGGGAAGTGGGGCGACGAACCCATCGAGAGGTACACCCGCGCGAAGCTGTTCGCCGAGGCCGGCAAGCGCACGGACCTCGCCGTCAGATTCTCGACCGTGATCGGCGGGCGCGATTCGTCCGAGGCCGCGCGTGACCCCCGCGGCTTCGCGATCAAGTTCTACACCGAGGACGGCAACTGGGACCTCGTCGGAAACAACCTGGGCGTCTTCTTCATCCGTGACGCCATCAAGTTCCCCGACGTCATTCACTCGCTCAAGCCGGATCCCGTGACGTTCCGGCAGGAGCCCGCGCGCATCTTCGACTTCATGTCGCAGACACCCGAGGCGACCCACATGCTCGTGAACCTGTTCTCCCCCCGCGGGATTCCGGCCAACTACCGGACGCAGCAGGGTTTCGGAGTGAACACCTACAAGTGGGTCGACGCCGAGGGCGAGACTCACCTGGTGAAGTACCACTGGATCCCGAAGGCGGGAGTCGCGTCGCTCACCGAGGCGGACGCCGCCGCGATCCAGGCGAACGATCTGGGCCATGCGAGCAAGGATCTGTACGAGCACATCGAGCGCGGCGACTTCCCCGAATGGGAACTGCGCGTGCAGATGATGAGCGACGACGAGCACCCAGAGCTGAACTTCGACCCGCTCGACGACACCAAGGTGTGGCTGGAGAACGAGTTCCCGCCGAAGGTGGTGGGCCGCATGGTGCTGGACCGCAACGTCTCGAACCACTTCGCCGAGAACGAGCAGATCTCGTTCGGCACCGGTGTGCTCGTCGACGGCCTGGACTTCTCCGACGACAAGATGCTGGTCGGCCGGACCTTCTCGTACTCGGACACCCAGCGTTACCGCGTGGGGCCGAACTACCTGCAGCTGCCCGTCAACCAGGCGAAGAACGCGCGGGTGTCCACGAACCAGCAGGGCGGCCAGATGCAGTACTCGGTGGACAACACCGGCAGCAATCCGCACGTGAACTACGAGCCCTCCATCACGGGCGGCCTCCGCGAGGCCGAGTACCCGACCCACGACGAGCAGGGTCCGGAGATCCACGGCCGCCTCACCCGCAAGCGGATCGATCGCACCAACGACTACGAGCAGGCCGGTCAGCGGTACCAGCTGATGGATCAGTGGGAGAAGGACGACCTCGTCGCAAATCTCGTCGCGAACATCTCGGAGGCGACGCGCGAGGTGCAGGAGCGGATGGTCTGGCACTTCTTCATGGCCGACGACGAACTCGGTGCCCGCGTGGGAGAGGGGCTGGGCATCTCGGCCGACGACGTCCGCGGACTCGAACCGCTCGCATCGCAGACCCTGTCGGAGGAGGAGGACCAGCGGCGCGCGAATCTCGGGAAGAACGGCCCCCGCGACGTCGCCGACCTGCAAATGACGCACTGCGTTCCGAACGAACGCGCGACGACTGCCGGATGACGTCGCCATGACGCAGGTGTGGACAGCGTCACTCCGCGGGGTTATCGTCGAAGACGCAAGCCGAACAGGTCGTAGGACGAACTCGAGGCAGGTGGTGCGTATCAACACGGTGACGACGAGACACGTGTTCATTCCGACGCGAGGACGATCACGCGGAGCCTGTTCTCCGGATCGACTCGCACCATCCACATCAACCTGACAGAACCCCGGCGCCGTATCGGCGCCGGGGTTCTTCGTCGTTCGGGTCGGCCGATCAGCCGGCGTCGGGGTCCAACGTCTCCTTGATCTTGCCCATGACGCCCTTCTCCGTGCCGAGGGCCGCGTTCGACGGTTCGCCGAGTCCGCCGTCGTAGGTGGCGTAGAGCTTCGGGTCCGGCGGCGGTCCGCTCTGCTTGTTCCCCAGCGGCTGCGGATCGGCGAGGAACCTGTTCTCGTGGCGGCCGTCCGGTGCGGTGCCGTGCGCCCACCGGCCCTTGTCCGACTCGGTGCCGTCCGACAGATGCCACAGTGTGCTCGCGTGCTCGTCGTACTCCTCGTCGAACAGGTCGTTCGGCGCCACCACACCCTCCAGACCGTCCGCCTGCAACTCCTCGATGGCCGCGAGCCACATGTTCTGGTGATACGTGTCGCGGGCGAGGTTGAACTTCAGCATGTTCTTGACACCGGGATCGTCGGTCATGTGCCACAGGCGTGCGGTCTGCACGCGGCCCTGCGCCTCGGCCGCGACGTTGGCGCGGAAATCCGCCAGCAGGTTGCCGCTGGCGACGATGAAGCGGCCGTTCCACGGGACACCGTTGCTGTCGGCGAGCGTGGGTCCGCCACCGGACACGATGGCCTGCTGCGGATCCATCCCGCCCAGCACCGCGGCGACGACGGGATCGGCGGCAGCGTTCTTGGTGGACTCGGTGGCCGGTGCGCCCTCGAGGAGCCGCGCGACCATGGTCGCGATCATCTCCACGTGACCGATCTCCTCGGTCGCGATGTCCATGATGAGGTCCTTGTACTTGCCTTTCATGCGACAGTTCCATCCCTGGAACAGGTACTGCATCGTGACGGTCATCTCGCCGTACGCGCCGCCGATCAACTCTTGCAGCTTTCGGGCGTAGACGGGATCCGGCTTCTCCGGCTTCACGTCGAACTGGAGGTGGTCGGTGTGACGGAACATGAAGGCTCCTGACAGTGCTCGGGGGTCGTGCTCTTGTCGCGCCCCGGCTACCCGGAGGCGGACCCGACAAACGACCCGGATCGCCGGATCGTGCGCGTGGGTAACGGCCCCGCGAACGGGTAACCGGCTGCGATGAGCACCGACCTGAACGACCCTGCGGCCCCGGGCGACTCCCCCGGTCTGCGTCGCGCCGTCACCGGCAAACTCCTGTTCGTCTTCATCCTGGGTGATGTTCTCGGAGCGGGTATCTACGCACTCGTGGGCGAGATCGCCGGCGAGGTCGGCGGTGCCGTGTGGGTGCCGCTGCTGGTGGCACTCGCCATGGCCATGCTCACCGCGGCCTCGTACGCCGAGCTGGTGACCAAGTACCCGCGCGCAGGTGGTGCCGCCGTGTTCGCCGAGCGAGCCTTCGGACGGCCGGTGGTGTCGTTCCTCGTCGGGTTCTCGATGCTTGCGGCGGGTGTGACGAGCGCGGCCGGGCTGTCCGTCGCCTTCGCCGGTGACTATCTGGGCGCCTTCCTCGACGTCCCGACGGTTCCTGCCGCGCTGGTGTTCCTCGCCGTCGTCGCTCTCCTGAACGCGCGTGGCATCAAGGAGTCGATGCGGGCGAACGTGGTCATGACCGTCGTCGAGGTCAGCGGACTCGTCCTCGTCGTCGTCCTCGCCTGCATCGTGCTCGGTCGCGGCGACGGCGATCTCGGCCGCACCCTCGAGTTCACCGATGCCGTGAACCCTGCCGTGGCGGTCCTCGCGGCGGCACTGCTCGCCTTCTACTCGTTCGTGGGGTTCGAGACCTCGGCCAACATGGCGGAGGAGGTCCGGGACGTGCACCGCGTCTACCCTCGCGCGCTCTTCCTCTCGCTGGCGACGGCCGGTGCGGTCTACGTCGCGGTCGGACTCGCGGTGAGCGCGGTGGTGCCCGCGAGCGACCTCGCGGACACCTCGGCGCCCCTGCTCGCCGTCGTCTCGGCGGCCGACGTCGGTGTCCCCGACAGGCTCTTCGGACTCGTGGCGTTGATCGCCGTGGCCAACGGCGCCCTGCTGACCATGATCATGGCCAGCCGACTCACCTACGGGATGGCCGGACAGCGACTACTGCCCGCTGTCGCGGGCCGGGTGTTGCCACGTCGGCAGACTCCCTGGGTGGCCATCGTCGCGACCACGGTGGTGGCGATGATTCTCGCGGCCACCGGGACCGTCGCAGCGCTCGCGGAGACCGTCGTCCTGCTGCTCCTGATCGTGTTCGTCAGCACCAACCTCGCCGTGCTGGTGCTGCGCAAGGACCAGGTAAACCACCCGCACTTCCGCACCCCGGTGATCCTTCCGGTGCTCGCTCTGATCAGCTGCGGCGTGCTCGCGACGCAGCAGACCGCGCAGACGTGGCTGCGTGCCGGCGTGCTGCTCATGGTCGGCGGCGTGCTCTACGCGGCGATGCGGTGGACACGGAGTTTGAGAAGTCCCGAAATCGTCAACACGTGACCTGTCTCCTGTAGAACGGGGACGTTCGATGTGTGTCCGACGCCGGAATTCCGGCGTCCGGTCGTGACGACTGAAAGGTAGACGATGGCTATCAACGACGACGACATCACCACTTCCGGAGCAGCAGGCGGCGAAGGCCCCGCCGACGGCGGCTCCAACCCGAACGGTCACGACGGCGGCGCCGACGGCACCGCGTCCAGCACGGAGGGCCCCGCGGACGGCGGCTCGAATCCGGGTGGACACGACGGCGGCGCGGACGGCTCCGCGGCCAGCGGCGAGGGCCCGGCCGACGGCGGCTCGAACCCCGACGGCCACGACGGCGGTGCGGACGGTACGGCTTGAGCCGACCGACCGGTGACGAGCGCGGACCGGGAGACCGGTCCGCGCTGCGTCGTCTTCTGAGCATCGAGCCCCGCGCCTTCGCCGAGGACCACTGGGGTCGCGCGCCGCTCCTGACGCGCGCGGTCGATCTACCCACTCCGTTCACCGATCTGCTGTCGACGGACGCCGTCGACGAGCTGGTGTCCGAACGCGGCGTGCGCACTCCGTTCGCCCGGATGGCCCGGAACGGCGCACTGACCGACCGCAGTCAGTTCACCGATTCGGGTGGCTTCGGGGCCGAGGTGACCGACCAGCTCGACTCCGCCGGAATTCTGGCGGCCTTCGCGGACGGCCACACCCTCGTCCTGCAGGGACTCCATCGACTGTGGCCTCCCCTCATCCACTTCACCGGCGACCTGGTCGCCGATCTCGGCCACCCGGTGCAGGTAAACTCGTACATCACCCCCGCGTCCTCGCGGGGATTCGATCCCCACTACGACGTGCACGACGTCTTCGTCCTCCAGATCGCCGGCGAGAAGCGGTGGATCCTGCACCCCCCGGTGCACGAGCATCCGCTGTCGAACCAGCCGTGGTCGGATCGCCGGGACGCCGTCGCCGCCATGGCGCGCACGGACCCGACCCTCGACGTCGTTCTGCGCGAAGGTGATTCGCTGTACGTTCCGAGGGGCTGGATCCATTCCGCCGAGGCCCTGGGTGACACCTCGATCCATCTGACCGTCGGAATGTCGGCCTTCACCCGACACGACCTCCTGCATCACGTGCTGGGCACCCTCGCGGACGACGCGAGCTTCCGGGCCCCGCTGCCCGTGGGGCTCGATCTGACCGATCCGGACGCCGTCGTACCGCACGTGCGCGCGCTGATCGCAGATCTGACCGCGACCCTCGCCGACACCGACGGCCGCGACGGTCGAGCGCGGACGGCGGCAGAGCGTGTCGGCCGTCGCTTCGTCGAGGTCACGCGGCCGGCCCCGGTGCGTCCTCTCGAGACCGTCCGCACGATGGCCGGCCTGACCGCGGCCACCGTGGTGACGTGGCGATCCGGGCTCGCCGCGCGGGTGACGCAGTCGCCCGAGTCGGTCGCCGTGACGACGCGGACCAAGACGGTCACGTTGCCCTCGATCGCGGCGGACGCCGTTCGGCAGCTGCACAGCGGAAAAGACTGTGCTGTCGGAGATCTCACCGGTCTCGATGATCAGGACGCGATCGTCGTGGTGCGTCGTCTGCTCCGCGAGGGTCTCGTCGTCGCCCGATCGTGACGACTCAGGTGAGCACCACCGCGGCGTGGCGCCCGTGCAGCGACAACGCTCGTGATCGGGGAGACACCTTGGCGGGAAGCGGTTCTCGCGGAGAACGATGGTTCCTCGTCGAGCTCGCGGGAAGCTGGGGCCCGTCGGCGTTCCTCGATTCCCCGTCCGTCCTCGATCCCGTACTGGGTAGTGCGCTCGTGCGCCGCATCGAGAGTGCCGGATTCCGCCCCCTCGCAGTCCGGGAGCCCGGCCGTCGCCGAGGCCGAGGCAGGTGGCGGTGGGCGTCGGTGGACGCACGGCCGGGGCACGAGAGCGTGCACCGGGGCGAGGTGTCCGACGCGGCCGATCTGCTCGACGTCCCGCTCGACGGATCGTCGGGAATCGCGTCGACGGAAACCATCGTGGCCGTGTGCACCCACGGCAGGCACGACCGCTGTTGCGCCGTCCGCGGTCGCACGATCCTCGCTCCGGCCGTGGCGGCGTACCCCGGCGAGGTGTGGGAGTGCTCGCACCTCGGTGGCGATCGATTCGCCGGCACGATGATCGTCCTGCCGCACGGTCTCTACTACGGCAACGTCGACGACGCGGACGTCGTCCGCATCCTGCGTCGCCACCACGACGGACTCGTCACCCCGGAGTTCCTGCGTGGCCGCAGTGCGCTCTCGGGGGCCGTGCAGGTGGCCCAGCACGCCGCACGAACCGTCCTGCAGGACTTCGCCATCGACACCCTGCATCCCCTGTCGGAGGCTCCCGGCCCGGACGGTCGGCGACACGTCCTCCTCGACCACCACGGGGACACCGTCGAGGTGGTCCTCCAGGAGTCTCGGTCGGCGCCGATCCTCACCACGTGCCACGCCCGCGTCGCCGGGCCGGTGCGCACCCACGAGGTCGTGTCCGTCCGCCCGTCTCGGCCCCGCTGAGCGACCACTACTCTGGACCGGAGGCCGGTCGTACATCCGGAAGGGACACGTGTGGAACTCGTAGTACTGCTTGATGAGGACGGCCGTGCCATCGGCACCCACGACAAGGCCACTGTGCATCACGACGCCACACCGCTGCACCTGGCGTTCTCGAGCTACGTGATCAACCGCGAGCGCGAGGTCCTGGTGACACAGCGGGCGCACGACAAGCGCACCTGGCCCGGAATCTGGACCAACACGTGCTGCGGACACCCCGCGCCGGGTGAGCGTCTCGACTCCGCGGTTCTGCGGCGCCTCGATCACGAACTGGGTATCGGTGCGGACAGCGCGGCTCCGGTGCTCCCGTCGTTCCGGTACCGCGCCGTGATGGACAACGGCGTGGTCGAGTACGAGATCTGCCCGGTGTTCCTCGTCCTGCACGACGACAGGACGGTCGATCCGCGACCGGACGAGGTGGCCGACTACCGCTGGGAACCGTGGAACGAGTTCGTCGCGACCGTGTTGGCGGGCGAGAGCGATCTGTCGCCGTGGTGTCAGGACCAGGTCCGTCAGCTGCACGCCCTGGGTTCCGACCCTCTGGCGTGGCCCACCGGCGGCACCGAGTCCCTCCCACCCGCGGCACGCGTCGCGTGACGCACGGGTCGGGACGACGCGCGGTCGAGACGGGTGCACCACCGCGCGGCAACGTGCTGATGACGGCGGTCGACCGCATCTCGAACGCTCTGGGTCGGTCGTCGATCTTCGCCGACATCGACTTCGACGACGAGACGCATCCCTGGTTCCTGTCCGCGGAGGAGCGCGCCAACCCGGACACTCGCATCCGCGCCTGGACGGAGGGCAACCGTTGCGTCGCTCTCGTGCACGGCGACACCTACTTCCGCGTGCTGAACGAGCACCTGGCCGACGCGACACCGGACGATCTGGTGTTGTTCACCGATTGGCGCGGCGACCCGGAGCAGGTGCTCACCGACCGCGGTCCGACGGTCGAGGACGCGCTGACCGGTGCCGCTTCGCGCGGTGTCGTCGTCCGAGGTCTGCTGTGGCGCTCGCACGCGGAGGGCCTCGGATACACCGGCGGCAAGAACAGTGCCCTCGCGACCGCGCTCGAGGACGCGGGCGGTGAGTGCGTTCTCGATCAGCGCGTTCTGGCCTTCGGGTCCCATCATCAGAAGCTCGTGGTGATGCGCTCCGCGTCGCGGCCCGGCGGCAACGTCGCCTTCGTGGGCGGGATCGATCTGGCCCGGTCGCGACGCGACGATGCGCACCATCACGGCGATGCCCTGAGCCGACCGTTTCCGCCGGAGTACGGGGAGACCCCCGCCTGGCACGACCTGCAACTCGAGATGCGCGGTCCGGCCGTGCGCGACGTCGAGGACACCTTCCGGGAGCGCTGGGAGGATCCGGCGGCGCTGTCGCGGCTGCCGTGGCACGTGGTGAGCGACGTCGTCCGCCGGCACCGGCGCGAGCCGTCCGAGCTGCCCGCTGCCCTCCCCGACCCGGAGGCGACGGGAACGTGCTCGGTGCAGTTGCTCCGCACCTACCCGCGTCGCCGACCGTCCTACCCGTTCGCGCAGGACGGCGAGCGCAGCGCCGCCCGTGCGTACGCCAAAGCCCTCGGTCGCGCCGAGCGCCTGATCTACATCGAGGACCAGTACCTGTGGTCCGTGGACGTCGCGCGGGTCTTCGCGCGTGCGCTGCGGCGCTCGCCCCGGCTCCGCATGATCATCGTGGTACCCCGGCACCTCGACGACGACAGTGCGATGACCATCCCGCCGTCGCTCCTGGGTCACGCCGCCGCGTTGGATCTACTACGCGACGCGGGCGCCGACCGGGTGCTCGTCCTCGACGTGGAAAACGACGACAGTGTGCCGGTCTACGTGCACTCCAAGGTCTGCATCGTCGACGACGTGTGGGCGGCCGTCGGTAGCGACAACTTCAATCGCCGCTCCTGGACGCACGATTCGGAACTCACAGCGGCCGTGGTCGACGAGGAGCGGGATGCGCGCGAGCCCGTCGATCCCGGTGGCCTGGGTGACGGTGCGCGGGTGTTCGCCCGAGATCTCCGCCTCGAGCTCCTCGCCGAACACCTGTCCCGTGGGAGCGGCGCGGACGCCGACGTCGCCGACCTCCTCGACCCGGACGACTGCTTCGACGCGGTCGCAGATCAGGTCAGTGAGCTCGACGCGTGGCACGACGGGGGCCGCGACGGTGATCGCCCGCGAGGACGATTGCGCATGCATGCCATCGAGGTGCCGCCGCTGTGGAAGCAGCGGGTGTTCTCGCTCCTCTACCGGCTGGTGGTCGACCCCGACGGCCGACCACTGCGGCTGCGGTTGACGCGCCGCTTCTGACGGTGCGGCCGCGCAGGATTCGCACGCCCACTCGCGGGTACCTGGGCGTTCGTGAGCCCCGACACCGTCCCACCGCCCGACATCGATGCGGCCGCGCGGGCGCTCGGTCATGCCGAACTGCATCCGAGACAACGTGACTCGATCGATGCCGTCGTGTCCGGACGAGACGTGCTGGCACTACTGGCGAGCGGTTTCGGCAAGTCGGCCATCTATCAGGTCGCCGCGTCGCTGCTCGACGGGCCGACCGTCGTCCTGAGCCCGCTCATCGCGTTGCAACGCGATCAGGTGAACGGTCTGCGTCGTCGGTCGACACACGTGCGGGCGGTCGCGGTGCACTCCGAGCAGAGCGACACCGAGAACGAGCGTTCGTGGGAGTCCCTCGCTCGCGGTGAGGTGACCATCGTCTACCTGACGCCGGAATCAGCCTCTCGGGACGAGGTGCAGGATCGGCTGCGCGCACTCGGCGTCGCGTGCATCGCCGTCGACGAGGCCCACTGCATCGCCGCCCGGGGCCACGATTTCCGTCCGGCCTACCTTCGTCTCGGTCACGTGGCCGAGGCGATCGGACGCCCGCCGATCATCGCCGTCACCGCGACGGCTCCCCCGCCGATCCGTGACGAGATCACGACGCGCCTCGGCATGCTCGATCCGTTGACGGTGGTCGGCTCCTTCGATCGGCCCGAGATCCGGCTGTCCGTCGTCCGGCACCACGACGCGGACATGGCACTCCGGGCGGCCGTGGACGATGTCGTCCGGCGCTCGGAGTCCGGCGGGCAGGCCGGAGGCCGGTCGGAGTCCGGCGGGCAGGCCGGAGGCCGGTCGGAATCAAACGGGCAAACCGGAACCGGTCTCGTGTACACCGCCACTCGCGTGCAGGCGGAGGAGTTCGCGGCTCTGCTGGCGGAGCGCGGCCTCCGAGCGCTCGCGTACCACGCCAGTCTGCCGCGGTCCGCGCGCGACGAGGCGCACGAGGCGTTCGCGGCCGGGACGGTCGACGTCGTCGCGGCCACGTCGGCGTTCGGGATGGGCATCGACAAGCCCGATGTCCGGTTCGTCGTCCACACTGCACCGCCCGATTCGCTGGAGCGGTACTACCAGGAGTTCGGCCGCGCCGGTCGCGACGGTGCGGACGCCGCTGCCGTCCTGCACTTTCGCGCCGAGGACCTGGGGCTGCCGTCGTTCTTCGCCACTCGCCGACCGCGCCGAGATGCGCTCGAGGCGGTGCAGGGGGCGCTGCGGTCCGCCACGGAACCGATGTCGACCGAGTCGCTCACGGGGTTGCCCGACCTGTCACCGCGCGCTGTGGAGACCGCCCTGGAGCTGCTCGATCACGTCGACGCCGTGCACCACACGGACGCCGGGTGGGTGCCCGGCAGCCTCTCGACGACCGAGGCCGTCGAGCGCGCACTGGAGGCGGCTCGCCGGCAGGAGACGGCGGCGCGATCGCGGGTGGAGATGGTGCGGACCTACGCCGAGACACGGCGATGCCGACGACAGGTGCTCCTCGAGTACCTCGGCGAGGTGACGGAGCAACTCTGTGGTCGGTGCGACACCTGCGAGTCCGGCACCGCGGCCGAGTCCGACGTCAACGGCGGTGACACGAGCTACCGGCCCGGCGACACGCTGCATCACCGCGACTGGGGCGCGGGAACGTGGTGTCGGCCGATGCGGAGCGCGTCACCGTGCACTTTCCCGAACACGGTTACCGCACCCTGGCGACCACGATCCTGGAGGAGCGCGACATCACCGAGTGACAGCCTCGAAACGGACCTTCGACAACCTGCGGGAGCCGAGAACCGGGGCCGACCACGACGGACGCGCGAGACTCGGACCGCAGGTTCGTTTAGCGCGTCGACCTGGCGGTTCCAAGCGCGGATCGACTGGGAAGACCGTAGATTCGCGCATGACAGACATCCCCGGGGGAGGGTGTGCCGTCGCTCCTTCCTGCCCGTCGAGTGTGAGGTTGCTAGACCACATGACAGACCTGAAGCCCTTCTTCAAGAACGTTCAGTCGCACTACGACCTGTCTGACGACTTCTTCGCGCTCTTCCTCGACCCCACGTGGACGTACAGCTGTGCGTACTTCGAGCGCGAGGACATGACGCTCGAGGAGGCACAGCTCGCGAAGATCGATCTGGCCCTGGACAAGTTGGGCCTCGAGTCGGGCATGCGCCTGCTCGACGTCGGCTGCGGATGGGGAACCGCGATGATCCGCGCCCGCGAGCGGTTCGATGTGGACGTGGTCGGCCTGACGCTCAGCGAGCACCAGTTCGGACGCGTCCAGTCCCGTCTGGACGACCTCACGGGCGACCGCAAGGCCGAGGTACGCCTGCAGGGCTGGGAGGAGTTCGACGAGCCGGTCGATCGGATCGTCAGCATCGGCGCCTTCGAGCACTTCCGTCGCGCGCGCCACGTCCCGTTCTTCGAGAAGGCGCACTCGCTGCTCCCCTCCGACGGAGTCATGTTGCTGCACACCATCGTCGGCTACGGACTGGACGATCTGGCGGAGAAGGGTGTCGCCGTCGACAAGCGCGACGCCGTCTTCATGCGCTTCATCCTCCGGGAGATCTTCCCCGGCGGGGAGCTCGAGCGCCCGGGCACCATCCAGGAACGCGCGACGTCCGTCGGGTTCTCGGTCGACCGGGTGCACTCGTTGCAGCAGCACTACGCCCGCACGCTGGAGATCTGGACGGAGAACCTCGAGGCCCGCAAGGACGAGGCCATCGCGATCGCCGGCGACGAGGTCTACGAGCGCTACATCAAGTACCTCGGCGGATGTGCGAAGCAGTTCCGCCGCGGAACCATCGACATCATGCAGTTCACGCTGTCCAAGTAGAACCAGGTCGTTTGGAACCATGTCGGCGGGGAAGCCGCCGGCATGGTCTCCCACGGCAGCTACACGTTCGTCGGTAACGCGACCGGGTTGGTGAGCTACGGCGACATCACGCTGCTCACCGATCCGAACTTCCTGCACGCCGGCGAGCGTGCCTATCTCGGTCACGGTCTGTTCTCCACACGCCGTCTCGATCCGGCCGTCTCGATCGACGAGTTGCCACCGCTGTCCGCGATCGTGTTGTCGCACATGCACGGAGACCACTGGGACCGGCGCGCACAGAGCGGGCTCGACCGGTCGCTGCCGGTGTTCACTACGGGTCACGCTGCCTCGAAACTGACCCGTCGCGGCTTCGAGGCGGCGACCGGACTGTCGACGTGGGAATCACGACGCCTGCGAGTCGGAGAGCAGGTCGTGACGATCACGGCGATGCCCGGTCGGCACGGCCCCGTCTGGGCACAGCGTCTGCGGGTGCTTCCGCCGGTGATGGGCACGATGCTCGAGTTCGGATCCGCGGAGTCCGACACCGTCGACCTGCGCGTGTACGTCTCCGGCGACACCCTGATGGTCGACGAGCTTCGGGAGATCCCCACGCGCTGTCCGGACATCGACACCGGTGTCGTGCACCTCGGTGGCACCACCCTGCCGTTCGGGCAGAACCCGCGCTGGGGAGCGATGGTGACGATGGACGGCCGCCAGGGCACCGACGCCATGCAGCTCGTCGACCCGGCGCAGGTACTGCCCGTGCATGTCGACGACTACGGTGTCTTCGCCTCTCCCCTGTCCGACTTCTCCCGCGAGATGCGCGCGCGAGGTCTCGGTGACCGCATCACCTACGTCGGGCGCGGCGAGACGGTGCCGCTGAGACGGTGACGTCGGCAGGGTTTTCGCGCCTCGGGACGCGGGTAGGCCACCTGGACACGAGACCCGACGTCAGGACCCGAGAGAAGGAGGCAGTCGTGCCCACCACGAACGACGACGGCAAGCCCATCGAGTCGGAGCTGCCCTCCACCCTGCAGAAATCGGACGAGAAGGCGCAGCGCACCTTCGCGAAGACACTCGACTCCGCGGAGGAGGAATACGACGACGAGCAGCGGGCGCACCGAGTCGCCTACTCCTCGCTGAAGCACAGCTACGAGAAGGTGGGCGACCACTGGGAGCCGAAGGACGAGAAAGGCCCCTCCGACGAGCGCGCCGAGAGCGGCGGCCCGAATCCGAAGGGCCGCAGCGCGGGCGGCGTCGACGCGAACGCGTCGAAGAAGCATCTCGAGGAGGTCGCTCGCGACCTCGACGTTCACGGCCGCTCGACGATGACCAAGGACGAGTTGGTCGACGCCATCGACAAGGAGAACAGGAAGCAGACCGCAAGGAAGCGGTGACAGGTCAGCGGAACGCCTGTTGTCCCGTCAGCGCCTTACCGATGGACAGCATGTGCATCTCGCTGGTCCCCTCGTACGTGAGCACGGACTCCAGGTTGTTGGCGTGCCGCAGAGGTGAGTACTCCAGAGTGATGCCGCTACCGCCCAGGATCGTGCGGCACTCGCGGGCTATGGCGATGGCCTCGCGGACGTTGTTGAGCTTGCCCAGACTCACCTGATCCGGCGTGATCTCACCGCGGTCCTTGATCCTGCCGAGGTGGACGGCGAGAAGGAACCCCTTGCCGAGCTCGAGTGTCATGTCGGCCAGCTTCTGTTGCGTCAGCTGGAAACTCGCGAGCGGCCGGTCGAACACCTCGCGAGAATTCGCGTACGCGATGGCGGTCTCGAGGCTGTCCCGCGCTGCGCCGAGAGCGCCGAACACGATGCCGAACCGCGCCTCGTTGAGGCAGGAGAGCGGAGCTCCGAGACTGGTGGCACCGGGCAGCATCGCCGACGACGGGAGCCGGATGTCGTCGAAGACGAGTTCCGCTGTCACCGAGGCGCGCAGCGACAGCTTCTTACCGATGGCGTGCGCGGCGAATCCCGGTGCGTCCGTGGGCACGACGAACCCACGGAAGCCCTCGTCGGTCCGCGCCCACACCGTCGCCACGTCGGCCAGGGTGCCGTTGGTGATCCACATCTTGGAGCCGGAGAGGATCCAGTCGTCGCCGTCCCGTCGCGCACGGGTGCGCATCCCGGACGGGTTGGAACCGAAGTCGGCCTCGGTCAGTCCGAAACACCCGATGGCCTCCCCGGTGGCGAGACGTGGGAGCCATTCCTGCTTCTGCTCCTCCGACCCGTACCGGTGGATCGAGAACATGGACAGCGAGCCCTGCACGGAGACGAAACTCCGGAACCCGCTGTCACCCGCCTCGAGTTCCATGCACGCGAGGCCGTAGCTCACCGCGTTGGTCCCGGCGCAGCCGTACCCCTCGAGGTGCATGCCCATCAGACCCATGCCGCCGAACTCGCGAGCGATCTCCCGAGGCAGCGTGCCGGCCTCGAACCAGTCCCCCACCTCGGGCTTGAGCCGCTTGTCGACGAACGCGCGGACCGTGGCCGCGATGTCCCGCTCGTCCTCGTCGAGCAGGGAGTCGGCGGCGAAGAGATCGAGTGGTCCGACGGGTGCTGCGGTGGTGCGCGGTGCGGTGGTCGTCATCCTGTCGAACCTACCCGGATCCGGGCCTGTACTCGATGAGTCTCGCGCTGTTTCCGACGACGATGACGGACGACGCGTTGTGCAGGATCGCCGCGAGTACCGGTGACAGCGCTCCGCCGGCACTCACGGCCAGCCCGATCGCGTTGACCGCGATCGACATGGCGTAGTTCTGGCGGATGACGGCCACCGAGCGCCGCCCCAGCGCGCGCACGTCGAGCAGTCGTGCCAGATCGTCCCCGGCGAGAGCGACGTCCGCGGTCTCCACCGCCACGTCGGTCCCGGCGGCGCCCATCGCGATGCCGATGTCCGCGGCCGCGAGCGCCGGCGCGTCGTTGGTGCCGTCGCCGACGACCGCGACGATGTGGCCCTCGGCCTGCAGGGCGCGGACGACGTCGAGCTTGTCCTCGGGCATGACCTCGGCGCGCCACTCGTCGATACCGAGCTCGGCCGCGACGGCGGCGGCCGTGGCCGGGTTGTCCCCGGTGAGCATCACGATGCGGTGCACACCGTCGGCCCGCAACGCGCGCAGTACCTCGGCGGCGTTGTGGCGGATCTCGTCGCGCAGACTGACCAGCCCGACCAACACGCCGTCGACCGCGAGGAGCAGAGGCGTCTCGGCACGGTGCTGCAGACGGGACACCCAGTCGGACGCCTCCTCGGAGACCTCGACGTCCTCTCTGCGCAGCAGCGACGCACTGCCCAGCAGCAGCGTCCGCCCGTCCGAGACGGTCCGCATGCCCAACCCGACGAGCACCTCGCACTCCTCGTGCGGTGGAATCTCGATGCGACGTTCCTCGGTACTGCGAATCACGGCTTCCGCCAACGGATGCCGAGAGTGGATCTCGGAGCTTGCCGCATAGGCGAGCACCTGCTCCGGCTCCCACGCGTCGTGGAACGCGATCACGTTGGTCACCACCGGGCGCCCGACCGTCAGCGTTCCCGTCTTGTCGAAGACGACGGCGTCGACACGGCCTGCCTGTTCGAGGTGGGACCCGCCCTTGATGAGGATTCCGCGCCGGGCACCGTTGCCGATGGCAGCGCTGATGGCGGTGGGGGTGGACAGACCGACCGCGCACGGGCACGCGACGAGCAGCATGGTCATGGCCCGGCGGACGTCACGGGTGACGAGCAGCGTGGCGGCCGAGAGCAGGAACGACGCGGGCACGAAGCGACGGGAGAAGTTGTCGCCCACCGTCTGGATGGGCGCGCGATCCTCCTGCGCCTCTTCGACCCGGGCGATGATGCGGCCGATCGCCGTGTCGCGACCCACGGCCGACGCGCGGACGACGACGCGGCCGCGCAACACGACGGATCCGGCCGACAGCCGGGTCCCCACGGTCACAGTGACCGGCAGCGTCTCGCCGGTGATGGCGGACTGGTCGACGACGGCGTCGCCCTCGATCACGGTGCCGTCGACCGGGACTCCGACGTGATCGTGCACCACGACCTCGTCGCCGACCTCGAGCGAGTCGATGTCCACGGAGACCTCGGCACCGTCACCGGTCCGGATCCACGCGGTGTCGTGGGTGCCGCTGAGCAGATCCGAGATGGCACGCCTGGTGCGGCGCAGCGTCAACTCCTGGAGGTACTCGCCGATGTTCAGCAGCCACAGCACGGTGAGGGCGACGACGTTCTCACGCAGGACGAGGCTCGCGACCGTCGCCGCGGACACCAGGGCGTCCGTTCCGGCGGCGCGGCCTCCCGTGAGGGACCGCACGGCGCCCTTAAGGAAGGGATAGCCGGTGAAGACGGTGACACCGGTGGCGACGAGCCGGCTGGTGGGACCCAGCACGGGAGGTCGGCGCAGCGCGTACCGGCGCAGGCCCAGCAGGACCAGAGCCGCTCCGCCCACGGTCATGCGCAGCAGTTCGCCGGTACCGACGTCTGCCGACCGCGGTGTGCGCACCGCGACCTGGCCCGGAACGAGCGCGGTCGCCGCGGGTACGGCCGTCAGCGCGGCCAGCACCGACGCGGGGTCGGTACGGGAACGGGAGTACCAGACGACGACGGACGCCGTCCGAGGGAACGCGTGCACCGCGCGGATGCCGGGAACGGCGTCGAGAAAGTCCTCGACCGCGACCGCGCGGACGTCACTGCCGGTGATCCAGTCGAGTCGGACGCGCATCCTGCCGGCGCCGTCGGAGAGGACCTCGGGTGCTGCGGGTGTCGGCGTCTCGGCGGGATCGGTGTCCGCCCGACCGGCGACCGCGGTGCTCACGTCGGCGATCAGTGGTCGTGGCCGTGACCGACGTCGGACGCGGCCGGGGGCCGCGCCTCCTCACCCATGCGATCCTTCGCCTCGGCGACCACGTCGGAGACCGCGAGACGAGCGGACTCGGCCTTGACCTCCGCCTTGCGCACCCCACGCAGGCTCACCTCGGTGACCCGGACTGCAGCCTCGCGCAGCGGTGCACGCTCGACGACCTTCTTCACACCGTTGTAGGCCGCGACGCCCACTACCCCGGTCACGACGGTGGACGCCGCCTTGGCGATGACGGGAAACATCATGATGGGACTCCCTCTGCACCGCGCTGCGAGCAGACGCGGATCGGTGACGGTGGATCGCCTGCGAGGACGACGTGCAGTGATCATAGCGTTACCGACAACCGTTGTCGGATCGGTCGATGATCGCGACCGGTTTGCCCCCGACCGTCACGAACCCCTACTCTCTCGTCGACAACGATTATCAGTATCGACAGAAGGCGGAGGGACACCACCGTGCTCGAGGTCGACGACCTGACCGTCCGAGTCGGCGCCACCACGCTCGTGACCGGAATCACGTTCGATGTCGTTGCAGGACAACGAGTCGCGCTGGTCGGCGCGTCCGGTTCCGGAAAATCGGTGATCGCGTCCGCTGTCGTCGGCGTCACCCCTCCCGACCTGATCGTCAGCGGTCACGTGCGCATCGGCGGTCACGACGTGGCGGGCACGCCCGTCCCCCGCCGCCCTCGGGACGCGCGGGCGGCGATGGTGTTCCAGGACTCGTCGTCCGCACTCGCCCCCTTCCTCACTGTCGGACGGCAGCTCGATCTCGCACTGCGCCACCGCGGCGAGACGAGTCGGCGACGTGCCGACCGAGAGGAACTGTTGCGCGGCATGGCCTTCACCGATCCCGAGCGCATCGCAGCAGCACGTCCGGCCCAGCTCTCCGGCGGGCAGCGTCAGCGTGTCTGCATCGCGATGGCACTGGCCTCGAACGCCCCGGTGATCGTGGCCGACGAGCCCACCACGGCACTCGACGTGGTCAGCCAGAGCACTGTCGTCGCGACTCTCGGCGCCGCGACCGGCGGCGACCGAGGACCCGCCCTGCTCTTCATCACGCACGATCTGGCCGTCGCCGCTGCTCTCTGCGACCGCGTGGTGGTCGCCGACCAGGGAGCAATCATCGAGACAGGTTCCGTCACAGACGTTCTCTCGGCACCGCGCCACCCCGTCACCGCGAGGCTCGTGTCGCGCGCTCGGTCGGCCGACGCGGCGCTGCACTCCGCCCCGGTCGCATCGTGACGTCGGGATCTCCCGGTCTGCACGGCCGCGCACTGACGCGCCGGTACGACGGACACACGATCGCGGTCGACGACGTCACCGTCTCCGTCGCTCCCTCCGAGCGAGTCGCACTCGTCGGCGCCTCCGGATCGGGCAAGTCCACCCTGCTCCGGATACTGTTGGCGATGGAGACAGCCGACTCCGGCGACGTGACACTCGACGGCGCCGCGATCCGGCCGGGTCCCGCCCGCTCGACCCGGTGGTTCCGCCGCGAGGTGCAGTACGTTCCGCAAGATCCCGGTTCCTCGCTCGACCCGCGTCGCACCGTGCTCGACTCGGTCGCCGCACCGCTGAACTGGCTGCGGTGCGAGGGCGATCACCGCGCTCAGGCGCTCGCGGCCCTGGACTCTGTGGAGGTGGCCGTGTCGATGGCCGGCGCCCGCACCGGTGAGCTCTCGGGCGGCCAGAGACAACGGGTGGCCATCGCTCGCGCCCTCGCGTGCCGACCCCGCTACCTCGTCGCCGACGAACCGGTCAGTGGTCTCGACCTGCCGCTGCGCGATCTCGTCCTCGACGTCCTCGAGACCGTGTGCGCCCGCGACGGCACCGCGTCGCTGCTGGTGACGCACGATCTCGCCGTGGCCGCCCGCACGAGTGATCGTCTTCTGGTCATGGCCGACGGCGTGATCGTCGAGAGTGGCTCCACCACCGGCGTTCTCAGGTCCCCGCAGCACACCCACACCCGCGCCCTGGTCGATGCGGTACCGCGTCTTCCCGTCCTCTCGCGTCCGTAGTTCGTTCCGTCCGACCCTCCCCCTCGAAAGAATGCCCATGATGCGGTCCCTCCGCCGAATGCTGCCCTTCACGACCGTTCTCACCGTGTCGGCGCTCGCGCTGTCCGGCTGTTTCGCGGCCTCACCGTCCGCCGACGACGGGAGCGGCCGAGTGCGTGTGGCGATGCTGCAGCCTCCGCGCTCCGGGCTGACCCCGCTGAGCGACGACGCCTTCAAGTTGTCCCGATGGTCGACGGCCGAGACCCTCGTCGTACTGGACGATCTCGGCGAGGCACAGCCTGCCCTCGCCACCTCATGGACTCGCGTGGACGACACGACCTGGAGCATCGACCTGCGGCCCGACGTCCGGTTCCACGACGGGACGCCGCTCGACGCCGCCGCGGTGGTCACCGCACTCACCGCGGCCACCACCGCCTCGCCGAAGCCCCGCATTCTCGACGGTGTCGACATGACCGTCGAGGCGGACGGCACGGACACCGTGACCGTGCGCACCGCGACGGTGGATCCGCTGGTACCGCAACGACTGTCGAGCCCACAGCTGGCCATCCTCTCGCCGGGCGCGTACGCGGGCGGTGGTCCCGTCGATCCCGTCGGACACGGCACCGGTGCGTTCGTGCTCACCGCCGTCGACGGCACGTCCACGGCGACACTCGATCGCAACGACGACTACTGGGGTGGTCCGGCGAAGGCCTCGGGCATCGACGTGAGTTTCGTCCCCGACGGCACGGCCCGGGCCGCGGCGCTGCGGAACGGTACCGCCGACATCGTCGAGGCGGTGCCGGTGTCGCAGGCGGCGCTGGTCGATCCGGCTCTCGTGCACGAGGTGCCGATGCCGCGCACCAACACCCTCTACCTGAACAACAGGACGGGCGCCTTCGCCGATCCGTCGATGCGCGCCGCAGCGCGGGAGGCCGTCGACGCCGATCGACTCGTCGACCAGGTGTACGAGGGCCGAGCCGACGTCGCCCGCGGACTTCTGGGACCCGCCCTGCCGTGGACGGCGGATCGGCCCGCACGCACGACCGCCCCGGCCGGCGATCCCGCGGGACGACGGATCACCCTGGGCACCTTCACCGATCGCGCGGAACTACCCGAGGTGGCGGTGCTGCTGCAGCAGGAGCTCGAGGCCCGCGGTTTCGTGGTGGAACAGGTGGTCCGGGAGTACCAGTTCATCGAAGCCGATGCTCTCGCCGGCGCGTTCGACGCGTTCATCCTGTCGCGGGCGACCGTGCTCGACTCGGGTGACCCCGTCGCCTACATGTACTCCGACTTCGCCTGTGCCGGATCCTTCACGATCGCGCAGTTCTGCGACCCTGCCGTCGATTCCGCTCTGGCCACCGCCTCGGCGACCGAGCCGGGAGCAGCGCGCCGCGCCGCCGTCCTCGAGGCGGAGCGGCTGATACTCGAGCGCGATGCGGTGGTGCCGATGCTGCACGAGCGCGTCGTGCAGGGTGAGGCCGCGTCGGTGTCGGGTGCGGCGCGCGATCCGCGGGAACGGATGTTGGTCACCACCGACACCACGGTCGGATGACGTCCGGCCGCGTCCTCGTCTCCGCCTCTCGCCTGCTGTCCGTCTCGGGCGTGATCGTGGTGGTCGCACTGCTGCCGTGGCTGTCGGGCCGCGACCCGGCGTTGTCGATCCTGCGTGCGCGCTCCGCCGACCAGGAGCCGACACCCGCCGCGCTCGCCGCGATCCGCGCCGATCTGGGACTCGATGCGGGTCCGATCACGCTGCTGCGCCAGTGGTTCGGCGGAGTCCTGCGGGGCGATCTCGGTACGTCGTGGAACACCGGCAGGCCCGTTCTACCCGGCGCCCTCGACGCGCTCGCCGTCTCGACGACCCTGATGGGCTTCGCCCTCGCGGTGGCCTGTGCGGTGGCGACGGTGATCGTGGCTCCGGCACTGCGCGCCGGGCTGCGGGGGCGGCCGTCCCGCTCGTCGGGTGTCGGCGCCTCGGTTCTCACCTCGGTGCCGGAGTTCCTGCTGGCATCCGTCGCAGTGATCGTCGGCAGTGTGTGGCTGTCGCTTCCGTCGTACGGCTGGACCGGTCCGACCTCGGCGATCCTCCCGGCTCTCGCACTCGGCCTCCCGGCCGGCGGGCTGCTGGGTCGTCTGCTCGCCGATGCCGTGTCGGTGTCGTTCACCGAGGCGTGGGTGACCACGTGGACGGTCGCCGACGTGGATCGCGGCACGCTCGCCAGTGCGGTGCTGCGCCGCGCGGCCTCGTCGCTCACCTCCCAGATGGCCCTCGTGATGGTGGGGCTCCTCGGTGGGGCCGTCGCGGTCGAACGCGTCTTCGCCATCCCGGGGATCGGACGATCGATGCTCGGAAATGCTCAGTCGCAGGACCTTCCGGCACTGCAGGCCGACATCCTGCTGCTCATGGGGGTCAGCGTCCTCATCGGTGTGGCCGCGCAGGCCGCCCGCCGGGCACTGCTCGGCCGGTCGGTGCACGATCGCGCTGTCCCGGTACCCACCGCACGAGTCGCCGCGGGTCGGTTCCCGTTCGTCGTGCCCGCCGTCGCCGCGAGCGCGCTGGGCATCATGGTGCTCGTCGGCCTGCCCCGCGACCCGTTCGCCACCACGCGAGGAAAATTCCTGCCGCCGTCCCTCGCACATCCTTTCGGCACCGACGCATCGGGACGCGACGTGCTCGCCCGCGTCGCTCACGGTGCGGCACACACCGTCACCGTGTCCGCGACGGTCGCACTGGGATGTGTGCTCGTGGGTCTGGTTCTCGGTTCGGCGGCGCGGGTGTTCACCGGTCCGATCGAGGTGACCAACGCTGCGCCTCCGGTCATCGCCGGCGTGATCGTCGCCTCCGTCGTGGGCCCCGGTGCCGCAGCAGCGGCCGTGGCCGTCCTGTCGGTCTCGTGGGCGCCCCTGGCCGCGCACACCGCAGCGCTGTCGGCCGAGGTCGCGGCCAGGCCGTACGTCGCCGTCCTCCCCACCCTCGGCGCAGGTCGACTCCGCGTGCTGTTCGGATCGGTGCTGCCGGCGGTCGGCCCCGCCGTTCTGCGTCACGGAGTGCTACGGCTGCCGGGCATCGCCCTGGCGCTCGCCGCCCTGGGCTTCCTGGGGCTCGGACCGCAACCACCCAGTCCCGACTGGGGTCTCGTGCTGGCCGACGGGGTGTCCACGGTGGAGCGGGCGCCCTGGGTGGCCCTCGCGCCCCTGGTGAGCCTCGTACTGCTGTCGGTCACGGCGGTCTCGCTGTCGAGTGCCGTCCGGTCCCGCCGTGGGCGTCGGTCGACCGACGGTCCCGCCGCGCAGGCCGACCGTCCCACCCCGGTCTCCGCGTGCTGAGGGCGTCTCGCCGCGGTCGAGTGCTCCCCTGGCACGACCTCCGTGCGGCCACGCCCACCGTGAGACTGCTCGTCCTCACGCAGATGGCCTTCAACATCGGCTTCTTCATGGTGCTGCCGTACCTGTCCGTGCACCTGACGTCCGACCTCGGTCTCGGCGCCGCGCTGGTCGGTGTCGTGCTCGGAGTCCGCACGTTCTCGCAGCAGGGACTCTTCGTCGTCGGCGGAACGCTGGCGGACCGCCTCGGCGTCAAGCCGGTGGTGCTGACGGGCTGCGTCCTGCGCGTCCTCGGATTCGTGGGACTGGCTCTGGCCCAGAGCCTTCCGGCCGTCCTCGCAGCCACGGCGCTCACCGGCGTGGCCGCGGCGCTGTTCTCGCCGGCCGTCGAGAGCGCGGTGGCGCTGGAAGCGGGCGAGGGTGAACGCGCGGGTGGCCAGTCCCGCCTGGACGCGTTCGCGTTGTTCACCGTGTTCGGCCAGATCGGCGCGTTCACCGGTCCGCTGCTGGGCTCCGCGCTGCTCGCGGTGGACTTCCGACTGACCTGCCTCGTCGCGGCCGGGGTCTTCGTCGTCATCACGCTCGCGCACGTGGTGCTGCTGCCAGCTCGACGCGCCGAGTCGACCACGGACACCTGGCTCGACGACTGGCGGGAGATCGCCCGCAACCGTCTGTTCCTCGTCTTCGCCGCCGCGATGAGCGCGCAGCTCGTCGCGTACAACCAGCTCTATCTCCTGCTGCCGCTGCGGGTCGAGCAGGTGTGGGGATCGCAGGCACCACTGGGATGGTTCTTCGCCGCGGCGTCGGCACTCGTCGTCGCCGGGCAGATGAGCGTGACCCGAGCACTGCGCCGGTTCCCGCTGGTACGTGTGCTCCCACTGGGTTTCGCCGTCATGGCGACCGCGTTCGCCGCGGCGGCCGTGGCCGCACTGCTCGGCACCGAGGGTGCCGCAGGGCTCGTGGGGCCCGCCGCGTTCGTCATGCTGCTGACGGTAGGTCAGATGATCGCCATGCCGTTCGCGCGCGACCTGGTCCCGCGGATGGCGCGGGAGCGCAGCACGGGCTCGTACTACGGTCTGCTGGCCTCGCTGGGCGGGATCGGGGTGCTCGTGGGGTCGGTCGCGCTCGGCGCGATCATCGACGCGATGCCGGACACGCCTGCAGGCGAGGCGGTTCCGTGGGCGGCCGCGGCGGTCCTGCCGCTCGCGGCGGCAGTGACGTTGCGCTCGGTGGCTCGCCGACTGGTACCGGTGACCCCGGCGATCACGCCGCCAGAACCAGATCGCGGCCCGTCAACACCTCCGTCTCGCGAGTGATGCGTGCCCACACGTCCTCGGTCACGTCGTCCATGATCGAGAACCGGTCCCACCACATCATGCGGGTCCGGTAACGCTCGTCGGGGTACGCGGCCGGGGCGATGTTCTCGGCCACGCGGCCGCCGCCGGACTCCCACCGTCGCAGCACGTGATCGGCCGCCGTGGCCATGACGTACCGGGCGCCCGTGAAGACCATGGTGGGCAGCGCCGTACGGGACAGCAGTGCGGAGAGCGCACCGGGATGCTCGGCGTCCGCGGAGACGAACGCGGTCTTCATCTCCACGACACCGGCGGGCAGTCGACCGTGGATGAGTTCCGCGACGTCGGGCCGAGCGGCGTTGCCCTCCCACTCCACCAGAGCGTGCGACTGGTCCACGCTGAGGTACGGGCCCTGGCCGCGGACGCCGGCGACGACCTGCCCCGCACGGTCCACGGCCGCGTAGAACACAGCGGTGTCCGCACCGTCGGCGACGCGCTCGACGTCGAGCGCGACGCCCACTCCGTGGCGCTCGTAGGACCGCGTGGCGCAGGCGAGGTACTCGTCCCAGAGCCCACGATCGGCGGACGGGGAACTCATCACCAGAACGGTCCCACTATCACGATCTGCAAGGCGCGTGCTCCCTTGTGTGATCAGGCGGGTGGGGGCGAGCAGAGTCGTCGACATCGGACACCTCTCGGACAGAGTTGTCGGATCGCCGTCCGGCGCCCCGACCAACAGACCACGGACTCGCCGGACGACGAATCCACACACTTATTGTCCCGCTTCCTGAGCAAAAAGTGGATTCCGCCCCGAAATCGGTGACGTGCGACGGATGTGCCCTTTTCGAGGCCCGAGAACGAACCGCAGGTCATTGACCCGTTACGACAACCTATATCCGAGTTACCCGTTCGTATTCCGGGTCGCTTTGGTGACTCCTCGTAGAACTGCACCGACGAAGCAGACTGAATTTCGTGAAAAGCCACGAACGGCGGGTCGGCGATTCGTGGCGAATTCGCGCTCCACGACGGCCACTCGGGCGCTCTCACAGCGCCACACCGACACCTCGGAACGCAGTCAGCCCCGGACCACACCTCCCGAGAGGTACGGTCCGGGGCTGCTGGAGACCCGGGAGTGGAGCGCGGGAACGGCTCGCCTATCGGCCGGCGCGGCCGAACAATGGTCGTCTGCCGGCCGTCTCGCGACGCGACGACGTGGCTGCGGAGAGGGAGTCCGCGAGCATCAGCTCGACGGTGCGCTCGGCATCGAGCTTGTTGTCGCCGATACCCCCCGTGGCGCCACGCTTGGCCCATCCCACGACGTAGGCCCCGGCCACCGGGCGGTCCTCGGAGTCCACGACGCGACCCTCGACGTTGCGCACGGTTCCGCGGTCCACGTCGAAGGGAAGTCCGGGCAGGGCGGACCCGCGATACCCGGTCGCCTGCAGCACCAGATCGGCGGGAATCGAGCTCGCGATCCCCGCGTCGGACGTGCCGGATCCGCGGACGTCGAGCGCTCCCGGGCGTACCGCCACCGGTGCGCGCCCGAACGAGAAGACGATGCGCGGCGCGCCGTCACCCGTCTCGGCCTCGTCGGCGCGCGGTGCGGCGGCGAGCGGTGCAGCGGACGCGGACAGCGGCAGCGCCGCCAAGACCGAGGAGAGATCGTCGTCGCCCGCGACCAGAACGGGCACCGATGTGCGATCGACGAGCGCCTGGCACTCGGACCGGGTGAAGGCGGCGACCTCGGGACCGCGTCGACCGAGCACGGTGACCTCCCGCACCGCACTGTCCCGTAGCGCCGCGAGCGCGTGGGCCGAGATGTCCGTGCCCACGAGGTCCTCGACGGGAGCTGTCAGAATTCGCGCCGCGTCGAGCGCCACGTTCCCGTTGCCGATCACGACGACGCGCGTCACGCCGCGCAGATCCACGGCGTCGGCGGGGACGTCGGGGTGACCGGTGTACCAGCCGACGAGGGTGCGGGCACTCATCGGGACGACCTCGGAGTCGAGGGGAAGCTGCCTGTCCTGATCGGCACCCACCGCGTAGACCACCGCGTCGAAGGTCCGCGAGAGTTCCTCCACCGTGACGTCGACCCCGACCTCGACGCCGAGGCGCATCGTCACGCGCGAGTGCACGAACAGCGACCGAAAGTGTTCACCGATGCGCCGGGTACTCGTATGATCGGGTGCCACACCGTATCTCGCGAGACCACCCGGCACGGGCAGCTTGTCGAAGAAGGTCACCGCGGCATCGGTCTGCCGCAGGAGCGCCGTCGCGGTGTAGCAGGCGGCCGGCCCGGTTCCCACCACGGCGACCCGTTTCAGCGACACGGAGCCGATGTCCGCCGGCGGGAACGTCGGTGCGCCCCATGCATGATCGACCGGCCGGTCCCGGTAGTAGTCGGCGTTCAATTCCGCGTAGATCGCCTGCGACGGCGACAGCCGCGACACCCGCGTGATCGCGTCCACCGGGCACGCGTCCGCGCAGGCGCCGCAGTCGATGCAGGACCGCGGATCGATGTACAGCAGGTCGGTCTTGCCGAAGTCCGGCTCGTCCGGCGTCGGGTGGATGCAGTTGACCGGACAGACCGACAGACACGATGCGTCGTTGCAACAGTTCTGGGTGATCGCGAAGGCCATGGGAGCGTCAGACCATGTGGATGGTGCGGTAGACGGCCGCAGCGGGCTTGGTCAGCAGTCCACAGTCGCTGAGGAACGCCATCAGGTGCTGGCTGCTCGTGCGCATCATGACGTGGTGGTGCGTGTTGTTCTTCGCCTCGCGCACGGCGCGGTCCCGGTCGAGACCGGCCGCGGCGTAGACGTCCTTGTTCACCATGTTGGACACGATGACTCGGGCGGCGATGGCGATGAGCAGGGCCGCGGACTTACGGCGGGCGGCGGAGATTCCCGCCATGTTCTCGCGCATCTGCTGACGCGCGAACGTCATGTGCCGCGACTCCTCGACGACGTGGATCTTGCTGGTGGTGCGCACCAACGGGAGCACGTTCTCGCCGCGCATCCAGTCGCGCTGCATGACGTCGAGCACTTCCTCGGCGACGAGGATGCCGCCGTAGGCGGCCTCCGACACGGCGAGGGTCTTGAAGCCACGACCGAGCTCGATGCTGAGCCGGCGCGGGACATACGCCTTGATGCCCATGGTGCGGCACGCCTTGGCGAACATCAGGGAGTGGCGGCACTCGTCGGCGATCTCGGTGAGCGCGAACTGGAAGTCCGAGGACGACGAGTCGCTGCAGTACTGATCACGCAGAACCATCTGCTGCAGGATCATCTCGAACCAGATGCCGGTGCTCATGATCGAGCAGACCTCGTGGCGGGTGAGGGTGACGCGCTGTTCGGGCGTCATCTCCTTCCACAGATCAGTGCCGTAGAGGGTGCTCCACTCAGGATTGAGGCCGAACTGCTCCGGGTCGAGGGGAGCCTCCCAGTCGACCTCCTGCATGGGGTCGTACGAGAGCGCTGCGACGGAATCGAGCAGCCGAGCAGACACGTCCTCGGCGTCCGAGACGGTGAGTTCCGGGTCGAGTGTGCTGGTCATGGCGTCGTCCTTCCGTGGGCGGGTACATCTCCGTGACTAACTGTGACAGAGGTTATCAGGTACTCGCCGTCACGGGAAGACGTCGCAGGGTCGGGACGGTCCCGAATCGTCAGGAGATCTGTGGCATCTCCAGGTCCGTGTGCGCCACTGCCCGAGCGGCGTCGGGGTCCGTTCCGAGCATCACCAGCAGCCGCTCCGCTGCGTCGTCGATCCGGCGATCGTCGACGGAGCCCGGGTCCTCGAGCCACCGGTGCACCAGGGCGAACAGCACACCCGCCGTCATTGCCGTCGCGAGAGACAGGTCCTCGATCTCGAGTCGTCCGGCGTCCACCGCCGCCGCGAGATCCCGGCGGGCCCGCGGCCCGAGACCACCGGGCGCGTCGAGCAACGCGAACCCCGACCGGTCGACGATCTCCGCGGCCTGACGATGCGAGACGGCGGCACGACCGGTCCGCCTGACGGCGTCGCAGAAGATCTGCACCGGATCGTCCGAGCGCGGCGAGACTCCGTCGAGCGTCTCCCCCATCTGCTCGAGAACCTGCTCCACGGCAGCGGCGAAGAGTGCGGGCTTGTCCTCGAAGTGGTTGTAGAAGCTCCCGAACCCGACGTCGGCGGCGGCCGTGATGTCGGCGATGCTCGCGGTGGAGGAACGCCCGTCGGCGATCATCTCGCGCGCGGCGTCCACGAGAGCCTGGCGCGTGCGCGCCTTCCGTCGCTCGAGCCTGTTCCCGGCAGTCTGCATCCGGAAAGTCTAGGTCGACGGGTGCCCGGTCGTCGCGCGGCGAGCCCGCTGACGACGCGTCGCGACGTCAGCGGGAGACAGGAGCGGACCAGATCCCCACGATGGCGTCGACGAGGTCGATGCCGCACGCCGTCCAGTACGCCGTCGGATCGGCGCCCGACGCGGCGAACTCCGACTCTCGTTCGGCCATCACGTGCGTCAGCAGAGTGCGCGCCATGGCCCCTCTGGCCGAGCGGACGTCGGCAGGAATCGGGGGCAGACACGAGGTGACGCCGGCGACCGTCTCTCGCAGCGTCGCCGAGGACAGCGCCTCGTCCACCAAGATCGGCCGCAGCACCGGATCCGTCATGACCTGGGAGGCGAACCGCGCGTACCAGGTGGGGGCGCCGAACTCGGCGAAGTACTGCGTCGACGGCAGGACCAGTGCCGACACCCACGCTCGCAGGTCGGCACCCTCTCCGATCGCCGCGACGTGGCCGGAGCGGATCCGTTCGACGTCGCCCGTCCGGCGGACGACGATCGCGCGGACGAGATCCTCCTTGCTGCCGAAGTGGTAACCGACCACGGCGCTGTTGCTCTGCCCCGCCGCGTCGCCGACCTGACGGTTCGACACCGACACGACACCGTTCTCCGCGTACAGCCGCTCAGCGGCACCCAGAATCGCCTCGCGCGTCGCCTCGGAGCGCGCGGACGGGGCTCGCGTCGACCGGGCCTGGCTCATTCCACCGTCTCGGTGGCCCGGTCGGTGACGGCACCTCCGACGACCTCCGACGCCTCGCCCTCGCCGTCCTGGTGACGCGGAAGGAAGGAGGCGAGTACGACCGAGAGGATCGCCGCGCCGGCGGCGATGGCCATGGTGATCCGGAAGGCGGCCTCGGACGGCACCGCGGTGGATCCGAACGACACGGTCATCGACGCGAGAACGACCCCCGCGACCGCACTGGCGAACGACGTTCCGAGGGACCGCATCAGCGTGTTGAAGCTGTTGGCCGCCGCTGTCTCGGAGGCGGGCACCGCCGACATGATCAGGGCGGGCATCGCTCCGTAGGCCAGTCCGATGCCCGCACCGATGACGAGCGAGACCACGATCAGCTGCCACACCGCGCCCATCATCACGATGCCCAGCAGGTAGCCGACGGCAACCGTCGCCGCGCCGGCCATGAGCGTGATCTTCGGTCCGCGCGTGGTGGTTATGCGCGAGGACACCGGCGCGACGGCCATCATGATCAGTCCGGACGGCGCCATCACCAGGCCCGCGACGAGGATCGACTGTCCCAGGCCGACACCGGTCGCGGCGGGCAACTGAAGGATCTGCGGCAGAACGAGACTGAGTGCGAACATCGCGAAACCGAGCATGATCGACGCGGCGTTGGTGAACAGCACCTGCCGCCGCAGCGAGACCCGCAGGTCCACCAGTGGCTGGGGAGTGCGCAGTTCCCACACGATCCACGCCGCGAACGCGAGGACGGACACCAGCAGCAGGCCGAGGATCGACGCGCTGCTCCACCCCCAGTCGGAACCCTTCGAGATCCCGAGCAGCAGGGTCACCAGGGCGACCGACAGCGTGAGCGCTCCACCGATGTCGAACGTGCCGCCGGTGCGCACCGTCGACTCGGGAACGACGACGACCACGGCGACCGCCACCAGTGCGCCGAGCGCAGCCGCCGTCCAGAACAGGAAATGCCAGTCCGCGTACTCGGCGATGATCGCCGCGGCCGGAAGACCCAGGGCGCCGCCCACTCCGAGCGACGCACTCATCAGCGCGATCGAACCGGGAAGCTTGTGGCGAGGCAACACGTCCCGCATCACGCTGATGCCGAGGGGAATCACACCGGCGGCGAGACCCTGCAGTGCCCGCCCCACGACGAGGGGCACGAGGCTGTTCGCGAGGGCACCGACCACCGATCCGGCGACGAGGAGCGCCAGGCTGACCAGCAGCATGCGCCGCTTGCCCACCATGTCGCCGAGTCGGCCGGTCACGGGAACGGCGACCGCACCCGCCAGCAGGGTGGCCGTGATGGCCCACGCGGTGTTCGCGGCCGAGGCGTTCACCAGAGCGGGGAGCTGGGGAACCAGCGGGATGATCAGTGTCTGCATCAAGGCGACCGTGATGCCGGCGAAGGCCAGTACCGCGACGATGCGTCCGGTTCCGGTCTCCTCCGTCTCGGCCGTGGCAGCGATGGGTGAGGACATGGGTCGCGTCTCTTCTCAGCTAGTTTGAAACAGCTGTTTTAAACTGGGCACCGATCCTTACCCACGTCAACGTTCTCGCCGCTCCTGTGGCCCGCATCACCACGTCACCGGACGAATCGGTCGAGGAAGGCATTGCCGAACACGCGGTGCGGGTCCAGTCGGTCGACGGTGCCGACGACGGAGTCCCAGTCCCGCTCGCCCGAGTACCCGTCGCGGAACGAGTCGGGGATGGTGGCCGTGAGCGCCTGCACGTCTCGGTAGGGGCGGTCGTCGTCGAACGCCCACCCCTTGGACCACTCCGGCCGGAACACCGCATCGGCACCGTCGAAACGTTCTCGCATCCACTGCTCCATCTCGCGATAGAACGCGAACATCCCGGGCGTTCCCGGAATGCCCAGCACGTTGAGCCACACCGCCGTGTCCCACTCGGGACGATCGGGTACCGGACGCATGGCCGAGATCGTCGGCGGGCCGGCCGAGTCGACGAGGACGTCCGAGCCCTGGTCGAGACCACAGCACCGGATCTCGACTGGGCCGTTGATCGGGAACTGCCCCAGGGACGCGTAGTGCTCGGTGCGCTCTCGGAACCAGCGGGTGAAGTCGTGCAGGACCGCAGCCACGTTCGCGCGAGCCGTGATCACCGCACCGCCGCCCTCCGTCAGGAGCAGTGTGCTCGGACGGATGTAGAACTGCGTGTTCTTCGGCGCTCCCCAGATGTCCGACGACCCCGTGGCCGCGAGCCCCGCCACCGTCGTCGCGAGGAACACCTGACCCAACGCGGGCGTCAGTTCCGTCCGCCCGGACACGACAGCACCGATCGCGTCGGACACCGCTTCCGGGAGGGTGTCGGAGAACGTGTAGTTGTACGGTCCGTCGACCTCGCGGGAGGACGGCGGTCGCACGGGAGTCGGCGTCCACACCTTGAGCCACGGAGTGTCGGTGAACGGGTACCAGATCGCCTCCGCGCGGCCGGACCGGTCCAGGAAATCGACGTACGTACGCCCCGGTGCCCCCGGCGCTCCGAACAACTCCGCCCAGCCGATATCGGTGATGCTCTCGCATCGCAGAGGAGTCGCCGGATGCGCCTGCATCGTCACCTCGGTGACGAACGCTCGGCCGAGATGGACCGCGAGATCCGGCGCGTCGGCCTCCGACCGGGCGACGGTCCGCAGGGCGTACCCGGTCCCGTTCCACGCGACCACCGTCATCGAGGTCACCAGATTGCTCAAGGATCCCGACGACGAACCGATCGGAACCTGTTCTCCCACTGCGCGTACCACGGCGCCGTGCGCCCCGACAGCCAGAGCGCCCGCGATGGACAGAACCCCCGGCGCGGGCACACTCGACCATCCGAGACCGTGGTCCTCCAGCGCCTGGAGGACGTCGGACAGAGTCGCGCCGGCACCGGCGGTGACGGTGGACGACGCGGTGTCCACGGTGACACCGGTCAGCGCGGTCATGGTGTCCACGAGCACGACCCGGTCCAGGTTCTCGCCGTTCTCGATGGTGAACGGGGTCCACCCGTGCATCGCGCCGCGCGGCCGCAGCCGGTGACCGGAGGCGTGAGCCCAGTTCGCGAGCATCACCACGTCGTCGGCGGATCGCGGCGAACACGTCCACACCGCGTCGACCACGATCTCCTTCGACCAATTCTGGTACCGCTGCCGGAACAGCGGGATTCCCGGCGGGAAGTCGGGTGGAACCGGCCCGGAACCGTCGGTCCCCGCCGGAACGGCGTTCACGAGAGCAGGTCGAAGCACTCCCGCGAGCGTCGCGGCCACGGCCGAGGCGGCGGATGCGGACAGGAAGGATCGACGGTCGAACGATGGCATGAGTCCCCGATGCGCGAGATGCGGATGATGTGAGCCCCACGCCTCGTGAGCGCACTGCTGGGCAGTCCGGATCTGCTTGTCCCCCCGGAGGGATTACACCTTTGACATACCCGTAAAGATTGTCAAGTCCGGGAGGGTCTCGGCCGGGTGGGTCACGCGCCGGGCAGGTCGAGGACCGGCACGAGGCGGCGGCGCAGATAGCCCCGGAGCGCGTCGTCGGAGCGGGTCGCCTCGCTGTCGAACTGCACCACGGACAGGAACATGCGGATGCAGAGGTCGGCGACTTCGTCGAGGTCGCCGCCGGCCTCGGCGGGCGCTCCCACCAGAGGCGTGAGGAAAGATCGGGTCAGGCTCAGCGCGTCGATCCCGAAGGCGGATCCGTCGTAGATCACCGTTCCACGGCCGGGATGCACCAGCGGCGCCAACGCCGGCGACGACCGGAACGCCGCACGCGCGGCGACCATGGCCTCGACGACGAACTCGGACACCGACTCCCGCTCGCCGACCGCGGACACGACGGACCCGATGACACGCGAACTCACGTCCTGCAACGCGTCCGACACCAGGGCGTCGCGGGTACCGAAGTGCGCGTACACCGTCGGGCGGGAGACACCGGCCTCGTCGGCCACGGAACTGATGGTCACGCCGTCGAAACCACCGAGCTCGAGGCGTCGCACCGCCGCCGCGAGGATGCGTTCCCTCACGCGGGCGGGGGCTGCCATGCGGCGATGTCCACACCCATGGCGGTGCTCGGCGGTTCGTCGTACAACCACTCGCGCGCGATCCGCCCCCAGTTCGCGGTGGCACGAAGTTGCCCGAGGATGCCGAACGTCAGGAAGTCCGCGCGACGGGAGAAGACGTGCTCGGGCGGCAACCACTGCTTGGTCATGGTGCCGAAACTGCCCGATCGCGGGTCGACGGCGAGGACGAAACACGCCCCCGCCATCTCTGGCGTCACGGTGACCGACCCGTCGTTCAGACTGAGTTCCGCTGCTGCGCAGACGTAGTCGAGACAATCGCTCGCCGTCACGGCGGCGCCGGGGTCGAGAATCCCCCGGGCGGACATGGCGATGAGCAGATCGTCTCCGCGCCCCTCGATCGCCGCTCGCAGGCACTCTCTCTCGAAACGGACGTCCGCCGGACTCATCCGCAGGTACAGACCGAAGTCGACGAAGGTGACGCGCCCGTCCCGAGCCAGCAGGACATTGCCCGGATGGGGGTCACCGCAGAACTCGCCGAGCGTGTGCAGAGACCCGATGTAGAAGCGGAACACCGTCTCACCCACCCGGTCTCGCACCTCCGCCGACATCGCACGGATCTCGTCGAACGGCACCGCGTCGACGAACTCGGTCGTCAGGACCGCCGCGCCGCACCGCTCCGGCACGGTGTCCGGGATGAAGAAGTGCGGGTGCTCCCGATACAGTGCCGCGACGCGGCGCTGCGTCCGCTCCTCCGCCGGGTAGTCGAGTTCCGCCTCGAGGTTTCGGCGCAACTCGTCGACGACGGCACGGGAGGACAGCATCGGGATCGACGCCGGCAACAGCTTGACGTAGAACGACAGATTCTTCAGGTCGGCCCGCACCGCGTCGTCGATACCGGGGTACTTCACCTTGACGGCCACCTCCCGGCCGTCGTGCAAGCGGGCACGATGCACCTGACCGATCGACGCGGCGGCGAACGGGCTCTCGTCGAACTCGGCGTAGAGCGACTCGATCGACTCGCCCAGATCCGCCTCGATCACAGTGCGCACGTCGTCGAACGAGACGGTGGGTGCGCGGCTCTGCAACTCGGCGAGCTTGCGGTGGAACTCGTCGCGGTGCTCGTCGGGGACGAACGACAGGTCCAGCATCGACAGCATCTGGCCCAGCTTCATCGCCGCTCCGCGGAGACCGCCCAGGACGGTCACCAGCCGTTCGGCCGAGCGGACCGCCTCCTTCGCCGTGAGGGCGGCACGCAGTTCCTCGGTGCGACCCGCCATGCGTACTCGCATGGTGGCGTTACGCGCCGTGCGACCCGCGACGAGGCGACCCACCTCGGCGCCCCGGGCCACCCTGGACGTCGGCATCTTCTCCGGCACTTCCCCAGTATCCCGCACCGTGCCTGTGCTCGATCGATCGCGGCACCGCGGACCCGGAAGTTTCTGGCGCACCGGACATCTCGGGCACGCTATGTCGCACATCACGTTTCCGGAGGTCCGCGAGGGCTTACTCTTACTTCGAGTAACGATATACCGCGCGACGGGGACCGCGTGACGTCGATCAGAGGGGGAAACACAGCATGACCAGCACCATCACATCAGGAGACACACGGACCGACGCTGTCGCCGCCCGCGCGGCACACCTGTTCGACACCGATGCCGAGGTGCGCGCCGCGGCCGCCGATCCCGCGGTGTCGGCACAGGTGGCGGACCTGACGCCCGATCTGCACGCCATGGTCGAGGTGGTCATGGACCGCTACGCAGACCGGCCCGCGCTGGGTCGCCGGGTGTACGACGTCGAGCCCGCGGACGACGGTCGCCGGGTGCGTCGGCTCCAGCAGCGCATGGACACCATCACCTATGGATCGCTGTGGTCCGATGCCCTCGATCTCGCGACCGCACTCGGCGACGTCGCCACTCCGGACACCTTCGTCGCGACCCTGGGATTCGCCGGTGCCGACTACGTCGTCGCCGAACTGGCGACGGTCCGGACCGGTGCCGTTGCCGTTCCCCTCCAGTCTGGCGCGGCTCCCGGACGCCACGCCGACATCGCCGCCGAGGTCGAACCTGTCGCACTCGTCGTCGACAACGAACAGTTGTCCACCGCCACGGCTGTGGCCGCCGCGTGCCCGAGCATCCGCCGCATCGTCGTCCTCGACCACGACGACCGTGTGAACGACGACGAGGACCGCCTCGCCGAGGCTCGACGATCCGCACCGGGCACGGTGCTCGCGATCGAGACGCTGCGGGAGGCGATCGCACGCGGTCGCACTCTCCCCCGGCTCGCCGGCCCCGAGGCCGTCGATCCCGACCGGATCGCCACGTTGATCTACACCTCCGGCAGTACCGGGACCCCGAAGGGCGCCATCCACACCCAGCGCATCGTCTCGCGCCTGTGGTCGACGTCCCACTGGTACGACCAGAGCGCGGAGTCCGACGAGGCCGGGCGACCCGGTGCGATCACGCTGGACTACCTGCCCATGAGCCATCTCGCCGGGCGCGCGGTGGTGTTCACGACCCTGGCAGCCGGCGGCATCGTGTACTTCGCGAGTTCGAGCGATCTGTCCACGCTTCTCGACGACTACGCACTCGCCCGGCCGACCGTGGCCATGCTGGTTCCCCGCGTGTGTGATCTACTGCGTCAGACAGCCCTCGGACGCATCGAGACCCGGGCGCACCGCACCGGCGAGAGCGCGGACGCCGTCCGCGCCGAGGTCCTCGAGGACATGCGATCCACCACTCTCGGTGGCCGCATCCTCTCCGCAGTGGTGGGTACCGCGCCGACCTCCCCCGAGGTCATCGACTTCGTCTCCGAACTCCTGGACACGACGGTGCAGAACAATTACGGCTCCACCGAGGCCGGCATGGTGTTGTTCGACGGCGTCGTCCAGCGGCCGCCGGTGCTCGAGTACCGCCTCGACGACGTTCCGGAGCTCGGGTACGCGGTGACCGACCGCCCCTACCCGCGCGGTGAGCTTCTCCTCAAGACCGATTCCCTCGTGCCCGGCTACTACAAGCGGCCGGACGTGACGGCCGAGATGTTCAGTGCGGACGGCTTCTACCGCACCGGCGACGTGGTCGCGGAGACGGAGCCGGACCATCTCGTGTACGTCGATCGCCGCAAGAACGTGCTGAAGCTGGCGCAGGGCGAGTTCGTCGCCCTCTCGCGCCTGGAGTCGATCTACGCGTCCGCCGACGCCGTCGACCAGATCCATCTGCACGGCAGCGGCGAGCGGTCCTACCTCCTCGCCGTGGTCGTGCCCGCCGACGGAGCCGACACCGCCACCGTGCTCGACTCCCTGCAGGCGCTCGCGCGCGAGGAGCAGCTCGAGTCCTACGAGGTCCCGCGCGACATCGTCCTGGCCGCGGAGCCCTTCACGCAGGAGAACGGTCTGCTCTCGGGAGCGAACAAGCAGCTGCGTCCCGCTCTGACGGCGCGCTACGGCGAGGCGCTCGAGGACAGGTACCGCGAGATCGACGAGGGCCAGACGGCGAAGATGAGCGAACTACGCCGCCGCGGCGCCGACGCACCCGTCCTGGAGACCGTCGGTGAGGCCGCCGCGGCGTTGCTGGGATGCGCCGGCACGGAGGTCTCACCCGATGCGCACTTCACCGACCTCGGCGGTGACTCGTTGTCCGCGTTGACGTTCGCCACCCTGCTGCAGGACATCTTCGAGGTGGACGTCCCCGTCACGGTCGTCATCGCGCCGTCGTCCGACCTCGCGGCGATCGCGACCCACATCGAGCGGCGACGCGGCGACGCGGATGCCACGGGAGCCGCGACCTTCGCCTCGGTGCACGGAGCGCACGCGACGCAGGCCCGTGCCGATCAGCTGACGCTGAGCGCCGTCCTCGGCGACGAGTTCCTCTCGTCCGCGGCTGACGTGGGACCGGTGCGCACCGACACCCGGACCGTGTTGCTCACGGGCGCCAACGGATACCTCGGGCGCTTCCTGTGCCTGGAGTGGCTCGAACGCCAGGCCGCGGTCGGCGGCACCGTCGTGTGCCTCGTGCGCGGACGCACCGCGGCGGACGCTCGTGCCCGTCTCGACACCGCGTTCGACACCGGCGACCCGGCCCTGTGGTCGCGGTGGACGACGCTGGCCGACACCGCGCTCGAGGTCGTCGTCGGCGACGTGGGCGAGGCGAACCTGGGCGTGAGCGACGAGGAGTACGCGTCGCTGGCCGAGCGGGTCGACCGCATCGTGCATCCCGCGGCGCTCGTCAATCACGCGCTGCCGTACGAGCAGTTGTTCGGCCCCAACGTGATCGGCACCGCCGAGATCGCCCGGCTCGCCCTGACGCATCACCTCAAGCCGGTGACCTACCTGTCCACCGTGGCCGTCGCGGCGGGCGTCGAGGCCTTCTCCGAGGACGGCGACATCCGCGAGATCAGTCCGGTCCGCGCCCTCGACGAGTCGTACGCCAACGGATACGGCACCTCCAAGTGGGCGGGTGAAGTGGTGCTGCGCAACGCCTTCGACGCCTTCGGACTCCCCGTGACCGTCTTCCGTTCGGACATGATCCTGGCGCACCCCCGGTGGACCGGTCAGCTCAACGTCCCGGACATCTTCACCCGCACGGTGCTGTCGCTGATCGCCACCGGAATCGCCCCGGAGACGTTCTACCGGCAGGACACGGGCGCACCCGTCGACGATGCAGGGCGGCCGCGCGCACACTACGACGGACTCCCCGCCGATTTCACCGCAGCGGCGATCACCGAGCTCGGTGGCAGCGCGACGTCGGGACACCGGACTTTCGACGTGCTCAATCCGCACGACGACGGCATCTCTCTCGACACCGTCGTCGACTGGATCATCCAGTCCGGCAGAATGATTCGGCGCATCGCCGACTACGACACGTGGTTCGCCGAGTTCTCCGACGCGCTCGAGTCCCTGCCGTCGGCGCAGCGGTCCGCCTCGGTGCTGCCGCTGCGGCACGCCTACGCGCGGCCGGACCTGCCGACCGCCGGGTCACCCCTACCGGCCGAGGTGTTCCGTGCCGCAGTCCGCGACACGTCGACACCGGGGTCGGCACTGGCGGACATCGACGACATCCCGCACCTGTCGCGCGATCTCGTCGCGAAGTACGTGCGTGATCTCGAGGCGCTGGGGTTGATCCCGACGCTCTGACAGCCGATCAGCGTCCGGTGCGTGACCGAACGAGCCGGACGGCGGGATCGAGGATCCGATGGCGTGCGAGCGCGAACACCGTCCCCACGGGGGAGCTCGCACCGCCACCGGATCCTCGCCGCGCCGCGGTGAAAGCGTCGATCCCGTTGCGCTGCACCGACGACAGCATCGTCTTCGCCACGGGCCGAGCCGGATCCGGATCCTTGCCGGCTCCCATCAGATGCAACTGATCGGTGTGCCACTGCAGATCGAGCAGTCCCCCCAGCGACCGGACCGAGCGGTGGGTCGCGAAGCGGGCTGGCACCGGAACGGAGATGGACGGGCTGGGCAGTACGCTGACGGTGCCGTCGAGAACGTCCCGTGCCGCTCCGGGCAGGACGGCGGTCGGGCGGCCGAGTCCCACCATCTGACACGCACCGGACCGCACCGCGTCCGACATTCCGTCGCGCGTGCGGAACCCACCGGTCACGGCGAGCGGGATGTGGGGAGCGAGGTCGCGCACCGTGACGGCGTAGTCGAGGAAGTACGCCTCGCGCGACGCCGTACTGGCCGACACCGCGGTGCCCATCATCGCGGGCGACTCGTAGCTGCCGCCGCTGATCTCGATGAGATCGACCGGCAGATCACCGATCATCGAGACCACCTCACGGGACTCGTCCTCGCTGAAACCGCCGCGCTGGAAGTCGGCCGAGTTGAGTTTGATGCCGACGGCGAAGCCCGGGGAGACGGCGGCCCGTACTCGTCGCACCACCTCGAGCAGGAAACGCGCGCGGCCCTCGATGTCGCCGCCCCACTCGTCGGTCCGCAGGTTCGTCAGGGGCGAGAGGAACTGGCTGACGAGATAACCGTGGGCGGCGTGGATCTGCACTCCGTCGAACCCCGCCTCCTCGGCCACCGCGGCCGTCGTCGCGAACCGCGACAGGATGTCCTCGATCTCCGCGCCGCTGGCCGCGCGGGGCGCCGGGATCCCGGGGATGTCCAGGCCCACCGCGGACGGCGCCAGGGTGCCGCCGACCGTCGTCACCGGGTTGCCCTGACGGCCGGGGTGGTTGATCTGCATCCAGATCGGACTGCCACCGTCCTGCGCCGTCTTCGCCCAGCGGGAGAGGGCGTCCAGGTCGCGTCCGTCCGCGACCGCGACGTTGCCGGGCTCGCCCAGATGCCGGTGGTCGACCATGACGTTCCCGGTGACGAGGAGCCCGTAGCCACCATCGCCCCAGCGGCGGTAGAGACGCGACAGTCTCTCGTCCGGGGCGTTGTCACGGGTACCCAGCGCTTCGCTGAGCGCGGACTTCATGATCCGGTTCGGCAGGACCTGTCCGTTGGGCAACGTCAGCGGTGCGGACAGCGACACGTCAGGCATGGAACCCCTCGTCGGGTGAATGGGTGGGTGGATCCGTTCCCCGGAGTACACCAGATGTGGTGTGATGATAGCTGTCATCACTTGCCGCGGTGTCCGTGAACGGGCGCCCCACCACTCGGGAGCGCGATGCGCAGCGTCACGGTCGTCATCATCGGCAGCGGGTTCGGTGGGCAGTGCGCCGCCATCGAACTGCTGCGTCGCGGCATCGACGACATCGTCGTCCTGGAACGACGCGAGTTCGCCGGCGGAACCTGGCGGCAGAACTCCTACCCCGGAGCGGCCGTCGACGTGCAGAGCCCGCTCTACTCGATCGCGTCCGAGCCGTACGACTGGTCGCAGATGTTCGCGGTGCAGAGCGAGCTCGAGGACTACACCCGCCACGTCGTGGACAAGCACGGTCTCGGGGATCTCACCGTGCTCGGCGCCGAGGTGAAGCGCATCGAGTGGGTCGCCGACTCCTGGCACGTCACGACCACAGCGGGTGACTATCGTGCGCAGTTCGTGGTCAACGCGACCGGGCCGCTCAGCACGCCTGTCGTTCCGCCCTTCCCGGGTCGCGAGAGTTTCGCGGGCGCCCAGTTCCACACCAACGCGTGGAACCACGACGTCCCCCTCGCCGGCGCGCGTGTCGCCATCGTCGGCAGTGGTGCGAGCGCGGCGCAGATCATCCCGGCCGTTCAGCCCGAGGTGGGCGAGCTCCACGTCTTCCAGCGGTCCCCGCACTGGGTGATGCCCCGACCCGATCGGAAGTTTCGACCCTGGGAACGCCGTGCCCTGCGGGTGGGCTTCGTGCGTCGAGCACTGCGCGCGGCCATCTACTGGAAGCTCGAGGCCCGGATCATCGGCTTCAAGTACTCGAAGGTCGGCCTCTGGCTGTTCGCCGAGCGTCACGCACGGAATCTGCTCCGCAACCAGGTGGCGGACCCCGATCTCCGGGCCAGGCTGACACCGGACTACACGATCGGGTGCAAGCGGATCATCCTGTCCAACACGCTGTATCCCGCCATCAGCTCCGCGAACACGACGCTCCACGACCGTGACGACGGCATCGCCGAAGTCACCCCCACCGGCATCACCACCGCGACGGGGCGCGAGATCCCCCTCGACGTGATCGTGTGGTCCACCGGATACGACGCCACCGACGGCGTCATCTCCTACCCGGTCATCGGCCGGAACGGCAGCGCGCTCCGCGACGTGTGGTCCGACTACCCGAGGGCCTATCTGGGCACGACCGTCCCCGACTTCCCGAACCTGTTCATCGTCACCGGGCCGAACACCGGGATCGGCCACACGAGCGCCATCTTCGTCATCGAGGCCCAGATGCGGTACATCATGTCGGCCATCGAGCACGCTCGGCGGACGTCGTCGCGCACGGTGGAGGTCACCCGCGCCGCCGAGGAGCGCTATACCGCGATGATCCACGACGAGATGACACGCACGGTGTGGCAGAACGGTGGCTGCACGAGCTGGTACAAGTCCGCGTCCGGACGCGTGATCGCCATGTTCCCCGGCTTCAGCTTCACCTACCGCAGACTGGCCGGCTCGTTCCGGGACGACGACCACGTCCTGCGGCCCGCGTCGACCGACACCGAGACAGTGGCAGCGTCATGACCTCCGGCACCCCGGGCATGTTCCGGAGATCCCCGCGGCTCCGCCTCGACGGGCGCGTGGCCGTCGTGACGGGGGCCGGCGGCGGCATCGGATCCGCCGTCGCGCGCGAACTCGTCTCCCGCGGCGCCGCGGTCGCGCTGCTCGACGTCGCTCCGTCCGTCGACGACGTCGCTCGTGCCCTGGGCGACCGGGCGATCGCCCTCCGCGTGGACGTGACGTCTCCCGACGAACTCCGTGCGGCCGTCGCCACTGTCCACGACCGGTTCGGCGGGATCGACGTGGTGCACGCCAACGCGGGCATCTCGAGCGGCGACACCGCGTACACCGTGGCGACCGTTCCCGACGGGGTCTTCGAGCGTGTCGTCTCGGTCAACCTGAACGGCGTGTGGAACACGATCCGGGCGACACTGCCGGACATCGTCGCCGCCCGCGGCCACGTGCTGATCACGTCGTCGACCTACGCCTATCTCAACGGCCTGGCGAACGCTCCGTACGCCGCGACCAAGGCCGCGGTGGAGCAGATCGGTCGCGCCCTGCGTGCCGAGCTCGCTCACACGGGCGCGACCGCGGGAGTCCTGTACCCGGGGTGGGTCGCGACCCCCATCGCGGACGTGGCCTTCGGCGCCGACGACATCGCGACCGCTCTGGTGGCGCGAGCCTTCCCCGCACCCCTTCTCACGCCCATCTCCCCCGAGGCTCTCGCGGCGGGAGCGGTGGACGGTATCGAGCGACGAGCAGCACGGATCCAGCTTCCGGGACGGTGGCGGGCCTATTCGGCGATGCGCGGGATCGCGAACCCGCTGTCCGATGTCGTACTGGAGAAGGACCGGACGATCCGGATGCTCGTCGCGCGGCTCGAACGCCGCCGGCCCTGATTCGGCTATTTCCCCGTTTGTGACCCGCACACTGGTGATTAGTACCGACAGTGTCTGTTATCACGGGTATCGTTCCGATGCATGATGCTCGCCGCCCTGCTCCGGGAATGCTGGTCCGCCCAGCGTGACACGCAGCAGTTGCGGCTCTTCGTGGAGTCGCGCGGCCTCGCGCGATGGATGCGCGGCCTGATCTCCTGCCTCACCCTCGTCGTCACGGCCATCGCTGTCCTGTCGCTCGGATCGCCGTCCGGAGCCCAGGGTCTCGCGGATCGAGCCGTCGTCGTCGTCACCATCGTGGGTGGAATCGGCTGGGCCGTGCGCTGGAACGTGGCGCACTGGCCGTCCTTCCGCGAATCGGTCGTCTTCTTCGCCTACGCCGATGTCGCCATCGCCGTGGTCTGCTTCCTCGACTCGAGCTCGCTCGCCGGCTTGAGCGGTGCCGGTCTGCTGGTGCTCCTCGGGACCTACGCGACCTTCCTGCTGGGGCCACGGGTGTTACTCGCGCACGTCGTGTGGTGCGCATTCACCATCGCGGTGCTCGCCGTCAAGGTCGCGCTCGACCCCGAGTACGACCTGGCGATCGCCGCCGCCAAGGCGATCATGCTGAGTGTCGTCGGCGTGGTGGTCCCCATCGTGATCGAACTGGGTGTCCATCTCATCCGCGTCGACGCGGACAAGTCGTTGACCGATCCGCTCACCGGCCTCAGCAACCGCCGGGGGCTCGAGTCGCGACTGATGCTTCTCGCCGACGACATGCGTTCCACGACCACCCGCGCCGCCGCTGCCCACCCGGTGGCCGCCGTGATCGTGCTCGACCTCGACAAGTTCAAGGCGATCAACGACGAATTCGGGCACAACGTCGGCGACGAGGTGCTGGTGCGCGTCGGACGGAGCCTGGTGCGCGCGGCCGGATCCGCCGCCGTGGTGACACGCCACGGCGGCGAGGAGTTTCTCGTCTTCGATCTGTACGACGACGCACTCGCGGCGTTGCGGGCCGCCCGCGCCGTCCGCGACGCGGTGGCGGAGAGGATCCCGGGGCCGGCGGTCACCGCCAGTGTCGGGCTCGCGATGGCGAGCACGACCGCCCTGCTGCACGATCGCCGGCGCCTGTCGGCCACTCTCACCGAACTCGTCGATCGGGGCGACACCGCGATGTACCGGGCGAAGCGATCGGGTGGGCACTGCGTCGCCGTGGACGGGGGAACGGCGCGCGGTCTCGCGTCGACCGGTTGAATGGTGGCGTGACCGATCCATCGCCCGCACGTACCTACGGCGGGGAGAGCGCCGAGGAGCGCACGGCTCGTCGCCGGCGCCAACTGCTCGACGCGGGGCGCGCGTCCTTCGGATCGGTGGGTTTCCGAGCGTCGACGGTGCGCGGCATCTGTCGTGACGCGCATGTCGCCGATCGCTACTTCTACGAGCTGTTCCCCACTCTCGAGGACCTCCTGGTCGAGGTGTACCGCGAGTGCATCGCCACACTGACCCGATCCACCACGGCGGCGGTCGACGACCTGCCCGCCGGGACGGACCCGCTGACGCTCTCGCGTCACGGCCTCGACGGCTTCTTCCGCGCCGTGGAGGACCGTGAGCTCGCACGGATCGTGTGGCTCGAGGTGCTGGGGGTGAGCCCGCGGGTGGACCGCACGTATCTCGACACGATGCACGGATTCGGTGAGCTGATGGTGGGGCTCCTCGGCCGCCACACGCCGGACATTGCCGTCGGTAGTTCCCTCGACAGGTTGGCCACCGCCGCTGTCGGCGGCATCAGCCACACTGCCATGACCTGGCTCATGGACGGATACCGAGCGGACAGAACCGATCTCGTTCACGGGACCGCCCGGTTCCTCGCCGCGGTGGTCGGTGCGGCAGAGCCCGAGTAATTCGGTCGACGCGGTCCCCTCTCGGGTGTTTCAGTGGTGCGAACCGACCACCGGGAAGGCCGGAGGCCGGCCGATATCGAACCGACCACGACTCGAGGACGCACGCATGTATCCCACCGATCCCGACGTGTTCCTGCTCGTCCGACGGCAGGAACACGCGACCTTCACCCGCGACGCCGAGCACCGGCGCGTGGCTCGCGCCCGCGCACGCCTCGCCCACGACGAACTCCGCGTCCAGCGCGCATGGGAGGAACTGACGGCGGCACTGGCCGAGTCCGCGCAGTCGCGGCAGTCCCTGGCCGACCTGGTGCACAGCAGCCGCTGAGTCAGCGTTCGTTGCCCCGAAGTTCGTTGCCCCGAAGTTCGATGCCCCGAAGGAGGATGTCGACGGCGGCCTCGATGGTGGCATCGTCGGGCAGCGTCCCGTACATCAGCGTCGGGCAGATAACGGAGCCGGACAGCATGGACACCGCCGCCTCGAGCTCCGGGCCCTGGATCACCGCACCGAGCATCTGCCGAGTGTGCTTCTCGCCGTCGTCGACGATGCGGCGGCGCACCCGGCCGATCTCGGCGACGGTGGCCCCCCACTGCGCCATGGCCATGAGCACGCGATCGAGGCGCTGGGTGGCGATGGCGTCACGGAGCATCCGCAGCTCACCGATCAGGTCCGTGCGGACGTCGCCGACCAGGTCGTGATGCGGCATGTCGCCGATCGCCTCGAGAGCCATGGTGAGCAGGTCGGAACGGGACGGCCAGTGCGTGTACAGCGTGGTCTTGGAGTAACCGGCCACCCGTGCGACGTGCGCGTGGGTCACCGCCTCCCACCCCTCGCCTGTCAGCACCTCGAGCGCGGCGCGCGAGACGTCCGCGCGAGTGCGAGCGACGCGGGCGTCCTCTGCCACGGCGTCGGGCTCGATTCCGATTCCATTCTCGTCCGACGGGGTATCACTCATCGCGTCACTCACCTCCTCGGTCGCTGTGCTTCGAAATTCGGGCTTCGAAATTCTGGCATCGAAGTTCGAGGGTTGAAGTTACGCGAATGTCGGGTGCAGACCTATTGAACTAAATGTTCATTACTGTACTGTTGGATCAGCTTCGTGCACGGCATTTCGACCGCGAACTCCCCCACCATCATTCGCGACGGGTCATCCGTCGCCTCGGGCCACGGCGCAGCACAGCGTCGGGCCGGTCCACGGAAGGACACCGATGTCTGCCATCCTCTTCGGCTCCATCAGCACTCTCGCCGACACGTCCGAGCTCCAGCGACGCGCCTTCAACGAGGCGTTCTCCTCGCACGGGCTCGACTGGAACTGGTCACGCGACGACTACCGGTCCATGCTCGGTTCCAACGGCGGCGCGAACCGGATCGAGGACTTCGCGGCGTCCGAGGGCGTCGAGGTCGACGCCTCCGCGGTGCACGCGACCAAGTCGGAGATCTTCCGGTCCCTCCTCTCCTCGGCCGGTGTGAGCCCGCGACCCGGCGTCGTGGACACCATCGCCGCGGCGAAGAAGTCGGGCGCCAAGCTCGGCTTCGTCACGACCACGTCGAAGGAGAACGTCGACGCCGTGCTCGAGGCGCTGTCCCCCGAGGTCACTCGCGACTCCTTCGACGTCCTCGTCGACGCGGACGACGTCGAGCAGGGCAAGCCCGACCCCGCGTCCTACGCCTTCGCCCTCGACAAGCTGGGCGAACAGCCCTCCGCCTGCGTCGCGATCGAGGACAACGCCGGTGGTGTGGCCGCCGCAGCCGCAGCCGACATCACCTGCGTCGCGTTCCCGAACGAGAACACGGCCGGCAGCGACTTCTCCTCGGCATCGGAGACGGTCGAATCCCTCGACCCCGCTCGCATCGAATCTCTGGTGACGGCTCGACAGTGACCTTCACCGGTCGACTCCACACCCTGTCGAGTCACATCCACGCCAACCCCGGTTCACCCGTCGAGCGCGATGCTCGCGAACCGTTTTCCTCGGGAGAGAAGTAGTGAGCAACCTCCAGGCACGTGTCACCGCAGACGATCGCACCTTCCACGTCGAGGGATACGAGAAGATCGAGTACGACCTCGTGTACGTCGACGGCGTCTTCGACACCGCGAACACCGAGCTCGCGGACAGCTACCGGCCGTACGGCCGCTGCCTGATGGTGGTGGACGACAGCGTCCTCGCGCTGTACGGCGACGCGATCCACACCTATTTCCGCCATCACGACATCGCGCTGACCATCGTCCCGGTGCAGATCCGCGAGACGGCGAAGTCGATCGAGACCTTCGAGCGGATCGTGGGCGAGTTCGATCGCTTCGGCCTGGTGCGCACCGAGCCCGTCCTGGTCGTCGGCGGCGGACTCACGACGGACGTCGCCGGCTTCGCGTGCGCCAGCTACCGCCGGAACACGCCGTACATCCGCATCCCCACGACGCTGATCGGTCTCATCGACGCCAGCGTCAGCATCAAGGTCGCCGTCAACTACGGCAAGCACAAGAACCGTCTGGGCGCGTACCACGCCTCGCAGAAGGTGTTGCTGGACTTCAGTTTCCTGGGCACCCTGCCGGAGGACCAGGTCCGCAACGGCATGGCGGAACTCATCAAGATCTCCGTCGTGGGCAATCTCGAGATCTTCGAGATGCTCGAGAAGCACGGCCCGGAGCTGCTCGCGACGCGTTTCGGTCACCTCGACGGCACCGCGGAACTGCGCGAGATCGCCGACCGCCTCACCTACAAGGCCATCGCGACCATGCTGGACCTGGAAGCGCCCAACCTCCACGAGATCGACCTCGATCGCGTGATCGCTTTCGGCCACACCTGGAGTCCGACGCTCGAGCTCACCCCGCCCGCGCCGTTCTTCCACGGACACGCCATCAACATCGACATGGCGCTGTCCACCACCCTCGCGGAGCAGCGCGGCCACATCACGGCCGACGACCGCGACCGCGTGCTCGGCGTCATGAGCGGGATCGGGCTCGCGCTCGACAGCTCGTACCTGACGGCCGACCTGCTCGCCGAGGCCACGTCGTCCATCCTCAAGACCCGAGACGGGATTCTCCGCGCGGCGGTGCCGGCGCCCATCGGGTCCTGCGAATTCCTGAACGACGTGACCGTCGACGAGCTGTCGGACACGCTCACCTTGCACAAGAAGATCTGCCTCGAGCACGACCGCGACGGCGACGGCGTGGACATGTTCACCGCGCCGCAACCGGAGGTCGCGGTCGGTTCGTCCCACGATGAGTGATGCACGGCCGGTCACACCGACCACCATCGCCGCGGCCGAGCTGACGGAGCTGTGCCGGGACCTCGACGACCTCGGGGTCCCGGCAGCCGTTCTCGGCCGCGCTCGGCGTGCGCGTGACGTGATCGCGGGCCTCGACCCGTACCTGGACGAGTGCACCACCCCGGAATCACCCGCTCTCGCGGATCTGGCCGCACGCACCCGATCCGCGGAATGGTCCGGCAGCGCGCTCGAGCAGGAGATGCTGTCCGGCCACGTCGAGGGACGTTTCCTCGACTTCCTCGTGCGGATGACCCGCGCCACGTCGGTCCTCGAGATCGGCATGTTCACGGGGTACTCGGCTCTCGCCATGGCCGAGGCACTTCCACCCGGCGGAAGCATCGTCGCCTGTGAACTGGACGAACCAGTCGCGGCGTTCGCCCGACAGTGCTTCGACGCGTCGCCGGCAGGTGACGCGATCGAGATTCTCGTCGGTCCTGCGGCGGAGTCCCTCACCCGTCTCGCCGACGAGGGACGCCGGTTCGACCTGGTGTTCATCGACGCCGACAAGGCCGGGTACCTCGGATACCTGACGTCGCTTCTCGACTCCGAGCTGCTGACGCCGGACGCCGTGGTCGCCGTCGACAACACACTCCTGCAGGCCGAGCCGTACCTCGGTACGGCCATGTCGGACAACGGTTCCGCCATCGCGGAGTTCAATCGCGCCGTGGCGGCGGACTCCCGCGTCGAGCAGGTCCTGGTCCCGCTGCGGGACGGACTGACGCTCATCCGTCGATCGAGCGCGTCGTGACGAGCGTCGGCCGGTCCGTGGCGGTCCTCGCCGGCTCGCTCGTCACCGCTCCGCTCGACCTCGTGCCCGTCCTGGCGGCGCTAGCCCGACCGCGCACGGCACCCGGTTCGCCTGCCGCACGGCGTAGGACGGTCGTGATCAACGGCGGCAAGATGACCAAGGCGCTGCAACTCGCGAGATCGTTCCACGGCGCCGGCCACCGGGTGGTACTGGTCGAATCGGCCAAGTACCGGTACACCGCGCATCGGTTCTCCCGAGCGGTGGACGTGTTCCACACCGTCCCCGAGGCGTCGGAACCCGGATATGCGCGCGCGATCGCCGACATCGTGCTGAGCGAGAGAGCGGACGTGTTCGTGCCGGTGTCGAGTCCGGCGTCCAGCGTGCCGGACGCCGAGGTCGGTCGTCTGCTCGACGGGCGGTGCGACGTCGTCCACGTCGACTCGGCCACCGTGCGCATGCTCGACGACAAGGTGCAGTTCTCGAAGGTCGCGGAGTCGCTCGGTCTGCGCGTGCCGGAATCACACCTCGTCACCGACCGTCGGCAGGTCGAGGACTTCGACTTCCCCGACGGCCGTACCTACATCCTCAAGCGCATCGCGTACAACCCGGTGGGTCGTATGGACCTCACGCCGTTGACGGGACGGGACCGCGCGGCGAATGCCGCGTTCGTCTCCGGGCTCGACATCTCGGACGAGGATCCGTGGATCATGCAGGAGTTCGTCACCGGTCAGGAGTACTGCACCCACTCGACTGTCCGCAACGGGCGCGTGCAGGTGTACGGGTGCTGCGAGTCGTCGGCGTTCCAGATCAACTACGCCATGGTGGACAAGCCCGAGATCCGGTCGTGGGTGGAGCATTTCGTCGGCGAGCTCGGGCTCACGGGCCAGGTGTCCTTCGACTTCATCGAGGCGGCGGACGGCCACGCCTACGCCATCGAGTGCAATCCGCGAACGCATTCGGCCATCACCATGTTCCACGATCACCCGGACGTGGCGGCTGCGTACCTCGACGACGGGCACCCCGTCATCACGCCGCTCCCGTCCGCCCGGCCGACCTACTGGATCTACCACGAGATCTGGCGGCTGCTCACCCAGCCTGGCCGCCTCGCCCGCGCACGCACCATCGCCACCGGGAAGGACGCGGTGTTCACGCGGTGGGATCCGTTGCCCTACTTCATGCTTCACCACCTTCACATGCCGTCGCTGATCTGGGCGAACCTTCGCGCCGGTCGCTCGTGGAGCCGCATCGACTTCAACATCGGCAAACTCGTGGAGGCCGGCGGTGACTGACGACACGGCTTTCGTCCACCCGACCGCACGGGTGACCGTGCTGCACCTCGCGGGGTCCGCCGAGGACGAGTTCCACTCGGACCTGTCGCGGGTGTACGCCTCGGACGCGCTGTCCGCGCTCGCCGATCCCGCACGGTACGAGTTCCACGTCGCACTGGTCTCGCCCGACCGCACGTGGCGCTTCCCGGTCGATCTCACCGACGACGCGGTGGCGGGGGCTCCGCCTCTGTCGCTCGCGGACGCGCTGCGTCACATCGAGGCTCTGGGTGTCGACGTCGTCGTGCCGCAGATGTTCTGCCTGCCCGGCATGACGTCCTACCGGGCGCTGGTCGACGTCGTGGGTCTCGCTCTGCTGGGCAACACCGCCGACGTGATGGCACTCGCGGCGGACAAGGCGCTGACCCGAGCGGTGGTCGCTGCGGCGGGCGTTCCGGTGCCGGAGGGCCACGTCGTCGTCGTGCCCCCGGACGCACCACGGTCAGGCGCGCGGTCGCCCGTCCCGTTACCGGTGGTCGTCAAGCCGGTGGACTCCGACAACTCGGTGGGGGTGTCGCTCGCGCGCACTCCTGACGAGTACACCGACGCGCTCGCGGACGCTGCGCGGTTCTCCCGCCGGGTGCTGGTGGAGCGCTACGTCGAGTTGGGACGTGAGGTGCGCTGCGGCATCGTCGTGGTGGACGGTGAACCGGTGTGCCTGCCGCTCGAGGAGTACGCCGTGGACGCGGACGATCGTCCGATCCGCACACGCGAGGACAAGTTGTCCCGCGACGAGGACGGGGCGCTGTACCTGGTGGCCAAGAACGCCACGAAGGCGTGGATCGTCCCCGAGGACGATCCGATCACCGAGCGGATCCACGCGGTGGCCCTCGAGTGCCACCGAGCGCTGGGGTGTCGGCACTACAGCCTCTTCGACTTCCGGGTGGACCCCGACGGTCGACCGTGGTTTCTCGAGGCAGGCCTGTACTGCTCCTACGCGCGGGGCAGCGTGGTCGCGGTGATGGCTGCGGCCGCGGGAATCAGTCTCGAGGACCTGTTCGCCGCAGGACTGCGCGAACTCTCGATCGAAGGAGCACGATGATGCGACACACCACCCTCGAACCCGTCGGCGCACACGTCGAGGACGTCCGGGTGGAGGACCTCGACGCGGCGGGAATCGACGAGACACGCCGCCTCGCAGCAGATCACGGCGTCGTCGTCTTCCGGGGGCAGTCGCTCGACGACGACCGTTTCACCGAGTTCCTCCGTGCGTTCGGCGACCTCGTGTTCACCGAGGGCGAGACACCGGTCCCCGGACACCCGGATCTCAACGTCATCAGCAATGTCGGCCGGACGACGACGCCGCGCTCCACCTTCCACGTGGACACGAGCTATGTGGCACACCCACCGGCGTACACCTCGCTCCGTGCGGTCACCGTGCCGTCGGAGGGAGGACAGACCGTCTTCAGCAACCAGTACCGCGCGTGGGACACACTGCCCGACGACCTTCGCGACGAGCTCGTCGACCGCACGCTCACGCACGTCGTGACCGGTCTCGATCTCGCCGACGATGCCGAGTCGTCCGCAGTGCATCCGCTCGTGACGACCCATCCGATCAGCGGACGGCGCTCGCTCTACCTGTCGACTCCCGCGCGATGCGCGTCGATCAGCGGAATGTCGCCCGACGAGACCGCCGAGACCGTCCGGTTCCTCTACGACCACTCCACCGCCGAGGACAACGTGCACCGGCACACGTGGCAGCCGGGCGACGTCGTCCTGTGGGACAACCGGTGCGTCATGCACCGGGCCGACCACAGCGGAGTGGTGGGCGACCGGGTGATGCACCGCGGGATGGCAACCGACGGTCGCGCTCGCTCCTGAGGCCGATCGTCAGCGCGCCAGGACAGCGGCCCCTCGCCGCACCACCATGTCGCGGAAGGCGAGGGCCTGCGCCGGCAGGGTGCGTGCGGGCCACACCACGCCGATGCGCCGCCGCGCCGCGGGGTCGTTCACCGCGATGTCGACCGTGGGCAGCGGGCCGACGGGAGTGGTCGTGCGAGGGAGGACGCTGACGCCGAGGCCCGCCCCGACCAGCCCGCGCACGGTGTGGATGTCCTGCCCCTCGAAGGCGATGGTCGGGGCCATTCCCGCAGCGGCCCACAGTGTCTCGCAGAGAGAACGCATGCCGTACCCGTGTTCCATCGCCACGTACGGGTCGTCCGCCGTCTCCACGAGGTCCACCGATCGGCGGCCCGCCAGTCGGTGATCGGACGGGACGACCAACACGAGCCTCTCGTCGTACAGCCCGAAGGACGTGTCGGTGCCGTGTTCGGTGCCGAGCGCCACGAATGCGAGGTCCGCGCTCCCGTCCTCCAGTCTGTCGAGGCACCGGGCCCGCGCGCCCTGGTCGAGGGTGAACGTGACGGCGGGATGATCGGCGAGGAAGCGCTTGATGAGCAGCGGGAGCACGCCCTCGCCCACCGTGTTCTGGAAGCTGACCGAGATGCGGCCACGAGTCCGGGCGTCCTGCTCGGTCATGGCGTCGAGCCCGGCCTCGAGTTCGCGGACCGCCCGGTCGAGGAAGGGCATCAGTGCACGTCCCGCAGGCGTGAGGGCGATGCCCCGACCACGACGCTCGACGACCGCCACTCCCAACGCGGCCGAGGCGCGGGCGAGCTGCCGGCTCACCGTCGGCTGTGGGAGGCCGAGCACGTGCGCCGCCTCGGTGATGTGTTCGGTCTCCGCCACGGCGAGCAGTGTCGGGATCAGAGGCAGGAGTGCCTCGGCTTCCTCACGCATGAATCGAACGATACGTCACGATCATGATTGTGCGAGATGCAATGCATTGGACGAATAGGTCGCGTCCGGCCTACCGTCGGATCCCGTGACCATCGACGAGGCGACCGACACCGACTGGGACGGACACACCCGCGGGTCCCGCGAGTACCGCAGGCTCGTCGCCGGGCTGCTTCTCGCCGGTGTCGCCACTTTCGCCCAGCTGTACTCCGTCCAGGGCATCCTCCCGCTCATCGCCTCGAACCTCGCGATCACGCCGTCGCAATCCTCGCTCGCGGTGGGCTGCGCCACGGTCGGCGTCGCGGTCGCCGTACTGCCGTGGTCCGTGGTGGCCGACCGCGTCGGCCGGGTGCGTGCCATGAGCATCTCGATCGTCACGGCCACCGTCCTGGGCCTCGTCGTCCCGCTCTCCACGTCGTTGCCGATGCTGCTGACGGTGCGGTTCGTGGAGGGCGCCGCCCTCGGCGGGCTGCCGGCCATCGCGATCGCCTACCTCAGCGAGGAGGTGCACCGCCGGAACACCGCGGTGGCCGCGGCCACCTACGTCTCGGGCACCACGCTGGGCGGGCTGCTCGGCCGCATCGTCGCCGGACCCGTCGCCGAGTACACGAACTGGCGCATCGGAACACTGACGGTCTCGATCATCGCCGCCGTGGCCGCGATCGCCTTCCTGCGCCTCGCCCCCGCACCGCGGCGCGCGCTCCCTGCGCGGGACGGCGGCCCGGGGCTGGGGAAACGCGTCACCACACACCTCCGGGACCCCGGCATGCGCGCGCTGTTCGGGCAGGCGTTCCTGCTCATGGGCGGCTTCGTCACCGTCTACAACTATCTGGGCTTCCGCCTCGAGGCAGCCCCGTTCGGACTCCCCCAGTCGCTGATCAGCCTCATCTTCATCGCCTATCTCAGCGGAACCGTCTCGTCTCGCGTCGCCGGACAGCTGGCCGGCCGGTTCGGACGCTCCGCGGTGCTCGCCGGGTCGACGGGCGTCATGATCGCCGGGGTCGCCCTGACGATCGCGCACTCGCTGATCGTCGTACTCCTCGGCCTGGTGGTGTTCACGATGGGATTCTTCGCCGCGCACGCCATCGCGTCCGGATGGACCGGGCATCGCGCGACGGACGGTCGCGCTCAGGCGGCGTCGCTCTACAACCTCTTCTACTACGGCGGTTCGAGCATCGTCGGCTGGACGGGCGGCGTCGTGTATCAGGCCTACGGCTGGTCGGCCATGGCCGCGTTCGTCATCGCACTGGCCGTCGTCGCCGCTCTGTGGGCACTGGTCCTGCGGTCGCCCGGCGCCGAGGCTCAGTCGGCGTAGTCGCCGGGGTCCAGGATGTCGTTCATGTCGCGACGGACGAGCCGGACCATGAGCGGGAGCGGCAGGAACCGGGCCCCGAAGGCGACCTGGCGCGACCGGTGTCCGGTGACGATGCGCATCCGTCCGAACTCGACGTCCCGCACCACGCGCTCGGCCACCGCCTCGGGCGAGGTGGCGTAGTACTTCGCTGCGAACTGCTGGGATCCCTCGGCCCGCGAGATGTTGGTCGCCACGCCGCCCGGATGGACCAGGTGGACCGAGACGGTGGACCCGGCGAGTTCGGTCGCGAGGGCCTCGGTGAATCCCCGCACCGCGAACTTGCTGGCGCAGTAGTCGGTGTGGTTCGGCGTCCCCTGCAGTCCGAAGATGGAGGACACGTTCACCAGCGCAGCCGCCGGCCGCGACATCAGCTGCGGCAGGAAGGCGCGCGTCCCGTGCACCACCCCACCGAGATTGACCGCCATCACCCGGTCGTAGGACGCGTCGTCGAGATGCCAGGCGGGCCGGAAACCGCCCTCGATGCCGGCGTTGTTGACGACGACGGTCGCCGGGCCCACCTCCCGGGCGACGCGGGCGGCGAAGGCCGCGACGGCGTCGCGATCGGCCACGTCGTACACCTCGGTGAGCACCGTGCCGCCAGAGGGCAGGCTCGTCACCGTCTCCGCGAGGGCGTTGCCGTCGATGTCGCCGAGCGCGAGGACCGCCCCGCGTGCGGCGTAGGCCGCCGCGTACGCGCGGCCCATGCCGGATCCGGCTCCGGTGATCACCACCACCTTGCCTGCGAGGTCCGCCAACGGTCTCCGTCGTCCCACCATCATCTGATGATAGACGTCATCACATCGCGTCGCAGTGTCGATGTGCCCGGGTACTGTGCGTGTCATGCCCGACGTCGTCGTACCCGCTGCCGATCGAATCCACTGGCGCAACGAGTGGCTGGACTCCTGGCAGTCCTTCCCCGTGGCGGGCAACTTCGATCTCGCCGCGAATGCGCACGGGTTGCTGCTCGTCCACAACGACGACACCGTCGACGCGGGCGAGGGATTCGACAGCCACCAGCACGCCGACGTCGAGATCGTGACCTGGGTGCTGGACGGATCACTGGTGCACCGTGACTCGCTCGGGAACGAGGGGACCATCACGCCCGGGTTGGCGCAGCGGATGAGTGCGGGCTCCGGCGTCGTCCACTCCGAGCGGAACGGGGCCGGATATTCCGCCGGGACACCGCTGCGGGTCGTCCAGATGTGGCTTCCGCCGGACGAGAACGGGCGGCCGCCCGGGTACGAGGAGTACGCGGCGGCAGGCGAACTGGCCTCCGGCCGCCTGGTCACGGTCGCGTCGGGACTCGACCGTGACCGCGGTGGCACGGCCGTCGGACTGGGCCAGAGCAAGGCGGCGCTCCACGTGGCGCGGCTGCGGCCGGGCACGCCCGTCACCCTCCCCACCGCGCCGTTCCTCCACCTCTTCGTCGCGCGCGGCACCGTCGAGATCGACGGCATCGGAACACTCGGTCCCGGTGACGCGCTCCGCGGTACCGACACCGGCGGACATGTCGTCCACACGACGTCGTCGGCCGAGATCCTGGTGTGGGAGATGCACGCTCATGCGTGAGTGTTTGCGGTCATACGGCCGGGGGTAGAGATCTGTCCACACGGGTCGCGATGTGGACGTACCCGCCCGGAAGACGGAGAACGAGATGGCCAACGTCGTCATGCTGCTGATGTTCATGGTGGTCGGTGTCGGTTCGGGCGCTGCCCTCCTGTTGCGACCGCCCGTCCGCTAGGGCGTTCCGGCGCCACCGGTCGGCGCCGGGCGCCGGTAGTGTTCGCCCATGGCCACTCTCGATCACGGCGACCCCGGCGACGCCCCGTCGATGCCGACGCCCACCGCTCCCGTCACCCACCCTCGCCGGCCGTCCGCGGCGGAGGAGGCGCGCACGGTGGCCGCGTCGACCAACACGGCCACGCTCGCGAGCCTCTCGGCCGACGGACATCCGTGGGCGTCCTACGTGACGTACGGCCTCCTGGGCGGGAACCCCGTGCTCTGTGTCTCCCACATGGCGGAGCACGGTCGCAATCTCGCGGCGGATCCACGGGTGAGTCTGTCCGTCGTCGCTCCGGGTGAGAACAGTGATCCGCTCGCGAGCGGACGTATCACGCTGGCGGGCACCGTGCTTCGGCCGTCGGGCTCGGACGTCGAGGCTGCGCGGGAGGCGCACCTGGCGGCCGTCCCGGCGGCGCGGTACTACATCGACTACAGCGACTTCACCGTCTGGATCCTGTCGGTGGACCGAGTCAGATGGGTGGGCGGCTACGGCCGCATGGACTCGGCCACGGCGGCGGACTACGCAGCCGCCGTACCGGATCCGGTACGGCCGGTGAGCGGGCCTGCGGTGGAGCACCTGAACGCCGACCACGCGGACGCACTCACCGCGATGACCGCGGCATTCGGCGGATTCCCCGATGCGACGTCCGCTGTGTGCACCGGCGCCGACCGCTACGGACTCGACATCACGGTCACCACACCGAGAGGCGTGTCCTACACGCGAGTCGGCTACACGTCGCCGTTGGCGTCACTCGACGATCTCCGTGCCGCGACGATCGAGCTGACGAGAAACGCCCGCCGCCCCTGAGGGGACGACGGGCGTCGATGGTCGAACGGCTCAGCTGACCGCAGCGTTCCGACGCGGCAACTTCCAGTCGGGGCGGACCCAGTGGCAGGTGTATCCGTTGGGGATCCGCTGCAGGTAGTCCTGGTGCTCGGGCTCGGCCTCCCAGAACTCGCTCGCCGCGGTGACCTCGGTGACCACCTTTCCAGGCCAGATACCGGAGGCGTCGACGTCGGCGATCGTGTCCAGCGCGACGTGCTTCTGCTCGTCGGAGGTGTAGAAGATCGCCGAGCGGTAGCTCACTCCGCGGTCGTTGCCCTGACGGTTCTTCGTCGACGGGTCGTGAATCTGGAAGAAGAACTCCAGGATGTCGCGGTAGGTCGTCCGGGTCGGGTCGAACACGATCTCGACCGCCTCGGCGTGCGTGCCGTGGTTCCGGTACGTGGCGTTCGGCACGTCTCCGCCCGAGTACCCGACGCGCGTGGAGAGCACGCCCGGCTGCTTGCGGATCAGTTCCTCGACACCCCAGAAGCATCCACCCGCCAGGATGGCCGTCTCGGTCGTGGAACCTGCCTGTGTGCTGTCCGCCATGGTGTCTCCTCTTGTCGCAGTAACACTCTGTTCCGACAACGTCCGCGCGCACCGCGTTGTTCCGACGGGCAGTTCCGGCGGGCCGTCACGCGACGGGCGGAACCTCGACGGACCTCGTGGGATGCGACTCCTCGATCAGAGACAGCGCGACCTCCCGCAGCGGGCGGTTCTCGGACTGGGAGATGTGGGCGAGCATCGTGAAGGCCTGCACGGCATCGACGTCGAATCGCTCCATGAGGATCCCCTTGGCCTGGCCGATGATGTCGCGACTCGCGAGGCCGTCCCGGAAGTTCTGGTCGTCGCGGGCACTGAGCAGCGCCACCGCGCCGTGGGCGGCGAGCGCGGATCCGACCATCTGAGCATCGGCGTCGAAGGCGTCGGCAGTCCTGCTGAACAGCAGCAACACGCCGAGATCACGCGCCGACGGATCGGTGTAGAGGCGGAACGCCGCCATCGACTCGATTCCCCTGTCGCGTGCGGCCGCGGCGAAGGAGGGCCACCGCCGCTCGCTGCCGAGATTCTCGGCCACGACGGTGTCGATCTGCCAGATCTCGTTCTCGGTGGGCCCCTCACCCAGTTCGAACTGCACACGGCAGAGATCGGCGGCGACGTCGTCGGTGCGGGCGTGGATGGTGCGCCGCGCACCGGTCATCACGGTGACGCACGCATGGTCGACGCCGGGCATGAGCTGCGTGGCCGACCGCACCAGGGCTGTCAGCGTGTCGTCCACCGATCGACGGGTTCCGCGGAGAGTGCGGGCCATCTCGGCGATTCTGCCGAGCGCCGACGCCTGCTGATCGACGGAGGTGTCCTCGTCGATGGTGCGGACGAGATCGCCGCGATCGCCGTACGGCACCGTCATGTGTTCCCCACTCTCGACGCCCATGACAACCGACCGTGTCGCGGACCTGTGTTTCCGACCCGGTCCAGAATAGAGCGAGGCCCCGGGGGCCGTCGCGCGACCGCCCCCCCTTCACCTCGCGCCGGGTGTCGCCGTCACCTGATCGGCTCGAGCAACCGACGAGGTGCGCGGAGCGCGCGGGACACGGTGTTCGGCCGCGGGGTCGCGGTCACACCCGGCCCCGGCGACATGACGACCCGACCGGCAGCGGGCACGGTCCCGCACTGCGGGCAGCTGCCGTGATCGTCGAGCTCACCGCCGCACGGTTCGTGTCGGAACACCCGACGGGGGCCGTCCTGCGCGGGCGCTGCTCGTTCACCCCACACCGTCAGCGCGTGCAGCGCGGGCCACAGGTCGACGAGGATCTCGGTGGGACGGTATTCCTCACGCCCACCGACTCGTTCCCTGCTCAGCAACCCGTGGTCCACCAGGGCCGACAGGCGCTGCGACAGCACCGCCTTCGACATGCCGAGGTGGTGCTGGAAGTCGGAGAACCGGCGCACACCGAACAGGGAGTCCCGCACGACGAGCAGTGTCCACCGCTCCCCCACGATCTCCAGGGCGCGAGCGAGCGAGCAGTCCTGCGCGGCGTAATCCGTTCCCATCGCCATGACTCGAGCCTACCTCGAACGGTCTGTTGACCGAACCATATCGGCGGGTTACGGTTCGCTCACCGAACCGAAGGACGGGCATGACTGAGCAGCGATCCGCACCACCTCTCGCCCGCCCCCTGCCCGTCGCAGCGTTCGGGACCCTCCTCGCCCTGGCTGCGTTCACGTTTCCCCTGGCGACCATCGGCAGCACCGCCGCGACGCTCGGGAGTGACGCGTCGGGCAGAACCTGGATCCTGAGCTCGATGAGCATCGGCCTCAGTGCCGCGTTGCTGGTGTCCGGCGCACTCGCCGACGACATCGGCCGTCGCCGCACCTTCGTTCTCGGTCTCGTCGTCCTCGCCCTCGCGTCCGCTGTGTGCGCGGCCGCGCCGTCCACGCTCGTGTTCGTCCTCGCCCGCGTGGTCCAGGGCGTCGGCGCGGGCGCGGTGCTGGCGTCGAGTCTCGGCGTCATCGCGCACGCCTTCGAACCCGGGCCGCTGCGCGCCCGTGCCAGCGGCATCTGGGGCGCGGCCGTCGGCGCGGGCATCACCCTCGGGCCCCTGATGTCCGCGACCTCGGATCGTCTCGCCACGTGGCGCGAGGGGTACTGGTTGCTCACCGCGCTGACACTCGTCGCCGCGGTCGTCGCAGGGCGCCTCCTCGCCGAATCCCGCACGGAGACACCGCGCGGGCTGGACCTGATCGGCGCCGTCGCCCTGTCCGGGGGTCTGTCGGCCCTCCTCGCCGCGCTCGTCGAGGGCCGTGCCGGGTGGACGCGACCCCTACCCCTCGTCCTGCTCGCCGTGGCCGCGCTGTTGCTCGCGGGTTTCGTTCTGCACGAACGCCGGACCGCCTCGCCCATGCTCGATCTCACGCTGCTGCGCCAGCCCGCCTTCCTCGCCGCCACCGTCGCCGCACTCGCCACCGGAGCCGGGGTGATCGCTCTGATGTCATACATGGCCGGATTCGTCGGCGCCGCATTCGGTCTGGACGCACTCCACAGCGCCTTCCTGCTCTTCGGCTGGTCCGCGACGAGCGTGATCACCGCCCTGCTCGCGCGGCGCATACCCGCGTCCGTCTCCGGCCGAACGCAACTGGCCCTGGGCCTCGTCGGTGTCGCCGTCGGGACGGGGCTGTTACTCGGACTGTCCGAGACGTCGTCGCCCCTGCGCCTCGTGCCGGGTCTCGTCCTGGCCGGCGCCGCGACAGGAATAGTCAACGCCGCCCTCGGCCGCGAGGCCGTCGCGAGCGTCCCAGCCGGGCGCGCCGCCATGGGAAGCGGGGCGAACAACACCGCGCGCTACCTCGGCTCGGCGATCGGCGTGACCGTGGTGTCGGTGGTGGTCCTGTCGGCCGGCACCGCGCCGTCCGCGGTGTTCGACGGCTGGAACCACGCCGTGATCGTCGTCATCGCGATCACCGCGCTGGGGGCCGCGGTCGTCGCGGCGACCCGGCCGAGAGCCGCACGCTGACAGCGTCGTCGCGCGCCCTCAGAACGAGGTGCGCACCGCGGCCTCGACGCAGCCGGCGGCAGACTCGTCGCTCCAGTCGGACACCCAGTGACGGATCGAATCGATGATCGAGTTCCAGGTCATGGCCCGACGCTAGAGCCGCGCGGCGCGCGGAGACACAGTTCTGCTCGGCGTGATCGGAAAGGTCATGACGGTCGTGCGTCGACTCCCGTTCCCGGAACGGCGTTGCGCAGTTCCCTGGTGTACTCGTGCTGCGGTCGATCGAACACGTCCTCCGCCGACCCGGACTCGACCACTCGCCCGTTGCGCATCACCAGCACCGTGTCGCTGATCTGCCGCACGACCGCGAGATCGTGGGAGATGAACAGATAGCTCAGATCCAGCTCGTCCTGCAGCCGAGTGAGGAGTTCGAGAATCTGCGCCTGCACCGAGACGTCCAGTGCGGACACCGGTTCGTCGAGCACGAGCAGCTCCGGGTGGAGAGCCAGCGCGCGGGCGATGGCGACCCGCTGGCGCTGCCCACCGGACAGCTCGGCGGGGCGCCTGTCGAGGTACTCCGGCGCCAGGGCAACCTGCTCGAGCAGTTCGGCCACCCGGGCGGGACGCGTGGAGCGTGATCCGAGCCCGAACGCGACGAGCGGTTCCGCCACGATGTCCCGCACGCGCAGTGCGGGATTCAGCGATGCGTACGGGTTCTGATACACGATCTGGAAGCGTCGCCTGAGGGTGCGCAACTCCCTGCCGCGTGCGGACGTGATGTCGTCGCCGTCGAAGACGACCGACCCCGCCGACGGGTTCTCGAGCCGTAGGGCGATGCGAGCGGTGGTGGACTTTCCCGAGCCGCTCTCCCCGACGATCGACACCGTCCGTCCGCGCTCGACGTCGAGCGACACCCCGTCCACCGCCGTCAGGTTCTGCCCACGACCGATGCGGAACGTCTTGGACACGTGTCTCAGCGACAACAGGACCGGCTGCGCCTCGCGCGTCGCACGCGGCAGCCGTACCGACGTCAGAGACGGCGCGGACGCGATCAGGCTTCTCGTGTAGTCGGCGGTCGGGTTCTCCAACACCTCTCGCGCCGGCCCGATCTCGACGATCTCACCGTCACGCATGACGGCGATCCGATCGGCGCGGTCGGCCGCGACCCCGAGGTCGTGCGTGATCAGCAGTACCGAGGTGCCGTGCTCGGCGATCCGATCCGCGAGGTGGTCGAGAATGCGGCGCTGCACGGTCACGTCCAGAGCGCTGGTCGGCTCGTCGGCGATCACCAGCTCCGGCTCGCACGCCAGCGCGACACCGATGAGCACGCGCTGACGCTGCCCGCCGGACAGGTCTTGCGGATACTGCCGAGCACGGAGCTCCGGATTGTCGATCCCCGCCTCGTCGAGTATCCGCACGACCGCCGCCGCGGCGCTGCGCCGGTCGGCCCGGCCGTGGATGCGGAGCACCTCTGCGACCTGCTCCCCCACTCGCTTCACGGGATTGAGCGACGTGGTCGGGTCCTGCGGCACCAGACCGATGTGCGCACCGCGAAGCTTCTCCCACCGACGGTGTCCCGCGTCGTCGACACGGTCACCGTCGAACGTGACGGTGCCCCCGGTGACGGTGCCCGATCCGGCGAGCAGACCGATGATCGCCTGGGCCGTGGTCGTCTTGCCGCTGCCCGACTCGCCGACCAGGGCGAGCACCTCACCCCGCGCGATCTCGAAGTCGACACCCCGCACGGCCTCTGTCGCCCCGTACGACACGCGCAGACCGTCGACCCTGAGCAGGCTCGACCGGGTCGTTCCGCCGGCTCCACTCCTGCTGCTCATGCTCGATCACCCCGATCCAGCGCGTGGCCCACTCTGTGCGCCGACAGCACGACCGCCACGATGACGAGACCGGGCAGCGTGGTGAGCCACCAGGAGGTGGCGAGGAAGTTGCGCCCCTCCGACACGAGCGAACCCCATTCCGGTGTGGGCGGTACCGCTCCGAAACCGAGGAAACTGAGCGACGACACAGCGAGCACGGCCATGCCGAACTGCACTGCCGCCAGGGCGATCACGGGTGGGTACGCGTTCCGGAGAATGTGGGTCCACAGCACGGTGTGCCACCGCGAACCCGACGCGAAGGCGGCCTCCACGTACAGCGACCGCCTTACGCGCAGCACCTCGGACCGCATCACGCGCGCGAAGCTCGCGACGAGGGTGACACCGACCGCGATCGCGACGTTCACGGTTCCGAAACCGAGAGCGGTGACCAGGGCCAGGGCCAGCAGCAGAGTCGGGATGGACAACAGCACGTCGACGAGACGCATGAGCACCGCGTCGACGATTCCGCCGACAGCGCCTCCGATCAGGCCGAGAATCGATCCCGCCACGAGCGCGATGGCCACGGCCATCAGCGTCGCGCTGAGCGACAACCCGGCACCGTGCACGACCCGGGTCCAGACGTCGCGGCCGATGTTGTCGGTGCCGAACCAGTGAGCGGCGCTGGGTCCCTGCAACTTCTCCGCCGGGACGCCGCGCAAGGGATCCCCACTGGCGAAAAGAGACGGGACGACGGCGAACCCGATGGCGACGATCAGGACGGCCACCGACACCGCCACGCCGATCCTGCCGCCGACGGCCCGCGGGGTCACTCGCCGTCGACGGGACGTCGGCTCGGGCGAGACGCTCGCGTGGACCGTCTCTCGTACCAGGACGTCAGACATGGGCCGGCTCCTTCGTGGGTCGGGTGATGCGCTGGACGATCCGGGGATCGATCAGGGGGTACACGATGTCCACGGCCAGCGTGACGACCACGAACACCAGCGACGTGAGGACCACGATTCCCTGCACCACCGGGATGTCCTGCGCGAGAACCGATGTCTGCGTCAGTCGGCCCACGCCGGCCCGGGAGAACACGGTCTCGACGACCACCGAACCGGCCAACAGTTCGCCGACGAGGACGCCGGCGATGGTGAACGCCGGCACGCTGGCCAGGCGCAGCACGTGGCGAGTCTGGATCCGCCACCGGGACGCACCCTTCGCCTCGGCCGCGGTGGTGAACGGTTGCCGCCACGTCGTGGTCAGGCTGGTCGCGAGCACCTGCGCGATGACGGCCCCGGTCGGTACCGCCAGCGTGATCGCCGGCAGCACCAGCGATCCGAACCCGCGGTCGCCGAACGCCGGGAAGATCGGCAGCCCGAACGAGAACACCTGCAGGAGCAGGAGTCCCACCCAGAACGTCGGCACCGCGACGCCCAGCGGAGGGAGGGAGAGCAGCGCGGTACGCAACCATCGTGCGCGGGTGTAGGTAGCGAGGAAGGCGAGCCCCCCACCGACACCGACGGCGAGCATCAGCGCGAGACCGGCCAGGGCGAGGGTGCTCGGAACGGCGTCCAGGATCGCGGTGGTCACCGGCTGACCCGTGGAGATGGACGTGCCGAAGTCACCGCGGATCGCGCTGGTGAGCGATGTCCAGTACTGCTCGAGGACAGGCTTGTCCAGTCCGTACCGGGCCTGCAGCTCGGCGACCGCGGCCGCGTCCACCGGGGTGCCACTGCCGCCGCCGGAATCGACCGCGATGCTCACCGGATCAGAGGGCAGCAGGAACAGCACCACGAAGGAGATGGTGAACGCGGCCCACAGGACACCGATCGCCTGCAGGACGCGCAGGCCGAGGTAGCGAAGCATGTCAGCTCCTGCTCAACCAGGTGTCGAAGAACTGCAGCCGAGCAGACGCGTCGAACCTCTGGTCCTGCACCGCCGAGCTCGCGCCGACCGCCTGCGACAGTTCGACGGTCGGGATCCACAGTCCGTTGTCGAGCACCTGCTGCTGTGCGTTCGCCAGGTACTCGCCGCGCTGCGTCGTGTCCGTCGTGCGCAGCTGATCGGTCAACGAGGCATCCAGATCGGCGATCGGGCCACGCTGGTTGAGATTTCGGCCGTCCGCCGCGAACGACGTCCGCAGGATGTCGCCGTCGGCACGCGTGCTGTTGTAGTACGTCGCGTCGAAGTCACCGGCGTTCTGTCGTGCGATCGACTCGGGCACGGACGTCAGCTCGAGCCGGGCATCGACACCGACGTCCCGCAACTGCTGCTGCAGCAACTCGAGAATCGCCTGGTTGCCCGCGAACACGGCGCTGAACAGGATCGAGAAGCTGAGCCGCTGACCGTCCTTCTCGCGGATTCCGTCCGCGGCCGGTACCCAACCCGCACGGTCGAGCTCGGTCCGCGCCGCGTCGGCGTCGAAGGTCACGTCGGGCAGCGACACGTAGCCGGGCGTCCTGCTCGCGAGAGTGCTGGTCGCCGGCAGGAAGTTCGGGCCGAGGACGGTGTCGACCAACTGCTGACGGTCGATCGCGGGGACGAGTGCGCGGCGCACGTCCGGGTCGGCCAGTACGCCTCGCGAGACATTGGGCGCTATACCGAAGGGTGTTCCGGGATTCGACGTCGTCAGCACTCGACCGCCGGCCGCCTCGATGGTCGGTGCGTCCTGCGGGAGCGCGTCGCTGACGGCGTCGAGCTGACCCGACGACAGGCTTCCGGTCCGGACGCCCGATTCCGGCACCACCGTGAACTCGATGCCGTCAAGGTAGGCCTCACCGGTGTGACCGAACGCCGGCGAACCCCAGGAGTAGCCGGCTCGCCTGGCCACACTCACCGATCGATCCTGCTGGTAGTCGGTGTACGTGAACGGGCCACTGCCGATGTTTCCGCCCTGGCAGCGCTCCTCGGCGGACAGCGACGTGGTGGCATCGGCCTGCAGTCCCAGCTGTGAGGTCGCCGATGCCTGCAGGAACTGCGCATTGGGCGACGAGAAGGTCACCTGCGCGGTCCGCGGGTCGACCACGGTCGTCCCGACGTATCCCGCGAGATAGCTGGCGGCGAGCGGCGCCTTCGCCGCCCCGAGCGTGCCCACGATGGCGTCGAAGTTGTTCTTGACCGACTGCGCGGTGACCGGTGTGCCGTCGCTGAACGACACCCCGTCCTTCAGTGTGAACGTGAACGACGTCGCATCCGCGTCGGTCTCCCACTTCTCGGCGAGCCACGGCACGATCTCGCCAGTGTCGGGATCCTGATCGGTGAGTGAGTCGACCACGGCGCGCGTGACGTAGATCGTCTGGTTGGTCCCTGCCTGCGCGGGATCCGAGCACGTCGGCGCTGTGGAGAGTCCGTAGTTCAGGGTGCCTCCCGGCTGAGCGGGGCCGGCGTCGGCGCCCGCCGAACCAGCAGCGCCGCCGCAGGCGGTGAGGGCCGTGGTCAGGGCAACGAGGCCGATCGCGGCACTGACGGCGGGTGTCCGTTGATGGCGGTCGATCACTGGGTCAACTCCAAGAGGTGTGTGTGCAGGAACGAAGAACGGGGGTCAGTTGGTGGGTCGAGTCGTCTTCCGGAACGCACGGGGCACGCCCTCGGCCGGCGGGGCCACCGGGTCGAACAGCGGTGTGTACCCCGCCGCCAGATACAGGCCGACAGCCTCCGGTTGGCGCCACCCGGTGGTGAGGTGGATGCTCTCGTAGTTTCGGACAGCGATCTCCGATTCGAGTTCGGTGAGAACGCGCCGAGCGAGTCCTCGTCGGCGGTGCGATGCGGACGTCCAGATGCGCTTCAGTTCGGCGGTCTGCTCGTCGTGACGCCGAAACGCCCCGCCAGCAACAGGTTCACCGTTCTCGAGGAGCACGATCAGCCCGCCGTGCGGCGGCGCGAAGTCCTCTGCCGGATGGGTGGACAGAGCCGAGTACATCTGGTCGGCGGTCCCGCCGTAGCGGGTGCTGTACTCGATCGCCAGCTCCGCGAGCAGGGGTCGTGCCAGCGGATCGCCCTGGTCGACTCGCGCGACCTCGAGCTGCGGGCGATCGCTGCCGGCCACGGGTGCTCCTTGTCGGACCGAGGTCACTTCTTCGGGAGCCCGGGTGGATTGATCTCCGAGGCCGACACGGCCTCGCCGCCGAGCCCCCACTTGTCCAGCACCTGCTGGTAGGTCCCGTTCTCGATGGTGTGATCGATGGCGTCCGCGAACGCCTCGGCGAGCCCGCTGTCCTTCTTCACCAGGACGGCGATCTCACCCTGGAGCGCCTCGCCCGCACCGGAGAAGGTGCCGATGATCTTCGACTCCCCTGTGCTCGACGAGTGGTACTGCGCGGACGGATTGGGTCCGAGGTACCCGTCGATGCGCTTCGAGGACAGGGCGAGGTAGTAGTCGGCGGCGTTCTGGTAGTAGACGATCTCGGCGGGCGCGATGCCCTCCGCCCCGTTCTGCGTGTTCCAGTCGACGAGCAGTTGTTCCTGGTTGGTACCGGACGAGACACCGATCTTCTTGCCGGCGATGTCCTTGCGGTCGGTGAACGTCCAGTCGGAGTCCGTCGGAACCTCGAGGGCGACGTTGTCGAGGCGGTAGGTGGCGAAGTCGTACTTCTCCTTGCGCTCCTCCGTGACCGTCACGTTCGAGATGAAGGCGTCGTTCTCGCCCGAATCGATCTTCACGAAGTTCTGGGCCCAGTCCGCGGTGCGGCGGTCGACCGAGAGACCGAGGACGTCGGCGAAGAGGCTCGCGAGATCGATCTCGGATCCGACGACGGTGGTGTCGTCGGTGGCATAGAAGCCGAGAGGCGGAGTGGCACCCGCTGTTCCGGTGACGACGAGGGTTCCGCGATCACGGATTGCCTGCGGCACCTTCGCCGCGATGTCGTCCACCTTCTCGGTGTGGATGCGCCCGGACTGCTCGGGCGAGAGATCATAGGAGACACCGGCTTCGGACACCACGGTGTTCTCGGCTGCGGGTTCGCCGCACGCGGACGCGACGAGCGCGAGGACGGCGACGGAGGACAGGACCGACGCGAGGCGACGGGACGATCGAGACATGGGAGAGGTCACTTTCGGGAGAGGTGTGCGTGGGAATCAGAGAACCCGGGAGAGGAATTCTCGAGTGCGACTGTGGGTCGGGGTGTCGAACACCTCTACAGGAGAACCCTGTTCGAGGACGACGCCGCCGTCCATGAACACCACGGTGTCGGCGACCTCGCGTGCGAAGCCGACCTCGTGCGTGACGATGACGAGCGTCGCGCCGTCTGCGGCGAGACCGCGGATGACATCGAGCACCTCGCCCACCAGCTCGGGATCGAGTGCCGACGTGGGTTCGTCGAACAGGATCACCTTCGGGCGCAGCGCCAGCGCCCGGGCGATCGCGACGCGTTGCTGTTGTCCGCCGGACAACCGCCGCGGGTAGTCGTGCGCCTTGTCAGCGACACCGACCCGCGACAGGAGTGCGAGAGCCTCGGGTTCCACCTCCGACCGCGGACGTCGCTGTGCGGACACGGGTGCCTCGACCACGTTCTCGAGCACCGTGAGGTGCGGGAACAGGGTGAAGTTCTGGAAGACGAAGCCGATCTGCGAGCGCTGGCGCCGGATCTCCTTCGGCGTCAGTTCGTGCAGTTTCCGGCCTCTGCGGCGGTATCCCACGAGGGCACCGTCCACTCGGACGGATCCGGCGTCGACCTTCTCGAGGTGGTTCACCGTGCGCAGCAGAGTGGACTTGCCCGACCCCGAGGGTCCGAGAATGGCCGTGACCTCCCCCGGCCGCACGGCCAGGTCCACGCCTTTCAGGACCTCGAGGGCACCGTAGGACTTGTGCACTCCCCGTACCTCGACCGCATACCGCGCAGTCTCGATCTCGGCGGTCATCGAGTTGCTCCCCTCGGTGACAGCGGCAGCGCGGCGATGCGCGAACGCAACTTCTGGATCGGCGTGAGCGGCACCGTGCGCAGTGCGCCCTTGGAGTAGTGCCGCTCGACGTAGAACTGCACCACGGACAGGACGGACGTCAGAATCACGTACCAGACCGTCGCGACCATGAGCATCGGGACGACACGGCCGGTCCGTCCGTAGATCACCTGGACCTGATAGAACAGCTCGGCGATGGCCATGACCGAGACGATCGAGGTGCCCTTGAAGAGACTGATCACCTCGTTGGCCGCGTTGGGGAGGATTCCCCTCATGGCCTGCGGCAGCACGATCGCGAAGAATTCGCGTCGCTTCGGGATCCCCAGCGCCGCAGCGGCTTCGAGCTGCCCCTGATCGACCGAGATGATGCCGGCGCGCACGATCTCCGCCGAGTACGCCGCCTGATGCAGGGCCAGACCGATGATCGCCGCAGTGGACCCGCTGATGACACTGTTGACGTCGAACTCGACGAAGCTCGGTCCGAACGGAATGCCCAGGGACAAACGCTGATACAGGTAGGCGATGTTGAACCAGAACAGCAGTTGCACGATCAGCGGGATCGACCGGAACGCCCAGATGTAGAACCAGGAGATGATCTGCAGGACCGGGTTCTGCGACAACCGCGCCGCCGCGAGAGCGATGCCGAGTGCGAACCCGATGAGGGTGCCCCAGAAGGTCAGCTGGATCGTGAGCCACAGAGCAGTGACGACGGACCGCGCCGTGAAGTACTGAGCGAAGGTGCCCCAGTCCCAGCCGGCGTTGGTCACCAGCCCGTGGACGAACTGTGCGAGAAGGACCAGGGTCGCGACGGCGATGATCCACCGCCACGGGTGCACCGTGCGTGCGACGACGAGGTCGTGATCCGAGACGTCACCGGCGTCGGTGGCGACCGGTCGATCGTGGAGTTGAGTCACCGGCTGCACCGGTGCGTGAGGGCAGCGAACATCGCTGTGCCTTTCGAGAGGACGAAGTGAGGGACCTGGTCAGCGCCGCGTACAGGCGCAGCAGCACTCTCGACACCACTCGAGGTGCAGGCGCAGGACGTGCGGGCGTCGGGTCGTCACAGTGTTCATCGGCGGATCTCCTCCATCGGTCCTGGCGGTAGCACCCACACACTCGAACTCGAGGCGGGTTGCTGCGACGTCGACGAGCCAGGTCTCTCGGTCGCTCTGGATGGTGAGGGAAATGTAGCGCCGACGTCTCGAGACGTCAAATCGCGCAACAGTTTTCGGCTCCGTCGAGTTCGAATCACGATGACCGGAAAGGGTGACAACCGCACCGACCGCGTGTTCGCGGTGGTCACGCGCCCGAGGTCTCACGGCCAGACGTGCGCCGGATCGCCGCGACGGAACCGTCCCGGTCGGTACATTCACGGGGTACACGGTGGAGGTCAGCCGACGACGGATCACCGGTGACGGGGACCGGGGTGCTCGCGTGACGCCACACATCGACAGAGCGCACCGCGGCGCGCGGACGTCGCCCACCGAGTCGCCTCTCGAGACACCCGCACGGCAGGTGCTCGACATCCGGTCGATCGCGATGGGAACGGCGATCACCGGTTCCGCCCTGTCACTGGGAGCGGGCTGGGTGGTGCCCGGTCTGTTCTTCCCCGGCATCGCCCCGATGCTCGCCACCGCTCTCGCCGTCGCTGCGGCCGTGGTGGGAGCCGGCATCATCTGGCGCTCGGGGCGGCTGACCGAACGCCAGTTCGTCGCCATGGGCATGGTGATGCTGTGCGGTACGACGTTCTCCGCGGTGGCGGTGACCGATCCGGCGGGTTCCCTCGCGATCGCCGCGCTGCTCACCATCGTCCCGGTGCTCTCCGCGGCCGCGTCGCCGCCCGCGATCGCGTGGTCGTTCACCGTGGCTGCCGGTGGAGCCGCCGTCGTGGTGTCGTTCGCCTCGGCAGGATCTGCGGCCATCGCGTTCATCAGTGCCGGCGCGTCCCTGACCATCGTCGTCGTCCCCGTCGTGTTGGTGTGGGGCCTGCGGCGGTCGATGGTGCGGGTGAGTCACCGATTCGACGTGCTCGCACGCACGGACGTCCTGACCGGCCTGTTGAACCGCCGGGGCGTACTCCCCCGTCTGACGGAACTGCTGGGTGCCGCGGCGTCGCGGCACGAATCGGTCACCACCCTCGTCATCGACATCGACAACTTCAAGGCCGTCAACGACACCCACGGACACACCCACGGTGATCGGACGCTGCAGTCCGTCGCGCGAGCGGTGGTGCTGGCGACTCCGGCGGGCGCCGTCGTCTCCCGTCTCGGCGGCGAGGAGTTCCTGGTCGTCGCCCGCGGTGCGAGTACGGCCGATCTCGCGGACCGTGTCCTGCGATCGGTGCGCACACGGTGCTCGGTGACGGTGAGCATCGGCACCACGACGGCCGTGGCCACGGCTCCCGACAGCGCCGCGCTCGCCCTCGGCGACGTGGAGTCGACGCTCGACTCTTTCATCTCCTGCGCGGACGATGCGATGTACCGGGCGAAGCGTCTCGGTCGTGACCGCGTCGAGCACGGCGACACGACTCGGTTCCACCCGCCGTCACTGCTGCGAGCACAGTCGTCTGAGCACCTCCGGTCCCGTCGACGGCAGGCTGTGCAGAGACGCGCGCGCACCGAGGCCGCCGCGGCGGTCGCTGCCACCCTCGTCGCGCTCCAGACCCGCGGACACGGGCCGGAACACACGGCCGTCCGACTCGCGATGCTGTCTCGGCGCCTCGAGACGGAGATCGACGTGGCGACGACGTCCCGTTCGGATCGATACTCCGCGGCACTGCGCTCCGCGGCCGCGCTCGATCAGAGCATCGGCATGGCGATGGAACACCTCGCGGTGGACCGGGACACCGCGGCGGCACTCCTGCAGTCGGCCGCGCACGCCGAGGGAACCTCACTCGGCGCACTGTGTCGAGCGCTGGCGTCACTGGCGGACGAGAACCCGGCGGCGGCCGCGAGGTATCTCACCGCGACAGCCCGAGAATCACCGTGAGCGCAACCCTGTCCCGACAGGTCCGGGTTTCCTGACGTGGGATGGCCGAGTGGTGAGGCAACGGACTGCACAGCCGTGCACACGGGTTCGATTCCCGTCATTCGCTCCACGGGGCGCTCAGCGATCGGCGATCACCGTCGCGATGTTGCGTTCGGCGAGCGCCGCGATGGTGAGCGACGGATTGACTCTGCCGGTGCTGCCCGGGATCAGCGCTCCGTCGACGACGTGCAACCGGTCGTGGCCGAGGACGCGGCCGTGCGCGTCGGTGGCTCGGCCCAGCACCACCCCTCCCAACGGGTGCGCCGTGAACGAGGTGTTCACGTCCGGAACCCGCAGGGGCGGATACCCCACACCGATTCCGGAGCGCTCCGCGATGCGGTCGTGCACCGGTCGCAGGGCGTCCGAGACGGCGATGTTGCCGGCCTCCGGCCAGTCGAGCCGTACCGACCGCGTCGACTCGTCCCACACGAACCGCCCTCTCGTCGGGTCCATGACCATGCCCAACGAGCCGATCAGCGTCAGATCGACGGGCGATCCGGGGACGAACCAGTTCTCGAGGGTGAGCGGGGCGCCCGAGTCGTCGGAGATCCTCGACGCCGAGGGCGACGCCTGCACGATGCCGTTGCCCTCCGGGCTCATGCCGCGGACGAGTGCCGCGTCACCATTGGTGCCCCATCCCTCACCGACGTGTTCGTTCAGGTCGGGGAGCAGTCCGGTGTCGCGGGCATGCACGAGAAGCCGCGACGTTCCCATCGACCCGGCTCCCAGGAACAGGTCGTCGCAGGTCACCGTGCGGGTGGAGAGGACCTCGGCGGACGGGTCGAGCAGATCCACGGTCAGCGAATAGCGACCGTCCGCCTCCCTGGTCACGGCGGTGACCTCGTGACGCGCATGGATCGTGCACCGGCCAGTGGCGCGAGCAGCGGCCAGATAGTTGCGGTTGAGGTCGAACTTGGCGCCGTTGGAGTTGCCGAGATTCGACTCCCCGATGATCGCGGACGGACGGGACCGACCGGCCATCTCTCCGCGCACCACGTCCCAGTCCCAGATACCGTCGATGCGCTGTGGTGTGTACCCGGCGCGGCGGACCTGGTGATCCCACACCCGTGAATGCGTGAACGGCAGCGACTGATAGACGTCCTCCGGCATCGGTGCGAGCCGCAGCTCGGAACGGACGAGCGGGTAGTGCAGCGCCTGCATCTCGTCGTACGAGACGAGCCCGGTGAAGAGCTGGTCGAAGAACCGTCGTTCGGGGGCGATCATCACGCCGGTGAACACCAACGAACCACCGCCGACCGCGGCACCGGACCACACGTCGATGGTGCCGTGTTCACTCACGTCGAAGATGCCGCCGAAGCGGTCGGTGGGAACCGTGGGCAGTCCGGTCAGCGGAGCAGTGCCACCGCGACGCCAGAACGCGCGCCCGTCCGGCAGGAAGTCGTTGGCGAAGATCTGTCGACGCGGATCCGTGGGCCACTGCGACCCGCGCTCCAGGACGGTGACGCGAACGCCGGCCTCGGCGAGGCGCCGCGCGGTGACCGCGGCACCGAAGCCCGACCCGACCACCACGGCCTCCGAATGCGCCGGCGCCGGATCGATCGGTGCGTAGAGCTCGGGCACCGCCGACCGGTACAGACCGTCGAGTATCGGAGCCGCGCGGGACACCGCTCCCGGTCCCGTCGACCCGATCAGGCCCGCGACGCCCATCGCGCCCAGGAACTGTCTTCTCGACCACTGCATGTCGACGCTTCTCTCCACCCGGTGCAGGTGATCGCGGTTGTCGCGGACGGGCAGCGGATGCGCTGAAGCTTCCTTACTCGCCGGTAAGTTGTCCACTTCGTCCGGGTCGATGAGAGGCGATCGGCCGTGACGTCGACGAGTGCGCCGCACCACTCGAGCTGTTCCGACGCCCGCGCGCTGCGCACGGCGTTCCGCGCACGGTGCAGCGCGCGCTCGGCATCGGGCGGTGCGCTCGGCGCCTCGTAGCGGACCAGTGCGCCGCGCCACTCGGCCCCACTGGTTGCTCCGTTGCCCCCATGGGTAGCCCATGCAGGATCGAGACACGATCACCGATCGGAGGCATCACACACATGGCAGCACGAAGTCCGGGCACGGCGCTCGTCGTCGGAGCCACCGGCATCTCGGGGCAGACCATCTGTCGACGACTCGTCGACGCGGGGTGGCGCACCTACGGGTTGTCGCGCAAGACCGAGTTGCCGGTCGACGGCGTGACACCCGTGACGGCCGACCTTCTCGACGCCGATGCGCTGCGTGAGGCACTGCGCGGAACGGCGCCCGAGCTCGTGTTCTTCACGGCGTGGATGATGCAGGACTCGGAGGCGGAGAACATCGAGGTGAACACCGCCACCCTCCGGAACACGTTCGACGCGCTGGCGCCGGAGAACTCGGTGAAGCACGTTGCTCTCATGACGGGTCTGAAGCACTACCTCGGACCGTTCGACGCCTACGGCGCCGCGGTGACGGCGGAGACCCCGTTCCACGAGAGCGAGGAGCGCCTCGACACACCGAACTTCTACTACGCCCAGGAGGACGAGTTGTTCTCGGGCGCAGAGCGACTGGGCTTCACCTGGAGCGTGCACCGGGCACACACCATCTTCGGGTTCGCCGTGGGCAACGCCATGAACATGGCACTCACCCTGTCGGTGTACGCCACTCTCTGCAAGGAGACCGGCGAGCCGTTCGTCTTCCCCGGTTCGGAGACCCAGTGGAACGGTCTGACCGATGTCACCGATGCCGATCTGCTCGCCGAGCAGATGATCTGGGCCGCCACGAACGAGAACGGCGCCGACGAGCCATTCAATGTCGCGAACGGCGACGTGTTCCGTTGGCGATGGCTGTGGCCGCGCATCGCCGACCATTTCGGTGTCGAACCCGTCGGTTTCGACACCGAACCACGACCGTTGGCGACGCGAATGGACGATGCACCCGACGCGTGGCGGCGCATCGCCGAGAAGTACGACCTCGTCGAGTCGGACGTGACTCGACTCGCATCGTGGTGGCACACCGACGGCGACCTCGGCCGCGACATGGAGTGCCTGACCGACATGACGAAGAGCCGCAAGGCGGGGTTCCTCGGATTCCGCTCGACCAGTGAGAGTTTCGCGGAGAACCTCGCTCGGTACCGGGACGCGCGGATCATTCCTCGCTGACGTCGGACGCAACGGCCGGGCGGGTGGACCCGCCCGGCCGTCGGCGTCAGGACGCGATCGAGAGGCTCTTCAGAATGTTCAGGAAATCGGTCAGAGGCAGCAGATCTCCGAACGAGAAATTGAGGAAGCTGAGGCCGTTGAGAATGCTGAGCATGATGTCTCCCGAGTGAGCGATGTCGCGATTGTTTCGCGCACACAGATCATGAAGGACCCGTCGTCACGGACGACGATGAACGGTGTGGTGACCTGTCACTGACTTGGTCGTGCTCACAGACAACGCCCCGAAACGGTGTCAATTTCGAGAACATCATCAGCGAGCGAGAGTGGTCACCTCGTCCGCGATGATGCGCCCCAACTCGTCGGTCCCCGACGTTCCGCCCATGTCCGCGGTGAGCGCGGCGCCGCCCCGTGCCAACACGTTCTCGACCGCGGTCAGGACCGTGCGCGCGGCATCGGGTTCGCCGAGGTGATCGAGCATCATGCTGCCGCTCCAGATCTGTCCGATCGGATTGGCGACGTTCTTGCCCGCGATACCCGGTGCCGATCCGTGCACCGGCTCGAACAGACTGGGAAAGAGCCCCTCCGGGTTGATGTTTCCACTCGGGGCGATGCCGATGGTGCCCGCGATCGCCGGTCCGAGATCGGACAGGATGTCCCCGAACAGATTGCTCGCGACGACCACGTCGAACCAGTCCGGGTGCAGCACGAAGTTCGCCGTGAGGATGTCGATGTGATAGCTGTCGACGTCCACCGTGGGGTGATGCGACGCCATGGCGGCGACCCGCTCGTCCCAGTACGGCATCGAGATGGAGATGCCGTTGCTCTTGGTCGCGGACGTCAGGTGGCGTTTCGGCCTGGTCTCGGCGAGTTCGAAGGCGTACTTCAGGATTCGGTCGACGCCGATGCGCGACATGACCGTCTCCTGGATCACCGTCTCACGCTCGGTCCCCGCGAACATCCGGCCGCCGAGATCGGTGTACTCCCCCTCGGTGTTCTCCCGCACCACGTAGAAGTCGATGTCGCCGACCTCGCGTCCCGCGAGCGGGCTGGTGACGCCCGGCATGAGCCGGATGGGCCGCAGATTCACGTACTGGTCGAAGTGACGTCGGAACTGGAGCAGACTGCCCCACAACGAGATGTGGTCCGGCACCACCTCCGGCCAGCCCACCGCTCCGAAGAAGATCGCGTCGAACGGTCGGAGCTCCTCGAACCAGCCGTCGGGAAGCATCTTTCCGTGCTCGACGTAGTAGTCGGCGCTGGCGTAGTCGAAGTACTCGTACTCGAGGTCGAGGTCGAACGCCGCCGCCGCGGCGTCCAGTACTTCGATACCGGCGGGAACCACCTCCTTGCCGATGCCGTCACCCGGGATCACTGCGATGCGTCTGGTAGCCATCGTTCGAGCCTAGTCGGGGCGAAACCTTGACACTCGCTGACAGAACTGTCTAGGTTCTGAGCACCCGGCATCGAGATCGGGTGTTCGCCGGGGGGTGCCCACAGGTATCGGCGGACTCCACGAACGATCCGGGGGAAGCCGCATGTCACCGTTCACTCGCCGCACGTTCCTCTCCGGCGCCGCCGCGGCCGGCGGTGCGCTGATCGCCGGCAACCATGCCGCCCGCGCCTCTGCTCACGGCATCGCCGCACGCACACAACGAGTTCCGCTCTCCCGCGAGGATCACCGCGTGGTGATCGTCGGCTCCGGGTTCGGCGGCGGCGTCGCCGCACTGCGCCTCGCACAGGCAGGCGTTCCGGTGACCGTGCTCGAGCGCGGTCTGCGATGGCCGACCGGTCCGAACGCCGAGACCTTTCCGCACGCTCGCTCACCCGACGGTCGTTTCCTCTGGTACGGATCCGCGAAGAACGTGTTCGGACGTCCGATCGACGTCCCGGCGTACACCGGCCTCGTCGAGGCGGTTCCCGGCGAGAACATGACCGCGCTGTGTGCGGCCGGGGTCGGCGGCGGGTCCCTCGTCTATCAGGGGATGACGCTGCAGCCGGCCGAGGCGGTGTTCGCGTCGCAGTTCCCCGGCGCACTGGACTGGGGCCTGCTCGATCACGTCCATTACCCGCGGGTCGCCCGGATGCTGCACCTCGCGGTCGCGCCCGACGAGTTGGTCCACAGCCCCAATTACGCTGCACCACGAGCATTCCGGGACAGTGCACGACGACTCGGACTCCCCGTGTCGAAGATCCCGATGCCCATCGACTGGAACTTCGCGCTCGACGAACTTCGTGGCGACTTGGCCCCGTCCTACACCAACGGCGACGGCGCCATCGGCGTCAACAACGGCGGCAAGTTCTCCGTGGACGTCACGTACATCGCCGAGGCGGAGGCGACCGGGCTGGCGACGGTACAGACCCTGCACCAGGTCACCGACGTCGAACGGGCGTCCGACGGCCGGTGGACGGTCTACGTCGACCGCATCGACACCTCGGGGGCGGTCGTGGAGAACAAGATCCTCACCACGCCGACCCTGATCATGGCTGCGGGCAGCATGAACACCACGCGACTGCTGATGCGGGCGGCAGCGTCCGGCCGGATCCCGGACATGCCGGACGCGCTCGGCGACGGCTGGGGCACCAACGCGGACAGGATCTACTCGTGGACGACGTTCGACCAGGACTTCGGACCCGCACAGGGCGGCCCGGTGGTCTTCGGCAGTCTCGACTGGGCGGACCCGTCCCGCGCGATGACGGTCATCCAGGCGTCGTTCCCCCCTCTCGGGGTGGATGCCCGAACCACCGTTCTGGTCGGCTACGGCGTCAGCGACGCCCGTGGGCGTTTCGTCTACGACGGTGCGCGGGACGATGCGATCCTGCGGTGGCCGCACGAGGGGGATGCGGCCATCCAGAGTCACCTCGACCCGCGCGTGCGCGCGATCGCCGGACCGAACAGCCTCGTCGTGGACACCAACGCGGTGTTCCCGTCCACCTGGCACCCGCTCGGCGGGGCCAACATGGGAACGGTCTGCGATCTGGAGGGTCGAGTCCAGGGACAGCGCGGCCTCTACGTTCTCGACGGCGCCCTGATCCCGGGCAACTGCGCCGCCTGCAATCCGTCGATGACCATCGCCGCAGTCGCGGAGCACGCTCTCGACAGCATCGTGGCCACCGACGTCGGCACCGTCATCTGAGCCGGCGTCAGTCCAGCATGGCATCGGTCAGCTCGACCCGCCGCGCGACGATGTCGTCCGCGAGCTGGGTGACGCGGACCCCGTCTGCGTAGGCGAGGGACCGGAGCCGAACCACGGCCTCGTCGGCGGTGATCCGGAACCGTGCTGCCATCATGCCGGCAGCCACGTGCACGGAGGCGCGGGACAACGGATCGTCCGCGGCGTCGTCCCCCACTCCGGCGACGTCGCGGCGGTAGAGCTCGAGCACGCCCACCGTCGGCTCCGTGCCCACCGGAAGCGCGAACACGGCACCCACGTCGAGAGCTCGAACGGCGTCGTCGAACAGCGGCCACGGCGAGCCCTCGTCGGTACCGACCATGCTGATCATCGTCTGTTCACTCCGGAAGGCATCGAGGCAGGGCCCGGTTCCCAGCGTGAACTGCAGTTCGTCGATGCGGGTCGCGACGTCGTCGCTGCTGTAGGCGAGGTCGCGGATCGCCGCGGTCACGATGACTGCCACCGCGATCCCGTCCGCACCCAGCGACGGCGCGTACCGCTCCACCACGGCGCGGGTGGCGTCGAAGGAATCCATGGATTCTGGTGCCCGAGTCGGACATGGATGAACGTACCGCCGAGATCACTCCACGACGACGGATCGGCCGCCCTCGTTCATCGAGGCGACGAGAGCGTCGGCGACGAGACCTGCACGCAGCCCCGCGTCCGCGTCGGCGAGCTCCGAGACCCGGCCGGCCTCGAGGGAATCGACCCACTCCTGGAGTTGCAGGCGATACGCGTCCGCATAGCGGGGAACCCAGTCGGCCGGGTAGGCCACGGACCGCCGGCGGTCGCGGTCGGTGACCACGTGAGTGGGCAGCACGAGCGCAGACGCTCCGATATCGCCCACCACCTCGCACCTCGTGTCGTATCCGTAGCGGGCGTTGAGGAAGATCTCGACCGTCACCAGAACGTCGGACTCGGTCCGCAACAGCATGATCTGCGGATCCTGGCGCGTTCCGGAGTGCGCGGACGTACGACCCGCGTGCCAACTCACCTCCGTGATCGGCGACGACAGCAACCACGGCACGATGTCGAGTTCGTGAATCGCGGAGTTGGTGATGGTCGACGCGGACGTGCCGCCGGGGTAGGCCTCGACGGTGCGACTCACGCAGTGGGCGACAAGGGGTTCACCCAGTTCACCGGAGGACACCACGCGCTTCAGTTCCACGTAGGCCGGATCGAACCGACGCATGAAGCCGACCGTGATCAAGGTGCGTTCGCCCTGCGCGGCGATGATCTCGCGGCACTCCGCCGCCGTGGGCGCGAGCGGCTTCTCGCACAGCACCGGCTTGCCCGCGGCCAGCGCCAGGTGCACCAGTTCGGCGTGGGTCGAATCGTGCGAGGCGATGACGACGGCGTCGACGTCGTCGCGCTCGATCAGCGCCGGGCCGTCCGCCGTGACGGTGGCGCCGCGCAGGGTGGAGGCGACTGCACTCGCCCGTGCTGCGTCGAAGTCGGCGACAGCGGTCACCGCCGCGCCCGACACCCGCCGATCGAGGGACAGGCCATGGTCCGCTCCCATGACGCCGACACCGATGATTCCAACCCGCACAGTCATGATCGAAAGTATTACATCTTAATGTCCTGACAAATGTGCTTTCGTCTGATTGGCTCTGCCGCATGACGCAGAGCGCCTCCCTCCCCCTGTCACGAGTTCCCGATCCCCGTGACGCGCCCGTTCTCCGGTGGGCAGTCCTCGGGCCGGGCTGGATCGCGCACCGGTTCGTCGAGTCACTGCACCGGCACACGACCCAGACCGTCGTCGCGGTGGGATCCCGCTCACCGGAGCGCGCACGCGCCTTCGCCGACGAGCACGGCGTCGACCGCGCGCACGGCACCTACGAGGCCGTCTTCGCCGACGACGACGTCGACATCGTGTACATCGCCACGCCGCACACCGAGCACCTCGCGAACGCCCTCGACGCCATCGCCGCGGGCAAGCACGTGCTCGTCGAGAAGCCGCTCGCCGTCGACGCGGTCGGCGCGGCCCGTATCGCGGAGGCCGCACGGTCGGCAGGAGTGTTCGCGGGAGAAGCGATGTGGACGAGATTCCTGCCGAAGTTCGACGTGATAGAGCAGGTGCTCCGCAGCGGCGTCCTCGGACCGATCCACACGGTGCTCGCGGATCACGGCGAGTTCTTCACCACCGATCACCGCATCTACGATCCGGCGCTGGCCGGTGGCCCGCTCCTGGATCTGGGAACGTACGTCGCGTCCTTCGCCTACTCGGTTCTCGGTGCACCGGAGACGGTGGATGCTCGGAGTCGACCTGCCAATGACCAGATCGACGGTCAGATCTCGGCCCTTCTCACCGGCGAGTCCGGACATGCGGTGCTCAACACCACGATCCTGACGAACACGCCGACGACGGCGGTCGTGTGCGGCCGGGACGGCACGCTCACCATCGCCGGGCCCTTCTTCATGCCGGGGCCGTTCACCGTCGCACTCCGCGACGGCATCACCCTCGCCTACGACGAGACCCCCGGCCTCCAGGTCGACGGACTGCATCTCGCCGCGGTGGAGGCTGCGAGGAGGATTTCCGTCGGCGAGGTCGAGTCCGCCGTCCATCCCCTCGCCGACGCGGTCGCGACCCTGGAGATCATCGACCGGATCCGCGAACGGATCAGCTGATCAGATCGGCGTAGACCACGATGTTGTCGTCGTAACTGGCTGCGTCGCTGTCGAATCGACCGCCACACGTGATCAGCCGGAGTCCCGGGTGGTCGATGTCGCCGTACACCGTGGTCGTCGGGAACTCGGCCTTCGGGTACTGATCGACCTCCGTGACCCGGAAGCGCGACGTGGTGCCGTCCTGCAGAGTGACGATCACGTCGTCGTCCGGGACGAGGTCACCGAGCCGGGAGAACACACCCGGCGCACCGTCCCAGTCCACGTGACCGGCGATCACGGACGGCCCCATCGCGCCGGGAATCGGTGAACCCGTGTACCACCCGGCCGGAAACGCGCCGGGTGGTACCTCCATCGTCCCGTCCTGCTGCAGACCCAGGCCCATGAGGTCGGAACTCACGGAGATCGCGGGAACGTCGATGCGGACCGGCGGCGACGAGAGGGCCACGGCATCAGGGACACCGGTGGTGCCCTCGTCGACCACGCCGACGTCCGCCGACTCGGTCGCGGCCGGCGCCGGCGGGGCGGTGCCGGCAGCAGTGGAGCATCCGGAGATCAGCGCCAGCGCGAGCAGCACCGCAGCGCACAGTGAGCGCGCCGCGGTGGTGACGGAACATGATGCCATGTCAGCTCTTTCGACGACGCAGCACCAGGGCCGACCCGATGATCGCCGCGGCCGCGAGGCCGATCGACGCGGGCCGCCAGTGGTCGGCCGACCGGACGGTGCTGCCGTCACCCGTGTCGACGCCACCACCCGGGACCTGAGTGATCTGGCTGCCCGGCGAGTACCGGCCCGGCGCGTCCGGACCCGTGGGGACACCGGGGGTTCCGGGCGTGTTCGGGGTTCCGGGCGTGTTCGGGGTTCCGGGAGTGTTCGGGGTTCCGGGAGTGTTCGGATTTCCCGGCGTGTTCGGGGTTCCCGGCGTACCGGGAGTGTTCGGGGTTCCCGGCGTACCGGGAGTGTCCGAGGTGGGCGGGATCGCCGGTGCGGTGGGCACCGACGGGGTGGGCGGTGTACCCGGCAACCCCGGAAGACCCGGGATGGTGATCACGGGCGGGACACCGGGGATCGACGGCAGTCCCGGGATCGACGGGATCGGAATCACGATGGGAGGCAACACGACTCCCCCGTCGCCGACCGGGGTGGTGGTCGTCCGCGGGGAGCAGTCGTTCGCCGTGATCACGTTGTCGTCCAGGGTCACCGCGCCGTTGCGCGCCAACACACGTCCGGAGACGGTCGCACCGTTCTGGACGCTGATCGAGGTGAGCGCCAGTACCGTTCCGACGAACGTCGTGGAGGTCCCGATGGTCGCCGAGCTTCCCACCTGCCAGAAGACGTTGCAGGGATTCACGTTGATCAGTGCCACTCTGCTGCCGGACCCCGTGATCAATGTGGACGGTGCCTGAAAGACGAAGACGGCGTCGGGATCCGATCCACCGTCCAACGTGACGGTGCCGTTCAGGGCCAGTGCGCTGGAAGCCTTGTAGACCCCCGGGGCGAGGGTGCTGCCGGTGATGTCGGCAGCGACGTTCGCCGAGATCGGCTCCGCACTCGCCTGGTCGTATGCCGTGGTGAGGTCCGACTGCGCCTGCAGCGCAACCGCGTCGGCGGCATGGATCGTGCCGTTGTTCACGAGACCGGGCGGAAACCCCGTGACGGCCGCGGTCGGACTGGTTCCGAGGTCACCCGAGATGACCGACGGGCCGGTGTTGGTCACGCCCGCACCGGCCAGGACCGCGTAACTGGCAGCGGTGCCGAGTCCCACCGGAGTGGCGGCGTCGGCGGTGCTCGCGCCGACGATCATCAGAGCCGCCGTGGCGACGGCGACGGTACCCAGTGCGGGGAGGCGGCCTCGCTTCGCGGCGTCGAAGGGAGAGCGGTCGAGGTGTGTCCTGATCATGCGGTTCCTTGCGCGATGTGGTGAATGTGCCGCATCCCTGATGCAGCACATGTGGTGCGCAGACTCTGTCCCCGACGACGCAGAGCGGTGCGATGACGCCCCGGCGACGTCGGCGCGTCGATGACCGTCCGAGAAGACGACCACGGCGCCGAGATGTGGCGGGGGCAGGTGTGAGATCGAGCCGACTCCGTCGAATGCGACGTAGATTTACGGCATAAATGAGAGTGAACAGGACGATAACGGTAATGTCAATGCATGCCGGAATTGCGACATTCTGTCGAGTCCGGAAAATCACGTGATGGACGACTGACATCTCTGTGCGACAACGATTCTCGGACTCTGATGTCGACATCGATACGATATCGGGCATGCATTCACGATATAACGGGTGAATAACTTGGATGTACCGCCCGAGTTCTGTCCGACCGGCCGCATCGACCTCCGATCACCGCAGACGCGAGGTCAACGCGTGTGCGGCCCGCAGCAGCTGTTCGCCGAGAACAGGGCGCCGGACATCGTCGAAACGGCCGGCGACGCCCGTCAGACTCAGCGCCCACGCCGGGGCGTCGCGGCGATCGAACACCGCGGCCCCGAGACCCCAGCTACCTTCCACCAACAACCCGGGATTCACCGAGTATCCCTGCACCAGAACTTGTTCCACCCGTTCGGCGATCTCGCGCGGCGCGTGACGTTCTCCCCAGCCGGCGAGCTCTGCACGGTCGAGGTACTCCACCCGCTCACGTTCGGGCAGGTGCGCGAGGATGACCAACCCGGCGGACGCGACTCCGAGGGGCATGCGCAGGCCGACGTGCAGGACGTGCGAGCGCAGCGGGAAACTGCCCTCCTCGCTCGCGATGCAGACCGTCTCGTCGCCCCGACGTGCCGACAGGAAGGCGCTCTCCCCCGTCGTTCGGGCCAGATCGCGCAGGATGTCTCCCGCGCTCGACGTGATGTCGTACCGCTCCGCTGCCATCGATCCGAGAAGGAAGGTCTCGGGCCCCAGCGCCCACCGGCCCGACTCGTGCCGATCGACGAAGCCCTCCGCCGCCAACGCGGTGACCATCCGGTGCACGGTGGGCCGCGCCAACCCGGCGGTCCTGGCGATGTCGGTGGTCGACGCGCCGTCCGGCTCGTGATCACCGACGGCACGCATCACGGCCGCGACTCGCGCGATGACCGACCTCGCTGCCTCCGCCATCACCACAGTCTAGGGCTCGCGGGGTGTCCACTCAGTGAACACCGTGCCGCCGATCGTTCCACGAGTCGAGCAGTTCGCCGTCCGGACCCCGTATCGCCTGCGAAGACGCCGTGGTCCTGATCGAATGCAGAGAGTGCGCACGTCCACTCACCGGACCGTACATCTGATCAGTACTCGATCTCAGGAGGAACTCGTGGCCACCGAAGTCCTGTCCACCCCCGCCGACGCGATACGCGGCGTCACGGACGGCGCCACCCTGGCCGTCGGCGGCTTCGGGCTCTGCGGCATCCCGGACGCACTGATCGACGCCCTCGCCGCCACCGACGTCACCGATCTGGAGGTCTTCTCCAACAACTGCGGAGTGGACGACCACGGCCTCGGCATCCTGCTCGCAGCGCACCGGATCCGTCGCGTCACCGCGTCCTACGTCGGCGAGAACAAGGAATTCGCCCGGCAGTACCTGTCCGGCGAGCTCGAGGTCGAGCTCACTCCCCAGGGCACTCTCGCCGAACGACTACGCGCCGGGGGCGCGGGCATCCCGGCGTTCTTCACCCCGGCCGGTGTCGGCAGCCCCATCGCCGACGGCGGGCTCCCGTGGCGCTACGCCGCCGACGGATCCGTCGCACTCGCGTCCCCCCCGAAGGAGACCCGCGTCTTCGGCGACAAGCGGTACGTCCTCGAGGAGGGCATCCGCGCCGACTTCGCGCTCGTGCACGCGCACCTGGGTGACACCGACGGAAACCTCGTCTTCGACAAGGCAGCCATGAACTTCAACCCGCTCGCCGCCACGGCCGGCCGCATCACCGTCGCTCAGGTCGAGCATCTCGTGCAGCCGGGCGAGATCGACCCGGCGCACGTGCACCTGCCCGGCGTGTTCGTCCAGCGCATCGTGGAGACCGGCCCACAGACACCCCGCATCGAGAAGCGCACCACCCGACCCGCAGGAGACGCACGATGAGCACCGACACCGGATGGACCCGCGAGAACATGGCTCGGCGCGCGGCGGCCGAACTGCGCGACGGTGACTACGTGAACCTCGGCATCGGGCTGCCCACACTGATTCCCGGCTTCCTCGATCCCGCGATCCGCGTCACGCTGCACTCCGAGAACGGCATCCTCGGCACCGGCCCCTACCCCACCGAGGACGAGGTCGACGCCAATCTCATCAACGCCGGCAAGGAAACCGTCACCACCCTGCCCGGCGCGGCGTTCTTCGACTCCGCGCTGTCCTTCGGCATGATCCGCGGCAGCCACATCGACACCGCCGTCCTCGGCGGCATGCAGGTCTCGGCGACCGGCGACCTCGCCAACTGGATGGTCCCGGGAAAGATGGTCAAGGGCATGGGCGGCGCCATGGACCTCGTCCACGGCGCCGCGCGCGTCATCGTCGTCATGGAGCACACCGATCGGGACGGCAACCCCAAGATCGTCGACACGTGCACGCTCCCCCTCACCGGTCAGGCCGTCGTCGACCGTGTCATCACCGACTACGCCGTCATCGACGTCGTCGGCGACGGCACCCTGGTCCTGCGGGAGACCGCGCCCGGTGTCACGGCCGCGCAGGTGCACGACGCCACCGGCGCCACCCTCACCGACGCCGACGACCTCGTCACGCACTGACCGGCGGCGGGCCGTTCTCACGGCGTGAGGATGGCCCGCCCTCGCACCGTGCCCGCGTCCAGATCGTCGATGGCGCTCTGGAAGTCGTCGAGTGCGTACTTCGCGGTGTGCAGAACGACGGACCCGCGTGCCGCGAGAGCCATGAGGTCGCACAGGTCGTTGTAGGACCCGACCAGGTTGCCGATGACGTTGATCTCCGACGACACGATGTCGATGGTGGGGACGTCGATGTTCTCGCCGTATCCGACGACGTGGTAATTGCCCGCCTGCCGCAACATCGCGATGCCCTCAGCCGTCGCGCCGCCTTCACCGACGAAATCGATGACCGCTTCGCCGCCCTGCCCGCCGGTGAGCTCGAGCACCTGCTCGATGTGGGTGCCGTCGGCGACGACGCCATGATCCGCCCCGATGGACAGGGCCAGCTTCACCGCGTCGGCGTTACGGTCGACGACCACGATCTCGGCCGCGGTCAGCGCCTTCAGCACCTGAATCCCGATGTGCCCCAGCCCACCTGCACCGATGACCACGACGCGGTCGCGCGGAGTCAGATGCCGGGAAGCCTTCGCCGCGGCGTGATAGGCCGTCAGCCCGGCATCGGCGAGGGCAGCCACGTCCGCCGGCTCCAGCGAGTCGTCCAGCTTCACCACACTGCGTGCCGACGTCTTCAGATACTCCGCGTAGCCACCGTTCGTGTCGATGCCGGGGAACTGGTTGATCTCGCAGTGCACGTCGTCGCCGGATCGGCAGGCGCGGCAGAGCCCGCACGTGATGAGCGGGTGGACGATGACCTTGTCACCCTCCTGCACGTTCGTCACGGCGGAACCGACGGCGTGGACCCAGCCGGCGTTCTCGTGACCGATCGTGTACGGCAGGGTCACGTTCGACTTCTCGGCCCACTGCCCCTCGAGGATGTGCAGATCGGTACGGCACACCCCCGCTCCACCGATCCGGACGACCACGTCGAACGGCCCCGTGGGAGTCGGAACGGGCACCTCGGTCATTCGGAGTTTCTCGTGGTACCCCACGACCTGGATTGCGCGCATGGTGCTCATGATGTGTCTCCTCGGCTTCTCGGGAAGGTCAGGCGTCGACCGTCGTGCGGTCCGGGTCGTCGTAGCGGGTACGGAGCAGTCCCCGGCAGAAGTGGGCATTGCCGTCGATCGAGATGCGGGTCGATCGAGCCCGACGCAGTGCGAGCGGCACGTCGAGCTGCGCATAGCCGGCTCCGGTGTGATCGACCATGACGATGCTGTCGGGCACGTCGTCCAGACCGAGGGACCGTCGCCGCGACCGCAGTGCCCTGGTGGTGTCGTCGTCCGGGAGATCGCCCAGCACAACGGTTCCCATGTCCTCCATGCGCCGGGACGGATCCCGCTTCAGCAGCGCGGTCAGGCACCGCTCCATCGCCGCGACGTGAGCCTTGCGCTGGAACGTCGTCCGGAGCTCCTCCAGATCGTTCTCCGCCTCGTGCGCGAAGGTGCCCCGGTACCCCGCGTCCGCGGCGAGTCCCGCGTTGATGATCGGTGAATCGTGGTGGTCGTCGAGTTCCACCGTCACGTTCCGCGTCCAGGGCAGGCCGGTGAGCACATCCTTCGCGTCGGAGGCCATGAGGTAGGCGAAGTTCGGCGCGCAGAAGGACGTCGGCAAGCGCAGGTGCACCACGACGTCACGCTCCTCGGAGACGGTGAGCGACTGCACGAAGTCGAGGTCGGTGATCGGCTCGTCGAGCTCGGGATCGATCACCACGTCCAGAGCCCGCATCGCCGAGTCGGCACGGGTGGTCATCTCACGCTCCCACGAGAACGTCGTCGGCCGCACGGTCGGCGCCGCGCGGGCCGGTGGCCGTCTCGTCGGCATCGGCGATCTGCAGCTCCGCCGGAACCGGGATGTCGTACATCTTCGCGGCGTTCAGGCCCAGCACCTTGCGCTTCTGGTCCATCGTGATCTCCGGGTACTCGCTCAGCTCCGCCGGGATCTGGAAGTCGACGAACGACTCGATCAGCCAGCGCGGTGTCCAGAGGGCGTAGTCGGACGAGAACTGGATCCGGTCCTCACCGAGCCAGTAGAGCAACTCGCCCATGATCTGGCCGAAGTACTTCGGCCGGGAGTGGATGAACGGCATCGCGACGGCGAGCCCGGCATGCACGTTCGGCTCCTGGGTGGCTATCCAGCAGAAGTCCTCGAGCCGCGGGAGACCGCAGTGCTCGACGACGAAGTTCAGATCGGTGAAGTCGGTGGCGACATGATCGACGTCCGCCACGTCGAAGGCATCGCGATCGAGCGGCCTGATGGTCGGTCCCTTGTGGACGTGGATGTTGGTGATCCCGAGCTCGCGGCAGACCTCGAGGTAACGCCGGGTCCAGTCGTCGTCGAGCTTGTAGCCGCGAGAGTCTCCGTGCCACTCCGCCGTGTAGAGCTTGACGCCCTTCAGTCCGAACCGTTCGGCATCGGCGCGGAGCTGATCGAGCCCACGCTCGCCGTTGCGCGGATCGAAGTGGTGGTTGTAGGTGAGCTTGTCGGGATTCTGCGCCGTGAGGGCCCATGCCTCCTCCGTCTGCCCGAACCCGTTCACGTAGAACTCCCCGAGGTGGGCCGGCTGGAAGATCGCATGATCGACGTACCCGTCCTCGAAGAGGTCCTTCATCAGGCGGTCGCCGCCCTGGTAGAGGTACTCGTCGTACGGCCACAGCTCGCTCTCGGGCGACAGGTTGCGGTGGTAGTCGTAGAAGCAGTCGATGAACTGCTTGCCGTGGATGTTGCGCTGGTTCTCGGGCCGCGCGTCCCACAGCGCGACGTGCGCGTCGACGATGAAGAAGCTGTTGTCGCCCTTGGTGTGCATCGAGGTCCCTTCGTCGTGTGACTGGCGTCACCTTCACTGGCTCGACGCTAGAGCGCGACGGACGGGAAGCGGGCGTCCCCGGCGTCTCAATCTGAGACGGTCGACCACCCCTCGGGCGCTGTAACCTGGATCACAACCCGACCCGCTTCGACCCACCAGGACGCCCGCGTGCCAGCACAGCTCCCCGAACACCGGACCGGCTCCGGCCGCGAGGTGGACGCGGTCGCCGGTGCGGTACCCCCTCGGCTCCGCGCCTCCTGGCTTCGGAGTCGGCGCTACGGCATCCCGGTCGATCATGTCGAGCCGGTCTTCGCCGGGACGGAACGGCAGGAGTCGCTCTTTCGGCAGTGCGGTGACGAAGTGCTCGCCGACCTGCAGCGGACGCTCACCGCCGAGCCGGTGGGCCTCATGCTCACCGACGCCGACGGCCTCGTTCTGTCCCGCCTGAGCGGGGACCACACGTTGCTCCGCGCGCTCGACGACGTCCACCTCGCGCCCGGTTTCGGCTACTCGGAACGGGAGGTGGGGACCAACGGTCTGGGTCTCGCGCTGGCAGACCTGGCACCCACCCTGGTCCGAGCGGAACAGCACTACTCCCACAGCCTCACCGGCTTCACCTGCGCAGCCGCCCCGGTGCTGGATCCCGCGACGGGTCGTCTGCAGGGTGCCGTCAATCTCACCACCTGGTCCCGGACGTCGAGCGACCTCCTACTCACACTCGCACGGTCGGCCGCGAGCACCATCTCGCTGTCGATGTCGTCCCGATCGACCGGTCGACGAGAGCGACCGACGGTGCGTCGCAGCCTCTTCCGTATCGAGCACGGGTCCACCGGCACAGGCGTTCGACTCGGCGCGGAGTGGTCACGACTGGAGGCGTACGCCCACTCCGCGATGGCCGCGGGATCGACCGTCGCGGTGATCGGCCGCCCCGGCTCCGGCCGCTCGTCGCTGGTGACGCACGCTGCGCGGCGCGCCTTCCCGCGCCACCGCATTCTCTCGGCAGCGGCCCCCGCACCCGACGACGTCGACACGTGGCTCGACCTGTGGACGTACGAGGCGGATCGCACCGACACGGTCGTCGTCCTGCGCGACGTCGACACGCTCCCCGACTTCGCCGCGCAGTCACTCGTCGACCTGCTGCGGTCCGCCGAGACCCGGATGCCCTTCGCGGTCACCGCCGAACGACTGCACGACATCCCGGCCGCACTCGCCTCCGCGGTCGCATCGGTCGTGTCGCTGCCCCCACTGTCGGACCGACCGGACGACGTCGTGCCGTTGGCTCACGAGTTCGCGCGCGCGGTGCGCGGACGCGACGTGCACATCACCCCCGCGGCGGAACGCGCTCTGCAGCACCACGACTGGCCGCAGGGCGCGGCGGAGCTCCGCGAACTCGTCACGCGAGTCGCGTCGCGTGCGGACGTCGTCGACGTCGCGATGCTCCCCGCCGAACTGCTGGCGGGCCGGACGCGCCGGTTGTCGAGCATCGAGGCGTTCGAGCACGGGGAGATAGTGCGGGTCCTCGCGTCGGGCAAGGTCACGATGAGCCAGGCGGCCCGTCAGCTGGGGATGAGCCGCGCCACGCTCTACCGCAAGACGGCCTACTACAAGATCGATCCGCGGAACCCCGGCTGACGCACGTCGGCCGCGTAGTCTCGTCCCGGACGACTCGATCTCACGGGAGGGGCGCGGACATGGACGACGAACTCACGCGACGTCTGTTCGCACTGCGCGACCTCCCCCACTTCCGTCGGGCCCGCGAACGGGACTCGACGGCGACGACCACGGTCTCCGATTTTCTGACCGGCTCGGTGGACGACGATGCCGCTCTGCTCGTCGTGCTCGAGCAGGGCGCGGCGGCGGCGGTCCGATCACTCGACGGCGTGGCGCACGCCGGCATCACCGCCACCGTGGACGGCCACCCCTTCACCGTGTCCCCCACCGACGCCGTCGTGTTCGCGCTCGACGCCCAGCAGTACGACCTCGACGACGGACCCTGCCTGCGCGCGCTGCGGACACACTCGTCGCTGCACTTCTCCCACGACGAGGTGGCCCGACTCTGGCCGCCCCTGGCCGCCCTCGCGGCGAGGGCCGGCGTGGACCGGGTGCACGCGTGCGCGCTGACCGTCGACGGGGCGGCCGCCGGATCGGTCAACCTGTACGCCGCGGGGCCTCCCCTGTCCTCCGCGCAGGTCGAGGCCGAGGACGATCTGGTGTGCGTCCTCGTGGACCACCTCGACACCGCCCTGTGGTCCTACGGCCGCGGGCGCGACCTCGTCGCCGGAGTCCGACGGATCGGTGCGGCCATGGCGGACCGCCGGGTCGTCGGCATCGCGGTCGGCATCCTCATGGTGCGGGACGATCTCGACATGGGCGAGGCCCGAGCACTACTCGAGAAAGCCGCTGCCGCAGCGGAACTGCCACTCGTCGACGTGGCCCGCCGGATCACCGAGGACAGCTGACCGACGATCACGGCGCCGTGAACGCCGCCTCGAAGGCGTCGAGTGCCTCGTCGGGATCGGCGCGTGCCCACCCCTCGAGACCGACCACACCGTCGTACCCCATCTCGCGCAGTGCGGCGGCGACGACCGGGTAGGCAATCTCCCCGGTGCCCGGTTCGCAGCGCCCCGGAACGTCGGCCACCTGGATCTCGCCGATCCAGGGAAGCGAGCGCCGCACCGTCTCGATGAGGTTCCCCTCGCCGATCTGAGCGTGGTACAGGTCCAGATTCAGGCGCAGGGCCGCACTGTCCACCGCGGACACGAGTGCGAGCGTGTCCGCCGCGGTGGCGAACGGTGTACCGGGGTGATCGACCGCGGTGTTGAGGTTCTCGAGGGTGAACACGCGACCGGCACGCTCGCCCAGCTCCGCGACCCGGCGCAGTGTGTCGGCCGCCCGGAGCCACATGTCGGGGGTCACCGTGTGCTCGGGGTGGACCGGCAACCCTTCCGAATCGAGACCTGTGCCGTGCAGATTCAGGCGCGGGCAGTCGAGCCGATCGGCCACGCGCAGCGACTCCGCGGCGGTGCGGAGCAACTCGTCGATGCCGTCCGGGTCGGTGAGGCTTCCGCTCAGGTACCCGGTCATCGAGGAGAACCGGGCACCCGTGGCCCGCAGATCGTCGATGTTCTTCGTCGACCAGTTCCAGATCTCGACCTGCAGGCCGCGGTCCGCGATCCGTCGGACCCGATCGACGAACGGCAGATCGAGGTGGAGCATCTCGGCGCTGGCCGCCAGCGTGTACGTCATCGGACACCGTCCGAGTCGAGATCCGCGACGGCGACCGCGGCGCCGGACCGCACGCTCTCGATCGCGGCGAGCGCGATCGACAGGGCGACCCGTGCGTCGGCTCCACCGACGACCGCGGGCGTCGAGTCGCGGACCGAGGACACGAACGCGGTGAACTCGCCGATGTAGGCCTCGCGCAGCAGATCGGTGTCGCGACGGGCGGTGTCCACGGTGATCCCGCGAGCGTCGTACAGGGTCATGTCGCTCGACGCCGTGGTGCCGGCAGTGATCATGCCGCCGGATCCGAACACCTCTCCGCGGACGTCGTAGCCGTACAGCGCGGAGAAGTTGGCCTCGGCCGTCGCGAGGGCGCCGTTGTCGAACGCGATGGTGACGACGGCGGTGTCGAGGAAGCCGTCGTCCCTGGCCTCGGGCCGGATCAACGCGTCGGCCATGGCGTGCACGCGCACCGGAGCGGCTCCCGGGTTGAGGAAGCAGAGCGTGTCGAAGTCGTGGATCAGCGTCTCCAGGAAGATGGTCCACGCTGGAACGCGGCTCGGATCTCCACCCCACGGGCCGGGATCACGGGTGAGCGACCGCAGCAGCTGGGGCGTACCGATCCTGCCCTCGTCGACGGCCCGACGTGCCGCCGCGAATCCCGGCGCGAAGCGTCGGTTGAACCCCACCTGGAGTGTCACTCCCGCGGCCCGTGCGGCGGCGATGGCACGGTCCGCGTCCTCGAGGGTCACGGCCATCGGCTTCTCGACGAACACGTGCTTCCCGGCCTCCGCGGCCGCGACGACGAGTTCGGTGTGACTCCGCGCGGGGGCGGAGATCACGACCGCGTCGACGTCGTCACGCCGCAGGGTCTCGTGGATGTCGGTGGACGCCGTCGGTGCACCGAGTTCCCCGGCGAGCCTCTCGGCGGCGCCGGGCACCGGATCCGCCACTGCCCGCAGTGCGGCACCCGGTACCCGGCGCGCGACGATCTCGGCGTGGTTGGCGCCGATCCTGCCCGCACCGAGCACCGCGATGCCCACCACCTCCGAACGATCGACTGCCATGACGCCTCCTACTAGTACGTTCTAGTTTGCCTGTTCGCAGAGGCTAGAACGTACTAGACGCCGGCGTCAACACCCCCGTACGATCGGTGCGTGACCACCAGGAGACGAACCGAGCGTCCCGTCACGATGTCCGACGTGGCACGGGCGGCGGGAGTCTCCACCGCCCTGGTGTCCATCGTCTTCCGCGACTCCCCCGGTGCCAGCGACGCGACCCGCGCACGGGTACGCGAGATCGCCGACGAACTGGGATACGTCCGCGATCGACGGGCGAGCAGTCTGCGGCAGTCGCACTCCCGGCTTCTCGGGGTCGTCTTCGAGCTGCAACAACCGTTCCACGGGGATCTGGTCGAACACGTCTATTCCGCCGCGGCTCGACGGGGCTACGAGGTGGCTCTCAGCGCCGTCGCACCCAGCAGAGGTGAGACAGCGGCCATCGACTCCCTCCGTCACGATCGCTGCGAGGCAACGATCCTCCTCGGCAGCCGACTGCCGGAGGACGAGCTGGCCGCGCTCGCCCGCACCGTTCCCACCGTCGTCGTCGCTCGCCGTGTCGACACCCCGGACACGGTGACGGTGCGCAGCGACGACGTCGCCGGCATCACGCTGGCGGTACGGCATCTCGAGGAGCTCGGCCATCGGCGCATCGCCTTCGTCGACGGCGACGGCGCACCGGGCAGCGAGGACCGATCCGCCGGTTTCCTGGACGCCCTGTCCCACATCGACGACTCCCGAGCCGAGGTGGTGCGGGGCGGCCTCACGGAGGACGACGGAGCGCGAGCAGTCGAGGGACTCCTCGACACAGAGCACCCTCCCACCGCCGTGATCGCCTTCAACGACCGGTGTGCCACAGGCGTTCTCGCCGCACTGGTCGCTCGCGGACTCGCCGTGCCGCGGGACATGTCGGTGATCGGGTACGACGACTCGCGCGTCGCCGGACTGGACCACGTCGCACTCACCACGGTGTCCCAGGACGCCGAGAGCCTGGCCGACGCGGCGGTGGACGCCGCACTCACCCTCACCGTCGACGACAGTGCGCCGAGCATCGTGCTGACGCCCAGCCTGGTGTCACGGTCGACCACCGGCGCACCGAGGGCTACGTCGTGACGTCCGGGGCGGCACCCTTCACGACGGTCCGCAGATCACGGCACGCGACGCGATAGATCTCCGCCAGGTCGGCGTCCTGATCCCCGTCGTCCACGCGCGCCGCCCACGAGTCGAACGCGACCCGGACGGTCATGATCGCCGTCTCGGCGGTCAGGCGGGAGGGCGATCGCGGAACTCGCGCCGCCAGCGCGTCGGCCAGGCGAGCGATGACCACTTCGTCGAGGGCGATCGCCGCGGACCGTAGGTGCGCATCCGACACGATCAGCCGACGGATGCGCATCACGCGGTCGGACGACGCCGTGTTCGCCGCACTCATGCGCCGGAGGAACCGCTCCACGATGTCCTCGATGCCGGCCAGACCGACACCCGCGAGGTCGGCCTCGGTCACCCACGCCAGGATCTCGCGCTCGAGCCCGGCATCGAAGCCGACGACGGACTGCTCCTTCGTGGGGAAGTGACGGAAGTACGTGCTCTGCGAGATGCCCGCGTCGCGAGCGATGTCGCCGACGGTGGTGGACGCGAATCCCTGACGCTCGAAGAGTTCCAGCGCCGCCAGTGAGATCTCGGAACACATGTCGCGACGCCGACGTTCCCGCAGATCGGGCACCGGTGTCGCCGCCACCTCGGTCGAGCCGTCTCCACTCACGACATCACTCCTCTCCGAATGGCCGTCACCCTACATCAACAACCAGTTTGACAGTGACTGTCATGCAGGAAGACACTGTTACCACACCGAACGACAGAGAGGCCCCACGACGATGCAGGTTCAGCAGACAGAGGTGGACGCGCCGCGCGTCACGGACGGGCCTCTGCCCCGGAGCAGTCGGCTGTTGATCGCGGTACTCGTGGTGTCGGCGTTCGTCATGATCCTCAACGAGACGATCATGAGCGTCGCGCTGCCCACCCTGATGGTCGATCTCGCCATCGACGCCGGCACCGCGCAGTGGCTCACCACCGGCTTCCTCCTGACCATGGCCATCGTCATCCCGACCACGGGCTTCCTCTTCCAGCGCTTCACTCTCCGCCAGGTCTTCTTCGCGGCGATGTCGCTGTTCTCCGTGGGCACCGTTCTCGCCGCGTCGGCGCCCGGCTTCCCGCTGCTGCTCACCGGTCGAGTCGTCCAGGCAGGCGGCACGGCGATCATGCTTCCCCTGCTGATGACGACCGTGCTGCGACTGGTTCCCGCCGATCGGCGCGGCCGCATGATGGGCGTCATCTCCATCGTCATCGCCGTGGCTCCGGCCGTGGGGCCGACCATCTCGGGTGTCATCCTCAGTGCACTCGACTGGCGGTGGATGTTCTGGCTCGTGCTCCCGATCGCGTTGCTGGCCTTCGCGATCGGATCCCGCCTGGTGGAGAACGCCACCGCGGCGAGCACGGTGGCCCCGTTCGACGCCGTCTCGGTGGTGCTGTCCGCGCTGGCGTTCGGCGGCATCGTGTACGGACTCGGCAGCCTGGGTCACGCCGCCGAGGGCACCGCGGTCCCCGTGTGGATCCCGTTGGGTGTCGGCGTCGTCGCACTGGTCGTGTTCGTCCTCCGGCAGATCGCTCGTCAGGACTCGGGCCGGGCCCTGCTCGACCTGCGTCCACTGCGCACCCCCACGTTCAGCATCGGCCTGGGCATGCTCTCCATCAGCATGATGGCGCTGTTCGGTGCCCTCATCCTGCTGCCGATGTATCTGCAGAACGTCCGCGGGCTGGACACGTTGACCACGGGCCTGATGCTCCTTCCCGGCGGTCTGATCATGGGCGGTCTCGCTCCCGTCGTCGGACGGGTCTTCGACCGGGTCGGCCCCCGCCCACTGGTGGTCCCGGGCGCCGTCGTCGTCAGCGCCGCACTGTGGTCGATGACGATCCTCACGGCCGACACCGCCCTCCCCGTGGTCGTCGCGATCCACTCGCTGCTCAGCGTCGGACTCGCTCTGATCATGACTCCGCTGATGACCTCCTCACTGGGTTCGGTTCCGCCGCAGTTGTACTCGCACGGCAGCGCGATCTTCAACACCGTGCAGCAGTTGGCGGGAGCGGCCGGCACCGCGCTGTTCGTGACCGTGATGTCCACCGCTGCGGCCTCCCGACTGGCCGGTGGCGTGGGCGACGTGGCGGCGCAGCAGTCGGGGATCCACACCGCGTTCCTGTGCGGCGGTGCCGTGTCCCTGCTGGCAGTGGGCGCCTCGTTCTTCATCCGTACGCCTGCGGCCGACCGGGGGTGACCTGGTCGTTGCCGGAAGGTTGTCGCCCCATCGTGGTGCAATGGTGCCGTGAACTCCTCTGACTCCTTGCCGCTCGCGGTCGTGATCGGTAACGCCGTCCGCTCGTTGAGCGCGGCGGGCACCGACGACGACCATGCTGCGGAGTTGATGCACCGGCTGGTCGACGCCGCCTGCGCGTGCATCCCCGACACGGACATGTGCGGAGTCACCGTCGAGCTGAACGGCGCACCCTTCGCGGCCGCGACGTCGTCGTCCACCGTCTCCGCCATCGACCTCGAGCAGTACGACGCGGACAGCGGTCCGTGCCTGCACGCCGCTCGCGAGGGCGAGACGGTGCTGGTCGACTGCGAGGCGGGAGACGCCCGGTGGCCGGAATTCGGCACCACTGCGCGCGCCGCGGGGATCGCCGCGATGATGTGCACCCCGGTGCGGGTGGGTGACCGCACCATCGGTTCGCTCACCCTCTTCGCCCACACCCCGCACTCTTTCGACGACCTGGACCGTCAGGTTCTCAGCACGCTGGTCGGCGCCGTCTCGGACGCGCTGGAACGCGACGACCAGCACCGCGACCTCTCGACCACCGTCGACGGCCTCCGCGATGCCATGGCCCACCGCGCACCCATCGAGCAGGCCAAGGGCATCCTCATGGCCCTGCGCGGCATCGACGACGCCGCGGCGTTCGAGGTGCTCTCGACCGAGTCGCAGCGCACCAACCGCCGACTGCGGGACATCGCCCGCGAATTCGTGTCGTCGGTGACGGACGTCGCGCCGGCCGAGATGACCGGCGCGCGCCCCGCCTGACGCACAGTTCGACCGGTCACCACCCGGGCGGAACCTCCAGGTCGACCGGAACTCGGGTGTCCCGGTTCCCGCTCGCGGACGCCAGTTGCGTCCGGGTGAGAAACAGCGCGTCACCCAGGTCCGCACCCCGGACGTCCGCGCCGCGCAGATCGGCCCCGAGAAGGTCGCATCCGGTGAAGTCGGAACGGCGCAGATCCGCCCCCACCAGTGACGCCCCGCGCAGGTCGGCACCGACGAGCCACACGTCACGCAGGTCCGCGCCCGCCAGGTCCGCTCGCGGGACGAGCCGTGCGTCCGTCGCCGCCCCGTCCGCGAAGTAGGCCGCGCGCACCTCGGCGCTCACGGTGTCGAGCACCTGCCTTACGCGCCCTCGAACGAACGTCACGTCCACCGCGAGAACCGAGGTGGCGCCGGCGTCGACGGCGGCAGAGATCTCCGCGCACAGCAGATCGACCTCGTCGGTCAGGTCGCTGTCGTGGGAACGCGTGCGCACCCGCGTCAGATGCCACAGCATCTCGTGCAGGTCCATCACGACCTCGAAGGCCGAGAAGACGGTGCGCGCGGTCGCGTCACCGTCGCGCCACGACGCGGCAGGGAACATCGTCGTGCTGACGCGTTGGCCGGCTCCGAAACAATCGAAGGACACGCAACCGCGGTACCCGCGTCGAGGCAGAGCGGAGTGGATCGAACACCGGAACGTCGTGTCCAGATGGGCACACGGGACGCCCGGTGGTTTGTCGGTCGCGAACTCCACCGATCGCGAGAATCCGAGGGCGGTGCAGCACAGGCCGGTGCACCGCGCGCAGTCGGCGCGCAGTGTGGACGGATGCGGGACAGGGGCCGAGAACGGCTCGTTCATGAGGTACTCCGGAGAGAAGTGACAGGGGCCGGAGGCGGCGGAGCCCTCGGAAGGGTCCGCCGACACCGGCGCACGCAGTCACCACCGAACGCACGGAGTGCGCTCGGTCGGAGCCACAGGGCCTGGTCAGGACATCATGAAGAGATCACTGCGCGCAGAGTAGCGCACCGACCCCGGTCAGCCGAGCACGAACCTCTGCACGACGAGTCCTGCCAGCACGAGATACCAGAGGACGAGGGGGACGGCGTGGTACCGCGTCAGCAGGTCTCTCGTCCGGCCCGGTCCCGCCAGAGCCGACACGTTCACCACCGTCACGTACCAGAAGACGGGCACCGTGACGGCCCACACCACCATGCAGTACGGGCAGAGCGCACCGATCTCGTACAGGCTCTGCACGATGAGCCAGTGCGCGAAGGCGACGGCCGCGGTGACCCCCACCTGCAGCCCTGCCCAGAACCACCGATCGAGACGCGTGCGCATCAGCAGGGCGACGCCCACCATGGCGACGATGGCGAAGCCGCCCACCCCCATGAAGGAGTTGGGGAATCCGAGGACGGCCGCCTGGCGTGATGCCATGACCGAGCCGCAGTTGACCACGGCGTTGAGGTTGCACGTCGGCGCGTACGACGGGTCCGCCGTCAGTCGTATCTTCTCGTAGGTCAGCACACAGGCGGCCGCGAATCCGACGACCCCGCCGATCAGCAGGACCCACGGCAGCACGCGCGCCGGGGTTCCGCGAGACGGACGGTCCACGTCGACGTCGTCGTCGGACAGCGAGGACATCGTCATCGGTGGGATCCCGTCGGAGAGTCGGAGAGTGGTCGAGTCCCCGAGTGTAAACAGCCTCCCTGAGAGATCGGCTCCGGCGAGTCAGTTGACCTCGCGGTCCATCCCGTCCCAGTAGGGCGTGCGTAACTTGAACTTCTGCAGCTTGCCGGTGGCCGTGCGCGCCAACTCGTCCCGGAACTCCACGGTGGTCGGCGCCTTGTACCCGGCCAGTCGCTGCTTGCACCACGCGATGAGGTCGACCTCCGTCTCCGGGCCGGCGTCCACGTCCGGCGCGAGCACCACCAAGGCCTTGATCGTCTCGCCCCACTTCTCGCTCGGCACCCCGATGACGGCGACCTCGCTCACCGAGGGATGGGAGAAGAGGCAGTCCTCGACCTCGATGGACGAGACGTTCTCGCCGCCGGTGATGATCACGTCCTTCTTGCGGTCGGCGATGGTGAGATAGCCGTCGTCGCCGATGAGGCCGCCGTCACCGGTGTGGAACCAGCCGCCGTCCAGCGTTCTGGCGCTCTCCTCGGGCCGCCCCCAGTAGCCCTCCATGACGACGTTGGATCGCGCCAACACCTCGCCGGTCGGGTCGACGTCGAGTCGGACACCCAGTGCGGGGGCGCCGGCCCGAGTGAGCTTCGCGGCACGCTCCTCGGGTTCCAGATCGTCCCACTCCTGGCGAGTGCGGTTGACGGTCAGCAGAGGGGACGTCTCGGTGAGCCCGTAGATCTGGATGAACTCCCACCCCAGTTCACGCTCCACGCGCGCAACGGTCTTCGTCGGTGGCGGCGCACCGGCCATGATGATGCGCACCCGATCCCGGCCGGGGATCTCGCCCTCCCACGACTGCGCGGCATCGAGCACGGCTGCCGCGACGGCGGGGGCCGCACACATCACCGTCACGCCGTGATCGCGCACGCGGCGCAGGATCTCGGCGCCGTCGACCTTGCGCAGGACGATGTGCTGCGCACCGACTCCCGTCATCGCGAACGGCTGTCCCCAGCCGTTCGCGTGGAACATGGGCAGGGTGTGGAGGTAGACGTCGCGATCGCTGACGCCGACGTGCATGCCGAAGGTGACCGCGTTGACCCAGATGTTGCGGTGCGTGATCTGGACACCCTTGGGGCGAGCCGTGGTCCCCGACGTGTAGTTGATGGCAGCGGTTGCGTTCTCGTCCGGATCCCACGGTGCCGGAGTGGATCCCGGCGGAGCGTACAGATTCTGGTCGTCACCGAGAACGACGACGTGTTCGCACTCGACGTCGCCGAGCGAGTCCTTCAGCTCCGGATCGATGTAGAGCACGCGCGCACCGGAGTCCTCGATGATGTACCGCACCTCGTCCGGCCGGAGTCTAAAATTGACGGGAACGATGACGCGGCCCCAGCCACTGATTCCGTAGAACGACGTGAGCAGACGGCCCGCGTTGTGGCTGACGATCGCCACTCGATCGCCACGCTCGATACCCAGATCGTCGAGTTTCGCGGCCTGCCGCCGGGCGAGGTCCGCCATCTCGGCATAGGTCGGCGATCCGAGGCTCGGAGCGGGCTGATCGGGCTCGTCGACGAACCCGACCCGGTCTCCGTACACGGCGGCGGCGCGGTCGAGGAAGTCGGTGACACTGAACGGGACGAACATTCGACCGACACTAACAAGGCTCCGCGCCGTGCGGCGCAGTTCACCGAGAGGCGGTGCCCAGCAGGTCGGCCATCATGCCGACGAGCCACTCCTCGACGACGTCGAGCGGCCGCGTGCTCCGTTGCGCCTTGCACATGAGGAGGGCGCCCTCGATGGCCGACAGGGCAAGGGTCGCACCGCGTTCCGCGTCGTCACGAGCGACACCGCGCTCGCACAGAGAGTCCGCGATGATCTTCTCCCACGACGTGAAGGCCGCACCTGCCGCGTCGCGGGCACCCGGGGTGTTGGGCCCCTCGACGGCCGCCGCACCGACGGGACACCCCGCGACGTGATCCGTCGCGACGAGTTGGTCACGGAACGACCCGACGATGGAGGCCATGGTGTGCTCGGGTCCCCGCGACGCGAGACCCGCCGAGATCATCGATCCCATGAAGTCACCCGCGCCCCGTGTCGCTTCCTCGACGAGCTGCGGGCGCCCTCCGGGAAAGTGGTGGTAGATCGATCCGCGCGGCGCATGGGCATGCTCGATGACGTCGGCCACCGAGGTGGCCTCGACACCCTTCTCCCGGAACAGCAGCGCCGCGCTGCGCAACATGTCGGTACGGGCGGTGCTCTGCCTGGGCATGGGATTCCTCTCGTTCTATGCAGTGCACTATACCGACCGTGCTCGTGCTCAGCCGACGGTGAGAAACTCCCGGAACGAGAGCGGTCGGCGTCCGGTGATCTCCTCCACGTCACCCGAGACGTCGGCGAGAGCTCCCGAGGCGATGGCCGTGTAGGTCGACACCCACGCGTCGTTCTGCCAGGCGGGTGCCGCCCACCGTGCCCTCGACTCGTAGGCCTCCGCCACCGTCTCGTCGTGGAACCGCACGTCGACTCCCCGGACATCGGACAGTGTGGCGGCCACCTCCGTCATCGACAGCGCCTCGGGCCCGGTCAGATCGTAGGTCCGGCCGAGGTGACGGGCCGGGTCGCTCAGCACCGCCGCAGCGGTGCGCGCTACGTCGACGCGGGCGACGAGCGCGGCACGCCCCTCCCCCGCCGGTCCGCGCAGAACACCGTCCTCCCCCACGAAGTGCTCCATGACGTCGAGGTAGAAGTTGTCCCGGAGGAACGTGAACCCGATACCCGTGGACCGGATGTGACTCTCCGTGGCGTGGTGATCTCGGGCCAGGGTGAAGACGGCGTCCGGCGCGGCGCCGACGAACGACGTGTAGACGATGTGGCGCACGCCGGCGGCGACGGCCGAGTCGACGAACGTCCTCTGCTGGTCGACACGATCGGCGCTCTCGGAGGCCGAGACCATGAACAGGACCTCGATCCCGGCGAGTGCCTGCACCGCGGCGGTCGCGTCCGAGTAGGAACACTGCGCGACGTCGGCACCCGGGTGTGACGGCGCGCGACCGGCGTTCCGCACCAGCAGACGCTGCGACGCGCCCGCGGCGGCGAGCGACGCGGCGACGGCGCCGCCGAGTGCGCCGGTCGATCCGGTGACCGCGACGGGAGTTCGGATGACGTTCACGGGCTTTCCTCTCGTGACACGATGGCCGCCGGACGATCACCGACCAGGAGACTTTTTCATGGCGACGTGGCAGATGCGCGCGGTGGCGCTGTACATGCGGGCGACGGCGAAGCGGACGATGGCGTCCGAGGCTCGTGCCGACCGCCGGATGCGGCGGCCGAAGGACTCTCCGACTCCGCCGGCGCGCATGGCGGGACGGCACGACATCGAGCGGTTCGAGGTCGCGGGACGGCCCGTCGACGTGGTGCGTCCGCGCGACCGACCCTGCGTCGGCGGCGTCCTGCATCTCCACGGCGGAGCGTTCGTCAGCGAGATCGCCGCTCAGCACTGGTCGCTCGTCGATCAGCTCACCGAGGCGGGGCTCGCTGTCGCGGTACCGCACTACGGTCTGGCTCCGGATCACACCGTGGACGACGCCTACCCCCTCCTGACGTCGGTCCACGAACGGATGGTGTCCGAGCACGGGATCGACCACACCGCGATCATGGGCGATTCCGCCGGCGGCACCCTCGCCCTCGGGCTCGCGCAACGGCTCGCGGCAGCCGGCAGACCGGGGTCTCATCTCTGCCTGATCTCCCCGTGGCTCGATCTCGCGCTGACGAACCCGGCGATCCCCGATGTCGAGGCGCGCGACCCGTGGTTGTCGAGCGTCGGCCTGCGACATGTGGCGCGGACGTGGTCGAACGGTCGAGACCTCGACGATCCCGTGGTCAGTCCACTGCGCGGGCCCACGCGCGGACTACCGCCCGTTCACGTCCTGATCGGGGATAGAGATCTGTTCCTGCCCGACGTCCGGGCGTTCGTGGACGAGGCGCGCGCAGCGGGCGTCGACATCCGCAGCACCGAGTGTCCCGGGGCGATCCACGTCTACCCCCTGCTTCCCACACCCGAGGGGGCGAGCGCGCGGCGCAGCATCGTCGACGCCCTGATACGCGATCTCACGACCGCGCCCTGACGTCGCTGCGTCAGGTGTCGCTCACCGCATCACGACGCGCGCGGAGACGCCGGAGACGAACGACGACGACCACGGCGAGCAACAACCACCCGGCGCCGATCACACTGCAGCCGACCACGACCATGGTGCGCAACGGATGATCCTGGTCGAGGCGTGCACCGACGAGCGCCCAGAACAGGCCCAGCACCGCGAACAAGGCCATCGCCTGCGCGACGGATCGCTTGAACGTCACTCGTCTCGTCACCAGCGGGGTGTACCCCGCACCGGGCGCGGACTACCCCCGAGGGGGGTGCGAGTCTCGTCACGCGGGAACGACGACGGTGCAGCAGCGCGGAACAAAACATGACCGTGCTCGGTTCTGAGTACAGTCATATAAACCCGTCACAGAATCGAGCTCGTCATGACCGCTCTCGCCGGATCCGTCGTCCTCGTCACCGGAGCCAACGGTGGCATCGGTACGCAGTTCGTCCACGACGCCCTCGCCCGCGGCGCCGCCAAGGTGTACGCCAGCGCCCGGACGCCGCGCGACTGGGACGACGACCGCATCGTTCCCGTCACCCTGGACGTGACCGACCCCGCGTCCGTCGAGGCCGCCGCCGCACAGGCCGCGGACGTCACGGTGCTGATCAACAACGCGGGCGCACTTCCGCCCGGCGCCAGCCTGCTCGACGTCGAGGTCGCCGACATCCGCGCCACCATGGAGGTGAACTTCTTCGGTCCCCTGCTCGTGGCGCGAGCTTTCGCGCCGGCACTGACAGCTCACGGCGCGGGCGTGCTGATCGACGTGCACTCGGTCGCCAGCTGGTACCACTTCGGTGGCGCGTACAGCGCGTCCAAGGCGGCCCTCTGGGCGGCCACCAATTCCCTGCGTCTCGAACTGGCGCCCCGGGGCGTGCTCGTCACCGGTGTGCACATGGGGTACGTCGACACCGCGATGGCGGCGGGCGCCGACGGGCCGAAGTTGACGACCGAGCAGCTCGTCGCGGCCGTTCTGGACGGAGTCGAGGCAGGTGAGACGGAGGTGCTCGCCGACGAGCTGACCGTCAGCACCAAGGCCGCACTGGCCGGACCACTCGACGCCCTGTACCCCGGATCCCGCCCCACCACAGTCTGATTCGACCGGCCGAAGAGAACTCAGGAGGCTCACGATGCGCGCACTCGTTCTCACCCGCTACAAGCACCCTCTCGTCGAACGGGATGTTCCGGAGCCGATCGTCGGTGATCACGACGTCCTGATCAGAGTGGAGGCGGCCGGTCTCAACGTGCTCGACGAGAAGATCCGTCTCGGCGAGTTCACGCAGATACTTCCGTACACCCTTCCCCGCACACTCGGTCACGACGTCGCCGGCACCGTTCTCGCAGTCGGCTCGGCGGTGCGGTCCTTCGCACCGGGGGACGAGGTCTGGTCGCGGCCACCGACCGATCACATCGGCACCTTCGCCGAGCGCATCGCCGTTCCCGAGTCCGACGTGGCACCGAAACCGGCCGGCATCAGCATGGCCGAGGCCGGGTCGCTGCCCCTCGTCGCGCTCACCGCGTGGCAGGCGTTGGTCGAGCGAGGCGGCCTGCAGGCAGGTCAGACGGTGCTGATCCATGCGGGGGCCGGTGGTGTGGGCACCATCGCCGTCCAGCTTGCGAAACATCTGGGAGCGACCGTGGTGACCACGGCCAGTGCCCGCAACGCCGACTTCCTGCGGGCACTGGGCGCCGACGTCGTGATCGACTACCACACCGACGATCTCGACACCCTGTCCGGCGTCGACCTCGTGCTCGACAGCGTCGGCGGTGAGACACTCGAGACCTCGCTCCGCGTGCTGAAGCGAGGTGGCAAGGCCATCGGGATCACCGGCCCGCCGGACCCCGCCTTCGCCTCCGACGCAGGCCTGAACATCGTCGTCCGCACGGCCATCGCGGTGATCAGCCGGAAGATTCGTCGACAGGCGGCGAAAGCCGATGTGTCGTACGAATTCCTGTTCATGCACGCGGACGGCGGTCAGCTACGGGAGATCGCCGCCCTGATCGAGAACGGGGCGCTCCGTCCCGTCGTCGGCCGCACCATCACCTTCGACGAGATACCCGAGGCGCTGTCGACGATGTCCGCCGGCGGCAACCGCGGAAAGATCGTGGCCACCCTTCCCGTCACCTGACCGGCGGCGGCTCCCGGTAGCGTCGTCGCGATGAGCTGGATTCGCATGAACGACGTCACCGCCGGGTACGAGCAGAAAGTCGTTCTCCGCGAGGTGTTCTTCCGTCTCTCCGACGGAGACAGGGTGGGCCTCACCGGCCGTAACGGGTCGGGCAAGACCACGCTCCTGCAACTGCTCCTGGGTCGCGTCGCGCCGGACTCCGGCACGGTGGACGTCACCGAGGGTGCTCGGATCGGCTACTTCTCCCAGTTCTCCGAGCTCGACGGCGATCGCAGCATCACCGCCGAACTCGAGTCGCTCTTCGGGGACATCAGGGCGGTGGAGACGGAACTGGCCGAGGTCGAGACGGCGCTCGGAGGCGACATCGACGAGAAGGAGATGTACCGCCTCGTCGACCGCCAGGCCGAGCTGCTCGAGCAGATGGAGGTCGGCGGTGGATGGACGTACCACCAGCAGATCGACACCGCCCTGTCGATGCTGGGTTTCGACGCCGAGCGTCGAGAACTGCCGGTGGACAAGCTGTCCGGTGGATGGCGCAACCGAGCCGCGCTGGCCCGCATCGTCCTGGAATCGCCCGACGTCCTCCTTCTGGACGAGCCGACCAACTTCCTCGACGTCGCCGGGATCACGTGGCTCGAGCGGTGGCTCCGTGACTTCCGCGGCGCACTGCTCCTCGTCTCCCACGATCGCCATTTTCTCGAGCAGGTGGTGACCACCATCGTCGAGATCGAGAACAACCGGTTGCACACCTACGACGGGAGCTACTCGGAGTACGTGCAGCAGAAGCAGTTCCGACTGAAGAACCTCGAGAAGGAGTTCAGCACCGAGCAGCAACTCCTGGCCTACGAGCAGGACGCGATCACCGACCGGAAGGAAGCCGCGAAGAATCCGAGCGGCGTACTGAAGCGGCGACTGGCGTCGATCAAGAAGAGCAAGACCCCTCGACCGGTCGATCAGATCATCACGTCGATCTACAGCGGACTGCACGTGCACGACGACCTCTGCGTCGTCGACGGCGTCACGAAGGGGCACGGCGGCGATCCACTGTTCGCGGATCTCTCCTTCGAGATCCATCGGGGCGACCGCATCGCGATCACCGGCCCCAACGGCTGCGGGAAGTCCACGCTCCTCGACGTGCTGACCGGGCTCGCACCCGCCGACTCCGGAACGGTGAAGTGGAAGGTCAAGGCGCCCGCGTTCATTCACTACAACACGGTGCTCGCGAACCTCGATCCGGACGACACCGTCACGCACGCGGTCAACGCGATGCCGGACAGTCTGGCACTGACCGCGACCCGGAAGGACGTGGCACGCTTCCTCGCTCTGCTGCAGTTCTCCGAGGCCGAACAGAAGCAGCGCATCGGAACGCTGTCCGGAGGTCAACAGGCACGCGTCGCGTTGGCCCAGTGTCTCCTGTTCGGAGCCGGCGTCATCGTGCTGGACGAGCCGACGAACCATCTCGACCTCCCGAGCGCGCACGTCCTCGAGCGAGCGCTGACGGCGTTCCCCGGGGCCGTCGTGGTGGTGAGCCACGACCGCTTCTTCATCGAGAAGGTGGCCTTCCGCCAACTCGCCTTCGACGGCCGGGGCGGAGTGCAGAAGATCGCCGGCGTGCAGATGTAGCCCGGGGTTCTCAGCGCGGCGGCACCCGGTGCAGAAGCAGCGTGGCCGCGTCGAGCACCTGATCACGGTCGCGGGTGAGTCGATACTCCACACACGGCTCCCCGTCCGCGGTGCACGGCACCGCGGTCAGCGCCGCGGCGAATTCCGGGTCCACCACCACGATCGAGTGTTCTCTCGCCAGCGGCTCGCTCTGTCCGATCACGACGATTCGATGGTGGCCGGCCAGCGATCGCGCGTCTCCCGCGGTGAACAGCACGGTCAGAGCACTTCGCTCGGACAGCTGATCGAGCAGCTGCCGCCGAGTCCCGATCATCGTCTCCGGCTCCGGGACCGTGACGAGCACCAACGATGTCGGCCCACACTCCAGGGCACGACGGAGCAGATCCGCCTCCAGGTCGGCCAGCGCGGCCGGGGTGGTCCGCACCGCGGACCCGCGGCCGTGAGTGAGCCCGAAGGGTGTCACGGCCACCGGGGCACGCACCGTCACAGCGGGGCCGGCCAGCCCTGGATGCGGTCGACGCGGCACGGCGTCGAAACTCGGTAGCGGGCCGGGCGCGCCGAAGTACCAGCCCTGCCCCCACGAGGCACCGAGCTCGAGGGCGCGGGCCTCGTGCGCAGCATTCTCGATTCCCTCGGCGACGACCACGGAGCCCGTTCGCGCGGTCTCCGCGGCCACCGCGGCGAGGAGCGCGATCGTCTCCGGCGTGGAAGGTTGCTGGACCAGGCGCATCTCCAGCTTGACGACGTCCGGTCGCAGCAACGCCAGCAGCGCGAGGCTCGACGAGTCCGCCCCCACGTCGTCGACGGCGATACGCCACCCCAGGTCTCGGGCGTGCGCGACCGCACGCAGTATTCCGGCCGGATCCGCCATCAGGTCACGCTCGGTGATCTCCACGACGATGGACTGGTCGGCGGCGTCCACGAGCGCACCGCGTGCAAAATCCGGCGGTGGGGCGTCCAGGGCGGCGGGTTCGGAGTTCACGAACAACGCCAGTTCACTCGGGAGTCCCGCTTCCGCTGCGCCACGCACTGCGGACACGCGGCAGAGCCAATCGAACTCGGCGGTCACACCCCGGCGCTCGGCCTCGGCGAACAAGTCCTCGGGTGAGCCGCCGGACGCCGGCCTGGTCAAAGCCTCGTAGCCGACGATCGAGCGATTCCTCAGATCGACGATGGGCTGATAGACGGTGTCGATCGGTCCGGGAAGAAGAGGGGGTGCGTCCACCACATGCCCTTTCCGATCCACAACTGCTCCGACGTCCCCACCCGGCCACACAGTGTGCCTCGAGTTCCGTTCGAGTCGGACATCGCGGCTCTGCGTGACCAATGGCCGACCCGCCCTAGGATCAATGCCCATGGTGAACCGGTCGACAGGTGCGATGAATGGCTGAGCAGGTGGCCGCACCCCGCATCGTCGCCGGTCGCTACCTCCTCGGACCTGTCCTGGGCCGCGGTGGCGTCTCGGACGTGTTCCGGGCGACCGATCGGACGCTGGGCCGGGCCGTGGCGGTGAAGTTGTTCCGCAGCGACGACCACACGCCGCACGACCGTCGACGCATCGACAGCGAGATGCGCACCCTCGCGTCGCTGACCCACCCCGGCCTGGTCACGCTCCACGACGCCGGCTCCGAGTCCGACGTCGTCGGCTACGACGGGCCCTACCTGGTGATGGAGTTCGTGGACGGCACCACGCTGTCCACGTTCCGCGCGGGCGGCACCCTGCCGCCCGAGGTGATCCGGCAGATAGGCCACCAGGTGGCGCAGGCACTGGCACACATCCACGCGTCGGGCATCGTCCACCGCGACGTCAAGCCTGCCAACATCCTGATCACCCGCGACGACGACGCGGGACTGCGAGCGAAGCTCACCGACTTCGGTATCGCGCGCATCGTCGACTCCGACCCGATGACCGAGCACGGCACCGCCGTCGGGACGGCGCACTACCTCAGCCCGGAGCAGGCGACCGGCGAGGCGACGGAGCCGGCCTCCGACGTCTACTCGCTGGGCCTTGTCCTGACCGAGTGCCTCACGGGACGAATGGTGTTCGAGGGCAGCGCGATCGCCGCCGCGATAGCCCGTCTGCATCGCGACCCGGTGATCCCCGTCGAACTCGGGCCTACGTGGGTGTCGCTGCTGACCGACATGACCTCCCGGACGCCGACGGCGCGCCCGACCGCCGCCGACGTGGCTCACCGGCTGCACACCCTCACCGAGGACACCGACACCGCGGTCCTCGCGACCCCGATGGCGACGCCGGCCGCCGTCGTGTCGGGCCGTCGATCCACCGTGCCGTGGGTACTCGCCGCGCTGGGAATCTGCGCGGCGCTCGTCACGGTGCTCGCGATCCGCGGAGCGGGGTCGGACGGTGAACCGACGACGGAGCCGCCGCTGCCGAGCACGTCCGTGGTGGTCGAGACGACGTCGGAGCCGACGGCCACCCCTGTCCCGGTTCCCGAGACGGTCCCGGAGGTCGCGCCACCAGTCGTCGAGACGACGACGGTCGCTCCCGCACCCGTCGTTCCGCAACCCGCAGCACCCGGCAACGGCAACTCCGGGAACGGCAACTCTGGCAACGGCAATTCCGGGAACGGCAACTCGGGCAACGGCAATCCCGGGAACGGCAACGGTAACTCCGGGAACGGTAATGGCAATCGCTGACTGATCACCCTCGTTTGTGGCGTGACAGCTCGGGTAGGCCGCACCCATGACTGCAGACGACGCGACCACACCACTACCCGACTACGACCAGCTCACGGTGGGGACCATTCAGCACCGTTGCCGATCGCTCGATCAGGATCAGATGGAGCGGCTGATCGCTCACGAGCGCGATGCGGCGAACCGCCCTCAGGTGCTTCAGATTCTCACTGCTCGTCTCGGCGAACTGCGCGCCGGAGCCGAACCCTCCGGAGGGGACCCGTCCGCCGCTCCCGAGGTGTCGGACACCCCGCGGCAGTCGAACGTCGGTCCGGAGCACTCCCCCACCGACCACACGCCGCTCCGGCACGGCGTCGCGTACCAGACCCCGGCACGCGGCAAGCCCTGACGACGCTGGGTCCGCGCGGCGTTCACCGGTCGGTGTGCGCCCAGCGTCGTGCGCCGGCGAAGGTGCTCGCGAGGACGAGCACGACGACGATCGTCAGGGCGGACCACATGGTCACGGACGCGTCGAAGGAGAACAGCAGGCCTGCTCCCAGTGCGGCCGCCGTCGCGACCACCGCGCCGAGGGGAAGCGCCACTGCCACCGCCGTCGTCGTGCGCCGGACCAGAGGATCGGAGGTCAGCCTCAGCGTCAGGAACACGGCGAGCAGCGCGAGAACGTATGCCGCCGCGACGCTCCCCACGTAGAGGATGAGCAACCCGTCCACGGGGAACGCCACGGACGCGTCGGGCGGCAGACCGACGAAGGCGGACACGATCCACAGCAGCCCGGGCAGCAGACCGAGCAGGACACCGGTGAGTCCCGCGGCGACGACTCGTCCCACGTCGTCAGCGACGTCCGGTGCGGATCACGCGGGTTCTCGCATCACACCGAAGTGCCGCGCGGTTCCGGACACCCCGGGCAGCTCCTGCACCGGGGACCATGTGGCGAGACCGTCCGTGCTGTCGGAGTACAGGTACTTCCCGTCGATGTAGGCATCGAGGTAGATGCGCCACACGTCGTTCGGCAGCTGGACCAGAGCCGGACCCTCGACCATGGAACCCCACGCGCCGGGGGCGACGAAGCGGTAGGGCCCGAGCACGGTCGGCGCGACGGCATGCTCGACGAACTTCTTCGTCTCGTTCTTGGTGAACGCGTGGTACGTGGATCCGACCTTCACGATCGTCGTGTCGATGTGGTCGGCTCCGATCCCGTCGAGTGGCACCGGAATGCTCCACGAACTCAGAGAGTCGTCGAGTGCCGTCATCAGGTACGGCACGAAGCCGCCACCGGTCGACAACGACAGGACGACGTGCACCCTGTCGCCGTCGACGAACCATTCCGGAGCCCAGGCCTTGGTGACGAACGGCGACAGCGACGGGCCGTCGGCGAAGCCTGCCGACTCGGAGAAGAACGGGATGCGTGGGCCCTTGCCGTCTCCGGTGCCGGGCATGAACGCGCAACAGAACGGCACCGGCTGGGTACCTGTGAACGTCCAGTTCACCCGGTCCGGGCTGCGAGCGAAGCCGATGTTCGCACCGTCGGCCGTCGTGTAGGTGAGGCGGTACGACCCGTCGGTGTGGCGAAAGATGCTGGGGTCCCGCATCAGTCCCGACGGCGGTCGGAACGCGGACGTACGCTCCGGCGTGAACGTGGTCCCGTCCGACGACCGATACACGTCGAGGTCACGGTCGCTGGCATTGCTGAACGCGACCATCGTGTAGGTCCATTCCGCTGGAGCGGCAGCACTGCTCGCCGGGGCGGCGACGAGCAGGCTCGCCACGGCGAGAAGCACCATCGGTAGGCCGGACAGTCGCCTGCGTCGGAGGGTCGTCACCGATGCAGTCTCCCAGTCCCATCTGTCTCATCTGCACCATGATTCACATCGGTGCGGGATCGTTACGCAGGTCGTTCACAGGAAACGTCCAGCGTCCTCGCACCGCGGGTGCAGGAAGCATTCGTAACGTCCGACCCATGATGTTCTACAGAACTCCCACACCCGCCGGTTTCCCGCGAGGCGGCCGCACGGCCCTCGCCTCTGTTCTCGTGGCCGGCAGTCTGCTGCTCGGCGGCTGCAGCGCCGCCACCGAGAACGCGGCGACACCGGCCTCCGCCACCACGAGCCAGGAGGCCGCCGTGTCCACCGCCTCCGTCACCGACGGCGCGACCACCACCGCGGCCACGATCAGCGACAGCGCCACGGCCGCCGAGGCTTTCCTGGCGACGCTCACCGACGCGCAGCGCGAGCAGGTCACCTATGCCTACGACGACGAGACCAAGACGACGTCCTGGTCCAACTTCCCCGTCACCTTCATCGACCGCGCCGGCCTGAACCTCGCCGACCTCACCGACGAGCAGCGCGCCGCCGCCATGACCGTGCTCGAGTCGCTGCTCGGCGACGACGCCTACTCGACCGTCACCGGCATCATGGGCGGCGACGAGTACCTGCACGAGAACAGCACCTCCACCGAGGACTCACTCGGCCAGTACTACATCGCCTTCTTCGGCGACCCGTCCGACACCAGCGCCTGGGAGATCCAGTTCGGCGGACACCACCTCGGCATCAACGCCACCCTCGACGGCGCCGCCGACGCCGTCACCTTCGCCCCCACCCACCTCGGCGTCCAACCCGCCGAGTACACCACTGCCGACGGCACCGACGTGCAGCCGTTCGACGGCATCTACACCGACGCCTTCGCCTTCTACGACAGCCTCACCGACGAGCAGAAGACCACCCTCTACCAGGGATCGGACGTCGCGGCCATGGTGTGCGCGCCCGGCAGCACCTGCGACTTCCCCACCGGCAGCGGACTTTCCGGCGCCGACCTCACCGACGAGCAGAAGCAACTGCTCCTGCAGGTCATCGCGAACTGGGCCGGCATGGCCGACGAGGAGACCACCGCCGACGCGCTCGCGACCATCGAGGCGACGCTCGACACGACCTACGTGAACTGGTCCGGCGCGACCACCTACGACATGAGCCAGGGCGACGGAATCCACTTCCAGATCAGCGGACCGGACGTCTACGTCGAGTTCGCAGCACAGCAGGGCTCGGCCGGGGCGGACGTCGCGGGCGTCACCACCTCGGGGTGGGGCCACGTCCACACCATCTACCGCGACCCGAGCAACGACTACGCGAACAGTGTCACGCAACAGGAATCGACCGGAATGGGCGGCGGCACGATGCCGGGTGGGGGCTTCTGACGATTCCTCGGTTGCGCCGGGCGGTTCGCGGCGGGTAGTCAGGTGCAGATGAAGACCTACGAGCTACCCGGCACCGATCTCCGCGCGTCCAGCGTCGTGCTCGGCCTCATGCGCATCGAGACGCTGAGCGACGAGGAGATCCGAACACTCGTCGGCACCGCGCGTGATGTGGGAGTGTCGGTCTTCGACCACGCGGACATCTACGGCAGCGATCGTCACGCCTGCGAGCGCAGGTTCGGCGACGCCGTGTCGTTCGCGTCGGATCGAGACGACGTCATCGTCCAGAGCAAGGTGGGCATCCGAGAAGGGTTCTACGACTTCTCGTCCGAGCACATCCTGACCACCGTCGACGAGTCTCTCGCCGCCTTGCGTACCGATCACCTCGACGTCCTGTTGCTGCACCGGCCGGACACCCTCGTGGAGCCGGCCGAAGTCGCGGCGGCCTTCGACACGCTGCACACGGCGGGCAAGGTGCGGCATTTCGGAGTCTCGAACCACACTCCCGGACAGATCGAGGTGCTGAAGACCGAGGTGCGACAGCCTCTGATCGTGAACCAGGTCCAGCTGAGCATCACGCATGCACCGCTCGTGGCGGCCGGTCTCGCGGCGAACATCGCCGGGCTCGAGCAGTCGGTCGACCGCCACAACGGTCTGCTCGATCACGCGCGACTGAACGGCGTCACTCTGCAGGCGTGGTCACCGTTCCAGAAGGGGACGTCGGGCGGCGTGTTCCTCGGTGATCGCGAGAACTACCCCGAACTGGACGACGCGCTCCGCGAGCTCGCCTCCCAGTTCGAAACCACGCCCACCGCGATCGCCACCGCGTGGATCACCCGGCACCCGGCGAACATTCAAGTGGTGCTCGGAACCACCGACCCCGGCCGCGTGCGGGAAGCTGCCGCCGGCTCGGACGTGGTTCTGAGCCGGGAGCAGTGGTACCGCCTCTTCCGCGCTGCAGGGCACACGTTGCCGTGACCCCGGTGAACCATGCACTCCCGAACACCGGGATTCCCGCGCCCGCAGGAGAGAATCGTCGTCGAACACCCCTCAGCAGCACATCGACGAGGAGCAGCGCATGCGCCCGCACGTCCACCTCAGCGGTCAGCTGATCTGTCGGGACGATGCCGAGTCGGCCGTCGTGTCGGAGTGTCTGCCCCGCCATGTCGAGCTGACGCGGGCCGAGCCCGGTTGCGTGTCCTTCGACGTCCAGCAGAGCGACGACCCCCTCGTGTGGCAGGTGGACGAGTACTTCACCGACGACGCCGCCTTCGCACGACATCAGGAGCGAGTCTCGTCGAGTGAGTGGGGCGGACGGACGGCGGGCATCGAACGGCGGTACGTCGTGGAGCGCGAGCGCGACGTCGCCCCGACGACGAGGGGGCCGTTACGCACCGCAGGCATCTCTCTGGATTGCGCCGATCCGGAGGAACTCGTTCGGTTCTATCTGGCCCTCCTCGGTGGTCGTCGACTCTGGGGTGACGACCAGGAGTCCGGGATGCGCACCGATGAGGGGCTCGTCCTGGTGGCGCAGAAGGTCGAGGAGTACACACCTCCCGAGTGGCCCGGAACCGCCGTGGTGCATCTGGACATCGACGCGGGCAACGACCTGGCCGGTGCAGTCCGGTACGCAGAAACCTGTGGCGCGCGACAGTCCGAGTCACAGGTCGATTCTCGGTGGGCTGTTCTCCTCGATCCGGCCGGACATCCGTTCTGCATCACGACGATGGTGTGGTCCGACCGATGACGAGTCCGGCGCGGTGGCCCAGCGCTCGATCGGGCGGTGGAATCCGGTGCAGCAGTCCGCGCTGTACGCGGTTCAGTGCACCGGATTCGCTCTGCGCGGCCGGCGTGCCGTTGTTCGTCGTCGATTGGCAGTGGCTGCTCACTCGTCGGTCGAGTCGAACAGTGCACGCACCACACCGTCGAGCGTCTGCGACGAGACGTCGGCCTCGCCGAAGGCGGCACTGGGCACCTTCTCCTCGCGGCGGCACCATCCGGTGCGCATTCCCGCGCGTCCTGCGCCCTGGAGATCCCAGGAGTGCACCGCCACCATCGCGCACCGGTCCGCGGTGACTCCGGCGCTCGACACCGCCAGCTCGTACGGCGCCGCTGCCGGCTTCCACGCGCGGACGTCGTCGATGCTGAGCACTCGTTCGACCCGATCGGACACACCCGCCCGGTCGAGGAACCCTGCTGTCGAGTCCGCGCTTCCATTGGACAGGGTGAACACTCGCGCACCACTGGCGACAGCGGCGTCGAGTGCCGCGACGACGTCCGGGTGCGGTGTCGTCTCGGCGAACCCTCCGACGACGTGCTCGATGTCGGCGTCGGAGACGAACCCACGGGTGTACGTCCGCAGAGCGGACGATGCCACGATGGCGAAAGGCTCGTACGCACCGGACAGGGTCAGCGCCATGCCGTCACGCAACAGGTGCGCGAACCATCCGTCGAACGAGGACGACGGCGGCGCCACCGAGATGAACCTGTCGCGGACGATGTCGAGATCGGCGAGTGTGCCGACCACATCGAACACGATGACATCAGGAGCAACGGGTTCTGCCATGCCACCGGCGTACCCGACGCGGGGAGACGCCAACCCCGAGCCCATCCGTGTCGCCGACTGTCACCCGCCCGCCGCCACCCGGGTGTGCGCGGTCATGAGGACGGTTCCCACAGTGGACTCGAGTCCCTCTCCCAGTGGTTCAGCACTGAGATCGGCGAGGATCTGTCTGCACAACAGCCGAACTGAAGTATTCGTCTCCTGCGACCGCCACCTGATCAGTGCGAAAGCCTGATCGTCCGTGATGTCGAGGACAACCATGACGATGCCCTTGCACTGATCGATGACCGCGCGTGACTCGAGCGCCGCTCGAAGACCGTCCACCTGACGTTGGGCGTCGTCGACTCGCCGGGCGATCGCGAGCAACGACTCCACCACGGTGACACAGATCGTCGACGTGTCCGCGTCCGCGTACTCGAACCCGTGATCGCTCCGGCTGTAGAGGTTGAGAGCCCCGTAGCGCTCATCGCCCACCGACACCGGTGTGGACAGGAAGCTCCGCATTCCCGTGTCCGCGTTCCGTATCCAGAACTCGGGATACCTCTGCGCGGCAACCCCGCTCGTCACACGGACCGGCGTCCGGGTCGCCGCGGCCTCCAGGCACGGGCCCTCGTCGGCGTCGTACTGAGCACGGTCGACAGCTCGGACGCACCCGTCGGTGACCACGATCGTCACCGGTCTTCCCCGTCGAATGACTGTCACGCCTGCCGCGTCGGCTCCGGGTACGGCGTCGACGAGGTTGTCGCACATCTGCTCCAACGTCGCGTCCACGTCTCCGATGGATTCGAGGAACGAGGTCATCTTCCCGACCACCTCGGCGACGGAGGTCAGAGCCGCATCCGAGGGGCTCCGAGCCATGTGCCGTGCGTCGTCCTCACAGTGCTTCTCGAGCATGAGATCACCGAGTCCTTTCAGGGCTCGTCGGTTGCCGCGTCTCCGGTGTCCGATCGGGCCACGCCCACGGTGAAGGCATTCGCCAACTCGTCGAGCACTCGCTCCGCTCGCGCGGCGCGCCAGGTGTCACCGCACTCGACCAACCTGTCGCGGTGCGATGCGAAGTGGGCGCTGAGCAACGGGATGAGGTCGACCGGGATGTACATCGATCCCCGTGACGGCCGGGCCTCGAACACCTGGTCCACCTCGACGCCGATGTCCCCGGTCATGACGCATCGCTCAGCGTCGCGGGCAGCCCGCCGCCCGTTCGACGACGCTCGGCGAGCAGTCGCTCGAGTGCCATCAATCTGAACACCTCTTCTGCGGGGGCGTTCTCTCGTACGGCAGCGCGTCGTCTCTGCATAATCGGCACCACGTCGTCGACGTCGGCCGTCCGGTCCATGTCGTCTGCTCTCGACACCATGGCGTTCTCCCTTTCCGACACCGGACGAGTCGTGGAACAGTCGGGCCGATGCCTGGTCTCCGGCCGTCGCCCGGCCGGGAACGAGCGCGCGGCTCAGAGCGTCGACCGCGCTGGGTCAGGTCGATACCCGTAGGGAGTTCTTGTAAACACGACGAGCGTATCGACGTGACGTGCCGAGAGGACGGAAGGACGGTGTCGGTGCCCCCACCGGGACTCGAACCCGGAACACAAGGATTTTAAGTCCTCTGCCTCTGCCAATTGGGCTATAGGGGCCTGCTCGAGGCCAGCTTATCGTGGGCCGTTCAGGAGACGCCTGGTCCCGTCTCGACCGGTCGCGCGGGATCCGACGACCACGCGGACCAGGATCCCGGGAACAAGGCCGCATCGATACCGGCGAGTGCGAGCGCTGCGATCTCGTGCGCCGCGGTCACACCGGAACCGCAGTAGACGGCCACCTCGTCACCGGGTCGAATACCCATGGTCGTGAACCGATCTCGCAGGACAGCAGGCGCAGCGAAGGTCCCGTCGACGGTCACGTTGTCCGACGTCGGCGCACTGAGAGCGCCCGGAATGTGGCCGGCACGGGGATCGACGGGCTCGACCTCGCCGAGGTACCGCTCCCCCGCACGTGCGTCCAGAAGACGGCCGGGGAATGTCGCGGCCTCGTCTGCCGTCACCGTCGGCAGATGGCCCTCGGACAGCGTCACGTCCCCAGCTCGCGGCGCCCTCTCCTCGCCCGACCGCATGGGTAGTTCGGCCGCCTGCCACGCGCCGAGTCCACCGTCGAGCATGCGCACGGTCTCGACGCCCGCCCAGCGCAGCAGCCACCACGCCCGAGCCGCAGCCATGTTGCCGGTGGCGTCGTAAACGACGACGGACGATTCGGCGTCGATGCCCCACTGCCGCGCATACATCTGCAGATCGTCGAGTCGGGGCAAGGGGTGCCGCCCTTCGGTGGGCTCCCCGTGACCGGCGAGTTCCGAGCCCAGGTCGACGAACACGGCGCCAGGGATGTGCGCGTCGAGATAGTGCTGGTGGTTGTCGGGATCACCGAGTGCCCATCTCACGTCGAGCAGCACGGGCGGACGCGGCGACGTCAGCGCTGCGGACAACTCCGACACGGTCACCAGGATCTCCGACATGGCGATCAGAGTACGACTCGGTGTGCCGCGCGCACCGCTCGGTCAGGCAGGGATCACGGGCGGCTCGAAGGTGAACGTCGTCCCGAGCAGCCAGACGAGCAGCAGCACCACCGGGAAGTGGAAGAGGAACTGCAGGAACGTGAATCCGATGAGATCGCGCGCCCGAAGACCCAGGACGGCGAGCAACGGCAGCATGAAGAACGGGTTGATCAGGTTGGGCAGCGCCTCGGCCACGTTGTAGATCTGCACGGTCCAGCCGAGGTTCATCTGCACGTCGGTGGCGGACTGCATGACGTACGGCGCCTCGACCAACCACTTGCCTCCGCCCGACGGGACGAAGAGTCCCAGGATCACGGTGTAGACGGCGATGACCACAGCGAAGGCTCCGCCACCGCCGACCTCGGTGAAGAACGTGGCCAGGTGCTCGGACACCGTGACTCCGCCCCGCCCTTCGGATGTGGTCAGAATCGCGGCCATCGCGGCGTACAGCGGGAACTGCACCAGAATGCCCGCCGTGGCGGGCACGGCCTTGGCGACGGCATCGAGGAACCGCCGCGGTGTGCCGTGCAGCACGAGTCCCAGCATCAGGAACACCAGCAAGTAGCCGTTGAGGCTGCTCACCACCGACAGCACGGGCTTCGAGAGCAGTTGCGACACCAGCCAACCCAGCGTCATCGCCCCGGCGAGGATCGGCAGGATGCGGCTGTACTCGAGCCACTCGCCCGGACGGGTGCGCGTCGGCGGCTCGGAGATCGTGTCGTCGAGGTCGACCTTCAAGGCCTCGGCGGTCTTGATCGCCGCACCGGTGGGCGCGGAGAAGTGCGCGATGATCACGGTCAGCACGATGATGATCACGCACATGACCAGTGACTGCCACGTGAAGATGGTGGTGCCGAAATCGAGGACTCCGGTGATCCGGAGCAGAGCCGGCGGGAGCGAGCTCGCGGTGGCCTGGAGCTGCGCCGCGGACGACGACATGCCCAGTGCCCACACCGCACCCAGGCCCATGAACGCCGCGGCGCCGAGCGCGCGGTAGTCGACGCTCAGATCGCGTCGCCGGGCGATGGCACGAGCGAGCAGTCCACCGAAGACGAGGCTGAGACCCCAGTTCAGAAACGACACCGAGCACGACATGAGCGCGACGAAGCTGACCGCCGTGCGTGGATTGTTCGGCAGCGCGGCCAGTCTCGTGATGAGCCGCGCCACGGGTGGTGACGTCGCCACCACGTATCCGGTGAGTACCACCATGGCCATCTGCAGGGTGAACGCCGTCAGGTCCCAGAAGCCGTTGCCGAACGCGTCGACCACGTTCTGCGGCGACGATCCGTTCGCGAATGCGGCGAGCGCCACCACCAGCACGCCGACCAGCGCGAAGATGTAGGCGTCGGGGAACCATTTCTCGGTACCTCGCGCCAGCGCCTGGGCCGTTCGCGCCAGACCCTTCTCCGCGGGTGCGTCGGTGTCGCGGACTGCCATGGTGACCTCCTGGTCGTCGAGCGATCGGTGTGTCGGGGACCACAACGGCCTCGATCGACCTTTCCCGTGGTCCCGCCCGATGGCAAGAGGCATCCCTGCACCCTCGATCTGCGGCGATGCAGGACCGCAGGTGGCACACTTCGTTCATGGCGACAGAGGACGACGTCAGGCGTATCGCACTCGCGTTGCGCGAGGTGACGGAGAAGCCGTCGTACGGCACTCCCGGCTTCCGCGTGAAGGACCGACTGTTCGCACGGGTCCACGAGATGCCCGATGTTCTGCTCCTCCGCAGACCGAGCGTCGAGGACCGCGAGGCCCTCATCAGCTCGAACCCGGCAGCGTTCTTCACCACAGATCACTACGAGGGTCATGCGTCGGTGCTCGTGCGATTGCCCGAAGTGGACGTCGACGAACTCCGTGAACTGATCGAGGAGGCGTGGGAGTGCCGCGCTCCGGTGACTGTCAGGAAGCTCGGCCCGAAGCCCGAGTGATCACCGCCCGGCGAGGCTGAGAGCGATCCCGTCGAGAATGTCGTGCTCACTCACGACCAGGGTGTCGATTCCGGCTTCGCCACCGATGTGCTCGGCGAGTGTGGCCGCGACGAGGGATCCGCCGCCGATGACGTCGACGCGACCGGGGTGCATCGGGCCGAGCACGGCACGGTCCGCCCTCGTCATGCCGAGCAGACGATCACAGACGTCGCGCAGATCGGTGAACGGGATGCGCGACAGGTGGATCGCGTCCGGATCGTAGGCGGGAAGATTCTGTGCCACGGCCGAGAGGGTGGTCATCGTCCCGGCAACCCCGACCCAGGTGCGCGCATCCTTCACGGGTACCGCGTCGAACGCCGGCTGGAGGCGCTCCGAGGTGAAGGCCTGCCCTGCCCTGCGCTCGGCCTCGGTGGGCGGGTCGGATCGCAGGCACCGCTCGGTGAGCCGAACGCATCCGATGTCGGCGGAGTAGGCGGCGCGTACGCCGTCGGCGTCGCCGAGAACCAGCTCGGTGGAGCCGCCGCCGAGATCGACCACCAGGAACGGCCCCTCGTCCGGATCCAGATCGCCGACCGCACCGGCGAACGACAGACGAGCCTCCTCGTCTCCCGAGATGACCTCGGCCACTGCGCCGTCCGCGACGGAGGCGAGTGTCCGGCGCGTCATGTCGAAGAACAGATCACGATTGTCGGCGTCGCGCGTGGCCGACGTCGCAACCATGCGCACCGCGTCGACACCGCCCAGCGCGGTGATGATGTCGACATACTCCCGCAGCGCCGCCTCGGTGCGGTCGATCGCCTCGAGTGCGAACGACCCGGTCGCGTCGACACCCTGCCCCAGCCGGACCACACGCATCTCACGCGCGAGGTCTCGGAGACCGTCGTCGTCCACGTCGGCCACGAGCAGACGGATCGAATTGGTGCCGCAGTCGATCGCAGCGACCCTCATGCTCGGAGCTCCTCGATGGTGGGCCAGTCCGCGGGCAGGGCCGTGCCGCGCAGAGGCCCCTCGGCGGCCAGCGCCACCGACTCGTCGCCCAGCGGATTGGCACCCGGCCCCTTGGCCAGCGAGTGCGCCATCAACACATGCAGACACTTGACCCGGTCCGGCATCCCGCCGCCGGTGAAATCGGTTCCGAGCGACTCGATCTCGTTGCGCTCGGCCAGATACGCCTCGTGGGCACGCAGGTAGGCCGCCGCGAGCTCCTCGTCCTGCTGCAGCCGCTCGGTCATCTCGCGCATGACACCGGCGGATTCCTGGCGGCTCGCCTCGGCCGTCAGACGCGGATCCGTGAGGTAGAAGAGGGTGGGGAACGGCGTTCCGTCGGGCAGCTTCGGCGCCGTCCTGACGACGGCGGGACGGCCGTCCGGGGTGCGGTAGGCGATCTCGAGCACGCCGCGCGGCTCTCGTCCGAGCTGGGCGGACACGGCGTCGAGGTCTTCGCGCGACACGTCGCTCACTGGGTCTGACTCATTTCCGGATCGGGTGGATCGGCGTGCGCCGAGGCGTCACCGTGGGCTGGTCGCCGTGGACCACAGGTCGCTGTACCAGGGTCCGGGCGGGGGCGGCGGCGGATCGTTCTCGATGTCCGATCGTGCACGCGCGCCGGGCAACTGGACTTGATAGGGGGTCTCGCCGGGCATGACGTAACCGAGGCGCTCGCGTGCCTGTGCGGTGATGTAGGCCGGATCGTCGGTCTGGTCCTTGCGGATCTGGAGCTCGGCCACGCGCTGTTCGAGCGCCACTCGCTCGGCGGCCACCTGGGCGGCGTCCCCGCGCTGGGAGATGTACGTCCGCAACGGAACTGCGAGAGTCAGGGCGAGAGCGCAGATCACCACGGCGAGGACGACGGCCTTGCCCGTGGACAGGCCGAGGAACGTGCGTTCCTTCTTCTCGCCGCCGCGGCGGCGTCCGCGCCGACCGACCAGTGCGGCACCCTCGGTGACGACGTCGTTGACCGCGCCGGCGACGGTCCGGGGCTGCGAGGCCCCGGACCCGTCGCGGCGCGTGGATCGACCGGGACGCGCGTCACGGCGCGGCGAACGGCCACCCGGCCGTGCCGCACTGCGTCGAGAGTCCCGGTCCGCCATCGGTGAGCTCAGCTGTCCTTCGAGGTGAAGTCGAGCCGCGGGAACGCCAGCTCGCCCGAGTAGCGCGCGGCGTCGCCGAGTGCCTCCTCGATGCGCAGCAGCTGGTTGTACTTGGCGACACGCTCGCTGCGAGCCGGGGCACCGGTCTTGATCTGTCCGCTGCCCACGGCGACGGCGAGATCGGCGATGGTGGTGTCCTCGGTCTCGCCGCTGCGGTGGCTCATCATCGTGCGGTAGCCACTGCGGTGCGCGAGATCGACGGCGTCGAGGGTCTCGGTCAGCGTGCCGATCTGGTTGACCTTCACCAGGAGAGCGTTGGCGGCTCCCTTGACGATGCCCTCCTCGAGGCGCTCCGGGTTGGTGACGAACAGATCGTCGCCGACGATCTGGACCCGGTCACCGATGCTGTCGGTGAGGGCGACCCAGCCGTCCCAGTCGTTCTCGTCGAGCGGATCCTCGATGGAGACGAGCGGGTACTGGTTCAGCAGGTCCGCGTAGAACGCCGACATCTCCTCCGCGGTGCGGGTGTTGCCCTCGAAGGCGTATCCCGTCCCGGCGGTGAAAAACTCGGTGGCGGCGACATCGAGCGCGAGAGCGATGTCGGAGCCCAGCGTGAGGCCGGTCTTGCCGACGGCCTCCGAGATGAGGTCGAGTGCGGCCTTGGTGCCCGCGAGGTCGGGGGCGAAACCGCCCTCGTCGCCGAGCCCGGTCGACAGGCCCTTGGCCTTGAGGACCGACTTCAGTGCGTGGTAGACCTCGGCGCCCCAGCGCAGGGCCTCCTTGAAGGTCGGCGCACCGATGGGGGCGATCATGAATTCCTGCACGTCGACGCCGCTGTCGGCGTGGGCGCCACCGTTGATGATGTTCATCATCGGCACCGGCAGGATGTGGGCGTTGGGTCCACCCAGGTAACGGAAGAGCTCCAGTCCGGCGGACTCCGCGGCACCCTTGGCCACGGCGAGCGAGACACCGAGCAGGGCGTTCGCGCCGAGGCGCGACTTGTCGGCGGTGCCGTCGAGGTCGAGCAGTGCCTGGTCGACCGTGCGCTGCTCGATGGCGTCGAGGCCGATGACGGCCGGAGCGATCTCGTCGAGCACGGCGTTGACAGCCTTCTCGACACCCTTGCCGCCGTAGCGATCGCCGCCGTCGCGGAGCTCGACGGCCTCGTGCTCACCGGTGGAGGCGCCCGAGGGCACCGCTGCACGGGTCAGCGTGCCGTCGTCGAGCGCGACCTCGACCTCGACCGTGGGGTTGCCACGTGAGTCGAGGATCTCGCGAGCTCCGACCTGTTCGATGATGGCCACGAATGAACTCCTAGTCAGGCGTTGAACACACAGCTTCGGGCGCGAACCGGTCACCCGTGGTCGGGCGCGGCTCGAAGACAGACTAGCCGCCGCAGCCGCCGCGCTCGATATTCGACGCGCAGGCGGGCAGGCCGGAGGCTGGTCGGTGATCAGGCGGGCAGGCCGGAGGCCGGTCGGTGATCAGGCGGGCAGGCCGGAGGCCGGTCGGTAGTCAGGCGGGCAGGCCGGAGGAGGTCGACGTCAGGACGGCCGGGCACCGACGGAGTAGGCGGAGGCCGCGTCGCGGACGTCCCTCAGGTAGACCCCCGACAGGTTGTAGGCCATGAGGGCGGCCTGCCATCCCTCCGCTGTGGTGAGGTCTCCCCCACGGGCGCAGAGGTAACGCCCCGCGGTGAGCGCGGCGTCGTCGAGGTTGTCGGGGTCGGCGCGGCCGTCCCCGTTCGCGTCCACGCCCCACTTGCGCCAGGTCTCGGGGATGAACTGCATCGGTCCCATGGCGCGGTCGAAGACGGTGTCGCCGTCCAGTTCTCCGCCGTCGGTGTCGGCGATCTCCGCGTTGCCGGCGGTGCCGTCGAGGGGCACTCCGCGGATGGGCGGGGTCGCGGTGCCGTCGGGACCGACGGACGATCCACCGAAGGTGCCGTGACGACTCTCGATACGGCCGATCCCGGCGAGAGTGGTCCAAGCCAGACCGCACCCTGGTGACGAGCGGGCCATGACCGCGGCCGCGTGGCCGTAGGCCTCGAGCGCGGTGCGGCCGATTCCGGTGGGGTCGACCAGCGGTTCCGCCCAGCCGGCGAGCAGGTCGGCCGAGCGACCGGGCGCGTCCACGTCGATCGGCGGCAGGGGCGCTCCGGGCCCCGGCGGGATTCCCTCCGGGATCTCCACCGCGGGTCTGCCCGGATCCAGATCGAGGGCGCCGCAGCCGGAGACGACGGCGGCCGTGGCGAGCGCAGCCGCGACGACGCGGAGGCGCCGAGAGCGCGGTGGGAGCATGCCTCCATCATCCCGAGTCAAAGTAATAGAAGGGTAAAGGTCTTCAAAAGTCCTGGTCGGCGGCTGTTTCGCACCCCGAAGCCGGTGTATGTTCACCTTTCGTATGAGGGTCGCCTTGCCTAAGACGCCCCACTCCACTCGAACCCGGGAGATCCCGCCGTGTCCACAGTCGCCGTCGTCGCGTCCGCGCCGTCCGTCGTGACGCAGATGGTCGGCAGCGGACTGATCGGGGTGCGGGAGGGACTCGAGACCGGCATCGTCGTGATGATCCTGGTCGCGTTCCTCGTGAAGTCCGACCGCCGCGACGCGCTGAAGTGGGTGTGGACGGGTGTCTCGGCCGCCGTGGGCATGGTCGCCGTCGTGTTCGCCGTCATCCACCTCGGCACCTCGACGGTCACGGGCCTCACCGCCGAGATCATCGCCGGCATCGCCTCGCTGATCGCCGTCGCGATCGTCACCGGCATGGTGTTGTGGATGCGGTCGGCCGCCGCCTCCATCTCCGGCACGTTGAAGGCCGGCATGGCCCGCGCGCTCGACGTCGGGCCGGTGGCCGTCACATCGCTCGCCTTTCTGGCGGTCGGGCGCGAAGGAATCGAGACGGCGCTCCTCATGGTCGGCTACGCGGAGAACACCAACGGCAGTTCCTGGCCGCTGCTGGGTCTGCTGGCCGGAATCGCCGTCGCTGCATTCCTCACCGTCCTCCTGTACTTCGGAGCAGTGCGCATCGACTTCGCCCGGTTCTTCCGCTGGACGGGCGTCTTCCTCGTGTTCGTCGCCGCCGGAATCCTGGCGTACGGACTGCGCGCTCTGCAGATCGGCGGAATCCTCCCCGGCGGCAGCGCGACCGCGTTCGACATCAGCGACACCTGGGACGCGGGCAGTTGGTACGGCACCGTCGTCGCCGGCATCTTCAACTTCCGCCCCGAGCCCACCGTTCTGCAGGTCGCGGCCTGGGTGCTCTACCTCGTCGTCGTCCTGCCCCTGTTCCTCCGGCGGCCGAAGGCCGTGCCACGAGTCACCGCACCGCAGCCACAACCCGCCGCGTCCTGACCTCTACACAACTCCCTGCTCCAAGAACCTCCGGCCTTCCCGCTCCACTACCGACCGGCCTCCGGCCTTCCCGCTCCACTACCGACCGGCCTCCGGCCTTCCCGCTCCACTACCGACCGGCCTCCGGCCTTCCCGCTCCCGAAAGGGCACCACTGAAATGCGCACCACCACCCGCCTCCTCTTCTGCGCCGCCGCGCTGCCGCTGGCACTCACGGCCTGCACCGAGAAGGAGGCCGCGACCTCGGCCGAGGGCGGCGACATCGTGGTCGACGCGACCGACAGCTCGTGCGACGTCGGTACGACGAGTGCACAGACGGGCAGCTCCACCTTCCAGGTGACCAACAACGGCTCCAAGGTCACCGAGTTCTACGTCTACGGCGAGGGCGACCGCGTCATGGGCGAGATCGAGAACATCGGGCCCGGCGTCTCCCGCCAGCTCATCGTCGCGCTACCCGAGCCCGCCACGTACCAGACCGCGTGCAAGCCGGGCATGGTCGGCGACGGCCTCCGCGGCGACTTCGTCGTCACGGGTGACGCCAAGGAGTCCGACGCCGACGGGACGCTCGCCGAGGCGGCCGACGGTTACAAGCGCTACGTCGTCAGCCAAGTCACGGCGTTGCAGGAGACGACGGGATCGTTCGTCACCGCGGTCACGTCCGGCGACGTCGAGGGCGCCAAGGCCCAGTTCCCGCTCGTCCGCACCTACTACGAGCGCATCGAACCCGTCGCGGAGAGCTTCCCCGACGATCTCGACCCCCGCATCGACCTGCGCGAGCCGGACGTCGAGCCGGGTGCCGAGTGGACCGGGTTCCACCGCCTGGAGAAGGACCTGTGGGCACAGGGGCTCCAGCCGGACACAAACGCGATCGCCGAGCAGTTGAAGGCGGACGTCGACGAACTGGTCGCGGGCGTGCAGTCCCCCGACTTCGTGATCGACCCGATCACGGTGGCGGGCGGCGCACAGGGCCTCCTCGACGAGGTCGCCCAGACGAAGATCACCGGTGAGGAGGACTTCTTCTCCCACACCGACCTGTACGACTTCCAGGCGAACGTCGACGGATCGCAGGCAGCGGTGGCGGCTCTCGCTCCGGTGCTGTCCGAGCGGGACCCGGAACTCGCGGCCACCATCGAGCAGCGCTTCGCGGAACTCGACACCGAGCTCGCGAAGTACCGCCAGGGTGACGGCTTCGTCTCCTACGACACGGTCACCGAGCCGCAGCGCCAGGACCTGTCGAAGAAGATCGACGCCCTGTCCGCGTCGGTGAGCCAGGTCCAGGGTGTCGTCGCAGGCGCCTGAGCGGACGTCCGACACGGACGCCGCCGCCACCCCGCCGAGTCGACGCCTCTCGCGCCGCGCGCTCTTCGGTGGCGTGGGAGCCGGCGCACTCGCGGTCGGCGCCGGTGCCGCGCTGGGCCGGTCGACCGCACCCGAACCCGCGGTCGCCGACGCGGCCGAGGCCGTGGTGCCGTTCCGCGGCGTCCACCAGGCGGGCATCGTCACGCCCGCACAGGACCGCATGCACTTCGTCACCTTCGACGTGACGACCACCTCGCGCGACGAGATCGTCGCGATGCTCACGAAGTGGACGGCGATGGCCGAACGTCTCACCGTCGGCGCCGAGTCGGTGCCCGGTGGCGTGGTAGGCGGCGGACAGTACGAGCCGCCCGGTGACACCGGCGAGGCCTACGGCCTGATGCCGTCCAACCTCACGCTGACCATCGGCTTCGGCCCGTCGTTCTTCGACAGGTTCGACTTGGGTGACCGCAGACCGGCTGCACTGAAGGATCTTCCGCGATTCCCCGGCGACGACCTCGACCCGGCGCGGAGCGGTGGCGACATCGCGGTGCAGGCCTGCGCCGACGATCCGCAGGTGGCGGTGCACGCCATCCGCAATCTCGCGCGCATCGCGTTCGGCACCGCGTCGGTGCGGTGGTCGCAGCTCGGCTTCGGTCGCACCGCGTCGACGTCGACCGCCCAGGCGACACCGCGCAACCTCTTCGGCTTCAAGGACGGCACGAACAACATCAAGGCCGAGGAAGCGGCGACCGTCGACGAGCACGTGTGGGTGAACGGCGGCGAGTCCGACTGGATGACGGGCGGCACCTACCTCGTGGCGCGGCGCATCCGGATGAAGATCGAACCGTGGGACCGCGCGGTGCTCGGCGAACAGGAACGCGTCATCGGTCGGTCCAAGGCCACCGGCGCGCCACTGGGCGGCACGGCCGAGTTCGACACCATCGACCTCGGCTCCCCGACCATCGCGAAGGACGCCCACGTACGACTGGCGTCGTCGGAGTCGTTGGGCGGCATCAAGATTCTTCGCCGCGGGTACAACTTCACCGACGGCTCCGACGGCTTCGGTCACCTCGACGCGGGGCTCTTCTTCGTCGCTTTCTGCAGCGATCCGCAGACCCAGTTCGTGCCGATGCAGCAAGCTCTCGCGCGACGAGATGCCCTGAACGAGTACATCTCCCACGTCGGCTCGGCGGTCTTCGCCTGCCCACCGGGAGTTCCGGAAGGCACCGAGGACTACTGGGGCTCGACGCTCTTCGGCTAGACGGTCAGCGGTTCTTCTCGTCCGCCTGCGGCCGATGGTGGGACGCGGCGACGCGTGCGTCGTCCGTCCCCGTCGCCGCGAGCGGTCGGCCGAACATGTCGGTTCCCGGCCAGTACTTGGACCACGCTCGTGCGTCCATCTCGGCCGATCGGACTCCGTCCATGGCGGCGCCGCGCTCCGCGGCCCGTACGTCGGCCACGAACTCGTTGACGGTACGGCGCAGCGAGTCCTCGGCGCTGGTGGCGCCGTGATCACCCGAGATGTCGATGCGCACCGAGAGCATGGACTCCGGGACGAAGTCCTGAGGGAGCCCGGCCTTGACCGCTCGGGTGATGACCTGCTGGGCGAGCGCGAGCGACGGCTGCGCCATGGCGATGCCGTCGAGACACGACGCGCGTACCTTCTCCGCGGCCTTGCGCTCCTCCCAGGCCTTCTCCTGCGCACCGATGTCGATCGGAGCGCCGGACGTGTCGGCCAGGTGCGGGCTGCGGTGGGTCAACTTGGCCACCAGGGTGGACGCCACGTCGTCGATGTCGAACGCCTCGGCGCCCGCGTCCTTGGCGATGCGCGCGTGGAAGATGACCTGCAGCAGCAGATCGCCGAGCTCCTCCCGGATGGAGTCCGCATCGCCGGTCTCGATGGCATCGAGCAGTTCGTAGGTCTCCTCGAGGAGGTACCCGCGCAGCGACTCGTGCGTCTGCTGCGCCTCCCATCCGCCGAGTGAGCGCAGTTTGTCGATGACGAAGACGGCCTCGGCGAGGTTGCCGCCGCGGGGTACCGGCACCTCGATGACGTCCTCGCCGCGCGTGATGCGTTCCTGGACGTCGGGGTTGTCGCGGCTGGTGCTGATGAGCACCTCGGGCTCGTCGTCGCCCGCGGAGGTGAACCCCGTGAGGCGCCAGCGGATGGAGACCGGCACCTCTTCGGTGAAGCCCACGGGCTTGTCCAGCAACGTCACGGCCTGCACCGGCACCATGGTGGGCCGCAGGGGATCCAGCAGCAGAATCGTCATCGCGCGCTCACACCCCGATCGGTTGCTCGACTCGTACGGAGCCCGCGGGCTGCCCGTCCATCGCGAGCAGCACGTCGGCGACGAACTGCAGAAGTTCCTCGTCGCGGACACGGGCCGAACCGACTCCACCACCTGCCACACGCGGAATCGGGATCTGCACCGTGCCGGTGGTCGCCCGATACTGTGCGCTGGGGTAGAGCCGCTTCAACCGTATCTGCTTGGAGTCGGGTAGGTCCATCGGCGCCAACTTCACCATGGTCCCCGCCATCTGCACGTCCACGATGCCGTAGGAACGGCACAGGATGCGCAGGACGGCGACGGCCACGAGCCGGGCGACCTCGGCCGGCACCGGCCCGTAGCGGTCGGTCAGCTCGTCGATGACCGCGCGGATCTCGGCGTCGTTCTGCGCCGCGGCCAGCTTGCGGTACGCCTCGAGTCGGAGCCTGTCGCTGGTGACGTAGTCCGGCGGGATGTGGGCATCGACGGGGAGGTCGATGCGCACCTCCTTGGGCGCCTCGTCGGTGGTGACGGGGCGGCCGTCGGCCACGGCGCGGTAGGCCTCCACCGCCTCGCCGACCAGTCGGACGTACAGGTCGAATCCCACACCGGCGACGTGGCCGGACTGCTCCGCGCCCAGCACGTTGCCAGCGCCGCGGATCTCGAGGTCCTTCATCGCCACCGCCATACCGGCGCCCAGGTCGGAGTTCTGCGAGATGGTGGCCAACCGGTCGTACGCCGTCTCGGTGAGCGGCTTCTCCGGCGGGTAGAGGAAGTAGGCATAGCCACGGTCCCGGCTGCGACCCACACGCCCACGCAACTGGTGGAGCTGGGACAGACCCAACGAATCGGCTCGCTCGACGATCAGCGTGTTCGCATTGGAGATGTCGAGGCCCGTCTCGATGATGGTGGTGCAGACCAGGATGTCGAACTCACGCTCCCAGAACCCCTGCACCGTCTTCTCGAGCGCGTCCTCGTTCATCTGACCGTGTGCGACCACGACGCGCGCTTCCGGCACCAGCCGTCGGATGTTCGCGGCGGCCTTGTCGATGCTGCTCACGCGGTTGTGAACGTAGAAGACCTGGCCGTCACGGAGCAGCTCACGGCGGATCGCCGCCGCCACCTGCTTCTCCTGATAGGCACCGACGTAGGTCAGGACGGGGTGACGCTCCTCGGGCGGCGTCAGGATGGTCGACATCTCGCGGATGCCCGCCATGCTCATCTCGAGCGTGCGCGGAATCGGTGTCGCCGACATCGTCAGGACGTCGACGTGCGTGCGCAGCGCCTTGATGTGCTCCTTGTGCTCGACGCCGAAGCGCTGCTCCTCGTCGACGATGACCAGCCCGAGGTCCTTCCACTGCACACCGGTCTGCAGCAATCGGTGCGTGCCCACGACGATGTCCACCGTGCCGTCCGCGAGGCCGGCGAACGTCTCCCGCGACTCGGCGGCGTCGGAGAACCGGGACAGCCCCTTGACCGTCACCGGGAAGTTGGCCATCCGCTCGGTGAAGGTCTGCAGATGCTGCTGGGCCAGCAGGGTGGTGGGAACGAGCACCGCCACCTGCTTGCCGTCCTGGACGGCCTTGAACGCCGCCCGGACGCCGACCTCGGTCTTGCCGTAACCGACGTCGCCGATGACCACTCGGTCCATCGGGACGGGCTTCTCCATGTCCGCCTTGACCTCGTCGATGACGGTCATCTGGTCGACGGTCTCGGTGAACGCGAAGGCGTCCTCCATCTCCTTCTGCCACGGGGTGTCCGGCCCGTACGCGTGACCGGGCGCCGCCTGCCGCGCCGCGTAGAGCTGGACGAGCTCCCCTGCGATCTCGCGGACGGCCTTGCGGGCCTTGCGCTTGGTGTTGGTCCAGTCGGATCCGCCCAGCTTGCTCAGGCTCGGCATCTCCCCGCCGACGTAGCGGGACAACTGGTCGAGCGACTCCATGGGAACGAAGAGGCGGTCGCCCGGGTGGCCGCGCTTGCTGGGCGCGTACTCGACGACGAGGTACTCACGGCGTGCCCCGCCGATGGTCCGCTCGACCATCTCGACGAAGCGGCCGATGCCGTGCTGGTCGTGGACCACCATGTCGCCGGCCGTCAACGCGAGCGGATCGACCTGATTGCGACGCTTGGCGGGCAAGCGTTTGCCGTCGCCGGCCGCCGCGACCCGGTTGCCGGTGAGATCGGCCTCCGTCACCACCACCAGGCCGGCATCACGCAGGACGAGACCCGAGTGCAACGACCCGCACATCACGCCGACGACGTCGGGGCCGGGCTCGGAACCGGCATCGAGAGGGAGCGCCGGCACACCGGCCTCCCGCAGGCGTTCGACCGTGCGCTGCGCCGTTCCCGCGCCCGCGACGACGACGGCCACGCGGCCGCCGGACGCGAGGTGCGCCGTGAACATCTGGAAGAGCGTCGCGAGTGCCTCCTCGGAGCCGCGCACGTCCGGGGGCGCGTCGACGTCGAGCACGATCTCCTCGTCACTGCCCGAGGCGAGCGGGCCCACGGTCCACCACGGCCGACCGGCCGCCTCCGCAGACTCTCGGACCTGCCGCAGCGACCGGTAGGCGGACGCGCTGAGATCGAGGTCGAGGACGGCGCTCTCGTCCGTCACGCTGCTGGTGTCCAGCGCTGCGGTGTCGAGCGGTGCGGCCGCACCGATGCTCGCGGCCGTCCACGACGCCTCGAGGAACTCCTTGCCGGTCCGCACCAGATCCGTCGCGCGCGTACGCACCTTCTCCGGATCGCAGACCAGCACGTGCGCGCCGTCGGGCAGCGCGTCGGTCAGCAGTTCGAGGCCGCCGGCCTTCAGCACCGGCAGCAACGCCTCCATGCCCTCGACCGGAACGCCGGCGGAGATCTTCTCGAGCATCTCCACCAGGATCGGGTCGCCGGTGTTGTCGGCGGCGAGACGCGCCGCGCGCTCCCGTACGGCCTCGTCGAGAATCATCTCCCGGCACGGCGGCGCGATGACCGTGTCGACCTCCACGTCGGGGATGGAGCGCTGGTCCGCGACCGAGAAGGCGCGCAGGTCCGTGACCTCGTCACCCCAGAACTCGACACGGACGGGGTGATCCGCCGTCGGCGAGAACAGATCGAGGATGCCGCCGCGCACCGCGAACTCACCGCGTTTGCCGACCATGTCGACACGCGTGTAGGCCAGCTCGACCAGTCGCTTCTGCAACTCCTCGAAGTCGAACTCCGCCCCCACGCGCAGGCCGACGGGCTCGATCTCGCCCAGTCCACGCGCCATCGGCTGGAGCACCGAGCGCACCGTGGTGACGATGATCTTCAGCGGGACGCCGTAGTCGGCGTCCTCCGGCCGGGCGAGGCGCCGCAGCACCTCGATACGACGACCGACGGTGTCCGCTCCGGGAGACAGACGCTCGTGCGGCAGCGTCTCCCAGGACGGGAACTGCGCCACGGCGCCGCCCACCATCTCCGTGAGCTCGGCCGTCAGATCGTCGGCCTCGCGGCCCGTCGCGGTGACGAGCAGGACCGGTGTGGTGCGGGACATGGCCGCAGCGATGAACGCCCGTGCCGGAGTGGGTGCCACAAGGGTGGCCTCGCGGCGGCCGGACAGATCGACGATCTGCGCCAGCGACGCGTCACGCAGTGCGAATTCCAGCAGGCCCGACATCCGGCCCGCACCGTCGTCCGGGGTCTGCGCTGGGGAAACATGGACGGACGGCGAGGACACCAGCAGAACTCCTGACGGAAAGACGACACGATCGTGCACCCGCAACGGCCCGACACCCCTCACGGAGATCGATCGGTCGGCGACGACTCGGTATCGATTCTAGGAGCAGTCGCCGACAGAAACGACCGTGGGCCGACCGAGGCGACCGCGACGCGGCCGCTCGTCGTCAGGCGCCGTAGCGCAGGACCCGGCGGGCGGCGAACTCACGGAAGTAGTCGAGCTTGCGACCGGGGACCAGCGACGGGAGCAGGTAGTGCCACAGCCGCTCCATGCGCGCCGACAACTCCTTGGTGCTGTCGGTGGCCACCGCGACCATGTGGGCGCCGACGATGACCTCCAGGAACAGCATTCCGGTGGTCACGGGGTCGAGGTCGGCCTCGAGGTCGCCCTCGTCGATCGCCCGACGCGCCAGGCCGGTGTGGTACTCGGCCCAGCCCTCCATGACGTTCTCACCGGTACCGCGGTAGTCGCCGATCTGATGCTTGAGCCGGAACATCGCGGCGACCATCGGATCCGTGATCGCCAGATCGACCGTGATGTACGAGACACCGATCTCGGCCTCGAGAGCGGGGATCCGGCCGTCGTCCAGGGCGCGGCACGCCGTGGTGAGCCGCCGCACGCCCTCGTCGATGACGGCGCGAGCCAGCTCCTCCTTCGACCCGAAGTGGAAGTAGAGAGCTCCCTTGGTGACCTGCGACTGCGAAATGATCTCGCTGAGGCTGGCATTGGCGTACCCGAGCCGTAGAAAGACATGGGCGGCCCCCGCGAGCACCGTGTCTCTGGTGATCTCGGCGCGTGCCTGTCTGACCATGCGATCCGCCTCGAAAGTTTGGGGCATTCAATCCGTGAACAACGCGAGAACGGTACCACTGGACCACTACACAGCACGAGCACTCGTCCCGGAGTCCGAGCGTCGTGTCGTCACGACCGACGAGGTGGCCCACCGTGACCACCTCCGGTGACACTCGCGCTTTCAGCTCCCCAACCGGGGATCGGGCTCCAGATTCGTGAGCCCGTTCCAGCACAGGTTCACGATGTGCGCGGCCACCACCTCTTTCGAGGGAGACCGTTCGTCCAGCCACCATTGCGCCGTCATCGACACCATTCCGACCAATGCCTGGGCGTACAGCTGGGCATTGGCCGGGTCGATGTCGCGGCGGGAGAAGTCACCCGCCAGGATGTGCCCCACCTGGCCGACGGCGTCGTTCAGCAGGCTCGAGTACGTTCCCTCGGCCGCGGCGACCGGGGAGTCGCGCACGAGGATGCGGAACCCGTCGCTGCGCTCCTCGACGTACGTCAACAGGGCCAGCGCCACCCGTTCGACCCGGATCCGGGACCGGTTCTCGGTCAGCGACGACGTGATCATGGACAGCAGCGTGGACATCTCGCGGTCCACCACCACGGCGTAGAGACCCTCCTTGCCGCCGAAGTGCTCGTACACGACCGGCTTGCTCACCTGCGCGCGTTGCGCGATCTCCTCGATGGACGTGGCCTCGTAGCCACGCTCGGCGAACAGCGTGCGGCCGATCTCGATCAACTGGGCCCGGCGCGCGGTCCCCGTCATCCGGACACGGGGCGCACGTTCCGGTAGGGCGGCGTCACCGGGTGCACGCGGCTGATCGGGCTCGCGGGGCGCGTCGGGCGTCGAGGTCATGGAATCACTGTGACACGCGAGCACTGCGCGGCGAGTGAGGCCTGCGGAGCGTTTTACGGAGCGGGTGCACTCGTGCGAGGATCGACGCGCTCGGCGCACGCCAGCCGAGGCTGTGATCCGCCGTGGTGTAATGGCAGCACCTCTGATTTTGGTTCAGATAGTTCAGGTTCGAATCCTGGCGGCGGAGCCGTGGCGCCACAGCGGCGGAGCTGCTGTCGTAGGGCGGCGGAGCCGTGGCGACGAGTGTGGCGGGTCCCCCGCCCGGGGCACATCCGAAGTCGGTCGAGGAGATTCATGACGTCGAAGGTCGCTGTAGTCGTGCTCGCCGCGGGGGCGGGAACCCGAATGCGATCGAAGACTCCGAAGGTTCTGCACGAACTGGCCGGTCGGTCCATGCTCGCGCACGCTCTGCACGCGGCCGACGGAGTGGACCCCGATCACCTCGTCACCGTCGTCGGGCACGACCGCGAGAAGGTCTCGGCCGCCGTCGCCGATCTGGCCGAGACGTTGGGTCGCACCATCGACATCGCGGTGCAGGCCGAACAGCACGGCACCGGTCACGCGGTGCAGTGCGGCCTCGCGTCGCTGCCCGCCGACTTCGACGGCACCGTGGTGGTCACCGCGGGGGACGTGCCACTGCTCGACGCCCACACTCTGCAGGCACTGCTGCACGATCACCACTCCTCCGCGGAGCCCGTCGCGGTGTCGGTGCTCACCTTCGTCCCCGACGACGCGAACGGCTACGGCCGCATCGTCCGCGACGGGTCCGGCCAGGTCCAGGAGATCGTCGAGCACGCCGACGCGACTCCCGATCAGCTGACCATCACCGAGGTGAACTCGGGTGTCTACGCCTTCGACGCGCAGTCGCTGCGGGTGGCTCTCGACTCGCTCGGCACCGACAACGCGCAGCACGAGCTGTACCTGACCGACGTCCTGAAGATCTCGCGCCGACGCGGCCTGCCGGTGTTCAGCACCCAGCTCACCGACCCGTCGCTGGTGCGCGGTGTGAACGACCGAGTGCAGCTGTCCGAGGTCACCCGCATCCTCAACGAGCACATCCTCGCCCGCCACATGCGCGCCGGCGTGACCGTGATCGACCCGTCGTCGACGTGGGTGGACATCGAGGTCGCCGTCGGACGCGACGCCGTGCTGCACCCCGGCACGCAGTTGCACGGACGCACCGTCATCGGTGAGGACGCGATCATCGGGCCCGACACGACACTCACCGACGTGTCGGTCGGCGAGGGCGCGACGGTGGTCCGATCGCACGGATCCGACTCGGTGATCGGTGCCGGAGCGACGGTCGGGCCCTTCACCTACCTGCGGCCGAACAGCGACCTCGGCGACCACGGCAAGCTCGGCGCCTTCGTGGAGACCAAGAACGCGACCATCGGAGCGCACTCCAAGGTGCCGCACCTGACCTACGTCGGCGACGCCAGCATCGGCGAGCACTCCAACATCGGTGCGTCCAGCGTCTTCGTCAACTACGACGGCGTCGGCAAGAGCCGGACCGAGATCGGTTCGCACGTGCGCACCGGTTCCGACACCATGTTCATCGCGCCGGTGCGCGTGGGCGACGGGGCCTACACGGGCGCCGGAACCGTCCTACGCCATGATGTACCGGCGGGAGCGCTCGCCGTCTCCGGTGGTCCGCAACGGATCATCGAGGGCTGGGTGCAGAAGAAACGTCCGGGAACGCCGGCGGCAGAGGCCGCCGAACGCGCCCGTTCGACCGAGGAATCACACGTGCACGAACCGAAGGACGGCGAGTAGAGCAGTGACCACAGCCAACTGGATCGACAACCAGAAGAACTTGATGCTCTTCTCCGGTCGCGCTCATCCCGAGCTCGCCGAGCAGGTGGCGAAGGAACTCGGGATCGAGGTCACCCCGCAGACCGCCCGCGACTTCGCGAACGGCGAGATCTTCGTCCGCTTCGAGGAGTCCGTCCGCGGCTCCGACGCGTTCGTGCTGCAGAGCCACCCGTTCCCGCTGAACACGTGGCTCATGGAACAGCTCATCATGATCGACGCGCTCAAGCGCGGATCGGCCAAGCGCATCACCGCGATCCTGCCGTTCTACCCCTACGCCCGCCAGGACAAGAAGCACCGCGGCCGCGAGCCCATCTCTGCACGCCTGGTCGCCGATCTGCTCAAGACGGCCGGCGCCGACCGCATCATCACGGTCGATCTGCACACCGATCAGATCCAGGGCTTCTTCGACGGCCCGGTCGACCACATGCACGCGCACAGCCAGCTCGCCGACCACATCCGCGAGGGCTACAACCTCGAGCACATCACCGTGGTCTCCCCCGACTCCGGCCGCGTGCGCGTCGCGGAGAAGTGGGCCGACTCGCTCGGCGGGGCGCCGCTGGCGTTCATTCACAAGACACGAGATCCGTTGGTGCCCAACCAGGTCAAGTCGAACCGAGTCGTCGGTGACGTCGAGGGACGCACCTGCATCCTGATCGACGACATGATCGACACCGGTGGCACCATCGCCGGCGCGGTGAAGGTGCTCGAGGAGGCCGGCGCGGGCGACGTCGTCATCGCCGCCACGCACGGCGTGCTGAGCCACCCGGCCGCCGAGCGCCTCGCGTCGTGCGGCGCCAAGGAGGTCGTCGTGACCAACACGCTGCCCATCAGTGACGACAAGCTGTTCCCGTCGCTGACCGTGCTCTCCATCGCACCCCTGCTCGGCAAGACCATCCGTGAGGTCTTCGAGAACGGGTCCGTCACCAGCCTGTTCAACGGCAACGCCTGAGAAACGACGTCACCGACCGACACTCCCCGCGGACCTCGTCCGCGGGGAGTGTCGTCGTCGGGCGCCCTACTTCCGGGCCAGCACCAGGGCGAAGCGCTCGTCGGAATCGGTCCAGAACTCGTCGACCGTCAGCCCCGCCGCGGCCAGTTCGCCGGTGATCGACTCGCGTCGGAACTTGGCGGAGATCTCGGTCCGCATCTCCTCGCCCGCCGCGAACTGCACGTCCAGGTCGAGGTCCGCGACGCGCACCGTGTGGTCGCGACGTGCGCGCAGCCGCATCTCGATCCACTCGTTGCGCTCGTCCCACACGGCGACGTGCTCGAAGTCGTCCACGTCGAAGTCGGCGTTCAGCTGCCCGTTCAACACGGAGAGCACATTCAGGTCGAACTGCGCCGTCACTCCCTGCGCGTCGTCGTACGCGGGCACCAGAACCGCGGGGTCGATGACCAGCCCGACCCCGAGCAACAGGAACTCCCCCGTGTCGAGGGTGTTCGAGATGGCAGAGAGGAACTCGGCGCGCTCCTGCGGCACGAGGTTCCCCAGCGTGCCGCCCAGGAACGCCAACGTCCTGCGCCCGCCGGTGGGGACCCAGAACAAACCACTGTCCGGGCCGCCGGTGCTCGTGAAATCACTCACCACACCGTGGATCTCGAGGTCCGGGTACTGTCGCGACAACTCCTCCATCGCACCGGTCAACGCCGACGGCGACACGTCCTGCGGGACGTAGCGACGCAGGGTGCCGTGTTCCAGACCCGCGGACAGCAGCACCCGGGTCTTGTCCGACGATCCGGAGCCCAACTCGACCAGCACCTCCACTCCCGTCACGCGGGCGATCTCCGCGGCCCGTTCGGTCAGCAGGGCGCGCTCGGTGCGCGTCGGGTAGTACTCGTCCAACTCGGTGATGCGCTCGAACAGTTCGCTGCCCACGGCATCGTAGAAGTACTTCGGCGGCAACCATTTCGGCGTCGCGGTGAGCCCGCGGCGGGCATCTTCCCGCAGCGATTCCTGTAGATCACCCTCGGTGATGTGGATGTCCAGTGACGGCGCTGTCATGACGAACTCCTCGGTGCTGACGAGCATGGAAGGTGCAGGGGTGGAGCGGTCAGAAGGTGGTGATGTTCACGGATCCCGGTCGGGCGGAGACGAGGCACCGATCGGGCACCTGCTGCCATCCGGGCAGATCGTCGAGCGGTTCGGACGCGAGGACGACGCTGTCCTCGTCGTACCGGACGGAGAGCGAGTGGTGGAGCGTCGTCGCCCAGAGCGACTCGCCATCGCCGAGCAGCAGGTTGACGCGCGAGTCCGGGGCGGCGGCGTCGACGTCCGCCAGCAGACCGGCGAGTGCGTCCGCCGGATCGCGGTCCAGTAGCCGCTGCTGCAGAATCGCCCACAGCACAGCGGAATCCGTGGGTGCCGCCAACCGCAGCAGCGACTCGACGGGCACCTTCTCGGCGAGCGCGGAGACCGACTGCGGCCATCCGCGCACGACACCGTTGTGGCTGAACGCCCATCGACCCTCGACGAAGGGCGCGCACGCCGACCGCTCGACGGGCATGCCGACGGTGGCGGACCGCACGGCCCCCATCACCGCCACCGAGCGGATGTGGGTGAGCGTGTCGGTGACGGCCGGGTCACCCCACATCGGCATCGCACTCCGATACGACGACGCGGTGCCGTTCGACCACCAGGCCGCACCGAAGCCGTCCGCGTTGATCGTGCCGCCGCCGCGCATCTCGCGGGGTGCGTACGACTGGGTGAGCAGCGATGTCGGGCCCGCGGTGAGCACGTCTCCGACGGTGCGTGCGGGTCCGAGATAGCCGACGTGTCGGCACATCCGCTACCGGTGTCCCACGTCGCGGGCGCACCGGAAGCCGGCGAAGATCTGGCGCCGGATCGGGTGGTCCCAGTTGCGGAACGTCGCGCGGACCGCCGTCTGGTCGGTGCCGAACGAGCCGCCGCGCAACACCTTGTAGTCGCCACCGAAGAACACCTCGGAGTACTCCGGGTAGGGGAACATCTCGAACCCGGGGTACGGCTCGAAGTCGGACGACGTCCACTCCCAGACGTCGCCCATCAGCTGTTCGACGCCGAGCGGCGAGGCTCCCTCGGGATACGCGCCGACGTCGGCGGGTTCGAGGTGGCGTTGACCGAGATTCGCGTGCCGGTCGTCGGCGTCGTCGTCGCCCCAGGGGTTGCGCCGGGAGAGCCCGGACGCGGGGTCGAAGCGTGCCGCCTTCTCCCATTCCGCCTCGGTCGGCAGGCGCTTGCCGGCCCAGCGGGCGTAGGCGTCGGCTTCGAACCAGCTGACGTGAACCACGGGCTGCGCTGCTCGAATCTGCTTCGCACGTCCGAAGACTCGACGCCACCACACACCGTCGTCGTCCTGCGACCAGAACTGCGGCGCGGTGAGACCGGCCTCGGTGCGGTGTGCCCAGCCGCGTTCGGTCCACAGCTCCTCGCGGTCGTAGCCACCGTCGGCGATGAACTGGAGGTACTCACCGTTGGTCACCGGAGCCGCGTCGATCGCGAAGGTGGGCACCTCGACAGTGTGCGCGGGCCGCTCGTTGTCGAGGGCCCACGGATCGTCGCCGGTTCCCATCTCGAACGCGCCACCGGGGACGATGACCTCGACGTCGTGGGCGGGCGGCAGCTGGGCGCGGGGAGCGTCGGGTGCGTCCAGCACGGCGTCGCCGGTGCGCAGCTGATGTGTCGCCAGCATCGTCTCGTCGTGCTGCTGTTCGTGCTGCGCGACCATCGCGAAGACGAAGCCGTTCTCCACCAGCCGACTCTCGGCGAAGGTGCAGCGCTGCAACGCATCCAGTGACAGGGCGCGCACGGTGTCGACGTAGGAACGCGCCTCGTCGGGCGACAGCAGATCCAGCCCCGGCCGGACGGACCGTGCGTGGCGGAACGCGTCGTAGAGGTCGTCGATCTCCGGGTGCACCGCGTCGCGACCGCCCACGTCGCGGACCAGCCACAGCTCTTCCTGGTTGCCGATGTGGGCGAGATCCCAGACCAGTGGGCTCATCAACGGCGACACCTGCTCGCGCAGCCCGTCCTCGTCGAGGCACCGGGTGAGCGCCAGGGTCCGGGCGCGGCTACGCACCAGCATCGATTCGAGCCGGCCGCGCAGCGCCACCGCGTCGACCGTCGTGTTCGCCGTCATCGTGAGAACTCCTTCCGAGCATCGCCTCGTGGTGGTGTCGCCGCTGTCCCTGGTGCCGTCGGCGGCTGGGCGGCGGAGCAGCGCGTCGCCGCGCGGCCCAGGGCTTCACGCGCCTCGCCGTGGCTGGAGTCGGCCGCGAGTGTCAGCAGCTCCACCGCAGCGCGCCGCAGCGCCTGGTCGGCGAGTCCGTCCCGCGCCGCGTCCTCCCACCTGGTCAGGGTGGGTTCCGCCAGGTCCAGCGCCTGATCGGCCACCGAGTCGGAGGACAGCAGGGCGTCCACCGCGTACATCGGCACCTCCCACGTCCCGTCGGGTTGGCCGTCGAGGTACCGGATCTCGAGGTGGCCGCTCGCACGCACGAGGGGAAACACCGTCGTCAGGTGGTAGTCCAGGTCGGCCGTCGTGGGGCGCCGACCCATGTCGTCGTCCAGGTCACCCTCGAGCCACTGGGCGAACGTGGCCTCGCGCGGCGGCGCGGCGAGGCGCCCGTCGCGTCGCACACACAGGAGCGGGACGTCCATCACCCAGCGTGCGTAGTCGCGGACGGGATCGACCCCGAGCGGAACACGCGTGCGGGTGCGGTCCAGTTCGAACCAGGTGCGCATGCGCTGCGAGGCCCACCGACCGTCGGGAACGCCGTACAGAGCGGGCGTGGTCGCGAACGCCGCCAGTAACGCCGGACCCACGGCATGCACTGTGGCCCAGCGCCGTCGGATCTGCTCGTCGTCGCCGCCGGCGTCCACACTGACCTGGACCGCGGCCGTGTTGCACATCATGAGCTTGCCGTACGGGCCGTACTGCTCGAAGCGCTGCTCCATCGCGCAGTAGCGCGGCAGCGTCAGCAGGCGGTCGGGAGGTCGCAGCGTGTCCGCGCCGCCTCCGGCGAGGGAGATCCCGTGCGAGTCGAGCAGGCGGGTCAACGTCTGTTCGTCGTCGCGCAACGCCTCGACGACGGAGGCGAGGGACGTGGCGGGCGAGGACGACAATTCGATCTGACCACCGGGCTCGACGGAGACGACACTTCCGGAGCGGAGGGCGAGTGCGGGGGACTCGGGCCGAAGAGACTGCGGGGTGTGGGCACCCAGTGCCTCGGCGAGCGAGTCGAGAGTGGGACGTGCACCGGACGGGGTCCGGGTGAACCATTCGAGTTCTGCGCCGATCAGAGTCGGCGGCCCCACCTTGAAACAGACCCGGGCGAGGTATGCCTCGGCGGCGGGCCGCGAACTGAGAGTGCCGGAAACGGCCGTCATGGATGCCTCCGCGGGGTGACGGTGGAGCGTGAAGTGGAACGGGCACTGCGTACGGGAAGAGGAACGGACACTGCGTGTCCGGATGACGTCTACCCCCGCCCTTCACAGACTAATCGCTCCCGCGCGCGGTCGCCGGTAGTGTCGGCGTCACTGTGAACGCCACCCCCGAGACGGACACCGTCGACGTGCTCGCCGCCCGCGCGGACACCCCTGCCGCCGAGCACGGGGTGTTCCTCGACAGCGCCGGCTCGTCGCTGCCGCCACAGCGCGTCGTCGAGACGGTCGTCGAGCACCTGCGCCGTGAGGCCGAGGTGGGCGGATACCGCGCAGCGCGTGAACGCTCGGAGGATCTCGCCGCGGTGCGCACGTCCGTGGAGATGCTGATCGGAGCCCCGACCGGCACCGTGGCACTGTCCGACAGCGCCACGCGGGCCTGGTGCGACTTCTTCTACGCGGTACCGCTCTCCCCCGGTGACCGCATCCTGGTCTCCACCGTCGAGTACGCCACCAACGCGATCGCCGCACTGCAGCGGGCGCGGGCGACCGGCGCGGTGGTCGACACCATTCCCGTGGACCCGTCCGGACGCATCGATCTCGAGGCCCTCGAGCGGATGATGGACGACCGCGTCGCGCTGGTCTCGCTCGTGCACGCGCCGACCAACGGCGGCCTGCTGAACCCGGTCCGGGAGATCGTCGACCTGGCCCACCGTCACGGGGCCCTCGTGCTGCTGGACGCCTGTCAGTCGGTGGGCCAGATCGCCCTCGACGTGGCGGAGCTCGGTGTGGACGCTCTCTCCGCGACGGGACGCAAGTGGCTGCGAGGACCGCGCGGTACCGGTTTCCTCCACGTCGCCCCGTCGGTGCTCGACACCCTGGAGCCGCGATCTCTGGATCTGCACAGTGCGTCCTGGACCGGCCCCGACTCCTACACCGTCGCCGACGACGCGCGGCGGTTCGAGACGTGGGAACACGACGTCGCGGCCCGGCTCGGTCTCGGCGCCGCCGTCGATCTCCTGCTCGAACTCGGACCGAGCGCGGTGGAGGCCGCGGTGCGTGTGCGGGCCGAGCGGCTGCGGAGCGCCCTCACCGAGGTGCACGGCATCGCGGTGCACGACCTGGGCGACCACCACACCGGCATCGTGACCTTCACCGTCGAGGGCGTCGCGCCCGCCGCGGTGAAGGACGCACTGGCGGAGCGCGACATCACCGTCTCCGTCAGCCCGGCGTCGTCGACTCTGCTCGACATGACGGCCCGCGGACTGGACTCCGTCGTCCGGGCGTCTCCCCACTACTTCCTGACTCTCGATCAGATCGATCACGCCGTGGACGAGTGCCGGGCTCTGACGTCGCAGCGGTGACCCGCCGCCAACGGTGACGAGCAGGGGCGATTCGCGGCCGATCGGCGCGTTCGGGTAGTGTTCACGCCGTTGTCTCGGCGAGGGTGACGAGTGCGCAGTGCGTACGTCACCGTGATCGACGCAGGCGCGGTCTCGCAGCCGTCCTCGTTCGTGTCCACGCCGAGCGAGTAGTACCCGCAGCAGTCACACCGGACCGCAGCCGTTTCAGACCGCAGTCACACCAGATCTTCCGAGGAGCCCCGTCCCATGGCCAACGTTCTCAACGCCACCGTCCGCACCGAGTTCGGCAAGGGCGCAGCCCGCCGCACCCGCCGCGACGGTCTCGTCCCCGCCGTCCTGTACGGACACGCCACCGAGCCCAAGCACCTCGCGCTCCCGTCTCGCGAGTTCGCCGCCGTGCTCCGCGCCGACGGCACCAACGCCGTCATCGAGCTCCAGGTCGACGGCGAGAAGCACCTCGCCCTCACCAAGTCGGTCGTGGTCCACCCGATCCGTAACTACATCGAGCACGCCGACCTCCTCGTCATCCGTCGCGGCGAGAAGGTCACCGTCGAGATCAACGTCGTCGTCACCGGCGACGCGGCGCCCGGCGCCCTCGTCACCACCGATGCCAACGTCATCGAGATCGAGGTCGACGCGACCCAGATCCCCGAGCAGTTCGAGGTCTCCGTCGAGGACGCCGAGATCGGCACCCAGATCCTCGCCTCGTCGATCGAGCTGCCGTCCGGCGCGACGCTGATCTCCGATCCCGAGCTCCTCCTCGTCAACGTCGTCGAGGCGCCCAGCGAGGCTGCACTCGAGGCCGAGGGCGCGGGCGATCTCGCCAGCAACGTCGCCGCCGAGGAAGAGGAGGCTGTCGAGGACAGCTCCGCCGCCGACGAGGCCGCAGCAGCAGACGAGAACTGATCCACCGAGCACCACCGCGGCGCGCCTCCCTCACCGGAGGCGCGCCGTTTCTCGTTCCCCCACTCCGCACGACCCCGCACGCCACGAGCTGAAAGCGACTGCCGCACATGACCGATCGCCCTGCTCTCGTCATCGGCCTGGGTAATCCCGGGCCGCAGTACGAGCGCACCCGACACAACGTCGGCGCCGTCGTCGTCGACACCCTGGCGGAGCGGATGCGAGGGTCGTTCTCGTCGCACAAGCGCAGCAACTCCGACCTGCTCCAGGCACGGCTCGGGACTCGCCCGGTCGTGCTGGGGAAGCCGCGGTCGTACATGAACGAGTCCGGGGGCCCGGTCGCCAACCTGGCCCGGTTCTTCTCCGTGGCGCCGGCGGACATCATCGTCGTGCACGACGAACTCGACGTCGATCTGGGTCAGGTGCGGCTCAAGGTCGGCGGCGGGGAGGGCGGGCACAACGGGCTGCGCTCGATCTCGAAGTCGTTGTCCACCAAGGACTACCTCCGTGTCCGGGTCGGGGTGGGGCGGCCGCCCGGCCGGATGGATCCGGCGTCGTACGTGCTCAAGCCCTTCGCCGCGTCCGAGCGCGACGAGGTGGCGGTCGTGCTGGAGGAGGCCGCGGACGCAGTGGAGCTGCTCCTGAAGGGCAGCCTCGAGGACGCGCAGAACCGCATCCACCGACCCTGATGCGGTGAGCTCAGCCGAGGAGCGACGCCGAGTTCGCGCGGCGGAGCTTGCCCGAGGACGTCTTCGGAATGGTGCCCGGACCGAGCACCGCGACCGTGCGAGGACGAACCCCCACTTCCGAGAACACCGCGTGCACGATGTCGTGCTCGATGCGCTTGACCGCATCCGGGTCGGCGATCTCGTTGGTCTCCGCCGCGACCGCGAAGCTCTCCCGCTTCTGCCCCGCGTCGAGACGGATCGCGACGGCATTGCCCGGCCGGACGCCCGCGACGGTGCCCACGGCACGTTCGATGTCGGTCGGATAGATGTTGCGGCCGCCCATGATGATGACGTCCTTGATGCGCCCGCAGACGACGACCAGGCCTTCCTCCGTGAAGTACCCGATGTCTCCGGTGTCGAGCCACCCGTCGTCGTCCTGCGCGGACACCGAGCCCTCCACCGTGATGTATCCGGGCGTCACCGCCGGCCCCCGCACGTGGATGACACCGACGCCGCGACTCGGGAGCACCTGGCCCTCGGCGTCGACGACGCGCCCCTCGAGATTCGGCACCATCCGCCCGAGCGTCGCGAGACGACGGACGTTGCCCTTGGTCGACGGAACGGCGCGGCCCATCACCTCGAGCAGGTCCGCGTCGACCACGTCGAGCACCTGGCCCTGATCGCGTACCGGGATCGACACCGCGAGCGTGGTCTCCGCCATCCCGTAGACGGGTGCGAGAGCGGTCGGGGCGAGCCCGAACCGGGCGCCCGCCTCCGCGAGGGCGAGCATCGTGTCGGGATCCACCGGCTCGGCACCGTTCCACGCGTAGCGCAGCGACGACAGATCGAGGGCCGTGTCGGCGGACGCCTGCTTCAGCCTGCGCGCGAGCAACGAGTACGCGAAGTTGGGAGCGGCGGTGACGGTGCCGCGGTACTTGTCGATCAGCTGGGCCCACAGCAGCGGAGAACGCAGGAAGTCGATCGGCGTGATGCTGACGACCTCCGCACCGACCTGCATCGGCACCGACAGGAACCCGACCATCCCCATGTCGTGGAACAGCGGGAGCCAGCTGACCATCACGTCGTCCTCGAGCGAGTACTCGATCCGATCGATCATCGCGTAGGCGTTGACGTAGAAGTTCTCGTGGGTGATGCGCACGGCCTTGGGAGATCCGGTGGACCCGGACGTGAGCTGCTGCAGCGCGATGTCGGACTCGTCGGTGGGCACGGGATCGGTGTCCTCACCGCCGCGCAGGTCGTCGATCGTCAGCACGGTGATCCCGCGTTCCTCCAGGATGGGCGCCGCGGCGTCGAACGGCGCACCGAGCACCACCGCGGCGGCGTCGATCATCCGGATGACGGTCTCGGTGTCGGCACCCCACACGGCGAGATCGGTGCGCGGCGTCGGCTGATGCAGCATGGTCACGGACGCGCCGCGCATCCACGCCGCCTGGCACGACGGCGCGATGTCCACCGGCTGACCGGCCAGGATGCCGATCGCGTCCCCGCGAGAGACGCCTGCCGCGGCGAGCCCGCCGGCCATCCGACGCGCGACCGCATGGATGTCGCCCCACGTCTGCCGCAACGGTGCGTCGGGCTCACCGGTGACGAGACCCCGCTCGGTCCTGGCCGCGGTCGCGTACATCTCCTCGGTGAACCTGCTCAACGTCACTCCCTCGTCGGTGGTGCGTGCCGGGTGCGCGCACCACTGTTACATCCGGACGACGGTGACCGCTGTTACGGACGGACGGGCTCGGCGTGTCGGCCGAGTACCCTGGGTACGTTCCGACCAGTGATCCGCACAGCTGCGGTCACCGAAGAAAGGCCTTCGTGAGCACCCCGTCCGTCGACACCGGCACCACCACCGCGGTCACCGCCGCCGGCACCACCCCGCCGAAGAACCTCCGGCGCGAGGTGGAGCGTCGTCGCACCTTCGCGGTGATCTCGCATCCCGACGCGGGCAAGTCGACGCTCACCGAGGCCCTGGCTCTGCACGCGCGGAAGATCTCCGAGGCCGGTGCGATCCACGGGAAGTCGGGTCGTCGCTCGACCGTCTCCGACTGGATGGAGATGGAGAAGGCGCGCGGTATCTCCGTGAGTTCGACGGCGCTGCAGTTCGACTACGCCGATCACACCATCAACCTGGTGGACACCCCCGGTCACGCCGACTTCTCGGAGGACACCTACCGCGTGCTGACCGCGGTGGACGCCGCCGTGATGCTGATCGACGCGGCGAAGGGACTGGAACCGCAGACGCTGAAGCTGTTCCAGGTGTGTCGGCACCGCGGCATCCCGGTCATCACCGTGGTCAACAAGTGGGACCGGCCGGGCCGCTCCCCCCTCGAGCTTCTCGACGAGATCGAGGAGCGCATCGGTCTGACGCCGACCCCGCTGTACTGGCCCGTCGGTATCGCGGGTGACTTCCGCGGACTGCTCGACGTGTCGGAGCACCAGTACATCCACTTCACCCGCACGGCCGGTGGCGCGACCATCGCACCCGAGGAGTTCATGGACTCCGAGGCGGCGCAGTCCCGTGAGGGCGACGACTGGACCACCGCCGTCGAGGAGAGCGAGTTGCTCGTCGAGAGCGGGCAGCGCCACGACGAGGACGAGTTCCTCGCGGGCCGGACGTCTCCGGTGATCTTCGCGTCGGCGATGCTGAACTTCGGCGTGCACCAGATCCTCGACACCCTCGTCTCGTTCGCTCCGGCCCCGGGCCCCCGTCCCGACGTGGCCGGTGGTGAGCGCGAGGTCACCGACCCCTTCAGCGCGGTCGTGTTCAAGGTGCAGGCCGGCATGGACACCGCACACCGCGACCGCCTCGCCTTCATGCGCGTGGTCTCCGGAGTCTTCGAGCGCGGCATGGTGGTCACCCATGCCCAGACGGGCAAACCGTTCACGACGAAGTACGCGCTGACGGTGTTCGGCCGCGAGCGCACCACGGTGGAGAACGCCTACCCCGGCGACGTCGTCGGGCTGGTCAACGCCACCGCGCTCGCTCCCGGCCACACGTTGTACGCGGATCGCAAGGTCGAGTTCCCGCCGATCCCGTCCTTCGCTCCCGAGCACTTCGCCGTCCTCCGTGCGGAGAGCGCGAGCAAGTACAAGCAGTTCCGTCGCGCCGTGGATCAGATGGATCAGGAGGGTGTCGTCCAGATCCTCCGCAACGACATCCGCGGAGACGCGTCACCCGTCCTCGCCGCCGTGGGTCCGATGCAGTTCGAGGTGGTGTCCGCGCGCATGAAGTCCGAGTTCGGCGTCGAGGCGCGCATGGAGACCCTGGGCTACTCGATCGCTCGACGCACCGACGCGGCGTCCGCCGGGGAGCTCGGTCGCCAGCGCGGCGTCGAGGTGTTCACCCGCACGGACGGCGTGATGTTGGCGCTGGTCAGTGACAAGTGGCGGCTGCAGTACATCCAGAAGGAGGTGCCGGACCTGCTGCTCGAGCCGCTGGTCGCCGCGGCCGACTGATTCTCTGGGACATCTCCACACCACCTCACCCCAAGATTGGTGTCATCTCCAATCCATAGGGTCAAAACTGTTCGCTGTTTCCTTCCCGTGGTACTTTTTCTCTGTTCGAACGTACTTCTGGTTTGTTCTTCGGAAGTACTCGAGTCACGTACCGAGACGATCGAGGAGCAGTCCGAGTAATGAGCGATGGATCAAGTGGGCCCCTCACGGGGATCAAGATCGGCAAGGCACCAGCCCACCGATCCAACGGGACACCTTCGAGCGTCACTCCGAGCAAAAGTGAGGTCGACATGACAACCAGTGATCAGATTTCCGAACACGCGTTGCCTGGCGGCAGCACGTCCACCAACGGATCGTCGAACGGCAGCAGCTTCGCTTCGGGTCGTCATCCGAGCCCCGATCGCCGCACGGCCATGGGCATCGCGTCCATCCGCATCGCGGGACGGCTGACCCAGAACGAGATCACCAGCCGCGACACGCGCCCGATGGATTCCTCCACCGGCCCCGACGAGCTGCTGCAGCTCCTCGGTGAGTACCTCACCTCCGGTGGGCTCGCGAGCCCCGAGCTGCACGTGCGTTCCAACGGCACGACGGTGGTGCTCGATCTGCAGAACCCCGCCAAGGGCTTCCGCTGATCCTCCCCTGACACACGAGAAAGGCCCCCGGCATCGCCGGGGGCCATTCTCGTGCTGTCGTCATCCGTCCCCGTGACGCACGAAGGCGACCCGAGAAGAATCTCGGGTCGCCTCGTACTACTTCACGACGGACACAGTCGGGGGACGACCGCCGCGAAGAGAGTGTTCGTCCTCATGATCCCTGTGGAAAAGGATCAGGCGGGGGGCATCATGACCGAGTCGACCAGGTAGACGGTCGCGTTGGCGGTCTTGACGCCACCGCAGACCAGGTTCGAGTCGTTGAACTTCAGCGTGTCGCCCTCACCGGTGACGTTGACTGCCTGGCCCTCGACCGAGGTCTGCTCGCCGGCGATGGCGTCGGGAGCGATCTGGCCGGGGATCACGTGGTACGTGAGGATCTTGGTCAGGAGCGCGGAATCGGTCTTCAGCGTCTCGATGGTGGCCGGGTCGATCTTCGCGAACGCGTCGTCGGTCGGGGCGATGACGGTGAACTCGGAGCCGTTCAGCGTGTCGACCAGGTTTACGCCCGGGTTCAGTCCACCGGAGACCGCTGCGGTCAGGGTGGTGAGGATCGGGTTGTTGGAGGCCGCGACGGCGACCGGATCGGCAGCCATTCCGCTCACGGAGCCGGCACCGTCCGGGACCTGCTCGGCGTAGGCGGCGCAGCCCGAGCCGACGAGGTTGGAGGCCGGATCGGCACTCGAGTTCATCGCGGTGGAGGAGGACATGGCCGACGAGGTCATCGACTCCATGCTGCTGCTCGCGGTGGTCTCGGTGGTGCTGCTGCTGTCGTCGGACGAACATGCGGACAGTCCGAGGAGTGCAACTGCTGCGAAGCCGACTGCTACTGCACTCTTGCTCTTGGTGACGCTCATGGCGAGAACCCTTCTTGTACGGATCTGATAGCCGCTCACCGCCGGTGATGATCACCGGCCGCTGTCGGTTGTGTCATCCACCATTCGGATCCGGGTCCCATGGGGGATTGGTGACGGTTGTGAGAAAAATTCCCCACCAGTCACTTCGGGGTCCGACCAGGGATCACTCCCTGGGATCGGTACGCCCCGGCCCCAATTCGGCGGGCAGATCGGTCGGAAGGCAGGTTTCCTGTGTGGCCGTGAACCATCCGGTGTAGCGGAACAACCGCCCGAGCGTGCGGCCACGCACCTCGATGTCAATGCGGTGGCGCTGCTGCTCCTCGTCCCACCACTCGCGGCCGATGGTCTCCGCCGACAGGAGACCCGGCGGCTTGATCGACCCACGCGGAGCGAGGAACCGGGGCAGACCGCTGTCGAGCCGCAGGCCACCGTCGGCGTCCGCGGAGCACTGGGTGTGCACCACCATGTCGGGGCCGGCACCGATGTAGTCGAGTGCGCCGCGCGATCCCACGACCATCACCGAGTCGAGTGCCACCTCGTGGCCGGGGAACTGGAACCGTCGGACGAACGCCAGCGTGGGCCTGCCCAGCTCGTCCGTGTACGCGTAGTTGGCGATGGTGAAGGGGATGTTCTCGCCCGAGTCGGAGGGGACCATCCGCCGCTTGCCACCGAGCCACAGGGCCGGCGGCGGCAGCAGCGGAGAGTGCGTGATGGTCTCCATGACACCGGTGCCGAACTGCGCCACATGATCGTCCGCACCGAAACCGAAGCGCCACTGCACCTTCGGGTGAAGCTTCTCGAACTCCGAGCCCATGACCTCGGACACGACGGATGTCATCGTCACTCCTCGCGCAGAACGCGGTCGCCGATCGACCGCCTGAACGCGAGGGTAGACCGTGTCAGCCCAGTTCCTCGGCCAGCTCCATCCAGCGCTCTTCGACGGAGTCCTTCTCCGCGACGACGGTGAGCAACTCGGCGTTCAGCGACTGCAACGTCGCCGGGTCCGTCGCCGCCTCGGCCAGCGAGACGTGCAGTGCGCGCACCCGATCGTCGAGCTTGACCAGGGAGCGCTCGAGCTTCGAGAGTTCCTTGCGAGCGGCGCGCTCGTCGGCACCGCCCTTGGCCGCGGCCGGCTTCGCTCCCCCGCCCGACGTCATCCCCGGAGCCGCGTCGTCGGCTGCGGCGATCCGCGCGCGACGCCGCAGGTACTCCTCGATGCCACCCGGCAGGTTGGTGAGCTTGCCGTCACCGAACAGAGCCCACGTCGAGTCGCAGACGCGCTCGATGAGGTACCGGTCGTGACTGATGACGATCATGGTGCCGGCCCAGCCGTCGAGCAGATCCTCGAGCTGCTGCAGCGTGTCGATGTCGAGGTCGTTGGTCGGCTCGTCGAGGAGCAGGACGTTCGGCTCGGACATCAGCACGCGTGTCAACTGCAGTCGACGGCGCTCGCCACCGGACAGGTCACCGACGGGCGTGCGCTGCCGTGCAGGCGTGAAGCCCAGCCGCTCGGCGAGCTGTCCGGCAGAGATCTCCCTGTCACCCAGCTGAATTCGTTCCGCGACGTCCTGGACCGCCTCGAGCACGCGCATCCCGACGGGCAGGTCGTCGAGTTCCTGGCGGAGCCAGCCGATGCGCACCGTCTTGCCCTCGATGCGGCGGCCCTTGGCGGGTTCGAGCTCGCCGGCGATGGTGCGGAGCAACGTCGTCTTGCCGGAGCCGTTGACACCGACGAGACCGATGCGCTCCCCCGGCGCGAGGCGCCACGTGAAGTCCTCCACCAGTACGCGACCGTCCGGGGTCGCCAGCGTGGCGTCCTCGAGCTCGATGACGATGCGGCCCAGCCGGGTCTGCGCGAACTTCGACAACGCGACCGAGTCGCGCGGCGGCGGCACGTCCGAGATGAGGGCCTCGGCGGCCTCGATGCGGTAGCGCGGCTTCGAGGTTCGAGCGGGCGGGCCGCGGCGCAGCCAGGCCAGCTCCTTGCGGGCGAGGTTGCGGCGACGATCCTCCGCGGCATCGGCCTGGCGAGAGCGCTCCGCGCGAGCGAAGATCCAGTCGGCGTAGCCGCCCTCGTACGTCTCGACCTGACCGTTCACCACTTCCCAGGTGCGGGTGGCGACGGTGTCGAGGAACCACCGGTCGTGGGTGACGACGACCAGTGCGGACCGCCGGTTCACCAGATGCTCGGCCAGCCACTGGACGCCCTCGACGTCGAGATGGTTGGTCGGCTCGTCGAGCACGAGCAGGTCGAGGTCCTGCACCAGCGCGGCGGCGAGCGCCGTGCGTCGGCGCTCACCGCCCGACAACTGCTCGACCGGTGCGTCGAGCCCGAGACCGGTGATGCCGATGCCGTCCAGAACGCTGCGGATCCGGGCGTCACCGGCCCACTCGTGCTCGGCGACACCGAGCGGTGCGAGGACGATGTCCCCGATGGTGGACCCGGGCGGCAGGACACCACGCTGCGTCACGACGGCCATCCGGAGTCCGCCCACGCGACTCACCCGGCCCGAGTCGGGCTGCTCGACGCCCGCGAGCACCTCGAGCATGGTGGTCTTGCCGTTGCCGTTCAGGCCCACGACGCCGATGCGCTCGTTCTCCTGGACACCGAGCGAGACGCCGTCGAGGAGCGGCTTCACGCCGAAGGATTTGGAGACCTGCTCCAGGTTGATCAGGTTGGCCATCAGTGTTGTCCCCGGTTCGTGTCGTTCTGGTCGCGTTCGGTGCGCACTCGCGCTCCGCTCACCGGTCCACGTGCCACGCGTACCGTGCGGCAGACGCCGGCGCCGGACAGTTCCGCGCCGACCTCGACCGCATGGTCGGCGGAGGCGCAGAGGAAGGCGCAGGTGGGGCCGGACCCGGAGACGATGCCGGCGATGGCACCCGCCTCGGTGCCGGCGCGCAGGGTGCGGCGAAGGCCTGGTTCGAGGGACAGCGCCGCGGCCTGGAGGTCGTTGCCCAGGAGCGGCCCGACCCGCGCCGGATCGCCCGACGCCAGGGCCTGCATCAGCTCGTCGGGTGCGCCGAGGCGCGGCGGCGCTCCCCGTTCGCGCAGCCGGTCGAGTTCGCGGTAGACCGCGGGAGTCGAGAGGCCGCCCTTCGCGAGAGCGAGCACCCAGTGGAAGGAGTTGCGTGAGAGCACCGGCAGCAGCTTCTCGCCGCGACCCGTGCCGACGGCCGTGCCACCGGCGACGGAGAACGGGACGTCGCTGCCGAGCTGCGCCGCGAAGTCCATGATCTTCTCGCGGGACAGGCCGAGGTTCCAGAGCGCGTCCAGCGCGACGACGGTCGCGGCCGCGTCGGCGCTGCCCCCGGCCATGCCCCCCGCGACGGGAATGCCCTTGTCGATGCTGATGGCGACGGCCGGCCGACGACCGGCATGGGCGGCGACGAGTTCGGCCGCCTTCCACGCCAGGTTGGTGTGGTCGGTGGGAACGATGCCCGCATCGTCCCCGTACACGCTGACGGACAGTGTCTCCGCGGCCACGACGGAGACGTCGTCGACGAGGGAGAGCGCGTGGAAGACGGTGGTGAGTTCGTGGTAGCCGTCGGGGCGCAGGTCACCCACGGCAAGGTGCAGATTGACCTTGGCGGGAGCGCGGACCGAGACCGGCCGCGGAACGACTGTGAGCACGTCTCACCACTGTAGTCGGCGTGCGCCCGAGTACCGAACCGGATCGAGGACCCGAACTGTCCGCTGTCGGGTGCATCATGTCGACATGCGCGAGACGTCCGCCCGACTGCTGGCTCTGCTGTCGTTGCTGCAGACCCGGCGCGACTGGTCCGGAGCCGATCTGGCCGAACGGCTCCAGATCACCCCGCGCACCGTGCGCCGTGACGTCGACCGGCTGCGGTCACTGGGCTATCCGGTGGACGGAACGGTCGGCGTCGGCGGCGGGTATCGGCTGGGTGCCGGCGCGGAGATGCCACCCCTGCTGCTGACGGACGACGAGGTGATCGCCGTGGCGCTCGGACTGCAGAGCGGCGCGTCCGCGTCCGTCACCGGCACCGCGGAGTCGTCGATCGGTGCCCTCACCAAGCTGCGGCAGGTGATGCCGTCACGGTTGCGTCACCGACTCGACGCACTGCAGATCGACGTCGTGCAGTCACGTCCGGTGCAGTCGAGCGTCGACGCGTCGGTACTGACGGCACTGGCGACCGTGTGTCAGAACCACGAACGCCTGCGGTTCGACTACCGCACCCACGGCGGGGACACCATGCGACGTGAGGTGGAGCCGTACCGGCTCGTGCGGTCGGGGTTGCGGTGGTACCTCGTGGGCTGGGACCTCGCCCGTGAGGACTGGCGGTCGTTCCGCGTCGACCGCCTCGATCCGAAGGTGCCGACGGGGCCTCGCTTCACTCCTCGGGCCCTGCCCGAGGGCGGCGCCGCGGAGTTCGTGTCGAGGGGCATCGATCAGGCGTTCTCGGCCGCCCGCGGACGGGTCGTGCTGCACGTGCCGTTCGAACGGATCGAGGACCGCGTCGATCCGCAGTGGGGCACCCTCGCCCGGCTCGACGACGAGCGGTGCGAGGTCTCGATCACCGCGGACACCTACCCGTCGATGGCGCGGTGGCTCGCCGCCTTCGACGTGGACTTCACCGTGTGTGGTCCGCAGGAGTTGATCGACGCCTGCGAGGTCGAATCACGGCGACTCGACCGTGTCGCCGCCCGATACGCCCGTGCCCGCGACGAGCACCGCCCGCGTCAGGACTCGTGACCACCGGTGGTCTGCGCCAGTCGGACGAACGCGGCGGCGTCGAGCGTCTCCCCGCGCGCCGACGGGTCGATCCCCGCCTCGACGAGCCGCGTCTCCGCCATGGCCGCCGATCCGGCCCACCCCGCCAGAGCCGCACGTAACGTCTTGCGCCGCTGCGCGAATGCCGCGTCCACGACGGCGAACAGAGTGCGGCGGAACGTCTCGTCCATCGGCCACTGCGGATTCTCGTGCCGATCGACGCGCACCAGACCCGACTCCACCTGCGGCACCGGCCAGAACACCGAACGGCCCACGGCGCCCGCGCGGCGGACGTCGCCGAAGTACGCGGCCTTCACACTCGGCACCCCGTAGGTCTTGCTGCCGGGAGGAGCCGCCAGCCGGTCCGCCACCTCCGACTGCACCATCACCAGCGCGGTGCGCAGGGTGGGGATCAGGGCGAGCAGGTGCAGCAGCACCGGCACCGCCACGTTGTACGGGAGGTTGGCGACCAGTGCGGTCGGCGCGCCGGGAATCTCGTCGCGGCGCACGCGCAGGGCGTCGGCACCGACCACCGCCAACCGGTCGACTCGCGACTCGGCGCGCTCGGCGACGGTCTGCGGAAGACGCTGCGCCAGTACGGGGTCGATCTCGACGGCGACCACGTCGTGCACGACGTCGAGCAACGCCAGGGTCAGCGATCCGAGTCCCGGCCCCACCTCGAGCACCGTGTCGTCCGGACCGACTCCGGCCGCGGTCACGATGCGTCGCACCGTGTTCGCGTCGTGGACGAAGTTCTGGCCGAGGGTCTTGGTGGGCCGGACGCCCAGCTCGGCCGCGAGGGTGCGCACCTCCGCGGGCCCCAGCAGGCGGACGCGTGCCGGACCGGCTGCGGAATCGGACGCCGGCGAATCGGACGTCGGCGGGGAGACGGGAGGTTCGGACACGGGTGGAGCGTATGTCAGCGCAGCCCGAGCCTGCTGGTGCAGGAGGGCCAGGCGCCCCAGCCCTGGGTGCGCTGGGTCTGCGACGCGATCGCGATCTGCTCCTCGCGGGTGGCCAGGTCGGCGCGCGCCGCGTACTTGAGCCCGCCCTGCCGCTCCCAGGTGTTCTGGTCGAACTGCACGCCGCCGAAGAAGCCGTTGCCCGTGTTGATGGCCCAGTTCCCGGTGGCCTCGCACTGCGCGAGGGCGTCCCAGACGGCGCCGTTCTCGACCGGCGGCACCTCGGTGCCGGGCTTGGCACCGACGCGCACGGTCTTGGCGACCGGCGGTGTCGTGACGTCGGCCTTCACGAGCGTGCGGGAGACCTCGACACCGTTGACCTTGTTCACCGAGTAGGTCGCGTTCTGCTCGCCCGGAGCGCCGGCGGACTCCTCGATCGTCTTGCTCATGTTCATCGTCGGGTCCTCGATGCGCTGATCCGGCGCGACGACGGGTTCGGTGACGCTGACGGTCTCCGTCCGATCGCGGGTCACCGTGACCACGGCGCCCTCGACGAGCGGCTCGTCCGCCGCGGGGGCGACCGTGTCGTTCTGTTCGAGAGGCGCACCGGCCGCGGCGAGGAACTCGCCGACGGTGGGTGCGGCGAGCCGCATCGGTGCGGGCGACGCGGCCCCGTCGGCGAGGGTCACGGACTTCGGCAGCACGACGTTGACGGAGGCACCGTCGAGCGGCAGCGGGTCGGACTCCGACTCGTCGATGTGGACGTCGGGAGCGATGCCCAACTGATCCTTGGCCTCGGCGACGGTGGAGGCGGTGGTCCACACCGTCGTCGGCGCACCGTCCACGGTGAGAGTCACCTCGCGAGCCCGCTTGAGCGTGACGGTCTCTCCGTCGGCGAGGGTCGCGTCCGCGGCGGGCGCGACCTCGTCCCGCTCGGTGGGCTGATAGCCGGCGGCCGCGAGGGCGCTGCGGACGTCGGTGGTCATCGTGGAGAGCTGGACCTGCTGCCCGTCGACGTCGATCGTGACGGTCTTGTGGCGGGCCACGGCGACGCTCGCTCCCACGACGAGTGTGGCGAGAAGCGCGGCCACCACGACGTACAGCAGGCGGGACCGGGCGGAGTTGAGTCTGGCGACGTGCGACATCGTCACCGCGCTCCCGCCCCGGTGGACACGACTGGTCGAACGGACATCACGGACGAATAACGCAACTTCGATTTCCTTGCCGGGTCGAGACGATCACGAGGCCGAGAGGCTCGCATCGGGGTCATACGATCACGATACGGTAACGAGCGGGCACAGGTTCGGCAACTTCACGGCCTCGAGCAGCCCGTCGACCGTTCCTACCTTCCGGTAAGGGTCGTCGCGAGCCCCCCGGCCGATAGGGTCCGAGCCGACTGTTCACCTGCACCAGAACGGAAGGCTCTTCGTGAATCCGACCTCCCCACCGCGATCCGAACGCGGACGGTGGCACCGACTGCGCCGCCTCCCGGCGATCACCGCCGTCGTGGCACTCGTCGCGTTGGTGCTCGCACCCGCAGCGCAGGCCCAGCCGGCGCCCCCGAGCCCGGTGGAAGGTCGCACGTTCGCCATCGCCACCGACGTGACCTTCGCACCGTTCGAGTTCCAGAACTCCGACGGCCAGTTCGTCGGCATCGACATGGACCTGATCCGAGCGATCGCGGAGGACCAGGGTTTCCAGGTCGACATCCGGCCCCTCGGGTTCGACGCGGCGTTGCAGGCAGTGCAGGCGAACCAGGCCGACGGCGTCATCGCCGGCATGACGATCACGCCGGCACGCGAGGCCGTGTTCGACTTCTCCGAGCCCTACTTCGAGTCCGGCGTGCAGATGGCCGTGCTCGAGAACTCGTCGATCACCTCGTACGACGATCTCTCCGGGCAGCAGGTCGCGGTCAAGAACGGCACCGAGGGCGCCGACTTCGCGGAGAGCATCAAGGCGCAGTACGGCTTCACGACGCGGTACTTCGCCGACTCCGCGAGCATGTACGACGAGGTGCGCACCGGGAACTCGGTCGCCGTGTTCGACGACTACCCGGTGCTGCAGTACGGCATCACCCAGGGGAACGGTCTGAAGACGGTCACGGAGAAGGAGTCGCCGAGCAACTACGGCTTCGCCGTGAACAAGGGCGCGAACCCCGAGCTGCTCGCCGCATTCGACACCGGACTGGCCAACCTGCGGTCGTCCGGCCAGTACGACGAGATCCTCGGCACCTACATCGGCGCCGCGGCGGACGAGACGGACAACTCGATCCCCGGACTGATCAAGAGCGAGTACAAGGAACTGCTGAAGGGCCTCTGGCTCACCATCGTCCTGACAGTCATCTCCATCGTGCTGGCCCTGATCCTCGGCGCCGTCTTCGGACTCTTCCGGGTGTCGACGAAGGCGTGGCTGCGCGGGATCGGCGCCACCTACGTGGCCATCTTCCGCGGCACGCCACTGCTGGTGCAGGCCTTCTTCATCTACTTCGGCATTCCCGCCGCGCTCAGCTTCCAGATGTCGGCGTTCACCGCCGGCATCATCACGCTGTCGCTCAACGCCGGTGCGTACATGGCGGAGATCGTCCGCGGCGGCATCCTGTCGGTGGACAAGGGCCAGATGGAGGCCTCGCGCAGTCTCGGTATCAGCTACCTGACGTCCATGCGCAAGGTCGTGATGCCACAGGCGATCCGGACGATGATCCCGTCGTACATCAATCAGTTCGTCATCACGCTGAAGGACACCTCGATCCTGTCGGTGATCGGCCTCGCCGAACTCACCCAGTCGGGGCGGATCATCATCGCCCGTAACTTCCAGTCGTTCAACATGTGGCTGATCATCGGCGTCATGTACTTCGTCATCATCATGGCGTTGACGATGCTGTCGAACCGTCTCGAGAAGAGGATCAACAAGTGAGCACCGAGACCACCGCGCCCGACGCCGCTGCGGCCGAGGTCAAGATCCGCGCCATCGGACTGAAGAAGTCGTTCGGCGATCTCGAGGTGCTCAAGGGCCTCGACGTCGACGTCCACTCGGGCGAGGTGGTGTGTGTCATCGGCCCGTCCGGTTCCGGCAAGAGCACCTTCCTCCGGTGCCTCAACAAGCTCGAGGACATCACGGGCGGCACGGTCGTGGTCGACGGTTTCGACCTGACCGATCCGAAGGTGAACCTCGACTCCGTGCGCCAGCACATCGGCATGGTGTTCCAGCACTTCAACCTCTTCCCCCACATGAGCGTCATCGAGAACGTGATGCTCGCGCCCGTGGAGACGAAGAAGTCGGACAAGTCGAAGGCGCGCGAGAACGCCGTTCGTCTGCTGGCCCAGGTGGGCCTCGCCGACAAGGAGAACGCGAAGCCGGCGCAGTTGTCCGGTGGGCAGAAGCAGCGCGTCGCCATCGCACGTGCACTGGCGATGGACCCGGACATCATGCTGTTCGACGAGGCCACGAGTGCGCTGGACCCCGAGATGGTCGGCGAGGTCCTGCAGGTCCTCCGCGATCTGGCGAAGGGCGGCATGACTATGGTCGTCGTCACGCACGAGATGGGCTTCGCCCGCGAGGTGTCCGACCGTGTGATCTTCATGGCGGAGGGGTACATCGTCGAGGAGGGTTCGCCGGACGACCTGTTCGGCAACCCGCAGCACGAGCGAACGAAGGACTTCCTCGACAAGGTCCTGTGAGACGCGGGCCCCGCACCGAGAAGCCGCTACACCGACGAGAGGCACGACAGTGAGCGACGACCAAGAGATCATGCAGAAGATCACGGCGAAGATCGACGCTCGATTGGGTGCGCAGACCAACGGCCTGCAGAACGAGGTGCCGCCCGGAGCGAGCACGCAGGACGACGACGAGGACGGTGAGCGCGGTCCCCTGGGCCGCGACTACCACCTCGCGGGCAAGTACGCGCAGGCTCTGGCCATCAACGAGCCCAGTGTGATCGATCGTGCCGAGTTCGATCGACTGGTGGAGACGTACGGAGACGACGACTGATCCGTCGCCGCGACCCGATCGTGACCTGAGCATCGGTAACGATCGGGTGGTGGTCGCCGACAGACCCTTCGACCGCCGAGCAGAACGCTCGGTACGGACACCCTGGAGGCCCGGTGACCACTCTCCCGCGTTCGATGGCCGTTCTCGCCGTGGCGGCCTGCGCCGCCGCCGCCGTGTCGTGCGGTTCCGCCGGTACGACCGGGACGGCGCTCCCCGCCGACGACCCGGCACCCTCGTCGTCCACTCCGGCCCCCGCACCGGCACCCGCGCCGCAGACGAGGGTGGAGACGCAGACCGAGACGGTCACCGTGCCCGCACCCGCACCGGCGCAGCCGGCGCAGGTGGTGCCATGCGTCGACCCGAGTTCGCTGAACGTGCGCACCGCCGTGGCGAACCTGGGCACCGACTCGCAGGGCGGGGCCTTCGTGATCGACGATCACACGCCCGGCACCAGCGCGGACGGGTGTCCGACGCTCGAATGGGCGCGGGCGACGGGGACCGGCATCCGGAACGGCACCGTGCAGTCGCACGTCCTGTTCTTCACCAACTCGGGTGACTACCTCGGGACCGCGACGTCCGACGCGTACAGCTACACCTCGGTGGTCGGCGCGACCGACAGCACCGTCACCGTGCGCTATCGCTGGCTGAACGAGAGCGACGCGTTCTGCTGCCCGTCGAACACCTCGTACGTCGACTTCACGCTGGACGGCGGGACCATCGTCCCGGACGGGCAGTTCCCGCCCCCGAACTAGAGGCGGTAGACCCGCTCGGCCGTCGCGGTCGCCGACGCCGCGACGTCTTCGGCGGTGCGGCCGGTCGCGTCCGCCAGAGCGCGCGCCGTGTAGGGAAGGCAGTAGGGCTCGTTCGGTGCACCGCGATACGGATGCGGTGTCAGGAACGGCGCATCGGTCTCGAGCAGGTACTGCCCGTCCGGCACCAACTGGGCCGCTTCCCGCAACTCGTGGGAATTCTTGAAGCTCACCGTCCCGGAGAAGCTGAGCACGTAGCCGGCGTCGACACACACCTGCGCCATCTCGGGACCCGACGAGAAGCAGTGGAAGATCACCGTCTCCGGCGCGCCCTCGTCGAGGAGCACCGCGAGAACGTCGTGGTCCGCGTCGCGGTTGTGGATCATCAACGGCTTGCCGACGCGCTTCGCCAGATCGATGTGCCAGCGGAAGCCCTCGACCTGCTCCTCCACCGCGGCGCAGCCGTCGAGCTTCCCCGGCCAGTAGTAATCGAGACCGGTCTCCCCCACCGCCACCGTGCGCGGGTCGCGGGCGAGACGGTCGATCTCCGCGCGGACCTCGTCGGTGAGCACGTTCGCCCGCGTCGGGTGGATCGCGGTGGCGGCGTACACCCGGGAATCCCAGTGCGCCGCAGCGACAGCGAAACGGGCCGCGTCCAGGTCGTCCGCGACGGTGACGACGCGTCCGACGCCCACCGATGCGGAGCGATCGAGGATCGCCGCGACCGACGCTGCATCGGTGGCCCCGCACGCGTCGAGGTGCGTGTGCGCGTCCACGAGCGGTGCGAGCGGAGTGGGCAAGTCGGGGGCGGGACGGTCTCTCGGCACGAAAGATAGAGTAGGCGCACCATGACTGAGACCGGTTCGACCAAGCCTGCGTTCTACATCACGACCGCTATCGCCTACCCGAACGGTGATCCCCACATCGGCCACGCGTACGAGTACATCTCCACCGATGTCCTCGCTCGGTTCAAGCGGCTCGACGGGTTCGACGTGCGGTTCCTGACGGGAACGGACGAGCACGGTCTGAAAATGGCGCAGACGGCGTCGAAGGAGGGCATCTCCACCGCCGATCTGGCGCGCCGTAACTCGGACGCGTTCCAGGCCATGCAGGAGTCGCTGAAGATCACGTTCGACCGGTTCATCCGCACCACGGACGCCGACCACCTCGAGGCCAGCCGCGACCTGTGGCAGAAGATGACCGACAACGGCGACATCTACCTCGACTCGTACAGCGGGTGGTACTCGGTGCGGGACGAGGCGTACTACGCCGAGGGCGAGACCACGCTGCAGGACGACGGTTCCCGCATCGCGACCGAGTCGGGCACACCGGTGGAGTGGACGGAGGAGTCGACGTACTTCTTCCGGCTGTCCGCGTACCAGGACAAGCTGCTCGCGCTGTACGAGGAGCGTCCCGAGTTCATTCTCCCGGCGGGTCGCCGCAACGAGGTGGCGAGCTTCGTGAAGTCCGGTCTCAAGGACCTGTCGATCTCCCGGTCCACTTTCGACTGGGGTGTCCAGGTTCCCGGCGATCCCGACCACGTCATGTACGTGTGGGTCGACGCGTTGACGAACTACCTCACCGGCGTCGGCTACCCCGACACCGACAGCGAGTCGTTCCGGAAGTTCTGGCCGGCCGACGTCCACATGATCGGCAAGGACATCGTGCGATTCCACGCCGTGTTCTGGCCGGCGTTCCTGATGTCGGCAGGTGTCGAGTTGCCGAAACGCGTTTTCGCGCACGGCTTCCTGACCAACAAGGGCGAGAAGATGTCCAAGTCGGTGGGCAACGTCGTCAGTCCGGCGGCCTTGATCGAGGAGTACGGCCTGGACTCGCTGCGCTTCTTCCTCCTGCGCGAGGTGTCGTTCGGACAGGACGGCAGCTACAGCCACGAGGCGATCGTCACCAGGATCAACGCCGACCTGGCCAACGAACTGGGGAACCTGGCTCAGCGGTCGCTGTCCATGGTGGCCAAGAACTGCGATGCGCAGGTGCCGACACCCGGCGAGTTCACCGCCGACGACGAGGCGATGCTCGCTCGCGTCGATGCCCTTCACGCCGTGGTGCGCGGCCACATGGACGCCGTCGAGATGCACCTGGCGCTCGACGCGATCTGGTCGGTACTCGCGGAGACCAACCGCTACTTCTCGTCGCAGGAACCGTGGGTTCTGCGCAAGACGGATCCGGCCCGCATGGCGACGGTGCTGTACGTGACCCTCGAGGTGCTCCGCGTGACCGTCCTGCTGACCCAGCCGTTCATGCCCGACAGCACAGCGAAGCTGCTCGACCTGCTCGGGGTGACGGAACGCGAGTTCGACTCGCTGACAACGCGTCTCACTCCCGGCGTCGCGCTGCCCAAGCCCACCGGCGTCTTCCCCCGTTACGTCGAACCGGAGGAGTGAGCGGACCGATCGGCGACCGTCGTTCCGACGACGACGAGCAGGATCAGGGCCGTCACGGCCGCACTGACGACGGCCGATCCGGGTACGGCCGTGGCCGCGAGCACAGCGACACCGCCGACCGGCGTCACGATGTTCACCAGCCGTGACGACCGGCGGCGCATCGCCACCATCCAGAACCCCAGGACGAAGACCGCCACCGGAATCGTGATCGCGGCGGAGGACTGACGGTCCGACAGCACTCCGTCACCCTCGATGTGCGCGACGGCCACCTCGATGCCCGCCGACACCGCGCCCGCCGCCGCGAACACGAAGTAGTGCGTGTAGCCGAAACTCAAGGAGCGGCCGAGTCTCGCCCCGACCGAATCCTCCTGCGACACCGAGAAGTACAGCCACCACATGCCGGCGACGACGACGAGCGTGGCCATCGCGAGGCCGACGAGTTCGACCGTGTGATCGTGTTCGTCGATGCCGCCGACGATGGCCGTCGCCGAGGCCAGCAACGACTCACCGAGCAGGATGAGCGTGAAGAGACCGTAGCGCTCGGCGATGTGCCCGCCGTGCAACGGCGTCCGTCCCGCGCGCTCCGCCAGCACGGGGACGGCGAGCTCCGCGGCCACCAGCGCGACGAACCCGAGCACGGCCACGCTGTCGGGAAGCGCGAGGCGGGCGACCCACAACACCTGCACGACGGTGATACCCACCGCGTACCGCACGGCGGTGGCGCGGAACTCGTCGTTGCGCAGCCCCGCCCGTATCCACTGACTCACCATCGCCAGACGCATCACGACGTAGCCGATGGTCACCAGCGTGAAGTCGTAGTCGATCATGGCGTCGGAGACACCACTGGCCAGGATCAGCACCCCCGCCATCTGCACGATGGTGGTGACGCGGTACAGCCAGTCGTCGGTGTCGAACGACGTGGCGAACCACGTGAAGTTCATCCACGCCCACCAGATGGCGAAGAACACCATCGCGTAGGCACCGATGCCCGACGCGATGTGGTTCTCTTCCAGCAGATGGGCCAGTTCCACTGAGGCGAACGACACCGCGACGACGAAGACCAGGTCGAAGAACAGTTCCAGCGAACTCGCCGCTCGATGTTCCTCGTTCGGGTCCCGCGGAACCATCGGCCGTAGAGCGAGACTCACCCGTCGGCCAACTTCTCGAGCTCCTCGAGTGCGGTGTCGAGATGCGTGAGCATCCGCTGCAGGGACGGCACGCTACGCCGATCTCCGACCAGTCCGAAGTTCACGTTGTCGGCATTGGTGGCCAACGTGATGTTCAGCGCCTGCCCGTCCAGCACGATCGACGCCGGGTAGACACCGTCGAGTTTCGCACCGTTCCAGTACATCTCGGTCTTCGGGCCGGGCACGTTCGAGATGATCACGTTGAACGGGGGCGGGGTGTTGCGCACGAAGCCCGGCACCGGTGTGAGCAGCAGCGGGGCCATCACGGCCGCGCCGTAGCTGAGCGCCTGCAGTGGAGACAGGGTGCCCATCATCGCCTTCGACTCGTTCATCGACGAGACGACGGCGGCGAGTCGGCGTTCCGGATCGGGTTGATCGGTACCGAGGTTGCAGAGCACCGTGGTGACGGCGTTACCGCCGTCCGCGTCCGCGCCGGCCTCCCGCATGGACACCGGCACCATCGCGATCAGCGGCTGGTCGGGCAGTGCGTTGCGGTCGATGAGATAGGACCGCAGCGCCCCGGAGCACATCGTCAGCACCACGTCGTTCAACGTGACCCCCAGCGCTGCCGCGATGTCCTTCATCCGCGACTTGGACCACTGCTGCGAGGCGAAGCGGCGTGCCCCGCCGATCGGCACGTTGAGCATCGTCCGCGGCGCGGTCAGAGGCAGCACCATCTCGTTGCCGCGCAGCTTGTTCAGACCGATCCGGGCCGCGGCGGGTCCGACCCCGGCGAGCTCACCGGCCGCCTTGACGCCCGTGGACAGCAGCGACAGGACGCCACCGTCGTCGACCTTCGCCACCTCGGTGCTCTTCTTCTTCGGCCGCTCGAACAGCGCCGGGTCCCAGATCGGGCCGCAGTCACGGGCCTCGGGATCGGTGGTCAGGGTGCGCTCGAACAACTTGAGCGCCGAGACACCGTCGACCAGCGAGTGGTGGATCTTGCTGTAGAGCGCGACGCGGCCGTCGGCCAGGCCCTCGATGATGTGCAGCTCCCACATCGGGCGATGCCGATCGAGCGGCGCACTGTGCTCGGCGGAGATGTAGCGCAGCAGCTCGCGGATGCGGCCCGGCCGCGGCAGCATGATGCGCCGGACGTGATGCTCGAAGTCGAGCTCCTCGTCGTAGATCCAGCGCACGGTGCCCATGAAGTTCACCGGCGGCGCCGGCCGCTTGCGGAACAGTTTGTAGACGTCGGTGGCGGCCTGGAACGTCTCGTAGAGCTGCATCCCGAAGTCGTCGCCGGCGTCCTCCGGGGGCACGAACAGCTGCAGTCCCCCGACGTGCATGGGGTGCTCGCGCGTCTCGGCCAGTAGGAACATCGACTCTGTGACCGGCATGAAGGGCATGGGGGCGGACCTCTCTCGAACTGCGGAACCGCGTGGTCACGGTGCGGCTCACCTGCAGGTTCACTGTGCTACCCGGAAGTAACGAACCCACAACTATTGCGACAACGTGGGGTCACGGTGTGACCCCGGCAACAACTATTCCTCGAGAAGTGTTTCGTTTCGGCCCTATCGTGCGATTCCCAGTACGAGCAAGGAAGTGGAGGGCCACCCATGAGCATCGCCTCGGCCGAGATGACCGCACCGTCGTCGCTGACACGCACGTCCGCCAGTCGCCGGGTGCGACGCGCCCTCGGCGTCGGCACCGCCGTGGACCGCCAGGAGTTCGAGGGCGGCAGCATGCAGTCCAAGCTCCTCGCCGCGTACCTGCGCCGCACGGTCCGCCCCTTCCTGGGCGTGTGGGCCCGGACCCACAGCCTGCCGTGGCCCATGTCGATGGTCGACCAGGCCGGCCGACTCCTCCCACCCGTGGGTGACACCACCGTCGCGCCCGTGCGGCTCGACGAGTGCCGGGCCGAGTGGGTCCGCACGGACAGCCCGCGTCGTGTCGGTGCCGACGGCAGGTCCGAGCGACCGACCCGCCGCGCGGACCGCGATCGCGTGATCCTGTATCTCCACGGCGGCGCGTTCGTGGTGTGCGGCCTCAACAGCCACCGCCGGCTCGTCTCGCGCATCGCTCAATCCACCGGTGCCGACGTGCTGTCGGTCGACTACCGGATGATGCCGCGCAACCCCATCTCGCACGCGGTGGAGGACGGGGTCGACGGCTTCCGCTACCTGCTCGACGCGGGGTACCTGCCCGAACAGATCTTCATCGCCGGTGACTCCGCCGGCGGTTACCTGGCCTTCATGGTGGCGCTCGCCCTGCAGAGCCAGGGTCTGCCGCCCGCGGGCGGCATCATCGCCCTGTCGCCGCTCACCGATCTCGATCCGACGCGGAAGATGTTGCATCCCAACGCGTCCCTGTGCTCGGTCTTCCCCAAGGGCGCCGTGCCGGCGCTCACCGAGCTGGCGGACGAGGTCGAGGCCCGCATCGTCGTGGACGGCAAGCGTGGTCCCCGCGTCTGTCCCGTCGACGCGGACCTGTCCGCCCTCCCGCCGGTCCTGATCCAGGTCGGATCCACCGAGATGGTCTACGCCGACTCGGAACTGATGGCGGAGCGCCTGGCGGACGCCGGAATCGAGTGCCGTCTCCAGGTGTGGCAGGACCAGGTGCACGTGTTCCACGCCGCGGACTTCGTTCCCGAGTCGGCGCGGGCGATCTCGGAGATCGCCGTCTTCGTCGACGAGCAGGTCCGCCGCGGCACAGTTCCCCTGGCCGGCACCGGGACATGATCACGACACCGACCCAAACCGCCCTGTAGGTGTGGACGGTCGGTTACATTCACGCCATGGCTGTCAGCGGAAACAGAGAAGTCGAGATCGAGGCACCACCGGCCGACGTGCTCGCGGTCATCGCGGACCTCGAGGGTCTGCCGGCCTGGTCGTCGATCCACAAGAAGGTCTCGGTGCGCGAGCGTGACGATCAGGGTCGTCCCGTCCTCGCCGAGATGACCGTCGCCGTCATGGGATTCACCGACGAGCAGGTGCTGCGCTTCACATGGTCCGACATGTCGGTGGCATGGGACGTCGTCGAGAGCACCCAGCAGAAGTCGCAGCACGCGGAGTACCGCCTCAGCGAGACCGACAAGGGCACCCACCTCGAGTTCGAGATCACGCTCGACCCGAAGATCCCTGTGCCGGGATTCATCGTCAAGCGCGGGACCAAGTCCGTCCTCGAGACGGCGACCGACGGACTGCGCCAGCAGGTCGTCGGCTGACGACGCGGCGTCGGCGTCAGCCGCGCGCGGCCAGCACCGCTTCGTACAGCGCACGCTTGGACACGTCCGCCGCCGTCGTGGTGGCCACCCGTGCGCATGCGTCCTTGAGGCCGAGCCCGGCGGACACGAGATCCTCCACCTCCGCGACGAGGTCGGCGGGATCCGCGCTGACCGGCTCGGCTCCGGCCAGGACCACCGTGATCTCGCCGCGCACGCCGTCGGCGGCCCACGCGGCCAACTCCCCCAGCGTCCCTCGCTTCACTTCCTCGTAGGTCTTGGTCAACTCCCGGCACACCGCGGCGCGCCGATCGGGGCCGAGTACCTCGGACGCGTCGGCGAGGCAGTCCGCGATGCGGTGCGGGGCCTCGAAGAACACGACGGCGCGGCTCTCCGTCGTCAGCGTGCGCATCCACGCCTGCCGGGGACCACGCTTGCGAGGGGCGAATCCGTCGAAGCAGAAGCGCTCCACCGGCAACCCCGACAGGGCCAGTGCGGTGGTCACGGCGGACGGCCCGGGCAGGCAGGTCACGCCGATCCCCGCCTCGGCGCACGCGGCGACAAGTCGGTAACCCGGGTCGCTCACGGAGGGCATACCGGCGTCGGTGACCAGCAGGACCCGCCGTCCCTCGCGCATCTCGGCGAGCAGCAGGGGAACCCGATCGACCTCGACCTGGTCGTAGAAACTGACGACCCGACCGGTGATCTGCACACCGAGTGCCGTGGCCAGGGACTTCGTGCGGCGCGTGTCCTCCGCCGCGACGACATCGGCCGTGGCCAGTGCGTCGCGCAGTCGGGGCGACGCGTCTGCGGGGTCCCCCATCGGTGTCGCACCGAGTACCAGCACGCGTCGTCCTCATCTCGCTCGTCGGTCACGACCGCGGTCGCCGTCGGCATCTAGCCTACGATCGAATCGTGACCCTCGTGACCGCGCGTATCCCCACCGGTCGCGACGGTTCCGACGAGTACCTCACCGCGCCGCGCCCGGCTCTCCCGCCCGCAGTGTTCGGGCCCACCGACCGCATGCGCGGATGGATCGTCACCGCGGTCCTCACGGTGCTCGCGGCCGTCACCCGCTTCACGATGCTCGGCTATCCGACCGACGCCGGCACCCCGGTGTTCGACGAGAAGCACTACGCCCCGCAGGGCTACCAGGTTCTCACCGGCGGCGGCGTCGAGGACAACCCGGCCTACGGCCTCGTCGTCCACCCGCCCGTCGGCAAGCAGCTGATCGCCGTCGGCGAGGCACTGTTCGGCTACACCGGATGGGGTTGGCGGCTGTCGTCGGCCGTCTTCGGTGTGATCCTCGTTCTCCTCGTCGTCCGCATCGTGCGCCGCATGACGCGCTCGACGCTGCTGGGCGCGATCGCCGGGATCCTCATGATCGTGGACGGCGTCACGTTCGTGACGTCCCGAGTCGGCATGCTCGACATCTTCATGGTGGTGTTCGTCGTCGCCGCGTTCGGCGCTCTGGTCCGCGACCGGGACGACGTCCGGGAGCGGTTGCACCGGGTCGCCGTCGAGGGCCGCATGGAGATGACCACGTGGGGCCCGCGTCTCGGCGTCCGCTGGTGGCGGTTCGGCGGCGGACTACTGCTCGGTCTGGCGTGCGGAACGAAGTGGTCGGGTATCTACTTCGTCGCGTTCTTCGGACTGCTCAGCGTCGCCTTCGACGTCGCGGCGCGTCGCCAGTACGGGGTCACCCGGCCGTGGGTCGGCACCGCCGTGCGCGACGTCGGACCCGCGCTGTACGCGCTGGTGGCTATTCCACTCGTCGTCTATCTGGCCACCTACGCCGGCTGGTTCGCGAGTGAGACCGGCGTCGACCGGAACGCCGTGGGTACCGACATCGGGACGGGCGGACCGTTCTCGTTCGTGCCCGCCGCTCTGCGCTCGCTCTGGTACTACAGCGGCAACGTCCTCGACTTCCACGCCGGACTGACCAACTCGGCCGGTAACCGCCACCCGTGGGAGTCCAAGCCGTGGACGTGGCCGATGGGTCTGCGGCCGATGCTCTACTACTTCGCCGACGGGCAGCAGATCACCGGTTGTTCGACGGGCGGCAACTGCGTCAAGGCCGTCATGCTCATCGGCACGCCTGCTCTGTGGTGGGTCGCGTTCCCGATGCTCGGCTGGGCGCTGTGGAGCACCGTGGCCCGCCGCGACTGGCGCTACGCCGCCGTGCTCGTCGGCTACGGCGCCGGCATCCTGCCGTGGTTCCTGACCCTCGACCGTCAGATGTACTTCTTCTACGCCGCGGCGCTCGCGCCCTTCCTCGTCATGGGCGTCACCCTGGTCCTCGGCGACATCCTCGGGCGAGGACTCCGCGGTGGACAGGGTCGCGGTGGGCAGGGTCGCGAGCGCCGCACGCTCGGTCTGCTGCTGGTCTCGCTGTACGTCGCCGTGGTGATCGCCAACTTCGTGTGGCTCTGGCCGATCCTCACGGGTCTGCCCATCAGTCAGGAGACGTGGCAGCAGCAGCTCTGGTTGCCGAGCTGGCGCTGACCGCTCAGAGCTCGGTGCGCCCGGCCTTCGTCAGCCGGAGACGTCGACGACGTTGCGTGAGCACCAGTGGATCGTGCGACAGGTCGCGGTAGAGCGACACCGACAGCCCGATCATGACCAGCACGAACGGCGCCGCGGCGATGATTGTCATGGTCTGCAAGCCGTTGAGCGCGTCCGCGCCGCCCGTCCACAGGATGATTGCGGCGGTGCCACCGGTGATGGCTCCCCAGAACACGACGACCCAGCGGCTGGGCTCGAGGGTTCCGCGCTGACTGAGGGTGCCCATGACCATGGACGCCGCGTCGGCACCGGAGACGAAGAAGACGGCCACGAGAATCATCACGACGACCGTCGACAGCCCGAAGAGCGGCAGGTTCTCGAGCATGCCGAACAGCTGAGACTCGCTGCTGCCGCGCGCGGCCAGGTCGATGCCGTCGCGCTGTTCGCCGATACCGGCTCCGCCGAAGATCGAGAACCACACCAGGCTCACGGCACTCGGGATCACGATGACACCGATGATGAACTCACGAACGGTGCGGCCACGGCTGATGCGGGCGAGGAACATGCCGACGAAGGGGGTCCAGGAGACCCACCAGGCCCAGTAGAAGATCGTCCACGACGACAGCCACGACGCGGTCTCCGGATCGGACGACGCCGCCGAGCGAGCCGACATGTGGAACAGCTGGCTCGCGTAGTCGCCGATGGTGGTGGGAATCAGGTTGAGGATCAACACCGTCGGGCCCAGCACGAACACGAAGAGTGCGAGGACGAGTGCCAGCACCATGTTGATGTTGGACAGCCACTGGATGCCCTTGGCGACGCCGGAGACCGCGGACGCGACGAAGGCGAGGGTCAACAGCGCGACGATGGCGACGAGCAGGAGCGTGCCGGCCTCACCGAGCCAGCCGATGACCTCGACACCCGAACCGATCTGCAGCGCACCGAGTCCGAGGGAGGCGGCGGTACCGAACAGCGTCGCGAAGATGGCGAGGATGTCGATGACCTTGCCGATCGGGCCCTCGGCGCGGCGGCCGAGCAGGGGGAGGAAGGCGGAGCTGATGAGCTGACGACGGCCGCGGCGATAGGTGCTGTACGCGACGGCGAGACCCATGACGGCGTAGATGGACCACGGATGCAGGCTCCAGTGGAACATCGTGGTGGCCATGGCCGTTCCGACACTGCTGTCGGTGCCGGGCGGCGGCGTGACGAAGTGCGTCAGCGGCTCGGAGACGCCGTAGAACATCAACCCGATGCCCATGCCGGCGCTGAACATCATGGCGATCCAGCTGACGGTCTTGAACTCCGGCTTCTCCCCGTCCTTGCCGAGCGGGATACGTCCGTACTTCGACATCGCCAGGTAGATGCAGAAGAGCACGAAACCGGTGGCGGAGATGATGAACAGCCAGCCCATGTTGGTGACGAGCCAGTCCAGCATCGAGGACGTCACGTTCTCGAGGCTCGTCGGTCCGGCCAGTCCCCAGACGATGATGCCCGTGACGACGGCTGCCGCGACGCCGAACACCACGGGGTCGAGGGTGGCGCGCCGCGGCGCCGGTTCCTGCGACCCGGGGTCCTGCGCATCGGGGTGCGCGGAGGTGGGCAGCACGGCAGATGCCGCGGACGAGGGAACGTCCGCGGCATCATCGCGTGGGGTGTCAGCCGGTCCTGTGTCCGTGTCCATACGCGATGTCATGAGACGTCACGTTGCTCGCCTCGACGCCCCGGTGCAAGTTCACAGACTGTTTTCGCAGGTCAGGACGATACGCGTGCACGTGACTTCGGACGGCGGAATGCGCGGTCGACACTGTACGTGCCCGAGCCGACTGCCGCGAGGAGAAGCGCTCCGGCGCCGAGTGCGACGACCAGTTCCCAGCCGCCCTCGCCGACGAACACGCCCTTGTCGAGGTGCACGAAGACGAGCGCGCCGACCATGTCGACGACCAGCAGCAGAGCCGCGACGGACGTCAGCACGCCCAGGATCAGAGCGGCTCCACCGATGAGCTCGACGAAGGTGGCGAAGTACGCCGACACCTGCGGGGCCGGAATGCCCATGCCCTCGAAGCCGGCGGTGGTGGCATCGAGCCCGTTGGTACGCAGTTTCTGCCACCCGTGGGCGACGAACACGACGCCCAGGGCGATGCGCGCGACGAGTGCGGCGATGTCTCGAACGACGACAGGTGTCTTCACAGTGATCCTCTGATGGGTCGGGGTGGATTCGGGATCACGATGACACACTTAGGTTGAAGCGTCAACCTTGGTGGTGTCAGGAGTCCGTGAGCGCCGTCCGGACGTAGCGCAGAGCCACCTCGTCGTCGATGCCGGCGCGACGCGCCGCGCGGACGTACTCCGTGGCCGCGAGTTGCACTGCCCCGGCCGAAGGATCGCCGCCGGCCGCCACGAAGGTGCCCGACCGCCCCCGGGTCTCGATCACGCCGTCCTTCTCGAGTTCGCGGTACGCCTTCGCCACCGTGTTGGGAGCGAGGTCCAGCGTCGCCGCGAGAGCTCGCACCGTCGGCAGTTTCGATCCCGCGATGAGCTGCCCCGACCGCACCGCGGCCACGATCTGCGACCGCACCTGGTCGAACGGCGCCGTCCCCGACGCACCGTCGATCGTGAACCTCATCGGTCCCACTCCCGCCATACTTGCTCCATGTCCGTCACGATCTATCACAACCCCCGGTGCTCGACGTCCCGCAACGTACTCGCGGCCATCCGCGACGCGGGGGTGGAGCCGACCATCGTGCCCTACCTGACCACCCCGCCGGACGAGGCGACGTTGCGAGCCCTCATCTCCGATGCCGGCCTCACCCCGCGCACCGCTGTACGCAAGCGCGAGACACTGTACAAGGAACTCGATCTCGCGAATGCCGACGACGAGACGGTCCTGCGCGCCATGCTGACGCATCCGGTACTCATCGAGCGGCCCTTCGTGGTCGGCGAGAAGGGCACCGTCCTGGCGCGCCCGGCGGCCACGGTGAGCACGGTCCTCTGACCGGCCGGACATCAGCGGGAAGGCCGGAGGCCGGCCGGACATCAGCGGGAAGGCCGGAGGCCGGCCGGACATCAGCGGGAAGGCCGGAGGTCAGACGGGATCGCGGGCGACGGGGCAGGACATGCAGCGGGGTCCGCCGCGGCCCGACCCCAGTTCCGATCCCGAGATGCGCAGCACCTCGATGCCCGACGCCTCGAGGCGCGCGTTCGTCTCGACGTTGCGTTCGTACGCGACGACGACGCCGGGAGCCAGTGCGAGCGTGTTGTTCCCGTCGTCCCACTGCTCACGTTCGGCGGTGACGTTGTCGAGTCCGGTGTCGATGACCCGCAGTTTGCCGATACCCATGGCGTCGGCCGCGGCGTCGAGGAACGGGCCCGCGCCGGTGATGGTCACACCGGTGTCCTCGCGGCGAATCGTGAACGCGGACAGCGTGTCCTGGATGATCGGGTACATCACCACCGCGTCGGTGTCGACCATCGTGCACACGGTGTCCAGGTGCATCGACGCCCGTTCCTGCGCGATGGGCACCACGAGCACGGTGTGCGCGAGGTCGTCGTCGAAGAGGCTGCGCGCGAGCGCTTCGGCACCGGCGGGCGTGGTGCGTTCACCGACTCCCACGGCGACGACGCCGGGCGCCATCAGCAGCACGTCGCCGCCCTCCACCGGCGCGGTGTGCGACTCGTAGGCCCGGCGCACACCGAGGAATCGTGGATGGAAGGCGTAGATCAGATCCGTCAGCGACGTCTCCCGAGCGCGGGCCCGCAGCGCCAGCGACGTGATCGCGACGCGTTGCTGGATCCAGAACGACGAGTCGCGGGTGAACAGCAGGTTCGGGAGCGGCTCGATGACGAAGTCGCCGCCGTGGTGCATGCGCCGGACCAGCGAGACACCCGAGTCGTCCGCTACCGGCAGTTCGTCGAAGGTCATGCCCGCCATCAGCACGGTCGCCAGTTCGGGTGCGGGCAGGCCGCGGAGGTAGGTCGCCAGGTCCCGGGCGAGCACGTGTCCGAGCCGCCGGGGTTCCACCGCGGCGGCGACACCCTGCACGCGTGCGGCACCGCTGAGGGCCAGGGTCTCGGTCAGCAGATCACCGAGCAGGAGGACCTCGACACCGCGTCCTCGCAGCAGGTCGGCGAAGGCGTCGTGCTCGTCGCGAGCGCGGTCCACCCACGGCAGCCCGTCGAACAGCAGCTGATCGTTGTTGCGGGGGGTGAGTCGGCGCAGCTCGTCGCCAGGGCGGTGCAGCATGACCGTCCGGAGCGTTCCCACCTCGGAATCCGCTCCCAGCGGAGCCGTCGCGTCCATGCCAGAACGGTAGTGCGTGAGCGCCGACTCGGCACGCGCTCCGCCGCGACACGCGCGTGAGGTCAGCGCAGCAGTCGGGAGAAGTAGTCGTTGGCCGCCTGCATGGTCATCTCGTAGGGGCGCGCGAACTTGCGCGACACCCAGTACCCCACCCGGATGTCGTTGCTCGAGTATACGAGGAAGTGCCGCTTCGCCATCCCGGTCAGGATCTTCTCCGCGACCACCTCGGGCGACACGGCGTGGGCCTCGAAGCGTGCGGTCAGCTTTCTCACGCGTGGGTCGTCGCGATCCACGCCGGCGATGTCCACCGTCTCGACGAGCGGTGTCCGCACCGCCCCGGGGACCACGAGCGAGACGTCGATGCCGTGCCGGGCGAGGTCGTAGCGCAACACCTCGGACATGCCGCGCACGCCGAACTTGCTGGCGCTGTACGCCGCGTGCCACGGATACGCGAGCAGGCCGGCCGACGACGACACGTTGACCAGGTATCCACCGCGACCCGCCGCGATCATCGGGGGAACGAAGCACTGGGTGACGTGGATCGGGCCCATCAGGTTGATGTCGATCAGCGCCTTCCACGTCTCGTGGGCCATGTTCTCGACGGTGCCCCACGCGGAGATCCCGGCCACGTTCATGACGACGTCGACGCTCCCCACCTCGGCGTGCACGGCGTCCGCGAACGAGGCGACGGCGTCGTGGTCGGAGACGTCGAACGCACGCGAGGCGACGACGCTGCCGCCGTTCTCGGCGATGGTGGCGGCCGTGGCCGCCAGTCCCGCCTCCGCGATGTCCGTGACGACCAGCCGCGCCCCACGCCGCGCGGCCTCGATCGCCGTGGCGCGACCGATGCCGCTGGCGGCGCCGGTGACCAGCACGATCGCCCCGCGCAGGTCGGTCCACGACCGTCGCGGACGTCTCCCTCTCAGCCTGCTCTGCACCATCGCGTCGCACTCCCCCCTCGCCGGCCTGCTGTGGTGCCCGACACTACCGGTCGAGTGTGCGCGCTCCGACTTGTCAGAGGCCCGACGACCGGCGCAAAATCTGCCACCATGGCGTTGATCTCGAAGGGCTTCGTGGGCCGCCGGCGCGGCGACGACGGTCGGACTCCCCCCGGCCAGTACCTGACCAACGATTTCCCGGTTCTCGCCATCGGGCCCGCGCCCGTGGTCGCGACCGACACGTGGTCGTTCTCCATCACGTCCGAGACCGGTGAGACCCGGACCTGGACGTGGGACGAGGTGGCCGCGCTGCCGCACGAGACCCCGACGGTCGACATCCACTGCGTCACCAAGTGGTCGAAGCTCGACACCAACTGGAACGGCGTGAGTCTCGACGTGCTGCTGGACGGTCTCGACACCGAGGCCGGATACGTCGTCGTGCATGGCTTCGACGGATACACCACCAATCTGCTCTTCGAGGACCTGCGAGACGGGAAGGCCTGGCTGGTCACCGAGTTCGACGGAGAGCCGCTCGCACGCGAACACGGCGGTCCCGCACGGCTTCTCGTGCCGCACCTGTATTTCTGGAAGTCGGCGAAGTGGGTCTCGCGCATCGAGCTCACCGAGGAGAACGAACAGGGATTCTGGGAGCGCGGCGGCTATCACGACTACGGCGACCCGTGGCGCGAGCAGCGATACCAAGGCGACTGACGTGACCACCGGAGCCACCGCCGGGGTCGGGGCCCGGCCCTGGCTCGTCGCGAGGGTGCTCGAGTTGCGGCGCGAGACACCGACCGCCTCGACGCTGGTGCTCGACGTCGACGGCTGGCCGGGACATCTCGCCGGACAGCACGTGGACGTGAAGCTGACCGCCGAGGACGGGTACAGCGCGCAGCGCAGCTACTCCCTCGCCTCCGCACCGGACGGCACGTCGCGCATCGAGATCGCCGTGCAGAACGTCTCCGACGGCGAGGTGTCCCCCTACCTCGTCGGCGCCGTCGAGGTGGGCGACCGGTTCGAGATCCGCGGACCCGTCGGCCGGTGGTTCGTCTGGCGGCCGTCGGCACCCACCGAGACCCCGTCACCGCCTGTCCTGCTGGTGGGCGGCGGCTCGGGCATCGTTCCGCTCCGCGCGATGGTCCGCGCGCAGGCCGCGGCGGGATCGAGCGGCGGCCGGGTGCCGTTCCGCGTGCTCTACTCGGTCCGTGAACCGGCGGAGGTGTACTTCGCCGACGAGTGGGCGCATCCGCCCGCGGGAGTCGACGTCACCACGCTCTACACGCGGCGCGCCCCCACCGGCTCCCGCAGGCCGCTCGGCCGCATCACGATCGAGGATCTCGACGCGCACGGGTGGCCCGCCGAGTTCGAGCCGCGGTGCTACATCTGCGGGCCCACGAGCTTCGTCGACACGGTCGCGGACATGCTGGTCGAGCGAGGACATGCACCGGCGAACATTCGCACGGAGCGCTTCGGACCCAGCTGACAACCGTCCCCGCCCGGCCGAGTTCAGAGGCGCGTGGTCATCTCGTCCTGGTAGTCGCGGACAGTGCGTTCGATGCGTGCGGCATCGTCGGCGTCACCGCGTTTCCGAGCGTCGTACGCGCGTGACTGCAGCACGCGGATGGCCTTGCGCAGCTCGTTGTCGGACATGCGGCGGTCGGTGCGTTCGCGCGTGGCGATGTCTTCCATGGGTCTCTCCCGACGTCACTCGTGCGGTCGACACACGAAAGCCGTGTGTCTCACGTCACAGTGTGCGCCGGGAGAGCGCCGAACGCTAGTGGTTGCTGGAGACGCCGGTGTCGCTGGTGGCGTCGGCACCCGAGCGATCGCGTACGAAGCTGGAGAGGCTTCGCGAGGCGAACTCGCGGAAGTACGGGAGCTTCGCCGGAGGCACGAGCGAGGGCAGGATGGTGTGCCAGACCTGCTCCATGCGCACGGCGGCACCGTCGAGGCGCGCAGTGCCCTCGGCGACCATCAGCACGCCACTGAGCATCTCCGAGACCAGGCAGGACGCGGTCTCGGCGTCCAGCGAGTCGATGACGTCACCGTGCTCGATGGCACGCTCGAAGAGGTGCGAGAAGATGTTCTGCCACGTACCGAAGACGCTCCCCCGCGTGGGGTCCGGTGCGTCCACCTCGAGCTGCAGGCGGTACATGATGCGCACCAGGTTGTCGGTATTGGCAAGGTCGAGAACGGAATACGTGATCCCGATGACGGATTCCAGTGCGGGAGAACGGCTGTCGACCATTCCGGTGCAGGCGGCCGCGACACGCTCACGACCCTCGTCGACGAGCGCGCGCGCCAGCTCTTCCTTGGAGGCGAAGTGGAAGTACAGCGCGCCCTTGGTCACACCCGACTCCGCCGAGACCTGGCTCAGGGTCGCCGTGGCGTGGCCGACCCGCAGGAACAGATCGGCGGCAGCCCGCAGGGCCGCGGACCGCGTTGCCTCTGCACGTAATTGCCTGACCATTGTTACTCCCCACTAGTCACGCGCGTTCGGACCGGTGCTCCGAACCGCCGGTGTGAATCCCGTGTCACACCCTTCTACTGCGCGTGATCATGATAGGCACAGGTTGGACTCGAACACCGCCACAGAAATGCACTCGAGACAAAATCACAATGACGACCAGCGCTCGAGCGAGTCCAGGCACCGCTCCGACTGCTTCTACTCGTCGGTAGGTTCTTTATCTCGACGAGAGCCGACTTCTCGTCCGCCGGCACCGGACGTCGGCGCACGTCATTGCAGCGAGACGGCGACGAAGATCTCGACGTTCCCGTCGGCTGAGAGGCACTCGAACTCCACCCCGCCGGCGCGCACGATCGAGCCGTCGGCGATGGCCTCCTCGGCCTGCGCCCACGCGTCCTCCGCCCGGTCGGGCAGCGTCATCGACGGCGTGAAGACCGCGAACGCTCCCGACGGAACCGTGACGAAGACGTCGCCGATCGGCACGTCGTCGACGTTCCCACGAGGTACGCCGACGACGACGTTGCAGACACCACGCTGATCCGGGACGTAGACGGTGTAGACGTCGGCGTCCTCCGGTTCACGTTCGCGGATACGTTCACGCAGGAACACGACGAGATCGCTGGCGCTGCCCTCGGGTCCGGGATCGACACCGGGCACGACCAGTCCGCCGAACACCATGCTCGGACGTGCCACGAGACGGAACGTCATCCCGCACCGCCGACGCCCCGCGAGCCGGGCGTCGCGACCGGAACGTACATCTCGATCTTGTACGCGTGGGGATACACCTCGAACTCACCGGTGAAGGCGCGAGTGAAGGACCCCATCTCCTCCGCGTGGGTGATCTCGTTCCACAGCGTCGTCAGGACCTGCGGAAAATTGCCGACTGCTGAGAATTTCGCATAGCGACCCGCCGGCACACGCGCCACGATGTGCCCGCGGCGCACGTCACCGTCCGCGACGCGGTACCCGACGATCTGCGTGCTGTAGGACCCGATCGCGGGAACGAAGTCGGTGTAGATCGACCCGAGCGGTTCACCGATGTCCTGGTTCAGGATTCCGGACCACGCACGTTCGAGATTGGTGTCGTAGAGAGAGCCCAACGCCCGTTTCGGGCTACGCACAGGGAGACCCGCAACCCACGTTTCCGCGAGGTCGACGAATTCGATGGTCATGACGGGCTCCCGTGCAACGGCTTCGATGTCCGCGTGGTGGTCACTGACATTCCGGCGGACCGGCACTCGCGACCCCGCCCGGAGAAGTGCCCACCCGCCGTATACCACGACGCGCCCTCACCATACAGTGCCGCGTCAGGGGAGAACGGACACCCCGTGAGATCCGTCCATTCCTGCCGAGGCCGGCAACGCCTCCACGGGCGGCGGTGCATCGGATCGCCACTGCACCACGGCGGCTCCCGTCAGAATTGCTGCACCACCTGCGATTTGAGTGAGAGACACTGTCTCGCCGAGCAGGAGCCACGCCGCAACCACCGCGCACAGCACCTCGACCAGCGCGATCACCGATGCGGTCGATGCCCCGAGAGCGCGGGACGCCATGATCCCGAAAACGTACGCGACGGCTGCGGAGACCAGGGCGAGCACTGCGACGGCAGTCCACCACGGCCACGCCCGGCCGTCGAGAGCGACGTCGTTCGTCGACACCTGCAACGGAACCATTCCCAGCATTCCGGCGACGCCGACCACAATGGCGCCCACCGCCAGTCCGGCGGCCGAGAGAACCAACGGATCGACGGCGTCGCCCTGTTTCGCGGACACCACGAAGTAGAACGCGAGACACACGGCGGCGGACAGTCCCCAGAGCACGCCGACAGGATCGAACACGGCGCCGTCGAACACGTCGAGCACGACCAGCGCACCGCCGAGCGCGAGTGCGACACCCGCCATCGTCGTCGGGCGGGGGCGCCGCCGGGTGGTGATCCAGATCCAGCCGATCACCAGGACCGGCCCGAGGTACTCGAGCATGAGTGCGACACCCACCGAGAGGTGTTGGATCGCATTGAAGAAGCAGACCTGGGCTCCTGCCACCGCGACGACGCCGTACGCGACGACGGTGACGGGAGCCGAGAGCACCCCGCGGAGTGCGCCGCGGCGCAGCAGGACGACGACGGGCAGGAGGATCACCGCACCGCCCACGATGCGAGCGAGCACCGCGGACTCGGGCGACCACCCGGTGTCGGTGAGCGCCTTCGCGAACGGGCCCGACATTCCGAACGCGATCGCGGAGGTCACGGCGAACGCGACACCGGAACGGGAGGACACCATGAGCGGCCCTTTCGAGGATCCGGCCACACCGCCGGGTACGTCGCCCGTCATGTCATGACCGTAACTGTAGATTGGTCATGACACTAGAGACCCGGAAGGTCAGGAGTCAAATGCTTTTTGCTCATGACACACGCACCGCCCTCGTCTGGGCGGCGGCGCTGATCAACACCGCCGCGAACGGCGAGGACCACCTCCCTGACGTGAGCACCCTGTCGTCGATGCTCGACGAGCACGAGTGGACGGGGCGCCGCGACGGCACACAGGAGGAACTCGACGCCGTGCGGGCCCTGCGCCCGGCCTGGCGGGCGCTGTGGGAGACGGGCGAACCCGACGCCGTCGTACCCGTCGTCAACGCGATGCTGGCCGCATCCGACGCCCGGCCGTACCTCACCCGCCACGGCGACTGGGGCTGGCACATGCACGTCAGCGACGACGACGCGCCCCTCGCCGATCGCATGACGGCCGAGACCGCCGTCGCCCTCGCCGACATGGTGCGGTCGGACGAGCTCGAGCGGCTCCGCCTGTGCGACGCACCGGACTGCGACGCGGTGCTCGTCGACCTCTCCCGCAACCGATCGAGGCGGTACTGCGACACCGGAAACTGCGGCAACCGCGCCAACGTCGCCGCGTACCGGGCCCGCAAGAAGATCTGACGACGGCTGGTCCTGGTGAACCGATATTCGCACAATTCCTGATCAGCTGAAGGTATTCCGTGGTCACCGGACCAGCCACTGGTAGCCACCCCGCTCAATAACGGTGGTTCGCGCCATCTGTTGTCGCACAACATCATACGACTCATCGGTGGCTTTGACGCCACCTGCAGCCGGGGTTACCGTCGGTGATCGCGGCGGCCCGCCGGGCCGCACGCCTCATCGCTTCTCCTCGTCTCGGGAGCCACACCATGTCGATCTCGACGTCCCTCGACGGGCGGGTGCAGAGCCACACCCGCGCGCATCTGTCCGAGTCTCGTGCACGCGTGGCCTCCATGCTGGGCGACATCGTCGAGGACCGCTCCCTCGGAGCCAGGCTGTGGTCGACCGACGACGTCGAGTACCTCAACTGTGGCGGGTACGGGACCCTCCTGCTCGGCGCCCGGCATCCCCGCGTCGTCGACGCGGTGATCGCCCAGCTCGGACGCCATCCCGTCTCCACCCGCACCCTGCTCGAACCTCGGGTGGCCGAGGCCGCGGCGGCGCTGGCGGCCCGCCTGCCGGACTCGCTGTCGAAGGTCTACTTCGGCGCCTCCGGAACCGAGGCCACCGAAGCCGCCGTCAAGATGGCCTGCAGCGCCGGCCACCATCGCCTGATCGGGGCGAGCCGCGGCTACCACGGCAAGACCCTCGGCGCGCTCGCCCTCACGGCGAATCCGTCGTATCAGAACCCGTTCCGTCGACTGTTCACCGCGGCGACCACAGTTCCGTACGGCGACGTCCAGGCACTGTCGGACGCACTCGGCGACGACGCCTCCGACGCCTGCGTGGTCCTCGAACCCGTGCAGGGCGAGGGCGGGGTCGTGCTGCCGCCCCGCAACTACCTCGCGGTCGCCTCGGCACTGTGCCGTGAACGCGGAGCCCTCCTCGTGATCGACGAGATCATGACCGGGCTCGGACGCACCGGCCTGATGTGGGAGAGCGAGCGGGACGCCGTCGACGCCGACATCGTCCTCGTGGGAAAGAGCCTGGGCGGCGGCGTGATTCCCGTGTCGGCCGCCGTCGCGACACCGCGCGCCTTTCGTGCCTTCGACATCGACTTCGGCATCCACACGTCGACCTTCTCCGGTGCGCCGCTGGGGATGGCGGCCGCGTGCGCCGCGCTCGAGGTCATCGACGACGAGAAGCTGGTGGCGCGATCCGCACGGACGGGCGGACGACTGCTCGACGAGTTGCGCATACTCACAGCGGATCTCGGGACCGTGGAGGTCCGCGGTCGAGGGTTGCTCATCGGGCTCGACTTCGGCGACGCCGGCACCGCCGGCCGCTTCCTGCTCACGCTGCTCGACCGGCGCGTCGTGGCCAACCACTCCCTGAACGCCAGTCCCGTCGTGCGTTTCACTCCCCCGGCCACGATGACCGAGGCGGACGTCGACTGGATGCTCACCGCCGTCGGCGACGCACTGCGCGAGACGTTCTCGAAAGGACACCGATGACGATTCTGCTGACCGGAGCCTCCGGCGTCGTCGGACTGCCGACGCTCCGCGCCCTCACCGAGGACCACGACGTCGTCGTGCTGGAAGGTCGACGCGCCGTGCAACACTCGGGGATCACTGTCCGCGGCGACCTCCGCGCGCCACACCTCGGACTCGACGACCGGACGTGGTCCGCCCTCACCCGCGACGTGGACACCGTCGTGCACTGCGCCGGCGTCGTGGACTTCGGGATCGACGACGCGTCCACCCGGGCCGTCAACGTCGACGGAGTCCGCCACATCGTGGAGCTCTGCCGGGACGCGTCGGCACGCCTGGTGCACGTCAGCACCGCCTTCGTCGGCCAACCCGTGATCCCGGACGTCACCGGCGGACTCGCCACCATGCACCCCGGTGCGTACATCGCCAGCAAGAGGGACGGCGAGGATCTCGTGCGGAGCAGCGGCCTCGACTGGACCATCGTCCGCCCGTCCATCGTGTGCGGCGATTCCGAGACCGGTGAGATCTCCGAGTTGCAGGGGCTGCACACCCTCGTGCGCGCCTTCCTGCGCGGGACGTTGCCGGTCGTCCTGTGCGAGGACGCGCTGCAGTACGACTTCGTGCCGTGCGACGTCGTCGCACGGTCGATCGCGACGGTGGTGAACCACCCGCGGCAGTACGACCGCGAGCACGTGTGGGTCACCAGCGGGGCCGCGGCACTGGACATCGACTCGCTCGTCGCCGTGCTGGTCGACGAGGCCACCCGCCTCGGGATCGCGGTGGACGCGCCTCGCCGGCTGCACCCGGACGTGTTCCAGCGCCTGTGGAAGCCGGCCTTCTTCGACCTGCTCGACCCCGCGTCGCAGACGAAGTTCGCCAATCTCCTCGCCTCCGTCGCGAACCTGTTCAACACCAGCCCGTTTCCCACGTCGCTCGGGTCCGGACCCCTCCCTCCCGCGCAGACGGCGGGCACCATCGAACGCTCCGCCCGCCTCACCGCCCGACATCTGGTGGAGCGCTCGCCCGGCGCCTATCCCGTCCTGCAGTCCGCCTGACCGTCGATTCCATTCGAGGAGTTCTCATGTCCCCCAGCATCATCAGTGTGATCGCCACCCTCACCGGCGTCACTCCGGACGACGTGTTCGATCGGGTCAGCGACTTCGCCTCCTTCGGCGATCACGTACCCATGGTCGACCGCATCACCGTGACGGATCCCGAGTCGCGGGACGCGGCCGGGTACGTTCGATCGTCGTCGTGGTCGACCCACTTCCGCGGCGGTCTGCTGCAGTGGGTCGAGACGGACACCGTCGACGTGCCCGGCCGCACCGTCACCTTCGAGCAGTCGAGCGGCGACCTGGGATCGTTCGACGGCCGGTGGGCGGTGCGGGAGACCGGCGACGGCGCCGTCGAGATGGCCTTCGACGCCGCCGTCGACATCGGCATCCCGTCGATGGCCGACATGCTCAATCCGGTCGCCGCACAGGAACTGGCCACCGGCGTGCACCAGATCGTCGACGGGCTCTTCGGCTCGGGCGTCGTCTCCGTCGAGACCGGGTCGCGGCTCACTCAGCGCTGACGGACCGGCCCCGGCCTATGCTGAACGCGTGCTCGGCCGACGGCAGTTCCTCCGCGGGGCCGGCGCGGCTGCGGCCGCCGCCGCCCTGGCGGGGTGTTCCCGAGATACGTGGTGGCAGGACGCTTCCGGCCGACTGCGCATCGCCACCGGCAACGTGGGTGCGGTGTTCGACGAGTACGGCGCGGCTCTGCGCACAGAGGCCACGCAGGTGCTGCCGGGTGTGCGCTCGGAGGTCGTCGTGACCGGCGGCTCCGTGGGAAACGTGCTCGACCTCTCGTCGGGCACCGCGGACGTCGCGTTCTGTCTCGGCGACACGGCGCTCGACGCGGTGCGCGGCGAGGGAGCCTTCGACTCCCCGGTCCCCCTGACCGCGCTGGCCCGGCTCTACGACAGCTTCCTGCAGATCCTCGTCCCGGTGGATTCCCCGGTCACGGGCATCCAGGATCTGACGGGCGTGCGCCTGAGCGCGGGCCAGACCGACTCGGGTACCCGGTCGGTGACCGAGAGGTGCCTGGCCGCAGCAGGAGTGGACACGGCGGACGTCGACTTCGTCGCGCAACCGCTCGGCGAGGCGACGGCGGCGCTGAGCACCGGACGCGTCGACGCGCTGGCCTTCGTCAGCGGGTTCCCGGTGCGGGCACTGGTCGAGCTGGGCGCGCGCACACCGGTCCGCGCGCTGGATCTCGGTGGACTGGTCGAGGGACTCGTGTCGACGTGGGGTCCGCAGTACGTCACCGGTCCGCTGCCGGCCGGGCCGTACCGTCTGCCCGCCGCCGTCCAGACTGTCAGCGTGAAGACCTACCTCATCGCGACGCCGACGCTCCGCGAGGACACGGCCTACGGGTTCACGTCCGTCGTCTTCGACCGTCAGGACGCGATCGCACGAACCGTCCCCGACGTCCGGCAGCCGACCGTCGCCGCCGGGATGTTCACCCAGCCGGTCCCGCTGCATCCGGGGGCGCTGCGGTGGTTCCGCGATCGAGACGCGCGGGAAGTGAGATGACCGTCCGCAGGCCGGGATCGGCGGGGTCGAAGACCACGTCCCCGTCGGCGTCGCGGATGCGGAGGACGACGATCGCGAGACCCAGTCCGGTGCCCTCGACGCCGGCGTGCCGGTCGAGTCGATGGAAGCGCCGCCCCAGCTCGGCGGCTTCGGCGGCACTGACGCCGTCACCGTGATCGCGCACCGTCACTCGCCACGCGTCGCCGGCCTGCTCCAGCGCGACGTCGACGGACCGACCCTCCGCGTACTTCAGGGCGTTGTCCAGCAGGACGTCGAGGACCGTGGGGACGAGGTCCTCCTCCAGGAACGCCGGGGCGGTGTCGACGTCGACCCGGACGGTCAGCAGATCCCCGAACAACGGCGCCCACAGCGCGACCCGCTCGCGAAGCTGCCGGGCGACGTCCACCTCGGAGGAGCGTCGGTCGAAGCCTCCCGCGCGGCTGATCTCGATCACCGCGTCGAGTGAGCGCGCCATGCGTTCGGTCTCGGCGAGCACCGGTTCGACGGCCGGATCGTCCACGGCCAGGTTCTCGAGCCGGAGCCGCAGTGCCGTCAGCGGATTGGCCAACTGATGCGACACGTCCGCGACCAGTTCGCGCTGCTGCTGCCGGGAGTGCTCCACGTTCGCCGCCATGTCGTCGAACGACTCCGCGAGCCGCCGGAGTTCGGGCGGCCCGACGTGGCGTCCCTCGGTCGGAGTGCGGCCACGGGACAGCTGCTCGACGCGGGTGGTCAGATCGTCGACCGGCCGCACCACCCAGCCGACGAGTGGCACTCCCACGAGCCAGGCGACGAGCGCGAGGACGACGGCGCCGCCCGCCGCGGCGAGCACCATCGCTCGCTGCACGTTGTCCCGCGCGGCCGACGTGTCCTCCAGCATGACGACGGCACCGAGGATCTGCGCGTCCCGGCCGATGGGCGTCGCGACGATCAACGGCTCGGTCTGCCACGGCCACAGCGCAGTCGGAGCGGAGGTCGGTGTTCCCGCGAGCGCGTCGCGTACCGCGCCCGCCAGACCCGGCACGTCGGCCGGCAGATCCGAGCCTGCCGGTGCGAGCACCGATCCGTCGATGTCGACGATCCACGTGCGGGTGCTCTCCGTGACCTCGCCGTACCGCATCAGATCGGGTCCCAGTGAGCTCGCGTCACCGACACTGTCGGCCAGGGTGGCGAACCGGGTCGCGGCGGCCAGACGCCGTTCGTGGATGGTGATCGCCCGTTCCTCCGCGTGGGCGGCCACGAGCGGCGCGACGAGTGCCGCCAGCACGGCGGCCGTCAACGTGATCGCCAGTGCGAGCAGCCGTCTCCTCACGCGTCGGGCTCGGCGGGAGCGACCAGTCGATAGCCGACACCGCGCACCGACTCGATCCGGGCGACGTCCTTCAGCTTGTTCCGCAGTGATGCGACGTGGACGTCGAGTGTGCGCGAGGCACCCACCCACGTCGTGTCCCACACCTCCTCCATGAGCGCGGCGCGGCTCACGGGGCGGTCCGGTGTGCGGGAGAGTGCCACGAGCAGTTCGCATTCCTTCGCAGTGAGCGTGCGCACGGAGCCGTCGGGTGCGGTGACCTCGCGGGTGTCCCGAGCGAGGTCGAAGCCGAGATCGACGGCCGGCTCGGTGGCGACGCGTCCGACACTGCGCCGCACGACCGCGTCCAGCCGTGCGAGCAGCACCGCGAAGCTGTACGGCTTGGTGACGTAGTCGTCGACACCCGCACGCAGAGCGCCGATCACGGAATCCTCGGTGCGCCGCGCCGTGAGCGCCACGATGGGAACGGACGAGTGCTCCCGGATCCGGCGGCAGACCCACAGGCCGTCGTGATCCGGGAGCCCCATGTCGAGCAGGACGAGATCGGCGTCGTCCACCATGTCGAGCGCCGCGGTCCCGGTCGCGGCGTGCCGCACCGCCCAGCCCTGCCGACGCAGCGACTGTGTGAGTGCGTCGGCGACTCCGAGGTCGTCCTCGACGACGAGAATCTGCATCGTCAGGCCCTCCCGTCCGGCGCGGAAAGCCTAACGCACGGACCTCAGGACACGGCCGCCTCGTTCCTGTCCGCTCGGCGTGCCTGCTCGGCGTCCAGGAAGGTCGGTGCGCGGTTCTTCAGGACGAAGACGTACACGACGAGCGAGACAGCGATGGCGATGGTGACGTAGATGCCGAAGGCGTCGAGCGCATCGTTCTCCTTGGCGGCCTCGTAGATCACCGGAGCCGTGCCGCCGAACATCGAATTGGCCAGTGCGTAGCCGAGTCCCAGTCCCAGAGCGCGCACGTGCGCCGGGAACAGTTCCGCCTTCACGATCGCGTTGATCGAGGTGTAGCCGGTGAGGATGACGTAGGTGCCGGCGAGCAGCAGGAAGGACACCATCGGCGTCTCGACGCGCGGCAGCAGGTTCAGGAAGGTCCACGACCACAGCACACCCGCGATGCCGAACCCGACGAGCAGCGGCTTGCGCCCGATCTTGTCGCTCAGCAGTCCGCCGAGTGGCTGGATCACCATGAGCAGCACCAGCGCCGCGAGGTTGATCCACGTCGCCGTCATGCCCTGATCGGCGTAGGTGCTCTTGACGATGAGCGGCCCGTTGACGCTGTAGGTGTAGAACGCGACGGTCCCGCCGAGGGTGACGAGGAAGCAGATGAGCAGCTGCTTCGGGTACGCGGTGAACAGCTCGGTCATCGAGCCGCTGCGCTTGCCGTCGACCTCGGTCTGCAGGGATTCGTCCATGCTCCGACGCAGGAACAGCACGACCACGGCGCCGAGGGCGCCGATACCGAACGCGATGCGCCATCCGAAGGAGGCGATCTGTTCGTCGGTCAGGACGCTCTGCTGGATCAGCAGTGTGACCTGGGCGAGGACGTGACCACCCACCAGGGTGACGTACTGGAACGAGGAGAAGAATCCGCGCAGCCCCGGCGTCGCCGCCTCGGACATGTACGTCGCCGACGTGCCGTACTCGCCACCCGTCGCGAAGCCCTGCAGCAGGCGGCAGAGGACGAGCATGACCACGGCGGCCGACCCGATGGACGCGGCCGTCGGGGTCAGCGCGATGAGCAGGGACGAGCCCGCCATGAGCGAGATGCTGAACACCAGAGCGGGACGACGCCCGTGCCGGTCCGCGTACCGACCGAAGAACCACGACCCGATGGGGCGCATCACGAAGGTGATCGCGAAGATGCCCATCGTGTAGATGCCCGCGTTGGGCTCACCGTCGGCGAAAAAGCTCGACTGCAGGTACGACGCGAAGACCGTGTAGACGTACACGTCGTACCACTCGACGAGGTTGCCGAGTGATCCGCGAATGGTGTTGAACACCGCCCGCTTCGTCGAGGGAGGCCCCGCGGGGATGGCTGTCGTGGCCATGGATGGTCACCTTTCGGTCCGGTGCAGGGGATGCACCGAACGAACACTAGGTGTGACCGGCGCCATATGAGGCACGGCTGCGGGCAGTCTTTACAGACACTTTGCAAACCCGACCGAGGCTGTCGGTGGGACCTGCCACCATCGCCGACATGACGACGACGCCGGCGCTACCCGAAGCGTGCCTCGCGTGGTGCAGCACCCGTTCGTACGAGTACGACGTGCTGGGTGATCTCGCGGAGATCGACCTCGACTGGTGGAACAGTCGTCTCACGAGCGCGCGCATCCCGGTGCGGGTCCGCGCCCGAGGTCTGGACGGAGACGTCGTCGAGACCGGCACCGGGTTCCTGCGGCGCGGCGATCTGCGGACCATCGGGAGCGGGTGCGATCTGACCACCGTCTACCACTGCGCCGCATGGCTCGTCGGTCATCGAGACCGAGACCGCGCTCGCCGCTTCCCCGATGCGCGGGACCTCGAGGAGCCGGCCGGCGACCGTCGGCTGCACGGTGTTCGGCAGGCACTGGACGAGTGCCGCCGCGCGCCGGCGCTCATCGATGTCGGTCCGCACCGGGACTGGTCGGGCTGGCCGAGGGCCACGGGATTCGGGCGCGTTCCGATGTCCCTGTACGTGTGGGCGATCGGGTCGGAGAACATGCTGCACCGCCCGCAACTCCTCGACCAGCAGGCGCTGTCGGAACTCGTGCACCTGGGGTGGGTGGACAATCCCTCGGTGTCGGCCATGACCGTGCGGCGCTACCTCGACTACTGCGAGGTGCTCGACGAGTGGGCGAGACTGGGCCACGTACGCCCCGAGCTCGTCGAGATGTGGCTGGTGCGGTCGTGGCGGATCCGACGCGAGACGCCGTCGCCGTTCCTGGACGAGTTCCGCGATGCGCTGTGACGAGAGTCGAACGTGGTGGAGCTGAGGGGAATCGAACCCCTGACCTTCTCGATGCGAACGAGACGCGCTACCAACTGCGCCACAGCCCCTGACCCGGCGAACCAGGATCGTCTCGAACTCTAGCAGCCCCGCGGGACTGCCAGAAATCCGGTCACTCCCCCGCTGCGCGGCGCATGCGGACGTCGAGGTGGGAGTCGCCGACGTGCTCGTCGTAGTGCTCGAGATGGTCGAACGCCGGGTCCTCGTCGTCCACCTCGAGCACCACGGCGCCGGGGCGACGCAGGCGCTCAGGAGTGAGCTTGAGCTCCGGGTCGGTGCTGGACTCGACACCGAGGCGCGAGCGCTGCAGACGCTGCATACGACGACGACGGATGTCCTCCTCGATGCGCACCTGGCGGCGGAGGTAGAACAGGTAGGACGACAGCCCGACGATGGTGACGGCGAAGACCCACCAGAAGATCGGGCTCGCAAGGAATCCCAGCGCTGCAGACATCGCGATGACGAACACGGAGCCGAGCACCGTGCGCTGACGGAACGCGTAGCGGGCGGCGCGGGCGATGGCGTCGGCCTCGGGATCGAAGCCGCCGCGGCCGCGTCGCTGCGGCACGAAGTCCTCCGAGAAGTACTCGTCGACGTGCTCGTCGCTCTCGTGGCCGTGCTGGGTCTCCATCGGATCCTCCGAAAGCGAGTCGGTCGAGTGCAGGTCGTCGTCGGACGGGCGCCAGTCGGGGTCGCTGCGGTGCCCTGCCGCGGGACCGGGATCGACGCGGAGCCGTGCTCCGCCCCGGTGCAGGACCCGTGTCGCGAGCGCGACGTCGGTGGTGCGGCGGATACGCGGGCGCGATGTGACCACCATCGGCACGAGCACGAACAGCCAGATGGCGACGAGGCCGATCCAGATCACCGAATTGGGCACACCCACCACCTCCTGACGTGAATCACATTCATGTGAGCTTGCACGTCAGCGTAGTGGGGCGCGGTCAACCGCCGACGACGACGCGCCGAACACGAGTGCACTCATGTCACTCCAGTCACAGGCCGAAATTCCCGCAGTGCTTGCGTGTTCCCGCGGACACTGCAGCACGCGCGGGAACACGGAACCCCTACGGGAATCTCGAGGCAACTACCGAGCCCACGCCGCCCGACCACTGCGCACCAGCACGTCCGCCACCGTTCCGGGCGTCTCCCCCACCGTCATGGCGACGAGGATGTGGTCGCGCCACGCACCGTCCACGTCGAGGTACCGCTGCAGCAGGCCCTCCTGGCGGAACCCGACGTTGCGCAGAACCGCTTGACTGGCAGCGTTTTCCGGCCGCACGGTGGCTTCGAGCCGGTGCAGCCCGGCCGACGAGAAGCAGTGGTCGACGCCGAGTGCAAGTGCTGCCGTGGCAACCCCTTGCCCGCCGACGTCCTTGGCCACCCAGTAGCCGATCCACGCCGATCGAAGGGCTCCGCGGACGATGTTGCCGACAGTCAGCTGCCCGACGAAGGTGCCGTTCAGTTCGATGGCGAAGGGCAGCATCATCCCGCGCCGGGCCTCGGCCTTGAGGCTCGAGAACAGGGGCGGCCACGACGACATCGCGTGCCGCATGTCCCACGGCGCCTCACCGGTGGGCTCCCACGGTTCGAGGTGCGCGCGGTTGTCGATGCGGGTCCGCGACCACACCGCAGCATCACGCAGACGCACCGGTCGGACCGTCACCTCGCCCGCGGGAACCACGAGAGGTCCCAGCTTCGCCGGCCATCCGGGATGGCTCGACCACGATCGCGGCATACTTCGAAACCTTAGCGAAGAGGACGGAGCGTCAGCCGCGCTGCGCGAGGAATGCGACGTCGACCTCTTCGCCGGTCCGCACCTCGGTCACCTCGGGGTCGACCATGACCAGGCAGTTGGCCTCCGCCAGCGTCGCCAGCAGGTGCGACGAGCTGCCGGGAGCACCGCCGAGTGCCTGCACGAGGTACTCCCCCGTGCCCTCGTCCCGCATGAGCTGACCGCGCAGGTAGGCGCGGCGCCCGGCGATGGACGTGATGGGTCCGACGGTGCGGGCGGTGACGATGCGGCGCATGGGCTGGCGTCGACCGAGCGCGATGCGCACGAGCGGCCGCACCATCACCTCGAAGACGACGAGCGCACTCACCGGGTTGGACGGCAACAGGAAGGTGGGTACCTCGTCGCGACCGAGCTGGCCGAAGCCCTGCACCGATCCGGGGTGCATGGCCACGCGGCCGACCTCGATGTCGCCGAAGTCCTCGAGCGCCTCGCGGATCTCCTCGGACGCGCTGCCGCCGACGGCTCCGGCGATGACGACGATCTCGGAGCGGATGAGCTGCCCTTCCACCACCTCGCGCAGCCGCTTCGCGTCACCGCTGACGATGCCGATGCGGTTGACGTCCGCGCCCGCGTCCCGCGCCGCGGCAGCGAGGGCGTAGCTGTTCACGTCGTACACCTGGCCCTGGCCCGGTGTGCGTTCGATGTCGACGAGTTCGCCGCCGATCGAGATGACCGAGAGTCGGGGACGGGGATGCACGAGGACCTTGTCACGGCCCACGGCTGCGAGGAGCCCGACCTGCGCTGCGCCGATGATGGTCCCGGACCGCACGGCGACGTCGCCGGGCTGCACGTCGTCACCGATGCGGCGCACGTACTCCCCGGAACGCACGGGTGCGAGCACCTCGATGCGGCCGCGCGCGAACTTCGCTCGATCCACGGGCAGAACGGCGTCCGCGAGGGTGGGCAGCGGTGCACCCGTGTCGACGCGCACCGCCTGCCGCGGCTGCAGACGGATGGGCTGACGCGACCCCGCCGCGACCTCGCCCACCACGGGCAGCGAGATGTCGACGGGTGCGCCGTCGTCGTCGGTGGCCGACCCCGCTGCAGCGATGTCCACACTGCGGACCGCGTAACCGTCGATGGCCGCCTGATCGAACCCGGGCAGCGGGCGCTCGGTCACCACTTCCTCCGCGCAGAGCAGACCCTGCGCCTCGGAGATGGCGACTCGCACCGGCCGGGGGGCAACCGCTGCAGCCGTCACTCTCGACTGCTGCTCCTCAACCGAGCGCATCCGCACCTTCCGTCATCCGTGTCGACCGGGCGTCACTCGTAGGTCGTGAGCTCCGGTGCCCAGCTGTCGCTCAAGCGCTCCTGGAGCCACTCGCGCAATGCCGGACCGTAATCTTCGCGTTCCAGTGCGAAGTCAACCGCAGCGCGGAGGTAACCCCCGGGATTTCCGAGGTCGTGTCTCACTCCGCGGTGCACCACCACATGTACCGGATGACCCTCCTCGATGAGGAGAGCGATGGCGTCGGTGAGTTGCAACTCGCCACCGGCGCCGGGCTGGATTCTTCGCAACGCATCGAAGATGGCCCGGTCCAGAAGGTATCGGCCGGCCGCCGCGTAGTTCGACGGCGCGTCCTCCTTCTTGGGCTTCTCCACCATGCCGTTGACCTTGAGCACGTTGGGGTTCACTGCGTCGGGCACGATCTCGGTGTCGAACACTCCGTACGCGGACACCGCGTCCTCGGGAACCTCGATGGCGCACAACACGGTTCCGCCGCGCTTGGCACGCACCCGCGACATCACGTCGAGCACACCCCGCGGCATCACCAGGTCGTCCGGGAGCAGCACTGCGATCGCGTCCTCGTCGTCGTCGAGCACCTCCTCGGCGCACGCGACGGCGTGTCCGAGACCCAATGGCTCCGCCTGGATCACCGACTGGACGTCGAGAAGACCGGGCGCGACACGGACCTTCTCGAGCATCTCGAGCTTGCCGCTCGCCTCGAGCTTGTTCTCCAGCACCAGATCCTCGACGAAGTGGGCGACCACACCGTCCTTGCCGGGCGAGGTGACGATGACGAGGCGCTGCGCGCCGGAATCGGCAGCTTCTCCGGCGACGAGCTCGATTCCGGGCGTATCGACCACCGGCAGTAGCTCTTTCGGTACCGTTTTCGTGGCGGGGAGGAAACGTGTTCCCATGCCTGCAGCGGGTACGACGGCCGTACGGAACGACGGCTTCTTGCCACCGGCCACGGACTCACTGTTTGCTGAGCTCATGCGCACACCCTATCCATGTAGACCGCGAATCGTCCTTCGCGAGACACTGGGGTTTCCCCCGTGATCAGTGACGACAAACTCGAGTGGAGGACACGCATACTCACTGCCCGCAAGCAGCGAGACGTCCACGCACGAGAGCGGGCATCAGAGGCACTCTCTCACGCCGTGTCGGTTTTGGCCTCCGATGCGCGGGAGCGCGGCGGCGACACTGTCGCCGCCTACGTACCGGTGGGTAGCGAGCCCGGTGATGCGAGCATGCTCGACTCCGCACTGGCCGCCGGACTGCGAGTGCTGCTGCCCGTCGCGCGTGAACCGGGGCCGCTGTCCTGGGCCGAGTACCGCGGACCCGACTCGCTCGTCGCGGCCGCGTACGGCTTGCGCGAACCGTCCGGCCCGACGCTTCCTCCCGAGACCGTCGCGGACGCGTCGATCGTGTTGGTACCCGCACTCGCCGTCGATCGCAGCGGCGGTCGCCTCGGCCGAGGCGCCGGCTTCTACGACCGCACACTCGGTGCCGTCCGGCCCGACGCGTGGCTGGTGGGCGTGGTGTACGACGACGACCTGGTCGACGAGCTGCCCACCGAGACGCACGACGTGCGCATGACCCACGTGTTGACGCCGCTGTCGGGGCTGCGGCGGCTCGGCCACGACAGCCTCTGCTGAGGAATAGCGCCACCTGCACGGACGTTGCCTCGATTGCCGACGCTGGCACTGTCGACTGTAGAGTGCCAGTCAGGGACCGACAGCGGAGGAAACGTGCCTACCTACTCTTATGCGTGCACCGAGTGTGACAACCGGTTCGACATCGTCCAGAAGTTCACGGACGACTCGTTGACGGTCTGCCCCGCGTGCTCCGGCAAGCTTCGCAAGCTGTTCAACACCGTGGGCATCGTCTTCAAGGGCAGCGGCTTCTACCGCAACGACAGCCGCGGCAGTTCGAGCAGCAGCGAGTCGGGCTCGTCCGACTCCGGCAGCTCCTCGGACAGCAAGAGCTCGAGCGAGAAGAAGAGCGACACGAAGTCCGACTCGACCTCGACCACCTCGAGTGAGAAGAAGTCGACCAGCACCTCCACCCCCGCCGCCGCAAGCTGATCGTCCGACCCGGGGAGCGTTGAACCGCTGTCCCCAAGCACCGTGAAACCTGGCGGCCTCCTGCGTCGCCCTGGTTCTACGGTCGCGTCATGTCTCCCACGGTCGATCACCCGCTGAGCGCGCGTCTGTTCGACCGCATGCCGCCTCTCCCGCCGCGTCTGCGGTCACCTGCCGCTCGACGCATCGTCGCCGCTGCTCTCGTGGGGCTCGCTGTCGTCTCGGCATATCGAACCGATCCGTCGCGGACCGAGGTCCCGGTCGTCGTGACCGCCACGGACCTCGCTCCCGGCACCTCACTCACGGCCGCCGACGTCACGCTGACCCGGGTCGACTCGTCCCTGCTCGCGGACGGAACGCTGCGGTCGGTGGACGACGCGGTGGGACGGACTGTCGCCGGACCCGTCCGATCCGGCGAGGCGCTCACCGATGTCCGATTGCTGGGGCCTCGACTGGCGTCCGCCACCCTGCCGTCCGGTGACGCCCGCATCGTGCCGATCCGCCTCGCCGATCCCGAGCTGGCGCAACTGCTTCGAGCCGGCGACGTGGTCGACGTGGTCCGGGCGGCGCCGGACGACACGTCCCCGTCCGGGGTGATCGCCGAGAGTGCCACCGTGGTGATGGTCTCCGCCCCGAGCTCCGGCGTGTCTCGACGCGACCAGCTCGTTCTGGTCGCCCTGCGCGCGGACGACGCGTCGGCCGTCGCCGCTGCGTCGCTCTCCGATGCACTGACGGTCCTGCTGCGGTGACCGTCCCGGGTCGCGGGCTTCGCCGCGCCCATCGAGACGCGCTGGTCGGTTACTCTCGTCGTGGCTCAATCCATGATCGACGAGAGTAGGGGCGGATCGCATGTTGAAGGGCTTCAAGGACTTCCTGCTGCGCGGGAACGTGGTCGACCTCGCGGTCGCAGTGGTCATCGGTGCGGCCTTCACGGCCATCGTCACCGCATTCACCACCAACATCGTGAACCCGCTGATCTCGTCCATCGGGGCGAGCAACGAGCTGGGCTGGGGCTTCCTGATCCGCTCCGGCAACGACGCGACATTCGTGAACATCGGGGCCGTCATCACCGCGGTGATCAACTTCGTCATCATCGCGGCGGTCGTCTACTTCGTGCTCATCCTCCCGGTGAACACCGCGAAGAACCGCTTCGCGACGAAGAAGGAGAAGGCTCTGAGCGATCAGGACATCCTGATCCAGATCCGGGACCTTCTGGCGGAGGGCCGTTCCGACGGCGTCAAGACCACCTCGGACGGCATCACCGGCAACACGACGCCGGGCACCACCACCACGTAGTCACCCACAGACGCGACGAAGGGCTCGTCCTCACCGCACGGTGAGGACGAGCCCTTCGTCGTCTGTTCGAACGAGCGGGATCAGTTGAACTTGACCAGCGGGAACTCGTCGAGCGTGATCGCGGTGCCGGCCGCGGAGCAGGCGTCGACGACGGCCGTCGAATTGTCGACGAACGCCTGACCGGACGAGCTGTCCGGCTCGGTGAGTTCGAGGGAATCGGCGGGTAGCGCGCCGATGAGGGTGCTGAGCGAGGACTCGACGTCACCGGTGGCGGTGTCCGCGAGCGGCTGGAACTTCTGCATCTCGGCGGTCTTCGCGTCGGTCCAGGTCTGGACGTCCGTGTCGGCCGGGCCGGCCTTGACGAGGGCGGTGAACTGGTCGTACGTGGTCTCGAAATCGGTGCAGGCGGTGGCGTTCTCGGACGAGTCGTCGGACGTCCCGGAATCCCCGCTGCTGCAGGCGGACAGGCCCACCAGGGCCGTGAAGGCGAAAGCTGCAGTCATCACACGAGTCGCGGTACCGGAGTTCATGCCGACCATTCAACAGGATGCATGGACGTCGGAACGCAGTGGGGCGGTGCACCTTCGGATGCTCGTGACATGCCACCGACCGTTGTCGCACGCCATTGTCACGCTTCACGAACACGACGAAGCCCCACCCGGATGACCCGGATGGGGCTTCGTCTGTGTTCAGATCTGCTGTGGCAGCGGACTACCGATCAGCAGGCAACTGATACTGGCTGGGCCAGGATCAGTTGAAGGTCCACACGGGGCCGTAGGCGACGGCCGTGTCGCCGGTGGCGGACACGATCGAGGCGTACGGACGAACGCGGACGTTGCCCAGGATGCCGGTGGCGGTTCCGTGGACGTTCGCGAGCTGGATGGAGCCGTCAGTGCCGGCTGCGTCCTGCTCGCCGCCGGTGATGTCGGCCGACTCGTCGACGACTGCAACGGCGCTCTCGGACTGCGTGATGCCGGGTCCGGGGGCGATGGTGACGTTTGCGGTGGCGACCGGAACGAGCTGCACCTCAGCCTTGAGGCCGTTGGTCGAGGAATTGGTTGTGCTGCCACCGGCCGCAGACGTCACGACAGACGACGTGTCGAAGCCTGCGGTAACCGACGGGGTGGCCCAGTCGATGGAAAGCTCGCCGCCGAGGCTGCCCGGGTAGCCAACCTGGTAGCCGACCTTGACCGTGCCCTCGAAGTCGTCTGCAGACGGTCCTGCGACCGACCAGGTGACGCGGCCGTTGCCGAACCACTCGCGGGTCAGCGGGTTCGCGTCCAGCGGGAACACGCTGTTCACGAAGGTGTCCTCGAGGTTGATCGTGATGGCGTTGCCATCAGCGTCAACAACGGTGTTGCTTGCGTCGACGCCCGCGTTTGCAGTGCCGGTTCCGAGAACCAGGCCGACGACCGAGGCGCCTGCCACAGCTGCAACACTCATGGACTTGAGCCCCCGGCTGCGCCGCGGCTTACGAATTACGGTCATGTACTTCCTCATCATGTTCGTCCCGCGGCGTGTTCGCCTCGGGTGCGCTGTCGGGCTCTGACGTCCTCCCGAGCGGTTCGCTTGCGAGCGAACCGTATCAGGCGGCGACTGCAAGCTCATGGCTTACGCGTCGGGAGTGCAGGAACACAAGTTGGACGCGTCCTCGTATCGATTCAGCATCCACCGTTGAACCTGAGCGAAACCTTAGAGGGTGATTCGGACCGTGACAATCCCTACGTTCGCGGCGTTGTGTCCGAAAACCGCCGTCCACGTTTCGTGCGTGTGAACGTGCGTCACAAGCGTTTTGGCCGCACGACGCGCCGCAGCTCCAATGGCGCGAAACGTCGTCGGACTGTGCTAACCGGGTACCCGGGTGCCCGTGACGTGGGCGTTATTCGACTCGACCCCGAGCGGAACCACTGATCGACGGGGGTTGCCAGTCACACCAGTCACATCTACCCTGCGGTAACTCGCACGGAGGTCGTCCGGATTCAGGCGAATTCGCGGTTAACAGACAGGCAACACCGGGTTCGCACTGTGGTAACTCCCAGTGACGTGGATCACACAAAACTAGTCGTAATGCGGAGGCCTCTGGCTCCTCAACCACTCCTCCGAGCCCGAGGACGAATCACCTCGATGTGGTTCGCCCGACGTTCCGTCGTCTCGAGTCGACTCGGGAAGAACATCGCCGAACACACGAGCGAGCCGGGCCCGTCGTGCACGGGCCCGGCTCGCAGTGTCCTCGGAGTCCGGATCGACAGGTGTTGCGTCGCCGGCTCGAGGGTCGTTCTTCTGGGGGTCGTCAGCCGTCAAGGCTGGACAACTCACCGATGACATGGGCGGCGAGGGGCGTCAGCGTCGCCATTCCGTCGCGGACGGCTGCGCGGCTCCCGGCCAGGTTGACCACCAGCGTGCTGCCGGACACTCCGGCGAGCCCGCGGGACAGGCCTGCGTCGAGCGACCCCGCCGCCAGTCCGGAGGAGCGGAGCGCCTCACTGATGCCGAGGAGTTCACGGTCGAGCACCTCGGCCGTCGCGTCCGGGGTGACGTCGCGTGGCGACGTGCCGGTGCCGCCGACGGAGACCACCAGGTCGACGCCGCCGATGACCGCGGTGTTCAGTGCGTTGCGCACGTCCACCTCGTCGTTGCTGACCACGACGACACCGTCGACGAGGAAGCCCGCCTCGGTCAGCAGTTCGTTGACCAGAGGTCCGGTCGAGTCGGCATCTCCGTGAGCCGTGCGGTCGTCGACGATCACGACGAGCGCACGTCCGGCCACGGCTGCATCCATAGTCATGTCGCTCACCGTAATGCCCGGGCCCGACGGAGACTCGATGTGCCCGACGATGGGCGTGAGGTGCCCACGGTCACGGACGATCCGGGGTCGCTTCATCAGTTGCCTCCGCTCGGGGCCGTCCCGAGCGTGACCTGCACGGTCTGCTCGTTGCCACCCTGTGTGTAGGTCACCGAGACCTGGTCGCCGGGGGCGTGCGAGCGGACCGCCGCGATGAGTGCGTCGCCGCTGGCGATGACGCGGTCGTCGACCTTGGTGACCACTGCACCGGTCGGGATGCCCGCCTGCGCGGCCGGCCCGCCGTCGGTGACGGCCATGACCGTGGCTCCGTTGGCGTCGTCGCGGCTCGGGACGCTGATGCCGATGATCGCCTGCGTCGCCTTGCCGGTCTGTACCAGCTCGTCGGCGATGCGGCGGGCCTGGTCGACGGGGATGGCGAAGCCGAGGCCGATGGACCCGCTCTGCGACTCGGACGAGCTGGCGCCCGCTCCCAACGTCGCGATGGCGCTGTTGACGCCGACCAGCTTGCCGTTCATGTCCACGAGCGCGCCGCCCGAGTTGCCCGGGTTGATGGCCGCGTCGGTCTGGATCGCGTCGATCACCGTGGTCTGGTCCGTCGACTCGCCACTGGTCGCGACCGGGCGGTTGAGCGACGAGATGATGCCGGAGGTCACCGTGCCGGCGAGGCCGAGCGGCGATCCGACGGCCACGACACCCTGACCCACCTGCAGACCGTCCGAGGTGCCGAGCTCGATGGGCGTCAGGTTGCTGCGACCCTGCGCCTTGATCACCGCGATGTCCGAGGACGCGTCCGCACCGACCACCGTCGCCGACGACGTGGATCCGTCGTTGAAGGAGACGGTCAGCTGGGCGTTCGCACCCGCGCCGGACACGACATGGTTGTTCGTCAGGATGAGGCCGTCGGAGGAGAGGATCACGCCGGACCCCTCGCCCTCGGCGGTGCGGCCCGCCACCTGGATCTGGACAACGCTGGGGAGCACCTTGCCGGCCACGGCCTGCACCGAACCGTCAGGAGCGTTGGCGGCCGGGTTCGCCTGCGTGACGGGCTGATTGAGGGCGTTGGTCACGCCGCCGTTGCCGCCGTCCGCGGCGATGGCGCCGACCGCGCCGCCGACTCCACCGCTCACCAGGGCCAGGGCGATGGCGCCTGCGACGAGGGCTGCACGCCCCGGCTTCCGCGACGTGGTCGCCGGCGCCGTCCCGCCGTAGTACTGCGGCTGCTGGTACGGGTTCTGCTGGTAGGGGTTCTGTCCCTGCTGATGAGGCTGCTGATACGGGTTGTGGGGCTGCTGGTGCTGACCGGCCTGGTGTTGACCGGACTGTAGACCGTCCCACCCGGTGTACTGGGGCTGTGTCTGTCCTCCGTACGCGGGCTGCTGCGCGGTGGGCTCCGATGCGCCGTCCCGTCCGTCGCGGCCGGTGTCACCAGTGGTGCGGTCCTCGTTCATGCGTTTCGCTCCATCTCCATGACCGGCTCGCACCGGTCACCTCACGTCGTCCTGATCGACGATGCTCCGCCGGACTGAGAGGGCGCTGAGATCATCGTGTCAGTGGCCTGTGGGTCCTGCGATCCTGTTCCCAGCAGATCCTGCGGACCGGCGGATTCCCCCGGGAGAACGATTCGAATCAGGGTGCCGCCGGTGACCGAGTCCTCGACCGCGATGGTTCCGCCGTGCTTGAGCACCACCTGGCGCACGATCGCCAGACCCAGTCCCGATCCGGGCATCGACCGCGACGCGGTGGACCGGTAGAAGCGTTCGAACACCAGCTCTCTTTCCTCGGGCGCGATACCCGGACCCGCGTCGGACACGGTGAGTTCGAGCAGGCCGTCGGGCCGGGCGATCATTGCCACGTGCACGGTGGCGCCCGACGGACTCCACTTGGCCGCGTTGTCGAGCACGTTGAGGACGGCGCGGGACAGACCTGCCTGGTCGCCGTACAGGATCCACGGTGTGGTCATCGAGTCGAAGTCGATCTCGTTGCGACGCCTGCGAACTCGCTCCAGGCTGCGTTCGACGACATCCGCCATGTCGACACGTTCGAAGACGTTCTCCGGGGCGTCCTCACGTGCCAGGTCGACCAGATCGCCGACGAGCGTGGACAGTTCCTCGATCTGCGCCACCACGTCGAGACGCAGCTCCGCCATGTCCTGCTCCGGGATGCGCGGCGCACCCGGCCGACTCGACGCGATCAGCAGTTCCATGTTGGTGCGCAACGACGTCAGCGGGGTCCGCAGTTCGTGACCCGCGTCCGCCACGAGTCGACTCTGCCGCGCCCGCGACTCGGCGAGCGCCCGCAGCATCGTGTTGAAACTGTCGGTGAGGCGGGCGAGTTCGTCGTTACCCGTCACCGGAATGGGCGTCAGGTCGTCGGTTCGGGCGACACGCTCGGCCGCCGCCGTCAGCCGTCCGATGGGTCGCAGACCGGTGCGTCCCACCGCCGTGCCGGCCACCGCCGCGAGGACGACGCCACAGCCACCCACGACGAACAGCACCCAGGCCAGTCGATCCAGGACCTGGCCGGTGGGCGCGAGCCGCTGTGCGATCACCAGCGTGCTTCCGGTCTGCGTGCGCTCCGCGAGAACGCGAGCTCCCGAGGTGGTGCGCAGCGACGAGGTCGACTGTCCCAGCGCGACGTCCATCTCGGGGTCACCGATGGGCACGATCGAACCCGGCGGGATGTACTTCGTCAGGTCCGGAAAGATCAGCGCGACACTGACATCGGTGCTGTAGAGCGTGGCGCCCGCGACGTACCGGGGATCGAAGGCGACGAGGTTGGTCTCGATCAGCGCACTCGCCCGGGTACGCAGCTGATTGTCGACGTCGCCGTACAGCGCGCGGGACACCACCGCGTACGCGGCGATCGCCATGACGGCGACCGCGATGGCCACCACGGACGCCGCGAGCAGCGTGACACGCCACCGCAGGGACACCGAGCGGGTGAGGGGCATCGGAGGACGCATGAGTCCGTCCTGTGCCGCGCGCCCCTTGTCGGTCCCGACCTCGCCCCGACGACGGCCGAAGGGAGCAACCATCACGGAGGCGTTTCCCGCAGCACGTAACCCACACCGCGGACGGTGTGGATGAGACGGGTCTCGCCGTCGGCCTCGGTCTTGCGCCGCAGATACCCGACGTACACCTCGAGGGCGTTGCCCGACGTCGGGAAGTCGTAGCCCCACACCTCCTCGAGGATGCGGCTCCGGCTGAGCACCCGTCGGGGGTTGGCGAGCAGCATCTCAAGCAACGAGAACTCGGTGCGGGTCAGGCTGATGGGCCGTTCGCCCCGTCGCACCTCGCGCGTGACGGGGTCGAGTGACAGATCGGCGAACGTCATGGCCTCGCTGTCCGGGCCCAGTTCCCCACCGGTGCGTCGCAACAGTGCACGCAGCCGTGCCAGCAGCTCCTCGAGCGCGAACGGTTTGGGCAGGTAGTCGTCCGCCCCGGCATCGAGACCCGCCACCCGCTCGGACACGGAGTCACGAGCCGTCAGGACCAGGATCGGCAGGTCGTCTCCGGTGCTGCGCAGGCGACGGCACACCTCGAGCCCGTCGAGCCGGGGCATCATGACGTCGAGGACCAGCGCGTCCGGTCGCTCGGCCGCGACCTTCTCGAGGGCGTCGAGACCGTCGGTGGCCAGGTCCACGGTGTACCCGTTGAACGTCAACGACCGTCGCAGCGATTCTCGGACGGCACGATCGTCGTCGGTCACCAGTACACGCATGGGAACAGTGTCGCCCCGACGACTGAGACGCTGCTGAGAGGACACAGGGGCGGCCGGTGTCAGCGCGCGAACAGCCGGTCGACGAACGCGATCGCATCGGGCTGCGAGTCACGGAACGTCTGACTGTGGTCGCCCGGGTAGGTCCGGAAGGTCAGCGGTTCGCCGTTGGCCGTCATGGCCGCCGCGAGCGACAGGGCGGACGGTGCCGGCACATCGACGTCCCGCAGACCCTGGCCGATGAAGACGGGACGGTCGTACCCGGAGGTGGGCACACCCATGTAGTCGTTCAGCAGTCCGTACACGTTCGGGATCTGCGCCAACGGCCGCGAGAACATGTCGCCGAGTCGCAGCCCGGACACCGCATCGTGGAACGGGTTCGCGCACTGCGTCTCGGCGGTGTCCACCCACTGCCGGCCGAGCGGAGTCAGGTACGAGTTCAGATCGATCTCGGGATGGGCGGCCCGCAACCCCGCCAGAATGTAGAAGACGTACGACGTCAGACCGTCCGGAATCGCGACGGGCGGGACTCCGGGCCCGAGCGGAAGCAGAACGAGTTCGATGTTGGCGGGCACGCCGGTCCCGACGGCGCCGAGGTAGTCCAGGCCGTCGCCGCCGTACTCGGTGGCGTACCGCGCGGTCGTCACCGCGGCGCCGCCGCCCTGGGACTGGCCGATCGCGACCCATCGATTCGACAGCGTCGGCTCCAGTTCCCTTGCAGCAGCGACACTGTCGACGACGCTGTGCGCCTGCACCTTGCCGTCCAGGTACGGCATCACTCCGGGGGTACCGAGACCCACGTAGTCCGTGGCGACGATCGCGTAGCCGCGGTTCAGCCACGTCTGGAGGTACGGGAAGTCGCGGTCCGGCAACGTGGGGCCGACGACCGACGGAGCGCAGTCGTCGCCGAGCCCGGACGTGCCGTGGGCCCACGCGATGACAGGCCAGCCACCTTCGGGCGCCTCGCCGGGCGGCAGATGGACGCCACCGGTACTCAGGGCCGGCTCGTTCTGCGAGCCCACCGACCAGTAGGTGATGCGCCGGGCGTCGACACTTCCCGGAATCGGGGCCGGTGACGCTGTCGATCCGACGAGAGTGCCCGGATCACGGTCCTGCGCCTGCGCCACACCCGTGAGGGTCAGCGCGACGGACGTCGTGGCGGTCAGGGTCACCAAGGCGCGCAGCAGGCGGCGGGAGCGGTTCGGCACGGCGTCACCGTACCGCTCCGGCACCGGATTCCGGACTAGAACATACGTTCGATCACGGCTACGCTCTTCAGTCATGGACGAGGTGGGTGCGACGCAGAGTTCGGTGAACGACAAGGTGCTCGAGCTGCGCGCGGTCGCGGACGAGCTCCGGGCGCTCGACGACCACCGAGTGGCCCTCGGCGACAAGCTGGTGGACCTCGAACACTGGTTCCGACGGGTGGGGTGCCTGGAGTTGTCCGACCACGCGCTCGACGTCTTCGTCTCCCGCTACGTGGGCCGGGTCTTCGAGCTGGCGGACGGCCTACGCGAGTAGCCGTGACCTCGCGTCACACTCAGTTGTGACCGCCGTCGCCCCGATCGGCACCACGTGGGGTGCCCCTCATTCCGGTGGAAACCACCTCGCAGCGGGCAATCATGGAGCGCGGCGGGACACGCTCCCGCCGGGGCCGGTCAGGGGAACCGACCTCAGCACGATCGGAGGAAACACATGATGATCACACTGACACTCGTCGGCGCGGCAGCACTCGCGGTCGCACTGTTGTCCGGCGGACGCGACCTGGACTTCCGGGGACGCCAGATGTCGCACAGCTACCGTTCGCGCTGACACCGACGCACATCGACGACTGCCCACCGTTCACCTGTGAACGGTGGGCAGTTCTCTGTCCATATTCGGTGACATCTACTATCGAACATATGTTCTAATCCATGTAGTCTGAGGTCATGGAATCGGGGGATCCAGGGTCGGCCTGGCAGGTGCAGATGGGCCGACGTGTCGGCGCGCTGCCTGCTGTGGCCGCACCTGTCGACGATCCCCGCGTGTGCGCGCTACTCGCCCAGCTCGGCTCCGCGGTCGAGGGCATCGCCATGCTCGACGCGTCGACGCTCACCAGCGAGGACCGACTGGCGCTGGTCTGCGGGGCCGAGAACACCCGGCGCCTGCTCACCGGCGCGTCACACACCTGGCTCAACGGCCTGGTGGCCGGCTCGGGATTCGACTCTGTGATCGGTGCGATCGGCGCGAGCGGTGTTCCGCACGCACTGGCGCACATGCTGCGCATCACCACGGCTGCCGCGGCATCCCGCCTTGCCGTGGCACGCGATCTCGGCACCGGAACGACCATGACGGGTGAGACGCTCGATCCGCCGTTGACCCACACGGCCGCGGCAGCGCGGGACGGCGCGCTGGCCGACGCACACGTCTCGATCATCCGCTCGTTCCTGAAGAAGCTCCCTCACGCCGTCGATGCCGAGACGCGCGACGCCGCCGAGCAGACTCTCGCCGACCTTGCGCGCACGGTCGGACCGGAGGAGCTCACGGCCATCGCGACGCGCCTCACCGAATACCTCGATCCCGACGGAGCGGAGCCCGACGATCGCGACCGCGCCAGGAAGCGCTTCTTCGAGATCGACCCCCAGGGCCCCGATTCGATGTCGACCGGCCGCTTCTGCGTCGACCCGGTGCTGCGCGCCCTCCTCGACGCGTTCCTCGCCAAATTCGCGGCACCCGGAACGAACGCTCCCGACGGTTCAGTCGATCTCGACGCCCCGCCCGCGAGCGATGACACGACCCCCACCGACGCTGTCCCGTCCGGCGACGCAGGACAGCCGGCCGCGGCGGAGGAGTCGGGCGACCGGGAGGCCGAGTGGGACCACCGCACCCCCGGCCAGCGCAATCACGATGCACTGACCTACCTCCTGAAGGACGTGCTGGCCTCGGGTCGACACGGACAGCATCGTGGTCTGCCCCTGTCCGTCGTCGTGTCGGTGTCACTCGACCAGCTCACCACCGCAGCGGGTCTCGGGCTCACCGCCACCGGATCCACAATGCCCGTGGCAGACGTGGTGCGCATGGCGGCCGAGGCGCACCACTACCTCCGCGTCTTCGACGGGGCCACCGGCAGCACGCTGCACTTCGCCCGAGCCCGCCGGTGCGCGAGCACCGACCAGCGGCTCGCCCTGTTCGCCCGCGACCGCGGCTGCACCGGGCCGGGATGCTCGGCGCCCGCGTCACGGTGCGAGGCCCACCATGTCGACGACTGGGCGGCGGGCGGCCTCACCGACATCGACGATCTCGCGCTGGCGTGCGACGTCCACCATCCGCTCGTCGGCGAACGTGCCGGCCAGTGGGCCACCAGCACCGCTCCCCCGAGTCATCCGTACCCGGGAACAGTGCTGTGGCATCCGCCTGCCGTCATCGACGAGGGTCGGCACGGCATCCCGAACCACCTGAACTTCCCCGAACGGCACCTCGCACCGCCGCCGGACGACTGATCGAATCCGAGACGGTGAGCCGAGGGCGACCTCAGGTTCGACACTGCGCCGGCCTGGCACCGTCAGCCGGAATGTTCCGCCGTGAATTCCGTGATCTCGGCGAGCGCAGGCTTGGGCGAGAAATCGCGGCGCACCATTCCGAAATTCTGCTCCGTGTCGGACTCGTCGCTGCCCGAGTCACGCATGCTGTAGACGTACGCGGGCCCGAGCCAGGAATTGCCGAGAAGGGCATTGAGCATGATGCCGATGGACTCGGCCTGCCCCTCCTCGCTCATGGCATTCGCGTTCGTTCCCGTGGGTGCGCCCATCTCGGTGATCCAGATCTGCTTGTCGCCGTCACCCTCGGCACTCATGACATCGTGCATCGACCACATCGCCATCGCCGTGTTCCATGCCGCCGTCGACAGATCGTTCGGAAGGAACGGCCACGTGTACGGGTGAACGTTGAAGGCATCGAAATAACGATTCGCTCCGAGGGTGTAGAGCGACGAGAGGAAAGCGGTCGGCGAGATGTTGGTGCCGTTGTTCACCGCGGGCGCCATACCGCCGGCGAGCACCAGCGCCTCCGGTTGCACCTTCTTGATGGCGCGGTACGTCGCGCGCAGCATCAGCGCGTACACCGTCGGGTCGGGCAGCGGCGTGAAGTAGGTGGTGATGTTCGGCTCGTTCCACACCTCCCACAACACGATTCGGTCGCGGTACCGCTGCGCGGCGAGTGCCGCGAAGGCCGCGAACGCGTCCGGACTCGCCGGCCGGGCGTAGGGCTGATCCCGAGCCGTCGCCACACGCGCCCAGGCAGGTGCGTAGGTCACGATGGCGTACGGGCACATACCCCGAGCGACGATGGCGTCGACCACTCTGTCCGTCGACGACCAGTCGCGCCGACCGGGCTGCGGCTCCACCACCGACCAGTCGATGTCGATGCGCACCGAGAACATGCCCGCATTCTTCGCGATGTCGAGTTCGCGTCCGAGGTCCTCGTCCGACAGGAATCCGAAGGAGCCGCCGGGTGATCCGCCCACCCGGACGCCGTCGGACTCCGCGACGCACCGCGGTACCTCGCCCGACGGAGCGCCGGATGCCGGTGCCGGCACACCGACGAGAACGAGAAGGACAGCGGCACCAGACACGCTGCATCGCCGGAGAAACCCGGCACCGGCTCCGCGCCGAGTCGGCCTCGAACGCGAAACAGACCGATCGGTGAGCACCGGCCCAGGCTAACAGCGGCGGCCGCGCGGGGCGTACCAGCGAAAACGGACACCGGCGAGGCTCCGGCTGCGATGATTCTCCACATCGCTCGATCCCGTACAAGCCTGCATTAGTATCGGCGAAATGACGACGGGAAACGACGGCTTCGACGCCCGCCTCAACGAGGTTCTGGAACAGCAGGCCGTGAGGGTGGGCGAGACGGTGCCCGCCTATGTTCGGCGCGCCGTCATGACACGCCTGGTGAAAGAACTTGCCGAGGCGGACGACACCGATCTCGGCCATCTGCTCAAGCGCCTCGAGTCGACGGCGGATCCGGTGCCCGACACGCCCGCGTCCACACCTCCGGCGGCATCCGACATGCCCGCGATCGTCACCGATCCCGATCGCGTGCGCGCCGTCGAGGCCACCGGGCTGCTCGACACCCCGTCCGAACCGGCCTACGACCGCATCGTGGCCATGGCCGCGGACGCGTTGTCCACGCCGGGCGCCTCGATCTCCTTGATCGACAAGGACCGACAGTTCATCAAGAGCGCTGTCGGTTTCGGGCCGGAGGAGGAACGACCTCGGGAGATTCCCCTCGAGGCCGGAATGTGCCGCCACACGGTGGCCCTGGGTGAACCACTGCTGGTGGAGGACGCCCGCCTCGACGAGAAGTTCATGAACCACCCCGGCGTGCTGGACAAGACCTTCATCTCCTACCTCGGCATCCCGTTGGTGGACGACGGCGGTCACGCGGTGGGCACGCTGTGCGTCTGGGACGCCGAGCCACGTCAGTGGACGACGGGGCACGTACAGGTACTGAAGGACATCGCGTGGATGGTTCGCGAGCGAATTTTCGAGTGAGCGAACCATTCCGGGCGTGATCTACATTTTCGCCTCGTTAGTCTGTCCATCGGTCGCTTTTCCGTAATGGCGCCGTGACCATTCTGAGAAGACAACTCCAAAGAATGGTCTAGTGTTGACCTCGGTCGGTCAACCACTAGGTCCGTACGGAGTGAATCCTGTGTCCGAAACACTGGAATCGCGAGATACGTTGCTACGCAACGCCCCTGCCACGAGGGTGTCCAATGAACGTGGAATAGCGGACCGTCTTCGCGTCGATCCCGCACACACGATGGTCACCATCGCGGCAGACGCGACGGCAGCGATCGTGGCTGTTGCCGTGGCGAGGTTCTGGCCGGGAACGGGCGGCATCGACTACGGCTGGGTGCCGTGGTTGTTCGTGCCGCTGGTTCTGCTCATCCTGGCGTCCCGCTCGCTCTACCGACGCGGACTCCGCCGGAACTTCCTCGACGAGATCGGTCCCGTCGAGACGTCCGTCGCGCTCGCCACTCTGCTGGTGCTGACGATCTTGCTGGTCATCGGCACGGAGTACCGGCCCGGCCTCTTCATGGTCCGGGTGTGGATCGCCGCGGCGATCCTGGTGGCGGTGGCGCGGTTCCTGCGCACCGCGATCCAGCGGTACCTGCGGGTGAACCACAAGTCGGCGGCTCCGACGCTCATCATCGGCGGCGGTCCGATCGCCCACCAGCTGGCGTCGCGCATGCACCAGTTCCCCGAGTACGGCCTCGACCCCGTGGGCGTGCTCGACAAGGCACCCGCGGTCGATCCGCAGCCTGACACTCCCGAGGCACTGACCGTCCCCTACATGGGCACACCGTCGCAGCTCGCGCAAGCCATCGAGCAGACCGGCGCCGAGGAGCTCGTCATCGGGTTCTCGGACGTTCCGACCGAGAGTCTGGTCAAGGCCATCCGCACCGCCCACTCGAACGGCATGCGAGTGTGGTTGGTACCGCGCCTGTTCGACACCGTCGGCGTGCGGACCCGCGTCGAGCATCTCGGCGGGTTGCCCCTGATGGTGCTGCCGCACACCGACCCCAAGGGCTGGCAGTTCGTCGTCAAGGGCGTCATGGACCGCACCCTGGCCGGACTGGGCGTGCTGGTCCTGTCCCCCGTCTTCCTGGTGCTCGCGCTGCTGGTCAAGACGAGCTCCCCCGGACCCATCTTCTTCTCCCAGGAGCGCATCGGCCGTGACGGAAAACCGTTCGGCTGCCTCAAGTTCCGGTCGATGCGTCCGCCGCGTGCCTCGGACGCCGAGTTCACTCGCGTCGAGGGCGCCGCTCCGGGCGGCGTCGAGGGCGTCGATCGCCGGACCCGTATCGGCAAGATCATGCGCCAGACGTCGCTGGACGAGCTGCCCCAGCTCCTCAACGTCGTTCGCGGCGACATGAGCCTCGTGGGTCCCCGACCGGAGCGCCCCGCATACGTGGATCTGTTCGAGATGCAGATCCGCCGCTACGGTGAGCGTCACCGGGTGAAGGCCGGTGTCACCGGGTGGGCGCAGGTGCACGGACTGCGCGGACAGACGTCCATCGCCGACCGCGCCGAGTGGGACAACTACTACATCGAGAACTGGTCGCTGTCCCTCGACATCAAGATCCTCTTCCTCACCATCGCCGCGGTCCTGAAGAAGGCGGAAGACTGACCGTGTCGGCGGTCCCGTCATGCTGATCGTCCTCGAGGGTCTCGCCGCGGTCGTCGTGCTGGTCGTCGCGTTCCTGGTGGCACGCGCGGTCTTTCACCGACCGCAGCTCGGGGTGCTGCTGCTGGCCGCGTTCGTCCCGCTGAACGGTCTCCTCGCCATCCTTCCGTTGCCCGGCTTCGTCGCCGGCTGGAAGGAGGGCCTGGTGATCTTCACGCTCGGCAGCGCCTGGATCGGGCGCAGTCGAGCGCTGGGCCCGCGTCGTCCGACACTGCTGATGCCCTGGTGGCCGGCCGCAGCCCTGTTCGTGGTGTTCGGGACCGCGTCGGCACTGCTGTCGTTCGGGGTCATCGGCTTCGTCGGCATCAAGGTGACGTTCTTCTACCTGCTGCTGGTGGCGATCCTGTGGCTCGCGCCGTTCGACGCCCGCGACCGGGACCACCTCGTCAGCATCCTCATGGGCATGGGCGCGTTCACGTCCCTGGTCGGCATCGCCCAGTTGCTCGCGGGACCGGCGGCGCTCGTGGCGATCGGGTACGAGTACGGCACCCAGGTCCGGACGTCGGGCGGGCTGCTCCGCACGTTCAGCACGTTCAACCTGCCCTTCCCGTTCGGGCTCTACGTGATGCTGTCGCTGCTCGTCGGCGGAGCCGTGGCGCTCGCGAACCCCATGCGCCGGCGCAACCTGCTGTTCCTGTGCGCGAGCCCGTTCATGGTGGTCGCCATGTCGAGTGCCATCGTGCGAGCGGCGCTGCTCGGACTCGCGGTCGGGCTGATCTATATGACCATCATCCGGTTCCGCGCACTCGGCGGTCTGCTCGTGATCATGGCGGCGCTCGTCGGCGCGATCCTGCCGTTCGTCCCCAAGATCACGTCGGTCTTCTTCTCGTCGAGCAGCCTGAACGAACGTGGCGGTCGATGGAACGAGGTCATCGAGAAGGTGCGCACCCACTGGCTCGGCGAGGGGCTCGGGTCGAGTGGTGCGGCAGCGGACCGGATCTCGTCGGCGCAGGGTGAGAACATCACCGGGTCGCTCGGGCTGTCCACCAACTACCAGCCCGACAACTACTACGTGAAGACGGCTCTCGAACTCGGTCCGATCGGACTGTGGGCCGTCCTCGCGCTCCTGGTGACCGCCCTGATCTGGTGCACGCGACTCTCCCGCACCCTCCCCGGTCAGGACGGCGCGCTGACACTCGGTGTCGGCGCCTCCATCGTCGCGGCGATGTTCGCGTCGCTGGTGGCCACCTATTTCGAGATCTTCCCTATCGACGTCTATTTCTGGCTCTTGTTAGGAGTTGTGGGATGCGCAGCAGCACAACACGAATCGTTTTCGGGGCCCTCGCCCTCCGTCCCGGCGGCAGCGGCGTCCAGACGTACATCCGTGAGCTCCTGAGGGAGCTGCCCGGCCGTCTCCCCGGAACGGACCTCGCCGCCGTCGTTCAGAAGGACGCGATCGGCGAGTTGCCGACGGGCGTCGACGCGCTCCCCCGGCCGGTGTCCGGCGGTGCCGTCCGCGCGGTGCTCGGTGCGCTCCCGGTCGGATCGCACGACGTGGTCCACGGGCTCGACGTCGATCTCCCCCTCGTCGGCCGGGGCGCCACCGTCGCCACGGTGCACGACATCTCGGTCATCGACATGCCGTCCGCGTCGAGTCGCTTCCGCGCCGCCGGCGAACAGCGCCTCGTGCGACGGTCGCTGCGCAAGGCCGACCTGCTCATCGCCGTCTCGCAATTCACCGCCGACCGCATCAAGGCCGTCAGCGGCCGCGACGCCGCGGTCGTCGAACTCGCCCCGGCAGCCTGGGCCGTTCCCCCGGAGGACGGCGCGGTGGAGACGGTGCGCGCGAAGTACGGTCTGCCCGAACGCTTCGTCATGCAGGTGGGCACCGTGGAGCCGCGCAAGAACGTGCAGTTGGTCGCCGACGCCGCGGAGAAGCTGGGCGTGCCCTTCTTCCTGGCGGGCGCGGGGTCCACGGGCCCGGACGCACCCCGCTACGCGACCGGGCTCGGCTACGTCGACGTGGAGGACCTGCCCGCGCTGTACGCGGCGGCGACCGTCACCGCGTACGCGTCGCGCTACGAAGGCTTCGGGCTGCCCCCGGTCGAAGCGATGGCGTGCGGCGGCGCCGTGGTCGCGAGTGCGGTGGGCGCCCTGCCCGAGGTGGTCGGCAAGGGCGCCGTGCTGCTCGACAACGAGCGGGTCGACGACTGGGCGGAGGCACTGAGCCCGTTGATGTTCGACGAGACGGCGCGCGCGGACCTGGTGACCGAGGCCCTGCACGCGATGGCCGACCTGACGTGGGCCCGGACCGCCGAGCGCACCGCGGACGCCTATCGGGACGCAGGCCTGCTCTGATGGACGACGACATCACCGTCGAGGGTGCCGTGATCCCCGAACCCGAGACCCCCGAACCTGAGACGACGGCACCTGAAACCACGGCACCCGACTATCGCGCGCTCGCCGCCGATCCGAAGGCGGCGGCGCGGGCAACCGCGGCGGTGCTGATCTCCCGCGTGATCGTGGCGGGACTCGGCTGGGTGGGCAGCGTCATCGTGGCCCGCTCGCTGAGCCCCGAGGGGTGGGGTCAGTTCAGCTTCGTCTTCGCGCTGCTCGGACTCATGTCCGTCGTCACCGACCTCGGCGTCGGCCGCGTCGTCCTGGCCCGACTGATGGACGACGACGCCGAGGAGATCGGCCGCACCGCCTCGTCGTTCCTCGCACTGCGCACCGTGCTCGGACTCGTGGGGTACGTGCTCGCCGTCGGCTACGTCGTGGTGCTGCAGTACCCGGGTGAGGTCATCGCGGCGACCGCTCTGGGCGGCCTCGTCGTGGTGTTCGCGACGCCGTCCCACGCACTCTCCGTGCTGTTCCAGGCTCGCCATCGACTGTTGCTGGTCGCGGTCATCGAGAGCCTGGGCCAGGGCCTGCAGTTGGTGCTCACGATCCTCGCCGCCGTCTTCGCGCCGGTGCTGCTGATCTTCGTGCTGCCGGCCGTGCTCAACGAGGCGTTCCGCGCGGTCGGCAAGGGTCTCGCGGTGCGGCGGCGGTCGGTGGGCTTGCGCCCGTCTCGTCACATCGACGTCCACCGGTGGGGTGCCTACCTCCGCGAGGCGATTCCCCTCGCGATCGGCTTCGCGCTGACCATCGCGATGCTGAAGATCGACGTCCTGATGCTGAGCCTTCTCGACACCTTCGACGCGGTCGGCCTGTACTCCATCGGCTACAAGTTCTCCGACATGATGGACACCATCGCGCTGGCCGCCGTGGCGCCGGTGAGCACCCTCCTCGTGGCGGCCTGGCCGAGCGAGACGGCCACGTTCCGCGCCCGATCCCGTTCCGCGGGACTGTACTTCGCGACCTTCGGCGCCGTCGCCGTCGCCGGCTTCTGGCCCTCTGCCGAGCCGCTCATCCGCCTGCTCTACGGCGAGCGCTTCGCTCCCGGTTCCGACGCGGCACGGCTCCTCGTCCTCGGTGCCGCGATCATGTCGCTCATCCTGCTCGGCATCTTCCTGCTCGCCTCCGCGGGGATGCAGCGGCACTACCCGCTCGTCGCGCTGTTCGGCCTCGCTCTCAACATCGGCCTCAACGTCGCGCTCATCCCGAGGTTGTCCTACAACGGATCCGCCATCGCCACCGTCGTCACGTTCGGTGTCACGGTGATCATGCTGTGGGTCGTGATCGAGCGCAGCATGCCCATGTCGGGGCTGCTCGCCGTGTCGCCGATCCTCGTGCTCGCCGCCGTCACGGCCGCGGTGACGGTCGGGGCGACACTGCTCGTCGACGCGGCACCGTCCCTGTGGTTCCTGATCTCGGTCGTCGCGGCGCTCCTGGTCGCCGCGTGCGGGTTCCTCCTGACCAAGCGTGACTCGCGCAGCAACTCTCCTGCCCCGGAGGTCGCCTCGTGACTCCGGATCGCACCACCGTGTTCGTCGCGCACACCGCGAACATCTCGGGTGCCGAGAAGATGCTGCTGTCGCTGGTGTCCGAGGCACTGCGGGGGCCGGGCGACGTCACCGTCGTCTGTCCCGTCGGGGCGCTGTCCGAGGCGCTGCCCGACGCCGCGGTGCACGTCGCGATCCCCGAGCTGGGCCTGGGCGGAGAGCAGGGAGTCGCCCGCATCGGCGCCGCGGCGAGGATGGCGGCGCGGTGGGTGTCCGCCGCACGGACGCTGCGTGCGGTGACGCGACGGCCGGCGACCCACACCGTCGTCAACTCGCTGTTCGCCCTCCCCGCAGCGCGACTCGCCCGGCCACCGCACGGTGTCGCCTGGCTGGTGCACGATGCGATCGCGGCGGGACGCCAGCGCGCCGTGGCATCGGCGAGTCGAGGCGCCGTCCGCCGCGCGGTCGCGTGCACGTCCGCCGCGGCGGCACCGGTACGCGACCTCGGCATCGAGGTGGAGATCGTGCCCTACGGCGTGCCGTGGCCCGTGGAGGATTTCGCCGCCCCCACGCACTCGCCGCCCGTCGTGGGCATGCTCGCGCTCCTCACTCCGTGGAAGGGGCACCTCGTCCTGCTCGACGCGGTCGCGACGCTCGACGACGTGATGGTCGAACTTGCGGGCGGCAGCTTCTCCGGCGATCAGGCGTACGTCGACGAACTGCACACGCGGGCAGCACGTCCCGATCTCGCGGGACGTGTCCGCTTCCTCGGGCACGTCGATCCCGACAGCGCGCTGCGCCGGTGGGACGTCGTGGTGTCGGCCAGCGTTCTCCCCGAGGCGGGGCCCCTGTCCGTCCTCGAGGCCATGTCCCACGGGGTGCCGGTGGTGGCCACCGATCACGGCGGTCCCACCGAGTTCCTCGCTCGCGGGGAGGGCGTGCTGGTCCCGCCGGGTGACGCGGCGGCACTGGCCGACGCTCTGCGAAGGGTGCTCGGCGACGACGCGGCGCGCGCGGACATGGGAGCACGCGCGCGGGACACCGTCGCGACGCGTCACGACATCTCGGTCACCCTCCCCCGACTGTTGACGGAATTGACCGCATGAATGCCACGACAGAAAGAGCCATCATCCATTCCTCACGCGCCCAGAATGGGTACCGCGTCGGTTTCACGACGGCCCTCGGACCGATCTCCCGAACGGTGACACACGGCAATTCGCCTACGCAGGAATGGTCTCCGTCCCTGCGTAGTATCGAATGGGACATGCCGTCGACCGGGCATGACCGCACGCGCACCAGCAACTCGAGGAGATTCGGTTGGCGCCCGTAGACGACCCCGTGCACCGCGGAGACGTACCTCCGCCGATAGATCTCGCCGGGCACATGCGGGAACTGGGACGCGCGTTCCTTCCCGCTCTGATCATCGCGCTGATCGTCGGCGCCGGCGTCTTCGCCCTCCGCGAGTACGGCACCGAGAAGCAGTACGCGGCATCCGTCGTGACGGAGATCCGGGCGACCGGCGAGGTGATCCCCGGCGACGCGTTCATCGAGCAGCTGCGCGCCCCGTTCATCGGGCTGGCCGCGGACAACGACGTGCTCGATCAGGTGCTGTCGCAGGTCGACACAGGCTGGGACGCCGGTGAGCTCGCCTCCCACCTCGAGCTCGCCCCGGGAACGTCGCCGGCGCTGCTCACCTTCACCGTCACCGCGGACTCCCCCGAGCTCGCCCTCGAGGTCGCCCGCACCACGGTGACCACGGTGTCGCAGGCGTCGTCGGCCAACGCCGCCCGCAACGCACAGGGGCAGCTCGAGCAGGTCCAGGCCTCGATTGCCGCCGAGGAGGCGCGCAACTCCCAGCTCATCCCGGGCGACCCCGCCCGCTCCGCGTCGGACCAGTCGCTCGCCGACCTCCGCGACCAGCTGACACAGCTCCAGAGCACGGGCGGCGGGAACCAGCTGGTGGTGCTCGCCGTGCCCGAGCAGAGCACCGCCCCCGTCTCACCGATGCCGGCCTCGGAGGCCTCCGTCGCGGGTCTGGTGGCGTTCATCGTCGCCGCCGAGCTGATCGTGTTGCTGCGCAGTCGACTCGGGCGTCGTCCGCGGCCCGCGTGGGCCCGCCGCGTCGCTCGCAAGTACCAGGCCGACTTCGATCCGAAGGTGACCACGGGCCTGCCGCCCATCGTCGCCGCGACGGTGGCCGCGTCGGACCGGGGCGCGTCGTCGTCCAACGGGAACGGCAGCAACGGCAACGGCACCCGGTCGGCCGGCGCTCGCCACGCCGCTCACGGTCGCATCGAGCAGAACGTGCTGGTACTCGTCGGTGACGACGCCGTGTATCCGGCTCCCACCTCCCTCTCCACGGGCGGGCAGCCCCGCCACCCGGACGCACTCGTCGGGGCCGACCTCACGAGCGAGTGGTGGACCTTCGTCGACGTGCACGACGTCGAGACCGCGGTGGTACTACTGTCGTCCGGTGGACGCGACCGCCGAGCTGCCGAGGGAGTGCTGAAGCAGCTGCGGACGTTCGGCATCCACACTCACCTCGTCGTGCAACCGTCCGGCCGCAAGCGCCGGTCCGATCCCGCCCCGGGTGGACGCACGGCCTCCCAGCGCCCCGAGGAACAGGTCGGACACAATGCCAGACACTGACAAGATCGCGATCGTCCACGAGCGCTTCACCGAGATCGCCGGATCCGAGCACGTCGTCGAACAGCTCGCTCTGCAGTGGCCGGGCGCGCGCGTGTACGCACCCATCGCCCGTCCCGAGGGAACTCCCGCCGGGCTGACCACGCCGCCGAACACCACGTGGCTCAACTCGATCTACAACGGCATCGGTCAGCGGTCCTACGCCCCGGTCCTGCCGCTGATGCCGACGGCGTTCCGTCGTCTGCCGTTACGCGACGCCGAGGCCGTCGTCGTGAGCCACCACGCCTTCGCGACGCAGGCCGTGCACGCGACCGACGCTCCCGTCATCGCCTACGTGCACAGCCCGGCGCGTTGGGCGTGGGATCCGGAACTGCGGGCGGGTGAGGGCGGCGGCCGCGCAGGTGCCGCGATCCTCACGGCACTGTCGGCCGTCGCACGGCGCTGCGAGACAGGAGCCGCGCCGCGTCTGACCACCGTCGTCGCCAACTCGACCGCCGTCGCGGACCGCATCTCGCGCTGGTGGGGACGAGACGACGCCGTGGTGGTGCACCCACCCGTCGACACGGAGGGCTTCACTCCCGATCCGACGGTGGAGCGTGAGGACTTCTTCCTGCTCGCCGGTCGCCTGGTGCCGTACAAGCGTCCCGACATCGCGATCCGTGCGGCAGCCCTGGCGGACGTACCGCTCATCGTCGCCGGCGACGGCCGCGCGATGGAGCAGTGCCGCGCCCTCGCCGGACCGAAGACGGTGTTCCTCGGCCGCGTCTCGCACGAGAAGCTGCTCGAGCTCCACCGCTCCACGCGTGCACTGCTGATGCCCGGCATCGAGGACTTCGGCATCGTTCCTGTCGAGTCGATGGCCACCGGTACCCCGGTCATCGCGCTCGGTGAGGGTGGTGCCGTCGACTCGGTCATCCACGGCACCACCGGATTGCACGTGCAGCCCGGTACCGACGACGAGATTGTCACCGGTTTCGCCGACGCCATGACGTCGTTCGACCCGGCCCAGTTCGATCGAGCGCAGATCCGCGTCTGGGCGGAAGGATTCTCGCGAGCCAACTTCCGCTCACGGATGCAGGAGGTGATCGATGCCGCAGTCTGAGTACCCGTCGACCGAACTCGACCGCACGTTCGCGCCCGCCCAGAACCTGGCGGTCGTGGGACCCGTGGCGGGGCTCGACGTCGAGGCTGCGCGGGCCATGCTCGCCGCGGCGGAGAACGCGTCCCCCACCTCCCGCATCCGTCTCGATCCGCGTGCGGATCAGCGACACTGGGCGTACCGCACCGACATCGGCGCCGGCACCGCCGTCACCAGCAGGCCGGATCTGGCCACCGACGACCTCGGTGAGCTGATGGATCGCGTGCGTACCCGCGAGGGCGTGCGAGCCCCCGTGGAGATCGTGCTGTGCGGTGATTACGCCGTGGTCCACTACTCCCATGGAGTGGGCGACGGCCTGATGGGCGTGACCATGGTCGGTGCCGCTGCCAGCGACCCGGGCTTCGCGATGGCACGCAGCATGGCGCCGTCGCTGCCGAGAAACGCCACGTGGAGCGCTCTTCGACGGCACTACCGATCCAACCCTCGCGCGCTGCAGGACCTCCGGCGCCTGCGCGCCGTCCACAAGCGGCGTGACGCGACGGCCGACGGAGTGCCGACGCGCCGTATCGAGCACTGGGAGTCGACGAAGACCGCGCGCGCGGCCTACATGCGTCCCGAGCAGGTGGCAGCACTGCGATCGTGGTCGAAGGCGAACGCGCCGGGCGCCACCGGCGCGTCGGTCTCGGTGGCCCTGCTCGTCGCCGCTCTACGGTCCGAGGGTGTGCCCCTCGACGAGCACGTCATGATCCTCTTCAACTGCCGCCGATACCTCGACGAGAAGCACCGCGCGGAACACGGCAACTTCGCGATCGGTATCCCGGTCCGCCTGCCCGTGCTGCCGACGCCGGGTGACGTCGCCGGTGTCATGAAGCAGGTCATCGACTCCGGCTGGCCCATCGCCGTGCTCGGAATGGCCGATGCCCGAGCAACTCTCAAGGGTCACCGGACAGCCCCGGCACCGGCGCCGAGCGAGGACGTCGTCACGGTGCCCGACCGACCGCGACTCGCGGTGAGCGACCTGGGCACCCTCTCGATCTACGACCACCTTCCCTGGCTCGACGACGGTCGGCCCCGGCAGATGACGGCTTCTCTCGAACCAGACGGCCCGGACGGCATCTCGATCCTCGTCTCGCAGGTCCAGGGCGGACGTTCGTACTCGGCGTCGTTCTGCAGCGGCATGATCGAGACCGAGACGGTCGACCGTGCCCTCGCCCGCGCGTGTGCCGATCCCGTCGGCCTGCTGAGCCGGAACACGGCCGACCTGCGCTCCGACGGGGAGTGACGTGCGGTGGCCGCGATCGAGACGACGACCGCGCGCCGCCACGTCGCGCTGACCTGGCTGTCGGTGCTGGCCGTCCTCTGCGCGAGTTGCGCTGGGCTGCCGGGAGAGTCGGCCCCGGAGACGGCCGTCGACTCTCTCACCGACGTCGCCGCGGGCTCACTGCTGGGCACCCCTCGTGACTTCGCGGGCTATCCCGCGCTCGCCACCTTGACGGCGGTGTCAAAGACGGTGCTCTACCGTTCGACCTCCGGCATCGACGGCTCCGCCACCGAGGTGAGCGGGCTGGTCCTCGTTCCTCGCGGCGACCCACCGGCGGGTGGGTGGCCGGTCGTCTCCGTCGGCCACGCGACCACCGGTACCGACAGTCGGTGCGCGCCGTCCACCCACATCGGGCTGCTGGGGGCGCTCACCACCGTGATCCCGTTCCTCGCCAACGGTTACGTGGTCGCCATGACCGACTACGAGGGCCTGGGCACCCCGGGGCCGCACCCGTACCTCGATGCCGCCACGGCCGGCAACAACGTGATCGACGCGGTGCGCGCAGCGCGCGAGGTGGAACCGACGGCGTCCGACTCCTGGATCGGCTACGGCGTCTCCCAGGGCGGGCAGGCGGTGTGGGCCGCCAACGAACGGGCCGCCGACTACGGCAACGGACTCCGCCTCGTCGGCACCATCAGCATGTCCCCCGCGACCGACCTGAGCCCGCTCGTCGACGCGATGGTGGCCGGAACACTCACCGCCGAACAGGTCGCGCTGGTGCCGTCGGTCCTGACAGGGCTGTCCGTCGCGCACCCCGACCTCCAGGTGACCGACTACCTCCGCGGTGTGCTGTACGAACGCCGGGACGTCTTCGCCGCCTGCGAGGGCGAGAACGACGGGCTCGAGAGCGCGATCGCCGAGTCTGTCACACCGGCGGACTACGCACCGGTGGACGAGGCCGCCGCAGATCGTCTGCGCGCGTGGCTCACCGAGGCCGGAGTGCCGGGCGCCGCGGCGACCGCGCCCATGTTCGTCGGCTACGGCGAACTGGATCGACTCGCACTCCCGGAGTGGACAGTGGCCGCGGTGCAGCGAGCGTGCGCACTCGGCGACACCATCGAGATCCGCGAGGCACCGGGGCAGGGCCACGGCATCCTGAACCTCGGAAGTGCGCCGGCGGAATGGCTGGACGGCCGGTTCGCCGGGACACCGGCGCCGAGTACCTGCAACTAGGTCACTCCCCGCGCCACTCGCGCTCGAACGGCAGCCGCCACGCATCGGGCGCGACCAGACTGTGGATCGCGTTGGGACCCCACGATCCCGGCGCGTAGGACCGGACGGGCGGCGGGTCCTCGAGCAGCGGTGCCGAGACCTCCCACAGCCGCTCGATGCCCTCGGAGGTGGTGAACAGCGTGTGATCCCCGTGCATCGCATCGAGAATCAGCCGCTCGTACGCCTCCAGAACGTCTGCGGCACTCTCCGTCTCGTGCAGCGCGAACTGCATGCTGAGCTTGTCCAGGCGCATGCCCGGGCCCGGCCGCTTGCCGTAGAAGGAGAGCGACACCTTCGACGAGTCCGTGAGGTCGAAGGTCAGGTGGTCCGGCCCCTGGGCGCCGACGCCGGAGCCCGCCGGGAACATCGACTTGGGCGGCTCCCGGAACGCGATCGAGATGATGCGCTGCCCCTCGGCCAGCTTCTTGCCGGTCCGGAGGTAGAACGGCACACCCGCCCACCGCCAGTTGTCGATGTGGCACTTCAGGGCGACGAAGGTGTCGGTGTCCGAGTCGGGGGCGATGTCCTTCTCGCTGCGGTAGCCGGAGTACTGGCCGCGCACGACGTTCCGCGGATCGAGGGGAAGCATGGAGCGGAAGACCTTGTTCTTCTCCTCCTTGATCGCCTCGGGTTCCAGCGCGGTGGGCGGTTCCATGGCCGTGAAGGCCAGTACCTGGAACAGGTGGGTCACCACCATGTCCTTGAAGGCACCCGTCGACTCGTAGAAGCCGGCGCGGCCGTCCAGTCCCAGAGTCTCGGGCACGTCGATCTGCACGTGTTGGATGAACGTGCGGTTCCAGATCGGCTCGAAGAGACCGTTGGCGAAGCGGAACGCGAGGATGTTCTGCGCCGGCTCCTTACCGAGGAAGTGGTCGATGCGAAAGATCTGCTCCTCGGCGAAGGTCTCGTGCACAGCCGCGTTGAGCGCGACGGCGCTGGCGAAATCGGTGCCGAACGGCTTCTCCATGATGATGCGGGCCCGCTCGACGAGCGTCGCCTCGGAGAGCATGTCGATGACGGCGAGCGCCGCGGACGGCGGTACCGACAGATAGTGCAGCCGCTGCACGCCGTCCCCGAGTTCCTTCTCCGCCGCTGCCACCGCGTCCGACAACGCCTGCGGGCCGGCGGTCTGGGGCACGTAGGTCAGGCGAGTCGCGAAGCGGTCCCACTCGTCCTCCGTCGGTGTGCGCGTGGAGAACTGCTCGATCGCCTCCTTCGCCATCGCTCGGAACTCGTCCGACGTCATCTCCTGCAACGACGTACCGACGACGCGCATCCGCGGCGCCAGTTCGGACAGGACGAGGTGCATCATCCCCGAGAGCAGCTTGCGTTTGGCCAGGTCTCCGGTGGCACCGAAGAGGACGACCACCTGGGGCGGCAACGCGTCCGGGACGGAGGATCGGCGGCGAGTCGTGGTCATGCCCGCGATGCTTCCATCGAACCCGCACTCCCGCTCGGCGGGGGGTGAGCGCCGCGCACGCGCTACCGTGGTGGTCAGCGCCGTGTCGTCGCGCTGCCCGATTCCGCACCTTACGGAGCACCCGCATGTCGTCCCGTCCTGCCCTTCTCCGCACCGTTCTCCTGGCGTGCCTCGCGTTCGTGATGCTGCTGGCCTCGGCCTGCACCATCGGATCGAGTGACGGCGGCTCGGGAGGTGATTCCGGCGGCGCGCCGGAGACGACGCAGGCCGCACCCGCGCCGACCCTCACCCTCGACCCGCCGGACGGCGCGGCCGACGTCAACCCGCTCGCGCCGGTGAGCGTGACGGCGTCGAACGGCACCATCACCGCGGTGCGGATGACGAACGCGGACGGTGTCGTCGTCGACGGGGTCGTGACACCCGACGGATCCACCTGGAAGCCGGCCACCACGCTCGGCTACGGGAAGCAGTACTCACTGGAGATCGACACCGAGGCGACCGACGGCGCCGCGCACGAGCAGACGAGCACGTTCACGACCGTGGAGCCGGACAACTACACGCTGCCGTCCTTCGTGACGTCGGGCGGCAACCTGCTCACGGACGGGGGCACCTTCGGCGTCGGCATCGTCGCGGTGGTGCACTTCGACGAGCCCATCGGCGACCGCGCCGCCGCCGAGCGCACGCTGTCCGTCCAGACCACGCCCGCCGTGACCGGATCCTGGTACTGGGCCGACGACCAGAACGTCCACTGGCGGCCGGAGAACTACTACACGCCCGGAACCGCGGTGACCATCTCCGCGAAGGTGTACGGCGTCGAGGTCGGTGAGGGCCTCTTCGGACAGGAGGACGTCACCACGTCGTTCACCATCGGCGACTCGCACGTCTCCGTCGCCGACGACGACACCAAGCAGGTAGAGGTGTACGAGAACGGCACGCTCGTGCGCACCATGCCCACGTCGATGGGCATGGGCGGCAGCGAGACCGTCGGTGGCCAGACGTTGACGTTCTGGACTCAGCCCGGCGTCTACACCGTGCTGGACAAGGCGAACCCGGTGATCATGGACTCCTCGACGTACGGGCTGCCGGTGAACTCGCGCCTCGGGTACAAGGAGTCGATCAACTACGCGACGCGCATCAGCAACGACGGCATCTACCTGCACGAACTCGAGGACACCGTGTGGGCGCAGGGCAACACCAACGTCTCGCACGGCTGCCTCAACCTGAGCCGGGCCAACGCGTCCTGGTTCTACGACTTCTCGGTGCCCGGCGACGTCGTCGAGGTGCGCGACACCGGCGGTGCACCGCTGCAGCAGTGGCAGAACGGTGACTGGAGCGTCCCGTGGTCCGAGTGGCTCGCCGGGAGTGCGCTGGCCTGATCCGCTCGCGGTCGTCACCACCCCGCGCGCACCTTTACACTGTACGGAGACGCGCGAGGAAGGTTCATCAGGAATGCCGGGGACGACGACAGCACACAGCGCATGACGGGTGTGCTCGCATGATGAACGTGGTCGCGTGACGACCCGCGACGAGCTGTTCCCCGGCACGGACGCCACCTCGACCGCCCATCGCGAGTTCGACTGGTCGACGACGTCACTCGGACCGGTCGAGAACTGGCCGGACGCACTGGTGACCGCCATCCGCACGCTGTTCCCGTCCGAGGTGGGACAGCTCGTGTGGTGGGGCGAGGATCTGGTCCAGCTCTTCAACCACGCCTACACCCCGATGGCAGGCGACCTGTTTCCCGAGGCCGTGGGCCAGCGCGCCGCGGACTGCTGGCGCGTCGGCTGGGAGCAGCTCGGCCCGTTGGCGCACGACGCCCTGCGCGGCACCGCCGTCCATCGCACCCGTCAGCGCGTCCTGCTGGACCGTTTCGGCTACCTCGAGGAGACGTTCTTCACGTTCTCCTACAGCCCGATCCTCGGTTCCGGCGACACGGTGAACGGGGTCTTCGTCGCCACCACCGACGTGACCCAGCAGGTGCTGGCGGAGCGCCGCATGTCGGTGCTGCACGAGCTGGGCTCGATCTCCGTGGCCTCCCGCGACATCGACGACGTCTGCCGGGCGTCACTGGACCTGCTCGCCGGCAACGAGGCCGACGTGCCGTTCGCGTCCATCCACCTCCGCACCACCCACGACGCGGAACTCGGCGAGATCCGTCCCGTCGCCTCGACGTCCACGACGCTCCCCGGTCGGCCGCACACCGCCACGACCGTCGATCGCGGCGTGATCGATCGCGTCAGCACGAGCGGTGTCGGCGAGATCGTGGGCACGACCGCCGTCGTGCTCCCCCTGCACGCGTCGTCGGGCCGACCCGTCGGCGTTCTCGTGGCCGGCATCAGCGCGTTGCGGCGCTTCGACGAGCCGTACCGCGTGTTCCTCGATCTGGTGGCCGGACGCATCTCGACGGCGCTGACGGATGCGTACTCGTATGCGGCAGAACGCCGCCGGGCTCGCGACCTGGAAGAGCTGGATGCTGCCAAGATCCGGTTCTTCGAGAACGTCAGCCACGAGTTCCGCACCCCGCTGACACTGCTCCTGGGTCCGTTGGGCGACGTGGTGGACGACCAGGAGAACCCACTGCCGCCGCACCGGGTGCGATCGCTGCAGACCGCGCGGCGCGCGGCACTGCGACTGCAGCGACTGGTGGACACCCTGCTCGACGTCGCCCGCGGCGATGCCGACGGATTCGTCGTGTCTCTCGAACCGACCGACATCGTCTCGCTCACCACGGACTGCGCCTCGATGTTCCGCGACGCGACGGCGCGGGCCGGCGTGGAACTGCACCTCGCACTCGACGGCGTCACCCACCGCTTCGCCGAGATGGACCGCACGATGTGGACTCACGTGGTGATGAACCTGGTGTCCAACGCGGTCAAGTTCACGACGGCGGGATCGGTGACCGTGAGCCTGCGAGACGACGCGGACACGGTGACGTTGACGGTCACGGACACGGGACCGGGTGTCCCCGAGGCCGACCGAGCGAAGATCTTCGACCGGTTCTATCAGGTCGCGGCCGCCGCCGGTCGCAGCCGCGAGGGGTCCGGCGTCGGACTCTCCCTGGTGCGCGACCTCGTGGCCGCCCTGCACGGCACCATCGACGTGAGCGACGGCCCGGACGGCACGGGATCCACGTTCACCGTGACGCTTCCCCGCACGGTGGCGTCCGCGCCGCCCGCCTCCGACGCCACCACACAGGAGGTCGCGGAAGCGTTGGGCGCCGGGTACATCGGTGAAGCCGACACCTGGCGACCGCTGGACGGCGTCCGGACCGATCCGACACCCGATCAGCGCCAGGTGGTGCTCGTCGAGGACAACGCCGACATGCGCGACTACCTCGTCGGACTGCTCCGCGAACAGAACTGGCACGTGACCATGTTCGCCGATGTCGACTCCGCGATGGCGCACGCCCGCGCCCACCCGCCGGACGTCATCCTCAGCGACATCATGCTGCCGGGACGCTCCGGTCTCTCGCTCGTCGACGAGGCGAGGTCCGACGGCCGGCTGGTGCGCGTCCCGATCGTGTTGCTCAGTGCACGTGCGGGATCCGAGTCGGTCGTCGAAGGCCTCCGCCTCGGTGCGGACGACTACGTGACCAAGCCGTTCCAGCCGGCGGAGCTCGTCGCACGTGTCCGGGTGCACCTCGAGCTCGCCCGGTTGCGGGAGCAGCTGCTCGGCAGCGCGCAACGCGAGGTGTCCTCGCTGCGCACGGCGCTCGACAGCCGCAGTGTCCTGAGTCAGGCAGTGGGCCTGCTGATGGTCACGCAGCGGATGTCGCCGGAGGCGGCCTTCGACCACATCGCGACGATGAGTCAGGCCGCCAACGTCAAGGCTCGGGTGATCGCGGAGCAACTGGTCCGCGACTTCGTGGAGGAGCTCGGGTCCGACCCCGTCGGATAGGCACAGCAGCGCAGGAGGTCTCGTCGCATGACGGAACGCAAGCCGTCGGACATCAGTGTCCAGACGTGGGTGGACCGGCAGATCGCGTCCGCTCAGGAGAACGGCGCCTTCGAGAACCTGCCGGGCCTCGGCAAGCCGATCCCGCCGTCGAGCACCGACGAGTTGTCCTGGGTGCGGGGGTATCTGAAGCGCGAGAACCTCTCGGGCGATGCTCTTCTGCCGACGCCGCTCCGCCTGCGCAAGGAGGTCGAGCGTCTCCCGGAGGCGCTGCGGGACGTACGGTCCGAGGACGCGGTCCGTGCGATCGTCAAGGATCTGAACGCGCGCATCATGGACTGGCTGCGGGCGCCCGTGGGACCTCAGGTACCCATCGGCCGCGTCGACGCCGACGAGGTGGTCGCGCAGTGGACCCGGGACCGGTCAGCGGCTCGGGCAGCGCTCGCGGCGAAGAAGGCATCGCTGCAACAGGCCGGTCTCATGACGTCGGACCCCGCGCCGCCAGCACGCGCAGCGTCACGGGCTCGACGACCCTGGCTGCGATGGGTCCGGCGACGGCCATGATCAGCACGTAGGCCGTGGCGAGTGCGGCCAGCTCGCTCTCCACGGCGCCGGCCGCGACGGCCAGACCCGCGATGACGATGGAGAACTCGCCGCGCGCGATCAGTGCTGCCCCGGCACGCATCCGGCCCAGCTGTCCCACGCCGATCTGCTTCGCGGCCCACGCGCCGGTGGCCACCTTGGTCACCGCGGTGATGACCGCGAGCAGCACCGCGTACCCGAGGACGGGCGGGATCGAGCGCGGGTCGGTGTTGAACCCGAACACGACGAAGAAGATGGCCGCGAACAGGTCACGCAAGGGCTCGAGCACCCGGGTGGCGGCCTGGGCGGTGGATCCCGAGATGGCGATCCCGAGCAGGAACGCCCCCACGGCCGCGGACACCTGCATCGCCGACGCGATTCCGGCCACCAGGAGGGCGAGCCCGAAGACTTTCAGCAGCACCACCTCTCGGTCCCGGCTGGCGACCACCTTCGACACCACCCACCCGTACCGCAGTGCGACGACCAGCACGACGGCGACGACCAACAAGGAGATCCCCACGGCCTCGGCGCCGCCGAGAATGCTGACGCCGCCGAGCACCGCGGTGAGGATCGGCAGATAGAGCGCCATCATGAGGTCCTCGAACACCAGGATGGACAGCACGACGGGCGTCTCGCGGTTGCCCAGTCGGCCCAGGTCACCGAGCACCTTGGCGACGATGCCGGACGACGAGATGTAGGTGACACCGCCGAGCACCAGGGCGCCGATCGGTCCCCAGCCGAGAATCAGCGCTGTCACCGCACCGGGCACGAAGTTCAGCACCAGGTCGACCAGGCCCGCGGTCCACGACCGTTGCAGCCCGGTGACCAGTTCGTTCGCGGTGTACTCGAGTCCGAGGAGCAGGAGCAGCAGCACCACGCCGATCTCGCTCGCGAGATGGGTGAAGTCGTCGATGCCGTCGAGCTCGACGATGCCGCCGTTGCCGAAGAACAACCCGGCGAGCAGATAGAACGGGATGGGGGACATGCCGATCCGCGACGCGAGCCTGGCGAGCAACCCCAGCGCGAAGAAGACAGCGCCCAGCTCGGTCAGTCCGAGCGCAGTCTCTCCCACCCGTCAGCTACCGAGGATCTTCGCTGCGTGATCGAGACCGTCGCTCGTTCCGACGACGACGAGCAGGTCGCCCGAGACGAGGGTGAAGTTCGGCGGCGGCGACGGCTGGACCTGCCCCGCCCGCATGACCGCCACGATGGACACCCCGGTCTTGGTCCGCATGGCGGTGTCGCCGAGAAGTCGGCCGTCGAAGCGGGATCCCTCGTGGATCGGCAACTGCCGGGTCCGGATACCGGGGAGGTCGCGGTGCTCCTCCCCCAGCTGCGCGACGAGTTGCGGCGTGCCCAGCAGGTTGCCGAGCGCCGCCGCCTCCTCGTTCGTCAGCGTGATCGACGCCTGCGTCGAGTCCGGGTCCTCCTTCTTCGACACGATCAGCTCGTTCGTGCCGTCCTTGCGCGTGATGACCCCGATGCGTCGCCCCGTGGACAACGCGAAATCCTTGCGTACCCCGATGCCGGGAAGCAGGGTGACGTCGACGTTCATGCGGCGATGCTAGCCCCTCAGATCAGTCGTGACGGGTCCAACAGTCCCGTCTGCACCGCCTTCACCAGCCGACGCGGCACCCGGTGCGTCACGCCGCCGACGGTGACGGACACCAGATCCGGCGGCGTCGCCTTCCACTGCGAGCGTCGACTGCGCGTGTTCGAGCGGGACATCTTCCTCTTGGGAACAGCCACGGGTCAGGCCTTTCTCGTGCGGGTGCCGTAGCGACGCTCGAACTTCTCGACGCGTCCCTGCGTGTCCATCACCCGCGCCGCGCCGGTCCAGAACGGGTGCGACTCGTTGGTGACGTCGACGACCACCAGCGGATATGTGCGACCGTCCGAGTACTCGACGGTGCGATCGCTGGTGACGGTCGACCTCGTCAGGAACATCGATCCCGTCCCGGAGTCCTGGAATACGACCGGATGGTAGTCCGGATGTACGTTCTTCTTCACTGTGCAGCCCTTCTGTCGTCGTCCGCCCCGACGGCGGAACTGTCTGTCTCGCAGGGATCTTCGTGGTACTGCCCGAAAGGGTCGGCCCACTCGGCCCAGAGCTCGGGAGTCTCGAGCTCGTCCGGCGTGAGCAGCGCGTCGGACAGCGCCGCGTACACGTGCTCGGGATCTGCCTCGTGCACCAGCACCACCAGCGACTGCGCGCGGTCCCCGTACTCCTCGTCCCATGCGAGTGCGGCGAGAGCGCGGCGGGCGGTGGGCGCCTCCTCGTAGTCGTCCGGTGCCATGGCCGCGAGCCATGAGCCCGCGGAGGCAACCCGGAGCCCACCGCCGGCGGACTCGAGCCACAGCACGGCGTCGGGTTGCGTGGCCACCCACAGCCGACCGCGGGTGGCGACGACACCGTCGAGGAGAACGTCGATCGCGTCGTGCAGCCGGCCCGGGTGGAACGGCCGTCGGTCCGTGAACTCGACCAGGGTGACGCCGCACTCCGCCGACAGCGGCGGCTGCCCGTCGAGCAGTGGCGCGTGGGCGTCGTCGACGAGTCCTCGCCGCGCCGTCGCCGGAACGCGGGCCAGCAGGTCTCGCGGACGTTCGCCCGGCAGGATCCAGACCCGCGGCGCGCGTGGTGCGAGCCGCGCCAGTACCGCATCGAGGCGCGCGGCGTCCCACCGATCGACTCCGGTGTCCGCGACGACCAGCAGATCGGATCCTCGAACGGTGCCGACGGCGACCTGCGCGACGGTGCGGTCGTCGAGAAGATCCACGACCTGACCGCCGTCGGGCCCGGGCGGGAACGCCCGTTCGCCGACGAGCTCGTCGCCGGTGGCGTCGGACAGCCAGGTCGCGCCGTCGACGCAGCCGACGACCGCCTCGATGCGCACGTCTCGCGACGCCGTGGCGTCCACCCGGCCGACCATGCCGGTGACGACGGTGTTCTCGATCGCCCAGCAGATCGCCTCGACCTCCAGCGAGGGATCGACCCGGACGACGATGCGTCGCACGGACGAGTCCGCGGAGACCGATCGCAGCAGGGGCAGCAGATCCTCCCGCAGCAGGCAGGAGACGCAGCACCCGAGACCCGCCAGGTCGACGACCCGGGTGGTCGGCGTGCCGTCGTCGTCCATCCGGACCGTCCGCCGCCGCACGACACCGACGGTGGCGTCGGAGAGGTCGTGGTGCAGGACGATCGTGCCCGGCTCCTGGAACGTCGCGCTCACCGCGGCGCCGAGATCCTCCGGCCCGCACACCACGACCAGGGGCGTTCTCCTGTCGGGCGCCTCGAGGTTCTCCATCGGCACTGCACGTCCTTTCGGTTCTTCGAGTTGTCGACAACGATTGTCAGTTACCGGCGTCCGAGCGTACAGTTCCGATACAGCGCTTGTCGACAACTGTTGTCGATAAAGTCACCGGTCACCAGTCGACAGAGAGGAAGGGTTCGCGATGTCCGCGCACTGCGACGTCACAGGACGGGTCCCGAGCTTCGGGAAGTCCGTCTCGCACTCCCACCACCGCACGAGTCGGAGGTGGAATCCCAACGTGCAGCACAAGACCTACTTCGTACCGAGCCTCGGCCGACGAGTGCGGCTGACGGTTTCGGCGAAGGGGATCAAGACCATCGACCGCGACGGCATCGACTCCGTCGTCACGCGGCTCGTCGCGGCCGGAAAGAAGTTCTGACATGGCGAGCAAGAGCACCGACGTCCGGCCGATCGTGAAACTGACGTCGACCGCCGGCACCGGCCACACGTACGTCACCCGGAAGAACCGGCGCAACGATCCCGACCGACTGGTCCTGCGCAAGTACGACCCCGTCGTGCGTCGACACGTCGATTTCCGGGAGGAACGCTGATGGCCAAGAAGTCGAAGATCGCCCGCAACACCCAGCGGGCCGAGATCGTCGCCCGCCACGCGGCACGTCGCCACGAGCTGAAAGAGCTGATCCGGAGGCCCTCGACGAGCGACGAGGACCGGTTCGCGGCGCAGCGGGCTCTCCAGCGTCTACCGCGCGATGCGAGTCCGGTAAGATTGCGCAATCGAGACGCTGCGGACGGTCGCCCGCGCGGGTACCTCCGGAAATTCGGACTCTCCCGCATCGGCGTTCGAGAGAGAGCACATCGCGGGGAACTTCCCGGCGTCCACAAGAGCAGTTGGTGAGATGGAGAACTCATGGCAGTGAAGAGGGGCCCGTCCAAGAAGGATCGGGTCGAGAAGGATCGCAAGCCCAAGAAGAACCCGCTCATCGCGGCGGGCATCACCGAGGTCGACTACAAGGACGTGAACCTGCTGCGTCAGTTCATCTCCGATCGCGGCAAGATCCGTAGCCGCCGTGTCACCGGGCTGACCCCCCAGCAGCAGCGTCAGGTCGCCACCGCCGTGCGCAACGCACGCGAGATGGCGCTCCTTCCGTTCACCACCCGCTGAGTGTCGACCGGTAGGGGCTGACAGGCCCCCCGTGTCAGGAGTTCTCGCCGGATTCACCGTCATCTTCGTGGTCGTCTTCATCGGCTACGTCGTCGCCCGTACGGGCGTACTCGGTGAGTCCGGCGGACTCGTTCTGGGGCGGATGGTGTTCTTCGTCGCCACTCCGGCGCTGCTGTTCGACACCCTCGCCCGCGCCGACCTGTTGGTGATCTTCTCCCCCACACTCGCCATCACGGCCGTGGGGGCTCTGCTGGTCGGAGCCCTGTATCTGGTGATCGCCCTGACGATCACGAAGCGCACGGTCCCCGAGGCCACCATCGGGGCACTCGCCGCGTCCTACGTCAACGCGGCCAACCTCGGCATCCCCATCGCCGTGTACGTCCTGGGCGACGCCTCGTTCGTCGCGCCGCTGCTGCTCTTCCAGATCATGATCTACTCGCCGCTGGCCCTGACGATCCTGGACGTCTCGACGTCGTCGCGCGGCACCTCGCTGGTCGGTGTCGTGGCAGCCCCGTTCACCAACCCGATCGTCCTCGCCGGCCTCGCCGGACTGGCGCTCGCCGTGACGGGTCTGAGCCTGCCCGACCCCGTGATGCAGCCGTTCGCACTGCTCGGCGGCGCCAGCGTTCCCGGCGCCCTTCTCGCCTTCGGCATGTCGTTGCAGGGCGTACGCGTGCTCGAGCGGGGAGCCGGACCGCGCCGCGACGTCGCGCTGGCGACCTTTCTCAAGATGGCCGTGCTGCCCGTCCTCACCTACGTCCTGGCGCGGTGGGTGTGGCGCATCGACGGCCACGACCTCTTCGCCGTGGTGGTCATCGCAGCGCTTCCCACCGCGCAGAACGTGTTCATCTACGCCACCCGTTACGGCCGCGGAACCGTGCTGGCACGCGACACCGCGTTCGTCACGACGTTGGTGTCCGTTCCCGTCATCGCCCTCGTCGCGGCGCTGCTCGCGTGACCGTGGGAGCGAGCTCGGCCGGGCCCGCGCGCGGCCGCGCTACCGTGGAGGTCATGAGGTCGTTCGCCCTGGGGCTGCTGTTGTGTGTCGCACTCGGCGGATGCGGCTCCTCCGACCCCGGCGACGCCGGCGACCTCGAGACCGGCGCGGCGTCCCCCACCGACCTCGTGCCCGTCCCCGGCTCACCGCCGGTTCCCCACGAGGTGGCCGCGGACCAGGTGGGCACCGAGTTCACACCCGGCGCGTCGCTGGTGATGGCGCAGTCCACACCGTTCGAGGCGTGGACCGCGCTGCCGGGCAACCGGATCGCGGTGCACTTCGTCACCGGCACTCCCGAGTGCTACGGCGCCGACGCGACCGTGGAGGAGACCGAGGAGACGGTGGTGGTCACCGTCCGGACCGGCACCCTCGAATCCGCGAAGGACAAGTCCTGCATCATGATCGCCGTGTACGGGACCATGGAGCTGCAGCTCGCGGCCCCGGTGGGCACCCGCACGGTGCTCAACGGGACCTGAGCCGGCTCAGCGCTTCCTGCGGGCGCTCAGATAGTCGCTCACCACCGCGGCACCGAGTCCGTCCAGATCGGGTGCGACGACCCGCCCGCCCACGCGCTGGGCCATCCGGTCCACGACGCGGGCCAGACCGGGATCGTCTCCCAGCCGGAAGATCGTCACCTGCGCACCGATCTTCGCCAGGGTGTCGAGCTCCCTGACCGTCAACCCGAGGGTCCGCGGATGCGGCGGATAATCGAAGAAGGCGTGGCCGTCCGGTTCGAGATGGGCGGTCGGCTCGCCGTCCGTGACGATGAGCACCACGGGTTGGGCGTTGGGATTGCGCCGCAGGTGCGCCGTGGCCAGCATCAGCGCGTGGTGCAGGTTGGTGCCCTGGTCCCACGCGCCGTCGAGCCCCGCCAGTTCCGACGGTGTGAGCGTCTGCGCGTGTCGTCCGAAACCGATCATCGTCAGATCGTCGCCGCGGAACCGCGTGCTGACGAGGTGATTCAACGCCAGCGCCGTCCGCTTCATCGGAACCCAGCGACCCTCCATCACCATGGAGAACGACGTGTCCACCAGCAGGGCCACCACGGCCTGTGACCGTTGCTCGGTCTCGCTGATCTCGACGTCGGTGACGGCCAGACGCACTCCGGTCTCGCCGTCTCCGCGAGGTTCCGTCGCGGTGCGCAGGACGGCGTTGGTCACCGTCCGGACGACGTCCCACGGCTCGGTGTCGCCGAACTCCCAGGCGCGCGACGCACCGGTGGGCTCGCCCATCGCGCCCGCTCGGCGGGTGTCACGCTCACCGCGGCGCGATGCCATGCCGCCCGCGACGTCCTTCAGAGCCGATTGCCCCAACTGCCGCATGGCCTTCGGGGACAGGCGCCACTGTCCGTCGGCCCCCTTGTCGAGGAAACCCTCCTGCTGCAACGCCTTCTCCAGGTCCGCCAACGTCCGCGCGTCCGCGGCCGCCTCCGGACCCAGTTGGCGCAGCAACGCATCGGCGTCGATGTCGTCGAGCGCCGCACCGTTGTACTGCTGCGAGAGCTGGTCCCCCAGCTCCTCGAGTTCGGCGATGTCCTGCAGCACACCGGTCCCGTCGCCGAGTCCCATGCCCTCCTGACCGCGGAACTTCTGGGCGGAGTCCCAGTCCTCCCCCGGCCGGGCCGACTGCAGATTCGCGTCGAGTCGCGACAGCTGGTCCATCAGGTCCTGGCTGCCGAAGGCCTGCTGCGCCAACGCGTCCAGCTCGGCACGCTGCTCCGCGGAGAGCGAGTTCCGCAGCCTCTGCGCTGCTGCGGACCGCTCCGCGAGAGCATCGATCAGGTCGTCGATGGTCTCGGGATTCTCGGGGAAGAACTCACCGTGATCGCGCATGAACTTCTCGAACTGCTCGTCGGTGTTCTCCCCGCGTGCATGGGCGTCGAGCATGTCGTTGAGATCGGACAGCATCTCGGCGACCCGAGCACGGTCCTCCTCGGTGGCCCCCTCGAGTGCCTGCTTCATGCCCTTGAAGCGTTGATCGAGCACCTCGCGGCCGAGCAGATCCTTGATCTTCTCGTAGTTCTCCCGCGCCTCGCTGCTGCGCCAGTCGTAGTCGGCGAGCTCCTGCACGGCCTGCGCCGTCGACGGAGGCAGTTCGGCGATCTGCATCTCCTGGAAGCGGGCGTCGTCGTCCAGCGCACGGGCCAGGGTCTTGCGCTCCTCGAGGACCGCCTCGTCCAACAGCTCGCGCACCTCCTGCAGGGTGCCGTCGAGATTCTTGTTCTTCAGCAGTTCCCGCCGACGACGGTTCGCCCGCGCGGCGAGATCGTCCAGGCCGCGCATGTTCTTCGTCCCGCGACGCAACATCTCCTGCATCGCGCGGCGCGGCGACGCACCTTCGAGAACGTCCTGACCGATCGCGTCGAGCGCCTCCCGCAGATCGACGGGTGGCGCCAGCGGATCCGGACCGTCGACGTACGGCCCGTACCGGGAGTTGTGGCCCGCCATCAGCTGTACACCGTCTGCCCGTCGTCGCCGGTGTCCTTGCCGATGCGACGTGCGAGGTAGAGACCCTCGAGCGCGAGCTCGACAGCCGCGGCGCGCTCACCGTCGGAGGTCGCGCCCAGACGCTCGGCGATCTCGTCGATGACAGGAAGATCCGGCAACTCGTTCAGCAGCACCTTCGCGGTGACTCGATCACCGGTGATCACGGGCTCACCCTGCTCGACGGCCGTGACGAGAGTGCCCAGGTCGATACCGCCGAGCGAGTCCCGTGCGGTGTCGGCTGTGGCCCGCCGCAGCAGGTGGTTCAGAACCTCGATCTCCCGTCCCTCCTCGCCCGACTCGAACTCCACCTTGCCCCGCAGGACGTCGACGATCGTCTGGGTGTCGACGGGTCGAGCCACCGGATCGGACTCGCCCAGCACGGCGGCACGGTGCACGGCGGCCGCGCCGACGGTCTCGGCGGCGGCGACGGCGAACCGAGCCGAGACGCCGGAACGCTGGTCGACCGACGGCGATTCACGCAGCAGCCGGGTGAACCGCGCCAGCACCTCGAGCACGTGCGGCGGCACGACTGCGGTGAGGTCGGCCTCCTGCTCGATGACCGCGATCTCGTCGGTCAGCAGGATCGGATAGTGGGTGCGGATCTCGGCGCCGAACCGGTCCTTCAGCGGAGTGATGATCCGACCGCGGTTGGTGTAGTCCTCCGGGTTCGCACTCGCGACGAGGAGCACGTCGAGGGGCAACCGCACCGTGTAGCCACGGATCTGGATGTCGCGCTCCTCCATCACGTTGAGCAACGACACCTGGATGCGCTCGGCAAGGTCGGGCAGCTCGTTGATCGCCACGATTCCGCGGTGGGTACGCGGCACGAGGCCGAAGTGGATTGTCTCCGGATCGCCCAGGCTGCGGCCCTCGGCGACCTTCACGGGGTCGACGTCGCCGACGAGGTCGGCCACCGACGTGTCCGGGGTCGCCAGCTTCTCCGAGTACCGCTCGGAGCGATGGCGCCAGGACACCGGCAGATCGTCGCCGAGTTCGGCCGCCCGGCGGATCGAGGCGGGGGTGATGGGGTCGTAGGGATGCTCACCGAGCTCAGAGCCGTCGATGACGGGCGTCCACTCGTCGAGCAGCGTGGCGAGGGTACGGAGCAGGCGGGTCTTGCCCTGCCCGCGCTCGCCGAGGAGAACGACGTCGTGCTGGGCGAGGAGTGCGCGTTCGATCTGCGGAAGGACGGTGTTCTCGAATCCGAGAATGCCGGGCCATGCGTCGCGGCCCTCGCGCAGGGCGTCGAGCAGGTTGTCGCGGAGTTCGTTCTTGACTGTCTTCTGGACGTGTCCCGACGCGCGGAGTTCACCGAGGGTGGTCGCGCGCGGGTGTGGATCTCGACTACTGGGAGACTGGGTCACCCTTCCAACGTACGAGCGTCGAGCCGTTTCGGCACGTGCACAGCTCGATCAGTGCCCCGACGGGTCCGTCAGGTCCTTGCCCTCGGCGTTCTTGACGCGCTTGCGTTCGAGCAGGATCACTGTCAGACCGGCGGCCCAGAGGATCACGGTGGCCGGGAACAGGATCATCACCCACCCCTCGAAACCGCCTCCTGCGGCAGTGAGCCCGAGACCCATGGCCCCGAGGCCCAGTGCGATGAGGAAGTAGCCGGGCCAGTTCCGGGCATCGGCGATGGCCTCGCCGGCGTGTGCGCGGAAGGTCCGCTCGTCGTCGCGAGGCTCGCGCTCCGAGCTGCCCTCCTTCATTCCGCCGTCCGGGTCGCCGTCACGGTGGTCCTGAGTCATGGCCCGCGTCTACCCTCGCCGAGAACAGACCAAACACGATGTGGCCTCCTGCCGGTAGCGTCGAGCGGTGACCGAGACCAGTGCATACGACTTCACCGCCACCACCATCGACGGCGAGCCCGTCGACCTCGCCGCCTACAAGGGCAAGCCGCTCCTCATCGTCAACACCGCTTCGCAGTGCGGATTCACGCCGCAGTACGAGGGCCTCGAGGTGCTGAACAAGACGTACGGGCCGCAGGGGCTGGTGGTTCTCGGCTTCCCGTGCGATCAGTTCGGGCACCAGGAGCCCGGCGACGCCGACGAGATCAAGAACTTCTGCTCGCTGCGGTACGACGTCACGTTCCCGATGCACGAGAAGATCGAGGTGAACGGCGACGGCGCGCACCCGCTCTACAAGTGGCTGCGCGACCAGAAGTCGGGCGTGCTGGGCAGCCGGATCAAGTGGAACTTCACCAAGTTCCTCATCGACGCCGACGGCAAGGTGGTCGACCGTTTCGGGCCGACCACCAAGCCGGAGAAGCTCGCGAAGCCGATCGAGAAGGTCCTCGCGAAGAACTGAGCCCGGGGGGTCGAAGTTCGGGGGGGGGTCGAAGTTCGGGGGGTCGAGGTTCGAGAGAGGTCAGTGTGCGAAGTGGCGTGACCCGGTCAGGTACATGGTCACGCCCGCCTCGCGCGCTGCCTCCACGACCTCGGTGTCGCGGATCGATCCGCCGGGCTGCACCACCGCCGCCACCCCCGCTGCGGCGAGGATCTGGAAGCCGTCGGGGAACGGGAAGAAGGCGTCCGACGCGGCCACGGCGCCCGTGGTGCGGTCGCCGGCGCGGCGCACGGCCAGTTCGGCGGAATCGACCCGATTGACCTGTCCCATGCCCACTCCCACGGACGCACCGTCCGCGGCGATGAGGATGGCGTTGGACTTGACGGCGCGGCACGCCTTCCAGGCGAACTCGAGGTCGGCCAGCACTGCCTCGTCGGCGGGCTCGCCCACGGCCAGGGTCCACCCCGACGGATCGTCGCCCGCGGCGTCGAGACGGTCACGGTCCTGCAGCAGCAGGCCGCCCGAGATCTGCTTGATCTCCGGCACCGCCGTCGGCGGCTCGCACACGAGGACGCGGATGTTCTTCTTGCGCTGCAGCACTCCCAGCGCGCCGTCGGCGTAGGACGGGGCGATGATGACCTCGGTGAAGATCTCGGCGACCTGCTCCGCCATCTCGACGGTGATCTCGCGGTTGGACGCGATGACGCCGCCGTACGCGCTCACCGGATCGCAGGCGTGCGCCTTGCGATGCGCCTCGGCGATGGAGCCGGACGCCGACACCGCGATGCCACACGGGTTGGCGTGCTTGATGATCGCCACGCACGGGAGATCGTGGTCGAACGCGGCACGCCAGGCGGCGTCACCGTCGGTGTAGTTGTTGTACGACATCTCCTTGCCGTGCACCTGCTCCGCCTGCGCGATGCCGGCGGGAGCGGACGGGTCGACGTACAGAGCGCCGGCCTGGTGCGGATTCTCGCCGTAGCGCAGAACCGAGGCGCGCTCGTAGGTCGCGCCCATCCATGCCGGGAAGTGCTCGGACTCGTCGGAACCGCCGGCGACGAGGACGTCGGTCATCCAGGACGCCACCGCGACGTCGTATGCTGCGGTGTGCTGGAACGCCGTGGCGGCCAGCGCGATTCGCTGCTCGAGCGTGAAGCCGCCACCCTGCACCGCGGTCAGCACGTCGGCGTAGCGAGCGGGATCCACCACGACCGCCACCGACGGATGGTTCTTCGCCGCGGCGCGGACCATGGACGGGCCACCGATGTCGATCTGCTCCACGCACTCGTCCGGACTCGCACCGGACGCCACCGTCTCGGTGAACGGGTAGAGGTTGACGATGACGAGCTCGAACGGAGCGACGCCCAACTCGTCGAGCTGCGCGAGGTGTTCCGGCTTGCGCGTGTCCGCCAGGACGCCCGCGTGCACGCGCGGATGCAGCGTCTTCACGCGGCCGTCCAGGGTCTCGGGGAAGCCGGTGAGGTCTTCGACCCGAGTCACCGGTACGCCCGCCGCGGCGATGCGCCCGGCGGTCGATCCGGTGGACACGATCTCCACCCCGGCGGCGTGAAGGCCCACGGCCAGCTCGTCCAGACCGGTCTTGTCGTAGACGCTGACGAGTGCGCGCGAGACGGCGCGCGTGTTCTCTGGGTTAGTCACTGGGGATCTGGGCCTTTCGTCCATCGGTGATGACTCCGCGTGTGGCGACGGCGGCGACCACGTCGATCAGCAGCCGTCGTTCGACGATCTTGATGCGCTCGTGCAACGACTCCTCGGTGTCGCCGTCGAGCACCGGAACAGCTTCCTGCGCCACGATGGGCCCGGTGTCCACACCGCCGTCCACCAGGTGGACGGTGGACCCGCTGACCTTCACACCGTGGGCGAGGGCGTCGGCCACCGCGTGCGCGCCCGGGAACGACGGCAGCAGTGCGGGGTGGGTGTTGACGATGCGGCCACCGAAGCGTGCGAGGAACACCGGCCCGAGGATCCGCATGAATCCCGCACTCACGACGAGATCCGGTGACCAGGAGTCCACGACCTCGGTGAGGGCGGCATCCCACTCCGCGCGCGAACCGTGGTCCGACACGGCCACTCGCCGGGACGGCAGCCCTGCGCTCTCGGCGCCGCACGGCCGATCCACCACCACGGCGACGACCTCGGCCGGGAACTCGGGAGCGGACGCGGCCTCGACCAACGATCCGAGCAGTGATCCGACCCCCGAGGCGAGGACGACGACGCGGGCCGGGAGGTCCCGCCCGGGTGTCGAACGCGGGGCAGACAGCGTGCTTCTCCTCAGCTGCTCGGGCGGGTCAGGTGCTCTGTCGGCGTGGGATCACGCCGACAGGAAGCCTAGACGGCCGCCGTTCGCCTCCTCGATCGGCCTCGCTCGCGGAGGACGCGCGTCAGGGAGCGGTGTCGGTGCCGCCGGGCTTCTCGGGCTCGGCCGACTCGTCCGGCAGGTCGACGATCTCGGCGTCGACGACGTCCGCCTCCACGGCATCGTCTTCGGTCTCGACGGTGTCGGTGTCGGTGTCGGTGGTCTCGGCTTCGGTCTCGGCTTCCACGATGTCCGTGTCCGTCGGCGCGGCGTCCGGGGCTGCGGGGAGGGCGGCCGGCTCACCGAGCATAGATGTGCCCGCGGAGTCGTCGGATTCACTCTCCTCGGCTTCGTTGCCCTCGTGCCATCCGTGGATGTCGTGGCGCCGCATCGACCAGGCGGTGACGGCCGCGGTGAGCGCGCCCACCACGAGGCACCACGCGAAGGTGGTGACGCCGAGGAGCGGCGCGTCGACACCGAGATGGCCGAACGTTCCCACCGAGCCACCGGCGACGACGCCGATCAGGACGGCCGCCACGCTCACGCAGACCGCGGCGGCGGCGGCACTGCGCACCGCGTCCGCCAGGGACGTCGTCGCACGAGCACACGCACGCCCGAGCACCACGGCGGCGAGTGCGGGGACGACGAGCATGACCGGCCACCACACCTGGGCCGACGATTCGGGCATGACTGCCAGCACCGGGACGGCAGGAAGCTGACCGCCGGTCGTCTCGGTGACGGAGACCATCGCCGCGCCCACGTGGGCGGACGACCCGGTGACGACCGACGACGCGGCCACCACGATGTTGGGCAGATACAGCACCGAGATCGCGGTCAGGCCCAGCGCTCCGCCGATCCCGCCGCCGGTCTCGAGCAGCGTGCCGAGCGTGGAGAAGGACAGCGCGAGAGAGGTGGCGACGACGACGGCGCCACCGGCGAGCAGCACCGCGCCGGCACGCGCCGCCGGAGCGAAGGACGCTGCGAGCCACGGCGACAGGACCACCGTGCGCATGAGTGAGGGCCAGGTACCGCGGATGCAGCCGATCGCCGCACCGATGCCGTGCACGAGGATGACCCACCCGAAGGTGGCGAGTGCGTTGGGCGTGCTCAGGGCGATGACGGTGGACGCGTCGTGAATCATCGCGAGCATCACCGCCGCCATCGCGAGCGGACCCGCGATCGCCGCGCCGACGACCCATCCGATGTCGCGACGGGTGGAGGCGTCGGTCAGTGGCCGCGCGACCGCCGACGACACCGCGTGCACCAGCACAAGAGTGGGCAGCAGCGGAAGGATCGACAACGTCGCACCGGCGATGCCCAGCGGCACCTGATGCACGGCCAGCCACGTGGCGGCCAACGCGCCGAACGTCCCCGTCAGGTCGCTGTTCGCTGAGACGAGCGTCACCAGCACCACGGCCGTGACGACGGCCAGGAGTAGCCCGACGGGCCGGAACGCCACGGTGAGCAGCATTCGAGCCTCGTCGGGACTCGGACCGAAACGGCCCCGCGTGTGCGGTTCGCGATCGAGTAGTGAGGTCATCACCGATCAGGTTCTCACCGTCGGCACGGTGGAGAACCTAGGCGCGCCGACGACGTGGTTCAGCGGCGGTCGTCCGACCGATCGCCGAAGTCGAGTGCGCGGGTGGCTTCCGGTGCCTGCTGCTCGGGCGCCTGCTGCTCGGGTGCCTGTTGCTCGGGCGTGTGCTCCTCCGTGGTCGGCTGCTGCGCGGACGACTGCTCACCGGTGGGAGGTGTCGCGGACTCCGCCGATGCGGCGTGCGCGGGGGCGGTGTCCGCGGCGGTCTGGCCGACCGGCTGCCCGTAGCGCTCGGTCGGGGCGCTGTAGGGCGATCCGTAGCCCTGCGGCTGGCCGTATCCCTGCTGACCGTAGGCGCCGGGCTGCGCCTGACCCTGCTGGCCGTATCCCTGCGGCTGCCCGTAGGCACCCGGCTGGCCGTAACCCTGGGGCTGCCCGTAACCCTGCGGCTGGCCGTATCCCTGCGGCTGCCCGTAGGCACCCGGCTGCCCGTAACCCTGCGGCTGGCCGTAACCCTGCGGCTGGCCATAGCTCTGCGGCTGCCCGTAACCCTGCTGGCCGTATGCCTGTTGGCCATATGCCTGCTGCCCGTAGTTCTGCTGGCCGGGACCCTGCTGTCCCGGGCCACCCGGCTGGCCGAACTGCTGCTGCTTCGGACGCGGCGCCGGAACCGTCACGACTCCCGAGTCGACGAGAAGCGCACCGACGGCCGCGGCCACCTGCACGATGGCCAGGATCAGCACCAGGATCGACCCGATGCCGATACCGACGCGGACGGTCTCACCGAAGGCGGTGAACGCCGCCCCGCGGTTCACCAGCTGGAAGATCAGCGTGAGCAACGCGGTGACGGACAGCGCCGCGACCAGTCCCCGCGACGTCGTCTGCCGCGACAGGAGGCCCGCGGCCGTGACGAGCGCCGCGAGGAGGAGCAGCGCCACGGACGTCGGGTCGCCCAGCTCGCGTTCGAAGAAGTTGGAGGACTCACCGCCGAGCGCGAACTGCGCGGACAGACCGAGCAGGAACGCGAGGACACCGGTGCCGATGATGACGTACGACGCGATACGGGCGACCTGCGTCGTGCGCGCCGCGATCTGCTCGGTCGTGTTGTCGTCGGCGCCGGCCGCGTCCGCGTCGACGGACGGGGTCGCAGCGCCGTCAGTGCGGTCGATCGACGCTGAACGGTCGTCGACCTGCCCGGTCTCCGTGGACGGGTCTCCGAAGGTGGTCGTCCGCGGGTCCGTCCGGCCGTGGTCGTGGTCGGGTCCCCCTGGTGAGAAGGTCATCTCGATTCCTCTTCCTCGGTGCTGGTCGTCGGTCGGCCGCCGACTGCGGCGGCCGCGCCGCTCACCAACACTACGGACCCGCGGTGAGTGACTCCTCGCTCAGGCGACGCCGACGGGTTCGCGGTCACTCGCCCGCGCGGCCTCGATCTCCCGCACCAGCGGCAGAATCTTCGCTCCGAAGTACTCGATCTCCTCCTGGAAGTGCAGGAAACCGCCGAGGATGAGGTCCACGCCGCGGTCGCGGTAGTCGACGATGCGCGTCGCCACCTGTTCGGGCGTACCGATCAGCTGGGTCTTGAAGCCGTCGTTGTACTGCACGAGGTCCTCGAAGCTCGAGTCGGCCCACATGCCCTTCTTGTCCGACGTCGAACTGCCGGCCTGCTGCACGGCACCGCGGAACCCCTCGACTGCCGGCTTGTTCGCCTTCTCGATGATCTCGCGGAGGGTGTCCCTCGCCTCCTTCTCGGTGTCGCGGGCGATGATGAAGCCGTTGAGACCGAACTTCACCTCACGCTGATGGGCCTGTGCGACGCGCCGCACGTCGTCGATCTGCTCGGTGATGCCGTCGAAGTCCTTGCCGTTGGAGAAGTACCAGTCGGAGTACCGACCTGCGTTCTCCCGTGCCGCCGACGAATTACCACCCTGGAACAGTTCGGGATTGGGACGCGCGGGCGTGTTGAGCGGTTTCGGCTTGAGCGTGAAGTCGTGGATGCGGTAGAAGTCGCCGCGGAAATCGACGTCGTCCTCGGTCCAGATCTTGCGCAGCACCTGCAGGAATTCGGCGCTGCGTCGGTAACGCTCGTCGTGTTCGAGCCAGGGCTCACCGAGATGCGTGAATTCGTCCTTGAACCATCCACTCACCACATTGACGGCGAAGCGTCCGTTGGAGAGATGGTCCGCTGTCGCACCGAGTTTCGCGAGCACGGCCGGTTGCCAGAGCCCGGGATGCACGGCAGCGATGACCTTGAGGCGCTCGGTCGCGAGGAGCAGTCCCAGACTGAAGCTCGTGGACTCGTGTTGAAACTCGGCTCCGTAGCTGGCCTCGTACCGGACCTGGCTCAGCGCGTACTCGAACCCGTTGTTCTCCGCCGTCTGCGCGAGCTTCTTGTTGTACTCGAACTCCCAGCTGGTGCGTTGCTCGATGTCGCTGGTGACGAGGCCACCACTGACGTTGGGCACCCAGTAGGCGAACTTCACTTCGTCGGCGATCTTCTCTGTACTCATGCAGTCCTCGGTTCGATAATAGTGCGCGACATATGATTTCAGGAGTACCAGGTGGGTTGCGGCAACTCACCGGTGAGCACGTGGCGGCCGACCTCGCGGCGCTTGTAGGCCACCGGATCGTGCAACGTGTGCGTGCGCACGTTGCGCCAGAAACGGTCGAATCCGTGACTCGACGCGGTGGCGCGGGCGCCGAGCCCCTCGAAGATGCCCGACGTGATCTCCAGGGCGACCTCCGTGGCGCGTGCCTTCGCCGCGGCGACGCGCACCTCGTGCTCGCCGCGCTCGTGCTCGGTGACGGTCCAGGCGTTCTCGTGGATCCGCTGCTGCTCCGCGGCCACGGCGTCCGCGAGAGCCTCTGCGGCCCAGAGCTTCGCGGTCAGGTCTCCGTACAGGTCGATGATGTAGGGCTCGTCGAGCGCGTTGTCCACGGTGCTGTGCAGCCACGCTCGCGTGGTGGTGCGCGTGTAGTCGGCAGCGGTCTCGAGGGCTCCGCGTGCGATGCCGAGGTAGAAGTTGACGAACACCAGCTGGATGATCGGGACGTTGAGGGTGTTGTAGACCCGCGGCTCGAACGCCTTGTTCGCGAATCCGGCGGCCGAGCTCCAGTCGGTGCGGACGTGATCGATGGTGACACTGCCACTCTCGGTGCGACGCTGACCGATGTTGTCCCAGTCGTCGTGGAACGTCAGGCCCTCGGAATTCGACGGAACGATGGCGAAGACGTGGGTGTCGGTACCGGCGAGCACCCCCTCGAGCACGGTCACGTCGGAGACACGACTGCCCGTGGAGAACGTCTTGGCACCGTTGTAGACGATCGTGTCGCCCTCGTCGGTGATCTCGACGTCGTTGTCGCGCGGGTTGACCGCGCCGCCGAAGAACCAGGTGTTCTCGGTGGCGGCTTGTTCGACGGCAGCGATCTGCTCCTTCGTCCCGACCAGACGTGCCGCCCAGAACCACAGCAGGTGGTAGCCGAGCAGCTGTCCGATCGACCCGTCGGCGGCGGCCACGGCGCGGATCACCTGGTAGGCGGTCTCCCAGGTCTGCCCGCCACCACCGAACTCGATCGGCCCGAGGATCGTGACCAGACCGGACTCCTTCAACAACGTCACCTCCTCGTGCGGCGCCTCGGTGGCGCGATCACGGGCGACGGCGTCGACGGCGAGGATCGCGGCCACCTCGTGGGCACGGTCGATCCATTCCGCGGACGTCGTGGGAGCGGTGGTCCAGCGCGGTTCGGTGGCGGCGCCGGCGGGGCGGGTGTCGGTGATCGTCATGCCCGGAAGTACATCGCCCGGGTCGATGCGGAACCACCGTTGCGCTCTGGGTGATTCGAACGGTTCGCTCACTCGCCGGGTGCGGTGAAGTAGTCGGTGCCGTGCGAGTCGCGGACATGGACGATCCCGTCCCGGAGCATGCGGTGGTGCCACTGCCGCCGGGTCTTCAGGCCGTGGTGCCGACGGCACAGCGGCGCGAGGTTGCCGGTGACGGTCCAGCCGCCTCTCTCCGGGTCGGTGTGGTCGAACGGGACGACGTGGTCGAGGTCGCAGTCTTCGCTGGGCACAGCACATCCCGGATGGATGCATGTCGGATACAGCGCTGTCACCAGCGACGTGATCGCCTCGGACGGCCGGTACGTCAACGCCCCGGCCGGGGGTACGGCGAATCCCCCATGTCCGTCGGGGTCGGCGACGGCACGGTCCACCGCCGATGGTGCGAGCGCGCGGAGATAGTCGACCTGCTCCCTGGCTTTTCGGGCTGTCGTGCTGCCCAGTTTCCCCGTGGTCGGTGTCCACCCTGCGGGCATACGGCGGGTGCGGCGGACTTCCCGACCCGTGATCGGCACAGGCGGGTCGGGGACGGTGGGTGGGTCGTGTTCCGGGCATCGGCAGCTGCATCCCGCCCGCGGTTCAGTTCCGCGGGCTGCGGTGATGAGTGCTTGCCACGTCGCATCCCCGGCGATTCTCCGGGCCACGTCCGCAGGAACCGGACCCCAACCCACGAGATGCCCCGGCTCCCCCGCCAACCCCGCCGCCGTGGCCGCATCGAGCACGATCACCGCAGTGGCCTCGGTACGGGCGACCGTCTCCCGCTGTTCGCAGTCCTGGCCGGCACACTCACACGCGACAGCTCTGCCGGCGAGCACCGCGTGCGCTGCATCGAACAACCGCGCGGACAGCGGCCGCGGATCCGTCGCGCACACCCCACGCGCCGCCGACACGATCACCCGCCACATCGCCGCGACCTGCTCCGCCGAACCACGAATCGTCAGCTCGGCCTGACCGCGCGGGAGCTTCCGCACCGTTGCCGACCGCTCCCGCGTCGCCCGTTCACGCGCTTCCCGGTGCCACTGCGCGTCGAACTCCGCGAGGATCCGGTCGACCGCCGCTGCCACCGCACCCGGAGTGCACCTCGACGCGGCAGCGATCACCCGCTGCAGCAGCGCTTCGGTGGCGTTCGGAACCCCGGCCACCGACCTGCACACCGTCCGGAACGCCGCATACGCCAACCGGCCCGCATCGAACGCCTCCGCCACCGCAGGATGCGCGGTGCGGGTCAGGAACAACCACTCGGCCACCGTGCGCGTCGACACCGCCAACGCCGCCGCGACCTCCGCCACCGCACAGGTCTCAGCAGCTTCCGCGTCGAACACCCCACCCGGACCGAGCAAGGCCGGCCGGCGCGACGACTCCTGCACGTACGCACACGACGCCGACACGGTCCGGGCGAACGACGCTTGAGCGTCGACCTTCGCCGACACCAACACATCCACCGAAACCTCTGCGTCGTACACGAATTCACCCCCCGGTGATGCCCCGATCAGACCGCCCCCCGACGACCTGAACAGACAGTAACCCACCCCACCGACACACTTTCGGGTCACGCCGTCGGATGCGCGCTCCAGCTCCTCGATCCGTTTCGGCCGTCGATACATCTGCGGACATTGAGCGCAGATCGCCTTTCCACCAACACATTCCGTGCCCGAGAACACGGCCGGTCGTACTGACCGGACACGTCGATCGAGCTCAAGGCGTCCCGATCGGCGGTCAACTGGATGGGGGTGAGTGTGTTTCGGCCAGGACTTTCGCGAGTTGGCTGATGCGTGTGCGGGCTGCGTCTGGGGCGAGGACCTCGATGTGGTCGCCGAATTGCAGCAGTTGACGCACCGACTCGATGTCGGGGTAGCCGACGACGACGATGCATGTTCCGTTCTCCGGATCGGATACATCGTGGATGCGTGTCCCGAGGATGCGCCGCGCCAAGTCGAGGCCGTGTTCCGGCAGGCGAAAGGTCACGCTCACATGACCTCGACCCTCGGTGCGGTCCTTCAACGCGGCCCATGTGGTGCGGAGGGTTTCTCCGGGTCGGAGAGAGACTGGCGCGTCGAGTTGTTCGAAAGCCGCGAGTCGGTCCAGAGAGAACAGTCGTCCATCTCCTCGGTGGTCGGCGACGAGGTACCAGCGGCCGGACTTCGCCACGATCCCGTACGGGTCGACCACACGTGTCGAGGCCTCACTCTCGGCGCTCCGCCGGTATCGGATTCGCAATCGGCGTCGGTCCTGCAGGGCCGATGCCAGATCGGCGACGTCGACCGCTGCTTCTGAATCGGCAAACCACGGGGTGCTGTCCACCAGCACGAGGTCCGCCAGTCGCAATGGGCTCGTGCCCGTGGATGTCGCGGCCTGGCGGGCGGCGATCTTGCGTGCTGCCGACTCCCACATCGCCGACAAGCCCATGCGCTCACGTTGCGTGCTGTCCAGACCCGCCAGAGAAAGGGCTTCCAACTCCGGTGGTTCCAGGTGGGACGCGTTGAGCCGCGCACCGGGGAGCAGGACGATTCCACCGCTGCGGCCACGTTCGGCGTACACAGGCACTCCTGCTGCCGAGAGCGCCTCGACGTCCCGCAGCACGGTCCGCCGCGATACTTCCAGACGCGCGGCCAGCTCCGTGGTGGTGATGCGTTGGCGGGTCTGCAGCAACAGCAAGAGGTGCAGCAATCGGGCGGCCTTCATGCGTCCGATCTTCGCAGAAAAGGTGACAGGTTCTGTCGTGATAGGCCGGTCCACTGTGGCGGTACCGAGAATTCACCGAGTCGAGGAGCTCCTGTGCCCGCACCGAACCTATTCCTGATCGGCGTCCGCGACGGCGAGACCGCTACCAGCTTCTACAGCGACCTGTTCGAGATCGAACCGACCTTCATCAGTCCCCACTATGTCGCTTTCCAGGTAGCCCCCGGCGTCTTGTTCGCGCTGTGGACCGGCTACAGCGAGCACCTGGCCCCGGACACTCCAGGCACGACCGAGGTCGGACTGATGGTCCCCGGGTCGGCGTCTGCCGTCGACGAGGTCTTCGCGAACTGGGTCTCGAAGGGAGTCCGTGTCGTCGACGAGCCGTACGACGCGGTCTTCGGCCGCACATTTGTGGTCAGCGACCCCGACGGCAACCTCATCAGGGTCTCGCCGATCGACTGATCTACCGAACGACGACCACCTTCCCGATGGTGCCGCCACTTTCCACCCGCCGGTGCGCGTCCTGCAGGGTGTCCACGTCGAACGGTGACAGAGTCGTGGTGCGGGTGCTCCGCAGAGTTCCGTCGTCGATGAGTCGCGAGACCTCGTCGAGGATGGTGTGCTGAGAAGTGCTCTCCGGCAACGACAACGGCACCGTGAACATCAGTTCCCAGTGCCAGGTCTGGCTCTTGGCCTTCAGCGGCATCAGGTCCAGGCCGACCGGATCGTCGATCGCCACGACCTGACCGTGCACTGCCATCACCGCGGCGTAGGCGTCGACATTGCCCTCGGAGAACGGGGAGAACACGTACTCGACGCCGTCCGGCGCCAGGGCACCGACCTCGTCCACGAGGGAGTGCCGATCCACCACGTGATGGGCGCCCATCTCCGTTGCCCAGTCGCGGGATTCGCCGCGCGATGCCGCGGCAACGACGGTGAGCGAGGTCAGTGCCCGGGCGAGCTGGATGATCATCGACCCGGTACCGCCGGCGGCCCCCATCACGAGAAGTGTGCCGGTGCTGTCTTTCCCGAGTCCGAGCCGGACGAACAGCGATTCCCAGGCGGTGATGGCGGTCAGCGGCACGGCCGCGGCGTCCTCGGCGGACAGTGACGACGGCGCATGGCCGACGATCCGCTCGTCGACGAGTTGGTACTGGGCGTTGCTGCCGTCCCGAGCTATGGATCCCGCATAGAAGACTCGATCGCCGGGCTCGAAGATTCGGGCGTCGGAACCCACCGCGACGACCTCACCGACGGCGTCGAAACCGAGGACCTTCGGGCCGTCGGACGGATCGAAGGACGAGCGAACCTTCGTGTCCACCGGATTGACGGACACCGCGTCGACACGTACGAGAAGGTCGAATCCGGTGGGCGACGGAGTCTCTCGCTCGATCTGCACGAACGGCGAGTCGGGTTCGACGGAGACGATGGCGGAGTGAGTCGCGGGAATGCTCATACCTCGACGGTAGTCCCCCGGAACGACACGAGGGAGGCAAGCTTCCCGAGCGGGAAACCGGCCTCCCTCGTGTGAGAGAAGAAAGAGTGACTACTTCTTCTCGAGGATCTCGCGCGCGAGGGCAGCGGTCTCGGACGGCGTCTTGCCGACCTTCACCCCGGCCGCCTCGAGAGCGTCCTTCTTGGCCTGAGCCGTTCCCAGCGAGCCGGAGACGATGGCGCCGGCGTGGCCCATGGTCTTGCCCTCGGGAGCGGTGAAGCCGGCGACGTAACCGACGACGGGCTTGGTGACGTGCGCCTTGATGTAGTCGGCTGCACGCTCCTCGGCGTCGCCACCGATCTCGCCGATCATGACGATGATCTCGGTGTCGGGATCGTTCTCGAACGCCTCGATGGCGTCGATGTGCGTGGTGCCGATGACCGGGTCGCCGCCGATGCCGATGGCGGTGGAGAAGCCGAAGTCACGGAGCTCGAACATCATCTGGTAGGTCAGGGTGCCCGACTTCGAGACGAGGCCGATGGGGCCCTTGCCGGCGATGTTGGCGGGCGTGATGCCGACCAGTGCCTCGCCGGGGGTGATGATGCCGGGGCAGTTCGGCCCGATGATGCGGGTCTTCTTGCCCTTCTCGACGTTGTAGGCCCACGCGTACGCACTGTCCTGCACCGGGATTCCCTCGGTGATGACGACGAGCAGCGGGATCTCCGCGTCGATGGCCTCGACGATGGCGTCCTTGGAGAATGCCGGCGGCACGAACGCGATGGACACGTCGGCTCCGGTCTTCTCCATGGCCTCGGCAACGCTGGCGAACACGGGCAGCTCGACGTCGGAACCGTCGGCTGCGGTGTGCTTGACCGTGGTCCCGGCCTTGCGAGCGTTGACGCCGCCGACGACCTGCGTGCCGGCCTTGAGCATCAGGGCGGTGTGCTTCGTGCCCTCGCCGCCGGTGATGCCCTGGACGATGACCTTGTTGTTCTTGTTCAGGAAAATAGACATAGTTTCGGTGCCCTCTACTTCGCAGCCAGCTCGGCGGCCTTGTCGGCGCCTTCGTCCATGGTCTCGGCCAGTGTCACCAACGGGTGCGCAGCATCGGCGAGAATCTTCCGGCCTTCTTCGACCTTGTTGCCGTCCAGGCGGACGACCAGCGGCTTGGAGGCGGTGTCGCCCAGCGTCTTCAGAGCGCCGACGATGCCGTTGGCAACCGCGTCGCACGAGGTGATTCCGCCGAAGACGTTGACGAACACGCTCTTGACCTGCGAGTCGCCGAGGATGACGTCGAGGCCTGCGGCCATGACCTCTGCCGAGGCGCCGCCGCCGATGTCGAGGAAGTTGGCGGGCTTGACTCCGCCGTGCGCCTCACCGGCGTAGGCGACGACGTCGAGGGTCGACATGACCAGTCCGGCACCGTTTCCGATGATGCCGACCTGTCCGTCGAGCTTGACGTAGTTGAGGTCGTTCTCCTTGGCCTTCGCTTCGAGTGGGTCCGCCGCGTCGGCGTCCTCGAACTCGGCGTGGCCCTTCTGGCGGAAGTCCGCGTTGGCGTCCAGCGTGACCTTGCCGTCGAGAGCGAGGATCTCGTCGTTCGGGGTACGAACCAGCGGGTTCACCTCGACGAGCAGCGCGTCTTCCTTGATGAAGACGTCCCACAGCTTCTGGATCGTGTTGGCCGCGGCGTCGAGCACCTCGGCGGGAAGCTTGCCGGCCTCGGCGATCTCACGCGCGAAGGCGAGGTCGACACCCTTGACGGCGTCGACGGGGATGCGGGCGAGCGCGTCCGGGTTCTCCTCGGCGGTGACCTCGATCTCGACACCACCCTCGACGGAACACATCGCGAGGTACGTGCGGTTCGTGCGGTCGAGCAGGAAGGAGATGTAGTACTCCTCCGCGATGTCGCTGGCCTCGGCGACGAGGAGCTTCTTGACGACGTGGCCCTTGATGTCGAGTCCGAGGATCGCTTCCGCGTTCGCCTCGGCCTCGGCGACGTCCTTGGAGTACTTCACGCCGCCGGCCTTGCCGCGGCCGCCGACCTTCACCTGGGCCTTGACCATGACAGGCTTGCCGATTTCTTCGGCGATCTGTCGTGCACCGGCGACCGTGTCGGTGACACGACCTGCCGACGTCGGAACCTCGTGCTTGGCGAAGAGTTCCTTCGCCTGGTATTCGAAGAGATCCATCAGCTCACCATCTCGTCTGCGTTGACGCCCGCTCGAGGGGTAGGAGCGGGTCCGACTTGCGACTGTAACTTTCCACCGAGAGGCCTGATCGACAGCCCGTCGAACTTGTGGTTCAGATCACCGACCTGCGCCGACATCTACTCGCCAGTACGAAAAAATCCTGCCGCCACCAGCGCCGATGCCGCAGCGCCGACAGCGGTCACGAAGGCCCCCGACGACGCCGTCACGCCGGGGCCCGCGCCGCCGAGGATCGGGCTCAGCGCGACACCCGCCAGAGCCACCGCGGAACCGATCTGGAGCGCCGCGGCGCGCGACGACCGAGCGCGAGCCGCGACGGCGGCGCCGATCAGGACGGCGGCCACGAGTACCAGCCGCCCCCACACGTCCCACCCCCACGGCAGCGCCCCGATCCAGCCGCCGGTCTCCCCAACCACGTCGTACTGCGGCAGGAGCAGCCCCAGTGCGGCGACCCCGGCCGCGACGGCCAGCGCGGCTGCGAGGGGGCGCGAGGCCCCGTCCAGATCGCTGGTGTCGACGCCGTCCCGCTCCGAGGCGCCCGCCGCGGCGACGAGCACCAGCGTGAGCAGACCGAGCAGCGTGCCGACGACCAGCAGCCAGCCGCCCGCACCGACGGACACGCCGTCGATACCGACGCCCAGCACGAGCGCCTGCAGCACCGCGGCCGCGAGCGCCAGATGGCCCGTGACGATCAGCGGCACCGCAGGCCGCACCGCGGCGGCGAACTCCGAGAAGAGCAACAGCACGCCGCCGACGACGGTCACGACGGCGTACGCGGCCACCGCCCGATCCCCCACCACCGTCGGGACGGAGCCGGTCGAGACGTCGAGAAGCGGCAGGACGGCGCCGACACCGAGAGCGATGCCCGTCAGGACCGTCACCGCTCCCGCGACGACGTGCCGCCGCGTCGAGTTCGAGGGAGCGGCGGACCGTGCGAGCCGGGGCACGGAGGTCGTGGGTCGCGAGGTCGCGCGCGCCGTCGCCACCGTGGCCACGCCGAGGACGAAGAGCCCGCCGACTCCGACGACCGTGCCCGCGCCGAGGTCGATGCGGTCGCCCGCCCCCAGCGCGGCAGCCAGGCGGACGCCGACGACGGTCGCCGACGCCGCGACCACACCGGTCAGTGCGCCGACCGCCGCGGACCTGCTGGTCGACGAGAACGCGTAGGCCACACCCACCAGCACCGCGACCGCGGACAGTCCACCGCCGAGAGCCGACGCGACGGGTCCGGCGACCGGAGCGGGAGCGAGGACGACGGCATCGGTGCTCACGTACGCGGGCAGGAGGAACGAGGCGGCGAGTGCGAGAGCGCCCGCGACCCCCGCGGCGACCACGACCGATGCCGATCGACGAGCGACGGGATCCTCGTCGACGTCGTCCCACTCGACCGTCCGCGCCAGCGCGAGTGCCGCCAGCGCCCCGGCGACGACGACGAGCGCGTGCCCGAGCGTCACCACCACGGCTCCGGGGCCCGCCTCCAGCGCGCCGGCCGAGATCGGACGGAACAGCTCCAGCCGGTCGGCGTCGATCGCTCCGACGAACAACTGGAGATCGGCCACGATCGATCCCAGTGCGACGGCGCCCAACGTCGCGAGCACGGGGAAGACGATCGGCCGGGTCGCGCGCACCAGGAGCAGCAGGGCGATCGCCGCCCAGAGCGCCGACGAGACGGCGGCCGCGCCCCGCACCGGGGGACCCACGTCGGCGCCGCCGACGACGGGAACGTACGGAGCGGCCGCCACCGCCAGCGCTCCGACGACTCCGAGAGCGCGGGCACCGAGCCGGACGGGGTCGGACGCGGAACCAGAGGTACGACGGCCCGCGGATGTCGGCTGTGTCACGATGACGAACGGTATCCGGTCCTCGTTCCGCCGATCGTGATGCCGCTCGCCTCGATCACAGGAAGATCACCGATGTGCCTGATCGGCGTCGGGACTCGTCCTCGAGTAAACCCAGGACACCTTGTGAGCCACCTCACATATGTGACCCGAGAAGCCGTTTGGCTTGCGCCCGCCGCGACCATTTCGTTACCGTCCACGAGGTTCCACATCACGGGTAGGTCACGAATCAGGAGGACGGCAGGTCTTGCAGCACCACCGAACTCCGTTCACACGCTCACGCTTCGTCTCGGACGCCACCGACGACAGTCGGTTCGATTCCCAGCAGTACGAGGCCCAGCAGTTCGAGCACGACACCACCGTGTTCACGCCGGCGGACGGTCATCTGACCGACACCGGCCCCCTCGAAGCCCTCTCGACCGATGCAGCATCGTCCCCCTGGGACCGTGCGCACGAGTCCAGCGACTACGTGGCGTCCGCGCCCGCGTACACCCCGGCCCCCCTCGGCGATGCGCCCACGCGCCGCCGCCGCTCGGTACCGGCGACGTCCTTCCTCGTCACCGCCCCGGCCGGGGCAGCACCGTCGGTGACCTCGGCTGCCATCGCGGACGAGATCGCCGTCAAGCGCAGCGGCGCCCACCGCATCCCCGCTCCGCCGTCCGCCCTCAAGGGACGCGTCGCTGTCGTCGCCGTGGCCGCAGGTGCGGTCGTCGCTGCCGGCCAGGCCGCGATCGACAACGCGCAGCCCGCCGAGCGCACCGAGACCTCCGAGTACGCGCTGGCCGCCGGCCAGGCCCCGGCAGCTGCCGCGTCCGCAGGAATCGTCGACAGCTCCACCGCCGCCGGCATCGTCGCGGACCAGCCGGCCGCGCACGTCGACTCGGTGCCCACCGCCACGTCGACCGGAGCGCCCGTCACGGCCCCCTCCACGTCCGCGGCACCGCAGATCCTCAACATCGCCGCACCGGTCGACCTGGGCCAGTTCTCGGAGCTCCTGGCGAAGGGCCAGCGCTTCAGCGAGGAGCGCGAGGCTCGCGAGGCCGCTGCACGGCGTCCCCTCTTCGCACTGCCTGCGCTCGGCACCTACACCTCCGGCTTCGGCTCGCGGTGGGGCACGCTGCACGCCGGCGTGGACATCGCCAACGCCATCGGCACGCCGGTGTACGCCGTGGCCGACGGCACCGTCATCGACTCGGGCCCCGCGGCCGGCTTCGGACTGTGGGTCCGGTTGCAGCACGCCGACGGCACCATCACCGTGTACGGCCACATCGATTCGTCCGAGGTCCAGGTGGGCCAGACGGTCATGGCCGGCGACGAGATCGCCAAGATGGGCAACCGCGGCCAGTCCACCGGCCCGCACCTCCACTTCGAGGTCCACCTCACGGGGGACAACAAGATCGACCCGCTCCCCTGGTTGGCGTCCCGCGGTATCGCTCTCGGCCCCGAGCGCGACTGAGTTCCCACCTCCACTCACGTCGAAGGTCCGGCGCCACCGTCATGGACGGTGGCGCCGGACCTTTCTTCCGTGCCCTCTCACAGCTTGGTCATCGGCACTCCGCCGATGAGCATCATCTTCACGCGACCGGACGTGCCGAAGTCGATCAGCACCATCGCACGCTGACCTGATCCCTCGGACTCGACGACGGTCCCGAGACCGTACTTGTCGTGGCTCACGCGATCACCCACGGCGAGCGTCAGGGTGTTGTTGGACCGGGCCTTGCCGAAGCTGGGTGTCGGGGTGGCCGACGGCGACGACCCACCGGACCATCCACCACGGGGATTCGACGTCCAGTCGCGCTGGCGCCCCGAGCCACCACTGGAACCGAACCCGCTGCCGACGCCGGGATCCTCCCGTTTCCAGTCGATGAGATGCTGCGGAACCTCTTGCAGGAAGCGCGATTCGGGGTTGTTGATGGGCTGCCCCCACGCCGAGCGCATGATCGCGCGAGTGAGGTAGAGCCGGTGCCGCGCACGCGTGATGCCCACGTAGGCGAGTCGACGCTCCTCGGACAACTCCGCAGGATCACCGAGCGCTCGCATGTGCGGGAACTGGCCGTCCTCCCACCCGGTGACGAACACGACCGGGAACTCGAGCCCCTTGGCCGTGTGCAGCGTCATGAGCGTGACGACACCGTCGCCGTTGTCCGGGATCTGGTCGGTGTCGGCCACCAGCGAGACCCGCTCGAGGAAGGCGGCGAGCGAACCCGGCTCGGCCACACCGTCGGTGTCCTCTGGTTCTGCGGACGCGACGTCGAGGTCCGCGTTGATGTCGACCCCCACCTCGAGATCCTCGATGCCCTGAAGGTTGCGTGCGTCGGCACTGAACTCGCGGGCCACGCTGACCAGTTCGTTGAGGTTGTCGAGGCGAGCGCCGTCCTGGGGATCCGAGCTGGCCTCGAGTTCGGCGCGATACCGCGTGCGGTCGAGCACCGCCTCGACGATGTCGCCGATGTCCGCGACGTCGTTTCCGTCGGCATCGGTGGCGTTCATGGTGGCCCGCAGCTCGCCGATCATCTCCATGAACGACGCGATGGCGTTCTGCGCGCGCGTGTTGAGCAGCGCCACGGAGCCGGCCGCGGCATCGAGGAGCGCGGCGTTGAAGCTGATGTTCTTCCGCTCGGCGTGCACGGCGACACAGGCCTCGGCACGATCGCCGATGCCGCGGCGCGGGGTGTTGAGGATGCGCCGCATGCTCACCGTGTCGTCCGGATTGGCCAGCACGCGGAGGTACGCGACCACGTCGCGTACCTCCTTGCGCTCGTAGAAGCGCACACCGCCCACCACCTTGTAGGGCAGACCGAGGCGGATGAAGATCTCCTCGAGCGCGCGCGAGGAGTTGTTGGTCCGGTAGAACACCGCGACGTCGGAGTACTTGTAGTCGGTGCCGTCGACCAGCCGATCGATCTCCGACGCCACGAACTTGGCCTCGTCGTGCTCGTTGTCCGCCACGTAGCCGATGATCGGATCGCCGTCGCCGGTGTCCGTCCACAGCCGCTTGTCACGACGGTTGGTGTTGCGCGCGATGACGGCGTTGGCTGCCGCCAGGATGGTCTGGGTGGACCGGTAGTTCTGCTCGAGCAGGATGGTCCGCGCATCCGGATAGTCGCGCTCGAACTCCTCGATGTTGCGGATGGTCGCGCCGCGGAACGCGTAGATCGACTGGTCCGCGTCGCCCACCACGCACAGTTCGCTCGGGGGAACTGCCGCGACCTCGCCCTCCGCCGTCGATCCGGTGCCCACCAACTCGCGCACCAGCATGTACTGCGCGTGGTTGGTGTCCTGGTACTCGTCGACGAGGACGTGGCGGAAGCGGCGCCGGTAGTACTCGGCGACGTCCGGATGGCTCTGCAGCAGTGCCACCGTCTCGCCGATGAGATCGTCGAAGTCGAACGCGTTGGCCGCCCGCAGACGCTGCTGGTAGTGGCCGTAGACCTTCGCGATGACGGCCGGCAGCTCGGCCGGCTCCTTCTCCGCGTCGGCGACGGCCTGGTCCGGATCGATCAGCTCGTTCTTCAGATTGGAGATCTGCGTCGCCAGCAGACGCGACGAGAACTTCTTCGGATCGAGCTGCAGATCCTTGCCGATCATCGTGAGGAGCCGACGCGAGTCGTCCGCGTCGTAGATGGAGAAGTTCGAGTTGAGGCCGGGAAGCAGCGCCGCCTGGCTCCGGAGGATCCGCACGCAGCTCGAGTGGAACGTGCTCACCCACATGAAGTTGGCCCGCGGCCCGACCAACTGGACGACGCGTTCCCGCATCTCCGCCGCGGCCTTGTTGGTGAACGTGATCGCGAGGACCTGGCCGGGTGTGACATCTCTCTCCGCCAGGAGATACGCGATGCGACGGGTCAGCACCGCGGTCTTGCCCGAACCGGCGCCCGCCACGATGAGCAACGGTCCCCCCGAGTGCATCACTGCCTCGCGCTGCTGGGGATTGAGGCCCTCGAGGAGCTGGTCCGAGGACCTGGTGGCACGTGCGGGTGACTGTGTGTTCATCGTCCGTCCAGATTACCGGCGGTCACCGACACCGACACCATCACTCGGGCCGTGGGCGCCGAATCCCTGTCGTGTCGGAGTTCTGCCGCTCGCCGTATCACGCCGATCTGCAATTGCTCCTTCTTTACGTGGGGAGTGACACGGGCATACTCTTGCCCGGGCTCGACCGGCGAACGGCATCACACCGACTGCACCCGACCGTAGTGACCAGGCGTTTCGTGACTTCCGCGGAAATTCGTGGAAATCGCGTAACAGAACGTGAGAGCAGAGCGACACACGTTCTGACACGAGGAGTTGATATGAGCACAGCGATTCACACCACCGCAGCATCGGCGTCGTCCGAGTCGAACGATCACGCCGACGACGCGAACCTGCCGACGTCCGAAGCCGAGATCGACGAGCTCCGCAAGGAGATCGACCGCCTCGATGCCGAGATCCTCGCCGCCGTGAAGCGCCGCTCCGAGGTCTCCCGCACCATCGGTCAGACGCGGATGGCACAGGGCGGACCCCGCCTCGTCCACAGCCGCGAGATGAAGGTCCTCCAGCGCTTCAGCGACCTCGGCCAGGAGGGTCACACGCTGGCCATGCTCCTGCTCCGCCTGGGCCGCGGCCGCCTCGGACACTGAGTCCACCGCTCGTAGAGCTCGACCGGGAACCGCCCAGACGACGGGCGGTTCCCGTGCCTCACCGCATCACTGCAGGGCGATGTACTTGGTCTCGAGGTACTCCTCGATCCCCTCGCTTCCGCCCTCGCGACCGAATCCCGACGCCTTGATCCCACCGAACGGTGCCGCCGCGTCGGAGATCACCCCGCGATTGACACCCACCATGCCGGTCTCCACGGCCTCCGCCACACGCAGCGCCCGGTCCAGATCCCGCGTGAAGATGTACGCAGCCAGGCCGAACTCGGTGTCGTTCGCCGCAGCGATGCCGTCCTCCTCGGTGTCGAAGCCGCGCACCGCGAGCACCGGTCCGAAGACCTCCTCGCTCAGAATTCGGGCGTCACCGGGCACGTCGGTCAGCACGGTGGCGGGGTAGAACCAGCCCGGCCCGTCCTCCGCAGTGCCGCCGAGAGCGACGGTCGCGCCCTTGGACGCCGCGTCGTCGACGAGTTCGGCCACCGTGTCACGCTGCTCCTCGTTGATCAGCGGTCCGAGCTTCGTGTCCGGATCACTGCCCCGCCCGACCGTCATGGCGCGCATCTTCTCGGTCACCTTGGCGACGAACTCGTCCTTGACCGAGTTCTGCACGTGGAACCGATTGGCGGCCGTGCAGGCCTCGCCGCCGTTGCGCATCTTGGCGAGCATCGCGCCCTCGACGGCGGCGTCGATGTCCGCGTCGTCGAACACGACGAAGGGCGCATTGCCGCCCAGCTCCATCGACGTCCGCAGCAGAGTCTTCGACGACTTCTCCACGAGCATCCGCCCCACCTCGGTGGAGCCGGTGAAGGTCAACTTGCGCAGTCGAGGATCGTCGATCAACGGCCCGGTGACAGCGCTGGACTTCGACGTCGGCAGTACCGACAGCACGCCCTCGGGCAGCCCGGCCTCGGAGATGAGCTTCGCCAGGTAGAGCATCGTCAGCGGAGTCTCCGAGGCGGGCTTCACCAGGATCGTGCATCCCGCCGCCAGTGCGGGCCCGATCTTGCGGGTGCCCATCGCCAGCGGGAAGTTCCACGGCGTGATCGCCAGCACCGGGCCGACGGGCTGCTTGGTCACCAGAATCCGGCCGTTGCCCGCGGGCGCCGGCGTGTACCGCCCCGCGATGCGGACCGCCTCCTCGGAGAACCAGCGGAAGAACTCTCCGCCGTACTTCACCTCGGCCTGACTCTCGGCAAAGGCCTTGCCCATCTCCAGCGTCATGAGCAGTGCGATGTCGTCGGCGTGCTCGGTGATCGACTCGAAGACCGCCCGCAGGATCTCGCCGCGCTGTCGCGCCGGGGTGGCGGCCCAGGACTTCTGCACCGCGACGGCCTCGTCGAGCGCGCGTGCGGCGTCGGCGGGACTCGCGTCCGAGACCTCGGTGAGCACCTCCCCGGTCGAGGGATCCCGAACCGGGAACGTGGCACCGTTCTCCGCGTCGACCTGCTTGCCTCCGATCCACAACTTCGTGGGGACGGACGCGATCAGGTCCTTCTCCCGGGTCGTCGCTGCGCTGCTCGTTCCTTCGCTCACGTCTCTCGCACTCCTCGTCGCTGCTCGCCGGGTCGCCCGGTGGTACCGACTGTCTACCCCGTGGGGCGGGACTCGTCACGCACTCCCGCACGGCGATCGCATGTCAGCGGGCAGGCCGGAGGCCGGTCGGCATGTCCCAGCGGCTCGGGTGCCCAGCGATTAGGGTCAGGGCTCATGAGCGCCGACATCACGAGCACCGAAGCCTGGACCGAGCTCGTCACGCATCACGAGGCCGTGGCCGATCGCCACCTCCGTGACTTCTTCGCCGACGATCCGTCGCGTGGGAGCGAGCTGACCGTCACCGCGGGCGACCTGTACATCGACTACAGCAAGCACCGGGTCGAGCGGCAGACGCTCGAACTGCTGCTCGACCTCGCACGCGCAGCGGACGTCACCGGGCGTCGGGACGCCATGTTCGCGGGCGAGCACATCAACACCTCCGAGAACCGGGCCGTGCTGCACACCGCGCTGCGTCTGCCGTCGGACGCGTCACTCGAGGTCGACGGCCAGGACGTGGTGGCCGACGTGCACGAGGTCCTCACGCGGATGGGCGATTTCAGCGATCGAGTGCGATCCGGCGCGTGGACCGGCGCCACCGGTGAGCGGATCCGCACCGTCGTCAACATCGGGATCGGCGGCTCCGACCTGGGTCCGGTGATGGTGTACCAGGCTCTGCGGCACTACGCCGACGCGGGCATCTCGGCGCGCTTCGTCTCGAACGTCGACCCGGCCGATCTCGTCGGCACCCTCGCCGACCTGGACCCGGCGTCGACGCTGTTCATCGTCGCCTCCAAGACCTTCGGCACACTCGAGACGCTGACCAACGCCACGGCCGCCCGGCGATGGCTCACGGCCGCACTCGGTGACGACGCCGTCGCCCAGCACTTCGTCGCGGTGTCCACCAATGCGGAGAAGGTGTCGAACTTCGGCATCGACACCGCGAACATGTTCGGCTTCTGGGACTGGGTCGGCGGCCGCTACTCGGTCGATTCCGCCATCGGTCTGTCGGTGATGCTCGCCGTCGGCCGCGAGGCGTTCGCGGACTTCCTCGAGGGCTTCCACCTGATCGACCAGCACTTCCGCGAGGCGCCGCTCGAGTCCAACGCGCCGATCCTGCTGGGCACGCTGGGCGTCTGGTACTCCAGCTTCTTCGGCGCGCAGTCCCGGGCGGTGCTGCCGTACTCGAACGATCTGAACCGGTTCGCCGCCTACCTGCAGCAGCTCACCATGGAGTCGAACGGCAAGTCGGTGAGGGCCGACGGAACGCCCGTCACGACGGACACCGGCGAGATCTTCTGGGGCGAGCCCGGAACCAACGGCCAGCACGCCTTCTACCAATTGCTGCACCAGGGAACACGACTCGTGCCGGCGGACTTCATCGGCTTCGCCGAGCCGACGGACGATCTTCCCACCGCGGACGGCACGGGCAGCATGCACGACCTGCTCATGAGCAACTACTTCGCCCAGACCAAGGTGTTGGCCTTCGGCAAGACGGCGGAGGAGATCGCCGCCGAGGGCACGGACGCGGACATCGTGCCGCACAAGGTGATGCCGGGAAACCGCCCGTCGACGTCGATCCTCGCGCCGAAACTCACGCCTTCGGTGGTGGGTCAGCTCATCGCCCTCTACGAACATCAGGTCTTCGTCGAGGGCGTCATCTTCGGCATCGACTCGTTCGACCAGTGGGGAGTCGAGCTGGGCAAGACCCAGGCGCAGGAGCTGACGCCGGTGCTGACCGATGCGGACGGCCCGGGCGCGGACCTCGATTCGTCGACGAGTGCGCTGATCGACTGGTACCGCAGCGAACGCGGACGCTGACGTACAGCGAGACCGCGCCGGTCCGTCGGGTCGGGGGTCTGACGGACCGGCACGGTCTCACACACCATGTCGCCGCCACCCGTCCGGGCGTTACACATCGGGCGAACTTTCTTCGGCGGCCTCGTGAACAACCACAACCTGGCGTGGCAGCGGTACGGTCGAACCATGAACGTGCGGATCGAACGCCGAGGTCCGGTGGTCACGGTGATCCTCCACCGACCTGAGGCACGCAATGCCGTGGACGGTCCGACGGCGGCCGCTCTGGTGGAGGCCTTCGAGGAGTTCGACGCGGATCCGACGGCATCGGTCGCGGTGCTGTGGGGAGACGGCGGAACCTTCTGCGCCGGTGCCGACCTCAAGGCACTGGGCACCGAGCGCTCGAACGTGGCGACCGAGCACGGTGACGGGCCGATGGGGCCCACGCGCATGGAACTGTCCAAGCCCGTCATCGCCGCGGTGTCCGGCCACGCGGTCGCCGGCGGTCTCGAACTCGCGCTGTGGTGCGACCTGCGCGTCGCCGACGAGGACGCCGTGTTCGGTGTGTTCTGTCGGCGCTGGGGTGTGCCGCTGATCGACGGCGGAACGGTGCGATTGCCGCGGGCGATCGGTACGTCGCGGGCGATGGACATGATCCTCACCGGGCGTGCCGTCGACGCGCACGAAGCGCTGACGTTCGGACTCGCCAACCGGGTCGTCCCCACGGGCACCTGCCGCGCTGCCGCGGAGGAACTCGCCGCGTCCCTGGCCGAGTTCCCGCAGGCGTGCCTGCGCGGCGACCGACTGTCGGCGCTCGAGCAGGAGGGCCTGGACCACCGCGCGGCGATGGCGAACGAGTTCCGGCACGGTGCCACCTCGCTCGTCGACGCGTTCGACGGTGCACAGAAGTTCGCGTCCGGCGCCGGGCGACACGGAGCACCGCTCGAGTGACTCGCCTCTCCGTCGTCGACGAGATCTTCCTTCGCACACATCGAGGCTTCGGCATACCCGTTGCGATGCAGGGCCTCTGGGTCACCGAGGAGCCCATCACCCCCGGCGCTCTCGACCTGATCGACGCCCGGCTCGCCGAGGGACGTCTGGGTGTGCGGATCGTCAGCTCGCGTCTGCCCGGCGCGCGTCGGCGCTGGGTCCGGGCCTCGGGGCGCCCCGGCGTCCGGTGGACGGAGCCGACCGACGACCCGGTCCGCTGGGCCGAGTCGGGCGCCGACGTCTCGCTCGACCCCGAGTACGGACCGGGCTGGCGTCTGACCGCGGCGCCCTGCGGGAACGGAACCGCCGTCTCGTTGGTGTGCTCCCACGTCATCGCCGACGCACGCGGACTCATCGACGCAGCAGCGGCGGCGCTGTCCGGCGTCCCGGACCCGATCGCCCCGGACGACGGCACCACCGACACCGCCGATGCACTGGCCACACTGTCGACCGTCGTCGGCCGCACCGCCGTGGCCGTCTCCGCGCTCGCCGTCAGTCCCGCCCGGCGCGCCGAACTGATGCAGTACTTGCAGGCGTCGAGGACCGGAACTCCTGCGCCGGCCCGTCCCGACGCGTGGAAAGCGCTGTCCGTGAGCACCGATGTCGAAGCGACGCAGTGGGATCGGGTCGCCGCCGACGGAGCGGGCACTCCGAACGTGGTGTTCCTGTCCGTCGTCGCGGCCGTCGTCGCGACGTTGAGATGTTCGGGCACGTCCGGCGACACCGACGGGTCCGTCCTGCTCGGCGTCCCGATGAAGGTCGAGGCCGGCGGCGCCAACGCGATCTCGGTGACGGCGGTCCGCATCACGGAATCCGACTCACTGGCCGACATCCGTCGACGCGCGAAGACGGCGTACCGAAGCCCGCTGACCGGTCCCGCGGGCTTCCCCGACGAGTTGCTGCACGTGGTCCCCGAACGCGCCGCCGCGCTCCTCGCGCCGTCGACGGGCCGGCGAGATGCTCTGTGCTCCAACATCGGCCCGCTTCCCGAGGCGGTGCGCACCATCGGCGGCCGCCCCGCGGTGCGCGTCGCCGCGCGGGCGATCCACCCGGGACTCCGACACGAGCAGTCCGCCGCGTCGCCGACCATCCTGTCGGCCTATCTCTGCCGCCACGATCACGCCTACACGCTGTCGGTGGTGGTCACCGATCCTGCGGCGGCGCACTCGGTGGAGCAGGTTCGCGACGCGATCGCGACGGCACTCGGGCATCACCACCTCACACCCGACTTCTGGTGAGTACGGTGAACATCACCGACTTCAGAGAGGTGAGTGCGTTCATGAGTGAGACCGACATCTACGCGAAGATCAAGGACCTGGTCGACACCGAGCACGAGTTGCGTTCGCGCACCGAAGCAGGCGAGCTCGATCCGAGCGAGGAGCGGGCGCAGCTCGACCAGCTCGAGAAAGCACTCGACCAGTGCTGGGACCTGCTGCGTCAGCGGCGCGCCAAGAAGGACGCCGGACTCTCCCCCGACGACGCCGAGGCGCAGTCCGTCTCACAGGTCGAGAACTACCTGCAGTAGCTAGACGAGCCCGTCCGTGAGTCGACGAGGGAGCACGCGCAACACGACGTCGATCGCCTTCCAGGTGAGGCCCGGCAGCGCGGAGCGCGTGACCTCCTTCTCGATGGCCGCGACCATCGCGGAGACGCCGTTGTCGAGTGAGGACATCAGTCGACCGGCGTCTCCGGCGCGGGAGGACATGTCGGTGGCGACATATCCGGGCAGAACCGTGGTGACCGCGATGGGTGTGCGGCGGAGTTCGGCGACCAGCGCCTCGCCGAGTGCCGAGACTCCCGCCTTCGATGCGGAGTACACAGCCTTGGATCCGGGTAGTCCGCGATCGGCACTCACCGACGACACGAGGACGAGGTGACCGGCATTCTGCTCACGGAACACCGCCAGCGCTGCCTCGACCTGGGACACCACTCCGACGAAGTTGGTGCGTGCGGTCTCGAGGTTGGCGTCCGCGCGGCCGGTGCCGAGCCTCGCGCCCTTCCCGAGACCGGCGTTCACGATCACGCGGTCGAGCCCGCCGAGTGTCTCCCGCAGCGCGTCGATCCCCGACACCACCGACTCGTGATCCGTCACGTCCATCGCGGTGACCGCCACGGTGATGTCCGGATGCCGGGCGGTGAGCTCGGCGCGCAGAGCCTCGAGCCTGTCCACCCGCCGGGCACACAGCCCCACGTCGCGGCCCATCGCCGCGAACCGCCGCGCCATCTCCTCGCCCAGACCCGAACTGGCCCCGGTGATCACGATCTTCTGTCTCCCCATCGGGCACACACTAGCCACCACGACCCACTCAGAACTCTGGAGGATCAGTGAGCGACAGCAGCACCGACGAGTACGACGTCATCGTGATCGGCGGAGGGCCCGTCGGCGAGAACGCGGCGCAGTACGCGATCGCGGGCAGTGATCGCACTGCCGCCATCGTCGAGCACGAACTGGTGGGCGGTGAGTGCTCGTACTGGGCCTGCATGCCCAGCAAGGCGTTGCTCCTGCCCGCCTCCGTGCTGAACCAGGCCCGAGCGATGCCCGGGGTCCGCGAGATCGTCGGCGACGCGCGACTCGACGTCGACGCGGTGTTCGCCCGCCGCGAGAGCTTCACCCACGGGCTCGACGACTCCTCCCAGGTGTCGTGGGCCGAGGGCGCGAACATCCACGTCGTGCGCGGTCACGGCCGGGTGTCCGGCGAGCGCGAGGTGACAGTGGGCGATCGGGTCCTGCGCGCTCGGCACGCGGTGGTCCTCGCGACCGGCACCACGGCCACGGTGCCGCCGATTCCCGGACTGCGCGAAGCACTTCCGTGGACGTCCCGCGATTCGACCAACCTGCACGAGGTGCCGGAGCGGATCATCGTGATCGGCGGGGGCGTGGTCGCCTGCGAGTCGGCGACATGGTTGCTGGCCCTCGGCGCCGAGGTCACGATGATCGTGCGCGGAACCTCGCTGCTGGCCGGATCGGAGCCGTTCGCCGGGGCGGCGGTGGCCGACGCTCTGACCGCCGCGGGTGCGCGCATCCTGTTCGAGTCGCAGGTCGCCACGGTGTCGCGGCCCGACGCGCAGGACACCGGGTACGGCCACCTCCACGGTGGGCCCGCCTCGGTGACGATCGGCGACGACACACTCGAGGTAGACGAGATCCTGGTCGCCGCCGGCCGACGGCCGGCCACCAAGGACCTGGGACTCGACGCGGTGGGCCTCCCCACCGGGGACTCGATCGCCGTCGACGACCATCTGACGGCGAAGGACGAGTGGCTCTACGCGGTGGGCGACGTCAACGGTCGCGCCCTGCTCACCCACATGGGCAAGTACCAGGGACGCGTGTGCGGCGACGTCATCGCCGCGCGCGCCGACGGTCGATCGATCGACGGCAGCAGGTTCCGGGCGAGTGCCGACCACGGCCAGGTGCCCCAGGTCGTCTTCACCACCCCCGAGGTGGCGTCGGTGGGCCTCACCGAGAAGAAGGCGCGGGCCGCCGGTCTGCCGGTGCGGGTGGTCGAGATGGACATCGCCGTCGCGGGAAGCTCCCTGCGCCAGGACGACTTCGCCGGACACGCGTCGATGGTGATCGACACGTCGAGCGACGTGATCGTCGGATTCACGCTGGTCGGCCAGGGCGTCGCGGAACTCCTGCACGCGGCCACCATCGCGGTGGTCGGCCGCGTCCCGCTGGAGACCCTGTGGCACGCGGTCCCGTCCTACCCGACGATGAGCGAGGTGTGGTTGCGCCTGCTCGAGGCCGCTCGCAGCGGAAGCTAGCCGCGCGGCAGCGGCTGGGCGCGCCGTACGGACAGTGCTGCTCGCTCGGGGTCGAGTGGGACCGGGGAGATCACGACGCCGTGTCCGACTCGCAGCGTGCCCGAGCTGATCGGCGCGGTGCGCAGACCACCGCGTCCTATCAACGCCTTGCGGGTGCCGTCCACCACCATGCTGTCCATCCACGCGCACGGGTGCGCGGGACGCCCCCCACGCAGGAGCACCGGGCCGTCACCGGTGTCGATGACGAAGTCCTCGCCCCGGAGCGGGTCGAGTTCGAGACCACGCACGACGATGTTGCGGCGGGCCACGCTCACGTCCCCGTCCCACGGCTCGTCGTCCGGGTGCAGGGCGTTCGCCTCCGCGACCGCCGTCTCCCACGCCTCGACGGCCAGGAACGTGATCGCCGCCTCGGTGTGCGCCTGGACGCCGAAGAACCGGTCGCCCCGGATGCCCTTCCCGGTCACCACCTCGACGGACGACGGCAGCTGCGTGCGGACGTCGGCGGCGGGCCCGTCCTTGCTGCGACCGAAGTAGGCATGTGACGGAGACACGAGAAGCTGCACGATCTCGATGGGACAGGTGAACGTCATACCCCGAGTGTGCTCACTCGGCTCTCCGTATAGTCGGCCGGATGGGGCAGGGAGACTTTTCGACAGAGATCACCACGAGCGAGGGGCGGGTCCGCGGATTCGTCGCGCGCGGTATCGCGCAGTGGCGGGGCATCCCGTACGCGCAGCCGCCGGTCGGACCGCTGCGGTTGCGGGCACCGCAGCCGCCGACGGCGTGGGAGGGCGTCCGGGACGCCACCCGCTGGGGTGACGCGGCGGTCCAGGACTCGGGCCGCTCCCCCATCGGTCCCATCAAGGGACAGGGCACCAGCGAGGACTGCCTGACGCTGAACGTCAGCGCGCCGGCCACCACGCCCGCCGGCCCCCGCCCCGTTATGGTGTTCATCCACGGCGGCGCCTACACGCTGGGAACGTCGGCCACCTCCATGTACTCGGGCACGTCGCTGGTCCGCCGCGGCGACATCGTCTACGTCTCGCTCAACTACCGGCTCGGCGCCCTCGGATACCTCGACTTCCGACAGTTCTCGACGCCCGACCGGACCTTCGACAGCAATCTCGGGCTGCGGGACCAGGTCGCCGCGCTGCAGTGGGTCCAGCGCAACATCGCCGCATTCGGCGGCGATCCGGACAACGTCACCATCTTCGGCGAATCGGCCGGCGGCAACGCCGTCACCACGTTGACGACCGTGCCCGCCACGAAGGGCCTCTTCCACAAGGCCATCTCGCAGAGCTCGGCGCCGGGCATGGTCGCCACGTCCGACCGTAGCGAGAAGTGGGGACGCGACTTCGTCGAGTTGCTCGGTGCCACTCCGGACACCGCCGCCGACACGCTCGCGGGAGCCGACGTGGCCGACCTGCTGAAGGCGGCTCACCGGCTGGGTTCGAAGAGCCTGAAGGAGACTCCGGGGCTCATTCCGTTCGGCCCCAGCGTCGACGGGGACTACGTGCCGGAGGCGCCGCTCGAGGCGTACCGATCGGGCCGCGCGCATCCCGTCCCGATGATCATCGGCAGCAACGAGCACGAGGGCACCCTGTTCCCCAAGTGGCTCGACGCCCTTCCCACGAATGCCGAGCGCATCGACCGCCTGTTCGCGAACACCGACCCGTCGGCCAGGGATCGCATTCTCGCCGAGTACCCCGGATACCCGAAGGGCCTGTCCGCCATCGACTTCGGCGGCGACATCACCTTCTGGCGACCGTCGCTGGAGATCGCGGACGCGCACACCGAGCACGCGCCCACCTACGTGTACCGCTACGACTACTCACCGCGGTTGTTCGACCTGCTGAAGCTGTACTCGACGCACGGTTCCGAACTGTTCGCCGTGTTCGGCGTCTACCGCGCCCGCGTCGGGAAGTTCTTCGCGATCCTGGGCGACTGGGGCAGCTCGGTGGCTGTCACCGACGAGGTGCAGAAGCAGTGGCTCGCCTTCGCGAGAACCGGTGCGCCCGAAGCGGACTGGACTCAGTACGAGGTGCCCGGGCGCGCCACTCGGATCTTCGACAGCGCGACGCGGATGGAGAACGATCCGCTCGGATCCCGTCGCGCTGCGTGGGAGGGCTTCAGCGGCTACGACACACCGACCGGATCCTCGGCCGGTTCGGAGAACGAGTCGTCGCAGGACTTCCGCTGATCGGCTACTTCACGAGACGGGACAGACGGCGGTCGGCGAGAATCCGGCCGCCGGTCTGGCACGTAGGGCAGTACTGGAACGACCGGTCGACGTAGGAGACCTCGCGAACGGTGTCACCGCAGACCGGGCAGGGCATGCCCGTCCGCGCGTGCACCCGCATACCGGACCGCTTCTCGCCCTTGAGCCGTGCCGCGTCCTGACCCTCGGACCGCGCGACGGCGTCGAGCAGGACCGAGCGCATCGTGGTCCACAGCAGGGTCACCGACTCGGGGGTGAGCGAGGCGGTGGTGGCGAACGGCGAGAGCTTCGCGGTGTGCAGGATCTCGTCGCTGTAGGCATTGCCGATCCCGGCGAGCAGTTGCTGATCCACCAATGCGGTCTTGAGCCGAGAACTCTTGCGGGCGAGTAGTTCCGCGAACTCCGGCTCCGTCACCGCGAGGGCGTCCGGGCCCAGGCGGGCGATGCCGGGCACCTCCTGCGGATCGCGCACGACCCACACGGCGAGCCGCTTGCGCGTCCCCGCCTCGGTGAGGTCGAACGCGGGGGTGAGCCCCTCGGGCGTGAAGAGATGGACGCGGAGTGCGAGCGGCCCCTTGCCCGGCTTGGGCGGCGCCGACGACGGATTGTCCGTCCACCGCAGCCAGCCACCGCGGGACAGATGCGTGACGAGCCAGAGCCCGCCGGCCTCGATGCCGAGGTGCTTGCCCCACCGGGCCGCGCCCGTGACGTCCTTGCCCTGCAGATCGGTGACCGGCGGGTCGAAGGTCTTGAGAACGCTCAACGCGGCCACGTCGATCCGCCCGATCACCGCTCCCAGCGCATGCTCACGGAGGAAGCCCGCGAGAGCCTCGACCTCGGGTAATTCCGGCACACCTCGACCCTAATCGGAAGTCACGGTCGATGGACGAGATAGGTGTCCATCACCCAGCCGGCCTCGGCCCGCAGAGCCGCCCGGCGCGCGACGATCTCGTCCCCGATGTCGTCGACGGGGCCCGCCAGGGTCACCTCGCCGGGCGTGCCCAGGTTCGCACCCCACCACACGTTCCACCCGGGCAGTGACCGGAAGCTGCAGTCCGAGTCGAGCATCACCACGGCCGCCGTGACGCCGTCGGGCAGGCCCTCGTCACGAAGCCGGCGACCGGTGGTGGTGAGGACCGGCTCCCCCACTCGGTTCATCACGATGCGGTGCGCGGCCGCGAGCGCCGACGGACTGGTGACACCCGGGATCACCGAGACCTCGAACGGGCTGTCGAGCACCGCGCGCACCCGCTCCACCACGCGCAACGTGCTGTCGTAGAGCGACGGGTCGCCCCACACCAGCATCGCGCCGACCGACTCGGACGGCTCCGCGTCCACGAGGTCGGCGAGCATCCGGGCGCGGAGGTCGTGCCAGGTGTCGACGGCGTCGTCGTAGTCCGACGGCGCGCGGTCGCGCGGCGGATCGGTGAACTCGACCACGCGATGGTCGGTCGGCACGTGCTCGCGCAGGATGCGGGTGCGGACGTCGACCAACTCCTGCTTCTGCGCGCCCTTGTCGATGACGAAGAAGACGTCGACGGTGTTCATCGCCTTGATCGCCGCGACGGTCACCTGGTCGGGATCCCCCGCGCCGATACCGATCACGTGCATGGTCCTCATCTGCCTGAGCCTAAGGTGTAGCCATGGTCGCGACGCCCTACGAGGATCTGCTCCGCCGCGTGCTCGCGGAGGGCACGCCCAAGTCCGACCGCACCGGGACCGGCACCACCAGCCTGTTCGGCCACCAGATGCGGTTCGATCTGTCCGAGGGATTCCCGCTGGTGACCACCAAGCGCGTGCATCTCAAGTCGATCGTGCACGAGCTGCTGTGGTTCCTAAGAGGCGAGTCCAACGTCGCCTACCTGCGCGAGAACGGCGTCACCATCTGGGACGAGTGGGCCGACGAGAAGGGCGACCTGGGGCCGGTCTACGGAGTGCAGTGGCGCTCGTGGCCCACACCGTCGGGCGACCATATCGATCAGATCTCGCAGGTGATCGACACCATCCGCCGCGACCCCGATTCCCGACGCATGATCGTCTCGGCCTGGAACGTGGCGGAGATCCCCGACATGGCGCTGGCTCCGTGCCACGCCTTCTTCCAGTTCTACGTCGCCGACGGAAAGCTGTCGTGCCAGCTGTACCAGCGCAGCGCCGACATGTTTCTCGGCGTGCCGTTCAACATCGCGAGCTACGCCCTGCTCACGCACATGGTCGCCGCGCAGACCGGCCTCGAGGTGGGCGACTTCGTGTGGACCGGCGGCGACTGCCACATCTACGACAATCACGTCGACCAGGTGCGCGAGCAGTTGACGCGAGACGCGTTCCCCGCCCCCACGCTCCGACTCGCTCCACGTGACTCGATCTTCGCTTACACCTTCGACGACATCGAGATCGTCGACTACCAGCACCATCCCGCGATCAAGGCACCCGTAGCGGTATGACGATCGGGTTGGTGTGGGCGCAGGCGCACGGCGGCGTCATCGGCAAGGACGGCACGATTCCGTGGCGGGTGCCCGAGGACATGGCGCACTTCCGTGAGGTCACGGGATCCAGCCGCGTCGTCATGGGACGGCGTACCTGGGACTCGTTGCCCGCACGGTTCCGCCCTCTGCCGGGCCGGACGAACATCGTGCTCAGCCGTGACGCGTCCTGGTCAGCGGAGGGTGCCGCACGTGCCGCCACGATGGACGAGGCGCTGCTCGGCGGCCACGACACGTGGATCATCGGCGGCGCGGACATCTACCGGCTCGCCCTGCCGCACGCCGATGTCGTCGAGATGACCGAGATCGATCTGGACGTCCCCGGCGGCGACACGGTCGCTCCCGAGGTACCGGCATCGTTCACCCGGACCGAGGGCGCCTGGCAGACGAGCAGCGCATCCGATGTTCGCTATCGATTCGTGCGCTACACGCGCTGATTCGCCGCGCCGGGGCCCGCTGAGCGGGACAATACGACGCATGGACAAGAAATCGCTGACCGCGCTCGCTCGACAACAGCTGAAGCTGGCGAAGACCGCGTCCAGCGGGCGGAGTTCGCACACCGTCTACGGCGGACATCAGCGCAGCCTGCGGCAGACCGTCGTCGGCCTGGCCGCGGGCAACTCGCTGGCCGAGCACGATCTGAACGGGGAGTCCACGGTCCTGGTCCTCAGCGGCCAGTTGCAACTGGTGAGCGGTGAGCGATCCTGGAAAGGTTCCGCGGGCGATCTCCTCGTCGTCCCCGACGCCCGCCACAGTGTGGAGGCCGTCGAGGACGTCGCGTTCCTGCTGACCGTCGCGATGTAGGACGGGCAGGCCGGAGGCCGGTCGATCGAAGACGGTCGTCAGATCTGTCAGACGGCGATGGCTTCGCCGCGTTCGCGGTCGCGGGCCAGTGCTCGGTCGCGTGACTCCTCGAAGCGCACCGCCTGCTTCTCGAGGTCGGCCAGGTAGTCGGCCACCATCTCGCGCAGCTTCTCGCCCTCGGGTCCGAAGTCGGTGCGCTCGAAGATGTCCCACTTGCGCAGCACCGGCATGATGACCTCGTCGAGGTGCTGGCGCAGGTCGTAGATGCCGTACTTCGCGATGAGGACGGCGTTGCGACGGAAGTCCGGCTGGTTGAGCCCCGGCATCTGGAAGTTCATGACGACGTCGGCGATCGCCTTCATCGTCTGGTCCGGCGCGAGCTCGATGGCCGCCGAGCACATGTTGCGGTAGAAGATCATGTGCAGGTTCTCATCGGCCGCGATGCGGGCGAGCAGTGCGTCGGCGATCGGATCGTTGCAGGCCTTGCCGGTGTTGCGGTGCGACACCCGGGTGGCCAGCTCCTGGAACGTCACGTAGGCGACGCCGTGCAGCAGGTTGGCGCCCTCCATCGGCGAGTCGATACCGACCGTCATGTGCTCCATCCGCGCCTGCTCGAGCGCGACGGGATCGACGCTCCGGGTGACGACGAGATAGTCGCGCATCGCGATGCCGTGGCGGTTCTCCTCCGCGGTCCAGCGACCGACCCAGGTTCCCCAGGCCCCGTCCATCGAGAAGTTCTCGGCGAGCCCGCGGTGGTAGGAGGGCAGATTGTCCTCGGTCAGCAGGTTGGTGACCATGGCCGCCTTGGCGACCTTCGACAGCGACGACTGCTCCGGCGACCAGTCCTGGCCGCCCAGCATTGCGAAGTTCTTGCCGTCGCTCCACGGAATGTAGTCGTGGGGGTTCCACGGCTTGGCCAGCGTCAGATGGCGTTCGAGATTGGTTTCCGCTACCGGCTGCAGTTCGCGCAGCAGCTCGATCTGTGACAGCACCTGTGGCATGAGGTTCCCCCGTGACGCGTCGTGTTCCGTCGACCTGGCCGGCCGACGAGAGGTGACGCTAGGACGGGTCCGATCGGGCCACCGCCGCCTTGCGTCGATGTTGGGACGAGTCGCAGGACGGTCCGATTCCGCCTGGCTCGGGTCACAGCGCCGCGAGGAAACGCGGGACGAAACTACACATATGAACTTTTATTGCCCTACAATCTGAACTTGCGCCCCGTTTTTGTGCGAGTGACGAGCCAGTCGACCGTCGACGTGGAGGGAAACCGCCACGTGACACGGAGTGGACGTACGGCTCGCCGACCGGAAGGAACTAGTTACGTGAGTGTCGAGAACACGCAGTCGTCCCAGGCGGCTGCGGTGGAGAAGAGCACCACCGGACTCATGGTGGCAGGCCGCACCGGCGTGCCGCCACGCGACCTCGAGAACGTCGCTCGTCGGACGGTGGGTCAGCCGGCTGCGGCCACCCGCACGTCGACACTCGGCGCGACCCTCCGGGCTGACGTCACGGAACTGACGGTGTCCTGCCTGTCCATGGCCGTCGGCGTCGGCGACGCACCCACCACCTCGGACGAGGACATCGCCGAGCTCGGTGGCCGCGCGGCGCAGTGGGCCCGCGAGGGTGTTCCGCTCCGCGCCGTCCTCGGCGTCTACCACGAGGGCATCCAGATGGGCTGGGACCTGGTGTCCGAGCGCGCGACGGGCAATCTCAAGGCTGTCGCCAAGGCGTTCGTCGCCCTGTCGGAGCGCATCTCGACGGCCGCGTCGGCCAGCTACGTCGACGAACTGCAGGCCGTCGCGAGCGAGCACCACACCGCCGCGCACACCGTCGTCACCGCACTGCTCAGTGGCCACAACGCGCGTTCGGTGGCCCGCCAGTCGGGCATCGAGCTCGCCGACTCGTTCACCGTGCTGGCCGTCTCCATCGCCGCGCATCCCGACGAGTCCAACCCCGCCCTGCCGCGCGCGGTCACCGCCCGTCGCAAGCTGCGCCGCGTGCAGGCCGAGCTGGCCCTCGTGTGCGACCGCTCCCCCCTGTCGATGCTGTCCGCCGAGGGCGGCACCATTCTCGTTCCCGGCGAGCGCGACGACGAATGGGTCGCCACTCTCGTGGAGCGCATGTCCGTCGCCGCCGAGACCGCGGTCACCGCCACGGTCGCCACCAGTTCCGTCAACGACGTGCCGGCCGCCTCGGATCAGGTGCACGAGCTTCTCGACCTCGCCCAGCAGCTTCGTCGACCCGCCGGTGTCTACCGCATGACCGACCTGGTTCTCGAGTACCAGCTCACCCGCCCCGGCCCCGGCCGGGCGTACCTGTCACGCGTTCTCGTCCCGTTGGACAACTCGCCCGAGCTGCTCGAGACCCTCGAGATCCACATCAACCACGACCTCAACCGTCAGCGCTCGGCGCGTCAGCTGCACCTGCACACCAACACGGTCGACTACCGCCTCAAGCGGATCGCGCACCTCACGGGGTTCGATCCCACGCGCCCGTCCGGAATGCGGCACCTGCAGGCCGCACTGGTGGCACGCAAGCTGGAGGCCATCTCGCCCAGCGCCTGACAGACATGTCGACCCGGTAGAGTGCTGAGCGTCAGCCCGGCTCTCGCCGGGTCGGCCCTCGTAGCTCAGGGGATAGAGCAACCCTCTCCTAAAGGGTAGGTCGCAGGTTCGAATCCTGCCGAGGGCACCGAAAGCCCCGCTACAGTCCAGCCATGACGCGCGCGCTCCTCCTGGTGGCAGCCCTGTTCGGCTCACTTTTCCTGTCGGTGCCGGCCGCGTCGGCAGCACCGTCGACAACCTGGCTCTGCCGGCCCGGCACCGCGGATCCGTGTGGTGGTGGCACCGACGCCCCTGTCGACTGCTTCTACGTCTACCCCACCGCCTCTCTGCAACCGGCGCAGTCGGCGAACCTCGACACATCCCCCGAACTCGCCTTCGCCGCGGCGGCGCAGGCCCGCCCGTTCGGCTACGTGTGCAACGTCTGGGCTCCGGTCTACCGTCAGGCCACGCTGCTGAGCCTCGCCACGGCCGACGGTCCCGCACGCGATGCGGCACTCGCCGCGGCCTACGTGGACATCGATGCGGCGTGGACCGATTTCCTCGCGCAGCGGAACTCGGAACGCGGTGTCGTGCTTGTCGGCCATTCGCAGGGTTCACGCATGCTACGCACGCTCCTGCAGCAACGCATCGAACCGGATCCCGCGACGCGAGCGCTGTTGGTGTCCGCCATCATTCCCGGCATCTCGGTGCGGACGTCGGACTTCACCACCGTCGCCCCGTGCACGGATGTGAGCGAGACCGGTTGCGTGGTCGCGTATTCCACGTTCTCGCGCACTCCCCCACCCGACTCCCGCTACGGCGGCGACGGCATCCTCTGCACCAACCCGGCGTCGCTCGAAGCGAATGCCAGGACGCCGGTACTGGGGCCGTTGCCGAACCTCACGGCGCAGTGCGACGGTGACAACGTGCTCATGATCGACGGCCCCGGAGCCTCGGCCCTGCCCACGCTGCCGAACGCGACCTGGGGGCTGCACCTGCTGGACCTGACGATTCCGCAACAGACACTGGTCGATCTGGTGCGGTCGCAGAGCGCGGCGTTCACTGCCTGACCGCACACCGATTCCGTGAGGCGCACACCCGCTGCGGCCTGCTGGGAGGGATGTGCGCCCACCAGAGGGGGGGTGCACACCCCTACCGGGCCAGCATCTCCCGCGCACCCACCGCAGCCCCGTGCGCGCCGGTCACACGGGGTGCGCACACGCGAACCAGACCCGCACGCCGAAGCGCACACCGATTCCGTGAAGCGCACACCCGCTGCGGCCTGCTGGGAGGGGTGTGCGCTCACCAGAGGGGGTGTGCACACCCCTACCGGGCCTTGCACCGAAGCGCACACCCACCGCAGCCGCGCGCGCTCATCACCCGGGTGCGCACACGCGAACCAGACCCGTACTCCGAACCGCACACCGATTCCGTGAGGCGCACACCCGCTGCGGCCTGCCGGGAGGGGTGTACACCCACCAGAAATGGTGTGCACGCACTGCCGATCCCGTTCCGCCACAACAACTCCACCCGGCAGAGCGTGCACAGCACCCACCCCACGCGCTGCGAGACGGCGGTCACAGCGACGGACCGGCTATACTGGGTCACGCTGCTGCGCCACTGTGCGCGGCGTACGTCGTGGAATCAGCACGAATTTTTCTTACGGCGATCGGAACTGCCCACCGGCAGTCTCGCCATTCTGCGCTCCGCCACAGGAGTGCTCAGATGCCCGAAAGGCACTCGAACTCTTCATGACTTCTTCCTCCTTCGCCGACCTCGGCGTCAGTGACCGTCTCGTCCGCGCTCTCACAGCTGCCGGCATCGCGTCACCGTTCCCCATCCAGGCGGACACCCTGCCCGACACGCTGAAGGGTCGCGACGTCCTCGGACGCGGAAAGACCGGCAGCGGAAAGACTCTCGCGTTCTCCATCCCCATGGTGTCCCGGCTCGGCGAGACGTTCTCGGGCGTCCGCAAGCCCAACCGCCCGCGTGGTCTGATCCTCGCCCCCACCCGTGAGCTGGCCACCCAGATCGCTGCCGCCCTCGAGCCGCTCACCATGGCGTCGAACCTGCGCGTCACCACGATCTTCGGTGGCGTCTCGCAGGCACGCCAGGTCACCGCGCTCAGCCGCGGCGTCGACATCGTCGTCGCCTGCCCCGGTCGCCTCGAGGATCTGATGAAGCAGCGTCTGGTGACGCTGGACGACATCGAGATCACCGTGCTCGACGAGGCCGACCACATGGCGGACCTCGGCTTCCTGCCCGGCGTCACGCGCATCATGAAGGCCACACCCTCGCACGGACAGCGCATGCTGTTCTCGGCGACGCTGGACAACGGCGTCGACAAGCTGGTCAAGCAGTTCCTCACCGACCCGGTGCAGCACTCCGTCGACGAGGAGAACTCCCCCGTCGCCGCGATGACCCACCACATCTTCGAGGTGGGCGGCGTCGACGGCAAGAAGGCGCTGGTCCAGCGCCTCGCCTCCGGTGAGGGTCGCCGCATCCTCTTCATGCGCACCAAGCACCAGGCTCGCAAGCTGGCGCGTCAACTCACCGAGGCCGGCATCCCGTCCGTCGACCTGCACGGCAACCTGTCGCAGGCTGCGCGTGACCGCAACCTCGCTGCGTTCTCCAACGGCGACGCGCGCGTGCTCGTGGCCACGGACGTCGCGGCGCGCGGTGTGCACGTCGACAACGTCGAGCTGGTCGTCCACGTCGATCCGCCCGCCGAGCACAAGGCCTACCTGCACCGCAGTGGCCGTACGGCCCGTGCGGGCAGCGCCGGCGACGTCGTCACCGTCGTCCTGCCGGAGCAGCGTCGAGACCTGTCGGTCCTGATGCGCAAGGCCAAGATCGACGCGGCGCCGCAGCGCGTGACCGTCGACTCACCGGCCGTCCAGGAGCTGGTCGGCGACGTCGCGGCCTACGTCAAGCCCGCTCCCAAGGAGGCCGCACCGGCTCCGAAGCAGCAGCAGCCCGGACGCGGACGCTCCACCCGCGGCGGTCATGCCGGCAACTCCAACGGGGGTTCGGGTCGACGTCGTCGCCCCACCACCGCGCGCAGCGAATCAGCCGGTTACCGGGGCTGATCGCCGAGCGATCCCGACGCTGAGCACCGCCGCCACGACGCAGAGACCAGCTGCGCCGAACCAGGCGGCGGTGTACTCACCGGTGGCATCGCGCACGACCCCCGCCACCACGGACGCGATGCCCGCGCCCACCTGGTGCGAGGCGAACACCCAGCCGAAGACCAGCGGCCCCTGCGTGCCGAACACCTCGCGGCACAGAGCGATGGTGGGCGGCACCGTGGCGACCCAGTCGAGGCCGTACACGACGATGAACACCACGATCGACGGGTGCAGGGCGTCGGACAGCAGCGCCGGCAGGAACAGCAGGGCGACGCCTCGGAAGGCGTAGTACGCGCCCAGCAGCAGTCTCGGATCCACCCGGTCGGTGAGCCAGCCCGACGCGATGGTGCCCACGATGTCGAAGATCCCTACCACGGCCAGCAGTCCGGCGGCCGTGGTCTGCGGCATGCCGTGGTCGTGCGCGGACGGGATGAAGTGCACCCCGACCAGCCCGTTCGTGGTGGCGCCGCAGATCGCGAAGCCCACCATCAACGCCCAGAACGTCCGCACGGACGACGCGTCCCGCAGTGCTCGGATCGCCCGCATCGCGGGATTCCCCGTGACGAGCACCGGGGCGGGCTGCTCGGTCGCCCCGTACGGCAGCTCCCCCACCTCCTCCGGAGAGTTCCGCAGAAACAGCAGGACGAACGGCACCACGGCCAGGGCACCGCCCGCCACGACGAGTGACGCCGTCCGCCATCCCGAGCTGTCGGCGAGCGCGGCGACCACGGGCAGGAAGATGAGCTGACCGGTCGCGGACCCGGCCGTGAGGATGCCGGACACGAGCCCGCGCCGCCGCACGAACCATCGGTCGGTGACCATGGCGGCGAAGACGAGTGCCATCGATCCGGTACCCAGGCCGATGAGCAGTCCCCACGTCAGCAGGATCTGCCACGGCGCGGTGACGAACACGGTGAGGGCGCTGCCCAGGGCCACGACGGTGAGGGCGACGGACGTCACCGTCCGGATGCCGAAGCGGTCCATCAGTGCCGCCGCGAACGGTGCGGTCAGCCCGAAGAGCAGCAGGTTGACACCCACCGCCGCGGACAGCACGCCGCGCGACCAGCCGAACTCGTCGGTGATCGGCACCATCAGCACCGACGGAGCGGCGCGGAACCCCGCGGCCCCGAGGAGTGCGAGGAACGCCACGGCGGCGACGATCCAGGCCCGGTGCACGCGTCTCGGGCGCGTGATCTGCACGGCGGCGTCGGAGTCGGACGTCATGGCTCACTTTCTCGTTCCGCGGGTCTCCGTCGGAACGGGAACCGGACACGCCGGTGGCACACTCGAGGGGTGAGATCCAGAACGGCCACAGGTCGCGGTACGAAGACGCTACACCCGGACGAACTCGCGACCGGATCGGTGATGACCGCCCTCGCCGTCGCGTTCTCGGTGATCGGCGCCCTCATTCCCGTGGCGGGTGCGCTGCAGATCGTCGCCATCGTCCCGTTGGCCGTCATCGCCCACCGCCACCGCCTGCGGGCACTGGCCGTCGCCGGTACCGCCGGCATGCTCGTGTCGTTCGTCGCGGGCGGGTTCGGCACCGCGCTGACGATGACGATCTCCGGAGTGCTGGCCGGCATCGTGGGAGTGAGCGTCCGACGCGGACGTGGGTTCACGTCGGTGCTCACCCTCTCGCTGCTCACCGGCGCCGTGGTGGGCGCCCTCTCCGTGCTGATGCTGCTGATCCTCAGCGGACTGCGCGAGCTGTTCCTCACCGTCCTCGACAACTCGATCCGCGGCAGCGCGGACATCGTCGGCAGGATCGCACCCGCCGAGGACGTCGCCACCGCCGTGGCCGACTACGCCTCCTTCGCCCTGGGGTACTGGTGGGTGCTCGTCTTCGTCTCGGCGCTGATGTCGACGGCCGTCAGCGGCGTCGTCGCGTGGTGGGTGCTGCGCGCCACCCTGTCCCGCCTCGGCGAGCTGGAGTCGCGGGGCGAGTTGCCCGACGTCGTGGTCACCCCCGACGACGCGGCCGCACCGCACCCCGTGCCCGTGCGGTTTACGGGCGTGACCTACCGCTACCGGGGCGGTCACGACGACGCGCTGGGCCCACTCGATCTCGAGATCGTGCCCGGCCGTTTCGTGGCCGTCGTCGGCGCCAACGGATCCGGCAAGTCGACCCTCGCTCGCATCCTGGTGGGCACCGAGCCGACGGGCGGCCGGATCGACCGGACGGGTTCCACCGGGCTCGGCCTGATCGGCGGAACCGCGATGATTCTGCAGCATCCCGAGTCCCAGATCCTCGGTACCCGCGTGGCCGACGACGTCGTGTGGGGCCTGCCGGCGGCGGCGCGGCCGACACCGGACCGTGTCGAGGCCCTGCTCGCCGAAGTGGGCCTGGCCGGGTACGGGCTGCGCGACACCGGCAGCCTGTCCGGTGGCGAACTGCAGCGCCTCGCCGTCGCCGCGGCGCTGGCTCGCGAACCACGGCTGCTTGTCGCCGACGAGGCCACCGCGATGATCGACCCCGAGGGACAGCGCGATCTCGTCGAACTGCTCGCCCGGCTCCCCCGTCGCCACGGCATGGCCGTCGTCCTCATCACCCATCGCGCGACCGAGGCAGCGCTGGCCGACGACGTCGTACGGCTGCACCGCGGCCGCCGGGTGATGCACGACCCGAACTGGATGTCGTCGACTCCGCTGCGGACGGATCCGCTGCCGCCGCCCGGACCACCGTTACTGGTGCTGCGCGGCGTCGGTCACGTGTACGACCGACGCGGTCCGTGGGCCACCCGCGCGCTCGAGGGAATCGACCTCACGGTGCATCGCGGCGAGGGGTTGCTCGTCATCGGCGGCAACGGCTCCGGCAAATCCACGCTGGCCTGGATCATGGCCGGCCTGACGAAGCCCTCCGAGGGCACGTGCGAGCTCTCGGGCAAGGCCACGTCGTCGTCCGTCGGCACCGTCGCGCTCTCGTTCCAGCACGCTCGATTGCAACTGCAGCGCCGCACCGTGTCCGAGGACATCGAGGCCGCGGGAGGAACCGACGTGGGCACCATCGACGTCAGCCGTGTCCTCGACCAGGTGGGACTCGATCGCCGCATCGCGGGCGCGCGTGTCGACGAACTGAGTGGCGGGCAGATGCGGCGCGTCGCGCTGGCCGGACTTCTGGTGGGCAAGCCGGACGTCCTGGTGCTCGACGAACCGCTCGCCGGACTCGATCCGCCGGGTCGACGGGAGATCACCGCCCTGCTCACCCATCTGCGCCGCACGGGGCTCACCCTCGTCATCATCTCGCACGACGTCGACACCCTGGCGTCCGTCCGCTCGCGCACCGTCGTGCTCGACCACGGCACCGTGGCGCCCGAGTCCACGAACGACACCATCGAACGAGGAGCGACCCGGTGAGAGGCACACTGCTCCGCGAACTTCCGCGGGAGACGTCGGTCCACCGACTCTGGGCGGGAACGAAACTCGTGGCGGTCACGCTGCTGGGCGGGTCGCTGGTGGTCTACCCGACCTGGCCGATGCTCGCCGCGGTGTCCGTCGTCCTGCTGCTCGCGGCGATCGCCGCACGAGTCCCGGTGTTCGCGATCCCCGTTCCGCCGTGGTGGCTCTGGGGACTGGTCGCGTTCGGTGCCGCGGTGAACTCGGTGGTCGGCGTCGACGCCGTGTGGATCTACTTCCGCGGCATCCTGTTCGGCGTCGTGCTGCTGTGGGCGACGCTCACCGTGGCCTGGACGACGTCGATGGCGGACATCGCACCGGCCATCGCCACTCTGTTGTCGCCCCTGCGCAGAGTCGGTGCGCCCGTGGACGAGTGGGCCGTCTCGATGGCTCTGCTGCTGCGGTCGCTGCCGATGTTGGTCGACGACGTCTACACGCTGGTGGCCGCACGCAAGCTCCGACCCCGCAAGAGCACGCGCAGCGGCAAGACGCAGGACACATTCCTCATCGACATCATGGCCGCCATCATGTCGGTGGCCATCCGGCGGTCGGCCGACATGGGCGAGGCGATCGCGGTGCGCGGCGGCAGCGGCAGCATCACGTCGGGCCGACGTCGCCCGCACGGATCCGACGCGGTCGCCCTGGTGCTGGTGATCGCCGCGTGCGCGACGGGGGTCGTACTGTCCTGACGCTCAGGAGAAGACGGTGACGAACGTGTCGACGGACTTCTCGATGTCGCCCTTGAGCGCACGCGCCACACCGGATCCCACGGGACCGAACAGGGGCGCGCCGCCGAGATCGATCGTCATCTTCAGCTCGGAGCCGTCCTTCTTCTCCGCGACGGTGAGCTTCAACGAGACCTTGACCCCGCCCTTGCCCGCGCCCTTCAGTTCGAGCTCGCGCGGCGGGGAGTACTTCTTCACGGTCCACTGCACCCGGTTCCGCATGCCCTTGACCGACACCACGGACGCCATCTGCGTGCCCTCGGACAGTTCGGCGGGCAGGTCGCCGCGCCACCCGTCGTGAATGCTGAGCCATTCCTCGTACCGCGTCAGATCGGATGCGCCGTTCCAGGCATCCTCCGCGGACAGAGGAACGATGCGGACCACCTCGAGTTTCGCCACGCCGTGAACACTAGCGCGTGACGACACCCGCGGTGGCCCGCATCGTGTCCGAACTTCCAGGACGAATCCTAGTGAGCGACCGGCTTCTCGGCGCCGACGCCGGTGAGGGATCGCACCTCCATCTCCGCCGCCTTGTCGGTGCTCTCGTTGTCCTTGCTCGTCAGCGTTCCCACGATGCCGAGGATGAAGGCGAGCGGGATCGAGACGATGCCCGGGTTCGACAGGGGGAACCAGGCGAAGTCCGAGCCCTTGATCATCGCCGTCGCCGAGCCGGACACGGCCGGGGAGAAGATGATGAGCACGATGGTGGAGATCAGACCGCCGTACATGCTCCACAGCGCGCCGCGCGTGGTGAAGCGTCGCCAGAAGAGCGAGTACAGGATGGTCGGCAGGTTGGCCGCCGCGGCGACCGCGAAGGCCAGCGCCACGAGGAAGGCGATGTTCTGTCCGTTGGCCAGGATGCCGCCACCGATGGCGAGGATGCCGATGACGACGGCGGTGATGCGGGAGACCTGGACCTGCTTCTTGTCGTCGACCTTGCCCTTCTTGATGACACCGGCGTAGATGTCGTGAGCGAAGGACGCGGACGCCGTGATGGTGAGGCCGGCGACGACCGCGAGGATCGTCGCGAAGGCGACCGCCGAGATGACGCCCAGCAGGATCACCCCGCCGAGTTCGAACGCGAGAAGCGGTGCGGCAGCGTTCTGTCCGCCGGCCGCGGCGAGGATGCGGTCCGGTCCGACGATGGCGGCGGCGCCGTAGCCGAGCACCAGCGTGAAGAGGTAGAACGCACCGATCAGCGCGATCGCCCAGACGACGCTGCGACGGGCTTCCTTGGCGGTGGGCACCGTGTAGAAGCGCATGAGCACGTGCGGCAGGCCGGCGGTGCCGAGCACCAGGGCGATACCGAGCGAGACGAAGTTCAGCTGCGACGTGGCCGAGCCGCCGTACTGGGCGCCGGGGGCGAGAACGTCACGCGCGGCGACGGTCTCGGAGACCGAGTCGCCGACCATGGTCTGCGCGCTGCCGAGGATCTCGGACAGGTTGAAGCCGAACTTGGCCAGCACCATCACCGTCATGAGACCGGCACCGGCGATGAGCAGCGCGGCCTTGATGATCTGCACCCAGGTGGTGCCCTTCATACCGCCGACGAGGACGTAGACGATCATCAGGACGCCGACGACCGCGATGACGATGGACTGTCCCGTGCGATCCGAGATGTCGAGGAGCAGTGCGACGAGGCCGCCGGCTCCGGCCATCTGCGCGAGCAGGTAGAAGAACGACACCGTGAGTGTCGACAACGCGGCGGCGGTACGCACCGGGCCCTGCTTGAGGCGGAAGCTCAGCACGTCGGCCATCGTGAACTTGCCGGTGTTGCGCAACATCTCGGCGACGAGAAGCAGGGCGACGAGCCACGCGACGAGGAAGCCGATGGAGTACAGGAAGCCGTCGTAACCGTAGACGGCGATGGCGCCCGCGATGCCGAGGAAGCTCGCCGCGGAGAGGTAGTCACCGGCGATGGCGACACCGTTCTGCGGTCCGGAGAAGCCGCCGCCCGCGGTGAAGAACTCCGCGGAGGTGGCGTTCTTCTTGCTGGCCTTGATCACCACGGCCATGGTCACGATGACGAAGACCGCGAAGATCGAGATGTTGACGAGCGGGCTGCCGACGGTCTCGGCCTCGATCGTCTGCTGGGCCAGGAACTGCTGCGCGGCAGAGTAGGTGGTCACTGGAGGGGTCCTTCGAGTTCGTCGCGGATCTTCGCGGCACGGGGGTCGAGCTCACGGTTCGCGAACTTCACGTAGATGCCGGTGATGGCGAACGTCGTCACGAACTGTCCGAGTCCGAGCAGCAGTCCGACGTTGATGTTGCCGAAGACGCGGGTGGCCATGAAGTCGTGTGCGTACGCCCCGAGGAGCACGTACGTCGTGTACCAGATGAGGAAGAAGGCGGCCATCGGGAAGACGAAGCCGCGCAGGCGCTTCTTGAGTTCCTGGAACTCGGGCGTGGCCTGCATGTCGACGAAGTCCTGGGGGGACGGGGTCCGGGGTTCGGGGTGTGCGCCCGAATGGGGTTGTGCGGTGGTCACGGGTGCTCCTACGTGTCGGGAGATACTCGGATGACGGTAGTGAGACCACCATCACACCGATACGGCGTGGCGCCGATCACACGCCGAGCAGCGCGCCGGTGCGCCGAACGGTCTGCCGGGCGGGACGAACGGTCGTGCCGCTCACTGCTTGCGCAGTCGCTCCACGCCCAGACCGAGGCGTTCGGGTGCGTGCATGGCCGACATGATGCGGCCGATGTCCAGCGGTATCGAGGACCGAGTCGCCAGCGACACCGTCACCATCCCGGCGAAGGCGAGGGGCACGCTGACCGCCGCCGGGTAGCCGACGATCGCCGCGGCCCACCCACCCAGGAGCTGGTCGGACACCCCGCCGAGCACGGCGAGGGATGCGGCGGCCGTGGAGACCCCGCCGCCGACGATCAGCCCCGCGGCGGCCCCGGCGGCGGTGAGACCGCGCCACCAGATGCCGAGCACCAGCAGCGGACACAGCGTCGACGCCGCGACGGCGAACACGAGCCCGACGGTGCGGGAGAGGTCGAGCGTCACCAGCCCGACCGACAGCAGCAGCGGACCGGTGCCGGCCACGATCGCGGCGATCCGGAAGTCGCGTACCCGGCCGCGCAGGACGTCGGTGCTGAGCACTCCGGCGATGGTCACCAGCAGTCCCGACGACGTGGACAGGAACGCCGCCATCGCGCCCGCGGCGACGAGTGCGGCGAGCAGCAGCCCCGGCACCCCGTCGATGGCCGCCGACGGCAGCAGGAGCACGGCCGCGTCGGATGCTCCGGTGATCAGCAACTGGGGAACGTACAGGCGTGCGAACACACCCAGCACCGTCGGGAACAGGTAGAACACCGACAGCAGACCCACCACGGTCAGCGCCGTCCAGCGGGCCGCCGGCCCGTCCGGGTTGGTGTAGAAGCGCACGAGGACGTGGGGCAGCCCCATCGTGCCGAGGAACGTGGCGAGGATCAGCGAGTACACCTGGTACAGCGGGAAGGGACCACCGAAACCGTTGCCGGGCGAGAGCCAGTCGGAGCCCTCGACCGGTGCGCCCGCCACCACGGGGACCGGCGATCCGGCCTCGAGTTCGAGCACCGTGCCCGACTGCAGGGTGTGGTCGCCCGCGTCGAGTGTCGTCGGTCCGTCCACCGCGGCGCCGTCGACGGTGCCGCGGACCACGACGTCGAGGTTCTCCTGCACCTGCACGACGACGTCGGTACTGATGTCGACAGTCGTGGCGGTGTCCACGGACGGCGGTGCGGGAGTGCCCATCTCGCGCGGATCGGCCGCGAAATGCACCGCGAGCACCAGCGCCGGTACCGCGACGGCCGTCAGCTTGAGCCAGTACTGGAACGCCTGGACGAACGTGATGGAGCGCATGCCGCCGCCGACCACGTTGAGGATCACGATCACCCCGATGACAGCCGCGCCGACCCAACTGGGAACGCCGAGAAGGATGTTGAGGGTGAGCCCGGCGCCCTGCAGCTGCGGGACGAGGTACAGCGCGCACACCCCGGCGACCACCAGCATGGCCAACGTGCGGAGCCGCGCCGAACCGAGGCGGAACTCGGCGAAGTCCGGCACCGTGTACGCACCGGACCGTCGCAGCGGCGCCGAGACGAACAGCAACAGCCCGAGATACCCGGCCGTGAAGCCCACCGGGTACCACAGTGCGTCGGCACCGTACTTGGCGATCAGGCCCGCGACCCCGAGAAACGATGCGGCCGAGAGGTACTCACCGGACACGGCCGCGGCGTTCCACCGCGGACCCACGCTACGGGAGGCGACGAGGAAGTCGGAGGTGGTGCGCGCCAACCGGACTCCGTACGCGCCCACCGCGACCGTGGCCACCGCCGAGAAGATGACGGCGAGCACCGTGGGGACGGACACCATCAGCGCGTGCCGGACGTGAGAGCGCCGGCCATCAGTCCTCCACCAGTTCGGTGAACTCCTGCTCGTTGCGCTCGGCCGAACGGACGAAGAGGTACCCGGCGACCAGCAGGACCGGGTACGCGGCGACGGCGAGTGCCCACCACGGAACCCCGATGCCGGCGATGCGTGCGGTACCCGCGGCCGGCGCGAACACCCACACCAGCGGGACGATGCCGAGGATCAGGACGACGACGGCCGCGGTGCGCAACGCGAGCGCCAACTGTGCGCGGACCAGGCCGTTGATCATGGCCTCGCCCACCTCGGTCTGCTCCTGGACCTCCACCCGGGTGCGCACGATGCGTGCGCCGCGGCGCTGGGCCAACACCACCTTCTCTCGCTGCGCCGCCATCTCAGGAACGGTGCTGTCCGGCGAGTGCCGCTCGTGGGCCGCGGACGAGCCGATCGCGGAGTTCGCGGGTGTGGCGGCGGCTCACCGGGAGCTCGACGGGTGGGCAGGCACCCGTGCCGCGCAGGCAGACCACCAGTCCGGACCCGACGGTGCGGGTCCCCCCGACCTGGCCGACGGACACGAGGTACGACCGATGGACGCGCAGGAATCCGTGGTCGGCCCAGCGGGACTCCAGCGTCGAGAGGGCGATCCGCACCAGGTGGGTGCCGGTCGTCGTGTGCAGCCGGGCGTAGTCGCCCTCGGCCTCCACCCAGACGACGGTGGATCGCGGCACCATCGTCGTCACACCGCCGAGCTCCACCGGGATCACGTCGTCCTGGTCGCTGCGCCCCGCGGGACCCGGTACCGCGCCGGACCTCTTGTCGACGACGCGGCGGACAGCGTCGGACAGGCGCTGGTCACGGATCGGCTTGAGGAGGTAGTCGACGGCCCCGATCTCGAAGGCGGCGACGGCGCGATCGTCGTGGGCCGTCACGAAGACGACCGCCGGCGGTGAGGCGAAGTTGCTCAGCACTCCGGCCAGTTCCATGCCGTCGAGTCCGGGCATGTCGATGTCGAGAAAGACACCGTCGACCGGCGCGTCGCGCAGGATGCGCAGCGCCGTGGTGGCGTCGCTCGCGCCCTCGACCGATCCGACCGCCGGGTGGCGGCGCAGCAGGTAGACGAGTTCGTCCAGGGCCGGCCGCTCGTCGTCCACGGCGAGCAGCCGCAGGGGCCGGTCGGCAGCGGCGGGCGTGGTCGCCTCGGTGGCATGGGTGGGGCTCATGGCGTCTTCATCGTGCCATGTCGCGCGCGCACGTCAGGGCCGGATGCCTGCCCGAAATTTCGGGATCCGCATACTCACCTTGGTGCCGGCGTCCGGCGCGGTCTCCACCACCAGGCCGTAGTCGTTGCCGAAGGCGGCGCGCAACCGGTCGTCGACGTTGGCGAGTCCGACGTGCACCCCCTCCTCCGATCCCAGGTCGCCGGAGCGCAGCAGTTCCGGATCCATGCCGACACCGTCGTCCTCGATGCTGATGGCCGCGTCCGTACCCGCGTCCGCCGCGATGACGGTGATGCGGCCGCGTCCCCGGCCGGCGACGCCGTGGCGCACCGCGTTCTCGACGAGGGGCTGCAGCGCCAGGAACGGCAACACCACTCCCAGTACCTCGGGAGCGATCTGCACCGTCACGTCGAGGGAGTCACCGAAACGCGCGCGCTCGAGCGTGAGGTACCGGTCGATGTTGCGGAGCTCGTCGGAGAGCACCGTGAACTCCCCCGCCGTGCGGAACGAGTAGCGCGTGAAGTCGGCGAACTCGAGGACCAGCTCGCGCGCACGATCGGGATCGGTCCGCACGAACGACGCGATGGTCGTCAGGGCGTTGTAGATGAAGTGCGGGCTGATCTGGGCGCGCAGCGCCCGGACCTCGGCCCGGTCGAGGCGTGCTCTGCTCGCGTCGAGTTCGGCCAGCTCGACCTGCTCGCCGACGTACCGCGCGACCTCGGTGCAGGCCCCGAGAAGACCGGGACCGGGTTCCTCCAGCGTGACCACGCCCAGCACGCAGACCACGCCGGCGCCCTCGGTGAGGACCGGCTGCACCACCACCGAACGTGCCGGGGCGTCCGCGGTCGCGGCGGTGCGCAGCAGCACCCGACGCTCGGTGTCGACGGCGCGGCGGGCGACCACGGGGAACTCGTCCAGGGTCCCGTCGACGGGACCGTCGTGGCCCAACACCGTCCCGTCCGGTCCCGCCAGGACGACGGCGGCGGCGCCGGTCAGTGTGCGCAGGTGCGGCGCCGCCTCCGACGCGGACGCGGCGTCGAGGCCCCGCCGCAACGGGCGTGCCGCGAGCGATGCGGTGTGCAGCGCGGCGTGCACCGCGCGTTCGGTGGGCGTGGTCAGCGGGCGCGTCCCCCGGCGCGTGATGACGACGACCGCACCGGCGACGACCGCGGCCATCACCAACAGGACGACCGCCGTGGTGGCTGTCACGGCACCTGGTCACACGTGTTCGTCGGTTGTCCGGTTCCCTCGAACCGCTGGGTGATCCAGTCGATGCCCTCGATGTTGGCGGCCGAGTCGGCGTGGCCCTGGTCCGCCCGGACCCGGTAGTCGATGACGTCGCCCTGCGCGCACGCTCGGCGGGACGCGTCCTCGGTCCACTGCGGCAGGATGAGATCGTCTCGCGAACCGACCAGCACCATCATCGGCGCCGCGGCCCGCCCCTGCGGTAGGGCGTTGTCCGACAACCACTCTCGAATGGCGGCGTACGCTTCCGGCGAGCTGGGGCGCACGTCGTCCGGTCCGATGGATCCCGCGGCCGTCAACTTGCCGGCGGCCAGGGGTCCCGTGCAGGCCAACAGGACGTCCTTGTTCTCCAGCAGTCCGCCGCTGAGGAAGTCAGCGTCGGTGTACTCCGGATGGTCCACGAGGAAGCCCTCGACGACGAACGGCATGATCGCCTTCTGGGGCAACGTGAGCTGCCCCAGTCCGGACTCCGGGGCGATCGGGCTGATGTCCGCGGCCGGGGACAGGTTGGCCGATCCCAGGAACTCGAGCCCGTCGCCGTACTCCGCGGCCATCTCGGCGGCGGCCCAGGTGGCCTGCCCACCCTGCGACACGCCCAGCGCCGCCCAGCGAGTCCCGCTGCCGGGCGCCACGTTCCGCGCTGCGCGGACAGCGTCGATGATGTCGTGGCCGGCCGACGGGGCGTTCAGGTACGGATGCGGATCGTCGGTTCCCAGGCCCTCGTAGTCCGTCACCGCGACGACGGCGCCGCGTTCGAGCATCGGCGTGACCAGGCCGATGGAGCCGAGCAGATTGGGATAGAGGGACGGTGCGCACTCGTCGGTCACACCCGTCGTGCCGTGCCCGACGGACACGACCGGCCATCCCCCCTCGGGCGGTGCGCCGGCCGGGACGAACACCGTGCCCGTGACGTCGACACCGCCGCCGTCCACCCCGGACGTCGAGCGGTACGTGATGCGGTGCGCCGTGGCGCCGAGATTGGTGACCGCCTGGTCGACCTGACCGAGGAGCACGTCGGCGACCAGCGAGCCGCGCTCGTCGCCCGTGGGGGCAGGAGAGCGGGGTGCCGCGTCGGTGGTCGCGTCGTTCCCCGGGGTGGGCGCGGGATCCGAGGACGCACATCCCGACAGCATCAGCATCGACGCCGCCAGTGCCGATCCCAGCAGGACCGGGACCCTGCCGCGCAGTCCTGGTCTCGAACCGATCCTGCACACGTTCACTCTCGACCTCTTTCCGCCATGAATCGCTGCAACCGTGTCTCGGTGGCGGCCTGCTCGATGTCGAGCCCGTCCAGAACCGCGGCGAGAACCTCGTCGTCGAGGTCCCCCGCGTCGCGTGCGGCGAGCAACGCCTCGCGCTGTCGCCGCAGTGCGGTGCGCCGCCATCGATCGAACACCGCGCCGGAGGACCGCGCCCGCGCGGCCCTCTCCTGATCGTCCTCGTCCTGCTCCGTGCGGAGTCGGCCCAGCATCACGCGGCGCACCCGATCGACGACCTCGGCGGCCTCGGTTCCCTCGACCTTCGTCATCGCCTCGTCGAGCGACTCCTCGACCGCACGGCGGGCGATCTGCCGAGCGAGTGCGCGCTGCTCGTCGAGATGCCGGGCCTCGTCCGGGTCGGAGATGTCCAGCCGTCGGATCACCATCGGCAATGTCACCCCCTGGATGAGCAGGGTTCCGACGGCCACGGTGAAGGCGATGGCCTGGATGACTCCGCGCCCCGGGAAGTCGTCCCCCGCGAGGGTGGTGAAGGGGACACCGGCGGCCGCCGCGAGGGTCACCACTCCGCGCATCCCGGCCCAGGACAGGACGACGTTCTGGCGCCAGGTCAGTTCCGCGTCCTCGGTCGATCGAGCCCGGTGGTAGACGCGTCGCAGCGCCGAGCCGGCGAACAGCATCACCGGACGCACTGCCATGACGAGCGCGAGGACCAGAAGTCCGTACAGGAAGATGTGGTGGACGGGCAGCCCCTCGCGGCTGATGTCGTCGATGACGAACTTGAGCTGCAGGCCCATGTAGGCGAAGACGAAGGTCTCGAGGAGCAGATCGAGCGTCGGCCAGACGTGCCGCTCCTGGATTCGCGTCGGGATCGCGTCGCCGCTGCGCGCCGAACCGAGCACGAATCCGGCGGTGACGACGGAGAGCACACCCGAGGCGTGGATCTGCTCCGCGGCGAGGTAGGCGGTGAAGGGAACGAGGATGCCCAGCACGGTCTCCAGCGCGCTGTCCGCCATACGGCTGCGGACGAAGCGCACGAGTCGGCTGAGCACGTATCCCACGGCGACGCCGCCCACGACCTCGTAGACGAAGAACAGGAGCGGCGAGTCGATGCCGACCCGGCTTCCCGTCACGGAGGCGACGGTGATGGTGAACAGGGTCAGCGCCGCCGCGTCGTTGACGAGTGATTCGCCGGTGAGGATCGCCATCATGCGCGCGGGCAGACCCAGCTTGCGCCCCACGGCCACCGCGGCGACGGCGTCGGGCGGCGCGACCACGGCGCCGAGGACCAGGGCGGCGCCCAGTGTCAGCTCCGGGACGAGCCAGTACGAGAAGTACCCCACCGAGACGGTCGTGACGACGACGAGACCGACGCCGAGCCGGACGATGGAGCGGAAGTTGTGCGCGAAGGAGCGGAACGAGAAGTTCAACGCTGTCGAGTACAGCAGGGGCGGAAGGATCACGCCCAGAAGGAGTTCGGGTTCGAGAGCGGGACGCGGCAGCCCGGGGACGAACGAGGCGAGCGACCCGACGGCGACGAGAACGAGGGGCACCTGCAGATCGAGGCGCTTGGCGAAGCCGGCGATGACGACGGCCCCGACGATCACCAGAAGCAGGAGCCACCCGTCCATCGACTCGACTACCGCGCGGGTCTGCTACTTCTCGGGGATCGCCTTCTTGGCGGCGTCCTGGACCTTGTCGATCTTGTCGGCGTACTTGCCCTGCGTCTTCTTGTCGGCGAAGTCCGCTGCCTTGTCCACGGCCTTCTCGATCTTGTCACTGTTCTGAGCGGCGGCCTTCTTGCCCTGGCCGATCAGCTTCTTGAGGTTGCCCACGAGTGCCATGGTCGTCACGATACCGCGCCGGACCACCAACGCCGGTGCGGGAGAGGACGCGCGAGATCGACACGCTGGCCCGGCATCGGCACCACCACCGAGATCCGCTCCGCCTCGGCGGCCGTCAGCAGCCGCTCCACGGGTTCGGACCACGGGTGGAACGCGAGGTTGAAGGTCGCCCAGTGGACGGGCACGACGATGCCGGAGGACGGGGTGCCCTGTTGCAGGTCACCGTGCGACCGCGCCGCCTCCTCGGGGTTCATGTGGATGTCCGGCCACCGGTCGTCGTAGGCACCGACGGGAAGCAGGGTCACGTCGAACGGACCGAGCCGCGCGCCGATGTCCGCGAACGCCTCGGTGTAGCCGGTGTCGCCGCCGAAGAAGGCCCGGTGCTCCGGACCCACCACCGACCACGACGCCCACTGCGTGGTGTCGCGCACCAGGGACCGGCCCGAGAAGTGTCGTGCCTCCAGGCACGTGACGGTGAGCGATCCGATGCGGACGTCGTCGTTCCAGTCGAGCTCGACGATCCGGTCCTCGGGAACCTTCCAGCGGCGCAGATGGGCGCCCACCCCCAGCGGCACCAGGAACGGCGCCGACTGCGACGTGAGCAGCGTGGCCACCGTGTCACGGTCGAGGTGGTCGTAGTGATCGTGCGAGATGACGATGGCGTCGACCTGCGGAAGCGCCTCGGCCGCAACGGGTACCGGGTGCAACCTGGCCGGTCCGAGAACCCGCGACGGTGAGACCCGCCGGCTCCAGACCGGATCGGTGAGCACGCGGTGACCGTCGATCTCGACGACCACCGAGGAGTGCCCGAACCAGGTGACGGCCAGGTCCCCGGCCTCCGCCGGCGCGAGCGGGGTGGCCAACGGCACGGCGCGCTCGGGTCGTCCCGAGCGGCCGCGCGTGAGCATCGCGGCTCCGATGCTCGCCTGCTCCCCCGCCGCGACCGGCGAGCTGCTGCGTGTGTTGTGGAACTTGCGGTCCCGGTAGTGCGAGGACGCGGCGGCGTACGGACGGATGGCACCGCGTCCGGCGCCGACGGCGGACGGCACACCCCACGCCGCGCGCGCGAGCCAGGACAACCCTGCGGCGGCGAGCCCGATGGACACTGCTGCGGTGGCTGGATTCACGCCTCCGACACTAGTCCACGGTTGATGTGTACCGACTTCACAAGTATCGGCTCACGTCTGTTCCGGCAGGATGTGCTCCCCCGTCTTGTCTGTGCTCAGCGACAGCGACGAGATGTAGAGCGTCTCCCCGTTCGGCCCCTTCTTGGCCGACGCGATCATGTCCGGCCGCTCGAACTCCATGCCCGACACCGAGCACAGCAGCGTCGCGTCGGACGGGTTGCCGTACTCGTCGAACATCGGCAGGTCGATGCCGTCGTCGGTGCGCCGCAGGTAGTACTTGCCCTTGGTCGCGATCGCCAGCACGGGCGGCAGCACGATCGCCAGTACCAGCGCCACGATGGGCGAGTACGGCTTGATCGCCGGCCCGAACGCCCCGAAGAACACGAGGATGGACAGGATCGCGGACACCGCCATGGAACCGAAACCGACGGGGTTCACCGCGTAGAGCATCCCCCTGCGGAACTCCGGCACCTTCGGGGACAGCTTCAGCAGGTACTTGTTGAACACGATGTCGGAGGCGACCACCGCGATCCAGGCGATACCGCAGTTCGCGTAGAACCCGAGGATGTTGTTGAGGAAGTCGAACATGTTGGCTTCCATCAGGATCAACGCGATCGCGAGGTTGAACAGCACGAAGACCAGTCGTCCGGGGTAGGACTTGGTGACGCGGGTGTACGAGTTGGTCCACGCCAGGGAGCCCGAGTACGCGTTGGTCACGTTGATCTTGATCTGCGAGATGACCACGAGCACCACGGCGAGGGTCATGGCGAGCCAGCCCGGCATGAAGTTCTCGTAGATCTCGAGGAACTGGTGCACCGGCTCGTTGGCGATCGACGATCCGTCGACCACGTTCGCGATGAGGTACACGGCGAGGAACAGTCCGACGATCTGCTTGAGCGCACCGAAGATGACCCAGCCCGGCCCCGCGAGCAGGACGGCCGTCCACCAGCGACGCGAGTTCTCCGGCGTCTTGGGCGGCATGAAGCGCAGGTAGTCGATCTGCTCCGCGATCTGAGCGATCAACGAGAGGCAGACACCCGCGGCCAGCATGACGGATCCGAGGTTCACACCGGTGCCGGCGGCACCGTCGGCACCACCGTAGGCCATGAACTGACCGATGGAGTCGGGGTTGCTCACCACGAGATAGACGAACGGCAGCACCATGAGGATCAGCCACAGCGGGGTCGTCCACACCTGCAGTGTGGCGAGCGCCTTCATGCCGTAGATGACCAACGGGATGACCATCAGGGTGGACACCGCGTACCCGATGGGCAGCGGGATGTTCAGCCCCAGTTCGAGGCCCTGGGCCATGATCGACCCTTCGAGCGCGAAGAAGATGAACGTGAACGTCGCGAAGATGACGTTGGTGACCACCGACCCGTAGTAGCCGAATCCGCTTCCGCGCGTGATCAGATCGAGGTCGATGTTGTAGCGCGCCGCGTAGTAGGCGAGCGGCAGACCCGTCAGGAAGATGACGACGGCGAACACCAGGATTCCCCACAGCGCGTTGCCGGTGCCGTAGGAGATGCCGATGTTGGCGCCGATGGCGAAGTCCGCGAGGTAGGCGATTCCGCCGAGAGCCGACGTCGCCACGACGCCGGTCCCCCACTTGCGGTAGCTGCGCGGGGCGAAGCGCAGCGTGTAGTCCTCGAGCGTCTCCTTCAGTGCCGCCGACTGCTTCTGACTGTCGGACGTGAGCGTGGAGTCGGGTGGAACGTCTCCGAGAGCGGTCATGGTCGGGTGCCTCCGGTCGTGTCGCACGCCGTGGCGGCGCGATGCGAGATGACCGTAGGAACGCTGTGTTGCCGGACTGTACGCACTCTGTGTCGAGTGCGTTACGTGGTGCCGGGGTGTCGCCTTTGCCCGAATCGGCAGGTCAGGGACCCCGATGTCGTCACTGGCCCTGGAAGACCGGGCGTCGCTTCTCCTTGCGCGCGATCCGCGCCTCCACGGCGTCGTTGCTCGCCCAGGCGGCCGCGAACGCGTCGAGCTGCGTGGCGTTCGCCTCGTCACGTGTGCCGTCGTCGTTGAAGACGAGTTTGAGGTGACGCAGCGACAGTGGCGCCAGCTGCGCGATCTCCTCGGCCCACGCGTGCGCGACGTCGAGATCGCCGAGTTTGTTGGCCAGTCCGCACGCCAGCGCCTGCTCGGCGGACAACTGCTCGGCACCCAGGAGCACCGTCCGGGCGGGACCGCCGCCGGCCAGCGACACCAGCCGCTTGACGGTCCAGTTGTCCACGGCGATGGCCAACCGGGTGGAGGGAATGGCGAAGAAGGCGCCCGAGTCGACCACCCGCAGGTCTGCGGCGATGGCCAACTGCGTGCCCGCACCCACAGCAGGCCCGTTCACGGCGGCGATGACCGGGACCGACACCGTCTGGAGCGCGCGGTTCATCGACAGCAGCGCCTCGGGGAACTCGTCGGCGATGGCTTCGCCCGACAGATCGGCGCCCGCGCAGAAGCTCGTGCCCTCGCCGGTGATCACGACGACGCGGGTGCCGTCCGCCTCGGCACCCTCCACCGCCTCACGCACTTCGGTGCACAGAGCCGTGTTCAGAGCGTTGCGGCGCTCCGGTCGCTGCAGTTCCACGGTGAGAACCGCGCCGTTCCTGGTGATACCAATGGTCACGTTGTGTCTTCTCTCTGCGTGGAACGAAGTGTTCTGTGAGACCCCCTTACGCGAATTTACCGGGTGCGGAGCCCTGACTGGTGTACTGGACGGGTGCAACACGTCGACGTCGCAGTGATCGGTGCCGGGCAGGCCGGTCTGTCCGCGGCCTATTTCCTGCAGCGAGCGGGGCTGCGGGCATGGGACGACTACGTCGTGCTCGACGGTGCGCCGGCTCCCGGTGGGGCGTGGCAGTTCCGCTGGCCCTCCCTGACCCTCGAGACCGTCAACGGGGTGCACGACCTTCCGGGCATGGCGTTCGCGGACACGCTGGCCCCCGACGTCGACCCCGCGCACGTGCCCGCGTCGTCGGCGGTGCCCGAGTACTACGCGGCGTACGAGAAGCACTTCGCGCTGCCCGTGCGGCGGCCGGGACGGGTGTCGGTCGTCTGCGACCGGGACGAGACGACGATGCGGTACCGGGTGGAGGCCGAGCAGGGCGACGTCCACGCACGGGGCTTGATCAACTGCACCGGCACCTGGGAGCACCCGTTCGTCCCGCGCTACCCCGGCATGGAGACGTTCACGGGGCGCCAACTGCACACGCGCGACTACACCTCGGCGGAGGAGTTCCGCGGCGAGCACGTCGTCGTCGTCGGAGGCGGGATCTCCGCGGTGCAGTTGCTCGACGAGATCTCGCGCGTGACCACCACGACGTGGGTGACCCGCCGCGAGCCCGTCTTCCTCGAGCGGGACTTCACACCCGAGGTGGGCCGCGCTGCCGTCGCGCAGGTCGAGGATCGGGTGCGCCGCGGACTGCCGCCGGGATCGGTGGTGTCGGTGACCGGTCTGATCCTCACCCCCAGCTTGCGCGAGGCCCGCGATCGCGGCGTCCTGGTACGGCGGCCCATGTTCGCGGAGGTCACACCCGACGGAGTGCGGTGGGACGACGGCACCGCCACCCGGGCGGACGTCATCCTGTGGGCCACCGGGTTTCGCAGCGCGCTCGATCACCTCGCGCCGCTCCGACTGCGCGGGCCGGGCGGCGGCATCACGATGACCGGCGCGTCGGCCACTCGAGTGGCCGCGCGGCCCAGCGTCCATCTGATCGGATACGGTCCGTCGGCCAGCACCATCGGCGCCAACCGTGCGGGACGCACGGCCGTGCGGGAACTACTTCAGGAGCTGGGCGAGACGTGAGTGCCGTGGTCCGTGTCGACGACCTGTCCGCCTATCGCGGCGAGCGCACGCTGTTCGACGGTCTCGACCTCACCGTCGGACCCGGCGACGTCGTCGGGCTGGTCGGCGCGAACGGAGCCGGCAAGTCGACGTTGCTCGGCCTGCTGGCGGGCACGGCGACCGGGGTCGACCACGACGGCACGGTCACGCTCACCCCGTCGGACGCCACCGTCGGCCACCTGGCGCAGGAGGTCTCCCGCGTTCCCGGTGAGACCGTCGAGATGTTCCTGCAGCGCCGCACCGGAGTGCGCGCGGCCGAGGACGCGATGAACGCGGCGGCGGAGACGCTCGGCGACGCGAGCGCGTCGGACGATCTCTACACACCGGCACTGGAGCGGTGGTTGGCGCTCGGCGGCGCCGATCTGCCCGAGCGAGCCGAGTCGGTGCTCGCCGGCCTGGGCCTGGACGCGGCGCTCGACACCGAGATGTCCGCCCTGTCCGGTGGGCAGGCGGCCCGCGCATCACTCGCGGGAATCCTGTTGGCGCGCTACGACGTCCTGCTTCTCGACGAGCCCACCAACGATCTGGATCTCGCGGGACTGGACCAGCTCGAGAACTTCGTGACGAGTACCCAGTGCGCCGTGATGATCGTCAGTCACGATCGTGAGTTCTTGGCGCGCACCGTCACCGGCATCGTCGAGCTGGACCTGGCGCAGCAGCAGATAGCGGTCTACGACGGCGGGTACGAGGCCTACCTCGTCGAGCGCGACGTGGCGCGTCGTCACGCACGGGAAGAGTTCGAGCAGTACGCCGACACCAGGTCCGGGCTCGAGGATCGCGCTCGGATGCAACGGAACTGGCTCGAGCACGGCGTGCGGAACGCTCGACGCAAGAGCAAGGACAACGACAAGGCGAGCCGGAAGGTCCGCGCCGAATCGACGGAGAAGCAAGCCGCCAAGGCGCGCCAGACCCAGCGACGCATCGAACGGCTCGACGTCGTCGAGGAGCCGCGCAAGGAGTGGGAACTGCGCATGGAGATCGCGGCGGCGCCCCGCAGCGGCAGCGTCGTGGTCTCCGTGAACTCCGCCGTCGTGGAGCGGGGGGCGTTCCGGCTCGGGCCGGTGACGGCACAGATCGACGCCGGGGACCGCATCGTCGTCACCGGCGCCAACGGCTCGGGCAAGACCACCCTGCTGCACCTGCTGCTGGGCCGCATCACGCCGACCAGTGGATCCGTGAGCATCGGCTCCGGAGTCGAGATCGGCGAGATGGACCAGGCCCGTTCGGCTTTCGACGGACCCGACTCGGTCGCCGACGCGCTGGCAGCCTCCGTTCCGGACTGGCCGGACGCCGACGTCCGCACACTCCTGGCGAAGTTCGGTCTCCGCGGACAGGCCGCCCTGCGGCCGTCGGCATCCCTGTCCCCCGGCGAGCGCACCCGAGCGGGACTCGCGCTGCTGCAGGCCCGGGGGGTGAACCTGCTCGTGCTCGACGAGCCCACCAACCACCTCGACGTCCCCGCCATCGAGCAGCTCGAATCGGCACTGGAGACCTACGAGGGAACGATGCTCCTGGTCACCCACGACCGGCGGATGCTCGACTCGGTGCGCAGCACGCGCCGGTGGACCGTCGCGCAGGGCGTTCTGCACCACGACTGAGGATTTCCCCACCCGATCGTCGCAGTTCCTGCCGATCGGCAGAATGACGCACGATCGTGTGGTTCAGCGCGCGCTCGCGCGAACAGAGCTGCCTCCGGTATTGACACATCGTTAGGTTTATACAACACTTCGATACATGAGTCCGGTCAAACGCGGGACCACGCTCCCCATCCACAACCGCATCGGTGTGCTGCGCGCCGAGCGTCGGATGACCCGCGCCCAGCTCGCGGAACTCGTCGAGGTCAACCCGCAGACGGTCGGCGCACTCGAACGCGGCGACCACTACCCGAGCCTCGATCTCGCGATGCGCATCTGCGACGTGTTCGGGCTGCCGGTCGAGGCGGTGTTCTCGCGTACCGAGTTCGCGCCGCTGTCCACGGAGGTCTACCGACGCACCCAGCCCGAGGAAGGGACACCACGATGAGTGACACCGTTCTGGACCGCTATCAGGCGTTCCGCACCCGTCGATACCTGCAGAACGAGGCGCGGTACGCGCACTACCTCCCCGGCTGGCGCACCAGGTCACGGCGCCGGCTGCTGGTGTGGATTCTCGTCGCCTCGCTCGTCGCGCTCGCGGCATCGTCGATCTTCATCCTCGTCGGGCCCGAATGGGCGCCGCTCACCTGGCTTCCCGGCGCGATCCTCATGAGCGTGTCGTGGACGACACTGCAGATCGTCACCGGCCGCCGCAGCGATGCTCCCGCCGATGCGCTCGACGAGTGGGACCTGGAGCGTCGCAACGCGGCTCGCTCCATCGGGTTCGCGATCACTCAGGGCGCGGTGACGGTTCCGGCGCTCGCACTGGTGTGGGCGACCACCTTCACCGACGATCCCCGACTGGCACTCGGTGGCGGATTCATCATACTGAGTGGTCTACTTGTCGGGATCTGCTCTCCCGGCATCATCCTCGCCTGGACGGCGCCGGTCGACGAACCGGACGAATTCCCCACTCCCACACCCCACTCCCCCGAGAAAGGATCAGCATGAGCGGCTCGACTCTCGAGATCGACGACCTGCACAAGAGATACGGCGAGACCGTCGCACTCGACGGCGTCGGGTTCACCGTGAATCCCGGCGAGGTGTTCGGGTTCGTCGGCAGCAACGGTGCCGGCAAGACCACGACGATGCGCATCACCCTCGGCGTGCTGGGAGCCGATTCGGGAGAGGCACGCCTGAACGGGCAGCCCATCGACCTGAACGTGCGCCGCACCATCGGGTACATGCCGGAGGAGCGTGGGCTGTACCCGAAGATGAAGGTGGGGGCGCAGCTGAAGTACCTGGCCGAGCTGCACGGGCTGTCCACGTCCGACGCCTCCGCCGCGGTCGCGACCTGGACCGAGCGCCTCGGCATCGACGGCCGGGTGAACGACACGGTCGATTCACTGTCACTGGGAAACCAGCAGCGAGTCCAGTTGGCCGCAGCCCTGATTCACGATCCCGCCGTCCTGGTGCTGGACGAACCCTTCTCGGGTCTCGACCCCGTGGCCGTCGACACCATGAGCGAGGTGCTTCTCGAGAAGGCCCGCACCGGTGTCCCCGTGCTGTTCTCGAGCCACCAGCTCGATCTGGTGCAGCGCCTGTGCGATCGGGTCGGCATCATCGGTTCCGGCCGGATGAAAGCCGTGGGCAACGTCGACGAACTGCGCGGCAAGTCCGGCACCACCCTCGAGGTGCACGCCCCGGCCGCTCCCGCCGGCTGGGCCGACGCGCTGACCGGGGTCACCACCGTGTCGCACTCCGACGGGCGCACCAGCCTGTCGTTGGCGCCCGAGGCGGACGACCAGGCGGTGCTCGCCGCAGCGCTCGCCACCGGACCCGTGCACGAGTTCGCCCGCAGCACACCGTCCCTGACCGACCTGTACCGAGAGGTAGTGGCATGAGCGAGAAGTCGACCACCCGATCACCGCTCTCGGCGGGACGAGCCATCGCGCTCGTCGCCCGGCGCGAGTTCGACGTCCAGGTCCGGAAGAAGAGCTTCCTGATCTCCAACGCCATCGTGCTGCTGGTCATCGTCGGCGGCATCGTCGCGTTCTCGATCTTCTCCGGCGGCAGCGACTCCGAGGACCGGACGCCCCTCGGGCTGGTCGGTGACCAAAGCCTGTCCCAGACCCTCACCGCGGTGGGCGATCAACTCGGCGCTCCCGTCGAGGTCCGCGAGATCGGCTCGGCGGACGAGGCTCGCACGCAGGTCACCGACGGCGACGTGGACGTGGCGCTCGTCCCCGGGACCGGCGGCGCGTACACGGCCGTCACCGAGGACACCGTCGACGGCACCCTGAAGGCCGTCATCGACAGCGCGGTCGCCGCGCAGGCGCAGAACGACGCCCTCACCGGGCTGGGAGTCGATCCCGCCACCGTCACCTCGGCGACGAGCGCCGCCACGGTCACGGTCGAGGCCGTCGATCCGCCCGATCCCGCACAGGGTCAACGACTCGCGCTGAGTTTCATCGCCGTCATCCTGCTGTACGCCCAGATCATCACTTTCGGCATGTACGTCGCGATGGGTGTCGTGGAGGAGAAGTCGTCCCGGGTCGTCGAACTGCTGCTCTCCACCGTGCGCCCGCTGCAGCTGCTGTGGGGCAAGGTGATCGGCATCGGTGTGGTCGGACTGGTGCAGCTCACCGCGTACGGCGCCGCCGGCCTCATCGCGGGCACGGCCACCGGCACGCTCACGGTCACCGGTACCGCCGTCAGCGTCTTCGTCTCCACCATCGGCTGGTTCGTGCTGGGCTTCGCGTTCTTCGCGGTGCTCTACGCCGCCGGCGGCTCCATGGTGTCGCGCCAGGAGGACGTCAACTCGACGACGATGCCGCTGCTGATCGTGATCCTGGCGATGTTCTTCGCGGCGTTCTCGTCCATCGACGACCCGGGAGCGACACTGCCGACCGTCCTGTCGTGGATTCCCCCGTTCTCAGCCATCCTCATGCCGCTGCGCATCGCGGCGGGCGTCGCGGACCCGATCCAGATCGTGGGCACCATCGTGCTGATGATCGTCGCCACCCTGGTTCTCGCCGTCGTCGCGGCCAAGATCTACCAGCGCTCCATCCTGCGCATCGGCCGCACGGTGTCCTGGAAGGAGGCGCTCGGGCGCGCCTGATCGCACGCCATACTGAGCGCATGACGACCTCGGCGCAGCAGTTCCTCGACGCGGTGCTCGATCCCGGGACTTTCCTCTCGTGGGATCGGGCACCGCTCGTCGTCGCGGCGGACGAGCAGTACCTCGCCGACCTCGAGCGCGCACGAACCCGGAGCGGAGTGGACGAGGCGGTCCTGACGGGTGCGGGCACCGTCGGCGGGCGGCGCGTCGCCGTGGTGGTGTGCGAGTTCGCGTTCCTCGCCGGATCCATCGGTGTGGCCGCGGCGGAGCGCATCACCCTGGCCGTGGAACGCGCCACGGCGGAGCGGCTTCCGCTGATCGCGTCCCCCACTTCCGGCGGCACGCGCATGCAGGAGGGCACCGCGGCGTTCGTGCAGATGGTGAAGATCGCCGCGGCGGTGACCCTGCACAAGGACCTCGGCCTGCCCTACCTCGTCCATCTCCGGCACCCCACGACGGGCGGCGTGTTCGCGTCGTGGGGATCGCTCGGCCACGTCACGTTCGCCGAACCCGGTGCCCTCATCGGGTTCCTCGGACCGCGGGTCTACCAGGCCCTCTACGGCCAGGACTTCCCCGAGGGCGTGCAGACGGCCGAGAACCTGTTCCGCTGCGGCGTGATCGACGCGGTCGTCCCTTTCGCCGATGTCCGCGGCGTCCTCGAACGGGCCCTGGTGGTTCTGCAGGACGAGCCGGAGGCGACCCCCGAGTACGCGGAACCGTCCGACGAGGGTGCGGACACCTCCGTGTCGGCATGGCACTCGGTCCTGCTGAGTCGCCGCGACGACCGCCCCGGTGTGCGAGAGCTGCTGGCGGCGAACGTCTCTCATCACATCCCGCTGAGCGGCACGGGGCGCGGCGACTTCGACTCCACCGTGACCCTGTCCCTCACCCGATTCCGCGGACGATCGTGCGTCCTGTTCGGGCAGGATCGCACCGGGCAGACGCCGGAGAACACCATGGGTCCGGGCGCTCTCCGAGAAGCGTTGCGCGGCATGCGCCTCGCGGAGCAACTGGGCCTGCCGCTGGTCCTGGTGATCGACACGCTCGGCGCATCGCTGTCACGCGAGGCCGAGGAGCACGGGTTGGCTCCAGGAATCGCGCGCTGCATCTCGACGCTGATCACCCTGCGCACCCCCACCGTGTCGGTCCTGCTGGGGCAGGGCACCGGCGGCGGCGCGCTCGCACTGCTGCCTGCCGACCGCGTCGTGGCCGCGCAGCACGCGTGGCTGGCGCCGCTCCCGCCGGAAGGGGCGAGTGCCATCGTGCACCGCGACACCGCACACGCGCCCGCGATGGCCGAGGCGCAGGGCATCCGGCCCGTCGACCTCCGGGCGGCCCGGATCGTCGACACCATCGTGCCCGAGGACCCGGATGCCGCCGACGAACCGCACCGGTTCATGGGTCGCCTGGGGACCGCGATCGCCCGCGAACTCGACACCGTCACCGCCCTCGACCCGGGCGTCCGGCAGTCCGAGCGACTGCGTCGGTTCAGGACGCTGGGGCAGTAGCCTTCGCGCGGTGCCGCCGGACCGCGTCGCGGTTGGAACAGGCCGTGCCGCAGTACCGTTGGCGACCGGTACGGGAGAAGTCGGCGTAGACACGGTCGCAGTCGTCCGCCGAACACCGACCGAGACGGTGCATGCCGCGGCCCACCAGATGCAGCGCGGTACCGACGCTCACCAGCGCGCGCACGACGTCCGCGAGCGGTAGATCCGGATCCCGGTAGTGCAGGTGCCAGCCGTCGTCGGCGTGGTTCGTCAACCTCGGGTATGCCGAGGTCTGCGCGAGCAACGCGTTCAGTGCGAGCGCCCGTTGCTCGTGCGTCGGCGCGTCGACCACGCCGAGCCACTCCTCGAAGAACACCTCCGCGCGGGCCAGATCGGTGTGCATGGCCACCGTGTCGTCCGACATGCCCGCCTCGAGGCACCGGCTCTCGAACTCCACCGCATCGGTCGGGGGCGAGTTCACGATGTCGACGGCCAGCCGGACCGCATATTCTCCGTAAGGGTTGAGATGCACAAGACCATTACAGCAGACTCGTCGTCATGAGCACCGTGGAATGTCTGCATCGATGGACGGTCGAGTCCCGCCACCGCACCAGCGAGGGCACCGTCGTCTATCACCGGTGCCACTGCGGACGGCACCGCGTCACCCGGGAGACCCCGGTCCAGGAAGCGGTCGGGATCAGCTCCCCGACGTACCGGCCATGACGGGAACCATCACCGCCACGGTGACCGCGGTGTAGACGTCCTGCACCGCCTTGCGCACGGCATCGCTCGCCCACTCCCCCTGCGCGATGTCCTTGGCACGGTTCTTCACCGCGCGCTTGTCCGCATCGGGAAAGACCTTGTGCGTCGCGTCGATCGCCGACAGCAACGCCACCACCGCGGACGTCCGCGCATCGGGATCGAGACCGTCGATCAGGACGGAGTGCAGCGTCTCGCGGACCCGGTCCTCGTGCGACGAATCGAGCGTCGGCCACGTGGTGGTGGGGAACAGGCCCAGGACCTTGCCCTTCTCCTCGCCGACGAACCCACGCTCGACGACGCGGGCGACCACCTGCTCGCGAATGTCCTTGTGCAACTTCTCGACGGCCGATTTCGGCGTCATCGGACGTTTGGCCGTCTCGATCGCCTCCACGGCCCGCTCGAGTATCGGATCCGACACCGTTCGAGCGCCGGACACCGCGAGCCGGCCCTTCTTCGTCGTCTCGTTGTCCCCGGCCACCGACACGGTGCCGTCAATCGCGAGCTCGAGGATCACCGCGCCGGCGAGCACCCGCGGCAGCTTGGTGCTGTCGACGACGGGCTTGCCCGTTCCGTCGTCCAGCAGAAGAAGCAGCAGATCCTCGGCAATCAGGGTCATGTCTCGACCTTACGGAAGTGCGGCCGAGATTACAGTCGGCTCATGACCGAATCGGGCGCCTACCGCCAGGCCTACGACGCCGCTGCCGCCGACCCCGACGCCTTCTGGCTCGAGGCGGCGCGGGCGATCGACTGGGACGTCGCGCCGACCATCGCCCTGGACTCGTCGAACGCACCCTTCCACCGCTGGTTCCCGGACGGTCGACTGAACACGTGCGTCAACGCGCTCGACCGCCACGTCGCGGCCGGTGCCGGCGATCGGACCGCGCTGATCCACGATTCCGCCATGACGGGCGCTCGCGTGTCGTTCACCTACTCCGAACTCCTCGACCGGGTGTCCCGCTTCGCGGGGGCGCTCGCCGCTCGCGGCGTCGGTTCGGGTGATCGCGTCGTGCTCTACATGCCGATGATTCCGGAGGCCGTCGTCGCGATGCTCGCCTGTGCGCGCCTCGGTGCGGTCCACTCGGTGGTGTTCGGCGGGTTCGCCGCGAAGGAACTGGCCGCGCGCATCGACGACGCGGATCCCGTCGCGATCGTGACCGCCACTGGTGGTCTCGAACCCGGACGCACCGTCGACTACGTGACACCCGTCGCCGCGGCCCTCGCCATGTCGACGTCGTCCCCGCGTGCGGTCTTCCTCACGCGCCGACCGGAGATCGACATCGAGGCGCCTGGCGACTGGCTGGACTTCCATCGGGAACTCGACGCCGCGACCCCCGCGGATCCCGTGTCGGTCGCGGCGACCGATCCGCTCTACATCCTCTACACCTCGGGCACCACCGGGAAGCCGAAGGGCGTCGTCCGGGACAACGGCGGACACGCCGTCGCGCTGCGCTGGTCGATGACCAACATCTACGACGTCGGACCCGGCCAGGTCATGTGGACCGCCTCGGACGTGGGCTGGGTGGTCGGCCACAGCTACATCGTCTACGGCCCGTTGCTGGCCGGAGCGACGACGGTGCTGTACGAGGGCAAGCCCGTCGGCACCCCCGACGCGGGCGCGTTCTGGCGAGTGATCGAGGACTACGGGGTGCGTGCGCTGTTCACGGCGCCCACAGCACTGCGCGCCGTACGCAAGGTCGATCCGGAGGCCGCGCTGCTGCGCGATCACGACGTGTCGTCCCTGGAAACCCTGTTCGTCGCCGGCGAGCGCCTGGATCCGGACACCTTCTCGTGGGCGTCCCGCATCCTGGACCGACCGGTGGTCGACCACTGGTGGCAGACCGAGACGGGGTGGGCGATCTGCGCGAATCTCCGTGGGCTGGAACCGATGCCGCTGAAATCGGGCTCACCGACGGTGCCGGTGCCCGGGTTCCACGTCGGCATCGTCGACGGTGCGGGGGCCGAGGTACCCGCCGGCACCGAGGGCAACATCGTGCTCGAACTCCCCCTGCCGCCCGGCACACTCGCCGGACTCTGGCAGGACGACGACCGGTTCCTGTCGTCGTATCTCGCCGCGTTCGACGGGTACTACCTCACCGGCGATTCGGGCTACGTCGACGAGGACGGCTACGTCTACGTCCTGGGGCGCACCGACGACGTCATCAACGTCGCGGGGCACCGATTGTCCACGGGCAGTATCGAAGCCGTCGTCGGCGCCCACCCGGCCGTCGCCGAGTGCGCCGTGATCGGCATCCACGACGAGACGAAGGGTCAACGCCCCAGCGCGTACGTCGTGCTCAAGACCGGCGTGGACATCGACGACGAGACCCTGCGCTCCGAACTCGTCGCCGCCGTTCGCGAGGACATCGGCGCCGTTGCCACGTTCCGTGACGTGACCGTCGTGCAGGCGTTGCCCAAGACACGCTCGGGCAAGATCCTGCGCAAGACGATGCGCCAGATGGTCGACGGCGACGAGGTGGTCGTGCCGTCGACCATCGAGGACGCGTCCGTGCTCGACGCCCTGGCGGCCCTGTTCAGGCCCTGAACGGACCGCACAGTCAGGACTTGAGCGCGCCGAAGCGTCGGAGCGCTTCCTCCCGCTCGTGCTTGTGGTCGACGATCGGCTCGGGATAGTCCTCCGGCCGTCCGTTCTTCAGGGCGTGCACGGCCTTACCCTCGACACCGCGGAGCTCGGGAACCCAGCGACGCACATAGTCGCCGTTCGGGTCGAACTTCTCGCCCTGCGTCGTGGGGTTGAACACCCGGAAGTACGGCGACGCATCGGTTCCCGTGCCCGCGGTCCACTGCCACCCGTGCTGGTTGCTGGCGATGTCGCCGTCCATCAGGTGCTGCAGGAAGAAGCGTGCACCCCGCCACCACGGCAGGTGCAGGTCCTTCACCAGGAAGGATGCGACGATCATCCGCACCCTGTTGTGCATCCAGTTCTCCGAGACCAGTTGGCGCATGCCCGCGTCGACGATGGGGAAGCCCGTCGTGCCGTCGCACCACGCCTGGAAGAGCTCGTCCGCGTGCGGCCCGGAGTCGAGCTCGATCTTGTCGAACCTCTTGTCGTAGTTCTCCCGAGCGCTGTCCGGTCGGCGAAAGAGGATGTCGGCGTAGAAGTCTCGGAAGCACAACTCGCGTCGGTACGCCTCCGAGCCGTCGTTCTTCAGTGAGGCCAGATCGGCCAGCATGGTGCGCGGATGGATGGTCCCGTACTTCAGGTGCACCGACATCCGGCTGGTGCTGTCCTTGTCCGGACGGTTGCGCTCGTCGTCGTACCCGGTCGCACGGTCGTCGCGGAAGTCCGCCCACGAGGACAGCGCCGCCTGCTCGCCGGCCTCGACGTCCGCACGGGTCTTCTCCGTCGGAATGGTCACTCGCTTGCGGCCGCCCGACACGTCGTCCGGATCGATCCACGACGCCGACGACGCGGAGGTGTCGGCGGGGCCGCGCCAGCCGTGGTCCTGCCAGCGGCGGTAGAACGGCGTGAAGACCTTGAAACCCTCGCCGTCGTCCTTGACGATGCGGCCGGGCGACACCGCGTACGGCGACCCCGTCCGCACCAGGTCGACCTTCTCGGCGACGGCGTCGTCGCGGCGTCGACCGTACGGACCGTAGTCCTCGCTCACGTGCACGGCGCCCGCTCCCACGGCCTTCGCCACGGCCGGAACCGCGGCCACCGGATCGCCCTTCACCACCATCAGGCGGCCGCCGAGCTGATCGTCCAGCGCTGTCAACGACCGGAACAGCACGTCGCGGCGCGCGGCACCCGACGGGCCGAGGAGGTGATCGTCGAGCACGAACAGCGCCAGCACGTCCCGGCCGTCCTCGGCGGCGTGGGCCAGTGCCGGGTGGTCACCGAGGCGCAGGTCGCGGCGGAACCACAGGACGGAGGGTGCAGAAGAGCTCATGACAGACGTTCGTACCCGTTCCGCGCCCCGGCCGAACGTCAGGGTCCGGTGTAGGCCGGCTCGGCCGGAAGCACCTGCGTCTGGATCTGCGCGTCCACCAGGCCGGCGATGGCGGTGGGCGCGGTACGCAGCGGGCCCAGCGGATCGGTTCCGGGCGGGGTGAGCTGGAGACAACTCTGCGTGCCCACCCTCGACTCGACGGCCGGGCCGTCGTTGTCCAACGCGTCGGCCAGCATCGCGATCGCCGTGGCGTCCGACGGAAGCAGGACGTGGGAGACGTACTTCAGGGGGCAGACGTCCTGGATCACCAGGTTCGACGCCCCGGCCATCGCGCCGGCGGCCGGGGCCGGTCGCACCAGCTCGTCGAACGCCGTCGAGATCGTGGTGGCCGACGTGCCCGCCGGGAACGGCGTCGACGTCAGTGCGGCCATGAAGTCGGACCCCTCCGAGAACTGCCAGATGGGGGCCGCACAGCCGCCCAGCGCCGCGCACACCGCATCGGTGTCCTGCGGAGCACCCACCGGAGCGAGCCCGACCACATCGTCCACCACCGCGGCGACCTCGGGATCGGACTTCACCGCCCACGCGGCGAGAGTTCCGCCCTGGCTGTGGCCGACCAGATCGACCGGGCCACCGCGGGTGCTCGCGGTGCGCAGCACGGCGTCCACGACGAAGCGGGTGCTGATCTGCACGTCGACCGTCGCGCGCCGAGGTAGTTCCACCGTGCAGAACGGTCGACCGGTCTGCGTGAGCCACGGTTCGAGCACCGCGCCGAAGTCCTCGACACTGTTCGTCCAGGTGCCGTGCACCAACACCACAGGGTCCTCCGCCGCACCCGCGACGTCGCCGCTGCACGCGTAGGTGGAGCCGACGGCCGGGTCGGCGGGCGCTGCGACCGCCGTGACGGCGCTGACCACCACCGTCGCCGCCACCGCGGTCAGGACCAACCCGACCCGAACCGGTAGCGCGAACAACGACCCTGCATTCCACCCTGACGATCCTGATCCCGACGACCCCATGCCGCATCACCCCCGACGGGGAAGCTACCGCCCGCCGGAGGTGGTGCCGCACGGAAAACGGACATTCGGCACGCCTCGAGTGAATGTCACCAGCGCGCCGCGTGCATCACAGGACGAACAACATCTCCTGGTAGGTCGGCAGCGGCCACAGGTCGTCGGCGACGATGTCCTCGAGCTGATCGGCCGCCGCCCGCACCTCCGCCATGGCCGGAAGGAGCGCGTCCCTGGCGTGGGTGGCCTCGCCGAGCGCGTCGTGCCCGGTGTCGGCGTCCAGCGCGCCCTTCAGCGTCGCCAGCCCGGCCCGCAGAGCCGCGAGCGGCACGGACACGGTGTCCAGCGGTGCCCTGTCGATCTCCACGCCCACCGCCTGCAGCGCGGCCAGGTTCTGGGCGACCTCCGTCTGGTACCGCACTGCCGCCGGCAGCACGATGGTGGTGCCCATCTCGAGCGTCAACCGAGCCTCCACACCGATGGTGAGTGCGTACTGCTCGAGCCCGATCTCGTAGCGGCTGTGCATCTCTCGCGAGTTGAACACGTCGTACTTCGAGAAGAGGGCCAGTGCCTCGTCGGTGATGAGCTCCGGCAATGCGTCCAGCGTCGTGCGCAGGTTGGCGAGACCCCGCGCCTCCGCCTCGATGGGCCAGTTCTCCGAGTACCCGTCACCGTTGAAGACGACAGCGCCGTGGTCGGTGATGATCTGCGTCAACAGGTTCTGAACCGCGGTGTCGAAGTCGACGCCGTCCGCGACGGCCGTCTCGAGCTCGGTGGCCATGTGGTCGAGCGACTCGGCCATGATCGTGTTGATGACGACCATGGGCTCGTTCACCGTCTGCATCGACCCCGGAGCGCGGAACTCGAATCGGTTGCCGGTGAACGCGAACGGGCTCGTACGGTTGCGGTCGCCCGGATCGGTGGGCAGCACGGGTAGCGTGTCCGCCCCGATCATCATGGTGCCCTTGCCCTTCGAGGACGTCGCCGCGCCCTTGGCGATCTGGTCGAAGACGTCGGCGAGCTGGTCACCCAGGAAGATCGAGATGATGGCCGGCGGAGCCTCGTTCGCGCCGAGTCGGTGATCGTTCGTGGCCGACGCCACCGATGCGCGCAGCAGCCCGGCGTACTTGTGCACCGCGCGGATCACCGCGGCACAGAAGACGAGGAACTGTGCGTTGTCGTGCGGGGTGTCCCCCGGGACCAGGAGGCTGCCGAGCTCGGAGTTGCCCAACGAGAAGTTGACGTGCTTACCCGACCCGTTGACGCCCTCGAACGGCTTCTCGTGGAACAGGATCTCCATCCCGTGCTTCTTGGCGATGGTCTTGAACGTCGTCATGAGCAATTGCTGGTGATCCGCGGCGATGTTGCCGCGCTCGAACATCGGCGCGATCTCGAACTGTCCGGGCGCCACCTCGTTGTGCCGGGTCTTGGCCGGGATGCCGAGCTTGAACAGTTCGCGCTCGGTGTCCATCATGAAGCCCAGGACGCGTTCGGGAATCGCGCCGAAATAGTGGTCGTCGAACTCCTGGCCCTTGGGCGGCTTCGCACCGAACAGGGTGCGCCCCGCGTTGAGCAGATCCGGACGCGCCAGGAAGAAGTGCCGGTCGACGAGGAAGTACTCCTGCTCCGGTCCGCAGAAGGACACGACGTGCTCGGGGTCCTCGTGTCCGAAGAGCGTCAGGATGCGCTCGGCGTGCCGGCCCATCGCCTGCTGGGAGCGCAGCAGACCCGTCTTGTGGTCCAGTGCCTCACCGGTCATCGACACGAACACCGTCGGGATGCACAGCGTGTTGCCGTTCGGATTCTCGAGGACGTACGCCGGGCTGGTGACGTCCCACCCCGTGTAACCACGCGCCTCGAAGGTGTTGCGCAGACCGCCGTTCGGGAAACTCGACGCGTCGGGTTCGCCCTGGATCAGCGTCTTGCCGGCGAACTCCGCCAACGCGGAACCGTCCGACACCGGCTCGAGGAAACTGTCATGCTTCTCCGCTGTCAAACCCGTCAGCGGGTAGAACACGTGCGCGTAGTGCGTCGCACCCTTCTCGATGGCCCAGTCCTTCATCGCGGACGCCACCGCGTCGGCCACCATCGGATCGAGCGGCGCACCGTGCTCGATCGTCTTCATCACCGACTTGTAGACCGATTTCGGCAGGCGCTTCTGCATCACCACACGGTTGAACACGTTCTCGCCGAAGACCTGACCCGGAGTCTCCGTGTCGGTGTAGCTGACGGCGGGAGGCTGGTACGCCTCGACCGCTCGCAGAGCCTGGAGACGGACCGTGTTCGCGCTCATCGTGATACCCCTTGCATGCTCGACCCCGACCGCGCTGGATGCACCGACGGCTTCGAGAGACGATAGAGACGCTCTGTTCCGGGAAGATTGCGCAGACGTGACCACCGCGATCGTTCCCGGCCCGGCCGGTTGTGTGCAGTGATCCGCGGTGAGCGCGGATCACTGCACACAGGTCGACTCCCGCGGCGCGGGGCGTATCCGCACACCACGGGCGTTCCGGCACAATCGACGGATGACCGCTCCGGACCAGCCCACCGTCCTCGTGGTGGACGACGACGTCGACGTGCTGGCCTCGATCGAGCGCGGACTGCGGCTGTCCGGGTTCACCGTGCTCACCGCTCGCGACGGCGCCGCCGCTCTCGACCTCGTCGGTGCGCAGGATCCGGACGTCGTGGTGCTGGACATGAACATGCCCGTCCTCGACGGCAACGGCGTGGTCACCGCATTGCGCGCCCGCGGCAACGACGTCCCGGTGTGCGTCCTGAGCGCGCGCAGTTCCGTCGACGACCGCATCGCGGGCCTCGAGTCCGGCGCCGACGACTACCTGACCAAGCCGTTCGTCCTCGCCGAACTGGTGGCACGCATCAACGCGATGCTGCGCCGCCGCGGCACCATCGGTACCAGCGTCCCGGCCACTGCCGCCGTGGTGGTCGGACCGCTGAGCCTCGACGAGCCGGGCCACCGCGCCACCATCGACGGGCGGCCCCTCGACCTCACCAAGCGCGAGTTCGAACTCCTCGCCGTCCTCGCGCACAACGCCGGAGTGGTGCTCAGCCGGGAGCGGCTCCTGGAACTGGTGTGGGGGTACGACTTCGTGGCCGACACCAACGTCGTCGACGTCTTCGTCGGGTACCTGCGCCGGAAGATGGAGAGCGGTGGGGTGCCACGGATCCTGCACACCGTCCGCGGCGTCGGCTTCGTCCTGCGCACGGCTTCATGAAGCTCCTCCGGCCTTCCCGGCGCATGACGACCAGCCTCCGGCCTTCCCGCCGCATGACGACCGGCCTCCGGCCTTCCCGGGTCTTCTCGCTGCGCGCCCGCGTGGCCGCCGCCACCGCCCTGGGCGCCCTCATCATCGTCTCGCTCGTCGGTTGGTACGTCGCAGCGGCCATCTCCCGCAACAACATCCTGCAGCTCGACCGTCGGCTCGAGACCGCGTCCGAGGTGGTGGTGCCGCGTGCGCAGACGTTCGAGATGTTCCTCGGGAGCCTGAGCAGGTCCGAGGCCTTCGCCATCACGATCAGGCAGACCGATCAGGTGCGGGCCAGTACGCAGCCGCAGCTCCCCGCGATGCCGCTCGGTTCGGCGACCGCCGACGTCGACGGCACCCCGTTCCGCGTCTACACCGCCGCGGTGCCGGACCGGACGGACGTCACCGTGTCCATCGCGGTGCCGTTGTCGGAGGCGCAGGACATCACGGACGACCAGCAGCGGCAGGTACTGCAGGCCGGCGCTCTGGCGGTCGGCGCGTCGACGGCACTCGGCTGGATCCTCGGCGGACGGGCAGTGCGCCCGTTGATGAGGCTCACGCACGACGTCGCGAAGGACCCGCCGACACCACCCCGCAAGTCGACGGGTGTGCGGGAGGCGGACGCCCTCGCGGCCGCCGTCGGCGACATGCTGCAGCGAGTGTCGGACGCCCAGGCGCGCACCGAGAGCGCCCTCGAGACGGCTCGCGACTTCGCCGCCGTGTCGGCGCACGAGCTGCGGACGCCGCTGACCGCCATGCGTACCGACATCGAGGTGCTGCGCACGCTCGATCTCTCGGCCGAGCAGCGGCAGGAGATTCTCGACGACCTCCAGCGCACGCAGGGCCGGGTGGAATCGACTCTCGCCGCGCTGGAACGGCTGGCCACCGGAGAGCTGACCACCGACGCGGACCGGGTGAGCGTGGACGTCGTGGAGATCGCCGACCTCGTCGCACGGGACGCCGCGCGGACGTTGCCGGAGACGCGGGTGCGGGTGGAGGCCGACGGGCCGGTGTCCGCCCTGGGCCATCCCACGGGACTACGGTTGGCGCTCGACAACGCCGTGCTCAATGCCGTGCGTCACGGCGGCGCGACGACCGTGGTGATCAGCGTGGCGCGCACGGCGGAGGGTGCGCGAATCAGCGTGGACGACAACGGGTCCGGCGTCCCGGAGGACGAGCGGGAACGTGTCTTCGGACGCTTCGAGCGCGGATCACGAGCCGCGGCGGGCGGATCCGGACTCGGGCTCGCACTGGTCGCCCAGCAGGCTCACCTGCACGGTGGAACTGTGCATCTGGAGGCGAGCCCGCTGGGCGGTGCGAGGTTGGTGCTCGACGTGGCGTGAGCCCGTCGAATCTGCGGAGCAGAGATCAGGCGTTCAGCAGATCGATGACGAAGACGAGGGTCTTGCCGGACAGCCGATGTCCGGCGCCTGCGGGGCCGTAGGCGAGCTCCGGCGGGATGGTGAGCTGACGGCGTCCGCCGACCTTCATGCCGGGAATGCCGTCCTGCCAGCCCTGGATGAGGCCGCGCAGCGGGAAGGTGATGGACTCGCCGCGGTTCCAGGACGAGTCGAACTCCTCGCCACTCTCGAACTCGACGCCCACGTAGTGGACCTCGACGGTGCCGCCGGGAACGGCTTCCGCGCCGTCACCGACCGTGATGTCCTGGACCACGAGGTCGGTAGGAGGGGGGCCGGCCTGGAACTCGATCTCGGGCTTGGTCACGATGAACTCCTGTAGTCGACTGATACCGAACGACGATGTCCTGTACCGATCGACTGTAACGTGACTGCGCTCAGCCTATCGGGGACGGCATGGCGACGGTGCGGTAGGCGCAGGTCAGAGTCCGATCGGTCGCCGGGTCGCGCAGCTCGACCTTCCACGCGCTCGCGAACTGGTCCACCCCCGGAACCATCGACACCGTGCCGGACATCAGCACCGTGCCCGCCCGGAAGAGCCCCCGCTCGGTGAGGACGTCGAGCCAGTGATCGGGCGAGAGCAGATCGCCCAGAGTGCCGTCCTGGATCAGGGTCTCGTCGTCTCCGACCCACGCGCGCAGCGTGATGTCGTCGAGGCGGTCGGCCACCTCCGCGAGCCGCCAGGCCCCGGTGCCGAGCACGTCGGGTGAGGCGTTCTTGCTCCACGCGACGCTGTGCACCTCGAGATCGCGATCGGTGTGGTCGCACGCGACGGTCAGCAGCACGTCGTCGCGGGTGGGACCCGTGATCACCAGTGCCCACTCCGCCTCGCCCGAGGTGTGTCCGTGCTGGACGTGCACCTCGGAGGTCTGCTGTGCCAGGTAGGGCGAGATGGGGTACATCGCCGGAATGGTGGTCGGTGCGGGAACGCCGAGCTCGGCCAGTTCGGCGATGTGGGACGCGACCTCGGCCTGGTCACGGCCCGCGTACCCGGCGTTCAGGAGTGTGGTCACGGTGACCGACTCGGTGGAACCGTCGGGAAGTTCGAAGGTCAGTGTCGTCATCATTTCTCCTGTTACTTCTCTGTTTCGGAAGCGCTCGAGGGGTTGCGCATACGTCTTGTATACAGCAAGTATATGAACCACGACACCCGAAAGGACATCCCATGGACGGCACGACACCCGACGGCCGAGGGGCGGTGCGTCCCGACCGGACTGCGCTGACCAAGGCTTTCGCTGCCAGCCTGACCGGTACGGCACTGGAGTGGTACGACTTCGCCGTCTACTCCGCGTCGGCCGCACTGATCTTCCCCATCATCTTCTTCCCGGAGAGCGACCCGTTGACGGGAACGCTGCTCGCGTTCTCGACCTACGCCGTGGGGTACGTCGCGCGACCGATCGGCGGGTTCGTCTTCGGCCGCCTCGGCGACGTCATCGGGCGCAAACAGCTGCTCGTCATCACGTTGTTGCTCATCGGCGTCACGACGTTCCTCATCGGACTGCTGCCGGGCTACGCGACCATCGGCGTCGCGGCGCCGATCATCCTGGTGGCGTTGCGGTTCGCGCAGGGCGTCGCCGTCGGCGGCGAGTGGGGCGGTGCCGTCCTGCTCTCGAGTGAGTACGGCAATCCGCGCAAGCGTGGATTCTGGTCGTCCGCGGCGCAGATCGGCCCGCCCGCCGGCAACCTGATGGCCAACGGCGCTCTCGCGGCCCTCACCTTCGCCCTCACCGAGGAGCAGTTCGAGTCGTGGGGCTGGCGCGTGGCATTCCTGCTGTCGGCCGTTCTGGTCGGCTTCGGGTTGTGGATCCGCCTGAAGCTCGAGGACACCCCGGTGTTCAAGGCGCTGCAGGAGAGCGGCGACCGACCCGCGGCACCGATCACCGAGGTGTTCCGCGAGCAGCGCCGCCCCCTGGTCGCCGCGATCCTCTCGCGCATCGCGCCCGACGTCATCTACGCCCTCTTCACCGTCTTCTCCATCACCTACGGCGTGCAGAAGCTCGGCTTCGTGCGCAGCGAGGTGCTCACGGCCATCCTCATCGGCTCGGCGTTCCAGCTGGCCACCATCCCGCTGGCGGGCGCACTGTCCGACATCGTGAACCGGCGACTGCTCTACGCCGTCGCCGCCGTGGGCGGCGTCGTGTGGGTGGCCGTCTTCTTCATCCTCATCGGCGGCAGCTCGTTCGGCATGCTCGTCCTGGGCGTCGTCGTCGGACTGACGTTCCACTCGTTCATGTACGGGCCGCAGGCCGCGTTCGTGACGGAGCAGTTCTCGCTGCGCCTGCGCTCCACCGGTGCCTCGCTGGCGTACACGATCGCCGGCGTCTTCGGCGGCGCGATCGCTCCGCTCATGTTCACGTTCCTGCTCGACCGCACCGACAGCTGGGTGCCCGTCTTCGTCTACATCATGGCGATGGGTGTGCTCACCGTCCTCGGCCTGGCACTCGGCCGTGGTCCCGATCCCGCGGAGGAGGAGAGCTACGTCGCGCAGAACCTCGGCGCCGAGCAGCTCTCGGCGCGGGAGAGCTAGCCGCGCAGCAGGATTCGCATGGTGACGTCCAGGTGTGCATCGATCTGCGCGGACGCCGCGGCCAGATCCCCCGAGGCCAACGCGTCGACGATCGCGCGATGCTCGGTGCACACCTGGCGCTTGCGGTCGGGAGCGCCGAACAGCGCGGACAACCCGGCACGCAACTGCCGAGCCCGCAGCCCGGCGTACGTCCGGGACAGCAACTCGCTGCCTGCGGAGTCGATCAGTTCCTGGTGGAACGTACCGTCGAGGTCGATGAAGGTTCGGGCGTGATCCTCGGCGGCACCGGCGGCCAGAGCCTCCTGCGACTCCAGAGTGGCCGTCATCGCCGCGATGGGTACGTTCCCGGCGTCGATCGCCTTCTCCGCGGCGTGCCGTTCGAGCACGCCGCGCAGGTCCATCAGTTCACCGATCTGGCGCCCGGACATCGGCGGCACGTACGCGCCCCGGCCGCGCACCATCTCGATGAGACCCTCGGACACCAACAGCAGCAACGCTTCTCGGACCGGGGTGCGCGACACCCCGATCTGCGACGCCAGCTCGCCCTCGTTCAGGAACGTGCCCGTGAACGCCGGTTCGGACAGCACGCGGTCGCGGAGATAGACATAGGCACGCTCGCGACCGGACTGTTCTTGCATACTGTGTGTATACCAGTCACGACCCTCGACACCCCGCACGCCGACGTCAGGAGCACCGCATGAGAATCAGCCTCGCCCAGATCACCGCGTCCCGCGATCCGAACGAGAACCTCGACCTGGTGCGCTCGTCCGTCCGTGACGCTGTGGACGCGGGCGCCCGGCTGTGCGTCCTTCCCGAGGCAACGATGCGCCGATTCGGCGGATCGATCGCCGACGTCGCCGAGCCGCTCGACGGCCCCTGGGCCACCGCGGTGCGCGAGATCGCCGACGACGCGGGCATCACCGTCGCGGCCGGCATGTTCACCCCGGCCGTCGGCGGTGACGAGCGGGTGCGCAACACCCTGCTGATCACCGGCGGGGGCGTCGAGGCGTCGTACGACAAGATCCACCTGTTCGACGCGTTCGGTTTCGCCGAGTCCGACACCGTCGCACCGGGAACCGAGCCGGTGGTCGTCGACATCGACGGCGTGGGTGTCGGCTTCGCGACGTGCTACGACATTCGCTTCCCCGGCCTCTTCCAGACCCTCGCGGACCGCGGCGCCCTGCTCACCGTCGTCGCCGCGTCGTGGGGCCGCGGCCCCGGCAAGGTGGATCAGTGGACACTGCTCGCCCGCGCCCGCGCACTGGACTCCACGACGTTCCTCGCGGCCTGCGGGCAGGCGGACCCCGCCGAGTCGGGTATCGAGATCTCGGGCTCGGCACCCGTGGGCGTCGGCAACTCGATGGTGGTGTCCCCCACCGGCCACGTGCTCGACCAGCTCGGCGCGGCGCCCGGTCTGCTCACGCTCGACATCGACCCGAACGAGATCGACGCGGTGCGCCAGAACCTGCCGGTGTTGGCCAACCGGAAGTTCTGACGCACCGCGTCGGGGGTGTCGCGAGGGGCGGGGCCGATCAGCGGCCGTCGATGCCCTCGTAGCCGCGCTCGGTGTAGCCCGTGTAGATCTGACGGGGGCGGCCGATCTTGGCGTTCGGGTCCTGGTGCATCTCCTGCCAGTGCGCGATCCACCCGGGCAGGCGGCCGAGGGCGAACAGCACCGTGAACATGCGCTCGGGGAAGCCCATGGCGCGGTAGATGAGACCCGTGTAGAAGTCGACGTTCGGGTACAGCTTGCGCTCGACGAAGTAGTCGTCGGACAGGGCGACCTCTTCGAGCTTCATCGCGATGTCGAGCAGCTCGTCGTTGGTGCCGAGCTTCTCGAGAATCGAGTGCGCCGTCTTGCGCACGATGGCCGCGCGCGGGTCGTAGTTCTTGTAGACACGGTGTCCGAAGCCCATGAGCTTGACACCGTCCTCCTTGTTCTTGACCCGCTTCAGGAAGTCGGCGCTGTCGCCGCCCTCACTCTGGATGCGGTAGAGCATCTCGAGGACGGCCTGGTTGGCGCCGCCGTGCAGCGGACCCCACAGTGCGTTGATGCCGCCGGAGATGGACGTGAAGAGGTTGGCGTCGGACGAGCCGACCAGGCGCACCGTCGACGTCGAGCAGTTCTGCTCGTGGTCGGCGTGCAGGATGAGCAGCATGTCGAGCGCCTTGACCATCTCGGGATCGGCCTCGTAGGGCTCGGCCGGGAAACCGAAGGTCATGCGCAGGAAGTTCTCGACGTAGCTCTTCGAGTTGTCCGGGTACAGGAACGGCTGGCCCACCGACTTCTTGTACGCGTACGCGGCGATGGTCGGCAGCTTGGCCAGCAGACGGATCGTCGAGAGCTCGACCTGCTCGGGATCGTTCGGGTCGAGCGAGTCCTGGTAGTACGCGGACAGCGCGTTGACCGCGGACGAGACGACGGGCATCGGGTGGGCGTTGCGCGGGAAGCCGTCGAAGAAGCGCTTGAGGTCCTCGTGCAGCAGGGTGTGCCGACGGATGCGGTCGGTGAAGTTCTCCAACTCGACGGTGGTGGGCAGCTCCCCGTAAATCAGCAGGTAGCTGACCTCGAGGAACGACGACTTCTCGGCGAGCTGGTCGATCGGGTATCCGCGGTAGCGCAGGATGCCCTCGGCACCGTCGATGTACGTGATGGCGGACTTGGTGGAGGCCGTGTTGACGAACCCACCGTCCAGCGTCGTGTACCCGGTGTTCGCGAGCAGTTTGCCCAGCTCGATACCGTCGTTGCCTTCGGTCGCTCTCGCAATGGTCATCTCGTGTTCGCCGCCGGGATAGATCAGCTTGGCGGTGGCGGCGTTGTCGGCATTCTCAGCGGGCACGAAGGGTCCCTCTCGAGCTCGGTGTAACGGAACTTGTGGTGTCTCGATAAAACTAGTCGTCGCCGACCTCGTCCGCCCAGGGAGGGTCCGCCCCCGGTCGTGACACGGTGATGGCGGCTGCCTTCGCGGCGAACGTGAGAGCCGCCGTCCAGGCGTGTGAATCGAGTCGCAGAAGGTCCGCCGACGAGCGCACGCCGTGCTCCGTCAGGTGGTGGAGCATCGCTCCGTGGACGGTGTCGCCCGCACCGATGGTGTCCGCGACCTGCACCGACACACCGGGAACGACTGTCTCGCCGGCCGTGGTGACCACCGACAGTCCGTCCCCGCCGCGCGTGACGACGACGGCCGTCACGCCCGCGTCCAACCAGTCTCGGACGGTGGTGCCCTGCGGCCCCTCCCCCAGCCATCCCGCGTCCTCGACCGACACCTTGAGGATGTCGATCGACGGAAGCCAGGTACGGAACCGGGCGCGGTAACCGTCGCCGTCCGTCATCGCGGCCGGGCGGATGTTCGGATCGAGCATCGTCAGGACCCCGGCGTCGTGCACCCTCGCGAGCAGCGCCGCGTACACGCTCGCGCCCGGCTCGTAGAGCAGCGACAGCGTGCCGAACGACGCCGCGGTCACCGACTCGGGGATGGTCGCAGGCGCCTCGACGAGTCGGTCCGCGGTGCCGTCGGCATAGAACGAGTACTCGGCGGCGCCGTGCGCGTCGAGCACGGTCAGGGCGAGCGTGGTCAGCTCCGGCCCACGCTGCAGCAGGTCGAGTCCCACCTTCGACGCCTCCAGCCACGCCACCAGGTCGCGGCCGAACGGGTCGCGGGAAATGCGGGAGAGGAACTGCACGTCCGCACCGAGGCGGCCGAGCGCGACGGCGACGTTGAACGGGCCGCCGCCCAGCTTCGGCGTCAACGCGGGACCACCGCCCTGGCGATCCGGCACCAGATCGACCAGCGCCTCGCCGCACACGAGGATCGTCACGAGGCGCTCCCGTCGTCCGCCCGGATGCCCCAGCTCCCGGTCCAGGTCTCCCCCGGCTCCAGCACGATCAGCCCCACCCCTGAGTTCAGCGCGTCCGGTGGGCACGTCATCGGTTCGATCGCCAGGGCGCGGCCGCGGTCCGGGTAGGCCTGATCGTGCGCCGGATCCGCCGTGAACACCTGCACCCACGGGAAGTTCGCGTCGGTCCACAGCACGGTGGCTGCGCTGTCCGGCGGCGTCAGGTACTGCCGTGCGATGCCGTCCGCGTCCGGGACGAGGGCACTGAACGGGGTGTCGAGCCAGACTCCGGCGAGGCTCCGCGCAGCAGCGAAGTCGAGGTCCGTGTCCTGCACGGGCACGGGGCCGCCGCTCGGCAGGTTGCGCTCGCCGTCGAGCGGGAGACGCACACCCGCCGAGAGTCGGAGCGTGCACTCGTCCAGGGGCGCATCGCCTGCGCGGACGAACGAGTGGACGCCCATGCCGAACGGCGCCGTGCGATCCCCGACGTTCGTCGCCGTGTGGGTCACGGTCAATCCGTCGTCACCGAGGCTGTGCCGAGCGGTCAGCTGCAGCGCGAACGGCCATCCCGGTTCGCCGCCGATGTCGATGGTGTGGGTGATCGACGAGTCGGACCGCTCCGCGACGTCCCATTCCCGTCGGCGGACGAGTCCGTGACTCGCGTTGTTCCGGGCCGGTTCGGTGATCTCGAGCTGATGTGTCTCACCGTCGAACATGAACCGGCCGTCGCGCGTGCGGTTGGGCCACGGTGCGAGAACAAGCCCCGCCGACAACGGGGGTTTGAGGGCGACCCGATCCCGACCGGCCTCCGGCCTGCCCGCGTCCCACGTCTCGGTGAGCCGCCGGCCGGCATGCTCGAGGGCTCGCAGTCCCGCACCGGTGGCGGCGACGTCGGCTCTGTACGCACCGTGGCGCAGCGAATGGGACAGGGCGGATGGCGCGTCGTCGACCATGGCAGCACGCTACCGCCCTGATGTGACGCGCCGTTCTCTGTACGGTGGATCGGGTGTCCACAGTCGTCGTCGCCACCGAACCGGTGACATCCCGCCGTTGGTTCGACAGGACCCTCGTCGACATCGTCGTGGTCGTCGCCGCCCTCGCGGTCTTCAACCTGACCGCACACTTCGCGCCCACTCCCATCGCGGTCGCCGCGGTGCCGGTCGGCGCCCTGATCCTGCTCGCCTTCGCTCGTGCGCGCGGCGTCCAGTGGAGCGACCTCGGGCTGAGCAACATCGGGCGCGGAGCCCGTCACGGCGCCGCTGCGGCCGGACTCACGCTGGTGGTGGTGGCCATCGCCGCCTCGATCCCCCTCACCCAGAGCGCCTTCCTCAACGAGCGGTACGGCGTCAACGTCGGCGCCACGCTGTTCGCGGCCCTCGTCATCATCCCGCTCCAGACCGTCATTCCCGAGGAACTCGCGTTCCGCGGCGTCCTGCACGCGAAGTTGTCGCGGTGCTTCGGCATTCGCGCGGTCGCCGTCATCGGCTCGCTGCTTTTCGGCCTGTGGCACGTGGCGTCCTCACTCGGCCTGACAGTGGGCAACGACGGGTTCTCCGCCGTGCTGGGAACCGGACTGTTCGGCCAGATCATCGGGGTGTGCGGCGCGGTCGCCGGGACCACCGTCGCCGGCTTCGTCTTCACCTGGCTGCGCCATCGCGGCGGGAGCATCCTCGCTCCCATCGGTCTGCACTGGGCACTCAACGGCGCCGGCGCGTTGGCCGCACTCGCGGTGTGGCACGTCACCTTCCACTGAGGTCGAGCGTCGCGGCGAGATTCCGCACGATGTCGGCGTAGAACGCGCCGGTGTCCTCGGTGACGCCGACCAGATGGCCGAAACGCTCGAACGACACCGCGCCGAAGACCGTGATCCACGCCGACAACGTGCGGGCCACCAGGTCGGTCGTCATCACGCCGCCGACGTCCTCACCGGTGGCCTGGCGATAGTGCTCCACGACGAAGTCGCGCGCCGCTGAATAGATGTCGTGCTCGATACGGACCGGCGGTGAGGACCGATGCGCATCGACGACGATGCTCACCACCACGAGAGTCGGGCGCGTGGCCGGACCGACGGTCGTCTGCGGCGCTCGATAGCCGGGCACGGGCGAGCCGTACAGCAGCGCGTACTCGTGCGGGTGCGCCGCGGCCCACGATCGCAGTGCGTCACAGACCGCGACCCAGCGGTCGACAGGCTTCCCACCCTGCGGATCCGCATCCTCGAGGGCCGCACCCAGCTCGTCGTAGCACTGCACGATCAGTGCCGTGAGCAGCTCGTCCCGGCTCGCCACGTAGCGATAGACGGCCGAGGACACCATGCCGATCTCCCGCGCCACGGCGCGCAGGGATAATGCCGCGGGTCCGATGTCGGCGAGCTGGGTCCGAGCTGCGCCGAGGATCGCGGCCATCGTCTCCGTGCGGGCGGTCTCCCGAGGCGTGGGCATGCCTTCACAGTAACCGAGAGCACCGCTCTTGACTTTCGAGAGCGGTGCTCTCATAGTTGTAGCGAGAGCGGTGCTCTCCACTACGGAAGGTGTTTCCCATGTCCGATCGTCACGTCGTCGTCGGGGCCGGCCCCGTCGGTACCCACGTCGCCCGCCTGCTCGCCGACCGCGGCTCCGAGGTCGTTCTCGTCTCCCGTCGCGGCACCACGGCCCCCGGCGTCACCTCCGCCACGCTCGACGCCTCCGACGCCGACGCTCTCAGCGCCCTCACGGACGGTGCCGTCGCGCTGTACAACTGCGCCAACCCGAGCGACTACACGCAGTGGCATCAGGTGTGGCCCCCTCTGGCGCGGTCGCTGCGCACCGCTGCCGAACGGACAGGCGCCGTCCTGGCTGTCACGGGCACCCTCTACCCGTACGGGCCCGTCGCCGACGGTGTCATGCGCGAGGGAATGCCCGACGCGGCCACCGACCACAAGGGTGTGCTGCGGGCCCAGATGTGGGCGGAGCTCGCCGACGCTCACCGCGCCGGTTCTCTGCGCGCCGTCGAGGTACGCGGATCCGACTACGTGGGAACGGGAGTGGGCGCGAACGGCCACGTCACGCGCCTTCTCCCCGCTGCGCTCGACGGCAAGGCAGTGTGGGCGATCGATGCGGCCGACGTGCCGCACTCGTTCACCGACGTCCTCGACGAGGCGCGGGCACTGATCGCCGCCGTCGACACTCCCGAATCATGGGGTCAGGTGTGGCATGCGCCGACCAATCCCGCTGTGACACTGCGGCAGGCGATCACCGACACACTCGCGGCCGTGGGCAGACCCCCGGTGCCCGTACGCGTCGTACCCCGCGTGATCACGCGGGCGGCGGGTCTCGCCGTACCGATGCTACGGGAGGTGAACCAGCTGTCCTACCAGCGCACCGCGCCCTACGTCCTCGACTCGACGCGGTCACAGCAGATGCTGGGCATCGAGCCCACTCCCTGGGCGGAGGTGTGCCGCCGCACCGCTCAGGTGTGAGCCGTGACGCGGTACTTGACGAAGGCCGGGATGGCGAGGGCCGCGATCATCACGCCGACGATGACCAGCACCCCGCCGCCCGCCGCCGCGGCCGCGGTACCCACCATGAAGGCGGCCGCGCCGTGCAGGACGTCGCCCACCCGCGGGCCGCCCGCGACCACCACGATGAAGACTCCCTGCAACCTGCCACGCATGTCGTCGGTGGCCACGGACTGCAGCATCGAACTCCGGAACGCGGCGGAGATCATGTCGGCGCCGCCGCCGATCGCCGGGAAGCCCAGCGCCAGGTACAGCGCCCACCCTCGCTGACCGACGGTCGCGAGCGCCACGGAGACGCCGAACCCGATCATCGCGCCGCCCCACACCACGATGCACGCGATCACCGCGACACCCTGACGCTGCACGCGCGGCAACCACCCCGAGAAGATTCCGCCCAGCACCGCGCCCGCCGACAGCGACGCGAACAGCAGTCCGAGGACGAGTCCACCCTCGGCCGGGTCACCGAACGTCTCGGTGGCCACCTCGGGGAACAGTGCGCGCGGCATCCCGAACACCATCGCGATGATGTCCACGACGAACGAGGCGAGCAGCACCTTCTGCGTCGCCAGGTAGGCGAACCCCTGGAACACCTCGCGCAGACCCGCGCGTCGGGACTCCCCCGTCGGCGGAATCTTCGGCAGTCGCGCGACTGCCCACAGGGTCACCGACAGCGCAATGGTGTCGAGCAGGTACAGCGTCGGCAGCCCGAACGCCGGAATCAACGCACCGGCCAGCATCGGGCCCGCGATGGCACCGAAGTTGAACACCGTCATGTTGAGTGAGTTGGCAGCGGGCAACTGCCGCAACGGAATCAGGCGCGGGATGATGGCGCTGCGCGTGGGTTGGTTCACCGCGAAGAAGCCCTGCTGCACGGCGAGCAGCACCAACACGATCCACACGTTGTTCAGCCCCAGGTGCGCCTGCAGCCACAGCATGAACGACGTCGCGCCGATCCCCACCGTGGTGATCATCAGCAGGGTGCGCCGATCCATCACGTCGGCCAACGCCCCGCCCCACAGCCCGAACACGACCAGCGGAACCAACGCGAAAGCACCCGCGAGTCCTACGTACGCCGAGCTCGACGTGATCTGGAAGATCTGTTGCGGCACAGCGACGACCGAGAGCTGGGCGCCGATGACCGTGACGACGCCCGAGGCCCACAGGCGTCGATAATCGGGATTCTGGAGAGGAGTGGTGTCGGCGAGAAGTCTCACGGTTGCAGACGTTCGACGCCGGACGCCGTGACCACCAGCCTGTTGTGCAGACGGTTGTTCCGGCCCTGCCAGAACTCCACGGACTCGGGCGCGATGCGGAGGCCGCCCCAGTTCGGAGGCACCGGCACGTCCTCGTTCTCGAACCTGTCCGTCACGTCGGCGAGTTGCTGTTCCAGATCCTGGCGCGATCCGATGGGGCTCGACTGCTGCGACGCCCACGCACCGAGCTGCGACCCCCGCGGCCGGGTGGACCAGTAGGCAGCCGTCTCGTCGGCGCTCACCCGCGTGACCGGTCCGCGCACCGTGAGCTGGCGCTGGATGCCGATCCACGGGAACGTCGCCGATGCGAAGGGCGTCGACTCGAGATGGCGGGCCTTCGCGGATCCGTAGTTCGTGTAGAAGACCACACCCGACTCCGACAACTCCTTGCACAGCACCGTGCGGGTCGCCGGTCGGCCGTCCGCGTCCACCGTCGCGAGTGTGATGGCATTCGGTTCCGGCAGACGCGCGTCGATCGCCTGCTGCAACCACACACGGGCGAGCGCGAGCCAGCCGTCGGCGAGGTCGCTCTCCTCGAGATCGTCGTCCCCGCCATACGCCACCCGCATATCCGCCAGGTCGATGTTCTCGCTCACCGCGCAGACGCTACTCCCGGAGTACGGTGCGGCCCGCGCTACCCACTAGGGTGCGGTGAGGTGCAGGTCCACGCACGAAAGCGGGGTCCGCGGACACAGGAGAACGAGGGATCTTCATGGCCCAGGAAACAGTGGTACCGGAGGGCTTCGTCGCCGGACTCGAGGGCGTCGTCGCCTTCACCACCGACATCGCCGAACCCGACAAGGACGGCGGCGCACTGCGCTACCGCGGCGTCGACATCGAGGACCTCGTCGGCAAGGGCGTCACCTTCGGCAACGTGTGGGCACTGCTCGTCGACGGACGCTTCGGCCCCGGACTGCCGCCCGCCGAACCCTTCCCCCTCCCCATCCACACCGGCGACGTCCGCGTCGACGTCCAAGCCGGACTCGCGATGCTCGCACCGATCTGGGGGTACGAGCCGCTCCTCGACATCGACGACGACACCGCCCGCGAACACCTCGCCCGCGCCTCCGTCATGGCGCTGTCCTACGTCGCCCAGTCCGCGCGGGGCATCTACCAGCCGGCCGTCCCGCAGACGCGAATCGACCAGTGCTCGACCGTCACAGAACGATTCATGACTCGGTGGAAGGGCGACCCCGATCCCGCCCACACCGAGGCCATCGACGCCTACTGGGTCTCCGCCGCCGAGCACGGCATGAACGCCTCCACCTTCACCGCCCGCGTCATCGCCTCCACCGGAGCCGACGTCGCCGCCGCCCTCTCCGGAGCCATCGGCGCCATGTCCGGGCCGCTCCACGGCGGCGCCCCCGCCCGCGTGCTCCCCATGATCGAGGAAGTCGAGAAGTCCGACGACGCACGGGCACTGGTCAAGGGCATCCTCGACCGGAAAGAGAAGCTCATGGGCTTCGGGCACCGCGTCTACCGCGCCGAGGACCCCCGAGCCCGCGTCCTGCGCGCCACCGCACAGCGCCTGAACGCACCCCGCTTCGAGGTCGCCGCCGCCCTCGAGCAGGCCGCACTCGCCGAACTGCGCGAACGCCGCCCCGACCGCGCCATCGAGACCAACGTCGAATTCTGGGCCGCCGTCATCCTCGACTTCGCCGAAGTTCCCGCGCACATGATGCCCGCCATGTTCACCTGCGGCCGCACCGCCGGCTGGTGCGCCCACATCCTCGAACAGAAACGCCTCGGCAAGCTCGTGCGTCCCGCCGCCATCTACACCGGTCCCGCACCGCGCTCCCCCGAGAGCGTCGAGGGGTGGGGCACCATCGCGTGAGGTAGGTGGGGTGCCCAGTTGCTGGGTGCCCGGGTTTCCGCCGCGCGCACCGCACGGTGTTTCGCGCATTTCTCGTCCTGCGCGCGTAGCCGAGCGGTGCGCGCGGGGCAAGGGGCGGGCGCTCGAACCCGGGGATGACGGCCGACTGTGGACGGCCGCAGCGCGGGCGACCGACTCGTGCGCACACTGCGGCCGTGAACTTCTACGGGGAACTGCTGCTCAGCCGTCGTGACGCACTCGCACGCGGCGCCACCGACGCCGAGATCAAGGCTGCACTGGCGCGTCGCGAGATCGCCGTCGTCCGGCGCGGCATCTACGTCCCGGCGGCGGTCCTCGAATCGCTCGACGCCACCGGCCGGCACCTGCTCGAGGTGCGCGCGACGCTGCTGGCGAGCGCCCCCGCGGCGGCCGCCGCACACGGTTCCGCAGCCTTGGTGCACGGGATGTCGTTGTGGCGAGTCCCGGAACGGGTGCATCTCGGGATTCCGCGATCGTCGGGTGGCCACGTCGGTCGGCATCGCCACGTGCATGCCGACGGTCTGACCGAGCGGGACGTCGACGTCATCGACGGCCTGCGCTGCACGTCCGCTGCGCGCACCGTCGCCGATCTCGCGCGGACCCTCCCGTTCGAGGATGCGGTCTGCGCCGGTGACTCCGCGCTGAACCGACATCTCGTGACGCCGGAGTCGGTGCGCGAGTCGCTGAGCCGTACGCCGTCTCATCGCAGACGCACCGCCGCCGAGTGTGTACTCGACTTTCTGGACGGGCGAAGCGAGAGCGTCGGGGAGTCGCGGAGCCGCGTGTATCTGCACCATCTCGGCGTTCCGTGCCCGGAACTGCAGGTCACGCTGATGCTCTCGGACGGCCGCACCACCTTCCGTCCCGATTTCCTGTGGGAGGACGAGGGCGTGATCGGCGAGTTCGACGGCGTCTCGAAGTACTCGGCCCTCGCACGCCCCGGCGAGTCACCCGCCGACGTCCTGGTGCGGGAGAAGCGTCGCGAGGACCTGCTCCGCGCACACGGATGGACGGTGGTGCGCTGGACGTGGTCCGATCTGACGTCGCCGCAACTCGGCCGCGAACTGCGTCGGGTGCTGGCCGCAGGGTGCGGGGGCGCACGGCCGCGCACCACTCGGGTGGGGTGACCGCGCCCGCCGGCCCACCAGCACCGGGCAACCAGCACCGAGACGCCCAGCGGGGTGCACGACCCCTGTCACGGCTGCACTACCCTGATCACGCCGGTAACGCCCACACCGAAACTAAGGACGCGAACCCCGTATGGCCGAGAACCTGACCATTCCTTCCGACCTCAAGCCCGGCGACGGACGCTTCGGGTGCGGTCCGTCGAAGGTCCGGCCCGAGCAGCTCCAGTCCCTGGTGGACGTGGGCGCGTCGGTGTTCGGCACCAGCCACCGCCAGAAGCCGGTGAAGGACGTGGTGGGACGGGTGCGCGACGGTCTGCGCGAGCTGTTCTCGATCCCCGAGGGCTACGAGGTCGTGCTGGGCAACGGCGGCACCACCGCATTCTGGGACGCCGCGGCGTTCGGCCTGATCAAGGAGAAGTCGCTGCACCTCACCAACGGTGAGTTCAGCTCGAAGTTCGCCTCGGTGGCCAAGGCCAACCCGTTCATCGGTGACCCGATCGTCGTCTCCGCGGTGCCGGGCAGTGCTCCGGAGCCCACGTCGGATCCGTCGGTCGACCTGATCGGGTGGGCTCACAACGAGACCTCGACCGGTGTGGCCATTCCCGTGTCGCGCCCGGCGGGCTCGGAAGACGCCCTCATCGCGATCGATGCGACCTCCGGCGCCGGCGGCCTGCCCGTGAACGTGGCCGATTCGGATGTCTACTACTTCGCTCCCCAGAAGAACTTCGCTGCCGACGGCGGACTGTGGGTTGCGCTGATGAGCCCCGCGGCACTGGCCCGCGTCGACGAGATCGCGGCGAGCAAGCGCTGGGTCCCCGACTTCCTGTCGCTGCCCATCGCCATCGACAACAGCACCAAGAACCAGACGTACAACACCCCCGCGGTGGCGACGCTGCTCCTGTTCGCCGACCAGATCGAGTGGTTGAACGGCAAGGGCGGCCTGGACTGGGCGACGTCACGGACCGCCGACTCCTCGTCGCGGCTGTACGACTGGGCCGAGCGCTCCGAGTACGCGACGCCGTTCGTCGTCGACCCGAAGCATCGCTCGCAGGTGGTCGGCACCATCGACTTCGACGAGAAGGTCGACGCTGCAGCCGTCGCGAAGACGTTGCGCGCCAACGGCATCGTCGACACGGAGCCCTACCGCAAGCTCGGCCGCAACCAGCTGCGCGTCGGCATGTTCCCGGCCGTCGAGCCCGACGACGTCACCGCCCTGACCGCCTGCATCGATCACGTGGTCGAACACCTGGCGTGAGAGCGTGCGTGTCCCCCCCGACTGCTGCACTGTGGTGCATTACAGTCGGGGGAGGCACCGAACCCGGCCCCGTGCTCGGACAGCGAGCAGCCGAGGGGCAGGGGCCGTCGCGACGCAAAGGAGTGATCGTGCGAGAGATCCACGTGATCGGCCTGGCGTCGGACGGCAAGCACATCGTCTGTGCCGATTCCTCCGGTGAGAAGTTCCGTCTGCCGGCCGACGAGAAGTTGCGTGCCGCCGCCCGTGGTGACGCCGCGCGACTCGGACAGATCGAGATCGAGATGGATTCTCTGATGCGACCGCGCGAGATCCAGGCGCGCATCCGGTCCGGCGCCTCCATCGAGCAGGTGGCCAAGGAGTCGGGTATGCCGGCGAGCAAGGTGGAGCGCTACGCGCACCCCGTTCTGCTGGAACGCTCCCGCGCTGCCGAACTCGCCCAGCTGGGCCACCCCCTGCGTGCCGACGGGCCCGCCGTGCTCACCCTCGTGGAGATCGTGGGACTCGCGTTCCGCGGCCGCGGGCATTCGATGGACCAGGCCGAGTGGGACGCGTGGCGCGACGAGGACAATCACTGGATCGCTCAGCTGACGTGGCCCGCGGGACGCACCACCAACACCGCGCACTGGCGTTTCCAGCCGGATGCCCACGGCGGCAGTGTCACGCCCCTCGACGACGCGGCGTCCGAGCTGATCGACCCCGACTTCGGCCGCCAGCTCCGAGGGCTGGCCCCCGTCGTCGCCGCCGAGGAGGAGTCGCCGTCGCAGCAGACCCTCGACGACTACTACGGGGTCGACGCGGACTCGGACTCGGACACGGAGACCACGGCTGAGCAGCCCGAACCCCCGGAGACACCCGCAGCCGAGCCCGAGCCCGAACCGACGCAACCCAAGCCGGCGCCGGGCCACGCGAACGCGAAGGACAAACGGGGAAAGCCCGCCATGCCGTCGTGGGAGGATGTCTTGCTGGGAGTGCGCAGCAACGGCCGCTGAGTCGAGCAGTGTTCACGCCAGAGCGATCTTCACGGCCGAGAAAGTGACCGTCTGAGACCGGACGACGACAAGGGGGCGCCCGGTGGGGCTGGGAACAGCAGCGTTGTGGTTCGTCGACGCACCTGATCCGATCGCGGTACTGCGGTCCGGAGTGCAGTCCGACACCGATGCGGCCGCGGCCGTCGCACGGAAGCTCCACCCCGGTCTCGAGCCCACCCTCGTCGGCATGGCTCCCCTGACGGCGTTCGCCGTGGCGTCGGAGCCGAACCGCGTGCTGGTCGGCTGCTACCCGGGCATCACCGTCGTCTGCGCGTCCGAGCCCGCCGCGGTGCGCCCGTCGACTCTCGAGGAGTCGTGGACGTCGTTGCTGCCGTCCGCGCACACCTTTCTCGTCGCCTCCGAACGCGAGCACGCGTGGGGCGCCTTCGCGCAATGGGACTCCGGCACCCTGAAGCGCTCGTTCAGCGCCGGCCCCACCTACATCCACGAGGACGAGGGTCTTCCCTTCCCGTGGGAACGGCCCTTCTGGTCGGGCGACCATCCGCTGCAGTTCGACGGCGAGAAGTTTCCCGATCCCCAGGCGCTGCCGTTCCACCCCCAGGAGTTCGCCGACGCGGCGAGCGCCCACTGGCTCGGCGTCCGCATGATCGGCGGTGCCCGCGACGGGGACACCGACCCCGGGTCGGTGCTGTTGTGCGACTTCGCGATGCGCGATCCGGCGGCGACCCCTCCGCCCGAACCGCCGCGACCGGAGACTCCGGAGCCGCAGCGCAAGCGCGGCCTGTTCCGGCGCCGCTAGACCGACGCGTCGACGGCGAACGCCAGCACACCCACGGCCGCGCCGGCGACGATGCCCGGAACGACGAAGCGCCACACCGGATCTGCACGCCGGCGGGCGACCGACGGCGCAGCGCCGCCCACCATCACGGCCATCACCAGGACAGCGAAGAGGCTGCTGACCCGGAGCAGGGTGAGGCCCAGCGAGATCACCGCGGCGGCGGTGACGAGTGCCGCGGCGACGGCACACGCAATTCCCGGGCCCCACGGTGTCGGTTCGTCCGGATCCCTCATCCCGTGCGCACCCGCTCGTAGAACGCCATGGCGGCCGCGGTGGCGACGTTGAGCGAGTCGGTGCCCGGTGCCATCGGGATCCGCGCCCGGACGTCGGTGGCGCGCATCGCGTGTTCGGTGAGTCCGGGCCCCTCGGCGCCGAGCAGGAGCGCGACCTTCTCCCCCGTCATCGCCTCGGCCAGCGGAACGGCGGTGGGATTCGGAGTCAGCGAGACGAGCTGGAACCCGTTGTCGCGCAGCACGGACAGCCCGCGCGGCCAGTCGGGGACCGTGGCGAACGGCACGCGCAGCACGTGGCCCATAGAGACACGCACCGACCGTCGGTACAGCGGGTCGGCGCAGGCGCCGCCGAAGAGGACGGCGTCGGCACCGAGGCCGGCGGCATTGCGGAACATGGAGCCGAGGTTCTCGTGGTCGTTGACGCCTTCGAGAATCGCCACGGTCCGCGCGTCGGCGACGACGTCCGCGAGGTCCAGCGGTGCGGGGCGCCGGGCGGCCGCGAGCACCCCGCGGTTGAGGTGGAACCCGACGGCCTCCGCCATGACGTCCGCCGTGGTGCGGTAGAACGGCACGTCGACGTCCACGAGATCGTCCGCGAGCTCACCGAGCCGCCGCTCGACGCCCAGCAGCGAGAGGGGCTCGAAACGTGACGCGACAAGGCGCTGGACCACCAGAACACCCTCCGCGATCACCAGCCCCTTGCCCTCGGGCAGGTCGGGGCGACGGTCCGAGGAGTTGAGGTCCCGGAAGTCGTCGAGGCGAGGATCGGCTGGGTCGGTGATGTCGACGACGTGTACCACGGACCCATCTTCTCAGGACGTGTTCCGGCGGTGCATCGGCGCGGCCGATAAGGTCGTCTGCGATGACTACCGACGACACGATCACCATCCGTACCGCCACCGAGGACGACTGGGACGCCATCGCGCTCCTCGACGCCCACGCTTTCGGTGAGCACCAGAACAGCGAGGACATGGAGGAGACCAAGATACTCACGGCCTCGTCCGAGATCTTCCTGGCGTGCGACGGTGACCTGCCGGTCGGTGTCACGATGCACTTCCCGATGGACGTCACCGTTCCCGGTGGCCGCACCCTGCCCGCGACGGGGGTGTCGTGGGTGTCGGTCGCTCCCACGCATCGCCGACGTGGCATCCTGCGCCGGATGTTCACCGCGCAGCACGAGCGCTTCGAGGAGGCGGGCAAGCCCCTGTCGGTGCTCACGGCGAGCGAGGCGACCATCTACGAGCGGTTCGGGTACGGCGCCGCCACGCAGGGTGTCAACTACACCATCGACCGGCGCTTCACCGCGTTCCGCAAGGATCTGCCGCCGCCCCGGGGCGCCCGTCTGGTGACGTCCGCGGAGGCTCGTGAACTGCTGCCGGAGATCTACGGACGGTGGCAGCGACAGACCGCCGGCGCCCAGCCGATGCCCCAGACCCGGTGGCATCGCTTCTTCGCCGATCGCAAGAACTCCCGCGGTGGTTTCTCCAAGCTCTTCTTCATCGTCCACCCCGACGGATACATCGCGTTCCGCCGCGGCTACCGCGTCGGGACAGCGGGGGCGCAGGAGGCGCGCATCGTCGACATCATCGCCGCGACGGACGAGGCACGCTCCGATCTCTGGCAGGTGATGTGCGGCATCGATCTCGTGGAGACGATCGAGGTGACGCTTCCCGTCGGGGATCCGCTGCTGACACTGCTGACCGATCGCCGTGTCCCGCAGGTCACCGGCGTCAAGGACGGCCTGTGGGTGCGGTTGATGGACGTCCCGGCGGCGCTGTCGGCGCGGACGTACGCCATCGACACCGATCTCGTGATCGGCGTGGAGGATCCGTTCCTGCACGCCGGCGGCGCCTATCGCTTCGTCACCCGCGACGGGCACGCCGAGGTCACCCGCAGTGACGACGACCCCGACGTGACGGTGTCCTCGTCCGTCCTCGGCAGCCTCTACCTCGGCGCGCACCGCGCTCGCCAGTTCGCGGCCGCCGGCCGAGTGGCGTCGACGACGGAGAAGGCGTTGCACGAGTTCGATCTGGCTTTCGGCACCCCGAGCCAGCCCCAGATCGGCTGGTTCTTCTAGGCGGGTCGGGGTTCGTCGACCCCGACGTCGGGCATCGCGATGTCGGCGACATGGGTGCGGCGCACGACCAGCGCCGCGCCCAGGCCCGCGATCAGGGAGACGATCCCGCCGAGCACCAGCGGTGCGCGAGGATCGACGACGTCGGCCACCCAGCCGAGCAACGGGCTGCCCAGCGGGGTTCCGCCGAGGAAGCACAGCATGTAGATGCCCATGACCCGGCCGCGCATGTCCGACGGGACCGACGCCTGCAGGATGTTCATCGCGATGGTGCTGAACGTGAGCTGGACTGCGCCGGCCGGGATCAGCATGACTGCGACGGCCCAGAACGCGGGCATCACTCCGGCCAGAGTCTCGAAGATGCCGAACACCACCGCGGACAGCACGAAGAGACGGATCCCGGGGGTGCCGCGTCTCCGGGCGGCGAGAGTCGCGCCGATCAAGGTGCCCACCGCGAGCACCGTGGACAGGAATCCGTACGCGTCCGCACCCTTGTCGAAGGTGTTGCGCGCGATCACCGACAGGCTCAGCGGGAAGTTGATGCCGAACGTCGACACGACGAACACGGTCGCCAGGAGCACGCAGAGATCCGGCCGCCCCGCGACGTAGCGGAATCCCTCCCGCACCTGACCTTTCCGACGCGGTGCACGCTCGACGGTGAACAGTTCGGCGGGCCGCATGGCGGCGAGGGCGCCGAACACCGCGGCGAACGAGGCTGCGTTGACGAGGAAGACCCAGCCGGTGCCGACCAGCGTGATGCCCACGCCGGCGATGGCGGGGCCGACGATGCGGGCGAGGTTGAACGTCATCGAGTTGAGGCCGATGGCGTTGGGAAGCCGTGCGGGACCGACCATCTCGATGGTGAACGACTGCCGGACGGGCGCGTCGATCGCCGACGAACAGCCGAGGAGCAGCGCCAGGACGTAGACGTGCCACAGCGCCACGACACCGCCGACGTCGAGCAGCCCGAGCACGAGCCCGAACACGGCGGCAGCGGCCTGAGTGGCCATGAGGAGGCGTCTCTTGTCGTACCGATCCGCGAGCACCCCGCCCCACACGGACAGCACCAGTGTGGGACCGAACTGCAGTGCCATGACGATGCCGACGGCGAGCCCGTTGCCCCCGGACAGTTCGAGAACCAGCCAGTCCTGGGCGATGCGCTGCATCCAGGTGCCGATGAGCGAGACGATCTGACCCGACGCCCACAGTCTGTAGTTGCGCGAGTGCAACGCGTCGAACAGAGAGGGCCGGGCCGCGGACCCGTCCGTCCGCCGATGAAGTAGTTGCACGAAGTACCAATCTACTCCGGTGGCGGAGACCTCGGCCCGAGGTCAGGCGGGGAGCGTCACTCCGACTCGTTGACGATGGCCGACATGATGTCGACCGCGGTACGCATCGCCACGAGCTGGTCCGCGTCGAGCCCGCGCAACTGTTCGGTCAACCACGCCTCGCGGGCGTTGACCTCGTCCTCGATGACCTGACGGCCCGCGTCGGACAGCGACACGATGATCTGACGGCCGTCGGTGGGGTGGGGCATCCGGTCCACGTACCCGAGATCGCCCAGGGACGCGACGACGCGCGTCATGGACGGCGGCTGTACGCGCTCGCGCGCTGCCAGGGTGCCCGGAGTCATCGCGCCTTCGCGTGCGAGGGTCGCGAGAGCGGAGAGCTGCGTGAGCGTCACCTGGCTGGTGCGGCGGCCTCGCAGGTGCCGCGTCATACGGACGACAGCGAGGGAGAGGTCGCCGGCCAACGCACGCAGTTCCTCAGGCATCGCCACAGGATACGGCACGTGCGGGTGCTGAACGACCCGCGCGAGCAGCGGATCTGCGCCGACTACGTGAGCGCGTCCGTGATGGGCCCGAGGGCGAAGTACGCGACGAAGAGCAGGGCCACGATGCCGAGAAGTGGGTGGACGCTGCGGATCTTGCCGCGACCGACGGCGAGGACGACCCAGGTGATGAATCCGACGCCGATGCCGTTCGCGATGGAGTAGGTGAACGGCATGACCACGATGGTGAGGAACGCGGGCAGCGCCACATGGAATTTGGTGAAGTCGATGTCGGCGACCTGCCCGATCATCAACGCCCCCACCACGACGAGGGCCGGTGCGGCCGCCTCGATGGGGACCACCGAGTACAGCGGTGTCAGGAACATCGCGGCGAGGAACAGCACGCCCGTCACCACGTTGGCGAGGCCGGTGCGCGCACCCTCGGCGATTCCCGACGCCGACTCGACGAAGACCGTGTTCGACGACGCCGAACCTGCGCCGCCCGCGACCGCGCCGACACCCTCGACGACGAGCGCCTTGCCGACGCCCGGCAGCGTGCCGTCCTTGCTCGCGAGCCCGGCCTCCTTGCCGAGCCCGGTCATGGTGCCCATGGCGTCGAAGAAGTTGGCCAGCACCAGCGTGAACACCAGCAGGCTGGCCGCCAGGACGCCGATGCGGGTGAAGGCGCCGAACAGATCGACGTTGCCCACGAGTGACAGGTCGGGGAGGTCGACGACGACGTCGGGCAGCGCCGGCACGCTGAGGTTCCAGCCCTTCGGGTTCACTCCCGCGGAGGCACCGGTGTCGGTGATCGCCTCGATGATCGCGGCCACCACGGTGGTGACGACGATGCCGATCAGCAACCCGCCCCGCACCTTTCGCGCCACGAGGATGCCCATGAGAAGCAGACCGAAGACGAAGGTCACCGTCGGCCACGACGCGATGGACCCGTCGATGCCCAGGCCGACCGGAACGGTGGTGCCGGCGATGTCCGGCACACGACGCACGAAGCCTGCGTCGACGAGACCGATGAGCGCGATGAAGGCGCCGATGCCCGCCGCGATGGCGGCCTTGAGTTCGCTGGGGATGGCCTCGAACACGGCGGTGCGGAATCCGGTGAGCGCCAACACCACGATGATGATGCCGTCGATGACGACCAGCCCCATGGCCTCGGCCCAGGTGACCTGCGGGGCGATGGTGACGGCGAGCAGCGTGTTGATGCCGAGTCCCGCCGCGATGGCGAACGGGTAATTGGCGATGACACCGAAGAGAATGCTCATGACGCCGGCCACGAGCGCCGTGACGGCGGCGACCTGGGGCACCGGGAGGATGTCGCCCAGCACGTCGGTCTTGGCCGCCGCGTCGTCGGGCGAGAAGCTGCCGAGGATCAGCGGATTCAGCACCACGATGTAGGCCATGGCGACGAACGTGACGACGCCTCCCCGCACCTCGGCGGACATGGTCGATCCGCGATCGGTGATCTTGAAGTACGAGTCGAGGAGAGACGTCGCGCGAGACATGAAGTGGAGACTAGGCCATGACCCGGTGAGGGGCGCGGGTAGCGTCGGCGCCGTGCGCCCCACCCCCGCCACCCCGCCCGGACTGCCACCGCGCGTGACCGATCCCGCTCCGGTGCTCGCTGCCGGGACGCTGCTGTTCCTCGTCGCCGCCGTCCTGTGCTCGGTGGTCGACTCCTTCTCGGGCGCAGTCGCGGTCTGCTGGACGGGAACCGCTCTGGGCGCGTTGGGGTTCGGACTGTTCGCACTGCAACGCCGAGCTGCTCGCCGCGGCCGACGCACGGCCCAGAAGGGGCTCGTGCACCCGCCCGAGGTGTGACCCGGGCGACAGGTTCCGGGCGCGAAAACCCCCTCTGACGTGCTGGAACTCACCCTCGTCGAGGTTGAGTAACACGGACGTAACGTGGAGAATCGGTTATGTCAGTTCAGCTACTCGAGCAACGTCCGGAGAGATAGAAGTGAAGTACGTCGAAAGTTTCCTCAACCGCCGCCGCCACGTTCGGGCACTGCGTGATCTCTACGCACGCGCGAACAATGTGGGCAGCCCCGCGATGCGTGACGAGCTTCTCGTCATCGCCCAGCGCGACCGCTGAGTCGCGACACCACCGCGATACCCGCGACACCGACCAGGGCCCCCAGGAGCCAGCCGACGACGACGTCGCTGAGCCAGTGCGCCCCGAGGTAGACGCGGGAGAACCCGATGAGCAGCGTTGCCGCCGTGACCACGGCGGCCGCTGCTCTCGTTCGTTTCCGGGCACTGTCGAACGCGCCGAGCGCGACCAGCAGCGTGATCACCGCCGCCGCGAAGGTCGCCGACACCATGGCGTGACCGGACGGGAACGAGTAGGTCGAGATGTCGACGAGGCGCTCGGGCACCGGCGGCCGGGTCCGGCGGATCGCGTACTTGAGAGCGTTCATGACGAGCCATCCGGTGAACACCGTGGCCACGAGGCCCGGCCCGAGATGGCGGTGCCCCCGGCGCACCAGGATCAGCGCGACCACCACCGTCACGAGTGCGACGCCCGCGGTGTTGCCCACCGTGGTGATCACGGTCATGGCGTCCGTCAGGGCCGCGCTCCGGTGATCCACCATCCAGTCGAGGACATCACGGTCCGCGCTCACGGCAGCACCGTCCGTGACACGTGCGTCTCGCCGTCGTCGGTGACCCAGAAGGGCACCGCTCGCTCCACTCGCACGGTGCCGCGACACCGCACCACCAGGTCGTCGTGCAGGACGACGACGTCCGGGACCGGCCACGACGAGATCGCGCGTGCGGCCGCGAGGGCGGGACGGGTGTCCACCGTCGCCCGCTCCCCCACCGACACGATCTCGACGCTCAGCGCCGTCGACGCCGTCTCCACGTCGAGGAGATCCGCGAGGGTGTCGGCGGACGCCGTCGACCCGAGCACCACTCGGTCGGCGGGTAGCAGGGCGATCCACCGCGGGTGATCGAGGACGACCACCGCGGCGGGATCGGCCACGCTGCCGGCGAGAGTGCGTACCGCCACGGGCGGATCGATGTCGCGTAGATCCACCCGCCCGGCGTCCACCGCCTCGGCGAGGAGCGTGTGGACCCGGATCGCCACCGCGGGAGACACCACACGATCGGGATCGGCCGCCGCGGCGAGCAGATCGGCCGCCGTGTCGGCGTCGTCGATCGCGGGACCCGCCAGCGCCGCGGCGAACTCGGCGGCGCGGGGATGGTCGACGGGGTCCAGCAGTCCACGCAGGGAGTCGTCGCCGGGCAGACGGAGCAACCCCAGCGGTGTCTCGTTCACCCGCGCGTGACGACGCAGCCACCAGGCGGTGTAGCCGGTCCGGTCCCGCACCGCCGCGGCCGTCACCGGATCGTCGACGATCTGGGTGAGCGCGTCCGCCCAGCGCGCCTCGTCCACCAGATCGAGATCACGCACGGCGACCAGGGTGCCGGGCTCACCGGAGAGACCGTCCCACCACGCCTCCTCGTCGTCGAGATCGTGATCGGGACCCGCGGGGGTCTCGTCCACCACGACGCCGAAGCCGTGACCCACGCCCACCACCCGCAGGGCGTCCGCGCCGTACCGGTCGACGACGGACCGATCCACCACGCCGAACGGGCTGTCCCGCTGCAACACTCGCCGTAACAGCGAGTCCGGCAACAGCAGTTCGTCCGCCGCCCGCATCTCGCCGTCCGACGAGAGCAACGGCAACGACCCGACGGAGCCGATCCTCGTCTCGCCGCCGACGGCTGCCGCGAGGGTCAGCACGTCGTGCACCAGTTCCTCCGGCACGTCGTCCGGATCCTCGAGCATCGCTGCCAACGCGGGGTCGGCGAGCAGGTCGGCCGGGCGAGCGGTCCGCGCTCCCGCGCGGCGGAGCAACGGATGGGCGGCGTCCGGGTGCACCACACGAGCCCACCCGACCGAGCCGAGACGGTCGCCGTCCACCAGCACCACCGTGCGGGGACCCGTGACGGTGCGGCCGTCCGTCAGCGGAACCGGCAGCGCCGCACACTCGTCGACGTCCGCCGAGTCGTGCACGACGTCGGTCAGTGCGTCGTACAGGCGGTGCCACCAGATCGGCGGTCGCGACACCCCCGACAGGCTCTCGACGATGCCCGCGAGCCCGAGCCGACGCACACCGACCGCCGCCAGAGCCGTCGCCGACGCGCGATCCGATGCCTCGGGTGCCACCAGACCCGGCACGACGTCCACGAGGAGTTCGGCCAATTCGGCTGAGATCGAGTCCACCACCGCGGCATTCGCGGGACGTACCGCCCGGCCCGCCGCCGTCGGGACCCACGCGGTCGACTCCAGGTCGCGGACGAGCGCCGCGCGGACCGCCTCGTCGACCTCGGACGCCGGCAGTCCCGGACGCGGTACCGCGGCGGCCCGATGAGACGCCGGCAGGTCGGCGACCAGTGCCGCGTATCCGGTCGCCACGACCGAGAGGTCGGCGCCCGGAAGGACCCGTCGACGGTCGGGCTGGAGGGGGACGTCCGCGATCAGGAGCAGCGGAATAGTCAGCACCTCATCGGATCTGGTGGGCGCACGCAGCACGTCCCGCGTCAGTGGCGCGGGCGAGTCCGGCGTGAGACCGTCGTCCTCGAGCGGCAGAAACCAGCGTGCGGCCGCCGCGTCGCCGCGCCACCATCGTCGGCCGCCGACCCGCACGTCCGTCCACGCTCCCGGGCCCGACGACACCTCACGCACAACTTCGGTCCCGTCGACGGAGATCGACTGCAGCGCATCGAGTTCGAGCATCAGATCGATCGACTCACGGGCGGCCGCGGTCAGCACTTCGGCGACGTCCACGACGCCGTGCAGCACGACCTCGGTGTCCCAACCCGGGGTCGGCACGTCGTCCGACGCCCACGGCAACCGGAGGACGGGAACGCCCTGCTCCGGCTCACTGAGCCCACGCGCGGCGATCGCTCGGCGCGTCCTCGATCCGTCGAACACGATCGAGCCCGACGTGGATCGGATCTCGATACGCTCGGACACCGCACGGACGGCGGTGAACCCGACTCCGTATCGCCCGACGGACGTGGCGTGCTCGGAAGTCTTGTCGGACGCTCGCAGCGCGGACAACGCCTGCACCCCGGTGATCGACAGCGGCACACCGACATTCGCGACGTGCAGCGCGTCGCCGACGGACCACACCGCCAGGCGACCGGGAACGTCGGCGCGGGAGGCGGCGTCGGCGGCGTTCTGCGCCAGCTCCGTGATCACGCGATCGCGGTAGCCCCCCACCACCAGATCGGCCTCCGTGGCCGCATCCTCCCGCAGTCGGGTGGGCGACGACGACCAGGCCGCGAGAACGGACTCGCGCAGTGCCTCCGTCCCGAAGGGGTCGGTCAGAGGGTCGACGACGACTCCGTGATGTCGGTGACCGCCTCGGTGTCCCGGGGCTCGGTGTTCCGGGGCTCGGTGTTCTCGGTCGGCGTGGTCTCCAGGGCACCGTCGTCGTAGGCCGCGTACGCGGGCGATCCGGCGCCGGTCGGTCCCTCGGTGTCCGAGTGCGCACCGCAGCCGTACGCCGCGTGCACCACGTGTCCGTCCGCGGCCAACTCGTTTCCGCACACGCCGAACGCAGCGCTCAGCGAACCCTGCAGAGCGAGATAGAAACCACACGTGACGCACGTGCCCGGCGCCGCCTTGGCCATCGGGGAATCGGGACCGAAGTCGCTCTCGGCCCACCGCTCGGCGGCCTCGAGCCGACCCTCGCGGCTCATGACCTGCTTGCGACCGAGACCGAGTTCGAGGGCGACGTCGTCGACGGCGGGATCGCCGGTGGCCAGGTACCCCGGCACCAGTCGGACGTCCTCGTGGCGTGGCGGCAGCAGGTCACCCGGAGCCAGATCGCCGGGACGGATGCGCTCGTCCCACGGAACCCACGTCGGCGCCACCAGGGCGTCCGGACCGGGAAGCAGGGCGAGTTCGCTGACGGTGACGGTCTCGGAGCCGGGGGGCGCTGCGACGACGACCGCCCACTGCCAGCCGCCGTATCCGGGCAGGTCGGCCGCGAAGCGGTGGATCGCAGAGGCCTCGTCGACGGCCTCGACCCCGAGGTGGGCTCCGACCGGGCCTTCGCCCGACTCCACGACGGCGGCCTGCGCCACGGACACGGCGTCGGCGAGGAGCGGGGGGATCTCGGTCACGACAGGGGCACTCACACCCCCTATTTTGCAGCATCGGCTCGCGTCGTGCGCCCACCGGGCCTGACAGGATGGCCGTATGCGTTCGGGTCTCTTGCGTTCAGGTTCGGGAGTCGGCCGCGCGATCGCGTCCGGAACCGTCGCCGCCGCGGTGGTGCTCGGTGGATGCGCGCCGGACCCCGCACCGCCCGCCGCGGACGTGCCCCGCTTCGGCGTCGAGATCGTCGGCACGTCGCCGCACGACACCGACGCCTTCACCCAGGGTCTCGAGATCGACGGTGACCGATTGCTCGAGGGGACGGGCCGCGAGGGCCGCTCCCGCGTCACGGCGTCCGATCGGGAGACGGGCGACGTGCTCACGGAGGTGGACCTTCCCGCACCGCTGTTCGGCGAGGGCCTCACCGTCGCCGGCGACACGGTGTGGCAGCTGACCTGGCAGGACGGGATCGCGGTGGCCCGAGATCGCGAGACTCTGCTGGAGCGGCGACGCGTCGACTACGACGGCGAGGGCTGGGGTCTGTGCCTCGACGAGTCGAGTGCGGGATCGAGCGGCCGCCTCGTGATGAGCGACGGCACCGACACCCTCACCTTCCGAGATCCGGACACCTTCGAGCCCACCGGCACCGTGCGCGTGACTCGGGGCGAGCGGCCGGTGACGTCGATCAACGAGCTGGAGTGCACCGCGGACGGGATCTACGCCAACATCTGGAAGACCGACGACATCGTGCGGATCGATCCGTCGACCGGCGCCGTGACGGCGATCGTCGACGCCTCGCCGTTGCGTGCCGCACTCGAGGACACGTCCGGAATCGACGTCCTCAACGGCATCGCGGCCGTCCCCGGCACGTCCCGCTTCCTCGTGACCGGCAAATTGTGGCCCACTCTGTTCGAGGTCGAGTTCCGACCACGGTGACCGAGGGACGCCGTCCCCGCCGAGCGAGTCGCCCACACTCCCCGACCCGAGGTGGGGGACAATGACGGGGTGACAGGTCCCGACGATCCGCGCCCCGGTTCGCGACATCCGGGATGGGACAACTACTCGCCGTCCGAGCGACTCCCACCCCGTCGATCGCCGCTGCCTCCGCTGCATCCACCGACGGCCGGACCGGGCGAGACGATCCCGGGCGACCCGACCACGGCGCCCGACCCGACGACACGCATGCCGAACCAGGACACCGGTCCCCGCCGTCCCCGCGTACCGCGCAAACTGACGGTCACCCGCGTCGCGGCGATGCGTGGTCGTGAGATCACGGGCAAGGGCATCGCGACGTTCCGACGCGCCGCCACCGCCGACGGAGCCGACAAGTCCGGTCTCACGGCGCTCACCTACGCGACGATGGCCAACTTCGCCTCGGACGCGGCGATGGCGGTGGCGCTGGCCAACACGCTGTTCTTCTCCGCCGCGACGGGCGAGGACAAGACCAAGGTCGCCCTGTATCTGCTCATCACCATCGCCCCGTTCGCGATCATCGCGCCCCTGATCGGCCCCATGCTCGACCGCCTGCAGCAGGGTCGCCGCATCGCGCTGGCCACCTCGTTCGTCCTGCGTGCCGTCCTCGCCGTGGTGCTGGTCTTCAATTTCGACACCTGGCTGCTCTATCCCGCCGCGCTCGGGATGATGGTGCTGAGCAAGTCGTTCTCGGTGCTCAAGTCGGCCGTCACCCCTCGGGTGCTGCCACCGGACATCGACCTCGTCCGGGTGAACTCCCGCCTGACCGTGTTCGGGTTGCTGGGCGGCACCATCTCGGCGGGAGCGGTCGCGGGTGCCATCGCGTTCGCACTGGGTTCCGCCGGGGCACTGTGGTTCACGTTCGCCGTGACGGTGTTCGGCGCGTATCTCTCCATGCGCATCCCGTCCTGGGTGGAGGTCACCGAGGGTGAGGTGCCCGCGACGCTCGGGTACCACGCCGAGGCGACCACCGGCGCGATCGGCATCGTCCCGGCGCCCAGCAAACGCCGGCAGCCCCTCGGCCGCGACGTCCTCACCGGACTGTGGGGCAACGGCACCATCCGCGTGCTCACCGGCTTCCTCACGCTGTACGTCGCGTTCGTGGCGAAGTCCCGCACCGAGCACGAGCCACTCCAGCAGGCACTCATGTTGGCGTTGGTGGGCGCGGCGGCCGGTCTCGGCAACTTCGGCGGCAACGCCGCCGGCGCCCGGGTGAAGCTCGGTCGCCCGTCGGTGCTGGTGGTGCGCTGCACCGCGGCCGTCACTGCGGTCGCGATCGTCGCGGCTCTGACGAACAGCCTGCTGACTGCCGCGCTCGCGGCTCTCGTCGCGTCGGGCGCGAGCGCGCTGGCGAAGGTGTCGCTCGACGCGTCGTTGCAGAACGACCTGCCTCCCGAGTCGATCGCGTCCGGCTTCGGGCGCAGCGAGACGGTGCTGCAGCTGAGCTGGGTCATCGGCGGCACGTTCGGCGTGCTGCTCCCCACCGAGTACTGGCTGGGTTTCACCGTGGTGTCGGTGGTCCTTACGATCGGCCTGGTGCAGACATTCGTGACCCACCGGGGCGGCTCGCTGCTTCCCGGCTTCGGCGGTAAGAGACCGGTACGAGCGGACCAGGAGGTGGCGGGCAGCGAACTGCGCCACGCCACCGGCCGAATCCCCCGAGTGGATCAGGAAGCGGGCCGCGCACCCGCGGGCGAGGACGCTCCCCGATGACGACACGCAAGATCCTGTACGGACTGTCCGCACTGGTCGCCGTCGTCGGCGTCGCCTTCGTGCTGGTGGTCGGCAAGGCGATCCTCGACGCCCCCGAGGAGTCCCCGCGGGTGTCCGCATACGCCGACGGCCGGTACGAGGAAGTGGAACCGTTCCGGTACTGCCCGGTGCAGGAGCCGCTCTGCGACTACGAGGGCACGACCGCGACGATGCCCGTGCGCGAGGGCCATCCGCTGCAGTTGTCCCTGCCGGGCGCCATCTCGGAGAACCCGTGGGGCTTCGCCAGCGTCTACGGAGACCCGGACTCCGGCGACGTCGTGGAAGCAGACGAGTACTTCGCCCCCGGGACGCGGAACACGCTCACCGTGCCGCCGGTGAACGAGGACGGACTCGTGCTCATCGGCGTCGAGGTGCGCCTGCCGTCCGGTGTCATCGACGTCGACACCGACCAGGAGGAGATCGTCAGCCACGCCATCTGGTCGATCGCCACCACGACGGCCCTCTAGGACTCGGGGCTCGGGTGGTGGCGGAGGAAGCACTGACCGAGTTCGTCATGACCCCCCTGGACTCCCTGAAGCAACGGGACGTCTCCATGGTCGTCGTCGTGGCAACGGTGATATTCGTCGTCACCAACACGGCGTGGAACTGGACGTCGATGTGGTGGACTCCGGCTGTCCTCGCGTTCGCCGCGGTGTTCGTGTGGACGGGGCGGGACGCCCCGCACCGACGGACCGTCGTGTACCCGGACCGACTCGAGGTTCATCGGCGCAAGGGCGTCACGTCCGTGATTCCCCGGGACGCGATCGAGTCGTTCCGCGGGAAGCCCGACGACGAGGGAGGACCCGTCGTCGGCGTGGTCGATGTGTACGGACGACGGACGATGCTCGAGGGAACCGGGCATGCCGTGCAGAAGCGATGGCGAGACGGCGTCAGGAAGTACTTGTCCGACGCACATCGACGCGAGGTGGACGCTCTCGTCGCGCAGTTCGAGCACTGGCGCACGCACGGCCGCTGGGAGTGACCGCCCGGGGTCAGCTGTCCAGTTCGCGGGCGACGGCCCGGACCACCTCGGAGATCTTCTGGGCGGTCTTGCGGTCGGGGTACTTGCCCTTGCGCAACTCTGGCTGCACGGTGGCCTCCAGAAGCGTGATCATGTCCTCGACCATGCCGTGCAACTCGTCGGGCGTGTGCTTGCGAGCGGTCGGCTGATCGCGGCGGGCGGCGGCACCCGCCTGACGCAGTGAGGGCGCCGGGTCGAGAACCTTCAGCGACAACGCCTGGGGTCCGCGGCGTCCGGCGGCCATGCCGAACTCGACGCGCTGGCCGGCCTTCAGGCCCTCGACTCCCTGCGGGAGCGCGGACGACCGGACGTACACGTCCTCACCCTCGTCCTGCGAGAGGAAGCCGAAACCCTTGTCGACGTCGTACCACTTCACCTTGCCGGTCGGCACCGATCTCACCCATTCGTCTCGTTGATCGCGTCACATGAATAATCGCGCCCGTTGCCGCCGCCCATGACGGGCCCTGGCGCTCGGGACGCGATGAGTCGATGGTACTCCGCTGCGCGAACGACGAGCACCTCGATATCGCGGGGCAGGCGCCGGGTAGGCCGGAGGCCGGTCGGGTCGTCAGGCCGGGAAGGCCGGAGGCCGGTCGGGTCGTCAGGCCAGGAAGGCCGGAGGCCGGTCGGGGCATCAGGGCGGGAAGGCCGGAGAGATAGTGTGCTCTCTCGTGACCGACTCCCCCCGTACCGGAACCCCGGCGCTCCTGGTCGCCGCCCTCGTCTGTTTCGGGCTGGGCCTGCTGGCGATCGTCGTCATGTTCGTGACGCTGCTCGTCTGGGACGATCCGCCCGGACTGTGGATCTATCTCTCGGCGATGCTGTGCCCGCTGGGATTCCTGCTCGGTCTGATCCACGCGCTGCGGTCGGGCCGCCGAGCCCGTCGCTGACACGGCGGAACCGGGCATACTGGTCGCATGCGCCTGCTGCTGAACGTCATCTGGTTGATCTTCGGCGGCCTGTGGCTCGCTCTCGGCTACTTCGTGGCCGGCATCGTCTGCTGCATTCTCATCGTCACCATCCCGTTCGGTATCGCGGCGTTCCGCATCGGGGTGTACGCCCTGTGGCCCTTCGGCCGGACCGTGGTGGACAAGCCCACGGCGGGCGTCGCCTCGGTGATCGGCAACGTGATCTGGATCGTCGTGGCAGGGATCTGGCTGGCCATCGGGCACGTCCTCACCGCGATCGCCATGACGATCACCATCATCGGGATCCCGCTGGCGTTGGCGAACCTCAAGCTGATCCCGGTGTCGCTCATGCCGCTGGGCAAGGACATCGTCGACTCGGACGCACCGTTCGTGGCCACGCGCTACTGACGTCGGGGCGCGAACTCAACAGAACGAACGGTTCCTTCTCGGCGTGGCCCGAGGGGTGATACACGTCGGATCGGTCTACCATCCTGTGCGTGATACTGAAGAAATCCGATGACCGCACCTTCGGATCACACAGGATCTTCATCGCCCTCACCGTGATCGGTGCCGCCGTGGCGCTCGTCGCGCATGATCGGCTCATCCCGTTCGACGTCCCCAAGTTCGGGTTGTTCCGGTTCGGCATCGACGCTCTCGTGTACCGCGCCGGCGGAGCGACGGTGCTCGACTCGTCCCCGCTGTACGCCCACGATCTGGTCGGCGAACTCCCCTTCACGTATCCCCCGTTCGCCGCGCTGGTGTTCGCACCTCTCGGGGCGATGTCCACCGCGACGACCAACATCGTCTTCTGGCTCGGGAACATCGCGCTGCTCTATCTGATCGTCCGGTCCTGCTGGATGGTCCTCGGCTTCCGCGACGACCGCAGTCTCCGCATCGTCAGCGCCGCACTGTCCATCGTCTTCACGTGGCTCGAACCGGTGCGCATGACCATCTGGCTCGGTCAGATCAATCTCGTTCTCCTGGCGCTGGTGCTGTGGGACCTGTCGCGGCCCGAGGGCAGCCGGCTCCGTGGCATCGGGGTCGGCATCGCCACCGGCATCAAGATGACTCCCGGACTGTTCCTCGTCCACCTCGCGCTGACACGGCAGTGGCGGGCACTGGTCGTCGGCGTCGTCACCGCCGCGGCGACCGTGGTGCTCGGCTTCGTCGTGCTCTTCTCCGACGCGGTCACCTACTGGTTCGGCGCCATCTCCGACTCGTCCCGCATCGGCGACATCTCGTCCGGCGCGAACCAGTCGCTGCGCGCGTCGATACCGAGGTGGTTCGGCATGACCGAGGCGCCGACGCTGCTCTGGATCGTCATCGCCGGAGCCGTCTGCGTGGCCGGCCTTCTCGTGGGCGCCGCGGCGCACCGCCGGGGGTTGCCGCTCCTCGGCCTGATCGTCATCGGCCTGACGGCGCCTCTGGTGTCTCCGTTCTCCTGGGGTCACCACTGGGTGTGGCTCCTGCCGCTGGTCATCGTCTGCATGGACGTCGCACTGCGTGCCTCGAACCCGCTCGCCTGGCTCCTGCCGCTCGTCGCGAGCCTGCCGCAGATCGCCTGGTTCTGGGTGGCGCCCGGTGACGTCTACGCGATCGGCACCTTCATGCTCCCGCCGTCGAACCGACTCGAGGGTGTGGCGCTGCAGACCGTCTACCCGACCACGGGTGTCCTGGTGCTCGTCGTCGTGGCTGTGATCCTGCGCACATGTGACGTCGGACACATAACGAAGGGGTCACGAACGGGTGACGAGACGGTGGTCAGCACGTCTTCGCCGTCCTAGCTGCGACGACCCGTTCGAACACCTCACAACGGCGGCGCGACGCGCGCACCAGGGGAAGTTATCGAACAGTGACATGTGTGCCCGTTTCGTAATACTGTCCATCACGGCCGGAAGTTCGGCCGACGTCCGGCCCGCCGCGCCAAACCTCGTCCCGCGGGTACCGGACATCCCTCACAGACATGATCAGGGACGAGGGCGGGGGACCCACACGTCCTTCGTAGATATCCGGCCGGCTCTCGCGGCGCCCCACCGGGCACCGAGCAGTCGACCTAGGGGTGAAGCCTCTCCGCTCCAGCCAGGAGCGCACCGAGGCCGGGCTACCTCTCAGCCCGAATCCGACAGCTGACCTCGCAGGCGCGTGTGGAGAGGATTTCTACCCTTATGAGCGGACGTCATCGCAAGCCGAGCACCACGGGCAAGACCGTCGCCAAGGTCGCCGTCACCGGCGCACTGGTCGGCACCGCAGGTCTCGCATTCAGCGGCACGGCCAACGCAGCTCCCGATTCCGACTGGGACCGTCTCTCGCAGTGCGAGGCCGGCGGCAACTGGGGCATCAACACCGGCAACGGTTTCCAGGGCGGCCTGCAGTTCTCGCCGAGCACCTGGACCGGACACGGCGGCGGAGAGTTCGCGGCCACCGCGAACCAGGCCAGCCGTGAAGAGCAGATCGTCGTCGCCGAGCGCGTGCTCGAGTCGCAGGGCTGGGGCGCCTGGCCGTCCTGCTCCTCGCAGCTCGGACTGAGCAGCGGCCCGACGCAGCGCGACGCACCGGCGACCACGGCGCCCACCGCACCGGCACTCCCCGATCTGACGAGCATCCCGTCGACCGAGCAGGCCGTGCAGGGACTCACCCAGGTCGTCCAGAACTTCACCAACGATCCGGCGATCCTGGGCTTCGTCCAGGCCGCCACCGCGGATCCGCAGGTGGCGAGCTTCATCGCAGCGAACCAGGATCTCCTGCCCCGCTGACCCACTCCACGAGAAAGGCCCCCACCGACCTGGTGGGGGCCTTTCTCGTGTCTCGCGCGTCAGCGGTTGATGACCGTGTGGGGATGCGCGTAGGGCAGCGAGTCCACCGGCAGCGGGAACTCCGTCTCCTCACCGAACGGGGACAGGTTTCCAGCGCGCGCCGACATCAGTTCGGTGACGGGATGATCGTCGTCGTCTGCACTGTGCGGCCAGCCCGGGTCGACATATCGCTTCTTCTCTGAGTTCGCCATGGTTCATTTCACCATTCGGAGTAGCGCCTCTGCCAGTCCAGGTCCCCGGACCGGTCTCTACGCTTGACCTCGATGACCGACAACGAGGGCACGCCGGCGGACACACTCACCGAGTGGTTGTCCGCGCGCAGCGACGACGAACTGGCCGAACTGCTGCGGCTCCGCCCCGACCTGACCATCCCGCCGCCGCCCACACTCGAGGTTCTGGCGGGCCGGTCCGAGCAACGTGCCTCGGTACTGCGCGCGGCCGAGGACCTGGACACCACGTGCCTGACCGTCGTGGAGCTGCTCGCGCACGAGGGCGCCGACACCGCCCCGGTCGCCCGCGCCCGACTCGACGAGATCGTCGGCCGCCGAGCGACGAAGAAGGCGGTCGACGCGGCACTGTCGGTGTTGCGTGCGCGTGCGCTGGTGCGCGGCACGACGTCGCTCACCCTGGTCGCGACCGCACGCGACGCCGTGCCGTGGCGGGTCGGACGGTTCTTCGACGTCGACGCCTCGCTCACCGCCGAGGTGGTCGGTGCGAAGCTCGCGGAGATCGACGACCGCAGCCGTGAGCTGCTCACCACGCTGACCCGCTCGTCGTCGATCGGCCGGACGCGCGACGCTGCACCCGGTACGCCCGCGGATCGGCCCGTCCAGCGCCTGCTCGCCGCCGGGCTGCTCACCTGGCTCGACGACAACACGGTCGAACTGCCGCCGCAGGTCTCGCAGGTACTCCGCGGCGAGCCCGTCACCGATCCGGTGTCGCTGGCCCCACCGGCGGCGTCGATCACCGCTGTCGGGGTGGCGGACGTCGACGCGGCCGCCGCCGGGGAGGCCCTCGAGCTGCTGCGGCACTGCGAGGACATCGTCGACTCGCTCTCCCGCACGCCCGCGCCCGCACTCAAGGCGGGGGGACTCGGCGTCCGGGAGATCCGACGCATCGCAAAGGCAGCCGATCTCGACGAGGCGCGGGTCGGCCTGCTGGTCGAGGTCCTGGCGGGCGCCGGACTCATCGCGGTGGGGCTGCCCGATCCGGGACCGCTCACCGACATCGACGACATGTGGACGCCCACCCCCGCGGTCGACGCGTGGGTCACCGCATCGCCGGCACAGCGCTGGGCCACCCTGGCCGGAGCCTGGCTGGATCTGCCCAGGGTGCCGTGGTTGATCGGCATGCGCGACGCCAACGACAAGCCGATCGCCGCACTGTCCGACGAGGCCCGCTCGGCCGCCGCGCCCCGAGACCGGCGAATCGTGCTGGGCGTGATCGCCGATCTCGCCTCGGGAAAGGCCCTCGCCACCGAGGACGTCGTCCGCATCGCCACCTGGCGCAGGCCACGCCTCGCCGCTCGCCTGGGCGTCGGCCCGGTCTCCCGCTACCTGGCCGAGGCCGGCGCTCTCGGGGTCGTCGGCCGCGGAGCACTGTCCACCCCCGGACGCGCACTGATCGGTGATCCCTCCTCGGCCGCGGCGGCGATGCACCGCGTCCTGCCCGAACCCATCGACCACGTTCTGGTCCAGGCCGACCTGACCGTCGTCGCCCCCGGGCCGTTGACTCCCGAGCTCGCGCAGCGGATGGCGACGGTCGCGGACATCGAGTCGGCGGGCGCCGCGACGATGTACCGCATCGACGAGCGGACGCTGCGACGTGCTCTGGACGGCGGCACCACCGCCGCCGAGCTCCATGCACTCTTCGCCACCCACTCGCGGACGCCCGTCCCGCAGTCGCTGACCTACCTCATCGACGACGTCGCCCGCCGCCACGGACGCCTGCGTGCCGGGGTGGCATCGTCCTTCGTCCGCTGCGAGGATCCCGCACTGCTCGCGGAGGTGCTCTCCTCCCCCGCCGCCGAGGCCCTCGCATTGCGGGCACTGGCCCCGACCGTCGCGATCTCGCAGGCGCCGCTGGCCGACGTGCTGGCCGGGCTGCGCGCCGCCGGGTTCGCACCCGCGGGAGAGGACTCCTCCGGCACCATCGTCGACGTCCGCGATCGCGGTGCGCGCGTCGTCCCCCGTCGCGGTCGCTCGCCCTACCGCACGCCCGCCGTCCCCACGGACGAGCAACTGGGGCGCCTCGTCTCGGAGATGCGGGCCGGCACCCGAGCCGGAGAGGTGCGCCGGACCGAGCGTGAACGGGTGCGGTCCGACGGCACCCGTGCGTCCGGCGCCGCGACGATCGCGCTTCTCCAGCGCGCCGCGTTGTCCCGCTCACCGATCAGCATCGGTTACGTGGACGCTGCCGGTGTCTCGAGCAACCGTGTCGTCGAACCGGTGACCGTCGGCGGCGGCCAACTCGACGCGTGGGACCCCGACGCCGGTGTCATGCGTCACTTCACGTTGCACCGCATCACGTCGGTGGCCCTGCTCGCCTGAACCGCCGCGCCGGTGCAAGGCACAATGGACTGGTTGCGCCCCGGTTCGTCCATGCGGGGCGCGTGAAGGAGAGACCGTGACCGACGGACCGTTGATCGTCCAGTCCGACAAGACCCTGTTGCTCGAGGTCGACCACGAGCTCGCCGGGCAGGCCCGCGCGGCCATCGCTCCGTTCGCCGAGCTGGAACGCGCACCCGAGCACGTCCACACCTACCGCATCACCCCGCTCGCGCTGTGGAACGCGCGCGCCGCGGGCCACGATGCCGAGCAGGTGGTCGACGCCCTCGTGACCTTCTCCCGCTACGCGGTTCCGCAGCCCCTGCTCGTCGACATCGTCGACACGATGGCCCGCTACGGCCGGCTCCAGCTGGTCAAGTCGCCCGTGCACGGGCTGTCCCTGGTGAGCCTCGACCGCGCCGTGCTCACCGAGATCATGCGGCACAAGAAGATCGCCCCGATGCTCGGCGCGCAGGTCGACGACGACACCGTGCTCGTCCACCCCAGTGAGCGCGGGCGCCTCAAGCAGATGCTCCTCAAGGTCGGCTGGCCGGCCGAGGATCTGGCCGGATACGTCGACGGCGAGGCGCATCCCATCGATCTGGACTTCTCCGGTGGCCACTGGGAGCTCCGCGACTACCAGCAGATGGCGACCGACTCGTTCTGGGCCGGTGGATCCGGTGTGGTCGTCCTCCCCTGTGGTGCCGGCAAGACGATGGTGGGCGCCGCGGCCATGGCCAAGGCCCGCGCGACCACATTGATCCTCGTCACCAACACCGTCGCCGGTCGGCAGTGGAAGCGCGAGCTCATCGCCCGAACCTCCCTGACCGAGGAGGAGATCGGCGAGTACTCCGGCGAGCGCAAGGAGATCCGCCCGGTCACCATCGCGACCTACCAGGTGATCACGCGCCGCACCAAGGGCGAGTACAAGCACCTCGAGCTCTTCGACTCCCGCGACTGGGGCCTGGTGATCTACGACGAGGTGCACCTGCTCCCCGCTCCCGTGTTCCGCATGACAGCCGACCTGCAGTCGCGACGCCGACTCGGACTCACCGCGACGCTGGTGCGCGAGGACGGCCGCGAGGGCGACGTGTTCTCGCTCATCGGCCCCAAGCGTTACGACGCACCGTGGAAGGACATCGAGGCACAGGGCTGGATCGCGCCGGCCGAGTGCATCGAGGTGCGCGTCACTCTGACCGACGCGGAACGCATGTCGTACGCCGTGGCGGAGCCGGAGGAGCGTTACAAGCTGTGCTCCACGGCGCACACGAAGATCGCCGTGGTGAAGTCGATCCTGGCGCGGCACGAGGACTCACCGACGCTCGTCATCGGCGCGTACCTCGACCAGCTCGACGAGCTGGGTGCGGCCCTGGATGCTCCCGTGATCCAGGGCTCGACCAAGAACAAGGAGCGCGAACTGCTCTTCGACGCGTTCCGCCGCGGCGAGATCAAGACCCTCGTGGTGAGCAAGGTCGCCAACTTCTCCATCGACCTCCCCGAAGCCTCGGTAGCCGTGCAGGTCTCGGGCACCTTCGGATCCCGGCAGGAGGAGGCCCAGCGACTGGGCCGACTGCTGCGCCCCAAGCACGACGGTGGGCAGGCGCACTTCTACTCGGTCGTCTCGCGCGACACCCTCGACGCGGAGTACGCGGCTCACCGCCAGCGCTTCCTCGCCGAGCAGGGCTACGCGTACCGCATCACCGACGCCGACGACCTCCTGGGACCGGCGATCTGACATGCGCACCTTCGACTTCCCCGTCGACCGCGCGCACGCCCGGTCGGTGAACGAGACCCTCGGCGACGTGCGGCGGTTGCGCATCTCGTCCGTCGTCTTCGCCGTGCTCCTCGCGGGCGGCGCGGCCTGGCTGTACGTCCTCGACCACGCGTGGTCCTACATCCTGTGTGCGGTGCTGGCCGTGGCCGCCCTGATGTCGCTGTGGGTGTCCGTGTGGGCGCCCCGCAAGGTCGGGTCCATCGACGAGCTGTACGCCTCGAGCGCGTTGGTGCCGGCCATGGTGTCGGAGACGCGACCGCGTGGAGCCACGATCCTCGCGCTGATCGACATCGCCAAGCCGGAGACCACCGTCCCGCACTACGCACTCGTCGTCCGGAACGTGCGGGCGCTGCCGGGACACACGATGACCGAGGGCGAGCGCGTCCCCTCCGTGGCCGTGCTGTCCGACCGGAGCGCCAGATCCATCTCGGAGACGTGGCAGATGGTCAGCCCCATGCCCGTCGCTTGGGGTACGCGGGACCGGACCGTGCTGCGGACGGCCATCGAGGCCATCGATCCGGTCGAGTGGAAGCTGCTGCGCAAGAACCTGTCCGTGTCGGAGACCGTGCGGCAGGCCGAGAACGATCAGCTCCTCATCGACCCCCACGACCTGCCCGAGGAACTGCTGCAGAAGCGCGCGGACTGACGCGTCGAGGGACTCGTGACTCGAACGCTAGGCTCCCCCTCATGGCTGTGACGTCGAACGACCGCGCATCGAGTCCGGCCGGCCTCCGGCCTTCCCGCGAATCGAATCCGGCCGGCCTCCGGCCTTCCCGCGAATCGAATCCGGCCGGCCTCCGGCCTTCCCGCACCGTCGCCCGGCTGCGCCCCTTCGCGTCCACCATCTTCGCGGAGATGACCGCGCTGGCGGCCACGCACGACGCCGTCAACCTCGGTCAGGGTTTCCCGGACACCGACGGCCCCGCGCGCATGCTCGAGGTGGCGCGCGAGGCCATCGCGTCCGGCCTCAACCAGTACCCGCCCGGGCCGGGCATGGCGGTGTTGCGCGACGCCGTCGCCCGGGACCGGGTCGGCCGCTACGGCACCGAGTACGACCCGGACTCGGAGATCCTGGTCACCGTCGGGGCCACCGAGGCGATCAGCGCCGCGATGCTCGGCCTCGTCGAGAGCGGTGACGAGGTGCTGCTCGTCGAGCCGTACTACGACTCCTACGCGGCCGCCGTCGCGCTCGCGGGTGCGCAGCGGCGCACCGTCCCCCTCGTCGTCGACGGCGATCGATTCGCCCTCGACGTCGATGCCCTGCGCTCCGCCGTCGGCCCGCGCACCCGCATGATCGTGGTCAACTCCCCGCACAATCCCACCGGAACCGTGTTCACCGCATCGGAGCTGGCCGCGATCGCCGAGGTCGCGTGCGAGCACGACCTCCTGGTCCTCACCGACGAGGTCTACGAGCGACTGGTGTTCGACGACGCCGTCCACACCCCCATCGCCACGCTCCCCGGCATGGCCGAGCGCACCATCACGGTGTCGAGCGCGGCGAAGACGTTCAACGCCACCGGGTGGAAGACGGGGTGGGCCTGCGGACCCGCCGACCTCATCGCCGCGGTGAAGGCGGCCAAGCAGTTCATGACCTTCGTCGGCGGCGCCCCCTTCCAGCCGGCGGTGGCCCACGCCCTCGACCACGAGAGCGACTGGGTGGACGCCCTGCGATCGGGACTGCAGGCCAAGCGGGACACGCTGTCCGCCGCGCTGTCGCATGCCGGGCTGGACGTCAAGCGCAGTGAGGGCACGTACTTCGTCTGCGCCGACATCGCTCCACTGGGCGAGTCCGACGCCGACAGTTTCTGCCGTGCGTTGCCCGAACGCATCGGCGTCGTCGGCGTACCGGTGGACGCGTTCGTCGATCACCGCGAGGGCTGGGACACCCTGGTGCGCTTCGCCTTCTGCAAACAGGATCACGTGCTCGCCGACGCGGCGTCGCGATTGGCCCGATTGTCCGCCACCCCATGACGGTCGACACTGCGGCGCCGCCGACCATCTCGGTGGAGTTCGTCCGCACGGCGGTGACCCTCGCGCGGGAGACGGGTGTGGACCTGTCCGCCTGCCTGCGCGAGGCCGACATCGACCCGCACGTCCTCACTCGACCCGGCGCCCGCCTCACCACCGACCAGGTCACGCGCCTCACTCGCGCGCTGTGGCAGATGACGGGCGACGAGCTGATGGGTCTCGGATCGGCTCCGGTGCGCCGCGGCACCTTTCGGGCACTCAGTCTGACGATGATCCACCGCCCCGATCTGGGGAGCGCGCTCGAGCGTATGGTGGACGTCGGTCGCGCCTTTCCCGGCGTCCCGCGCGGTGTGCTGATGCGCGGCGGGGGACGCGCCCGGCTCGAACTCGTCGACTCCCCGACGATGATCGCCGATCAGCTCTCCCCGGAGGCGGCCGAGGCGGCGCAGCGCATCCGCATCGAGTTCCTGCTCATCCTCTGGCACCGCTTCTCGGCGTGGCTCATCGGGCGGCGCGTGAAACTGCTGTCCGTCCAGGTGCCCTTCCCCGAACCGCAGCATCCGTCGCCGCGGGTGTACGACGACATCTTCGGGGTGCACGTGACGTTCGGATCCGACGTCGCGGCACTGGAATTCGACGACGCGATCATGGCGTCACCGCTCGTGCAGACGGAGGAGAGCCTCGAGGAGTACCTCCGCGAGTCGCCCAATCGCCTGTTCTCGGAGCGGGACTACGGCTCCAGCGCGGCGAGTGTGGTGCGGCGCGCCCTCGCACTGGGCGCGATGGGCCGCGCCTCGACCACCACCGACATCGCGACGATGTTGTCCATCAGCGTGCCGCACCTGCGCCGGTTGCTGCGCCAGGAGGGCACGTCACTGGGTCAGCTGCGCGACGAGGTGCTGCGCGACGCGGCGGTCGCCGGGCTCGAACGAGGCGAGACGGCCGAGGAGATCTCCTCGCGTCTCGGCTTCTCCGAACCCAGCGCCTTCCGCCGCGCCTTCAAACGGTGGACCGGGATGACGCCGGGGTCGTACCGCTCACACGCGTGAGGCGAGCACGAACTCCGACAGCTTCTCCCCGATGAGCACCGACGGTGCGTGGGTGTGGCCGCGGATGATCGTCGGCATCACGGACGCGTCGGCCACGCGCAGCCCCTCCACCCCGCGCACCCGCAGCTCCGGATCCACCACCGATGCCGCGTCCGAGCCCATCCGGGCGGTGCCCACCGGGTGGTAGAGGGTGTGGGACATGGTCTCCAGCGACTCGCTCAGCGCTTCGTCGAGTGCCTCGCTGTTGCGTAGTACCGGGCGCACCATCTCCCCCAGTCGCGATTTCAGCGGCTCCGTCTGCGCGATGTCGGCGCAGTAGCGCAGCCCGCTGAGCATCGCCGCACGGTCCACACCGCCCGGGTCGGACAGGTAGCGCGGATCCACGATCGCCTTGTCCAACGGTGCGGACGACCGCAACGAGATGCGTCCGCGGCTCTCCGGCTTGAGCAGGATCGACGCCAGGATGGCCGCATGCGAGTCCGCAGGGATGAGACCCTCGTCGAAGAAGGGCGCCGGCGCGAAGAGCAGTTCGATGTCCGGGAGGTCGAGCGAGTCGCGGCTGCGGACGAAGCCGTACGCCTCCGCGACGTTGGAGGTCAGCATGCCGCGTCGACGCGCGAGGTAGTTGATCAGTTCCGGGATCTTCTCCGCGGTGAACAGCGTGTCGGACTGCACCCCGTATCCGAGGGCGGACACCAGGTGGTCCATGAGGTTCTCGCCCACCTCGGGGGCGGCGTGCACCACGTCGATGCCGTGCTCGGCGAGATGCTCCGGCGCACCGATCCCCGACAGCATCAACAACTGCGGGGTGTTGATGGCACCGCCGGACAGGATGACCTCCTTCGAGGCCCGAACCGTGTGCAGCGCACCGTCCTTCGAGTACTCGACACCCACTGCGCGGGTTCCCTCGAAGAGCACGCGCGTGGCCTGCGCCTCCGTCACCACGGTGAGGTTGGGCCGTGACATGGCCGGCCGCAGGTACGCGTCGGCGCAGCTCCACCGGGCGCCGCGCTTCTGGTTGACCATCGTCTCGGTCATGCCCTTGGGCGTGGGGAGATTGGCGCGCTCCGTCGACAAGCCCAGTGCCGCGGCCGAATCGAGGTACGCGCCGGTGATCGACCGGGGACTGCGCTGCTTCGACACGTGCAGCGGTCCGCCGCTGCCCTCGTCGGACTCGGTGGCACCCTCGATGTTCTCGATACGGCGGAAGGTGTCCACCACGCTGTCGAACGACCACCCGGGTCCCGCTGCCTCCGCCCAGTCGTCGTAGTCGGCTGCGAACCCGCGCACCCACATCATGGCGTTCATCGACGAGGAGCCGCCGAGCATGCGCCCACGGGGCCAGAAGATCCGTCGGCCGGCGAGTTCGGCCTGCGGCTCGGTGTCGTAGTCCCAGTCCAGTTCCGAACGGAAGAGCTTCGAGAACCCGGCGGGAATGTGGACGAACTTGTCCTTGTCCTCCGGGCCCGCCTCGAGGACGACGACGTCGGTGTTCGACGCGGCACTGAGCCGATTCGCGACGACGCATCCTGCGGATCCTGCGCCGACGACGACGTAGTCGGTGGAAGTCTCGGTCATGTCAACCTCTCAGAGCGGACGCGAAGATGGCGGGCAGGGCTTTCCAGGACGGAGCCGCGGCGAACGCGGTGAACCGCTTCGCGGTGGTGGCCGCGGTGCGGTTGGTGACGAACCACGGCGGCTTCGGCGACAGGGTGAACTCGCCCTTCAGGATCGAGCGCGGCGCGGGTCGGAAGGGCCCGCGGACGATGGTGCGCTCGGGTCGGTCGATCAGCAGTGCGTTGTGCACGACGCCGATTCCGCTCTGGACGTCGTCGAGCGTGTGGCCCGGGAACGCACCCCAGGTCGCCGCCGCCGTGAGGAAGCCGACGCCGGTCCACGCGTTGAGCGCGATGGTGCCGTAGCGCAGGTCCTCGAGCATCTCGTCGACGGCGGTGCCGAGCGACGACAGCGTGTCGGGATGCGCGATCACGTTGACGCCGAGCGTGCCGACGAACTCCTCGTTCGACATGCGGACGGCCTCGTCCACGAAACGTTGCCCGGTGTACGGGATCTCGATGACACCGAGCACCGGTGCGAAGTACTCGGTGGTGAGCAGAGCGCGGTAGCTGTCCGGATCGAGGTCGCTCACGAGGGTACGGCCGCCGGACGGGCCGAGCGACTCCGCGCCCGGGTAGTCCGCTCGGGCACCGGCGACGCGGGTGGCGCTGCCGGGGTAGTACGGCTCGCGGTCCGGCGCCTCGTGGAGTGCCGTGCGCAGTGCCGCCAGGAACGCGTCGCGCTGCGGCCACTCGGAGGAGATCACCACGACCTGCGCCGCGACGCAGTTGTAGCCGCCGTTGTGCAGCCGCTGGGTCACCACGTGCTCGGCCTGGAACCGGATGTCCGCGTCGGACCACTGGCCCGGGATCACGATGACCGGCGAGACGCCGCCGAGTTCGCTCGAGATGGGCACGTCGAGCAACGGGGTGTTCGCCTTCCTCCGCTCGGCCCCCTCCTCGCCGGTGCCGAAGACGATGGCGTCGTGCGTGATCGAGCTGCCCGTCATGTGCACGTGCGCCACGGCGTCGTGGTGCACGAGGTACGAGCCGACGTCCGGGCCACCGGTGAGGATGCGCACCGCGCCCAGCTCGACCAAGGGAGCGAAGACGGCGCGGAGCACCGGTTCCATCGGATCCGTCACCGGGTTGAGCTTCAGCGCGACGACGCGGTTGTGCGCGACCAGTTCGTAGAGCGTGTCGAGCGGGGCGATGGACGTGATGTTGCCGGCGCCGAGCACCGCACCGATGCCCCCTGTCTCGGTCGGGTTCCGTTGCGCGAGTCCGGCGTCACGGCGCGCGGTGTCCGCGTCGACACCCGGTTCGAGCCACACCTCGGCGGAGAACCCGTTGAGCAGCAGCGTGTCGAAGATGTTCGACGGCAGCACCTGCACGGTGGTGCGCCCGCCCGGACCCGAGCCGATCCGGGCGTCCGCGAGCGGGCTCTTCCCCACGGCGAGCTGCCGCAGACTCTGCGCGAGCACGTGGCACGCGGTGACGACGGAGTACGGCCCGGAGAGCCATTCCTCGCCGAGGAGTGCGGAGGCCGCGGGCAGCTTCTTGAATCGAGCGGCCGCGTCGACCCACTCCTGCGCCTTCGACGCCGTGAGGGCCGCGACCCGGTCGAGAAGGTCCGCGCGGTCGCCGAGCGAGGCACGTGCCCATGCGGCCTCGCCCTGTTCGAGGTCGCGGAGAGCCGCGTCGACCTCGGGAAAGGCGGATGCGCCGGTGGTACTCGGGGTGAGTTCGCCTGTGGTCATACCGTTGATTGTGACCTGTACTACATCGGGTGGCCATAGGCGGACGTCGGCAGCTCACGCGCCCGGTTTGTGCCGAAGCACAGCCGCCCTGTGGTGTCCGTCACCGGACAGCCGTACGGTGGAGTGATGTCGACTCCCGTGGCCGTCCGCCGCTCCGCACCGGAACCGCTCACCTCGCAGGGTCTCGCCGCGCTGCTGGGAGAGCACGTCGGCGAGCTCAGCGAGCGACTCGTCCTCGACATCCTGGTCGCCGAACAGTCGTACCTCGAGGCCACGTCGCTCACGCGGGACGAGCTCGCCACGGTGTGCACCGGCAATCTTCGGTCCATGCTCGACGCTCTGACCACGGGCGCGAGCGGCGACCTGGAACCCGCACGCGCGGCCGGCCGAATCAAGGCCGAGAACGCGGTGCCGTTGGCAGCGTTGCTGCATGCGTTCCGCCTCGGTGGTCGTCTGATCTGGGCCGAGCTCACCGCGGCGGCCGCGGGCCGGGCTCCGGAGGTGCTGCTCGCAATGGCCACCGAGGTGTGGGCACTGGTGGACACCTATTCCGACGCGGCCGCGGAGGCGTATCGCGACGCCGCGGACCGGCTCGCCCTCGACGACGCCGATGCGCGCCGCATGGTGCTGCGCGCTCTCTTCGACGAGACCGCCTCGGACCCCGCTGCCGTGCAGGACGCCCTGCGGGCCTTCCGCATCCCGGACGCGGGCCACTTCGCCGTCGTGTCCGCCGAGACCACCGTCGACCGGGGTGCCACTCCGGGCAGCGCGCGCGAGAGCATCCTGCCGCTCGGTGTCGAGTCGGTGTGGGACACCGATGCGGACGGTCACCTGGGACTGCTGGTCGCCTCCGCGCCGGCGGTGCTCGACGACGCGGTGGACACCCTGGGCCGGCTCTACGGCACCCGACTGGGTGTCGGCACGTACTACGAGCGGTCGCTGTCCACCCCGACGGCGGTGGCGCAGGCCCGGACGGCTCGTCGCTGCGCACCGCCGGGGAGCGCGCGCATCAGTCGCTACGACGCGTGTCCGGTTCCGCTGCTGCTGGTCTCGACTCCCGACGCCGCCGCGCGGGCCGCCCGGCAGATCCTGGGTCCGCTCGCCGTGGCCGAGGGCCCGCACCGCCTCGCGGACCGGGACAGCCTGCTCGAGACGCTCGACGCGTGGTTCGCGGCCGCCGGTTCCACCACCGCGGCGGCCGACCGCTTGCACTACCACCGCAACACCGTGCTCTACCGGCTCCGCCGTATCCACGACCTCACGGGCCGTGATCACACGAACCCGGTGGACGCCGCCGAACTGTACGTCGGTCTGCGCGCAGCGGAGCTGGCCCGCGTTCGGTGACGACAGCCGTGTAGGAACATACGTTCGAACGACCGCGCTACGATGGCCCCGTGACCTACGCACTCCAGGCGTCCCTGTTCGACGACGGCGCGGACGGACCGTCGCTCGGCTCCCTCACGTCCGTCCGCCGGACGGTGTTGACCGACGGCGCGTGGATCGACGTGCTGCCGAACTGGGTGAGCGGCTCGGACTCCGTCTTCAACCGGCTGGTGGAGGAGGTTCCGTGGCGGTCGGAACGCCGACCGATGTACGACCGCGTCGTCGACGTCCCGCGCCTGGTCTCCTTCTTCCCCGATCCCGAGCGGCTGCCCGCCCCCGTCCTGGTCGATGCCGGTCGACAGCTGAGCGAGCACTACCGAGCCGAACTGGGCGAGGACTTCGCCACGGCCGGACTCTGTTTCTACCGCGACGGCAAGGACAGCGTCGCCTGGCACGGCGACGACCTCGGACGCGGAGCGCGCGAGGACACCATGGTCGCCATCGTGTCCCTCGGCGCCGCACGGCCGCTGTTGCTGCGACCGCGCGGCGGCGGTCCCTCAGTGAGACACACTCTGGGACACGGTGATCTGATCGTCATGGGCGGGTCCTGTCAGCGGACCTGGGAGCACTGCGTGCCCAAGAGCACGCGCGCCACGGGGCCCCGGATCAGCGTCCAGTTCCGACCGCACGGCGTGCGCTGACGGCGTCGGCCAGCGCACGCACGGCGCGTTCGGTGTCGGCCCACCCGAGGCAGGCATCGGTGATCGACTGGCCGTAGGTGAGCGGCTCCCCCAACGTGCCGAGGTCCTGACGGCCCTCGACGAGGAAGCTCTCCACCATCACCCCCACGACGCCGCGGTCGCCGCCGGCGATCCGGTCGGCGAGGTCGCCCAGCACGTCGAGCTGGCGTCGGTGGTTCTTGGCACTGTTGCCGTGGCTGACGTCCACCACCACCCGCGGGTCCGCGCCCGAGCGCCGGAGCCGCTCCCCAGCGTCGGTCACCGAAGCCGCGTCGTAGTTCGGGCCGGAGGACCCACCCCGGAGGATGACGTGGGCGTCCTCGTTGCCCGTCGTGCGCACGGCGGCCAGTCGGCCGTCGTCGTCGACCCCGGCGTACACGTGCGGCGACCTCGCCGAGCGCACCCCGTCGACGGCCACCTGCACGTCGCCGTCCGTTCCGTTCTTGATGCCCACCGGCATCGGCAGACCGCTGACCATCTGGCGGTGAACCTGCGACGACGCGGTGCGGGCACCGATCGCCCCGTACGTCACCAGGTCCGAGAGATGGCCGGACAGAGCAGGATCGAGGAACTCCGTCGCCGTGGGCAGGCCGCCGTCGACGATGGCGGCCAGAATGCGCCGCGCCGCCCGGAGCCCGGCGTCGAGATCGTCCGAGCCGTCGAGGCCGGGGTCGCTGAGCAGACCCTTCCAGCCCACCGACGTCCGCGGCTTCTCGAAGTAGACCCGCATGATCACCTGGAGTCGATCCCCCACCTCGTCGGCCAGGACGGCCAGCCGGCGGGCGTAGTCCAGTGCCGCGATCGGGTCGTGCACGGAGCACGGGCCCACCACGACGGCCACGCGGTCGTCGGCTCCGGTCAGGATGGCGCGCAGGGCGTCACGGCTGTCGGCGACGCGGAGAGCCGCGTCGGCGGATGCGGGTTCCGCGTCCCGCAGCGCACGCGGCGAGACGAGCGGACCTGTCCGCGACAGGTCGGGAAGAGTGTCGAGTGCGAGAGTCACGATGAGTCCTCGGGGCGGTCGGGTGAGACGTCACGACCGGGACACGCATTCCACGCGAGCCGGTCCTGCCGGCTCGTCGGGTGGAGTGGGTCAGCGCATGGTTCCGCTGACCGGACCACCGAGGGCCGGCCTGCTGAACCAAAAATATGCTCGCTGCACACAGGCACTGTAGCGCACGGCCGTACCGACGCACCCGGGCGGCGGAAGCGGACATTCTTCTCCCTTGACGTGGGACCATGGTCCGATGGCGATCGACACCTCTCGCGGGGACCGCATCCAGAACAGCACGGCGTTCGAGAGAGCCGCCCGCGCAGGGCATCTCGTGAGCGGAGTGCTGCACCTCCTGATCGGATACATCGCGGTGCGGCTCGCCTTCGGACAGGGCGGCAACGCCGACCAGTCCGGCGCGCTGGGCGAGCTGGCCTCCAAGCCCGGCGGTGCCGTCATGCTGTGGATCGCCGTCGTCGCCTTCCTGGCCCTCGCCGCGTGGCGCATTCTCGAGGCGGTGGTGGGTAAGAAGACCGAGGCCGATTCCGGCAGTGCGACCGATCGACTCAAGGCCGGTGCACTCGCCGTCGTGTACCTCGCATTCGCCTGGTCCGCGCTGAACTTCGCTCGCGGTTCCGGGCAGTCGACGGGTCAGCAGAACGCCGGGCTCACCGCCCGCCTCATGGAGTCGACGATCGGCAAGGTCGTTCTCGTCGTGGCCGCAGCCGTCATCATCGGCGTCGGCGCTTATCACGTGTACAAGGGCATCTCCACGAAGTTCGAGAAGGACCTCGAGGGTCACGTCGGGCGTCCGGTCCGGGTCATCGGCGTGGTCGGATACACCGCCAAGGGCCTCGCCCTCGTCGGTGTCGGTGTCCTGGTGGCCGCCGCCGTGCTGACCGCGGACCCCGGCAAGGCGACGGGTCTCGACGGAGCCGTCAAGACCCTGGGGGCGCAGCCATTCGGACAGATCCTGCTCGTCCTCGCCGGAGTCGGCATCGCCCTCTACGGCGTCTACGCCGTCGTGATGGCCCGGCACGCCCGGATGTGACGTCCCGTGGGACACGCCACGAACCGCACGGGCTGTTCACAGCCTTTTCGCAGACGGGTGGTGCACAATACGGGGTATGAGTCTGGACCATTCCGCCGAAACCACCACTGCACCCGTTACCGACGGTCAGTACCCATCGGTGCCCATGACGCCGCTCCGACCCGCGCCCGCCGCCTCGCAGCCGCGTGACGACGCCTACCCCGGCGTTCTCCGCACTCTTGCGATGTTCCTGTTCGCACGCTGACGTCCGCCTCGATCGCTTCGACGGACAATTGTCTCGAGCAAAAGGTTGTGCACAATTCAATTGTGCGCTACGTTCGGTCTTGTGAACGACGCGCTGACACTGGACAAGCAACTCTGCTTCGCCCTGTACTCGGCGTCGCGGGCCACCACCGCGGTCTACCGGCCCCTGCTGGACGAGCTGGGCATCACCTACCCGCAGTACCTGGTGATGCTCGTGCTGTGGGAGCGGGACGGACTCAGCGTCTCGGAACTGGGCGATCGACTCGGCCTGGATTCCGGAACACTGTCCCCCCTGCTCAAGCGCATCGAGACACTGTCGCTCGTCACCCGCGAACGGTCAGCGGAGGACGAACGACGCGTCGAGATCGGGCTGACGGACACGGGCCGCGCCCTGCGTTCCGCGGCCGCGCACGTTCCCGAGTGCATCTTCACCGCGACCGGCCTCTCCGAAGACGAGGCGACCACGCTGATCGCACTCGTCCGCAAGACCACCGCGTCGCTTCGTTCCGCCTGACCCGTCCATCCCCACCACGAGAGGTTCACCCATGAAGACGCTGTACACCGCAGAGGCACTGGCCACCGGCGACGGACGCAACGGCCACGGCCGCACCACCGACGGCAAGGTCGACGTCGACCTCGCCGCCCCCACCGAGATGGGCGGCAGCGGCAACGGAACCAACCCGGAGCAGCTCTTCGCCGTCGGCTACGCCGCGTGCTACCACTCCGCTCTGCGCCTCGTCGCCGGCCAGCAGAAGGCCGACGTCACCGACTCCTCCGTCGGCGCGAAGGTCAGCATCGGCCCGAACGACGCCGGCGGCTTCGAGCTCGCCGTGGTCCTCGAGGTGACCCTCCCCAACCTCGATCACGACACGGCGCAGGCCCTCGCGGACAAGGCCCACGAGGTCTGCCCCTACAGCAACGCGACCCGCGGCAACATCGACGTGCAGATCACCGTCAGCGACGACTGACCGTTCAGATCGGGTAGGTGACGCCCGTGAGCTCGACCGACCTGGTCCAGAGCTCACGGGCTTTCGCCTCGTCACGCGAGGCCTTGTTCGATCCGACCTTCTTCGGGTGCCCGCTCAGCTCCTGGAACCCGTCCGGTCCGAAGTAGCCGCCGGACTGCAGCCCCGGCGCCGTCGCGGCGTAGAGCTCCGGCAGGCTTCCCATGTAGGCCGACTGGGCGAAGACCCGGCCGAGTGACATGAACGCGTCCTGCACACTCTCCGTCCGACCCATCAACTCGGTACTCGAGTAACCGGGATGCGCCGCCAGCGAGAGCACGGGTGACCCCGCCGCACGCAGTCGGCGATCCAGCTCGTACGCGAACAGCAGGTTCGACAGCTTCGACTGCCCGTAGGCACCCCACCGGCTGTAGCGACGCTTCTCGTAGTTGAGGTCCGACAGCTTCAGTCCCGGTACCTGGTGCATGAAACTCGACATGGTGACCACGCGGTCGGTGATCCTGTCCAGCAGGAGGCCGGTCAGCGCGAAATGCCCGAGATGGTTCGTGCCGAACTGCATCTCGAAACCGTCGGCGGTCCGCTTCAGCGGCAGTGCCATGACGCCGGCGTTGTTGATCAGTACGTCCACGGTGGGCGTGTCGTCGGCGAACTCCCGCACCGAGCTCAGATCCGCGAGGTCGAGTCGACGCACCTCGGCGCGCTCACCGATCTCGTCCGCGATCGGCTTCGCCTTCTCCACGGTCCGGCAGGCCAGCACCACCGTCGCGCCCGCGCGACCGAGTGCCTTCGCGGCCTCGGCGCCGAGCCCGCTGTTGGCTCCCGTGACCACGAAGGTCCGGCCGGTCTGATCCGGTACGTCGGTCTCGACCCACTTGTGTGCAGACTTCTGTGCCATGCGCTTCCCCCCTGAGACTTCTCTCGGCCGCTCGCCGCGGCCGACCGCGTTCGAGGGTACCGGCGCACTACGCTCGATCCGGTGCCCGCACCGCTGCCGATCCGAGACGGTCTCAATCCGACGCGGATCCGCATGCCGGACGCGCCGGCAGAGCACAGGACCATAGTCGAGTACCTCGTCGCACGCTTTCCGCGCGATGCGGAGGCCCTGCGCGCGAAGGTGACGGACGGCGAGGTCGTCGATGCCGCAGGACGGCCCGTGCTGGTCGACACTCCCCTGGTCCCCCGCGCCGACGTCTACCTGTACCGGGATCCGCCCGTGGAACCCGAGGTGCCGTTCACCGCCCCGATCCTGTACCGAGACGATGCGATCGTGGTGGTGGACAAGCCGCACTTCCTGGCTACGACACCACGGGGGCGCTTCGTCGTGCAGACCGCCCTGACCCGGCTGCGACGCGAACTGGGAAACGACGCACTGTCCCCGGCGCACCGCCTCGATCGCCTCACCGCGGGCGTGCTCGTCTTCACCGCACGACAGGACGTCCGCCGCGCATATCAGGAGATGTTCCGGGAGCGCAGCATGGTCAAGGTCTACGAAGCGGTGGCCCCCGACTCGCCGATCTCGTTCCCGCACACCGTGATCAGCCGCATCGTCAAGGACCGTGGATCACTGCAGGCGACCGAGGTGCCGGGTGAGCCGAACAGCGAGACCGTGATCGAGAAGGTGCGCACGGTGGGCGACCTGGCGCTCTACCGCCTGCATCCGCGCACGGGCAAGACCCATCAACTACGCGTGCACATGGCCTCTCTCGGCCTGCCCATAGTCGGCGACTCGCTGTATCCCGTGCCGCGCGAGGTCGCCGTCGACGACTACCGGGATCCACTGCGACTGCTGGCGCGGAGCATCGAGTTCACCGACCCGCTCACAGGCGCACCGCGGCACTTCGCGTCGCAGCGGACCCTCGCGCTGTCTCCACCGTGATCCGGTGCGAGATCGCGGCGAGCGTCAACAGTCCGATCGCGAGGTTGGTCAGGGCGGCGAAGCCCGTCTCGGCGAAGTCGACGAGCGCACCGAGCAACGCGTAGATCAGGGCCGCCGACCGGAGTCGGTGCAGAGGCCAGAGGGACGCGGTGCGCCGCCGCCCGATCAGCGACGGGAGCCCGAGGGCGACCGTGACGCACGCCGTCACCCACAGGATGCCGCCCGAGATGGTCATCCGGTCGAGGGTGACATCGAGGTCGTCGCGTTCGATGACCAGACCGCCCGTGGCCAGTTGTGCGATGCCCGCCACGACCGTCGCGGACGCGGTGACCACCATGAGCCAGGACAACGCGATCGCCCAGCGCGTACTGGTCACGAACGACGCGACGGTGCGCGAGAACCACACCAGCCGACGCGTCGGCCGGGACGGTGCCGGAACGCACCGACTCAGCAGGGTGTCGATGCTCGCGACGAGCTCGGGGTCGGCTCCCGTCGTCCGCGCTCGGTCGAGCAGTTCGCGGGCCAGCTCCCGGCGCGATCCCGGTACCCCACCGACGAGTCCTTCCGACGCGATGGCGGCAGCGTTCGCGAGGCATTCCCGTGGCGTCGGTTCGCGGACGTCGCGGACGGTTCGTCCGAGCACCAGGACCAGAACCACCGTCACGTACATGATCTCGGCGGACGGGCCGTAGAAGTAGTCGTTGTCCTTCGTCACGAACTTCCCGACCTCGTCCAGGAACAGACCGAAGCCGACGCCGCCCAGCAGCACGGCCGACGAGCGCACTCCGAAGCCGAGGAACAGCCATCCGACGACGAGCGCCGTCATCATCAGCGCACCGCCCCACAGTGCGTGGGCGATGTGCAGGCTTCCGCCGCCCACCTGCGGATAGTCGGTGAGTTCGAGGTAGGCGCGGGTGAGCAGGATGGTCGCGACCGCGGCGATGACGAACGACTCCACGGACGACGTCCCGTCGGCACTGCGCACGATCGGCGTCCGCACCCGCCGCGCACGCGCACCCCGCTGCATGATGGCCATCGTCGATCATGGTCATTCACAGGCCTCTTTCGCGGTGGAATGCGACGGTACGCCCGGTAAAGTTCGTCCGATGAGACTCCTTCCCGCCACGCTCGCCGCTGCTGCCACCCTCGCCCTGGTCCTGGGTGGATGCAGCTCCGAGGATCAGCAGTCCGCACAGGACACCGCGAACAACGCCGCGGAATCGGTGGGCGACGCAGCTCAGGGCGCACTCAGCTCTGCACAGTCGGCCGCACCCGGCATCCAGTCGAGCGCCGGCAGCCTGGCCGACGATGCCGGCAACGTGTTCGACGACGCCAAGCGCGCGACCTTCGTCGCCGCCTACAAGGCGCAGTTCTCCGCGCTCTCCGAGGGAAAGTCCGACGAGGACATCGAATCGCTGCTCGGCAGCATCTGCCAGCAGATCACCGACGGCAAGGAGAAGGACGCCGTGGTCACCGACATCCGGTCACAGGCCACCAACAACGGCAACGAGCCCGGTGTCGACGAGGCCGGTCGCATCTACGACCAGGCGAAGGTCGCCTGCCCCTGACCGTACGAGCTCCGCGAGGTGCGCGGGCTGTCGGTGATCGGGGTTAGCGTGGCGATCGTTCCCCTTCGGAAGGATCTCATCGTGGCCACCCCCGACCTCTCGCGCACCACGCCCTGCTGCCAGGGCGTCGTTCCTCCCTACCTTCTGCAGCGCCTCGCGTCGGCCCCCGCGGAACGCAGTGCCCGCCTGGACACCGCCCCGTCCGTCGCGAGCCGCACGCTGGAACTCGACGACGAGATGCGGCGTCGACGCGATTCGACGCGGTCCACCGTGTCGCCCACCGCTCCCCGCGGCGCCGTCGCGGATCGGCTGCAGCGCACCATCGCCGACGCGAAGAACACGCAGACTCTGCCCGGCGACGTCGTGCGTACCGAGGGCGGCGAACCTGTCGGCGATCCGGCGGCGGACGAGAGCTACGACGGCCTCGGCGTCACCCACGCCCTGTTCGCCGAGGTCTACGGATGGTCCAGCCTCGATGGGCAGGGGCTGCCGCTCGACGCCACGGTGCACTACGGCGAGCAGTACGACAACGCGTTCTGGGACGGCACCCGCATGGTGTTCGGCGACGGTGACGGCGAGGTGTTCACCCGCTTCACCGTGTCGCTGTCCGTCATCGCGCACGAGTTGGCTCACGGTTTCACGCAGTACACCTCACAGCTCGAGTACGCCGGACAGTCCGGCGCCCTCAACGAGTCGGTGTCCGACGTGTTCGGCGTCCTCGCAGAACAGCGCTCGCGTGGGCAGAACGCCGAGGACGCGTCCTGGCTCGTCGGCGAGGGGCTCTTCCTCCCCGACGTGCAGGGCAGCGCCCTCCGCTCGATGCTGGCACCCGGTACCGCGTACGACGACGACGTCCTCGGCAAGGACCCCCAGCCCGCGGACATGGCGGGATACGTCGAGACCACCGAGGACAACGGCGGGGTGCACATCAACTCCGGCATCCCCAACCGCGCGTTCGCCGAGGCCGCCGTCGCGCTCGGCGGGCCGGCCTGGGATCGTCTCGGACAGGTCTGGTTCGACGCTCTCACGTCCGGCAGCCTGACGCCGACCGCCGATTTCGCCGCCTTCTCCGCGGCGACGGTCGCGGCCGCATCGGCGCGGTACGGAACCGGGTCCGACGTTCACCGCGCCGTGGTCGGCGGGTGGACTACCGTGGGCCTCGAGCCGGCCGGGACGGGATCCGCGTCCGATGCGGCGGACGAGGCGAGCAAGAGGACGTGACATGGTCATCGTGGTGGTACGCAGCGGCGGCGTGGCCGGGATGACCCGCCGCGGCAGCGTCGACACCACGGCCCTCGGCGACACGGCACCCGAGTGGGAGCAGCTGGTCACTCGCGCGCTCCCCCTGTTGAACGGCCTGCCCGAGTCGTCGTCCCTCGCTCGCGACACCTTCCGGTGGCGACTCGAGATCGGCGAGCACTCGTGCGAGACCGGCGATTCGGCACTCACCGGCCCGCTTCGCGAGCTGGCAGAGCGCACTCTGCGAGAGGGTCGCTCGCCGCGATGACGGCGGCCTCACGGCGTGCGAGGTTCGCGTTCCACCACGGGTCGCTCCCGGGCTCGTCGACGATGCAGTCGCGCAGCGTGGGCGGCAGGGTCGACACGGCGGGCACCGCGTCCGCCGACAGCGTGCCGAGATAGTCGACGTCGATCAGTCCGGTCCGCTCGTAGCGCTCGACTGCCCGCTCCGCGACCAGCGCATCGACGTTCACCACCGCCATCACCAGCACGCCCAGCGCCGCCGTGCCGACGATCACCGCGGGCAGTAGGCGCGCGGACCAGCGCGCACCGGCGACAATGACGGCGAGCACGACGACGCCCAACCACACCTCGACGACCATGACCCCGACTCGCAGCCGAGTGAGACCGAACTGCTGCTCGTACAACGACATTCGGTACACCGCCGACCAGACGACCACCAGCGTCAGCACACACAGCGACCCGAAGGCGATGCGCGCGAGCACCCGGTCGCGCCGCACCTCGGCGTCGACCTTGCGGACCTGCACGGCGACCACGACGAGCACGCCGACGGTCACCGTGATCAGCTGCCAGAATCCCGATCGGGCGTGGTCCGCGAAGGTCAGATCGTCCGTCGTCATCACGTGGTCGTGTCCACCGAACAACGTGGCTGCCTGCACCACCACGAACGCAGCGAACACGACGACGAGCGCGCAGACCGGCACCGCCCACTCCCACACCGGTCGTCGTCGACCGGCGCCGGGAGCGAGTGCATCGAGTGCCATCGCGCGACGCTTCGCGTGGGCGACACCCAGAATCCACAGCGCGACGCACAGAGCCACGACCGGCCCCAGCGGGTCGACGTCGACGGACACGGTCGGGATCACCGCGTCGACGAGCGAGGCGAAGCGATCGTCGGCGCCCGCGAACAGCAGTGTGAACACGGTGACCAGCAGGGCCGTGCTCACCACGACGCGCAGCGTGCGTACCGCGGACCCCCGAGACGGGAGCGTCACTTGTGCGGCACCGGTTCCGAGCGAGCGGAGCACGGCTCCCTGCACCACGACGGGCACGATCGGCGCGAGCACCGTGGCGGTGAACGTCGTCGATCTCGTGGTCGACAGAGCCACACACCACACGGCCAGTCCGACGGACGACGCTGCGAGCCATCCCGAATCGCGGACGAACGGGACCAGCAGCAGCGCGAACGCGGCGCCGATCCATGCCACGGACCAGCGCGACCGGTCCGGCAGTCGAGCGGCGAGGACGGCAGCGACGCCGACGGCGAGGTAGGCCACCGACGGCCGGTCGGTCAGTATGGCGCCGGCGACCACCCCGACCGCTGCGGCGGAGCCCACGGCCCAGCGACGCGGAGACTCGGTGACGGTGCGGACCGGCGACTGCGCCGCCGGATCGGGAAGAAGGTCGGTGGTCATCGTGAACCTCTTTCGGGCAGGGGTGATCGCGCGAGCACCGGATGCGGTGTCACGTGTCGAGTGCGGACGGTGGGGTCAGACGGGAAGGGTGAGCCGGAAGCAACACCCGGCGCCGACGTCGACCACATCGAGTGTGCCGCCGTGCAACTCGGCGGCCCATCGAGCGATGGCGAGCCCGATGCCGGTGCCGCCGTCGGTCGACCCGCCGCGGACGAACCGGTCGAAGACCCGAGCGCGGTCGGCCGGCGCGATCCCGTCGCCCTCGTCGACCACGTCGATGCGCACCGTGTCGTCACCCACCACGGCCGACACGGCCACTGCACCGTCGGGCGGACCGTGGCGCACGGCGTTCTCGACCAGATTGGCCATCACCTGCCGTACCCGTTCCTCGTCGGCGGTCACCGTCGCACCGGGAGGCTCGACCGACACCGAGAACCGGGTCGCCGTGCTCTGGGTGACCACGCTGGTCAGGAACTGACGGAGGTCGAACGTGCTGCGCGACAGACCGAGTGCGCCACCCTCGAGCTTGGAGAGATCCAGGAGGTCGTCGACGAGCCGAGCCAGACGTTCGGTCTGCTCGAGGGCGACTCCCACCGTCGCCGGGGTCGCCTCCTGCACCCCGTCGGCGATGTTCTCGAGCACGGCCTGCAGCGACGCGATCGGTGTACGGAGTTCGTGCGAGACGTTGCCGATCAGCTCCCGACGGTAGCGGTCGGCCTCTGCGAGGTCTGCCGACATCGTGTTGAACGCGACGGCCAGCTGGCCGATCTCGTCCCGCGACGTGGCACGGACCCGGTGCGTGTAGTCCCCGTTCGCCATCGCTCGCGAGGCTGCGGTCATCTCGCGCAGCGGCGAGGTCATCCCGTGCGCGACGATCTGCGTGACCACCAGCGCCACGACGAGTGCGAGCAGCAGCGCGTACCGGAACGGCTGCTGGGCCGCGAGCCAGAAGGTGCCCGACGCCGCGAACAGCGCGATCACCACCACCAGGCCGGTCTTGACCTTGAACGAGCGCAGCGAGTCGAGAGGGCGGATCATCCGCGTGCCCGGAACGCGTACCCGACGCCGTGGACGGTGCGCACGACGTCGGACCCCAGCTTGCGCCGCAACGCCTTGACGTGGCTGTCGACCGTGCGGGACGGCACCGACGTCATGGAGTCGTCGCGCGACCACCCCCACACGTCCGACAGCAGTCGATCTCGCGCGAAGGCCGCGCCCGGCCGCCGGGCGAGGAACAGCAGCAGATCGAATTCCGTGCGTGTCAGGTGGACCTCGTCGCCGTCACGGAAGACCCGCCGCGCGTGCTCGTCGACCCGCACGTCGTCGAACTCGTGCACGACGGTCGGCGTCGGCGCGGGATGGCGTTCCACCCGGCGCAGCAGTGCGTGCACGCGGGCCACCAGGGTGCGCATCGAGAACGGCTTGGACATGTAGTCGTCCGCACCCACCCCGAGGCCCACCAGCTGGTCCGTCTCGTCCGACCGCGCCGTGAGCATGAGGACGGCGACGGCGCCCTCGGGGCGGGACTGGATGCGTCGGCACACCTCGAGACCGTCGAACCCGGGCAGCATCACGTCGAGGACCACCAGGTCGGGGTTCGTGCGGGCCACCGTCTCCACGGCGGCCGGTCCGGTCGACGCGAGGTCGACGTCGAAGCCCTCGGACCGCAGCCGTGCCGCGATCGCGTCGGCCAGGGCCCGTTCGTCCTCGACCACCAGAATTCGTCGTCGATCCATGAAACAGACCGTAACGGCACCATGTGCGGGTCTCGGGGACACGTTGTGAAGATTCCGTGGAGATCGCTCCGGCCCAGAACCGGACGCCGCGTCAGCCGAGCAGCCGCGCCACCTCGGCGGCCGCGCGACCACCCGACACCAGAGCACCCTGGATCGACGGGGTGTCGCGATGGTCGCCGGCGAGCAGCACGCGGTCACCGACCCGTAGCGATCGCCGGAGCGACGTCCCGGGTGCCTGGACCGGGAGCGCACGCCGCACGTCGTGACGCACGATCACCCGCCACGACGCGGTGGACCGACCCCACAGCCGGTCGAGAACGGCGCGCACGACGGACTCCGCGGCGGGACCGGCGTCGTCCAGCAGCGTGGTCGCCTGCACCAGGGTCTTCCCGGTCGGCGCGTATCCCGGTGCGATGGAGCTCATCTCGGCGGTGTTGACCACCACGCCGCCCGTCCCCGAGATGCGGAGGAACTCGTCGGATTCCGCGGCGTCGGCCTCGAACCACCACGTCGACAACCCGCGCATGGGAGAGGTCCGGGTGTCCGTCAGCTCGGTCGCGCCTCGCGCGTCCGTCGCCACCACCACCGCGCGGGCCTGCAGCACCGACCCGTCGGCGATCCGCACGGCGGGTGCCGCGCCGTCGGTGACCTGCTCGACGCGCGAGGAGTACGCGATGTCGACCCCGGCATCGCGGGCGAGCTGCTCGGGGAACGCCTGCATTCCGCGGTTCGGCACACCGGGTGTCGCGAGAAGAAAGCTGCGGAGCACGAGCCGGACGTAGCGGTCCGACGTGTCTCCCGCGCCGTCGGCGAGGACCCCGCTGAGAAACGGAGCCAGCAGTGCGGAGCGCAGCGGACCGCGGAGGCCGACGCGGTCCCAGTCGTCGGCGAGTGCAGCGTCGGGGGACGCGGCCAGGCGGCGCACCGGTCCGACAGCGGGCAACGCCCACCGCGCGGCACCGACGACGGCGCCCGGGTGCAGCAGGCCGAGGCGAGCCGCGGACCGCACCGTCCCGAGCAGCAGGCCCGGGTGCCGTGTCGGGTCGGCGATCGTGTGCGCTCGCCCCGAGTCGTCGACGATCCGCACACCGCGACCGGCGACCCGCAGATCGAGCGCGGACACGTCGACATGACGCTTCACGGCCGGGTAGGAGGGGTTGAGGAGCTGGAAGCCTCGATCACAGCGAAAGCCGTCCACGACGTCGGTGCGGATCCGTCCCCCAGGGGCGTCGCCCGCCTCCACGACCCGCACCGTGAATCCACGCCGGCGCAGCGCTCCGGCGCACCGTAGACCGGCGATACCCGCCCCCACCACGATCACGTCAGCATCGATGTCAGTCATGCCCTATCGATACCACCCGGGCGTCGGCGACCTCGGACGACGGGTCCGGAAACGAGAAGAACCACCTGCGCGGGCAGGTGGTTCCAGTCTGTGTCCATTCTCGGTGGCCAGAGCCGGGATCGAACCGGCGACCTTCCGCTTTTCAGGCGGACGCTCGTACCGACTGAGCTACCTGGCCGTGGGCACCCTCGCGGGTACCGGTGATGCTGTACTACTCGGTGCTGACGATCATCGCATCACTGAGGTATTGCGACCTCTGAGGTGTTGCGACCCTGACGGGACTCGAACCCGCGACCTCCGCCGTGACAGGGCGGCGCGCTAACCAACTGCGCCACAGGGCCATGCTGTGAAGCATGTACTGCGTGGAAGACCCTACTGCATCTTCGTCCTACTTCTCACCACTCCCGCTCCAGCGTTGTCACTCGCTGAAACGTACCCCCTACGGGATTCGAACCCGCGCTACCGCCTTGAAAGGGCGGCGTCCTAGGCCGCTAAACGAAGGGGGCCCGTCGAATCGCTCCGACCGTACCCCAACGGCGTTCCGTTGGGAGCTTCGATAGCTTAGGACACCGCTTCGGAATTTCACAAATCCGCAGCTGAGGCTATGTTTCGACGCTCACAGCGTCGACTCGGGGCCACCCGTTGACGCGCCACTTGTCGAGCCATTCCCGCGACGCCATCGCCATCAGGAGAACCTCGAGTGACTCCTCGAACAGCACCACCAGGTCGGTGTCCTCGGCGGTCAGATCGGCCATGTACCGCTGGCCGGCGAGCGAGGTCACCAGCACGCGGGTGAACATGCGCGGATCGATGTCGGGGCGCAGCAGACCGGTCTCGTGCGCCTCGGCCGCGAGCTTGTGTGCGGTGCGACCCCACACGGCGCCCGCTCCCTCGCGGATGCTCGCGTGGAACTCGGGCTCGACGACGAGACGGAACTCCGCACGCACGACGACGTTCTCGTCGAAGGACCGGGCGAGCTGGAAGATGAGGTTGTGCAGCCACTCGAGGGCGTCGACGCCGTCCGGGCGCTCCACGTCCATGATCGCGACGTACTTCTCCATCGCGGTCTGCAGAACGGCGCGAGCCAGTTCTTCCTTCGAGCTGAAGTGGAAGTACATCGCACCCTTGGTGGCGCGTGACCCCTCGAGAATCGTGTTGACCGACGCCGCGGTGTACCCACGCTTGCTGAACTCGTACGCGGCTGCCTCGACGATCGCGGCCCGGGTGCGTCGAGCACGTTCCTGCTGTGCCATTGCGCTGCTGCCTCCGAAATTGAACACCCTGAAGGGCCCTGATACTGAGTGAAGGGTAGCCGACAAACCTGAGAATCCCCTCGGACGTGGCCGCAAACATCGAGCTCGAGCGGGTTCGTCCGGCGTGTTCGGACGGCCCCACCAGCGTGTCGTGCGTTCCGATGACCGGTTTGTCGGATATATGCCCAGCCCGCGTCCGAATGTCGACCGGCGAGAATGGTGATGATTCATAGCGAATAGGTGAATGGTGAATGCGTCACTCCCGACGCGAGGCCAGGTCGAGAGCGACCGCCCGGGGTCCATTACACTCGTCGAGCACCGCCCCTATAGCTCAGTTGGTAGAGCTACGGACTTTTAATCCGCAGGTCGTAGGTTCGAGCCCTACTGGGGGCACAACGTCTTTCCCCACACCCGTCGACGCTCAGGAATTCTGGCTCAGCCGGGCCCCGATGCTCTGATGGAGTGAGCGCAACGCGTTCTGACCCAGCGCCACGGTCTCCGACTCGATGTGGCGGAGCAGATGAGCGTCGCTCACCACCTTCTCGGACGACTGGATCAGGACCGTTCCCGCACCGGTGAAGTCGAACTGCCGCTCCTCCCCCGTCTGTGCTCCGAGGAGCATCCCCTGCGCCGCCCCCAGGAAGCTCTGCATCCACTGCGCGTCGAAGTGGTGGGACGGAGCGGGGCAGTCGGCCCAGCCGACGAGTGCCTGCGGATCCACTCGAACGGGCGGTTCGGCGAACACGACCGCACCGTTGGACGAGGCGAGGAACTTCCCGGTGCCGAGCAGCGTGAGAAAACCGGGCACGATGGACTGCTTCAGCTCGAGGCCGGGTTCGAAGGCCAGCAGGTTCGACGCCCGGATGGTCAGGTTGCCGTCGTCGAGATCGAACGAGTTGATGTCGAAGCCGCGATCGCCGAGCAGCACCTTGCCGTGTCCGCTCGCGAGCACCCAGTCGTTCGCGTACAGCGGCGACGAGAAGCGTGAGGCCACGACGGCCGCCATCGACGTCCGCCCGAGAGGCTCGAACTGCACCGACCCGTAGTAGGCGATCATCGCGCCCTTCGCCGTGAACCACGGCTGTCCCGCGAGTTCGATGCAGAAGGCGTAGTCGTTTCCCGGCACGTTGTCGTTCACCGGCAACGTGTGGGGGTTGTGCACGACGTCGGTCATGTCCGATTCCCTCTCGTCAGAACTTCTGCTCGGACGCCTGGACCCACACGGTCCCTGCGCCGCCGATCGCGAGTTGCACGGCTTCACCCGAACCGCGGCCGACGGCGTCACGCCACCCGACGTTCGTCGAGATGTCGACGGTGAGAGTGCCGCGGTGACACACGTACGCCTGCGGATCGACCACCACCTGCGGCCGGTGCGGACCCACCTCGATCTCGACCGTCCCACCGTGGGCCAGCACGGCCACCTGCCCACGTCCGGCGACCTGTGTCGTGAACATGCCCTGCCCGGTCATCGCCCCGCGCACCGCGCCGCGGACCCCTCCCTGCTGCGTCAGGGGTACGACCGATGTCGAGAGTGCGCCACTGTGTGCGAGCAACCGTGACGCCTCGACCGAGAGGACACCGGTCCCGTCGAGATCGATGACGGACACGTGCAACCCGGCGTGGCCGTAGTGCACGGTGCCGGACCCCTCGGCGGCCATCATGGCGACGTGCTCGCCCGACATCATCCGGCCGGCCATACCCGCGACGGCACCCATCCCCGGCATGCCGCCCGCGCCGCCGATCGTGTGCGGGACGAAGCGGACGTCGCCCTGGTGGAACAACATGGATCCACGGCGCGCGAGCGTGGGCGAGCCCGGGGCGACGGTCGACTTCACGACCTTGCTGTTGACGAGTTCCAACATGTCAGCGCTCCTGCGGCTGGATGTAGACGACACCGGCGCCGTCGAAGCGGAGGGAGAAGGCCTCGCCGCTCCCGCCGCCGACGGCCGACCGCCACGTGACGTCGGTGACGAAGCTCTGTGTCACCTGACCTCGGTGCGCGACGAAGGCGTCCGGATCGACCACCAACGGGTACTGCGGTGACACCTCGAGCGCGATGAGCGGTCCGCCCGCGGACAGCAGTCCCACCTCGCCCTGTCCACTGACGACCGTCGTGAACAGGCCCTGCCCGGACGAGGCGCCGCGGAGCCCGGCGAAGGCCACATCGGACCGCAGCCCGCCGGACAGAGCGAGCAACTGCGACGATTCGACGTGGAGTGCGTCACCCGCCAACGGCACGACGACGACGTGCTGCGCGTCGACCGCGAGCCGCACCGTTCCCTGCCCCGCCATCTCCATCAGGGACAGCGACTCGCCGGTGACCTTCTGCTTGAGAGCGGCGCGCAGTCCACCGCCACCGCCCATCCCGGCGTTCCGGAAGGTCACCTGGCCCTCGTACGCGATCATCGATCCGGTGACCGCCCGCACGCTGTCCCCGTGCAGGTCGACGACCAGAACGCGGTGTCCCTCGGTTCTCAGTTGCGCCACGGCAGACAGAATGGCAGACAACGGTCGTCGCCACAGTGGCTCCGGTGATCTGTCCCCTGCCAGCGACTCCGAGTGACGCACAGTACATCGAGTTCGTTTCTCGCAGAAGTCACAACACCTGTACCCCGTACCCCGCGGCATATACTGGACGAGGTCGACGGCGGGCGGGCGTAACGAACTGTCGCCCCGCTCGATGAACGTCTACCGGACGGTACGCACCCCTCGCGGCGGCTCGTCGAAGCAATTCACATCGAAGTTACGGTGCCGTAGGCTGCCCTCACAGTACGAGGCAGCGCGGTCATCGCGCGGAAGCAGTGAGCCGAACACCATTCTGGAGGACACGCATGGCACGGGATCTGACCCAACTGGAGCTGCTCGGAGAGCTGCAGCCGGTTGCGGAAGAGAATCTGAACCGGCATCTCTCCATGGCGAAGGAGTGGCACCCCCACGACTACGTCCCCTGGGACGAGGGGCGTAACTTCGCCGCGCTCGGTGGCGAGGACTGGTCGCCCGAGCAGTCTCGGCTCGACGAGGTGGCCAAGGCCGCCATGATCACCAACCTCCTCACCGAGGACAACCTGCCGTCGTACCACCGCGAGATCGCGGAGAACTTCTCGCAGGACGGCGCCTGGGGCACCTGGGTGGGCCGGTGGACCGCCGAGGAGAACCGCCACGGCATCGTCATGCGCGACTACCTGGTGGTCACGCGCGGAGTGGATCCCGTCGCCCTCGAGCAGGCCCGCATCGAGCACATGACCAACGGCTTCTCCTCGGCCGCTGCCGGTGGCCACGATCAGATGGGCTTCCTGCACTCCGTCTCGTACGTGACGTTCCAGGAGCTGGCCACGCGAGTCAGCCACCGAAACACGGGCAAGGTCTGCAACGACCCCATCGCCGACCGCATGCTCCAGCGCATCGCGGCCGACGAGAACCTGCACATGATCTTCTACCGCAACCTGTGCGGTGCGGCGCTCGACATCTCGCCCGACCAGGCGCTGCGTGCCATCGCCGACATCGTGCAGAACTTCCAGATGCCCGGCGCCGGCATGCCCAACTTCCGCCGCAACGGCGTGCTGATGGCCAAGCACGGGATCTACGATCTGCGTCAGCACCTCGAGGACGTCGTCATGCCGGTGCTGCGCAAGTGGAACATCTTCGATCGCACCGACTTCACCGCCGAGGGCGAGCAGACGCGTGAGGAGCTCGCCGCCTTCCTCGAGAAGCTGGAGAAGGACGTTCTCAAGTTCGAGGAGCAGCGCGACCGCATGCTGTCCCGCGAGGCTGCCAAGCGGCAGGCCGCGCAGGCATCCTGACCCGCACCGCACCACGGAGTGGCCGAGTGCCAGTTCCGACGGATACCCTCGATGTGCCCGGCACCCGTTCCGCGGATGCCGGGCACATCGCTGTTTCCCGTCGACCATGTCTGGTGTGTGATCAACCATGACTCTGCAGATCGGTTCCCTCGCCCTGCGTAGTCCCGTCGTCCTCGCGCCGATGGCCGGTGTCACCAACGTGGCGTTCCGCACGCTGTGTCGGGAGCTCGAGGAGACGCTGACGGGCAGCACCTCCGGGCTCTACGTCTGCGAGATGGTCACCGCGCGTGCCCTCGTCGAGCGGCAGCCCGCCACGTTGCACATGACCACGTTCGGCCCGACCGAGACGCCTCGCTCGTTGCAGCTCTACACCGTGGACCCGGACACGACGTACGACGCCGCGAAGATGATCGTCGACGAGAACATGGCCGACCACATCGACATGAACTTCGGCTGCCCCGTGCCCAAGGTGACGCGCAAGGGCGGCGGCGCCGCCCTGCCGTACAAGCGATCGCTCTTCGGACGCATCGTCGCCGCGGCGGTGAAGGCCACCGAGGGGACGGACATCCCGGTGACCGTCAAGTTTCGGATCGGCATCGACGACGAGCATCACACGCACCTCGACGCAGGACGGATCGCCGCCGGCGAGGGTGCTGCGGCCGTCGCGCTCCATGCGCGCACCGCGGCGCAGCGTTACTCCGGTACGGCCGACTGGTCCGAGATCGCGCGCCTCAAGAATCACGTCCGCGACGTCCCCGTCCTGGGCAACGGCGACATCTTCGACGCGTCCGACGCCGCCCGCATGATGGCCGAGACCGGCTGCGACGGCGTGGTCGTCGGCCGCGGCTGCCTGGGACGCCCCTGGCTGTTCGCCGAACTGTCCGCCGCTCTGCGCGGCACCACTGCGCCGACTCCGCCCACGCTGGGCGAGGTCGCCGTCATCATGCGTCGGCACGCGGAACTGCTGTCCGACCACCACGGCGAGGGCCGCGGGCTCCGGGAGATGCGCAAGCACGTCGCCTGGTACATGCGCGGCTTCCCGGCCGGCTCGGACCTGCGGGTACGCATGGCCACCGTCTCGACACTCGCGGAGCTCGACGAGCTGCTGGCTCGCCTGGATCCGACCGTTCCCTTCCCGGCCGACGCCGAGGGCCCCCGCGGTCGCCAGGGTTCCCCCGGCGCCGTGTCGCTGCCCGACGGCTGGCTCGACGATCCCGACGACTGTGCGGTGCCGGCGGGCGCCGATCTGATGCACTCGGGCGGATGATCAGTACTATGGCGTCGATCCGTCGACCACTGTTCGACGCCCGAGAGAAAGACGGAACGACCAGTGGGTGACGAGAACGAACCGGGGTCGCCCACACCCGGACGACGCGCCCCCTGGGAGCGTCCCATCTCGCGAGTGCCGCGCTCCGATCGCGACCCCGAGACACCGTCTCCCCCGTCCGAGCAGCCCGCGCCGGAACAGCGCCCGCCAGCGGATCGACCCGAGCCCGAGCAGACCCCGCCGTCCTCGTCCGACGACCAGGATCGACGGCTCTCGGTGGCCGAGGTCGTGGATCGGATCTCCCGCATCGGTTCCAACCGGGGACGCGCAGCGGGTCGCGACGACTCGCCGACCTCCGGCGCGGACGATCGAGCGGTCGCGTCGAGCCCTCCACCGTCCCCGCCGGTTCCACCTCGCGAGGATCCCGAGCCGCCCACCGAGGTGATCGCCCCCGTCGTGGACGAGCGACGCACCGCGGAGCGTCCGGCGCCCGAGGCGGTCGGCCCCGTCGCACCCCCGACGCTCACGCGGCTCGCCCTCAGCAGGGCACGCAAGCGCAAGCGGATGCGGGTCGCCGGCCGTGTCGGCGTCTCGATGGTCTCGATCCTGGCCCTGGTCATCACCGGTGTCGTGTGGGGATATCTCCGGGCGACCGACCGCGGGTTCGAGCAGGTCGCGGCCCTGGACACCGAGTCCACCGACGTGGTCGACGCGCCCGGCCAGTACGGCGACGAGACCTACCTCATCGTCGGGACGGACACCCGAGCCGGAGCCAGTGGTGAGATCGGCGCCGGCACGGTGGCCGATGCCGAGGGTGCACGGTCCGACACCGTCATGCTCATCAACATCCCGGCCGACCGCAGTCGCGTGGTCGCCGTGTCGTTCCCCCGCGACCTCGACGTCGAACGCCCCGAGTGCGAGGGCTGGGACAGCACCACCGGTGACTACACGGGCGAGATGTATCCCGCCGCGGACGGCGACAAGCTCAACGCGACCTACGCGCTCGGTGGACCCAAGTGCCTGGTCAAGATCATTCAGAAGATCTCCGGACTGCGGATCGGCCACTTCGTGGGTATCGACTTCGCCGGCTTCGAGTCGATGGTCGACGAGGTCGGCGGGGTGGACGTGTGTTCCCCGGTTCCGCTGGTCGACGAGGAGCTGGGAACGGTCCTGGCCACCGCGGGCGAACAGCGCATCGACGGACGCACCGCGCTCAACTACGTGCGCGCCCGCAAGGTGGACGCCGAGGGCACCGGTGACTACGGACGCATCAAACGTCAGCAACTCTTCCTGTCCTCGCTCCTGCGCTCCGTGCTGAGCAACCGCGTGCTGTTCGACCCGGGCGCCCTCAACGGTTTCGTCACGGCGTTCACCCGCGACACGTTCGTCGAGAACGTGAAGACGTCGGATCTGCTGACGCTCGGCAAGTCGCTGCGCGGCGTCGAGGCGGGCGCGGTCACGTTCCTCACCGTCCCCACCGCGGGTACCACCTACTACGGCAACGAGATCCCGCGCACCGACGACATCAAGGCGATCTTCCAGGCGATCATCGACGACCAGCCGCTCCCCGGTGAGGAACGCGCACCCGAGACCACCCCCGAGGTCGCGCCGCCGGTCACCACCGAACCGCAGGTCGCGGTCGACCCCTCGCTGGTGTCGGTCCAGATCTCCAACGCCTCGGAGACCAGCGGACTGGCCGCCACCACCGCGGACGAACTGGCGGCCTACGGCTTCCAGGTCGTCGGGACCGGCAACGCCGAGACCACCGGTGCCGCGGCGACCGTCGTGCGGTACGGCGCCGGGTCGATCGCGGACGCGTCGACGGTGGCCAGCACCATTCCGGGAGCGGTTCTCGAGGAGACGCCGACTCTGGGCGGCATCGTCGAAGTCGTCCTGGGGACGGATTTCCAGGGCTTCCTGATGCCGCCGACCGTCGTCGGAGACCTGCTTCCGACCTTCGCGACGGGGGTCTCCGGAGCGTCCACGGAGGTCGCGCTCCCCAGCGATCTGACGGTCACGAACGGGGCGGACGAGTCCTGTGTGTGAATCGCTGCTCCGCATTCACCGCCCGTTCACCGCCTGCATGCCCTGTACCCACGTACGGCCGAGTAAAATCGGGCCATGCGCGTGGCTTACAACGAACAGATGACAGAACTCGCCGACCTGCTCGGCGAGATGGCCGCCCTGGCCGGTAGTGCGATGGAGCGCGCCACGCAGTCCCTGCTGCAGGCGGATCTCCGGATCGCCGAGCAGGTGATCGGCGAGCACGACAAGATCACCGACCTCAGTGCCCAGGCAGAGGAGCGCGCCTTCGCGTTGCTGGCTCTCCAGGCACCCGTCGCCGGCGACCTCCGCTCGGTGGTCTCCGGCATCCAGATCGTCGCCGACATCGACCGGATGGGCGCTCTCGCCCTGCACGTCGCCAAGATCGCGCGTCGTCGCCACCCCCAGCACGCACTGCCGGAGGAGGTCAACGGTTACTTCGCCGAGATGGGACGCATCGCCGTCGCTCTCGGCTCCTCCGCACGTGAGGTGCTCGAGACCCGCGACCCCGAGCGCGCCGCGAAACTCCGTGAGGAGGACGAGGCGATGGACGACCTGCACCGCCACCTGTTCAGCGTCCTCATGGACAAGGAGTGGAAGCACGGCGTCGCCGCAGCCGTCGACGTGACCCTGCTGGGTCGCTTCTACGAGCGCTTCGCCGACCACGCCGTCGAGGTGGGCCGCCGAGTCATCTTCCTGGTCACCGGCAGCCTGCCCAGCGACCTGCCGACGCCTCCCGCGCAGCACGTGTCCTAGTTCTTCCACTCGCTACCCGGACGCACGAAAGGGCGCCCTCCCCGCGGGGAGGGCGCCCTTTCCGTGTGTGGACGCGCGAGCTGCGGTCTAGCCGAAGCGACCCGAGATGTAGTCCTCGGTGGCCTTCTGCGACGGGTTGGAGAAGATCTTCTCGGTGTCGTCGATCTCGATCAGGTTGCCGGGCTTGCCGGTGGCCTCGAGGTTGAAGAAGCCGGTCTGGTCGCTCACACGTGCAGCCTGCTGCATGTTGTGCGTGACGATGACGATGGTGAAGTCCTTCTTCAGCTCACCGATCAGGTCCTCGATCGCCAGCGTCGAGATCGGGTCGAGAGCCGAGCAGGGCTCGTCCATGAGCAGGACGTCGGGCTGCACCGCGATCGCACGGGCGATGCACAGACGCTGCTGCTGACCACCGGACAGACCGCCGCCCGGCTTGTCGAGGCGGTCCTTGACCTCGTTCCACAGGTTCGCGCCCTTGAGCGACTCCTCCGCGACCTCGTCCAGCTGCTTCTTGCTGCGGCCACCCTGCAGCTTCAGGCCGGCCACGACGTTGTCACGGATGGACATGGTGGGGAACGGGTTCGGACGCTGGAAGACCATGCCGATCGTGCGGCGGACGCCGACCGGGTCGACGCCGGAACCGTAGATGTCCTCGCCGTCGAGCAGCACCGAGCCCTCGACGCGGGCACCCGGGGTGACCTCGTGCATGCGGTTCAGCGAGCGGAGCACCGTGGACTTGCCGCAGCCGGACGGTCCGATGAAGGCCGTGACGCTACGAGGAGGAACGGAGAGCGTCACGTTCGACACGGCGTGGAACTTGCCGTAGAAGATGTTGACGTCCTTGAGATCGAGTCGTTTTGCCATGTCGAGATCCTTCTGTCAGAAGTTCTTGGGAGCGAAGAAGCGGGAGACCAGCTTCGCGCCGATGTTCAGCACCGCAACGATGAGGATGAGGGTGAGGGCGGCACCCCACATCCGCTCGCTGGTGAGGGCAGCGGTTCCGGCCTTCTGGAGGTCGACCATCATGAGCGGCAGCGACGTCTGCGGACCGGCGAACAGGTTGAAGTTGATGGCCGTCGCGGACCCGACCAGGATCAGCACCGGCGCCGTCTCACCCATGACGCGGGCGAGAGCGAGCATGATGCCCGTGACGATGCCCGAGAGCGCCGTCGGGACGACGATCTTGGCGATGGTCTTCCACTTCGGCACACCCAGCGCGTACGACGCCTCGCGCAGGTCCTGGGGAACGATGCGCAGCATCTCCTCCGCCGAGCGCACGATCACGGGGATCATGAGCAGGACCAGGGCGAGCGAGACAGCCAGACCCGACCGGTCGAAGCCGAACGTCGCGATCCACAGCGAGTAGATGAACAGCGCCGCGACGATGGACGGGACACCGGTGAGGATGTCGACCATGAACGTCGTGGCCTTCGCGAGCCGCGTGCCCACGCCGTACTCGACGAGGTAGATGGCGACGAAGATGCCGATCGGGATGGAGATGACCGCGCAGAAGAGTCCCTGGAGCAGCGTTCCGACGATCGCGTGGTACGCGCCGCCGCCTTCCTTGAAGGGGGTGACACCCGCCTGCGAGTACTGCCACCAGTCGGCCGACGCGACGGCGCCGATACCGCGGGAGACGACGGTGTAGAGAACCCAGATCAGTGGGACGAGCGCAATGAGCACCGCGAGGGACACGAGGACTGTCGCGATCGAGTCGGAGGCCTTGCGACGGGCACTGACACCCTGGAAGGTCGGCTCCTTGACGGGGCGATCCATGGTGGCGGTTCCACCGGACGTGGTGTCGGCCATGGGTCAGTCCTTCTTTCCAGCGATGGCGGCGCGGGCGCCGGCGTTGACGACGAAGGTGAGGACGAACAGCACCAGGCCCGCGGCGATGTAGGCACCGGCCTGCAGCTGGTTGTTGAACTCACCCGCGGCCAGTGCGATCTTCGTCGCGAAGGTGTTGCCGCCGTCGAACAGCGTCCAGCCGAACGTCTCCTGGGTGCTGCGGATGATGATGTAGAGCGCGATGGTCTCGCCGAGCGCGCGGCCAAGGCCCAGCATCGAGCCGCTGACGAAGCCGGACTTGCCGAACGGGATGACCGTGGTGCGCACGACCTCCCACCGAGTGGCGCCGAGGGCGAGAGCAGCCTCGATCTGGCCACGGGGCGTCTGGACGAACACCTCGCGGGTGACCGCGGCGATGATCGGCAGGATCATGACGGCGAGCACGATCGCACCGGTGAAGATGGTGCCGCCGCCGGCGATGGAGACGGAACCGGTGGCGAAGAGCGGGAACCACGCGAGGTTCGTGTTGAGCCACTCGGCGACGGGCGAGATGACCGGCGCGAGAACGTACAGGCCCCAGAGTCCGAAGACGATGGACGGCACGGCGGCCAGCAGGTCGATGACGTAGCCCAGCGGGCCCGCCAGACGCTTCGGGGCGTAGTTCGTCAGGTAGATCGCGATGCCCAGTGCCACCGGCATGGCGATCAGCAGAGCCACCACCGACACCGTGGCCGTGACCAGGAACAGGTCACGGACACCGAAGAGCATGGCGGACGTGTCCGACGTGCTCCACTGCCCGTTGTACGTGAAGAAGTTCACGGTGTTGTTCTGCAGTGCGGGGATCGCCCGCCACAGGAGGAACCCACCGATCGCCGCGATCAGGACGATGACGAAGACACCGGAACCGGTGGCGAGCGTCGAGAAGATGCGGTCACCCGGGCGGGTGACCGTACCTGAGGCTTTCTTGTCGGGCACTGGTGTCGGCGCTTCCGTCTTGCGAGCGGCGCTCACGGCCGATGTGGTGGCCGGCGTGACGTCGCTGATCGAATGGGTGTCGCTCATACCGCTCACTGTCTCGTGTGGGGTGGTACGGCATCGCCTGCATCACCCGGTGAATGGTCTTCGGGGGTGATGCAGGCGAGAACCAGTGTGTCAGGAAATGGCGTTGATCGCCGTCACCAGACGCTCCTTGAAGCTGTCCGGGAGCGGCACGTAACCGGCAGCCTCGAGGCCTTCCTGGCCCTCGTTGGCAGCGCTGAGCAGGAACGACTTGACGCCCGCGGCGGTCTCCGCGTCGTAGCCCTTGGAGCAGACGATCTCGTAGGTCGACAGCACCAGCGGGTAGGAATCGGCTTCCTTGCTGGCGAACAGTGCGTCGGTATCGAGCGCGAGGTCGTTTCCGTCACCGGAGAAGGTGACCGTGTCGATCGCCTTGGCGGCGGTCTCGGTGGTGAGCTCGACGGCACCAGCGCCGAAGTCGATCTGCGCCGCGGTCAGGTTCTCCTGATCGGCGAAGCCCTTCTCGACGTACGTGATGGCGCCCGGGGTGGCGGCAGCGGCCTGAGCGACGCCCGACGAACCGTTGGCGCCCTCGCCCACTCCACCGGCCCAGTCGGAGCTGTGGTCCAGCGTCCAGGACTGCGGTGCGGCGTCGGACAGGAAGCGCTGGAAGTTGTCGCTGGTGCCCGAGGAATCCGAGCGGTAGATCGGCGTGATGGCGGTGGTCGGGAGCGACGCGCCCTCGTTCAGCGCGGCGATGGCCGGATCGTTCCAGGTGGTGATCTTGCCGGTGAAGATCTGGGCGATGACGTCGGGCGTCAGGACCAGGTCGTCGACACCGTCGAGCGTGTAGGCCACGGCGACCGGACCGAACACGAGGGGAAGGTTCCACGCCGGGTTGCCGGCGCAGCGCGTGGCGGCCGCGTCGGCCTGCTCTTCCTTGATGGACGAGTCCGAGCCCGCGAAGTCCACGAGACCGGCGACGAACTGGGTCCGGCCGTTGCCGGAACCGCTCACGGTGTACTCCACGGCCTTGCCGGAGCACACACCCGAGTAGACGGACGTGAAGTTGGACATCGCGTTCTGCTGCGCCGACGATCCTTCGCCGGTGATGGGGCTCTTGCCCTCGCACGTCGCGGCGGAGTCACCACTGCCGGTGGCCTCGACGTTCGCGTCGGAACCACATGCAGCCAGCGTCAATCCGCCGACAGCCAGTACACCCATGAGGGCAATGCTGCGCTCGAGCTTCACCTGTCTCCTCCAGAAACAGCCCGTCGGCGACCGATCGGTCGGCGGGCGAGAAAAGATGCGGTGACGTCGTACCGCAACGGGCAGCGTGCGCTACCCGTGGGAGAACGTAAGCGCCGGTGGTGGACGGTTCACCGCGCCTTTGTGAACGGAGGGTGAACAGACAGACCGAAAACCCGGATCGGGATGCGATGCGCGTCTCAGGGACCGCACCGGTCCCGCGTCAGACGCGCGCGAACGCCGCGTCGACGTGGAAGGTGGCGAAGCCGAGCCGGTCGTACGTGTGCACGGCGGCCGTGTTGTCCGACTCGACGTACAGCAGCACGCCGGCGAGGCCACGATCGGCCAGATACCGCAGGCCGGCGAGCGTGAGGGTCCGGCCGAGCCCCCTGCCCTGGGCCGCCGGATCCATACCGACGACGTAGACCTCACCCAGTTCGGGATCGTCTCCGGTCGGCGGGTGCACCTTGGTCCAGTGGAACCCCAGCACGGTGTCCGGGTCGTCCGTCGACGTCGCCACGAACAGCCCCGCGGGGTCGAACCAGGACTCCGCGCGGCGCTCGTCGATCTCCGCCTGCGTCCAGCCACCCTGCTCGGGGTGCCAGGAGAACGCGGCGTTGTTCACCCGCAGGATCTCGGCGTCGTCGGACTCGCGGTAGGTCCGCACGGTGATGCCGTCCGGGACGGTGAGTTCGGGCAGGGGCGCCGCGTCGGGGCCACCGAGCGGGCGGCGCATCTGCAGCAGTTCGCGGACCACCTCGAGACCGACTTTCTCGGCGACGCGATCGGCGGCGGGCAGCCGCCCGTGGGCCCACACGCGCGCCCCCGGTGCTGCGAGAGCGCGGTCGACCAGCGCGGTGCCGACGCCACGGCCCCGGTGATCGGGGTGCACGACGGCCTCCACCATGACCGGCGCGTCACCGCGCGCGGGCGAGAGCGTCGCGTACCCCACGAGGTGTTCGCCGTCCAGTGCCAGCAGGTGCTCGTCGTCCCGCGGAGAGTCCACGGCGCGCTCGGCCTGCTCCGACAGCGGCGGTGTCCCGTCGGCGGTCGTCGCGGCCTCGATCGCGTCGCGGACGCGTCGGGCCTCGTCGCCGACCGGTCGCCGTGCCTCGAGTCGAATCGCGTCGCTCACGTCAGAAGGCCGTCCGATCAGCTGGGGCGAACGAGGGTGTCGCCGTGTCGTTCTCGATGTCCAGGTCGCCGCCCGACGGCAGGTCCACCGCGTCGTCGCTGCCCGCCGCACCCTTACCTGCCCGGCTCGGTCTCACGGCCTTGTATCCCACGTTGCGCACGGTGCCGATGAGCGACTCGTACTCCGTTCCGAGCTTCGCGCGCAGACGCCGGACGTGCACGTCCACGGTGCGGGTACCGCCGAAGAAGTCGTACCCCCACACCTCCTGCAGCAGCTGCGCTCGGGTGAAGACGCGGCCCGCGTGCTGGGCGAGGTACTTGAGGAGTTCGAACTCCTTGTAGGTGAGGTCGAGCGGTCGCCCGCGCAGACGGGCGGTGTAGGTGCCCTCGTCGATGACGAGCTCGCCGAGCGTGATCTTTCCCGAGGCCTCGGGACTGCTGACGCCTCCGTGGCGGCCCACGAGCAGACGCAACCGGGCATCGAGCTCGGCGGGTCCGGTGGTGGGCAACAGGATGTCGTCGAGGCCCCACTCCGCGTTGACGGCGACCAGGCCGCCCTCGGTGAGCACGGCCACCACGGGTACCGACGAGCCGGCGCTGCCGAGCAGTCGGCACAGTCCGCGGGCGGCGGCCAGATCGGTGCGGGCGTCGACGAGCGCGATGTCCGCGCTCCCGGCCTCGAGCAACGACGAGACCTCGGTCGGTGCGGGACGCACCGTGTGCGCCAGGAGCGCGAGGGACGGGAGCACGGACTCCGGATCCGGATCGGAGGTCAGCAGCAGCAACTCCACAGGGCCTCCTCGTCCACTCTTCTCCGGCCGGACGAGCCCACCAGCGGGTCCGCGACCGGCACTTCCGGTTGTTCTTCGGTCACAGACTAACCTGTCGGAAGGCAGGACAGTCGGCTGCGAGCCGCCACCGCCCGCCTCGGGACCCGCCCGCAGGACACCGAACCGCCCGAGAGGAACTCCGTGCGAAAACTGATCGTCGGGCTCGTCTTCGTCCTGGCGCTCGCTCTGGCCGCCGATTTCGGCACCGCCGCCTACTCCGAGTACCGCGTCTCGCGGGCACTGCGGGACGGCGGAGATCTGGTGTCCGATCCGCAGGTGACCATCCACGGCTTCCCGTTCCTGACCCAGGCGGCCGACGGCAGGTACGGCCGCGTGGAGATCCGAGCGCAGGACGTCCCCACCGACTACGTCGAGAAGACGACCATCGAGGCGACGTTGCGCGGCGTGCGTATTCCGGCCTCCGACCTGCTCGACGGATCGGTGCGCACGGTGCCCATGGATCAACTCGACGCGCGCGTCCGTATCGACGCCACCGACCTCGGCCGGTTCCTCGAGATCCCCGACCTCCAGGTCTCCACTCCCCCAGCCGACCGCTCCGACGGCACCGGCGGTTCGGGCGGTTCCGGCGAGACCACCGCCGGGGCCGTGGTCCTCACGGGCACCGTGCCCGTCGGCCCCCTGGACACCGCGGTCAGCGTCACCGCCGAGCTCCGGCTCGACGGTGGAACCGTGTCCATCGTCGCGTCGGACCTCTACTTCGGGCCCGAGGGCCAGGCCGACTTCACCATCCCCGACTTCCTGAAGCCCGCGGTCCTGGGCCTGTTCACCCGCACGATCGACGAGCAGCAGCTGCCGTTCGGCATCCTCCCCACGTCGGTCTACGCGGAGGGCGGCCAGATCGTCATCGAGGGCAGCGCCGAGGACGTCACCATCGAACTCGACGAGATCCGCACGCCGTGAGCGCCGTCGTCGTCCTTCTCGTCGCCCTGGCGCTCGCCGCCGTGGTGGGCCTGTGGGTCCGCCGCCGCGAGGGCGCCGTCCGCACGTCGGATCGCGGCGGCGCGTCGGGATCGCGAGCTCACGCTCTGCGCGCCGCCGGCGCCACCGACGGCGCGGTGACCGTGCTCCACTTCTCCGCCACCTGGTGCGGCCCGTGTACGGCGGTGCGACGCGTCGTGTCCGCCGTGGTGAGCGACCTCGAGTCGGCGGGGCACCGCGTGTCCGACGTCGAGGTGGACATGGACGAGAATCCGCAGCTCGCCCGCGACTTCGGCGTGATGTCTCTCCCGACCACCTTCGTGCTCGACGGGGCGATGCGGGAACGATCGCGCGCGTCGGGTGTGCCGTCGTCGAAGGACCTGCGGGCCGCCGTGCTCTCGGCGTCCGATTCACCCTCGTCGGAGTGACGAGCGACACCCGGAACTTCTGGATCTGGACCGGCGTGGGTACCATGGCCGACGTGACCGCCAGCCACGAGCTTCTGCTCACCCGACGCCGCACAGTGGACCTGTGCCGCCTCGGTGGCTGTTGCTGCCGTTGCCGCTGACGACGGTCCTCCCCTCGTTGACCCGTCCGCTCGGGTACAGCCGTGCTGTACCGACCTCGGACCGCTCGACGATCGCCGGAGACCATGCGCATCCGCTCGGTCCCCTTTCCTCCACGCCAGGAGCATCTCGATGTCATCCATTCCCCCGCAGGTCGACGTTCGTGGTCCCCGCTTCGTCGCCTGGGTGACCACCGGCGTCCTCGTCGTGACGCTGCTCGTGTCGACGGTGTCGCTCACCGCTGCAGCGTTGCTCCTGGGCCTGCAGACGCTGGTCTTCGCGTACGGCGCTGCTGCCGGGCCGGCAGCGCATCCCTACGGACGCGTGTTCCGCGCCGTCGTCGCACCGCGCCTGGGCCCGGTGTCGGAGACCGAACCGACGACCCCCCTGCGGTTCGCGCAGGGACTGGGATTCGCCTTCTCGATCGTGGGAACCCTCGGGTTCGCGCTGTCCTCGACGACCGTCGGCACCGTCGCCACGGGTCTGGCCCTGTTCGCCGCCGTGCTGAACGCGGCGTTCGGAATCTGCCTGGGCTGCAAGATCTACCCACTCGCGAGTCGGCTCCTGCCGGCTCGACATGCCACCACCTGAACCACCCACCACCTGTCAGAGAAGAATCGAAAGGAACCACATGGCTCGCTCCGACGTCCTGGTCACTGCCGACTGGGCCGAGCAGAACCTGCATGCTCCCAAGACCGTGTTCGTCGAGGTCGACGAGGACACCAGCGCCTACGACACCGGCCACATCGAGGGTGCCGTCAAGCTCGACTGGAAGTCCGACCTCCAGGATCCGGTCCTTCGTGACTTCCTGAACCAGGAGCAGTTCTCGGACCTGCTGTCGACGCGCGGCATCGCCAACGACGACACCGTGATCCTCTACGGCGGCAACAACAACTGGTTCGCGGCCTACGCCTACTGGTATTTCAAGCTGTACGGCCACAAGGACGTCCGTCTGCTCGACGGCGGCCGCAAGAAGTGGGAACTGGACGGTCGTCCGCTGAGCACCGACGCCGTCTCCCGCGAGGGAACGTCCTACAGGGCCGAGGCTCCCGACCTGTCGATCCGCGCGTTCCGCGACGAGGTCATCGCCGCCATCGGCACCAAGAACCTCCTCGACATCCGCTCCCCCGACGAGTACTCGGGCAAGATCCTGGCGCCGGCACACCTCCCGCAGGAGCAGAGCCAGCGTCCCGGCCACATCCCCGGCGCCGTCAACGTGCCGTGGAGCAAGGCAGCGAACGAGGACGGCACCTTCAAGTCCGACGAGGAACTGAAGGAGCTCTACGACGGTGTCGGCATCGATCCGAGCAAGGGGACGATCGCGTACTGCCGCATCGGCGAGCGCTCGTCGCACAGCTGGTTCGCACTGACGCAGCTGCTGGGCTATGAGAACGTCAAGAACTACGACGGCAGCTGGACCGAGTACGGCTCCCTCGTGGGAGCACCTATCGAGTTGGGAGCGTAATCATGTGTGGAGCACCTGCTCAGGGACAGACCCTTCCCGCCGGCGTCGACGTGGAGAAGGAGACGGTCATCACGGGCCGTGTCCTGGCCGCGTCGGACGGTCAGCCCGTCGGCGGTGCGTACGTGCGCCTGCTCGACAGCACGGGTGAGTTCACCGCCGAGGTCGTCGCGTCCGGAACCGGCGACTTCCGCTTCTTCGCGGCCCCCGGCACCTGGACGCTGCGCGCGCTGTCCGCGTCCGGCAACGGCGACGTGACCATCTCGCCCGAGTCCGCCGGCCTCCACGAGGCCGAGATCTCGATCGGCGCCTGACCGAACACCTCTCGTTTCAGCCGAACACCCTCCCCAGCGTGCTGGGGAGGGTGTTCGCGTCGTGGAGGGTGTGCGATCCGACCGCGGGAACTACTTGCCGGGCTCCGGCGGGAGGCCGAGGGACTTCAGCACTTCCTCCCACGTCGACGGCACCGTCTCCACGGGCTGCGCCGGCGGCGCGAGATAGCCGGGATTCACCGGGGGAATCACGCGGGGCTCGGCGGGCGCCGTCGTGTCTCCCGCAGGAGGAGCGGCCGGCTCGTCGACCGGAGGGGCCTCGCTCTGCTCGCGAGCGAGGTCGGTGATCCAGCGGATCATCTTCTCGCTCTCCCAGTCGCGGCCGTTGTCCGGGAAGTTGTCCCAGTAGTAGAGGTGCTGCAGGAACCCCAGTTCGACGTAGGGCTTCTCGAGCAGCTGCGGGATGTCGGCGTTGTCCTCGCCGAACCCCACGGCCTCCGCCTGCAGCTTGGCCTCGACGACGGGGCGGCCGGGACCGAGCGCCCACGTCACTGCGTCGAACATCTCGCGCGGCGTCGGCGACCTCTCGTCCGGCAGTGGCTGGGTGCGGTCCGACACCCGGAGCATCACGTCGAGCAGGGACTCGTCCGACGTGGCGAAGTCCGGGTCGCTGAAGACGTGCGCGATGGTGCGAGCCGCGACGTCGGACGAGACCGCGACGAACTCGGTGACGGTGCGGCCCGGATCGAGCAGGGTGAAGTGCATCCGCCCGAAGACGTTGAGCGCCAACGGCAGGACGCCGAGGTTCTCCGGTGCGTCACAGGCGATGTCCATCGGACGGCACGCCCACCGGATCTTGTTCGTGAGGGTTCCGTAGTCCTTCGGCTCGGACGACATGAAGCCACCACCCGGCGGACCGGGCTTGTCCAGAGACGCAGTGCCTGCAGGGCGGTACGGATCTCCGACGAGGGCGACCCCGGCGATGTCGTCGGACGTCACGTGCGCCGTGGACGGTCGGGACCCGATGTCGACGGCGAGGCGCTCGACCACCTCGGCACCCACGCTGTAGCCGAGCAGCACGTACTTCGTCGACGTGCCGCACGCGGTCTTGTTGGCGTCGATCATCCGGCCCATGGTCGCGAGGCCCTCGGCGACGGATTCCTGATAGGTGGGCACCGGCTCGGCCACGGCCACGCCGTACTCCGACGCGTACGGCACGTACACCCAACCGACTCGTCCGGGCGTGGACGCCGAGGCCTCCCCCGCGGGCACGGTCACGTTGCCGACCCAGTTGGACCACGGCAGCCGGTCCACCTCGTCGACGGGGTTCCGGTCCGACTCCGAGTCCGTCGCGCCCGTGATGGCGACGATGAGCACGTCGGGGCAGTCGTACGCGTAGTTGTTCGGATCCTGATCGACCTTCGTGCCCAGCCCGAACGTGTCGAGCACCGACTCGACGGGGTCGTCGCCCAGACCGAGCGGATCGGAGGGGGTGATCGGTGCCGCCCCCGCCAGTCCTCCAGGGATCGCGCACAACAGCAGTGTCGCGAGGGCAGCGGTCGCCGCGCGCAGCACGATCCTCGTCGGCCCGGTCCGCCGACGGTCGGTCGGGTCGAGCCCGGTCACACGAAGCATGGATGGATCACCCTCGTCTCTCGGTTCCAGAACCTCACGACCTTAAACAATGAATCGCGTCACCGGACCCGGCACAGGTTGTCATCCGTCACACAGTCTGCCGACCGCCTGCGTCGACCGATCGCGACGGCGGCCCGTGGCAGATCCACGACACCGCCGGTCTACAATCGGTGCGTGGTCCTATTCTTCGAAGCACTCCTCATCCTGGCGTCGATCCTCATCGCCTGGTTCTCGCTGTACGTCGTCTATCGCCTGGTCACCGACGAGTCGTGACCGACGAGTTCGGCACCCCGGCGCCCCGCCTGAGCGGTGACGCCGCGGTCGCGCGTGCGGAGGAACGGGCCAAGGAGACGGCCGGGCGCAACATCCCGCTGCTCCCCGATCTGCCCGGTGACGGTGACACCGCCAATCTGCGGCAGGGTCCCGACATCTCGCACTCCATGCTGGCACTGCTGCCGCTGGTCGGCGTGTGGCGCGGCACCGGTGAGGGACACGACGCCGAGGGCGACTACACACTGGGACAGCAGATCGTCGTGAGCCACGACGGCGGTCCCTACCTGTCGTGGGAGTCCCGCACCTGGCGCGTCGACGAGAACGGCGCCTACGCCGGTCGCGACCTGCGCGAGTCCGGCTTCTGGCGGGTGAGCGGAACCGGTGAGCCCGGTGACGACGGCGAGGAGACTCTCGAGCTCCTACTGACCCACGCGAGCGGGCTCATCGAGCTGTACTACGGCCGCGCACTGACGCAGTCGTCCTGGGAGCTGGCCACCGACGTGGTCATCAGAAGCACGTCGGCGGCGCTGGTCGGGGGCGCGAAGCGTCTCTACGGCATCGTCGAGGGTGGCGATCTCGCGTACGTCGAGGAGCGGGTCGGACCGGACGGCGATCTCGAGCCCCGGCTGTCCGCCCGCCTCGAACGCTACGTGGGCTGACGCTCGCCCTTCTCGCTCTCCGCATCCTTCCCGGAACCGGTGTCGGCCTTCTCGGTGTCGGATTTCTCGGTGTCGGATTTTTCGGAGGCACCGTCCTCGTCGAAGTCCGCGAACGCGGTACCGGACACGGTGCCGCCGGTGCCGGGCAGCGTCACCGTCTCGCGCGCACCGGTCTCGTACCGCGCATTGAGGCCGTCCATCTTCTCGCCGGCGCGATCGAGGTCCTCCTGCGTCAGCTCGGGGCCCACGGTCTCCTCGTTCGCCGAACCGGTGTCGGAGGACGTGTCGTCGGTGGTCGTCGTGTCGGGCTGCTCGTCACTCGTCATGTCCCCCACAGTGACACAGGCGAGGGGGTCTGCTCGGCAGAACGGGAAAGACCAGGCGCGCGGGCCTGGTCCGGACATGGGACGACCCCCGAGCCCTACCGGTACACCGTTGCAGGAGTACGGGTCTCGGTCTGGACGGACCGAGGGCTCGGGGGTCGGGTAGCTGCCTGGTATTCGCCCGCCGCTCGCGCGGTGAGAGAAGAACCGTCAGCGGTTGCGGCTAGCGGGCGGCCACCTCACGCGTCCAAGAGTCATACAATTCCAGACCACCTCCTCTCTCGTGTACAGACGACGCTACGCGTGGATCAGCCCGGTCGGCAACGTCTTTTTCCGTGAGCGAACACACCTGACGTTCACCGCTCACGGTCACCACTCGAACGCCCGTCGGCACCGGTCGATGCGTCACGACCAGAACGGTCGTCGCCCGATCGAACAGTCCACCGTCGGGATCGAGCATCGCGGCGAGCAACGCGGCGGAGGACACGTCGTCCACGTGTTCGGTGGGCTCGTCGACGATGATCACCGCCGCCCGCGAGAGCGTCGCGCGGGCCAGCAGCAGTCGGCGACGCTGTCCGCCGGACAGCACCTCCGCGCCGCCGTCGAGGTCCGTGTGCACACCGTCGGGCAGTGCGCGCACCCAGTCGCCGAGCCCGACCCGGTCGAGTGCCGCCGTCGCCTCCGTCTCGGTCACGTCACCGCGCACCACACGGAGGTTCTCCAGAACGGTGGTCCGGAAGACATGGGCGTCCTCGGCGACGTAGGACACCGTCCGGCGCACCGCGTCCTCGGACAGTTCGCCGACGGACCTGCCGTCGACGAGCACGGCGCCCGCGGCGGGGGCGACGAGCCCCGCGATCGTCATGGCGAGCGTGGACTTGCCGACGCCGCTGGGTCCGCTGATCGCCAGGCGCGCACCGGGTTCCACCACCAGAGATACCGGCGCGGTCCGCGATCCGCCGCGGCCTGCGACGACGTCGCACACCTCGAGGCGCACCGACGGCGACGGCGACGGGTCGTCCTTCGGCGTCACCGCCGGCCCCGAGCGGGCCTCGTCCACGAGAGCCATGATCCGCCGAGCCGCCGCGGATCCGCGCACCCACGCCACCGCGGCGGCGGGTATCGCACCCGTCGCCTCGAACGCGGCGAGCGGAACCAGCACCACGACGGCGAGCCCGGTGGGGTCGGTGCCGCCCGCGAACCCCGATGCGGTGCCGTACGCCGAGATGCCGACGGCGAGGGCGCCCAGCACCGCGACTCCCATCGACAGCGGGGTCGCCGCGGCGGACAGGGCGGACCACCCGGCGGCGCGGTCCTGCGCGGCACCGACGGCGCGGTCGGCCTCGTCGGCGCGGCGTCGCACGTCTGCCAGTCGCCCGGACACCCGGAGTTCGGCGGCGTGGTCGATCGCGGTGACGGCGTGGGCGGCGAAGTCGGCTCGCGCAGCGACGAGATCCTCGGCGACGGCCCGCTCGGCCCTGGCGCTCGACCAGGGCGCCACGACCCCGGAGACGAGCAGCGCGACCGCCAGGACGATTGCCGCGGCAGGGGACCACACGGCGACGAGTCCGACCGCGAGGGCCGAGACCACCGCCGCGACGGCGACGGGAACGAGGGCGCGCACCACCACGTCGCCGACGGCGTCCACGTCGGCGCCGGTCCGCACGAGGAGATCCCCTCGCCGCGTCGTCACCGCCGTGGCCGAATCACCCTGCGACAGTTCGCGGTACAGGGTGGACCGCGCACGGACGGTCCCGCGCAGTGCGACGTCGTGAGTGGCCAGTCGTTCCAGATACCGACACACGCCGCGCGTGATGCCGAGCGCGCGCACCGCGACCACGGCCACCGAGAGGTGCAACACCGGCGGCATCTGCCATGCCCGCGTGATGAGCCAGGCCGAGAGCGCGGACAGCGCGAGTGCACTGCCCAGCGTCGCGACTCCCGCCGCCACGGCCCGCGCGACGCGCCCCGGCGGCAGGTCGAGCAGCCGCAGTGCCCGCGTCAGATCGCTCATGCCGACACCGCCGCTCGGTCCACGTGCACGACAGTGTCCGCGGCGGCGAGCACCTCGGGCGTGTGCCCAACGATCACGACGGTGCGGCCGCCGTCGGCCGCGGCCCGCAGGGACCCGAGCACCCGACGCGCCGATTCCGGGTCGAGGTGGGCGGTCGGTTCGTCCAGGAGCACGACGGATTCCGTCGCGGCGAGAGTGCGCGTCAGGGCCAACCGCTGGGCTTCTCCGACGGACAGTCCCACTCCCCCGGCGCCGAGCAACGTCGCGGCTCCGCGGGGCAGGGACGCCAGGACGGACGAGAACCCCGTGGCGCGAGCAGCTTCGGCCACGTCACCACGCGCCCCGAGGTCGAGGTTGTCGGCGACGGATCCGGCGACGACGGCCGGACGCTGCGGCTGCCAGGTCACACGGCGCCACCACCGGTCGAGGTCGACGGTCGACAGGTCGACCCGCACCCCGTCGGAGCCCACGAGGGAGACGGACCCCTCGTCGGGATCGACGAGCCCGAGAACGGACGCCAGGACCGTGGACTTCCCGGTCCCGTTGGCGCCGGTCAGCACCGTCACCCGTCCCGGCCGGAACGTCGCGTCGAGGTGGCGGGGTGCCCACCCGTCCCGCCCGCGGACCGACAGGTTCGTCAGGACGACGGTGACCGGACCGGTGGGCGGCGCGGCCGTCCGCTGGTCACGCGGCGCCTGCGACTCGGCGCTCTCGAGCAGAGCGAAGGCACGTCCCGCGGCCTCCGCACCGTCCTCGGACGCGTGGAAGGCGGCACCGAGTGCGCGCAGCGGCAGGTAGACCTCGGGCGCCAGAATGAGCGCGACGATGCCGGGTGCCAGCTCCATGTCGCCGTACACGAGTCGTAGACCGATCGACACCGCGACGAGTGCGACGCCGAGCGTGGCCAGCAGTTCGAGCACCATGGACGAGAGGAAGGCGACGCGCAGTGCGGCCATCGTCCGGCGGCGGTGCTCGTCCCCGAGTTCGCCGACCCGCGCGGCCGGCCCGTCCTGCCGGCCGAGTGCGCGCAGTGTCGGGATTCCGGCGAGCAGGTCCATCAGCTGAGAGGACAGTCGCGTCATCGCGTCGAGGGTTCGTCGGGACCGCCCGCGGGTCATCAGACCGATCAGCACCATGAACACCGGGATCGTCGGGAGGGTGACCGCCACGATCACCGCGGAGAGCGGATCGACGAACGCGATCACCAGGGTCGCGATCGGGGTGACGGTCGCCGCCAGGACGAGGGCCGGGACGTAGTCGGTGAGGTAGGGCGCCAGTCCGTCGAGACCACGCGTGACCACCGTCGACCACTCGCCCCGATCCTCCCCGCCGCGCGAGCGCGTCGTCGTGGCCGCGTCCAGCATGTCCGCGCGCAACCCGCGCACGACTCGGACCGCCGAGCGGTGCGCGTACCTCGACCGCGCCCACGACGCGAGGACGCGGACCAGCACGGCGGCAGCCAGGACCGTCAGCTCGGTGGTCCAGGCTCCGACCGTCCGACGGGTCGGGTCGGTGACCGCGCCGCCCAGCACGGTCCCGACGACGACGGCGATGACGACGACACACGCGGTCGTCACCAGGGAGAGCGCCACCGACCCCACGAGGTGACGACGGACGGGCACCGACCGGCGCCACAACCGGGGGTCGACCGGTCCCCGGGGCCGCCTCGTCGCGGTCATCGGGTGCTCGCCAGGCCGATGGACGCCGGGATCTGCGTCGTCGAGATGCGCCGACGGAAGACCCAGTAGGTCCAGCCCTGGTAGGCCAGGACCACCGGTGCCACGATCGCCGACAGCCACGCCATGATGCGCAACGTGTACGCGGAGGACGACGCGTTGTCGACGGTCAGCGAGAACGCGGCGTCGATGGTCGAGGGCATCACGTTCGGGAACAGTGAGCAGAAGAGCAACAGCACGGCTCCGCCGATGGTCACGGTGGTGCCGACGAAGGCCCATCCGTCTCGCCCGCGCAGCACGGCCACCGCTGCCGTCACCAGCCCCGCCACGGCAGCGGCGACGATCCACCAGGTCCAGCCCTTCCCGTGCGCGAGCTGAGTCCACAGTGCGAACACCCCGGCGCCCACCACGGTCGGAACGATCAGTGCCGCAGCGAGTCTCGATGCGTCCGCTCGAACCTCGCCGGCCGTCTTGAGGGCGATGAACACGGCACCGTGGAACGCGAAGAGCATCGCCGTGGTCGCACCACCCAGCAGCGCATAGGGAGTGAGAAGGTCGAACAGTCCCGAGGTGACCTTCTTGTCCGCGTCGATGGCGACACCGCGCACGATGTTCGCGAAGGCGACGCCCCACAGCACCGCGGGCACCCAGGAACCGATCCCGATACCGAGGTCGCACCGACGCCGCCACACGGGGTCGTCGATCTTGCCGCGGTACTCGATGGCACAGATACGCAGGATGAGCGCCACGAGGATCAGCAGCAGCGGCAGATAGAAGCCGGAGAAGAGCGTCGCGTACCACTCGGGGAAGGCCGCGAAGAGCACTCCTCCCGCCGTGATGAGCCACACCTCGTTGCCGTCCCACACCGGACCGATCGTGTTGAGCACGACGCGACGTCGGGTCTCGGCGTCGTCCCGGCCGGATCGACCGAGCACGGGCATGAGCATGCCGACCCCGAAGTCGAATCCCTCGAGAACGAAGTATCCGACGAACAATGCGGTGACGACGGCGAACCAGAATTCGGGCGTTCCCATGATCATGTCTCCGGCGGGTCAGTAGGCGAACGAGAGCGGGCGGGCGTCGGCGTCGGTGTCGCCACCGTCGTCGTCGTGGGGGTGCCTGTCGTGCTCGAGCGGACCTGCCTGCACGTAGCGACGCATGAGCAGGAACCAGACGGCACCGAGCCCGGCATAGAGGACGGTGAACGTCGCGAGGGACGCCGCCACCAGAGCGACGGGGTGGTCGGACACACCCTGGTCGACCGTCAGGCGGATCATGTCGACTCCGCTGGGGTTGGGCGCGACGATCCAGGGTTGGCGGCCCATCTCGGTGAAGATCCAGCCCGCACTGTTCGCCAGGAAGGGTGTCGGGATCGCGAGCAGTGAGAGCCGGGAGACCCAGCGCTGGTCCGGAACTCGGCCACCTCGAGTGACCCACAGGCCGGCGAGCGCGAGCACGGCGGACCCGGCGGCGAGGCCGATCATCATCCGGAAGGCCCAGTAGGTCACGAAGAGGTTGGGCCGATAGTTACCCGGTCCGTACTGCTCCTCGTACTGCTGCTGCAGCTCGGTGACCCCCTGGACGGTCGCGTCGAGGTCGCTCTTCGCGAGGAACGACGTCAGGCCGGGGATCGCGACGATGTGCTGGACGCTGTCGCAGTTGTTGTGGGTGCCGATGGTGAGGATCGAGAACGAGGCGCCGGTCTCGGTGTGACACAGCGACTCTGCCGATGCCATCTTCATGGGCTGCTGCTCGAACATCAGCTTGCCCTGCACGTCTCCGGTGATCGCGAGTGCAGCGCCGGAGGCGATCATGACGACGAATGCCAGCCGGGCCGCGGGGCGGAACATGGAGCGGGCCTCCGACGAGGGACCGACGTCGCCGCGACGTGCGCTGCGCACCATCCACCACCCGGCGATGCCGGCGACGAATGTCGCTGCGGTGAGGAAGGATCCGGCCACCGCGTGCGGGAACGCCGCGAGCGCCGTGTTGTTGGTGAGCATGGCCCAGAAGTCGACGAGCTCGGCACGCCCCGTGTCCGGGTCGTAGACGGCCCCCACCGGGTGCTGCATCCACGAGTTCGCGGCGATGATGAAGTAGGCGGAGGCGTTGACCCCGATGGCCACCAGCCAGATCGTCGCCAGGTGAACGACTTTCGGCAGCCGTTGCCACCCGAAGATCCACAGCCCGAGGAACGTGGACTCGAGGAAGAACGCGACGAGGCCCTCGAGCGCCAGCGGCGCACCGAAGACGTCGCCCACGAACCGCGAGTACTCGGACCAGTTCATGCCGAACTGGAACTCCTGGACGATGCCGGTGGCGACGCCGAGTGCGAAGTTGACGAGGAAGAGCTTGCCGAAGAACTTGGTGAGCCGATACCAGGAGTCCTTGCCGGTGATCACCCACATGGTCTGCATCGCGGCGACGATCGGAGCGAGTCCGATGGTCAGCGGGACGAGCAGGAAGTGATAGACGGTGGTGATTCCGAACTGCCATCGTGAGACATCGAGTGCGTCCATGACCAGCTTCTTGTCGTCGGCTGCGAGGCGGGGATCCTGCCTACGGGGCCGACGCTACTACTACGCGTAGTAGTAGGCGATGGACTGTGTCCACCGTTACCTGTGGCGCGCGTCAACGCGCGACGGCGGTGTCCACCAGTTCGCGCACGACGCGGTCCGACGGCATCTCCTTGAGGTGCGTGGTGTCGAGCGTGTGCACGCGCGCGGCCAGCGTGACGGAGGAGATCAGCCAGACACTGTCGGCCAGGATCAGATCGGCCACCCGCAACGGCTCGTGCGCACAGTCGAAGCCGGCGTCGCCCGCGACCTCGAAGAGAGCGTCCACCGTGGTGCCGCGCAGCACCCCGTGCTCCACCGGCGGCGTGACCATGCGGCGGTCCACCACGGCCAGCACGCTCGACCGTGGACCCTCGAGCACCTGCCCCTCGATACTGCGGAACACGACCTCGTCGAAGCCCTCTCGTGCCGCGTGGCGCAGGGCCGCCATGTTGGTGGCGTAGGACAGGGTCTTCGCACCGAGCAGGGCCCAGGGCGACTGCTGTGTCGCGTCGATGGAGAAACCCCGGTTCAGGGTCAGGGCCGACACGCCCTCCGCGCGCGCCCGGGTGACGCGATCGGCGACGGCGGAGACCATGACGAGCGCCGTCTCGGCATCGTCCGCCCCCTCGCGCCCCCGGCTCAGCAGCAGCCGCATCGCACCCTCGCCGCCACCGGTCTTCTCCCACTGCGCGAGTGCCACGTCCACCGCGCGCCGCCATGCGTCGACATCCGGTTCCGCGAGGTCGAGCATGGCCGCCGACCGGGTGAGGCGGGCGAGGTGGGCGTCGAGTCGGCACGCCCGACCCTCGCGGATCAGCACGGTCTCGAAGATGCCGTCCCCGCGCACCGCCGCCAGGTCGTCGGCATGCAGAACAGGCTCGGTCGGATCGAGCACGGCACCGTCCAGGGTCACCACCACGCGTGAAGTCATGGCCCCGAGGGTAGTGCCGTGGCCGGACCGGGCAGTCCGCTCCTAGACTGGTGGGGTGTCCGAGACCCCTGGCCTGTACTCCTCCCCCGTTCTGGCCCGCCCCGGCGCGGTGGCCGCACCCCAGGACGGTCCCGATCGTGGAACCGCCTGGCACTACGGGGATCCGTTGGGTGAGCAGCGCGCCGCCGTCACGACCGCCGCGGTCGTCGATCGGTCGAACCGGTTCGTCATCGCGATCACCGGCGAGGAGCGACTGACCTGGTTGCACACCATCTCCAGCCAGCACGTCGCGACGCTTGCCGACGGAGCCTCCGCGGAGAACCTGAGCCTGGACGTCAACGGGCGCGTCGAACACCACATGGTCATGACAGACCTCGACGGCACCACCTGGATCGACACCGAGGCGGACCGCGGACCGGACCTTCTCGCCTTCCTGTCGAAGATGGTGTTCTGGTCGAAGGCCGCGCCGCGTCGCGGCAGCGAACGGGTCGTCGTGTCGTTGCTCGGCCCGAAGGCCGGCTCCATCCTGCGAGCGGTGGGCGCCGAGGTGCCCGCGATGCCGTACGACGCCCTTCCGCTCGACGCCGCGAACCCCGACGCCGGTCTCGTCCGCCGGATGCCGTGGCCGACCCGCACCGATTCCTTCGACGTCCTGGTCCCCGCCGACCGTCTCGACGAGTGGTGGGCGAAGTTCGTCGTCGCGGGTGCGCGGGAGGCGGGCAGCTGGGCGTTCGAGGCGCTGCGCGTCGAGTCCGGTCGACCACGCCTCGGTCTCGACACCGACGACCGCACGATTCCCCACGAGGTCGGCTGGATCGGCGGGGTCACCGAGTTCGGGGCCGTCCACCTCGAGAAGGGGTGCTACCGCGGACAGGAGACGGTGGCGCGCGTCCACAATCTGGGCAAGCCGCCGCGCCGACTGGTCCTGCTGCACCTCGACGGCTCCGCGGACGGTCGACCGGATACGGGCGACGACGTCACCGTCGGCGGCCGATCCGTGGGCCGCATCGGCACCGTCGTCGATCACTTCGAGCTCGGACCGATCGCGCTCGCACAGATCAAGCGCGCGGTGCCGGTGGAGACCACGCTCGACGCCGGGCCGTGCGCCGCCTCGATCGATCCCGACTCCTACGTCCTGGACACCGCGGTCCAGGCGGGCCGCGCCGCGGTGGATCGGCTGCGCGGCCGGTGACGCAGCCGGCCCCGTCGGGACGCGTGCTGTCGGTGTGCGTCGTGCACACCATCCACCCCATATCTCGGCCGGCGGTGGTCGACTCCGCCATCGACAAGCGAGCGGTGTCCGGACCCGTCGACGTCACCGAGCTCGGCCTGCACGGTGATCGCTCCTGCGACGTCACCTTCCACGGCGGCGCGGACCAGGCGGTCTACGCGTACGACGAGGCCGAGGCCTACAGGTGGGCCGAGGAACTCGGCCGGGAGGTTCCCGCGGGGTGGTTCGGTGAGAACCTGCGCGTGAGCGGACTGCCCGTCACCGATGCGGTCGTCGGAACGCGCTGGTCGGTGGGCACCGCCGAGCTCGAGGTGACCATTCCGCGGCGCCCGTGTGCCGCCTTCGCGCGGTGGACGGGCGAGAAGACCTGGGTCAAGCGTTTCACCGCGCGGGGCGATGTCGGGGCATACCTGCGCGTCGTGCGAGTCGGCGCGCTCTCGGCGGGCGACGACATCGAGATCGTGTCCGTTCCCGACCACGGAGTCACCGTGCGGGACCTCTTCACCGGGGTGTCGGCGGAGGCGATGCATATCCTTCTGAACACCCCCGATCTGGCGCCCAAGGTCTACCGCGAGGCCCGCGACATGGCGGCCCGGGCGGCGCGGCGCGCACCGTCGGTGTGACACCGGCGCCGGTGGAAGCGCAGACCCGATTCGCACGCTAGAGTGTGGGCAGGAAGAACACACAATCAGACGGGGCCGCCAAAAAATCCCAGGCCGCCCCGCTACTCGCGAGGGGGTTAGCCATGGGCCGCGGCCGGGCTAAGGCAAAGCAGACCAAAGTTGCACGTGAGCTCAAGTACAGCTCACCGTCCACGGACTTCGAGAGTCTCCAACGAGAGCTCACAGGTTCCCCCGACTCGCACCGCAACGGCATCGCCGATCGGGAGCCGTCCCGACACGACGATGACGACTACGACGACTGGCGGCGCTGACCGCATCCCCTGACACGGGGGGAATCCTCATATCGCACACACGACCGTGCGGGGCGTTCCGACTCGGGGACGCCCCGCACGGTCGTGTGTGCGAGGTTCTCACGCGAGGTCAGATCGCATACTGTCGCGGCGTGTGCTGGACGCTGATCCAGTGGTCGGTGGTGAACTCGTCGATGGCCCACTCGCCGCCGAAACGACCGATGCCCGAGTTCTTCTCGCCGCCGAACGCGGTGTTGGGCTCGTCGTTGATCGTGGTGTCGTTCACGTGTGTCATTCCGGCGTCGAGTCTCGTCGCCACCCGGACCGCACGCTCGACGTCTCGCGAGAACACCGCGCTGGAGAGCCCGTACTCGGTGTCGTTCGCGATCCGGACGGCGTCGTCCTCCCCGTCTGCGCGGATCACCGTGGCGACGGGTCCGAACACCTCCTCGGCGGCGGTCGCGACGCCGTTCGTTCCCAGCACGAGATGTGGGCCCAGCACCCGCCCGGCCGGTCCCGAACGCTCTCCGCGCACGCGGATCTCCGCGCCGTCCGACTCCGCGCGAGAGATCCGGTCGAGAATCGACTCCACCTGCGCGTCGTTGATGATCGGGCCGATCTGTGTGTCGGGATCGGCGGGGTCGCCGGTGCGCAGTGACCGGACCCGCTCGGTGAGCCGGTCCACCACCTCGTCGTGCACCCCATCGACCGCGATCACCCTGTTGGTCGCCATACACACCTGACCCTGGTGGAAGAACGACCCGAAGACCGCCGCGTTCACGGCTGCCTCGACGTCCGCGTCCTCCAGCACGACCAGAGGCCCGTTGCCCCCGAGTTCGAGGGACATCCTGGTGAGCGGCGCCGACGCCGCGATGCCCGACCCCACGGGCGTCGAACCCGTGAACGACACGAGCCGTGTGAGGGGATGCGAGGTCACGGCGTCACCGATCTCGCTGCTCTTGCCGACGACGACGGACAGCAGGCCGGCGGGCAACCCGGCATCCTCGAGGATTCTGGCCAGCAGGAGTCCGCCGGTGACGGGGGTGTCGCTCGCGGGCTTCAGCACCACTGCGTTGCCGAGCGCCAGCGCGGGCGCCACCGAGCGGGCGGACAGTTGCATCGGGAAGTTCCACGGACTGATCACCGTGACCACGCCGAGGGGCCGCCGGTACACGCGGTTCTCCTTGCCGTCGATCAGGGCAGCGGGGAGGATGCGCCCGGCCGATCGAGTGGGGTAGCTCGCCGATTCGAGCATCACCGCGCGGACGGCCAGCCATTCCCACTCGGCGCGGGGGCGGATGGCGCCGACCTCCGCGACGAGCCAGTCCACGATCTCGTCCTTGCGCTCCTCCATGATGCGCGCTGCGCGGTGGAACACGTCCGCACGCTCGGTCGGGAGCGTGGACTCCCAGTCCCGCTGCGCGATGCTCGCCGCCGTGAACGCTGCGTCGACGTCGGCCGCATCGGCCAGCGGGAGGGTGGTCAGGACGTCGCCCGAGTACGGGTTCACGTCGTCGGCGGTGCGGCCGTCTCGGCCCACTCGCCACTGACCGGCGATCGGGAGGGTGTCGAATCCGTCGTACGTCGTCATACCGGTCGGGTGCCCGACCAGTCCTGCGACAAACGAGAACCTAGAAACGCGGGTGATTACCCGTCAGCACGGCGCGCTCGTCGGTTCCGCTGTCGGCGGACTTCTTGACCGTCCCCAGCGTCCAGCAGTCGATGTGGCGAGCAGTGAGCACGGCGAGGGCGCGGTCGACGTCCTCGGGTGCCACGATCGCGACCATGCCGACGCCCATGTTGAACGTGCGGTCCATCTCCTCGCGCTCCACGCGTCCGCGCTGCGCGATCATCGCGAAGATCGGAGCCGGGCTCCACGTTCCGCGATCGAGCTCGGCGACGAGGCCCTTCGGCATGACGCGAGCGAGGTTGGCAGCCAGGCCACCACCGGTGACGTGGCAGAACGTCCGCACGTCCGTCTCCGCCGCGAGGGCGAGGCAGTCCTTGGCGTAGATGCGGGTGGGTTCGAGCATCTCCTCGCCGAGCGTGCGGCCGAACTCCTCGACATGACCGGTGAGCGACATGCGGCTGATGTCGAGCAGAACCTTGCGAGCGAGGGAGTAGCCGTTGGAGTGCAGTCCCGAGGACCCCATCGCGAGGACCACGTCGCCGGGACGCACCCGGTCCGGGCCCAGTACCTGGTCGGCCTCGACGACGCCGACACCCGTCGCGGACAGGTCGTACTCGCCGTCCGCCATCATGCCGGGGTGCTCGGCGGTCTCGCCGCCCAGCAGTGCGCATCCGGCCAGGATGCAGCCGTCGGCGATGCCCTTGACCAACTGCGCGACGTGCTCGGGCACCACGCGCCCCACCGCGATGTAGTCCTGCAGGAACAACGGCTCGGCGCCGCAGACGACGAGGTCGTCCACGACCATCGCGACCAGGTCGAGTCCCACCGTGTCGTGCTTGTCCAGAGCCTGCGCGACCGCGATCTTGGTGCCCACACCGTCGGTGGACGCGGCGAGCAGCGGCTCGCGGTATCCGCCCTTCAGCGCGAACAGGCCGGCGAACCCACCGAGACCGCCCATGACCTCCGGTCGCGACGCCCGCTTGGCGAGGGGCGCGAACAGCTCGACGGCACGATCACCGGCTTCGATGTCCACTCCTGCCGCTGCGTACGAGGCTCCTGCGCCGGGCTGGTGGGTGTCATCGGTCATGGGTGTACTGCTCCAGCCTGATCTGTGTGTGAGTACCCGGGAGGGTCGGATGCGGCCCTAACGGTACCGGAGGCCTATCGGTCCTTCCGGTCTCGTGTCACCTCGGGCCTGGGAATGGCCGCGATCAGGCGCTTGGTGTACTCCTCCGCCGGATCCCGGAGGATCCGTCCGGGCGTCCCGAGCTCGACGACGGCGCCGCCCCGCAGCACCGCCACCCGATGCGCGAGGCGGTCGACCACGGCGAGATCGTGACTGATGAACAGGCACGCGAAGTGCAGTTCGGTCTGCAGTTCCTCGAAGAGGTCGAGAACCGCGGCCTGCACCGAGACGTCCAGCGCGCTGGTCGGTTCGTCGGCGACCAGCAGATCCGGCTTCAGGACGAGTGCCCGCGCCAGCGATGCCCGCTGACGCTGACCCCCCGACAGCTCGTGCGGGTACCGCTTCTCCGTGCCCTTCGGGAGCTGGACCGCATCGAGCCACTCCACGACCGTGCGCGCGATGTCCGCCTTCGACCCGGCCTTGTGCACGATCATCGGCTCGGCGATGCACTGGCCGACGGTCAGTCGGGGGTTGAGCGACATGGACGGATCCTGGAACACGAATCCGAAACGCTTGCGCAGACTCTTCAGCGCGGACCCCCGCAGCCTGCCCACGTCCTGACCGAGGACGTCCACCGAGCCGGACGTCGGCTTCTGCAGTGCGGCCACGCAACGGCCGATGGTGGACTTGCCCGAACCGGACTCCCCCACCAGACCGAGGGTCTCGCCGCGGTGCAGATCGAAGGTCACCGAGTCGACGGCCCGGAAGACGGGCTGACCGATGCCGCCGGGGAACTGCACGACGAGATCGCGCACCGACAGCACCACCTCGTCCGAGACGGTGCGATCGGTGACCACGGGATCGAGCGTCGGGACCGCCGCCAGCAACGTCTTCGTGTAGTCGGCCTTCGGCGCAGCGAAGAGATCGTGGACGAGTGCCTCCTCGACCACCTCGCCGTCCTTCATGACGACGACCCGATCGGCGATGTCCGCCACCACGCCCATGCTGTGCGTGATCAGCACGATCGCGCAACCCAGACGGTCCTTGAGGTCGCGCAGCAGGTCGAGGATCTCGGCCTGCACGGTCACGTCGAGTGCCGTCGTCGGCTCGTCCGCGATGATCACCTTCGCCTCGCACGAGATGGCGATCGCGATCATCACACGCTGCTTCTGGCCACCGGACAACTCGTGCGGGAAGTAGCCGAATCGCCGCTCCGGGTCGGGCAGACCCACCATGGTGAGCAACTCGATCGCCCGGACGCGGGCGGACTTCTTGTCCAGCACCTTCCCGTCCGGTCCGGCGTGAGCTCGCAGGGCCTCGACGATCTGGAAACCGACGGTGAACAGCGGGTCGAGGGCGCTGCCGGGTTCCTGGAACACCATCGCCACGGCGTTGCCGCGGAGATCGGCCCACTGCTTGTCCGACAGCGACGTCACCTCGCGTGACCCCACGGTGACGGTTCCGCGTACGCGGGCGGTGTCCGGGAGCAGCCCGATGGCGGAGCGGACGCTGACCGACTTCCCGGAGCCCGATTCGCCGACGACGGCCAGGACCTCGCCCGGGAAGACCTCGAAACTCACTCCCTTGACGGCGTCGACGGGCCCCGCGTCGGTGGCGAAGCTGACCGACAGTGCCTCGAGGGTCAGAGCCGCCTGCGGGGTGGACGCTGAGGCCGTCATGAGGGATCTTTCTGCTTGCGTCTGGTTCTCAGAACGGGATTGAGTGTCTCGCTGACGGATTCGCCCACCATGGTCATACCGAGCACGACCAGGACGATGGCCGTGCCGGGGAAGATCGACGTCCACCAGATGCCGTTGGAGATGTCCGGCAGCGCCTTGTTGAGGTCGTATCCCCACTCGGACGCGGACGTCGGCTCGATGCCGAACCCGAGGAAGCCGAGACCCGCCAGAGTCAGGATGGCCTCGGCGCCGTTGAGCGTGAGGATCACCGGCAGTGTCTGCGTGACGTTGGCGAGGATGTGGCGGAACATGATCCGCACCGGGCCGGCGCCGGTGACCCGCGCCGCGTCCACGTAGGGCTCGGTCTTCACCGAGACCGTCGCGTTGCGCACCACGCGAAAGTACTGCGGCACGAAGACGGCGGTGATGGCGATCGCGGCCGAGAGGACACCACCGAAACTGCTGGACTGGCCTCCGGCCACGACGATCGAGACCACCACGGCGAGAAGCAGACTCGGGAACGCGTACATCGCGTCCATGAAGAGGACCAACACCCGGTCCACCCACCGGCCGACGTAGCCGGAGAGCAGTCCGAGGGGAACGCCGACCACGATCGACAGCACCAGCGACGTCACGATGACGAGCAGGGCGGTCCGTGCGCCGTAGACGACGCGGGAGAACACGTCCTCTCCGCGCACCGACGTCCCGAAGATGTGGTCCGCACTCGGCGCCGCCTGGCGCGCGAACTCCACGCCGTCGGCGGACGTCTGGGAGAAGGTGTACGGCGCGATGAGCGGAGCGAAGACCGCCATGATCACGGACAGCACCACCAGCACGAGCCCGATGACGATGGTGGCCTTCTGCAGTCCGGCACTCGAGCGGATGATCGACAGGCCGGGCACACCCCGACGTCGCTTCGGCGCCTCGATCGAGCCGACGCTCACCTCGATACTCATCAGAACCTCACTCGTGGATCGACGATCGCCACGATGGCGTCGGTGAGGAAGCTGACGACCGCGACGACGATGGCCAGGAACGTGACGATGCCCTGGACGGCGATGAAGTCGCGCGCCTGCAGGTAGCGAGCGAGCTGATAGCCCAGTCCCTGCCACTCGAACGTCGTCTCGGTGAGCACCGCGCCGCCCAGCAGCATGGCGATCTGCAGCCCCATCACGGTGACGACCGGGATGAGCGCGTTGCGGAAGGCGTGCCGCCGGGCGACGACGCGCGCCGAGAGTCCCCGTGCGCGCGCAGCTTCCACGTAGCCGGACTGCAGGGTCTGCAGAAGGTTCACCCGCACCAGGCGCAGGAACACGCCGGCGGTGAGAAGTCCGAGCGCGACCGCGGGGAGCACGGCGTGCTTCAGCACGTCGACGGTGTAGCTCGGCTCCCCGTAGAGAATCGAGTCGATCAGCAGGATGTTGGTCTTCGGTGACACGTTCTGCAGTGCCAGTTCGACGTTGGTGCTCGCCCGGCCCGCCACCGGCAGCCACCCGAGCTTCACGGCGAAGACCAGCTTGAGCAGCATGCCGACGAAGAACACCGGCGCCGCGTAGAACAGGATCGCCAGGATGCGCAGGGTGCCGTCGGAGATCGAGTCGCGGCGGGTCGCGGCGTAGAAGCCGAGGGGGATGCCGACGGCGAACGCGACGAGCAACGCCCAGAACGCGAGTTCCAGCGTCGCCGCGCCGTTGGTGATCAGCACACCGCTGATCTCCTGGTTGCTGGTCGCGGAGCGACCGAAGTCTCCCCGCAGCAGACCGGACAGGTACTCCCAGTACTGCACCAGGATCGGCCGGTCGTAACCGGCCGCGGCGCGTCGTTCGGCGATCTGGTCGGCGGGCAGTCGTCCACCGAGGGCAGCACTGATGGGATCGCCGAGAACGCGCATGAGGAAGAAGACGACCGTGACCAGGATCCATGCCGTGGGAATGATCAGCAGGAACCGGATCACGAGATAACGGGCGAGCGCGCCGTAGCGTGACGACGCGCTCGCCCGTGACTGCTTCCCCACCGACGCCTCGTCGGGCGTGGTGGTGACCATGGATCAGCCCTTCGTGAGCGGGGTGAAGCGGAACTTGAACGAGGCGTCGAGAGTCTCGTCGACACCCTGGACCTCGTCCGTCGAGATCGCGATCTGCTTGCCCTCGAGGAGCGGCAGCGTGGACACGAAGTCCTGCGCCATCCGCGTCTGGATCTCACCGATGATCTCGGAGCGGCGAGCCGGGTCGGTCTCGGTCCGCTCGGAGTCGATCAGCGCAGTGATCTCGGGGTTCTCGAAGTGGTTCTGCAGGAAGTTGTCCGGTGCGAAGAACGGCGTCAGGTAGTTGTCCGCATCCGGGAAGTCCGGGAACCAGCCGAGCTGGTAGACGGGGTACGTGTCCGCGACGCGTTCCTTGTTGTAGGTGTTCCACTCGGTGGACTGCAGGTTCACCGTGAACAGGCCCGAGCTCTCGAGCTGCGCCTTGACCGCTGCGTACTCCTCCGACGACGAGGAACCGTAGTGATCGGGGTTGTACTGCAGATTGACCGCGACCGGGGTCTGCACACCGGCGTCGGACAGGAACTTCGCTGCCTCGTCCTTGTTCGGGGCCTCGCCGTAGACGTCCTTGAACGCGGTGTTCGCGCCCTCGAGGCCACTGGGCACCACGGACCACGCCGGCGTGAACGTGCCCTTGTAGACGTTCTCCGACAGTGCGTCACGGTCCACCGAGGCGGCCATGGCCTTGCGGATCGCGAGCTTCTGCTCGGGTGTGCCGCCGGGCATCGTGTTCTGGTTGAAGACGATGTAGCGGAGCTCGCCGCCGGGGCCCTCGTGGACGGTGAGGCCGTCCACCTGGTCGAGCGACTCGATGTCGGTCGGGGTCAGCGAACGCCACGCGACATCGATGGACTTGTTCTGCATGTCGAGCTTGAGGTTGTCCGCGCTGGTGTAGGTGCGCAGGGTGACCGATCCGGTCTTGGGCTCGCCCAGCACGCCCTTGTAGTCCGCCGCGGCGGAGAAGCTGACGAGGGAGTTCTTCTCGTAGCTGTCGATCGAGTAGGGGCCGGCGAAGGGCTTGGCCGCCACGACCGCGTTGTCGTCCAAGATCGAGTCGGCCGGAAAGACCTCGGAGTCGATGATGGGCCCGGTGTTGGTGGCGAGAACCTGGGGGAAGGTCTGGTCGTTCGCGGCCTTCAGCGTGAACTCGACGGTCTTGTCGTCCGGCGCGGCCACCGAGTCCAGGTTGGCCAGCAGCGAGGACGGGCCGTTGGGATCGTTGATGGACACGATGCGATCGAACGAGAACTTGACGTCCTCGCTGGTCAGCGCGTGGCCGTTGGCGAAGGTCAGGTCGTCCTTCAGCGTGCAGGTGTAGACCGTCGGCTGACTGAACTCGCAGCTCTCGGCGGCGTCGGGCTGCAGTTCGTCGCTGCCGGGGGCGTAGTTCATCAGGAACGGATAGACCTGGTTCATGATCGTGAACGAGCCGTTGTCGTACGAGGCGGCAGGATCGAGCGAGTAGACCTGGTCGGTGGTGCCGACGACGAGCGCCTCGCCGCCGCCCTCACCGCCTGCGCCGCCGCCGTCGTCGGTGCGGCCGGAGCCGCACGCTGCCGCGGTGAGAGCCGCGACGGACAGGATGGACACGGCTGCGGTGCGCCGCGCCGTGCGTCCTCGGGAGGGCACGCTCATGGTGTGGATGTCCTTCGTGAGTCTGGGCCCGCGGTGTCGGAAGCGCGCGTCGCGTCCCGTCCGGCCGGGTCGTTCCGGTGGTTCGGTGAACGGCACGTTACCGAGTGCGCATGTCGTTCATGTGTCGAACCACACGAAATTTTTAACATGACCGGTACTTACCTGTCCGACCGCCTGATGTCCAACAGCTTCTCGCCTCGCGGAGACAGCCGATATCCCACCTTCAGACTCTCGGTCAGACCCAGCGCCTTCAGCCGTCGCACCCTCGGCTTGAACACGTCGCGTTCGAGTCCCAGCACGGCGCCGAGGTCCGCCGCCAGCACCGCCGGGCGCTCCCGGATCAGCTCGAGGGTGCGCCAGGCCCACGGCGCGTCGGCACGCTCGTCCATGCGATCGAGCTTCGTGGTCACCATGGCGACGTCGTCGTCGGACAGATCGTCGTCCGCACGCAGCCCCACTCGCGGGTCCTCGCCACCGAACGACACCTCGACCCGCCAGACGGGATCACCGTCAGCGCCCCGAAACCCCTTGCGCAAGGCCGAGATCGAGGGCTCCCCCGCCGCGCGGGCATCGTCGTCCGTGAGCGACTCGGGGTCGCACTCGGTGATCGAGTCCACGACGACGACACCGGCCGGCGTGTGGATCCACGTACCTGCCTTGACGCGCCGCTTCGCCCAGCGCCGGTACTGCACCCGGATCGTTCCCGTCGCGATCGCCTCGGCGATCGCGAGCCGGATCAGCATCTGGGTGTCAGGGGCGCGAGAGAGCGCTCACGTTGTCGACGGCAGCGGGCATCGCGATGCCCGCTGCGGTCGCCAACATGCCCTCGAGGACGTTCTTGCCCATGGCGGTCTCCTTGGGGAGCTCGATGGGGTACTTGCCGTCGAAGCAGGCGGAGCACAGCCGCGTCGCGGGCTGCTCCGAGGCGGCGATCATGCCCTCGATCGAGATGTAGCCCAGCGAATCGGCGCCGATGGCCTGCCGCACACCCTCGAGCATGCCGTCCTCGGAGTCCATGCCGTTGGCGATCAGTTCCGCGGGCGAGGCGAAGTCGATGCCGTAGAAGCACGGCCAGCGGACCGGCGGCGACGCGATGCGCACGTGGATCTCGAGCGCGCCCGCCTCGCGCAGCATGCGTACCAGGGCCCGCTGGGTGTTGCCGCGGACGATCGAGTCGTCCACCACGATGAGGCGCTTGCCCCGGATGACCTCGCGGAGAGGGTTGAGCTTCAGCCGGATGCCGAGCTGACGGATGGTCTGCGACGGCTGGATGAACGTGCGTCCGACGTACGCGTTCTTCATCAGGCCCTGGCCGTACGGGATGCCGGAACCCTGCGCGTAGCCGACGGCGGCGGGCGTTCCCGATTCCGGGACAGGGATCACCAGATCGCCCTCGGCGGGGTGCTCCTCGGCCAGGCGGCGGCCGATCTCGACGCGGGTCGAGTGGACCGACCGGCCACCGATGACGCTGTCGGGGCGCGCGAGATAGACGTACTCGAAGATGCAGCCCTTGGGCTCGGGCGCGGCGAAGCGGGAGGATCGCACACCGTCCGCGTCGATGGCGAGCAGCTCGCCCGGCTCGATGTCGCGGACGAACGAGGCGCCGACGATGTCGAGGGCGGCGGTCTCCGAGGCCACGACCCAGCCGCGGTCGAGACGGCCCAGGGACAACGGGCGCACACCGTGGGGGTCACGCGCCGCGTAAAGGGTGTGCTCGTCCATGAACGTGAGGCAGAAGGCACCCTTCAGCGTCGGCAGCAGTTCCATGGCCGCCTGCTCAATGGTGCTGTCCGCGGCGCCGTGCGCCAGCAGTGCGCCCACGATGTCCGAGTCGGAGGTGGCACCGGTCCCGCGCGGGCGGCCCATGATGCCGGCGTCGCGCGCCCGCTCCGACAACTCGGCCGTGTTCACGAGGTTGCCGTTGTGGCCCAGGGCGATGCCGCTGCCGGCCGCGGTGGTGCGGAAGATGGGCTGCGCGTTCTCCCACGTCGTCGATCCGGTGGTGGAGTACCGGCAGTGCCCGATGGCGATGTGGCCGCTCATGGCGCCGAGAGTCTGCTCGTCGAACACCTGGCTGACCAGGCCGAGATCCTTGAACACCAGCACCTGCGAGCCGTCGGCGACGGCGATGCCGGCAGCCTCCTGACCGCGATGCTGCAGAGCGTAGAGACCATAATAGGTCATCTTGGCGACGTCCTCGCCCGGAGCCCACACACCGAAAACGCCGCATTCCTCGCGCGGGTCGTTCTCGTTGATGTCCAGTTCCGGACCGGATGTGTCATCGAGCAGATTCGGGCTGTGGACCGATGGTTCACGAGTCACGACGCGCTCTCCTTGACTACGGCGAGGGGTGGGGTGCAGAAGATGCGCTGCACACACACTGCGTGAGTCTACGGCCATCACGACCTCGAACCAGCCCCCGGCGGCAATCGATACCGCCGCTCGGTGTGATCCCCGACTCGTTCATCGGTGCCATGATGGACGCATGGCCAGCAGACTCCCGTACGGCGTGACCCCCGAACAGCCCGGCGAGGGCCAGGAATCGGTGTGGGACTACCCCCGACCGCCCGCGCTCGAAGCGTCGGACAAGCGACTCGTCGTCCGGTTCGGAGACGTGGTCGTCGCCGACAGCACGTCCGCGTACCGGGTGCTCGAGACCAGCCACCCGCCCACCTGGTACATCCCTCGCGCCGACATCGACGAGAGCCGACTCCGCCGATCCGGCGCCCGATCCACCATGTGCGAATGGAAGGGCTCGGCGACGTACTGGGACATCCTCGGCGAGGACGGCGCCGTTCTGGAGGCGGGCGGATGGAGCTACGAGAACCCCACTCCGTCGTTCGTCCCCATCTCCGGCGCGCTCTCCTTCTCCCCCGTCTCCCTGACGTGCGAGCTCGACGGCGAGGTCGCACGTGCGCAGGAGGGCGGCTTCTACGCCGGCTGGATCACCCGCGACGTCGTCGGACCCTTCAAGGGCATCGCCGGGAGTTGGGGCTGGTAGTGGCCGAGAAGAACTTCTACAGCCACTCCGACGCGGCCGAGAAGTCCCGCCGCGACAAGGCCGTCGCTCTCGCTCGGTACCTGTGGGATCGCGACATCTCCGCGGACGACCTCGCGGCGATGGCTGCGGACGTCCGACGCAAGGTGGCCCGCGCCGCGGACATCAATCCACCCAGTTCCGACGAGACGTGGACGGTGGTGTCGACTCTCCTGCGCGAGAAGGCCGAGTGGGCGTTCGATCACCCCGATCACGACGCGGTCCGCCGGGCACACGCCGACGAGAAGATTCTGTGGGTGAAGCCGCCGGTACAGCCCTGGCGGTGAGGGTCAGATCCGGACGAGTGGGAGCCAATGCGCCACCTCGCCGGCGCGGCCACCCGAGGCCGTGACGCCCGCACCACGGACGGCGTCCTCGAACGCCACGCGCCCCGTCACCATCAACAGCCATGTCCGCGGGTCGCATTCGACGACGTTGGGGGGCGTACCCCGGGTGTGGCGGGGCCCGACGATGCATTGCACCGCGACGAACGGCGGCACGCGCACCTCGACACTCGAGCCCGGTGCCGTCTGCTCGATGGTGCGCGCACTGAGCCGCACCGCGGCGGCGAGATCGGCGCGCGGCGGCTTCGGGAGGTCGGGGTCGTCGAGCCACGGAGACACGGTCTGCAGTGCGCTCCGGAGCTCGGCCGGGTCGACGGGTTTCGAGGGTGCCACGCCGTTCAGTGTCTCACCGAGCGCGGTGTGCCCCGAGCCGTGCCTCACCGTCCACAGGTCGCTCTGATCGACGAGATCCCGTCGATTCGTGAGACTTGCGGATGCTGAGGCACGGTCTGATCAACGAGGACTGCCGCTGTCCGCGATGGACGCTTCACTGTCTCCATGACACCGAATCTCTATCAAGGATCGACCATCGACCACCTCAACGTGACGGTCACGGATGTCGACCGCTCACTCGCGATCTACGTGCCGGCCCTCGCGGTACTGGGTATCGAGAAGCTGCTCGACTTCACCGGCGGGCCGGACGACGACTACGTCCGCATGGTCGGATTCGGCAGTGGCCGCAAGCCGTTCTTCTGGCTCGTCCAGGGAAGCACCGTCGATCCCGCACTGCACGTGGCGTTCTCGGCACCCACCCGTGACGCCGTCCGGGAGTTCCACGCCGCGGCCCTCGCGGCGGGCGCGCGGGACAAGCTGTCGCCGCGCGTCTGCCCCGAGTACCACGAGAACTACTTCGGCGGCTTCGTGTACGACCCCGACGGCCTCAACCTCGAGGCGGTCTGTCACCTCGAGTAGAGCGCCACCACGTCGATGCGATAGCACCGACCGAGTTGGCGGCCCAGTGCAGTGCCATGGGCGTGAGAATGGTGCCGGTTCGCCGCTTCGACTCGACGAACAGTGCGCCGGCCGCCCCGGTGAACAGGACGACGGGCACCGACCTGCCCGAATCGTACCAGTGCCAGACCCCGAATGCCGTGGAGCCGACCACCAGTGCGGCACGGGGACCCACCACGGCGGTGGCCACGGTGTCGACGACGCCGCGGAACAGGAACTCCTCGGGAAGCACCGTCCCGATGGGGATGTCGAACAGCACCCATCGGGCCAGTCCGGTCACTTCTCGGGACCGTCGGCGTCGGCGTACTCGTTCATGACGACGCGGATGCGTTCGGTGTCGGCCTGCGTCCACCCGTCGGGGGCGGCCACAGCGGCGAAGCCGTCGAGCACCGTCGTCCCGTAGTTGTGGCCGTGCCCGTCGGGCACTCCGGCCGCGTTCGTGAGGTCGGCACTCACCTGCCAGAAGGTGACGAACGGGAACCACCGCATGCTGGGCAGTCGGTCGTACCCGGGCGGCTCGGCGAGCCAATCCGGACGCTGGAAGATCAGATCCGGCGTCCACCACACGATGGGGTCGGACGGGTGCTGGATGTACAGCACGCGCGGGTAGGGCCAGTCCCCGCTCAGCGCCTCGACGTCACGGGTGCTGTCGGCGAACCGCATCAGCAGTCCGCCGGCGTAGACGGGTTCCACCTCGGTGGTTCCCGGATCGCGTCGGCTGACGTAGGTGTCCCAGATGCGATTGGAGTTCGGCGGGCCCACCCACAGCACTCCGTCGACGGTGTCCCGGATGTCGGCGATGTCCGCGAACGCGCCTTCGCCGGCCTGGGTTCCGAGACTCTCGCCGTAGACGTAGAACTTGGGCCTGGTCGCCTCGGACTCCTGCTCCCATCGCTGGTGCACGGTGTCGATGAGCAACTTCCCCGCGGCCGCCGCCTTCTCGCGATCGGCGAGGAAGGAGATCCAACTCGGAAGGTACGAGTACTGGGACGCCACGAGCGCGACGTCCCCGTCGTACATCAGTTCCACGGCCCGAGCTGCGGTGGGATTGACCCACCCGGTTCCCGTGGTCGGGATGACGACGATGGCCTTGCGGGAGAACGCATCGGTTCGATCGAGTTCGCGTACAAGGAGATTCATGCGCTCCTCGTCCGTCTCCGCGCTCTCGAGTCCCACGTACGCGCGGATCGCCTCCATGCCCGTGCGGCCGGTCGCTCGGGTCATCTCGTCGGCCGACAACCCACCCGAGACGAAGTTCCGGCCCTCGAATCCCAGTGTGTCCCAGTCCACGAGCGAACCGGTACCACCGGAACGCTCGGGCACCGTCGGCTGTTCGGCACCCTCACGCGTGTTGCTGTTCTGAGTGCTGAAGACCGAGTTGGCGACGGTCATGGTGCCGCGCAACAGCACACCCTGCACCAGTGTGACGAGCACCGTCACGACGAGGAGGAACCCCACGAGGTTGGCAACCCACTGCGGGAGTCGGATCAGACGCAGGATCGAGCGCACGACGAAGCGGCGGATGTCCCGGATGACCCGCCACAGTCCGATGAGCGCGGCGCACACCGCGAAACTGATGATGCCGGTGCGGATGAACCCCGTGGACGTGAGCCCCTCGGCACCCATGAGCGCGGCGAGCTGACGCTGCCAGTCCGCAGAGGCGTAGAGCATGACCGCTCCGGCGACGGTCGCGATCACCGGGACAGCGACCAGGAGTGCGCGCTCCACGCGGATCGGCAGCGGCCACCACGGCTGCTGACGAAGCACCGTGCGCAGGAGAATCCAGCCGACAGCGACGCCCACCCCGTACCCGATTGCCGCGGTGATGCCGCTGACGATGCCCTGGAACAGCCAGCCGCGTGGCAGCAGTGACGGCGTCAGCGACCAGCAGAAGAACAGGGCGCCGAACGCGATGCCGGTGACGTCGAGCCGCAGCAGACCCCACGCCCAGATCCACGCGGGGTGCTTGCGCACCGTGCGGGTCGCCGAGCTCAGGACGTACGCCGGCAGTTCCTCGAAACTGTGGGGGCGCTGCAGTTCGTCCGATGACCGAGTGTCGGTGTCGGTCATCGGACGGTGACGGTGCCGGGAAGGTCGGTCAGCCGAAGAGCGCCGGGAGCGTCCCCTCGTACGCCTCGCGGAGTTCGGTCAACGGGACGCTGAACAGTCCCTGGAACTCCACCTCGTCCGACCCTTCGTCGGCCACCCCGATACGCGTCCATGGCATCCCCCTCGCGCTGCACATCCCCGTGAACCTGGTCTCCTCGGTCCGAGGGACAGCAACGAGTACCCGCCCGGACGATTCCGAGAACAAGGTGACGAAAGGATCTGTTCCTTCTGGCGGCAGAATGCGGCACCCGGTCTCGCCGGCGAGCGCGACCTCGACGACGGTCTGCGCGAGCCCGCCCTCGGACAGGTCGTGCGCCGCGGTGACCAGACCGTCGCGGCTCGACGCCGTGAGGATGTCGGCCAGCAACTGCTCGCGAGCCAGATCCACCTGCGGCGGAACACCACCGAGATGGTCGTGAACGACCTGGGCCCAGATCGAGCCGTCCAGTTCGTCGTGCGTGTCACCCAACAGGATCAGGGTCTCGCCCGGCTCCAGGCCGATGCCCGTGGGGATGCGGCGGTGGACGTCGTCGAGGACACCCAGCACACCCACCACCGGGGTCGGCAGGATCGGCGTCGACCCGGTCTGGTTGTAGAAACTGACGTTTCCGCCGGTGACCGGAATGCCCAGTTGCACACAGCCGTCCGCCAGGCCGCGTACCGCCTGCTGGAACTGCCACATGACACCCGGATCCTCGGGCGACCCGAAGTTCAGGCAGTTGGTGACGGCCTTCGGCGTGGCGCCCGTCGTCGCGACGTTGCGGAACGCCTCGGCCAGCGCAAGCTGCGCACCGCGGTACGGATCCAGCGCGGTGTACCGGCCGGACGCATCGGTCGCGAGAGCGATTCCGCGGCCGGTCTTCTCGTCGATGCGCACCACACCGGCATCGGCGTGCTCGGCGAGCACGGTGTTGCCGCGGACGTATCGGTCGTACTGCTCGGTGATGAGCCGCCGACTGCAGAGCTGGGGGGAGGAGATCATCTGCAGCAGGGTCTCGCGCAGTTCCACACCTGTGGTCGGACGGGGCAGACCCTCGGTGGTGTTCGCCACCAGGGCATCCTGGCTCGCGGGCCGCTGCACGGGACGCTCGTAGACGGGACCGTCGTGGGCCACCGTCTTGGGCGGCACGTCGACGACGACGTCGCCGTGCCAGGTGATCTCGAGATGCTCACCGTCCGTGACCTCGCCGATGTCGGTCGCCAGCACGTCCCACTTGGCGCACACCGCCATGAAAGCGTCGACGTTCTCCGGTGCCACCACGGCGCACATGCGTTCCTGCGACTCGCTGGACAGCACCTCCGCGGGCGTCATCCCGGTCGCACGCAGCGGAACCCGATCCAGGGCGATGTGCATACCGCCGTCACCCGCTGACGCGAGCTCGGAGGTGGCACAGGACAATCCGGCACCGCCGAGGTCCTGGATACCGACCACGAGCTTCTGCTGGTAGAGCTCGAGGCAGCACTCGATGAGAACCTTCTCGGTGAACGGGTCGCCCACCTGCACCGCGGGGAGCTTGCGTCGGCCCTGCTTCTCGTCGAACGTCTCGGACGCCAGCACCGACACGCCGCCGATCCCGTCGAGGCCCGTACGGGCACCGAACAGGATGATCTTGTTGCCCGAGCCCGACGCGAACGCCAGGTGCAGATCCTCGGTACGCATCACTCCGGCGCACAGCGCATTGAGCAACGGGTTACCGGCGTAGGACGCGTCGAACACCGTCTCGCCGCCCACGTTCGGGAGGCCGAGTGAGTTTCCGTAACCGCCGACGCCGCGCACGATGCCCTCGAGCACCCGGCGCGTGTCCGGAGCATCAGCCGCACCGAAACGCAACTGATCCATCACCGCGATCGGACGAGCACCCATGGCCATGATGTCGCGCACGATGCCGCCGACGCCGGTGGCCGCACCCTGGTACGGCTCGATGTACGACGGATGGTTGTGGCTCTCCACCTTGAAGGTGACAGCCCACCCGTCGCCGACGTCGACCACGCCCGCGTTCTCACCGATTCCGGCGAGCATTCCCGACCGCATCTCGTCCGTCGTCGTCTCGCCGAAGTACTTGAGGTGCACCTTCGACGACTTGTACGAGCAGTGCTCGCTCCACATCACCGAGTACATCGCCAGCTCGGCATCCGTCGGGCGGCGGCCGAGGATCTCCCGGATGCGGGCGTACTCGTCCTCCTTCAGACCCAACTCCGCCCACGGCTGAGCGACGTCGGGCGACCCGGCCGCAGCGGAGACGGTGTCGACCGGAGGGGTGGGGAGGGCGTCGACCTGAGGAGTGGACTCGACAGACACGGTGGATGGGGTCCTTCCCTCGGCAGAATGTCGAGGTCATTCTATGTGCAGGACCCGACACCGTCCGACCGGCCTCCGGCCTGCCCGCTAGTCCCCCTTGACGGCGTAGTCGACGACCACGTTGCCCTTGCTCGTGACGAGGGAGTTGGTCAGGACGAGACGAGTGAGCGGATCACCCGGCTCGAACAGGTGCTGGCCCTTGCCCACGACGACGGGGTGCGTCATCAGTGTCAGGGTGTCGAGCACACCGGCCAGGAAGAGCTGGCGGACCAGAGAGACGCCGCCCACCAGCGCGATGTCGCCACCGTCGGTCTGCTTGAGTCGACGCACGAACTCCACCGGATCGCCGTCGATGAGCGTCGAGTTCTGCCACGCGAGATCTCCGGTGAGCGTGCGTGAGGCGACGAACTTCTCCACCGGATTGATGAAGCCGGCGAAGGGGTCGTCCGCCCCCGCGTTGCCGAAGTGATCCGACCACGACTCGTAGGCGACCCGACCCATGACGGCGGTGGTGGTCCTGCTCATGAACCCGCCCATGGACTGGCCGAGTTCGTCGTCGAAACTGTCGAACTGCCACTGGTCGGGAGCCTCGACCACACCGTCCACCGAGTGGAAGAGCCCTGCCGTCACCGCACGCATCGTGTACCGCCCTCGTGAAGAACCGGCGCCGATCGCCGATCACTGCGGGACAGACCATGCCAGACGCCGGAACTCATCACCCGTCGTTCGCCGCGGACTCGATCCAGTCCGTCGCCGCGTCCGTCGGCTCGGACGACCCGTCGACGGACTCACCGGCCCACCACGACGGGTCGGTGAGATCGCCGTTCACGCGCAGCACGTCGTCCCTCACGACGGACGGGAGCGGCTCACCGTTGTGCTCGACCAGCCAGTCCCGAGTCTCCGCCGTGACGGCCGGCCACCACTGCGCGATCTCCATCCCGCCAGTCTCCCCCGCCAGGCCCTGTACGGCAGCAGGATTCGTCGGCCGCGTCGACGGGGTTCCCGTAACACCACGCGGCCCGCGCGCACCGCCCGGTGCAGCGCACACCCCGTAGCCTGCGCAGACCACCGCGCGCACCGCCCGGCGGCACCGCCGGCACGACGCAACGGGCACCCAGCGCAGCGCAGCCCGACCCAGCGCTACGCCCCCAGGAACGCAGCCAAGGCGTCGGCGTACATGTCGACGTCGTGTGCGCCCATCACCTCGCGCGCGGAGTGCATGGCGAGCTGCGCGGCACCCACGTCGACGGTGGACAGACCGGTGCGGGAGGCGGTGATGGGGCCGATGGTGGATCCGCACGGAAGGTCGGCCCGGTGGACGTACCGCTGCAGTGGGACGTCGGCTCGCTCGCACGCCAAGGCGAAGGCCGCGGCACCGGCGGCGTCGGTGGCGTAGCGCAGATTCTGGTTGACCTTGAGCACCGGGCCACCGTTGACCTCGATGCGGTGCGCGGGCTCGTGCCGCGAGACGTAGTTCGGGTGGGTCGCGTGCGCCATGTCGCCCGAGGCGTGGATCGACCCGGCCATCGCGCGCAGGAACTCCTCGCGGCCGCCACCACGCGCGAGCACGATGCGCTCGAGGACGGTGTTCATCAGATCCGAGAACGCGCCACGGTCCGACATGCTGCCCACTTCCTCGTGATCGAAGAGTGCGAGGACGGGGATGCAGTCGTCGGCTTGCGCGGCCGCGACGACCAGCGCCTCGGTTCCGGCGTAGCAGGTGCCCTGGTTGTCCAGTCGCGGCGAACTGACGAGGTCGTCCGAGAGTCCCACCACTGCAGCAGGATTGAGGTCGTGGGTCATCAGTTCCCACCCGAGCACGTCGCCGGGATCCACCCCGACCTCGCCGGCGAGGAACCCGATGAACGAGTGGGGTGATCGCCCGACGCCCCAGATCGCGTTCACGTTGTTCTGCGGATCGAGGTGCACTCCCTTGCGATCCTCCGACAGGTGGATCGCCAGCTGGGGCACCCGCAGGATGGGACGGTCGACGCGCACGAGGACGTCTCGCACCGAGCCGCCGTCACGCACACCGAGACGGCCGGAGATGCCGAGATCGCGGTCGAGCCAGGAGTTGAGCCACGCGCCGCCGTACGGCTCCAGGGCGACCATCTGCCACCCGGCGACGTCGAGATCGGGGTTCTGCTTGACGCGGAGGTTCGGACTGTCGGTGTGCCCGCCCACGATGCGGAACGCCGCGTCGGGCGCGCGTTCGGTGGACCAAGCGATGATCGAACCACCGCGGACGACGAGGTACCGGCCGGGCTCGGAGGGCCACGCTTCGGTCTCGGCCACGGCGGTGAACCCGTGCGCCGCCAGTTCCGAGGCCACCGTCTCGACGACGTGGAACGGCGACGGTGACGCGTCGACGAAGGAACAGAGGCCGGCCGCGGTCGCGGAGGTGAGGGACGCCATGGTCACCGATCGTAGAGAGACGGGGTGCGGAGACAGCGATGCCGGGCCCACCACGAGGGTGGACCCGGCATCACGAGTCGAGAAGGGTTCAGCTGAAGAAGCTCAGGCCGTCGAGGAAGCTTCCGGCGCCACCGAAGATGTCGGACAGTGCACCGAGAAGGTCGACGAAGCTGGCGAGGTCGGTCATGAGGAGCTCCCTTTGTGAGGTTGGTGGGCTTGTTGCCCGCTTGCTAAGTAATCCACACAAAAGAATGGCTCGCAACCCGAAAATTGTCGCGATTCGGTGACGAGAATCGACTCACGGGTCGATCTGTGCACCACCTGCAACGCCGTGCCACGGGTGAGCCATTGTCACCAGCACTGCCACCACGCGTGGACTCCGACCCGATCCGACGCCGACTCCTGCCATTCCACGCCGGGCACACCTGTGGGGCGGACTCGGCCGAGTTCGCCCCACAGGGATGATCGGGTCAGCTGAAGAAGGACAGTCCGTCGAAGATCGATCCGAGCGCGTCGACGATCCCGGACAGGTTCTGGAAGAGTTCGAGCAGATCGGTGAGGTCGGAGGACATGGTGACTCCCTTGGCGCGGTGGTGACGAACGGTCGTCCGCCGACGTCAGTTACTCATAGTGACAGTCACTACACAACCGGAATCGAATTGTGCGATCCGACAAGCAGACCGTCGCTCGGCGAACCCTCGCCGAGACCGGGAAAAAGGGGGAAATGTGATGCAGGACTGGGTCGATCACGTCATCTGGTGGCAGGTGTACCCCCTCGGGTTCGTCGGCGCCGAGGCCGAGGCAGTGGACCGCATCGAACACCGACTCGACCGGATCGAGGGCTGGTTCGACTACCTCCTCGAGCTCGGGTGCAACGGCCTCGCACTCGGCCCGGTGTTCGCGTCGGAGACCCACGGCTACGACACCGTCGACCATCTCCGCATCGATTCCCGTCTGGGAACCGACAGCGACATGGACGCACTCATCGGTGCGGCACGCGCCAAGGGCATCCGAGTTCTGCTCGACGGCGTCTTCAACCACGTCGGCAGGAGCCACCCGCAGTTCGTTCGTGCGGAGCAGGACGGGCCCGACTCGGACGCGGGGCGGTGGTTCCGTTGGAAGGACGGTCGGCCGCGCACGTTCGAGGGCCACGATCTGCTGGTCGAGTTGAACCATGACGAGCCGGCGGTGCAGGAGCACGTCGCACAGGTCATGACGCACTGGCTCGACCGCGGTGTCGACGGATGGCGGCTCGACGCGGCGTACGCGGTCTCACCGGCCTTCTGGGCGGCGGTGCTCCCCCGTGTGCGAGAGGCACATCCCGACGCCTGGATCGTCGGCGAGATGATCCACGGGGACTACGCGTCGTACGTGCGGGAGTCCGGACTCGACTCGATCACGCAGTACGAGCTGTGGAAGGCGACGTGGAGCGCCCTGAAGGACGCGAACTTCTTCGAGTTCGCCCACGCGCTGGGGCGCCACGACGAGTTGCTGCCCACGTTCGTTCCGGCGACGTTCGTCGGCAACCACGACGTCACCCGGATCGCGTCCACCCTCGACGACGACGATGCCGACATCGCCGCCGCGCTGCTGTTCTTCGTGGCGGGAACGCCGACGGTGTACTACGGCGACGAGCAGGGATTCCGCGGGATCAAGGAGGAGCGGGTGGGTGGCGACGATGCCATCCGACCCGAGTTCCCGGCGACACCCGACGATCTGGCGCCGTACGGATGGCCGCACTACCGGCGCCACCAGGCCCTGATCGCGATGCGGCGACGGTTCCCGTGGCTGCACCGTGCGCACGCCGAGGTGTCCGGACTGGAGAACACCGCGGTCACCCTCACCGCGACGGACGGCACGACGACGCTGGTGCTGTCGGCGAACATCGGCGACGCACCCGTGCCTCGACCGGCCGGAGACATCGTGGCAGCAGCCGACGGAGTGGAGAACGACCTGCGGCCGCACTCCTGGGCGGTGACCGTCAGGCCGTGACGATCGCGTCCAGCGCAGAGTAGAAGATGCCGAGGCCGTCGTCGCTGGGGCCCGTGAGGGCCTCGGTGGCGTGCTCGGGGTGCGGCATGAGTCCCACGATGCGCCCGTCGGCGGACGAGATGCCCGCGATGGACCGCTGCGAACCGTTCGGGTTGTCACCCGAGTAGCGGAACACGACGCGTCCCTCGCCCTCGAGCTCGTCCAGGACCGCCTCGGACGCCTGGAAGCGACCCTCACCGGACTTGAGCGGAACGAGGATCTCGGCGCCCGCCTCGTACCGCGAGGACCACGCCGAGGACGTGCTCTCGACCGTGAGCCACTGATCGCGACACGTGAAGTGGAGGTTGGCGTTCCGGGTGAGGGCGCCGGGCAGGAGTCCGGCCTCGCACAGCACCTGGAAGCCGTTGCAGATACCGAGGACGGGCATGCCGCCCTTCGCTGCGTCGATGACCGCATCCATGACGGGGGCGAAGCGCGCGATGGCGCCGGCGCGCAGGTAGTCGCCGTAGGAGAAACCGCCGGGGACGACGATGGCGTCGACGTTCTTCAGATCTGCGTCGCCGTGCCAGAGACTGACGGCCTCACCACCTGCGAGCGTGACCGCGCGCGAGGCGTCGATGTCGTCCAGCGTGCCTGGGAAGGTGATCACACCGATCCGGGCGGGAAGGCCGGAGGCCGGTCGATGTTCGAGGCGAGTCACAGCCGGGTCACTTTCCATTCCTCGATGACGGTGTTGGCCAGGAAGGTCTCGGCGATCTGGTCGAGAGTCGCATCGTCGACGTCGTCGCCGACCTCGAGCTCGAACCGCTTGCCCTGACGGACGTCGGAGACACCGGCGAAACCGAGTCGCGGCAGCGCCCCGACGATGGCCTGCCCCTGAGGGTCGAGAATTTCCGCTTTGGGCATGACGTCGACAACCACACGGGCCACGTGAGAGCTCCTGAGCTAAGAGGGCAGATCCAGCAGGCACTTTACCCAGTCCCGAACCGCTCCACGAATCCGGCGCATACTGGGGAACCATGGAGCTGACTCACTTCGGACATTCGTGCATTCAGGTGTCGATGGCGGGATCGACGGTGCTGTTCGACCCCGGCGCCTTCTCTCACGGGTTCGAGGGCATCACCGGCCTCGACGCCATCCTGATCACGCACCAGCATGCGGACCACGTCGACACCGATCGGTTGCCGGCGCTCCTCGAAGCCAACCCCGACGCGGCGCTGTACGCGGACCCGCAGACGGCCGACCAGCTCGGAGATCGGTGGACCGCCGTGAACGCGGGAGACGTCTTCTCCATCGGGGGCGTCCAGGTGACGGGTGCGGGCGGCACGCACGCGACGATCCACCCGGACATCCCGCTGATCGACAACATCGCGTATCTCCTCGGCACGCCGGAACAGCCCGGGCAGCTGATGCATCCCGGCGACTCGCTCTTCGTTCCCGACGTGGAGATCGACGTGCTGGCACTTCCCGCAGCGGCCCCGTGGATGAAGATCGGCGAGGGCATCGACTTCCTCCGCGCCGTCTCTCCGCGACTGGCCGTTCCCATCCACCAGGCCATCGTCGCGCCGGACGCGCGCGGCATCTACTACGGCATGCTGTCGGGCCTCGCGGGCGAAGGGACGGAGTTCCGCGCCCTGGAGGAGGAGACGGGCACGTCGCTCTAGACATTCCCGGACCGTCGTGGACACTGACCCGATGACGTGGACCAGGAGTACCTCGAAGGTCATCGGATCTGCCGCCCTGCTGGCCGTCGTGGCGGCGACCGCGGCATGCGGGACCGGGGAGTCCGGTGCGTCGGCCACCGACACACCGCCGGGGATCTCCGTGTCCGGGGTCGGCGAGATCCAGGGCACCCCGGACACTCTCACCGCTCAGATCGGTGTCGAGACGACGGCGGACGACGTGACGACGGCGATCGACGAGGCGAACACCGCGGTGACTGCGGTGACCGAAGCGATCGCCGCTGCCGGAGTGGACCGCGCGGACATCCAGACCCGGCAGGTGTCCATCGACCCGCAGTATGCCGACGGGTTCGGGGGCGGAACCTCCACGATCTCCGGCTACCGGGCGTCGAACATCCTCGGTGTGACCGTGCGCGACCTGTCGCGAGCGTCGGCGGTGCTGGGCGACGCCACCCGCGCAGGTGGGAACGCGACCCGAGTGTCCGGCGTGTCCTTCCGCATCGACGACGATTCCGACCTCATCGCCGACGCTCGGTCACGGGCATTCGCGGACGCTCGCGACCGAGCCGAGCAGTACGCGTCCCTGGCGGGAAGCGATCTCGGCAAGGTCCTGTCGATCACCGAGAACATCACCGGCCAGGAGTCGGCGCCCAGCTTCGACAGAAGCTCCGTCTCGTCCGCGGTGCCGATCGAGCCGGGGCAGCAGACCGTCAGTGTCTCGGTGAACGTGCAGTGGGCGCTGGGATGACTCCCCGGCTGCAGTACACCTAGCGCCGCAGGGCGCGTCCCGCGGCGCGTCCGGAGAAGATGCACCCCCCGAGGAAGGTGCCTTCGAGCGAGCGGTACCCGTGCACACCGCCGCCACCGAAGCCGGCGACCTCGCCGGCCGCGTAGAGCCCCGGGAACGGCGTGCCGTCGGCTCGGAGCACTCGGGAGTTCAGGTCGGTCTGCAACCCGCCCAGCGACTTTCGCGTCAGAAGGTGCAACTTGACGGCGATCAGCGGACCCGCTGCGGCACGCCCGGTCTCGTCGAGCAGCTTGTGCGGTGTGGCGATGCGCGCCAGGCGATCGCCTCGGTAGTTGCGCGCCGCGTGGATCGCCGAGACCGAGAGGTCCTTGCTGAAGTCGTTGTCCATCTCACGATCTCGCGCGACGACCAATTTCTCCACGTCGGCGGCGTCGAGCGTGACGTCACCGATCTTGTTCATTCCGGCGACCAGTTCTGCCACCGTGTCGGCGACGACGAAGTCGACGCCCTTCTGCTTGAAGGCCTCGACGGGGCCGGGTGCGCCGGGACGGACTCGCTCGAGAAGCTTGCGCAGATCGCGGCCGGTCAGATCCGGATTCTGCTCCTGACCGGAGAGTCCGAACTCCTTCTCGATGATCTTCTGATCGAGGAGGAACCACGTGTAGTCGTGTCCCGTCGACACGATGTGTTCGAGAGTGCCGAGCGTGTCGAAGCCGGGGAACAGCGGCGCCGGTAGCTGCTGACCAGACGCGTCGAGCCACAGCGACGACGGACCCGGCAGGATGCGGATGCCGTGGTTCGGCCACACGGAGTCCCAGTTGGTGATGCCCTCCGTGTAGTGCCACATGCGGTCCTCGTTTATGATGTTCCCGCCCGCGGCACGCGAGATCTCCAGCATCCGACCGTCGACGTGCGCCGGTACGCCCGAGAGCATGTGAGAAGGGGTGCGGCCCATGCGCTTCGGCCAGTTCTTCTGCACCAGATCCCAGTTGCCGCCGATGCCGCCGGAGGTCACCAGCACCGCGCCGGCCCGGATCTCGAAGTCCCCCACCACGGTGCGGGACGACGTCACGCCGCGGGCGACGTCGGTCGGCTCCAGGACGGCGCCGCGCACACCGGTCGCGACACCGTCGGTCACCACCACCTCGTCGACCCGGTGCCGGAAGGCGGGGATCACGCTGCCACGGTCGATACCGTCCCGCACGATGCGTTCGAAGATCTCCACCAGTCCCGGCCCGGTACCCCAGGTGAGATGGAATCGCGGCACGGAGTTGCCGTGGCCGGTGGGGCCGTAGCCGCCGCGTTCGGCCCACCCGACGACCGGGAAGATCTTCCAGCCGCGCTCGCGCAACCAGGAGCGCTTCTCCCCCGCCGCGAAGGCGACGTAGGCCTCGGCCCACTGGCGAGGCCACTCGTCCTCGGGACGGTCGAAGCCGGCTGATCCCATCCAGTCCTGCAGGGCGAGTTCGTAGGAGTCCTTGACGCCGAGACGACGCTGCTCCGGGCTGTCCACGAGGAACAGCCCGCCGAACGACCAGAACGCCTGGCCGCCGAGGTTCGCCTCGTTCTCCTGATCGAGCAGGATCACGCGCTTGCCCGCCTCGACCAGTTCCGCTGTCGCGACCAGTCCTGCGAGACCCGCACCGACCACGACGACATCGCACTCTCGTATCCCCATGACCTCACCGTATACGTCGAACCACGTTTTCGATACCGTCGGTATCGAGCGGTACTCTTCACGAGTGAGCACCCCCGACCCGAACATCACCGAGCCGACCACGCGCCCCCCTCGCAGCGAGGTTCGCGAGCGGATCATCGCGTCCGCGATGACGGAGTTCGGTCGACGCGGGTACGCCGACGCCACGCTCGACGCCATCGCCGAGCAGGCCGGGTTCACCAAGGGCGCGGTCTACTCGAATTTCGGTTCCAAGGAGGGGCTGTTCTACGAGCTGATGGACCGGCAGGTGCTCGGTCGGGCGCGGATGTCGGTCGACCTGCTCGCCGAGCTCCCCTCCGACCTGCGGGAAGCCCAGCGGGTGCTGAGTACCCGTCTCACGGAGGCGATCTCGAACAATCGCGACTGGCATCTGCTGTTCATGGACTACTGGTCGAGGGCCCTTCGCGATCCCGAGGTGGGTGCCCGCTTCGCCCAGCACCGGGCGCAGCTCCGGGCGGCGGTCACCGACGCCGTCGTCAGCGTCACCGAGAGCTCCGGAGCGACGTTGCACGTTCCCGCGGAGTGGGTCACGTTCGTCATCCTGGCACTCAGCAACGGTCTGGCCGTCGAGGAACTCGCCCAGCCGGGCATCGTGCCCCCGCAACTGATGGGCGAGGTCGTCGGGCGCCTCCTGCACATCCCCTGACCACGAAGGTTCTCAGCGCCCCGAATACGTCGCCTTCACGTGCATCCGTTCGCCCTGCGGTCCGAAGATTCCCAGGTACTCGACGGGCCGGCGGTCGGCGCTGCCGAACCAGTGCGGAAGGTGAGTGTCGAATTCGGCCACCTCACCCGGACCCAGCACCAGGTCCTTGTCGCCCAGGATGAGTCGTAGCTTCCCGTTCAGCACGTAGATCCAGTGATAACCCTCGTGAGACCCCAACCGCGGGTTCTCCTCGTAGCGATCTCCGGGGACGATCTGCTTGAACGCCTGCAACCCGCCCGCCCGGCGCGTCAGCGGGACGACGGTGACGCCGTTCGTCGTGACCGGCGTGAACTGCACCCGCGGATCTCCGGTCTCGGGGGCGTCGACGATGTCGTCCAAGGGAACGTCGTACACCTTGGCCAACGGCAGCAACAGCTCGAGGCTGGGCTTGCGTTGCCCCGATTCGAGCCGGGAGAGCGTGCTCACCGGGATGCCCGTGCGATCGGACACCGCGGCCAGGGTCACGTCCGCCGCGACGCGGAGAGCGCGCAGGCGCGGACCGATCGCACTGATCACACCGTCGAAGTCGTCCATACCTCATATTGCAGTTTCGGCAAATATGTTTGTCAAATCCGCAGACTCGGGCGCACAGTGTCCGCATGACCTCACACCACCACGTCGACGCCGACGTCATCGTCCTCGGCGGCGGGTCCGCCGGACTGTCCGCCGCACTCATGCTCGGCCGCGCCCGCCGGCGAGTCCTGGTTCTGGACAACGGAACTCCTCGCAACGCGCCCGCGTCACACATGCACGGCGTGCTGGGTAGGGACCACACCTCGCCGCTCGACTACCTGAAGAACGGCCGAGCCGACCTCGAGCGGTACGACGTCACGATCGTCGACGCCACGGTCACCGCACTCGGCGGTCACGTCGGGCACTTCTCCGCGACCACGGACGACGGACGCGCCTTCTCGGCGCGGCGCATCGTGGTGACGACCGGACTCACCGATCTGCTCCCGCCCGTCGACGGTCTGGCGGAACGCTGGGGTCGGGACGTCGTGCAGTGCCCCTACTGCGACGGGTGGGAGATCCAGGATCACCGCATCGGCGTCCTGAGCACCGGGCCGTTCAGCATCCATCACGCCTCGATGTGGCGGCAGTGGACAGAGAACCTGACCTTCTTCACCGACGGCGGACCTCTGGCGGACGAGGATCGCGAGAAATTCACCGCGCGCGGCATCGAGATCGTCGAGCAGAAGGTCACCTCGGTGCTCACCGGGGAGGATCGCCTCCGTGCTGTCGGGCTGGCCGACGGGACCGAGGTCGCGGTCGACGCTCTCGCCGTGGGACTGCGCTTCACCGCTCGCAGTGAACTTCTCGGATCGCTCGGCCTCACCACAGTGCCGCACGCGACCGGACTCGGCGACGTCGTCGAGGTCGATTCCTTCGGAGCCACCACCGTGGCGGGAGTGTGGGCGGCGGGCAACGTCACCGACCCGTCGGCCACGGTCATCGCCTCCACCGCGCAGGGAGCCCTCGCTGGCGCTCACGTCAACGCGAACCTCATCGCCGAGGAGTTCGACCAGGCGGTCCAGGCAGGGCGCCCCCGGCCGACACTGGACGGGCACTTCTGGGACGAGTTGTACCGGGAGTCGGACAAGCGGTGGAGCGGCAATCCCAACCCGACACTGGTCCAGTACGCGGAGCACCTCTCCCCCGGGCGCGCCGTCGACGTCGGATCGGGTGAAGGCGCCGACGCCGTGTGGCTGGCGGAACGCGGCTGGACCGTCACCGGCGTCGACATCTCCGGGGTGGCCGTCGAGCGGGCACGCGGACTGCACGACGGTGTGACGTGGCTGGCCAGCGACCTGCTGACCGACCCGCTGCCGCCGCACTCCACGGATCTGCTGACGCTGCACTACTTCGGCATCCTGCGGTCCGGGCCGGCGGACGGGCTCGCGCGCCTCGTCGACACCGTCGCTCCCGGCGGGACGCTGCTCATGGTCGGCCACACCCCGTCGCCCGGACACCGCTGGGCAGGGTTCGATCCGTCGGACTTCCACAGCCCCCACTCCGTCGCCGAGTCCCTCGACCCCGCCGAGTGGACCGTCACGGTCGACGAGACGCGTCCACGACTGGTGGAGGCAGCACCCGGAACCCCCCACGTCTCCGACGACATCCTGGTGGCCGTCCGGGTGCCGGAACGGGTCGGACAGCGATAGCGTCGTCGCATGATCCCGGCGTCCGATCTCCGCGCTCGTTTCGCAGTCGCCCTCTCGGCGATGTACGGCCGTGAGGTCCCGGCGTACACGACGCTGGTGGAGGTGGCGACCGCGGTGAACGCGGACGTGGTGGCCCGTGAGGGTGCCGAGGCCGAGCGCCTCGGCACCCTCCACCGCGTCACGGCGGAACGGCACGGAGCCGTCCGGGTGGGGACCGTCGCCGAGTTGCGCGACGTGGCACGACTGTTCGGGGGATTCGGCATGCACCCCGTCGGCTTCTACGATCTGCGTGACGCCGCCACCCCGATACCGGTGGTGTCCACGGCGTTCCGGCCCGTGGACTCGATCGAGTTGGCCCGCAACCCGTTCCGGGTGTTCTGCTCCATGCTCGTCGTCGACGACCGCAGATTCTTCACCGCCGATCTGGAGCGGCGACTCACGAACGTACTCGAGGCGCGCACGCTCGTCCCGCCCGACCTGGTGCGCCTCGCGGTCCGAGCCGCCGAGGACGGCGGGTTACCGGAACCGGAGGCCACCACGCTCGTCGACGGTGCCGTCGCCGTCTTCGAACTCGGCACGGAGCCGGTCGATCGCGCCTGGTACGACGAGCTCGAAGCCGTGTCGTCGGTGGCCGCGGACATCGGCGGGGTGCCGTCGACGCACATCAACCACCTGACGCCGCGGGTGCTCGACATCGACGACCTGTACCGCCGCATGGCCGAGCGCGGTATCGAGATGATCGACAGGATCCAGGGACCCCCTCGGTGGGCCGGACCGCCGGTGCTGTTGCGACAGACGTCGTTCCGCGCTCTCGCCGAACCTCGACTCTTTCGCGACGCGTCCGGTGCCACGTTCTCCGATCGGCTCCGCGTGCGCTTCGGTGAGGTGGAGGCACGGGGCGTCGCCCTCACCCGCCGCGGCCGGGAGGTGTACGACACCGCGATGGCGCGGGTGGACGGCCTCTCCGACGAGGCCGCTGCCCGGGAGTGGGCGCAGCACTTCCCCGGCACCGATCAGGAGATGGCGGAGCGAGGACTGGCCTACTACCTTCGCACGCCGGACGGGCTCGAACCCGTTGTCTACGAGGACTTCCTGCCCGCGTCTGCCGCGGGCATCTTCCGGTCGAACCTCACCTCGGACGGCGCCGTGGACACCGATGCCGAGGGAACGAGCTGGTCGGCGGAGTCCCTGTCCGAGGCCCTCGGGATGCCGATCGCGGATCCCTACGACCTGTACGACGCGCAGGTCGCGGCCGGGTCAGGCGACAGCGGTGCGTGAGCGCGGAACCCACTCGTAGCGGGCCGACGTCGCACCGTGGAAGCGCGCCAGGTCCACCGCGTCGAGCATGGCGGCACGGGGGCCGGGACGGCCGAGCTGCTTGGCGCTCACCGACAGTCGCACCACGCCGCCGCGGCGAGCCGTACGGCCGGCACCCATGACGAGCGCGCGGCACCACCACGGTTCCGTGGACCCGGGCTCCCAGACGTAGCCACCGGATCCGGTGCCGAAGCCCTCACCGATACCGTGGACCCGACCGCGCACCGTGGTTCCCCGCTCGAGGTCCTGGATGCCGGCGAGCCCGGCGAAGACGCGGAACCCGACCGTGGGAAGGGCGGACACCGCACCCGGTGAGGCGACCCAGCGGGGCGGTGCGAACACGCGGGTGCGCATGCCGATCTCCTCCATGACCCGGTCCGCGGCGCGCAACCGCAGCTGCGCCTCGTGAGCGGGGAGGGTCGCGAACTCGGCGCGACGCCGCTTGGTGGCCGCCTGGTCGTATCCGTGCAAGACCAGTGCGTCTCCGTGATCGCGGCGCATGCGCAGCCAGTCCTGCGTCTCGGTGTCGCGCGTGAGGCGGTACTTGTCCTTCAACCGCGGGGCCACGAGAAGCGACAACTCGATGTCGCGGCGATCCATCTCCGCGGCGAACTCGGCGGCGGCGTCGCGGGTCTCGTCGCGGATACCGGACACGGACACGATCAGACGTGCACTCATGAAGAAACCGTCGCACACCGAGGTGTACGACGGTCTCGTCCCGCGTGAACGCCGGGCGACGTCAGAGAGTCGGAACGGGCAGCACCTTGTCGATCGCCGCGAGAACCTCGGGGGCGTCCGGTTCGGTGCGGGGGCGGAATCGGCCCACGACCTCGCCGTCCGGCGAGACGAGGAACTTCTCGAAGTTCCACTGCACGTCCCCCGCGTTCCCCTCGGAGTCCGCGGTCTGCGTCAGGATCTCGTAGAGCGGGTGCCGGTTCTCGCCGTTGACGTCGACCTTCTCCATCAGCGGGAAGGTGACGTCGTACGTCGTGGAGCAGAACGTCTCGATCTCCTCGGCCGAGCCGGGCTCCTGGCCACCGAACTGGTTGCAGGGAACGCCCACGACCGAGAGTCCGCGGTCCGCGTACTCGCGGGCCAGCTTCTCCAGCGTCGTGTACTGCGGGGTCAGGCCACACTTCGAGGCGACGTTGACCACGAGCACCGCGCGGCCGCTGTACTCCTCGAGCGAGGTGGGAGCGCCGCCGAGAGTGCTGATGCCGACGTTCTGCAGTTCTGTCATGGGCTCACAGTACCGGCCGGTAACCCGTGAGCACGAGAGCGGGCGCACCCTCCCTGTGTGGAGGATGCGCCCGCTCTCGGTCGGTGCGTGCGGTGCTAGTTCTTCACGAGGTCGGGCTTGGCTTCCGGATCGCGGGCCTCTCCGTGTCCGTCGTCCACCATCGTGGTCTCGTCGAACGGGAGCTTGCCGGCGAGGACGTCCTTGACGCGCTCGTTGTCGATGGTCTTCGTCCAGGTGCCGACCAGCATCGTGGCGACGGCGTTGCCCGAGAAGTTGGTGACGGCGCGAGCCTCGGACATGAACCGGTCGATGCCGACGATGAGGCCGATGCCGTCGAGCAGCTCGGGGCGGTGGCTCTGCAGACCACCGGCGAGCGTGGCGAGTCCGGCGCCGGAGACGCCGGCCGCGCCCTTGCTGGCGATGATCATGAAGACGAGCAGCGAGATCTGCTCGCCGAGTCCGAGCGGGTTGCCCATGGCGTCGGCGATGAAGATCGAGGCCATCGTCAGGTAGATCGCGGTGCCGTCGAGGTTGAAGGAGTAGCCGGTGGGGACGACGACGCCGACCGTGGTGCGCTGCACTCCGACGTGCTCCATCTTGGCGATGAGGCGCGGCAGGGCCGACTCGGAGGACGAGGTGGCGACGATGAGCAGGTACTCACGGGCCAGGTACTTGACCAGCTTGAAGATCGAGACGCCGGAGACGAAGCGCAGGATCGTGCCGAGGATGCCGAAGACGAAGATGGTGCAGGTCAGGTAGAAGGCCAGCATGAGGGTGGCCAGCTGGACCACGGCCTCGAAGCCGGTGTCACCGACGACCTTGGCGATGGCGCCGAAGGCACCGATCGGGGCGAGCCACAGGATGCCGGCCAGGATGCGGAAGACGAGCTTCTGGATCGAGCCGATGCCGCGGAGGATGCCCTCACCCTGCTTGCCCATGGCCTGCAGGCCGAAGCCGACGAGCAGCGCGACGAAGAGGGTCTGCAGCACGCTGCCCTCGGTGAGCGACGACAGCAGCGACGTCGGGATGATTCCCTGGATGAAGTCGAGCGTGCCGCCGGCACCTTCCGCGGTCTCGACGAGCTTGCCGACAGCGCCGGAGTTCGGCTCGATGTTCAGGCCGGTTCCCGGCTGGATCAGGTTGCCGACCACCATGCCGATGGCGAGGGCGAAGGTGGACATCGTGATGAAGTAACCGAGGGCGAGGCCGCCGACCTTGCCGACGCTGGCCGCGGCCTTGACCGACCCGATGCCGAGCACGATGGTGCAGAAGATGACCGGGCTGATCATCATCTTGATCAGATCGACGAACATGGTGCCCAGCACGCCGAGGCTCGACCCGACCTCGGGTGCGACGAGACCGACGATGACACCGCCGATCACGGCGATGATCACGGCGATGTAGAGCCAGTGGGTCTTGTCCCGCTTCTTCTTGGGCGGCGGGGTCGCGTCGTACGGTTCGGCGTCGATGCTGGCGGTCATGGTTGTCCTTACGATCGTGGCGTGAGGTGGATCACGCTTGTCTGAATGGAATGGTGGTCCATGAGCGTGACCCGAGTCACCAATGAGTTCATTTCGTTCATGTGTACAGCGGTCACGCTCACGTCGTGAGCAGAACAGTCGAACCCGGAGGAACCCCGTGAGCAGCACGAACACCCGGCGTCGCCGCAGTGTGGCGCGGCAGCTCCTCGTCGGCCAGCTCGCGGTCGTGGTGCTCCTCGTGACGCTCGGCGGCGCTCTCGCCCTCGTCGACGCCCGCCGGGACAGCGACGAGAGCATCCGCCGGGAGGTCGTCGACATCGCCGTCTCGATCGCGACTGCCCCGTCCACGGTGACCGCACTCGCGAGTGCGGATCCCACAGCCGCGCTGCAACCGGTGACCGAGCGCGTGCGCATCGCGACGGGGATGGACTTCATCGTCGTCATGTCGCCCGACCGCACGCGTTTCACCCACACCACCACCGAGCTGATCGGCGGGCAGTTCACGGGCACGATCGACCGGGCGCTCGCCGGCGAGACGTTCACCGAGACGTACCGCGGATCTCTGGGACCGTCGATCCGCGCCGTCACGCCCGTGCTCGACGACGGCCGCGTCGTGGGGCTCGTCTCCGCCGGGGTCACCCGCCAGAAGATCTCCAGTCAGTTCGTCGCCGGGCTCCCGGCAGTCCTCGGCATCATCGCGGCGGCACTCGGCGTGGCCCTCGCGGCGTCGTATCTACTCAATCGGCGGCTCAGTCGTCAGACCCTCGGGCTCGCGCCCGACGAGCTGCGCAGCATGTACGAGCACCACGATGCCGTCCTGCACTCCATCGGCGAGGGGCTGGTGGTGTGGGGCGACGACTCGGAGGCGGAGCTGGTCAACGACGAGGCGCGGCGGCTGCTGGACCTGCCCGAGGGTCCCGTGACGCGCGAGCGCCTTCCGGAATCGCTGCGCGGACTGGGCGACACCGCCGTTCGCGACGAGATGCACCTGACGACGACGCGTGTCCTCGTGGTGACCCAGGACCCCGTCCTGCACGGGTCCCGCCGGCTCGGGACGGTGACCGTGCTGCGCGATCACACCGAATTGCAGCGTGTCATGGGCGAACTCGACTCGATGACATCCTTCGCCGAGTCGCTGCGCTCGCAAGCGCACGAGTCGGCGAACCGTCTCCACACCGTCATCACGATGGTCGAACTCGGCCGCACCGAGCAGGCGGTCGAGTTCGCCACCCAGGAACTCGAGCTGTCGCAGAACCTCATCGACCGGCTCATGAGCACGGTGCAGGAACCCGCGGTCGCAGCACTGTTGCTGGGCAAGGTGAGCCAGGCCGCCGAGCAGGGCGTCGAGCTCACGGTCACCGAGGACACCGCCCTCACCGACACCGAGTCCTTCGACCGACGCGAATTGGTCACTCTCGCCGGAAATTTGATAGACAATGCGATCGATGCAGCGAAGCAGTCGGACGAGCCGTGGGTGGAGGTGACCGTGCGCGAGAGCGAGACGGACCTCGTGATCCAGGTGGCGGACAGTGGACCGGGAATGGACGCGGACGCCCTGGCGAGAGCACGGACCCGCGGTTACTCCACCAAGTCCGGCTCGCGGGGCCTCGGTCTCGCGCTGGTCACCCAGGTGGTCGAACGCCATCACGGGACCCTGACGTCGGAGACGACCTACGGATCGGTCGTCACCGCGAGCATCCCGCATGAGTGAGGCACCCGGTCCCGACGACACCACCATCCGCGTGCTGATCGTCGAGGACGAACCCCTGATCGCGGAAGCCCATTCGAGCTACGTCGGTCGTGTCCCCGGCTTCACCGTGGGTGCGATGGTGCACACCGCGTCGGGCGCCATGCGCGCGGCGTCCAAGGCCATCGCCGACGGGTCGCCGTTCGATCTGGTCCTGCTCGACATCGGGCTGCCGGACGCCAACGGCATCGACGTCGCCGCCGCACTCGGTGGACTGCGCCCCGGACCCGACGTCATCGCCATCACCTCCGAGCGCGACCTCGCCGTCGTGCGCAACGCCGTCGCGCACGGGGTGGTGCTGTACCTGCTCAAGCCCTTCACCTTCGCGGCGTTCCGGGACAAGCTGGAACGATACGGCGAGTTTCGCAGCGCCCTGCGCGACGGCGAGTCGGCGGTGAGTCAACGCGACATCGACCGCGCCATGGCCTCTCTGCGCACCGCGGACGAGCGCGCCGCCTCCCCCAAGGGCATCGCTCCGGCGACACTCACCGAGATCTCGAACAGCGTGCGGGCACAGCCCGAGGGACTCGGGGCCTCCGAGGCAGCCAAGGCCGTCGGCGTCTCCCGGGTGACGGCGTGGCGCTATCTCGAACGGCTCGCCGACGACGGGCTCGTCGAGCGGCACACCGAGTACGGCAGGGCCGGACGGCCCCAGGTGCGGTACCGCTGGCGGTGACCGCCTGACGACGGGTGCGGTCAGAATGTCGGGACGATGGTCTCGACCGCCCACGCGAGACCGAGCGGGGACGGGAACGCGATCGACTGCGCCTCGGTGGGAGCGAGCGGCACGTAGTCGCCCCGTTGCACCGCAGACAGAGCCGAGACGCCGGGAAGTGCCCGGAACTCGTCGAGAGCGGCCGGCGGACCCGTGGCGATGACGAGGTCAGCGTCGTTGTTCGACAGGTCCTCGTAGGTGATCTGCGCCCGTCCCGGAATGGAGCTGGTCGGCAACGTCGTCGCGTGATCGGTGGGCCGCATCCCGAGGGCGTCGAGGAACTGTGCACCGGCGTCGTCGACGGAGTTCACGACGTACACACTGCCGTCGGCCGGACCGACGAAGAACGTGAACGTGCGGCCCGCGAAACCGGGATTCGCCTCGGCCGCAGCGGCTATCGTCGATTCGGTCTCCTCGATCACGCGCTCGCCGTCGTCGCCGCGACCGAGCGCGCCCGCGATGGTCCGCGTGGCCTCCTGCCACGTCTCCGCCGACGGTGTGCTCGCGTAGTGCACGACGGGTGCGAGTGCGGACAACTGGTCGTAGCGGGTGTCGAGTCCGAACGCCTTGGTGCCCACGATCAGATCCGGTTCGTAGGACAGCACGTCCTCGACCGACAGATCGGCGTTGGCGCCCTGCAGGAAAGCGGGAGCGTCCTTCCCAGCGATCGCTGCCTCGGTCCACGGCTGGAATCCCGACTCGGCCGTCGCGCGGGCGGTCGCCACGGGGGTCACCCCCAAGGACAGCAGGATGTCCGCGTCGGTCCACGACAACGCGACGACGCGTGTCGGTTCGCTCTCGACGACAGCGGATCCGAGTGCCCCGTCGACGGTGATCGGAAAGGACGACGCATCGTCCACAGCCTGCGACGACGCCGCCCCGGTGGGCTCGCCCGAGGAACATCCCGCGAGCGCGACGGCGACGATCAGGGCGACGAGAATTCTTCGCATACCGGACGATCTTAAGGTCCGGTAGTTCCCCGCGGGGGTGCTACGTCAGCGGGACCGTGCGCTCCAGGAACGCGATCTGATCGGCCACCACGTGCTCGAACGGGTCGCCGACATAGATCTCGAAGTGGCCGTACGGGTACACCTCGATCTGTCCGCGAGGCGCCTTCGCCGCGTGGCGCAGGGTCGCCTTCGTCGGTGCGACGGTGTCCGGATCGCACACGCAGAACAGCACCGGCGCGGTGATCTTCTTCGCCGCCCGGCCAGGGAAGTACCGGGTGATGGCGAGTGCGAACCGAGCCGCCACCTCGTTGGAGAAGGCGGAACCGGGGGGCTGCAGACCGAGGTACCCGTCGAGCGCATCGGTGCTGGCCATCAGTGCGACACCACGGTGTTCCGCGGCGAGCGGCACCATCACGGGAGGCTTGCCCCGGAGCGATCCGACGATGTCCCGGACGGCGAGCGGGGTGATCCTGAGCGTCGTGCTCAGCGGCGTGGCCAGGGCCGACGCGAGCCCGTCGGTGAACGGGCACTGGGAGATCACCGCGGCGACCCGGCCGTCCCGAGCGGCGGCCTCGAGGACGTGGCCACCGCCGAACGAGGAACCCCACAGCACCACTCGGGTCGGATCGATCCCGTCGATCGTGCGGGCGTGCGCGATGGCCGACGCCCAGTCCTCGAGTTGGAGCCCGATGTCGAGGAGCTGCCGTGGCTCGCCGCCACTGGCGCCGAAGTGGCGGTAGTCGAACACCAGGCACGCGTAGCCGACAGCGGTGAACCGTTCGGCGTACGCGTCGAGCCGCATCTCGCGGACACCGCCCAGACCGTGGGCCAGGACGACGATCGGCTGCCGCTCGCTCGGTGTGGCCGGACGGTACAGCCACGCCGCACAGGTGGCGTCCCCGGACACGAACTCGACATCACGACGTTCACTCACTGCGGCCCCCGACCGTCATTCGCTGCAGTCCACCCCCCGGCGAACGCCGTCAGCTTGCCGTATCGCGGCCACCCGTGGCAATCGCACCCGTGCGTTCGATCACCCACGCGTACTCGAAGGCGATCTCCTTCCACTTCTCGTATCGCCCGCTGACCCCGCCGTGCCCGGCACTCATCTCGGTCTTCAGCAGAATCGGCTCGCTGCCGGTGTTCTTCACCCGCAGAGCGGCGATCCACTTCGCGGGTTCGACGTAGAGCACGCGCGTATCGTTGATCGAGGTGATGGCCAGGACGGCCGGATAGTCCTTCTCCGCCACGTTCTCGTACGGGCTGTACGACTTCATGTAATCGTAAACGTCCTTGTCCTCCAGCGGGTTTCCCCACTCGTCCCACTCGATCACCGTGAGCGGCAGCGACGGGTCGAGAATGGACGTGAGCGGATCCACGAACGGCACGTTGGCGAGGATGCCCGCGAACAGTTCGGGTGCGAGGTTGGCCACCGCTCCCATGAGGAGCCCGCCCGCGCTGCCACCGTCGGCCACCAGACGATCGGGAGACGTCACCCCGGTGTCGATCAGATGCCGTGCGCACGAGACGAAGTCGGTGAACGTGTTCTTCTTGTGCAGCATCTTGCCGCCCTCGTACCAGAGGCGGCCCATCTCCCCGCCGCCGCGCACGTGCGCGATGACGAACACGATGCCCCGATCGAGCAGGGACAGTCTCGACACCGAGAAGCCCGGGTCCATGCTCGCCTCGTACGAGCCGTACCCGTACAGCAGCGTCGGCGCGCCGCCCTCGGACACCTCGACGTCGACGCGCTTGATCACCGAGAGCGGCACTCGCGTGCCGTCCTCCGCCGTCGCCCACTCCCTGGTCTGGGTGTACCGCGTCGGGTCGAAATCGCCGAGCACCGGCTGCGACTTGCGCAGGATGCGCTCGCCAGAGGCCAGGTCGTAGTCGTAGACGCGCGAGGGCGTGATGAACGAGGTGTAGCCGAAACGCAGCAGCGGTGCGTCCCACTCCGGATTCGAGCCGAGACCCACCGAGAACAGTTCCTCGTCGAACTCGAGCTCGTGACGCTCGCCGTAGCCGCTGTCGAGCAGTGGCCACAAGGCCATGCGCGGCACGGCTTCCCGGCGGTACGACAGCACCAGGTGGTGCGCGAACGCGTCGACGTCCTCGAGCCGCACGTCGTCGGCGTGCTCGAGGAGAATCGTCATGTCCGACGGGTCCTCCACCGGCGCGTCGGCCAGGACGAAGTTCTCCGCCTTCACTCCGTCGACGACGTCGTTGTGCAGGATCAGGAACCGGTCGCGGCCCGCGACCACGGCGTGCTCCGCGCTGTACTCGACGCCGTCCCTGCGCGGCAGGATCACGTGGAACTCGCCCGTCGGATCCTGCGCGTCGAGGTACCAGCCCTCGGTGGTGACCTTCGACCCCACCCAGATCACGAGGTACTTCTCGCTGCGCGTGAATCCGAAACTGACCCAGTAGGACTCGTCCGGCTCGTGGAAGACCACCACGTCCTCGGACGTGGGCGACCCGATCCGGTGTCGCCACACCTTGTCCGGACGCCACGAGTCGTCCACGGTCTGATAGAAGAGGTACTGCTGATCGGCGGACCAGGTCGCTCCGGGAGCGGTCTGCTCGATCTCGTCCGGGAACAGCTCCCCGGTACGAAGATCCTTGATGCGCAACGTGTACCGCTCGTCGCCGGCCGTGTCGACGGAGTACGCGAGCAGGTGTCCGTCGTCGCTCAGGGAGAATGCGCCGAGCGAGAAGAAATCGTGTCCTTCTGCCAGCACGTTGGCGTCGAGGACGATCTCCTCGCCGGGGACCTCGACACCCGGTTCGAGCGCGGGCGGCGTCCAGTCGTCCACCGAGGCGACCGGGCAGCGGCACTGCATGCCGTAACTCTTGCCCTCGAGCGTGCGCCCGTAGTACCACCAGAGTCCGCGGCGGGTGGGCACCGACAGGTCGGTCTCCTGTGTGCGCGACTTGATCTCGTCGAAGATCGCCGTGCGCAGCGGCTCCAGGTGGGCCGTCTGCGCCTCGGTGTAGGCGTTCTCCGCCTCGAGGTACGCGACGACCTCGGGATCCGACTTCTCCCGCAACCACTCGTACGGGTCCACGACGACGTCACCGTGGTGTGTGCGCGTGTGCGGAACGGTCTTGGCGATCGGTGGTGTCGTCTGCTGTGCGTCGTGCGTCTGCATGTCGGTCACGGTCGTACCCAATCGTCGAAGGAGAGACCCGAGAGTCGTTCGTACGCCTCGACGTAACGCGACCGGGTGCGGTCGGCGATGTCGTCGGGCAGCGGCGGGGGCGGTGCGTCGCCGTGGCGGTCCCATCCGGACTCACCGGTCAGCCAGTCCCGGACGAACTGCTTGTCGAAACTCGGCTGCGCCTGCCCCTCGGTGTAGCCGTCGAGCGGCCAGTACCGGGACGAATCGGGAGTCAGCACCTCGTCGGCGAGGACCACCTCGCCGTCGTCGTCGACACCGAACTCGAACTTGGTGTCGGCGAGGATGATTCCGCGTCCGGCGGCGAACTCCGCGGCGCGCGCGTAGATGTCGAGCGTCGCCGAGCGCAGCTTGTCCGCCGTGTCGGCTCCGACCAGGGCGACCACGGAATCGAAGTCGATGTTCTCGTCGTGATCGCCGATCGCCGCCTTGCTGGCGGGGGTGAAGATCGGCTCCGGGAGCTTGCTCGCCTCGGTGAGACCGTCCGGGAGCGGAACGCCGCACACCGCACCCGTCTCCCGATAGTCGAGCAGCCCGGACCCGGTGAGGTAGCCACGGGCGACACACTCGACCGGTGCCATGCGCAGCGCGCGCACCACCAGCGCGCGGCCGAGCACCTCCTGCGGGATCCGCGGATCCTCCGCGTCTCCGGCGAGGTGATCTCGCACGCCGAGAGTGTCGAAGAAGAACACGCTCATCGCGGTGAGCACGCGACCCTTGTCAGGAATGGGCGTCGACAGCACGTGGTCGTACGCGGAGATGCGGTCGCTCGCCACCAGTAGCAGATGGTCGTCGTCGATGCGATACAGGTCGCGGACCTTGCCGGCCGCCAGATGGGGATACTGCGAGAGAGAGGGGCGCACGACGTTCGAGCGTAGTCGTGCCGCGCATCGCGGTGGTGGCGGTGTCTGGCAGTGTTCGGAGGGACCCTCGGTACCGAGGCGAACGAAGGAGCGTGGCGGGTGACGACGACGGACAGGGTGCAGGTCGGATTCCGGTCCGAACGAGGCCCGATCCTGGCGGCGCTGATGCTCTGCAACTCGCTCGTCGCCCTCGACTCGACGATCATCGCCACGTCCGTCCTCACCATCGTCGACGATTTGGGCGGCTTCTCCCAGTTCCCGTGGCTCTTCTCGATCTACCTGCTCGCACAGGCCGTCACCGTGCCGGTCTACGGCAAGCTGGCGGATCTCTTCGGCCGCAAGCGTCTCGTCCTGTTCGGCATCGCCGTCTTCGCGATCGGCTCGGTGCTGTGCGGGATTGCCTGGAGCATGCCCGCCCTCATCGTCGCCCGGGCGATCCAGGGCATCGGCGCGGGCGCGATCCAACCGATGGTGCAGACGATCGCCGGCGACATCTACACCGTGCGCGAGCGCGCGAAGGCGCAGGGCTATCTGGCCAGCGTGTGGGCGATGTCGTCCATCGTGGGTCCCAGTCTCGGCGGCATCTTCTCCGAGTTCCTCTCGTGGCGCTGGATCTTCTTCGTCAACATCCCGCTGTGCCTGGTCGCGGCGGTGATGCTGATCCGCAAGTTCGACGAGACGGCGAGGCCGTCGACGCGGCAGAGCATCGACTACGTCGGCGCCGCGCTGCTCACCGTCGGCGCGGGCGCCCTCATCCTCGGGCTGCTCGAGGGTGGTCAGTCGTGGGCGTGGACGTCGGGAGCGAGTGTCGCGGTCTTCGCCGTCGGAGTGGCCGGGCTCGCCGCCTTCGTGCTCGTCGAGAGACGCGTCGCGTCCCCCGTGCTGCCACTGTGGGTGCTGACGCGACGTGTCCTGGTCGCCACGAGCGCCGTGGGCGCCGTCATCGGCGCCGTCGTGCTCACGCTCACCACGTACGTCCCGACGTTCGTCCAGGGCGTACTGGGGCTGAGCGCACTGGCGGGCGGCTTCACCCTCGCACCGCTCCTGTTGTCGTGGCCGCTGATGTCGTCACAGTCGGGTCGGGTGTATCTGCGCATCGGGTTCCGGCGCACCGCGGTCATCGGTGGGTCGATCGTCACGGCCGGTTCGCTGCTCACACTGGGATGGACCACGACGTCGTCGGTGTGGGAGATCTGCGTCGGGTGCCTCGTGATCGGAGCCGGGATGGGGCTGATCGCGGGCCCTGCGCTCATCGCGGCGCAGTCGAGTGTCGACTGGTCCGAGCGCGGAGTGGTCACCTCCACCAACACGTTCGCCCGCAACCTCGGCAGCGCCGTCGGCATCGCGGTGTGCGGGGCCATCGTCAATGCCACCGTCGGAGACGACGCATCGCCGACCGAACTCGGCGACGGTCTGCACATCGTGTTCTACACGGTGATCGGCGGAGCGGTCCTGCTGCTGATCGCCGCGCTCGCGATGCCCGGTGGCCGTATCGCCGATCCCGAGAAGAGCTAGAGGCCGACGCGCTCGAGGAGTGCCTCGAACTCCTCTTGCGCCTGCGCTTCCGACTTGCCCTCGCGCAGAGCGCGCTTGTAGCCCGCGAGCGCCATCGCCTCGTACCGCTTGTAGGAGGCCAGCCACTCCTCGGCGCGCTCGCGCCAGTATCCGATGACCGAGCACTCACGGGTGCTCATGCCCCACTGCTTGCGCACGTGGGAGCGCACCGCGCGGGACGCGCCCGCCTCACCGGCGAACCACACGTATCCGGAGCCCGCGGGACGCTCGTACGACGCGACCGCATCGGGGAGAACGCTCGGCATCACACCGTTGCCGGTACCCACGCGCCAGTCGACGGTGACGTCCGCCCCCGTGTCGAACGACTGGATGTCGGCGGGGTCGAGGACCTCGAGCACGACGTGGGTCCGCAGCCCGGCCGGTGCCTGTTCGAGTGCTCGGGCGATCGCCGGCAGACCCGTCTGGTCCGCCACGAGCAGTTGCCACGCGGCGTCCTCGGGACACCGGTACCAGGAGCGGGGGCGCGAGAGGACGACGCTGTGGCCCGGGCGCGCCAGCCGCGCCCAGTTCGACGCGACGCCGCTCTCGTGCAGGACGAAGTCGATGGTCAGCGTGTCGTCGTCGCGCATGCGGACGGTGTAGTTGCGGCACTCCGGCCGCGTCGCCGCGTCGTGGTAGCCCCACACGCCCTTACAGCAGGTCATCGGCGGCAGGACGTCGTCGACGGCGGGCGGGAAGTACACGGTCACGCACTCGTCCGGTGCCTCGACGCCGACGTACCGTTCCACCCACGGGCCGCCGAGAACGATGCGCACCATGCTGGGTGAGATCGCCGTCGTGGACAGCACCGACGCCGGATAGAAACCGGGTTCCGCATCGAGCGTCGCGGCGTCGAGTTCGAACGCTGTCGACATCGGACCTCCTCGCCTGCGGCACGCTCGGGGGATCGAGCGTCTGTAAGGCGAGCCTAACCATGCCTGGCGGCGGAGTGCAATGGGGCCGGTCACAGACAGCTGTGACCAGCGCGTCACGATCTCACGAGAGCCGCGTCAGGATCCCGAGCAGTCCGGCACGTCGACGGTGGCGGTGCCGGGGAGCGTCGCAGGCTGGAGCGGCACCCGCGCAGCACCCGGCGCCGTCGGCTCCACGAGGTCGAGGACGAGGGTCTTGGTCTGCCCTGGCTCGACGACGAGGGGCGTGTAGAACACCGGGTGATTCCGCTCCTGAGCCGTCAGCAAGAACACTTGCTGTCCGTCGATACTCGCTTTCGACAAGACGGAACCTGTCGTGGTGAAAACAGACAGCACTGATCGATTGGTTCCCGGCGGGCCTTCGTACGCGGTCGTCTCGTTCTGACGTCCGGCGATGTACGTCGGGTACTCCTGCGGCGGAGCCGTGTTGGTCACGGAGGCGGTGATCTGGGTCGTCCGGGTGTGCCCCTCGCAGGACGTCGCGGTGTAGGTGATGTCTCGCTCGAGGTAGTAGTCGAGCTTGCCACCGGCACCGTTGTTGACCACCAGCGCGGCGTACGGCGCGGGATCGTCCGGCACCTCGTGCGCGATCTTGGTTCCGGAGAGCACACTCTGGATCGCGGGGTCCGCGCTCCAGACGGCGGTGTGGCCCTCGCTGACGCCACGTCCGATGGCGTCGAGAAGTCCCGCAGGATCGTTGATTTTGCCCTCCACCTTGGAGAAGACGCGGGCCGCGATCTGCTGCAGGTAGTCCTTGCGCGCGAGGTTGTCGTCGGCGAAGCGGAAGTACGCCTCCGACTGCGTCAGGTTCACCACGTTGTCCGACGTGACCTGCTCGCCGTCGGCGAGAGTCACCGGGCCGACCACGCCGAGGATGTAACTCAGCGCGACCGGGTCGGTCGCCAACACACCGTCGACGGACTGACCGGACTCCTGCTGCCAGATCGACCGGAGGATCTCCCCCGTGTACGGGAAGTGAGGACTCACGTTCGCGTTCTGCCAGTTGGCCGTCGCGTTGTACTGGTTGCCGTACGCCTTGGCGAAGTCGGGCCCCAGATCGATCGGGTCGTAGAGGGCACCGAGCTCGCTGTTCTTCGCCAGTGCGTCGAGCGAGATCTTGCCCCGGTTGGCGTCGATGATGGCGAATCCACCCATGAGCCCGCCGGTACCGCGCGACTCGGCATTGGTCTGGAACGCCAGGAAGTAGCTCTTGGGTGAGTTCTCGCCGAGCATGTCCGGGAGGATCTTCGACGCCAGGCTGGTGTTGGTGAGCAGCCCGGACAGATCGTTCAACTGCGCCTTCAGCGAATCACCGGCCTCGGTGACCTGCGGTAGATAACTGTCGGTGTCGATGGACTCCGCGCGCTGGTTCAGTGCGGTCGCCGAGGCGGACACCTGCTCGAGGGTCGGCGACGCCTCGCGCAGCGCACCCAGATCGATCGTGCCGTCGTCGGCGCGCAGTTCACTCGGGTTCAGCACCGCACCGACGTCGACCGCGGGCTGCAGGACCTCGGTCGTGAGGTCGTGGACGAGTCCGGTGAGCGGACCCACGACATCGAGAGGGGAGCCCACACCCGGAATGGCGGCGACGGCCTTCCAGATGGGCGACTCGGTCGCATCCAGCGCATCTGTCGACGCGGCGGTCGCGTCCGCGACGCGCTCACGACCCTCGTCCGCGTTGCCGGCCAGGATCGCCGACCGTGCCGCGAGTGCATCGTCACGGGCGGAGCTCAGTCCCTTGTACGCCGTGTAGACGGTCCACCCGAACCACGCGACCAGGGCCAGGAGGACGACGGCCACGATCCACACCCAGATCGGGACCCGCCGTCGCCGTGCCGTCGTGGTTCCACCGAGCTCATTCGACACGACAATCCTCTGCTCGTTCTCGGACCGATATTCGGCAGGAGTGTATCAATGGCGTTGTCGACTGTCGTTTCGTCGGACTCAGGGTCGTCCGAGACCGCGATAGTGCCACCCGGCAGAACGCCACATATTCACGTCGAGGCAATTGCGTCCGTCGATGATTTTGCGTTCTCGCACCACGCCCTCCAGATCGGCGGGAACCAGCTCGCGGAATTCACGCCATTCGGTGAGCACGAGTACCACGTCGGCCTTCGCGCACGCCTCCAGCGCAGAGCTCGCGTACCCCAGCGTGGGGAACAGCGCGCGCGAGTTGTCGTTGGCCTTCGGGTCGTACACGGTCACACCGGCACCCTGAAGTTGCAGTTGACCAGCGACATTGAGAGCCGGCGAATCGCGGACGTCGTCGGAATCGGGCTTGAAGGCTGCACCCAGCACCGCGACCTGAGCTCCCAGCAGAGTTCCCACGGTGTCGCGCACGACCTCGACCATGCCGGTGCGACGACGCATGTTGATGTTGTCGACCTCGCGCAGGAAGGTCAGCGCCTGATCGGCTCCCAACTCACCGGCACGGGCCATGAATGCGCGAATGTCCTTGGGCAGGCAACCGCCACCGAATCCGATCCCGGCGTTGAGAAATTTGCGTCCGATTCGATCGTCGTGACCGATTGCGTCGGCCAGAACGGTGATATCGGCGCCTGCCGCGTCACAGACCTCGGAAATAGCGTTGATGAACGAGATCTTCGTCGCGAGAAACGCGTTGGCCGACGTCTTGACCAATTCGGCGGTGGCCAGATCGGTCACGATGAAGGGGATCCCCTCGGCGAGCAGGGGCGCGTAGACCTCGCGGGCGACCTCCTCCGCGCGCCGAGGACGGTTCCTGTCGACCCCGAGCACCAGCCGGTCCGGGTGCAGCGTGTCCTCCACGGCGTGACCCTCGCGCAGGAACTCCGGGTTCCAGGCCACCTCGAGGTCCTCGCCTGCCGGCGAGAGCGCGTGGGCCATCGTGCCGAGTCGCTCCGCCGTGCCCACGGGGACCGTGGACTTGCCGAAGAGGACAGCGGGTCCGGTGATCAGCGGTGCGAGGTTCTCCACCACCGAGTTCACGTACGTCACGTCAGCGGCGTACTCGCCCTTCTTCTGCGGCGTGCCCACCGCGAGGAAGAAGATGTCACCGAACGCTGCAGCGTCCGCGTACGACGCAGTGAAGCGCAGGCGGCCCGCTGCGATGTTGCGCTGCAACACTTCCTCGAGGCCGGGCTCCCAGAAGGGCACCTCCCCCGCCTCGAGCTTGGCCAGCTTGCTCGGGTCGACATCGACCCCGAGGACGTCGTGTCCGATCTCGGCCATGCACGCAGCGTGCGTGGCGCCCAGATAACCCGTTCCGATGACGACAACTTTGCTCACATGACGAACCGTAGGGTCTGACGGCCGTCACTTCCACCGGGAGACCGCCCCGTCGTCACGGTTCACATCACAGAATGGGAGCCGGTGTGTACCGAGCCGCCTCCGGGTTCGCGTCGACCAGTGTCTGCACCGCGGCGACGACCGCAGCGACCTGCGCGTGCGCGGCGCCGATGAACGCCGACCGATCCGCCAGCGCCGTGTCGAGTGCCGCGCGGTCGAGCGGCAACCGCTCGTCGGCCGCGAGTCGGTCGAGGAGGTCCGGTTCCCTCCCCTGCTCCCGCATCGCGAGAGCGACGGCCACGGCATGCTCCTTGATGGCCTCGTGGGCGGTCTCCCGACCGACGCCTGCGCGGACAGCGGCCATGAGCACCTTGGTCGTCGCCAGGAAGGGCAGATAGCGATCCAGCTCGCGGGCGATCACCGCGGGATAGGCACCGAACTCTGCGAGCACGGTCAGGAAGGTCTCCATCATCCCGTCGATGGCGAAGAATGCGTCCGGCAGCGCGACACGACGCACGACGGAACAGAAGACGTCGCCCTCGTTCCACTGTGCGCCGGCCAGCTCCGCGGCCATGGACCCATACCCGCGCAGGATCACCTGCAGGCCGTTGACGCGTTCGCAGGACCGGGTGTTCATCTTGTGCGGCATGGCCGACGAGCCCACCTGACCCGGCTGGAAACCCTCGGTCACCAGCTCGTGTCCGGCCATCAGGCGCACCGTGTGGGCGAAGGAGGACTGCGCCGCACCCACCTGCACCAGCGCCGACACCACGTCGTGGTCGAGGGAACGAGGGTAGACCTGGCCGACACTCGTGAAGACGTGGGCGAAACCGAGATGCTGCGCCACCGCGCGTTCGAGGGTCTCGAGCTTGTCGGCATCGCCGCCGAGCAGATCGAGCATGTCCTGGGCCGTCCCCATCGGACCCTTGATGCCGCGCAGCGGGTACCGGTCGATCAGCTCCCGGAGCCGGGTCAACGCCACCATCAGCTCGTCGGCAGCCGACGCGAACCGCTTGCCCAGCGTCGTGGCCTGCGCCGCGACGTTGTGGCTGCGGCCGGCCATGACCACCTCGGTGTACTCGGCCGCGCGCTCGGCCAGACGCGCCGCGACAGCCACGCCGTGCCCGTACACGTGTTCCATCGACCGCAGAATCTGCAGCTGCTCGACGTTCTCCGTCAGATCGCGGCTGGTCAGACCCTTGTGCACGTGCTCGTGGCCGGCGAGGGCGTTGAACTCCTCGATCCGCGCCTTCACGTCGTGACGAGTGACCCGCTCGCGATCCGCGATCGACTCGAGATCGACCCGGTCCGCCACCCGCTCGTAGTCCGCGATGGCCTCCGCCGGAACGTCGACACCGAGATCGGCCTGCGCTCGCAGCACGGCGATCCACAGCTGACGCTCGAGCACGATCTTGTGCTCGGGTGACCACAGACGGGCCATGTCGGGACTGGCGTAACGGTGGGCGAGGACATTCGGGATACGGCTCACGAGCGGCCAGTTTACGGTCCCCTCACTGCGCGGCCGTCCCCCGGACTGCGCCTCTACTGCGCGACCGTCCTCCGGACTTCCCGCGACAACGGCGCGTGACGGTCCACCGCATCCAGCAGCACGTCCCGCACGCGTGACCGCAGGTCTGCCCCATTCTCACCCAACGCGCCCATCACGACACCGTCGACGAGAGCCAGGAGCGGGCGGACGTGGTCACGGTCGGTGGGCCGACCCGCGGCGGACAGCACGTCGGACAGCATGTCCTCCAACTCACCACGCAGCCGGCAGTGCAGTTCCTGCAGCTGCGGATGCCGCGCCGCGGCCAGCACCCGCTCGTAGCGCGCCACCATCAGGTCCCGCCGGACCTCGTCGCCGTCGTCCGGACCCACGAGCAGGTCCACCACCAGGTCCACCGTGTCCGCGGTGTCCAACGCAGCCGGCGCGAATGCGGTCATCCGGTCGCGGATCATCGCGATCTCACGGACCCCGTTCAGTTCCGCGGCGTGCGTGACGAGGTCGTCCAGGGAGTCGAAGTAGTAGGTCGTCGACGCCAGCGGAAGCCTGGCCCTCGCCGCGACGCTCCGGTGCCGCACGGCGTCGTACCCTCCGGCCAGCAGAAGGTCCGCTGCGGCCGAGATGAGGGCCTCGCGCCGACGCCGACCCTTGGGCGTCGAGCGGGGAGCGGAGCCGGTCGACATGCGTACACATGCTGCCACCGGCGCTTCTCCCCCGTGCGCCTTTTGCGTATCCCTGGATGCGCAAAGGGCGCACGGGGGCGCAGCCCACTACCGCAGTCGCGGGGTGAGCCGACGCAGCGCCTCGGTGATGTCCTCGGTCGCACCGGCGAAGGAGAAGCGCACCGTGTGGTGACCGTGCACCGTGTCGAAGTCCGCACCCGGGACGACGGCCACTCCGGTCTCGTTCAGGGTGTCGGCGCACCATCGGAACGAATCGTCCGTCAGGTGCCCGATGTCGGCGTACGCGTAGAAGGCGCCGTCCGCGGGAGCGAGCCGGGTGATGCCGGCATCACGGAGACCGCCGAGCAGTTCCTCGCGGTTGCGGGCGTACCGCCGCACGTGACCGTCCAACTCGGCGAGGGACTCGTCCGTGAAGGCGGCGACCGCGGCGAGCTGCGAGACGGTCGGCGGACACACCGTCATGTTCGAGGCCAGCCGCTGGACCGCTCGGGTGAGCGAACGCGGGAGCACCATCCAGCCGAGACGCCAGCCGGTCATGGAGAAGTACTTCGAGACCGACCCGATCGAGACGGCGCCGTCCGAGAACTCCCGAGCGCTCCGGCACTCGACGTCGCCGTAGGAGATGCCGTGGTAGATCTCGTCGGAGATCAGCAGCGTGCCGTGCTCATCGCACCATCGCGCGAGCGCGGCCAACTCGTCGGGATCGATGATCGTGCCGGTCGGATTGGCCGGACTGGCGATGATCAGTCCCTTCGGAGGTTCGGGGAGCGCATCGAGCATCGCGACCGTCGGCTGGAAGCGAGCGTCCTCGCCGCAGTCCAGCTCGATCACGCGACACCCCAACGCGGACAACGTGTTGCGATACGCGGGATAACCGGGTCGCGCCATCACCACGGTGTCGCCGGCGTCGAACGCCGCGAGGAACAGCAACGTGAACGCACCCGACGACCCGGTGGTCACCACGACGTCCTCGGCCTCGATGACGACCTTCGATCGCCTCGACAGGTAGGCGGCGATCGCCGCCCTCAGCCGCGCGGTACCCAACGTCTCGGAGTAGCCGATCACGTCGCCGTCGAGCGCCGTGCGCATGGCAGCGAGGACCGGCCCGGGCGCACGCGTGGACGGCTGTCCGGCCGCGAGGGACACGACGTCGCCGTGAGTCTCCTGGCGGCGCGCCGCAGCGGCGAACACGTCCATGACGCGGAACGGCTCGATACGCGAGCGCGCGGATTCCTCGACCATCGTCAGGAGGGGATCGAGATCCGGCCCTCGACGGCCGAGAGTCCGATGTCGGTGCGGAAGTGGCCGCCGGTCAACGACACTCGCGCCATGATGTCGTACGCCTCGGTGCGGGCGGCGGCGAGATCCGCCCCGGTGCCGACGACGCTGAGCACGCGGCCCCCGGCCGACACGAGGCCACCGTTACTACCGTGCGCCGTCCCCGCGTGCAGCACGCCGGGGTTCTCGGCGCCGGTGATGGCGTCTCCGGTGCGCGGTCGGCCGGGATAGTTCTCGGCGGCGAGCACGACGGTGACCGCCGAACCCTGCTTCCACTGCAGCGGCGGCAGGTCCGCCAATGTTCCGGTGGATGCCGCGTACAGCGCCGCACCGAGCGGTGAGTCGAGCAGTGCGAGCACGGCCTGGGTCTCGGGATCACCGAAGCGACAGTTGAATTCGATGACCGCGGGGCCCTCACCGTCCACCGCGAGGCCCGCGTAGAGCAGGCCGGTGAACGGGCAACCCCGTGCCACCATCTCCGCTGCCACGGGCGCGACCACCTCGTCGACGATGCGCTGGACCATCGAGTCGGGCAACCACGGCAACGGTGTGTAGGCGCCCATCCCGCCGGTATTCGGCCCGGTGTCGCCGTCTCCGACGCGCTTGTGGTCCTGAGCGGGCAGCAGCGGCACCACGGTCTCGCCGTCGACGAGACAGAACAGCGACACCTCCGGGCCGGACAGGAACGATTCGAGCAACACGGGATGGCCGAGTTCGAGGAGCTCGGCGGCGTGAGCGCGCGCGGTGAGGCGGTCCTGCGTGACGACGACTCCCTTGCCCGCGGCCAGTCCGTCGTCCTTCACCACCCACGTCGGCCCGAAGCGGTTGAGGGCGGCATCGAGCAGTGCCGGCGTGTCCACCACCTCGCTGGTCGCGGTGCGGACCCCGGCCGACGCCATGACGTCCTTCGCGAACGCCTTGGAACCCTCGATCCGGGCGGCGGCGGCGGACGGACCGAAGCAGGCGATCCCGGCCTCGCGCACCGCGTCGGCGACGCCGAGCACCAGCGGTACCTCGGGGCCGATGACGACCAGATCGGCGCCGCGCTCGCGAGCGAGCGACACGACGGCCTCCCCGGAGGCGACGTCGACGGGGTACGTCTGGGCGACGGTCTCGATGCCGGCGTTGCCGGGGGCGCACATCACCGCGCTCACCTCGGGGTCCGCCGCCAGGGCGATCAGCAGGGCATGTTCACGGGCTCCGGAACCGATGACGAGTACTCGCACGAGAGCAGCGTACTGGCCACGACCTCTGGACCAGCGCACCCGTTCGCGCTATAGTAATTCCGGAATTACGGAATAGCCGAACGATGCGATTCGAGGAGAACCGATGATGCGCACACTCACCGCCGTGACCGCGACGTCGATTCTGCTGGCCGGGTGCTCGTCCGCACCGCCGAGCACGGCCGAGCCGACGTCCACCACGACGTGCGCACCGGCCCCCGTTGCGGACATGACCACACCCGACGGCTGGATCGGCTTCGCCGCCGAGCACCCCGAATCGGTGTCCTTCGCGGTGGACGACGGGCTCGGACACACCGCCGAGCACGACGCGGACACGCCGCACCCCCTCGCCTCCGCCGTGAAGGTCGTACACCTCGGTGCCTACGCCCGCGCCGTGGCCGACGGCACGCTGAACCCGGACGAACGCATCCCTGTCGCCGACTGGCAGCGGTGGTACGCACCCGGCACGGACGGCGGTGCCCACATCGCGGCTCTGAATCGCCTCGGCATCGCGAACGACGGAACATCGCCGACGGATCCGGCCGCGACGGTGCGGCTCGACGACATGGTCACCGCGATGGTGCGTGAGAGCGACAACGGAGTGCCCGACTACCTCCGGTACCGCCTGGGCGACGACGCGTTGCGGGACGCCGCCGCAGCGGGCGGGTGGAGCGACTTCACACCACCCACCCTCGTCGGCGTCACGCTCGGCGCCCTCGACGCGACCGTCGACACGGACGATCTGTGGTCGCTCGCACAGCGGTTCGCCTTCGACGCCGACTTCCGCGCGACGTACGGAACGACCGCGCGACCGCGCGACGAGACGGAACTCCTCACGTACTTCGATCGGTTCGGCCCGACCGGGACGGCCGCCGAGCTCGCGCGATTCCACACCGCCGTCGCCGACGGTTCCTACGGCTCGGGGGTCGGCACCGTCAGGCGCCACCTCGAATGGCAGGACCCGCCTGCGGACGCCGGGTTCGTGGCCATGGGGTTCAAGGGCGGAAATCTGCCCGGAGTTCTCACGCACGGCTTCGAGTTCCGCCGCGCGGACGGCGCCCCCGCCGTGGTGGTGTGGCTGAACCATGGTCTGACCGCAGCCGAGTACGAGTCCGCGACGACGAACCTGACCCAGCATCAGACGCTGCTCCTCGAGGCCGCGGCGGATCCGGCGACAGTGGGGCGGCTAGCCTGCATCTCGTGAGCGAGCTGGAGGCACGCGTCGCGGCCCTGGAGGCTCGGGTCGCGGCGCTCGAGGGGGACCCCCGACAGACGGCGGCGTCCACAGGGGGCCTCGTGTCCTACTCGGGTGACGTTCATCTGGCCGGCGACGTCACGTGGTCCATCGAGTACGGGCCCGACGCCGTGCTCGATCTTCCTCCCGACCGGGCGGTCGAGGTGCTGGCGGCGCTCGGCCACCCCGTGAGGCTCGCCGTGGTCCGCGCACTGTTGCGCGGTCCAGCAGTCGCCGCCGATCTGCAGGCGGCGGTGGGACTGTCGTCCGTCGGTCAGCTCTATCACCATCTGAAGACCCTCACGTCGGCGCGGATCGTCGAGCAGCACGGCCGGGGCGACTACCGGCTCGCCGCACGCACCGTCGTGCCCGCGCTGGTGCTGATGCTCGCCTCGGCCGACATCGCCGGAGAACTTCGCTGATGTGAGATCCGGTGCAGTGAACCGTGGTCAGCACGGTTCACTGCACCGGATCCGGGTCAGGCGGTGAGGTCGTACAGTGTCACGCCGTCCACGGTCTGGGCGGTGAAGGTCGCGGTGACCCACTCGCTGATCTCCGCCGAGGTACCGGACGCACCGCCTCCCATACCGCCGCCCGCGATGAACCAGTGGATCTCACCGTCGGCGACGTACTGCTGGAACTCGGCCAGCGTCGGGGAGGGATCGCTGCCGTTGAAACCACCGATCGGCATGACCGGGTCCTCGGTCGCCAACTGGTAGCCCGACGCGGCATTGGACCCGATCGCCGCGGCGACCCAGGTGTACGAGTCCGAGTTCTCCTCGAGCAGGGCGACCATCTCGGCGCTCGGAGTACTGCCATCGAGCAACCCGCCCATGCCGCCGCCACCGTCCGCGCCACCCGGCATCTGCGCGGCGCCACCCGGGAGCTGACCGGGCGCACCCGTCGGCGCCTGTCCCCCGGCGGGCATCCGGCCGGCACCGCCGTCGCGCATGCCGCGCCCGCCGTCCATGCCGCCACGCCCGAAGCCGCCACCGGTGTTCGGCCCGGCCGTGACGATGGAGCCCTGATGCGGTGTCGCGATGGTGTTCGCGGCGTAGGCGGTCGGTCCTGCGAGTCCCGCGATCACCGCCGCCAGAACCGTGACCGCGGCGAGCCTGCCGCGAGTCAGCCGCGGAACGAGCAGCCCCACGACCGCGAGCACACCGACCAGCACGACGACGACCTTCAGCCACGGAACGAAGGATGCGCTGCGGGACAACAGGATCCAGGACGTCACCACGGTCGCGACCACCGTCGCGGCGAGAACGATGCGTGCGACGAGGCGCTCGCGGGCCCGCCAGAGCGCCACGCTGCCCATGCCCACCAGCGCCGCGACCGCCGGCGCCAGCGCCACGGTGTAGTACGAGTGGAAGATGCCGGCCATGAAGCTGAACGTCAGCCCGGTGACCAGGAGCCACAGTCCCCAGACGATCAGCGCAGCGCGCCGCTGGTCGGTACGAGGAGCCCTGCCGCGCAGCACGATCGCCGCGATTCCCAGAATCAGCGCAGCGGGAACGAGCCAGGCGATCTGACCGCCCTGCGAGGCGTCGAACATCCGCAGGATGCCCGTCTCCCCCCACATTCCGCCGCCACCACCGCCGCCGCCGGGCGTGACCGAACCGGTCTCCTCACCGTTGAGCCGACCGAGACCGTTGTATCCCAGCGTCAGTTCGAGGATCGAGTTGTTCTGCGACCCACCGATCCACGGCCGCGACGACGCCGGCCAGAGTTCCACGACGGCGATCCACCATCCGGCCGACACGATCATCGCGCCCAGCGCGGCACACAACTGCAGGATGCGCCGTCGCAGCGACACAGGCCCGGCCAGGAGGTACGTCAGCGCCAGAGGGGGAACCACCAGCATGACCTGCAGCTGCTTGGTCAGGAAGCCGAGTCCGACCATCGTGCCGACGACCACGAGCCACCGGGTGCGACCGGTCTCGACAGCCCGCATCATCGCCCACACCGCCGCGATCATGAGCAGCACCAGCAGCGCATCGGGGTTGTTGAAACGGAACATCAGTGCCGCCACGGGAGTCAGCGCGAGAACCAGTCCTGCGAGCAGTCCGGCGGCCGGTCCCCACTGTCGCCGTACGGTGCGCCACAGCAGCGTCACGGAGGCGACACCCAGCAGGACCTGAGGCACGAGGATCGCCCACGAGTTCAGCCCGAACACCCGGACGGACAGTTCCATGAGCCACAGCGACATCGGCGGCTTGTCGACGGTGATGGAGTTCGCGGCATCGGAGGAGCCGAAGAAGAACGCCTCCCAGGATTGCGAACCCGCCTGCACCGCAGCGGAGTAGAAGGAGTTGGCCCATCCGTTGCTGCTCAGGTTCACGAGGTAGGCGACAGCAGTTCCCAGGATCAGGGCCGCAGCGGCCCATGGTTCCCAGCGAGTACGGACCGAGCGCGGAGCCCCGTCGTGCACATGATCTTCCGGGGCGGTGAGGAGGGTGGTCACGAGGTGGACTCCATCTGACGAGTGCGGGCGGAGGATGCGGCCCGGAAGACCCAGCGCAGCGCGACGAAGCGCGTCACGGTGGCGACCAGGTTGGCGAGAACGAGAACGAGGAGCTCGACGTGCTTGGACGCACCCGGAGCCCACTCGTGCAGGGCGACGAGAGAACCGGCGGTGACGAGCCACCCGAAGGCGAACACCGCGAGACCCTGAAGATGATGCGCCGCAGCCCCGTCGGAGCCTCGGACCCCGAATGTGAAGGCTCTGTTGGCGGCGGTGTTCAGCACTGCGGTGACGAGGAGCGCGACGAAGTTGGCGCCCTGCGCGCCGAGGATCGTGTGCAGGATCAGGTACAGCACCGCGTAGGCGACAGTGCTGGCGACGCCGACGAGCGCGAACCGCACCAGTTGACCGATCATGCCGACGGGCACTCCCCTCAGTTCGGAGACCTCGGTGGTGGAGGCGGTGGACGACAGGGGTCCACGACCCAGGCTGAGACGCAGGTCCGCGATCGGGAGGGCGCCGGTCGCGAGCGCACGCCCGACGCGCCAGCAGCCCTTCAGATCGGCCAGTGCGGTGTCGACGATGTCCACGCTCGAGTCGGGATCGTCGACCCAGTCGACGGGCACCTCGTGAATGCGGAGACCGACACGCTCCGCGAGGACGAGCAGTTCGGTGTCGAAGAACCACCCGGTGTCCTCGATCAGCGGAAGCAGTTCCCGGACGACCTCGGTGCGCGCGGCCTTGAACCCGCACTGAGCGTCGGAGAATCTGGTCCGCAGACCTGTGCGGAGGAGGACGTTGTAGGTGCGGGAGATGAACTCTCGCTTCGCCCCTCGCACCACTCGCGAGGACGAGGCGAGCCGGGACCCGATCGCGAGATCGGAATGGCCCGATGCCAGCGGAGCCAGGAGGGGCACGAGTGCACCGAGATCCGTCGACAGGTCGACGTCCATGTACGCGACGATGTCGGCCTCCGACTCCGTCCACGCCGCCTTGAGCGCGCGACCGCGACCCTTGTCGTCCAGATGTCGCACCGAGACACCGTCGAGCTCCCGGGCGAGGCGCTCGGCGATCGACCGTGTCGCGTCCGTGCTCGCGTTGTCGGCGACGGTGATCACCGTCGACCAGGGAACGTCGGCCCGCAGGAAGGCGTGCAGCCTGCGGGCACAGGCTTCGAGCGCGGCCTCCTCGTTGTACACGGGCACCACGAGCTCGACGGTCACCGTCCGCGCCGCACCCCCACCCGGCCCCGGCTCCCGCCCGCGCCCGGGCCCACGGCCTTCCCGCCCGTCACCGGCCGGCCTCCGGCCTTCCCGCCCGTCACCGGCCGGCCTCCGGCCTTCCCGCTCCACCACTGAGTTGGTTGTCATGCACCGAACACTCGTGCGCCGCCCCGGGACCGACCCGGGGCGAACCCGGGAAGTACCCGGGAGCCGATGCGGAGCCGACGAATAGAGTCGGCCCATGGCATCCGTGTTCAGCGCAATCATCGCCGGCGACATCCCGGGCCGCTTCGTGTGGGAGGACGACGACGTCGTCGGGTTCCTCACCATCGCCCCGGTCACGCAGGGTCACACCCTGATCGTCCCGCGAGCCGAGATCGATCAGTGGCAGGACGTCGATCCCACGACCTTCGGCTCGCTCACGTCTGTCGCTCAGACCGTCGGCAAGGCCGTCCGGTCGGCGTTCGACGCCCCTCGGGCGGGTCTGCTGATCGCCGGTCTCGAGGTGCCGCACCTGCATCTGCACGTGTTCCCGGCCTTCGACATGGCGGACTTCGACATCTCCGGCGCCGACACCTCCCCGTCGCCCGAGTCGTTGGACGAGGCGCAGGAGAAGATCACTGCAGCGCTCACGGCACTCGGCCACGGGCAGCACGTCCCCCGTCGCTGATCGGTCGTCCGAGAACCGCCCGCGCGGCTCCGACGATCGCCGCGGCCACCGTGTCGAGCGCCGGCGACGACAGCGTCCATTGCTGCCAGTGAAGCGCCACGTCGATCACGGTGTCGTCGAGTTCGACGACGTCGAGTCCGCCGCGCTGCTGGTCCGGCAGCATGCCCCAGCCGAAGCCCAGATGCACGGCACGCGCGTACTCGGTGGACGACGGCACCAGGTGTCGCGGCGGCACCGACGCGGACACGCCGTGTCGCGAGAGGTAGCGATCCTGCAGCGCGTCCTTCTCGTCGAACACCACGACGTGGGCTCGGGCCAGGGCGTCCGGAGTGACGCCGTCGTCCAGGAATCGAGTCACGAACGACGGAGACGCGCAGGGGCGGTACCGCATCGAGCCGAGCCTGGTCGAGGTACAGCCGCGGACAGGTGTGTCCACGGACGTGATCGCCGCCGTCACCGTTCCACCGCGGAGCAGTTCGGCGGTGTGGTCCTGATCCTCTCGATGGATGTCGAGGATCACGGAGCCCGCCAGTGGCGCGAGCGCCGGCAACACCCACGTGGCCAGGGAATCCGAGTTGACGGCCAGCGACACCCGAGCGACGTCGTCCGCGGCGCGCAACTCCCGCACGGCGCCGTCGGTCAGAGTCTGGATCTGCCGGGCGAGCCGGAGCAGCACGACGCCGGACTCGGTCGGCATCACGGGCTTCGTGCGCGAGACGAGAACGGCACCGACCCGCAGTTCCAGCGCTTTGATGCGCTGACTCACCGCCGACGGTGTGATGTGCAGCGACCGCGCAGCCGCTTCGAACGTGCCGTCGTCGACGACGGCACGCAGGGCCTCGAGCTGGTCCGACTGCATGATGTGAAGCTACGCTCATCAGTCCTGAAAAACATGAGCTGGACTACATCGTCGGGTTCGACCTAGCGTTCCGGTCATGTCCTCCCTGTTCGTCGGCTTCGGTGTCGGCCTCTCCCTCATCGTCGCGATCGGCGCACAGAACGCCTTCGTTCTCCGTCAGGGCATCGCACGACAGCACGTGCTGGCCGTCGTCCTGGTGTGCGCTCTGTCCGACGCGGTCCTCATCCTCGCGGGAGTCTCGGGCATCGGCGTGGTCGTCGAGACCTACCCGACGGCTGTCACCGTCGTCACGGTCGCCGGCGCCGTCTTCCTCACCGTGTACGGACTCATGGCCTTCCGACGGGCACTGCGCCCGACGAGTCTGACCGTCGGCGGGAACGGAGCGAGTGTGTCGCTGCGGTCCGCGGTCCTCACCTGCCTGGCACTGACGTGGCTCAACCCGCACGTCTACCTCGACACCGTCGTCTTCCTCGGCTCCGTCGCCAATCGCGAGACCGGGTCAGCGCGCTGGTGGTTCGCCCTCGGCGCGACACTGGGCAGCATCGTCTGGTTCACGGCCCTCGGATTCGGCGCGCGATTCATGACGCCGATCTTCGCCAGACCCGTCGCGTGGCGTGTGCTCGACGTCCTGATCGGTGTGGTCATGCTCCTCATCGCCGTCGTCCTGGTCGAGGGGCTCGTCTCCGGCTGACTCCACCCGTCCACCCGGACGCCGGCCCGCCAGGGGCAGCTCCACGCGGAACGTCGCACCCCGGCCGGGCGCGCTCGCCACCGAGACCCGACCGCTGTGGGCCGCGACCAGCGCGGACACGATCGACAGACCCAGACCACTCCCGCCGCTCTCTCTCGTGCGCGAACGATCCGCCCGATAGAACCGCTCGAAGACGCGCTCGGCATCGTCCTCGGTAAGTCCCGGCCCGGTGTCACGAACCTCCAGAACAGCTGTCTCACCGACGGTTCCGACCGCCACGGTGATCGACGCCGTCGGCGGGGTGTGCCGGAGCGCGTTGCCCACCAGGTTGCCGAGCACCTGGCGCAGACGCGCATCGTCCCCCAGCACCTCCGGCACGCCGCTGCCCTCGAGCACCTGCAGACTCACGGCTCGTTCCGGAGCCGTGGCGGCCGCATCGTGCACCGCGTCCGCTGCGATCACGAGGAGGTCCACGGGGCTCCGATCGAGCGGACGCTGGGCGTCCAGCCGCGCCAACATCAGCAGATCTTCGACGAGCAGACCCATCCGCGCCGACTCTCCCCCGATACGGGTCATCAGCAACTCGGTGTCGGTCATGGCCCCCTGCCGGTAGAGCTCGGCGAAGCCGCGGATCGTCGTCAGCGGGGTCCGGAGCTCGTGGGAGGCGTCGGCCACGAAACGGCGCATCCGGTCCTCCGACGCACGTGCCGCGTTCTCGGACTCGCGCGCCGCGTTCTCGGACGCCTCCGTCGCAGCGAAGGCGTGCTGGATCTGGGCGAGCATTCCGTTGAGTGCCGCGGACAGTCGCCCCACCTCGGTGCGTTCGTTCCGCTCGGGAACGCGTCGATGCAGATCCCCGGACGCGATGGCCGCGGCAGTCACCTCCACCTCCTGCAGCGGCCGCAGGCTCCGGCGTACCAGGAAGTACGCGGCGACACCCAGCACCGCCAGCACTCCGAGACCGATGGACAGTTGCAGAGTCACGAGCCTGGAGACGATGGCCTCGTTGCCCGCCAGCGGAATCGCGACCGTCGTCTGGCCGTCCCCGTTCGAGACGGTCACCGTGCGCCACGAATCGTCGGGATCGCCGACCGATCCGACAGTGGTCGGCGTGGCGGTCAGGACGCCGGTCAGATCCGGCTGATCGTCCCCGACATCGTTCACGGGAGTACGCACGGTGCCGTCCGCCGCCACCGAGCGGACGTAGAACGCCGTGGGCGGACGCTGTGGGTTCGCCTCCTCCGGGGGAGGTCCGAGGAACCGCTCCCCACGAGGCCTGGCCCAGCCGGACGCCGCCTCCATGAGCTGTTCGTCGACACGTTGGGTCAGCGTGTTCTGCAGTGCCGAGGTCACGGCCACACCCGAACCGACGAGACCGAGGGCGACGAGAAGCAGCAGCACCGACACCAGGGTGACGCGGAGCGGGACGGCGCGTAGGTGCCGCTTCACCGTCGCGGTTCCCGCAGGACGTAGCCGACGCCTCGCAGTGTGTGGATCAGCCGGGGTTCCGTCGTGTCGACCTTCCTGCGCAGGTACGACACGTAGGACTCCACGACACCGACCTCACCCCCGAAGTCGTAGTGCCACACGTGGTCCAGGATCCGGGGCTTGGACAGCACCGTCCCGGAATTGACCATGAGGTAGCGCAGGAGCGTGAACTCCGTCGGGGACAACGAGACGGGTTCGCCCGCCTTCCACACCTCGTGGGTGTCGTCGTCGAGCTCGATGTCGGCGAACGTCAGGCGTGACGGCTGCGCCTCCGGACCGCGCACCGACCGGCGCAGGATCACGCGCAGGCGCGCCACCACCTCCTCGAGGCTGAACGGCTTGGTGACGTAGTCGTCCGCACCCATGGTCAGACCGGTCACCTTGTCCTCCACAGAGTCCCGTGCCGTGAGGAACAGTGCGGGCGCGTCGATACCGTCGGCGCGCAGTCGGCGGAGCAGCCCGAAGCCGTCCATGTCGGGCATCATCACGTCCAGGATCAACGCGTCCGGCCGGAAGGTCCGGGCGACGTCCAGAGCCGCGGGCCCACCCAGCGCCGTGCGGACCTCGAAACCCTGGAACTTCAGACTGACCGACAGCAGTTCGACGATGGTCGGCTCGTCGTCGACCACCAGTACCTTCGCCTCGGCGGTGGTCTGCGGTCGGGGAGTCGTCATGACGGAATTCTCGCTCACGAGTGCCATGGTGTCCGGCGTTGCTGGTTCCTGCCCGGGGTGTCGCTGTGAGGTTCCTGTGAGCCCCGATCCGGCGTCGTGTCCGCTTTGCTACCGTGGAGGACAGACTGCGACACAGACCCGGACGAGCGCACCGTACCCGGCCAGCGACAAGACGGTGCCAGGAGAGTCGACTACTCATGGCATGGATCATTCTGGTGTTGTCGGGCGTGTTCGAGGCCGTCTGGGCCACCGCACTCGGCAAGTCCGAGGGCTTCACGAAGCCCGTCGCCACCATCGTCTTCGGTACGGCGCTCGTCGTCAGCATGGGCGGTCTCGCCTTCGCCATGCGGACCATCCCGACCGGCACCGCCTACGCGGTGTGGGTGGGCATCGGCGCCTCGCTCACCGTCGTCTACGCGATGGTGTCCGGCACCGAGTCCGCGACGCCGATCCGCATCGCCCTCATCGCAGGGCTCGTCGGGTGCGTCATCGGACTCAAGCTCGCCCACTGACCGCGCCCCCGGCCGTCCCGCCGTCCCATCCCGACCGGCCTCCGGCCTTCCCGCCGCGGGTTAGAGTGACCCCATGAACTGGGTGTCCGCGGTCACACTGCCGGTGCGTGTCGGATTGGCCGTCGCCGAGTCGGCGGTCGGGGTGGCCGAGTCGGCCGTCGCGACCACCCGGATGGCGCTGGCCGCAGGCGCTTCCGGGTCACTCGACGCCATCACCCTGGCCAATCCTCGGAGCGGCCCGCTGCAGCTTCTCGGACAGTTGGCCGAGCTCACCTCCGACGACCGCGCACTGGGTCACGCGCTGCGGCCCGGTGGCCCGCTGGACCGACTGCTCGAGCCCGGTGGCGCCGTCGACAGGTTGACGAGCAAGGGCGGCACCCTCGATCGACTGCTCGAGCCCGGCGGTCCTCTCGAACGCATCCTGGCGGACGACGGCCCCCTCACCCGAGTCCTCGCGGAGGACGGTGCGCTGGATCGCCTCCTCGCCGAGGGCGGTCTGCTCGATCGACTCACGGCCGTCGACGGACCCATCGAGCGCCTCACCGCGAAGGACGGCCCTGTCGAACTCCTGACCAAGGAGGGCGGCGTGATCGAGGCGCTGACCCGTGAGAACGGGGTCATCGACAACGCCCTCGCCAAGGGCGGGCTCGTCGAGACGCTGCTCGGTGAGGAAGGCGCGATCCAGCGGCTGACGGCACGCAACGGTCCGCTGGATCAGCTCGTGACCGTCGCCGAGTCGCTGAGTTCGCTGGCGCCCAACCTCGAGCGCATGAGCGTCAGCGTGGAGATTCTGCAGGACACCGTGGACGTCCTCGCCGCTGCGGTGAACCCGCTCGGCGAGCTGGTGGGCAAGCTGCCGAGCCGCTGGGTCAAGAGTCGCGGCGCGGTCGAGCCCAAGACGGGCGAGGTGCGCGGGGCGCTGCAGGGTCCGGCCGTCGGCCGCTGAGCCTCGTGGGCGTCAGCGCGACCGGACGTGCTCGCCGAAGAAGGTGAAGACCCGAGCGAAGGCGTCCTCGGCCTGCTCGTGCTGATAGCCGAATCCGGTGACGCGCATGACCAGTGCACCCGGACCCGATCCGAAGTCGTTCGCGAAACTGTGGCCGGCACCGGGATAGGTCACGACGTCGTGGGCAACGCCCTTGTCCTGCAACACCTTCTCGAGCTTCGGGCCCGCGCCCGGCAGCATCGGATCGCGCTTGCCGAAACTCGCGACCATCGGGCACGTGCCCTCGAGGGCCGACTCGATGTGACGGGGCAGGATGCCGTAGAACGGCGCGCTCGCCTCGAACCCCCGCGTCGCCAGCGCCAGAGCGAAACCTCCACCCATGCAGAACCCGACGATGCCCACCGCGCCGGTGGTGTCGGCGCGCGCGGTGAGGGTGTCGCGGCACGCCAGCAGGTCGTCCACCGCCCGGCCCGAGCGCGCGAGAAGCGACCGGAACACTCCTGTCACACACTTGGCGCGACCACCGCGGGCGTAGAGATCCGGCACCAACGCGACGTAGCCCTGGTCGGCGAAGCGCCGGGCGATGGACCTGATGTCGTCGGTCATGCCGAACACGTCGTGCACGATCACGACGGCGGGCCAGGGCCCCTCCCCTGAGGGGATCTCGAGTGTCGCCTCGATGCGATCGGTTCCGGTGTCGACCTCGATGACAGTCATACCGGCCGACTCTAGCGACCCAGCGCCGTTCTCACGGTGTCCGACAGCAGGTTGCCGGCGTGCACGCTGAGACCGTCTGCGAGCCCGGGAACGGTGGCGCACGCCTGCTCCCAGCCCTGGTCGGCGAGAGCGAGAACGAACGGGAGCGTCGCGTTGGTCAGCGCCTGCGTCGACGTGCGGGGAACCGAGCCCGGCATGTTGGCCACGCAGTAGAAGATCGAATCGTGCACCGGGAAGGTGGGATCGTCGTGCGTGGTGGGACGCGAGTCCTCGAAACACCCGCCCTGATCGATGGCGATGTCGACGAGCACGGACCCCGCCTTCATCCGTGCGACCAGTGCGTTGGACACCACCGTCGGGGCCTTGGCACCCGGGACGAGGACCGCCCCGATGACGAGGTCGGCGGCCACGACGGCCTGCTCGAGCTCCCACCTGTTCGACACCACGGTCTTGACCTGGCCGCGGTACTGCGCGTCGATGGTTCGCAGCTTGGCGATGTCGAGGTCGAACACCGTCACGTCCGCACCGAGCCCGTGTGCCATCGCCACGGCGTTGGATCCCGACACCCCACCGCCGATCACCACCACCTTGGCCGGACTCACTCCCGGAACGCCGCCCATCAGCACGCCGCGGCCGCCCGTCTGCGCCATCAGGTGATACGCCCCGGCCTGGGTCGCGAGCCGGCCGGCGACCTCGCTCATCGGTGCGAGCAACGGCAGACTGCCGCCCGCGCCGGTCACCGTCTCGTAGGCGATCGCCGTGGTGCCGGACGCGACGAGGGCATCGGTGCATGCGGCCGACGCGGCGAGATGGAGATAGGTGAACAGGACCTGGCCCGACCGCAGCCGGTGGTATTCGGCCTCGATCGGCTCCTTCACCTTGAGCAGCAACTCGGCCCGCGCCCACACCTCGTCGGCCGAGTTCGAGATCTCCGCGCCGGCAGCCTTGAAGTCGTTGTCCGAGAACGACGATCCCGCGCCCGCCTCGGTCTCGACGACGACGCGATGACCGTGCACGACCATGTCGTGCACTCCCGCCGGGCTCGCCGCCACCCGGTACTCGTGATTCTTCAGTTCCCGAGGTATGCCGATTCTCATGGTGCGCCCTTCGCCTCTACCGGATGACTCGTCATGTCCGATAATCGTGAACTTCGTTCGACCGAGCCGCAATCGAAGTGACGATAATTTCGTAGACTGGCCTCATGGACATCGAATCGTCGAACACAGGTCTGTCCGCCCCGGTGCGACCGAACAATCTTCGGGCGGCATCTCTGGACCGCATCGATCGCGTCATCCTGCGTGAACTGGCGAACGACGCCCGCATCCCCAACAACACCCTGGCCGCCCGCGCCGGGATCGCCCCGTCGACGTGTCTGGGACGCGTCCGTTCACTGGTCGAGCGCGGGGTCGTCCGCGGTTTCCACGCCGACATCGATCCGGCGGCACTGGGGCAGGGCCTGCAGGCCATGATCGCGGTGCGGCTGCTGGCGGGTGCCCGGCGCCACCTGGGCGAGTTCGCGGAGTCCTTCACGACGTTCCCCGAGGTGCTCGACGTCTACTTCATCGCCGGTGCCGACGACTACCTGATCCACGTCGCGATGACGGACTCTGCGCACCTGAGGGACTTCGTCGTCCAGAACCTCAGTGCTCATCCGTCGGTGGCCGCGACCGAGACCACACTGATCTTCGAGCACCTGCGGCCGCGACTGGTCGACGAGGGCGGACCGAGCTGACGCCCTCCGCCCATCCGGTGCGGCGAGCGCACCGAATACCCGGTGTATCAGCCAGGAGAGCACGGCCGTGGATGTGACGGGGGTACTTTTCGCCCACTCTTACTGACCCACCGACCACACGCATGGAGGCAGCCCGAGATGAGCGATCACGGTTCGCCCGAACGACCCGTGCAGCTGCCGGATCGGGACCTTCTCGAGCTCGCGTACCTGTGTGCCCTCGACGCCATGGCAGCCTCGGAGCAGTACGAGACCATGACTCGCCTCGACGACACGGACGCCCACACCAGGCGGAGGTTCGACGCGATCGTGCGTGACGTCCGCGAGACGATGGCCGTGACGTCGGACGCGACACGCACTCCCGCCCCCGCCGATCTCCGGGTCCGCATCCTGGGGGCCGTGGAGGACACGGCGCAGGTCGACCCCGACGGCGCGACAGTCCTCCCCCTTCGTCCCAGCCGCCGACGCGGATGGCGCATCGCCGCGATGGCGGCCGCCGCTGCGGTGGTCGTCGGTGTGGGCGGGGCGGTGGCCGTGCAGCAGAACGCGACTCCGTCGGCTCCCACCGCGACCGTCGCGGCACCGCTCGAATCCCCGGTGGCCGGAGGCGGCACCATGAGCGTGCAGTACACCCCCGGTGACGAGCGCGCCGTGCTCCGCATGACGGATGTCGCAGCACCTCCCGCCGGATCGGTCTACCAGGTCTGGCTCATCGAGGGCTCGCCCGTGTCCGTCGGGACGATGGATGCCGACGACCTCTCCCAGCCTGCATCCGTGCCCGTCGACGGCGCCACCGCACTCTCGGTGACCGTGGAACCCGCGGGCGGATCACCGTTCCCCACCTCGGGCGCCGTGGCGCGCGTCGCGCTCGTCTGATCCGTCCCGGATCGGATCCACCGGAGTCGAACATGTGTTCGACACCCGTGTAGGGTGGGTGTCACTGCACCACCCGACGTCAGACCTTCCCTCGTGACGTGTGATTACCGAGGAGACGTCCGTGATGAACCGTCGGCGCCGACTGCACCTGATGAACGGGGTCTGGCACGAGGAGGCACCGGCCACCTGCGGTAACGGTCATGTGCTGCAAGCGCGTTCGGTTCTCGTGGGAGCCAGGTCGTGCTCGTGCGGCATCGGTCACCATCGCACGCACCACTGCCGCACCTGCGGTGACACCGTCTTCACTCCCGCCCTCGGCGAGGGGTGCCGGGACGGGAGTTTCGACGGACGCGCGAATCGCGCGCGCGGCGAGGGGTCAGGAGCGGGTCAGCAGTGACCGGAGGAAGAACGTCAGGTTCGCCGGACGCTCCGCCAACCGCCGCATGAAGTATCCGTACCATTGCGTACCGAAGGGCACGTACACGCGGACGCGGTACCCCTCCGACACCAGGCGTGTCTGCTCACCGTCGCGGATGCCGTAGAGCATCTGGTACTCCATGTCGTCCGGTCCACGTCCCAGTTCGGCCGCGTCTCGTCGCGCCGCCTCGATCATGCGGGGATCGTGGGACGCCACCATGGGGTAGCCCTCCCCCTCCATGAGCACCCGCAGGCACCGCTCGTACGAGGCGTCCACGTCCGCCTTCTTCTGGAAGGCCACACTGGCCGGTTCGCGATATGCGCCCTTGCACAACCGGATTCGCGATCCGGGACCGGAGAGCTCGCGGCAGTCCTGTTCGGTGCGGTGCAGGTACGCCTGCAGGACGGTGCCGAGAGTCGGGAAGTCCTTGCGGAGCTCCCGCACGATCGCGAGAGTCGAGTCGGTGGTGGTGTGGTCCTCGGCGTCGACGGTGACCCACACTCCCGCGGCGTCCGCGGCGGCGCACACCTTGTGGGCGTTGGCGAGGGCCACGGCGTGGCCGTCGTCGGGGAGCGACTGTCCTAGCGCCGAGAGCTTCAGCGAGATCTCCAGCGGGAAGGCCGGAGGCCGGCCGGAATTGGACGAAAAGGCCGGAGGCCGGCCGGAATTGGACGGGAAGGCCGGAGGCTGTGGGGTGTGGAGGCGTGAGTATGCCTGCAGTAGGGACAGATACGCGTCGACGGTCGCGGTGGCCTGCGCCGCGTCGGTGGTGTCCTCACCCAGGTGATCGACGCTGACGACGCGGCCGGACCCGAGCAGGTCGGCGACGGCACCGACCACCTCCGGTTCGGTGCTCCCGGCGATGAAGCGTTCGACGAGCGACCTGGTCAGGACGGACCGCGCGACGACGCGTTCGAGGCGGCGCGATCGCCCGGCGGCGAGCAGGACGGGGCGGAGCGGGTTGGTGGCCATCGGTCAGATTCCCTGGTGAGGGTAGGTGTGGTCCACGGCCGGCACGAAAGTCTCCTTGATGGTGCGCGCGGAGGCCCACCGGAGCAGGTTCTGCGGTGATCCGGCCTTGTCGTTGGTGCCCGACGCGCGAGCACCGCCGAACGGCTGCTGTCCGACGACGGCGCCGGTCGGCTTGTCGTTGACGTAGAAGTTGCCGGCGGCGAAGCGCAGGGCCTCGGTGGCCTGCGTGACGGCGGCGCGATCGTCGGCGATGATCGATCCGGTCAGGGCGTACTTCGACCCGCTGTCGACCATGGCGAGCGTGTTCTCGAACGCACCGGGCTTCGAGTCGTCGTAGACGTGCACGGCGAGGATCGGGCCGAAGTACTCGGTGTGGAACGCCTCGTCGCCCGCGTCGTCACCGAGCAGGATCGTCGGGTCCACGAAGTAGCCGACGGAATCGTCGCAGGTGCCGCCGGCGGCGATGGTGATGCCCGGGGTGGACTTCGCGCGCTCGAGTGCAGCCGCGTTGCGGTCGAAGGCCTTCCGGTCGATGACCGCCCCACCGAAGTTCGACAGATCGGTGACGTCGCCGTAACGCAGCGACGACGCGGTGTCGACGAGCGTGTCCCCCATCCTCTTCCACACCGACGACGGCACGAAGGCCCTCGACGCCGCGGAGCACTTCTGACCCTGGAAGTCGAAGGCACCGCGGATCAGCGCCGTGGTGAGCACGTCCGGGTCGGCGGAACTGTGGGCGACGACGAAGTCCTTGCCACCGGTCTCACCGACCAGTCGCGGGTAGGTGTCGTAGCCGGCGATGTTCTCGCCCACCTCGCGCCACAGCCGCTGGAACGTCGGTGTGGAGCCGGTGAAGTGGATGCCGGCGAGACGACGATCGGCGAGTGCGACCTCGGAGACGAGGGGTCCGTCACCGAGCACGAGGTTGATGACGCCGGGGGGCAGTCCGGCGGCCTCGAGAAGCTGCATCGTCAGGTACGCGGCGACGGCCTGGGTGGGCGACGGCTTCCACAGCACGGTGTTGCCCATGAGCGCCGGCGCCGTGGGGAGGTTTCCCGCGATGGCGGTGAAGTTGAACGGGGTGATGGCGTAGACGAAGCCCTCGAGGGGGCGGTATTCGACGCGGTTCCAGACGCCGGGCGCGGAGATCGGTTGTTCGGCCATGATCTGTCGGGCGAACGAGACGTTGAAGCGCCAGAAGTCGATCAGCTCGCAGGGTGCGTCGATCTCGGCCTGGTACGCGCTCTTCGACTGCCCCAGCATGGTGGCAGCCGCGATGGTCTCGCGCCACGGCCCGGCGAGGAGATCGGCGGCGCGGAGGAAGACTGCGGCGCGCTCGTCGAAGGGCAGCGATCGCCACGCAGGTGCGGCGGCGGTCGCCGCGTCGATTGCGTCGCGCACGTCCTGGTGGGTGGCATTCGCGAACGATCCGATGACGGACGCGTGCCGATGCGGTTGCACGACGTGCTCGCGTGGGCCCGTCGCGTCGCGGTGGTCTCCACCGATGACCTGGGTGATCTCGGTGGGCGTGGCGGCGAGTCGATCCAGATGGTGCGTGAGCCGCGCTCGCTCGGCGCTGCCGGGTGCGTACGTGTGCACCGGCTCGTTCAGGGGGGTGGGTACTGCGGTGACGGCGTCCATGTCGGTCCTCGGTGTCGGGTCTTCGTGCCGGGTCGGTGGGTTCAGCCAAGCGGACGCGGCATCCTCGATATTCGGCCCAGCGTCCAAAGAAACACACCGACCCCTGTCCGATCGGATGAAGGACACCTAGAGTGCACGGCATGACCCGCACCTCGTCGACCCTCGACTCGATCGTGCGTGCGCTGCACTCCGCCTTCGTCGAGGTGCTCGTGGCACCGGCAGGGTCGGACGTGCCGATCGGGTCGGTGACGCTCGTCGACGCCGACGATCTGGCCGCCGAGCTCTACACGACCGCCGCCGCGGCGGACCTCTATCTGCTGGCGGGTGTGCGGGAAGCGGACGCCGTTGCGTGGTTCGACGACCTGGCGACGCGGAGCAGCGACCTTCGACCCACCGCGGTGATGTCGAAGATCGCCGCCTCGTCCACGCTGATGCAGCACGCGGCTCGCACGGCCGGCGTCGCTCTCGTCGCGGTGCACACGCAGACCCGCTGGGACCGCCTCCTGTCGATGGTGCGCGGCGTGCTCGACCATTCCTCGCCGTCGATCACCACACCTCCACCGTCGTCCGCGGAACCGTCCGAACTGGCGGGACTGGTGGGCGCGGACACCGATCTCTTCGGGCTGGCGCACACCGTCGCGGTGCTCACGCGCGGGATGGTGAGCATCGAGGACCAGCGGTCGCACGTGTTGGCGTACTCGGCGTCGGACGATCAGGCGGACGAGCTGCGGACCCTGTCCATTCTCGGACGAGAGGGCCCCGCGGAGTATCTCCGGCGACTCGAGCAGTGGGGTGTGTACGACGCGGTCCGCCGTTCCGACGAGGTCGTCGAGGTGCCGGCGCACTCCGATCTGGGTATCCGACGGCGACTGGTCGCCGGTATCAGAACGACTGCCACGCAGGATGGTTCGGGCACACCACGACTGGTCGGCACGCTGTGGATCCAGGAAGGTCGTCGACCGCTCACCGACGATGCTCCGAGCGTGCTGCAGGGCGCGGCCGCGGTGGCGGCACGGTTGATCACGCGCATCCTCGAGGCACCCACGAACGAGGCGGTGCAGATCCAGCGACTGCTCGGCGCTCGTGGCGGTGGGGTCGACGTGCCCTCACTCGCCGCGGCGCTGTCCATCCCGACGGACGGGCCGGCGGCGGTGATCGGTCTCGCCGCGCTGGACGGCGCCGCGCCCGATGCCCCCTCGTCGGCCACGATGGCCGATCTGTCCGGCGCGATCCGACTGCACGCCAGTTCCTTTCACCGACTGTCCTTGGTCACCACTCTCGGCGACCGCATCTACGTCCTCGTCCCACGGACCCGCGCGGAGACCTCGGTGCCGTCGTGGACTCGCCGGTTGCTCGAGGGCATCGAGGCACGCACGGGGATCCGGTTGCGGGCCGCGGTGGCATCGCCGGTGGCCGCCCTGTCCGAGGTCGCCGCCGCTCGCCGCGAGGTCGATCGCGTCCTGGACGGGACCGCCGGAGCAGACGACAGGGTGACCACACTCGCCGATTCGCGGACGTCCGTGCTGCTCGGTGAGATCGTCGATCTGCTCCTCGCGCACCCCTCGCTGCACGATCCGCGCATGGCGGCGCTCGTCGAGTACGACGCACGCACGTCCTCGTCGCTACGCGAGAGCATCGCGACGTATCTGCGGCACCCGTCCGATGTGCGCCGGGCCGCGGCCGACCTGCACGTGCACCCGAACACGTTGCGCTATCGGGTCCGACGGGCCGAGGAGATCACCGGGACGGACCTGTCGGATCCCGCTGCGCGACTGCTGATGGAACTCCAGTTGGCCGTGCTGGCACGTCAGGCCAGTACCTGACGGCACCATTCGAGAAGTGGTGTGAGATCACGCCAGGCGGCACGGATGTGATCGGCGCACTCCGGTGTGTCGAGCCACGGCGGGCAGCCGAAGGACCGTCCTGCCGTCAGGGACTTGTGGCGCAGCAGATCGATGCGGGGATGATCCGCGTCGTAGCCGCGCGGCGAGGTCTTCAGCCGGTCACCGCCGCGGTCGTAGCCGCGGCTCTCGAGATCGGCCACGATTCGCGCGAGCTCCGACCCGCGGACCTCGTCGTCGACGACGGCGCGGAACTGGGCGATGGAGTCGGACGTGGACGCGTAGAACCCGCCGGCGACCATGAGGCCGGAGGCGTCGACCTGCACGTACCACCCCGTGGACGGGGCCACCTGCACGTAGGCACCCTGGTGCGTCTTGTACGGCACCTTGTCCTTGGAGAAGCGGACGTCGCGGTGCGGCCGGAAGAGCTTGGCCGTTCCGAACTCCTCGGCCAGTACCTCCGTGAGCGCGGTCATGGGCGCGCGGACCGATTCGTCGTAGACGTGCTTGTGTTCGGCCCACCAGGTCTTGCTGTTGTCGACCTCGAGATCCTCGTAGAAATCGAGGGCGGCCTCCGGGATTCCGGTGAACGAGCTCATAGCGGGAGGCTATCGCCCCGTGCGCCCTGTGCGTACCGCTGGATGCGCATAGTGCGCACGGGGGTCAGGCCAGCGACCGGCTGATCACCAGACGCTGGATCTGGTTGGTGCCCTCGAAGATCTGCGTGATCTTGGCGTCGCGCATGTACCGCTCGACCCGGAAGTCTCGGGTGTACCCGTAGCCTCCGAACACCTGCACGCCGTCGGTCGTCACCTTCATCGCCGCGTCCGTCGCCACGAGCTTGGCCACGGAGGCCTGACGTGAGAACGGCAGTCCGGCATCCTTGCGGCGTGCCGCGTCGATGTACGTCGCCCGGGCCGAGTCCACCGCCGCTGCCATGTCGGCCAGCACGAACCCGAGCCCTTGATGATCGATGATCTTGCGGCCGAACGTCGTTCGCTCCTGCGCATAGGCCACGGCATCGTCGAGCGCGGCCTGGGCGATGCCGACGGCGACGGCGGCGATGCCCAGCCTCCCGGCGTCGAGGGCACTGAACGCGATGCCGAGCCCCTGCCCCTCCTCGCCGATGCGGCGATCGGCCGACAGCACCGCGCCGTCGTAGTGGGCGGCCGTCGTGGGTATCGCGTGCAGCCCCATCTTCTCCTCCGGAGCTCCGAAGGAGAGCCCCTCGAGGTCGGCGGGCACGAGGAAGCAGGAGATGCCCCGCGAGCCCTCGCCGGTGCGCGCGAAGAGCGTGTAGAAGTCCGCCTTGCCGCCGTGCGTGATCCAGGCCTTCGACCCGGTGACGGTGTACCCGTCCGGACCGGCCACGGCCTTGCAGGAGAGGGCGGCCGCGTCGCTGCCGGCCTGTGGCTCCGAGAGGCTGTAGGCGCCGATCGTGCGCCCACCGAGCATGTCCGGCAGCCACCGCGACTTCTGGTCCTCCGACCCGAAGGACATCAGCGGGTGGCACGAGAGCCCGTGCACGCTCACGGCGACGGCCACCGCGGCCCAGCGCGACGCCAGTTCCTCGAGCACCTGCAGATAGACCTCGTAGGACTGACCGCCGCCGCCCCACTCCTCCGGATACGGCAGGCTGAGCAGCCCCGCCTCGCCGAGCGTGGCGAAGACGCCGTCGGGATAGGTCTCGGCCTCCTCGTGTTCGTCGACGATGGGGTCGAGGACCTTGTCCGCGATGTCGCGGGTCAACTGGAGAAGGTCACGTGCGTCGTCGTTCGGCAGCAGTCGTTCGACAGCCATGGGTCCTCGTCTCGGTCGCGGATCGGATGAGGCGGCACCAGTACTGCAGCGGGCCCCTCAGTACTACGACAGTACTGCATGGCGTTCTGCAGTACTGTCGCTCACCATGACAGCAGCTCACGCGACGGCGCGGCGCGCGCAGCTCTTCGATTCCGTAGTGGCCCTGTTCCTGGCCGAAGGCTTCGCGCACCTCACTCTCGACGGCATCGCCGCCCGCCTTCGGTGCTCGAAGAGCACGCTGTACACCCTCGCCGCGAGCAAGGACGACCTCGTCCGCTCCGCCGCGGTGCACTTCTTCACCTCGGCAGCGGTCCGCGTGGACGCGGCCTCCGACGCCGCGACGGGCACCCGCGAGCGCCTCGCGGCGTATCTGGGCGCGGTCGGTGAAGCACTCGCGCCGGCGTCGGAACGGTTCATGACCGACCTCGCCGACTTCGAGCCGTCGAGGCTCGTCTACGAACGCAACACCGCCATCGCGGCCGAGCGAGTCCGCGGCATCATCGACGACGGGGTCCGCGCCGGCGACGTGCGGGACGTCCACGCCGCGTTCGTCGCCGACGTCGCCGCGTCGGTGATGGTCTCGATCCAGAGCCGTGCCCTCGCCCGTCGCACGGGTCTGGACGACGCCGCCGCCTACCGGGAGCTGGCCACACTGCTGACTGCCGGCATCGCGCGATGACTTTCGCCGTCGGCCGGAGTCGACACGGCTGACGGGTCGAGTTCGCTCCGCCATCCGAAGACGAAGGACCTCACGATGCAGAAGATCACCCCCACACTGTGGTTCGACGACCGGGCCGAGGAGGCCGCGGAGTTCTACCTCTCGACGTTCGGCACGGGAGCGATACTGAACGTCAGCCGCTACGGGGACGGTGGACCCGGCGCCCCGGGCCGCGCGATGATGGTCGACTTCGAGCTCTTCGGTCAGCGATTCAACGCCCTGAACGGGGGGCCACAGTTCCCGTTCACCGAAGCGATCTCCATGGCTGTCAGCTGCGACGGGCAGGAAGAGGTCGACCGCTACTGGAACGCGCTCACGTCCGACGGTGGATCCGAGGGCCGGTGCGCCTGGTGCAAGGACAAGTTCGGGGTCTCCTGGCAGATCGTCCCGGTCCAGCTGATGCAGCTGATGAGCACCCCGGATCCGGCGGCGTCCCAGCGCGTCGTGCAAGCCATGCTGTCGATGTCGAAGATCGTGGTCGCCGACCTGCAGAAGGCCCACGACGGAGCCTGAGCGGCGACGTTTCCTCACGTCACACACCGGGCAATCCCCGAGCGTGAACGAGACGTCGATGCCCGTGCGCGCGCTCGCCCTGCCGTTCGGGCTGGGGTCGGCGCTGCGCCACGCCAAGCTGTTCCATCCCCACGGGAAGGTTCTGACGGGCACACTGCGCCGTACCGCCGAGGGCGACGCCGGACTGCCTGTGGGCACGTGCGAGGTGACGGTGCGCCTGTCCACCGCGCTCGGGCTGCCCCGACGGGTTCCCGACGTCGCGGGTCTCGCGTTGCGTCTCCCGCCGACCGACCGGGCCGACGGTGCCTGGGACATCCTCCTTGCCAGCGCCGGGCGGGAGGTCGTGACGCGGTGCGTTCCGCTCCCGGTGCTCGCGTTCGAGACGGCCTCCTTCTCGACGCTGATGCCGCTGCAGTTCGAGGGTGGTCAGTGGTGGGTCCGCGCGCGGGCCGTCGCCGCGCCGCCGCTGCCCACCCTGGACTCCATCGTCGACGCTGTACGTGCGAGGCCGCTGGTCTTCGAGTTCGAGCAGGCCGAGGGCACCGGGGCGTACGTCCCGCTGGCCGAACTGACGCTCGGCTCGGTCGACCAGTCCGGTGGCGACCTGTCGTTCGACCCGATCCGGCGCACTCCCGACAGTGTCCGGCCCGGTCCGGAATGGCTGCGGTCCCTCAGGGCGAGGGCCTACCTCGACAGTCGACGCGGCCGGTCCGACACCTGACCGGAATGCGACCGACTCAGGTTCCCTGACCGATCTCGCGCCCACACCCCACTCAGCGCGCCACACCCCTGTCGACACGCGGCACAGGGTGTGCCCCTCACGAAACCCGTGCACGCCGGCGGCGACCACGCACCCGCGCACCCGACCGACGGGGTTCGACTGCCGCATTTGTGGATATTCACACGCGAAGTAGGATTTGTTCACATACGCGTGCGCCGATGGGGGTGGGCGCGTCCCAGGGGAAGGCTCCACGTGACCAGCAATTCGGTGACCGACGACTCCGTGACAGGTGCTCACGAGACTCGCCCGCTCGTTCCGCACGAGCCCGATCACCGGTTCGAACGCAGCTCCCGCCTGGTCGGACACGCCTACGTCATCCCCGACTACTACGAGGTCGGCCGCGAGAAGATCCGCGAACTCTCCCGCGCCATCCAGAACGAACATCCGGCGCACCACAAGGAGGCCGCTGCGGCCGAGTTGGGATACGAGGGACTCGTCGCGCCCGCGACCTTCGTGAGCGTCGTCGGATCCATCGCCATCGACTATCTCTTCGCGCACATCCTCGTGGAGTACGAGATCACGGCAGTCATGCAGACCGATCAGAGCTTCGTTCTGCATCGCCCGGTCATGCAGGGAGATCAGCTGGTGTCCACTCTCCAGGTGCTGTCGATCCGCCAGTTCGCGGGCAACGACATCCTGGTGGTCCAGAACCATCTGACGTCGCACGGCGAGGACGTGTGCACCAGCACCACGACGTTCATCGCCCGGACCGATGCCGACGTGGACCCGCGAGCGGCGGCTCTCGTCGACGCCGTGCTCCCCGCCAGCGTGCCGCGGATGGGCCCCACCGCCCGCCCGACCGCCTGACCGCCTGACCGCCTGCATTCCGACCGACCCCGGCCTTCCCGCCACACCCCGACCGGCCTCCGGCCCTCCCGCCACACCCCGACCGGCCTCCGGCCCTCCCGCCACACCCCGACCGGCCTCCGGCCCTCCCACTAGAGTCCCCCGTGTGGAGGACGAATTCGCCGACCGGTCGTTCGAGGACGAGAACTACAACGAGATCGACGCACACGGCCAGCGGTGGGACAGGCGTTCGTACACGTCCTGCAGCTTCATCGACGCGGACCTCGGCGGTCTGACCACCCACGGTGTCGTCTTCACCGACTGCGACTTCTCCGGCGTGGATCTGACGGACTCGACGCACATCGGGTCGGCCTTCCGCAACTGCGAGTTCCGGCGGAGCCGATTGTGGCACAGCACTTTTCGCAGCACATCGTTCCTCGGTTCCGCCATCGCGGACTCGCGCATCACGCCCGCGGTCTTCGACGAGGTCGACCTCATGCTCACCTCGCTCGGCGGTCTCGACCTCCGCGGACTCGACCTCACCGGGGCGCGCCTGCGTGACGCCAACCTCGTCGGGACCGATCTCCGCAAGGCCACTCTGCGCGGTGTCGACTTCGGCGGTGCCCGCACCTCCGGGCTCCGGTTGAACGATGCGGATCTGCGGGGCAGCATCGCCGATGCCACGTTCTGGACGTCGGCCGTGCTCGACGGAGCCCGCATCGACACGGTCCAGGCACTCGCCTACGTGCACGCGCACGGTCTCACCGTCTCGGACTGAGTAGATCCGACCTCCGCCCGACTCCGAATAGAAGACGGAAACGGCCTCCCCGCCCGCGTGGTCCGTGCGGGAAGGCCGTTCCATCGGCAGGCTGTGGTCTCAACCTCACCGGGCGTCCACGCCGACGCACGCGCCGCCGCTGCCGCCGCACGTCTTCTACCCGAGCCACCCACTTCCGAAACGGACACAGGTGCTCGACCGCGTCGAACCGCGATGATCGGAACCCTGGACCGGACGACACCCGAGGACGCACGATGACGGGGAACTGTCACCGAGTGAAGGGCACACCATGAGCGACAACGTCTACCGCGTCACCGAGATCGTAGGAACCTCGACGGAGGGTGTCGACGACGCCATCCGCAAGGCCATCTCCCGCGCGAGCAGCACACTGCGGGAGCTCGACTGGTTCGAGGTCACCGAGACCCGCGGACACATCGAGAACGGCGCGGTCGCGCACTTCCAGGTGACGCTGAAGGTCGGCTTCAAGCTCGACGACTGAGCGATCGGGCGGGCGACGACTCGGCGGGAACGCGGCGGCCCCCGTGCCCGTTTCCGATCGAGCACGACGGGTAGCCGACCAGGATGCCCGTCGTCAGAGTCGCGTCCGATCCCGGCTTCGCCGCCGCCGTCGCCGACTCCGTCGCGGCCTATCTCGACGGATCGGCCACGCGCGACGGCGACGTGCTCACCGTCGACCAGGTCGCGATCCCGTTGCCACCGGTACAGAGCGGCAGCCCCGACCTGGACACCTGGGCGTCCCTGCTCGGCCATACCGGGGGCAGCGAGGACATCCTCACCGTGTGCGTGTCCGAAATACCGCGGCGCGTGCGGTCCCGCCCCGTACTCGCCGAGATCGTCGGGCCGTCGATGGTGGTCGTCTACGTTCCGTCGTTCGGGACCCACCGAGTCGCGCCGCGGGCGCGCGCCGTCACGCTGGCCGCGCTGGAAGCGCTACGCGACGCCACCGGTGTCGACAGGCCCGATCCCGCCACGGGTCTCGCGCACTGGTCCACCGTCTCCGGCCACGACGCCCTGGTGGCGCCCGCCCTGGCGGGACGAGCGCGAGTGGTCGCGGGCATGATCCGCACCAACCGACCGTGGCGGTTGATACCGACACTGTCGGGCGCACTGGCCGCGGCGACCGCGACGTCCGCGTTCGGCCTCTTCTACTCGAGCATCTGGCAGATGGCGGCGTCGATGTCGATCGTGCGTCTGTCAGCGGTGTCCGCCACCGCCCTCGTGGCCGTGACGACATGGCTCACCGTGCCGAACGGACTGTGGGAGAGGCGCGCTCGACGCGAGCGTGGGTTCGATCGCACGATGTACAACCTCGCCACCCTCGGTACGGTCGTGTCCGGGGTGGCCGTCATGTACGCGGTCCTGTTCGCGGTGGTCGGCGCGGCGGCCGCGGTGGTGATCTCTCCGTCGTTCCTGTCCGAACAGATCGGGCGTGCGGCGAACCTCTCCGATTACGTTCGCCTGGCCTGGCTCTCGGCATCACTCGGCACCGTGGCGGGCGCCGTCGGCAGCACCGTGGCCGACCGGGAGCAGATTCTCCGTGCGACGTTCGGACACCGCGAGGTCCTTCGTCGACGCGCAGCTGCCGGCCGACTGGACGACACGCAGGACCACGTCGACTCGTGACCGGTCCTGAAGTCCGATGAAAACATCAGGAGTGGCACCGACGCCTGTTACGTTGCCGCGGAGCCGGGGGGACGGCTTCCGCACACGGGGGGAACGACGATGGCGACACGACGACAGGCTCTGCAGACTCTGATCGGCGGAGGCGTGCTCGGCACGGGGCTGCTCGCGGCCACGGGACCGACGGCCTCGGCCGCTCCCACAGGCGCGTATCGAGTGGACCTACACGCGCACATGATCCCGCCGATGTATCGGGAGGCCGTGCTGCGCGCCGGGCTTCTGGTTCCGGGCGGCCTACCGCTGCCCGCGTGGTCGCCGGAGTCCGCTCTCGCGTTCATGGACGAGTTCGGCATCGCGGCCCAGGTGCTCTCGATCTCCGACCCCGGAGTGCGGTTCGTGCGCGGCCTCGAGGCGGTGCGCCTCGCGCGCTCCTGCAACGACTACGCGGCCGACCAGGTTCGACTGCATCCCACTCGTTTCGGCTCCCTGGTCACCGTGCCACTTCCGGACGTGCCGGCGTCCCTCGCCGAGATCGCGTACGGCCTGGACGTGCTGGGAATGGACGGGGTGGCACTGCTGTCGTCGTATGACGGCATCTACCTCGGTGACCCACGCTTCGAGCCGATCATGGCGTTGCTCGACGCGCGGTCCGCCCTCGTCTTCGTGCACCCCGGCGAGCTCCCCGCGGGTTCGGCTCCCCCAGTGCCGCTTCCGAGCTTCCTCCTCGAGTTCCCGTTCGAGACCACACGTACAGCGGTCGAGATGATCGCGGCCGGCACCCTCGACCGGTATCCGAACATCCGCTTCGTCCTCGCTCACGCGGGTGGTTGCCTGCCGTACCTCGCCACGCGGCTGGGTGCGCCCCGCGCCGTCGCACCGGATCAGATCCCGTCCGTGTCGCTGCTCGGCCTCGAGGGTGCACTGCGACGCTTCCACTACGACACCGCACTGTCCGCCTCGGCGTCGTCGCTGCGATCGGTGCTCGAGGTGACCGACGTCGACCACATCGTCTTCGGAACCGACTGGCCCTTCAGCGGACTCACCTACTCCGCCTCGGACACGGACGACCCGGCCCCCGGCCTGTCCGACGTGTTCGACGGCGACGGCCGGGCACGGGTGGAACGCGCCAATCCCCTCGCGCTGCTCCCTCGGCTGGCGGCGGAGCTGCGGTAGCCGGTCGAGGTTCTGCCACCATGGGGGTATGGCCACGAGCACCACTGCCCCACTCACCGGATATCTCAGCGACAACGCCGCGGGCACCGCGCCGGAGATTCTCGCGGCCATGGCGGAGGCATCGACCGGGCTCGCAGCCCCGTACGGCAACGATCCGACGTCCGCTCGTCTCACGAGGCTGATGGCAGACGTCTTCGAGCGTCCCGTCGACGTGTTCGTCGTCGGAACCGGTTCGGCGGCCAACGGACTGGCGCTGGCCGCGTGCACACCGCCGTGGGGCAGCATCCTCACCCATCCCGACGGCCACATCACCAACGACGAGGCCGGCGCTCCGGAGTTCTTCACCGACGGCGCCAAGATCGTCCTCGTGGACGGCCCCCGTTCGACGATGGATCCCACCGCACTGCGCGCCGCGGTCGTGCGACGACGCGGCGACGTCCACAGTGTCCAGCCGTCGGTGGTGAGCCTCACGCAGGTCACCGAGACGGGCAGCGTCCACACCCTCGACGAGGTGCGTGAGGTGTCGACCATCGCGCACGATGCCGGACTCCGCGTGCACATGGACGGCGCCCGGTTCGCCAACGCGCTCGTGGCCCTCGAGTGCACGCCGGCCGAGATGACCTGGCGAGCAGGCGTGGACATCCTGTCCTTCGGCGCGACGAAGAACGGCACGATGACCGCCGAGGCCATCGTGTCGTTCGATCCCTCGTTGTCCACCGAACTGACGTTCCGACACAAGCGCGGTGGCCAGCTGACGTCCAAGATGCGGTTCCAGAGCGCGCAACTGGTCGCGTACCTGGAGAACGACCTCTGGATGCGTCATGCGCGGAACGCCAACGCGATGGCCGCGCGGCTCCGAGACGGGCTCCGACAGATCGGGGGCATCGAAGTCGTGGGCGACGCGTCGGCGAACATGTCCTACTTCCGCTTCCCCGCTGCTCTGACACAGGCACTGCACGACCGCGGATTCACGTTCTACGACGACCGGTGGGAGCCGGGGGTCGTGCGTCTCGTGACGTCGTTCGCGCACACTGCGCGCGACGTGGACGCGTTCGTCGATGCCGTGCGGGCGCTCGCCATTATTGACTGATCAGTCTAGAATGGGTGCATGCCGAGACCGCGCGAGTTCGACACGGACACTGTGCTCGCGGCCGCCGTCGACACGTTCGTCCGTCACGGTTACACCGGCGCGTCCGTCGATCAGATCCTCGACGCCGTCGGCATCCGACGGGCGAGCCTCTACAACGCGTTCGGAAGCAAGCGCGGACTGTTCCTCACCGCACTGCGCTCGACGCACTCCACGATGCCTCTGCTTCTCGTCGCTCTCATGGATCTGGCCCCCTCCGATCCCTCGGTGAGGCAGGAGATCCGCGAGAAGTTGGTTGCCGAGAACATCGACGCACGGGCACTGGGCGACGCGATACTCACGCGCGCCTGCATCGAGAGAAAGGGCACAGCATGAACACCGTGACCATCGTCGACGGCCGACTGGTCGTCGAACCACGCGGCCTCGACAAGCTCTGGAGCTTCACGCGCCGACTCGACATTCCGCTGTCCGAGGTGAAGGGCGCCACCGTCGACACCGGTGTACGGCGTGAGCCCAGGGGCATCAGGGCTCCGGGCCTCTCGATACCGGGAAAGTACGCCGGCACCTTCCATCGTGACGGCGAGAAAGTGTTCTGGAACGTCGGGGACCCGGTGCGCAACATCGTGATCGAGCTCGACCGCACCGGACGGTTCGATCGACTCGTCCTGACGGTGGACGATCCGACCCGAACGGAGAACGCGGTCAACGCCGCACTCGCGACCTAGTTCTCACAGGTCCGCCCATGCCTCCGGATTGACGGCGTGGGGCGGCATCGTGCCGGCGGCCATCGCGACGGCGTTCTCCGCGCACAGACGCGCCATCTCGCTCCGCACCGACACCGTCGCGCTCCCGACATGCGGCAGCAGCACGGTGTTGGCCAGCTCCGACAGGCCGGGTGCCGTGGCCGGTTCGTCCTCGTAGACGTCGAGCCCCGCACCGGCGATCACGCCGTCCCGCAACGCCTCCACCAGAGCGGACTCGTCGACCACCGGCCCGCGCGCGGTGTTCACCAGAATCGCGGAGGTCTTCATCGCGCCGAGAACCCGAGCATCGACGAGGTGGTACGTCGCCTCGGTCAGCGGAACGTGCAGGGACAGGAAGTCGCTCGTCGCCACCAACTCGTCCCACGAGACGTGCTCGACGCGACCGCCGAACTCGTCGAGCTCCGCATCGTCGACGGGCCTGTCGGACGGGGGCCGTGGGCAGAACCGCACCGTCATACCGAATCCGAGAGCGCGCCGCGCCGTCGCGCGAGCGATGCGCCCGAATCCGGCCAGTCCCAGCACCCGTCCGGACACGTCCGTGCCGAGCATCAGGTCCGGTGCCCATCCGGTGAACTCACCGGCGCGCACCGTCCGGTCCGCCTCGAGCGCCCGACGCGCTGTGGCCAGCATCAGCAGGAGAGCGATGTCCGCCGTGGAGTCCGTCAGGACGCCCGGAGTGTTCCCGACGACGATGCCTCGGGCGGTGGCGGCGCCGACGTCGATGTTGTCGACACCCACCGCGTAGTTGGAGATCCCACGCAGGCGCGCACCGGCGAGCAGTGCGCTGTCGAACCGGTCCCGGAGCTGGGCCACCACCACGTCGTAGTCGCCGGAGGCGCATCGCTCCACCAGCGCGACGTGATCGAGCGCGATAACGTCGACGTCGGTGGCGCGGCGCAGAATCTCCATACCCGGTTCCGGAATCGGCAGGGTGACCAGGATCCGCGTCATGCGTCGTGCTCGCTCTCGGTGCGTCCCAACAGTTCCCGCAGCACTTCGGCGGTGTGCTCGCCGAGGTCCGGTCCGAGCGATCGGATGGGAACGGACGCGTGGCCGATGACGGGCACCACACCGACGAAACCCACGTCCACCGGAGTCTCACCACCGACGTCCACGGGGAACGTCTGAATCATGTTGCGCGCTCGGTACTGTGGATCCCGCACGATGTCGGCGGCCGTGTAGATGGGCCCCGACGGCACACCGGCCCGATCGAGCACCGCCAACGCCTCGTCGCGGGAGTGCAGCATGGTCCAGGCGGAGATGGCCGCGTCCAGTTCGTCCCGACGTCGCCAGCGGCCGGCGTTGGCAGACAGCTCGGGATCCGCGCCGAGATCCGGCCGACCGATCGTCTCCATGTAGCGCTGGAAGATGGCGTCGCCGTTGCCGGCGATGATGATCGAGTGACCGTCGTTGCACGGGTACGCATTCGAGGGCGCGATGCCTTCCATCCGCCCACCGGTGCGCTCGCGTTCCACTCCGTAGGCGAGGTAGTCGGGTACCAGCGATTCCATCATCGACAGAATCGACTCGTTGAGCGCGACGTCGATCGAGCGTTGCTCGAGCGAGAGCTCGCTCGACGCGGTCTGGCGTCGGAACAGAGCCATGACACAACCGAAGGCGGCGTAGAGGCCGGCGATGGAGTCACCGATCGACACTCCGACGCGAACCGGTGGTCGGTCGGGGTCGCCGACGAGGTTGCGAAATCCCCCGTAGGCCTCGGCGACGGCGGCGAAGCCCGGACGCTCGGCCATCGGACCGGTCTGCCCGAAAGCGGAGATGCGGGTGATGATGAGATCGGGGTTCCTCTCGCTCAACCGCTCCGGCGAGAGTCCCCATTTCTCGAGAGTGCCGGGCCGAAAGTTCTCGAGCACGATGTCGCACTGCGCGGCGAGATCCAGCACGTCCTGCCGCCCCTGCTCGGTGCGCAGATCGAGCACGATCGACTTCTTGTTGCGGTTGATCGTCCGGTACAACATCGACGTGGTACCGGAATAGAGACGCCAGTTCCGGATCTCGTCGCCGGTGCCGGGTCGCTCGACCTTGATCACCTCCGCGCCGAAGTCCGCGAGCATGCGTCCCGCGGTCGGCGCGGCGATGTAGTTGCCGAGCTCCAGCACTCGAATGCCGGTCAGCGGTAGCGACATGGGGTCCTCTCCGTCAGTCCCGGTCGTCCGGGCGCACGTCCTGCTCGGGATACCGGTCCATCAGCATCCTGTGGACCGCCGGGTTCGCACCCGCGAGCACCCGGCCCGCGAGTCGCCCGAGCTCGAGTGCGTCCTCACGACCGAGGCGGTCGACAACCAGTTCTCGCACCTGCGCGACGTGACCGGGAGCCGCGCGACGAACGATCTCCATGCCCTCGTCGGTCAACGTCACCGCGGTCTGCCCACCGGGGCCTCCGCGTGGCCCCCGTTCGACCCACCCCCGCGACTCCATACGCGTGAGTGCGTGGGAGACCCGAGAAAGTGATCCTGCGGCGAAGGCAGCGATCTCACTCGTCGGCGAACTCCGACCAGGCGACTCGGACAGACCGGCCAGAAGCATGTATTCGAAGTGGTTGACCCCCGCGTCGTTCTTCAATTGCGAGTTCAGTACTGCGGGGAGCGCCTCGAGGAGGCCTGCGACCGCGAGCCACGCGCGTACCTCGTCGGGTCGCAGCCACTCGACGTCGTCGTTCACACACCCAGCCTAGGTGTCGCGAACCTTCACTACCCTCACGTGAAGATTCAACTCGACGACACCACAGAGTGTTGACACTTCACTACATCGGCAGAACGGCACCGCGATGCAGATCGGGATCGACAACTTCGTGTCTGCCGTCGCCGAGTACGACACCGGCCACCGCGTCACCGCTCGCGAGCGGGTGGCGCATCTCTTGGACGGACCATGCTGCGGGGCATCGAGTTGCTCGGCACCGAGGTCGCGCCGCTGGTGAAGGCACGCGTGAGCGATCGCCTCCGAGCATCACGACCGGAGCGCCTCCGCAAGCATGGGCACCACGGTGTCGAGTGCGTACTGCAGCGAGAGCGCCGAGTTGGTGGAGTAGGACTTCGCCACCGCCGGGTCGTCGAACACGATCGCATGCCCCTGCGCCACGGCCGGGATGCTGCGGAACAGCGGGTTCTGCTCGATGTCCCGCGCAGTCTTGCCGATCGGGAACATGACGACGAGATCCGCGTCGAGCAGACCCAGCTGCTCGTCCGCGATCGGTACGGAGAACCGCACCGGGGTCATCGATGCGATGGTCGGGTTCTGCCGGAACCCGAGCCGCATCAGGAACTGCACCCGCTCGCTGTCCTCTATGTAGGCGCCGTAGCCGGTTCCGCTGAGGGCGCCCACCGTCACGGTCTTCTCTGCGAACTCCGGATGGTCCGCAGCGGCCGTGCGGAAGCCGTCGTCCAGCCCGGCGATCAGCTCGGCGCCCTTCTCGGGCACACCGAGCGCCGCGGCCACCATGGTGACCTGATCCTCGTAGGACGTCGTGTAGTTCTCCGCACCCTCCGGGATGCCGACGGTCGGCGCGATGGCCGCCAGCCGGTCGTGCCGGCCGACGTCGCCCGAGCTCTTGGTGTCGAGGATCAGATCCGGCTCGAGTGCCGCCACGGCTTCGTAGGACGGTTCCAGGGTTCCGATGATCTCGGGTGGTGTGTCGTAGAGACCCTCCGCCCACGGACCGACGCCCTCTCCGCCGAAGTCGAGCCAGTCGCTGGCACCGACCGGCTGGACCCCGAGGGCCAATGCCGTCTCCGCGTCCCCCCACCCCAGCGCCACGACACGCGTCGGCGCCGACTCGAGGTCGACGGCGCCGAACGCGGTGTCGACCGTCGCTGGATAGACGCCGCCGGCCGCCGTCTGCGCCGCGTCGCGGCCGTCCTCGGTGGCGGCCGACGAGCACGACACGGTGAGGGCCACCGTCGCGACGAGTACAGGGATCAGTCGCCTCACGGGCGCACACACGGTGAGAAACATTGCGTTAGCCTAACCTCACCTGACGCCCACGGGCGCACTGCGATCCAGCTCACAATCTGCATCACCCCAGGTGAGACCCGTTCTCGACTGGTCGCCGAAAAATATCTCGGCAGATCGGTAATGAAATTCGGGATGGGCGCGATTCAGTAGACATGAGCATTGCAACCGACTTCGCCACCGCAGACGTCACGCGCAACCACGGTGCCGACACCGCCCACGACATCGACTCCATGCACGACGAGATCGAGCGTCTCGACGCCCAGATCCTGGCCGCAGTGGCACGACGCACCGAGCTCACTCGCACTGTCGGCATGATGGAGCCCCGCTCGGCCGCATCGTCCGCACGCGAGATGTCGGTGCTCCAGCACTTCGGTGATCTCGGCCGCGAGGGCCGCACCCTCGGCATGCTCCTCCTGCGCATGGGCCGCGGACAGATCGCTCGCTAGTCCCGCCCGCGGTAGAACTACCGCACGGTGTGGTTCCTTCTGGCGGCGGCCGTGGTGGCCGAAGTGTCCGCCACCCTGTCGCTCAAAGGTTCCGAGACCCGTCCCGTCCTCTACGTCGTGGTGATCATCGGTTATCTGCTGGCCTTCGTCGGACTCGCGTCCGTACTGCGCCGCGGTATGGCCCTCGGTGTCGCCTACGGTATCTGGGGAGCAAGCGGTGTCGCTCTCACCGCCCTTCTCGCGTCAGCGCTCTTCGGTGAACCGCTGACCATCGTGATGGGTCTCGGAATCGGACTGGTCATCGTCGGTGTACTCCTCGTCGAGACCGGGTCCCACCCCGCAGAGCGGGAACCGTGATGCAGTACCTCTTCCTCCTCGGCGCCATCCTCCTCGAGGTGTCGGCCACGCTGTCGCTCCGCGTGGCGGCCACCGGACGCCCCGCGTTCTACGGGGTCGTCGCTCTCGGCTATCTCCTCGCGTTCGTCGCCCTGCTCGGTGCGCTCCGTTCGGGTCTGGCCCTGGGAGTGGCCTACGGCATCTGGGCCGCGTGCGGAGTCGCCCTCACCGCCGTGGCCTCCCGGTACCTCTTTCGAGAACCCCTGACCCGCCGCATGCTCGGCGGGATCGCATGCATCGTCGTCGGCGTCCTGCTCATCGAACTCGGTGCCGCGGCCGCTCGATGAACCTGCCGAGCAGTCAGTGCCCGGTGACGTCGAGTGCGGCCCGGACGATCGAGTCGGTGTCGATCTGATGGTGGCGGTACACCTCGTCGAGTGCGCCGACCTGACCGAACTCACTCACCCCGAGAGACGTGGACGGCACCCGATTCACCGTCGCCAGGAACGCGAGCGTGTGGGGATGACCGTCGAGGACCGTCACCATCGGCGTCGCCCGCTCTGCCGGCAGCAGATGATCGAGAATCCACGACTCCGCCTCGAGATGCCCCTGCCGTGCCTGGACCGCCCGATACAGCTCCCCCGGACTCGTGACGCACAGGACGTCGGCAGCGAGCCCGATCTGTTCGAGCCGCTCCGCCGCGGCGAGGGCCTCGGTGACCATTGCGCCCATCGCCGCGATGGTCACCACCGCACCGTCCCGCCGCACCAGCGGGTATCCCCCCGCGACCACCTGCCGCCGTCGGCGCTCCCGCGCCGCCGGATCCGCCGGAACGTTCGCCAGCGACTGATCGACCGGTCTGGTCGACAGGCGCAGATACGCCGACGTGCCGCCCGGGCGCCCCAACCGTCCGATCGCCGCCAGCAGCGTCCACTCGACGTCGATCGCGAACGCCGGTTCCCAGCTCACGCACCCGGGCTGCTCCAGACCGATCGACGGGGTCTTGATCGACTGGTGCGCACCACCTTCCGCCGCCAGGGTCACTCCCGAGGGGGTGCCGACGAGGATGGACTGTCCGCCTGCGTAGATGCCGTACGACCACGGCTCGAGCGCGCGCTCGACGAACGGGTCGTACATGACTCCGATCGGGAACAGCGGCTCTCCCCACCGGCTCCACGTCGCACCGAGCTCGCCCATCAGTCCGACGAGGTTGGTCTCGGCGATGCCCAGTTCCATGTGTTGCCCCGTGGGGCTCTCGCGCCAGTGCATGATCGTCTCGGCGTCGTCACCGAACCAGTCGTGGCGTTCCGAGGAGGACCAGACGCCGACCTTGTTCACCCAGCCGCCGAGGTTGGTGGTGGAGCTGACGTCGGGACTGACGGTGACGACCCGCCGCGCGGCGTCCGGAGCCGCTCTGGTGAGGTCGAGCAGGACGCGACCGAGCGCGGCCTGTGTCGTCGCCGTTCCCTTGGGCGTGCGCCCGATGTCGGTGGGCACCGAGGGAGGCTCGGCCGTGTGTATCGGTTCCCGGCGCAGCCGGTCCGCGGTGTCCGCGCACACCCGCCCGGCCGGACTGTCGTCCGAGAATCGTGCCCAGGGCGCGTCGGGGTCGGTGCCCAGCGCGCCCGCGAGTTCGGCGTACTCCTCGACCGTCAGCAACGACGAGTGATTCTGCGGATGACCCTGCGTCGGCAACCCGAAGCCCTTGACGGTGTACGCGATGATCACGGTGGGACGGGTGTCGTCGATACGGGCGAACGCGGCGCGCAGTGCGGCGAGGTCGTGTCCGCCCAGGTTGCGGACGGCCTCCGTCAGAGCGGCATCGTCCAGATCGGCGACGAGGGCACGAATCCGTTCGGCACCGGGCCCGGCGCCGGGCAGTCGGGTGCGCAGTTCGTCCGCCGAGCAGCGCAGGAGGCGTTGGTACTCCGGGTTGGGCATGTCGACGATGCGTTCGCGCAGGGCCTCGCCGCCGGGACGGGCGAACAATGCGTCGAGAAGGGTGCCGAACGAGACCGTGACGACCTGCCAGCCGGCGGCGTCGAACATCTTCTCCAGCCGCCGCGCAGCGAAGTTCGGCACCACTCGATCCAGCGATTGGCGGTTCAGGTCGACGATCCACACGATCTCGCCGAGGTCGGCGATTCCCGGGTCGATCACCGCTTCCCACACCGCGCCCTCGTCCAGTTCGGCGTCGCCGACGAGCGAGTACTGCCGCCCCCGGAATCCGGTCGCTGTCCGGGCGTCGTCGTGCGCGTCACCGAAGGCGGCGTCGACGTAGCGGCGCGACATCGCGCCCCAGATCGGTGCGGTCGCTCCGATTCCCACGGACCCGGTGGAGTAGTCGACGGTGTCGGGGTCCTTGGCGCGCGAGGGGTAGGACTGCAGCCCGCCGTAGGACCGCAGCGTCGTCAGGTACTTCTCGTCCAACTCACCGAGGAGGTAGTTGATCGCGTGCAGCACCGGAGACGCGTGCGGCTTGACCGACACCCGGTCCCCGGGCTGCAACTGTTCGAACCACAGGGAGGTCATGATCGACACCATCGACGCGCACGAGGCTTGGTGGCCTCCGACTTTGAGTCCGCTGGGGTTGGGCCGAATTCGATTGGCGTGGTGGATCATCGAGGTCGACAGCCACAACACACGCTGTGCGATCTCCTCCAGGGTCTCCACCGTCTGTGGCGCTCGATCATCGACATGCTCGTTGCTGGTCATGGCGCTTCCCCCTCAGGACGTCATCTCCGGCTCGATGCTTCGCGGAGATCCCCAGGTGACCACGGTCTTGCCGACTGCGCAAGATCCGGCTCCGCGACCGAGCATTCTGCGCACAGCACCGCATGTCGTCGTGGGTGTTCCGAGCGTGTCGACCACTCGGGTGACCGGCGACACCCGGTGAGTGGGCGCCCGTGTTCGAGGACACCGGCCGGATGTGGTGTGCGGAGCCGACGGACGGGTACACGATGAACGGCGAGACACACCCTCAGCTGCGGTCCACGAACCGGTTACACGAACGCAGCGAAGGACGCCCCATGGCATCGAACTCGGCCCGCGAGCCCCATCCACCAGACGAACGCGTCACGGGCGCCCTGCGGTCCGGACGCACTGCGGAGACATGGCTGGCCGCGTGCGTGCAGTGGTGCCGGGCGGACGGAGCCGCCGTGGTGGCGGAATCGGCGGCCGATGCCGACGTCCGGCTCGTCACGTACGCGACGGACGACCTGGCGGAGCGGCTGGCCGACCTCCAGTACCTGCTCGGCTGCGGACCGCACACCGAGTCGATGGCGGGAGCGGGACACAGCCGACTCGATGTCGAGGACCCTGACCACGGCGTCCGCTGGACCACTCTCGTCGACGAATTGGCGACCCTCGGAGTCGTCGAGGTCGCGACGTTCCCCATCGGTGCACCCGCCACCCCCCTGGGAACGCTCCAGATGTACTGGCGTGGTCGACGCCGCAGCAGCACGCACTCCGACGCCGCCATCGCAGCGCTCGTGGAACGCCGCCCGGAGTTGCTTGCGCCGCGAGTTCCCCTGTGCGACGACCTGGACGGAGACACTGTCCTCACGGCCGTCGACGGCGGGCCCGACCACGGCTTCGACCTGTCGACCGTGCACCTGGCGATCGGCGTGGTGGTCGCTCGGCACCACCTCGGCGTCCAGGCAGCGTCGGCACTGCTGCGAGCACAGGCCTACAGCGCTGGGACCACGGTCACCGAGCAGGCTCGACGGGTGCTGGACGACCAACGAGGCTGACGACCGTCGTCGCCGACACCCACTAGGCTCCCCTTCATGCTGTCGAGCGACGTCCCCACCGCAGTCGGACTCACCACAGCGGAAGCGGAAACCCTCGCATCGCAGGGTCGGTCCAACGACGTGCCGGCCCGCTCCTCGAGGTCGGTCGCAGACATCCTGCGCGGCAACATCTTCACGCGCATCAACGCGATTCTGGCGGTACTTCTCGTCATCGTGCTGTCGACCGGATCGATCATCGACGCGATGTTCGGTCTGCTCATCGTCGCCAACAGCGGGATCGGCATCATCCAGGAACTGCGCGCGAAGCGCACCCTCGACGCGCTCGCCATCGTGGGCCAGAGTCGGCCCCTCGTGCGACGAGACGGCCGTGCACGGGACCTCGCTCCCCACGAGGTGGTGCTCGGCGACGTCGTGGAACTCGGTCCGGGCGATCAGATCATCGTCGACGGCGACGTGATCGAGGCGGACTCGCTCGACGTCGACGAATCACTGCTGACGGGTGAGTCCGACTCGATGACCAAGACCCCGAGCGACTCCGTGTTCTCCGGGTCGTTCGTCGTCGCCGGCCGCGGAGCCTACCGCGTCACCAAGGTGGGGAGGGAAGCGTACGCGGCCCAGTTGGCCGAGGAGGCAGGCAAGTTCACGCTCATCGACTCCGAACTCCGGTCCGGTATCGACCGCATCCTCCGCCACATCACCCGGGTGATGGTCCCGGCCGGCATCGTCATCGTCGTCAACCAGCTCGTCGTCACGGGCCAGCCGCTCGGCCCCGCGCTCAACGGCATGGTGGCGGCGCTGGTCCCGATGGTGCCGGAAGGACTGGTCCTGCTCACCTCACTGGCCTTCGCCGTCGGCGTGGTCCGCCTCGGACGTCGACAGTGCCTCGTGCAGGAGCTTCCGGCGGTCGAGGGGCTGGCCCGTATCGACGTGGTGTGCGCCGACAAGACCGGAACGCTGACCGAGAACGCGATGGTCATGTCGGACCTCCTCGTGCTGTCGGCCGAGTCCGACGAGGACGTCCGGCGCGACCTGTCCGCCGTCGTCGCCGACGACGATCGACCGAACGCCAGCATGATCGCCGTCGCCGACGCGCTTCCGACCGCGCCTGCCCGGACGGCGTCCGCGCGGGCTCCGTTCTCGTCGGAGAAGAAGTGGAGCGGAGTCTCCTTCCCCGACGCGGGCAACTTCCTGATCGGTGCTCCGGACGTGCTGCTGGATCCGGCATCGGAGGCCTCCGCACGCGCCACCGAGCTGGGCGCGGCCGGAAAGAGGGTGCTGCTCTTCGCCACCAGCGACCTCCCGATGGATCACGCCGACGCGCCGGGTGTCGTGACGCCCCGAGCCCTCGTCGTGCTCGAGCAGAAGATCCGGGCGGACGCCGGCGACACACTGAACTACTTCGCGGATCAGTCCGTCCAGGTCAAGATCATCTCCGGCGACAACGCGGTGTCCGTGGGCGCGGTGGCCGGGTCGCTCGATGCGCTGCCGTCGGGCGATGCGGTCGACGCTCGCAGTCTCCCGTCGAACACGGACGATCTCGCGGACACCATGGAGCGTCATGCCGTGTTCGGACGGGTACGCCCGGAACAGAAGCGGGACATGGTCACCGCCTTGCAGAGCCGTGGTCACACGGTGGCCATGACGGGTGACGGCGTCAACGACGTTCTCGCACTGAAGAAGGCCGACATCGGTGTCGCCATGGGCGCGGGAAGTCCCGCGGCGCGGTCCGTGGCGCAGATCGTGTTGCTGGACAACGCCTTCTCGACGCTGCCCCACGTGGTGGCCGAGGGTCGACGAGTCATCGGCAACATCGAACGGGTCTCCACGCTGTTCCTCACCAAGACGGTCTACTCGGTGGTGCTCGCGGTCCTCGTCGGGCTGTCCGGCCTGCTGTCCCTGGTCGTGAACGTCGACCCGCTGCCCTACCCGTTTCTTCCCCGCCACGTCACCATCGCGGCGTGGTTCACCATCGGCATTCCCGCGTTCCTGCTGTCGCTGGCGCCGAACAACGAACGGGCCCGCTCCGGCTTCGTCCCTCGGGTACTGCGCAAGGCGGTGCCTGCAGGACTGGTGGTGGGAATCGCCACGTTCGCGACCTACCTCGCCACCTACGACGGACCCGATGCCTCGCGGGCGGACCGGATCCAGTCGAGCACCTCGGCGCTCATCACGCTGATCGTCGTCGCGATGTGGGTCCTCGGGACGGTGGCCCGGCCCATGCAGTGGTGGAAGGTGACTCTGCTGACCGTGTCCGTGGCGGCCTACGCGGTCATCTTCACCGTGCCGCCGCTCGCCCGCTTCTTCGAGCTCGATGCGGGCAACGTGTCCTACACCGTGCTCGCCTTCGTCTCCGCGGCAGTGGGTATCGCGGTCCTGGAGGCGGTACGCCCCGCCATGCGGCGCCGCGCGCACCGCACGGCGTAGCGCGCACAGCACCGCGTGCTGCGCATGATTGGCGACGACGGGAATCGGGCATTTCACAGGTGTGCATTTCACGCCGGCCCGGGTCGAGCGCATCGTCGCAGTGGTGCCCGCCCACAACGAGGACGCGTCGCTGTCTGCGTGCCTCGATGCCCTGCGCACCGCTCGCACGCTGTCGCCGGTCCCCGTCCGACTGGTGGTGGTGCTGGACGCCTGCAGTGACCGCACCGCGGAGGTGGTGGGTGGGGGCGTCCGGTGCGTCACGACGGACGTCGCGAACGTGGGAGCTGCACGGGCCCTGGGGTTCCGGTCCGAGACGTCGAGCGCCGGATCGTCCACCTGGTACGTCAACACCGACGCCGATTCGCTGGTCGACCCCGACCACTTCCGATCGATCGTGGCGTGCGCTGCGCAGGCACACGTCGTCCCCGGACCGGTGCGCGTCGACGAGGGCCTGCGTGATCCCGTCGTGCTCCGGCGATTCCGGCGCGACTACGCGGACCGTGAACGACGCGGTCTCCTGCAGGTCCACGGAGCCAACCTCGCGGTGCGCGCCGACGCCTACCGTGCGGTCGGCGGATTCCGTGCGCTCGCCGTCCACGAGGACGTCGATCTGGTCGCGCGACTCGGACGCCGGGGGTACCGCATACGCCGCACCGGCGCTCCGTGCGTGACCACGTCGGCCCGCACCAGTACGCGCACCACAGGTGGTTTCGCCACGTTCCTCGACGAGATGGCGACTCCCGTCACCGCCTGATCAGTGTGCGCCGGTACCCCGCGTGAAGACGTCGACGAGAACGTCGTCGTCGCGGTACTCCGCCCGGAGGAGCAGGTGCGGTGACGCGCGGAACGCGGTGTGCACCTCGGCCGCAGTGCTCGGGTACTCCGGAACGTCGTGGCGCCAGTGCGCGACGCACACGGTTCCGCCGGGCTCTGCCGCATCGACCGCCTTCGACATTAGAGCGTCGAGCTCCGTCGGGTGGACGTAGTAACACATCTCGCTCAGCACGACGAGATCGAACTGCTCGTCCGGCCACCCGTCGTGCAGCGACTCTCGGCGAAACTCCACGTTCGGAATCCCACGCTCCCGCGCGCGACGCAACGGTGCCTCCGCGATGTCCGTGGACAGCAGGCGATCGGCTCGGCCCGCGATGAGTTCGGACAGAACTCCGACGGAACACCCCGGCTCGAAGGCCGACCGGTACCGCTCGTTCGGAAGCATCGCCATCGTGAGGGCGTACTTGCGTCGCTCGTACCACCGGCTCTCGAACCCCCACGGGTCCGGATCGGCCTCGTACATGCGCTCGAAATAACTCGCCGGGACACCTCCGGCCTGCCCGCCCGATTCCGACCGGCCTCCGGCCTGCCCGCCCGATTCCGACCGGCCTCCGGCCTGCCCGCCCGATCCCGACCGGCCTCCGGCCTGCCCGCTCACACGAACACCGTCTCGTGAGAACGCAGGAGCCGCTCCAGAACCCACGGCGGGAGGATCTCGTCCTCGTTCCCGTCCCGAGTCGTCTGGCTGACGAATCTGCTCACCGCTACCTCCTTGCGCGCGATCGCGTCCGCGTCGAGCGTGATCGTGCGGGCCGACTCCCAGTCCACGGCCTCGTCCCCCGGTTCTGCCCAGTGCCACATCCACACCGGGTACTCGACGAGCGTGCACCCGTACCGGCTCGCCGCCGCGGCCGACGCGCGCCCGACCGCTTCATGATCGGGGTGGCCGTCGCCGCGCAGCGTCGTCGCGCACCACACCGTCGTACCGCGCCCCACGGTGTCGAGCACGTCGACGAGAGCGTCGACGAGGGCGCGCTCGTGCTCGGCCACCTGTCCGTCGGGCATGCTCAGCCGACGGATGTCGACGATACCGAGATCCACCAGCGCCGAGGCACTCTCGGCTCTGCGCACCGCTTCCAGGTCGGCGCGCGACCGCGCGGGCGTGGGGGTGTGAGACGCGCCCCCGTCGGTGACGGCGACCACCGTCACCGGAACACCGGATGCGGCCAGCATCGATGCCCAGCCGCCCAGACCGAGGACCTCGTCGTCAGGGTGCGGAGCGACGAGGACCAGATGCGCCAGCCCGTCGTGGACAAGGTCGGGGTACGTCGGACCGTTCTCGCGCCACACGGACTCCGGCGTTCCACGCTGTGCCACCGGGCGTTCCGCGAACCTGTCCACACTCACGATGCGGAACCCGACGCCGCGACCGCCCGGCCCAGGTTCTCCAGATCGACCTCGGCGTGGCTCTGGCGAAGATACGTCGTCAGGTCCGCCACCCGGCGGGAGTGCTCCGCGTCCAGACCGAGGGGTGCCGCACCCAGCGCGCGGCCGACCCGGTCGAGAACTTCGGTGCAGGCCCGCTCCACGATGGCGCGAACCCGCATGGCGCGGACTCTCGCCTCGTCCAGAGCCAGTGGGTATCGGTCCACCTCGCCGGCAGCGACGTCGAAGGTGTTGACACAGGCCGTCAGTGCCGCGTCCACTGCTCCGAGGTGCGCGAGCGCATGCGGTCCGGCCCGGTCCGCAGCGGCCCGGCGGTAGAGCGGGTCGGCGACGGCGAGTGCCACCCCGAACCAGCAGGCGGCCACCCCGATCGCACCGTGCCAGAATCCGGCACGCGCGGTGTAGTCACCCGGTTGCCCCACCGCGACCGCGGGCGTTCCCGCGAGAGACACTGCGCCGGAATCGCTCTCGCGCATACCCGTCGCGTGCCACGTGTTCGGTTCAGGGGTCACGGTGCCGCTGTCCAGCGCCACGGCGAACAAGGCGGAGTCCTCCCCTGCCCGTGCCGTCACCAGCGCGTGCGAGCAACTGTGGGCGCCCGAGCACCACATCTTCCTGCCGGTCAGCGACCAGGAACCGTGTGCGTCGGAGACCGCGTTGACGGGCGGCGGCGTCTCTGCGGCCCACACTCCCCACATCTGCTCGGACGAGGTCGCGGGACCACCCAGCTCCGCGCAGATGGCGACGGCGTCGAAGTGGGCTTCGAGCAACCGGCCGACCACCGCGTCGTCGCGGCACCACGCGGCCAGCAGATCCCAGCGTCGCCTGGTCGCACCGGACCCCGGTAGCGGGATCTCACCAGCGGACGCGATGCGGGACCGTACGGCCGCGGCGACACCGGGGTCGAGATCGTCCGTACTCACGTGAGTTTGCTCCTGTCGTCGTTCCGCGGGTACCCGATCGGCGTCAGGCCTACGCAGACCGGTCGATCGCTCGCTGTGCGGCTGCACAGCGCAGGCCGACCCGACGTGGAGTCACGCACCTGTCGCGGGGCTGCTCGCCGGGCGACGCTGAGGGGACCGCGAACGACGACCCGTGAAGGACAGCGCATGGCATCGATGGCAGGCAAGGTCGTACTCATCACCGGCGGTGCGTCCGGGATCGGTCTCGAGACCGGACGCCGACTCGCGTCGCAGGGCGCGCACGTGGTGCTCGTGGACCGATCCGACATACCCGCATCGGTGATCGGGAGCCTGGACACCAGCGCTCACGGCCGGCACCTGGCCGTGACCGCCGACGTCACGGACACCGCGTCACTCGAATCAGCTGTTGCACAGATCCTCTCGGAGTACGGGTGCCTCGACGTGGTGGTGGCCAATGCGGGCATCGCCGAGGCCGGCACCGTCGCTATCAGCGACGTCGAGACACTGACCCGCATCGTCGACATCAATCTGAACGGCGTCATCCGCACCGTGCACGCCACGTTGCCCGCCGTGACCGCACAGCGCGGCTTCTATCTGTTGGTCTCGTCCGCGGCCGCCCTGAAGACCGTGCCGGGCCAGTCCGCCTACGCGGCCGCCAAGACGGGTGTCGAGGCATTCGGCGGCGGACTGCGCCTCGAGGTGGCACACAAGGGCGTCGGCGTCGGGGTCGCGCATCCCGCATTCGTCCGGACTCCGATGTTCGAGTCGCAGCACAGCATCGAGTCGGTGCGGGCGAGCATCGAGGAACTGCCCTGGCCGTTCGATGTCGTCACCGACGTCGAGGACTGCGCCGACGCGTTCGTCGACGCCATCGTCCGGCGCCGCCGGAAGGTGTACGTGCCGGGCGCTCTGCGCGGCGTCGACAAGATCCGCGGTGTGTTCACCGGCTCGCTGTGGGACGCGATTCTCCGTCCGAAGATGCGGAAGACGGTTCCACTACTGGAGCGGGGGATCCTGGAGAGCCGAGCGCGCGCTGCGCTCACGCGTCAGTAGCCACCACGCGAGGACGAGATCGGCTGTCCGGTCGATGTCGAGGCCCGTCAGATCACCGAAACGCGCCACCCTGTTGCGCACGGTGTTGCGATGCACGTAGAGGGCGGCGGCGGTGTCGTCGACGCGCCGATCATGGTCGAGGTACGCCGCGACGGTGTCCAGGATCTCGCGACCCGCCTCGCCGCGTTCGGCCACCGTGGTCAGATGCGCGGACGCGAGTCGATCCGCGGCCTCCTCCCCCAGCGCGAGGAGAGGAAGCGGTCCGAGTGCGGCCAGGTCGACCACCCCAGTCCTCGCGAAGCGGGTGGCGAGGTCGAGTGCGTGCCGCGCCTGCCCGTACGACGCGCGCGCGTCCGTGGCCGGTCGAGCATCGCCCAGACCGACCGCCACCGAGGCCGCGAGGCGGTCCGGAACCACGGGCAGAAGGGCGACGAGACAGCCGTCGATGACAGCGTCCACCACGCCGAGATCGTCGGTGCCGCAACGTAGTCGCAGCATCGACCGGATGTCCGACACGATCGACGAGTCGTTCCAGGTCACACAGGCGACGCTGTAGTGGTGATCGAGCGCGATACCGTGCTCACGGGCGTCCCGCTCGACGGACGCGGGCACGTACGACCCGTCGACGAGCTGCCGGATGAGATCCGCACGCCGGGTGGCACCCGTGACCGCTCGTTCCTGCATCACCGTGTTCACGGCGGCCGAGTACGACGTGGCCCACTCCCACATCATGTCCTGCATGTCGTCGATGACATCGGTCGCCAACTGCTGCTCGACGGCGTTGCGCCGGATCATCTTGAACAGCTCGCGGGCACCGAGCTGGATGCTGTGTGCGACGAGTTCGAGGGGGATCCGCTGATCGGCCCACCGCCGGACCAGATCGGCGACGTCCCGCTCGTTCACGGCAGGCGCATCGCTGCGCACTCGCCACAGCACGATGTCCAGGACGGCGCGCGTGTTGCGCTGCACCTCCTCGTGCGCCACCGAGTCGTACACCGGAATGCTTCTGCGGTACAACGACGTCAGGTCCGACGCGACGGCATCGAGTTCCTGCTCGGCGTCGGTGACGAGGGAGGCGATGCGCGCGGCGATCTCCCGCTCCCGCGGAGTACCCGTCCGGTCGCTCATCGCGCCTCCTCTTCCACCACCCTGCCTGTCCGGTTCACGAGCGTCGCACATCCCGAGCAGCGAGCGCACGAACCCGCGGGGCTGCTGCTCGACTCCGCGCAGTGAACGGTGCCGTCGGGAGCGCGGCACGGAGGACGAGGAGGACGCGGCCGGCTCTCGGGTACACCATGCGCGACGACCGCCGCTCCAGCGCGCGGACGATGTGCGGAACGATGTCGTCGACGGGGCTGACCGCACCGAACGGGCCGGGAAGGGCGGCGAGCAGGGCCGCGAACGCGGGCTGCGCCATCTTTCCCGTGACCATCGACGTGTCGATCCATCCCGGGTGCAGGGATCCGACGCGCACCCCGGTGCCGCTGAGTTCCAGTCGCAGGGCGTTCGCGAACGCTTCCAGCCCGGCCTTCGCCGCGGCGTAGCCCGAGTGGCCGGGCTGATGAGCGAAGGACGCCCAGGAACACGTGAAGGCGATGTGGCCGCGCGAGACCAGGACAGCCGGGAGCGCGGCCCGCACGATGTTGTGGGCACCGATCAGGTTGATGTCGATCATGCGCTTCCACGCTCCGTCGGGCAGAAGGTCGAGCGGACCGTACTCCGACACACCGGCATTGGCCCACACGATGTCGACCCGCCCCCGCTCGGCGACGACGGTGTCGATCACTCGGCGGCAGGCATCGGCGTCCCGGACGTCGAGCACGTGGGTGTCGCACGGGCCCGTCAGCGACCGCGCGGTGCGGGTCAGACCGCCCTCGTCCACGTCGAGCAGGACGACGATCGCACCGAGGTCCGAGCACCGCCGCGCCGTCGCGGAACCGATGCCTCCGGCCGCGCCCGTGACGACGAGGACCTGGCCGTCGAGGCGGCTCACCATTCGACTCTCCCCTGTGACGTGGGCGGGAGGTCGACGACCGCCAGCGCGGATTCGGTGATGCTTCCGAGAATCAGCTGCGTGCCGCGTCGGACCACGCTGGTCACCATCGAGTACTCGGGAGATGCCGACTGCAGGTCGTGCACGACCGTGCCGCCGGAGTCGAGAGCGATCACCCACGTCGTGGACTCGCCCTGTCGCACACTCTCGGGGAGGCGGTACGCGAACCTCCGGACGATGCCGGGGAGCTGCGCGACCCGATCGTGCAGTGTGCTGCGCGGCGTCGCCAGGGCCACCCACAGAAGGTCACCGTCGACCGAGACGTTGTCGGGGAAGGCAGGCAGATTGTCGACGACGACATGCGGCGGTCCGGCGTGACCGTCGACGAGGGGGTACCGCAGTACGGCGAAGTCGCCTGTCGAGATCACGGTGACGGAATCCTCGTCGTCCGAGACCGCCAGCCCGTTGGCGAACTGGACACCGTCGACGAGCGTGCGCGCGGCGCCGTCGGGCGACACCACCGCCAGCCGGCCCGTGCCGGAGTGCTCGAGGAGATCGGCGAGGAAGTCGTGGAACCCGAACCGCCGGGTGGACACCGTGAAGTAGATGTTGCCCGACCGCCCCTGGACGATGTTCGACGCGAAGGTGATCGGTTCGCCGTCGAGTCGGTCGAGAAGGACGTCGACCACCCCGGTGCCGAGATCCACGCGGAGAACACCTCGTTCGGCATCGCACACCAGCAACGTGGCGTCGTCGACGACGGTGATGCCGAGCGGTCGACCTCCCGTGTGCGCGAGAGTCTCGACGCCGTGACCGGTGTCGTCGATGGTGACCCGGACGATGCGCCCGTCCTCCAGGCCGGTGAGTACTCGCCCCCGCGAGTCCAGCCTGACGTCCTCCGGCCCGCGGCCCGGTAGTTCGAGACGCCGAATCGACGCCACCGGCTCCCTGCTCGTCACCTGCCGTGCTCGGGCCGGCGCGCTCGGTGGAGTCCACCGGACCGGGCGTAGTCGCGGAGCCACCGTGGAAGTGGGTCGAACGGCCTCGCTCGGGTGCGCGTCGCCGGCGATCACGGCGGCCACGGCACCGGCCGAACTCCACGGGGCACCGTGCCCCTCGCGCCGCAGCGGATACGCGGTGGTGCGCGGGCCGCCTGCACTGTCGGCCATCGCGGCCGGATCCACACGTCGGTCGTTCAGGCCGTACACCAGTGAGACCGGGACGGACAGTCTCGACAGTCGTTCTCTCAGCGGCGCTTCGGTCACGTAGTGGTCGATCGCCGTCGAGGACGCGCGGAACCGACGCAGTCCCGTCGCGACGAGGTCCCGCACCGCGAACTCCGGAACCGGACCACCGGGAGCGAACGCCGACGCGAGACCGGACCGGAGCCTGCGCTCGGGCAGCATCGTCCACACCGCGGCGCCGAGGACCGGCACACCGAGAACCATCTCGGAGACACCTCTGGCCGTCAGCCGACTCGCCGTGGTCGGCGGAGTCGCGACCAGCACCAGACGGGTCACGAGGCCCGGGAACTGCTCCGCCAGGGACGTGGCGACGAGTCCGCCACGCGAGTGCCCCACCACGACAGCGGGATCGCTGCCGGCGGCCCGGACCGCCCGGGCGATGTCGAGGGCGTCCTGCTCGATCGACGCGGTACCCGCGATCTCGGGCGCGAGCACCGTACCGGTGAGCAGCAGTCGAACGCGATCCCAGATCGCAGGCGACCCGCCGAGTCCGTGCAGGAGGACGACGGGCTCGCTCATCGCGGCACCGCGTCCGCGTGGACCGCGTGGTGCTTCTCGTCGAATCGCGTGGCACGGCGTCGATACCCGAGGATGCTGCCCGGCCAGAGATTGCTGTTGCGGCCGGCGGGGTCGAGGTACCAACTCGAGCACCCACCGCTCGTCCACACCGTCCCGTCGGTGAGGTCGTCGATGTCGGTCGAGTACTCGGCCTGCGCCCGGGCGGTCGGCTCGATGGAACCGCGTGCGGTCATCGCACGACGCATCGCCTTCTCGATGTATGCGATCTGAGACTCGAACATCAGGATCACCGACGTGTGGCCGAGTGCGATGTTCGGTCCGTGCATCAGATAGAGATTCGGGAATCCCGCGACGGTCGTTCCCAGGTAGGCCCGCGGACTGTCGCCCCACGTGTCCGCCATCGATCGACCCGACCCGTCGAAGACACTGTCCGTCAGCGGAAGTCGACTGGTGTCGAACCCGGTGCCGAAGATGACGGCGTCCACCTCGTGCGCGGTGCCGTTCGTGTCGATCACTCCGGTCGGAGTCACGGTCGCCACGCCCGCCGTCTCGACGGACACGTTGGGTTGCGCCAGGGCCGGGTAGTACTCGTCGGACAGCAGGATCCGCTTGCAGCCCATCCGATAGTCCGGTGTGAGTTTCTGCCGCAGAACAGGATCGCTCACGGCATGCGCGAGGTGCGCACGACCCTCGCGCTCCCCGATCGCCATCAATGCAGGATGGCGGAAGGCCAGGAGCTTCACCTCTCGCTCGAGGTAGATGGCCGCGCGCGCAGCACGCTGGTATCCGGGAACCGACTTCAGAAGGGTCCGCGTGCGTGCGGAGATGGGCTTGTCGTCGCGCGGCATCACCCACGGTGCCGTGCGCTGGAACAGGGTCAGGGACTCCACCAGCGGTTGGATTCTCGGGACGAACTGGATGGCCGAGGCACCGGTACCGACGACGGCGACGCGCATACCCGTCAGATCCGTGTCGTGGTCCCACTGCGACGAGTGGAACATCGGACCCGCGAAGGACTCGATGCCGTCGACGGCGGGGAGAGAGGGGTCGGCGAGGGATCCCGTGGCGAGAACGACGTGATCCGCGGTCGACGTCCCGCGCGGCGTCTCGAGAGTCCATCGCGCCGCTGCCGCGTCCCAGGTGAGGGACGTGACCGGGCACTGCGTCCGGAGTCGCGGGAGCAACCCGTGGTCCCGCGCCACCCGGTCGAGGTACTCGCGGATCTCGGGCTGCCGTGCGTAGGTGTGACGCCACCGGTGGCTGGGAGCGAACGAGAACGAATAGAGGAGGCTCTGGACGTCGCACGCAGCACCCGGATAGTCGTTGTCGCGCCACACCCCGCCGAGCGTCGCCGCGCGCTCGAAGATGACGACGCTCCCCTGGTGCAACGGTGCCAGCCCGATCGCTGCTCCGACTCCCGCGAAACCCGAGCCGATGACCGCCAGCGTGTGGTGGTCGGAACTCGTGGTGGTCCCGGACGATGTCATCACTGACCCTCTTTCCCTGCGTGGTGCTGACGGGCGAACTCCGACCATTCCGCGACTGCTGTCGGGATGCGGTCGGGCAGCACGAACGTGCCGTCGAGAGCGAGGATCCGCGCCGGCGGCACCGACCCGCCGCCCCGATCGGTCAGTCGGACGGACACCACCGCGGTGGCATGGTCGACGTCGCGAATGTGGAAGACCTGCTCGAAGTACAGGTTCTTGGCATCGGTACCGATCAGACGGGTCCGCACGCGATACGCACGCGGGAAGGTCAGCGAGCGCCGGTAGGTGATGCTCTGCGCCGTGACGACGGGACTCCACCCCCGCACGCGGAATTGGTGCCACAGACCGGTTCTCGCGTAGTACGCGATGCGGGCCGCGTCCAGAACGGACAGGTACCGGCCGTTGGTCATGTGCATCAGGATGTCGAGATCCGCCGGGAGTACGCGGAACCGTGTCTCGAGAGGATCACCCACTCGCGCCGTCCGTCCGAACGAGTGCATGCGGAGGACCCAGCGCAGCATCATGATCACGGGCCACTCCTCGCCGGACGACGGTATCGATCACTCGAGTGTGGCCTTCGGGAGCGTCGCGCACGATGGCTGTCGCGACACGGCGCCGCACGATGCGTTGTGCACGTGCCCACCGCCACGAGGGATGCGCGGCGTCAGTGCCCGGTGACCACGCCGAAGGCTCTCACCACGAGGTCCACGACGTCGTCGAGCGACAGGTCGTCGCGCTCGACGTACTCGTCGGCCGCCCGGTCGAGGAATCCCGTCCAGGCGACGACCGCCGTCTGCATCACCGGAGTCAGGGGCTGCCCCAGTCCGACGATGTCCGCCACCTGACGCGCGCCTGCCGCACGTGCCTCGCGGAGCGCCCGTTCGACGGCCGGATCGCCCAGCACGCCCTCGACGACGACGCGGACGTACAGCGTCCGATGGTTCTCCAGGAACTCGATGTGCCGTCGGACGAAACCGTCGAGGCGTTGCTCCGGAGTCTGCTCGTCCACCCTCGGGCTCTGGTGATGCACCAAGCGCGACAACACGTCTGCGAGCGCCGCGGCCACCAGGCCCTGCTTGTCGGTGAAGTAGTAGAACAGCAACCCGTGGGCCACATCGGCCCGCCGGGAGATGGCGGCCGCGCTGATGTCCGCGTCGCCGCCCTCGCTCATGAGGGCGATGGCCGCATCGATGAGTGCCTGTCGACGATCCCGTCGCGGACGACGCGCGCCGTCGGGGGGGTTCGCGGACATGGCACCGAGGGTAGTGCACCCCGCCCCGCACCTCGAGCACGAGTCAATTTCTTGACTGACAGTCAAAGTGCTCGTAGCGTCGCGGTCACTTCCCCACGACGAGAGGCGACGATGAACGCGACGGGTGACCACACCGGCTCGGCCGGTCTCGGCAGGCACGGACCGGATCGCATCGCCCACTGGGTGGTGAAATCGACTCGCACCGACGAGATGGTGCGGTGGTACGGCACCGTCTTCGGGGCGCAGGTCGCGTATCAGGACGACGAGATCACGTTCCTGACCTGGGACGACGAGTCGCACCGCCTGGCGATCATCGCCGTGCCCCCGGTTCTGCGGCTTCTCTTCCCGCTCGCGAGGCTCAAGCGCAAGGTCTACGGCATCGACCACATCGCGCTGACCTTCACGTCCCTCGAACGGCTGCTCGAGAACTACGTGCGGTTGAAGCGCCAGGGCATCCGCCCGGTCTGGTCCATCAACCACGGCCCGACCATCTCCCTCTACTACGAGGATCCCGACGGCATCCGACTCGAGTTCCAGGTGGAGAACTTCGACCCGGATCACACCGCGGCGTTCTTCTACAGCGACGAGTTCGCCCGCAATCCGATCGGCGTGAACGTCGATCCCGACTACCTGCTGAGCCGACTGCGCAACGGCGAGTCGCCGAAGGAGCTGCGGCGGCGGGAGGCCGGGACCAGGCCGGGCCGGCCGGTCGTGGCGAACAAGAAGACCATCTCGTTCCGTACCTTGTGATCCCTTCTCGAGAAAGCGAATCACCATGCCCGTGAACGTTGTTCGCACTGCCGAGGGATGGTGGCGCCTGCACGGTGAGACCGCGGCCCGCATCGACACCACGGCCGACACCACCGGTGATCTGCTCGCCGATCGTGCGGCCGTCGAGAGCGCACACGGCGAGGACGCCGTCGCGGCGGATCTCGACGTCCTCTCGCCGATCACCGCACCGTGCCGCGTCGTGGCTCAGTTGCTCAACTACCGGTCGCACGCGCTGGACATCGGAGCCGACCCGGCAACGCTGTACCCCACGTTCTTCCGGAAATCGTCGGCCTCCATCAGCGGCCCCAACGATCCGATCCGCCAACCCGCCGACGTCGCCCTGCTGGATCACGAGATCGAGCTGGGCATCGTCATCGGGGCGGACGTCCCTGTCGGGACCACGGTCACGCAGGACACCCTGCCGCACTACGCCGCGGGGGTGGTCGTGGCCGACGACGTGTCGGCGCGCGAGATCCAGCTGACCCGCGTCCAGGTCTACGAGAGCAAGTCCTATCCCACCTTCACGCCACTCGGCCCGCGACTCGTCCTGTTCGACGCAGCGGACTGGGCGCGGCTTCCCGAGTTGCACATGACCCTGTCCGTCAACGGCGACGTCCGTCAGGATCAGACCATCGGCGATGACCTGATCACGCCACCCGCCGAGGCACTCACCCGCCTGTCTCGTTTCCAGTACCTCTCCGCAGGAGACGTTCTCCTGACGGGCACGCCCGTCGGAACCGCCATCTCCGCCCCACCGAAGATCGTGCAGAAGATCGGCGAACTCCTTCCGCCGGCGGTCAAGTGGAAGATCTTCTTCGCTCGACAGGCGCGCAATCCCCACTATCTCTCCGTCGACGACGTCGTGACCGCCACCATCCGCACGGCCGACGGCACCATCGACCTCGGCACTCAGCGGACCGTCGTCCGATGACGACTCCGGTGGTGATCGTCGGCGCGGGTCCGGCAGGCGCCACAGCCGCACTGCTGTTGGCTCGCAGGGGTATCCGCACCACTGTCCTGGAGCGTCGAGCCACGCCGCTCTTCCATCCGGCCGCACACGTGATCAATGCCCGCACGCTCGAGATCTGGCACGAGTACAGCCCCGATCTCGCGTCGGCCATCGCGTCGATGTCGCCTCCGCACGACGAGGTGAACCTCATCAGTTGGTTCGGCGGCATCGGCGACGGCCCCATCGGGTCCATCGACCTGCTGTCCGATCCCGATCGGAAAGCAGTCGTCGAGAGCCAGAGCCCGTACATGGTCTCGCACATCGGACAGCACCTGCTCATGCCCGTGCTGTGGAACGCGCTGGACGAGGACCCGCTCATCGACTTCCGCCGCGGCGTCACGGTTCTGGATGTCGAGTCCACACCCGAGGTCGCCCGAGTGCGAACGCGCAGTGGAGATGACGACGGAGAGCTGACCGCTCGATACGTGTTGGGGTGCGACGGGGCCAACAGCCCTGTTCGCGACGCCACTGGAATCGACCTCGTTGGGCCGGTCCTGGCGAACATGGGCAGCGCGTTCTTCACCTCGCACACGCTGTTCCCGGACGACGCTCGTCCACTTCTGAGCTGGATCTATACGCCGGATCTGTGCGGCGTCCTGATCTCCCACGCCGATCACCGGTACATCCTCATGACGGCCTACCTGCACCCGGCCCAGGAGATCGCCGCGAACAGCCGCCAGTTCTGGGCCGACATGTTGCCGAAGGTGCTCGGTGACAAAGACTTCGAGCTGGAGTCGACCGGCACCTGGGTGATGACGTCGCAGACCGCGGACTCGTTCCGCCGCGGGCGGCTCCTGCTCCTCGGTGACGCTGCGCATCGGTTCCCGCACACCGGCGGCTTCGGCCTGAACTCCGGGGTGCAGGACGCGCACAATCTCGCGTGGAAGCTCGACGCGGTGCTGTCCGGCACTGCCTCTCCCACTCTGCTCGACACCTACGAGACGGAACGCCGACCGGTGGTGGAGAAGTTCGCGGAGCAGAGTGTGGCCAACCATTTCCGGCTCGACGACATCGGTGGACGCATCGGCATCACCAACAGGATGCTGGCGGTCGCGACCCGGGTCGCGGCGCGTGCACCGCTCGCGTCGCTCCCCGACCGGCTCGTCGCGCCGATGGCCACGGCGATGATGCGTCGGCAGATGCGTCGAGCGCGGCGACTGCATCCTCGGGCTCCGGGTTCGACGGCACTGCGCGGGCAGATCGCGGAGGCGTTGCCCGGTCAGATCGAACACTTCGTCTCCACCGGTCTGCAGTTCGGCTATCTGCACACGAGCGACCTCGTCGCCGACGACGACTCTGCAGTGCGGCCGCCCGAGGACGTGGTCGACTATCTCCCCACCACCTACCCCGGCGCCCGGCTTCCCCACGCGATGATCTCGACGCGCGGGCTCACCACGGGCATCCACGACGTACTCCACCGGACCTCGTTGACGCTCCTCGCGCTCGACGACGACGGGTGGGAGAACGAGCTCGGCACTCACCGCATCGCGGGCCCGGGCGTCGTGGTGGTCCCCGTCGACGCACCGGACCCCGCAGACCGGCGTCGACTGATCGACCTGCTGGAGGTCGGTGAGAAGGGAGCCGTGCTCGTCCGCCCGGACGGGCACGTGGCCTGGCGTACGACCTCGCCGGCGTCGTCGGGTGTGGCCGAGTTGACGAGATTCCTCGAACGCTGGCGCCAGCACTATCCGATGCGGTGACAGCGGCATGTCGAGGGTTCCGCGCTCCGATTCCTTCGGCAGCACCGGAACCGACGGGGTTGACTGTGCCCATGACTGACACGAGGGTCGCCATCGTGACCGGCGGTGGACGCGGGATCGGACGGGCCATCAGCCTGGCCCTGGCCCGCGCCGGGTGGGACGTGGTGATCGGCTACCACTCCGACGCGGACTCGGCCGACGCCGTCGCAGCTGACGTCACAGCCCTCGGTCGCCGCGCGTTGTGCTGCGCGGTCGACATCGTCGACGAGGATTCCGTCGCCGCGTTCTTCGCGGCAGCGGAGACGTTCGGGCCGGTGACCGGGGTGGTGAACAACGCCGGCGCGGCCACCGCAGTGGGGCGGCTCGAGGACAACGACCTCGCGGCGATCCACCGGGACCTCGACGTCGACCTCTTCGGAGTGATCGTCTGCTGCAAGTTCGCGCAGGCAGCACTCATGAGACAGGGCGGTGGATCGATCGTCTCGATCTCGTCCGCGGCCGCGACGCTCGGAAGTCCGTCGAGGTACGTCCACTACGCGGCAGCGAAAGCCGGAGTCGACGCACTGACACTCGGACTGTCGAAAGAACTTGCCCCCGCGATTCGCGTGAACGCCGTGTCGCCCGGCACGATCTGGACCGACTTCCACCAGGAGCCGGACCGGCCCGCGCAGGTCGCCCCGACGGTGCCGCTCGGTCGAGCGGGCACCGTCGACGACATCGCGGGAGCCGTCGTCTGGCTCATGTCCGAGGACGCGAGTTACGTGACGGGTGCGGTGCTCCGGGTGGCCGGTGGACTGTGAACTACCTGCGGTGCGGACCCACCTTGTTCTCCGAGTTCTCGTAGTCCCCCCGGTAGAGGCGATTGCTGAACGGCTTCTCGTTCACGGGGATCTCGATGAGCCAGTCGTGCTCACGGATGTCACGCGGCCGATACGACCCCTTGAACGTCACGGTCACCGCGCCACCGCGTTCCGCAGCGGCCTCCTCGGTGGCCTCGCGACCGGTGTTGAACGTCTCGGCGAGGTCGCGGCCGTCGTTGCCGACGATGATGGTCCCGTCGTGCACGAACTGGACGAAGGTGCCGTTCGTGGCCGCTGCGGTTCCGGCGACGGCCGACCCCAACTCCGGGTTCAGTTCGGCGACGAAGTCGGGGGTGCCCGGCGCGGCCTCGCGGTCGTCCGCTCGTACGTCCGCGTGGCGGGCCGGTGCGGGCGCGAGGGTGACGTACTGGCCGAGGGCACTGTGGCGTCCGCGGTCGACGATGTCCCAGACGTGCGAACTCGAGGTGACCTTCACCCTCCCGTCGTGGAAGACGGTGACGCGGTCGGCGCCGTTGCTCAGAATCGTGCGCTTCGCGTTGGGGGGCATCCGGTAAGTATGCGCCCCGGGACCGTCCGCACTCACGCTCGGCTCCGAAGACGTGGGCCGTGGTGAGGCCAGGCGCGATCAGTCGGCCGACGTGATGGTCACCGTCACCGTGCCACCGAGCGCACCGACCACGCCGACTCCCGACGGGTCCATGGTCCCGAGTACGACGATGCCGGGGAAGTAGCTCTGATCGCCGTAGTACAGAACGACGTCGTTCGACGGCGCGTAGTACCCGATGTCGCCGGGATCGGGATCCGCCCCTGAGGGAGACCCGTCCGTGCTCAGCACCGCCGGCAGCGGACCCGTCTTCTCCACGCCGCCGTGATCCGACATCTCCACCGTCACGGGCAGAAGTGCCGCGAGATCGCGGGCCGCCACACTGTCGTTCAGCGTTCCGATCACCGTGGTGCCCTCGACGTCGATCGCGATGCGCATCGTCTCTCCGTTCGGTTCTGCGGCGGTCGGCTGCGTGGTCGCCGGTGACGACGCCGACGAACCGACGGTGTCGCTCTCAGCCGAGCAGCCGGCGAGCAGAGAGACTGCGGACGCGAGGGCAATCGCTCCGCGGCGCGTCATCCACGCTCGTAGGTGGCCCGAAAGCCGTCGGCAGGATCGCTCGGTGTCGGAACGAGAGTGTCACCGTCCACCTCGTGAGCACGATGAAGGGTCTGCCCGATGAGATCGCGCGCCGGAGCCGACTCCACCGAGATCGTGAAGGTCCCCGAGGTTCCGTCGGACTCGGTCACGAGATCACCGTGGAACGACTCGTACCCCTGCAGGATCGAACGCCGAGCCCGGTCATGCGCCACTCCCCCACCAGCGGGCTCGCCTCCTCCGACGCCGTCCACGCCGCGCCCAGTGCGGGCACAGCGACCGCCGGCGCGGCAGTCACGAACGGTCTCTTCACGGTTGGTACCTCGTCACGTCGGAGGGTTGGTCTGGCCCCACCAACGCTAGAGACGTGATCGCACGCGAGGGAGTCCCTACGAGGGCACCCTTTGCGGTCTCCCGACGACACTCAGAAGTCGAGGCTGTCCACTCCGTCGGAGCCACCACGTACTCGCCGAATGTGCACCCGTCGAACGAGGCGGATGACAGGCCGGACGAGCAACTCGACGCTCCCGACAAGGAAGAAGACTGTTCCGAGCTCGGTGGTCGACTCACTGAAGAACAGCACACTGCCCGCGATGAACCACACCGCGATCGCGATGTCGTTGACGATGCTGACCACTTCCCACCGCTGACGGACGATCAACTCGTCGTGTCCGATGGTGAGTGTCAGCGTCTTCCCGCTGGTGTCGATACCCACGGTCGCCGATCAGGAGTCGGTGTTCGCATCCCCGGGGTGCGGCACGTTCTCCTCGTCGACGTACGCGGTGTGCTCGGTGTCCTGCTCGTGCTCGCGCGGTCCGTCGTTGCTTCCGGCGGCGGGCACGGCGTCCGCAGCATCACTGGGCATCGTCATCGCGGGGTCCTGCTCTCTGATCGGTGGTCGGGTCACGCCCTGAATGCCCCGCGCCCCGATTCCGCAACCCTCAGGCGGGTGTGCCGTCGCCGACCAGATCACCCATGTCGAGCACGAACCGGTAGCGCACGTCTCCGGCCTCGAGGCGATCGAGAGCGGTGCCGACGACGGCCGACGGCAGCACCTCCACCTGCGCGGTGATGCCGTGGTCGCCGCAGAAGTCGAGCATCTCCTGCGTGTGCCGGCGACCACCGCTGCCGGACGAGCTCACCGATCTGCGACCGACCAGGAGATCCACCGTCTCGATCGAGACCGAGCCGAGGTGGCCCACCAGACAGAGGGTTCCGTCGAGCGCCAGGCTCGCGAGGTACGGCTGCGGATCGTGAGCGACCGGGATGCAGTCGACGACGAGATCCAGTCCGCCCTGCACCGCCGCCATCGCGGCGTCGTCAGTCGACAGTACGGTGTGGTGAGCACCCAGTTCCCGCGCCTCCTCCGCCTTGGCCGACGAGGTGGTGAACACGGTGACCTCGGCGCCCAGCGCCGCCGCGAATCGCACGGCGAGATGACCGAGGCCACCGATTCCGGCAACACCGACACGAGAGCCGGGACCGATGTTCCAGCGGCGCAACGGCTCCCACACCGTGATGCCCGCGCACATCAGGGGAGCGACCGCGGCCGCATCGAGGCCTTTCGGCCGGTGGTAGACGAAGCGATCCCGCACGACGTACTCCGCCGAGAAGGCTCCTGCCGTCGTCGATCCGTCGACGCGGTCCCGCCCGCCGTAGGTGAGGGTGGGGAACTCACGGCAGTAGTTCTCCTGCCCCGCAGCGCACATGTCGCAGCCATCAACAAGTCGCAGATCTATGCGTACTTCGGCAGCAAGCAGGCACTGTTCGACGCGGTCTTCGACAACCGGGTGGACGTCGACATGGCGGACGTCCCGCTCGACGCGGACGACCTGCCCGGATACGTCGCGGCCCTCTACGACATGTACCTCGGCGATCCCGAGCTGGTGCGCCTGGTGACCTGGGCGCGGTTGGAGCGGACTCCGATCGGCCCCCTCTTCGCGCACCGCGAGGATGCCGGTCGCGCCGAGTTGGACGCCATCCGCGACGCACAGAAGCGGGGCACTCTCGTCGACGACGTCGCGGCGGAGGATCTCTGGTCGATGCTGGTGTCGCTCGCCGCCACGTGGGCGCAGTCCGCGATCGTCCACACCGCGCACGCGGGTGAGAGCGCGTCCGACCACGATCGCCGACGAGCGGCACTGGCAGCGACAGCGCGGAGGGCGTTCCACGCGATCTGAGCCGACGAGGCACCTGTCAGCCGAAGACCGTCTGCCGTTCGGTGTGGGTGAAGGTGAAGATCGTGGCACCGAAGCTGAACAGCGCGGCGAGCAGGAGCACCTGGGGACCGGTGATGACGACGCCGATGAAAGCGCCGATCGCACCGCCGAGCGAGAACGACCCCAGCAGCATGAGGTAGCAGAGCCAGTCGTAGCGGGTTCCGCCACCGCAGAGGTGGCGTTCGATTCCCTGCCCCAGCTTGACCAGCGTTCCGGTGACATAACTCAGCGGAATGTAGGTCTCCTCCTTCTTGGTGAAGGCGGTGTTCAACGCGCCGAGCGCGAAAGCGATGAGAAGGATCGGATAGAAGTTCACGTCGGCGGACGACCACCCGGACAGTGCGATGTCGGTCGACCCCGCCACCGCGAGCGCGATCGTCGTCACCACGGTGGCACCGTGCGGATGGTTCGACCAGTACTTCCGTCGGCAGATCGACGCGATGACCACGCCGAGCAGGAACGATCCCATCAGTGCCAGTGCGGCCCAGGGAGATGCGCCCGGAGCCACCTCCTTGCCGGCGGGCTCACCGAAATGTCCCACGACCGCGCGTTCGGTATTTCCCGTCATGAAGGTGACGAAGTATCCGGCGGAATGCAGAAATGCGACGGCGCCGACCATCCCGGCGAGGCCCGACAGAATCCAGGACAACCGGGCTTCCGGGCCGACTGCTGTGTCACGGCTGATCGCCACAGATGAGGTCATACCTGTCATTCTCCGGACGGAATGTGCTCGGACGGCTCCGTGAGGCGTGTATCACAGAACAATAAAGATGGTTAACACCGGTGAAATGTGGTGGGTCACAACAGCGTTCTCCGAAAGCTGGAACAACACCGAAGGATTGAGGGTGGTCAGACTCGGGGCACCCGTGCTGCGTGGGCGGCAGTTCCGCCCCACGCCTGAGGAGGCCCCATGTATCTGCACGTACAGAAGCTGATCCACGACATCGTTCCCGACGAGCCCGATCCCGCCGCAGCGAACGCGCTGCAGGAGGGCCTCGGTGGCCAGTTCGGCGAGATGCGCACGATGATGCAGTACCTGTTCCAGTCGATGAACTTCCGCGGCGCCGCGGCCAAGCCCTACCGGGACCTGATCCAGGGCATCGGTACCGAGGAGATCAGTCACGTCGAACTCATCGGCACCACCATCTCTCGCCTGCTCGACGGGTCGCCGCGATACCAGGGCAAGCAGAACGATCCGCTCGACACACCGGGCGCGGGCGGCGCCGTGCCGCTGAACATCGCCCTGTCCGAGGGCAACATCCACCACTACCTCGTCGGTGCTCAGGGCGCGATGCCCGTCGACTCGGTGGGCAACCCGTGGAGCGGCAGTTACGTCTACAACTCGGGCAACCTCGTGCTCGATCTGCTGTACAACCTGATGCTCGAATCGACGGGCCGCCTGCAGAAGTGCCGCATGTACGAGATGACCGACAACAAGACCGCCCGGTCCACCATCTCCTACCTCATCGTTCGGGACCAGGCGCACGAGAACGGCTACGCGAAGGCACTCGAGACACTGGGTGTCGACTGGAAGAAGACGCTGCCCATTCCGAAGACGAACGCCGAGCAGTTCCCCGAGGTGAAGAAGCTCGTGGAGATGGGCCTGCAGAGCAAGCAGTACACCTTCGACCTCACCGGCGCGTCCGAGGCGGGCCGTATCTACCAGGGCATGTCGCCGTCGAAGGACGGAACGGATCTCGACGCGAGCGAACAGGCGCCGGCGGGTGCACCCCTCGACATCGCGCCCGAGCGACCGGAGGAGTTCGCACCCGGGCTCGATCCGGAGCTCATGGAGCTGATCCAGCAGACCGCAGAGATGGAGATGGCCGACATAGACGCCACGTTCGGCGAACTCGGGAAGTGATCTGACAGTTCACCGATGCGGCACTGCGCGACTCTCGTTCGCGCAGTGCCGCATCGGTGATCACGACACCATGCGTCGCAACAACCCGACAGCCTTCTTCATCCCGTAAGCCACGACGGTCCTGCGACCGTCGTCGTGCGTCCACTCGAGGAGAGCCGAACCGTCCTCCATCGATCCCTCCAACACGGTGGGTGCACCGACGAGAGGCAGCGGACCGACGACCTTGATGGACAATCCCAGTACCTCGGTCCAGAAGTAGTCGTCCGTCGGTGCGCACCGGGCCGGCACATCCAACACCGATGCCGCGGCGACCCTGCCCTGCGCGATCGCAGTGGACCAGAACGGGGTACGGCGAACCCGGCCGTTCTCGTCCGAGCCACGAGTGACGTCTCCCGCAGCGAACACTCCCGGCACCGCGGTCGCACAGCGGTCGTCGATGTCCACGCCGCCGCCGTCACCGATCCCGCTGCCGTCGAGCCAGTGCGTGCCGGGGACCTCACCGACACAGCTGACCACGAGATCGGCCGTCGACTCGATGCCGTCGATCCGGACCCCACCCACCGGATCGCCGATCAACTCGACAGGCCGGTCCACCCGGCGGACGTCGACCGAGCGTTCAGCCGCCCGTGCGGTGATCGCCTCGGACAGGAACGGGCCGAGTATCCGCTGCAACGGCGGATCCACGTCGATGACCGTGACCGGAACATCGCGTGCCGCACAGGCACTCACCACTTCCATCCCCAGGAACCCTGCGCCGACGACGATCGCGGACGTCGCACTCTCCAGCCGCTCCCGCAGCAGACGAGCATCGGCAAGGCTGCGCACCACCAGCTCACCGCTCTGGTCGGGTGCAGCCAGTCTGCGAGCGTCCGCCCCCGTCGCCACGATGAGAGCGTCGTACGGAACGTCGTCACCCTCCGCGAGAGTGATCACTCGTCGCCCGACATCGACTCCGGTCGCCAGCGCGGTGACGGCGGTCAGGTCGAGATCGGACAGGTCCCAGACATCGGACGCACCGATGCCCTCCGCGAGAACGCGTTTGGACAGCGGCGGCCGGGCATAGCAGCCGTCGGGATCGCATCCGATCATGGTGATCGGACCGTCGTGACCCAGCGCTCGGAGTTCACGTGCGGCGGTACATCCGGCGATGGAATCACCGACGATCACCACCCGGCGTGCGGCACCGCTCACGCGCGCTCACGCAGCGCCGCGACCGGACAGACACTCACGGCGGATCGAGCACCGGGCACCAACTCGTCCGGGACGTCCGCGCCGTCGTAGGCATGGTGCAGCTCGCCCTCGTCGTCGAGGCTGAACACCTCCGGCGCCTGCTCTGCGCAGATGCCGTGTCCCTCGCATCGATCCCAGTCGACATCGACGATCATGACGATCTCCTCTCTGCTGCGACCAACCTCAGTGGGAGGCGGTCGAATCGGTGGATGACGTTGTTCACCGCACGCGACGGTGTGCCCGTGAGTTCGATGCGCTCGACGCGCTCGGCCAGCACTCGCAGCATCGTGGACGCCTCGAGACGAGCGAGCCCTTGACCCGCGCATCCGTGCACGCCCGATCCGAAGCCGAGTTGACGGGACGCATCGCGGGTGATGTCGAAGGAGTCCGGGTCGTGCCACTCGCGGGGGTCACGGTTCGCCGACGCGTAGAGCACCAGCACTCGCGCGCCCCGAGGAATGATCGCGTCGCCGATGGTCTCCTGGCGCACCGCCCTGCGGGAGAACGCACGGATCGGCGACTCGTATCGCACGACCTCGTTGACCGCGTTGGGAATCAGGGACGGATCCGCGCGGACCGCCTGCCACTGGTCCGGATGGGTCGCGAACAGGTGCAGTGCACCGGAGATGGCGCCGATGGTCGTGTCCAGCGACGGTCCGAGGTAGTCGATCATCAACGCCGGGCACTGCGATCTCTCGATGCGCCCCTCGTCGGCCGCGGCGAGAACGTCCGCACCCATGCTGCCCGGCAGCACCGAGCGTTCACGGACCACCCGGCGGGAGTAGGCCATCATCTCCGACGCTGCTCGGGTCGCCGTCACCGCGTGCCGGTTCAGGGGACCGAGCGCATCGAATGTCGCTCCGGCCCAGCGCAGCAGGTCGTCACGGCCGTCCTCCGGCCACCCGACGAGATCGGGAACGATCGACGTCGGGAGCGCGGTGGCCAGGTCGTCGACTCCGTCGATGCACTGCTGCGTCAGCGCCGCGTCGACGATCTGCTCGGCCTTGTCCTGCACCGCCGACGCCATCTTCCGGACGGCCTTCGGAGTGAGACGATGTGCGAGCACGGATCGCTTCAACGCGTGCTCGTCGCCGTCACTGTTGAGCGTCGTTCCACGACCGAGTCTGTTGGCGACGGGATTCAGCGCGACACCGTCGCCGGAGACGAACGTGCCGTCGTCGAGCAGCGTCGACTTGCATTCCGCGTAGCGCGTGATCGCGTGAACCTTCTGGCGAGTCAGCCACACCACCGGACCCAGAGCCCGCATCTCCGCATAGTGCGGGTACGGATCGAGAATGGCCGCGGTGGAGTAGATGTCCTCGGTGTAGCGAGGAAGTGCCGTGTCAGCTCTCATCGGCGCGTCCGATCGTGTTCGGGGGCAACGGGCTCGGCGACGGCGGTACAAGGGTGTGGAGGGCGGACAGTGACCGCGCGGTCGCCATCACCGTCCGGTCGGGGCGGACCAGAGCGGCGGACACCCGTCCGCGGCGTAACCATCTGCCGTGGTCGGAGCCGGGGCTGACCAGAAGGACCTCCGCGCCGCGGCGGGCGATCTCCTGACGTTGCGCAGGTTCGGGTTTCACGGTGGTGACCACTGTGAACCGGTATGGTGCCACGGCATCGAAGCGAACACCGCGCTCGGTCGGCGCGTTGGGGCACAGCGTTCCCTCGAGCCTGCGCGGCGACATCGATCCACGTCGCACGAACATCGACGGGTGCAGACGCGGAGTCGCGCTGTCCGTGACGACGGAACTCAGTCCGGGAACACGTGTCACCACCGGGAACACCCGGCGACGCAGACCCGCGACCCTCTCACCGCCGCCGTTCATGGCCCATCCGACGGCAACTGCCTGGCGGATCATGGCGCGCGCGTGCGGTACTCGTTCCTGCTCGTAGCTGTCGAGAGCCGCCTCGGGCAGAGATCCGCCCAATACCCCGGCCACCTTCCAGGTCAGGTTGTAGGCGTCACGCAGACCGGCGCCCATCCCCTGGCCGATGAACGGCGGTGTCAGATGCGCCGCGTCGCCCAGCAGGAACACCCGTCGATCACGCCACCGGTCTGCGAGCTGGGCCCGGAACGTGTACTCGGTGACCCGGACGAGCTCGAGATCGGTGCGCGGTGCTCGGCGCAGCCACGGGTCGAGCAGCGATGCGAGTGCATCCAGATCCGGGAAGTCGTCGACGGTCTCGTGTTCGAGAAGTTCGAATTCCCACCGATAGCGAGTCTGGCCGATGCGCATGAACGTGCCCGCGCGGTGCGGATCGCACAGCTGATGCACCCCGTCCCACAGGCCGGGGTCGACGGGACTCGACGCGTCGACCACCAGCCACCGCTGTTCGGGCGCGAGAGTCCGCATCGTCGTTCCGAGCGCGGCCCGCACTGCGCTGTTCGCACCGTCGCACCCGAGCACCACGTCCGCCGTGACGGCGCTGCGTTCGCCCGTGGCGACCTCCCGGACGATCACCTGCACGTGGTCCCTCATCGTGGCCACGTCGGTGATCTCCACGCCGCCGCGAAACTGCACGTGAGGATTCCGCGTCATCGCCGATCGCAGGATGCGCTCGAGCTCCGGCTGGTCGAACATGTTGGCCGGAGGGAAGCCGTGGGGACGGGAATCGGGATCACGCTCGAACTCGGCGATGGTGTCCATGGCGGGGTCCACCAGGCGCAGGCCGCGTCCGGGGCGGGAGATCTCGGTGAACGCCTCCGCGACGCCGAGGTCACCGAGGATGCGGTGGACCTCGTCGTCGAGGTGGACGGCACGCGGCTGCGGGAAGATGTCCTCCCACCGGTCGAGTACGAGGCACTCGATGCCGTGCCGTCCGAGCAGTGAGGCTGCCACCATTCCGGTGGGTCCCGCGCCGACGACGACGGCCGGGTGGTGCGTCACGCGTACCGCACCGTCGTGCGCTGCATCCCCAGGTCGAGCATCGCGTCGTCGGTGGCGATGGTCACCTCCACGACGTCACCGTCCTGCAGGTAGGCCGGGTTGCTCGCCTGACGCTTGAAGAAGGTCTTCCACTTCACGGCCGGCGGCAGCAGAGCGCCGATGATCTCGATGGGCTTCGGTGGCGCCTTCAGGGCCGTGCCTCCCGGAGTGCCGGTCAGGATCAGGTCGCCCGGGTCGACGCGCTGGAACCCCGTCAGGGTCCGCAGCGCTTCCGTGGGTCGGTAGATCATGTCTCGCACCGTACTGTTCTGCCGGATCTCCCCGTTGACGCGCAGCATCAACCGCAGTTGCTCGAAACGATCGAGGTCGCCGTCTTCGAGAACAAGGAGGACGGGGCCGACGGGGGTGAAGGTCGGGTACGACTTCGCCTCGTAGAACTGGGTCTTGGGCAGCTGGACGTCGCGGGCCGACACGTCGTTGGTGATCACCAGTGCCGCGATGTGGCGGGCGACCGTCGTGTCGTCGATCGTCGATCCGACGGGAAGGGTCGTCCCCACCACGAGCCCGATCTCCACCTCGTAGTCGAGCAGGGTGACATGGGCCGGCCGGACGATGTCGGCGGTCGGTCCGCTGATCGACCCCGACGACTTCCGGAAGAAAGTCAGTGGCACCGTCTCCGGATTCATACCGGAATCCTTCACGTGCGACACGTAATTGGTCATCTGTGCCACCACTCGACACGGCGCGGTGACGGGCGAGACGAGCTCCAGCGATGCCACGGGGACGGTCTCGCCACCGGCCGCGGCAGCATCGACGGCCGACCGGTCTGCGAGCAGGTCCGCGGTGGTGGTCGCTGTGGTGTCCACCCGAACGGCACCCTCGCGGGTCTGCACCCACCATCCGTCGGCGGTGCGGAGAACGGCGATGCTCATGTCGAGGCTACTTTCATCAGGCCGAGAAGGCGTTCGGAGTCGAATTCGTTGTCGCTGCGCAGTCCGGTGAGGATGGATCGCAGTTCCGACAGGGACCGCTTGTTCGGTGCGATCCCCAGGAAGTCCTTGCTCGCGGGTGGTCCCCACTGCGCGAGACCGGACGCCGTCATCGGCGCCCAGCCCGGTTCGAGCGTGGCGTCGAAGCGGTCACCGTCGCTGAAGTGCTCGACGAGGAAGCCGTCCGGGTCGCGCCAGTAGTCGAAGATCTGACTGCCCTGGATGTGCCGACCGATCCCCCACGAGTGCCGGTAGCCGCGCTCGGTGAGATAGCGGCTCCCCGCACCGATGGCGTCGATATCGCACACCTGGTATGCCGAGTGGACGTAGCGGTCCGACGGCCCCAGCGTCATCGCGAGCGTGTGGTGGTCGGTCGGTTCGGACCCCCGGTCGCAGCGGATGAAACTCATGACCGGTCCGCGGTGACGCTGCCCGTCGTAGTAGAGGAAATCGCTGACGATCAGGCCCAGGTGTTCGAGGTACCAGGTCAGATTCTCGAGATAACGCGTGCGCTGCAGCACCACGTGACCGAGCCGCTCCACGAGGGCGGGCTCGTGCGGTGGCCGCTGCGTGGCATTGGTGCGCGTGATCCCCGCGTCGTCGAGCGCCCCGAAGTTGTAGTCGTGGGTGCGCTGACCCGGCAGTGGGCGACCGTCGTCGAGATCGGCGACCACCCGCACCGGCTGGCCGCTCGGATCCGTCACGGTCACCCCGATCCCCCCGATCGAGTCGGGCAGCCGCTCGACGCGATGACCCGTCGCGCGGGCGAGGCGCAGCACGTCGGCGGACTCGGCGGCACGGAAGGCGGCACCGACGTAGGACGTCCGGCGCCCCTTGCGGATGATGACGCACGGCGCTCCGTCAGCCAGCCCGCGCAGATACAACTCGTCATCGGTCCGCACGGTGACTCCGAAGCCGAATGCTTCCGCGAACGTCTGCGCGCGGTCCAGGTCGGGCTTGCGGAACTCGAGCCAGGCGATGTCCTGGACCTTGATCACCGGGTTCATCGCACGACCGGGATGCTCACCCGGCAACGCACCCTGATCGACGTGCATCCCCTGATGCCCGTCGACGTCGCGAGTTCGGTGCGCGTGATCGATAGTCATGGCCGCTCCTGAAGTAGATGATCACATCGTCACTCATGATCGGATCGCCCGTCAAGACTTTCTGATGAAATCATCACAAGGTGGTGTTCGAGTGGGAAGCACGGTGCTCGAGCGCTGACTCGTGTGCAGTGATCCGCGGTATCCGCGGATCACTGCACACAGGTGACTCGGGAGCGAGAGGTTCCCTGTCAGGGTCTCGTTGCGCCGCGAGGACGTCGATAGCGTCGACGACCGTGCCTTCCACCACCGAACGTCGACCGCTGCCCTTCCTCGTCTCCGTCCTGGCGATGGGCACGTTCCTCATGGGCACGTCCGAGTTCGTCGTGGCCGGGTTGCTGCCCGACATCGCCGGCGACCTGGCCATCGGGATCTCCGAGGCGGGTCTCCTGGTCACGGCATTCGCGATCGGCATGATCGCCACGCCGGCGGTGGCGGTGGCGGTGCTGCGAGTTCCCGAGCGCACGACGCTGCTGCTCTCGCTCGCCGTGTTCGCCGCCGGACATGTCGTCGTGGCACTCACCGACGAGCTCTCCGTCGTCCTCGTCGCCCGCTTCGTGACCGCGCTGGTCACGGGGGCGTTCTGGTCGATCGCAGCGTCCGTCGGTGCTCGAGTGTCCGGCCCGGACGACGCCGCGCGTGCCATCGGCATGGTCCTCAGCGGCGGCATCCTGGCGACCGTCATCGGCGTGCCCCTCGGGTCCGTCGCCGGTCAGCTCGTCGGGTGGCGTGGCCCGTTCTGGATCCTCGCCGGGCTGGCGCTGCTCGCGACCGTTCCCGTCGCTCGCATCGTTCCCGGCGGTCGCTCCGCCTCGACCACCGTCCCGCTGCGAGAGCAGACGGCGGCACTGATGTCGCGGCGCCTGTGGGTGGTCATGGCTGCCTGCGTCCTCGTCACCTCGGCCGTGATGTCCACCTACTCGTTCATCGCCCCGCTGCTGACGGAGCGCGCGGGCCTGTCCGCCGAACTCCTCCCGGTGGGTCTCGCGATCTTCGGCGTCGGGGCCGTCACCGGCACACTCGGCAGTGGCCGGCTCGCGGGCCGCGCGCCGTACGGGACTGCTCTGAGCGGGGGCATCGCCGTCGTGGCAGCACTCGCCCTGCTCGGCGCGGTGTCGGACCACGCCGCACCGGCGATCGCACTTCTCGCGATCGCCGGTCTCGCCGGTCTCGGCATGAACCCGGTCCTCATGTCGATGGCCGTCAGGTTCGCCGAGGGCGCACCCACCCTGGCCACGTCGCTGTGCACGTCCATGTTCAACCTCGGCACCGCGATGGGGAGTGCGGTCACCGCGCGGGCCATCGGCGTCTTCGGCCCGGCCTCGATCCCGGTCGTCGGCGCAGCGTTCGCCGCCGCGCTGCTCGTTCCGCTGGCTACCCTCGTGATCATGGCCAGGCCCGGACACGGCCACCGCGCCGGCACCACCCCGCAGCACGACGCACTGGTGTCCTGACTTCCACTCGATCAGAGGAGCAACGACCATGACCACGATCGCCATCATCGGTGCGGGTGAGGGACTCGGAGCCGCCGTCGCTCGCCGCTTCGGCCGCGAGGGGTTCTCGGTCGCCCTGATCTCACGAGAGCAGGGCAATGTCGACCGCATCGCCGACTCGCTGGGCGATGCCGGGATCACCGCCGCGGGCTTCGCGGCCGACGTCCGGAACCCCGAGTCCCTGACCACCGCGCTGGACTCGGCGGCCGAGCGACTCGGACCGATCGAGGTGCTGCAGTACAGCCCTGTCCCGGCAAGGGAATTCATGAAGCCGGTCCTCGAGACACGCGTGGCCGATCTCGTCGGTCCGGTCGAGTTCTCCATCTACGGACCCGTCACCGCGGTGAACTGGGCACTGCCGGGAATGCGGTCGCTGGGACGCGGCACCGTGCTGTTCGTGAACGGAGGCAGTGCAGTTCGTCCCGGCGCGACCGTCGCCGGGACCTCGGTCGCCTTCGCCGGCGAGAGTGCCTACGCCCAACTGCTGCACGACGCACTCGCACCGGAGGGGCTGCACGTCGGCCAGCTGATCATTCCGCGGGGCATCGGCGCGGGTGAGCCGTCGCACGAACCGGACGCGCTCGCGGAACTATTGTGGACCATGCACACCGAGCGCGGCGAATTCCGCACGTTCGCAGCACCTCTGGACTGACCGTCCCGACGAGAGGTGCCCTGCGTGTACACCCTTCGTCAGGGACTCCCTCGACCGCCGATGCGGGTGTCGACTGGAGACATGACCACTCCCGTGAAGGCGTACGCCGCCACCGCAGCAGACGAGCCACTGTCTCCCTACACCATCGACCGCCGCGATGTCGGACCTCACGACGTCCGGATCGACATCGCGTTCGCCGGAATCTGCCACTCCGACATCCACACCGCCCGCGGCGAATGGGGCCCGGTTCCGTACCCCCTCGTCGTCGGCCACGAGATCGCGGGAATCGTGGCCGAGATCGGCTCCGAGGTCACGAAGCACGCGGTCGGCGACCGCGTCGGCGTCGGCTGCATGGTCGGCTCGTGCGGCGAGTGCGCCCAGTGCGTCAAGGGATTGGAACAGTACTGCCTCGTCGGCAACATTCAGACCTACGGCAGCACCGACCGCGACGGCACGGTCACTCAGGGTGGCTACTCGCAGCAGGTCGTCGTCACCGAGCACTTCGTCGTCACGATCCCCGAGGGCATCGAGCTCGACGCTGCGGCGCCGCTGCTGTGCGCCGGCATCACCACGTACTCACCGCTCCGCCACTGGGGCGCAGGACCCGGCAAGAAGGTCGCCGTCGTGGGGATGGGTGGACTCGGGCACATGGCCGTGAAGCTCGCGCACGCCATGGGAGCCGAGGTCACCGTCCTGTCGCAGTCGCTGGCGAAGCAGGAGGACGGACTACGTCTCGGCGCGGACCACTACTTCGCCACCGGCGATCCGGACACGTTCACGGATCTCGCCTCCACGTTCGACCTGATCATCAACACCGTCAGCGCGTCGATCGATCTGAACGCACATCTGTCGCTGTTGGCCGTCGACGGTGCCATGGTCAACGTCGGCGCGCCGGCGGAACCACTCCCCCTGCAGGTCTTCTCGCTCATCCCGCACCGCCGTACCTTCGCAGGATCCGCCATCGGCTCGATCGCGGAGACTCAGGAGATGCTCGACTTCTGCGCCGAGCATCGTCTCGGAGCCGAGATCGAGGTCATCTCCGCAGACAAGATCGACGACGCGTGGGAACGCGTGCTCGCCTCCGATGTCCGCTACCGGTTCGTCATCGACACGGCGACGCTGGCCTGACCGCGCGAGGGGTGTCATGACAGGGCCTCCCCCATCGCCTCCGGTCGTCCTACGCTGAATTCATGGACACCAAGGCCGAGGTTCGCGAGTTCCTCATGACCCGCCGCGCGAGGTTGACACCGGAGGCAGCGGGCATCACGACCAGTGGTACCCGTCGGGTGGCCGGCCTGCGTCGCAGCGAAGTGGCGTCGTTGGCCGGCCTGTCGGTCGAGTACTACGCCCGCATCGAGCGGGGCGCCATCGGCGGCGCATCGTCGTCGGTGCTCGACGCGCTCTCGCGCGCCCTGCAGCTCACCGACACCGAACATGCGCATCTGCTCGATCTGGCTCGCGCGGCCGACGGTGTCCCCACGTCGGGACGCCCCCGTCGCAGGGCGGAGCGCATCACCCCACCGCGCATCAGCCTGCAGTGGGCACTCGACTCCATCACCGACGGCGTCGCCTTCGTACGCAATCGACGGCAGGATCTGCTGGCCACCAACGAACTGGGAAAAGCGTTCTACGCACCCGTCATCGGTGACGGCGGCCGGGTGCCCAACCTGGCTCGGTTCCAGTTCCTCGATCCGCTGTCGCGGGAGTTCTATCCCGACTGGGACCTGTTCGCGCAGATGTGCGTCTCCATCATGCGTGCGGAGGCCGGCCGGGACCCACACGACAAGGGCCTGCAGGACCTCGTCGGCGAACTGTCCACACGCGACGAGACCTTTCGCAGGCTGTGGGGAGCGCACGACGTTCGCACTCACGGCGCCGGGACCAAACGCTTCCACCATCCCCTCGTCGGCGAGGTCCACCTCGCCTACGAGGAACTGGTGATCACCGCGGACCCCGGTTCCGTCCTCATGGTCTACACAGCGGAGCCCGGATCCCCGAGCGCGGATCGACTGCGACTGCTGGGGTCCTGGTCGACTGAAGCAGCCCGCTGATCGTGGAATCGAGACCCCGGAATCCGGGGTCTCGTTTCCACTGTCGTCATCGCGTCGTTCAGGACGACGCCCACACACCCAGCACGGTGCCGCTCGGATCGGTGAAGTGGAAGCGTCGTCCACCCGGGAAGTCGTAGGGGCCGGACACCACCGATCCGCCCGCGGCCTCGACCGCCTCGGCCGATGCGTCCAGGTCGTCGGAGTAGAGCAGCACGAGTGGTCCTCCCGCCGGCGCGGGGGTCTCGACCACGGCCAGCCCACCGACCTCGGCGCCGTCGGCTCCCACGATGCCGGCGTACGTCGGGCCGTAGTCGACGAAGGTCCATCCGAAGGCCCCCGCGTAGAAGGCCCGAGCGACCGTCAGGTCGGTGACCGACAGCTCGATGTAGTCGATGCGGTGGTGCCTGGTCGTCGCCATTGCCCGATCATGCCGGTCGAGCACGCCCGGCGCGTGGCCTTCCGCGGGACCTCTGTCGCCGAGTGGCAACCCGCCGACCGCACGAGTAGTGTCCTCCCACGGTGTGCCGGGAAGTCTGGTCGGCGGTCGCTTCCGCGACCCCGAACGACGTCCAGCAGGAAGAGGCACCTCGACATGATGCTCGCCGTCGACACGGGCACGTACCGGACCACAGCAGGCCGAGACGCCGTGCAGGAATGGTGCCGACGCAGACTCGCCGACTGGTCCACGCCGCACACCGTTCGCCGGATCGACACCTCGCTCGGCTCGACCGTCGTCACGACCGTCGTTCGACCCGACGCGCAGCGCTCCGTCGTGGTGGTGCCCGGCGAACTGTCCTGCGCGGCACTTCTGACGCCGCTGATCGATGCGATGCCCGACGCCACGGTGCACGTCGCCGACATGCCCGGCCAGCCCGGGCTCAGTTCGGGGGTGCGCCCGCGCCGGGGCCGGGCCTCGGCCGACTACGGTCGCTGGCTGGAGGACACCCTGACGCAGATCGGCGCCTCGCGGCCGGTTCTGCTGGGCATCGGGAGCGGCGCCGCGGCGGCCCTCTCCGCCACCTGCCGATCGTCGGTCGGCGCGATGGTGCTGGTCCGTCCCGAAGGCATCGTCCCGGTCTCTCGCCCCGATGGGCGGTTCCTGCGACGCCGCACGTCAGCGCACAGCACCTCCAGGGCGGTGGCCGCACTCTGCGGACAACATTTCCGTCCGGACGACGACCTGGTGGAATGGCGACTTCTGGTGTCGACGCATTGCGCCGGAACGCGCGCGGATCGCCACATCTCGGAGCGGCGGCTCGCGGAGTGGAGCCGCGCGGTGCCGCTCGAAGTGGTGGCGGGATCGTGTGATCCGGTGCTCGACCACCGTCGACTGGACGACCAGGTGTGGGAGATCACCGGTCGGGACACGACGGTGCTCGACGACTGCGGCCACCTCCCGGAACACGAATGCCCGCGGGCGCTCACCGCCGCGATCGAGCGGGTCGACCGACTGGTCCGGACGTAGCGGATTCGCGTCCACCCCGGCCTCACCGCCATGATCGACTGACCGATCGTCTATTTCTCAGGATGTGAACAAGTGAATTCAGTACGATCCGCCTGGCGCGGAATACGCAAACCGGTATTCATTCCCGCGTCCGCGATCATCGTCGCCATGATCGTTTTTTCCGTCATTTTCGCGGGTACCGCGGCCGACGCATTCGAGGCCCTCAACGGGGCCATCACCGACGGTGTCGGATGGTGGTACATCCTGACGGCGACGGGATTCGTCGTCTTCGCTCTGTACTGCGGCGCCAGTCGTATCGGCAACATTCGCCTCGGCCGCGACGACGAGAGCCCCGAATTCGGCGTCCTCTCCTGGTTCGCGATGCTCTTCAGCGCCGGCATGGGCATCGGACTGGTGTTCTACGGCGTCGCAGAACCGTTGTCGCACTACATCACTCCCCCGGTTGCCGGGGGTGTCGACGGATCGACCGACGCGGCCGCCAACCAGGCCATGGAGCTCACCCTGTACCACTGGGGTCTGCACGCATGGGCGATCTACGTCGTCGTCGGTCTCGGACTCGCGTACATGACCTACCGCAAAGGCCGCCCCCTGTCGGTTCGCTGGCTCCTCGAGCCACTGCTCGGACGGCAACGGATCGAGGGCGGTATCGGTCACGCCATCGACGCGATCGCCATCATCGGAACGCTGTTCGGCGTCGCGACCTCACTCGGTTTCGGTGTTCAGCAGATTTCCGCCGGTCTGTCCTACCTCGGCTGGGTGGAGACGAACAATTGGCTGACCATCGCCCTCATTGCCTTCGTCACGTTGCTCGCCACGTATTCCGTCGTCTCGGGTGTGTCGAAGGGCCTGAAATGGCTCTCCAACATCAACATGGCACTCGCCGCCGGCTTGGCTGTGTTCGTCCTGATCGCCGGACCGACGCTGTTCCTCATGCAGTCGTGGGTGCAGAACCTCGGTGGGTACGTCCAGGCGCTGCCGGAATTGATGCTCCGTACATCGCCTTTCGCCGAGGACGGGTGGGCCGGCGCCTGGACCATCTTCTACTGGGGATGGTGGATGAGCTGGGCACCGTTCGTCGGCATGTTCATCGCACGGATCTCGCGCGGCCGCACGATCCGCGAATTCGTCTTCGGCGTGCTGCTCGCACCGACTCTCGTCGGCTCGCTGTGGTTCACCATCTTCGGTGACTCCGGAATCCTCCGTCAGCGCAACGAGGGCACCATGCTCGCCGACGACGGAACGGTCGGCACGGACACGAGCCTGTTCCAGCTTCTCGACGGTCTTCCGCTCGCGACCGTCACGAGCGTTCTCGCCATCGCGGTGATCGTGTTCTTCTTCGTCACCTCCTCGGACTCCGGCTCGCTGGTCATCGACATCCTCTCCACCGGTGGTGATCTCGACACACCCAAGATCACCCGCGTCTACTGGACCGTGCTCGAGGGCGTCGCTGCCGCTGTTCTGCTGCTGATCGGTGGATCCGGATCACTCACGGCCTTGCAGACGGCGTCGATCGCGACCGCGGTGCCGTTCTCGATCATCATGGTGCTGGCGTGCGTGTCACTCCTGAAGGCCTTCCGCTACGAGGTGGCCACCACGCCGTCCTACGTCCGGATCACCCCTGCCGGAGATGCACCGCCCGTGGACCGCGCGACACCGGCGCGACGGCCGGAGCGCGGCGGTATCTCCACCACGTTCGCCGGTCTGTCACCGTCTAAGGACGGCCTGTCCACTCCGTCGGGGCTGCTCGCGGTCCAGTCGGTACCGCAGAGCCGACTTCAGATCGACCCGGACACCGGCGCCGTTCAGTACTCGGAGCACGACGAGCCGGTCGATCCGCTCGGCGGCGAGGTCTTCGACACCCCCGAGTTCGCGGACTCCGCCGAAGGCGAAGCCCACCAACGCCGTACCGACGACACCGCGTACGACAACTCCTGATCGTCAGAGCACCGAAGGGCACCCCATGACGTCATCCTCGCCACCTCCCACGCGTCGCAGTCTGCTCTCGCGGGGGTCGTGGTCCGAAGCCTCGCGCATCACCGACGTGCTGCGCAAGGAGACCGTCGGGGGTGCCCTGTTGCTGGTCGCCACGGTGATCGCTCTCGTCTGGGCCAACTCCCCGTGGTCGGCCGCCTACGACACGCTCATGGCGACACGAGTGGGCCCGTCCGCGCTCCACCTCGATCTCACTCTCTCCACGTGGGCCGCGGACGGCCTGCTCGCGATCTTCTTCTTCGTCGTGGGCCTCGAACTCAAGCGCGAGTTCGTCGCCGGCGACCTCCGCGACCCGGCGCGTGCGGCCCTGCCCATCGCGGCCGCGATCGGCGGCATGGCCGTGCCCGCACTGATCTTCGTCGTCGTCAATCTGCGCACCGGTGACGGCGCACTGCTGGGGTGGGCCATTCCCACCGCGACCGACATCGCCTTCGCGGTCGCCGTTCTCGCCGTCGTCAGCACGCACCTACCGCTCGCATTGCGCACCTTTCTGCTCACGCTGGCCGTCGTCGACGATCTCCTCGCGGTGACGGTGATCGCGATCTTCTACACCGCCGACCTGAACTTCGTGGCGCTCGGCGCCGCGATGATCCCGCTCGCCCTCTTCGCCGTCGCCGTGCAGCGACGGATCCGGTCGTGGTGGATTCTCATTCCCCTCGCGGTCGTCACCTGGGTTCTCATGCACGAGTCCGGCGTTCACGCCACGGTCGCCGGCGTGCTGCTCGGATTCGCGGTGCCGGTGATCCGCAGCCGCGCCGCCGGCGGTCCGGAGGCCGGTCCCGGTATGGCCGAACACTTCGAACATCGCATCCGACCTCTCTCTGCCGGTGTCGCAGTGCCGCTCTTCGCATTCTGCGCAGCCGGCGTGACCGTCGGCGGCGTGTCGGGCTTCTTCGAGGCGCTCGGCGACCCGATCGCCATCGGCATCGTCGCGGGACTGGTGGTCGGCAAGACCATCGGCGTGCTGGGCACCACGTATCTCGTGTCCCGCTTCACCCGTGCCACTCTCGATGCCGGACTCGCGTGGCGTGACGTGTTCGGCGTCGCCGTTCTCGCCGGCATCGGTTTCACCGTCTCGCTGTTGATCGGCGACCTCGCCTTCGGTGAGAGCACCGAGCGAGACGATCACGTCAAGGTCGGAGTGCTGACCGGATCGGTGATCTCGGCGTGCATCGCCGCCGCGATTCTGCGCAGCCGCAACCGCGCGTACAAGCTGATCCACGAGGAGGAGACTCGCGACGACGATCACGACGGCATCCCCGACGTGTATCAGCGCCGCGAGGAGAGCTGACTCAGAGTTCGGTGACCGGCGTGCGGGCCGCGAGCAGAGCTGCGAACTCCTCGCCGTAGGCAAGATGGCGTCGCAACGTCTCGCACCGATCCAGCGCCTTGTCGTGGCACTGGTCGACGAACTGTGTTGCGGCAGCGCGGTCCTCGTCGTCAGCATCGCCGTTCCCGAGGACGTCGAGAGCTGCGAGCAGCTCGCCCATCTCGGCCAGCGTGAACTCCAGCGGCTTCATCCGCCGGATCACCAACAACCGCTCGACGTCGGCCTCGGTGTAGAGCCGGAATCCGCCGGCCGATCGCGCCGACGGGACGACGAGACCCACCGAGTCGTAGTGGCGCAGTGTGCGAATGGACAGTGCCGTGCGCTCGGCGACCTCACCGATCTGCATGCTCTCGCCCACTGTCCCGCTCCTTCGTCGTACGTCGAGTGTGCGTCGACTCTAGTTCCGACCCGGAGACCGGGCCCGATCAGTGTCCTGCGCCGAGGTGTCCGCTGAGCCGGTCCCGTCGTTCCACGGACGACGCGTTCAGACCCACGATCTCGACCTTCTTGCCCCTCGCCGCGTACTTCGTGGTGACGGCATCGAGCGTCGCGACCGTGGAGGCGTCCCAGATGTGGGACTCCGACATGTCGATGACGATGTTCTCGGGGTCACCGACGTAGTCGAACTGGTGGATCAGATCGTTGCTGGAGGCGAAGAACAGCTCTCCCAGCACCTTGTAGACGCGCGTGTTCTCGTCCGGGTGCGCCACGTCGACCACCTCGGTGAGGTGCGCGACCCGCCGCGCGAAGAGCACCATCGCGGTGACGACACCGACGACGACGCCGTAGGCCAGGTTGTGGGTCGCGACGGTCACGGCCACCGTGGCGATCATGACCAGCGTCTCGCTCTTGGGCATGCGCCGCAGGGTCGACGGACGGATGCTGTGCCAGTCGAACGTGCCCACCGAGACCATGATCATGACCGCGACCAACGCGGCCATCGGGATGAGTGCCACGATGTCGCCCAGTCCCACCACGAGGATCAGCAGGAACGTCCCGGCGAGGAAGGTCGAGATCCGGGTACGAGCGCCGGAGACCTTCACGTTGATCATGGTCTGGCCGATCATCGCGCAGCCGCCCATGCCGCCGGTGAAGCCCGTGACGAGGTTGGCGACACCCTGGCCCCAACCCTCGCGGGTCTTGTTCGAGCGCGAATCGGTGATGTCGTCCACCAGCTTCGCGGTCATGAGTGATTCGAGCAGACCCACCAGGGCGATGGCGAGCGAGAACGGCGCGATGATCGACAGGGTGTCGAGGGTGAACGGCACGTTCGGGAGCAGCAGCGTCGGAAGCGAGGACGGCAGCTCACCCTCGTCGCCGACATCGGGAACCTGCAGCGCGAACACGAGGGTGGCGGCGGTGAGCATCACGATGGCGATCAACGGTGCGGGCACGACGGTCGTCAGCTTGGGAAGGAACACCATGACCACGAGACCCACTGCCACGAGGGGATACACCAGGGCGGGCACGCCGATGAGGTAGGGCAACTGCGACGTGAAGATGAGGATGGCGAGCGCGTTGACGAACCCGACCATCACGCTGCGCGGAATGAAGCGCATCAGCTTCGCCACTCCGACGACGCTGAGCACGATCTGCAGGACGCCACCGAGGATCACGGCGGCGATGAGGTAGTCGAGGCCGTACTCGCGTGACAGTGGCGCGACGACGAGGGCGATCGCTCCGGTGGCGGCGGAGATCATGGCCGGACGACCGCCGACGATCGAGATGGTGACCGCCATCGTGAAGGACGCGAACAGTCCGACGCGGGGATCGACACCGGCGATGATGGAGAACGAGATCGCCTCCGGGATCAGCGCCAGCGCGACGACCAGGCCCGCCAGCACCTCGGTCTTCAGTCGACGAGGTGAGCGCAGCGCGGCCAGCACCGAGGTGTCCTCGGGTGGGGCGACGGTCGAGCCGGCGTGGGACATGACGAGCCTCTTTCACGGTGCGGGACTGCCGGAGGCCGAGCACGGCCCTCCGCTGGGGCGGAACTCTACTCTCACCGGAGAGTAGAGTGCGAATTGACCGAGACCATCGACAACCGTCAATATAGAAGAATGTCGAATCAGTCAGAGCCCGACACGGGCGTCCGATGCTCGCCCCTGGTTCGTGAACCTCTGACCGAGCAGCAGTCGCACATCCTCGCGTCGATGTTCAAGGCGCTGGGCGACCCGGTCCGGTTGCGCCTGCTCAGTCTCATCGCGAGTCACGACGGTGGTGAGGCGTGCGTGTGCGACATCTCCGGATCCTTCGACCTGTCGCAGCCGACCATCTCCCACCACCTCAAGGTGCTTCGCCAGGCCGGCCTGCTCGGCTCCGATCGGCGCGGAACCTGGGTCTACTACCGCGTGGTTCCCGATGCGCTGCAGCAGTTGTCGGCCGTCATGGCCATCATCGACCCGACGGTGGTGACCGCATGAGCACCGCGGCGAACACCAGCGACCACCCCGCCGTCGTCGGCAAGCTCTCCACCCTCGACCGCTTCCTCCCGGTGTGGATCGGCGTCGCGATGGTCGTCGGGCTGCTGCTCGGTCGCGTGATCCCCGGGATGAACGACGCCTTGTCGTCGATCTCCGTCGACGGTGTGTCCCTGCCGATCGCGATCGGCCTGCTGATCATGATGTACCCGGTGTTGGCCAAGGTCCGCTACGACCGGCTCGACACCGTCACCGGCGACAAGAAGCTCCTCCTCGGTTCTCTCGCTCTGAACTGGATTCTCGGCCCCGCCTTGATGTTCGCGCTGGCCTGGCTGTTCCTCCCCGACCTGCCCGAGTACCGCACCGGACTGATCATCGTCGGACTCGCCCGCTGCATCGCGATGGTCATCATCTGGAACGACCTCGCCTGCGGCGACCGCGAAGCCGCCGCCGTACTCGTGGCCATCAACTCGGTGTTCCAGGTGATCATGTTCGCCGTCCTCGGCTGGTTCTACCTGTCCGTGCTCCCCGGCTGGCTCGGCCTCGACCAGACCACCATCGAGGCATCACCGTGGCAGATCGCGAAGTCCGTCCTGATCTTCCTGGGCATCCCGTTGATCGCCGGATTCGCCTCCCGGTACTTCGGCGAACGCGCCAAGGGCCGCGACTGGTACGAGACCTCGTTCATCCCCAAGATCGGGCCGTGGGCGCTCTACGGACTGCTGTTCACCATCGTCGTCCTCTTCGCCCTACAGGGCGACCGCATCACCTCCCAACCCCTGGACGTCGTCCGCATCGCGCTCCCGCTGCTGGCGTACTTCGCCGTGATGTGGGGCGGCGGATACGCCCTCGGCGCCGCCATGGGCCTGGGCTACGAACGCACGACGACCCTGGCGTTCACCGCGGCGGGCAACAACTTCGAACTCGCCATCGCCGTCGCGATCGCCACCTACGGAGCCACCTCCGGCCAAGCCCTCGCCGGCGTCGTCGGACCCCTCATCGAAGTCCCCGTCCTCGTGGGACTCGTCTACGTCTCGCTGGCACTGCGCAGACGATTTTCACCCGCCCGACAGACGAAGGAATCCTGATGTACCGCAAGCCGAGTGTGTTGTTCGTCTGCGTGAAGAACGGCGGCAAGTCGCAGATGGCCGCAGGGCTGATGCGCACGGTCGCCGGTGACGATGTCGAGGTGCATTCCGCCGGGACTGCCCCCGGCAGTGCAGTCAATGCTCTGTCGGCCGAGTCGCTGCGTGAGGTCGGAGTCGATCTCACCGGTGAGCACCCCAAGCCGATCGATCCGGATCTGATGTCCCGGATGGACTTCGTCGTCACCCTCGGCACCGAGGCGACCGTCGACCCGGTCGAGGGACCGACCTACCTGAACTGGGACACCGACGAGCCGTCGACGCGAGGTATCGAGGGCATCGAGCGGATGCGCCTGGTGCGCGACGACATCGCCACGCGCGTCGACGAACTCGCGGCGCGACTGCGGATCTGACACGGGCCGCACCCGACGGCCGGCACTCCCGGTCGGAGTGGCGGCCGTCGGCCGGAGGTCAACCGAGAAGTTGTTCCATCCTGGCGATCTCGGCGTTCTGCGTGTCGACGATCGTGCGAGCCATCGCGACCGCGTCGTCGTTCGAGCCCTCCTCGATCTCCGTCTCCGCCATGGCGACCGCACCTCGATGATGGTCGATCATCATCGTCAGCCACCGCTGGTCGAACTCGTCGCCGGACAAGGCCGTCAGGGAGGCCATGTCCTGCGAACTCATCATTCCGCTCCCCGACCCGTGATCCATGCCCTGCATGTCGTCGGGCGTTGCCGACGGAGACGGCTGACCCCACTCCGCCAGCCATGAGGCCAACTGGTCCATCTCGGGTCCCTGCGCGTCCGCGATCTCGTCGGCGAGCGTGACCACGTCCGGGTTCGTGGACCGCCCGTCGACCATGGAGGCCATCTCGACAGCCTGAGCATGGTGCGGGTACATCATCGATGCGAACGCGACGTCGGCGTCGGCGAAGTCCGCAGCGGGATCCTGAGACGGCGCGGACTCCATGGACGAGGAACCCATCGAGTGGCCCTCCATCGACGCGGACGACCCGTCGTCGCCACAACCGGCGACGAGGGCGACTCCGATCGCGGCAGCGGCGAGTGTGGTGACTGTCGTGTTCTTGACATGCATGGGCGTACTCCTGAGGTGTGTCGAACGGAAAAGGGGTCTGAATCGACGTGCGATCCGCCGGGGCATCACTGCCCCGGGCTCCCCGTCACACCCGCAGAAGTACCGAGTCGTCCAGCGAGGACAGCGCCCATGGTGGAGCTCGACCTGCGCGGGCGACGATCATGACGACACGGTCGGATGCGTCATCGAGCGCCGGCAGGCACTCGACGGCCCCGATCGGGACCGACATCGGCGGGAACGAGGTGACCGTCCCGATGCACGGATGCATCATGTCGTGACCGCCGGGGCACGGCAGTCGCTCCGCCGCCGGACCGGGCTCCGCGGTGTGCGTGGCGGCGCCAGCGTGGACCTCCGCGTCCATCGACGCGTGGTGGTTCGGCATCGCTTCATGGGCCGCGGCGGTCTGGACGGGCACCACCATGTGCATCAGCACCACGCCCAGTGCGATCGAGACGGCCCACCAGGCCATCTGCACAGCGAGGGTCAGCGAACGTCGCTGCCGAAGACTGTGCAACACGGGCCCCAGTGTACCGACGAGTACCCCCTGGGGGTACGTCGGCGGTCGTCGCACCGACACCCGGCAACCTCGATCAGATACCCCAGGGGGTACTTGCATACCCCCCCTCGTATGTGACACGGTGTGCGCAGTCCAGCGGATCGAACGCGGAAGGAGTGTCCAGTGGGCCCCCCTGCCGAATGCTCACAGTTCCACCGCTGAGCACACCCTCACACCACTTCTCGACGATGGCCGATCCAGGCCCTTCACATACCCCCAGCCGTATAGGAGTCCACCGTGTCCCAGTCCGACACTGTCGCCGAACCCCGGCCCGGCGACCACCACGACAGCGCCCCCGGCCGCCTCGGCCGGTGGGGCGCAGCCATGGTCACCCGCCGCCGCTGGGTCTTCGGCACCTGGCTGGTTCTGCTGATCGCCCTCGGCTCCGCTGCATCGTCGGTGTTCTCGTCCCTCGCCGGCGCCGGGTGGCAGGCGAACGGATCAGAATCGGTCCAGGTCCGCGAGCTCGCCGAGGAACACTTCGGCGGCAACTCCTCCGCCGCGGTGCAGGTCGTCGTCCACAGCGACTCCGGTGCGCTGAGCGACCCGGCAGCGACCGCCGCGCTCGCCGAGGCCACCGCCATCCTGAACGCGGACCCGCGTTTCGGTGAGATCGTGCCCCCGCAGCCGGGGATGACGATCAGCCCCGACGGGCGCACCGGCATCCTCATCGCCGGAGCCGACGGCACCACCGACGAGATGGTCACCGCCGTCGACGACGTCAAGGACCAGCTCACCGCACTCTCCGGCGACGGCATCGAGGTCTACCCCACCGGCGCATCGGCGCTGTGGTCGGACTTCAACAAGGCCAACCACGACGCGATGATTCAGGCCGAACTCATCTCCTGGCCCGTCACCCTCGCCATCATGGTCCTCGCGTTCGGCTCGCTCGTCGCCGCCGGACTCCCGCTGCTCTTGACCATCGCCGGTCTCGTCGCCTCCGCCGGCGGGCTGGTCCTGCTCAACGAGATCACCCCGATCTCGGTGTGGGCGATGAACTTCGCCATGATGTTCGCCCTCGCACTCGGTATCGACTACGCGCTGTTCCTCGTTGCCCGCTTCCGCGACGCCCTGCGCTCCCGCGATCCCCGCGCGGCCGTCGCCGAGACCATGGACACCGCCGGCAAAGCCGTGGTCCTGTCCGGACTCACCGTCCTCGTCAGCTTGTCCGCCGTGCTGATCGTCCCCGCCCCCGCGGTGCGGACCATGGCCGTCGGGATCATGCTCGCCGTCACCTTCGTCCTGCTCGCCACCCTCACCCTGCTCCCCGCCGCCCTCGGCGCGCTCGGACCGAAGGTCGACGCTGCGTCCCTCCCCTACGCCAAGCGTCAGCAGCACCGCTCACCCATGTTCGCCGCGTGGGGCGCACTCCTGCACAAGCACCCGTGGCCGTTCGCGCTCGCCTCGATCGGCGTCCTCGTCGCACTGGCGCTGCCTGTTCTCGGCCTGAAGGTCGCGATGCCGTCGATCTCCGTCGTCCCCGAGGACGCGCCCGTGCGGCAGGGCTACGCGCTCGTCCAGCAGCAGTTCGGTGACGGCGCCCCCGGCGCACTGCAGATCGTCATCTCTGACACCGACTCCGCAGACACGGCCGCCGCCGCGGCGCAGGTGTCCGGCATCGCCATGGTCACCCCACCGCAACCCGCCGCCGACGGCTCCGGCTACGCACTCCTGCAAGCGATTCCGGCGGTCGACCCCTCCGACGAGTCGATGGGCACCATCCTCGCCGACCTGCGCGGCGAGCTCCCGGAGTCGGCGCTGGTCGGCGGCGCCCCCGCGGAGAACCTCGACCTGCAGCAGGCCCTGAACGACTACCTGCCGCTCGTCGTCACGATCATCCTGATCCTCGGATTCGTGCTGCTCCTCGTCGCACTGCAGGCACCCTTGATCGCGTTCCTGGGCACCGCGGTCAGCCTGCTCTCCACCGCCGTCGCGTTCGGCGTCGCGAAACTGATCTTCCAGGACGGGCACGGCGCCTCGCTGCTCGGCTTCACTCCACAGGGCTTCCTGAACGGCTGGGGACCGGTGTTCTTCTTCGCGATGATCTTCGCCATCGCCATGGACTACACCGTGTTTCTCCTTGCCACCGCCAAGGAACACGTCGAGCGCACCGGCGACGCGACGACGGCGATGATCGACGGTCTCGCCCACTCCGGGCGGGTCATCTTCGCCGCGGCCGCGGTGATGGTGGCGGTGTTCTTCACCTTCGCCCTCGCCGACCCGCTCCCGCCGAAGGAGATGGGCATCATCCTCGGCGTCGCCGTGCTTCTCGACGCCATCCTGATTCGGTTGATCCTGCTGCCCGTCCTGCTCCGACTGACCGGCTCCGCCGCCTGGTGGTCACCGGCCTGGCTCCGCAAGGCCCTCCCGTCCATCAGCTTCTCCCACTGACACCCCCGACCGAAGGACGACACTCGTGACCATCGCTCTGACCACCACCCTGACCGACACCGACTTCGACACCGCCGTCCAGCGCACGCGAGACGCCCTGGCAGAGCAGGGTTTCGGCGTGCTCACCGAGATCGACATGCAGGCCACCCTGAAAGCCAAGCTCGGTGAGGACATGGAGCGCTACCTGATTCTCGGCGCGTGCAACCCGCCCCTGGCCCACCGCGCCGTCGGCGTCATGCGACAGATCGGCCTGCTGCTCCCCTGCAACGTCGTCGTCCGCGAGGACCCGGACAACGCCGACGTGATCATCGTCGACGCCATGAACCCCGACATCATGGTCCAGTCGACGGGAGTGCCGGCGCTCGGCGACGTCGCCCACGACGCAGCGACCAAGCTCCGCGCTGCCATCGCCACGCTCGCCGACGAACCGGCACCCGGACACTGAGACCCTGATGCCCCCGGGGGTACCATCGACAGCTCACGGCAGTTCTGACAGGAGTTCATCATGGTCGGCGACGACGACAGCATCGCACTGGTACTCAACCGACTCCGGCGCGCCAACGGCCAACTCACCGGGGTCATCTCGATGATCGAGAACGGCCGCGACTGCAAGGAGGTCGTCACCCAGCTCGCCGCCGTCTCGCGCGCGCTCGACAGGGCAGGGTTCAAGATCGTCGCCACCGGCCTGCGCGAATGTATGACCGGTGCCACCGCCGACAACAAGGAACCCATGACCGAGGCGGAACTCGAGAAGCTGTTCCTCGCACTCGCGTGACGAGACGAGCACTCCTGCACACGGCGGCTCGACCGCGCGTCGCGCTCGCTGTTGTCGCCCTGGCCCTCACCGCGTGCGCTCCGTCGGGCGGTGTGCCCGTCTCGCCGGCTCCCACGTCGAGTCGAGCAGAGCGCGACGACGTCTCGACCGGACTGCAGGCTGTCGAGGAGCGCTACGACGTGACGGTGGGTGTCAGCCTCCTGAACACCGGGACCGGCGAGACGATCAGCTATCGCGGAGCCGAACGTTTCGGTTTCGCTTCGACAGTGAAGGTGTTCCTGGCAGCCGAGTTCCTGCGACGAACCCCTGAGGACGCTCGGGACGACCTCGTGAGGTGGACCGCGGCCGACATCGAGCGCGCGGGATATTCACCGGTGACCACGGCACGTCTGGACACCGGGCTCACGGCGGCCGAGTTGGCGGAAGCGGCCGTGCGGGAGAGCGACAACACGGCGACCAACCTCGTGTTCGACCGGATCGGCGGTCCCGCAGAACTCGATGCGGCTCTGTCCCGACTCGGTGACGACGTCACGGACATCGCCGACGTGGAGCCGGGCCTCAACACGGTCGGACCCGACAGCACCGGAAACACCACCACCGCCGACGCGTTCACGACGAGTCTGGCCGCACTGCGGGGTGCCGGCTCGTCGACCGATGCCGACGCAGCGACCCTGGCCGAGTGGATGAGCGGGAACGCCACGGGCGACGCACTCGTCCGCGCGGGGGCGCCGAGCGGATGGACGGTGGCCGACAAGTCGGGTGGCGCCGGGGCCGTGCGGAACGACATCGCCGTCGTCACACCACCCGGCTGTCCCCCGCTGGTACTGACGGTGCTGACACGGAAGAACGACGCCTCGGCACCGTACGAGGACGCCGCGGTGAGCGAGAGCGCCGCGGTCGTCCTGAACACCGTTCGGTAGCCCCTGAACACCGTTAGGTAGTCTCGAAAAGTATGATCACTGCACCACTCAACGACGACATCGTCCTCGGTGCAGCCGAGCTCGAACGCGTGGATCGGGGCGTGCGCCCACACCGGCTCCCCCGTGCCGTCCGGCAACGCGATGCGGACCCGCAGCTCGCGATGATGGAGGCGCAACCGTCCGGAGTACGTATCGCCGCACGCACGACCGCCGTCCAGATGGTCCTTGAGGTCCACACCACGCGCATGACCTACCGGGGTGTGATGCGCGACCGGGGCGCCGTCGACGTGGTGGTGAACGACTCGATTCTTCAGTCCCACGTGCTCTCGGGCGGTGACACCGTCGAGATCGATCCGACCACCGGGACGAGCACGGTCCACCCGGGAACGACGGAACGCATCACCCTCACCGATCTGCCGGCCGGGGAGAAGACGGTCGAGATCTGGCTCCCCCACAACGAACAGGTGGATCTGGTCTCGCTGTCCGCTGATGCCGTTCTGCACCCGGCGCCGACGAGCGGACCGAGGTGGCTGCACCACGGCAGCTCGATCAGCCAGGGATCCAACGCCGCGAGCCCCACGCGCATCTGGCCTGTCGTCGCGGCCCGTCGTGCCGGCGTTCGGCTGCGCAACCTGGGTTTCGGGGGCAGCGCCTTCGTCGATCCGTTCATGGCTCGCGTCGTGCGGGACTCCCCCGCGGACGTCATCAGCGTCAAGCTGGGCATCAACGTCGTCAACCTCGATGCAATGCGCCTTCGTTCGTTCGTTCCCGCAGTTCACGGGTTCCTCGACACCGTCCGCGACGGGCACCCGACCACACCGCTGCTGCTGATCTCGCCGATCCACTGCGCGATCCACGAGAACACTCCGGGACCCGGGGCGATCGATCCCGACTCGTTCGCCGCCGGCTCCGCGAGATTTCGCGCGACGGGCACGGAGGGCGACATCGCGCTCGGACGCCTGACACTTCGCGTGATCCGTGACGCGCTCGCTCAGATCGTCGACAGTCGATCGGACGACCCGAACCTCCACCACCTCGACGGACTGCTGCTCTTCGGCGAGGACGACGAACGGCGCCACCCACTTCCGGACAACCTGCATCCCGACACCGACGCCCACGCCGTCATGGGACAGCGTTTCGCGGACATCGCCTTCGGCCCGTCAGGGCCGTTCGCGCCGGGGTGATCACGGGGCGTGGGCCCGACCGGGGAACGTGAGTGTGACCAGTCGGTGCATTCTCACGGAATGCGCGTGGGGTGGCGAAAATGGGGGTAGTCCCGAGTGAAGCGCGGCACCCGCGCACCGAGAGAGGACGACCCTCGATGGTGAGCGCGGGGAACCACGACGGCGGGCTTCGCACGTCGATCATCACCGACATCGTGGATGTCTGTGTCGATCTGACGGGCGCCGACGGCGCCGCCCTGGTTCTGGTCCCGCCCGGCGACTGGTCGGTGCAGAATGTCGCGCACGTGACAGACACGACGGCGGCCCGCGTCGCACGGGAACTCCAGGCAATCGGGCTCGGTCCGGTCGTCGACGCTCTCGCCGACGGTGCGGTCCACGATGCCGCGGTGGAGGATTCACTCGATCGCCTGCGGTGGCCGCAGGTGACCGGCGCCCTGAGCGTCCTGGGCGTCGGGTGGCTACGGGTGTTCCCTGTGGGCCCCCGCGCCCGACCGTCGGGAACCTTGCAACTTCACCGACGCACCTGGAGAGGTCGAGGGTGGTCGACGGAGCTCGACGGCCCTCTCGGCCGACTGGCGCACTCTCTCGGCACTCTGTGCGCCACCGACTTCGCCGCCGAGAACGGTGCACAGCCCGGCCCCGACACCGACGTGGTGCACACGGCGATCGGAATGATGGCCGCCAGGCACGAGCTTTCCGTATCCGCCGCATCCGCACTTCTGCGCGCGGTCGCTGATTCTCACGGGCGCTCGTCGGTGGCGCAGGCACGGGTCATCGTCGATTCAGTCGGGCGACGGGGAACCGGCACCTGACCTCGTTGATTGCGTCATAAGGGCAGCCTACCCTTAGCATCAAGGCATGATGCGTATTCCCGGCAGCGTTCCCCGATGGACGAGACGCTCGATCACAGTTCTCATCGCCGCCGTGGCGGTGACCGCGCACCTCGTCGGCTGCAGCTCGTCGGACCCCGCTGACCCCGGTTCGGCGACGACCGCCGATGCATCGTTCCCGAAGACGTTGCGGCACATGTACGGCGAGACCGTCCTCGACTCGACACCCGCCCGCGTGGCCACCTGGGGTGCCGGCGCCACGGATGCCGTGCTGGCTCTCGGGGTGATGCCGGTGGCCATGCCGTCGACCACGTACGGCGGCGGTGACGACCTGACGTACCCGTGGGTCGCCGAGTCGATCGCCCGGAACGGCGGTGAGGCACCGGCTCTCCTGGACGACGTCCTGGGTCCCCTGTCGGTCGAGAAGCTCGTCGCAGCCGACCCCGACGTTCTGCTGGCACCACATTCCGGCCTCACGCAGAGCGAGTACGACGCGGTCACTTCGGCCGGCATTCCCGTGGTCGCACCGCCGTCCGAGCTCTGGTCGACTCCGTGGCGAGACACGATCGGTGTCACCGGTGAGGTTCTCGGAAAGAGCGTCGAGGCAACGGAACTCGTGTCAGAACTGGACCAGCAGGTCGTCGATGCCGGCGCACGACACCCCGAGTTCCGAGACCGAACCATCGCCTACGTGTCCGAGGCGCAGGACGTCTACTACCTCCTGCTTCCCTCGGACCCGCGCGTCGAGCTGCTCGAGAACCTGGGATTCACGTCCGATCCGTCCGTCACCGAACTGGCGACCGGTGATTCCACGTTCTCGACCGCGGTGTCGTCCGAGGAGATCTCCCGAATCGATGCCTCTGTCGTCTTTACACAGGTGGACACGGACGCGGCACTCCGGGAGTTCCTGTCATCCGACGTGTCGCGGCAGATCCCCGCTGTGGCGGCAGGTGCCGTCGCCGGATTCGTCGGCCAGGAAGCAGGGGCCGCCATCGGCCCGACGGCACTGACGATTCCCTACTTCCTCCCGACTCTCGTCGACGGCTTGGCGACGGCGGTCGACGCAACGGAGCAGTGACGAACCACGGGACTCACCGGAGCGAATCGACGTCGCGCACCGCACCCTTGTCTGCGGACAGTGCGAGCGCGGCGTACGCACGGAGCGCGACGCTCACCTCGCGCTGCCTGTGGCGGGGCCGGAAGCCGTCGAGGGCAGAACGCCGTTGCGCGAGCACGCTGTCGGCGACGTCCAGTGTGATCGAGCGGTGCGGGATGTCGATGGTGATGCTGTCCCCGTCCTCGACCAGAGCGATCACGCCACCCGCGGCCGCCTCCGGAGACACGTGCCCGATCGACAGACCCGATGTCCCGCCGGAGAAGCGGCCGTCGGTGATCAGCGCACACGAAGCCCCGAGGCCGCGACCCTTGAGAAATGCTGTCGGATAGAGCATCTCCTGCATTCCGGGCCCACCGCGCGGACCCTCGTACCGCACGACCAGCACGTCACCGGCCACGATCCGTCCGGACAGGATGGCGTCACATGCGTCCTCCTGCGACTCCACGACCACGGCCGGGCCGGTGAAGGTGAGGATGGAGTCGTCGACGCCCGCCGTCTTCACCACACACCCGTCGGCGGACAGGTTGCCGCGCAGAACCGCCAGGCCGCCGTCGGCCGAGTACGCGTGCTCCACATCGCGGATGCATCCGCCGGCGGAGTCGAGATCCAACGTCTCCCAACGCTCGGACTGCGAGAACGCAGTGGCGGAACGCACGCATCCCGGTGCGGCGTGGAACAACTCGATCGCGGCCTCGTCGGCACACCCGGACCGGACGTCCCACCGGTCGAGCCAGTCGGCGAGAGACTCCGAATGCACCGTGTGCACGTGATCGTGCAGATGCCCGCCCCTGCGGAGCTCACCGAGAATGGCGGGCACTCCACCGGCGCGGTGCACGTCCTCGACGAGGTAGTGCCCGTTGGGTGCCACCTTGCACAGACATGGGACCATCCGCGAACGCTTCTCGATGTCGTCGAGGCTGTAGTCGAGTTCAGCCTCGCGTGCCGCGGCCAGGAGATGCAGGATCGTGTTCGTCGATCCACCCATCGCGATGTCGAGGGCCATGGCGTTGTCGAACGCAGCGCGTGAGGCGATCTGCCGAGGAAGGACCGACTCGTCGTCGTGGTCGTACCACCGACGGCACAGATCGACCACGGTGCGCCCGGCATTCTCGTAGAGGTCCCGACGCGCCGTGTGCGTGGCGAGCGTGGTTCCGTTGCCCGGCAGAGCGAGCCCCAGCGCTTCGGTCAGGCAGTTCATCGAGTTTGCCGTGAACATGCCCGAGCAGCTCCCGCACGTGGGGCACGCTGACTCCTCCACGCGTGCCAGGTCCTCGTCCGAGATGTCACCGGCGGCGGCATCGGACATGGCGGACACCAGGGTGAGTCGGGTTCGCACGGTGCCGTCGACGAGCACTGCGGTGCCACCCTCCATCGGACCGCCCGAGACGAACACGACCGGGATGTTCAGTCGCAGTGCGGCCATGAGCATCCCGGGGGTGATCTTGTCACAGTTCGAGATGCACACGAGAGCGTCCGCGCAGTGTGCGTTCACCATGTACTCGACGGAGTCGGCGATGAGATCGCGGGAGGGCAGCGAGTAGAGCATCCCGCCGTGTCCCATCGCGATGCCGTCGTCGACCGCGATCGTGTTGAACTCGCGCGGAATGCCGCCGGCTGCGGTGATCGCGTCCGAGACGATGCGGCCGACCGGCTGGAGATGGGTGTGGCCGGGAACGAACTCGGTGAAGCTGTTCGCGACGGCGATGATCGGCTTACCGAAATCGTCGCCGTTCACCCCCGCGGCGCGTAGTAGCGCGCGGGCCCCCGCCATGTTGCGTCCGTGCGTGACGGTTCTCGATCGAAGTGCAGGCATGGGGACGACGATGCCGGTCGAGTGCCGCCGCAGGAAGACAGCTCCGGTACTGGTATCACCACCACCACCTTCACGCGTGGACGATCGTAGAGTTGCCGTGTGACCACCGACCGGGACTTCGCCGCGCGCCGTGAGCTGGGAGCTTTCCTGCGCGCCCGCCGCTCGGCACTGCCACGGTCGCGGCTCGGGTTGCCGCCCGTTCCGCGGGGCCGGTCGACAGGCTTACGTAGAGAGGACGTCTCGTCGCTGTCCCATGTCAGCGTCACCTGGTACACCTGGCTCGAACAAGGGCGGGACATCCACCCGTCACGCCAAGTCCTCGATGCCGTCGCCGCGACGCTCCACCTCACGCCTGCCGAGCACGATTACGTTCTCGACCTCGCGGGACACCCGCCGACGCCGACCCCGTCGAGCGCGGAGACGACGCCTCCGGCCGTGCAACGTCTGCTCGATGCCCTCACCGATTTCCCCGCGTTCGCTCTCCGTCCGGAGTGGACGATCGCCGGATGGAATCGTGCGTACCGTGCGTTGTTCCCCCGCATCGAGACCGTGGAGGCGGCGGACCGAAACCTTCTGTGGCTGGTCTTCACCGACCCGTACGTGCGCGAGTTGCTCCCGCACTGGGAGTCCGACAGCAGACGCTTCCTCGCAGAGTTCCGGGCGGACGGAGGCGCCGCCCTCGGCACTCCCTCCTTCACGGACCTGGTCGATCGGCTCCGCTCGACGAGTGACACGTTCGCCGACGGGTGGGACAACCGCGACATCGAGGGATTCGCCTCGCGTGAGCGCGTCTTCCGGCACCCTGTCGTCGGAGAGTTGCGCTTCGAGCACCACCAGTTGGCGCCGACCGATCACAAGGACGTGAACATCGTCGTCTACCTTCCTGTCGCGGGCACCGACACTCGCGAGAAGGTGCAGCGCCTGATCGGCGAGTGACGCCGATCCGGATCGGCACGGACATGAAAGAGGGACAGATGGCTACCGTCCTCATCACCACCGACTACCTCCACCCCGGCGACGACGTCGACACCCTGCTCCGTGCGCACGGTCACGAGACCGTCCACTCCCCCGCCGTCGGGCCCCGCCCCGACGGTGAGATGGCCGCGCTCCTCGCCGCGAGTGACGCTGCCATCATCGCCAGCGAACCCGTCACCGCCGCCATGCTGCGCGCGGCCCCGTCCCTCAGCGTGATCGCGCGCAGCGGAGTCGGATACGACTCGGTCGACATCGAGGCCGCCACCGCTCACGGCGTCCTCGTCTGCAACACCCCCGGAGCCAACCGCCATGCGGTGGCCGAGATGACCCTCGCTCTGCTCCTGATGTGCGCGAGGCGGATCGGCGAGACCACCGACGGCGTGCGGCACGGAGAGTGGCCACGCCACGACACTCGACAGCTACGGGGCGCGACTCTCGGCATCATCGGCCTCGGGCCGAGCGGACGGGCCGTCGTGGACCTCGCTCACGCGTTCGGCATGACCGTCCTGATCTCCACCGGCCATCCCGACCCCGCACTCGAGGTCACCTACGTCGACAGAACCACTCTGCTCCGCGAGTCCGATTTCGTCAGCCTCCACGCCCGTGCCGGCGGCGCACCCGTCATCGACGCCGCGGCACTGGCCCAGATGAAACCCTCTGCCTACCTGGTCAACACGGCCCGCGGATCGATGGTCGACGAGGATGCCCTCGTCGACGCGCTCCGCGACCACACCATCGCGGGAGCGGCGCTCGACGTCTTCGCCACCGAACCACCGAACCCGGACAACCCGCTCCTGGCCATGCCCACGGTCGTGGCCACCTCACACCTGGCCGGTCAGACCCGCGAGGCGCGCACCGATGCGGGTACCGCGGCCGCCGAGTCCGTCGTCGCAGCACTGGCCGGTCGGCCGGCCGCGGGTGCGATCAACGAGTCGGCGGTGGCGACGAGACGACCCTGAGCCGCCGCCGGACGGGGCCCCTGGACCATACAGGAGTACCCCCCGGTCGGCGTCAGGTCGACGAGCTCGTGCGGTCGACGGCGTCCGCAAGGCGGTCGAGCCAGTCCGCGTACTCGGTATAGGTGGTGGGACGCTTGTCGTCCCAGTCCAGAACATGGCCCGAGGTGACCGCAGGAATGGAACCGTAGACGGGTGAGGCGTCCAGCATCTCGCGGCTCGCGGGGTACTCGAGAACGATGTCGGCAGGGTACTGAGCCACGTTCTCCCAGCTCACCGTCGCCCACGGTCCGTCGAATCCCGGACCCGCGAGACCCACGCCGAGGTCCGAGAGCAGTCCCAGCACCGACAACTGTTCCGTTCCGATGTACACGGCGTCGGCGGCCGCGTTGACGGGCAGCACCGTCACGCCGGGACTCGCGGCGACAGCATCGCGCACCCGCTGTTTCGCCGCGTCGTAGTCCGCACGGTCGGATGCGATCTCCGGGGAGTCCACGTCGGCGCCCAGTGATGCTGCGAGCGAACGGTATTGATCCAGCGTTCCGTCGAGCGACGAGGACGGGTCGATGCCAAGGAAGGGAGCGACGACGTTGATCTGCTCGGCCTGCGCTGCCTCCCACCAGATCCAGGACGTGGGATCGGTCTCGGCGGAATAGCCGACGACGAGGTCGGCGCCCATAGTCGCCGCCACCTCCGTCTCGAACACCGCATCCGTACCCACGACGGTCATGGAATCGAGGTCCGCGTCACCGAGACCCAGCCCGTTGGTGATGCCGTAGCCGTAGACCCCGGCAGGGCGAACACCGTAGTCCCACAGTGCGGCAGCCGAGTACGCGTCGACAACCACCGTGTCCGGCGGTGCGTCCAGCGACACGGTGTTGCCGAAGGCAGTGGTGTGAGACCACCCTTCCCCACCGGAACTGCTCCCGGACTCGGTGGAACACCCGGCGACAGCCAGCGCGAGGGCAGCGAGGAGAGCGCCGGCGCGCCCGGCGGAGATGGTCGACATGTCCGAATGTTAGCGCAGGCTTACCTCACTTCAGTGAGTCACCGTCTGCGTGAACGGCGGGCGCCTCCGAGATTGACGACCAGCGCAACGAGCGCCAGCACTACCGCCACGACCCACCCATCCGGGTCCACCGCGTGGACGAGGATAACGGCACCGAGAACGACGAGCGCAGCAAGCGCGACCACCCCGAGCCCGGGGCCGCCGAGCGCTGTGCGGGTGCGACGGTCCAGAGCGCCGAGTCGTGTCCTCACACGTCGACCCTACGACGTCGAGTCCACCGCTCCGGATCGCGTCGATCCCGTTCGCGGAGGTTCCAGAGTGCGGATCTCAGGCCAGCGCGAACCGGGTGCGCAAATTCTGCGTCTGCCGGTGCAGCTCTCGCAGAGTCCGCTTGTGTGTCGCGGCCTGCTGCTCGTGCCACGTACCGGTGGGCGCGTTCCCCCTGGCCCGAGCTTCTGCGGCGAGCCGACGCGCGTCCTCGAGTTGAACCGATACGGTCGCGATCTCGTCGTCCAGCGCCGCGAGAAACACCCGCGCCTGCGCCACGTCCGAATCGTCCGCCACCCCGGTTCGCCTCCATCGTCATCGACCGTGCCGGTCCAGTCATTCACGATAGCGAGCCGACCCTGCTGCCACACCCCTCACAACTCCCGTGTGGCGGACGATCCGGTGCAGTGAACCGTGTACAGCACGGTCAGCTGCACCGGATCACGCACAGCGGGCGCGTGGTCGATGAGTTCCCGACCTCGCGCCGGTCCACATCAGTGACATCCGACGAGAGGACGAGCCCATGATCGACCACGTACTGACCGTCGTACCCGTGCGCGACATCGATGTCGCACGCGAGTGGTACACGCGCCTGCTGGGACGCGAACCCGACAACAACCCCATGCCGGGTCTGATCGAGTGGCAGATCGTGCCGGGGGCGTGGATGCAGGTGTTCCTCGATGCCGACCGGGCCGGCGGGACGCGGTCGAACCTCGCCGTCGACGACCTCGACGCTCACACCACCGAGCTCGCGGGCCGCGGACTCGCCGTCGGCGACACCACGGACGCCACCCACGGAGTTCGGCTCGCGCCGATCACCGATCCCGACGGCAACGTCATCACCCTGATAGGCGGTTTCCGAACGGTGTACTGACCGACCCGACGATCGCGACGAACGTGTGCAGCCGAGTCACACGATGCGATCGAGAGTCAGAGTCATCCACGGTGCCCCACGCCCCGTCGTCCACACGTTCCCACTCGGCACGCATTCGTTCGGTACCGGCGCGGGGGTCCAGCCGGGTCCGCACGTTGTCGCCCTCGAGCAGAAGTGTGGTGTCGTCCTGCAAGGTCAACCGCATGAGCGTCGGTTGCGCGGCGCTGTCGAACGCGTACATGGCCCACCCACCCGAAGAGTGCTCTCCACCGATCAGCTCGTGTGCGACGACGTGGTCGGTGCCCATGACGACGTCGACGTCGTGGGCGATCCAGGATTCGCCAGGCAGTCTTCGATAGGTGCCGGTGCCGACGACGGTGACACCGTCTCCGACAACTTGCCCGGTCGTGTTCCAGGTCGCCAGAATGGGGAGCAACGGTCCGAGTGCATTCACGATCGATCCTCTCGTTCCGACGAGCTGTTCTCACGTACGTACTGCCCCGGCGTCACCCCGGCAACGCCGCGAAAGTCCCGGATGAGGTGCGCCTGGTCTGCGTAGCCGAGGCATACCGCGATGTCGGAGACATCGACACCAGGAATGGACAGTTGTCGCACGACCTCCTGCAGCCGGATACGGCGAGCCACCGCTTTCGGTCCCATACCCAGCGTGGACTGCAGGGCCCGTTGCACGGCTCTCTCACTCGCACCCACTTCGGCTGCCAGCCGCGAGCCGGTTCGGGAACGCACCGTCCGCGACAGCGTGTCCACCACAGCGTTGGCCAGAAGATGCTCGTGCGAGGGCGGTGTGGCGGCCCGGGCCTCCGCGATCACCTCATCGGCGCGCGCCGCGGGATCCTCAGCTTGTGCGATCTCGGTCATCATGTCGAAGAGAGTCGCGTCCATACCGCGCTCGAGTGGCGTCTGTGCAGACAAGTTCGACGGCGTGAGGCTCGATATCGCGGCCAGACCCGCGGGCCGCAAACGAATCGCGAACACCGTTCCGGCGCCTCGGATCGCGCGCACCCACGCGGATCGCTGCACGCCGGTGACCATGAACGGAGCCGGGACATCACCCGACTCGATGCTCACCGTGATGGCCGGGAATTCCAGTATCCGTTGCGTGACTTGCTCGTTCGAAGCCATGTTCCACTCGACAGCCCAGTATGTGTCCACCACGTCCGCGATCGACCCGGCCGGTGGCGACCACCGTGCTGCGAACCGTTCGAGATTCGACGGCACCAGAACGCCCGACCTTTCCGTCACGTCGATCGGCCGTTCGCCCATGTCGTAATTGTGCAATACGACCGCCTCGAACGACGGACATCATGTACTCATGACCACCAACTACCGCAACGTCTTCATCGGAGTGGCGCCCGACTGCCCTGCCACCTCGGGCGAGAAACCACCGACGAAGAACGACAAGCCGACCATTGCCGAACTGCAGTACAGAATGATCGCCGACGCCCCCTACACACTCACATCGGACGACGTGTTGTACGCCGTACACGTGGAGCGGTCCGGGCTCGAACAGACCCGCCCCACCACTGATCGTGTGAGCTTCTTCGCCGCCGATCGGGCATGCCTGCGCGCGTCTCCGTTGGGGAAACGGTACGGCTGGGGCATTCACCACGACGAGAACGAACGTGTCGCCCTCCTCGCCGTCGGCACCGCGGAATACGACGCGCTCAGCTCGGACCCCCACATCACGCAGAAGAGCGCGATGCGGTCTCGGCGGTGACGCGATGAGTTCCGGCCACACCCCGGGTCGATACGACTGACAGCCCACCTATTCGAGGATTGGCAGCGATGGCGACGATCACCGCGTTTCAGAGCATCAGCACCGATGGAGTCATGCAGGGCCTCGGACGGCCCGACGAGGACGACCGAGGAGGGTTCGTCCACGGCGGTTGGGGCCAGGGATACCAGGACGAGATCTCCATGTCGTTCGCGGCGGATGGCATGAGCGACGAGGGTGCGCTTCTGTTCGGCCGGAGGACGTACGAGGATCTACTCGGCTTCTGGACAACGACGTCCGAGCCGAATCCCTTCACCGATGTGCTGGTCCGAACGACGAAATACGTCGTGTCGAGGTCCACCGACACCACTCTCGAGTTTCCCGACTCCCACCTCGTCGCCGGTGACGCGGTGGACGAGGTACGCAGACTCAAAGAACGCACTGACGTGCCGCTGACCATCATGGGAAGCGGCGAGCTGGTGCGTAGCCTGCACGCGGCGAACCTGATCGACGAGTACGTGCTGCAGATTCATCCGATCGTGTTGGGATCGGGCACGCGACTGTTCGGGACGGCCGACCGGGTCGATCTCGAGCTGGTCAGGTCCGTTCCCACGACCACGGGTGTGATCATCGCTCACTACGTGGCCCGTCGATGACGCGGCAGGGAGCGTGGGTCTGATGCCGCATGTCCGTTCCGCCGACGGCACACCGATCTCCTGTGACCGCCTGAGCACTCACGGGCCGGCGGTGGTGCTCGTCGGGGGCGGTCTCGACGACGGCGCCGAGAATCACCCGCTGGGCGCGCACCTGGCTGATCACTTCGCGGTGGTGAACTACCAGCGCCGCGGCAGAGGTGACAGCGGTGACGCTCCGTCGTATTCCGTGGGGCGGGAGGTCGAGGATCTCGCGGCCGTGATCGACACTGCCGGAGGGCACGCGCATCTGTTCGGTGCGTCGTCCGGAGGTGCGTTGGCGCTGGAAGCCGCCGCAGCAGGGCTTCCCGTCGACCGCGTCGCCGTTCACGAGGTGCCGTACCAGGTGGAGGCCCCGATGATCTCCGCCTGGCATACGTACAGGCGTGAGCTCGAGTCAGCACTCGACGCCGACGACCGCGACCTCGTACTGCGCCTGTTCATGCGACTCGCCGGATCCTCGGAGGACGACATCGCGGGCGCCGAGGCCTCCCCTGTGTGGTCTGCATTGCGTGAGCTCGCGCCGACACTGCGATACGACGCGGAATGCCTCGGCGACGGACCTCCGCCAGTCCACCGTCTCGGCCTCGTTCGGCAACCGGTACTGCTGACGACGACTGTCGGCATCGACCCACAGATGGCCGGACTGCCCGTCGACTTCTTCGGAGGGGCGGCCGACGCCGCAGCCGACGCTCTGCCCGATGCCCGACGGGTCACCCTCGAGGTCGGTGGACATGTGGCAGATGCCGAAGCGCTTGCCCGAGTCCTCCGTCGGTTCTTCACGGAGTGAACCAACTCGCCACGCGGGCGAGACGTTCGGATCAGCTCGAGCACAACGGGTGACCGCGGGACAGCTCGTACGCCAGTATCGGAGTACATGACTGTCCTCACCGACTCGGCCTCGTACGAACCCGATGCCGACCGGCGCAAGCGCCTTCGCACGGTCGTGGCGTCGAGTCTGCTCGGCACCACCGTCGAGTGGTACGACTTCTTCCTCTACGCCACGGCAGCGAGTGTGGTCTTCAATCGCCTGTTCTTCCCCGATCAGTCGTCCTTCGTCGGCACCATGCTGTCGTTCGCCACCTTCGCTGTCGGATTCGTGGTGCGCCCCATCGGTGGAGTCGTCTTCGGATACTTCGGAGACCGTATCGGCCGCAAGAAGACACTGGCGTTGTCGATGCTGATCATGGGTGTGGCGACCACCCTGATGGGCGTCCTGCCGACGACCGAGGACGTCGGTCTGCTGGCTCCGATTCTGTTGTTGCTGTTGCGCATCGCACAGGGTTTCGCTCTCGGCGGCGAGTGGGCCGGTGCCGTGCTTCTGGCCGTCGAGCACAGCCCGGCGCGTCGGCGTGGATTGTTCGGAAGCATCCCGCAGGTGGGTCTCGCGCTCGGCCTCGCGTTGGGCACCGGAATGTTCGCCCTGCTGCAGGTGATCTTCGACGAAGAGCAATTCCTCTCCTACGGCTGGCGCATCGCGTTCCTCGTCAGTCTCGTTCTGGTGATCGTCGGTCTGGTCGTGCGCCTGAAGGTGGAGGAGACGCCGGCGTTCCGCGAGGTGTCGGAACTCCAGCAGCGATCGAGCGCACCGATCAAGGAGGTGTTCGCACGGCGCCATGCGCGAAGCACCGTCCTCGGACTGCTGTCGCGATGGGGCGAGGGTGCCGCCTTCAACACGTGGGGTGTCTTCGCCATCACCTACGCGACGACACAACTGAAGTTCGACAAGGTCTCGGTCCTGCTCGTGGTCACCGTGGCGGCAGTGGTGATGGCGGTGCTCATCCCGGTGTCCGGGGTGCTCGTGGACAGGGTGGGCGCCAAGCGTGTGTACATCACCGGCATCGCGGCCTACGGGCTGGCCGTGTTTCCCGTGTTCGCCCTCTTCGACACGGGCAGCCTGTGGCTCTTCGGACTCGGACTGGTCCTGGTGTTCGGCATCGTCCACGCCACCTTCTACGGAGCACAGGGCACGCTGTACGCGAGCCTGTATCCGACCGAGATCCGCTACACCGGCCTGTCCGTGGTCTACCAGTTCTCCGGGATCTACGCCTCGGGCGTGACGCCTCTCGTTCTCACCGCACTGATCGCCGCGGCGAGCGGGTCACCCTGGCTCGCGTGCGGCTTCCTCGTCGGCACGTCGGTGATCAGCGTCATCGCCACGGCGCTCGTTCGCGAGGACGATCTGCATCTGTCGCGCCCTCGGTCCGACGCGGAGACAGAGCACGACTGAGGTGAACGGTTCACACCTCGTGAACCGTCTCCGCCCGTGGCGCACGGAGCTCCAGCACGGCGGTGGTGCGCTCGGCGTCGACGGGTCTGCCGAGCAGGAACCCCTGCGCCAGATCGCATCCCGTCTCGGCGAGTGCATCGAGTTGCACGCGGGTCTCGACGCCTTCCCCCACGACGGTCATCTCGTACGCCTTGGCCAACGCGACGATGGCGGTGACGACCGCACGGCCCCGCCGGGTGTCGAGTGCGTCGATGTATCCCTTGTCGATCTTGAAGCACTCGAACACCGGAAACCGTTCGAGGTAGGCCAGGCTGCTGTGACCGGCGCCGACGTCGTCGAGGAGCAGCGCGACGCCCATCTCGGTCACCGCGCTGAGGTTCCGGGCGACGCGTCCGGTGTCGGCGAGCCACACCGTCTCGGTCACCTCGAGCCCCAGTGCCTGTGGCGGTAGGCCGGTCTCCCGGAGCACCGACGCGACCTGGCCGGGGAACGCGGGATCTCGCAACTGAAGCGCGCTGACGTTCACCCGCACGGTGATCGAGAAGTCCCTGCGCCATCTCGCCGCCTGGCGGCACGCAGTGCGTAGCGCCCAATCCCCCAGTACCGCAGCCAGACCGGTGCGCTCGGCCACCGCTACGAACTCGGACGGCTCGATCTGCCCGAGCGTCGGGTGATTCCAGCGTGCGAGTGCTTCGACGGACACCACCTCCCCTGTCGCGATGTGCACCAAGGGTTGGTACGCGAGGGTCAACTCATCCTCGGCCAGGGCAGCCCGCAGGTCGACCGACAGGGAGCGGACGCGGTCGGCGTCGTAGTGATCGTCCTCGGCGTCGAAGACGGCATGCGCTCCGCCGCCGCCGTCCTTGGCGCGGTGCAGCGCCAGATCGACGCGCCGCAGCAACTCCCGCACCGTGACGCCGGGCTCGGACACCGCGATACCTATCGAGGCACTCATCGGAATGGGGGCATCGGCCGCGGACGGCGGCGCGGCCAGCGCAGCGGTGACACGGAACGCGAGATCCTCGGCGTTCCGGGCGTCCTCGAAGCCCCCGCAGACGACGAGAAACTCGTCACCTCCGAAGCGATACACCGCGTCCCGCGTTCGGACCGCAGCGACGAGACGCTCGGCGAACCGGACCAACGCGCGGTCCCCGGTGTCGTGTCCGAGGCTGTCGTTGATGATCGCGAAATCGTCGACGTCGAGGAGGAGCAACGCCACCTCGTCGCCCTGCGCACGCGCACGAGTCAACGCATCGCCCACCGCCGAGTAGGCCCGCGTGCGGTCCGGAAGTCCCGTGAGTGGATCGTGATCGGTCTGTTCCCGGAGAAGCCGCGAGAGGTCGACGCGTTCGAGCGCTGCGGAGAACACTCCGGCCACCGCCGACAGGAACGCGATGTCCGTGTCGTCGAACAGATTCGGTTCCGCCCCGAACACGATCAGCGCGCCCCACACCCCGGCGCTCGTCGTGATCGGCACAGCGGCGCCGCTGCGAAAGCCGACCGACGACATGGTGGACGTGTCGAACCGTGTCTCTGTCTCGCCGTCCGAGCAGACGGTCAATCGACCGTGCGCCAGAGCGAATCCGGCCAGGGAGCCGGCGCCGGACCGCACCTCGACATCGGTGCGCAGCACATGGGTGACCGCGTCGATGCGCAGAAACGGATCCTCCGGACTCTCGTGCCGAGCGAGCGCCGCGGACGCCACCCCCACCAGGGTCGCCGCGGTGGAAGTCGCTGCGGCGGACACCTCGTCCAGGTCGGCGGAGACGGCGAGCCCACTGAGCCTGGCGAGCGCGGTCTGCGCCAGCGCGAAGCGTCGGGATGCACGAACGTCCGCGAGGACACGGGCGGGGATCGTCACCATCACTCCGTTCGGCGTCTGTGAGTCGATGGTCGGTTCGACCACGGGCACACGTCACGAGCGACAAACCCCGACATTCACGGCTTATGACCCGTCCAGCATCGCACGTCGATCGTTCCGTGGCCGTGCGAACGCCGACGGAGCCGAATGCACTCGTGTCAGGGGGCGGTCGGATAGTGACCGTCGGGTGCGTTGCTGACCACCAGGCTGCGACCCCGAAGGTCGTCGGGGAGCATGTCACGCCATCGCAGCGCCTCGTCGAGGTCGGTACTGGTCCACAGAGCCGACACCAGTTCGTCACGTCCCGTCGCGCGCGGCGATCGCAGTTCCACCGTGTACACGTACGGCAACGGATGGGGGCCGGTCATCGATGGTTCCCAGTCCGCGCGGTCGACTATCCGGCCGTCCGGACCCTCGATGTACTGCACCCGTGCTCCCCAGGCCGCGCAGTACGCGCGAGCCGTCCGCACCGCCGACGACACGTCGGCCGCTGCCCGCACCACCACGGTGTCGCGGTCGTCGATCAACCACACCAGGAACCGACTCGAGGGTTCGATGTCGGACGTGCCCATCACCTCGAGGAAGTCACACGAGCGCGGCGTCGGTTGAGTGCGATGAACCATGAAACACATTCGCACACGATCGCCGATCGGGATGCGTGCTCTTCCTCACCACGCGTGGTGAGGGTCCGGCGCCCGGTAGTCAGTCCGGGAACCCGACTCCGGCGAGCTCGGTCGACAGTTCCCAGACCCGTCGCGCCTCCGCACGATCGCGCAGCCGCGAGTACAGCTTCTGCGGTCCGGGACGCCCACCGAGGTGCCCGAGTCCCGCCGGCCCGTGGAAACTTCCGGACGTCACGTCGACGGCGGTCGCCGCGTACAGAGCCGGCAGCGCAGCGGTCTCGGTGGTGCCGACCAGTAATCCGCGACGGGACAGGGCCTCGATCACGCGACGGCTCGTCGTCTGCGAGGTCCGGTCGAGCTCGGGTCGCGCGGCGAGCAGACCTGTCGGCGCGATTCCGGGGTGCGACAGATGACTCGAGATACCCCAGCCACGCTGCGCGCTGAGCCGTCCCAGTTCGAGGCCGAACAGTCCGAAGGCGATCTTCGACTGGCTGTAGGCGCGCATTCCGTCGTACGACCGTTCCCAGTTCAGGTCGTCCCAGTTGATCGATCCGCTGTTCGCGGCAATGCTGATCTGTGAGACGACGCGGGCGCGCCCTGCTCGCAGCAGGGGAAGCAGACGGCTCACGAGCGCGACGTGGCCGAGGTGGTTCGTACCGAACTGCAGCTCGAATCCGTCCGACGTCGTCCGTCGCGACGGTGGAGTCATCACGCCGGCATTGTTCACGAGGATGCCGATCGGTCTGCCCTCCGACGACAGCGTGTCCGCGAGTGCGGACACGGAGTCGAGCGACGAGAGATCGAGGCGCCGGAGTGAGACGTCGGCGCTGGGATGAGCCTGCCTGATCGCGTCGATCGCCGCCTTCCCCTTGCTCTGCGAGCGAACGGGCAGGACCACCTCCGCCCCTGCTGCCGCGAGGCGACGGGAGAGGACGTGGCCGATGCCGTCACTGCCGCCGGTGACGACAGCTCGGATACCGGAGAGATCGGGGACGGAGATGTCGATGGTGTGTCTCATGGGTCGCTCCTGATGGGTGTGAGGTGCCGTGTCGACGACGTGTGACCTCACCGTGCCGGGGTCCTCCCCCGACAACCAGGACTCGTCGATCCCCCGATGGCGGGTCACCCCTTGCGCGTGAGAGGGGGATCGACAGACCCTGGTCGGCGCACGCGCCACGCGATAGGAAGAAGCAATGGAGATCGACAGAGCAGGGCTGGCCCAGTTTCTCCGGGGTCGCCGCAGCGCACTGCAACCCGAGGACGTGGGTCTTCCACGAGGGCTGCGACGTCGGACCGACGGGTTGAGGCGCGAAGAGGTCGCGGCACTGAGCCACATGTCGACCGACTACTACGCCCGTATCGAGCGGGAGCGAGGACCCCAACCGTCCGAACAGATGGTCGCCTCGATCGCACAGGGACTGCATCTCTCGCTACCCGAACGCGACCACTTGTTCCGGCTCGCCGGCCACACCCCACCGACACGCGGGGCCGTCGGCGATCACATCGGTCCGGGCCTGCTGCGCATATTCGACCGACTGCACGACACTCCCGCCGAGATCGTCACAGAGTTGGGAGAGACGCTGCGGCAGACGGCACTCGGTGTCGCGCTCACCGGTGATCAGTCCGGCCGCACCGGGCCCTCACGCAGCATCGGGTATCGGTGGTTCGCCGACCCGGCGAGCAGGAACCTGTACGCCCCCGAGGATCACGCGCACCTCACCCGAACATGGGTGTCCGGCCTACGCGAGGTCGCCACTCTTCGCGGACCCGACTCGCGCGCTGCGCGTCTCGCGGCGACGCTGCTTCAGGAGAGCGACGAGTTCCGCACCGTCTGGGAGCGGCACGAAGTGGGAGTGCGGCCGGCCGAGACGAAGCGATTCGTCCACCCGGATCTCGGCCGCCTCGAACTGTCCTGCCAGACGCTCGTCGATCCGCTGCAGTCCCATTTCCTTCTGGTCTACACCGCAGTTCCCGGCAGCCCGAGTCACGAGAAGCTTCAGCTGCTCCCCGCACTGGGAACACGAACGTCCACGACACCGGGCCCGTGACGAACACACAGTCACGTCGAGGAATCGATGCCATCAGCCGAACGACCGCCTGCTCACAACTCGATCCGCCCGGTGCGGTCGTGGAACTCCCCCGTGGGTCCGTCTGTGCCGAGCAGGGCCAGGCGAACGGTGGCGTCGGTTCCCTCCGCGACGGTCTGATGCCCGGTGTTCCCGTTGAGGTCGGTGGCCGTGTAGCCGGGGTCGGAGGCGTTGATTCGCATCTCGGGGAGGTTCTTGGCGTACTGCACGGTGAGAGTGATGACGGCCGCCTTCGAGGCGGCGTACGGGATGGCGGCGACGGGGAACTCGTCCCGACCGGGATCCTGGAGGAAGCGGCCCATTCCCACACCCGAGGCCACGTTGACGATCACCGGGTTCGACGACTGCCGCAGCAGCGGCAGCGCTGCTTGCGTCACCCGGACGATGCCGACGACGTTGGTGTCGAGGGTGTCCGCCATGGAGTCGGCGTCCAGGTCGTCGACACCGCCGCCGTGTCCGATGACGCCGGCGTTGTTGATCAGGACGTCCAGTCGGGAAAGTGACGACACCGCCGCGGTGACCGAGTCGGTGTCCGTCACGTCCAGCCGTACCACGTGTGCGCCGAGTGCGCGGACGTCGTCTGCCCTGTCGGGGTCGCGGACGCCGGCGTACACGTCGACACCGGAGTCGACGAGTCGTCGCGCCGTCTCGAGTCCGAGGCCCTTGTTCGCTCCCGTGATGAGTGCTGTTGTCATGTCTCGATCCTGTGGCCCGGTGACGTGCAGGTCTAGGTACTGCCGGTACCACCCGCGCTCCGGCGACGCGGTGCACGATGGTGTGCATGAGTGAACTGTCGACGGTGCTCCGGGCTTGGCGGGACCGGACTCGACCGGAGGAGGTCGGCCTGTCCGCCGTCCCCGGCCGACGAGCACCCGGACTGCGTCGTGAGGAACTCGCCACGTTGGCGTCCATCAGCGTCGACTACATCGTCCGCCTCGAGCAGGGGCGGGCGCGGCACCCGTCGGCGCAGACCGTCGCCGCCTTGGCGCGAGCGCTGCGACTGAACGACGAGGAAGTGGATCACCTGTATCGGGTGGCCGGACTGGCATCACCGAACGGGCGCCTCGTACCGCACCACATCGGGCCCGGAGTGCGGCGCATGGTCGACCGCCTGGACGACGTGCCACTGGCGGTCTTCACGGCCGCGTGGGACATCGTCCATCACAACGGCCTCTGGGCAGCCATCAGCGGGGACCCCGCACTGCGACACGGTGTCGACCGCAATGTGGTGTGGCGCCATTTCACCGACGACTTCACCGGCGTCGGCTACGACGACCGGCATCACGAGGAATTCGGCGAGGACCTCGTCGCCGATCTCCGAGCGGCACACGCCCGCTATCCCGACGACCCGTATCTGACCACCCTCGTCACCCGACTCCGGGCGAGGAGTGCGGACTTCGACGCTCGCTGGGGTCGCGCCACCATGTCGGTGCACAAGGCAAGCCGCAAGGTGATGACGACGCCGGTGGGACCGATCGCCGTCGACTGCGATGTGCTCACGGCACCGGGCAGCGATCTGCGCATCGTGGTCTACACCACCGTTCCCGGCTCCGAGGACGAGCAACGTCTGGAGTTGCTGCGCGTCGTCGGCACGCAGACTCTGGTGTGAGCCGGACGCGCGGAGCGGGTCAGGAGCGGCGAGTACCGATGCCCCGCGACACGAGATCGGCCACGAACCTCTGTGTCAGCGCGTCCGATTCCGCCCCGACCATCACGACGACCGACCTCGTCAGCGGAGGTGTCATCGACTTGACGATCCCGGCGAAGCGAGCGGGAAGGGCGGTGGCCGGCACGAGCGCGACCCCCAACCCTGCGTGAGCGAGTTGTGCTGCCGTCGTGGCATGTCGAGTGTGCGTGACAGCGTCGAGCTGGACTCCGTGCGTCGCAGCCACGGTGTCGAACCATCCACGAAGGCCGTTCGACGGGTGATAGTGCACGATCGGCCTGCCGGCGAGGTTCGGCCAGGAGACGGCGTCCTCGTCGGCGAGATCGAGACCTTCCGGAATCACGACCAGGATCTCCTCGGTCCCGATCTCGGTCATCGCTGCGGACCCGCGCGACGGCGCCGGCCCCACTGCGATGTCGAGGTCGCCGTCCGTGATCGCCGTCGCCATCGCGTCGGCGCTGGTGTACTCGGTCAGATCCAGACCGATGTCCGGATGCTTCCGGGTCCAGGTGCGCAACGTCGGCGCCAGGATCGGGACGGTCATGCTCTCCGCGCACCCCAGGCGTAGCCGGCCCGCATCACCCTGTGCCGCAGCGTGTCCGGTTCGCAGAACTCGCTCGGCCGCTGCCAACGCGATCCGCGCATCGACGAGAACGGCACGGCCGATGGGCGTGGGACGCACGCCTCGCGGAAGCCGCTCCAGCAGAGGACTCCCGATCTCCGACTCCAACGACGCGAGGTGATGGGAGAGCGCGGGTTGCGACAGATGCAGCTGGGCTGCTCCCGCGGTGACAGAGCCGGCGTCGACGACGGCCACGAAGCATTCCAGGGCTCGCAGAGTCGGCACCGATGGAGCGTATGTCAGCGGCGCACGCTCACGTCGGGGCGATCGTGCGACTCGTCGTCGTCGGTATGCGACGGGAGGGGATGCGAGGGGAGAAAGACCAGCGTCAGCACACCCGCCACGGCGGTGACCATCCCGGCGACGAGACTGCCGGTGGTGAAGCCGTCGACGAAGCGTTCGCGTGCGAGATCGGACAGTTGCGACCCGAGCAGTGCCCCGGTGGCACCCAGCGAGTCCGCCGCCTGGCGTGCGGCTTCGAGCGCGGCGCCCACCGACTCCTGCGCGGGGTCCATCAGGACGGTCGGCAACTGCGTCGTGTTCAGACCGTCCCGGTACACCGACAGTGCGACCGACCCGATCACGGCGACACCGAGTGTTCCGCCGAGTTCGCGGGTGGCATCGTTGACCGCTGATCCCATCCCGGCCTTGTCGGTCGGAACGACTCCCATGATCGCCTCCGTCGCAGGGGCACTCGTCAGACCCAGGCCTGCGCCCAGCAGCACCATCTGACCCGCGATCTGCAGGTAGGACGTGCCCGTGTCGATCTGCGAGATCCACAGGAACGCAGCCGTCAACGATGCCAGGCCGGCGGCCACCACGATCTTGGAACCGACCAGTACTGGCAGGCGGGGACCCACCAGCGAGAACACTGCCAGCGATCCCGCGACGGGCAGCATGCGCACGCCGGTATCGAGGGCACCGAAGCCGCGCACGGACTGGAAGTACTGGGTGACGAGGAAGATGAACCCGAACAGCGCGAAGAACGCACTGGTGACCGCCCCACTGGCAGCCGTGAAGCGCATGTTCGTGAACAGCCGCACGTCCAGCATCGGGTGGCGAGCGCGCGACTCCCGGAGAACGAAGGTGACCAGCACTGCGGCGGCCACACCGAATCCGAGCGCCGTCGACGCCGAGGACCACCCGCGGTCCGGGCCTTCGATGATGGCGTGCACCAGTGACCCCAGTGCCAGCACGGACAGAAGCAAACCCGACTTGTCCAGCGGCGGCGTCGACGGATCACGGGAGTTCGGCACGAAACGCGCTGCGAGAGCGATGGTTGCGACAGCAGCGAGGCCGTTGAAGACGAAGATCGATCCCCACCAGAAGTGTTCGATCAACGCCCCACCCACCACGGGTCCGACCGCGACCGAGACGCCGGTCGCCGCGCCCCACAGTCCGATGGCCATGACGCGTTCGGACCGCTCCTGGAACACGTTGGTCAGAATCGACAGCGTCACCGGGTACACCACGGCAGCCGCGACACGACCCGGAACAGATCGCCGCCCAGTTGTGGAGCCTGGTACACGGGTTCGTCTCGCTCGAAGCGGCCGGCCACTTCGCCGATCACAGCGACCCAGTCGCGAGCGTCCTCGCGCCCATGGCTGTCGCCCAGCTCGTCGGTATCGGCGACGACCGCGCTCGGGCCACCCGCGGAGCGCTCGACGCCTACGCGACCTGGACCGCGACGGCAGTCGAGTAAGAGAACGCCCTGCCCGCTCGAGAGCTCGCCGATCGCGACTGCGACAACCTCGCAACCCGGATCGCGGCGCGCGGAGATGGGCGCGGGCCCGGCGACCCCGTCGTGCCCGTCGTCGCACTGCCCTCACCTGCGTGATTGACATCACAAGGACGTCATACTACTTTCAAACTGACATCAGTTCAGGAAGTCCACTCGCACCGACAGCCGAGCGGCCCTGTGAGTCCGAGAGAGGTCTGACCATGCGGAGGATTCCCCGAGCCATCGCCACCGTTGCCATGGCAGCGTCGGCGTTCGCGCTCACAGCGTGCGGCGGCAGCACCACCCCGTCCGGGCCCGTCGAGGGCAGTTGGGACGACGTCGTCGCCGCGGCGAAGACGGAGGGCAGCGTGATGCTCTACTCCAGCCAGAAGCCTGCGAACCTCGACGCGCTGAAGGCCGCGTTCACGCAGAAGTACCCGGAGATCTCCATGGACTTCGTGCGCGGAACAGATTCCGAGATCAATCCCCGTGTCGAGACCGAGAACCGCACGGGTACAGGCATTGCCGACGTCCACATGGTGACCGACGCGTCGTGGATCGCCAGCGCGTCCGAGTCCGGCACCTTCTCCACCGAGATCGTGGGTCCGGACTTCGACGCACCCGACTACGACCGCGCGGCCAGCGTGAAGAACGACCGCTTCTTCCTCTCGTCCGCCGCTGTCTTCGGCCTCGGGTGGAACACCGCCGCGGTGCCCGACGGTCTCGAGACCCCGCAGGACATTCTCGACCCGGCCTACCGCGGCCGCATCGGCATCGTCAATCCGACGGGCATCGCGTCGTACGTCGACCTGTATCGGCACTACGCCGAGAACTACGGCGAGGACTACTGGAACAAGCTGGCCGAACTGCAGCCGCGTGTCTACCCGAGCGCACTGGCGGTCGCGCAGGCCCTGACGTCGGGTGAAGTGGTGGTCTCGCCCAGCGTCCAGCCGCTCGTCACCGAGGTCGACGCGGGCGCTCCCGTCGACTGGGTGCTGCCGGAGAACCCCTGGGGCACACCGTGGTACACCGAGGTTCTGAGTGCGGCGCCGCATCCGAACGCGGCTCAGGTCCTGGCGGACTTCATGGTGACCGCCGAGGGACAGGCCGCGCTGAACGGTGGCTACGCCGCCGCGCTGCCGGATGTTCCGGGCGCCGTCGAGCGGGCACAGAACATCGCCTCACCCGATCCCGCCGATCTGACCCCCGAGAACGTCGACCGGTACTCGCAGGAATGGTCGCAGCTCTTCCAGTGACGGGGACGCGACCGCTCTCGACCATCCGAACTCGTCATCCAGGGAGGTGATCATGGACGCTCGGACAGCGCCTTCACACGGCTCCCGTGTGCTCGTCACCGGCGCCGCGCGCGGCATCGGTGCGGCATGTGCCGCGCGCTTCGCCTCTCTCGGAGCGACCGTGTACGTCACGGACGTGGACGACGAGGGTGGTCGCGCGGTCGCCGACACCCTCGGACCGTCGGTTCGCTACCTGCATCTGGACGTGGCGTCGGAAGCCGAGTGGGACGCGTGCGTGCAGAGAATCGAAGCGGACGGTGGAGGCCTCGACGTGCTGGTGGCCAACGCCGGGGCGGCGCACCGCGGCGACATCGCCGACACCTCACTGGCCGACTTCCGCCGCATGCTCGACATCAACCTGGTCGGCACCTTCCTCGCCCTCAGGACGGCGAGCACCGCCGTCAAGTCCGGCGGTTCCGTGATCACGGTGTCGTCCCTGCGCGGAATCCTCGCGACAGCGAAGCTCGGCGCCTACGGCGCCTCGAAGTTCGGGGTGCGGGCCCTCACCCGAGTGGCTGCGCTCGAGCTCGCCGAGCGGGGGATCCGAGTCAACTCGGTGTGCCCCGGAAGCATCGACACCGACATCACCGGTAGCGAGGACTTCGCCGACCACGATGTCGCCGGCTATGTGCGCACCATTCCGATGCAGCGGCGGGGCACCACCGGCGACGTCGCAGACGCCGTCGTGTTCCTCGCCGGATCCGAGAGCAGCTACATCACAGGAACCGACCTCGTCGTCGACGGTGGTCTGGCGGCCGGCGCGCGAACACCCACACACACCTCTGGACAGAAGGCATGAGATGACCGATCGCTTCACCATTTCCGGACTGACCAAGACGTACGGCAGCACGAAGGTCGTGGACGGTCTCGACATCGATATCGAGCAGGGCGAGTTCCTTGTTCTTCTGGGCCCGAGTGGTTGCGGGAAGACCACCACGCTGCGGTGCCTCGCCGGGCTCGAGACACCCCAGGGCGGGCGTATCTCGTTCAAGGACAGGACGGTCTTCGACGCGGACCAGCGAGTCGACGTCCCCGCGCACAAACGCAACATCGGCATGGTCTTCCAGTCCTACGCCCTGTGGCCGCACATGACGGTGCGCCGCAACATCAAGTACCCCCTCGACGTCCGCGGACTCACCAAGTCATTCGGGCCGGGAGCCGTGGAGGCAGCGGCCGACATGGTGGACTGCGGCGCGCTGCTCGACCGGTATCCGTCTCAACTCAGTGGTGGCCAACAGCAGCGCGTGGCGGTCGCTCGCGGGCTGGTCGCGCGTCCGGACCTCATCCTCTTCGACGAGCCGCTCAGCAACCTCGATGCCCGGCTGCGCGATCAGGTCCGTTCTCAGATCCACCGTCTGCACCGCGAACTCGGGTTCACCGCCGTGTTCGTGACCCACGACCAGTCCGAGGCTTTCGCACTCGGAGACCGCCTCGCGATCATGAAGTCCGGCCGCATCGAGCAGCTCGACACGCCGTCGAGCGTGTTCGAGAACCCCGGCTCGGACTACGTCGCGGCATTCATCGGCATGGCCAACAAGCTCGAACTGCGCAGGGCGCACGACGGCTGGCAGACCTCCGCGGGTGACGCGATCGATCTCCGCGACTCGGTGGTCCGCGATCGTGCCGACGAGGGCGATTCCGCGGTCGCACGGCTGCGTCCGGACGACCTGCTCCTGCACCGCAGCATGGCCGAGGTTCCGCCCGGCCACGTCGGACTGCACGCCGCCCTCGTCGATCACGAGTACGGAGGTCGGCACTTCGATGTGACCGTGCGGTCCGGCGCCGAGACACTCGCCCTGCGTGCGTCGGCCGCCGAGCACGGCCTCGCGCTGCGTTCGGCCGAGCCGGGTGACGCCGTGGTCGTCTCCTTCTCCCCCGCAGCGCTGCGGGTGTTCCCCTCGGCGCCCTCCACCGCGACAGCCGCGGACACCGCACCCGTCGCCGCAGCAGTGGGGAGCGCATCGTGACCGCCACCCTCACACCCCCCGACACCGACACGACGCCGCCGCCGGCGGGACGACGGTCACGGCTGACCGGCCCCTGGCGTGCCCGGCTCGGTTACGGCATTCTTCTCGCCGTTCTCGCCTATCTGGTCGTCCTCCCCATGGTGCGTCTGCAGATGCTCGCGTTCGAGGACGGAGCGCGGGGCTACCGCAGCCAGTACGGACGGTTCGACATCGCCCAGACACTGTGGACGACAGTGATTCTGGCGCTGGGATCGCTCGTCATCGCGCTCGTTCTCGGCACCCTGCTCGCCTACGCCGCGAGCCGCCTTCCGGCGCGACTCGGGTTCCTCAAGATGATTCCCATCCTGCCCATCGTGCTTCCCGCGGTCGCCAACATCGTCGGCTGGGCCTTCCTGCTGTCACCGGGACCCGGCTACCTCAATGTCGTACTGCGCGCGCTGCCCTGGTGGAGCGATCTCGAGAGCGGCCCCGTGGACGTCTACACGGTGCCGTGGATCGTCATCCTGACCGGATTCGGTCTGACGTCGTTCGTCTATCTCTTCGTGTCCTCGGGGATGGACAACATCAGTTCGGAGCACCTCGAGGCCGCTCGGATCAGCGGATCGTCCTCGATGGGTGTGTTCTTCCGTATCGTTCTCCCCCTGCTCCGTCCGTCGCTCATCTACGGCGGTGGTATCGCGTTCCTCCTCGGGCTCGGCCAGTTCACCGGACCACTCCTGTTGGGTCAGAACAGCGGAGTGAAGGTCCTCACCACCGAGATGTACCGGCGGGTGTCGGAATCACCGTCCGACTTCGCGGCCGCCGCAGCTGCCGGTTCACCCCTCGTCCTGTTCGGACTGGCGCTGGTTCTGGTGCAGAAGATGTTGCTGGGCAATCAGAGCCGGTTCGTCACTCACGGCGGCAAGGCGTTCTCCGCACCCTCTGGCCGCGGAACGTGGGCGGCCGTCACCATCAGTGTGTACGCCCTGTTCGCGCTGCTGATCCCCATCGTCGGACTCGTCATCGTGTCGCTGACCCCGTACTGGTCGGACACCCTGACCCTGGATCTGTTGACGCTGGACAACTTCCGGGCCCTCATCTCCGACGACGCGATCGTCTCGTCCGTACTCACCAGCATCCTCACGTCCCTCGCCGCGGTAGCCGTGTGCATCCCCATCGGGTACGTCATGGCCAACCTGTTGGTCCGCGGTCGTCGCTTCCGCGTCCTGGGCATGATCGGCGACTTCATCACCGCCCTGCCACTGGGTATCCCCGCGGTCATCTTCGGTGTGGGGTTCCTGCTCACGTACACCGAACCTCCGTTGATCCTCTACGGCACTCGCACGGTGATCGTGCTCGTCTACATCGTGCTGATGTTGCCGTTCTCGGTCCGACTGCAGATGACGGCGATGCTCGCGCTGGGCAACACCTACACCGAGGCCTCGGCCACCAGCGGCGCCTCGCCCGTGGTGACCAATCTTCGAATTCTGTTGCCACTCATGCGAGGAGCCATCTTCGGCGCCGTCGCCCTGATGTTCATCCTTCTGACTCACGAGTTCGCCGCCTCGCTGCTCGTCCGCGCCTCGACGACCCAGGTCATGGGCACCCTGCTCTACGACATGTGGCAGAACGGCTCGTACCCGCTCGTCGCGGCGATGGCGCTGCTCATGACCGCGGTGACCACCACGGGAGTCGCGATCGCCATGCTCGTCGGCGGTCGCAACGTCCTCAGCAAGCTCTGAAAGGCACACCATGCCCGAAGGCAGTACCCGTCTGACCGACAAGGTGATCCTCGTGACCGGCGCGACCGGCGGGATCGGTGTCGACATCGTGACGAGGCTGGCGTCCGAGGGAGCCAGCGTGATCGTCACCGATGTCGACCAGAGCGCCTGCGAAGCAGCGGTGCACGCGCTGGAACGCCCCGACTCGCATCTGGCGTGCGCGCTGGACATCACCGACGAGGAGCAGTGGGCGGCGACCCTCGCCCTCGTGGAGGACCGTCACGGCACGCTCGACGCCGTCGTCAACAACGGTGCGATCGGATCGCTCGCCACCGTCGTCGACGAGACGGTGGAGCAGTATCGCCGCGTCGTCGAGGTGAGTCAGACCGGTACGTGGCTGGGGATGAAGCACGCCGGCGCCCTGATCGAGCGGACCGGCGGCGGATCGGTGGTCAACATCTGCTCCATCCTCGGCAGCGTCGGCGGACTGGGCAACAGCATCGCCTACGCCGCGGCGAAGGGTGCCGTGCGGACCATGACGAAGAACGCGGCGCTGCACTGGGCCCGCCTCGGGGTGCGGGTCAACTCGATCCACCCCGGTTTCATCGCGACCCCGCCACTGCTCGCGCGCTACGAGGGCACACCGCGCCACGAGGCCATGCTGGCCGGCACGCCGATGGGACGACTGGGTTCCGGCGCGGAAGTCGCTGCCGCGGTGGCGTTCCTGGCCGGTGACGATGCACGCTTCGTGACCGGTACCGAGCTGTACGTCGACGGCGGGTGGACCGCCGCCTGAGTCTCAGGCGACGCTGAACACGTCGACGCCGTCCTGGTTCTCCACACGCAGCACGCCCCGGTGGACGTCCAGATCGAGGTGGGCCAGGGTCTCGCAGACCGCGACCATGCGATCGAACGTTCCGAGCTCCGCGAACGGGCGATCACGACGGGTCCACGGAAGGCGTTCGGCGACATCGAGGCCGGTCGCCCGGGTCAGGTCGGCGACGACCGCCCGGGTCGCCGCCAAGCGGCGGGCGTGGTGATCGAGGAGTTCGCGCACGCGCGCGTGCAGACCGACACCGGTGTCCCCGTGGGCGGGCAGCACGGTGCGATCCCGATCGTCGAGCATCGTCTCCAACGACTGCAGGTAGTGCCCCAGGGGCAGGTCCCACTCACCGAGTTCGAATCCGATCGACGGGGTGATGGTCGGCAGAACGTGGTCGCCCGTGTAGCTGATGTCGCGGTCGAGATCGTGGAACACCATGTGGCCCTTGGTGTGGCCGGGCGTGTGCACCGCGGTCAACCGGTGTCCGGGGATGTCGAGGGCGCCCTCGGTGAGCCACGCGTCCGGCGGCTCCCAGTCGTCCGAGTCGAAGTCCCCGTCGCTGGTGTCCAGGCGAACCGCTCGCGCGATGTCGTCGGCGCCGGCCCGTTCCAGCTCACGCAGTGACGATGTCGGCATGTTGGAGGCAAGCTCCCCGATGGCGACGATCCCCGGCGCCTCGGCCGACCCGAGGTGGATGCGGCAGCCGTGTCGACGGCGGAGGTCGACGGCGAAGGTGTAGTGGTCACGGTGGACGTGAGTGACGAACACGTCGTGTACGTCGTCCGGTCGGCAACCGAATTCGGCCAGCGCGGTGGAGAACTCGTCGTACGTACCCGGCCGTCGCCATCCGCCGTCGATCAGCGCCAGGCCCCTGTCGGTCTCCAGGGCATAGACGTTGATGGCACGGAGTCCGTCGGACGGCATCTGCAGTGGCACCCGGTGGATGCCGTCCGCGATCCGAACGGATCCCGGATCGGACCACCGGGCGGTCACGAGGTGGTCGACGTGTCGGCGACCATGGTCCGCTCGTCGCCGTACCAGATCATCCGTCGCCCACGCATGGTTCCGACGTGCTCGACGGCGACCTTCCACTCCGGACTGGCGAGCGCGGTCTCGAGATCGTCGCGCGAGGCGAAGCTCAGAATGGACAGTCCGTCCCACCCGGCGCTGCGCTCGTCTATCGAGTGGACGATGTCGATGTGCTGCCACCGCAGCAGGCCCGGGAGCGGGTAGGTCACCTCAGCGTGCTCACCGCGCCACCACGTCATGAACTGCTCGTGCGTCCAGTCGTTCGGACGGGCGGCGAGAACCATCAGATCGAACATGATCTCCTCCAGGGTGTGGTCAACATGAATTCGGTTCGGTATGGGTGGACGTGATCGACACGAATGGCCGAGCCGGGCTCAGCGCCCAGCGGTCAGGGGCGCACCATCTTGAGCACCGCGGTGGTGACGGTCTCGGCGATCTCGTCGAGGGTGGCGGGGCCGTTCGGCCGGTACCACCGCCACACGCTGATGACGAGGGCGAGGACCAGGCGTCCCACCGTCTTCGGATCTCCCTCGGCGAAGACCCCGTCGTCCATGCCACTGGCGATCAATCTCGTCCACCGACGCTCGATCTCCTGGACCAGCTCTCGGGACTGGAGACGCTCGGCCTCCTCCTTCCCCGACTGCCGCTCCGTCGCCAGAAGGTCCATGTGGTTCTGCAGGATCCGGCGCTGCAGAGCGTCCAGCGGCGAGGCCTGGAGAGCTCCCGCGACGGCGGCTCGCAGTGCCGCCTCCGGGTCGCTCCGGTCGGCCGTGGCCGCGTCGAAGCGCTCGACGGAATCCGCCAGTTCCAGACGCATGATGGTGAGCAGACAGTGCGCTTTGGATTCGAAGTAGTGGTAGAGCGCGGTCTGGCCTATTCCGACCTCGTCCGCCACCGACGCCCACTTGGTGTGGTCGTAGCCCACCCTGCCGAACTGCTCGATGGCGACGGTGAGAATACGAGACCGCTTGGAGCGCGGGCTCTCGCGGCGTGCCGTCGTTCCGACGCTCATCGCGGCACCCTCGAAGACTGGCCCGGCCGGCCTCCGGCCTCCCCGCAACGTGTCAGCATCGTGCTCATGTTACTCGTCCCGAGGTGAATTCGGATCGGGAACACCGGCGAGACGCGCTGCCATCCGCACGGCATCGGGTCGGGAGAGCTTCCCGACACGGTTCTGCGGCAGATCGTCCACAGCGAAGACGTACTCCGGCCAGTTGTGTCGTGGCACGCCGCGACGGGACAATCCGTCCGTCACCTCGGCCAGACCGAGAGCGCGTCCGTCGGTCACCACGAGGGCTCCGGCGCGCTCGGACAGCAGCTCGTCCGGGATCGGCACCACGCAGACCTGCACGATGCCGGGGACGCCGGCCACCGCCGCCTCGACCTCGTTGATGTCGATGTTGCGACCACCACGGATGATGATCTGCTTCTGCCTGCCCATCACGGTGATGGTGCCGTCGGTCGCCACCTCGACGAGGTCACCGGTCGGCAGGTATCCGTCGTCGGTCAGTGTCGGTGCCGCGACCTGTCCTCCCCGTGCGTACCCGACGAACATCGAGGGTCCGCGGACCTGCGCGTCACCGATCTCCCCGGTGCCCACGTCCTCCCCCGCACCGTTCACGGCCCGCACGATCGTGCCGGGGAACGGCCGTCCGTCCGTACCGAGGCGAAGTCGAGGATCGTCGTCCGGGGTCGCGGTCGTGTGACCGAGGCACTCCGACATGCCGAACACCCGGAGGAACGTCGTTCCCAGGAACTGCTCGGCCCGTTCGAGAGCCGACGCGTTCATGGGCCCGCCGCCGACCGTCATCGCCCGCATCCCCGCGAGTCGACCGGCCCCGTTCTCGACGAGGGACAGCTGCAGCGCCATCGTCGGCACCAGCATCGTCCAGCGGACGTCGTGGGCGGCCATCGCGTCGAGTGCGGCCGCCGGTGACCACTTGCCGATCGACACCATCGGTCCGCCCACGAACAGCGGCAGATACATCCCGAAACATGCTGCGGCGACGGAGGACAGGGGGACGAAGGCGCCCACCGCGTCGCCCGGCCGCAGACCCACGGCGTCCCTCGTGCACGAACAGGCATAGCGCAGTGCGTCCTCGGACTGGACGACGCACTTCGGGCGACCGGTGGATCCGGAGGTCATCGCGATGACACTGCCTCCGTTCCAGCGCGACACACCTCGCGGATCACCACGGCGAGCACGCAGATGACGGTCACCGACCGCCGCGTCGCCCGACGGGAAGTCCTGGTCGGACACCCCCCACTGTTCGAGTGTGCGAAGGTCGGCCACCACCATGTCGGGGTCGACGTCCTCGACGGCGAGCACGAACTCCGATGCTGTGGCATGCGGGCTGAGCACGGCGACCACGCCTCCGCGCAGACCGACCGACAGTGCGGTGGCCACCGTCTGCCAGGTGTTGTCCGCCTGGATCAGCACCGTGGGAGGTGTGGGGTCGTGCTGTGCCATGTGCTCGGCTCCGCGTTCGGCGGCAGCCATCACGTCGGCCAGTCGATGGGTGCCGTGCAGGTCGATCACGGCGATCGCGTCGGGGTGTTCCCGGACGCGGTCTCGCAGTTCGAGCGCGAGAGTCTTCACTGACGGTGGTCCTTTCCGGCATCACGTTCTGGGGTGGGCTCGTCGGACGTGGTGGGCAGGAGCACGGTTCGGCCGGCGTCCTCCCCGGCACGCAGACGCGCATAGGCGTCGATCGCCTCGTCGAGAGGTCGCGTGGTCACCTCGGGCAGCAGCGCCCCGGACTCCGCGAGCGCCACCACCTCCACCAGATCCGCCCGACTGCCCCAGAAGGGGGCCGAGACCTGCCACCCGGCGGCGATCCCCCGGTTCTTGGCCACCGACACGGACCCTCCGGCGCCCCCCACCACGACGAGGCGTCCTCCGGGTACGAGCGTGGCCAGCCCCTCGGCCATCGTGTCGTCGCTGCCGACGAAGTCGAACACCACGTCGACGCCCCCGAGATCTCTCGTGGCAGAGGCCGCGTCGGCCAGTGACGAGTACACCGCGGTGGCGCCCATGGTCGTCGCGGATCTCCGAGCCGCGTCGCGCGGATCGACGGCCACCACGTGGCCGGCTCCCAGCAGCGACGCCATTCGGACCGCGAGGTGACCGAGACCGCCGACACCGACGATCACGACCACGGCGTTCGAGTCGAGGAGGTCGGCCTGACCGCTGACGGCGTGATGCACGGTGGCGCCCGCATCGGCGAGGGGCGCTGCGAGTTCCGGTGCCAGGGAACCGGTGTCGACCAGCACCCCGCCGTGCGGAACCACCATGTACTCGGCCAGTCCGCCCGGCGCGCCGAGGCCGTTGCCGATCACGGCGAGCCTGCCGTCGACCAGCCGCAGTGCCAGACAGTAGTTCTCCCGACCCCGGCGGCAGTTACGGCAGGTCCTGCAGGACCACACGCCGTGGACGACCACGGACGATCCCACCGTGCTCCCGTCGGCATCGGGGCCGGCACCGACGACGCGTCCGGCCACCTCGTGTCCCAGCGTGAGCGGCAACGGGTAGTCGAACCGTCCGGCCGGCGCATCGCAGACGGACAGATCGCTACGACACAGACCTGCCGCCGTGACTTCGAGCAGCAACTGCTCGCCCGTCGGTTCGGGAACGGGAATGTCCCGCAGCTCGGGAGCGGAGCCCCACTCGAGCAGTTGCACGGCCAGCATCAGCGCGCCGTCCAGCCGCCGTCGACCACCAGGGTGTGCCCGGTGACGTACGACGAGGCATCGGAGGCGAGGAACAGCACCGCGCCGTCCACCTCGCCCGCAGTACCCCCGCGACCGAGCATCGTGTTGCGCCGCACCCACCCGGCCGACTTCTCGTTCTCGAAGAGCCCGTCGGTCATCTCGGTGTCGAACCACCCTGGGACCACCGCGTTCACGCGGATCCGTCGTCGTCCCCACTGCCCGGCGAGTTCACGGGTCAGGCCGAGCACACCGGCCTTGGACGCCGCGTAACTCGCACCGCCGATGGGGGCGGTCGAGACGAGACCGACGACCGACGAGATGTTGACGATCGACACCGGGGCGGAGTCCGGCGTCGTCGAGGCGACGTGCACCGCCAGGTGGAAGCCTGCGAGGAGGTTCACCTCGAGGATCGCGGAGAAACCCTCCGCGGTCTCCTGCTCCGCGTCCGGTGGGCCGGGCATCCCGGCGTTGTTGATCAGGATGTCCAGGCGCCCGGTCTCCGCACGGCACCGATCCACCAGCGCTCGACGGTCCTCGTCCGAGGTCACATCGCATCGCACGGGAACGAGGCCCGGGACGGTCTCCGCCACCGCGGCCAGACGATCCGCGCGACGTGCCGCCGCGTACACCGTGGCTCCGGCGGCGGCGAGCGTCCGGGCGAACCCGAGACCGAGACCGGACGACGCTCCGGTCACCACCGCTGTTCGGCCGGTCAGATCGAACAAGGCGGCAGGGCTCGGGGTGTCGTTCACTTCTGTCACGTCCACGCCCTCCTCAGTAGACCGCGGTGCGGCCGCCGTCGACGGGAATGATGGCACCCGTCGTGTACGACGAGGCGTCACTCGCGAGATGTACGACGAGACCGGCAATCTCCTCGGGGCGACCCAGACGTCCCGACGGCAGCCGGTCGACGATCTTGCCGACGAACTCGTCGTCCCAGTGCTCGGCCATGTCCGTTGCAAATCCCCCGGGCATCACGCAGTTCACTCGCACGTGCGGCGCGTACTCCTGCGCGAACGCCATGGTCAGCGCATTGAGTCCGTTCTTGGCCGCGGCGTACATGGCTTCGGGCGGGCTCGGTCGAACAGCTCCGATGCTCGAGATGTTGACGATCGACCCGCGCCCGGCGGCCGCCATCCGCGCTCCGGCCACCGCCATCAGCCTGAACGGACCCTTGAGATTGACCTCGATGGTCTTGTCCCACAGCCCTTCCGTCACTCCGACGAGGTTCTCGGACAGCGGCGCGATGCCGGCGTTGTTGACCACGATGTCGAGTGAGCCGAACTCGTCGACGATGGCGTCGACCGCGGGCTCGATCTCGTCCCAGCGACCGACGTGCAGAGCGCGGGCGTGAGCGCTGCCCACCGTCGACGGTCCAAGTGAGGCGACTGCCTCCTCGCACGCCTCGAGTTTGCGGCTGGACACCACGACGGTGGCGCCCGCGTCGCGCAGTCCACGAGCGATGGCAAGGCCGAGTCCGCGGCTCGCGCCGGTCACGAGCGCCACTCTGCCGGTGAGGGAATGTATGTCGGTCATCGGTACTTCTTCGTCTCGAGGCGGGCGATGGTGCGGAGATGGACCTCGCTCGGTCCGTCTGCGATCTGGAGGGCGCGGGTGATGGCGTGCAGGCGGGCCAGGACGAAATCGTCGCTGACACCGGCCGCTCCGAACGTCTGAACAGCACGGTCGACCACCTTGTGCGCCACCTCCATCGCCGCGACCTTGATCGCGGCGACCTCGGAGCGCGCCGAGGCGTTACCGCGGGTGTCCATCATCCAGGACGACTTCAGGACCAACAGTCGGATCTGGTCGATCTCGATACGACTGCGTGCGATCCACTCACGCACGACACCGCGATCGGCGAGCGGGGCACCGAAGGCCACTCGGTCGAGCGAACGGCGGCACATCATCTCCAGAGCGCGCTCGGCCATGCCGACGGCGCGCATGGCGTAGTGCATCCGGCCGGGGCCGAGACGACCCTGCGCGATGGCGAAACCGTCGCCCTCGGCTCCCAGCATGTTCGAGGCCGGCACCCGGACATCGGTGAACTGGACGTCGCCGTGCCCGAGACGGTCGTGGAAACCGAACATCGGGAGATCGCGCAGGACCTCGATGCCGGGACTGTCGGCGGGAACCAGGATCATGCTCTGCTGACGGTAGGTCGGACCGTCCGGATCCGACTTGCCCATGAAGATGATGAGCTTGCAGTCCGGGTCGAGAACACCCGAGGTGTACCACTTTCGGCCGTTGAGCACGTACTCGTCACCGTCGCGCCGGATCGTCGAGGTGATGTTGGTGGCGTCGGAGCTGGCCACGGCCGGTTCGGTCATGGCGAACGCGGACCGGATACGACATTCGAGCAGGGGCTCGAGCCAGTCCTTCTTCTGCTCCTCGGTACCGAACATGGCGAGGATCTCCATGTTGCCGGTGTCCGGGGCGGAGCAGTTGATGGCCTCGTTGCCGATGATCGAGCGCCCGACCACCTCGGCGAGAGGGGCGTACTCGAGGTTGGTGAGTCCGGCCCCGAGCCCGTCGTGCGTCATGAAAAGGTTCCAAAGTCCCTGCGAGCGCGCGGTCTCCTGCAGTTCGCGCATCACCGCCGGCTGCTCGTGCTTGTTCGTGTTCGCCGCGATCTGCGCGTCGTACACCTTCTCGGCGGGCAGAACATGATCGGTCATGAATGTCTCGAGGGTCTCGAGCAGCGCGTCGGTACGAGCACTGTAGGAGAAGTCCACGGTTGGCCTCCTGGAGGGCGGATCGAGCGGGTGAATACGAGGACGAGGGAGCTCAGGCGAGCAGGGCGGTTCCGGTGTCGATCAGCCGAGAGATGGTGGCGGGCAGCTTCTCCTGGTCCGGATCGTGATGACGGCCCTCCCGGTGACGACGCAGGTTGTGCCCCATGATGGCGGCCATCTTGAGTCGTCCCAGGGCGTCGAACCACGGCAGATCGGGCAGGTCGCGTCCCGCACCGGCGTAGATCTCCACCAACTCGTCGGCGCTCGGCAGACCGGGGACGGACCGCCCGACACCGGGGAAGTTGTCGCCATCGGCGAAGACGAGGAACCACCCCAGCTCGACACGGGGGTCGCCCACACTCCAGATCTCCCAGTCGATGAGCGCGACCGGCTCGGTACCGTCCGCGATCAGATTGCCCAGGCGATAGTCACCGTGCACCAGCGTCGACGAGACCGCATCCGGGACGCGGGCACCGAGAAGGCTCAGCAGTCTGTCTCCGCCCTCCACCAGTTCCGGTGGAACGGCGCCGAGCGTGCGAGCCCACCGGGCGAGTTCGTCACCCGGTGAGAGCGTGGGACCGGCGTCGGGCACAGCTCGGTGATCGACCGCGTGCAGCTCGGGCAGGACCGCCGCCGCACGCCGCATGCGCGCGGCCGCCAGCTCCGGGTCGACGGCCGGATCGTCCAGAACAGGCTCGAGCGACTCACCGCGGACGAATGTCATGGCGTACCAGGAGGGCTCGGTGTCGTCGACCATCACGATCGTGGGCACCGGCACCGACGTACCCGCGAGTTCCCGCATGATGGTCGCCTGCCGCAGCATGTCGTGGCGCCCGACGGGGCGCTGCCCTGCGGGCACGGCCTTGACCACCAACTCGGCGTCGTCGGTCCGCACGCGGTAGGTCAGACCGGAGTGCCCGCCGAGGAGTGGATCGAAGCTGCGCAGCGATCCGAGGCCGCCGGCCTCCAGCTTCTCGGCGACGCGCTGCTGCAGTGCGGAGTGTGTCGTGTCGTCGGTGGTCACGGCCTCGGCTCTCGGGGAAGGCCGAGAACGCGCTCGGCGATGATGTTGTGTTGGATCTCGTCGGTGCCGCCGGCGATGCGGTATCCGGGCGCGCCCAGGACGTGTTCCGTCCAGGCGAACGTGCCCCATTCACCGGTGTCGGACACCAGATCGGAGCCCAGCATCCGGCGGACCGCCGCTGATGTTCGGGACATCGTGGTGGTCGCCAGCAGTTTGCCGACGGACGCCTCGGGGCCGGGATCGCGTCCGGAGACCACGACGCCGGCGACGCGCATGGCGGTGACGCGCTGAACATGGCTGTGCACAACGAGATCAGCAACCTGATCCAGCTCGATCTCGGTGAGGGGCCGACCCAGATTGCGCGCCAGTTCCACGGCCCGGTCGGCGTTCGCCAATCCGAGGTTGCCGCCATCGAGCCGTTCGGCCGCCAGCACGGTGAGAGCCACCTGCCATCCCTGTCCCTCCGGCCCGAGACGGTGCGCATCGGTCAGCCGCACGTTCTCGAGGTACACCTCGTTGAACGAGCTGCCGCCCGTCATCTGCCGAATGGGGCGGATGGTGACGCCCTCCGCGTCCATCGGGACCAGGAAGACGGTGAGACCTTTGTGCTTCGGGACCGAGGAATCGGTGCGGCACACCGCCACTCCGATGTCCGAGACGGTGGCTCCCGACGTCCAGACCTTGTGGCCGTTCAGCACCCACCCGTCGTCGTCACGGACTGCGCGCGTACGGACCGCAGCGAGGTCGGAACCGGCCTCGGTCTCCGAGAAGAGTTGGCAGGCCATGAGGTCGGTGCGCAGCATCGCGCGCACGTACGTTGCGCGCTGATCCGGCGTGCCCCATTTCTCGATCGTGGGTGCCACCAGTTGCTGTGTCACGGAGAACATCTCGGTGCGGCGCGGGACATCGAACCGGTCCTCCGCGCGGCGGAAGGCGAGTACGTGGGACAGCGGGAGATCTCGTCCACCGTATTCCGCGGGCCAGTCGAGCGGACCCCAGCCGGCGTCGAACTTCCGTCGTTCGTAGTCGCGGATGACGTCCGTGTGCCGGCGTTCCTCCTCGGGCGTCCAGTTCTCGAAGACGGCCACCGAGTCGGAGCCCTCGCCCCACGTCGTGCTGGTCCGCGGTGCGGCCACGCTGCTGAGCCACGCCGTCGCCTCGGCGGTGAATGCTCGGACGTCGGACGACACGGTGCTGGTACTCATGGACTGACCTCGCTGGTCGGATCGGACTGGTTCAGACGGACAGAACGGTGCAGGCGCTGATGCCCGGTGCCCCGTAGACATGGGTGAAGCCGATGGACGGCCCGCCCGGCACCTGACGATCGCCGGCCTCGCCGCGCAACTGGGTGACCACCTCGTGCACCTGGCGCAGACCGGAGGCGCCGATCGGTTCTCCGTTCGCGATGCACCCACCGTCGGTGTTGACGGGTAGACGCCCGCCGATCTCGGTGGCTCCCTCGGCGATCCACTGCTCCTGCTCGCCGTGCTCGCAGAAGCCGCACTCGGCCATGTGCATGAGTTCGGCGCCACTCTCGGTGTCCTGCAGTTGGGCCACGTCGACATCCGACGGGGAGATCCCGGCCTGCTCGAACGCGGCTGCCGCGGCATCCGCGCTGACGCTGGTCGGCTCGCCGACGCCCTGGACGGACGGACTGAAGACCTCGAACGAGCCGAATCGCCGCGTCCGATGGGTGATGGCGCGCAACCGGATCGGCCGGCCCGTCAGCCGCTCGGCCACCTCGGGTGAGGCCACGATCACGGCCGCACCGCCTTCGCCGGGAGAACAGAACATGTACCGCGTGAGGGGATCGTTCACCATGTCGGCGGAGGCGATCGCCTCGGCCGACATGGGTTCGCGGCGCCACGCATTGGGATTGAGCGCGCCGTTGCGGTAGGACTTCTCGGCGACGCGCGCGAGCGTGTCCGGGGTGATGCCGTGCTGCCGCATGTAGCGGGAGATCTTCGCGCCGAAGAACTGCGTGGTCACCATCAGACCCGCCTCGCCGTACCCCTCGGACAGACCCCACTCCGCCGGCGTGGGGTCGAACGCACCGCGCGGGTGCTTGTCGAAGCCCACTGCGAGACCGATCGACGCCGATCCCGCCCGTACGGCGTTGACCGCCGAGAACAGGGCGCTGCCGCCCGTGGCGCAGCCGTTCCGCACGTTGGTGAACGGCAGTCCGGTGAAACCGAGTTCACTGACGAGCGTGTCGGCGAGGCCCGCGGAGTCGCTGCCCCCGAACGCCACATCGACGTCCGGCCAGGCGATGCCCGCGTCGGCGAGCGCGGCGGTAATGGCCGAGACGGCCATCGCTCGGCCGCTGACACCGGGCTGGCGACCGAACTTCGACAATCCCACTCCGACGATGACCACGGACTCGCTCATACGGTGTCTCCCAGTGTGCTCGGTGCGGACGACGGGCCGGCCGCGACGACCTCGAACCGGGGAACCGGCACGACGGCCGTGAGGTGGACGAGCGCTCCGTGCAGATCGTCGACGTTCTCGGTGTCGAGAATCGCCTCGATGCGGATGCCCTCGCTCAACTCGACCCAGCCGACCGCGAACGGGGTGAACCCGCCCGCGGGTGGCACGTACGGCGGCGACTTGGGCGGGAAGCGCTGCACCGTGTGGGCCCACACGGTGCCCGACGTACTCAGGTCGACGGGTTCTGCCGTGGGCGTGACGCACCGGGAGCAGAGACTCGACGCCGGGTACGCGACCGTGCCGCACACAGTGCATCTACTGCCCTGCAACACCACCCGCTGTGTCCCGAGACCATTCGTCATCGTGATCCTCCCGCTCCCCGCCGACCGTCGTTCCTCGTTCGTGTCTCGCTGAGGATCAGCGACCGACCCACTTCGGCTCACGCTTCTCGAGGAACGCGGTGACGCCTTCTCGCCCGTCCTCGGACTGCAGGGCGTTGCCCACGGCGAGATGCTCCATGACCATGAGGGACTGGATGTCCGCGTCGAGGCCGCGATCGATCGTCATCTTGGTCAGCTTCATCATGAACGGGCTCTTGTCGGTGAGCTGCGCGATGAACTCCTCGACGGTCTTGTCCAGCTCGGCGGCCGGCGCGGACGCGTTGATGAGATCGAAGTCCGCAGCCTCGACACCGGAGAGCAGCTTGCCGGTCAGCATCAGTTCCTTGGTCTTGCGGATGCCGATCATGCGCGGGAGGCGATAGATGGGGCCGGCGCCGCCGAACAGTGCACGGCGGATGTGGAAGTCGCCGATCTTGGCGTCGTCGTCGGCGATGGCGAAATCACAGGAGATCATGAGCTCGAACCCACCGGCGGTGACGTAGCCCTCGAGGACCGCGACGGACGGCGTGTTCATGGAGTACAGGCGATCGCAGACCTTGGCCGAGAGCACGGCCACGTCCATGGCGTTGGTACTGCCGACGTAGTCGGACAGCAGGATGTCGAGGTCGAACCCCGAGCAGAAGGTGTTGTTCACACCGCGCAGGACCAGGACCTTGAGGTTCGGGTCGGCGTCGACCTCGGCGATGATCTCGTCGAGTCGGTACAGCAGCTCCGGAGTCACCGCGTTCTTCTTGTGCGGGCGGTTGAGCCAGACGCGAGCGACGTCGCCGTCCTTCTCGAGCAGGATGTGGTCGGTGTCGATCATGGGATCTCCTTGGGCTGCGTCACGATTTGAACTGGATTCACTTCAGTTTTACGGCATGGGGTCGAGCGCGTCAACCCTCGAATCGAACCGGGTTCAGTCCGATGAGGTCGGCGATGCGGCGGCGGTGGTACACCGCATCGCCGAGCAGCGCCTCGTCACCGGTAGCTCGGCGAAAGTATCTGTGCGCCTGGTGCTCCCACGTGAAGCCGACGCCACCGTGCAGCTGCACCGCCTCGGCGACCGACTCGGACGCGACCTCCGTGCACACGGCGCCGGCGATCGCGACCGCGAGCGCGGCACGGTCCGGGGAGCTGTCGTGGAGCGCAGCAGCGAAGCGGGATGCCGATCGCGCTCGTTCGAGAGAGAGGAGCAGGTCGGCGAGTCGGTGCTTCACGGCCTGGAAGGAGCCGACGGGCCGACCGAACTGCTGCCTGGTGGTGACGTACTCGACGGTCATCTCCAGCATGCGATCGGCGATTCCCGTGTGCTCGCTCGCCAGCCCGATCGTCGCTCGCGCTGTCAGGTCGTCGAGAGCGGAGGCCGTGTCCGCCACCTCGGTGAGCACGGACGCCGCTGCCGAGTCGAGGTGCACGTCGGCGCGCGGCCGCGTCGGGTCGATGACCGTCCGCGGGACGGCGCGCACCGCGTCGGAGAGGGGTACGGCGAACACTCGGGCGCCGTCCGCCGTGTGCGCCCCGACCACGACGACATCGGCCGACGCACCGTGAACGATGTCGGTCGCGACACCGCTCAGACGCCATCCGTCTGCCGCGTGGTCGGCCGTGATCACCTGCGTGACCGCTCGTCGCGTATGCGACACGGGCAGGTGCACCGCGACGCGGAGTTCACCGGCGAGGGCACCGGACAGCAACTCGTCCACAGTTCCGGCCGGAGCTCGGAGCAGCGCGTGCACGCCGACACCGGCCGCGAACAGCACCGGTTCCGACACGAGCGCTCGGCCGCACTCCTCCAGGACCACGGCCATGTCCGTCATCCCGTACCCGAGGCCGCCACGATCCTCGGGAACGGACAGCATGGTCACGGCCATGTCGTCCACGAGTGTCCGCCACAGTGCCGTCGGGTCCCCCTCGTCTCGCCCACGGTGCCGCGCCAGTACTGCGCGCATCGCGGACCGGAGATCGGTCTGCTCCGGCCCGGGAATCAGGCCCGCGGGCTCCGCCTCCGGCCAGGGTGAGTAGGTGACGTCGTCGATCGCTGCAGACATAACACTCCTGAGTCGAGTTCAGTTCTGTTTCGAGAGTATCGGCGAAATGGAAGACATGCGGACTTTTCTTGAACTAAGTTCGGTTCATGCTTCGAATCGAGTCCTACTACGCCACCCTCGACAGCGGTGAGCTCGAGCAGGCGACCGACATGCTGGCGGAGAGCGTCTCCTTCGTGATGATCGTCCCGACGGGAGCCCGAGCCGGCACCGGTCGCGCCGCGATGCTCGACTACCTCACCGGACGTCCCCCTGTCGGCCGGCAGCATCGACTGCTGCGACGCGCACAGGACGGCGACGTCCAGTTCGCCCAGGGAGCCGTCACCGAGCACGGCGATGTCGTGACGGGATATTTCGTCGCGGCGATGCACCTCGACGAGAACGGGCTGATCGACCGCTACCAGGTGTCGTTCGATCCCGACCACGCACTGGTGCCGTGGGCCGGTTCCGACGCGCCCTCGACCGACCCGACAGGAGCACGACGATGACGACCGACGCGACAGCAGTCCTGCGAACATGGTTCTCGTACATGGACTCCGAAGATCCCGACCGGGTGCTGACCATGATCACGGACGACTTCCGGATGTCCGTGCAGTTCTCCCGTGGCGAGGGAGCATCCGCCGAATTCGTCGGCGACAGAGAGGGACTCGTCCTCTACCTCGCCCAGCGTGAGAAGAGCACCCTCGTCCATCACATCGACGTCGGATCCCGGGTGGGCGACGTGGAACTCGTACTGGGGCGGACCACGCGAGACGGCGACTTCGAGGCGTCCTTCAACGCGACCGCGTCGGTCGACGCGGCCGGCTCGATACGCCGGTTGCTCATCTGCCGGACACCGGAACTCGCGTTCGACTGACGCCGTCGACCACAACTGACAGGAGACCCTCATGACCACGTGGTGTCGTACGCTCGCGGCGCTGACATCGGCAGCCGCAGTCGGGTTGTCGGCGGCCTGCAGCGGTGGGGCGACAGCGTCCGGACCGGTGTCGGGCACGTGGGACGACGTGGTCGCCGCGGCGAAGGACGAGGGATCCGTCTACCTGTACTCGTCGCAGCACCCCGAGAACCTCGCCTCGGTGAAAGCCGGATTCGAAGCGACGTATCCGGGCATCACGGTGGAGTTCACGCGAGGTTCCGACGTCGAGCTGAACCCCCGCGTGGACGCGGAGCACAAGTCCGGGCGCGGGATCGGCGACGTCCACATGACCACCGACCCCGCGTGGATCCGCGCGGCCGCCGACTCGGGCGAGTACTCGGTGAACGTCGTCGGCCCCTCGTTCGACAATCCCGACTACGGTCGAGACACCAGCGTGGTGAACGACAAGCTCTTCCTCACCAGCGCGGCCGTTCTGGGGCTCGGCTGGAACACCACGGCACTGCCGGACGGTCTCGACAGTCCGGAGGATCTCCTGGCTCCCGAACTGCGGGGACGTGTCGGCGTCGTCAATCCTGCGGGCTTCGCCGCCGTGACCGATCAGTTCCGGTTCTTCGACCGCAACTGGTCACCCGACTACACCGACGAACTCGCGCAGAACGAGCCACGTGTCTATCCCGGTGTTCTGGCCGTCGCACAGGGCCTCGGGTCCGGAGAGATCATCGCCACGCCGATGGTCCAACCCCTCGTGCGCGAGCAGGAGGCAGGCGCACCCGTCGGGTGGTTCAGGCCGGACCCGGCGTGGGGCGCCCCCTACTACTCCCATGTTCTCGCATCCGCACCGCACCCGAATGCAGCGCAACTTCTCGCCGACTTCCTCGTCTCCCCCGAGGGCCAGCAGGCGTTGTCGAAGGGGTACGCGAGTGTGCTGCCGAACATCCCGGAGTCGGTCGGACGCGCACAGGACATCGCACTGACCGACCCCGCGGACCTCGACCCCGCAGCGGTCACCGAGTACCAGGCGGAGTGGGAACAGCGTTTCATCCGGTGACGTCGGGCTTCATCCGGTGATGCCGGCGGGCGGCGAAGGGGCACAGGCCATGACACGACCACCGACCGTCACACTCCTGACGCCGTTGCGTGTGCGCCGATTACGCATGATGTTGGGTTTCGAACTCGGCGCCGCCATCGGCATCTGGATCCTCGTTCTGGCGGTCCAGTGGACCCTGACCCGAGCAGGAGAATCCGCGTTCGCAGTGTCGGGCGTCCAGTTCGCCGCCAGCCTGCCCTTCTTTCTGCTCTCCCTCCCCCTCGGCGCGATAGCGGAGCACGCCGGCCATCGAACTCTGCTGACCGGCACGGCGATCGGTCTGTTGATCACGTCGGCAGTGCTCACGGTGCTCCAGGCCCTCGACCTCGCGACGACGCCGGTTCTGATGGCGGCCGTGTTCCTGTCGGGGTGCGGTCTGGCGTCGGTGGCGATCGTCTGGCAATCGCTGCTGCCGACGCTGGCAACCCGCGAGATGATGACCGTCGTGCCCGCGATCGACGGTGCCATCTTCAACGGTGCGCGCGCCATCGGTCCAGTACTCGGCGGAGCGCTCCTGGCCGCATGGGGCGCTACCTCGACCTTCGGCCTCGTCACGGTCGTGTTCGCGATCTGCGTTGTCCTGGCCGCCAGTCAGATCCCGCCCCGGTCCGGGCGAGTCCCCAGGACCGAGTCGGTTCTCGAATCGGTGGCGACGAGTCTGCGGTTCATCCGTCACTCGCGTTGGACGCGGAGGTTGTTGTTCCGTGTCGTAATGTTCGGCCTGCCGGCGAGTTGCCTGTGGGCTCTGCTGCCGGTCGTGGCGTACGAGATGCTTCACGTGACGACGTTCGAGTTCGGAGTGTTGTCCGGAGCGATCGGTGTCGGCGCGGTGGCGGGCACCATCGCCTCGATGCCTCTGCGAAGCCGCCTGAGCTGGAACGTGTTCGCGGCCCTGGGCTCTGCCGCGTACGCACTGGTTCTGCTGGGTATCGCCGTCGTGGCGTGGATGCCCGCCGTGGTCGCTCTGTTGGTGATCGTCGGCGCGGCCTGGGTGGGCGTGCAGAGTACGTGGATGATCGCGACGCACGCGGTCATGCCACCCTGGATCAAAGCCCGAGTGATCGCCGTCGTGATGCTGACGTTCCAGGGCAGCCAAGCAGTCGGTGCCCTTCTGTGGGGATTCCTCGCCGACACGATGGGGCTCGTCTCCGCGGTCGTAGTCTCCGCCGTCGCGATGTCGGTGTCGTCTATCGGACTGCTGCGCCGAGGCATTCTGCCCAGCGACTCCATCGCGCCCGATCCGTCCGGTGCCGCCGGCCCTCCCGAACTCGAACCGCATCATCGTGGAGCGACGATCGTCGTCGAGACGACGTACGCGGTCCGTCCGCAGCGGGCGGACCACTTCGTCCACGCCATGACTCGTCTGAGGTCGTCGCGCCTGCGCCTCGGCGCATCGCGGTGGGCGCTGACCAGGGTGAGCGACTCCGCCTCCACGTACGTCGAATTCTGCACCTTTCGGAACTGGGCCGAGTATTCCGCCCAGGAGACCGTCCGTCTCACCGTGCCGGAACGGCTCGTCCGAACGGACCTCGCGCTCGACCTGGCGGAGGAACCGCGTGTTCGAGTTCTCGTCCGCCCCAGAACACCCGCCGACAGAACACCCGCCGACAGAACCGAGTCCACATGAACGATCACTTCCCCCACCTGTTCTCACCGATCCGGATCGGCGGACTCACGCTGAAGAACAGGCTGGTCGCACTCCCGGCGGGCACGTCGATGGCGGTCGACGGTGTGCCCACCCACGGGGACACCGAGCACGTCGAGCGTCTGGCCGCGGGTGGAGTGGGCTTGATCATCGGGGGTGCCACGGTCGTGCACCCGACGACGACGCTGCTATCGCGCAAGCTGATCGAGGCCTACCGGGTCGAGGTCATTCCGAGCACAGCGGCCAAAGTGTCTGCGGCGCATCGCCACGACGCACGATTCATCGGCCAACTCTGCCATCTCGGACGTGAGTTCATCGGCGGCGAATCGGATGCGCCGCCCTCCGCGCCCTCGGCGATCAAGACCGCGCGCGACGCCTACCCACCCCACGAACTGTCGGTCACGGAGATCGAGGACATCGTCGAGGGTTGGCGCACGTCGACGCGAAACCTGGTGCGAGCAGGTGTCGACGGGGTGGAGCTCCATGCTGCGCACGGGTACCTCCCCGCTCAGTTCATGTCCCCGCTCACGAACCGACGAACGGACGATTTCGGCGGCTCGTTCGACGGCCGAATGCGCTTCACCCGGATGGTGATCGAGGCGATGCGGTCGGAGATGCCCGCGGGGCTCGCACTCGGAGTGAGGTTGAGCGGGGAGGAGGAGATCCCCGGCGGAATGTCGATCGACGACTGCGTTCGCATCGCCGAGAACGTGGCCGCGGTCGGCGTCGACTACTTCAGTATCACCCACGGCACCCGCGGGAAGTACGTCAAGGATTCCACCGGCGCGGACGCGGTCGCGATCCCGTCGGCCGCGAGGGTCCGAGCGGCGACCGGGACGCCGACCCTCGTCGGACAGCGAATACGCGATGCGGGCGTTGCGGACCACGCCATCAAGACCGGACAGGTGGACATGGTCGGCATGGCACGGGCGCTGATAGCGGACCCCGAACTGCCGAACAAGTCCCGAACCGGTCGCCTCGACGAGATACGCGGCTGCCTCGGCGTCAACCAGGACTGCAGGGCCTTCGACCCGCATCTGCACTGCGCGGTCAATGCCGAGATCGGGCGTGGTCGCCACGTCGACGTCGGTCGACGAGCCCACGCGACGAAGGACGTCGTCGTGATCGGCGGCGGCCCCGCCGGCCTGGAAGCCGCTCGCGTGGCCGCAGGGAGGGGCCACCGCGTCACCGTGTTCGAGAAGAGCAGTGCCCTCGGAGGATCCGTACGAGTCGCTGCCTCGGCGCCCCATCGCGCGACGCTCATCGACATCGTCGACTATCTGGAACGTGAGATGCGTCGGCTGAAGGTCGAGGTTCACCTGTCGGCCGGAATCGGCGAGGACGACCTGGACGAGATTCGCTCCGCGTCGGACCACATCGTGGTGGCGACAGGATCGCGTCCTGCGGACGTGACCCCGTCCCTCCGGACGCGGACCGCCTACAGCGTCGACGACGTTCTGCTCGGCCGCGTATCGAGCGATGCGGGCAGGGTGGTGGTGTTCGACGACGGTGACGGCTTCTGGCCGGCGTACAGCGCAGCCGAAGCACTCGTGCAGCGGGGCTGGGAGGTCACCGTGGCCACGACGCTCACGGCTCTCGCGTCCCGAATCCCCACCGAGAGTGCAGGACCGCTGCTCGATCGACTGGGTGACGCAGGGGTCGACGTCAAGATCGCGCACGCCCTTCACGTCCCCGACGACCCGGCACATCCGGTGACCCTGCGCCCGGTCTTCGGGACGGGCGACCTGCCCTACGAGGACGCCGCCATCGTGTGGCACCAGCCGCGAGTGGCACTGTCGTCGTTCGGACTCGACTCGAGCTCCACCGTCAGCGTCATCGGAGACTGCGTCACACCACGGCGCATCGGTCACGCGATCGCAGAGGGATATCGAACAGGCGCAGAACTCTAGAACTCCGATGCCGCTGAACCACACCAGCGGCACATCACGAAAGAATGGGAGACACATCATGTCGTTCGTACTCGTGCACGGTGCCGGAATGGGCGCGTCGTGTTGGGACCGCCTCGTACCGCGGTTGACCGATCGCGTCGTCGCGGTCGACCTTCCCGGCCGCGGCGAACGCGCAGACGTCGACCTGCGCACCGTCACCCTGGAGGACTGCGCCGACGCGATCGTCGCGGACGTGGAGCGTGAGGATGTCACCGACATCGTGCTGGTGGCCCACTCGTTCGCCGGAGTGTCGGTCCCGCGCGTTCTCGACAGGCTGCAGGACCGTGTCCGGCACGTGGTCTTCCTGGCCGCGGTAGTCCCGCCGGACGGAACGGCGGTGATCGACGGGATCGATCCTGCGGTTCGCGACATCGTGAAGGCGTCCATCGTGGACGGCAGATACGTCCAGGGCCCCGAGGGGGCACAGGCCATGTTGTGCAACGACATGGACGACGAGCAGACCGCGTGGACTCTCGAGCAGCTCGTCGACGACTCCGGCGCGCTGCTCACCGAGGCCGTCGATCTCTCCGGCCTCCGGGTCGACGTCCCCCGCACCTTCATCCGTACGGCGAGGGACGTGTGCTATCCACCAGCACTGCAGGAAGCCTCGTCCGCACTGGTGCGCGCCGGAGCCGAGTCGGGACACGTCATGGACATCGACTCCGGACACATGCCGATGATCAGCGCCCCCGACCACCTCGCATCGCTGCTCGACTCCCTCTCCGCCGACTGAGTTCCGACGGGGATGCCCGCGAGGTCATCCCAGTCGGACGAGCGTCTTACCGATGTTCTCCCCTGCCAGCATCGAGACCAGTGCGGCCGGGGCCGAATCGAGCCCGTCGAACACCCATTCGTCGTACCCGAGACGACCCGCGTCGATGAGGGAGGTGATCTCCGCGCGCATGTCGGCTTCGAGATGCAGGAACGATCCGGCCCGGTACCCCCGCATCGACAGATTCTTCGACACGAACTGGAACAGGTTGCCGGGAAGACTCGGCGCGTCGGCCGCGTCGTACTGGGACATCTGGCCGCACATCGCGATACGTCCGTTCGGTCGGAGTGCGTCGATCGCTGCAGTCAGGTGATCACCGCCGACACAGTCGAAGTACGCGTCGATGCCGTCGGGAGCCGCGGCGGCCAACGCCGCGGGCAGAGATTCGTGATGATCGAAGGCGTCCGCCAGGCCGGACGCTCGCAGATGGGCCACCTTGGCCGCTGACCCTGCCGAGCCGATGACGGTGGCCCCTCGTGCCACCGCGAGTCCCGCCGCGAGCCCACCGACCGCACCGGCAGCGGACGACACCCACACCGTGTCCGCGGGCCCCACGTCGAGGATGCCGATCATCCCCGCGTACGCGGTGAGACCGGAACTGCCCAGGGGCCCGAGGAACCACTGTTCGGGCAGACCGCCCGGACGGACGACGGTGGGCGACCCGTAGCCACCGATCGTCGCGGTGTTGGCCGAGATGAGGGCGTGCTCACGGAAACCCAGTGTGTGAGTGACGATGTCACCGACAGCGAAAGCGGAGCTCTCCGACTGTTCGACGACGCCGAGAGCGAGACCTCCCAGTGCCTGCCCCGGCGCGAAGGGCGGGAGATAGCCTCCCGGCGTCTGCCTCGACAGCCGGATGCGGATCGACGGATCGATCGAGAGCCACGTGTTGCGGACGAGCACGTCGCCGGAACGGAGCTCGGGCACCGGCGCATCCACCACCTCGAGGTCACCACTCGTCAGTGCGCCGTTCGGCCACGAGCGCAACACGACATGACGGGTCGAGATCACCCCGGTCATGCCGCACCTACCGCGCTCGGCGTCATCCCGGTCCACCGGCGGAAGGCGCGCCGGAACGCCCGTGGTTCCGAGTAGCCCAATCGGGCCGACACGATGTCCAGGGCCTCGCCGCGCCGAAGCGCCTCCACCGCGCGGGCGGCGTCGTGTCGAGCACGCAGAGCACCCAGAGTGGTCGACTCACCGGCGAGCAGGCGCCGTAGGTGCGGCTCGCTGATGTGGAGAGCGCGGGCCACCGCGGTGGTACTCGGCAGGGGTCCGCGCGCACAGGATGCGAACTCGCACAACACCCGTCGAGATACCGGTCCGAGTTCGATCCCTCCGGATCGCGTGTCGGTCATCGGTCCCCCACGGTCCGAGACGACCTGGCGGGCGTCCGCCGCACGACTGGCGGGCTCCACGCCCGGTCCGAGGGTCCGTACAGCCGCAGCAGCAACCGGAAGTCTCCGGACGGAGTCGGGAGCCAGTTGCTCGTCCCTTCCGCGGGCGGGGTCGACGCGAGTCGAACGGTCAGGGATCCGTCGTGCGCCACCGTCACGCCGGGCGTCCGGTCGGTGATTGCATATCGGCCGATCGAGTTCTCGCACAGCAGTCCTCGCTTGTGGTAGACGGTGAGGGACCAGAAGAAGCGCACCGGCGGCGCCTCGCCGGCAGCGAAAGTGATGTCGTAGGAATGCGCACCCGACAAGGGGCGCCCACCGTCGTCCACCTCACACACCGGGTACAGCGCCTCGTCCGCCGGGTTGACGTAGATCTGAGACAACGCGACGGCCGCGCGCAGAAGATGGTCGTCGCCGAAATCCGTGCCGAGTTCGTTGACCGACCAGCCGTTCGTCGTCCGGCCCAGCGACCTCACCCGGTCGGCGATCGCGTCCAGGCCGTCGGACAACCCTGCTGCGAACTGCGAACGTGCTCGCGTGAACTGTTCCCCTGCGTGCAGCGCTCTACGCAGTCGCGCCATGCTCTCGCGGACCGCGGGTGGCACGTCCGCCGCCGCGACACCGGCGACGGCGTGGTCCAGCGAGTCGAGAAAGGCTTCCGGATCGCGTAGTTCGTCATCGCGTTCACGGAGGACGAGCGTGCGGGTGGCAGCGTCGCACGCAGCTCCGGGCGCACGCGGCCCATCCAGCACGATGGCGTCCTGCACGGCGATCACTCGCCGGAGATCCTCGGCATCGTCCGGTCGCACCAGGATGCGCACTGCAACCATGACATGACGTGTTCGGCAGGCCACCAGTAGTTCGTCGTCCGCCGTGACCACCTCGCTGCCCGAGCGGACGATATGCAGTGTCGGCAAACGGCTCCCGTGTGTCCGCTGACCCTGTACCGCGATGGTCGTCGAGTCGGCCTCACCTATCTGAATGCAGTAGTAGCGGTCCCCGAGATCGGGCATTCGAAGCGTGAACGACCCGACATCGAGGTCGACGAAGGCCAGTGAGTAGAGCGTGTCCACGTTGGGAGCCACTCCTGCGGTGAGGGTGGGATCGGACAACCTGCGCTGATGGCCCATCGTGTTCAGCGCTGCACCCGCCGATGTGAGCGGCCGGTCCACGTCAGGCTCCAGCGGGGATGTGAACCGGAGACGCAGTCGCTGAGCGAAGACGAGCGGAAATCCCCAGATCTGCAGCGCGCGCGCGTCGCGGAACAGCTCGTCGCCACCATCCGAGCAGTCGGGTGCAGTCACACCACGACCATAACTGAAATGAGTTCGATTAGGCTAGGGACTCTCAGTGACATTGCGAGCCCTCGACCGTCAGGAGAAGTCATGTCCCAGGAGGAGGCGCACGATCGTCGGCGCCCGCGCCGGGTCTACGCCGTCGGTGCCGAACCGGACGCACGGTTCAGCCTGGCGAACGAGCGGACGTACCTCGCGTGGATTCGAACATCGTTGGCGTTCATGGCAGCCGGAGTCGCGCTCGACGTGTTCGAGGTCGGAGGGGACACGACGCCCGCACGGATCGCATCGGTGCTGCTGATCGGATGCTCCGTCGTTCTGCCGCTGCACGCGTGGTGGGCCTGGGGCGCAGTCGAATCGAGCCTGCGCCGTAATCGGCCGCTTCCGTCCCCTCGTGTCGGAGCACCCCTGGCCGCCCTGCTGGCGGTGGCCGCAGCGCTGGTCGTCTGGTCGGTCTTCTCGTGACGGGACCACCCGAGGACAGGCCAGCGGGCGCACTCGGGGACGGTGGTCTCCAGGTCGAACGGACGGCGCTCGCCTGGCGGCGCACCGAGTGCTCGGTGGCGGTGTGCGCCCTGGTGGGTCTGCGCCTGGCCACCCACCAGGGTGACGTACCGACGGCTGTAGCCGCCGGCGTCGTACTGACCGGCGCCGTCGCTGCGCTCGTCGTCGACATCGTTCGGCGACGGAAGCGCAGGCGCGCGGACGCCGGCCCGGACGCGCCGCGAGGAATCCCGGCGCGCGCTCACGTACTGGCAGTCCTCACTGCGAGTCTCGGCGTCCTGGCACTGATCGTGGCCCGCACCGTGACGTTCGGCCCCGAGCACTGAGCCCGGGGCCGTTCCGTGGCTCGGTCAGCCCTGGAACTTCTGCTCCCACTCACGGGATTCCCGCTCGATGAACTCGGGAGTGAGTTGTGTCGGATCGGGCCCGGCGATGTCATGGGCGTCGGCGGTCGCGCCGTCGATACCGGGCAGCGCAGTCGCGACCCCGATCGCCTGCGCCCGTTGACCTTCGGGGCTGACCAGGAAGTCGGCCAGAACCTGCGCAGCGTTGGGATGGGGCGCGACCGACGTGACGTGACCGTAGAACGGTGTTCCCCACGACGGCGTCGGGAGCACCCAGTTCACCGGAGCGCCGGACGCGACCTCCTGCACGAGAGGCTGGACCATGGGGGAGACGACGACCTCACCGGAGGTGAGTGCCTGCGCGACCCCCAGCGCGCTCGGGTAGATGCGAGGCTGCTGCTCGGCGAGCTGGTCCACGAAATCGTCGCCGAAGTTCTCGCGGTAGAAGCGGTAGAGATCCACGTAGGACGCGATGCCGACGGGGTTGACCACGCCCACCTTGCCTCGGTACTCGGGGCGCAACACATCGCGCGGATCGGTGAGTCCGGCCGGCACGGTTCCCGTGTTCCACCCCATGCCGAAGGTGGCGGCGACGTCGAGGAAGAACCTGTCGTTCTTGACGCTGCGGTCCCGTCCGTAGTCCGGATCGTCGAACGCGTCGCCCTTCAGAGACTGGGAGTACGCGCCGGACTCCGCCGCCGACGCGATCCATGCCGTGTCCGTGACCACGTGTACGTCCGCCGTGCCCTTACCGGTCTTGTTCTCGGTCTCGACACGAGGATTCAGATCCGCGTCCGTTCCGCGAACGAAATCGAGAGTGATCTCGGGGTACGTCTGACTCCAGGCCTTCTTCACGCTGTCGAGGATCGTGGTGTTCTGGCTCGAGTACAACATCACCGACCCCTCGGACTTCGCCGCGGCGACGACGTCGTCCCAGCTCCCCTCCACCGGAGAGGTACCCCCTCCACCGCTGCTGCCGCACGCCGTCATCGTCAGCGCCACCACCCCGACCACAGCGATCGTGGTCGTCCGGATCGATCTACCGAGAGCACTCATGTCCATCTCCTTTGTTGAACTGACCTCAGTTCACCAAGTAGGGTGGGCAGAGTCAAGAGCGATGGCGGGTGCGCGTACAGGTCGGTGCGCCGGGTGAAGGAGTGTCGGATGACTCGAGGACGAGAAGCGGCCACCGTGAGTGGCCCGACGCCGTACGACCCTGCTCGAACCGACCAGTACCAGGAATCGACGTCCGACGACGTCCGACCCGTGGCCGCCGACGAGGCGCTCACATTCGCGTCCGTGCTCGCGCAGCAGGCAGTGCTGTACGGCGTGCCCGCCGTCTACCAGTACGCGAGCATGTGTGCACAGTGCGCTCCGGATGCCGACGGTGCACCGTGGTCCGTCAACACCTTGGTCCACGAGAGAAGCACGGCCGGTTCGGATTTCCGCCAGTTCCGGGTTCCGAACGTCGACACGGTCTACTCCAATGCCTGGCTGGATCTGACCGACGGACCGGTGACCATCGAGCTACCCGACTTCGGTGGCAGGTACTACACCCTCGAATTCCTGGACGCCCACAGCAACGTGAGCAACGTCAGCGCGCGGACGCATCCGGACGGTCCACGCAGGATCGTGGTGATCGCGCCGGGCCAGGACGACCCCGACACCGCGCGGTCGTCCGACGTCGTGTCCTTCCCCGTGTCCACCCCGCTGATGTGGCTGCTCATGCGCATCCAGGTTCACGGCGCTCCCGACGACATCGACACGGTCAGGACACTGCAGGACTCGGTCGCCCTCACCGGTCCACCTCCCCGCTCCCGTTCGTGGCCCGTGCTGCTCCGGGAGGAGGTGGAGTCGTCCGCCGCCGCGTTCCTGACGGCCCTCGATGCCGTGGTGGCCGTCAACGGTGTTCCGGTGCAGGATGTGTCGCACGTTCACCAGTTCCGTCAGCTGAACGTCGGTCCCGGTACGCCGGAGGTCGGCGATCTCGACGAGGTGGTGTCACGAGGCGCCGACCTCGGCTTCACACGCGCCATGTCCCTGCTCGACACGTCCCGATCCCGCCTCGGGCGGCGCACGGCGTCCGGGTGGACGCGGGTACTCGACAAGGGCGCACACGGACACAACTTCGTGGCACGCGCCGTCATGAACTTCGTGGGGCTCGGAGCCAACGTCGTCGAGGAGAACTGCTCGTACAACACGTACGTCGACTCCGACGGGAACGCACTGACGGGCCTCGAAGGCTGCACCTACGAGATCTCTTTCTCCGAACCCCCACCCGCAGAGGCGTTCTGGAGCGTCACCCTGTACGAGGCCGATACCGGCTGGCTGTACGACGCACCCGGCGACGTGTTCTCCGTCGGATCGACCACCTCGTCGGACGGTGTGGTGTCCACTCCCTCTCGCATCGTGGTCGGGTACGCGAGACCCGATGACCTCGATAGTCGGGAATCCTGGCTTCCCGCCCCACCACGTCCGTTCTTCCTGGTACTACGCATGTATCGACCTCACGAAGACGCGGTGACCGAACATTGGTCACCGCCGCCTGTCGATCCGTCGAGGGTTCCGTCACCTACGTGCCCGTGAGCCTCGAACCACGTCTCAGCACGACCCCACCGAGCGAACGCTCCTGGACCATGTGAAAGGGAACCACCATGGCGATCGATCTGACCTACGACCCCGTCGTCCGCGAGTGGATCGAGCGCACCCGCACGTTCACCCGCGAGCACGTCCTGCCCATCGAGGACAAGTTCCTCGGTGACGTGACCGCCGCGGGCGGCGACGACCTACGCCGGGAACTGCAGGCCGCGGCGAAGGACGCAGCAGTCTTCGCTCCCCACGCGCCCCGCGAGTACGGCGGCGGCGGACTGTCCATGAGCGACCGCGCCCCCGTGTTCGAGGAAGCCGGCTACTCCCTCTTCGGACCGATCGCGACGAACATCGGCGCACCCGACGAAGGCAACGTCCACCTGCTCGCCCACGTCGCCTCCCCCGCCCAGAAGGAACAGTTCCTCGCCCCCCTCGCCCGCGGCGACGTGCGGTCCGCGTTCGCGATGACCGAACCCGCACCCGGCGCCGGCTCGGACCCCTCCGCCCTCACCACCACCGCCACCCGCACCGACGGCGGCTGGCGCATCGACGGCCACAAATGGTTCATCACCGGCGCCGACGGCGCCGGATTCTTCATCGTCATGGCCCGCACCTCCGGCACCCCCGGCGACCGCGGCGGCGCCACGATGTTCCTCGTCCCCGCCGACACCGCCGGCATCACCGTCGGCCGCCACATCAGCACCCTCGACCGCGCCATGATCGGCGGGCACTGCGACGTCACCTTCGACCGCGTCGTCGTGCCCGAGGACAACGTCCTCGGCGCCGTCGACGAAGGATTCACCTACGCCCAGGTCCGCCTCGGACCCGCCCGCATGACCCACGTCATGCGCTGGCTCGGCGCCGCCCGACGCGGACACGACGTCGCCGTCGCCCACGTCGCCCACCGCGAAGGGTTCGGCAGCCGCCTCGGCGACCTCGGCATGGTGCAGAAGATGATCGCCGACAACGAGATCGACATCGCCGCCACCCGAGCCCTGCTCGTCACCGCCTGCCACGCACTCGATCGCGGCGACCCCGCGAGCAACGAGACCTCCATCGCCAAGACCTTCGCCGCCGAAGCCATCTTCCGCATCGTCGACCGCGGCGTGCAGATGTGCGGCGGACTCGGCGTCTCCGACGACCTGCCCCTCGCCCGACTCTCCCGCGAGGTCCGCCCCTTCCGCGTCTACGACGGCCCCTCCGAAGTGCACCGGTGGGCCATCGCCAAACGCGCCGTCGGCGCCGCCCGCCGCGCCGCGAAGGAACAGCTGTGACCACCACCCTCCCCGGCATGAACATCGCCGCACTCGAGACGTTCCTACGCGACAACGGCATCGACATCACCGGGCACCTGCGCGTCGACCGCATCGCCGGAGGACGGTCCAACCTCACCTACCGCGCCCACGACGACACCACCTCGTGGATCGTGCGGCGCCCCCCGGTCAGCGGACTGACCCCCTCCGCCCACGACATGGCCCGCGAGTGGACCGTCACCCGCGCCCTCGCCGGCACCGACGTCCCCGTCGCCACCGCCGTCGCCTTCGACGCCGACGGCGCCACCCTCGGAGCTCCGATGACCGTCGTCGAGTTCGTCCACGGACAGGTCGTGCGCACCCGCACCGACCTCGACGCCCTCACCGACGACGACATCGCCGCCAACACCAGCGAACTCGTCCGTGTCCTCGCCGCGCTGCACGCCGTCGACCACCACGAGGTCGGACTCGCCGACTTCGGCAGACCCGACGGATTCACCGCCCGACAGGTCGCCACCTGGGGACGGCAATGGCACCGCGTCAAGACCCGCGACCTGAACGACATCGACCGACTCCACCGGGCCCTCACCGACGCCGTCCCCACCCACTGCGCCGCCGCCATCGTGCACGGCGACTACCGCGTCGACAACACCATCCTCACCCACGGCGAACCCGGAACCGTTGCCGCACTCGTCGACTGGGAGATGTCCACCCTCGGCGACCCCCTCACCGACATCGCCCTCATGTGCGCCTACCGGCAACCCATGTTCGACACCGTCCTCGGCGTCGACGCCGCCTGGACCTCCCCCCGCTACCCCGACGCCGACGACCTCGCCCAGCACTACGCCGCCGTATCCGGACGCGACCTCGCCCACTGGAACTTCTACCGCGCCCTCGCCGACTTCAAGATCGCCGTCATCGCCGAAGGCATCGCACACCGCGCCCTCACCTCCGACGATGCAGACGTCACCGCCGCGGCAGCCGCCCACGCCACAGCCGAATTCGCCGCAGCAGGCCTGCGCGCGTTCTCACGGTGACCCGCAGACACCACTTCTGATCGAGAGGCCGACAGCAATGAACGACATCGAGTGCGACGTACTGGTGATCGGCGGAGGGATGGCCGGTCTGACCGCCGGGGCCCGCGCCGCGTCCGCAGGCAGATCCGTCGTCGTGGTGGAGATCGGTGCAGATGTCGGCGGATCCGCGCGCTATGCCGGATACGTCTGGACGGCACCGGATCACACCGTCATGGATGCACAGAACCCGCACGGTGACCCCGCCCTGAGACGACTACTGGTGGACCGGTTCCAGGACGGCGTGCAGTGGATACGTGACACCGGTGTGGAGGTGGGTGACGCTCAGCGAATCCTGTCCTTCGGGCGCGGACACAAGTTCGACACCAACCAGTACGTCGATCTGTGTCGGCGCATCGTCCTCGAGTCCGGCGGATCGGTCCTGCTGAATACGAGCACCGAGAACCTCGAATTCGAGAACGGCGTGGTCACCGGTGCGGTGATCCGAACCGGCACAGCGGAACCACAAGTGGTGCGGGCGGCGCACACCGTACTCGCCACGGGAGGGTTCCAAGGGTCCGCAGCGCTGCTGGCGAAGCACGTTCATCCGAACGCAGGGCGCATGCAGCTGCGGTCGAACCCCCACAGCGCGGGCGTCGGGCTGACACTCGCCGACGGTGTGGGCGCCGCCGCCGGTACGACGAACGCCGGCTTCTACGGGCACCTGATTCCCGGCGGGGTGACCCTGACGGACCCGTCCGATTTCGTCGACATGTCGCTGTACTACAGCGAACACGCGCTCCTGTTCGATCTCGACGGGACGCGCTTCGTCGACGAGACACTCGGTGACCACCTGACGACGATGGCCCTCCTCGACAGACCCGAGGCCCGCGGCCTCCTCGTGGCGGACGCTCGCGTCCACCGGGACTGGGTTCTGGCGTCGTACGTCGAGGGCGCGGTGGCCGTCGACAAGTTCGCACTGGCGGGCAAGCGCGGCGGTCGGGTCGGACGAGCGGACACGCTCAAGGAGCTCGAATACCTACCGGAGGACTGGGGATACGACGGAGCCGCCATCGCGGCCGCGATCGCCGAGTTCAACGAGTCCACCACGTCGGCGGAGGGCCCGACACCGGGACGAGCGCTGGATGCGAGCCCACTGAGCGAACCCCCGTACTACGTCATCGAGGCCGTCCCGGCCGTCACCTTCCCGTTTCACGGCATCAGCGTCGACGCCGGCGCCCGCGTTCTGACACCCGACGGCGAGCCGATTCCCGGCCTGCTGGCAGTCGGTTCCGACACCGGTGGCCTGTGGAACCGCGCGTATGCAGGCGGTCTGGCGGCCGCCCTGGTACTCGGACTCGTCGCAGCGGAGACCGCCGGGTGACCTCTCGGACACGATGACGCCGCGGGCACGCCGCGCGTGTCACGGCTCCCCGCGGCCGTGGAGGGTGGCGATGATGCGCCGCGCCTCCTCCACCGACGAATGCGCCCGAGCAACCGCTCCGGCCCGCAACATCGCCGACGCGACATCGACCGCCACGGCATGCCGCGCGACCAGGATGCCGATGGCCACGCTCGTGAGATCGGTTGCCTCGTCCCCGTCCACGATCGCCAGCGCGGCGTCGCCTGCGACCACGGGCCCGATGACTCGTGCCAGGTGCCCCATCAACACGTCCGTTCCTGCCGGCATCGACGGTTCCCTCACAGAGCGGCGATGGAGTTGAACACTCCCGAGAGGAGCGTCCACGGCGCCGAGCGGCAGCACGCGCACCCACCCCACGTCCAGTGCCACCAGGTCGTCGATCAGCAGCGGCCACCGCGCCCCGTCGTGGCGGTCGTCCACGATGATCGTCCGGCCCACCGCACGGTCACTCGACACGAGATCGACATCCGCGCCGTGCAGGTACAGCAGGTCGGCGATCCTCTCCGCCGACGAGTCGGTGGTGTGCAGCACGCGTCGCGTATCGGGGTGACGCGGGGACGACACGACCACTGCGCCACCGTCCGCGCCGGCGACCCCGACACACACGTCGACGAAATCCGACAACCGCTCCCCCGGGCCGAGTCGAGGCCCGTCGGACGCGGTCGCGTCACCGGGGTCGTTCATGGTCCATCCCTCCACCAGGCGTTCGCAGATCGACTCGCGTACGCCTCGTTCAGCTTTCCCGTCCGCGACGACGGGGGCAGGTCGCATCCTCACGAGACGGCGGACGTGCTCGCGTCCGATACGCCGCCACGACAGAATCGGCGATGCGCCCGCGGTCGGCGATGGCGAAACCATGTCCACGCGCCCACGTGCGGATCGCCGCGGTCTCCGCGCGGTCCGCTGCCGTCCGACGCCGCACCGTCGAGATGTCCTCCGACCGACGTCCTCGGGTGCTCCACTCCGTGAGCAGGCCGTGGATCTGCGCTGCGTTCTCGGACGACAGGTCGATCTCGAACCATGTTCCCCGGTAACCGAACACGACGGTGTCGTCCGCGGACATCCCGTCCAGGTCGTCGATCAGCGTCACGTCAACCTTGCGAACCACGCGGAGCTCCTCGGACACACGTACGAACGACCACGCAGGGTGACCCCGCACGGGCCGATCTGCCGTTGTATCGGTAGGTAGTAGGAAGCCGCCACACTCTGGACGCCGCTGTCTGTGCGTGTCCATACCCTGTCCGGTGCCACTCAACCTTCCGTGAGGGGAAATTTTCTCTCTCGACTCCATCTGATCTTCGAGCGGTGTTTCAGGGTGGTCCCCCACTGGGCACCTTTCTCCGCAGGTGCCCCGCTGCACCCGGAGTTCGGTGCTCGACTGTCGAAACCGACGGCGGTCGGCACCGACTTCCCGAGTTCGCGAGGCCCGTCACCGGTCGGCGCGACCTGAGACAGTGATGGAAAGAGCGCCGTGACCACGTCGGACCCCACACCGCCCGAGCTGCGGCTCGCTCTGGCCGTCCGGGCGGTTGCCGCACTCGCCGACGACGACCACGTCGCCGAGCTGCTCGATCGACTGACCGACGTCGCCTGCACCCTCGTCGATGCCGCCGACCACTGCGGCATCACGCTGTCGATCGGCGATGTCACCTTCACCGCCGCAGCCTCGAGCACGGAGATCGCGCCGATCAACGACCAGCAGTACTCCGCCGACGACGGTCCCTGTCTGCACGCGGCTCGCACGGCCGCCACCATCGTCGTCGATTGCACGGTCGACGACGATCGATGGCCGCATCTCGGACCTGCTGCTCGCCGCGTCGGCATCAACACCATGCTGTGTGCGCCGATCGTCTGCGACGATCGGCCGGTCGGATCGCTGACCCTGTTCGCCCGTGCACCACAGGGTTTCGACGATCTCGATCACCGCCTCGTCGAGCTGCTCACGGGAGTGACAGCGGATGCTCTCGAGAGGGCTCGACGTCGCCGCGAACTACACGGAACCATCGCCGGACTACGGGACGCGCTGGTGCACAGGGCTCCCATCGAACAGGCCAAGGGCATTCTGATGGCACTGCGTGGCATCGACGAGGATGCGGCCTTCACTGTGCTGTCGACCCGCTCCCAACATCTCAATCGCAAGGTGCGCGACATCGCCACCGAGTTCGTCGAGTCCGTCAGCGCCGCCGCGCCGACCGGCGATCTCTGACCATCAGCGACGCACCCGCTCCCCTGTCAGTGGAGCCCACCGTCCACCGGAGCAACGAGGTCCCCCACGTCTCGCGGCTACCCGCGTCGAGCAGGCCGGGTGCGTTTGGCGCTGTACAGGGCCGTGTCGGCGAGGGCGAGGAGGTCGGCGAGCCGGACGGTTCCGGAGTTGTACGCGATCCCGATGGTGACGGACACCTCGACATCGCTCTCGTCGAGCGCGATGGGTTCGCGAACCCTGTCACCTAGTCGGGCGGCCAGCCGGTCCGCACCCTGCTCGCCGCCGGCGCCCGTCGGGGCGAACGACGCAATGATGAACTCGTCGCCACCGATTCTGCCGATCACATCCTCCGAACCGCACTCGGACCGCAGACGCTGAGCGAGCGTACGCAGGACGAGATCACCCGCCGCGTGTCCGTGAGTGTCGTTGATCTCCTTGAAGTAATCGACGTCCACGAACAGCAGCGCCGTCGGAGCAGCGAGGTCGCAGTCCGGGCGGGTGAGCCTCTCCAGCAGTGCCGACCGATTCAGGACACCGGTCAGGTCGTCGTGACGAGACCGGTCCAGAATCGACTGGTAGGCATCGACCAGGCGAGCGGTCCTTTCGACGGTCTCGGTGACGTCGCGGAAATTGATCGCCACGTGCCCGTCCACGAAGCTGCCCGTCAGTTCGATGGTGCGACCGGGCACGTACAGGGATGCCGTCTGCAGCGTCACCTCACCACGCGTGGCGAGGACCTCGCGGTGGAAGTCACCGAAGAACGAGTCCCGCGTCCGCGGCAGTGCGTCGTGAATGTGTCGGCCCAGGATCTCGGCGCGAGGCACCCCGAGATGCCGTTCGCTCTCCGTGTTGATGTAGCGGACCACCATGTCTTCGCCCAACACCATGAAGCCGAGCGAAACCCGATCCAGCACCCGCGTGAGTACGGCGTCTGCGCCGAGTTCGGGGTCCACGGCGAGCACGATGCCGGTGAGAACTCCGGCGCCGGACTCGTTCGTCTTCTCGATGGTCATACTCCGGGTCAGGACGTACCGCAGGGACCGGTCCGGAAGCACGATCCGGTAGAGGCACTCGGCCCCGAGCGAGGTGTGGGCATCCTCGAACATCCGCTGCACGACACTCTCGTCGTCGGGATGCACTCGTTCGTGCCACACCTGCATCGCGGGACGGTCCGCGGGCGCCGCGAAGATCTCCCTCGCGCGGTCGTCGAGATTCAGGCGCCGGGCAGCGATGTCGTAGCGGATCACACCGATGGTGGCCGCTCGCGCCTCGACGTCGGACACCGACGGCTGCCCCGGCGACCACTGCAGACGATGTACCGACACCCTGACACCCACTCGTTCGTGCTCACGGTCGGGGACATCCTTCGCCACCCGCCCCGGATATCGTTCTACACCGGCGCACCCGGCGATCTGACCGTTTCGCCCCATCGCCGGGCGGCACTGGTCGCCGAATAGCCCTGACGGTTCCCCGATGACCGGGGAACCGGAAGCGAGCCGACAGTATGGACACTGCTGTCCGAGTTCGAGAAGAACCAGGGTCGTCGCGCGGAATTGGCCGAGGCTGTCGGTTCAGTGCAGGCGGCGTTGCGCGACACTATTTCACTCGGCTCGAGAGACGGCCCCGAGATCGTGGACGGTCTCGAGATGCACCGGCCCGTCGAGCACCCGCTCCACCCTGACGAGCGGCGTCACACACGTGTCACGCTCACCCCGGCGGGAAGGCCGTCGTCGCCACCAGCGAGACCGTCCTGTCGCCCCGTGGGGTTCACCCGACTCTCCCCCGCCGCCTCACGAGCTGAGATCGACGCTGATTCCCAGTCCTCGCTCACGAGCTGCTGTGATGACGAGGTGGGCGACGGCGAGGTCCTCCGCTCCGATGCCGGTGGAGTCGAACAGTGTGATCTGCTCGTCCGATGATCGACCGATCCTCCGGCCGGTGATGACGTCGCCGATTTCGGTGCTCAGTTCGTCCTCGGTCACCGCACCCTCGGCGAGTGCGAGCACGGCGTCTCCCGATTTGGACAGCGCGGTGGTTCGACTGTCCACGACGATCCGCGACCGTGCCATGGCCTCACCGTCCACTTCACGCTCGTCGGGGCGTGGCGCTGCGCCGACGACGTTCAGATGTGTTCCAGCGGTGAGCCATCCACCTCTCAGGATCGGCTGTACCGACGGGGTGAGAGTGCAGACGATGTCGGCGCAGCGGGCGATCTCTTCCACCGACGCTGCCGACCGGATCGGGAAATCCTCACCCTCGAAGGCCGTGCGGAATGTCGCCACCGTGCTCTCCGATCTGGACCACACGAGAACGCTGGTCACGTCCCGCACGGTGCGGATCGCGCGGACATGCTCGACCGCGAGCGCGCCGGCGCCGACGACGCCGAGCACAGCCGGCCCCGGCCGCGCCAGGTACCGGGTGGCGACTGCACTGGCGGCTGCGGTTCTGATGGCGGTGATCGCGCGTCCGTCCAGCACCGCGACACATTCCCCGGTGCGAGTCGAGGTGACCAGCATCGTCGACCGCTGACGAGGGAGTCCGCGTGCACGGTTCGCGGGGGCGTCGCAGAGCACCTTGGCCACCGCCAGTTCCGCGACACCGGACTGGGCCACCATGGGGATGATGCGGGCGTCCTCGGTGCCGTTCATCGAGGGCGGCACCGGGTTCTGGGCGCTGCCCTCACTCAGCTCCACGAACATCCGCTCGACTGCTTCCAGGACAGTGGTGCGGTCCAGCAGCGCCGAGATCTCCGAGTGGCGCAGTACCAGTGTCATCGTTCAGCCGACCGTCGTCAGTTCCGCAGCGTCGACGATGCGCGAGGTGACCAGATCCTCGAACGCGGGGGCCCGACCGACCATCTTCTCTTCGTGGAGGATGCGCATCCAGCGGTCGCTCGCAGCACCATCGATGCGCACCGTGTCCCAGGTGCGGGATTGCTGGATTCTGGTGCACGCGGCGGTGAGAGTGGGCAGCGGCATGATGGGCCAGTGCTCGGCCAGCAGCGGTTCGAGTTCACTCACGGGCGTCGCCTTGACCGTTGCCATCGCAGCGTCCAGGGCGGAGGTGAACGCGACGAGCCGATCCTCCAGTTCCTCGACACGGTCGGTGCGGCAGTAGTACACACTGTTCGGGCCGAGCCCGCCGACGTCTGCGTACTCGACGACGATGTGTCCGGTGTGGCGATCCGACATCGACTGAGCGGTGGTGATGTCGAGGATGATCGCATCACCGAGTCCGTCCTCGAACAGTTCGACGAACATCGGCGTGGACAGATCGCGGAGAAATGTCGTTGCGGCGGAATCGATTCCCGCTTCCCGCATCATTCCCGCGGTGATCGCATACGGCGCGCTGCCACCGATTCCCGGCGCCAACACGGTTTTCCCGGTCAGCATCGACCAGTCGAATCCGTCCGGTGTCGGTGCTCGCATGACGAGCGCCTTGGGGAACTGGTGGTTCAATTGTGCGAAGACGGTGAGCTGACGAGATGTCCCCCAGTACATTCCGGGAACCCACAGTCCGCCGAGAGCGATGTCCGCAGCGCCGCTGTCGAGATCGTCGAGCACGCCGGTCCACGGGTCACATGCCTTCGCGTGCACCGACAGACCGCGCTCGGCGAACATGCCGGCGTGATCGGCGTAGTACTCCGGAAGGTAGTTCAGCCCGTGCGCGGTGGCGGAGACGAACAGTGATTCGGTCATGATGGATGTTGCCTTTCTGTTGTGATGCACTGCATTCGAGTGTCAGGCTGCGACGAGTTCCTTCTCGTTCACTTCCTCCAGAGACTGTCCGAACGTCTCGGGTCCGAAGCGAGCGACGACGACCAGGAGGACGTACATGGCCGCGATCATGAAGAACACTCCGGCCACTCCCGCGCGGTCGAAGAAGAAGAGGGCTGCGAACGGCATGACGGCGCCGGCGACATTCCCGATTCCGTTGACGATGGACGTGCCCATTCCGCGGATCGAGGTGGGGAACAGTTCCGGCGTCCACACCGACAGCATGGTGTTGAGCATCATCGTGAAGAACTGGAAGACGGCGCCGAGAACGAGGATGGTGACAACGCTGTTCGCGAGAGTCGCGAACGCCACCGCGGACACGCACCCGAGAACCGCCGCGGTCATCACAGTGGGCCGCCGCCGGACTCGGCCGGCGAGATAGCACGCGGCACAGGCGCCGAAGAGACTGCCGACGTTCATGATCATGGTGAACAGCAGTGAGTCCGTGAGGGAGTAGCCCCTCGAGACCAACAGGATGGGCATGAGGAACAGGAGGGTGACCTGGGCACCGAACGACATCCACGAGGCGGCTCCGACCGCCGCGGTGCGGCGCAGATTCTGCCCGCGGAACACCTCTGCGTACGACGTCGACGAGGTGGTGGGAAGGATGTCGGCATCGGTCACGAACTGCTTCGTCGGCCCCGGGTCGCGAAGCCCCGAGATCGAGCCACTGGCCAGCCGCGTCAGACTTCGATTGGCCTCGTCGACACGCCCTTTGGACAACAGGAAACGCGGCGATTCCGGAAGGTAGCGCCGGAAGAACACGACCAGCAGTGCCGGAACCGCGAGGATGACGTAAGTCCAGCGCCACGACGTGTCGTCGCCGCCCAGGACGCCTCCGAGCGGACCGAGCACGAGCATGAAGAAGCCGAACGATGCGATGTTGCCGATGCCTCCGGACGAGATGTTGAGAGTGGCGAGGAGAGAACCGCGGTGGCGGGTCGCGACCAGTTCGGCGAGGATCGCCAAACCGACCGTGAACTCGCCGCCCAGACCGATGCCCACGATGAATCGGCTCGCCAGCAGCATCTCGTAACTGACGGACGCGGCACTGATCAGTCCGCCGAGGGTGTAGACCAGCAGGTTCAGGCTGAGCGCCACCCGCCTGCCCCACCGGTCGGCGATGTAGCCACCGATGAGGCGGCCCACGAGTCCACCGATCACGGTGGCGGTGTTGATGAATGTCAACTGCGCGTTGCCGATTCCGAGAGAGTCCTTGATGAGCGGGCCCATGGCGCCGGTGGAGTTCTGCTCGAGACTGTCGAAGAACAACCCCGCCATGAGGAGGAGGACGACAGCTCCCTGGACGCGGGTGAATCCGATGCGGTCGAGGGTGCTGGACAGTGCCGATGCCGGCACGGGATCGACGCCCGGTGGGATCGACGCCGGAGTGGATGTGGACATGGTGTGCTCCAGGGACTGGACGGCACCGGGAACGGATGTCAGCCGGCGAGTCGCCTCTCCACGTGCTCCGAAACGACTGCCTAATTTGTATACAAACCATGTGTCATTCCCGTTGCTCGGCGCTACGGATGTGTTAATCCCCTGATATACACCTCAGATAGTATACGAAGTGACGGACCGACTACTCAGGTGTCGGCTTCGTCCCGCCGGAGATGCTCGTCCATGAGGAACCCCGCCTGGACGGGCGCGCCACCGAGGATGGCCGAGGCGAGTGCCGCATGGTCGTGAACGGTGGCATCGGGATCGTCACCGAGACCCCACTCCACGCGTCGATTGACACCCGCCAGCATCTCCCTGAGCTGGTCGTTGCCCGAGGCGATGGCGATGAGGTCGTGGAACGACCGGGCGCCGCTCCGGCCCGCGGGTGATCCCCCGCCGCAGTCGCGCGCCCGTTCGACGACACGCGCCAGCTCGTCCGCCACCGAACCACCCCGGTTACGAGCAGCGAGCTGGGCGGCGAGAACCTCGAGCCCGTGCCGAACTTCGAGCAGCTCTCGATTGTCCTTGTGGAGAGTGGTCGACACCGTCGCACCGCGATACCGCACAGTGGTGACGAAACCTTCGGCTTCCAACTGCGCCAGAGCCTCTCGAACCGGCACGCGAGACACACCGAAACCCTTGGCGATGGTCTCCTCGACGAGCCTCTCCCCGCCGACACGACGACCCGAGAGGATCTCCTCCCGCAAGTGTGCCGCGATGGTGTCGCCGGGTGACCTGTCGTTCTCTCGACCCGCGTCCACGGGAAGAAGTCTAGTCGGCCGGTCCTCTCGATGCCGGGATCGTGACGACCCGTCCGCCGATCACGCCTTGTCAGCCTTGCGTTATTTGCATTCGTAATGCAATATTCGCATGAGCATCGGGGCGGGCCGGGTGCGGAGACCGGAGGGGATTCCATGATCACGGTGACCAGTGCCGCAGGCGGTGTCGGACGGCTGCTCGTCCGACAGCTGGCATCACGAGGTGTTCCGATACGAGCGGTGGTGAAGAACGACGACCAGGCCCGTACGACTCGGCGGGACGGGGCCACCGAGGTCGTCGTGGGCGATCTGAGAGCCCCGCAGACACTCGACACGGCCCTCGCCGGCACGACCGTCCTGTACCACGCGGCTCCGACGCAGATCATCGACGAGCGACCCGTCATCGATCACCTCATCGCTTCAGGACCATCACATGGTCTGCAGCACATCGTGTTCCACTCGGTGATCCACCCCGAACTGCACCAGCTGACCCATCATCGGCAGAAGGACATCGCGGAGGGGATGCTGCTCGACAGCGCGATCCCCACCACCGTCCTGAGACCGTCGCACTACATGCAGAACTACCTCGAGGTGTGGGACCTTCTGCACGCGGGCGTCATGCCGTACCCGGTCTCACCGGACAGCGTCATGGGAGTGGTCGACCTCGCCGATGTCGCCGAGGTGGCCGCCACCATCGCACTCGATCCGGACCCACACACCGGGCGTACCTACGACCTGTCCACCGTCGAACTGACTCGCCACCAGATGGCGGCGATCTGGTCGACGGTGTTGGGCCATCGCGTGACTGCTCTCCGCATCCCGCCGTCATCGCTCAGACACAGGACGGCCGCCCTGCCCGCGCTGGGACCGATCCTCGTCGAGGCCGTCCGGGCGACCGGAATGCACTCCGCGAGCCACCTCGTGCGGGGAATCGGCGCGGCCGCCAATCCCCGCGGCATGAACGACTGGCCGCACGATGCGCGCGAGGCGTACCGCACGATGATGTCGCATTACGACCGGCACGGACTTCCCGCCGGTGATCTGACCGTGCTTCCCGCACTGCTCGGACGCGAACCCACCTCCTACGAGGAGTTCGCCCGCCGGTCCGCCTCCGAGCGTGGGCATCGGTCGAAGGACTCCCGAGGATGAGTCGCTCGCAGGATCCATTCCGACCGGCGCGGTCCATGGTGACCGGGGCGAGTTCCGGCATCGGGGCCGAGTTCGCCCGAGCCCTGGCCGCGCGCGGCTCCGACCTGGTGTTGGTGGCACGACGGGAGGACCGGTTGACCGCTCTCGCAGCCGAACTCGAACGTGCACACGGCATCCACTGCCGTACGGTCTCCCATGATCTGTCGGAACCCGCAGCCGGACGTCGACTCCGGACCCTGGTTCCCGAGAAACTGGACCTCGTCGTCAACAATGCCGGCTTCGCTGTACAGGGCCCGTTCGTCGACAACGATGCCGACGACCTCGCGCGGCTCCTGGCGGTCGATGTCGCTGCAGTGGTGGACATCTGCTCTGCCTTCCTCCCCGACATGATCTCCCGCGGCACCGGATCCGTCGTCAACGTCGCCAGCACGACGGCGTTCCAACCCGTTCCCACCCTCGCCGTCTACGCCGCAGCCAAGGCGTTCGTCCTGAGCTTCACGCAGTCGCTGTGGTACGAGTCCAGGCGCCACGGTGTCCGAGTGTTCGCACTCGCCCCGGGTCCGACGCGCACCGAGTTCTTCGATGTCATCGGCGAGTCCGCCGCGACGACCGGCTCGTACCAGTCACCCGCCGAGGTCGTCGCCACCGCGATGCGCGCCCTCGACGCCAGAACCTCACGTCCACACGTCATCTCAGGACGGAGGAACACCATCGCGGCCGCCACGGCAGCGCTGACGCCACCTCGGGTACTGCTTCCGGCGGTGGCGCGGCTACTGCGCTGATCTCCCGAGTTGCCGTCCCCGCTCGGCCGACACGGACTGTAGTGTCACGATCATGGCCAGGGCCTCGAAGTTCACTGCGGCCGACCGTCGCGCCGCTGTGGAGCGTGCCTTCGAGGGAACAGAGAGTCCCACCGCCGTCGCATCTGATCTGGGTGTCCACCCGACCACTCTCTATCGGTGGGCCGCGTCCGACACGGCGGACGACCCGGGGCCGGCGCCAACTCGGCTCGTCCACGCCACCCAGACGCTGCTCGAACACTCCGACTACGGCGACATCACCGTGGAGGCCGTGGCGCAGCACTGCGGACTCGCGGCCCGGACCGCATTCCACCACTTCCCCACCAAACGCGACCTGTTCCACGCAGCCGTCAACGATGCCGCCACCACGCTGATCGACCGCATGGCAACGCGTTCCGAGCAGGCGACGTGGCCGGACGATCCTCTGGGACAGCTGCGATCGTTCCTGCACATCGCCGCGGCCACCATCTACGACACTCCAGCGACCCACGTGCTGTTCCGCAACATCGGTGTTCCCCGCAGCGAAGGAACCGCCGAGGGGTGGCACACCGACTTCGTCGTCGCGATCGAACAACTGCTACACAGAGCGGCCGATGCCGGTCAGATCGAACGCCACACCGACGTGGCCGCGGCAGCGCAACTCGTGACCGGCGCCATGCGCGGGATCCACACCGCCGTGTTCGACGGCGCCTCTCCCGATGTCGCACTCGACCTGGTGGACCGCGTTCCCCTGCTGATACCCGGCCCCCGTCGAACGTGAGATTCGCAGCGTCGAGGCACCCCGCACCTCACCCGATCACGCGGTACCGCAGCATCATCTCGTGATCCTCGTGGTCGAGGATGTGGCAGTGCCACATGTAGCCCTGCAGATCCCCGGCCGGTGCGCTGTGAACTGCATGGTCGTAGGACGCCAGGGCACCCGGTTCGGGCGGCCGGGAAAACACGGCGTCGGGATCGAAGTCGAGTTCCTCGGCGGTGGGGAATCGCACGACGATGCGAGTCACGGTGCCCGGATCGAGTCGCACCGTGTCCTTCCACCCGCTCTCCCACGGCGCCGGAGGGAGTCCCGGACCGGCGAGGAAGGGTTCCGGTGACGGCGTCCACTTCGTGCCGACGGCGGGTTGCGGATGAGCGAGTTGAAGCTCGACGGTGCGTAGCGGGACGCGCTCGAGAATGCGGAAGTGCACCAGGTGCAGATGGATCGGATGCGGATCCGCCGTGACGTTCACGATGTCCCACCGCTCGGTGGTCCCGGCGCGGGGAGATTCGATGTCCCCGTCGGTGTAGCGGAGGTTGTTGAGAGCCATGTACGCCGGCGGAAGCCGTAGCGCGTACGGCTGACTGACGGTGACGACACGGTGGCGGTCGGGAGTTGCGATCGGCGGTAGTGGTTCCGGTCGTGATCCACCGTCGCGCAGACGGTTCGGGATCGCGCCCGTGTGGCCGCGAGCCGCGGTGACGTCGAAGCGGCAGAAGTGCGTCATGGCGACGGCGCCTAGTTGCGCAGCCTGGAACGGTGGTGCCTCGTCGTTGAGCAGCCGCACCGCCGTGCCGGGTTCGACTGCCCCGAAGTCCACGAGCACGTCGTAGCGCTCCCCCGGGGCGATCCGGAGGTGTCGAGTCTCGACCGGGGCATCGAGCAGTCCGCCGTCGTTACCGATGACCAGAAACGGGATCTCGTGATCGAGGTAGAGATTCCAGACGCTGTACGAGCCGGCGTTGATCATACGAAAGCGATACACCCCGCGAGCGACCGGGACACGCGGCCACACAGCACCGTTCACCACTCCGAGATCGCCGACGGCCCCGCCTTCCCAGGATCCTTCGGGCACCACGGGGGTGGATCGCAGACTCGCTCTGCCATCAGGATTCAGGATCTTCTCCTGCAGTACGAGCGGCATCTCGAACTCACATGCGGGCAGACCCAGCGGATTGCCCGCTTCGCCGGTGTCGAAGCGGTCGCGAAGCAGAACGTTCCCGGCGAGCCCGCCGTACACGTTCGCGCGGGTGATTCCCATGGCGTGGTCGTGGTACCAGAAGTGCGCCGCCTCCTGGCGGAACGGGAACTCGTAGCGCAGGGTGCGACCGTAATGCACGAGTTGCTCGGCGTGCCCGTCGCTGTCCGGCGGGGTCAGCCCGCCGTGCAGATGCAGCACCGTCGGCGGACTGGTCCGGAAGAGAGGCGAGACTCCGTGGAGACTCGTGTCGAGATCGCGCGCGAACGGATGCGGGCCGAGGTCGTTGGTGAGGGTGAGCGACATCCGTTGACCGGACACCGCTTCGAGGGTGGGGCCGAGCACCGTGGTCGCCACCCCGTCCACCTCGTACGCCATCGCGGGCGCCGCAGACACTCCCGAGTGATATCGATGCATCGTGGACACGGTTCGGACGACGTGGTCGGCCCCGCGCACGGTGGGCAGCGGAGCGACCTCGTCGATGTACGGCGTCAGTGCCGGCGAGTGGAACAGCAGCGGACTCGAGAGGGTCGGCTGAGCCTGAGCGCGGGTGGCAACACCCCCCGTCGCACCCACTGCCACCGCCAAGCCCAGATTGCGCAGGAACCGCCGGCGCGCCATCGCACCGTCACGACCGACCGAGAACTCCTCTGCCACTTCGCACCCCCATGCCCGCGGCGCGAGTGCGCCGGGGCTGACCGTACCGCACCGTATGGTGTGTCAGGCCCGTTTCGGCGGAGTGACGGGCAACTACCGCGCGGTCAGCAGGGCGAACATCGCCCGCACCTCGTCCGGGGTGGGCGTGGGAAGGTTGTCGCGGGCATGCACGAAACCGATTCCCGCGTACACGAGGAAGCCTGCTCGCAACCGTGCCTCGGCCTCGTCGAACCCCAGTTCGCGCATCGAGTTCTGGACGACGTCGAAGATGCGCTGATCGAGCTCGCGGACGACCACGGCGATCTTGTCGTAGGTCCGAGCCCAGTCCCGCACCGCCGCCTCGACAGCCCAGGTACGTTCCTGCAGAAGCAGTTCCGCCATCACCTGCAGTCTCGCGTCCACGGGTACGGTGTCCACCTGAGCCAGTCCGCGAAGCGTGTCGTTCTGCTCGTCGCACCACTTGTCGGCGATGGCGGTCATCAGCTCGTCGATGTCGGCGAAGTGCCAGTAGAAGCTGCCCTTGGTCACCTTCAGCCGCTCGCACAGCGTCGTGATCTTCACTTCCGACACGCCCTCGCTCACCAGCAGTGCGAAGGCGGCGTCGATCCAGTCGTCGACGGTGAGCCGCGGAGCCCGTGGCGCGGGCGCCGACTTCTTCTCACTGCCACGCCGTCGACGCGCGGGGGCGCCACTCCGGGTGCGGGCATCGCCGGACGCGGCTTCGGGTGCCATCGCTCTCCTTCGTGTCGTGATGCTCGGCTGATCCGTCGATCGTACGATCACCTCGCCGGGTCAGACCCGACCGAGGGCGTCCAGCGCGAGTCGCCGGACCTGCTCGTCGCCCGAGAGCCCGGCGTGGTCGACCGTGCTCGTCGGATCGACGGACTGCACGACGACCGCCTCGCCGCCCGGCATCGCACTCGTGAACGGATCGGTCACGAGTCCGTCGGTCGCCGTGACGAGGTCGACGTACCGCACCCCAGCGACCGGTACGTCGACGGGCGGAGTCGTGAGAAACGACGACCCCGCGACGATCTGGCCGCACGCCCCGCACCACGGACCCACCAGGGGCTTCTCCAGACGGGCCAATTCGTCGTAAATTCCGATACCGCGGTTGAACGCGGCGATCGTGCCGGCCCCGGCGAGGTTCGTTCCGCGCCAGAGAGGCCCGATCGTGAGCAATGTGGACACCGGGGTAGGTCCGTCGTTCACGGGGTGGGCCAGTGCGTACTGCACGGCCAGCGCTCCCGCGCCGCGTGCCACGACGCGGATCCGCGACTCCCCGGTGCGGGACAGGATCCCGTCGATCGCCGACCGCACCTGCGACGCAGAGTCCTCGAGTGCAGCCAGCCCGGCGACCGTGGCGACCGGCCGGAGCGCCTCCGTGAGAGCCGATTCGCCGTAGGTCAGCGCAACCGGGCACCACCCCCGAGTCGTCAGATCGTCGGTCCACCTGTCCCACTCCGCCGCGGAGGCACCCAGATCGTGCACCAGGAGAACAGTGTCGCCGCAGGAATCAGTCGGGCCGGCCATGGACGGAGCCACGACACACGCCTGGACTCCGACCGCGATGAGCACGACGGATATCAGCTTGCTGCACAACGACATTCATGACTCCCGAGGCCGAATCGTCGAAAACGTTCGAACACACCATACAGTGCGGTATGGTGGTCTGAGTCACAGACGCGGTGACGATGATCGCCGGAAGGGCAGGTCGTATGAACCACGAACGGACACGACCCTGTCTGGTAGGACGGTGAGCGCCTCCACCTCGCGAGCAGTCTCGTCCGCGGCACGCGGAGCGGTGTCGTCTCTGGGCGAGTTCTACTCCCTGGCACTCGACACCGGCCGAGCACTGGCGAAGCGGCCGTTCCAGTGGCGGGAGTTCGTCGATCAGAGCTGGTTCATCGCCCGGGTCTCCCTGCTGCCGACGATCCTGATGTCGGTCCCCTTCACGGTGCTGGTCGTCTTCACTCTGAACTCGTTGCTCATCGAGATCGGTGCCTCCGATCTGAGCGGTGCGGGCGCAGGTCTGGGCGCCGTCACCCAGATCGGGCCGCTGGTCACCGTGCTCGTCGTGGCCGGCGCTGCCGCCACTGCGATCGCCGCAGATCTCGGATCGCGCACCATCCGCGAGGAGGTGGACGCCATGGAGGTGCTGGGTATCGATCCGGTGCACCGCCTCGTCCTGCCCCGAGTCCTCGCCTGCACTCTTGTCGCAGCCCTCCTGAACGGCGCCGTGTGCACGATCGGACTGGTGGGAGGGTTCTTCTTCTCCGTCTACCTCCAGGACGTCACACCGGGTGCCTATGCCGCCGGAGTCACGCTGCTGGTGGGACTTCCGGAACTGCTGCTCTCCGAGGTGAAGGCAGCACTGTTCGGTCTCCTCGCCGCGCTGGTCGCCTGCTACCGCGGACTGTCCGTGCGGGGTGGGCCCAAGAGCGTCGGGGAGGCGGTCAACGAGACCGTGGTGTTCTCGTTCGTCGCCCTGTTCCTGGCCAACCTGGTCCTCACCTCCGTGGGCCTCGCCGTGAGCGGCCGCTGATGGTGATCGAGATGAGCGACGTCGCCGCTGCGATGCGACGCCGGACGAACGCTGCCTCCGGAGCGGTCGATGTACTCGGCGAACGCGCGATCTTCTTCACGCGTGCACTCGCGTCCACCGGACGAGCCGTCCGGTCGTACCGCGGGGAAACCATGCGCGTCATCGCCGAGATCTCCCTCGGCACCGGGGTTCTCGCCGCGATCGGTGGCAGCATCGTCATCCTCGGCTTCCTCACGCTGTTCGCCGGTGCCACCGTCGCGGTGCAGGGATTCGACTCGCTCGGAAGCATCGGGGTCGACGCGTTGACCGGGTTCCTCGCCGCCTACGTCAACGTCCGGGTGGTCGCACCGGTCACCGCGGGAGTGGGCCTTACCGCGACCATCGGCGCCGGGACCACGGCAGCGCTCGGCGCCATGCGGATCAGCGAGGAGATCGACGCGCTCGAGGTCATGGCGATCAAGTCGCTGCCCTACCTCGTCGGCACCCGCATCGTCGCGGGCATCGTCGCCGTGGTTCCGCTCTACGCGTTGTCACTGATCACGTCGTTCCTCGCGAGCCGGGTCGCGACAGTCGTGGTGCTGGGCCAGTCCGGCGGGGTCTACGACCACTACTTCTCCACGTTCCTCGTCCCGACCGACGTTCTGTGGTCGTTCGTCCAGGTCATCGTCATGGCTGTCGCGGTCATGGTGATCCACACCTACTACGGCTACACCGCCTCCGGAGGTCCCGCCGGCGTCGGCACGGCCACCGGACGCGCCGTGCGCCTGTCCCTCATCACGGTCGTCAGCGTCACGCTGCTGATCTCGCTCGCGCTGTACGGCAGCGCACGATCCGTGCATCTGGCAGGGTGACATGACACGACCCTCCGCCCGCCTCAAAGGTGCTGCGCTCCTCTCGATTCTGCTGATCATCGGAGTCGTCGCGGCGGCCTACCTCGCCTATCGGGGCACCGTCACCGACGCGATCGCGCCATCGGTCTCGGTGTCGGTGCAGTCCGATCGCGCCGGGCTGGTGATGCAGCGGGGCGCCCTGGTCAAGATGAACGGTGTCGAGATCGGCACCGTCTCGCAGGTCCGCCCGTCGACCCGCGGCGCCGTGATCGACCTCCGCCTCCGCGGCGACATCGCGGGTTCGGTGCCCTCCGATGTCGGGGCAACCATCGCCGCCACCACCATCTTTGGATCGAAGATGGTCACTCTCACCGCTCCCCCGTCACCGTCCGCCGTATCCATCGCCGACGGCGCCGTCATCGCCGCCTCCTCCGTCACCGTGGAGGTGAACTCCGTGTTCGAATCGCTGACGTCCGTTCTCGTCGCGTCGCAACCCGAGAAGCTGAACACCACCCTGGGGGCGCTCTCCACCGCCCTGAACGGCCGGGGCCGCGCGTTGGACGCGACGATCGAGGACCTGGACACCGCGCTCGGGGCGGTCAGTCCGCTCGTCCCCACGCTCCGACGCGATCTCCGTTCCGCAGCAGTCGCGTCCGGCGCGCTCGGCGACAGCGCACCGGATCTGGTCAGCACTCTGGCCTCGCTGACCACCACCGCGCGCACGGTCACCGACAGCACTGATGTGCTGGGCCCCGCCCTGACGTCGCTGACGGGAGCGGCGACCGACGCTCGCACCGTTCTCGCGGAGAACGCCGACGGAGTGACCGCCACGGTGGCCGATCTGGTCCCGACGACCGGGTTGCTGCGGGAGTACTCCCCCGAGTTCACGTGCTTCCTTCAGGGCGCCGACATCGCACGGAAGGCTGCGGAGAAGGTCTCCGGCGGCAACGGCCGCACGATGTTGCTGAACAGCACCGTGCTGTTCGGGGTGCCGGCGTACGAGTACGCCACCGACCTACCGAAGGTCGCTGCCACCGGCGGGCCCCGGTGCGGTGCGCTGCCGCTGCTGTCCGACGGCGACATTCCGGCTCCCTACGTCCGCGCCGACACCGGCTCGAACCCCTTCCGCGCCGGTACGACCGCCCCCGTCCTGGACCCGACGTCCATCATCGACTTCCTCCCCGGCGGTCTCGCAGCACCGAGCACGACTCGATGAGTCACCGGGGCACCCTTGTTCGGCTCACGAGCTTCGTGGTCACCATGACCCTGGTGCTCGCCGCTCTGGTGGTCGTCTTCGGCCAGGTCCGCTTCGACTCGACCACCACCCACCGGGCGCTCTTCACCAGCGCGTCCGGCTTGCGCAGTGGTGAATTCGTCCGAGTGGCGGGTGTGGAGGTCGGATCGGTGGGCACGGTGGACATCGTCGACAACGACCACGCCGTGGTGGAGTTCGACGTGACCGATGCGTACACCGTGACCGAGTCCACCACGGCCACGATCCGCTACCAGAACCTGGTCGGCGATCGTTACCTCGAATTGGCCGACACTGCCGGTGACGCCGCGCCTCTCGCTGCCGGCGTCACCATCCCGGTCGACCGGACCTCTCCTGCACTGGATCTCGACCGACTCCTGGGCGGATTCCAACCCTTGTTCTCCGGCCTCGACCCCAGCACCGTGAACAGAGTGACCGGCGAACTCGTCGACGTCTTGCAGGGGCAGGGCGGCACCGTCGCCTCGGTGCTGGCGCGGCTCGCGAGCCTGACGTCGTCGTTGGCAGACCGTGACGAGGTGATCGGACAGCTGATCACGAATCTGCGGACCACCCTGGCGACACTCGCAGGGCGCCAGGACGACGTGTCCCTCGCGATAGACAGTGCTCGGACGCTGGTGTCCGGCCTCGCTGCCGACACCCGGACCTGGGGTGAGGCACTGACGAGCATCGACAGTTCGGCCGCCACGATCGGCGATCTGCTCGTCGACGCCCGTCCCCCGTTGGACACCACCATCGACCAGTTGCAGCGCACGGCAGCACAACTCGATGCCGGCAAGGACACCATCGCGAGCATCACCACTCGCCTGCCGGACACGTACGCCTCCCTCAGCCGCCTCGGCGCGTACGGGAACTTCTTCAACTACTACCTGTGCGGCATCAGGTTGAAGATCGACACGCCCGACGGGCAGGGCCTGACGACACCGCTCATCGGTCAGAACACGGGAAGGTGTGCCCCAGCATGATGGAACGCTTTCGCACGGTCGACACCGTCCGCACCGGCATCGTCGGCACCTTCCTCGTGGTGATCGCTGCAGCAGCAGCGATGAACGCGGCCGCACTGCCGATCGTCTCCGCCGGAACGTCGTACAGCGGATTGTTCCTCGACACCGGAGGACTCGAGACAGGCGCCGCCGTGGAGGTCGCGGGAGTGCGGGTAGGGACGGTCACCGACATCGCGGTCGCGGGACAGGCCGTCCTGGTGACGTTCTCGATCGAGGGAAAGGTACTGCCCGGCAACGACACCCGTCTCGCCATCGCCACCGAGACCGTCCTCGGCACCAAGAACCTCCGGATGGATCCGCGTGGTGCCGGCCGCCTGTCGACGACGGAACCCGTCGGACTCGACCGCACCACCAGCCCGTATCAGCTCACGGACGCCCTGGGGGACCTCACCGACGACGCGGCCGGTATCGACACCGAGCAGCTCACCGACTCACTCGCCGCCACCACCGAGATGCTCGGCCGCACACCGGACGACCTGGGCCGCGCCATCGACGGGGTGGGTCGTTTGTCCGCGACGGTCGCGTCGCGGGACGAGAGCTTGCGTGACCTGCTGGCGTCGGCCGAGGAGGTCACCGGCGTCCTTGCAGACCGCAGTGCGCAGGTCGACACGCTCATCGTCGATGCGGCCACGGTCCTCGCCGAACTCGACCGGCGACGCGGCGCCGTGGACACACTGTTCGGCACCGTGACCCGATTGGCGGACCAACTGCGCGGACTGGTGGCCGACAACCAGGCCGAGCTCGCACCGACACTGGCCTCGCTCGACTCCGTCCTCACCGTCCTGACCGACAACAAGGCGGACATCTCCGCCGCGATCGAAAACCTGGGGCCGTACGTGACGCAACTCGGCGAGGCGGTATCCAGCGGACCGTTCTTCAACTCGTACATCCAGAACCTGATCCCCGGCCAGGTCATCAGCCCGTTCATCCGCGCAGCCCTCGGACTGGGCCCGGCTCCGGCCGATTCCACGTCCGTTAATCCGCTGACGGCTCTCAACGGGGCACCGCGATGAAGGCGAGGCTCCTCGGCGTCGTGCTGTTCCTCGTCGTCGCTGCGACCGCGTCGTACGCGATCGTGCCGCGATTCACCTCGGTTGCGGTGACGGCGGAGTTCGCGAACACCACCGGTCTGTACGTCGGTGACGACGTGCGCCTCATGGGAGTGACCATCGGCTCGGTGACCTCGATCGAGCCTCGCGGCGACCACGCGGAGGTGGGACTGCGCTACGACTCGTCGTATCCCCTTCCGGCCGACGCGAAGGCGGTCATCGTCTCGCAGAGTGTGGTCGCGTCGCGCTTCGTCCAACTCGCTCCCGCTTACGACGGCGGCGACACCCTCCGATCCGCCGACACCATCCCGCTCGACCGGACCGCCGTGCCCGTCGAGTGGGACCGCATCACCGAGCAACTCGCCCGTGTATCCGAAACTCTTGCGCCGCAGGGCCTCACCGAACTCGGCTCGGACGATGCATCCAGGCCCCTCGGAGCGCTGGTCGATGCGGTGGACGCCAACATCGGCGGGCGGGGACAGGACATCCGCACCACGCTCACCCAGCTGTCCGACGCGATGCGCACGCTCTCGGACGGCAGAACCGATCTGTACTCCCTCGTGCGCAACCTCCAGGTCTTCGTGTCGGCGCTCGCAGCGAGTGATCAGCAGATCGTGACGTTCAACGAGATCATGGCCTCGGTCACCTCCGTGCTCGCCGACGATCAGGACGACATCGGCAGCGCCCTGGCATCACTGGATGGCGCGGTGTCGGATGTGGAGCGCTTCGTGCGCGAGAACAGGACGGGCGTCGCGACCACGCTGGGCAGCCTGGAGGAGCTCACGGCCGAGCTGGCGTCCCAGCGGGACGGTATCGCGCAGATCCTGCACGTCGCGCCCACGGCGCTGTCGAATCTGAACAACATCTACCAGCCGGCGCACAACGCGATCGTGTCGTCGTTGGCGCCGAACAACTTCGCGAATCCGATGGATTTCGTCTGTTCGGCCATCGCCGCCGCCGAGCAGGTGGGCGCGCAGGAAGGTGCGGAATCCTGTGTCCGGTACCTGGGTCCACTGTTGAAGACTCTTGCCTTCGACTACCTGCCCCTGCAGGCGAACCCCATCAAGGGTGTCGGCGCTCTGCCGGGCCAGATCGTCGACAGCGAGGGCGGGCGATGACGACACGGAGGACCTCGTCGTCGGTGGCACTCGTTCTGTGCTCGTCGGCACTGCTGTCGGCGTGCGGGTGGCAGGGCCTGAACTCCCTTCCGCTTCCGGGCACGGCGGGCGACGGTCCCGGATCGTTCGAGGTGGTCATCGAAATGCCCGACGTGTCCACGATCGAACGCAACGCGCGAGTCCTCGTCGGCGACGTCACCGTCGGACGTGTGGCCGATCTGGCGCTCGTCGACGGGCACGCCGAGGTGACCGTGCGTCTCGACGGCAGTACTGCACTCCCTGCCGATGCCGTCGCATCGGTGGGGCAGACGAGCCTCCTCGGATCGACCCACATCGAATTGGCCGCTCCGACAACGGGAGGCGCCCAGGGTCGACTCGCCGATGGCGATGTGATCCCCCTCGACCGGGCGGGCGCGTACCCCACGACAGAGCAGACGTTGTCGTCGTTGTCCCTGGTACTGAACGGGGGTGGGCTCGCGCGCATCAACGACATCACGACCGAGGTGGACGCGGCACTGGACGGCAACGAGGAGTCGCTGCGCTCGGTCCTGGCGGGTCTGGAGACACTGCTCGTCGGACTCGACGATCAGAAGAGCGACATCCAGAACGCCATCGTGGATCTGGACCGATTCGCCGAGACGGTCGCCGCGAACGACGCGGTCCTGGGCGATGCGGTCACCGCGCTGGCTCCGGCTCTGACCGTGTTGTCGGATCGCCGGGGGGATCTGGTCTCGGCCCTCGACTCCCTCGGCCGCCTCGGTACGACGGCGGAGGCCATCGTGAACGACACCGGCGACGACCTCGTCACGGCCCTGGACGATCTGGGCCCGGTCCTGAAGTCCCTCGCGGATTCCGGCTCGTCACTCACCGAGTCGTTCCGCTATCTCCTCACCTACCCGTTCCCCATCGACGTCTACAAGAACGCGGTGCGCGGCGACTATGCCAACGGGGAGGTGACGCTCGACCTCCGGATGGCCACGTTGGACAACGCACTTCTTCTCGGCACGCCGTTCGAAGGGATGCTCGCCGGGCTCGAAGGAGCCGTGGGCGCCATGGCACCCACCCCGACGCCAACGCTTCCCACCGTGAACGACCTGCTACTGCCCCCGAACCTCTTGCCCCCGAACCTTCTGCCACAGAACGGCACACCATGACTCCGACTGTCCGACTCCGTGTTCAGCTGACGGTCATCGCCGTGGTGGCAGTGCTGTCGGTAGGGATCACGGGCGTCTATTACGCACGCATTCCGCGAGAGCTGGGGCTGGGCCGGTACAGCGTGACTGTGGAGCTCGCGGGGGGCGCCGGCCTCTACACCAACGCGAACGTCACCTACCGCGGCAGCGAGATCGGCAAGGTCAGTGCCCTGCGCGTCACTCCCACCGGTGCATCCGCTGTCGTCTCGCTGTCGTCGGACGTGTCGGTTCCTGCGTCGACACGTGCCGAGGTGCACAGCATGTCGGCCATCGGCGAACAGTTCATCGATCTCCTGCCCGACACGGACGACGGCCCCTTCCTCGGGGACGGGTCGGTCATCCCGATCGACCGCACCACGATCCCGACGGCGGTTGCCCCGACCATCGACCGTCTCGACGCGGCGTTCCGCTCCGTCGACCCGGTGACTCTCGGCCGCGTTCTCGACGACAGCTCCCTCGCGCTGGGTGCCGACGGTGACACCCTCGGCGAGCTGCTCGACTCGCTCGGGTCCGTCACCACGGCGACGCGGGAGAACATCGACCCGATCGCGGCCCTCGTCACCGATCTCGACCCGGTGCTCGGTGCGACCGCCGCGAGCAGTGACGCCATCCGGTCGTGGGCCGCGTCGCTGGCCACCGTCACCGGTCAGGTGTCGACGCGCGACGGCAACCTACGATCCGTCATCGACGGTGGTGAACCCCTGGGCGCTGCGGTGTCGGGACTGTTCCAGGACCTGCGCCCCACACTCCCCCTGTTGTTGTCGAACCTGATCAGCGTCGAGCAGGTAGCCGTCACCTATAACGCTGCGCTGGAACAGATCCTGGTTCTGTATCCCCCACTCATCGCCGCCACGCAGGGCACCGGTAAGGCGAATGCCGATGCCGGTGACCCCGGCCAGAACACGTACTTCGCCGCACAACTCAACGACCCGCCGCCGTGCACGGAAGGTTTCCTCCCCGCCGACCAACGCAGATCACCCGTCGAGGTCGACACCGTGCCGACGCCGACCGACCTGTACTGCAAGATTGCGCCGGACGACCCCAGCGCGATCCGCGGCGCACGCAACCTGCCGTGCCAGGAGTTCCCGGGCCGGCGGGCGGCGACGGTGCAGTTGTGCCGACAGGGTGCCTACGACCCGAACAACGGGTCCTACATCACCGATGACGGGTCGCGATGGGTCGAGTCGACGCTGTCCGACGCGCCGCCCGCAACGGTGGAACAGATGATGCTGCCGGACGAGTGACCCGGCGACCTACCGCACAGGATCCAGCGCGGAGACGAGCCAGCGACCGTCCACCTGCGCCATCTCCACGCGGAGGCTGGTCGAGGTGGCACGCGGATCGGGAGTGTCTGCCGCAGTGACAGTCTGGTTGACGAACAGCAGCGCGACGGCCTCGGCGTCGTCCATCGAGACGAGCGCGGCACCCGACACGACCGCGCTCGAGGTGAGTCCGCGTTCGATCGCTCCCGGAACGACGGACTGCTCGGCGAAACCGGAATAGTAGGTGAGGAAATCGCCGGTGAGGCGTGCCTTCGCGCCGTCGACGTCGGACTGCACGCTGTCCGCTCGGTAGGACAGGACGGCGACGGTCCCCTCCGTCGCCGCCCGGACGACGTCCGACTCGACGGCATCGGATACCGCCCGATCCGGGACCGTCAGTTCGATCCCGACCGGGACAGCAACCAGCGCAACGATTCCGACGACGATCGAGATCTGCGCACCCCTCCGGCGCAGGCCCCGTCGTCGATCGGTCGCCGCGCCGTCGTCGACCGCATCCTCAGGTTCCGTGTCGGCGTCCAGAGTGACCGCCACGTCGTCGCTCACGGCACGAACTGCACGTCGGACAACGCGAGGCGGTCACCGTCGCGTGCGACCGAGACGCGCAGGCGCCAGACACGCGGCTCGTCCGTGGCTCCCGAGGCATTGGTGACCGTCGATGTCGCAGCCACAAGCACCTGCGCGTCGGAATCGGTCATCGACTCGATTCCCGCCTCGCTCACCGCTCCGGTGGCAGTGACGTCCGCATCCCGGACGACGGACACGAAATCCGCAGCGCGCTGGGAGAACTCGTCGCGGAAGCGACCGGTGGACGCCGACGTCACCCGCTCGACGTCCGCATCGACCGTGTCTGCGGAGATGGTCGTGAGGTCGAGGACGCCCTGCCGTGCGACCTGCAGGTACTGCTGCTCGAGCGTGGTGCGCTCCCGAGCCTCCTGAGATCGCGTCCACGTCGTGGCCGAGACAGTGACCGAGGTGGCCACCTCGGCGACAGCGAGTACACCGACGATCACCCGCGTTCGTGTGCGCACAGCCCCTCCTGTCCCGGGCCACCTCCAGCGCGGCCCTCAGTCCGACCGTACTACAGAGTACGGATGCTGTTTCCGAAACAGCGGAACAGATTTCGTTGCCCGAAACGCTTTCTCCATACCCGGTAGTACGGTACGTTCGCTCCACACGAACGACCGGATTTCACCGATCGAAAGCAGGGGGCAGGTGCCGGAGACAGTCGACGAGTTCCAGCGAATACCGTACGAACCGGCGCGGGACGGGCGCGTGGAGATGCATTCCGGACTCTCCCGGCACTACCCGACGCTGCATGCGAATCTGGTGTCGCCCAGCGGCAACCCTGATCGACGCGTCGGCATCCTGATGGCGCACCCGTCGAGCGACTTCCTGTCGCACTTCCTGCTCCGCGGATTCGCCGCCGCCGGCATCCCCACGATGGGTCTCAACACCCGCTACTCCTCCAACGAGCCGGCACTGATCATGGAACGCGCGGCCCTGGACGTGGGCGCCGGTGTGCGGTGGATGAAGGACGAGCTCGGGTTCGAGAAGGTCGTTCTCCTCGGATTCAGCGGCGGCGGTTCGCTGTCCGCGTTCTACCAGTCGCAGGCCGAGACTCCGACGATCACGACGACTCCCGCCGGAGACACTGTCGATCTCGCGTCGGCGGAGCTCGTTCCTGCGGATGCCCTCATGCTCGTCGGAGCGCACTCCGGACGCGCTCGCGTCCTGCGCCACTGGATCGACGGAGCAGTCGTGGACGAGTCCGACCCGTCCTCGGTCGCCCCCGACCTCGACCTCTACGCACCTGGACGTACGACGCCACTCGACCGCACGTGGGTCGAGGAGTACCGGGCGGCGCAGCTCTCCCGCATGCGCAGGATCGACACGTGGGCGTGGAGAGAACTGGAGGATCTCACTCGGGGCGGGGCGTCGGACCGAGCCTTCGTCGTCCATCGCACCGTGGCAGATCCGCGCTTCGTCGACATGACGCTGGATCCGAGTGATCGGCTGCCGGGCAGCATGTACGGGAATCCGGTCGCGGCCAATTCCGCCGCGGGCGGACTCGCGCGCTTCGTCTCGGTCCGCAGCTGGCTCAGCACGTGGAGCCTCGACCACACGAACGCGGATGCCGTGCGCAACCTGACCGACGTGAGGGTTCCCACCCTCGTCATGCCTCTGCTCGGCGACCAAGCCGCCTTCGCCGACGATGCGCGCGCGATGGCCGCAGCTCGCGGCGGCGCGACGGTCGTCGAGATGCCCCACCTGAACCACTACCTGGTCGATCAACCCGACGGAGTCGACCGAGTCACCACCGCAGCGCTGGCATGGCTGACGGACGCACTGTCGGAGAGGACATCGAGATGACCAGCGCCACGCGCACTCCTACCGCGTTCACCTACTGGGAAAACCGGCAGAGTCCCCGCATCCAACGCGCCGAAGCACTGTTCGAGCGAGTGTTCCGGTCGTCGCCTTTCCCCAGCGATGACGCCGCGAGGGAGTTCTGCGAGAGTCTGTTTCTCGGCGACACAGTGGCCGAGAACTTCGTCGACGAGGTGTATGCGGCAGACCCGACCGGAACACGCGCCCTCCTCGACCGTGCACTCGCTCACGGGATCGATTCTCTTCCCGACGTTCCCGAGAGCATGCGCATCCTGTTCGACGAGTTCGAGACCGAACCGGACTGGCTCGACACCGATCTGGTCGAGCGCGGGGCCGCGGTGTGGCGACGGTGGGGCACGATGCTGTTCACCGTTGCCGGCGGCATCACCCTCGAGATGTACACCGAGGCCGCCGTCGCCACACCGCTGTCACTGGCAGGCGGGTACGCCGGCGACAACGCGATGCGCCGATTCCTCGAGACCTGCAAGTTCTGGATCGACACCTCCGAGCCGGGTGCCCTGTCCCGCATCGGGTCCGAGGGCCGAGCCACCGCGATGAAGGTCCGCGTCATGCACGTCGCCGTACGTCGCAAGGTCGACGGACACCCTGAGTGGGATCGCGAGAAGTGGGGCTACCCCATCAGCCAGGGGTACCAGATGCTGACTCTCCTCGGCGGCAGCACCGTCCCTGCTCTGGCTCTGCGGCTGGTGGGTCTGCAGACCACCGCCGACGAGATCCGGGCGTTGCTCCATTTCCAGAAGTACATGGGCCACCTGCTGGGTGTCGCCGTGTCGAACTTCCCCACCACCATCGCCGACTCACTACGCATGACGGCGATGGTGTCGGCCGCCCGCAGTTACGACGCCGGACCACACGGCAAGGAACTCATCGAGTCCTTCCCCGCAGGCTTCGCACCGCGCCCCGAGCAGCGAGGCCTCGCGCGTCTCCGCGCGCGGTACAACTACGGCATTCACGGCGCTTACACCGCTCTCTTCATGAGTCCGGTGACACGGTCGGACTACACGATGCCTCGGGCGTTCCCGTGGGTCCTGATCATCCTCCTGCGCTTCCCTCTCCTGACAGCGATCGAGCTCTCCCGACGATTCCTACCCGGAGTGGCGCCCGTCGTCGAGAAGGTCGCTGTGGCACAACGACTCCGGTGGTACCGGGACCAGATGAACGGCCGCGAGGCCGAATTCGACGCGAACGGAGCACTGCGACGATGACCGAGTATCTATCCGGCTTCGGCAACCAACACCAGTCCGAAGCCCTCGACGGTGCACTCCCCCGAGGTCAGAACTCGCCGCAGCGAGCGCCCCACGGCCTCTACGCGGAGCAACTGTCCGCGACGGCGTTCACCGAGCCGCGAGAGGTCAACCGACGCACCTGGACGTACCGGATCCGCCCCAGCGCAGCGCACCCGCGGTATCACCCCATCGACCACCCGACGCTCCGATCCGCGCCGCTGAGTGACGGAGTTCTCGACGTGAACCGGCTTCGGTGGAATCCCGTGGCCCGACCCTTCGATGCGGCCGACTTTCTCGACGGCCTCACGACCATCGCTGCGAACGGTGATGTGCTGCAGCGTGACGGCATCGCGATCCACCTGTACCACGCGACACGATCGATGACCGACCGCTACGTTGCAGACCTGGACGGAGAATTGCTGATCGTTCCCCAGTCCGGCCGTCTACGGATACACACCGAGGTCGGAATCGTCGACGTCGCTCCCGGCGAGATCGCCGTCGTCGGACGGGCCATCACGTTCCGAGTCGTGCTGCTCGACGACGATGCCGCGGGCTATGTGTGCGAGAACTACGGGTCCTACTTCACCCTCCCCGAACTCGGACCCATCGGCGCGAACGGTCTCGCCCACGCGCGGGACTTCCACTACACCGTCGCAGCATTCGAGGACGACGACCGACCCGTCGAGAAGATCCAGAAGTTCGGCGGCCGACTCTTCTCGACAGAGCTGGACCACTCGCCTCTCGACGTGGTGGCCTGGCACGGCAATCACGGTGTGTACAAGTACGACACCGCCGACTTCAACGTCATGGGGACACTCGGGTGGGATCACCCCGACCCGTCGATCTTCACGCTCCTGACGTCGCCCTCCGAACGGCCGGGACAGGCGAATGTGGATCTCGCCATCTTCCCGCCGCGCTGGAACGTCGCCGAGCACACGTTCCGGCCCCCGCACTTCCATCGCAACGTCATGACCGAGTTCATGGGACTGGTCCGGGGGCAACACGATTCCAAGGCGGAAGGCTTCCTGCCCGGGGGTGCAAGTCTGCACAACATGTGGGGTGCGCACGGACCGGACCAGGAGACCTTCGACCTCGCCACCGCGGCCGACCTGGCACCGCAGAAGCTCGAAGGATCGTTGCCGTTCATGTTCGAGACGCGGCTCCCCCTGCTCGTCACCCCACTCGCCCACGACGCGCCGCATCGCCAGCCGGATTACGACTCCTCGTGGGCCGGACTGCAGCGCCATTTCACGTCTCCCCTCACTCCCAGCAACCCGGAGCAGCCATGACCGCGAGCACGCCCACCCGTCCCTCTGTCGCCCTGCCCGATCCGCTGCTGCGTATCGGCGGCGCCTCGCAGGCTGCCTCCGGTGGGCAGACCTACGACAGCATCGATCCGACCACGGGTGCTCTCGTCACCTCCGTCGCTGCCGGCGCCGAGGCCGACGTCGACCGGGCCGTGCGCGCTGCACGTGCGCAGTTCGACGGTGACTGGTCGCGCGTCAGCGGCCCGGAACGTACGAGGATCCTTCTCACGATCGCGGATCTGATCGATCGCGACTGCGAGACCCTCGCCGCACTCGAAGCAGTCGAGATGGGCAAGTTGTTCCGCGACTCCGTGAACGGCGATATCCCGGCCGCTGCCGCGGTGTTCCGGCACTTCGCTGGGTGGGCGGACAAGATCTCCGGAACCACCGTCATGCTGCCGGACTTCGGACCGCAACGCCGGTTCGGCTACACCGTTCGGCAGCCCCTCGGTGTCGTCGCCGCGATCACGCCGTGGAACAACCCGCTGTTGATCGCCGCGTGGAAGCTGGCACCCGCACTCGCTGCAGGGAACACGGTGGTGATCAAGCCCGCGGAGGACGCGTCCCTGTCCACGCTGCACCTCGCGGATCTGTGTGCCGAAGCCGGTCTACCGCCGGGTGTGCTCAACGTGGTCACCGGTCTGGGCGTGACCGCCGGTGCCGCCTTGGCCGGCCATCCCGGTGTGGACAAGGTGTCCTTCACCGGCAGTCCCCGTGTCGGCCGGCAGATCCAGGCGGTCGCGGGCAGCACCTTCCGCAAGATCGTCCTCGAACTGGGGGGTAAGGCACCGCAACTGATCTTCGAGGACGCCGACCTCGACGCGGCGATGCCGTGGATCGCGATGGGCAACTTCTATCACCAGGGCCAGGTGTGTGCCGCGGGCACGCGCGTCCTCGCACACGAGTCCGTCGTCGATCGTGTCGTCGAGGGACTGGTCGCGGCGGCCGACGCTGCCGTGATCGGCGACCCGTTCGACGACACCAGCACGATGGGCACCATCGTCAACGGACGTCAGCTCGATCGCATCATGGGATACATCGACTCCGGTGTCAGCGAGGGCGCAGAGCTGATCACCGGTGGGCGGCGGATCGAGGGACCGGGACAGTTCGTGCAGCCCACCGTCTTCCGCGGACACAACGACCTCACCATCGCCAGGGAGGAGATCTTCGGTCCCGTCGCCACCGTCATCAGCTTCTCGTCCACCGAGGAAGCCGTCGCGATCGCCAACGACACGCAGTACGGGCTGAATGCGATGGTGTACTCGCAGAACATCTCCCGAGTGCACTCCGTCGTCGAGCAACTTCGTGTGGGCACCGTGTGGGTGAACGGGTGGGGTGTGCCGGATCCGGCTCTGCCGTGGGGCGGACGCGGTGCGAGCGGGGTCGGCCGCGAACTCGGCCGTACCGGGCTCGACGGAGACACCGAAGAGAAGACCGTCCACATCGGATTCTCCGCATGAGCGCGCCGGAGATCGTCGAGACCTGGAACGGCCCCGGCCGCCGCGACGCGCGACTGACCGACGTCCACCCGCGCCACAATGCCGCTCATCCCGTGCCGGGGAGCCGGTCCGGCTTCGAGCACTGGTACTTCGACGCCCACCTCGACGACGGTCACACCATCATCGGGTTCCTCAACCTGCGCCGGCCGGAAGAGCCTGCGCTGGTGGCGAAACCGAGCGTGGAGATCTTGATCTACGCACCCGACGGCTCACGGCGGCAGATTTTCGTCCGTCACTCCAAGAAGGACGCCACCGCGTCGATCGCCGCCTGCGACGTCGTCGTGGGGCCTAATCACGCGTGGGCGGAGTTCCCCGCCGACGGGCTCCCCATCCATCACCTCTACCTGTCGGAGGAGGACGTCACCTTCGATCTCCGCTTCCACAACGAACTTCCGAGCTGGATGCCCGGCGAGGGAGAGACGTTGTTCGGAGGCACCGACGTCTTCGGCTGGGTCGTCGCCGCGCCGCGTGCGCGGGTCGAGGGATCCATCACCATCGCCGGAAGAACCACTGCCGTCACCGGGCGCGGCTACGCGGACCACAACTGGGGCGCGGGCGACATGAAGCGCGTCATCGACCGCTGGCACTGGGGCCGACTGTACGACGACGACTATTCCTTGCTCTATGCCTTGGTCAAGACGCAGGCTCGGCTCGGTGCCCACGAGAGTCGCCCACTGATGTTGGCGTACAAGGGCGAGATCGTCCTGAGCTCCGGCGAAGCGGACGTCACCGAGGGGCCGATGGTGTTCAACGAGATCGCCAATCGGTCGTACCCCGCGTGGCTCCGCATCGAGGTACCGGGACAGGTGTCCCTCCTGCTGACCGTCCAGAACGTCGTGCACGCCCACGACCTGCTGGACGAGGTTCCCATCGCCGGCCATCGTATGTTCCGCCCGTTGCTCTACAGCCTCGTCGGACACCCCGGGTACTTCCGCTTCGACTCGACGTTCGAAATGACCGTCGTACGTGACGGGGTCACCGAAACTCGAACGGGCCGAACACTTCACGAGCTCGTCGCCCTGAACTGACGCCTACGATTCCAGGGAGACATCCGATGCACACACACTCGAAGGGCGTGCGACCCGCCGCCGTCACGTTCACTGCGGGACTCGCGCTCGCGGTGATCTCTGCGGTCGCGCCGTCTGCCTTCGCCGCACCGAACGATGTTCTGGGCAGCTTCCAGCTTCGAGACTGCGTCGAGGTGTCCGCCATCGTCTCAGTGCCACCCGAGCGCGCAGCCGCCGCACTGCCGGACGGCTACACCTCCTCGTCGTTCATCGGATTGCCCGGTGGCCCCGGCATTCCGGGTAATTCATCGCTCCTGATGGGTGTCGAGACCTGCCAGAGCGGGATCATCGACGGCGTCCCCGTCGACGGTCCCGTCGCCTTCGGTGAGCGCGTCCTCTCCGTCGACCGCAAGGATGCTCGGCCGGGATACCACTTCTACGCCGTCGAGCAGGTCACAGACAACCAGCAGATCTACGACTTGATGCGGGAGGCCGGATTCGACATCGCATTGGTGCCGGGAGTCGGCGCCACTGCCGACGCAGTCGGAGGAATCTCGGAGGGCGGCTCCGTACGGATCGTGGACGAGGCGCCCGTTCCACGCGTGCCGTCGCCTCTCGGGCAGGTCAGCATCTGGAAGGACACCGAGAACAGCAGAAGTGCTCTCCGCTTGACGGTCCATCGGCCGACGGCGCAGGCCGGGATCGGGCACGTGACCGCCGAGCCGAATTCACCCATCGCGTTCCTGATGGGCACCGAGACGGCAACGGGAATCGGAGCGATCAACAGGTTCGACTTCGATGCTCGGGTGGAGGTGGTGCGCTGACCCACACGGGAACAGTCGTGGTCCAGAAGATCGGCTGTCGATCACCCGGCCACTGCTCGTAACCGCTCGACCTCGCTGCGAGAGTGGCGTACGGACTCGGTGTCCTCCCCCTTCTCGCGGGCGACATCGTGCGCCAGGTCCAGAACGGCGCGACGCAGATGTGTGCGGGCTCGTCGGGCCTTCCGAGTGGGCGCGGACTTCACGAATGCCTTGCGGGCCTTCGTGTCCAGCACACCGTCGACCTCGGCATCGGTGACGACACCGGCCTCGACTTCCGGGGCGAGGATGTCGCGGACGAACTGATACTCACGCGGTGCGGCCCGGCGGAACGCGATGGTCAGCACCGTGAACCCGATGACGACCGACGCCAGGAGCACCACGAAGTTTCCCAGACCGCCGCCACCGAGACCGCCGGCGTCGTCCCATGTGAAGTGGAGGAACATGCCGGCGACGACGAAGGCCGCACCACGCCAGACCCGCCGGGGTTGCGCTGCCGTCCCGATCAGATAGACGGCTCCGGTGCAGACGAGGGCACTGAACAGAGGGTGGGAGGCGAAGCTGACGGCGATGCGTACGACGGACATGTGCACCGCGTTGCCCACGGGATCGGTGCCGAATGCCCGAGCAGTGGAACTCGCCGCGTAGAGGAAGTCCTCGAACACGGCGAATCCGAGCCCGATGAACGCTCCGACGATGAGGCCGTCGTTCGCGGTGCGGATGAGACGCGGGGCGAGGCTCATCAGGAGCAGGAAACCACAGAGTTTGGCCGCCTCCTCGGTGAACGGTGCCGTCGCACCTGCCGCCCAGTTCGCGCTCCATTCCTGACCGAACAGCTTGGGGTAGATGCCGAGCATCGCCGTATTGACGGTCATCGCGAAAGCGAACGTTGCCGGGACAGCGCCCCACACGAGGGCAGCGACCACGAGCCCGCCTGGTTGCCGCTCCCACCGGTCGATGTGATGGAACCAGGCGAGCCACGCGAGTCCGCACAACCCGCACAGCACCGCTGCGACCGCGAACCCTTCGGCGTAGAACCCGGCGTCGGGTGCGAAGAACGCCCACGCCTGGAACGCACCTATGGCGGTCAGCGCCAGGTAGACCCAGAAGGAGAGGTTGTGAGGCTGCACGAAGTGGAATCTCGCACCCCACCCGGAGATCTCGACTGCTTCCGCTCGGCGCTGACCAGCTTCCGTGCCGACCGTCTCGGGAGACGTGCGGGGGTCGACAGTGCTCATGCGTCGTACCCATCCACGGTACGGATGCTCGCGATCATCGCTCGGACGTCGTCGAGGGCTGCGGTCATCTGGGTGGGTGGCCCGTAGGCAGTGATGTCGACCCCTGTGCCGCCGAGAACGAAGGCCGCGATCACCCCGTCGCTTCGCACGCTGTTGTAGGGCTGCGCGACTCCGGTCTCGCCGGCCGCCGTGGTGAGAGTGGCCCTGTTCCCGTCGACCCGGAAGGTGGGGTCGTCCGTCCGGGACGTGACCTTCTGCACCTGGTCGAGCAGCTGATCGGGAGTGCCGTCGTACGAGTCTGTCGACACCTGGAAGGTGATGCCGGCCCCGGCGAGGGTGGCATCGCCGAACGTGCCTCCGTCTCCGACACGGAAGCCGGACTCGACGTCGTAACCGGCGACGGGGGTGAAGACGAGGGTGTCGGTGAGTGCAAGCTGCTGCCCTGCCAGAACGGGGTCGTCCCAGTCGAGGGCAGCGTCGATGCGCGGAACCACCACGGTGAAGACCAGGAACACAGCGAGCACGACGAGCGCCGGCGGCCACGTTCGACGGTCGAGACCCAGCACACGATGTTCGACCGGTACTCGATGTCGATGTGCAGGAGCGTTCAACAGTGGTGTCACGGATACCCCTCGAACTCGTCGTTGTTCGTACTTTGTCACAAACCACGCGGTCCGTGCAGTCCGCTGTGAACGACCTCGACGAGAACGGCGAGTCGAGTGTCAGAGTCCGGCGATCACCCGATCGAGCCACTCGACCATGACCGCGCGCTCGGCGGCGCTCAACGTGTCCAACGCCGGCGTGATCGCACGAAAAGCGACCGCGGCGGCGGCGTGGTCGTCCTGCTCGCGGTCGGGCGGGTCGGTGAGGATCTGCCGCATGACGGCATCGAACATCGCGTCGGCCAACTCGTCGTCGCGGTCCTCGGCCGGAGTCGCGAGAAGCACCGAGATCGTGCCCACACCCGCTGCCTGGACGAGTCCGAGCGCCCGTTGTTCGCTCACCCGCAGTCGGCCCGTCTCGGCGACCCTGTGTATCCGAGCCCGGAGGACGTCCATGCCGGCCTGCGCCGCGCGAGATCGTGTCAGGTGCTGCGGGCCGTTCATCATCCGGAACAGTTCCGGGTTGGCGATGCCGAACTCGACCTGCGTCAGCCACCCGTCGTGCAGGTCCACGAGGGGATCCACGCCCTGCGACGCGGCCGTCTCGGTGATGCGTCTCTTCATCGAGACATGCTCGGCCAGAACATGTTCTGCGACGGATTCCAGGAGACCGTCCTTGTCACCGAACAGTCGATAGATGGTCGGGGGCTGTACGTCGGCACCCTCGGCAACCCCACGAGTGGTCACTGCGGCCACGCCGTGATCGCGCAGCAGGGCGGCCGCGACCTCGATGATCCGCGCCCGGACGTCGTCTCGAGTGCTGGTCGGCTTGATCACGTTCCAACGATAACAGTCTCGTGATACCGTTGTGTTTCCATCGATAACACCGGTGCGATACCAACGAAACTGAGGCACTCATGATCGTCATCACCGGCGCCACCGGCGCGCTGAACGGCGCCACTGTCGACCACCTGCTCAGACATCGCCCCGCTTCGGAGATCGCGGTGGCGGTCAGAGACGCGTCCAGGGCCCGACGCTTCGCCGATCTCGGCATCGAGGTGCGCCACGGCGACTACGCAGACCCGGCGTCGCTGCCGGACGCGTTCGCGAATACCGATCAGCTGCTGCTCGTCTCGTCCAGTGATCCGAGGGCCGACGCAGTCTCCCTGCACCGCAACGCGATCGACGCGGCCGTCACCGCGGGCGTGGGGCGAATCTTGTACACGAGTCATCAGGGGGCCGCGGACGACACGCCATTCGGTCCGGGTCGAGACCACGCGGCGACGGAGCGGCTGCTGGCGGGTTCCGGCCTGCCGTGGACCTCGCTGCGCAACGGCTTCTACGCCCACAGCCTGGCCTGGTCGACTGGCCCCTGGCGCGAGTCCGGCGTCATCACCGTTCCGGCCGACGGTCCGGTGTCGTGGACGTCCCGAGCGGATTCGGCGGAGGCTGCGGCGGCGATCATCGCATCGAACGGCGCGTACGACGGACCGGTCACGGTGACCGCCGAGTCCGCACCCACCTTCGAGGAGGTGGCGGCGATCGCTTCCGACGTGGCCGGGCGGACGGTACGGCGAGTCCTGATGGACCCTGAGGACTGGATCGCAGCCCGGGTCGCTTCGGGACAGCCGGAATTCGCGGCTCGCTTCACACTCGGGATGTTCGACGCTGCAGCCGGCGGTTGGTTCGCCGGCATCGATCCCCTGCTGGGACAGTTGCTCGGCAGGTCGCCTGCGACCGTGCGCGACGCGCTGACTCTCGCGTAGCCTCCACGGCGCCCGTCAAAGGTCGAGGGTGGCACTCCAGGACAGCGAGACTCAGACCGGTCGTTCCGCCCTCACCCGCAGCCGTTGTGCTGATCGGCATGTTCGGAGGACAATCACCGGATCGGTGACGTGTTCGGTGGGAGGGTGTGCGATGTCTGTGTCGTGGGAGTCTCTGTCTCGTCGGCGCGGCGTACGGGTGACCGGCGGGCTCGTCGGCGTGTACGTCGGCCTGGTGGCCTACTGGTTCGTGCAGGATGCCGCCCACCGTGTGGCAGCGCGGAAGGCTGAGGCATAGCCTCCGTTCGTGCCGCTCCGAGTCTTCGTCCGATGTGAGGGGTTGTCGGACAACAGGATGCCCCTATGACGCCGACCCTGAGTGCCGCATCGACGACGGGGACCGACCCATGGTGCGGGTGAACGCTCGCGAGAACGCCGCGTCGGACCCGTATCCGAACGAGGCCGCGACCGAGGAGATGGTGGCGTTCGATCTCGCGAGCTCCGCCGCCGCGAGCTGCATGCGCCGACGGGTCAGGTGTACCAGCGGGGCCTCACCCACCAGCGCGGTGAAGCGCGCGGCGAAGGCGGATCGAGACATCGCCGCCGTCCGAGCCAGATCCGCCACCGTCCACGGCCGCTCCGGATACCGATGCATCGCGATGACCGCGGCACCGATCTGTCTGTCGCGCAACGCCCCCAGCCAGCCGCCGATCTCAGCGCCCTCCTCTCGGAGCCACGCTCGGACGAGATCGATGATCAGGATGTCGGCAAGCCGCGTCACCACGGCCTCCCCACCCGGCCGGCGGGCAGCGGCCTCGTTCGCGAGCAGTTCCAGTACCGCGGCCGAGACCGCAGACCCGCGATCACCCACCAGCACATCGGGCAGCACGTCGAGGAGTGAGCGGGCAGTCGGATGATCGAACTTCACGGCGCCACAGATCAACACGGCCCGCTCGCCCCCGCCGCCGTGCTCGAGAACGATGAAGCGGTCCGAGATCCACTCGGGCTCCGGGTCGTACATCGACACCGACAGGGATGACGGATCGTCCACCACTCGGTGGCCTCGACCGTGCGGGACCAGCACGCACTCACCCTCGCCCACCAGCCGAGGGTCCGTCCCCGGCAGCTCGAGCAGGCACGATCCCACCACCGGTGCGTGAAACCACAGGCAGTCCTCCATCGCGGGGATGTCGAGACCCCAGGGAGCCGTCAGTTCCGATCGAACGTAGAACACCCCACGCATCCGCAGCGAGTGCAGGGCGTCGCCGAGCGCATCGTCACCGCGCCACATCCTGGACGATCGATCATCAACGGTGGACTCCACGGTATTCATTGTCCACCACGAACCCGGCACCGTGAATATCGTGACCACACAACGAACCATCACTGTTCTCGGCGCCACCGGCCGAACCGGACGACGCCTCACCGACACGCTCCTCGGCCGCGGATGGAAAGTACGCCGTGTCGCGCGCACCGCACGGCCCCACCCACACCCGGCTGCCACCACGCACACGGGCGACCTGACCGACACCGACTTCCTCACCACCGCGTTCACCGGCGTGGACGCGGCCTACGTCCTCGTCCCGTTCGACCCCACAGCACCCGACGTCCGAGCACACATGAACGACATCGGGTCCTCCATCACCGACGCACTCCGACGAGCACGGGTGCCACGCGTCGTCGCACTCAGTTCTCTCGGCGCCGAACTCGAGCACGGGACCGGATTCCTCACCGCACTGCACGCTCAGGAGCAGCGACTCACCGCCCTCGAGACCGATCTCGTCCTTCTCCGACCCGGCTACTTCTTCGACAATCTCGACCCCGTCCTGCCCCACCTTCGCCACATCGGGGCACTCCAGGACTCCATCGCCCCCGACGTGCCCCTGCCGATGGTGGCGGCCGGAGACGTCGGCGCAGCCGCGGCCGACGCAGTCGAGGAACCCGAGCACCAGGGCACCACCATCCGCGAGATCAGGACCGCAGTCGATCTCACCCTGATGGACGTCGCCGCCGCGGTCGGCCGAGCACAGGGCATCGGCCATCTCCCCTACCAGCAGCTCCCCGACGAGGAGACGATCACCCAGCTACTCCAGGTCGGATTCTCCGACGATGGTGCGAGATTGCAGGTCGAGATGCACCACGCATTCTCTGCAGGACGCGTCGCCGCGGCGGGGGACGACCCCCACGCCCCGACGACGGTGGACGACTACCTGGCGTCGCTCACGTGCGCGTCTACCGAAAGCGTGGCGTTCCCGCGTGTGCTCACGACGCCGTGGTCGAGCCCCTGATCACAGCTGCCACGAGATCAGGATCGTCCCACGTGGGAACGTGCCCCAGATGCTCGTGGACGATGACGGCGGCGAGGGACGGCAGCCCGTCGAGGTCCGTCTCCGCTGCACGGATGAGCGGGTCTCTGCCCCCGTAGACCACGGTGATCGGGACATCGATCTCGGCTCCGCCGCCGAAGCGAGTGCCTTCGAGGGCTGACATCGTGCGGTCGAAGTCGCACGTGGCGAGGTTGCGTGCATCGTCGGCTGCCACCACCGACGGGATGCGCCACGGACGGCCGAACAGCCCGAACAAGGCAACGGTCCGCAGCAGTGGCCGGCGCAGGAGGAACCCCGCACCCGGAACGCGAGACCCGTGCACCCACACGGAGAAGAGCACCTGCCGACGCACACGGGCTGTGCCGCCCGTCGAGCGCCACAGCCCGGCGGGCATGAGCGCACACACGGACGTCGCCCGACCACGGCGCGCGATCTCCAACGAGAGCCACCCGCCGAGCGAATTGCCCACGAGGTGCGCACTGTCCCAGCCCAGTTCGTCCATCACCAGCTCCACCCGGTCAGCCAGTCGCGCCGGCGTGGGTGCGTCACCGTCGCCGAGGGGATCGCTCTCTCCGAAGCCCGGGAGATCGATCGCGACGGTGTCGAAGTGATCAGCCAGTGTCGGAATCACGGGGTCCCACATCTGATGTCGATGCCCGATCCCGTGAATCAGGAGCATGGGGGCTCCCCGGCCGGTCCTGCTGTAACGAGGCAGTGCGGAGACATCGATGTCGGTCACGGGACAAGTATCGGTCCGAGACGGGCACCACCGATGTGGAGTGTGGCCAGTATCCGTGCGATGGGTCGGGACATTCGACAACCGAGCCGTGCGCGTGCGGTCACGCGGGAGCGACGACCAGCTCGGGTGGAGTCGTCTGAACGGCTCAGAGGTGGCGCGCAGCGAAGTCCACCGCGCACCGCAGCGTCTCGCGGCCTTCCGGAAGTACGCCTGCCAACACGGGAAATGCGTGCACCTGACCCCGCCACACATGGGTCTCGACGATCCGGCCGGCGTCCTCGAGCTTGCGCGTCATCGCCTCCACGTCCGGGCGCATCAACTCGTACTGCGCCGAGGACAGGAAGACCGGCGGAAACACCGACGGATCGGCATCGATCGGAGACGCTGCGCCCGGGATGGCGTCCGGCCCGTTCATCCAACGATCCTCCAGCGCGAGAACCTGTTTCATCGGCAGATACGCGTCCCGCTTCATGAACGCACGGGAATGGCTCCTCAGGTCCAGATTGAGCAACGGCGAGAATCCCAGAACGGCCGCGGGTGGTGTCAACCCTTCCAGCACAGCCAGTTCGGCGACCTTCATCGCGAGGTAACCGCCGGCCGAGTCTCCCGCCACGATGATCTTCGACGGATCGGCCACCGTCGCCGACGCGGCGCGGTAGGCGGCCATGGCATCGAAGATCGACGTACCGATGCCGCCGTACGGAATCTGCCGGTACTCCACGGAGTACACCGGAACACCCGCACGGGCGGCGATCATGGCACACGCACCGCGGTGGGTCGCCAGTCCGCAGAAGACGAAGCCGCCGCCGTGAAAGTAGAGAACCGTCGCACCGGCCAGAGAGCCGGTGGCCGTCCGAGGATGTGTCGTCTTCTCGCAGGGCACACCACCGAGAACCACCTGGTCGATAGTGACGCGAGGCGGCTTCGGCAGTCGGTCGACGACGCGATCGAGGTGCCCGATGGCCTTGATGCCGCCGTCGGTGAGCGGCCACATACTCAGGGTCGGCTTGAGGAGCGCCTTCATCGCCGTCGACAGGACGCGTGCCTGCGGACTGATGTCGTCGTGCCAGGTGAGTGTGCCCGTCATCGTCTCGTCGTTCCCCTCGTGCGATGAAGCGTGGAGACGATCGACGCTATCAGCCCGGCTCCGTGCACCGATTCCGACAGACTCGAGCTCGGCTGTGCTCGTGGGAGCTCGACTCGGGTTTCCCTCGTGAACGTGCTGGGTACGCACACGATGAACATCCCTGGACGCACTAGACAAGTTCGGTGGTTCACCGTGAAACGCATCGTCGTCGCCCTGTCGGTACTGGCTCTCGTCGCCGGCTGTTCAACCGACGACACTGCACCTGCGCCGACGCAGACACCCGCCGCCGAACCGGCTAGGGCGCCCGCAGCGCAGGATCCGATCGGCACCGTCGTTCCGCTTCCGGGCGCACCCGAGGGAATCGTCGTCACGTCGTCCGGCATCGCCGTCGCCGCAGTGCGTGAACCCGATGGCCTGAGGCTGCTCGACGCGGCGACCGGAGTCGAGCGATCGTTCGTGCCGACGGTCGGCGCCCCGCGGCACCTCTCCCTCGCCGGCCCGGACGGACCGGTACTCGCGCCCCTGGAGTCCAGTGACGAACTGCTCCTGGTCGATCCGGCGAACGGAGCGACGCTCTCCACCACCCGGGGCGTCGGACGGCAACCGCACGATGCCGTGGTGACGGCCGACGGCACGACCGTCGTGACCAACGAGATGGGCGGCGGAGCCGTCTTCGTCCGCAACGGTGTCGTGACAGCATCTCTCCCCGCCGGCCCCGTACAGCCGGGCGGCGTTGCGGCCGTCGGCATTTACGCAGCTGTCGCAGATGTGCAGGGCAACGGGATCTGGATCTACAGCGGGCCGGACCAGAAGCTGGTTGCACAGGCCCCACTGGGAATCAAACTGACGCATGCGACATCCCTCGGCGCCGACCTCGCTGCCTTCGCCGACACAGACGGTGGCGCGGTCTACCTCGAACGCATCACTCCCGACATCAGCGAGGTCGCTCGCATCGACGCACCCGGTAATCCTTACGGGCTCGCCTACGACGCCGATCGGAAGCTCCTTCTGATCACGCTGACCGAGAGCAACATCCTTCGTGTCGTCGATGTGGCCGAGCCGGCATCGCCGCGGATCGTGGTCGACTTGCCGACGGTTCGTCAGGCCAATTCCGTTGCCGTGGATCCACGAACGGGAAACGTGTTGGTGACAGGCAGTGATCCCGGCGCGGACTCGAGCCTGCAGATCATCCCGGCCGACAGTGTCGACGTGTCGTGACACGTGCTCGTGCGGCGTTCACGATCGGTGTTCAGTGAACACCCGGCGCAACCCGACGAAGCGCACCACCGTGGCCACGAGGTTCGCGGCCACCAGGACGGACACCTCGATTGCTCGCGATGCATCGGGTACCCACCTGTGGAGGAGTACCAACGAGCCGCTGGTGACCGCCAGCCCGAGGGCGAAGACGACGAGCCCTTGCACGTACTGGCGAACGATCGCATCGGTTCCACGGATTCCGAAGGTGAACCGGCGGTTGATCGCGGTGTTGGCGAGCGCAGAGACGAGGAGCGCGAGCACGTTCGCGGCCTGGGACGACATGACGACTCGGAACACCAGAAACAACAGAACGTACGCGGCGGCGCTCGCACCGCCGACCAGATAGAAGCGGAACAGCACACTCCGGGTGCCGGAGGTCGCGGTCAGAGTGTCTCCCCCGTCGGCCTCGAAACAGGGAGTGCAGCCACGCATCGAGCGAACTCGCTGTCCGGGTGGCACTGTCGTGCGATCGGGTCGAGATCGACGAGTTCGTCGGCGTCACGCAGAGTCGGTGCTGCACCGACGACGAGGCTGCAGCGCTGCAGGGCGTCCCGGGTGTCGTCCCCGGTGCGGTCGGTGGACATCTCCACTGCTCGTAGGGCCTGCGCATCAGATGCGTCGTGCAGTCCGAGCACCCACCATCCTCCGTCCTCGGCACGGCCCAGGATCGCCGACGACGGCTCCAAGGCTCGACCGATGTCGGCCAGCATCGCGGGGTCGACCTGCGGTGTGTCCATGCCGATCTGCACGACGGGGCCTGATCCGGCGGCGTCGTGATGTGCGTGGATCAACCGTTCCGCGAAATCGTCGCCGCGCTGGTCGATGACGTCGAAGTCAACCAGTGACCTCTGAATGTCGTCGCTGCGCATCGCCTCGGCCAAGTCGCCGGTCATCGCGACCACCCGCCGGGCGAAAGGAGCCTGCCTCGCCGCGGCGAGTGTGTCGAGCAGCGCCGCGGCCGCCACCGACGCGGCGTCCTCGGCGGTCATGGCGGCCATCAGTCGAGTCTTGGCAAAGCCGGGTACCGGCGCTTTCGCGATAACGAGCAGCGTCGCATCGATCATGGAATCACCTTCGCAAAATCCCAGACGGCCACCACCGTGCCGCGAACCGATCCCGACACCTTCGACACTCCCCCGGTCCGCGGGCGGTACGAGATGTCGTGCTCGACCACTGTCCACCCTGCCCGAGCGGCGAGAACCAACAGCTGCAGCGGGTAGCCGGAGCGTCGGTCCGGGACGTCGAGCGAGAGCAGATCGTCGCGGCGGGCCACCCGAAGAGCGCCGATGTCGTGGACGTCGATCTTCAGTCGTCTGCGTAGACGCCAGGCGATGGCCGTGTTGCCGAGGCGGGCGTGCCACGGCGAGCCACTGCGATGCACCGGACGTCGCCTCCCGACGACGAGCTGAGCAGAGTCCAGCGCTGCGACGAGACCGGGCAATTCGCGCGGGTCCATCGAACCGTCCCCGTCCATGACAGCCACGACCGTCGTTCGAGCAGCGGTGATTCCCGCGTGCACGGCTGACCCGTATCCGGGTATCGCCTCGACGACCACCTCGGCCCCGTGCGCGCGGGCCACGTCCGCGGTGCCGTCGGTGGACCCGTTGTCGACGACCAGGCGGTGATAGCCGTCGGGCACGGCGTCGAGAACATCGGGGAGAGACTGCGCCTCGTTGCGGCACGGGAGTACGACGGTCACATCGGAACGTTCGATCATCGTCACACCACCGGGGCCGAGCCGTCGGATGCCGCCCGTAGCGGTGCGGACGCGAACCGCGTCAGCCCCTCGTCCGGACCGACGGCAGCTCGGAATCCGAGAATTCTGTCGGCCCGAGCAGCACCGGCAACGATGTGCCGCACGTCGCCGGGACGGAACTGACCCGTCACCGCCGGTTCGATGCCGCCGCCGTGTGCACGACACAGAATGCGGGCCACGTCACCGATCGAGATCGGGTGTCCCGAACAGACGTTGCAGGCCACGAACCCCGCTCCGTCGTGCTCGACGGCGGCAAGGTTGGCGGCGGCGACGTCCCGGACATCGACGAAATCTCGCATCTGCCCACCGTCCTCGTACACAGTCGGTGATTCACCGCCCTCGAGCGATGAGCGGAACATCGCGGCGACACCGGAATACGGTGTGTCACGCGGCATTCGGTCACCGTAGACGTTGTGGTAGCGCAGCGCCGTGACCGATCCGCCCGTCGCCAGCGACCAGGCGAGTGCATAGTTTTCCTGCGCGAGTTTGCTTGCTGCATAGAGACTTCGGGGCTCCATCGGAGCGTCCTCGTCCACCGTCTCCCACGTCACCGGCTCGTCACCCTCCGGGCACTTCGCATCGAACACCCCGTTCCGCAGATCCGACGGGTTCCGGGGGCGCGGACGGACGACACCGTGCACGGGGCAGCGGTAGCGACCTTCGCCGTAGACGACCATCGACGACGCGAGAACCAGCTTCCGACACTCGGCTCGGGCCATCGCGGCAAGTACTTCGGCAGTACCCAGATCGTTGTGGCTGGCGTAGGCGGGTGCATCCGCGGTGCTGACGCCGGCTCCGACGACGGCGGCCTGGTGACACACCACGTCGACCCCCGCCATGACATCGTCCAGAGCGCGGGGGTCGCGGACGTCGACAGTCGTGACGTTCGGCGCGTGCCGCGGCGTCGAGCCGTGTGCCGAAGGCAGGAACGCGTCGACAGCCGTTACGTCGTGGTCGGCCGCCAGTAGTGCTTCGTGAATGTGTTCGCCGATGAAACCGGCCGCGCCTGTGAGTAACACGTGCATCGTTTCTCCTTGTCGTGTCGACCGAGGGGGCGGGTCGCTCACCAGTTCGTGTACGTCAGATGGTTGATCGCGAGTGCCAGCACGACTTGCGCTGCCAGCCAGAAGCGCACCGAGCGATCCCCGATCGCGACAGTGGCAACCGTCATCCACACTTGGAACGGCAGCCAGATGCGCTCCGTCTCCGCCTTGCTCAGCCTGCTCAGGTCCGCGAACGCCACCGCCAGCAGAGCGGCCACCACGAGCAGAGTCACAGGCTCGGCACGTCGCACACGCGGCAGTGACACCACGTGGGACAGGGCAGCGGGCACCGCGAGTCCCACCGCACACACCAGAGCCGCGATGTTGCCCCAACTCCAGTACTGGAACGGGCGCGCTGACGCGATGCCCTGCCAATATCGTTCCTGGACCGCGACGTACCCGTCGAACCACCAGAAGCCCGACGCGGTGAAGAGTCCGGCAACGACGAGGGCGCCACCGATCGCCGGTAGCAATGGCCGCACGCGGCGGGAGGCGATGAGGACCGCCAGAGCAACCAGGCCCATCAGAGCGAGTCCGTAGTTGAGATAGACCGAGAACCCCAGCAGGAGACCCGCCGCGAAGGCCGCGACGTCGTGTCGCGCTCGTCGCCCGGCTGCAGCGACGGCCAGGAGGGCGATGCCCCAGGCGGACACACCGGTGAAGAATCCGTCCGCGGAGACACCGATCCAGATCGCGCTGGGAGCGATCACGGCGAACGGGATCAACCGTCGAGCGGTGTCGCGGTCGACGAGCGCCGCCACAGCGACAACCGTGGCCACGGCGGCAGACGACCCGACGATCACGCACAACCATGCGGCCGCCGCGCCTCCACCGAGTCCGATGCGGTCCAACCACACGAACGTCAGGATGGCGCCGGGGGGATGGCCGGAGACGTGCGTGGCCCACGAGTCCGCCTGGCCGTCGACGATCCGGTCGGAAAACCCACGCAGCGTGGCCCCGATGTCGTCGATCCCGCCGACTTCGGACAGATACTCGTCGCGGGACGTCAACTTGTCGACGAACCCTTTCTGCCAGCCGTCGATCGCAGCCAGACCGACGGTCCAGACAAGGGTCGTCGCCCAGGTGACAAGGAGCAGCGGACGCCACGACATGCGTGCCGCCACGGACGGGCCGAGGATCACCACCAGGACGCCGACGATCACCGCGACCGGAGTCCCCGGCCCCACATGAGCGCCCCACCGCCCGAACAGAGGCGCGAGCGACGCGAAATCGTCGAAGTCGAAACCCATGCCGCCGATCAGCGGAGTGACGACGGCATTCTCCCGCCGCGCCACGACCACTGCCGCGACGACCAGTGCAGCCGCGAGTAGTGCGCCGATCAGTTCCGGAACTCGAGGAACCCACCCGCGCCGCCGATCGGTCGCGGTCGGGCCGCTCACTCGGAAGTCTCGGGGGCCGAACCGTACGGGGGTTTGACGAAGTGAGCGAAGTGCCGACCGGCGATCGCGGTCACACCGACCGGTACCAGCCCTCGTGCCGCGGCGAGTGGCGCCAGCGTGTCCGCATCGATTCGCGCCCAGTCGTACCAGGGCCCCGCAGTCTCGTCGTTCTCGATACGCAGACATTCGGCGACGAATCCCGTTCCGGGCGTTGCCACTTCGACGTGCACCGTCCCGCTCTCGCACGCGATGTCGTGCGCACGACCGATGACACGGCCGGGATCACCACCGATGCCGATGTTCCCGTCGACGAGAAGCACTGTGTCCCAATGCCCTTCGTGTGGAACAATGTCGAAGATGTCGGCCAGCTCGGCTTTGGCACCACGTTCGCGGACCAGCGCGACAGCTGCCGGGGACGTGTCCACACCCATCGCCGATACTCCCCGTCGCCGCAGTTCCTCGACCAACCGGCCCGGCCCGCACGCGAGATCGATCGTGCGCCCCCGGCAGAGGGCGAGCAACGTCTCGTCCACTGCGCGGTCATCGGCGTCTGCGTGCTCGCCGCCGAGCCAACGCCCGACCGGCAACAAGTTCCGTCGGCCGTCCCGGTGCCGCACCCACCACGCGGTACCGGTGGAGGCAGTGTCGAACAGAACATCGAAATTGTCAGGGGCCTCGCCCGCCGAAGTCGCTGTCACGCTTGTCCCTTCTACAGACCCCGACTGGTCCGGCACTTCCTCGATGTGGATGATTGTCCATTCCCGGTGGACGTCGGCGACAAACGTCGCGTTCAGTCGTTTTCCACGTTCAGGGCCGTCGCCCGACTCGTCGACACGATCCGGCCCACATCGGTGTCGATGTGGGCCGGGTAGGAGGCTGTGCCTCGTTACTGCGTGTTGACGGTGATCGTGGCGACTCCCACGAGCAGTCCCGGGGTGACGGCGTCGGTCTTGAATGTCTCGTTCAGCAGGCCGGCGGCGGTCTCGGAGATATGCACGGTCGTGCCCTGCAGAATCGCGGTGTTGTTCGGGCCGGTGGCCAGCGGCTCGAGCGTGCGGCCGTCGAGATCGAACAGCACGGCGTCGGTGGCGGCGCTCTCACCGTTGACGGTCACATCACCCATGAGCAGCGAGGTGCCCGGATCGATGACGAAGTTCGTCAGCTCCACCGTGGTACCGCCGGCGGTCAGCGACAATCCGCTGCCTTCGTGGTCGATGGAGCCCTGCACGTACGGATCGACCGTGCCCGGCGTCCAGTACTTGACGTTGCCGCCGGTGATCGGGAATCGAAGTGATCCGTCCGCGAGGGTCGCCGTGCCCACGGTTCCCGGGGTCAACCCGAGCGTGGTCAGAGCGTCCGTGAAGCCGGTATCGAGCGCAACGGCGGTGTCCACGCCGGTCAAAGCATCGACCTGCGCGGCAGGTTCGGGCTGAGTGGACGTCGATGCGGCGGCGGAGGAGGACGAACTGGACGTCGTCGCTGCCGATCCGCCGTCGTCACTGGACGAGCAGGCGGCCAGCGGAATCAGGGACATCACGCCGATCGCAGTAGCGGCCACGGATTTACGGATGGTGAACATATCAGCTCCTTGTCGTCGGTAATGGTTACTCCACATTCGCCGCGACACGGCCAATGGATGGTGTTCGACCGCAATCGTTCCCGCGGCCACCTGCGTGGCAGCGATGGTGGAACCTCACCCGATCGGACGTAGAACGTTGTAGCGCAGCCATTTTCGCGCTACATCTACGCGCCCTGTGTATCCGTCCGGTCGTGGCCGCGTGGCGTCGCAGGTGACGGCCGCCTCACCGCCGCGAGCACCCGCACCAGGAACACGGCGACGCTGATCGCGACCATGACCGCCACAAGCCACAGCCACCGCTCGAGATACGGGTCACGGTTCAGGCCCGTGGCCGCGACGATGGCAGTGTCGTCGGTGTTCAGGACGCCCGGGAAGAAGACCAGCAGAGTCAGCGCGGCGCCGAGAGCCGGCACCCGGATGTGCTGCCGCACCGAAACCTGTCGAACCGTCCAGGTGCGAGTCGGACGCGTCGCCCGATCCGCCAGCGAGTACAGCGGGTACAGAACGAGGTCGTGCAGGATCGCCGCGCCGATGAACCACACGGCGATCGACTGCCACCACCTGTCCGGGTTCCACAGTGCCTCCACCCCGAGAGTCAGGACGGCGGCACCCGCGAGGACGAAGGACACGACCATGACGGCCGCGTGAGCCGCGCCTGCCCCATACAGCCGCCTCATCGATCGGCCCCGCCTGCGAAGTCGATACGCGACACCCACTTGGTGTTGTGGACACCGGGAAGGCCCGGAACGATCACCCGCGCGGGATAGCCGTGGTCGAGCGACAGCGCCGCACCGTTGACGGTCAACGCGAGAAGCGAATCCGGATGCCACACCTGGTTCTGCGCCAGCGTCGCCTGCGCGAACGCACCTCCCTGTTCCAGCGAGGCCACTGTGGCGGTGCCGTCGGTCACGCCGGCGAGGCCGGCGAGGTCCCGCAGGCGCACCCCGGTCCACTCCTGCGTCGTCGACCACCCCTCGACGCACGCGATCGGCAATACCGCGGTGTGCTGATCCATCGCCTCGAGTGCTGCTCGGTCGAGAACCACGCTCGTCGTTCCCGACAACTCCACACGCCACGAATCCCCGGTGGACGCCGGATCGATTCCCGCTGCGACCGCCGTGCGATTGATCTGGAAGTCGTTCGGCCCGTCGCCGTAGGAGCGGCCGCGGGGCACCAGCAGAGCGGTGGATCGCAACGGCCCGTCGATGGTCTGCCCGATGGTGAGTGCCGCCAGCAGTCCGCTCCCGCCGGCCACGAGTGCAAGGGCCCCGCGCCGAGAGATGCCGTCCGGCGCCTTCTGCTCGTGCTCCGGTTCCACCCCGGCCGCTCGGTTGCGCTCCCGGAGCACCTCGGACAGCGACGTCTGCCGCAACGTCCTCCACATGACCGGAACCTTGACGGCCACGTGCGCGAGGAATCCGGCAATGAACACCCATGCCCCGAAGTAGTGGGCCGTGTAGAAGTCGAAACCGAAGACGTAGTCGTACTGGATGTTGAGCACACCGGTGACGATCTCGAACAGCACACCACCGACGAGCATCAACAGGCTGAGCCGCTCGAGCGCCTGCGCCGGGGATCGGACCGGCGGCCACTGCACCAGCTTCGGCATCACTGACCACAGCTTCGCGAGCACCAACGGAATGATGACGATGCCGAGCGTGACGTGCAGGCCCTGGTTCACCCGGTAGATCCAGGACGGATCGGTCGGCCAGTCGAACTGGGGCACTCTCAACCACCCCACGTCCCCGGGGCGGGCTTGTCCGAACTCGGGACCGTAGGCGATGTAGGACAACAGCCCGGTCACGGTGATCACCGGCAGCGACACCAGGAGAACGGCGCCGAACACCGATGTCAACCACGGACCGCGAATCGCACTCCGGAACTGAGGCAGAGGAGGCAACGGCACAACCCTTTCGACTAACCCGACGACTGGTGTACGCCAGCGTCGCACGGCGACGGTCAGTGCGCAGGCAACCGGCGCGCACGCCGACGAATTACCACCCGGCTGCCATCGCACACGTGACTGCCCGCCACACCTCGCGCCGTGGATGTCGCGGGCGATCGGCTCGACAGTCCATATCGAGTCGGCAGGGACGTCGGTATCGGCGATTCCAGACCGGGTGGGCCACGAGACTGGCCGTCCTGTCCGACAGCAGCTTCCTCCCTCCAGCAGTGAGCGGATCTGGATCTATGAGATGTCACCAGGCATTTTCACAAAATATGTGCAGTTCACTGATGTACTCCGCGGTGGTGGCCGGGACTTCCTCGGCAGGCTCGGGGCCGTGAACGTGGGGAGTCGTGTGATGCGTCGGAGTGTTGTTCGTGCTGTTGTCGGGGCTGCTGCTGTGGTCCCGTTGTGTCTGGTAGCTGCGGGGTCGGCGTCGGCTGCTCCGAACGATGTGACGTTCACGGCGGTGGAGGTCGACCCGGGCGACGGCTCGGGGGCGATTCAGATCTCGGTGACGGCCAACGCCTTCACTGCCTTCGGCTCGCCCATCTGCACCTTCTCGATCGACGGGGTGTCGACGCAGTACTCGAGTCCCGGCATTATCTTCATCGGGAGCATGTTGTCTCAAGGACAGCGCATCCCGAGTTTCCCGGTAGGGCCGTTGGTCGATGGGTTGTATGCGGTGGACGTGTCATGCCAGGGCATCGGTGAGGTGTACTCGGTGACGAATCTGCCGGTGATCGTGGGTGCGTTCGGCGGCGGCGGCGCCACCGGGCCTGCCGGACCTACCGGACCTGGGGGGCCCGCCGGACCTGCCGGGCCTGCGGGGCCTGCGGGGCCTGCGGGACCTGCCGGGCCCGAAGGCGCACCGGGCACTCCCGGGGCTCCCGGACCTGCCGGACCTGCCGGCCCCGCAGGGCCCGCCGGTGGTCTCGGGAACATTTTCGGAAGCTGAGCTGCGGTAGGTAGTGGATGGCCCGGGCCCGTCAGGGTCCGGGCCATCGCGCGTGCGTGCGGTGGCTGCAAGGTCGGCCTCGTGCCGGTTAGCGAACCCGAGAATGCGGGTGACCGCCGCCGCCGTCGCGTCGGCACTGGAGTGTCGCCGCCTCGCCGTCGACAATCCCCTTTCCACGCCCCGATTTTCGAGCGACCAGCGGGCGGGATCATGCCGCTGTGACGCGTGCCGGTGGTCGAGTGCCATTACCTGTCAGCGTGCATCGATCCCCCCGCCCGAAAGCGTGGTCCAGCACCCACGGTTCGCGTGAACGAACGGGATGCGTTGCGAGAGCGCCATAACATTGATATACATGCGCTATGACAGCGCTCCGCGGCACTCCACATCTCGACACGATGATGGACAGTCCTCCTGCGTCTGACCGCGCGACCGCTGCATGACCGCCGTCGGACGCAGCACCTACGCCAGACTCACAGTCCTCGCAGTCGCCGCGACCGCTCTCGCCGTGGCCGGCGGATCGTATGTCCGCATGGAGTCCCTCCTGGGGGTCGGCCAGTACTCGGTCACACTGCAGCTCAGAGACTCCGGCGGCATCTTCACCAACGCCGAGGTGACATCGCGCGGCATTCCCGTGGGTCGCGTCGGAACGCTGACACTCGTCGACGCGGGGGTCGACGTCGAATTGCTGATCGACGACTCGTCCGATCCGATCTCCGCGGCGACCTCCGCCGCGGTCGCCGCACGCTCCGCCATCGGTGAGCAGTACGTGGACCTGCGGCCTGACACCGACGAGGGCCCTCACCTCCAGGACGGCTCGATCATCGACCGATCGAGGACGACGATTCCCACCCCAGTGGAGAACGTGCTGTCCAACGTCGACGGCCTCGCGCGCAGCATCCCGGTCGACGAACTGCGGACCGTCGTGACCGAACTGGGCGACGGGTTCGACGGTATGGGAGGCGACCTCGCGACACTCGTCGAGTCACTCGACTCGCTCAGTGCGGCGCAGCTCGACGCCCTCCCCGAGACGCTGGATCTCGTACGGGACGGGCGCGTCGTGCTCGACACCCAGTCCGAACAATCCTCCGCCATCATCGATTTCAGCGCGGGGCTCGACGACATCACCGCGCAGCTCCGTGCGAACGACGGTGACCTACGTCGAATAGTCGACAGCGGAATCGACGCTTCCGACGAAACCGGTGCACTGATCACCGGTGCAGGGGCAAGCGTCACATCGATCGCGAACGACGTCGCCTCGGTGGCCGCCGCGGTCAGTCCACGAGCATGGGCCCTTCGGCCGCTGCTGCAGATTCTCCCCCGGACGGCCATGGGGGCCCGAGCTCAGAGCCCCGGTGACGGAACCACCCACTTCGGCCTCGTCGTGGAGACGAACAACCCCCCACCGTGCACAGTGGGATACGAGGCCACCCAGAGAACCCTCGAGCGCGAACGTGCCGCCGATCCGGACTTCGACGAGACGACCCGGGACTTCCCGATCGATCTGTCGGTCGGATGCACAGCACCGCGAGGATCCGTGACGGGCGTCCGAGGTGCCGGCAGCGCGCCCTACATGGATCCCGCCATTCCGCAGCCCTGGGACGACAAGCCCAAGGTCGACCCCGGCGCACTCGACCTCAACCCGATCGCGAACCAGATGGCCACACTGCTCGGTGTCACGGTGCGATGATGCCTGCGACTCGACCGGAGGTGATCGGATGACGACGGTGAGCATGGGAATGCCCAGCCTGCCCGGTGTCGTACGTGCGTCCTCCGCCCTATCGGGTCCGCAGGACATGATGGTGGGCCGTCCCGATGTGCCGCACCTGCTGGACAGTTTCGGTCGCATCGCGCGGGACCTGCGCATCTCGGTCACCGAGAAGTGCTCGCTGCGATGCACCTACTGCATGCCGGCCGAGGGGCTGCCGAACCTAGAGTTCGAGCAACTGCTCACCGCGCAGGAGATCGCCCGCCTCGTCGGCATCGCCGATCGGCTCCTCGGTGTGCGCGAGGTCCGCTTCACCGGCGGCGAGCCGTTGGTCCGCAAGGACATCGTGGACATCATTGCCCTGACCTCTCAGCACGCACCCGGTGTCGAACTGTCGATGACCACCAACGGCATCGGCCTCGAACGCCGAGCGGAGCGTCTTCGCGAGGCGGGTCTGACCCGGGTCAACGTCTCTCTCGACACGATCGACCGCAAGCACTTCGCATCGTTGACCCGGCGGGACCGG
>NZ_JMLQ01000002.1 GCF_000686025.1 Rhodococcus sp. UNC23MFCrub1.1
CGACCACGGCATCACCATCGCCAGAGTGCTCACCGACAACGGATCCTGTTACCGGTCAACACTGTTCGCCGAAGCACTCGGATCGGTGGTGCACAAGCGCACCCGCCCCTACCGACCGCAGACCAACGGCAAAGTCGAACGGTTCAACCGCACCCTGAACCAGGAATGGGCCTACGCCCACACCTACCTCTCCGACGAAGCCCGCGCAGCGACCTACCAGGACTGGGTCCATCACTACAATCACCACCGACCCCACACAGGCATCGACGGCAAGTCACCCATCGAGCGACTCACCGTCCACAACCTCCCCGCGAAGAACAGCTAGCCGGTGAAGGGCGGGACGAACTCGCAGGGCACGGGTCGCGGGTGCGCGGGGTCGAGAGCGTTCAGCACGAACGCCGCGGCCCTCGGCGACCCGACGATGCCGGCATGCTCGGAGAAATCGACGTCGCACGTGTCCTGTACGACGATGTTGGTCGCGTTCGGAGCCTCGACGTAGCCGTCGGTGTACGGGACCACCACCTCGTCGTACCGGGTCATGATGTTCGTGTACGTGATGCCCGGCGCGTAGCGATACGACGCGTCGGGCCACGCGAACTGCGACGGGCCCGACTTCTTCCACAGCGGGGCCAGCGAGACGTACCTGTCGATGTCGTCCGCTCCGCCGAGCACCTGCGCGTAGTAGTTGGGCAGCACCGTGCCCTGCGAGTGTCCGACGATGTCGACCTTCTCGGCGCCCGTCGCGGACAGCACCTCGTCGACGAACGCCGCGAACTGCGCTCCCTTCTCGGGAACCGGCCCGAGGCCACCGATCGCGCTGATCGGCCACGCACCCGGCAGCGCACCGTACGTCGGAGCGAAGACGCAGTACCCCTCGTTCTTCAGCAGCGGCGCGTACACGCCCCACCCGGTCTGCTGCCCGGTCCCCGTCCCGTGCACCAGGATCACCGGATTCGGGTGCTCCGCCGTCGGCGCGCACGAGAAGTCGTTGGTGCCGGGCAGCGATCCGCCCGGGTTCGCGATCTCCGCCGGGAAGCCACTGAAGAAGTTGTAGTCGACGGGCAGCGGATCGGCCGTGGCGGTCGGCGCGCACGCGAGCCACGCGCACGCCGCCAGCGCCACTGTCCAGCGGGTTCTCATCAGCAGAGGCTAGCGGTCACGCCGGTTCGGCTCGGCGGAAGCGCAGTTCCCGCTGCGCACCCCGCACGACCTGCGGCGCGCCCGACCGGTCGTCCCGCCGACGGCATCGTGAGAAACTGGGCGGCATGAGCATCGGAACCCTGATCCTTCTCCGCCACGGCGAGAGCGAGTGGAACGCGTCCAACCAGTTCACCGGATGGCAGGACGTGCGCCTGACCGCCAAGGGTGAGGCGGAGGGGAAGCGTGCCGGCGAGCTGATCAAGGAGGCCGGTGTGCTTCCCGACGTGCTGTACACCTCGCTTCTGCGTCGCGCCATCAGCACCGCGAACCTCGCGCTCGACGCGGCCGATCGGCACTGGATCCCGGTCGTCCGCGACTGGCGTCTGAACGAGCGGCACTACGGCGCACTGCAGGGTCTCGACAAGGCGGCGACCAAGGAGAAGTACGGCGACGAGCAGTTCATGCTGTGGCGTCGTAGCTACGACACCCCGCCGCCCCCCATCGAGGTCGGCTCCGAGTACAGCCAGGACGCCGATCCGCGCTACGCCGATCTCGACAGCGTGCCGCTGACCGAGTGCCTGAAGGACGTCGTCGAACGCTTCGTTCCGTACTACGAGGACGTCATCGTCCCCGAGCTGCGGGCAGGGAAGACGGTCATGATCGCCGCCCACGGCAACTCGCTGCGCGCCCTCGTCAAGTACCTCGACGGCATCTCCGACGCGGACATCGCGGGGCTCAACATCCCCACCGGCATCCCGCTGCAGTACGACCTCACGGAGTCGGGCGACAAGCTCGTTCCCACCGTGCCGGGCGGCACCTACCTCGACCCGGAGGCCGCTGCGGCCGGAGCCGCGGCAGTGGCGAACCAGGGCAAGAAGTAACGACTCGATGAACGCGGTGCGAACGTGCGCCGGACGTGCGGTGACGGCCGGAAAACCCGGCCCACCGTGCGTCGGTGCACGGTCGTGTGACCGTACGATCGGCCCGTGACCACTCCGACCGTCGTACTGATCGCCGCCGTCGCGGCGTTCGGTGGGTACCTCGTCGGTGGAGTGCTGATCCCGTATCTGAACTCCCGCCACGTCCTGCGCCAGACCCGCGACAACGGGCTGACGATGTCCCAGGTCCTCGACCTCATCGTGCTGGCCGCGCACAGCGGTATCGCCGTCGTCGACCAGTTCCACGACGTCGTGCTGTTCAATCCGCGCGCCGAGGAGCTCGGTCTCGTCCGCGGTCGGTCGCTCGACGATCGGGCCTGGAAGGCCGCCACCAGGGTCCTCGAGACCGGTGACCACGTCGAGGTCGACCTCACGGTTCTCGACGCCCGCGGGCGCGCCGGCATCGCCGTGAAGGGGCACGCGCAGCTGCTCTCCCAGGAGGATCGCCGGTTCGTCGTCCTGTTCGCCGACGACGACTCCGAGCAGGTCCGCATGGAGGCCACGCGGCGGGACTTCGTCGCGAACGTCAGCCACGAACTCAAGACCCCCGTCGGCGCCATCAGCCTGCTGGCCGAGGCGCTGCTGCAGTCGCGCGACGATCCCGAGTCGGTCCAGCGATTCGGTGAGCGGATGCTCGACGAGTCCACGCGCCTGGGCAACATGGTCAGCGAACTCATCTCGCTGTCCCGGCTGCAGGGTGCCGAGAAGCTCCCCGATCTCGACGTCGTCGACGTCGACACCGTGGTCAAGAGCGCGCTCTCGCGTTCGGCCCTCAAGGCCGAGGCCACGGGCATCGTCGTCACGACGGACCGACCGAGCGGACTCGAGGTGCTCGGCGATCAGACCTTGCTGGTCACCGCACTGTCCAACCTCGTCGAGAACGCCATCGCGTACTCCCCGAAGGGGTCTCCCGTGTCGGTGACGCGGTCCCTGCGTGACGACGATGCGACGGGCCCACAGAGCATGGTGGCCTTCTCGGTCACCGACCGCGGCATCGGCATCGCCAAGGAGGACCAGGAGCGCGTGTTCGAGCGCTTCTTCCGCGTCGACAAGGCGCGGTCGCGGGCCACCGGCGGTACCGGTCTGGGACTGGCCATCGCCAAGCACGTCGCCGCCAACCACAACGGCCGCATCGAGCTGTGGAGCAAGCCCGGGACGGGCTCGACCTTCACGCTCCTCATTCCTGCTCACATCGAAGACGACGGCGAGCCGTCATGACCGAGAAGGACACCCCATGACGAGCGTGCTCATCGTCGAAGACGAAGAATCGTTGGCCGACCCGCTGGCGTTCCTGCTCCGCAAGGAAGGTTTCGACGCGACCGTCGTCGGCGACGGCCCCTCCGCCCTCGCCGAGTTCGATCGCGTGGGAGCGGACATCGTCCTGCTCGACCTCATGCTGCCGGGCATGAGCGGCACCGACGTGTGCAAGCACCTGCGCAGCCGCTCCGGTGTGCCGGTCATCATGGTCACCGCGCGCGACAGCGAGATCGACAAGGTTGTCGGCCTCGAGCTCGGTGCCGACGACTACGTCACCAAGCCGTACTCGTCGCGCGAACTCATCGCCCGCATCCGCGCGGTCCTGCGCCGCGGATCCGACACCGAGGAGATCGACGACAACAGCATCCTCGAGGCCGGACCGGTACGCATGGACGTGGAGCGCCACGTCGTCATGGTCGGCGGGCAGCAGATCACGTTGCCGCTCAAGGAGTTCGACCTGTTGGAGTACCTGCTCCGCAACTCTGGTCGAGTGCTCACCCGCGGACAGTTGATCGACCGCGTGTGGGGCGCCGACTACGTGGGCGACACGAAGACGCTGGACGTCCACGTGAAGCGGTTGCGCTCGAAGATCGAGACGGACCCCGCGAAGCCCGTGCACCTCGTCACGGTGCGTGGACTGGGGTACAAGCTCGAGGAGTGAGGCCGTTCGGTTTCGGCGAGTACGTCCAAAACGTCGCTGGCGGAGACTGAATCACGGCACTTTCGGCGTACTCGCGGGGGTATCAGGCGGCGAGTAGCCGGCGGACACGACCGACCAGGACATCGGGTTCGCGCCGCACATCGTCCGACGTGATCTGCAGAACGCGCCAGCCTTCATCAGCGAGCAGCGCAAGACGGGCCTTGTCGCGTCGGACGCTCTCGGGCGTTCCGTGGAATTCGTCGCCGTCGTATTCCACCGCGAATCGTCGTGCTGGCCAAGCGAGGTCGAGATAGAAGATGCCGAGTCCGTGCATCACGGGCCACTGCAACTCGGGTGCCGGAAGGTGGCCGTCGTGCAGAACCAGGCGAGTCTCCGACTCCATCGGTGAGCCGGATCTTCGGTCGACGAGCGGTGCCAGACGGCGGACCTCGACGATGCCCCGCCGCCCCCGTTGCGCATCGACTGCTCGTTCCAGCGATCCGGGTTCGCAGCCCACCCGGGCCGCGGCATCGAGAACGGCGAGCGCGCGACCGGGAGAACGTTGCCGTGCGACCTCGACAGCAGTCCAGGCGGGCTCCACGACGAGTCGGGTGCCGATCTCCATGAGCGGCGCACCCCGTCGCTGGTGCACCACCACCCCTGGTCTGCTCTCGATGCGCCGATCGTCCGGCTCCACCACATGTAATTGCTGCGTCTGGTCGAGATCGAAACCGTGCATCGCCGCCGCCGTGTCCATGGATGCGGCGACCCGCGTTCCGAGCTCGATGCTCAGAGCGTCGAGTCGCGCCGAAACAGGGAGCGTTCCGACCGCGTACAGCCCGTGCCGTACGCGGGTCAGCTGACGAGTGTGCACCAGCCACCGCACGCGGCTCGGGGACATGCGTCGGAGGAGATCGGTCGTGTGCAGGAAGCCGCCGTTGGCTCTCATTGCGTCGACGAGTGTGGGGTCCATGGCGCAGACCGTCACGAGCTGCACCGACAGGCGCCGCGTCGATCGAGCAACTCGCCAGTGCCGTGGGGATGACGGGGTGCCTGTGGATGAAGCGTGACCAAGCCCCGGCGAGTACGTCGAAAGTGCTGCGGCGAGCGCCGAGATCACGGCACTTTCGACGTACTCGCGGGGCATTGACGGGACTACGTGCGCTGAGCCTCGCGGGTCGCGGGGTGCACGGCGATCAATCCCAAGCCTTGCCGACGCCGACACAGCGCGGCGAGTTCGGTGTAGACGTCCTTGCCGAGCAGCTCCGTCAGCTCTGGCGCGTACGACTGCCAGACCGCCTTCGAGCCGACGTGTGCGTCGGGGGAGGCGGTGCAGTACCAACTGAGGTCGGCGCCGCCCTCACCCCAGCCGCGTCGGTCGTACTCGCCGACGACGGTCTGCAGGATCTCGACACCGTCGGGGCGCGTCACCCAGTCCTGGGTGCGGCGGATGGGCAGCTGCCAGCAGACGTCGGGCTTCACCTCGAGGGGTTCGACGCCGGTGCGCAGCGCCATCCGGTGCAGTGCGCACCCGATGCCGCCCTCGAAGCCCGGTCGGTTGAGGAAGATGCACGCACCCTTGTACTTGCGGGTGCGCAGCGCCTGCTCGCCCTCGAGGTCGTCGACCTCGACGAAGCCCTTCTTGCCGTGCCCCTTGTCGAAGAACTGCCAGTCGTCCGGCGTGAGCATCTCGACGGAGGCGACGAGTTTGGCGTGGTCGTCGTCGTCCGACAGGAACGCTCCGTGCGAGCAGCACCCGTCGTCGGGCCGATCGGGGACCGTTCCCTGGCACGCGGGGGTTCCGAAGACGCACGTCCAACTCGACAGCAACCACGTCAGATCCGCGCGGACGACGTGCTCGGGGTTGGTCGGATCGACGAACTCGACCCACTCGCGCGGGAAGTCCGGCGCCACCTCGGGTGCGGGATCGAGTTTGTGAGTCGCCGCGGGTTCCAGCACGTCCGCGGGCCGTCCGGTGGCCTCGCCAGACCGCCGTCCGGCCTCGTCGCCCACGCTCGTCGTCTGCTTTGCGGCCCGGCCGGCCTCCGGCCTACCCGCCTTCTCAGCACGTGTCACAAGCCACGACGCTAGACCCAGTACGGTGTTCCCTGTGCGGTTAGGGGTGCTCGACGTCGGAAGCAACACAGTTCATCTGCTCGTGGTCGACGCTCACCGCGGCGGTCACCCGACACCGATGAGCTCCACCAAGGCTGCCCTGCGCCTGGCGGAGAACACCGACGACGCCGGTGACATCACCCAGTCCGGCTCCGATCGACTGGTGCGGACGGTCGCCGACTTCTCGTCGATCGCCACATCGTCGGGCTGCGGCGAGCTCATGGCGTTTGCCACGTCGGCCGTCCGCGACGCACGCAACTCGACCGCCGTCCTGAACCGAGTGCGCGACGAGACCGGCGTGAGCCTGCAGGTCCTCTCCGGCGAGGACGAGTCGCGTCTGACGTTCCTGGCCGTGCGTCGGTGGTACGGCTGGAGTGCCGGGCGCATCCTCGACCTCGACATCGGCGGCGGATCCCTCGAGCTCAGCACCGGGATCGACGAGAACCCGGACGTGGCGATGTCGCTTCCCCTCGGGGCCGGCCGACTGACGCGCGACTGGCTGGCCGAGGATCCTCCCGGCAAGCGGCGGGTCGCCGTGCTGCGTGACTGGCTCGACGCGGAACTCGTCGAACCGGCGAAGAAGCTGCTCGAGCCGGGGCTGCCCGACCGGGCGGTGGGAACGTCGAAGACGTTCCGCTCGTTGGCTCGATTGACGGGCGCCGCTCCGTCGGCTGCCGGCCCCCGTGTCGTCAGGACCCTGACGGCCGACGGTCTGCGTCAGGTCATCTCGTTCATCTCGAGGATGACCTCGGCGGACCGTGCAGAATTGGAAGGCGTGAGCGCGGATCGATCACGACAGATGGTGGCCGGAGCACTGGTCGCCGAGGCGAGCATGCGCGCGCTGTCGATCGATTCGTTGGAGATCTGTCCGTGGGCGCTGCGTGAGGGATTGATCCTGCGCAAGCTGGACACGGAGACGTTCGGCGATGTGGTGGAGACTCGAGAGACATGAGTGACGACAACAACGGAAGTGGCGCGGCCGACACCGGACAGGTGTCGGTGGCGGAACTGCTCGCGCGCAACGGCGCCAAGGTGGACACGCAGTCCGGTGGCGGTCGACGTCGACGCGGCATGGCCGGCGGTATCTCCGTCGCCGAGCTGACCGGCGAGATCCCGATCGTCCGCGACGAGACCCCGGCCGAGGCGCCCGACGACGAGACCGACGCGTCGCCCGAGACCGAGTCGCCGCAGGACCAGCCGCGGCAGGCCGAGGCCGAGGAGTCGACCCGCGACGCCGAGCCCGAGCGGCCCGCCCCGGCACCCGAGCCCACACGGACCACGCCCCGGATCGACGACCGCCGCCGTGAGCAGCAGGCCCGCCCGACCCCCGCGTTCGGTGCCGCCCGATCCGCTCGGCCCGAACCCGCGCTGTTCTCCGGCGCTCCGTCCGTGGCGGTCGACCGCCTGCGTGCCTCCACCGAGGAGCGTGCGCTCGCACCCGAGCGGCCGGCGCAGGAGCGTCCCGCCTCCGATCGACCCGGCACTCCTGAGCAGCAGCGATCGACGCCGGCCGAGCCGGAGGTCGACGCCGACGAGGTCACGGCCGAGAACGACGCGGTGACCACGATCGTCCCGGCAGTGACCGAGGATTCCGAGAACCCGGACACGATCGCCACCGACACGGCCGACGAGGCCGATCTCGCGACCCCCACCGATGCGGAACCCGTCGAGGACGCACCGGTGGCGCCGTCGAAGTCCCGCAGCCCGGTCAAGCAGTGGTTGTCGCTGATCGGCCAGGGCATCGTGGCTATCGTGCTCGGCGCGCTCCTGTTCAAGGGGTTCGAGCGACTGTGGGAGATGCTCCCCTGGGTCGCTTTGGTCCTTGCGTTCTTCGTCATCGTCGGACTCGTGGCCGTGGTGCGTGTGCTGCGCCGCACCGACGACATCGTGTCGATCCTGCTGGCGGTGGTCGTGGGCGGATTCGTCACTCTGGGCCCGCTGGCCTTCATGCTCAGCACCACGTGACGACGCCCGGGCGCCGGCACGTTCCGGTGGGGTTGTCCACGGCCTCGGTCTATCCGCAGAACACCGAGTCCGCGTTCCGCTTCGCCGCGGAACTCGGCTTCGACGGGATCGAGCTCATGGTGTGGGCCGAGCCGATCAGCCAGGACGTCGGTGCGATCAAGCAGCTCAGCCGCGCGTACGGCGTTCCGGTTCTGGCGCTGCACGCACCGTGCCTGCTGATCACCCAGCGGGTGTGGGGTTCGGATCCGGTCTCGAAGCTCGTGCGCTCGGTCCACGCTGCCGAGGCGCTCGGCGCGTCCACCGTGGTGGTGCACCCGCCGTTTCGGTGGCAACGCATCTACGCCGACGGTTTTCCCGACCAGGTCGCCGAGCTCGAGTCCGACAACGAGGGCATGGTCGTCGCCGTCGAGAACATGTTCCCGATGCGTGCGGACCGGCTCTTCGGTGCGGGCACCGGCTCGGTGAAGCGGCTCGAGAAGCGCGGCGGGAAGCCCGGCATCGGGTTCACCGCGTTCGCGCCGTCCTACGACCCGACCGACGTGGGCCACCAGCACTACACGCTGGACTTCTCGCACACCGCGACGTCCGGGCTCGATGCCGTGGCGCTGTCCGAGCGCATGGGCGCCGGGCTCAAGCATCTGCATCTCGCGGACGGCCGCGGCGCCTCCGTCGACGAGCACCTCGTGCCCGGCGACGGCACGCAGCCGGTCGCGGAGGTCTGCCAGGCGCTGGTCGCGCGAGGCTTCGACGGTCAGGCCGTGCTCGAGATCAACACCCAGAACGCGCGGACGGCCACCGAGCGGTCGGCCGCACTCGAACGATCGTTGGCGTTCGCCCGGCAGCACCTCTGACGTCCCTCACCTCTGAAGTCCGCACTCTCGGAAGATCGCACCTTCGGATAGTCGCACTATCCACTGTGGTCTAGAGTTCGACCGGTGCGCATGTCCGAGCTGGTCGAACGGTCCGGGGTCCCGCGACCCACGATCAAGTTCTACCTCCGCGAAGGGCTCCTCATGCCCGGGGTCGGCGCGGCGACGGTGTCCGAGTACACCGACGAGCACCTCGACCGCCTCCGGTTGATCAAGGCCCTTACCGGCGCCTCCCTTCCTCTCGGACGGATCAGGACGGTGCTCGCGGCCCTCGACGAGGCGACCGGCGACGTCCATCCCGCGATGAGCCGGGCACTCGGTGCGCTCCCGCCCTACCTCGACGACGCGGGGCAGGACGGAGTCGACCCGGGTCCGGCGCCGCGTACCTCGCGGATCCTGGAACGGCTCGGCCACGCCGCCGCCGATCTCCCGACCGACAGTTCGGCAGCTCGTCAGCTCGACCACTCCCTCGCCGCCGCCGACGCTGCGGGCGTCCCGCTATCCGACGACGACGTCGTCGCGTACGCCCGTGCCGTGCGCGTGATCGCGGAGGGGGAGTGGGCGCGGGTGCTCGACCACACCGAGCCACGCGACGCCGTGCGCTTCGCCGTCCTCGGGACGGTGCTCTACGAACCGGTGGTCACCGCCCTGCGCCGCCTCGCGCACCACGATCTCGCCCAGCAGCACTTCGCCCCGACCGGCCTTCCCGACCAACTCACCCGGCCGGCCTCCGGCCTTCCCGACCAACTCACCCGGCCGGCCTCCGGCCTTCCCGACCGGCCCCACCCGACGACAGATTCGAGCGACCAGTGACCGACGCCCCGTTCCGCACCCTCACCACACTCGATCGCACCGACACGGATCTGTTCGAGGGCAGCATCGACCCGACGTGGACCATCGGCCCCAAGGTGCACGGCGGCGCCATGATGAGTGTCTGTGCCGCGGCCGCCACTCAGCGTCTCGCGCTGGACGACGACCCGATCGAGCTCACTCCGCTCGCAGTCAGCGCCAGCTACCTCGCGGCGCCCGATCCCGGCCCGGTGACGGTCGAGACGACGGTGCTCAAGCGTGGTCGGCGCGTGGTGCACGTCGACGCGGTGTTGCTGCAGAACGGTCGTCCCGCGGTGCGGAGCGTGGTCACGCTCGGCACGCCGGACAGCGGAGCGCCCGTGCACCAGGAGCACGAGTCGTCCCTGGCGTCGGTCCTCGACATGGCCGTCGAGCCGCCGGACTCGGCCGCTCGAGTGGCGCCCGGTCACCCGATGGCGGACGTCGTCCACGTCGCGACGGGCTGCGACATGCGTCTCGATCCCACCGCCGCGCACTTCCTGACCGGCGCGCAGGGGTCGGCGGAGATCCGCATGTGGGTCCGGCCGCGGCCCGACGACGAGAACGATCCCGTCACCGCGGCGCTGTTCGCCATCATGGCCGGCGACATCTGCCCGCCCGTGACGATGAATCGCGGCCTCTTCGGCTGGGCTCCGACGGTCCAGCTCACGACGTACCTGCGCCACACCCCGGCACCCGGCTGGCTGCGCGTGAAGTCGTCGAGCACCGTGCTCGGCGGTTCCTGGTTCGAGGAGGACCACACCATCGTCGACTCCACCGGTGCCGTGGTGGTGCAGAGCCGACAGCTGGCCATGGTGCCGCTCGCGACCTGAGCCCGACCGAGGGACCGCGACACCCTGCTGACCGCCACCCGGGGCATGGCACGCTGAGCGCATGACGAGAATTGCGGTGATCGGCGGCGGCCGGATCGGTGAGGCGTTGATCGCAGGACTGATCGAGGGCGGGTTGCCCACCGGCAACGTGGTGCTGGCGGAGAAGTACCCGGCCCGCGCGGACGCGGTGGCCACCCAGTTCGGCATTCGGACCACCAGCGTGATCGACGCGATCGAGGGCGCCGACGTCATCGTCGTCGCGGTGAAGCCCGACGACGTCGACTCGGTGATCACCCAGATGTCCAAGGCCGAGCTCAACGGGGAGCGCGAGCAGATCATCGTGACGATGGCCGCCGGCGTCACCGCGTCGCGCTACGAGCCGAAGCTGCCCGCGGGCATCCCGATCGTCCGTGTCATGCCCAACACCCCGATGTTGGTGGGCGAGGCGATGAGCGTGCTGGCCCCCGGCCGCCATGCCCGCTCGGAGCACATCGAGACGGTGCGCAAGCTGCTCGGCACCGTCGGGAAGACGGCCGTCGTGTCCGAGGACAAGATCGACGCGGTCACCGCCGTCTCCGGATCCGGACCCGCCTACTTCTTCCTCATGGCCGAGGCCATGATCGACGCCGCCGTGGGTCTCGGACTGCCTCGCGACACCGCCACGACACTGGTCGTCCAGACGATGGTGGGCTCCGCGGCGATGCTCGATCGCTCGGACGAGTCACCGCAGGAGCTCCGCGCCGGTGTGACGTCTCCCGGCGGCACCACGGCGGCGGCCATCGCCCAGCTGGAGCGAAAGGGCTTCCGAGCTGCGCTTCTCGACGCGATCGACGCCGCCAAGGCGCGGGGAATGGCTCTCGGTTCACCGGTCGAATAAATATTGGTCCCCCCACCCGTCGCTTTTGTCACTCGAGTCCCGCTAAGCTCGCTGCAGCACGTGCGTGTCTGTTCTGCCGGAGGGGAAGCCGGCAGCGCGGGCGTGCCGGAGGTATGTGGATTTATGGAATCCGTCAACAAGCCGTCCGGGTCGAGCAAGAGCTCGTCCCACGACGGCCAACCGGCTGTGGCCGGAACCCAGTTCCTCACGGTGGCAGAAGTTGCCTCACTGATGAGGGTGTCCAAGATGACCGTGTACCGCCTGGTGCACGGTGGCGAGCTGCCCGCCGTTCGTGTGGGCCGTTCGTTCCGAGTGCATGCGAAGGCGGTGCACGACTACCTGGAGACGTCCTACTTCGACGCAGGCTGACGCACGCTCCACGTGGAACGGTGCATGCCCGGGGAAGGGCATCGGCACGGTTCACCGGAATCGGACGGTTCGGGTGTGCGCCGCTGCTGCGGAGGCCGGTCGAGGGTGGTCGTGTGAGCTGGGTATGATGGGGCTGAGTCGCGTGAGCGCGCAGTCCCGTCACTGCCGTGTCCGCCGACGACCGAACAGCACCAGCAGCGGTATCAGCAGTGCAGCTGTACAGAGACGAAAGAACGCGAGGACACCCGCATGGGTTCAGTGATCAAGAAGCGTCGCAAGCGCATGTCGAAGAAGAAGCACCGCAAGCTGCTTCGCCGCACCCGCGTTCAGCGCAGGAAATTGGGTAAGTGATCCGCTAGGGATCGCGACGACTTCCGCCCGTGAGGATCGAGTTTCGACCGTCCTCGCGGGCGTTGTCGTATCCGGTCCCGCGGGTGTCGCGTGCCGGTTCTTCTCGTGCCGGAGCGCGCACGCGGGGTTCGTGACACCATGGCGTGTGCGGCGCCGCGCGAGCGGTGGCCACGGGAGAAACCGAGGGGGTCTGGTGAGCTCTGACGACACCGGGCGCGACGCTCCACGCGTCGTGCTCGTCACGGGAGCGAGCCGATTCCTGGGCGGATACCTCACCATGCGACTGGCGCAGAACCCGTCGATCGAGCGGGTCGTCGCCGTCGATGCCGTGGCACCCACCAAGGACATGATCCGGCGGATGGGTCGCGCCGAATTCGTGCGGGCGGACATCCGTAACCCGTTGATCGGCAAGGTCATCCGCAGCGCGGGCGTCGACACCGTCGTGCACGCGTCGCTGCTGTCCCGGCCGCCCAGCGGCGGTGGCCGCACGGTGATGAAGGACCTCAACGTGCTCGGGGCGATGCAGCTGTTCGCCGTCTGCCAGAAGTCGCCGACGGTGCGGCACGTGGTGCTGCGCTCGTCGACGGCGGTGTACGGCTGCAGTGCGAAGGATCCGGCGCAGTTCACCGAGGAGATGGGCGCGCGGTCACGTCCGCAGGGCGGCTTCGCCCGCGACGCCATCGAGACCGAGGGCTACGCCCGTGGGCTGGGCCGTCGTCGTCCGGACATCGACGTCAGCATCCTGCGCAACGCCCCCATGATCGGACCCCGGTTGAACGGATCCGTCTCGCGCTACCTCACCTCGCCGGTCACACCGTCGATCCTCGGTCGCGATGCGCGCATGCAGTTGCTGCACGAGGAGGACGCGCTCTCCGCACTCGAACGCGCCACGTTGGCCGGCCCCGCGGGCACCTTCAACATCGCGGCCGACGGCATCATCATGCTGTCGCAGGCCATCCGCCGAGCCGGCCGCGTGGAGCTGCCGGTGCCCATGGCCCTGTTCCGCACCACCGGCAAGGCGGTGATGGGATCGCTGATGCGCGACTTCTCGGCGGAGCAGCTCGACTACTTCAACTTCGGATGCGGGGTGGACACCACCCGGATGAAGAACGTCCTCGGATTCACCCCACGGTGGACCACCGTGCAGGCGTTCGACGATTTCGTGCGCGGAGTCGCGCTGACGCCGGTGATCCGGCGTGAATGGGTCGACGCGATCGAGAATCGTGTCATCGGACTGTTGGGCGGTGCGACCTCCGGGGCGCACCCGTCGCCCGTGTCGTTGCCGGCCGGAGCGGGAAGGTGACCGACGTGGCCAAAGTGATTCCGCTGCACGGTAAGTCGTTCGATCGCCTCCGGCAGTCCACGCCCGACGGTGGGCCACGCGCCGGCAGCGACCCGGCGGACGTCCGCGGTCGGCACCCCTCGTCCTATGCGTCCCCGTCGCCCTCGCCCTCGATGATGCCGAGTGTCGAGGTGCCGACGCCTCTGGTCGTGCCCGAGACGGCAGCACCGCATGCGACGCCGGACGTCGGCGAGTTCCCGTCGGCCGTCGAGTCGGTACGGCGTGCTCTCGTCGACCGTGTCGCCGGGGGAGCGGACTTCCTGCGGACGCGCCTGTCGGGCGACTACGAGGTCGACGAGTTCGGTTACGACCCCCACTTCGCCGATTCCGTCTGGCTTCCGGCGTTGCGACCGCTGTTCGAGAAGTGGTTCCGCGTCGAGGTGCGCGGGATCGAGAACGTGCCCGCCGAGGGCGGCGCCCTGGTGGTCTCGAACCACGCGGGTGTCATCCCGATCGACGGACTCATGGCCTCGGTCGCGATGCGGGATCACCACCCGCAGCACCGCGCGCTGCGCATGCTCGCCGCGGACCTCGCGTTCGAGACCCCGCTGGTCGGCAGCATCGCGCGCCGCGCCGGCCATACCCTGGCCTGCCAACCCGACGCCGAGCGACTGCTGCGTGGCGGCGAGGTCGTGGCGGTGTTCCCGGAAGGGTTCAAGGGCATCGGCAAGCCGTTCAGTGAGCGCTACAAGCTGCAGCGCTTCGGCCGCGGTGGCTTCGTCTCCGCCGCGCTGCGCACCCAGACGCCCATCATCCCGTGCTCGATCGTCGGGTCCGAGGAGATCTACCCGAAGATCGGTGACCTGACGACGCTCGCACGCGTCCTCGGCATGCCGTACTTCCCGGTCACGCCGCTGTTCCCGCACTTCGGTCCGCTGGGTCTCGTCCCGCTGCCGTCGAAGTGGTACATCGAGTTCGGCGAGCCCATCGAGACCACGTCCTACGAGCCGTCCGCCGCCGACGACCCGATGGAACTGTTCGAGGTCACCGACCGCGTGCGCGAGACGATCCAGCAGACGCTCTACCGGCTGTTGACCCGTCGCCGGAACGTCTTCCTCGGCTAGAGGGCGTCGGCGATCAGCTCGTCGACGATCTGTGCCGAGAGCGTCACCAGCGGGAGTCCACCGCCGGGGTGCGACGATCCACCGACCAGGAACAGGCCGGGGATCGGCGAGCGATTGGCCGGGCGCAGGAACGCGGCCGTCGCCCCGTTGGACGACGTTCCGTAGATGGACCCGCCCGGAGTCATGGTGCGGCGCATCAGATCTGCCGGCGAGATGATCTCCCGCCACAGCACCCGCTCGCGCACGTCCACTCCGCGCTCCGCCATGACGTCGAGGATGCGGTCGGCGTAGCCCTCCGACAGTTCGGGAGCGTCCCAGTCGACCAGCGCCGAGGAACCGGTGCCGTGTCGCGCGGCGTTCACCAGGACGAACCAGGCCTCGGTGTCGTCGTCCGGGCGCAGAGCCGGATCGTCGGGGGCGCTGACGTAGACGGTCGGGGCGTCGGCGGGGTGCGCCGGCCGCGTGCGGGTGCCGAAGACGGCGTCGAACTCGGCGTCGTAGTCGTCCGGGAACAGCACCCGGTGGTGCGGGGTGTCGGCGTCGCGGCCCCGCAGAGCCAGCAGGATCACGAAGCCGGACAGGCTCGCGGTGGTCGCGTCGAGGCGCCGCCGGGCGAGCGCGGTGCGCCGCGTGGCGGGGACCAGAGACCGGTAGACCTGCTCGGCATCGGCGTTCGCGACGACGATGTCGGCCGCGACGGGTCCGTGTGTGGTGTCGACGCCGGTGGTGCGTCCGTTCTCGACGCGCACGCCGGTCACCGTGACACCCGTGCGGATCTCCGCTCCGAGCGATGTCGCGCGGTCGACGATCGCCTCGGCGATGCGGTGCAGCCCACCGGGAACGTGCCACGATCCCCAGCGCTGCTCGACGTGCGGCACCGTGGCGAGGGCCGCCGGGGCGCGCCGCGGATCCGAGCCGGTGTAGGTGGCGTAGCGGTCGAGCATCATCGCCAGCCGGGGATCGGTGAGGTACTGCCGACCCAGATCACGCAGCGACGACCACGGGCTGATGGTGCGGAGGTCGCCCACCCGTCGCGACAGCGATACCAGTTCGCGGGGGCCGATGGGCGATTCGAGGAACGCCTCGTGGGTGGCGTCCCAGATCTGCTCGGCACGCTCGGAGAACCGGGACCACTGCGCACCGGCACCGGCTCCGAGCGCCGAGTCCAGAGCGGCGGGGATCTCCTCCGCGCGACCGGGCATGTCCAGCTCGGTGCCGTCGGGAAAGCGGTAGCGACACGCGACCGGGAGCCGGTCGAACGTGAGGTCCGACGGCCCACCGGTCTGCGCGAAGAGATCGTGGAACACGTGCGGCATGGTGACCAGTGACGGCCCGGTGTCGAACGAGAAGCCGTCCCGCCGAACGATGCCGAGCTTCCCGCCCAGATCGTGCGACTGCTCGAGCACGACGGTCTCGACACCGCGGTGGGCCAGGCGGGCGGCGGTGGCGAGTCCGCCGACACCCGCACCGATGACGACTGCTCTCACAGGACTCACGGATTGCGTCGGCCGAGCACCGCGGCGACGCCGCCGCCGACGGCACCGAGTGCGAGAGCGGTGGGGACGCCGATCTTGGCGGCCTTGCGGCCGGTGCGGAAGTCGCGGATCTCCCACCCGCGGTTCTTCGCGAGCTCGCGCAGGTCCGCGTCGGGATTGACCGCGACGGCCGTCCCGACGAGGGACAGCATCGGCACGTCGTTGTGGCTGTCGGAGTAGGCGGTGCAGCGTCGCAGGTCGAGGCCCTCGCGCACGGCGAGGGTCCGCACGGCGTGGGCCTTGCCGCGACCGTGCAGGATGTCGCCGACGAGGCGCCCGGTGAAGACGCCGTCCTTGCTCTCGGCGACGGTGCCCAACGCGCCGGTCAGGCCGAGGCGTTTGGCGATGATGGACGCCAGCTCCACCGGGGTGGCGGTGACGAGCCACACCTGCTGGCCGGCGTCGAGGTGCATCTGCGCGAGAGCACGGGTGCCGGCCCAGATGCGGTCGGCGATGATCTCGTCGAAGATCTCCTCGCCGAGCCGCACGATCTCCGCGGTCGAGCGGCCCTCGACGAAGGACAGTGCCTTCTCGCGGCCGGTGCTGACGTCGCCCAGGTTCTCCTTGCCGCTCACCCGGAACTTGATCTGCTGCCAGGCGAACTCGGAGACGTCCTTGGACGTGAAGTACTTGCGGGCCGCGAGCCCGCGGGCGAAGTGGATGATCGACGCGCCCTGCACCATCGTGTTGTCGACGTCGAAGAACGCGGCGGCAGTGAGATCACGCGGAACCGTACTGACGTGGTCGTCGGCGGCCTCGGCGCTCTCGGCCTGCAGCGCGATGGCGGCATCGGCGCTCGCCTCGCCGGCGAGCTTGGCGCGGATCTGGGCGGCGGTGGGGCCGAGGGGATTGCGGATCCGTCGACGGACCTGCTTCTCGGCCGCCTCCGGGTCGACGAGTCGACGTTCCCGCGACTCGTCCATCACCTCGGGCGACTCGGTGAGTTCCGAATCGGGCGTGACAGCAGCATGTGCGTCGTCCGGATCATGCTGATCGGGCACGGTGCACCTCCCCACCTCGACCGGTCGTCCCACGGGCGCGGGCCGTCCCGGTCCTGCCGATCCACCCTAACCGCGTGCGCGAGGCGGTGAGACACTCGACTCATGACCAGCCCGGTACGCACCGTGACGTTGCTGACACGCGCCGGATGCGGGGCGTGCGACGCCGCCCTGCGCGTGCTCGTTCCCCTGTGTGCGGAGTACGGCGTGGCCTGCGAGTCGGTCGACGTCGACGCGGTGGCCGCGCAGGACCCTGACCTGCGGGCGGAGTACGGGGACCGGCTGCCGGTGGTGCTGCTGGACGGCCGCGAACACAGCTACTGGGACGTCGACGTGCCCCGGCTGCGGCGCGATCTGGAGAACTGACCCGGGCCGCTCGTCACCGTCGGTGCGCGCGGCCGTCGGATCACCGGGCGCGGGATCGTACTACACGGGTCGGCGACTTTGTTCATCCCTCCACGAGAGGTTACCGTGGAGAGAAGAAAGGGGTCGGCGACGAACCCTGCGTCACAGGTACCACGGTCCTGTGCGTGGCCCGCCGATCCTCGGATGACCGTGGAGACCGCATGCCTGTCATCAGGCGTGCCGTCGGACGAGGAGCCTTCGACGTGACCTCACAACGCCGCCTGCCCGGCGTCGGTATCGCGCGCTCCGGCGCGGTGTCCGACTCCGGCCGCGACGGTGGTGCTGTGTCTCGTGACGGTGGTGCGGTCTCTCGCGCTGTGCCCCAGGCTACGGTCACCCGATTCGCGGGGTATCTCCGGGTACTGAGTTCGCTGACCGACACCCGAGTGATGATCGTCTCGAGCGAGGACCTCGCGACGGCCGCCGGGGTCGGTTCGGCCACGCTGCGCAAGGACCTCTCGTTCCTCGGCCCGATGGGTGTTCGCGGAGTGGGATACGACGTCGCTCGCCTGCGGGCGCGCATCGAGCTGGCGCTCGGTCTGGATCGCGGTCACCGCGTCGTGCTGGTGGGCACCGGCAACCTCGGCACCGCACTGGTCGGGTACGACGGGTTCAGTCGTCGCGGTTTCACGATGGTCGCCCTGTTCGACAGCGATCCGGCCGTCGTGGGCCGCGAGATCACCGTCGGCAACGCCGACGACGGTTACTCGCAGCTCACCGTTCTGCACGTCGATCGGCTGGTCGAGGTCGCCGCCGAGCTCGGCGCCACCGTCGGCGTCGTCGCCACGCCGGACGCTGCCGCCCAGTCCGCCGTCGACGCCCTCGTCGAGGCCGACATCGACTGCATCCTCAGTTTCGCGTCCACCGATCCGGTGACCCCCCCGCACGTCGATCTCCGCCGCGTCGATCTCGCCGTGGAGCTGCAGGTCCTCTCGTTCGCGAACGCCCACAAGGCACCGCGCATCCGTCCCGCCCGCCCGGTCTGTCGTGATCCCCGGACGGTCACCCCCGCTAGTAGAAACGGATCGGTGATAGCACCGTGAGTGTCCTTCTCCTCGGGATTTCGCATCGAAGCGCTCCCGTCTCGGTGCTCGAACGTATCGCCGTCAGCGACACGGAACGCCCGAAACTGACCGACGAGATCATGATGTCGCCGCATGTCTCCGAGGTCATGATCGTCTCGACGTGCAACCGCGTCGAGGTGTACGCGGTGGTCGACGCCTTCCACGGCGCCCTGACCGATCTCGGTGCACTGTTGTCCGAGCACTCCGGTCTCGAGCTCGCCGAGCTCACGAAGTACGCCTACGTGCGCTACAGCGAGGCCGCGGCCGAGCACCTGTTCGCCGTCGCCGGCGGACTCGACTCGATGGTGATCGGTGAGCAGCAGATCCTCGGGCAGATCCGTGCCGCCTACGCGGCGTCGGACGCTCAGCAGGCATCGGGCCGCGCGCTCCACGAGCTGGCGCAGCAGGCGCTGCGCGTGGGCAAGAAGGTCCACTCCGAGACGGGCATCGACAAGGCGGGAGCCTCCGTGGTCTCCGTCGCGCTCGATCGCGCCTCCGACGTGCTCGGTGGTCTCGCGGGCAAGAAGGCCGTCGTGCTCGGCGCCGGCGCGATGGGCGGTCTCTCCGTCGCTCATCTGACGCGCACCGGCATCGGCAGCATCGCGGTCGCCAACCGCACCCAGAGCCGCGCGCAGCACCTGTCCGAGACCGCGGCCTCGGGCGGCGTGACGTCGTTCGCGATCACACTCGACCAGCTCTCCGCGACGGTGGCGGACGCCGACATCCTCGTCACCTGTACCGGTGCGGTGGGTGCCGTCGTGACCATCGCCGACGCCCATCGTGCGCTCGCCCAGCGCGACACGCAGGCTCGCCCGCTGGTGATCTGCGACCTGGGCCTGCCTCGCGACGTCGAGCACGCCGTCGCCGGCCTGCCCGGCGTGACCGTCCTGGACATGGAGTCGCTGCAGCACGATCCCGCGGCCGGCGCCGCGGCGTCCGACGAGCGTGCGGCCCGCGACATCGTGGCCGCCGAGCTCGCCTCCTACCTGTCCGGACAGCGCCTCGCCGAGGTCACCCCGACCGTCACGGCGCTGCGTCAGCGGGCCGCCGAGGTCGTCGAGTCGGAGCTCATGCGGCTCGACTCACGACTGCCCGATCTGGCCGACCCGCAGCGCGACGAGGTGGCCCGCACCGTGCGCCGCGTCGTCGACAAGCTGCTGCACGCGCCCACCGTGCGCGTGAAGCAGCTGGCCACCACGCCGGGCGGCGACTCCTACGCCGAGGCGCTCCGGGAGCTCTTCGAGCTCTCGCCGAGCACGGTTCAGGCCGTCGCGTCGCCGATGGAGGTCGCCACCGCCGTCGACACGGACAATCCCACCGCCGCCCTCGCGGACGACTTCACCCTCTCCCACGAGCGGGGTACGGAATGATCGCGAACGCCGCTGCGCTGGGTGATCGCGTGGTGCGTATCGGTACCCGCGGCAGCCTGCTCGCCACGACGCAGGCCGAGACCGTCCGCGCTGCCATCACGGCCGCCGGTGTCCGCACCGAGCTGGTCGTCGTGACCACCGCGGGCGACAAGTCGGCCGCACCGGTGCAGGAGATCGGCGTGGGCGTCTTCACCGCCGCCCTCCGGGAAGCATTGGCGGACAAGACCATCGACGTCGCCGTGCACTCCTACAAGGATCTTCCGACGGCGGAGGACGAGCGTTTCACCATCGGCGCGATCCCGCAGCGCGAGGACGCGCGTGACGCCCTGGTGGCGCGCGACGGACTGGTGCTCGGCGAACTGCCCGCCGGTTCCACCGTCGGCACGTCCGCACCGCGGCGTATCGCCCAGCTGCGCGCACTCGGCCTCGGCCTGGACGTGCAGCCCCTGCGCGGCAACCTCGACACTCGCATCGGCAAGGTCACCAAGGGTGAGCTCGACGCCGTCGTCGTGGCCCGTGCCGGACTGGCGCGGATCGACCGTCTGGACGTCGTCACCGAGGCTCTCGAGCCGGTGCAGTTCCTGCCGGCTCCCGCTCAGGGGGCACTCGCAGTGGAGTGCCGCTCCGACGACCACGATCTGGCCTCCGTGCTCGCGACCCTCGACGATCCCGCGGCGCGCGCCTCGGTGACGGCGGAGCGGGCCCTGCTCGCCGAGCTCGAGGCCGGTTGCACCGCTCCGGTCGGGGCCATCGCCGAGGTCGTCGAATCCATCGACGAGGACGGCCGAGTCTTCGAGGAACTGTCCCTGCGCGGCTGCGCCGCCGCGGTGGACGGCTCCGACGTGATCCGAGCCTCCGCAGTGGGGCCCGTCGACGACGCCGACGGCATCGGCCGCCGTGTCGCCCGTGAACTTCTCGAACTCGGCGCCCGAGACCTGGTCGCCGTCACCGAGCCCTCCAGTTCGTCCACCGCCGCCTCGACCCAGAGACCGGGCGGTACCGAGAAAGGCGAGTCGATCGATGCGTGAGCAGAGGGCGCTGAGCGTCGTCGGGACCGCGAGCCGACACAGACGTGGCGGCCTGCCCGGGCGACGCGTGACACCCCGTCCGGGACGGTACGAGCGCATCGCCACATCGCGGTTGATCCCCAAGCGGGGTCCCGCCACCGAGATCGAGATCCGCTTCCGCGACAAGTACGCGGAACAGACTGCACTGGAGAACGAATCATGAGCCGAGTCCGCAAGAACACCCCGGGACGGATCCTGTTCGTGGGATCCGGACCGGGCGACCCGGCCCTGCTCACCGTCCGGGCGAGGGACGCGCTGGCGATCGCCGAGATGGCCTTCACCGATCCCGACGTCGACAAGGGTGTCATCGCCCTGGTGGGCACCGCAGTCCCGGCCGACGCCGAGACGGGCGAGAACGGCGTGGACGTGCGTCCGGCGCTCGGCGAGCCCGCCGAGGTGGCCAAGACGCTGGTCGCCGAGGCGAAGAACGGCCACGACGTGGTGCGGCTCGTCTCGGGTGATCCGCTGACCACCGACTCCGTCATCGCCGAGGTCACCGCCGTGGCGCGGACCCAGGTGCAGTTCGAGGTCGTTCCCGGCCTTCCCGCGGGGTCCGCGGTGCCGAGCTACGCCGGCATGGCACTGGGCTCCGAGCACACCGAGGCGGACGTCCGGGGCGACGTCGACTGGGCGTCGCTCGCCGCGGCACCCGGACCGCTCGTCCTGCACGCGACGTCCGGCCACCTCGCCGAGACCGCCAGTGCGCTCGTCGAGCACGGCCTGGCCCCGCAGACGCCTGTCGCCATCACCGTCCGCGGTACGACGCGTCAGCAGCGCACCGTCGAGGCGACCCTCGCGACGCTGAACGACGCGGGATCCGAGCTCGTGGGATCACTCATCGTCACGGTCGGCAAGGTCGTCTCGCAGCGCAGCCGGATGTCCTGGTGGGAGAGCCGCGCGCTGTACGGCTGGACCGTCCTCGTGCCCCGCACCAAGGACCAGGCCGGCGAGATGAGCGAGCGCCTGGTGACGCACGGCGCCATCCCCATCGAGGTGCCGACCATCGCCGTCGAGCCCCCGCGCAGCCCCGCTCAGATGGAGCGCTCGGTCAAGGGCCTCGTGGACGGCCGCTACCAGTGGGTCGTCTTCACCTCCACCAACGCGGTGCGCGCGGTGTGGGAGAAGTTCGAGGAGTTCGGACTCGACGCTCGCGCGTTCTCCGGCGTCAAGATCGCCTGCGTCGGCGAAGCGACGGCCGAGAAGGTCCGCTCGTTCGGCATCAACCCCGAGCTCGTCCCGTCCGGCGAGCAGAGTTCCACAGGGCTGCTCGAGGACTTCCCGCCGTACGACGAGGTCTTCGACCCCGTCAACCGGGTCCTGCTGCCGCGCGCCGACATCGCGACCGAGACTCTCGCCGAGGGCCTCCGCGAGCGCGGCTGGGAGATCGACGACGTCACCGCGTACCGCACGGTGCGCGCTGCGCCGCCGGCCGCCGAGACCCGCGAGATGATCAAGACCGGCGGCTTCGACGCCGTGTGCTTCACGTCGAGCTCCACCGTGCGCAACCTCGTCGGCATCGCCGGCAAGCCGCACGCGCGCACCCTCGTGGCGTGCATCGGACCGAAGACCGCCGAGACGGCCGTCGAGTTCGGCCTGCGTGTCGACGTGCAGCCCGAGACGGCTCAGGTCGGACCGCTGGTCGAGGCACTGGCCGAGCACGCTGCACGACTGCGCGCCGAGGGTGCACTGCCGCCTCCGCGCAAGAAGTCTCGTAGGCGCTGACCCGCCCGTGCGCCCTTTGCGCATCCAGGGATACGCAAAGGGCGCACGGCCGAACGAAGTGAGGGTTCCGTGTTCCCCGTAGACCGTCCCCGGCGACTGCGTCGTACCCCAGCCATCCGCCGGTTGGTGGCGGAGACGTCGCTCGAACCGCGGCACCTCGTGCTGCCGATGTTCGTGGCCGACGGCCTCGATGCCCCGCGCGAGATCAGCTCCATGCCGGGCGTCGTCCAGCACACCCTGGACTCGCTGTCCGCCGCTGCCGACGAGGCCGTGCGGGCCGGAGTCGGCGGTCTGATGCTCTTCGGGGTTCCACGTCCGGAGGACAAGGACGGACAGGGATCGATGGCCTCGGATCCCGACGGCATCCTGAACACAGGTCTGCGTCGGCTCCGAGACGACCTCGGCGACAGCACCGTCCTGATGGCGGACACGTGCCTCGACGAGTTCACCGACCACGGTCACTGCGGCGTCCTCGCCGCGGACGGCAGCGTCGACAACGACGCGACGCTGGTGCGCTACGTGGACATGGCTGTGGCGCAGGCGGAATCGGGCGCTCACCTGCTCGGCCCGAGCGGCATGATGGACGGGCAGATCGGCGCGATCCGCGAGGGCCTCGACACCGCCGGATTCGCCGACGTGGGCCAGCTGGCCTACACGGCGAAGTACGCCTCCGCGTTCTACGGCCCGTTCCGCGAGGCCGTCGGGTCGACGTTGCGCGGCGATCGCCGGACCTATCAGCAGGATTCGGCCAATCGGCGCGAGTCGATGCGCGAACTCGACCTCGACATCGCCGAGGGTGCCGACATGGTGATGGTGAAGCCCGCGATGAGCTACCTCGACATCCTGCGCGACGTGGCCGACGCGTCACCCGTGCCCGTCGCCGCTTATCAGATCTCTGGGGAGTACGCGATGATCACCGCCGCCGCGCAGAACGGGTGGATCGACCGCGACGCGGCGATCATGGAGTCCGTCACCAGTATTCGCCGAGCCGGCGCCGACATCGTCCTCACCTACTGGGCCACCGAGATCGCGACGCGGCTGTGAACGACCAGCGCCCGGGCGGCAACCCGGAGGACCCTCGCCACGACCCCCACGATCCGCAGGGTCAGCCGCAGTGGGGTCAGCAGCCGCAGTGGGGTCAGCAGCCGCAGTGGGGTCAGCAGCCGCAGGGCAACTGGCACCCCGAGGGTCTGCCCCCGAGCGCGATGCAGCCGATGCGGTCACCGGAGAACAGCGAGGCGCCGGTCGACATCGAGACGGCGCGCCACCTGTGGTTCGGCGTGATCGGCATCGGTCTGCTCTCGATGCTCATCGGGCTCTACTCCCTGTTCACCGATCGTGACGCCTTTCTCGACGCGTTCCTGACGGACCTCGAGGCGCAGGACCCGTCGTTGGCACTGCCGCCCGAGACCGCGGACACCGTGCTCGTCGTGGCCATGGTGTTGTCGTTGATCGTCGGGGTGCTGATCGCTGGGCTCGTCCTCCTGGTGGTGCGGAAGATGCGGGCCGGGAAGCTCTGGGCGCGCGCGGTTCTCACGGCGATCGGCGTGGTCATCGTCGTCACCACGATTCCCACGCTGTTCGGCCTCGGTTCCGGAGGCGCGATCGCCCTGGTCACCGCGGTGCTCGGGATCCTGCAGGCCGTCGCGGCCGCGGGTGCGGTGTATCTGATGCATCGACGCGAGTCGTCGGAGTACTTCCTCTCCCGGAGATCACCGCGCTGACCTGCGACACGCCGTGACAGATGTGACCTGAGTTACAGAAGTGGCGTTATGGTTCTGACGATCGGACACACCCTGATCGGAGGATCTTCATGACCCCACGACAGACGGTCGGGCACGACGCCAACGACCGCCGCAACCCTCTCGCCGAGGTGTTCGCCCTGCTGCTCCTGACGTCTGCCGTGGTGGTGGTCGTCCTCGTCGTCGCCAGCGGCTTCTCGGGCGCCTGAGACGCCCGTCCTGCCTGGTCAGGCTGTCTTTTTGCGTCAAACATCGATCGGTGTATCGTGACCACTGTCACAAGCATTCTGATCAGTACGGAGACAGTGTTGCCCGCCGATTTCTCCTCCACCTCCGCCGGTTCCACGGCGCCTCGCACTCGTATGCAGACCGTCGAGTGCAGCAGTGGCCGACGTGAGTTGTGGTTGCTCGCCATCGTGCTGATCACGGGCATCCTCATGGCTGCCGCAGTGCTTCTGCCGGCCGTCCTCACCTGATCGAGAGACGCCTGGACTCCACCGTGTGGAGGCGTCTTGGCAGGATGGTCGAGTGAACGTCGAGAAGCCCGAGCCCGCGTCGCCCGCCCGTCCCCGGATCGTCACCGTCGCGTTCGCCGTGTGGGTTCTCGGGGCCGTCCTCGTCGTGCTGCTCGGCCTCATCTCGCTGACGTTCCCGGCCGACTCGCTGCGGACCCAGCTGACCGAGACCGGGGGCGAGCCGGATGCCGTGGAGAGCGTCATCACGGTGCTGCGCACGGTCGGTGTCCTCGAGATCATCGTCGGACTGGCCATCGGATTCCTCGCGGGGCCCGCGTGTCGACGCGGCGATCCGCGGTTCCGCCGGGCACTGACGGTCCTGTCGATCGTCTTCGGGCTGGTGCTTCTGGGCTCGGTGACCGTCGGCTTCGCCATCGTGCCCCTGCTGGCGACGCTCGGGGCGATCCTCTTCTTCGTGGCCTGCGTGCTCGTGTACCGACCGTCCGCGGCGCCGTGGTTCGCGGCACCGGAGGCCCCGTGAGCGACGAGACGGAACCGGTGATCTTCGCCGAGTACGGCGCGAAGTGGCGCGCCCTGGCCTGGGGGCCGATCTTCTGTCTCATCGCTCTCGGCGTCGAGATCTACACGGGACCCGTTGTGCACTACGTGGCGCTCGTCGTGATCGCGCTGGTTCTCATGGCCTTCACCTACGTGCAGATCGTGGCCGCCCGTCGGCACGCCACGGTGATCCTGACGCCGACGACGCTGAGCCAGGGCACGGAGAACGTCGCCATCGCGGACATCCTCGAGGTGTACCCGGAGCCCGACTACGACGCCAACGGGAACACCCTGGAGAAGTGGCAGGCCGCGCGAGTGCTGGGGGAGCTGTCCGGGGTGCCACGCAAGCGGACCGGCGTCGGCCTGAAGCTGCGGGGCAACGGCCTGGTCCAGGCGTGGGCGAAGGACGACGAGACGCTCCGCGAGGAACTGCTCGCACTCGTGGCGCCCGCCACCGACGCGGAGCCCGACGCGTGATGCGCCGGTTCGCTCCGGTGGTGGTCGCGGTCGTCCTCGCCGTCGTGGCCGTGGTTCTGTGGGTGCAGTCGAGGACCACGACCACCGTGACCGAGCAGTTCGCCACCACGTCGTCGTTCGAGGGGTTCTCGGTCACGTACGACTCGACCCGTGTCGCGGGGCCCTGGGCGGCTCTCTCTGTGGTCGCGGCGGCCGTCGCGGTGTACCTGGTGATGCGCGTCGTACGGCGGCGCTGACCTCTACCCGTTACCCCCTGGGGGTACTCTGGACGCATGAGCAGTTTCGATCAGGACGACCTCCTCAAGCGTCTGCGCCGCATCGAGGGACAGGTGGCCGGCATCTCTCGCATGGTGGCCGACGACCGGTACTGCATCGACGTGTTGACGCAGGTCTCGGCTGTCACCAAGGCGCTGCAGTCCGTGTCGCTGAAGTTGCTGGACGCCCACCTCGCGGGCTGCGTCGTGGACGCGGCCCGCGAGGGCGGACCCGAAGCGGACGCGAAGGTCAGGGAGGCGTCCGAGGCGATCGCTCGCCTCGTCCGTTCCTGACTCCCACCCTCGGCGAGTACGCCCATAGGGTCGTTGTGGAGCACTGAATCACGACATCCTGGGCGTACTCGCGAGGGGGCCGAAGGGGTGCCGGCCTAGTCGGCGGTGACGGATTCCTTCACTTCACCCGGCTCGTCGTCGGCGAGCATCGCCGCACCGAGCAGCGCCTCGGGAACGCCGAACGCGTCGATCAGCGTGTGGGCGTGCGGGCGCAGCGTGCGACAGCGCTCGTTGATCCCGCGCGTGACGGCCTTCGACCGCTCAGTGGAGATGTAGCGGTGCTCGATGAACCAGGCCTTGTCAGCGTCGATCGTGGTGAGCGCGTAGAGGTCGCACACCTCGCCGAGCAGTTCCTTGGCGTCGTCGTCCTCGCAGTTGTCGATGCCGGCGACGAACGCCTCGAGCACCACGCGATCGACGTGCGCCGTGGCCGCGTGCAGGATGTGGTCCTGCACCGCGTTGAACGCGTCGAACTGGCTCATCTTCTTGGACAACCCGTTCAGACGCTTCGCGGCCGTGGAGATGAGGTACTCCTCGCGCTCCTCGAACATCGAGATCTGGGTGCCGCGGTTGAAGAGGCTGCCCTCCTCCTCGTTGTCCTGACGTGAGTCGACGAGGGTCTGGATGATGGGCGCCGCCGCCGTGCGCTTCTTCACCACGTCGCCGACCGTGCCGGCGGCGAACTTCACCCAATCGGCCGCACCGAACGAGCGGACCTCGTGGGCGTACGCGGTGAGCAGCTCCTTCGCGACGAGCTGCGTGAGCACCACGTTGTCGCCCTCGAAGGTGGTGAAGACGTCCGAGTCCGCCTTGAGCGCGATGAGTCGGTTCTCCGCGAGGTAGCCCGCGCCGCCGCAGGCCTCGCGGGACTCCTGGATCGCCTTCGTCGCGTGCCAGGTATTCGCTGCCTTCAGGCCGGCCGCCCGCGACTCGAGTTCCCGTTGCTCGGTGGCGTCGGGATCCTCGGCGCTCTGGATGTCGTGCATCTTCGAGACGAGCTCGTTCTGCGCGAACTGCAGCGCGTACGACTTGGCGATGAGCGGGAACAGCCGACGCTGGTGGACGAGGTAGTCCATGATCGTGACCTCGTCGTCGGTCCCGGGCGCGCTGAACTGCTTGCGCTGCAGCGCGTACTTCGTCGCGATGGTCAGCGCGACGCGCGCCGCGGCGCCCGCCGAACCGCCCACGGTGATGCGGCCGCGGATGAGGGTGCCCAGCATGGTGAAGAAGCGCCGGTTCGGGTTGTCGATGTCCGAGGAGTAGCTGCCGTCGGCCGCGACGTCCGCGATCTTGTTGAGCATGTTCTCGCGCGGGATGCGGACGTGATCGAACATGATGCGGCCGTTGTCCACGCCGGGCAGGCCGCCCTTGTAGCCGATGTCGAACGTGGTGACGCCGGGGAGGTCGTTGCCGAAGTTCTCGTCGCGGATCTGTACGACGAAGCAGTGCACGCCCTTGCTCTCGGGCTCCTCACCCGGTCCGGCGGTGATCAGCTGCGCGAACACGGCGGCGTACTTCGCCGACTCGGCGGCGCCGCCGATGTAGTCCTTGCGCGAGGACTTGTCCGGCGTGTGGATCACGAATTCCTGCGTCTCGCGGTCGTACGTCGCGGTGGTGCCGATGGACTGCACGTCGCTGCCGTGGCCAGTCTCCGACATCGCGAAACAGCCGAGCGTCTCGAGATCGATCAGGGGCTTGATGAACTCCTTGTGATGCTTTTCGGTGCCGAGGTTCTCGATCGCGCCACCGAAGAGGCCCCACTGCACGCCGGCTTTCACCATGAGTGACAGATCCGACATGGCGAGCATCTCGATCATCGTGACGGCGGCGCCGATGTCGCCCGTGCCGCCGACTTCCTTGGCGAAGCCGGACTCGGCGGCGCCGGCCGCGGCGAGCACACGCAACTGCTCGAAGGCCTTGGTCCGCGCGATCGCGGTGTTGGGTGTGTAGTGCGGTGCGAACTCGTGACGCGCGAGCTGCTCGCGCGTCTGGTTCCGTACGTCGCGCCACCGTCCGTCGAGAGTCCTGCGCAGGTGATTCGCCAGCTGAGCAGCGTTGTCGGAGGACGTGCCGGTGTCAGTGGTGCCGGTCTCGGTAGTGGTCATACTCGACGGTAACCAAAACTCGAGGTGCCCGGGAGGGACTTGTCAGCGCGGCCACAGAAATTCACGCCACACCGCGCGAATCTTGCGAAACATCACACTCGTGGCGTCCATCGACGCAGCCTGCGGGGTCGACGGGGCGTAGGGGCCGTCGCGGAAGAGCGAGGCGCCGTTGTCCGCAATGGCGCGCGACATGATCGAGCTGAAGCCGTCGCACTGCTCGACGAGGTGCTCGCGGAACCCCTCCGGCCAGGCCAGTCGGGATTCCGGGTGCTGCCGGTCGGGCTCGTGTGGTGCCGTCATGGCAGAAGGATATGCCCGATGTAACACGGATTTAACACTTTCGATCACGTCGATTCTCGTCGATCGTGCCTGCCTGCAACCGACTACCGTGTCGCTGTGCTGATTCGCGACGCCGTGCCCGCCGACCTGCCCGAGATCCTCACCGTGCACAACGCCGCCATCGCGGACACGACCGCGATCTGGGACGAGGAGCAGGTGGGACTCGCGGACCGGCAGGCCTGGTTCGACCAGCGCACCGGCGCCGGCCTGCCGATCCTCACCGCCGAGATCGACGGTCGGGTCGCGGGCTACGCGTCCTACGGGCCGTTCCGTCCGAAGTCCGGCTACCGGCACACCGTCGAGAACTCCGTGTACGTCGCCGACGGCTTCCATCGGCGCGGCGTCGCGACCGCGTTGATGGCGGAACTGATCGAGCGCGCCCGCCGTGGGGACGTCCACGCGATCGTCGCGGGAATCGAGTCCTCGAACACCACCTCGATCGCCCTGCACGCGAAGTTCGGCTTCACGGTGGTGGGTGTCATGCCGCAGGTCGGCGTCAAGTTCGGGCGGTGGCTCGACCTGACCTGGATGCAGCTCCTGATCGAGACGTGAGACAGCCGGTGTGAGACTGCTCCTTATCAGAAAGAGCACTCCGCGTCCTGTGAAACACTGGAGGGCGTGACTCCTTCGAGCGGAACCGACACCGGCGTCCCCACCGCCCGATCCGCAGAACTCTTCGCACGCGCGTCCGCCGTCATCCCCGGTGGCGTGAACTCGCCCGTGCGGGCCTTCCACTCCGTGGGCGGAACCCCGCGGTTCATGGCCGAGGCCAGCGGATACACCCTGCGCGACGCCGACGGCAACAACTACGTCGACCTCATCTCCTCGTGGGGACCGATGATTCTCGGTCATGCCCACCCGGCCGTGGTCGAGGCGGTGCAGAAGGCGGCCTCCACGGGACTGTCCTTCGGTGCTCCCACGCTCGGCGAGATCGAGTTGGCGGAGGAGATCGTGCGCCGCGTCGATCCCGTCGACGAGGTGCGCCTGGTGAATTCGGGCACAGAGGCGACCATGAGTGCGGTGCGTCTGGCCCGCGGGTTCACCAGTCGCAGCAAGATCGTCAAGTTCTCCGGCTGCTATCACGGCCATGTCGACGCCCTGCTCGCCGACGCAGGCTCGGGCGTCGCCACCCTCGGGCTGCCGACGTCGCCCGGCGTGACGGGTGCGCAGGCGGCCGACACCATCGTCGTTCCCTACAACGACCTCGATGCGGTCGCGAAGGCGTTCGCCGACCATCCGGGTCAGATCGCGTGCGTCATCACCGAGGCCGCGGCGGGCAACATGGGTGCGGTGGCGCCGCAGCCCGGCTTCAACGAGGGTCTGCAGCGTCTGACCCGTGCGCACGACGCACTGCTGATCATGGACGAGGTCATGACAGGCTTCCGCGTCAGCGCGTCGGGGTGGTACGGCGTCGACGGCATCGCCGGTGACCTGTACACCTTCGGCAAGGTCATGAGCGGCGGCCTCCCCGCGGCCGCGTTCGGTGGCCGGTCCGACATCATGAGCTACCTCGCCCCCGCGGGCCCCGTCTACCAGGCCGGCACCCTGTCGGGTAACCCCGTCGCGGTCGCCGCGGGTCTGGCGACGCTGCGCGCGGCGGACGCCGACGTCTACGCGGCACTCGACGCGAACTCCACCCGTCTGGGCGGCATCCTCGGTGACGCGCTCACCGCGGCGGGCGTCCCGCACCGCGTGCAGTACGCCGCCAACATGGTCAGCGTCTTCTTCTCCGAGGAACCGGTGATCGACTACGCGGGCGCCAAGGCGGCCGCCACCTGGCGTTTCCCCGCCTTCTTCCACGCGCTCCTGAGCCGCGGCGTGTACCCGCCGCCGAGCGCGTTCGAGGCCTGGTTCGTCTCCGCGGCGCTCGACGACCGCGCGTTCGAGATCATCGAGTCGGCCGCTCCCCACGCCGCCGCCGCAGCAGCCGCTGCCGAGCAGAAAGCACCGTCATGACCGAGTCGTCCCCGACCGACCCGACAAACAGCGACGCGTCCGGTAACGACACTTCCGGGCACCCGCACGCCGACACCCGCACGATCGTGCACGTGATGCGGCACGGCGAGGTGCACAACCCCAAGGGAATCCTCTACGGGCGCCTCCCGAACTTCCGGTTGTCGGTGAACGGTCAGGCCCAGGCGCGCACGGTGGCGAACGTGCTCGCCGGGCACGACGTCACGCACGTCGTCGCCTCCCCGCTGCAACGCGCGCAGGAGACGGCGGCGCCCATCGCGTCGGCGTTCGGGCTCACCATCGAGACGGACGAGAACCTCATCGAGGCCGGGAACGACTTCGAGGGTCTGAAGGTCGCCGTCGGAGACGGTGCGCTGCGCCGGCCCCGCCACTGGCTCAAGCTGCGTGACCCGTTCACCCCCTCCTGGGGCGAGCCCTACCTGCAGATCGCCCACCGGATGTTGGCTGCCGTCAACGCGGCTCGCGTCGCGGCCGTGGGCCACGAGGCCGTGTGCGTGAGTCATCAGCTGCCCGTGTGGACCCTGCGCCGCTTCCTGCAGGGCGACCGGTTGTGGCACGACCCCCGCAACCGCCAGTGCGGCCTCGCGTCGCTCACCTCGCTGATCTACGAGGGCGACACCCTCGTCGACATCGTCTACTCCGAGCCCGCAGGGGCGTCGGACCCCCTCCAGACGGGCGCATGAGACCCGCCCGCCTGCTCGCGCCGCTGCTCGTGGCCGCCACCGTTCTCACCGGGTGCGCCACGGGTACCGACGCCGTGGCACAGGGTGGGACCTTCGAGTTCGTCTCACCCGGCGGCAAGACGTCGATCTTCTACGACCCGCCCGCCGACCGCGGCACCGTGGGGAACCTCTCCGGACCCGACCTCATGACCGAGGGCACGACGACGTCGCTGTCCGACTACGAGGGCCAGGTCGTCGTCCTCAACATCTGGGGTCAGTGGTGTGGCCCCTGCCGCGGTGAGGCCGACGATCTCGAGCAGGTCTTCGAGGCGACGAAGGACCAGGGTGTGCAGTTCCTGGGCATCAACGTGCGCGACAACCAGCAGGACAAGGCGCAGGACTTCGTCATCGACAACAACGTGACGTACCCGTCCATCTACGACCCGCCGCTGCGCACCCTCCTCGCTCTCGGATCGAACTACCCGACCACCGTCATCCCGACCACGATCGTGCTCGACCGTGAGCACCGCGTCGCCGCGGTGTTCCTGACGGAGCTTCTCGCGAGCGACCTGCAGCCCGTGGTCGAGCGCATCGCAGCCGAGCCACCCGACGTGTCCGATGGGTGAGGCGTTCCAGTCGGCTGCCGCGTCGGGGCCGCTGTTCCTGGCTCTCGGTGCCTGCCTGCTCGCCGGTCTGGTGTCCTTCGCGTCGCCCTGCGTCGTCCCCCTGGTTCCGGGTTACCTGTCCTACCTGGCCGGAGTCGTCGGAGCGGACTCCCCGTCCGTCACCGCCGACGAGGCGGCCACCAAGACTCTGGTGCGGGGTCGCAGCCGCGTCGCCGGTGCCGCGGCCCTCTTCGTTCTCGGATTCACCGTGGTGTTCGTCCTGGCCACGGCCTCGGTCTTCGGCGCCATCTCGGTGCTGTCGGTGAACCGCGAGATCCTGCAGCGTGTGGGCGGCGTCGTCACCATCGCGATGGGTCTCGTCTTCCTCGGTCTGATCCCCGCCCTGCAGCGCGACACGCGCTTCGAACCGCGCCGCGTCGGCAGCATCCTCGGGGCACCGCTGCTCGGTGGCGTGTTCGCGCTCGGATGGACCCCGTGTCTCGGACCCACGCTGGCGGGCGTCATCTCGCTGACGGCCGGCACCGAGGGCACCACCGCGGCGCGCGGTGTGGTGCTGATCGTCGCCTACTGCCTGGGACTGGGACTGCCCTTCGTCGTTCTGGCGTTCGGCTCCGTCAGCGCGTTGCGCGGCGTCGGATGGCTGCGCCGCAACGCCCGTGCCATCCAGGTGTTCGGCGGTCTGATGCTGGTGGCTGTCGGCATCGCACTGGTGACCGGCGCCTGGGACCTGTTCGTCAGCTGGATCCGCGACGGAGCGGTGACCAGCGTGACCCTGCCGATCTAGTGGACGAGAAAGAGATATGAGCACTGACCTGTCGGCCCGCCCGGACGCCGAGGCGCGCCCGCCGCGGCAGTCTCCGGCGGGGCGCGTCGTCGCCGCAGTCCGGAACACCTGGCGCGGCCTGACCTCGATGCGCACGGCACTCGTGCTCCTGTTCCTCCTCGCCCTGGCCGCGATCCCGGGTGCGCTGCTGCCGCAGCGCAGCCTCAACTCGGGGAAGGTGGACCAGTACATCGCGGACCGCCCGTCCCTGGGGCCCGTCATGGACCGGCTGGAGTTGTTCGACGTCTTCGGCAGCTTCTGGTTCACGGCGATCTACGTCCTGCTGTTCGTCTCGCTGGTCGGCTGCATCCTGCCGCGGTGCGTCGACCACGCCCGCGCGTTGCGCACCTCGCCGGTCGCCACCCCGCGCAACCTGGGGCGGCTGCCCCACCACCTGCGCACCGAGGTCGACACGGCACCCGACGTTCTCCTCGACGAGATCGACGGCCGGATGCGCGGCTGGCGGAAGATGCGGCGCACCGAGGAGAGCGGCGCCCTGACGCTGTCCGCGGAGAAGGGGTACCTGCGCGAGGCAGGCAACCTGGTGTTCCACCTGTCGCTCGTCGGTCTGCTCGTGGCCATCGCCGTCGGGAAGCTCTTCAGCTACGAGGGCAACGTCGTCGTCATCGCGAACGACGGCCCGGGCATCTGCACCACCTCGCCCGCCCAGTTCGACTCGTTCCGGGCCGGCAACAGCGAGGACGGCACGGGCATGACCCCGCTCTGCGTGCGGGTGAAGAACTTCACGGCCGACTACCTCGAGAACGGGCAGGCCGAGCAGTTCACGTCCGACATCGAGTACCAGGCCGGCGACGACCTGGTCACGAACACCTGGCGCCCGGACACCCTGCAGGTCAACCATCCGCTGCGGGTCGCCGGTGACCGCGTCTACCTGCAGGGACACGGATACGCGCCGACGTTCACGGTGACGTTCCCCAACGGAGAGACCCGTACCGAGACGGTCCAGTGGGAGCCCACGGACGGCACCACGTTCCTCTCCAGCGGAGTGCACCGCTTCGATCCGCCCGGCGGTCTGTACCCGGATCCCGATGTCCGCCGCCAGAACCAGATCGCCATCGAGGGGCTGTTCGCGCCCACCGCGTTCTTCCACGGCTCGCTGTTGTCGTCGAGCTTCCCCGCCCCGAACGATCCGGCGGTGGCCGTCGACATCTACAAGGGCGACACCGGCCTCGACACCGGTAATCCACAGTCGCTGTTCTCGCTGAGCCAGGTGCTGGTGGAGCAGGGCCGGCTGGTGAAGCAGGATCGCGTCAACCTGACACCGGGGGAGTCGACGACGCTGTCCGACGGCACGCAGGTGCGATTCGACGGTGCCGAGAAATTCGTCAACCTGCAGGTCTCGCACGACCCCGCGCAGACGTGGGTGCTGGTGTTCGCGCTGTCGATGATGGCCGGTCTGCTGGTGTCCCTGGTGATCAAGCGCCGTCGCATCTGGGTCCGCGTGAGCACGGACGACGACCGACGACGTACCGTAGTAGAAGTGGGCGGACTCGCCCGGACCGATCAGGCCGGCTGGGGTGACGAGTTCGACCGCCTCACCGCGCGGGTGCTCGACCGACCCGACGCCGATGACGTACCGACCTCGAACAACAGGGAGTGACCATGCCGATCGACGCCACACTCGCGCAGTTCAGCGACTGGTCCTTCCGGTCGGCGTTCGGTGTCTACCTGCTCGCGGCGGTGTTCCTCATCGCCCAGTACGCCACGCAGACCGTCACGGCTGCGGAGCAGAAGTCCGAGCGGCAGCTCGTCGCGGCGGGCAAGGCGCCCGTGCGGCCCACCGGTCCCGGTCGGATCGAGGAGGTGCCCCGGCGTCCCGCGTCCGAGCGCTACGGCGGCATGGGCTACGCGCTGGTGGTGCTCGGTCTGCTGCTCACGGTCACGTCGATCGTGCTGCGCGGATTCGCCACCGACCGGTTCCCCCTCGGCAACATGTACGAGTTCGTGACGATGGCCACGGCCGCCGCGACGGCGACCTCGATCATCGCGCTGCGGAAGATGCGCCCGACGCTGATCTTCGTGGTCGTCCCGGTCATGATCCTGATGTTCCTCGCGGCGACGGTCCTCTACGCCGACGCGGCCCCCGTGGTCCCGGCCCTGCGCTCGTACTGGTTGCCGATCCACGTGACCATCGTCAGCATCGGCAGCGGAATCTTCCTGGTGGCCGGCGTCGCGTCGCTGCTGTTCCTGCTACGGATGCGCTTCCCCGCCACGGAGGACGGCGCGAACACGGGTGCACTCGCCCGGTTCGCCCAGCGTCTTCCGGACGCCCGCACGCTCGACCGCCTGGCCTACAAGACCACGATCATCGGCTTCCCGCTGTTCGGCGCCGGCGTCATCCTCGGTGCGATCTGGGCCGAGGCCGCGTGGGGACGCTTCTGGGGCTGGGATCCCAAGGAGACGGTGTCCTTCATCGCGTGGGTCGTCTACGCGGCGTACCTGCACGCACGGGCGACGTCGGGCTGGCGGAACACCCGCGCGGCGTGGATCAACGTCGCGGGCTTCGTCGCCATGCTGTTCAATCTCTTCATCATCAACATGGTCGTCTCCGGTCTGCACTCGTACGCGGGTCTGAACTGACCGTCGGCTCGACATGACCGCCGGGGGGAATCGGTGACGGACGATCGTTGGGACGGGTGGTCGCCCGGCCCGCAGGACGACGGGCGGATCCCGTCCGCGTCGACGCCGACGGATCCGGCGATCCAGCAGGTGCCTGCCTCGCCGATGCAACCGCCCACGGCGCACGACCTCTCGACGTCACGGCTGCTGCGGACCTCGCCGCCCCCACCGACGGGCGGCTGGCGCCGCACGCTCTTCGACGTCACCGGTGGCCGGGTGAACGTGGGCAACAGCGCCAAGGAGCAGCGGCGGCTCGCGTTGATCCGTCAGGTCGGCAACCCGTTGCACGGGTGTCATCGCATCGCGATCCTGAGCCTCAAGGGAGGCGTCGGGAAGACCACGGTGGCGGCGGCGCTTGGATCGACGTTCTCGTCGGTCCGGGGCGACCGTGTGATCGCCGTGGACGCGAACCCCGACCGCGGAACGCTGAGCTCCCGGGTTCCGCTGGAGACCGAGAAGACGGTGCGCGACCTGCTGAAGGATGCCCGCGACATCGACAAGTACAGCGCGGTCCGCGACTTCACGTCCCAGAATCACCACCGGCTCGAAGTGCTGGCGTCGGAGTCCGATCCGGCCATGTCGGAGGCGTTCGACGCGTACGACTACGAGACCACGGTGGCCGTGCTGGAGCGGTTCTACAACATCGTGCTGACCGACTGCGGAACGGGACTTCTGCACTCGGCGATGCGGGCGATCCTGCGCAGCGCCGACGGGCTGGTGATCGTGAGCAGCGGATCGGTGGACGGTGCGCGGAGTGCATCGGCGACGATGGACTGGCTCGACGCGCACGGCTACCGGCATCTGGTGGAGCAGTCGTTGACAGTGGTCAACATGGTGCGGCCCGGGTCGAAGGTCATCGACGTCTCGAAGATCGTCGACCACTTCGGTCAGCGATGTCGCGCCGTGCGGGTGATCCCGTACGACGACCATCTCGCTCAGGGGGCGGAGGTCGACCTCGACGCTCTCGCGCCGGCGACGCGCACGGCGCTTCTCGAGACGGCAGCAGCGATGACCGCCGAGTTCCCGCCCCACGTCACGCGGTGACGGTCGTCCGCTGCACCGCACCGCACCGCGTGACGGGACTCAGTCGACGGAACCGGGCGTTCCCGCATCGGGACGCTCGGGACCGTTGCCACGATCACGTGCAGGGTTGTTCCTGATCTTCCACAGGAACTCCGGGTCGTCGTCCGGTCCGGTGACGCGTCCTCTGGGTGCCCCGGTCTCGGGGCCGAAAGACTTCCAGAGGAGCACGATCACGACCACGAGCCCGATCAGAGCCAGAACATAGATCATCACGCACCTCCACTACCGAGCGTAGTCGTGGCGGAGCGCCGGGGCACTCGAGTCGAGCTCGCAAGATCCTGAGAATCTGCTCGCACGCACTGGTGTCCGGCACGAACACCGCGAGTGGCGACCGATGGTCGACTCGGTGACGAGTGGGTGGCGCTCTAGGGGTGACGCGTGATCAGCGGTTCGCCTCGGTGGTGAGCGAGGTCAGGAGCTGCATGACCTCGGACTCGCGGAAGCGACGGTGGCCGCCGGGAGTGCGGAGCGATCCGAGCCGGCCGGCGTGGGCCCAGCGCGTGACGGTCTTCGGATCGACATGGAAGAGTGCGGCCACCTGGCCGGGGGTGAGCAGGTTCTCCTGCGTGGGGGTGTAAGCCGGTGCACTCATCGCGATCCTCCAGGGACACAGTCTTCATCTCGGTCGAATGCGGCTGTATGTCCGCATCCGTTTCCCATGGTGGCACCGAGACCCCCGGGTACTCGACTCTTCTAATGTTGGTAAAGGGGAGGTAATGGACAAATCGGATACGTCGAACGGCTCCGGTAATCTGTGTCCATGACCGATCCCATCCCCACCGGCAGCACCCCGAGCGGGTCGGCGAAGGGCCGACTGGTCCGCGATCTCGGCCTCTACACCGCCGCCCGGCTCGGTCTCATCGCTGTGGTCGCGGCCGTCATCTACTTCGGTGCCGCGCTGGTCGGGGTGACCGTGCCGCTGCTGATCGCCATGGTGTTCGCCCTGGTCGTCGCGTTCCCCCTGTCGCTCGTGCTCTTCAAGGGACTGCGCCGACGCGTCAACGAGGACATCGCCGCCGTCGACGAGAAGCGTCGCCGCGACCGCGAGGATCTGCACTCACGCCTGCGCGGAGAGTGACCGTGCGGCGAGTGCGCGGGCCAGGTGGTCGCGCTGCTCGATCACGCACCGTCGCAGAGCCGCGGGTACGTCCGGGTGACCCGAGAGCCAGCGATCGGCGTCCTCGCTGTGGGCGGCCGACGGGAAGAGCCCGATGACGAGTCGTCGAGCGATCTCGATGCTCCGCTCCCGCCAGAAGGTCTCCAGCAGGGCGTAGTACTGCTCGTCGAAGCGCTCGATCAGCGTGCGTGACGGTCCGGCGGTGAAGCCGCGGATCAGCGCCCCCACCCGCTCGTTGCTCAGGGCGTCCGAACCGGTCAGGGCGGCCCAGGTCGCCTCCTTCACCGACGCGACGGGCTGCGCCGCCACCGCGGCGGCGTACTGCACCTCACCGGCCCCCGTGCGGTCGGACTCGAGCACCGTCGCCAGCTCGGCCTCGTCGGTGTGACCGGTCGCCGACAGGGCGAACCACAGGACCCAGCGCTGCTCGGCGTCCAGTTCGAGACCGTCGACGGAGTCCTCGCCGGAGAGCAACGCGCGCACCCTTCCGGCGTGCGACGGGTCGTGTGACGCCGCGGCGGAGAACGCCCGGAACCACTCGAGCTGCGCGTCCGACCCGGCCGGCGCCCCGGCGAGCTGCTCGGCCGCCGTCGCGGTCCACCGCTGCCGGACACCGTCCCGGTCCGCGGCGTAGTGCTCCACCGCGACCGCGGTGTCCGCGAGAATCGATCCGAGCACGGCCGGATGCGACTCGGTGGGTGCGAAGCGGACGGCGAGATCGACGTACGTCTGCGCAGGCAGTTCGGCATCACGCGTCGCGTTCCACCAGGAGGACCACACCAGCGCGCGGCGCAGGTCGTCGGGGATGCGGTCCACCGACTGCATCGTCGACTCCATCGACCGCGCGTCCAGGCGCACCTTCGCGTACGTGAGATCGCCGTCGTTCGGCAGGATCACCGCGGCATCGGGCAGCGCGAGCGGTGTCTCCGCGTCGGTGATGTGCACCGAGATCGGTTCCGCATCGACGAGGTGGCCGTTCTCGTGCGGCGACAGGCACGCGATGTCCAACCGCTGAGGACGCGGATCCGTCTGCGTGAGAACACCTCTGGTGCGGTCGTACAGCACGGTCGACACGCCGGTGGTCTCGAGCCAGGCGGCCGACCAGTCGTCGAGCGACCGACCGGCCGGTGCGGCCAGGGCGTCGAGAAGGTCGCGCAGGGTGGCCGTCCCGAAGGCCCGAGCGCGGAAGTACGCGCGGGCGCCCTCGAAGAAGGCCTCGTCACCGACGAAGGCCCCGAGTTGTTTGATCACGCTGGCGCCCTTGGCGTAGGTGATGCCGTCGAAGTTGAGCTTGGCCGCCTCGAGGTCGACGATGTCGGCGACGACGGGGTGGGTGGTCGGGAGCTGGTCCTGCGAGTAGGCCCAGGCCTTGCGGCGCAGGGCGAACGACACCCACGCGTCGGTGAACCGGGTGGCCGCGACCGAGGCGTACGCGCCCAGGTAGTCGGCGAGGGACTCCTTGAGCCACAGGTCGTCCCACCACTGCATGGTCACCAGATCGCCGAACCACATGTGCGCCATCTCGTGCAGGATCGTGTTCGCGCGCCGTGCGTACTGCGCTCGGGTGGCCGCGCTGCGGAACACGTACGACTCCGTGAACGTGACGCAGCCGGGGTTCTCCATGGCGCCGAGGTTGTACTCGGGCACGAACACCTGGTCGTACTTCCCGAAGGGGTAGGGGAACTCGAACGCATCGTGGAAGAAGTCGAGCCCGGCGCGCGTGACGTCGAAGATGTCGTCGTGGTCGAGGTGCTCGCCGAGCGACGCACGGCACCACGCGCCGAGTTCGATGGTGAGGTCGCCGCGGCGGTACTCCGACGTGGCGCGGTGGTACGGGCCCGCGACGACGGCCGTGATGTACGTGGAGATCGGCTGCGTGGCGGCGAAGACACGGGTGGACGACCCTGCGTCGTCGGTGGTGGTCTCCTCCACCCGCTCGTTCGACAGCACCGTCCACTCGTCCGGTGCGCTCACCCGGAAGACGAACGGTCCCTTGAGGTCCGGCTGCTCGAAGTTCACGAAGACGCGCCGCGCGTCGGCGGGCTCGTACTGCGTGTAGAGGTAGGTCTCGCCGTCCGCCGGATCGACGAATCGGTGCAGGCCCTCACCGGTGCGGCTGTACCAGCCGCGGGCGTGGATGCGCACGGTGTTGCGGCTCCCGAGATCACGCAGCAGCACCCGCGCACCGTCGTACTGCACCTCCTGTTCGTGGTCGTTGACGATCACGCGGTCCACGCCGGCACCGAGGAAGTCCATCCACGTCGACGACGCGGTGGCCGCGAAGCTCACGGTGGTGACGGTGCCGAACTCGGCTCGGGTCCGTGCCTCGGTCAGGTCCAGCGCCACGTCGTATCGCACGTCGGACACCACCCGGGCGCGGTCGGCGGTCTCGGCGCGGGTCAGGTTCGCGGTACTCACACCTTCATGCAACACCACCGGAGGCGCGGCTCGCGACACACCACCGTCGCGGCGACCCGTGCCATCATGGGGCGCATGATTCTGGTGCTCAGATTGATCGTCACGGCGTTCGCGATCTGGCTGGCGGCGTCCTGGGTGGACGGCATCTCGATCGCGAGTTCGGGGCGCGGGCAGGGCTGGGACCTGGTGGTGCTGATCGGGATCGCCGCCGTGTTCACCGTGATCAACGCCTTGGTCAAGCCGATCGTGCAGTTGTTGTCGCTGCCCCTCATCGTGCTGACCCTCGGGCTGTTCCTGTTGGTGATCAACGCGTTGATGCTGCTGCTCACCGCCGCCATCACCGAGAGCACCGGGTACGGGCTCACCGTCGACGGTTTCGGGTCCGCCTTCTGGGGCGCGGTGATCGTGTCCATCGTCAACTGGGTTCTCGGTGGACTGGTGCCGGACCGGCGATCGGCGCGCCGCTGAGGCTGCCGCCGACCGCGGTCAGTCCAGCCGCGCCACGAATGCCGTGATGGTCTCGCGAAGCTTGCCGACGCGCTCCTCGACCGGGGTGTCGTCGCGGTACTGCCGTCCCAGAGTCGGGGTCTTGATCCGTCGCGCGTACAGCGAGCAGGCCAGGTCCGAGCACAGGTAGGTGCCGACGGTGTTGCCGCGGCGGCCGGACTCACCGGTCTTGCGCGCCACCATCAGCGTGACGCCGCCGTTCTGATGCCCGGTGGTGCAGATGCTGCACATCTGAGACCGGCGCGAACTGCTCTCCGAACGCAGGGCGACTCCGACGAGCCGATCCGCGGTCGGCACGACGAGGAAGCTGCGGCCCGGATACGCGGGGTCGCTCCAGCCGAGGAAGTCCAGGTCGTCCCACGGGCGACGGTCCAGATCGGTGGGGACGGGGATGCGCTTCGCCTCGCCCTTCGAGCAGTTGACGAACGATGCCCGGATCTCGGGTTCGGTCACGGGGTCCATGGGACGACCGTAGAGGGAGATCATGACCGTCGGCAACGGAATTACCCGTCGCGCCGCGACTATCCGAGCAGCAGGCCGACGGTGGTCGCCACCGCCCAGACGAGCATCGCGAGACCCGAGTCGCGCAGAGCCGGAATGAGCGCGAGGCCCTGCTGCCGGGTGCGGACGGGGGCGTTGGCACGCCAGGCCAACGGGAAGGCGACGACGCCCAGCACGGCCCACGGCGAGTGCAGGAGCAGCAGCAGGCTGACGAGGAACGGCACGCCGAGCAGCGCGGCGTGCAGACCGCGGCTCCGGGCGTCGCCCAGCCGGACCGCGAGGGTGAGCTTGCCCGCCTCGGTGTCGGTGGGAATGTCGCGGATGTTGTTGGCCACCAGGACGGCGCTCGAGAAGCAGCCCATCGCGACGGCGCACGCGAGTCCCACGAGGTCGACGCGATCGGTGAGCACGAACTGGGTGCCGAGCACGGCGACGAGGCCGAAGAAGACGAAGACGGCGATCTCTCCGAGGCCGCTGTAGCCGTAGGGCTTCGATCCGCCCGTGTAGTACCAGGCTCCTGCGATGCACACGACACCGACGAGAACCAGCCACCAGGCCGTCGTCAGGGCGAGGACGAGCCCCGCGACGGCAGCGAGTGCGAAGCACGCCACGGCCGCGCCGCGGACGGCCGACGGCGTCGCCAGCCGGGAGCCGACGAGGCGGATCGGTCCGACGCGGTCGTCGTCGGTTCCGCGGATGCCGTCGGAGTAGTCGTTGGAGAAGTTCACGCCGACGATGAGGGCGACCGACACGAGCAGTGCCACCGGGGCCTTCCACCACGTCACGTCGCCGGCCGCCGCTGCCGCACCCGCCGCGGCCACGACCGGTGCGATCGCGTTCGGAAGTGTGCGCGGCCGTGCGCCTTCGAGCCACTGGGATGCTGTCGCCATGTGTGGATCATTGCCTACGCGTGCCGATGCGGCCCCGCGCGGTCGTGTTGTGAGGCCCACCGCTCCCGGCGTACACTCCGGATGCGCCCTCGACCTCGGGGGTTTCTCACAGGCTTGTCGCCGTCGGCCGTGAACGTGGCACACGAATGCGGAACCGGTCCTTCGATCGGTTCACCTGTCGCACCCCGGGGATGAACGATGGACGACATCACCAGTTCCACGATCGACGACGCCGTCGCGGCCATGACGGACGTCGAACTCGACCGCGCCATCCGCGCGCTCACACTGCGTCAGCGGTCCCTGCTGCTCGGCGGTGACCTCGACACGGCCTGGGCGGTCACCGAAGATCTCGAGCGCTGCCTCGCCGCCCGGTGCGGTATGCCGCGAACCTGACACGCTCGAGCCCCAGAAGAGGCTCAGCTGGACCGTCTGCGCGGCCCACGACCCGGGTACCCGGTGTCGGTGGGCGGGACGGGATCGTCCTCGTCGGAGAATCCGACCGGTTGGAATTCCACCATCAGGAACCGTTGTCCCGGAACACGTGTCGCCCGTAGGTCGACGACGGTCCACCCGCCGTCGACACGGCGCAGACGAACGCCGGGGATCTCGGTGCGATGGTCCGCCCACTCGTGCATCTGCCGATAGGCCGACACGATGCGGGCGATGTCCGAGGGGTGCGGGGTGTCGCGCTGATCGACCTGCCCTTTCCACAGGATGTTCTCCACCGGATCCGTCAGCCACCGCACGACGCGCACGCGCTCGGTGTCGATGAGGGCGATCGCGGTGGGGGAGTTGCGCGTCAGCGACCGCAGCGCGAACGCCTCGACCGACGGTCCGGCCACCACGAGTTCGTCCGCGCGGAGCGAGATCGCCAACGCGTGCGACACGGTGTCGACGTACCGGCTGGCGTCGTCGGCGGACGAGGTGTCGAGCACCGTCCGCACCGCATTGCGCAGGGGCCGGGCACCGCGCGGGGTACGCAGCGCCACGGTGCCGTCCCAGCGGGTTCCGGGTTCCGCGTCGAGCAGAGCGACGAGGAGATACATCGCGCTGTCGGCGTCGTCCGCGTGGTCGAACAGCTCGAATGCCGGTGCGGCGAGCTTCGATGCCGGCTCCCGGCCCGTGACGCCGGCGATGCCGGGCGTGAACGCGAACTGTCGACGTGACGAGGACCAGTCGTAGCCGACGACGAGGGGCGGCGGTGCGTCGGAATCGTCACCGGCGTACAGCATCACACCGTGGACGGCCTTCCGGGGACCCGGTACCGCGACGGCCCGCAGCGGACCGTTCAGTCCCGGCACGGTCTCGGCCGCGTCCTCGCCGCTGGTCGCGACGAACGCGGTCATCGCACGCGCCGCGTCCGCGATGCGCTTGCTGCCGACCGCGCGGGAGAGCGCCGTCCAGTCCTTCGCCCGACCGTCCTTGGCGACGACGGTCCCCACGGGACCGGCATCGCCGTCGGGCGGTTCGGCGAGTGTCTCCACGACGATCCAGCCGTCGTGCGCGTCGGGAGCTGCTCCCGTCGCCTGCCTCGCCATCGTCACTGTCCTCCGAACCCACGAACAACCAAGCCCCCGACCCGGATGTACCGGGAGGACCTTACTCACCGTCACGGTCTCGGGCGGCTCGCCCCTCGGCGTGCGGGGGAAGATGTCATTCGGTCGGACTACACGCGACCAGCGTCGTTCGCGCGGCCGCGCGGTCCACCTTGCCCGGGCCGCGGGCCGGGAGCGCGTCCACGAACAGCACCTGCCGGGGTGCCGCGGCAGGGCCGAGCGCGTCGGCGACGGCCGCCCGGAGAGACTCCGGCGACAGCTCGACACCGGGCCGCAGCACCACCAGTGCGCCCACCCGTTCGCCCAGGCGCGGATCGGGAACGCCGACCACGACGCACTCGGAGACCCCGTCGATCCCCGCGACGGCGTCTTCCACCACTCGCGGTACGACGGTGAGTCCGCCCGTGGTGATGGCGTCGTCGGCCCTCCCGAGAATCTGCAGACGGTCGCCCTGCAGGCGTCCGAGATCATCGGTGCGGAACCACCCCGCCTCGGCGAACGCCGGGTGATCAGGCATTCGGCGGTAACCGTTCGCCAGTGTGGGTCCGCCGAGGCGCACCCGGCCGTCCGCCTCGAGGCCGACGGTCACGCCGTCCAGGGGAACGCCGTCGTAGACGCACCCGCCGCAGGTCTCGCTCATCCCGTAGGTGCGGACCACGGTGATCCCCGCAGCGAGTGCGCGGTCGAGCACGGGAGCCGGGGTCGCGGCCCCGCCGAGCAGAACGGCGTCGAGGGACGCGAGCGCCGCGACGGCGTCCGGACGATCGAGCGCCTTCACCATCTGGGTGGGGACGAGGGAGGTGTAGCGCCGGGGCCCGCTCATCGACGCGACCGCGCGGACGAGGTGCGCGGGGTCGAATCCCGTCGACACGTCCACCACCGCGGGTTCGTGGCCGGCGGCGAGGGAGCGCAGCACCACCTGCATCCCGGCGATGTGATGGGCCGGCAGCGCGAGCAACCACTGTCCCGGCCCACCCAGCCGGGTATGGGTGGCGGCGGCGCTGGCCCGAAGTGCGGCCGCCCCGAGCAGGGCTCCCTTCGGGGTTCCCGTCGACCCGGACGTCGCGAGCACCATCGCGGTACCCGGCTCCGCGGGAGTGCCCGGTGACAGCGCGTCGGCGAGGCGTCGACGCTCACGATCGTCGTCGGCGGGGACCGGCAGGACCGGCTCGGCGGTGCCGTCGAGCACGGCGCGCAGTCGCGGCAGCAGACCCAGCACCGCGTCTCCGCTGGGCACCGGGAGGACGGTCAGATCAGCCACGGCGTTGCGGGTGGTCGGGCGGAACCTCGACCACGACGACGCGCGTGCCGTCGGGGTCGGCGATCCACATCTCCGTCAGTCCCCAGGGCTCGGTCTGCGGGGGCCGCACGATCTCGACGCCCGCCGCCTCGAGCTCGGCGCGTGCCGCCTCGACGTCACGCACCTGCAGCAGAATCGTCGCCCCCGCCCCCGCCCCCGCCGTCGGCTCGCCGTGTCCGGCCACCTCGATCAGCGACTGCCCCGCGAAGAACACCACCCCACCGGGATACTCGCGGAAGATGCCGAGCCGCAACCGGTCCCGATAGAAGCTCAGGGTCTCGTCGACGTTTCTCGGCCGCAGGATGATCCGGCTCGCCAGCACCTCCATCGTCGGTCGCCTCTCAGAAGTACCAGGGGTAGGGAGACCAGTCCGGCTCACGCTTCTCGAGGAACGAGTCGCGACCCTCCACGGCCTCGTCGGTCATGTAGGCCAACCGCGTCGCCTCGCCCGCGAACAGCTGCTGCCCCACCAGCCCGTCGTCCTGAAGATTGAACGCGTACTTGAGCATTCGCTGCGCCTGCGGGGACTTGCCGTTGATCGTGCGCCCCCACTCGATGGCGACGGTCTCGAGGTCGGCGTGATCGACCACCTTGTTCACAGCACCCATCCGGTGCATGTCCTCGGCGGTGTAGGTGTCACCGAGGAAGAAGATCTCGCGAGCGAACTTCTGCCCCACCATCTTCGCCAGGTACGCGCTGCCGTATCCGCCGTCGAAGCTGCCCACGTCGGCGTCGGTCTGCTTGAAGCGGGCGTGTTCCCGGCTCGCCAGAGTCAGGTCGCAGACCACGTGCAGGCTGTGTCCGCCGCCCGCGGCCCACCCGTTGACGAGGCAGATCACGACCTTGGGCATCGTGCGGATCAGGCGCTGCACCTCGAGGATGTGGAGCCGTCCCGCGCGCGCCCGGTCCACGGTCTCGGCCGTGTCGCCGCTGGCGTACTGGTAGCCGGACCGCCCCCGGATGCGCTGGTCGCCGCCGGAACAGAAGGCCCACCCGCCGTCCTTCTCGCTGGGCCCGTTGCCCGTGAGGAGGACGGCGCCGACGTCGGAGGTCATCCGGGCGTGGTCGAGCGTGCGGTACAGCTCGTCGACGGTGCCGGGGCGGAAGGCGTTGCGTACCTCGGGGCGATCGAACGCGATGCGCACGGTGCCGTCGGTGACGTGGCGGTGGTACGTGATGTCCACCAGGTCCTCGAAGCCGGGGACCGCGGTCCACTGCTCGGGCTGGAACGGCGAGGTCTGATCGGTCACCCTCGACAGCCTAACGACGGACCGAATCGGACTCCGCGTTACCGTCGTCCGATGACCGACGATTCCCCCCACGGCGGATTCCCGAAGTTCACCAGGGCCACGCCGCCGCCGGACTACGGCCGGTTGATCGAGGCGTTGCGCACCGTCCAGGACCTCGCGGTGTCCACGGACCTGCCGGACGACCAGCTCGCCCTGGCCGCCGACCAGGCGGAGAAACTCGCTGCGACCATGGCGCCGTACGTGGTGCCGGAGGGTCTGTCTCCGGCGGGCCGCGCGCTGGAGCTCCCGGGCCGCGGCAGTCTGCTGATGCTGCCGTGGACCATCGAGAAATACGGCGCCGAGGGCGTGCGGTCCACCGGTGTGTTCCGCCGGTTCCATCTCGGCGGCAACGGCGCAGCCCACGGCGGCACGCTGCCGTTGCTGTTCGACGACCTCTTCGGGCTGATCCAGCACGCGTACGGTCGCCCGATCAGCCGCACCGCTTTCCTGCACATCGACTACCGCGCCGTGACCCCGTTGAACGAGCAGCTCGTCGCCGAGGGGCACGTGACGAAGGTCGAGGGCCGCAAGACGTTCATCGAGGCCCGGTTGACCAAGCAGGACGGCACGCTCGTCGCCGAGAGCAACGCCCTCATGGTGCAGTTGCTCCCCGGCCAGCAGTGACGGCGGCACCCGCTCCCGGGCTCGACGAGATCGTCGCGTCGGCCCACGTGCTGTCGCTGCCCATGCGCACCCGGTTCCGCGGCATCACGACGCGGGAGGTACTGGTGTTCTCCGGACCCGCCGGATGGGGCGAGTTCGGCGCCTTCCCCGAGTACGACGACGCCGAGGCGTCGGCATGGCTGCGTGCCGGCATCGAGATGGCGTGGCAGGGCGCGCCCGATCCGGTGCGGGACCACGTCGAGGTCAACGCCACCGTGCCCGCGGTGCCCGCCGCCGAGGTGCCCGCCGTGCTCGCGCGCTATCCCGGCACGCGCACGGCGAAGGTCAAGGTCGCCGAGAAGGGCCAGACCCTCGACGACGACGTCGCACGAGTCGAGGCGGTCCGGGCGCTCGTCCCCACCGTGCGTGTCGACGCCAACGGGGGCTGGACGGTCGACGAGGCCGAGACGGCCCTGCGCGCCCTCACCGAGAACGGTGACCTCGAGTACGCGGAGCAGCCCTGCGCGACGGTCGAGGAACTCGCCGAGGTGCGCAGACGCGTGCGCGGAGTGTCGATCGCCGCCGACGAGAGCATCCGGCGAGCCGAGGACCCGCTGCGCGTGGTGCGGGCCGGGGCCGCCGACGTGGCCGTCGTCAAGGTGCCGCCGCTGGGCGGGATGCGGGCGGTGCTGCGGCTCGCCGAGGAATTGGCGCAGTACGGCGTCCCCGTGGTCGTGTCGAGCGCCCTCGACTCGGCGATCGGCATGTCCGCGGGACTCGCTGCGGCGGCGGCCCTGCCGTCGAGTGCCGCGTGCGGCCTGGGCACCGGCGCACTGTTCGTCACCGACGTGGCCGAGCCGCGAGCACTCGTCGACGGTCGTCTGCGGGTCGACACCGTGGTCCCCGATGCGGATCGACTTCGCGAGCTCGCCGCCCCGGACGATCGGCGGACGTGGTGGCTGGAGCGTCTCGCCCGGTGCCATCCCCTCGCTCTGTTGTAGGGTCGCGCCGACCAGAAACCTTCTCCGAGAACGGCGTTTGCGCCCGACTCCAAACGACAGGATTGTTTTCCGTGGCATCACTGCAGACCACCCTCCTCGACGAGAACACCGCACCGGCCGTGCGCGCGGACGTCCGCGCGCTGATCGACGCCGAGGTCTCCGACAAGAAGGGCGCCTCCGGCCTGGCGGTCAAGGGCGGATACGGCGCCGTGAAGAAGGTGAGCCCCAGCGTCGTCGACGATGCGGTCGCCAAGCTGTGGCCGAGCTTCGTCGAGAAGCTCGACCCGTTCTGGCAGCGGTACCAGGCCGCGCCGACCGGCACGTTCGGTGAGTTCCTCGCCGCGAACGGTGACGAGGCGTCCGACGCGCTGCTGTCCGTCACCGACGCGCGCATCGACGAGACCAGCAAGTCGACCATCAAGAAGGCGTACTCCTCGCTCCGCCCGTCGGCGAAGAAGAACGTCACCGAGGCTCTCCCGCGCGTCGGCGCCCTGGTGCAGAAGTACGCAGCCTGACCCCCGTGCGCCTTTCGCGTATCCCCGGATGCGCGAAAGGCGCACGGAGGGCCGGATCGTCGATGATGGAGCCATGACTCCACGCAACGATCTCGCAGCCCTCACCAGTGGACGCAACTTCTGGAGCACCGAGCAGCAGGACGGGCTCCCGGCGATCACGCTGACCGACGGCCCGCACGGCGTGCGGATGCAGGCGAGCGACAGCGACATGTTCTCCGGACGACCCGCGACGTGCTTCCCGCCGGCCACCGCCACCGCGAGTACCTGGGATCCCGACCTGCTGCGGCGGATGGGAGAGGCGCTGGCCACCGAGGCCCGGTCGATGGACGTGTCCGTCCTGCTGGGACCCGGCATCAACATCAAGCGCAGCCCGCTCGGTGGCCGCAACTTCGAGTACTTCTCGGAGGACCCGTTGCTCACGGGCACGCTCGCCGCCGCCTACGTGCAGGGCGTGCAGAGCCGGGGTGTCGGCACCTCGCTCAAGCACTTCGCGGTCAACAGCCAGGAGACCGACCGCATGCGCGTGAGCGCAGAGGTGGACGAACGCACCCTGCGCGAGATCTACCTCCGGGCGTTCCAGCGTGTGGTGGAGCAGGCGCAGCCGTGGACCGTCATGTGCTCCTACAACCGCATCAACGGCGTCCACGCCTCGCGGAACCGGTGGCTACTGACGGACGTGCTGCGCGGCGAGTGGGGTTTCGAGGGCGCCGTCGTGTCCGACTGGGGCGCCGTCGTGGACCGGGTCGACTCGATCGCCGCGGGCCTCGACCTGACGATGCCCGGACCCGACGCTGCCGGTGACCAGCGGGTCGCCGACGCGGCGGAGTCCGGTGCGCTCGATCCGGGCGCTCTGGAGACGGCGGCGGCCCGCGTGCGCGCACTGGTCGAGCGCGCGCAGGACGCGAGCGGTTCCGTGGACGTCGATCACGATGCCCACCACGCGCTGGCCCGGGAGATCGCGAGCCGGGCGATCGTCCTGCTGAAGAACGACGGTCTGCTGCCCCTCGCACCGGGTTCCGGATCGATCGCCGTGCTCGGTGAGATCGCCCGCACCCCGCGCTACCAGGGCGGCGGTAGTTCGCAGATCACCCCGACCCGGTTGGACGACGCGCTGTCGGCGATCACCGCTGCCGCGCAGGGCGAGGTGGCGTTCGCGCCCGGGTACGACGCCGACCACGCGTCGACCGAGGAGACCGACGCCGACGACGGACTGCTGAACGAGGCCGTCGAGCTCGCTCGCACGCACGACATCGCCCTCGTCTTCGTCGGCAACGACCCCGAGACCGAGGGCATGGACCGCACCACGCTGACGCTGCCGGAAGGCCATCTGGCCCTGGTCGAGCGAGTGCGCGCGGTGAACGAGAACACCGTGGTGGTGCTGTCGAACGGCGGCGTGGTCCTGACGTCTCCGTGGGACACCGACGTCCCCGCGATCCTCGAGACGTGGCTGCTGGGACAGGCCGGCGGCGGAGCGATCGCCGACGTGCTGTTCGGCGTCGTGAACCCGTCGGGACGGCTCGCGGAGACCGTTCCGCTCCGGCTCGAGGACCACCCGTCCTACCTGGACTTCCCCGGTGAGCACGGGGTCGTCCGCTACGGCGAGGGCATCCACGTGGGCTACCGCGGCTTCGATGCGCGCGAGACCGACGTGTCGTACCCCTTCGGGTGGGGCCTGTCGTACACGACGTTCGAGTACGGCGACGTGACCGCGACGGTGGGGGAGCACGGCATCGACGTCACGGTGCCGGTGACCAACACCGGGGACCGGGACGGCCGGGAAGTCGTGCAGATCTACGTGTCCGCGCCCGACGAGGACGCGCACCGTGTTCCGCGTGAGCTCGCGGCGTTCGAGTCGGTCGAGATCGTCGCGGGTGCGACCGAGACCGTGACTCTCACCGTCCGGCGTGCCGACCTGGCGTACTGGGACACCCGGGTGTCGTCCTGGATCGTGGCGCCGGGCGAGTACGTCGTGGCCGCGGCGGCATCGTCGCGCGATCTCCGGAGCGTCGCGATCGTCTCCGTGACGGGCGACGACGTCCGCCTGCCGTTGACGGCCGAGTCGACCGTCACCGAGTGGCTGGACGATCCGCGCGGCGGTGACCTGCTGCGGGCGGCCGTCGACGACGGCGACGGACCGTCGGTGGCACAGGCGATGATGGGCAATCCGGAGACGGCAGTCTTCCTGTCGAGCGTCCCGCTCGCCCGCATGGTGGCCTTCGGCGACGGAACCCTGACACCCGATGTCGTCGCGCGGCTCGTGCAGGACGCGAACGGCTAACCGCGCCCGCGTGCCCGGGTGAACAGCGGGACCACCAGCAGCATCATGAACACCCGGAGCACCTGGGCCGCCACGACGAAGGTCACGTTCACGCTGCTCGCCGCCGCCAGCGCGAGCACCGCGTAGATACCGCCCGGCGTCGTGGCGAGGTAGGCCTCGTACGGGGTGATACCGGTGGTGCCCACCAGGATCAGGCCGAGCAGCGCGCAGCCCACCGCGATGGCGATGATCAGCAGTACTGCCCACGGGATGATGCGGCCGATGGACTTCAGGCTGTTGAGGGTGAACTGCAGGCCGGCCTGCCACCCGATGACGATGTAGACGAGCTGGAGCAGCAGAAACGGCACGCCGGCGTCGCCCGTCCACCCCAGCAGGTCCGCGGCACCGGAGATCAGCAACGGTCCGAGCAGGGCGGGTGCGGGCAGGCGGATAAGTCGGCCCAGCGGGATGCCCACCAGCAGGCACACCGCGATGAAGAGCGCGTCCGTCCAGAGCGGGGCGGAGGCGGTGTCGAGTGATCCGCCCTGTCCGGTGTCCGCCGAGAAGACCACCGTGGCGACGAACGGTAGCGACGCGGTGACCAAGAGCACCCGGACGTACTGCACCACGGCGACCACCCGCTCGTCGCCGCCCAGATCACGGGCGATCGCGACCATGCCGGACGCACCCCCGGCCACGAGTGCGAGGGCGCCGGTGGTGGCGTCGAGGTCACGATGCAGTCCGAGGAGAGCGCCGGCCGCGATGGACAGCACCAGGGTGCCGAGCGAGACGACCACCACCCAGATCCAGTCGGACCCCAGCGAGGACATCGTGTCCCGATCGAGCAGGGTGCCGATCTCGACGCCGAGCACGGCCTGCGCGCCCATCGACGCGGTGCGCGGAACCTTCCCCGGGCCCCATCCGCACAACGCGAACACCGTCGCCACGGCGAGCGCGACGAACAGCGCGGCCGACGGAACGCCGACCCGCTCCGCCAGGACGGCGACGACGACGGTCGCCAGAGCGAGCGAGGCCCAGCGCACCGCGCGCGAGCGGTCGAACGGGACCCGATCCGGACTCAAGGCCTGTCGGGGCGCTGGATTCGTCGCACGGCCGGGGGCATGCCCCACTCGTCGCGGCCGAGCCGGCTCAGCGGTGCGAGGGCGCCGAAGTCGGGCAACCCGTCCTCCGCGAGGAACTCCGGACGCACCGTGATCATCGTGACCGCGCCCATGACGACGAACGAGTTGCCCACCTCGACCACCTGGTGGAGCGTCGCCTCGATCGAGAGCGGGGACGCGACGACGCGCGGCGGGCGGACGGTCTCACTGGGCTCGCTCTCGAGGTCGACCGCGGTGTACTCGCTCACCGAGGCGTCGTAGTTCGCGGACGTCTGATTGATCTGCTCGAACAACGACTCGGTGGCGAGGTTGACGACGAACTCGCCCGTCTCCTCGATGTTCCGCAGGCTGTCCTTACGGCCGACCGACGTGAACTGCACCACGGCGGGTGCGCTGGAGGAGACGGAGAAGAAGCTGTACGGCGCCAGGTTCGGTACGCCGTCCGCGGAGACCGTCGACACCCACGCGATGGGTCTGGGCACCACTGACGTGGTGAGAAGCTTGTAATAGTCGCCGGCGTCCATGGTCTGCGGATCGAAGTGTGTGCGCACCGGTTCATCGTGCCAGGGCCGCGCGCGCCCTGGAGGCCGGCCGATCATTCAGGCAGGTCCGGCATCTGTGACACTCTGAAATGGTGAATCCGTCCACCTCTCAAGCCGCCGTCGTCGTCGACGAGATGATCCGCGGCGGCGTCCAGGACGTCGTGCTGTGCCCCGGATCGCGCAACGCGCCGCTCGCGTTCGCGCTCGAGGCCGCCGACCGTGCCGGTCGCGTCCGCCTGCACATGCGCATCGACGAACGCACCGCCGGCTTCCTCGCCATCGGACTGGCCGTGTCCGGCCGCCGACCCGTCCCGGTCGTGATGACGTCCGGCACCGCCGTCGCCAATCTCGGACCCGCCGTCCTCGAGGCCAACTACGCCCGCATTCCGCTGGTCGTGCTCAGCGCCAACCGCCCCTACGAGATGCTCGGCACCGGCGCCAACCAGACGGTCGAGCAACTCGGCCTGTTCGCGGGTCAGGTGCGCGCGACCATCAGCCTCGGTCTCGCCGAGGAGTCCGACCAGGTCAACAGCCAGTGGCGGTCGGCCGTGTGCCGCGTCCTGGCTGCCGCACGCGGTACGCGCTCGGGCAACGCCGGCCCGGTCCACTTCGACATGCCGCTGCGTGAGCCCCTCACGCCCGACCCGGCCGACTCCCGCCCCGCCCCGGAGGGACGTCCCGACGGCTCCCCGTGGACCACCACGCAGTACGCGACGCTCGACGTTCCGGTGGACCTGGACCTCTCGGTGGACACCGTCGTCATCTCCGGACACGGCGCCGCCTATCGGCCGGAACTCGCCGGGCTGCCGACGGTCGCCGAGCCGACCGCGCCCCTGCACGGCCACCCGCTCAACCCGCTCGCGCTCGGTGCGCTGTCGCCGCGCCAGGCCATCATCACCGGGCGTCCCACGCTGCATCGTCAGGTCTCGAAGGTGCTGGCCGACCCGGCCGTCTCCGTCATCGCTCTCACCACCGGACCCCGCTGGCCCGACGTCTCGGGCAACGTCGTGGCGACCGGAACGCGCGCGCTGGTCACCGGGACACCGTCACCCGAGTGGCTGCGTCGCTGTGCCGACGCCTCGGAGTCGGCCGATGCCGCGGTCCGCGGGCAGCTCGACTCGCTCTCGATTCCAACGGGTCTGCACGTCGCCGCCGCCGTGTCGTCGGCACGTCGGCCGGGTGACCTGCTCGTGCTCGGCGCCTCCAATCCGGTGCGCGACATGGCACTGGTCGGCTACCCGGCGGAAGACGTCCGGGTGCTGTCCAATCGCGGTGTGGCGGGCATCGACGGCACCGTCTCCACCGCGGTGGGCGCTGCGCTGGCACACGACGGCCGCACCATCGCGTTGATGGGGGACCTGACGTTCCTGCACGACGCGTCCGGACTGCTCATCGGCACCGGGGAGCCCCGACCGCGAGACCTCACCATCGTCGTCGCGAACGACGACGGTGGCGGCATCTTCGAACTGCTCGAGCAGGGTGATCCCCAGTACGCGGGCGTCTTCGAGCGCGTGTTCGGCACTCCGCACGGCATGGACCTCGCGGCGCTGTGTGCCGCCTACCGGATCCCGCACCGGCGGGTCGATCCCGACGAGCTCGCGAAGCTGCTCACGGGGCACGCCGAGGGCACCCGGGTGCTCGAGGTGACCACCGATCGGTCCGGCCTCCGCGATCTGCACGCCTCGATCCGCGCTGCCCTCTAGGCCCTGTCGGCGAGGTACTCCCGTGCCTGCTTGCTCTCGGAGTGCACCATCTTGCCGATCATCTCGGTGACCATGCCCTCGATCTTGCCGCCGACGAACGGGACCTTCACCTCGGCCGTCCCCTTCAGGGTCAGGCGCGATCCGGTGCCGTGAGGCACCAGTTCGAACGTTCCGCGCACCTTCGAGGTCAAGCCCGTCGATCCGCCTTCGAGCGTGCCGTTCGCACGGTCGCCTTCGAGCGGTCCCCAGCTGTCCTTGCGCGTGATCACCAGGTCGCCGCGAATCACCTTCCGGACGAACCCCGGCAGCACGGACGCGCCGACCCCCTCGGAGATCACCACGTCGAAGCCGCCGTCGGGCCGGTGCGAGTACTCCACGCTGGCCCGGTCGGAGACCTCCTTGGTTCGCTTGTCCCACAACGCTTCGTCCGTCAAGGCGGAGTGCGCCTGCGCCGGTGTCACGTCGAAGTCCTCGGTGTAACTGAATTTCCGCCCCATGGCGGGAGACGTTACTCGGCGTACCGCTGCCGACGTCCTGCGTGGTGCGGTCGCTAGCCTGTCCTGGTGAACCCCGTCGTCCCGAGTCCGGCCGGTGCCGAGATGTCCGGTGGCGACATGCCTGCTGTCGAGAACTCCGAGGCGGACGAGGCCCCCGTGCGGCGCCGCTCGCGCGTTCCCACCGTTCTCCTGGTGATCGCCACCGTCGTTTCGGTGCTCGCGGTCCTGTTGGTGCTCGCGGCGTGGCGCAACGACCACACCATCTCCTCGGACGAGGGCGTCGCCACGGCCGAGGTGCTGTCGGCCGGACGTCTGCGCTCGGCGGTGAGCTTCGTGACTCCCGACGGCGAGATGCACAATCCCAAGCTCGGAGTGCTGTACCCGACCAACCTCGTCGCCGGTCAGCGCATCGACGTCGAGTACTCCCGCAGCGATCCCGACCTGGTGCGGGTCGCCGGCCGCGACGCCTCGGTGGCCGTCGTGCCCGCGCTCTCCGTCATCGTCGTCACGTGGCTGATCGCCGGCCCGTCGATCCTCTACCTGCGGCGCCGCGACGCGCGCGTCTGACCCGGTACCGGAGGGTTCGCCCGGGGTTCGCCCGCTGGTCACGTCGCCCTCGCATCGCGGTCGTCGCGGCGCGGAACAGTCCACGGTGTGCGCATAGCCGTGGTCGCTGAATCGTTCCTGCCTCACGTCAACGGTGTCACCAACTCGATTCTCCGTGTGCTCGAGCATGCGGAGTCCGCAGGTCACGACGCCATGATCGTCGCGCCGGACACGCCGGCCGGGGTGCCCGCGGCACCGACCTCACACGGCTCGTTCCCGGTTCTGCGAGTGCCGTCGGTGATGGTCCCCAAGGTTAGTTCGCTGCCCGTCGGCGTGCCGAGCCCCGGTATGACCGCCGCGCTGCGCTCGTTCGCGCCCGACGTGGTGCACCTGGCATCGCCGTTCTCGCTCGGTGCCGGTGGCCTCGCGGCCGCGCGGAGGCTGGACGTCCCGGCCGTCGCCGTCTATCAGACCGATGTCGCCGGGTTCGCCGAGAGTTACGGTCTCGGGTTGACCTCGCGTGCCTGCTGGGCGTGGACCCGCCGGATCCACAAGGGCAGTGCCCGCACCCTCGCACCGTCGACGTCGGCGATGGACGCACTCGCCGCGCACGGCATCCCCCGCGTGCATCGCTGGGGTCGGGGAGTGGACACCGTGCGCTTCGCGCCGTCGTCGCGGAACGCGGAGCGTCGTGCGCAGTGGGACGCGGGCGACGCGCTGGTGGTGGGCTTCGTCGGCCGGTTGGCACCGGAGAAGCACGTGGAACGCCTCGCGGTACTCGAGCGGACACCGGGCGTGCGCGTGGTGATCGTCGGTGACGGTCCGGAGCGCGCACGGCTCGAGGCGCTCATGCCGTCCGCGGTGTTCACCGGTCAGCTGGGCGGGCAGGCCCTGTCGGAGGCCTACGCGTCCTTCGACGTGTTCGCGCACCCCGGTGAGCACGAGACGTTCTGCCAGACCGTCCAGGAGGCGCTCGCGAGCGGTGTCCCGGTGATCGGACCCGACGCCGGCGGTCCCCGCGATCTGGTGAGCCACTGCCGCAACGGGTACCTGCTGCCCGTGGATCGGTACGAGGAGTTGCTGCCGAGCGCCGTGCAGGCCCTCGCCGACCCCACCACGCGTGCGAGGTTCGCCACGTCCGCGCGCAAGTCCGTCCTGCATCGCACCTGGCCCGCGCTGTGCAGCCAGTTGATCGGCCACTACGAGGCGGTCATCGGCACCTCGGACGTCGGACGGCGGACGACGGCGGCCTAGGTGAGTGCGCGGCCCACGTACTGTTCAGGTGTGGCAGCACACGGCTCCAGAGCGCAACTGGACAAGCAACCGCACGACGTCGCGTCCATGTTCGACGGAGTCGCGAAGCGGTACGACCTGACCAACACCGTCCTGTCCTTCGGGCAGGACCGCGGCTGGCGGCGCGCGACGCGCGACGCGCTCGCGCTGAAGCCCGGGGAAGCGGTGCTCGATCTCGCGGCCGGGACCGGAGTGTCCACGGAGGAACTCGGCCGGTCCGGCGCCTGGTGCGTCGCCACCGACTTCTCCAAGGGCATGCTCCGCGCGGGCCTCTCGCGCGGCGTCCCGATGATCGCGGGCGACGCGATGCACCTGCCCTACGGCGACGACGTGTTCGACGCCGCCACCATCTCGTTCGGTCTCCGTAATGTGGCCGATCACAACGCCGGCCTCGCCGAGATCCTGCGGGTGGTCCGGCCCGGCGGACGGTTGGTGGTGTGCGAGTTCTCCACACCGGTCTTCCCGGCGTTCCGCACCGTCTACATGGAGTACCTGATGAAGGCGCTCCCGGCCGTGGCCCGCACCGTCAGCAGCAATCCCGACGCCTACGTCTACCTGGCGGAATCCATTCGCGCCTGGCCGGACCAGGCGGAGCTCGCGCGGCGCATGCAGTCCGCGGGATGGGGCCGCGTGCAGTGGCGCAATCTCACGGGCGGCATCGTCACCTTGCACAGCGCCGTGAAACCGGTGTACTGAAAGATACGGAGAACGCACCTATCGGTGTTCGTACCGTGTCCGGATACGGCATGATCTGCGCATGCCCGTACCGGATTGGCTGCCCTATGCCACCCTCGCTGCCTCGGCCGTCGCCGCCGGCGGGGCCGGTTGGGCCGTCAGCACCACGCGCATGCACCTCACCAGGGAGACGCGCCGCGCGCGCGAGCTGCGCACCATCCGCGCCGAGCTGACCCACGATTCCGGTCGCCAGGCCGTCGAGACGTCGCTGGTACGCGACCAGGTCACCGAGCGCTACCAGGAATTGTCGGTCGCGCTGACCACCTTCCAGCGGGTCTGGATCGACGCCGTACGTCGCCGGACCGCCCCCGACGCGACCGCACTGCCGCCGGGTGCCGACGACCTGCAGGCCGACGTCGACGCCGCCTATCAGGAACTGCTGCGCATCTCGACGATCACCGTCGTCGTGGCCCGCCAGCGCGTCGCGCCGCTGCTCGAGATGCTCATGTCGCTCGATCTCCGGGTGCTGGTGCCCTACTCCACGACGGGCGCGATGCCAGGTCCGGCCGTCGAGCGGCTGAACCGTGAGCACGGGTTCCTGATCGAGATCCAGCGTCTGCTGCGCGACGCCGTGCGCGCCGACCTCGGTCTGCTCGACGCCAACGACCTCGGCCTGTTGATCATGGACACCAAGCGCGTCGTCGACACCCTCTCGCCGGACCGCCGGTCGATCGGCTTCGGCGCCACCGAGCGCCGCATGGTGGAGTACCTGGCCGAGTTCGGGGTGCGGGTACTGGCGGGCGGCAACGAGCGCGACTACACGATGGAGGCGGACCGTTTCGCGTTCTACCAGGCCAAGGACCCGGCGCTCGCCGGCGCGGTCGAGGCCATCCTGGCGCTGTACGGAGCCGAACTGTCCCTCGCCGTCCACGCCGGACTCGACGAGCAGGCACGGCTCCCCGTGCTGCAACGCGTCGTGGCGTCTCTCGAGTGCGGCTTCCGCGATCGCGACGGGATACTTCTGCCGGACGGCACCACCGTGTACGCCTTTCGACCGGGACGCTGACCGGCTCCTGAGGCAGCCGGGCACTCTCAGGAGAACGGTGGCCGGTCGTCCACCTTCAGCGACGTCGATCCCGCGGCCCGCCAGGCGCGCGCGACCACGTCGCGATCCTCGTCGGTGATGAGGTTGCCCATCACCCGCACGGCGACGGTCATGATCGCGCGCGACCGCATGCCGATCGGCCCCGTGGCGGGCAGGAACCGCGGCACCGTCAGCAGTCCCGCGAGGCGACGAGCGACCGAGAAGCTCTGCCCGTAGTGCTCGCGGAGCACCGCCGGCCACACCTGCGTCAGGTCTGCGCCGTCCAGGTGTTCGGCGATCAGTCGACCACCCTCGAGTCCGTAGTCGATGCCCTCACCGTTGAGCGGATTCACGCAGGCCGCCGCATCGCCGACGAGCGCCCAGTTGGGGCCCGCCACGTCCGACACCGCGCCGCCCATCGGTAGCAGGGCGGACTGCACGCGGCGCACGCCGCCGCTCAGGCCCCACTCGGACTCCCGTTGTGACGCATAGAGATTCAGGAGAGGTCGCAGCGCGCCGGCAGCCGGGCGCTTCGAGGTGGCGAGCGTCCCCACCCCCACGTTCACCTCGCCGGTGCCCTCGTCGTTCACGCCCAGCGGGAACACCCACCCGTAGCCGGCCTGCAGGGTGCCCTCCTCGTCGCGGAGCTCGAGGTGCGAGGTGATCCACTCGTCCTCACTGCGGTCACTCGTGACGTACGCCCGCGCCGCGACCCCGAAAGCGGTGTCGCGGTGCCACGTACGGCCGAGGATCTTGCCGAGCGGCGAGCGCACCCCGTCCGCCACGATCAGCGTGCGACAGGCCACGGCGACAGGGCCGTCGGCGGTGTCGAACATCACCTCGGTGACCCGCCCGCTCACCAGCACCGCATCGACGGCCTTGGCGTTCTCCATCATCACCGCGCCGTCGTCGACGGCCACCCGGCGGATCCGGTCGTCCAACTCGGTACGCGGTACCGCGGAACCGATGTCGGGCAGTGAGCCACCCGGCCACGGCAGCGTGAGTTCCTGACCGAATCCGGTGAGGCGTAGGCCACGATTGATCGCCCGCGAGCGCACCCAGTCACCGAGTCCCAGCTCGTCGAGCTCGGCCACGGCACGCGGCGTGAGTCCGTCACCGCAGGTCTTGTCGCGCGGGAACGTGGCGGCGTCCGCGAGAATCGTGTCGTGACCAGCTCGTACGGACCAGGCCGCGGCGGCGCTGCCCGCGGGTCCCGCTCCGACGACGAGAACGTCGGTCACGCGTCGAGTTCCCGGTGTCACACCCTGTGCGCGTCCATCCGTCATCGTTCCATCTTGCAGGCACGATAGGTTGGAGGCAGACGCGGCGCCGAGGCCCGGAGCCGCGCGAGGTGTTCGACGACGAGAAATGGGTGCGAGCGCGGTGACCGAGACGAGTGCGAGTGGGGCCACCGTGGTGGCGGGCGTGGATCTCGGGAACGCGGAGTTCGCGGAGATCGTGCGCGCGGCGATGGCCGAGGTCGAGAGCCTGCTCGTGACCGAGCTGTCCGACGGTGAGGACTTCCTCACCGAGGCGGCGCTGCACCTCGCCAAGGCCGGCGGCAAGCGGTTCCGCCCGCTGTTCACCATTCTCACCGGTCAGCTCGGCCCCAAGGCGTCCAGCCCGGACATCGTCACCGCGGCCACCGTGCTCGAGATGGTGCACCTCGCGACGCTGTATCACGACGACGTCATGGACGAGGCCGCCATGCGCCGCGGCGTGGAGTCCGCCAATGCGCGCTGGGGCAACAGCGTCGCCATCCTCGCGGGCGACTATCTCTTCGCACACGCGTCGCGCCTGGTCTCGACGCTGGGCCCCTCCGCCGTGCGTACGATCGCCGAGACGTTCGCCGCGCTGGTCACAGGCCAGATGCGCGAGACGATCGGCAGCAAGCCCGATCAGGATCCGGTCGATCACTACCTCACCACGGTGTGGGAGAAGACGGGTTCGCTGATCGCGACGAGCGGTCGCTTCGGCGGCACGTTCTCCGGGGGCGACGACGAGCACATCGAGCGCCTCGAGCGTCTCGGCGACGCGGTGGGCACCGCGTTCCAGATCTCCGACGACATCATCGACATCTCGTCCGCCGCGTCGGACTCCGGCAAGACGCCGGGCACCGACCTGCGCGAGGGCGTCCACACGCTGCCCGTGCTGTTCGCGCTGCGCGACGAGGGTGCGGACGGCGACCGGCTCCGCCACCTGCTGCGCGGTCCCATCACCGACGACGCGGACGTGGCCGAGGCGTTGACTCTGCTGGGTCGTTCGCCGGGCATGGCCAAGGCACGCGAGACGCTCGACACCTACGCCCAGCGGGCGCGCACCGAGCTGGACGCTCTGCCGCAGGGCCCGGCCAACGACGCGCTGCGCAAGCTGGTCGAGTACACCGTCGCCCGCATCAGCTGACGGGAACTACCCGCGTCACCTCGGTCGTTGGTCGTGCAGGAAGCACTGCGGCGAGAGGATCGGCGACACACGATGAAGTTCGCGAACGGCATGAAGACGTTCGGCCTGATGGTCGGGATGTCGGCTCTCATCGTCTTCATCGGCGCTCTGTTCCAGAACTCGACCATCCTGGTGGTCGCGGTCGTCCTGGCCGTCGGCATGAACGGGTACGCCTACTTCAACAGCGACAAGCTGGCGCTGAAGTCGATGCACGCCCAGCCGATCACCGAGGTCGAGTACCCGCGCATCTTCGCGATCGTCCGCGAGCTGGCCACCGCGGCGCATCAGCCCATGCCGCGGCTCTACATCAGCCCCACCAACGCCCCCAACGCGTTCGCCACGGGACGCAACCCGCGCAACGCCGCGGTGTGTTGCACCAGCGGCATCCTGGCGCTGCTGAACGAGCGTGAGCTGCGCGCGGTCCTCGGCCACGAGCTCTCGCACGTCTACAACCGCGACATCCTCATCTCGTCCGTGGCGGGCGCCATGGCGGCCGTGGTGTCCGGACTCGCGAACTTCGCGTTCTTCGCGAACGTCTTCGGCGGGCGCGGGAACGGGCAGGGCGCCAACCCGCTGGCCCTGCTGCTGGTGTCGATGCTCGGACCGATCGCGGCGTCACTGGTGAAGCTGGCCGTGTCGCGCTCGCGGGAGTACCAGGCGGACCAGTCGGGTGCCGAGCTCACCGGCGACCCCCTGGCGCTGGCCTCCGCGCTCCGCAAGCTGCAGAGCGGCACCCAGGCCGCCCCGCTGCCCCCCGAGCCGCGCCTCACGGCCCAGTCGCACCTGATGATCGCCAACCCGTTCCGGGCGGGTGACCGCGCGAGCAAGCTGTTCTCCACGCACCCGCCGATGGAGGAGCGCATCGCCCGCCTCGAGCGCATGGCGGGGCCCTACCGCTGAGTCAGCGGTAGTTGACGAACTGCAGGGCGATGCCGAAGTCCTCGCCCTTGAGCAGCTGCTGAACGGCCTGGAGGTCGTCACGCTTCTTGCTGCTCACCCGCAGTTCCTCGCCCTGGATCTGCGCCTTGACGCCCTTGGGGCCCTCGTCGCGGATCTTCTTCGAGATCTTCTTGGCGTTCTCGGTGGTGATGCCCTGCACCAGCGTGCCGGTGATCTTGTAGGTCTTGCCCGACTGCACGGGATCGCCGTCGTCGAAGGCCTTGAGCGAGATGTCGCGTCGGATGAGCTTCTCCTTGAAGACGTCCAGGGCGGCCTTCGCGCGTTCCTCGGCCTCGGCGGTGATGACGATGGCCTCGTCTCCGGACCACTCGATGCTCGCGCCGGTGCCGCGGAAGTCGAAGCGGGTCGACAGCTCCTTGCCGGCCTGGTTCAGAGCGTTGTCGACCTCCTGGCGGTCCACCTTGCTCACGACGTCGAACGACGAATCAGCCACTGACAACACTCCTTCGTGCGTGATCGGTACGGTGCCGACGGTAGCGTGTCCAGCCGGTTTGCCATCGAGGGGTGCGGTCGTTGTATTCTGCGTATCGCACCTGGAGCGGTCACTCGACGAGTGTCCGGCGCCATGGAGCATCCCGGCAGATTGCCCGAGCGGCCAATGGGAGCGGACTGTAAATCCGTCGGCTTATGCCTACGTAGGTTCGAATCCTACATCTGCCACACCCGACGAGACCCCGGCGAGAATCCTCGCCGGGGTCTCGTCGTCGGGGTGGGGGCAGGCGGCATGCGAAACGCCGCGTGCAACTCGTTCACCAGGCAATTTGGCGAGCGGTCTGACCCCTGTGTAATGTCTTCGAAGGCTTCGACGTGCACCTCGTGTGCGCCGATCCTGCCCCCTTAGCTCAGTCGGTAGAGCGTTTCCATGGTAAGGAAAAGGTCAACGGTTCGATTCCGTTAGGGGGCTCGCGGGACCGAGCGCCGGCCGGCGTCCGGCACCGAGGCGGTGTAGCTCAGTCGGTAGAGCAAACGACTCATAATCGTTGTGTCGCCGGTTCAAGTCCGGCCATCGCTACTCGACAGAGGACTCCGCCGCTGCTGCGCGCAGTGGGGTCCGGTATTCATGACCGACGCAGCACCCGTATCGCGCTCTACCCGAAAGCAGGCATCGACGTGGCCTCCTCCACTGACGTTCGGCCCAAGATCACCTTGGCGTGCGAGGTGTGCAAGCACCGTAACTACATCACCAAGAAGAATCGCCGCAACGATCCCGATCGCCTCGAGATCAAGAAGTTCTGCCCGAACTGCGGAACTCATCGCGCGCACCGCGAATCTCGCTGATCATTCGCACAGCAGCGCTGCCCCGGCACAGTCGCCGTGGCAGCGCTGACGTGTGTCCAGGTGCCGGTGACCCAGTCGGCTCGGCGCCGTCCGTCTCGAACTCGCCCGACAGAGCCGTCCGGACTGTCTCTCGTCCCACGCTCGGGTGTCCCGTGGTGAGTTCCACATCATTCTCGGGGGAGTCGACGACGTGACAGTCACCGCAACCGCAACCGACCGGGGCGACACGCCTGCCGTCGACCCGGCGGTGCACACCGCCAGCATGGTCGGGCACCACTACCGCATGCCCGACTTCTACGAGATCGGGCGCGAGAAGGTGCGCGAGTACTCACGGGCCGTGCAGAACGATCATCCCGCGCACTCCTCGGAGGACGCCGCGGCCGAGCTCGGGTACGAGCATCTCGTCGCACCGGCCACCTTCATCTCGGTCGTCGGCATCATCGCGCAGAAGGCCATGTTCGACGAGGTCATCACCGGGTACGACCTGTCGCAGATCATGCAGGCGGATCAGCGTCTCGAGTTCCACCGTCCGATCGTGGCGGGGGACCGCCTGACCGTCGACGTGAGCCTGGAGTCCTTCCGCCAGATGGGTGGAAGCGACATCATCATCACGAAGAACATGGTCACGGACGAGGCCGGCGAGGACGTCATGACGTCCTGGACGACACTCGTGGCGAAGACCGGCGGCGGTTCCGATCAGGACGCGCTGGAGATGGCGAAAGGTGTCATGAAACATGACTCGTAAGCAGTTCGACCAGGTCACCGTCGGCGACGACCTTCCCGAGCGCACCTACGAGCTCACCCGCGGTGACCTCGTGAACTACTCGGGCGTCTCCGGCGACCCGAACCCGATCCACTGGAGTGATCCGGTCGCGCGCACGCTCGCCGGACTCTCGGACGTCGTCGCCCACGGCATGCTCACCATGGGACTCGGCGCCGGTTTCGTCACCGACTGGTCGGGTGATCCGGGCGCCATCACCGAGTACAACGTGCGCTTCACCAGCCCCGTGCTGGTCAAGGAGACCGAGCCGGCCAAGGTCGACTTCACGGGTCGCATCAAGTCGGTCGACGCGGACACCCGCAAGGCCGTCGTCGCCATCACCGCGAAATACGAGGGCAAGAAGATCTTCGGTCGCGCCGTCGCGACCGTCCAGCTCGCGTGATCCGGCTCTCCGATCGCCGACTCGAGTCAGCGATTTCGGGGGCGTCCGTGAGTGCAGTACACTGAGATCTCCGGGGTCGTACAGCGCTGTGCGCTGTCCGTCGCCGGTACGACCGGATTTCGATCCGGCCGAAGGGGCGTAGCTCAATTGGTAGAGCAACGGTCTCCAAAACCGTAGGTTGCAGGTTCAAGTCCTGTCGCCCCTGCCACGTTCGCAAGCGGTGCTTCGGACAGTGGTCATGCAGAGCATTCGAGTGCAGACACCCTGCCGACGACCGAGAGGAACGACGTGAGCGATCAGCGCGGCGCGCGCGACAGCAGCTCCGACGGTTCCGAGGATCTCGGTGCGGACGATGCTGTCGTCGCCGACGATGCTGCTGCCGCCCACGATGCCGCCGGGTCGAGCCGGCCCTCCGGCAAGCGCGCAGCCCGCCGGACCCGGTCCGCGGACGATGCTCCGTCGCTGATCAAGGATGGTGCCAAGACCACCGCCGGCAAGTCCGTCGCCACCGCCTCTCGTGTCGAGGGCCGCACCCGCGCCGAAGCGACGCCGAAGATGAACATCTTCAAGCGGCTCCGCAAGTTTCTGCGCGAGGTCGTCGCCGAGCTGCGCAAGGTCATCTGGCCCAACCGCAAGCAGATGGTCACCTACACCGCTGTGGTGTTGGTGTTCGTGACGTTCATGGTGGCCTACATCAGTGGGCTGGACCTGGCGTTCATCAGGGGAGTGCAGTGGCTGTTCGGCTGACGCCGGACACACAGGTCCGCACGACCACCCCGAGTACGACCGGAACGATTACAGGAAGCGAGTGCCTTTCGTGAGCACGCCCCATAACGACGCCACCGAAGTGGCCGCCTACGACGCTCAGGTCGAGGCGACCAAGCAGGGCCTCGAAGCGGAGCAGGCCGCACAGGACCGCGAGACCGACGAGGCCATCGCGGCCGACGTCGCTGCCGCCACCGGTGACACCGACGAGTCGGAGACCGTCGACGCCGATGCGGACGCCGTCGTCGCCGACGACGCTCCCATCGACGCGGAGCCGGTCGACCCCGTCGCCGAGATGAAGGCTGCGCTGCGGCGCGCCCCCGGCGACTGGTACGTCATCCACTCGTACGCCGGATACGAGAACAAGGTGAAGACCAACCTCGAGACCCGCGTCCAGAACCTCGACGTCGGTGACTACATCTTCCAGGTGGAAGTTCCCACCGAGGAGGTCACCGAGATCAAGAACGGCCAGCGCAAGCAGGTCAACCGCAAGGTGCTGCCGGGCTACATCCTGGTGCGCATGGAACTGAACGACGAGTCCTGGGGTGCTGTCCGCAACACTCCCGGTGTCACCGGCTTCGTCGGCGCCACGTCGCGCCCGTCCCCGTTGACCATCAACGAGGTCGTCAAGTTCCTCATGCCGCAGGAGGACAAGAAGAAGGCCACCGCGGGCGCCATCACCGGTGCCGAGGGTGCGGGCGAGACGTCGTCGAAGCCGACCATCGAGGTCGATTTCGAGGTCGGCGAGTCCGTCACCGTCATGGACGGCCCCTTCGCCACGCTTCCCGCCAGCATCAGCGAGGTCAACGCCGAGCAGCAGAAGCTCAAGGTGCTGGTGTCCATCTTCGGCCGCGAGACTCCGGTCGAGCTGGGCTTCACCCAGGTCGCGAAGATCTAGGGCGCTCAGAACCCCCCACAACTTGCAGGCAGTACCGCAAGACATCCGAGAACCACGCAACAACCTAGGAATCACAGATGCCCCCCAAGAAGAAGAAGCTAGCCGGGATCATCAAGCTTCAGATCCAGGCCGGTCAGGCCAACCCGGCACCGCCCGTGGGCCCCGCCCTCGGTCAGCACGGCGTCAACATCATGGAGTTCTGCAAGGCGTACAACGCCGCGACCGAGTCGCAGCGTGGCAACGTCGTGCCGGTGGAGATCTCGGTCTACGAGGACCGGACCTTCGACTTCAAGCTGAAGACCCCGCCTGCCGCCAAGCTGCTGCTCAAGGCAGCCGGCGTCGCCAAGGGTTCGGGCGAGCCGCACAAGACCAAGGTCGCCACGGTGACCATGGACCAGGTGCGCGAGATCGCCAAGACCAAGGCCGAGGATCTGAACGCCAACGACATCGACCAGGCCGCGAAGATCATCGCCGGCACTGCTCGCTCGATGGGTATCACGGTCGAAGGCTGAGCCACAGGCTCACCAGCTCCACAGCATCACGTGGGAGAGCCGGCCAGGCTCGTCAACCACGCTCCGAACAACGAACGGACATCATCATGGCAAAGCGCAGCAAGGCCTACGAGGCCGCAGCAGCGAAGATCGATCAGGACCAGCTCTACTCGCCGCTCTCGGCGGCGAAGCTGGCCAAGGACACCGCGTCGAGCAAGTTCGATCCGACCGTCGAGGTCGCGATGCGCCTCGGCGTCGATCCCCGCAAGGCGGACCAGATGGTGCGCGGCACCGTCAACCTGCCCCACGGCACCGGTAAGACCGCCCGCGTCATCGTCTTCGCCGCAGGCGCGAAGGCCGACGAGGCCGTCGCCGCCGGTGCGGACGAGGTCGGCGCAGAGGACCTGATCGAGCGGATCCAGGGCGGATGGCTGGAGTTCGACGCAGCGATCGCCACCCCTGACCAGATGGCCAAGGTCGGCCGCATCGCCCGCGTTCTCGGACCGCGTGGCCTGATGCCGAACCCGAAGACGGGCACGGTCACCAACGACGTGACCAAGGCCGTCGGCGACATCAAGGGCGGCAAGATCAACTTCCGCGTCGACAAGCAGGCCAACCTGCACTTCGTCATCGGCAAGGCGTCGTTCGACGACGCCAAGCTGGTGGAGAACTACGGCGCAGCCCTGGACGAGATCCTGCGTGCGAAGCCGTCGTCGGCCAAGGGCCGTTACGTCAAGAAGATCACGGTCTCGACCACCACCGGACCGGGCATCCCGGTGGACCCGAACCGTACTCGGAACCTCCTCGAGGACGACGCGACCGCCTGAGTCACTCGCAGCACCGAAGAAGGCCGGCACCCCGTGGGGGTGCCGGCCTTCGTCGCGTTCTCAGGCCTTGGCGACGTTCGTGAGAATCGTGTCGACCACGCGGTCCACCAGGGCGTTCGGGATGTCGTGCGCCATGCCGTCGACGAGCACCAGCTCGGATCCGACCACGTGGCGCGCGATGGCCTTCCCGCCGGCGGGACGCACGAGGGGATCCGCCGTGCCGTGGATGACGACCGTCGGCGCCGTGATCCGCTTCGTGTACTTCGCGAGGCTCCCGGTTCCGGTGATCGCCGCGAGCTGACGGACGATGCCGGCCGGGTAGTAGCCGCGGTCGTACGCCTCGGTCGCGTCGGCGACACGTTCGTCCCGCGTGGTGGGGAACTGCTTGCTGCCGATCGTCTGGAACGTCGTCGCCTGGTGTTCGATGATCTGCTCGCGCGTCGCGTTCTTGGGCGGCGGCTTGAGCAGCGGCGCGAGCGCGCGGACGTCCGGCGGCGGCAGGAACGCCTCGTTGGTGCTGGAGAAGAGGATGGAGACCGAGCGGATGCGCTCCGGGTGCGACCCCGCGACCACCTGCGTGATCATGCCGCCCATCGAGGCGCCGACGATGTGGGCCGACTCGATGCCCAGGTGGTCGAGCAGGCCGACGGTGTCCTCGGCCATGTCCACCACCGTGTACGGAACCGAGCTCGACTGCCCGAGTTCGTGGCGGACCAGTCGCAGCAGGATGTTCCCCGTGACGCGCTGCCCGTCGAGCTTGCCCGAGAGTCCGATGTCTCGGTTGTCGAAGCGGATCACGCGATAGCCGGCGTTGATCAGCTTGCGGCAGAACGGCATCGACCACGTGAGCAGCTGGCAGCCCAGTCCCATGACGAGCAGGATCGGCGGGTTCTCGATGTCGCCCATGTCCTCGTAGGCGATCTCGACCGCGCCGACCGAGGCGGTGCCGGTACGGACCTCGACCTCGACCTCGGTCTCGGAACGGCCGGTCTCGGGTGTGCCTGTCATACGTGGATCTCCTTACCAGCCGGGCTCACCGAGCAGCGGCAACGTGATGAAACTGGGGTTCGTCGGGTCGAGGTCGACGTCCTGCGCTCGCCATCGGGTGCGGAGGCGATCGGGCAGGATCGGCACGAATCGAGGCGCGTCGGCCGCGAAGATGTCGAGTCGCAGGCGGTGTCCGGGGTGCAGGACCGCCTCGGTCGAGAGTAGTTCGATGTCGAGGACGATCGGTTCGCCGGGGACCACGGGGAGCAGTGACTCGCGCGTGAGCGGGTGGTGGGCCACCAGGTAGTCACCCGACTCGGTGCGGATGCTCTCCTCGTCGTCGATCGCGCGGCGCGACGCCAGCAGCGCACCGTTGGTGAGCACGGTGGGAGTGCCGTCGGGGGCGACGTCGCACAGCATCACGGCCCACATCGACTCGCGGGCGCGCGCGACGGTGCGGACGTGGACGTTGGCGGGGCCCGAGTAGACGACGGTGGTCATGACGGGAGGCGTGGTGAACGTGAGCGCGTCACCCTCCGCGAAGCGGTTGTCGTAGGTGAAGCCGCCGCCGAGAACGGCCGGAACACCGGCCAGCACCTGCGTGGTGTCGCGGGAGACGACGGTGCGGAACCCGGGCTTCACCGTCAGACGGGCCGTGTCGGTCGGCGCCTCGAAGTGCAGGGACCCGTCGTGCCGGCTGTGCGACGCGGTACCGGACGAGTCGGCGCTCAGGTAGAGGCGCCGAGCCACGGCGGCGGGCGCGGGGAACCGGCCGTGCGCTTCCCACCCGCCGCCCTGCTGACGCAGCGTGACCGGTCCGTAGCGGTCGATACCGTTGTCGATGCCGCGCAGCCACTTGTCGAACCAGGCGCGTTCGAGCACGTCGAGTCGCGGCGGGAACCCGGGTTCACCGAAGCCGATCCCGGGGTTGCCGTGGTACCCGTCGCCCACCAGAAGTTGCTTGCGCCCGCGTTCGACGGTGAGTCGGTTGTACATGTCGGGTGCCGCGCCGCCGAAGATGTCGTGCCAGCAGCCGTAGAGGAACGTGGGGACCGCGATGTCCTCGATGGTGGGATCGATGGTGTCGAAGGACGGGTCGTCGTAGATGCGCGGGTCCGAACCGGTGAGGAACCCGTTCACCAGATTGCTGATGTTCGTGGCGGGGGACCGTACGCGATCCGCGAGCCAGCCGACTCCGCCGCGTCGCAGGATCTGCACTGCCGGAACCCATTTGAGGGTGTTCACGGCGGTGAGCCACAGGGGGATGAAGAGCGACGGTGCGCCGCCGGTGGCGAAGATCTCGCGGACGATGTCCTCGGATCCCTCGACGGCGAACACGGCGTCCGGTCCCGCGCTGCCCGCGGCGGCGGCCTGCAGGGAATTGATGGCGGAGTAGGAGATGCCGGCCATGCCGACGCGCCCGTCGCACCACGGCGACGCCCGGATCCACTCGAGGATCTCCAGGGTGTCGAGTTGTTCACGCGGGCCGAGGGTGTCCCACACGCCGGACGAGGAACCGGTGCCGCGCGCGTCGATGATGACCTGCACGTAGCCGCTACGGACGAGATGGCGGTTCACGGTGAGCAGATCCGCCGCACCGCCCGCGACGACGCGGGTGATCTCGGAGATGCCGTCGAACGGGGTTCCCGAGAGGTCGACGGAGCGGGACACGCGACGCAGCGCCGGCCCGAGCACGGGTGCTGCGAGGAGTGCGTCGATCGAGTCGAGCAGGACCGAGTTGTACGGGGTGATGTTCAGGACGACGGGGAAGCGAGAGGAGACGGATCGTCCACTCGCGTCAGCAGGGGACACGACGATGGCGCGGAGAACGGCTCCGTCCGTCATCGTGACGGCGGCGCCGCGGTCGATGTGCACACGGGGGAACTCGGGAGCGGACTCCACGAGTTCTGCCCATGCTCGGCCGTCGGCGCCGCCGGTGGGATCACGGTGGAAGGGCGAGACGACGTGCTCGGGTTGCACCAGTGCATGGGCCGATGTCGTCGTCATGAACGTCGAGTCAACCTCATTGCTGTGACACGCGGTACACAACACGCCATTCCCGGCCCTTCGACAACGACGAGGGCACGTCGTCGTTCGATGTCACCAGGTGAGTGCGCTGCTACTTGCCGCCCTCGGGGGTTCCCTCGCTGTCGCTGAAGAAGGCCCACTCGCCGTCGTGCTCCACTTCGAGGCGCCAGCCGAGTTCGGCGTCGTCGGACTTGCTCTCCTTGAACCAGGTGTGGGCGTCGGTGGAGTTGGGGATCTCCTTGGTGGCGACGACGGATCCGGTGGGGTCGAGTACGCGATAATTGGCCATGAGCACCGTGTTCCCTCGGGAGAGCACCTCTCAAACCGAGCGGGCTCCGCCCCCGTGCGCCCTTTGCGTACCCGGGGATGCGCACAAGGCGCACAGGGGCGTAGCCCTTTTGGTGTCTCCGGCGGCCCCGGGGTACTCTTCTCTCCGGACACCGTGCGGTCGTGATCTGCGATCGTGCGATGTTCACCTGATCTGTTCCACCCAAGACCGTTGGTCATCGTGGTCTTCGAAGAGGTTCGCCTCGTCGGAGATGGCGATTGAAGGTCCGGCCGAGCCGGCGACCCACGCAGGAGGACGAGGACCAGGGATACGTGTTGCTGACTCTCTCCGAGTCGCGCCGCCCGCATTCCGACGCCCCGTGTGCCCTGCACCGGGGCGTTTCTGCTTGTTCGGGCCGGGCCGACTCGACGCAACGAGAGGAGGCGAAGTATGGCAAAGGCTGAGAAGGTATCCGCGGTCGCGGAGATCTCCGAGCAGTTCAAGGGCGCCACGGCGGCCGTCGTCACGGAATACCGTGGCTTGTCGGTCACCCGTCTGACGGAGCTCCGTCGGGCCCTCGGTACCGGAGCTACGTACTCCGTCGCCAAGAACACCCTGGTCAAGCGTGCCGCAGCTGATGCGGGCATCGAAGGCCTCGACGACTTGTTCGTCGGTCCGACCGCCATCGCATTCATCGATGGTGAGCCGGTCGACGCTGCCAAGGCGATCAAGCAGTTCGCCAAGGACAACAAGGCGCTCGTCATCAAGGGCGGCTACATGGACGGCCGCGCGCTGTCCGTGGACGAGGTCAACAGGATCGCGGATCTCGAATCCCGCGAGGTCCTGCTGGCCAAGCTCGCCGGCGCGATGAAGGGCAACCTGGCAAAGGCCGCAGGCCTGTTCAACGCTCCCGCTTCGCAGGTCGCGCGTCTCGCGGCTGCGCTGCAGGAGAAGAAGGCTGCAGAAGAGGGCGCCTCGGCGCCGGAAGCCGCAGCTGCCGACTAGCTGATCCGCAAGGACTGCACACCACCCCGTGCGGCCGGCCTCCGGCCTGCACGCAATCTCCTGTCCCCGGATCGGCGACAAGGACTTACAGAGAGGACCGCCACCATGGCGAAGCTCAGCACCGAAGAATTGCTCGACCAGTTCAAGGAGCTCACCCTCCTCGAGCTCTCCGAGTTCGTGAAGGCATTCGAGGAGACCTTCGAGGTCACCGCAGCTGCCCCCGTCGCCGTTGCTGCCGCAGGCGGAGCAGCTGCTCCCGCCGAGGCCGCTGAGGAGCAGGACGAGTTCGACGTCGTCCTCGAGGGCGCCGGCGACAAGAAGATCCAGGTCATCAAGGTCGTCCGTGAGGTCGTCTCCGGCCTGGGCCTGAAGGAAGCCAAGGACCTCGTCGAGAGCGCTCCGAAGGCCATCCTGGAGAAGGTGGACAAGGCTTCGGCCGACGCCGCCAAGGAGAAGCTCGAAGCTGCCGGCGCGAAGATCTCCATCAAGTGATCTAGCCCCACAGCGCAGAAGCGGCCGTACCCCTCGGGGTGCGGCCGCTTTTCTCGTGTCTGGCGACGGCGCGCGGAGTCAGCCCACGGTGGGCAGTGCGGCGCGGGCGAGAAGGCCTCCGCTCGCGGCCCGGATCTCGATCTCCGCGACGTCGGGACGAAGCACCGCGGCGTTCATGCGGCAGTCGATGGTCACGGAGCTGCCGAGGAAGCTGCCCGAGGAACGATCCGCGCCGGTGCGGTCCACCAGAACCACCTCGAACGCTTCGTCGACCGGGACACCCTGCATGTCCAGGACCGTCTCGGTGCCCCACGTGTGAGCAACCAGGCCGCCGTCGACAGTGACGCCGGGACTCGACGCGGTGAAGTCGATCGCCTCGAACGCGCCCAGCTCGCCCGGTGGTCCCTCGACCTCGGGGGCCGCGATCGTGCTGTCGGCGGGCGTCTCGCCACCCCCGGTGCCGACCGTCTGCACACCGAGCACCGCCGCGACGCCCACCGCGATTCCGGCGACAGCTGCAGCGGCCGGGACGAGGCGACCGGGCGCAGACGGTCTGACGATGCGTCGTCGAAGCAGGTCACCGGGTTCCGCATCGACCCAGGTCAGTCCCGCTGCCGACCCCAGCGACGCGACCGTCTCGCGCATCTCACGGATCTCGTCGGCGACGGAGGTGTCCTCGGCCTCCAGAATGCGAAGCTCGCGCCGCTCGGCGTCGGTCAGGTCGCCGGCCACCGCAGCCGCGATCAACTCCTCTCGTCGCGGATGTCCCGGAGTCATCAGGTCTCCTGACCGTCGAAGTGAGCGCGCAGGGCACGCAGTGCGTAGTACGCGCGGGTGCGCAGGGTGCCGATCGCGACGCCGGTGCCGGCCGACAGCTCCGCGTAGGACAGGCCGGTCAGGTGTATGGCCACCACCACCTGTCGATGTTCGGGGGACAGGGTGGCCAGACCCTCCACCACCCGCATCCGGGTCAGGACGTGATCGCTTCGATCGGGTTCCACGGCGTCGCCTTCCGCGACGGGGGAGGACGCGACCAGCGGAGTACGGCCTCGCGACCGCTGAGCATCCGCGACGACGTTGCGTGCGATGGCGAAGAGCCAGGTCCGAGTTCCACCCCGGGACTCGTCGAACCTGTCCCGCGCTCGCCACGCACGTACGAAGGTCTCCTGCACGCAGTCCTCGGCGGCGACACGATCGTGCAACACGTTCACGGCGAAACCCAGCAGCGACGACGCGTGGGCGTCGTAGGCGGCCGTGAGATCGAACGTCCCGCTCTCGCGCGACCGGAAGATCGCCAGCGTCTGCCCCCTCGATGTCGGGGGAGGGGTGTTCCCCGCCGGTGCCCGTGCAGGACGAACCCTACTCACCGTCGACGCCGCTCCGACCTCCATGGTGGGTGTACGTCGAGAAGTGCGACGACGTTCGACCGGTGAACGTTTCGGTCATTCCGGACGTATCCCCTCTCGAAGGACGTCCGCGCATCCCGATCGGAAGGTACGACCACCATGACGACACGCACTGCACGAGGAACGATCATCGTTGCGGGAGGCGCCGCGGCGTTCCTCGCGCTCACCGCTGCTCCCGCGGCAGCAGAGACGCCGGTCGGCGAACCGTCGTCGTTCACCAGTGCCTTCACGGCCATGGCGACTCCGGACCAGGTCCTGAACGCGGACGGCGTCGCGACGCCGGGTGAGCCCGGCGCGACCGGAACGTTCACGTTCCGCATCAACTCGGACGAGAACATCATCTGCTACGACATCACCCTCGAGGGCGTCACCGGCGACTACATGTCGCCGGCGAAGACGGCGACGCACATTCATCAGGCAGCAGTGGGTGCCGCGGGCCCGCCGCGCATCGCGTTCCCGAACCCGTCCCCGGTCGGCGACGGACCTCGCACCAGCAGCGGCTGCCTGCAGGGGCCGTTCACGACCGGCGTGATGGCGAACGGTGCCGACACCGGAACGAACTTCGACCTCGCGGCCATCGAGGCGAACGCCGCCGGGTTCGCCGCGGACAGTCACACCACCGCCTTCGCCGCCGGCGCGGTGCGCGGACAGCTGACCCCGATTCCCGTCGGCGGTGTGGAGACGGGCGCCGGTGGATCCGTCACCGACAGTTCGACCGCGACCGTCGCGGGTGCCGGTGCCGCCGTTCTGGGCGTGGCGGCCCTCGTCGGGCTGGGCGTCGCCCGTCGGCGGAACTCCTGATCGACCGACGCGGATGAGATGGTCGACGCGCGCGAGTGCGTTCCTCCTGGTGGGGCTGGTGGTCGCCTGCGCGCGACCACCGGCCGTACCGCCCACCGAGACAGCGGTGTCCGTCACGTCTCCCGCTGCCGCGACCGTGTCCGAGACGGGACCTCTCGTCCCGGCGCGGGTGTCGGCCCCCGAGATGGGTCTGGACGAACCGTTGATCGAGCTGGGTCTGAACCCGGACAACACCATGGCGGTTCCCGAGGACCACGACGACGTCGGCTGGTTCACCGGCGGCGGGCGGCCCGGGCGTCCCGGTGCGGCCGATCAGGTCGGACCCACGGTGCTGGCCGGTCACGTCGACTCGACCACGGGTCCCTCCGTGTTCTTCCGACTCCGCGACCTCGTGGTGGGAGACGACGTCACGGTCACCACGACAGAGGGCATCGAGGCCAGGTACCGGGTGACGGACATCGGCGACTACGCGAAATCCGAGTTCCCGACGGCGCGCGTGTTCGGCGCCGTCCCGCGCGACGAGATCCGACTGATCACGTGTGCCGGAGTGTTCGACGACGACGCCGGGTCCTACGAGAACAACCTCGTCGTCTTCGGCACCCGCGTGGGGTGATGCGACACCTCAGGCGAGGGAGAAGTTCTCGCCGCGGTGATAGGCCGCGAGGGACGACTCGGTCTCGCGGATCGACGGCGGGTGGAACGCGAACGCCGACACGACGGACTGCAGGTACGCGATGTCCGGGTCGGTGATGAACGCGATGCCGCCCAGTGCTGTCACGGCGGCATCGACCGCGCGCCGTAGTGCGCCTCGAAGCGCAATGCGGCAGAACAACAGTCGAGCCGAGATGTCGGCGCCGCGCTCACCCGAGTCCATCGCCGCGGCGACGGCCTCGAGGCCCGCGATCGCCGCTTCGAGTTCGGCGGCCGCCGAGGTGTAGACGCTGTCGCTGACCTTCGGGTGTCCCACGAGACGCTCCACGAGCGCGGTGGCCGCGCCGATGTACCCGGCGGAGGCGAGGATGCCGAACCACAGGAACCCGGTGAGCTCGTGCATGCCCTCCGGATCGTCCAGCGCGCCGACCATGGTCAGCGACACCGGCACGCGCACGTCCTCGAGGACGACCTCCTCGCTCTCCGCACCCGCGAGAACGGGCGTCGTCCAGAACGGACGCACCGAGACACCGGGCATCGACGCGGGGATGAGGGCGACCGCCTTGCGTGTCTTGCCGCCCTTCTTCTCGCGTGTCGCGACGCTGGCGGCGAGGAAGTCCATCGAGGCCGACAGACTGCACGGCTTCTTGCTGCCGTTGACGACGTAGTCGCCGTCGTCGTAGTAGGCGTCCACGGACGGCACCAGCGTGCTGCCCACGCCCTCCGCGAAGCCGGACGCGATGATCGACTTCTGTTCGATGAGGCCGGCGACGAGCGGCAGCTCCTCCTCGGGACCCGCCATGGCGATCTCGATGATCGTGGCGATCGACAGGTGGTGCATCGTGACGGCGGCGGCGAGCGACGGGGAGGCCGCGCCGATGGCCCGGTGGACGCGCAGTGCCTCGACGGCGGTCGCGCCGAGTCCGCCGAGCGAGGTGGGTGCGATGAGTCCGCACCCGCCCGCGTCGCGGAACGTCGCGATGGCGTCGCTGCCGGGCGCCTCGAGCACGGACAGCGGCGTGGCCTCGAGGTAGGTGGCGAGGGCGGGCAGCAGGCGACGGAGCGTGGCGCGTTCGGTGGACATGAGCCGCGACGGCTGCGCGGTCCCGTCGGACGCGAGAGCTGCTCTGTCAGCGAGAACGGACACGTACCGGCCTTTCGTCGAAGAAGGGTGACCGTGGCTGGGACGGGTGTGGGACACGTGCCAGCACGTCACTCGATACCGCAGTATTCGGGGTCGGCGACGGCCTCGATGGCGCCCGTCTCAACTGCTGTTGCATGACACAAGTGCAGTCGTGTTCGTTGGCAACTACTCACAGGTCGCGGCACCCTCGGGCCGCCTGTGCTGACCGTAGGCTCGAATCACAGACGTCTCCCGTCGCACGGCTCTCCCGGACCGGCGAGCGCACTCGCGTCACGTACCGATCCCCCAATCTTGGAGCGAACATGAGCTCGCAGAGAATGCTCGACCGAATCCGCCACGACAAGAGGATCTGGGCCCATCGTGTGCTGACGAAGCACGACCAGAACCCGTTCTTCCGCGTCATGAAATCGGTCAACGCGCCGGTCGTCGACGTGGAGGACCGCAGCGTCATCATGCTCGGTTCCAACAATTACCTCGGCCTCGCCGACCACCCGCTGGTGCGCGCGGGAGCCGCTGCGGCACTGGACAAATACGGCGCAACGGTCACGGGCAGCCGGTTGCTCAACGGCACCATCTCGCTGCACACGGAACTCGAGGAAGCGCTCGCCGACTGGCACGGGACCGAGCAGGCGCTAGTCTTCACGACCGGCTACCAGGCGAACCTGGGCGGTATCAGCGCGCTGTGCGGTGTGGGTGACACCATCATCGTCGACTCGGCCGCGCACGCGTCCATCTACGATGCCTGCCGCCTCTCACGCGCCACCATCCGCGCCTTCCGTCACAACCGGGTGGACCTGTTGGAGGAGAAGCTCTCCCGCTCCACCGGCGTCGTCATGGTGGTCGTGGACGGTCTCTACTCGATGCACGGCGACCTGGCCCCGCTCGACGAGATCGCCGCGGTCTGCGAGAAGTACGACGCGGCACTGTTCGTCGACGAGGCGCACAGCGTCGCGGTCATGGGCGCGAAGCGCACCGGTGCCGCCGAGCTGTTCGGTATCGAGGACGACATCGACGCCCGGATGGGCTGCCTCTCCAAGGGACTCGGGTCCTCGGGTGGTTTCGTGGCCGGCTCGAAGGACATCGTGGACGCCATGCGCGTGCATGCGCGCACGTTCCTGTTCACCACCGCGGGCGTGCCTGCTGCCCTCGGCGCGGCGCTCGCCTCCGTGCAGCTCATGCAGACCGAGGAGGGCGCCGAGCGCGCCACCCGCACACTCGCGAACGCGCGGTACCTGCACGACGGGCTCGTGGCGGCCGGTGTCGACGTGCACGCGCCGAGCCCTCTCCCGGACGGTACGGACATGGTCTCGCCCATCGTCCCCGTGAACGTCCGTGACGACCTGCGCACCGTCAACACGTGGCGGAAGCTGTGGGACGCGGGCATCTTCGCATCCGCCGCCATGTTCCCGGCGGTGGCCCGCGACGGTGCACTCCTGCGTCTGTGCGTCCAGCCCGATCACACCACCACCCAGCTCGACTACGTGGTGGAGCAGATGGGCCTGTTCCTCGGCGAGAACTCGTCCACGTCCGAGGTGGCGTCGGCCGAGGTGGGGGCAGCGCTCGCCGCGCCGGCGCCGGCATCGGTCTGACCCGGTGGTGACACAGGTCGACCAGCGCACGACGTACGACTGTGCCGCCGCGGTGCTGCACGCGACCCTCACCGACGAGAGATACTGGCAGGACCGGATCGCCGAGATCGGTGGCGGCAGTCGAGTGGTGGAGCATCGCGTCGAGGAGGGCCTGACCACCTCGGTGGTCGACCAGGACCTCGAGGCGGCGGCACTACCGAAGGCGTTGCAGCGCTTCGCCGGAGCGTCGATGTCGGCACGGTGCACCGAGTCGTGGCAGTCGGTGCGCGAGGACGGGTCCGCGCAGGGCCACTACACCCTGCGGGTCGCCCGGATGCCCGTGGTGATCGACGGGGAACTCGAACTTCTCGCGACCGGAGCGCAGCAGTGCGTGCTCCACTTCGTCGGTACGGTCGACGCGTCGATCCCGGTGATGGGTCCGGTGGTCGAGAAGATCATGGTCGGCGAGATCGACAAGAGTTTCTCTGCCGAGCGCGAGTTCACCCAGTCGTGGCTCGCCCTCCGGACCTGAGCCCTCTCATCTGCGGCGCGGGAGTGCGCGCAGGATCGCCTCCAGCACCTGGCGCTGACCACGGCCGGACGTGACGGTGGTTCCGCGCGGCACCGACACGGTCCGGTAGGAACCCGAGACCGGCTGCGCTGCCTGATGTTCGACTCCTCGCAGACGTCGGGGCAGGCGCGGTCCGTTCCGTGCGGCGAGCAGACCGTCCGTGCCCGGCACCGCCGTCAACGTGTCGTCTCCCCGGCGGAGGGCCGCGGCCGTCCGTCGGGTCCTGGTGCGCGGAACCCGCACGAGAAGAACGTCGGTCCCCGCGAACTCACCGGCCGCAGCGTCGATCGCCTCGGCTCGTGCCCGGCGTCCGGCGCGCCCGCGGATGCCGGTACCGAGACCGTGGCCGGGGGCGTCGAGCAGCACCACCCGCGGGCCGTGATCGGCCAGTGTCCGTGCCAGACCGGTGGCGTACCGCGCATGGGAGCCGCGGGGCAGCGCGAGAACGACCGTCGGGGCCGAGGTGTCGGTCCCCTCGTGGATCTCGGCGTGCACCGAGCCCGTCGACGTGCGGATCTGGCGGTGCTCGCACGAGGTGACCGCGCGATCGAGCTCGGCGCTGAAGGGCTTCATGTCCGGGTCCACGTCGCCCCACGTCCGCACGCGGCGAGTGGCGCCGTCCAGGGCCGCCTCGCACACGTGATGACGGACCGGCGCGTGACGGGTCGACAGGATGGGGCGCCCGTTGAGCAACACCATGACGGCCGCGGCCTCGGCGGACGACATCGTCGGGGTCCATCCGGTGGCGCGTTCGAAGGCCGTCGAGTCGACGGCCGCCTCGCCCGAGGAGATCCAGTGGCTGGAGAACGGCAGGATGCGGAGCGCGTACGCGAGATCGACCACGGTGCGCAGGACTCGAAGCGGGATCGGCAGCACCAACTGGCCCTGCATCGCACCGAGTTCGCGCACCCCGAGCCAGTCGCGCGGACCCAGGTTGAAGGGGCCGTTCACGGGTGTCCGGACGGCCCGGTGGAAGGCGTCGGCCAGGTCGTCCTCGTGCAGGAACTGGTAGCGGGACTGCGCCGGATCGGGGAAGGCCACCACGGACTGCGTGAGGGTGTCGATACCGTCGTTCGAGAAGTGGGTGCCCACGATGTAGGTGGGGCGCAGCATCGAGATGGTCATGCCGCCCTCGTGCCGGCGCAGCCACCACTCGACGAAGTGTTCGACCTCTGCCTTGTCGAAGAAATAGTAGCGCAACGGATCCGACGTCGGGAACTCCTCCTCGGTGACGGGTACCGGGAGGTCCTCGCGTCCGTACGCGCTGACACTCGAGGCGATGACCATCGACCGCACACCGGCCCGGTGCGCGCACTCGACGGCGTTGCGCGAGCCCTCCAGGTTGGTCTCGTGGATCGCGGCCTTGTCGCGCTGCTCCTCCACGACGAAAGCCAGGTGGATCACCACGTCACAGCCTGCGAAGGCCGTCTCGAGTTCGGGGGAGCGGATGTCCATCGCGATCGAGCGGAGTTTCGGGTGCCGCACGCGCGGTGCCCGGCGACCCAGCCCGATGACCCGGTCGATCTCCGGATCATCCAGCAGCACAGGGAGAATGACAGCACCGAAATCGCTCGTCGCACCGGTGACGGCGACGGTCAGGCCGCTCACCGTTCGTCCGAGTTGAACTGTCGGGTGATGTCCTGTGGGTCCGTCATGACGACTCCTGTGGTGCGGTGGTGGCGGGGAAGCAAGACCGCGACGACGACGGCGCAGGCGAAGACGGCCGCGGCGGCGAGGTAGGACGCCACCTCGGACCCGGCCATCGCGGCTTCCTTCATGGACAGGACGAGGTTGTCGCGCACCGCGGAGAACATCTCGGGGAGCGGGTACTGCTGGATCTGCTGCACGCTGAGGAAGCTGCCGTTCACGTACTCCCGGTCGCGGTCCGAGAGGATCTCCGACGGAATGGTCGCGACGAGTGGGCCGACGGTGGTGTTGTAGTACGACGCGGTCACGGATCCGAGCACCGCGACACCGAGAGTGCCGCCGAGTTCCCGCGTCGTGTCGTTCACGGCCGAGCCGGCGCCGGCCTCGTCGATGGGCACGGAGGACATGATGGACTCGGTCGCGGGACCCTGGATCACGGCGATGCCGACTGCGAGCACGATCATCGTGGGCAGCAACAGCCCGACGTACGAGCTGTCGATGCCGACCTGACCCGCCATGATCATGCCGATGCCCACCAACAGCAGGCCCGCGACGATCACCGGCATGGTGCCGATCCGCTGTGCCAGCGAGGTCGCGGTCGGTGCGCTCACCGCGAGGGCCACCGCGAACGGCAGTGTGGCGACACCGAACTCGAGCGGCGAGTAGCCGCGGACGCCCTGGAAGTACTGGGTGATGAGGAAGACGTACCCGAAGAGCGAGAAGTAGGCGACCGAGATCGCGAGCGCCGGCATCGCGAAGGGTCGCAACCGGAACAGGCGCACGTCGAGGATCGGGCTGGACACGCGCGACTGGCGTACGACGAAGGCGGATAACAGAACCAGGGACACCGCGATCCCGCCGAGCGTGGGCACGGTCACCCAACCGTGACCCGGCGCTTCGATGAGTGCGTACACCAGGAGCGAGACCCCCGAGAAGGACAGGGCGACACCCGGCAGATCGAGCGGACCGGTGGCCGCAGCGCGTGATTCGGGCACCACGGCGACGATGCCGATCACCGCGACGACGGCGACCGGCACGTTCAGCCAGAACACGGAGTGCCAGGTGAAGTGTTCGATGAGCCACCCGCCCGAGACCGGTCCGATCGCGATGGCGACACCGGCGATCGAGGCCCACACCCCGATGGCCACGGCGCGGTCCGCGGGAGTGCGGAACAGGTCGATGATCACCGCCAGGGTCGCGGGCAGCGCGGCGGCGGCGAAGACCCCCATCAGTGCGCGCGAGGCGATCAGTTGCGGCAGGTCGTCGGCCACCGCTCCCACCACCGACATCGCGGCGAGACCCACGACGCCGATCAGCAGCATGCGGCGCCGCCCGATGCGGTCGGTGATGTTGCCGAACGCCAGCAGCAGACCGCAGAACGTGAGGATGTACGCGTCGACGATCCACTGCAGCCCCGTGAAGCCGGCGCGGAGGTCGGTGGAGATGTCGGGCAGAGCGACGTTGACGACGGTGTTGTCGAGCACGACCAGCAGCTCGACGAGACAGATGACGAGGAAGGCGATCATCCGCCGCGGTGACGAGAGGAGGTGGGACGACGACCGCGGCGGCGGCGCGGCGTGTCGGCCGGTCATGACGGCGAGTCCGGGCCGCCGCCCGGTGCGGAGCCGACGTCCTTCGTTGCGGCGAGACGGTCCACCGCGCGCTCGTCCGAAGTCTGCGGTGCCAGCATGCCCGTGGTGCGGTACGAGGCGGGGAAGAAGAAGAAGACCAGTGCGGCACAGACGAACACGGCTCCGGCCGCCACGTACGCGGCGATGGACGATCCGCGCAGAGCGGCTTCCTTCATCTCCAGGATCAACTGTGCGCGTTGCGGTTCGAACATCGCGGGCAGGTCTCGCTTCTGGATCTCGATGACACTGAGCACGCTGGACTGCGCGTAGCCCTTCTCGGTCTCGCTCATGATGGCGGTGGGGATCCGTTCGACGAGCGGCCGCACCGTCGACACGTAGTAGGAGGCGACGATCGACCCGAGCACCGCGACACCGAGAGTGCCGCCGATCTCGCGGGTGGTGTCGTTCACCGCTGCACCGGCTCCGGCCTCGTCGAGGGGGAGCGAGGACATGATGGATTCCGTCGCGGGGCCCTGGATGATCGCGATGCCCACCGCGAGCAACAGCATCGCGGGCAGGACGAGCGTCAGGTAGGAGCTGTCGATCTCGACGCGGCCCGCGACGAGCAGTCCCGCGCCGATGAGGACGAGCCCGGTCACGAGAACCGGCATCGTGCCGATCTTCTGCGCGACGATCGTCGACACCGGGGAGCTGACGGCCAGCGCGGCGGCGAAGGGCAGTGTCGCGATGCCGAATGCGAGAGGTGAGTACTCGCGCACTCCCTGGAAGTACTGGGTGATGAGGAACAGGAAGCCGAAGAGACTGAAGAATCCCACCGCGATCGACACGGCCGGCCACGCGAACGGACGGATGCGGAAGAGCGACACGTCGAGCACGGGGGACGAGATGCGTCGCTCCCGCTGGACGAACAGCACGAGGAACACCGCGGCGAGCACGAGACCGCCGATCGTCCGCCACGACGTCCAGCCGAAGTTCGGTGCCTCGATGACCACGAACACCAGCAGGGTGACGCCGGCGATCGACAGGATCACGCCGGGCACGTCGAGCGGGCCCACCGCCGAGGCCTTCGACTCGGGGACGATCAGCACCACGAGCACGACGGCGACGAGGGCGACGGGGACGTTCATCCAGAACACCGAGTGCCAGGAGAAGTGTTCGAGCAGCCAGCCGCCCGACACCGGTCCGATCGCGACGGCCACGCCGGCGATGGACGACCACACGCCGATGGCGAGAGCCCGCTCCTGCGGCTTCGGGAACAGGTTGGTGATGACGGCCAGGGTGGCGGGCAGGACCATCGCGGCGAAGACGCCCATGACCGAGCGTGAGGTCAGGACGTGGGCGAGGGAGTCGCCGAGCGCACCGATCACCGACGCGGTGCCCAGGCCCGTGAGGCCGACGACGAGGAACAGCTTGCGCCCGTACCGGTCACCGAGGTTGCCGAACGCCAGGAGCAGGCCGGAGAAGGTGAGGGTGTACGCGTCGACGACCCACTGCAGGCCCGAGATGCCCGTCGCCAACTCGATGCCGATGGACGGCAGCGCCACGTTGATGATGGTCATGTCGAGGACGATGAGGAGTTCGGCGATGCAGATGACGCCGAAGGCCGCGAGTTGGCGACGCCGACCGATCTCGGTGCGGACACCGAACGTCGAGTGCCCCCTCGACCCGGGCGTGCCCGTGTCGTCCTTCGAGCTGCTGCCCATGGCGTGATCCCCCGTATTCCCCCCGGACCCCGCCCGCGGATGCAGCGCGGCGAGTGTCGTGCGCGAGCGCAACGCTAGGTGTCACGACGGCACTGTCGACGCTAACGGCGGGAGCGCGGGAGAAGTCGGTGTGACGTCACAGAGTTGCGTCAGCGAGCCGGTGACGCCGTACGACGCTGCAGGTGGGAGCGCCCGTCCCGCGCCACGCGGCGTGAGCCCGGGCCGCCCGCGCGTGCACCGCCGCCACCAATTTCGGCCTTGTCGGCGCCGTTCCCTCGTGAATCGGGCGTTCATGGGTCACACTTCTATCCGGAGACTGCGGCCAGGTCGGGGGACGTGTTACTGGGCGGTAAGGTCCGTGGTCGTTGCGACCACTCGGCTGGGTTAGAGTGACGCGACGCACACAGGTGTCGACGCGTTCGCGTCGTGTGCGACGAGCAGTGGGAGGGATCCACATGGGTGTCGAGGTTTCGGTCGAGGGATTGACCAAGTCGTTCGGTGTGCAGAAGATCTGGCAGGACGTCACGTTGACGCTCCCGAAGGGTGAGGTCAGTGCTCTCCTGGGGCCGTCCGGTACCGGTAAGTCCGTCTTCCTCAAGTCGCTCATCGGCCTTCTCCGACCGGAGGAGGGTTCGATCGTCGTCGACGGCACGGACATCATGGAGTGCTCGTCCAAGGAGCTCTACGAGATCCGCAAGTTGTTCGGCGTGCTCTTCCAGGACGGCGCCCTCTTCGGCTCCATGAACCTGTACGACAACACCGCCTTCCCGCTTCGTGAGCACACGAAGAAGAAGGAGGACGAGATCCGCAGCATCGTCATGGAGAAGCTCGAGCTGGTCGGTCTGACCGGTGCCGAGAACAAGCTCCCCGGCGAGATCTCGGGCGGTATGCGCAAGCGTGCCGGTCTGGCGCGTGCGCTCGTCCTCGACCCCGAGATCATCCTGGTGGACGAGCCCGACTCGGGCCTCGACCCGGTGCGCACCACCTACATCAGCCAGCTGCTGCTCAACATCAACGCCCAGATCGACGCGACGATGCTGATCGTCACGCACAACATCAATCTCGCGCGCACGGTGCCGGACAACATCGGCATGCTGTTCCGCAAGAACCTCGTCATGTTCGGTCCGCGCGAGGTGCTGCTCACCTCCGACGAGCCCGCCGTGAAGCAGTTCCTGAACGGCACGATGATCGGGCCGATCGGCATGAGCGAGGAGAAGGACGAGGCGCAGATGCGCCAGGAGCAGGCCCTCTCCGATGCCGGCCACAACCTCGGCGGTGTCGAGGACGTGGAGGGCATCATGCCGCAGATGGATCCCACGCCCGGCATGCCGCGTCGTCAGGCCGTGGATCGTCGTCGCGACCGGGTGCGCAGCATCATGCACACGCTGCCCGAGCACGCACAGCACGCCATCCAGCAGAGCCTCGACGAGGCGGACGGCCAGGACGGCCGTCAGGCGGAGCCGGCGTACGCGGGTGCTCAGCAGGGCTACCAGGAGTCGTACGGTCAGCAGTCGGGCCACGACCAGCAGCCGGCCTACGGCAACCAGAGCTACGACCAGGGCCAGAGCTACGACCAGGGTCAGACGTACGACCAGAATCAGGGCTACAGCAACCAGGGGTGGAGTGAGCCCGGCCAGGACCGGAACGACGGTTTTCCTTCCAGTGGCTCGCGGGGCTGACCGAAAACAATGGCTAAAACGAAGAACCCGATTCTCAAGTCGGGCACTGCAGCGCTGGCCCAGGCAGGAAACATCGTCGAACTTCTGGTCGATGTCGCGCGCAACACCTTCCGGCGCCCCTTCCAATTCCGCGAATTCATCGAACAGGCCTGGTTCATCGCCAGCGTCACCATTCTTCCGACCGCGCTGGTCGCCATTCCGTTCGGCGCGGTGGTCTCCCTGCAGACCGGGTCGCTGATCAAGCAGCTCGGCGCCGAGTCCTTCACCGGTGCCGCCAGCGTGCTGGCGGTGGTTCAGCAGGGCAGTCCCATCGTGGTGGCGTTGCTCATCGCGGGTGCGGCGGGATCGGCCGTGACGGCCGACCTCGGTTCACGCACCATCCGCGAGGAGATCGACGCCATGCGGGTGCTCGGAATCGATCCGGTGCAGCGCCTGGTCGTTCCCCGCGTGCTCGCGATGATTCTCGTCGCGCTGCTGCTCAACGGCCTGGTGTCCGTCATCGGCATCGCCGGTGGTTACTTCTTCAACGTGATCCTGCAGGACGGAACGCCCGGCGCGTACCTGGCGTCGTTCTCCACGTTGGCGCAGCTGCCCGACCTGTGGGTCGGTGAGCTCAAGGCCGTGGTGTTCGGTCTCATCGCCGGCGTCATCGCGTCCTACAAGGGGCTGCATCCCAATCCCGGTCCGAAGGGCGTGGGTGAAGCGGTGAACCAGACCGTCGTCATCACGTTCCTGATCCTGTTCTTCGCCAACCTGATCATGACGTTGGTCTACCTGCAGGTCGTCCCTGCGAAGGGAGGGTGAGCGATGACCATCGCTCGTGGTCGTGGAGACCGCACCCTGCTCCGGCTCCGTAGCGCGGCCTCGGCTCCGCTCGGTGTGCTGGACCGTGCCGGTGAACAGATGTCGTTCTACGGACGCGCGATCGGGTGGATCCCGAAGACGGCCGTGCACTACAAGAAGGAGACCCTCCGCCTGCTCGCGGAGGTGACGTTCGGTTCCGGCGCTCTCGCCGTCATCGGCGGCACCATCGGCGTCATCCTGATGATGTCCGGGTTCACCGGTGTCGTCGTCGGTCTGCAGGGCTTCGCGGCGCTCGAACAGCTCGGCAGCCAGGTGCTGACGGGCTTCCTGTCGGCGTACGTGAACACCCGTGAGATCGCGCCCATCGTGGCGTCCCTCGCGCTGTCCGCGACCGTCGGCTGCGGCTTCACCGCCCAGCTCGGCGCCATGCGCATCTCCGAGGAGATCGACGCACTCGAGGTCATGGCCGTTCCGTCCGTGCCGTTCCTGGTGTCGACGCGCATGATCGCCGGATTCATCGCCGTCATTCCGCTGTACATCGTCGGCCTGCTGTCCGCCTATCTTGCGTCCCGCTTGGTGAGCACCGTCTTCAACGGTCAGTCACCGGGCTCGTACGACCATTACTTCACGCTCTTCCTGCCCCCGGAGGACGTGCTCTACTCCTTCGCCAAGGTGCTGGTCTTCGCCTTCGTGCTCATCATGATCCACTGCTACTACGGCTACACCGCGTCGGGCGGACCCGCCGGCGTCGGCGTGGCCGTCGGTCGTGCCGTGCGTGCCGCACTGGTCACGGTCGCGGTGCTGAACTTCTTCCTGAGCCTCGCCATCTGGGGCACCACGACGACGGTGAGGGTCGCCGGATGAACCACGCTCCGTCGGCGACACGTCGTCGCCTCCTCGGAATCGGATTCCTGCTCGTCGTCGTTCTCTTCGTCGCCTGGAGCATCACGACCTTCAACAAGACGTTCAAGGACGTCGTCATGGTCGACCTGATCACCGACACCGTCGGCAACGCGCTGCCCGCCAACGCGGACGTGAAGGCGCGCGGGATGATCGTCGGCGAGGTGCGGTCCGCCACCACCGAGAACGGTGAGGTCACGTCCGAGCTGGCACTCGATCCCGGTCTCGTGGGCACCATCCCCTCCAACGTCACCGCCCGGTTGCTGCCGAAGACGCTCTTCGGCGAGCGCTACGTCGCGCTCCAGATCCCCGAGAACTCCGCCGGCGCCAGCCCTCTCGCCGAGGGCGCGGTGATCCGTCAGGACACCAGCGGCAACGCGGTCGAGGTCGGGCAGCTGCTCGACTCGCTGCTCCCGCTCCTCGACGCCATCCCGCCGCAGGATCTCGCCAACACGCTCGGTGCGCTGTCGCAGGCTCTCGAGGGCAACGGCGAGCGGCTCGGTCTGACTCTCGACCGGCTCGAGGAGATCTTCTCGGGTCTGAACGACGAGCTGCCGAACATCCAGCAGGATCTCGTCGGCATCGCGGACCTGTCGGAGACGTACTCGACCGCGGCTCCGGATCTGATCGACGCGCTCGACAACCTGCGCGTCACCGGGAACACGGTGGTGGAGAAGCAGAACGACGTCACCACGCTCCTGGCGAGCGCCACCGCGTCGTCGGGCTCGCTGGCCGACCTGGTGCAGACCAACGCCGAGTCCATCGTGTCCATCGCGGCGGACTCCCGCGAGGCGCTCGAACTGCTCGCCGAGTTCTCCCCGTCGTTCGGCTGCACGTTCACCGAGTTCGTCCGTGTCGCCGACGAGGCGAAGAAGATCCTCTCGGTCGACGACGCGTACCCCGGCGTCCGCGCGTCGATCAACTTCGTCAACCCCAAGGGGCGCTACATCCCCAACCAGGACGAGCCGCGACTGTTCGACACCCGTGGCCCGTCGTGCTTCGAGAACGTGACCACACCCGGCAAGTTCTTCCCGCAGTACCCGGGCAGCGGCGTCAACGACGGCTCCTACCAGGTGCCGTCGCGCAACCCCGGTCCCGCGGTCGACCCCGGCGCGCTGCCCAACCCGCTGCAGTCGCCCGTCCCGGCGGCCTACGCCGGATCGGACATCGAACGGGACACGCTGGCCGTGGTCTACGGCGGAGGCTCCGGCATCTCGCCGGACCAGGTCCCCGCGTGGACCACCCTGGTGGGCGCTCCGGCGCTCCGCGGCACGGAAGTGAGTGTGCGATGAGAGGCCTAGCGGCACCGCTGATCAAGCTGATCGTCTTCGCGGTGGTGACCATTCTGGCGACGGCCGCCCTGGCGTTGACCATCGCCAACGGGGCCGGGTCCGGCAAGACCAAGTTCTCGGCCATCTTCACCGACGTCTCCTCGCTCAACGAGGGCGACGAGGTGCGCATCGCCGGCGTGCGCGTCGGCCAGGTGGAGAAGATCGAGATCCACGAGCGTGACCTGGCTCAGGTGGACTTCGCGCTGACCGAGCGTGAATGGCTGCCGGCCTCCACCACCGCGACCATCCGCTACCGGAACCTGATCGGGCAGCGCTACATCGCGCTCGAGCAGGGCACTGGCGACCAGGGCGAGAAGATCACCAGCGGAGCCACCATCCCGCTCGATCGGACGTCCCCCGCGGTGAACCTGACGACACTGTTCAACGGCTTCCGTCCGCTGTTCCAGACGCTGACGGCCGACGACGTGAACAAGCTGTCCTACGAGATCATCCAGGTCTTCCAGGGTGAGTCCGGCACCATCGGCGATCTGGTGCGCGACACCGCGAGCCTGACCAACACGGTCGCGGACAAGGATCAGGTCATCGGGGCGGTCATCGACAACCTCAACGGGGTCCTCGACACGGTGAACCAGCACGACAAGGAACTCGACCAGTTGATCGTGAACACCCAGGCGCTGGTGTCGGGGCTGTCGGCGGATCGTGACACCGTCGGCTCGGCGGTCACCTCGCTGGCCGGTCTGACCGACGCGACAGCGGATCTGCTCGAGCCGACCCGTCCGTCCATCCAGTCGGCCATCTCGTCGATCGACGGACTGTCGACCAAGATCAACAATCGGCAGCAGGACTTCGACAACATCCTGTCGAACTTCCCGGTCAAGCTCGAGAAGCTGATCCGCGTCGCCAGCTACGGCTCGTGGTTCCAGTTCTACCTGTGCGGCATCGACATCGTCGCCGGGCCGGGCTACGCGCCGCAGCTCAACCTCCCGACAGGACTGCCCACCATCAATCAGCCGCTGTACACCAACTCCGCGAAGCGTTGCGCCGCAGGAGGTATCTCGTGACGAAACGCAAGCCCGCGGTGCTGGGTGCCCTCGGCATCTTCATCATCCTGATGGCGACGCTGTCCGCGTTCTTCCTCGACTCGCTGCCGATCATCGGTGCCGGATCGAAGTACACCGCGAACTTCTCCGAAGCGGCCGGTCTGCGCGCCAGCAACGAGGTGCGGATCGCCGGCGTGAAGGTCGGCAAGGTCACCGACGTCGCCCTCGACGGCGACAAGGTGAAGGTCGAGTTCACGGTCAGTGACGCGTGGGTCGGCGACAAGACGTCGGCGTCCATCCAGATCAAGACGTTGCTCGGACAGAAGTTCCTCTCGCTCGAGCCCAAGGGCGAGGAGCGGCTGAACCCGCGCGACGCGATCCCGATCGACCGCACGACGGCCCCCTACGACGTCATCGACGCGTTCTCCGACGCCGCCCGCACCACCGGCGACATCGACACGACGCAGCTCGCGACGAGCATGGAGACGCTGTCGCAGGCGTTCTCCGAGACGCCGGAGAACATCCGCGCGTCGCTCGACGGTGTCACGCGGTTGTCCGAGACCATCTCCTCCCGTGACGACGAGCTGAGCAAGCTCTTCGCCGCGACCGACAAGACGACGCAGGTCCTCGCCGACCGCAACCAGGAGTTCACCAAGCTGATCGGTGACGCCTCGGTCCTGTTGCAGGAGTTGAACAATCGGCAGCAGTCCATCTCGCAGCTGCTCATCGGCACGCAGCGGGTGTCCACTCAGCTGACCGGTCTGATCCGCGACAACGAGGCACAGATCGGGCCCGCACTCCAGTCGCTGGGTCAGGTCATCGACACCCTGAAGACCAACAACCAGAACATCGCCGAGGCGATCAAGCTGTACTCGCCGTTCGTCCGGCTGTACACCAACATCGTCGGTAACGGCCGCTGGTTCGATCAGGTCATCGTCAACACCTTCCCGCCCGGTCTCCCGGACATTCCGGGATACCGTGAGCCGATTCGCACCCTCGGTGTGGATCCCGTCCGTAGTCCGGGAGCAGGCCAGTGACCGCATCCACCGACCAGGAAGCCCCGTCGAACGGCGGCTTCTTCAGCAAGCGCAACCTGGGAATCATCGCTGCCGTCGTCGCTGTCGTGGTGCTGGTCGTGTTCGCGCTGTGGTGGGCCTTCACCCGCCTCGGTACCACCACCATCACGTCGTACTTCGACAAGACGGTCGGCGTGTACGAGGGCACCGAGGTTCGCGTCCTCGGCGTCAAGGTCGGCACCGTCACCAAGGTCGAGGGCCTGGGCGATCAGGTGCAGGTCGACATGCGCGTCGATCGCGGCGTCGACATCCCCGCCGATGCCCGCGCCGTCCAGCTCGCGCCGTCCGTCGTCGCCGACCGCTACGTCCAGCTCGCGCCGGCGTACACCGGCGGCGAGAAGATGGAGTCCGGTGCCGTGATCCCACGCGAGCGCACGGCCACTCCCGTCGAGGTCGACGAGCTGTACAAGAGCATCGACGAGCTGTCGGCCGCGCTGGGACCGAACGGTGCCAACCAGAACGGCGCCGTCTCCGACCTCGTGACCACCGGCGCGCAGAACCTGGCCGGAAACGGTGAGGCGCTGAACGATTCGCTGACCCAGCTCTCCGGTGCCGTCGAGACGCTCGACTCGTACCGCGGCGATCTGTTCGGCACGATCCAGAATCTGCAGACGTTCGTCAGTGCACTGTCGGCGAACGACCAGCAGGTGCGTGCCTTCAACAATCAGCTGTCCTCGCTGACGAGCTTCCTGGCGGGGGAGCGGGAGAACCTCGGTCTCGCGCTGAACCAGCTCTCGGTCACGCTCGGTGACGTCGCGACCTTCGTGCGGGACAACCGGGACCAGCTGTCCAACGATCTCGACGACCTCGCTCCGACCACGCAGTTGCTCGCCGACAACCGCCAGAACCTGGCGGACACGTTGACGCTGCTGCCGCTGGCCGTCGCGAACGTCGCGAACTCCTACAACGCCGAGTCCGGATCGTTGGACGCGCGCCTGATCTTCCAGGAGTTCCAGGATCCGAAGACGTTCTTCTGCAGTCTCATCGATCTGCAGAAGCTGCGCCCGGGCGATCCGCAGTTCGAGGCGCTCGGCCGTCAGATGCAGCCGATCGTCGACAACTGCGGCGCGATCATCGACCAGGCCGTCGCCGGTGTGAAGACGCCGACGCTGGTCCTGCCGTTCGGGTTGCTCAGTGCGGACAACATCCAGCGCAACGTCGAGCCCGGCACCGTGCCCGGTGTCGAATCGCCGCGGGTCGACGACCTGCAGCTTCCGGGCCTGAACATTCCTGCGGAAGGGGAGTGACGATGAGAGTGCGCTCGCGTGGCCTGATGGCCGCCTCCGGTGCCTGCGTCGTCGCCGTGACGCTCAGTGCCTGCGGATCCAGCGGTATCTACGGGATCCCGCTGCCCGGCGGTGCCGACGTCGGATCGGATCCGATCCGGTTGACGTTGCAGTTCGACGACGTGCTGGACCTGGTTCCGCAGTCGACCGTCAAGGTCGACGGTGTCCAGGTCGGTCGGGTCACCTCGGTCTCCGTGCCGAACGACTCGTGGATCGCCGACGTCGAGGTCGAGGTCGACTCGTCCGTGGACCTGCCGGCCAACGCCATGGCGTCCGTCCAGCAGACCAACCTGCTCGGCGAGAAGTTCGTCCAGCTCAGCGTTCCGGCCGACGACGCGGCGTCCGCGCGCCTCGCCTCGGGCGACACCATCCCCGTCGAGCGGACCCGCCACGCCACCGACATCGAGCAGGTGCTCGGCGCGCTGTCGATGTTGCTCAACGGCGGCGGCGTCGCGCAGCTCGCTCCGATCGTCAAGGAGCTGAACACCGCGCTCGGCGGCCGCGAGGACCGGGTGCGGAACCTGCTCGAGGAGGCCAACTCGCTCATCGGCGGCCTCGAGGATCAGAAGGCCGACATCACGCGCGCGATCGACGGTCTTGACGTCCTCACCGGCACGCTCAACCAGCAGACCGAGAAGATCGACCGGATCCTCGTCGATCTGCCGGTCGCCACCGAGGTGCTCGAACAGCAGCGTCCGCAGCTGACACAGCTTCTCGGTCAGCTCGATCGCCTCGGGCAGGTCGGGACCGACGTCATCGAGCGTTCGAAGGACGATCTGATCGCCGACCTGCGCGCACTGCGCCCGACCCTGCAGGAGCTCTCGACCTACGGCGACGAGCTGATCACGGACCTCGCGTTCGTGCCCACGTTCCCGTTCCCCGACGGCGTCGAGAAGATCACCCAGGGCAACGCGGTCAATCTGTTCCTCAGTGTGGATCTGCAGATCGGCAACCAGCTCACCGCGCTGGGCGTCGGCCAGGGCAACCCGATCTACAGCGCGCCCCGCAACGGCGATCCCAAGCCGCGGGTCGATCCGTCGAACCCGTACTACAACGGCAACGGCCCGCGTAACTCCTTCCCGACCATCTCGCTGCTGCCTCTGCCGCCCATCATCCCGTCGCCGACCCCGGCGCCGGGTGTACCCGCCGCCGCACCGTCGGCGAACCCGTTGGACGGCATCCTGCAGCAGTTCGGGATCGTTCCTCAGAACGAAGGTGGACAGTGAGATCCAAGCTGGTCAGCACACAGCTGATCCTCTTCGTCGTCATCGCCGTGCTCGGCCTGGTGTACGTCGGTGCCAAGTACGTGCGCGTCGACCAGCTGTTCGGTTTCGGCCAGTACACGGTCACCGGTCAGTTCGCCGATTCCGGCGGCATCTTCAGCAACGCCGAGGTGACGTACCGCGGCATTCCCGTGGGGCGCGTCGGTGAGCTGAAGCTGACCGAGCAGGGCGTCGACGTCGAACTGAAGCTCGAGAAGAGCGCTCCCGACGTCCCGGCCGACACCATCGCCGTGGTGGCCAACCGCTCCGCCATCGGTGAGCAGTACGTCGATCTGCAGCCGCGCACCGATCAGGGCCCGTTCCTGCAGGACGGCGACGTCATCCTGCAGGACGACACGTCCATCCCGACGCCGGTGGAGAGCCTGCTCAAGAACGTCAAGACGCTCGCGGACTCCGTGCCGGTCGACGATCTGCACACCGTGGTGACCGAGCTCGGTACCGGGTTCGCCGGCACGGGTGACTCACTGCAGCAGCTCGTCACCTCGCTCGACAGCTTCTCCGAGGACGGTCTCGCCAACCTGCCGCAGACCCTCACGCTGATCCGCGACAGCCGCGTCGTGCTGGACACCCAGTCCGAGCAGTCGTCGTCCATTCAGCAGTTCAGCTCGGATCTGGATCTGGTCACCGCGCAGTTGCGGTCGAGCGATCCGGACATCCGACGACTGATCGACAACGGGCTTCCCGCCAGCGACCAGGTCGGCGCGCTCGTCGACCAGGCCGGCCCGGGTCTGACGACCAACCTGACGAACCTCGCGGGTGTGACCAGTGCACTGAGCCCGCGCACGTTCGCACTGCGTCCGCTGCTCCAGTTCCTCCCGGCCCTGGCGCAGGGAGCGAACTCGGCGAGTCCGGGTGACGGCACCATTCACTTCGGCATCGCGCTCGAGGTGAACAACCCGCCGTCGTGCACCCAGGGTTACGAGGGCACGCAGGCGATCCTCGACGCGGAGTACGCCAAGAATCCCGACTTCGATCCGACGCAGCAGGACTTCCCGTTGAACCTCGACGCGAACTGCACTGTGCCGCAGGGATCCCTGACGGGTGTGCGCGGCGCCAACAGCGTGCGCTTCGCCGATCCGCAGACGGTGCAGCCGTGGGACGACAAGCCCAAGGTCGCGCCGGACCCCCTGGATCTGAACCCGATCGCGACGCAGCTGGCCGCACTGCTCGGTGTGACGGTCCGCCCCTGACCGTCGAGTCGGGTGAGGAGAGGTGCGCGGTGATGGCAGCGAGAAGTTACCCTCAAGTAGGGTGTCTGCTGTGACGCCAACCACCTCTCCTTCCGACCCGGACCTCGACGGCACCGACACCGGTGACGGCACGTCCGAGTCCACGCCCGCACCGGCGCCGCGCACGTCTCCGGTCGCCACGGCGGTGACTGCCGCGGCCGCCGCGATCACGTTGATCGCGGCCGTCGTGCTGAGTATCTTCTGGTTCCTCGCGTACCAGGAGTCCTCGAACGCCTCCCTGCGGGACGACGCCCTCGCCGGCGCCCGGCAGGCGGCGATCAATCTGAACTCCGTCGACTCGAACGATCTGGACAAGACGTTCGCCGACATCGAGTCCTCCATCACCGGTGACGAGCTCACCAACGGTCTGAACGACACCAAGGATCAGTTCCGCCAGCAGTTCGCGGAGACCGGTGTGGTCACCACCGCGGCGGTGCAGCACGCGTCGCTCGTCGGGTTCAGTTCCGACGACGGCACCGCGCAGTCGCTCGTGGTCCTCACCACCGACACCACCAAGCCGGACGGCAACGAGCGGTACCAGAGCACCCTGCGTCTCGAACTGCAGGACGTGGACGGCACGTGGAAGGCCACGCGTATCCAGCCCATCGGGCAGCGCATCCCCCTCGAGGTCCCGGGCGCACCCGCTGCGACGGGCGATCCCGCTGCACCGACCGATCCCGCAGCCCCGGTCGACCCCGCAGCTCCGGCGGATCCCGCCGCGCCCGTCGATCCCGCTCCCGCACCGACCGACGGCGGTCAGTGACACCTCGCTGTCACGACGCCGTCCGTCCCGCTCGCCTCGCACCAGCCAGGAGTTCTCCCTATGCCCCCCGCACGCCGTAGACCCCCCACAGGCACTCCCCGTGTCCCCGCCGGCAGCGTTCGTCGACCCAAGGTCGCCGGACGCTCCACGGCGCCCCCCGCGGGCGGCGACGCGATCGAGGACGAGACCACGAGCGCGTCCACCGGCGCGGCCTCGACCGTCGACCTGTCGAAGTCGTCGGCCGACACCGCTGCGGTCGACAGCGTTGCCACGGACTCGGTCGTGAACGAGACGACCGAGACGACCGAGGTGGACGACGGCGCCCCCGCCGGCCGCACGGCCTGGTGGACTCCCCGCACGATGCTGCTCGCCGCACTCGCCGTGGTGTTCGCCGTGATCGCGCTCCTCGCCGTGGTGCGCCCCGGTACGTCCGAGGTGAGCAACCAGGCATGGGTCGACACTCCGGCCACACTCGAGGTCACGTCGGCCGGGCGCGACGCCCTGCAGACGGTGTTCAGCTACAAGTTCGACACGATCGACCAGGATCAGGCGGCCGCCCGCGCGGTGCTGAACGACGAGCGCCGCGGGGAGTACGACTCCACCGCGGAGCAGACCAAGCAGGGCGTCATCCAGACGCAGACCACCACGACCGCCACGGTCACCGACATCGGGGTGTCACTGCTCGACGGTGACCGGGCCGAGCTGCTGGCCAGCATGGACATCGCCGCGACGCAGGACACGGTCGACCAGGGAACGGTGCAGACGCCGGTCTCGGTGACCATGGAACGTGTCGACGGAAAGTGGCTGCTCGCGACCATCGACAACCGCTGATCGCCCGCGTCGAGCGGATTCGGGGGACGAAACGCCGCTCTCGCTCTTGACGCGAGGGCTTCGGGAGTCCACTCTGATTACCGGATTCATCGAACGCGGGTGCGACCCCGCTGCCATGATCGAGAACGACGCCGGAGCAAATGGAGGCACCGGGCGCCGGGATCGACGGGCAGGGGCGTACGGCAGTTCGTGGATCACGGCCCGTGCAGTCTCCGGGCCGAGCGCGCTCCCCGCGCGGACGCGGTTGCCATATCCGCCGCATTGGGGTACTTTTGGACGTTGCGCTGGGTGCCTCCTGTCCACTTCCAGACTTTGCCTGAATCGACACGTGTGTCGATCTCTGCTGAGCGAGGACTTCGTACGGGTAGTGACCAGCGAAGTTCCCACACAAAGAAGCAGATTAGCGACGGTCGCGCAGTGCACGAAGCGGCCCGCGTGAGGTGCTGGAAGGACGCATCTTGGCAGTCTCCACCCAGTCCAAGGAAAACGCCGGAACTCCCGGAGCCCCGAAGAGGGTGTCGTTCGCGAAGATTCGCGAACCCCTCGAAGTACCGGGGTTGCTCGATCTTCAGACCGATTCGTTCGAGTGGCTCGTCGGCACGCCGGAGTGGCGCGCACGTGCGGAAGCACGTGGCGACAGCTCTCGCAGCGGCGGTCTCGAGGACATCCTGACGGAGCTCTCTCCGATCGAGGACTTCTCCGGCTCGATGTCCCTCTCCTTCTCCGATCCGCGCTTCGACGAGGTCAAGGCCTCGATCGACGAGTGCAAGGACAAGGACATGACCTACGCGGCGCCGTTGTTCGTCACCGCGGAGTTCATCAACAACAACACCGGTGAGATCAAGAGCCAGACGGTCTTCATGGGTGACTTCCCGATGATGACCGACAAGGGCACGTTCATCATCAACGGCACCGAGCGCGTCGTCGTCTCGCAGCTCGTGCGTTCCCCGGGTGTCTACTTCGACCACGCCGTCGACAAGACCACCGAGAAGGATCTGCACAGCGTCAAGGTCATCCCCGGCCGCGGCGCCTGGCTCGAGTTCGACGTCGACAAGCGCGACACCGTCGGTGTCCGCATCGACCGCAAGCGTCGTCAGCCCGTCACCGTGCTCCTCAAGGCACTCGGCTGGACCACCGAGCAGATCACCGAGCGCTTCGGCTTCTCGGAGATCCTCATGGCCACGCTGGAGAAGGACAACACGGCCGGCACCGACGAGGCGCTGCTCGACATCTACCGCAAGCTCCGCCCGGGCGAGCCGCCCACGAAGGAGAGCGCGCAGACCCTGCTGGAGAACCTGTTCTTCAAGGAGAAGCGCTACGACCTCGCACGCGTGGGTCGCTACAAGATCAACAAGAAGCTGGGCCTGAACTCGGGTCTGCCCATCGAGGCGTCGACGCTGACCGAAGAGGACATCGTCGCCACCATCGAGTACCTCGTGCGTCTGCACGCGGGCGAGAAGTCGATGACGGCACCCGACGGCGTCGAGGTTCCCGTGGAGGTCGACGACATCGACCACTTCGGCAACCGTCGTCTCCGCACGGTCGGCGAGCTGATCCAGAACCAGATCCGCGTGGGCCTGTCCCGCATGGAGCGTGTGGTCCGCGAGCGGATGACCACCCAGGACGTCGAGGCCATCACGCCGCAGACCCTGATCAACATCCGTCCCGTGGTCGCTGCCATCAAGGAGTTCTTCGGAACCTCGCAGCTGTCGCAGTTCATGGACCAGAACAACCCGCTGTCGGGTCTGACGCACAAGCGCCGCCTGTCGGCGCTGGGCCCCGGCGGTCTGTCGCGTGAGCGCGCCGGCCTCGAGGTCCGCGACGTCCACCCGTCGCACTACGGCCGCATGTGCCCCATCGAGACCCCGGAAGGCCCGAACATCGGCCTGATCGGATCGCTCTCGGTGTACGCCCGTGTGAACCCGTTCGGTTTCATCGAGACGCCGTACCGCAAGGTCGTCGAGGGACAGGTCACCGACGACGTCGACTACCTGACCGCCGACGAGGAGGACCGCCACGTCGTGGCGCAGGCCAACTCGTCCATCGACACCTCGGGTCGTTTCGTCGACGAGAAGATCCTTGTCCGCCGTAAGGGTGGAGAGGTCGAGTTCGTCTCGTCGATGGACGTCGACTACATGGACGTCTCGCCTCGGCAGATGGTCTCGGTCGCCACGGCGATGATCCCGTTCCTCGAGCACGACGACGCCAACCGCGCACTGATGGGCGCGAACATGCAGCGTCAGGCCGTGCCGCTGGTGCGCAGCGAGGCTCCGCTCGTCGGAACCGGCATGGAGCTGCGTGCCGCTGTCGATGCCGGCGACGTCATCGTCAACGAGAAGTCCGGTGTCATCGAGGAGGTGTCCGCCGACTACGTCACCGTGATGGCGGACGACGGCACTCGCAACACCTACCGGATGCGCAAGTTCGCGCGCTCGAACCAGGGCACCTGTGCCAACCAGCGTCCGATCGTGGACGAGGGCGCACGGGTCGAGGCCGGCCAGGTCCTGGCCGACGGTCCCTGCACCGAGAACGGTGAGATGGCGCTGGGCAAGAACCTGCTCGTCGCGATCATGCCGTGGGAGGGCCACAACTACGAGGACGCGATCATCCTGTCGCAGCGCCTCGTGGAAGAGGACGTCCTGACCTCGATCCACATCGAGGAGCACGAGATCGATGCCCGCGACACCAAGCTCGGTGCCGAGGAGATCACCCGTGACATCCCGAACGTCTCGGACGAGGTCCTCGCCGATCTCGACGAGCGCGGCATCATCCGTATCGGTGCCGAGGTTCGTGACGGTGACGTCCTGGTCGGAAAGGTCACGCCGAAGGGCGAGACCGAGCTGACCCCGGAGGAGCGCCTGCTGCGCGCCATCTTCGGCGAGAAGGCCCGCGAGGTCCGCGACACGTCTCTGAAGGTTCCGCACGGCGAGAACGGAAAGGTCATCGGCATTCGCGTGTTCTCGCGCGAGGACGACGACGATCTGCCTCCCGGCGTGAACGAACTGGTCCGCGTCTACGTGGCCCAGAAGCGCAAGATCCAGGACGGCGACAAGCTCGCCGGCCGCCACGGCAACAAGGGCGTCATCGGCAAGATCCTCCCGCAGGAGGACATGCCGTTCCTGTCCGACGGCACCCCGGTCGACATCATCCTGAACACGCACGGCGTCCCGCGTCGTATGAACATCGGTCAGATCCTCGAGACTCACCTCGGCTGGATCGGCAAGACCGGATGGAACATTCAGGTGGCCGCGGACGGAGTCCGACCCGACTGGGCCGCGACGCTGCCCGAGGAGATGCTGGCCGCCGAGGCGGACACCAACATCGCCACCCCGGTGTTCGACGGTGCGAAGGAGGACGAGCTCACCGGCCTGCTGGCGAGCACGATCCCGAACCGCGACGGCGAGCGCATGGTCGGCGCGGACGGAAAGGCCACCCTGTTCGACGGCCGTTCCGGCGAGCCGTTCCCGTACCCGGTCTCCGTGGGCTACATGTACATCATCAAGCTGCACCACCTCGTCGACGACAAGATCCACGCTCGTTCGACCGGTCCGTACTCGATGATCACGCAGCAGCCCCTCGGTGGTAAGGCGCAGTTCGGTGGACAGCGCTTCGGCGAGATGGAGTGCTGGGCCATGCAGGCCTACGGCGCTGCGTACACGCTGCAGGAGCTCCTCACCATCAAGTCCGACGACGTGGTCGGCCGCGTGAAGGTCTACGAGGCCATCGTCAAGGGCGAGAACATCCCGGAGCCCGGTATCCCCGAGTCCTTCAAGGTGCTCCTCAAGGAGCTCCAGTCGCTGTGCCTCAACGTGGAGGTGCTGTCCTCGGACGGCGCGGCCATCACGATGGCGGACGGCGACGACGAGGATCTCGAGCGTGCCGCGGCCAACCTGGGAATCAATCTCTCCCGCAACGAGTCCGCGACCGTCGACGATCTCGCGCAGTAATCGGTGACAGGCCGGCGCGAGGGGACTCGCGCCGGCCCACCCCCGATCACTCGTAGCAGCAGAAAACTATCCCTGAGAAGGGGAAAGGAAGTACGACGTGCTGGACGTCAACTTCTTCGATGAACTCCGCATCGGTCTCGCGACCGCGGACGACATCCGCAATTGGTCCTACGGCGAGGTCAAGAAGCCGGAGACCATCAACTACCGCACGCTCAAGCCCGAGAAGGACGGCCTGTTCTGCGAGAAGATCTTCGGACCTACTCGCGACTGGGAGTGCTACTGCGGCAAGTACAAGCGCGTGCGCTTCAAGGGCATCATCTGTGAGCGCTGTGGCGTCGAGGTGACTCGCGCCAAGGTGCGTCGTGAGCGCATGGGACACATCGAGCTGGCCGCACCGGTCACGCACATCTGGTACTTCAAGGGTGTTCCGTCGCGCCTCGGCTACCTGCTGGACCTGGCGCCGAAGGATCTCGAGAAGATCATCTACTTCGCCGCCTACGTCATCACGTCGGTCGACGACGAGCTGCGCCACAACGAGCTCTCCACTCTCGAGGCCGAGATGGAGGTCGAGAAGAAGGCTGTCGCCGATCAGCGTGACGCCGACCTCGAGGCCCGTGCGCAGAAGCTCGAGGCCGACATCGCCGAGCTCGAGGCGGAGGGCGCCAAGTCCGACGTCCGTCGCAAGGTCAAGGACGGTGGCGAGCGCGAGATGCGTCAGCTCCGTGACCGCGCGCAGCGTGAGCTGGATCGTCTCGAGGAGATCTGGACCACCTTCACCAAGCTGGCCAAGAAGCAGCTCATCGTCGACGAGCTCATCTACCGCGAGCTGATCGACCGCTACGGCGAGTACTTCACGGGTGCGATGGGCGCGGAGTCCATCCAGAAGCTCATGGAGACCTTCGACATCGAGGCCGAGGCCGAGAGCCTGCGCGAGACCATCCGCAGTGGCAAGGGCCAGAAGAAGCTCCGTGCGCTGAAGCGTCTCAAGGTCGTCGCCGCGTTCCAGTCCACGGGCAACTCGCCCATGGGCATGGTGCTCGACGCCGTGCCGGTGATCCCGCCGGAGCTGCGTCCGATGGTGCAGCTCGACGGTGGACGTTTCGCGACGTCCGACCTCAACGATCTGTACCGCCGCGTCATCAACCGCAACAACCGCCTCAAGCGACTGATCGACCTCGGTGCTCCCGAGATCATCGTCAACAACGAGAAGCGGATGCTGCAGGAGTCGGTCGACGCCCTGTTCGACAACGGTCGTCGTGGCCGTCCGGTCACCGGACCGGGCAACCGCCCGCTCAAGTCGCTGTCCGATCTGCTCAAGGGCAAGCAGGGTCGTTTCCGTCAGAACCTGCTCGGCAAGCGCGTCGACTACTCGGGCCGTTCGGTCATCGTCGTCGGACCGCAGCTCAAGCTGCACCAGTGCGGTCTGCCGAAGCTCATGGCACTCGAGCTGTTCAAGCCGTTCGTGATGAAGCGTCTGGTGGATCTCAACCACGCGCAGAACATCAAGTCGGCCAAGCGCATGGTCGAGCGTCAGCGCGCTCAGGTGTGGGACGTCCTCGAAGAGGTCATCGCCGAGCACCCCGTGCTGCTGAACCGCGCACCGACGCTGCACCGTCTGGGCATCCAGGCATTCGAGCCGCAGCTGGTCGAGGGCAAGGCCATCCAGCTGCACCCCCTCGTGTGCGAGGCGTTCAACGCCGACTTCGACGGTGACCAGATGGCAGTACACCTGCCGCTGTCCGCCGAGGCGCAGGCCGAGGCACGCATCCTGATGCTGTCGTCGAACAACATCCTGTCGCCGGCATCGGGCCGACCGCTCGCCATGCCGCGTCTGGACATGGTGACGGGTCTGTTCCACCTGACGCGTCTCGACGACAAGGCTCTGGGCGAGTTCCAGGCCTCGACGTCCGACTCGGCGGAGCTGGGCATCTACGCCAGCCCGGCCGAGGCGCAGATGGCCGTCGATCGCGGCGTCCTGACCGTGCAGTCGCAGATCAAGGTGCGTCTGACGCAGCAGCGTCCGTCGCGCGAGATCGAGGCGGAGCTGTTCCCCGACGGCTGGACCCCGGGCGATGCCTGGACCGCCGAGACGACGCTGGGCCGCGTGCTCTTCAACGAGCTGCTCCCGACGAACTACCCGTTCGTCAACGAGCAGATGCCGAAGAAGCGCCAGGCGACGATCATCAACGATCTCGCCGAGCGGTACCCGATGATCGTGGTCGCGCAGACCGTCGACAAGCTCAAGGACGCCGGCTTCTACTGGGCCACGCGTTCGGGTGTCACGATCTCCATCTCCGACGTCCTCGTGCCGCCGGAGAAGCCGCAGATCCTCGAGGAGTTCGAGGCTCAGGCCGACCGCCTGGAGAAGCAGTACCAGCGTGGCGCTCTCGACCGGACCGAGCGCAACTCGGCCCTGGTCAAGATCTGGCAGGAAGCCACCGAGCAGGTCGGTAAGGCCATGGAGGCCCACTTCCCCGACGAGAACCCGATCCCGATGATCGTGAAGTCCGGCGCAGCCGGAAACATGACGCAGGTGCGGTCGCTCGCCGGCATGAAGGGTCTGGTGACCAACCCGAAGGGTGAGTTCATCCCGCGCCCGATCAAGTCCTCCTTCAAGGAGGGCCTGACGGTCCTGGAGTACTTCATCAACACGCACGGTGCTCGTAAGGGTCTGGCCGACACGGCGCTTCGTACCGCCGACTCGGGCTACCTGACGCGTCGTCTGGTCGACGTCTCGCAGGACGTCATCGTTCGGGAGACCGACTGTGGCACCGAGCGCGGCATCACCACGGTGATCGCGGAGAAGCTGGCCGACGGCTCGATGATCCGCGACGCGCACGTCGAGACCTCGACCTACGCCCGCACCCTGGCTGCCGACGCGGTCGACGCCGACGGCAACGTCATCGTCGAGCGTGGACACGACCTGGGCGACCCGGCCATCGACGCGCTGCTCGCAGCGGGCATCACGTCGGTCAAGGTCCGTTCGGTGCTCACCTGCACCACCGGAACCGGCGTCTGCGCCACCTGCTACGGCCGTTCCATGGCCACCGGCAAGCTCGTCGACATCGGCGAGGCCGTCGGTATCGTCGCGGCACAGTCGATCGGTGAGCCCGGCACGCAGCTCACGATGCGTACCTTCCACCAGGGTGGTGTGGCCGGCGACGACATCACCGGTGGTCTGCCCCGAGTGCAGGAGCTCTTCGAGGCTCGTGTGCCCAAGGGCAAGGCGCCCATCGCGGACGTCTCGGGTCGCATCCAGCTCGAGGACGGTGACCGTTTCTACAAGATCACCATCGTCCCGGACGACGGCGGCGAAGAGGTCGTCTACGACAAGCTCTCCAAGCGTCAGCGTCTGCGTGTCTTCAAGCACGACGACGGCACGGAGCGTCTGTTGTCGGACGGTGACCACGTCGAGGTCGGTCAGCAGCTCATGGAAGGTGCTGCCGATCCCCACGAGGTCCTGCGAGTCATGGGCCCGCGCCAGGTGCAGATCCACCTCGTCAACGAGGTCCAGGAGGTGTACCGCAGCCAGGGTGTGTCCATCCACGACAAGCACATCGAGACGATCGTTCGTCAGATGCTCCGCCGCGTGACCATCATCGATTCGGGCTCCACGGAGTTCCTGCCCGGATCGCTGACCGAGCGCAGTGAGTTCGAGTCGAGCAACCGTCGCGTCGTGTCCGAGGGTGGCGAGCCCGCGGCCGGACGTCCGGTGCTGATGGGTATCACCAAGGCATCGCTGGCGACCGACTCGTGGCTGTCCGCGGCGTCGTTCCAGGAGACCACCCGAGTGCTGACCGACGCGGCGATCAACTGCCGCTCGGACAAGCTCATCGGTCTCAAGGAGAACGTGATCATCGGAAAGCTGATCCCCGCCGGCACCGGCATCAACCGGTACCGGAACATCACGGTTCAGCCCACCGAGGAAGCACGTGCCGCGGCCTACGCGGTGCCGTCGTACGACGATCAGTACTACAGCGCGGACGGCTTCGGCCAGAACACCGGTGCTGCAGTGCCGCTCGACGACTACGGTTTCTCCGGCGACTACCGCTAGAGACGAGCAACGCACGAGCCCCATCCCGCGTCGGCGGGGTGGGGCTCGTGTCGTTTCTCAGCTGCTCGGCCTGGCGCACCGCGGATCGTCTGGTGCACCCCCCATCGCGGGTGCAGGTGATGAACCGGAGTGCGGCTGGTGTCGCCGGGCGCACCGCACCGCGATGAGTTCCGGGCCACCGCGGAGTCGGCACCTGTATGACCGAGACTCCCAGCACCATCACGAACATCGGCGTGGCCATGTTCACCGTTGCCGATCAGGACAAGGCCCTCGACTTCTACACCCGCGTGCTCGGGTTCGAGGTGCGCGGTGACACCCGCTTCGGGCCGAACGAGGAGTACCGCTGGCTGGAGGTGGCGCCGCCGGGGTCCACTGCGCGGTTGGCGCTGAACCCGCCGATGTACGACACGCCGGGCGGCTCGTCCATCGGTGTGGAGACGTCGGACGTCCGCGCGGAGCACGCTCGCCTGAGTGCCTTCGACGGGTTCGAGATGGAACCGCTCGGCGGCGACGACGATCCGAACGTGCCGCCGATGTTCATGCTGAAGGATCCCGACGGCAACGTCATCACCGTCGTGCAGGCGTGATCCGTTCCCTCCCGGCTCAGCGCAGAGCGAGGGTCGGGAGGGACAAGCTCACCAGCATCAGCGCGAACAGCAGCCAGGCGGCGCCCTGCCAGACGGGCCACGTCCCGCCGTGGCGGTAGGAGCGGTAGCCGATCCACAGTGCGCCGATCCCACCGAGCAGACAGACACCGGGTACGAGCGCAGCGATCGCGACGCTGGACGCGCCCGCTGCGAGGAACACGGCCACCGCGACGGCAGCGATGCCGATCACTGCCCCGTCGTACGTGGCCGCGTGCCGGATCGCGCGCGGATCGCGCCACCGCTTCTCGACGTCGCGTCTGCCCATCTCTCGCTTGTCGTCCATGTCGACTGCGTACCCGATTCGGGTGGCTTCAGCGCGAGTCCTCGCGCGCGTCGTCTCCGATCCACACGGAGTTTCCTTTCGAGGGGCACCGTTCGGTCCATGAGCCGTCGTGATCTCGTCATCGGTGCCGATCGTTCTCTGCGTGCCGGCACCACGCGTCGTTCGTTCCTCACGTGGACCGCACTGGTCGGTGCGCTCGCGATGACACCGGAACTGTCGAGCGCGACGGCGCACGCGCAGCCGCAACGCGGCATCCCGGCCGACTACCCGTTCCGCCTCGGCGTCGCGTCGGGCGATCCGCTTCCGGACTCGGTGGTGCTGTGGACTCGTCTCGCGGTCGACCCACTCGCTCCGGTCGGCGGTATGCGGCCGGGTGTGGTGCCGGTGCGGTGGGAGATCGCCGAGGACGAACGGTTCGGGCGGACGGTGAGCCAGGGCATCGAACTGGCATCCGATGCGGACGGCTGGTCGGTGCACGTGGACGTGCGGGGTCTGGCTCCGGCGCGGGAGTACTTCTACCGCTTCATGGTCGGTCCGCACGTGAGCACCGTCGGACGGACGAGGACGGCGCCCGCACCGGGATCACCCCTTGCGTCACTGTCGTTCGCGTGGGCGTCGTGCCAGAAGTGGGAGGACGGGTTCTACGGCGCCTATGCCGATCTCGCGGCGAGTGACCCGGACGTCGTGTTCTTCCTCGGCGACTACATCTACGAGTACGCGATCGAAGGTACAGGCGCCCGCGCGTCGCAGCCACGGCCCGAGTCCGCGGGACGAGAGACGCTGGCACTGAACGACTATCGCGATCGGTACGCGCTGTACAAGTCGGATCCCGACCTGGCGTCGGCGCACGCAGCGGCGCCGTGGATCACCACCTTCGACGATCACGAGGTGGACAACAACTGGGCCGGGGCGATCAGCCAGGATGCCGGCACCGCCGCTCCCGGCGATCCTGCGGGTGATCCGCGGGTGTTCCTCCTGCGCCGCGCCGATGCGTTCAAGGCGTGGTGGGAGAACACTCCGGTGCGGATGGCCCAGCGACCGACGGGGCCGGATCTGACGGCGTACCGCCGCTTCAGTTTCGGTGACCTGGTGGACTTCTCGGTGCTCGACACCCGGCAGTACCGCAGCGATCAGGCCAACGGGGACGGCGAACACGCGCAGAACGCGGAGACCGCGGACCCGAGTCGCACCATCACCGGAGCGGCACAGGAGAAGTGGATCCTCGACGGTTTCGGGTCCGGTGCCACGTGGAAGTTCCTCGCACACCAGACGGTGATCTCCGACCTGGCCCGCATCAGCGACGGCGAGCGGAAGGTCGGGATGGACCCGTGGAGTGGGTACGAGGCGTCACGGCACCGCATCCTCGACGGCGCCCGCGACCGGGGGATCACCCTCGCGTCCATCGTGGGCGACATCCACCGCACCATCGTGTCGGAACTGCGCCGCGACTATCAGGACGACTCCGCCCCGGTGGTCGGAGTCGAGATCGCGTCGACATCCATCGCGTCGGGCAAGGACGGTGCGGACGTCGACACGGCCGGTGCGGACATCGCGGCGGCGTCACCGCACGTCAAGTTCGGCAATGCCCGACGCGGTTACCTGCGTGCGACGCTGACGCCGACGGAGTGGCGCTCCGAGGTCCGGGTCCTGGACGCGATCTCGGTTCCCGGCGCGCCGGTTCGCACGGCAGCGACCGTGACGGTGCCGGAGGGTCGGCCGGAGATCGGCCTGGCCTAGCCTCCGGCAGCGATGACGGCTGCGATGTTGCGCTCGGCGAGCGCGGTGATGGTGAGAGACGGGTTGGCCGCACCCGTGCTGCCGGGAACGAGAGCTCCGTCCATGACGTACAGGCCGGGGTGCCCCTTCACTCGTCCGTACGCATCGGTGACGTCGCCCAGGACCGCACCGCCGAGGGGGTGCGCGGTGAACGTGTCGTCGACGTCGCGAGTGAACGGCTCGGCGGAGACGACGGTGCGGCCTGCTTGTGCCATCCGGTTCTGCACCGCGCGCAGTGCCTCGACGGTGTCGCGGCTGCCGCCCTTGGGCCAGGTCAAGCTCATTCCGTCGGTCGCACGGTCGTAGCGGAAATCGGCCCGCAGCGGGTCGATGGTCATACCGAGCGATCCGAGGAAACCCATCTCGGTGGGAACGCCCGGGACGTACCAGTTCTCGACGCTGAGTGGCATGCCCGTGTCGTCGACGATGCGCGAGGCGCACGGCGCCCCCTGCGGTCCACCGCCGATGGGGCCGAGCGAGCGCGTCATGAAGGCGTCGCCGTTGGTGCCCCATCCGCGTCCGACGAACTCGTTGAGCTCGGGAAGCGCGCCGGTGGCCTGCGCGCGGACCAGCAGTTCGGTGGTGCCGATGGAGCCGGCGCCGAGGATCAGCGAGTCGCAGGTCAGCGTGCGCGTCTCGAGTGCGTTGCCCTCGGGATCGAGGCGCCGCACCTCCACGCGGTAGCGGCCGCCGCTCTCGGTACCGATGGCGACGACCTCGTGGCTGTGACACACCACGGCGTTGCCCGTGGCCTCGGCCTGCGGGATGTAGTTCTGCGTCAGGTCGTGCTTCGCGCCGTTGGAGTTGCCGAACGTGCTGCAGCCGACGGTGGCGGACGGCCGGGACCGACCCGACATCTCGTCACGCAGCACGTTCCAGTTCCAGCCTCCGTCGACGCGCTGCGGGTCGAAACCGGCGCGGCGGGCGTGGTCGTCCCACGTCCTGGAGTGGGCGAACCCGGGGGAGGCGTAGATGTCGTCGGGCATGGTCGACGGCCGGAGCACCGAGCGAGCCTTGGGGTACCACTGCGACGCCATCTCGTCGTAGTCCACGCGGCCACCGAACGAGAGATCGAAGAAGCGCTTGTCCGGGGCGATGCTGACGCCGGTGTAGACGACGGAGCCGCCGCCCACCGCGGCTGCACGCCACACCGACAGGTTCTCGTAGCGCGTGGTGTCGAGGACGCCGTTGAACCAGTCGACGGGCCCGACAGGCATGCCGGTGAGGTTGGTGAACGAGCGCTGATGCCACAGGCCGCGCCCGTCGGCCGTCATGTCGGCGGTGAAGATGTCGCGGAACGGATCGCGCGGCCAGCGGAGTCCTCGTTCGAGCACGGTGACCGACGTACCGGCCTGCGCGAGCCGCAACGCCGCGGCGCTGGCTCCGAAGCCCGATCCGATGACGAGGGCGGGTGAGTGGTTCGGTGGACGCGGAGGGTCGGCGAACAGTTCGGGAAGGAGGTTCCGGATCGAGGGGACGCCGAGCGGGAGTGCGGACGCCGTCGACCGGGTGATCGCGGGCGGGACCGCGAGACCCACCATTCCTGCTGCGGCCAGTTGCAGCAGTTGCCTGCGCTTCACGTGCACACCCACCATCGATCGAGAACAGTCGAACGGTCAGTGTCCCGTGAATGGTGCAGGTGATGGAACCACTCGACCGGATTGTGTGACTGTTACCAATCTCTGTGCCGGTTTCTCGGGCGGTTCGGGGTGGAACAGGGCGACTCCCGCGAGGGTTGTGCAGAGTATGCGTCTGTCCCTTCTCGATCGCTCCCGTACTCGCACCGATCGGTCTGCCGCCGCCGCGGTGTCGGACACGATCGAGCGTGCGCGGTGGGCCGAGGCTGCGGGTTACGAGCGGTTCTGGGTGGCCGAGCATCACGCCGTACCCGGCATCGCGAGCGGCTCACCCGCGGTGCTGCTCGCGGCGATCGGCGCGGCGACGTCGCGGATTCGGCTGGGGTCGGGCGGCGTCATGCTGCCGAACCACTCGCCCATCGTCGTCGCGGAGCAGTTCGCGTTGCTCGACGCGCTGTGTCCCGGCCGGGTCGACCTCGGTGTCGGCCGGTCGCTGGGGTTCACGCCGCCGGTGCGCAAGGTCCTGCGGGCGGACACCGAGGACGCCGAGCGCTTCGCCGACGACCTCGCGGATCTGCAGGACTTCCTGCTCGGAACCGGCCCGGTGACCGTGCAGCCCGCGCCCGAGCGACTGATCCCGATCCACGTTCTCGCGACGGGTCACGGGCTGGCGATCGCCGCGCAGCGCGGGCTTCCCGTCGTGGTGGGCGGTCCGATGCTGTCGGGGGACCTGGCTCCGCTGGAGGCGTATCGACACGAGTTCGTTCCCTCGGCCTTCGCGGCGCAGCCGTCCGTGACGGTGTCGCTCGACGTCCTGGTCGCCGACACCGACGCCGAGGCCCGCCGTCTCGCCATGGCGGAGGCCGTGGCCATGGCGGACTCCCGCCGGACCGGGGAGTTCCCACCGTTGCGGGCGGTCACCGAGATGCCCGACGGACTCACCCCGCGGGCCCGGGAGTCGGCCCAGCGCTCCCTCGACGGCAGCGTGCACGGCAGTCCGGCGACGGTGGGTCGCCGACTCGAGGACCTCGTCGACCGCACCGGCGCCGACGAGATTCTGTCCTCGGCATCGACGTTCGACCGTGACGCTCTGCGTGCGTCCGACGAGGCGTTGGCCGCACTGCTGCGCTGACGGGTCAGACCTGCAGGTCCACCCACACCAGTCTGTGATCGCTGGCCGACAGCAACTCGGCGCCCGGCTCGCCGGGCGCGGGCCAGAAGACCCCCGACCCTTTGACCGTCAGATCGGTGCTCGGCAGGACGTAGTCCACCCGCAGATCACCCGGCACGGGATCGGCGAAGTCCGCCGTGTCGGTGCCGGCGGTCGGCGAGGTGGGCGCCGGGTCCTGCAGCGCCGGGCTGTCGAGCAGTTGCGCGATGGCGCCCGGATAGGAGTCCCCGTCGACCGGATCGCTGTTCTGGTCCCCCAACACCACGAACGAGGAACCGTTCGGCAGGCCGCCGGCGAGTCCGGTGTCGTCGACGAGGTAGTCGGCGCCGGCGATGTAGTCCGCGGTGAGCCGGATCTCGTCGTGATTGCGTCGGCCGTTGCGGTCCTCGGGCCCGTCGAAGGAGGGCGGCGTGGGGTGCGAGACGAGCAGGTGGATCACCCGCCCGTCGATGTCCACGGGCACGTCCCAGTGCGATTTGCTCGACAGGCGCAGGGCGTCCGAGTTCGCGCCGTAGTACTCGCGCGGCAGCAGGTTGTCGGGCATGTCGGCCCAGCGGAAGGTCTGGAACGTGCGGACCGCGGCGGCGTCGAGTGGGAACTTCGAGAGGACGACCATGCCGTACTGGCCGGGGAACTGCCCGAAGCCCCATGTGTCGTTCGGTCCGTCGGACCGCCCGTCCCCGTCGAGGTCGAGCCCGGACGGCTCGCCGGTATTGACGGGCGCCGTGTACGCGAACGGGTAGTCGATCGGTGCGTCGCCGACGGCGAGGTAGTTGTCGCGGAAGAGGTCGACGGCGCCGTCGGAGTAGTCGAACTCGTTGAGCAGCAGCATGTCCGGGGCGTTGTGCTGGACCACGTCGGCCACCGACCGGATCTGCGGATCCGTTCCGGACCGCAGTGCGGCGACCAGATCGCCGGCGGCGGGGCGGTTCATGCTGGCGTTGTACGTCGCGACGCGGACGGTGCGCGGGTCACCGGGCGGCTCGTCGGCGGCAGGCGCGCTGCAGGCGGTGATCGTCAGGACGGACGCGGCGAGAAGCACGCGGGTGAGTCGCATGGTGCGGGACGCTATCGCGCCGCCCTGACAGACGGGCGAACACGAGGGGGCGGGCAGGGGCGCGTCAGGCCACGCCGTCCAGCACCCGCTGCGCGTCCGGCGACACGTACGGGTAGGCGCAGAGGGCGAGCACGCCCCCGATCAGCAGCAGGGGCAGCAGCGGGACCATGCCGGTGGTGAGGGAGCCGTACGCGTCGGACACCGCGCCGACGAGGAGCGGTCCGACGGCGCCGCCCACGGTCGCGGCGATCTGCAGCAGTCCGTAACCCAGTCCGCGGTCGCGCGGGGCGAGCACGTCGGCGACGCACGAGGTGAGCGTGGGGATCGCCCAGGCGGTGAAGAAGCCGAACACGGTGAGCAGCACGGTGAAGGGCAGCCAGCTCTCGGAGGCCAACGCCCCGGCCATGGCCGCGGTGCCCAGCAGGATTCCGGTGCCGCCCACCAGGACGCGCCACTGCGACGGCGTCGAGAACAGGGTTCGCCGGGTGAGCAGGGATCCGACGAGCGTGCCGCCGACGATGCCGATCAGTGTCAGACCACCGCCCGCGGACGCGGCGGCCGCTTCGCCGAGGCCGAATCGGCGTTGCAACAGGCTGGGCACCCAGAACGTCAGGCCACCGACCGCGAGGCTCATGACGGTGAGCGCGCCGCCGGTGAACCACAGCGTCCGGATCGGTGCGACGCGGCGGAGTTGGACCGGCATCGGGTCGGTGGTGGCCTCCGGCGCAGGCGTGTCCGCGCTGCCCGCGGCCAGTCTGTCGGCGTACCCCCGTTCGGGCTCGCGCACGCGTGACATCAGGACGGCGACCACCACACCGGGAATCGCCATGACGAGGAAGGCGCCGCGCCACCCGAGCCACTCGGCGAGCACGCCACCCAGCACGATGCCGGCGCCGCCGAGGTAGGCCGCGGTCCGCCACCACCCGAAGGCCGTCGGGCGGGTCGCGGGTGGGTGGAAGTCGGCGAGCATGCTGGCGCTGGCCGGGTTGTCGATGGCCTCGGCGGCGGCGAGGCCCATGCGCACCAGGTAGAAGACGGCGAAGGTGGGAGCGAGCGCGGAACCGACCGTCGCCAGGGCCCACAGGAACACGACGACGGTGATGATGCGGCCGCGGTCGTGGCGATCGGCGAGGTAGGCGGCGGGCATCGCGAGGAGGCCCGCGGCGACGGCGGCCGCGGTGGGGATGGAACCGGCCGCCGTGTCGCCGAACCCGAACTCCGCCTGCAGCTGCGGCAGCACGGCGGCGACCAGGCTGAACTCGATGCGGTCTACGAGGGAGACCAGCACCAGCACGATCGCGGGTCCCCACCCGTACGGGAGGGTGAGGGAGTCGCGCCGCGCCCCGATCGTGCGCCACCGCGGTGCCCGCGTCGCCGCCGCACCCCGCTCGGTCCGATTCTCGGTCTCCGTCACTGCCGCCCCCGTCCGACCGGCGCGCCTGCCGATTCGGGCGCAGCCTATTCCGGCGAAACGCCCGGGTGCCGTCGTCGGGAGAAGCTTGGGCGGACCCACCATCGGGCCCGCCCGGACCCTTGCTCCGTCACCCCCGTGCGCCTTTTGCGTATCCCTGGATGCGCGAAAGGCGCACGGGGGCGTCAGCCCACCGGCAGTTGCTGCACCGCCCACCTGTTGCCGTCCGGGTCGGCGAAGTACGTGAACAACCCCCAGCCCTCGTCCTTCACCGGGGTGGCCTCGACGCCGGCGGACAGCAGCATCTCGTACGCGGCCTGCGCGTCCTGCACGACGACGAGCATGCCCTCGACGGATCCGGGTGCGGCGGAGGTGATGTTCTTCCCGATCGCGATCGAGCACGCGGAACCGGGTGGGGTCAGCTGCACGTAGCGCATGTCAGGGAACGGACTCGCGTCGTGGTCTGCGTGGAAGCCGATGCGCGTGTAGAACTCCTTCGCGCGGTCCACGTCGGTGACGGGCAGCATGACGAGCTGGATCTCCATGGTGAGCTGGTGCGTGGCGGTCATGGTCGGCCTCTCCTCGTGTCGGATGATGACCGAGATTCTGCTCCCGATCGAGGACGATCACGGTCCGCAATGCGCCGCCGATTCCGAGGAACAGTAGGTGTCATCTCCGGTCACAGGTACGGTGACCGGACATTCGTCGTCAGGAGGACTCACATGGTCAGCGTGCGCAACAAGGTCGTGCTCATCACCGGCGCGGGCCGCGGTATCGGCGAGGCGACGGCGCGGGCTCTCGCGGCCAAGGGCGCGAAGCTGGTGCTGACCGACGTGGACGAGGCGCCTCTGACGGCACTCGTGGCCGATCTGGGCGACGTCGCCGTGGGGGTGCGCGCCGACGTACGGGATCTGGCGGACATGCAGGCCGCCGTGGACGCGGGCATCGCGCGATTCGGAGGCATCGACGTGGTCCTCGCGAACGCCGGCATCTCGAGCTACGGGTCGGTGCTCAACGTCGATCCGGAGACGTTCAAGCGCGTGATCGACATCAACACCACGGGCGTCTTCCACACCGTCCGCGCGGCGCTGCCCTCGCTCATCGAGCGCAAGGGCTACGTGCTCGTCGTGTCCTCGCTCGCCGCCTTCACCGCCTGCCCCGGACTCGCGTCGTACAACGCGAGCAAGGCGGGAGCCGAACACTTCGCCAACGCCCTGCGCCTCGAGGTGAAGTACCAGGGTGTGGACGTCGGCTCCGCCCACATGGCGTGGATCGACACTCCACTGGTGCAGGACGCCAAGTCCGACCTCACCGCGTTCCAGGATCTGCTGTCCGTGCTGCCCTGGCCGCTCGGCCGCACCCTGCCGGTCGAGGCGTGTGTCGATGCCTTCGTCCGCGCGGTGGAGCGGCGGTCACGCCGGGTCTACGTTCCCGGCATCGTGGGCGGCATCGGGTGGGTGCGCTCCGTGCTCACCACTCGGCTCGGTGAGGCCACGACGCTGCGCCACGTGCCGCGCATCCTGCCGAAGATGGACGCCGAGGTGAAGGCGCTGGGTCGCTCGGAGAGCGCGCGCAATCGTGCTGTGGTGGAGGGTCAGTCGACGCGGAGCGCGTGAGTCAGGCGGGCGCGCCCCGGCCCGAGATCCGACCAGTCGCCGGTGAACTCCAGCACCGCCAGCGCGGAGGTGGGGTAGCCCCGTCGGATCCACACCGCCGCGTCCGACTCCTGATCGTCGGCGAGTTCCAGTGCCGTGAAGGGGATTCCGGGTGCGTGGCCCACCACCAACACGCTGGCCGCCGAGTCGTCTGTCGCGGTGATCTCGCGGACGATGTCGTCGGGGGAGCCCCCGTAGACGGTGCCCTCGAAGCGCACCGGCGCGTCGACGGCCGTGCGCTCGAGAGTCTGGCGAGTACGCGTCGCCGTCGAGCAGATCACCGCGTCCACGGCGCCGACGTTCGCCCGGATCCAGTCGCCGGCCGCGGCGGCCTGGCGACGGCCCCGCTCGTCGAGCGGCCGGTCGTGGTCGTCCACCCCGTCCGGGTACGAGGACTTGCCGTGGCGCATCAGGATCAGGGTGCGGGTGTCGGACATCGCTCGATGCTAGTGCCCGACCGGGCGGCGAGCGATGCTGCTGCCCTCGGGCGTCCAGTCGATGTCGCCGCGCTCGCGAAAAGCGTTCAGCCACCCGATCATCGGCCAGTGTCCCCATCGACCGTGGAAGATGGCGGCGTTGGTCACGATGTCGTCGAGATGCTCGATCGGCGGCGAGGACACGGGGTGCCACTGATGGTGCGCGTGCGCTCCGCCGACCCACAGCAGATCCAGACCCGATCGTTCCGCGACGCGGCCGACGTCGGTGTCCTCGCCGCCGTAGCCCGTGTAGTCCTCGCAGAACCCCCCGAGCGTGTGCCACGTCGCCGACGTGACCGCGAACGACAGCGACCAGAACAGATCCCAGTTCGTTCCGATCTCGACGTGCCCGGGCGCCGGATTCGGGCGCGCCGCATGGGGATTCGTCCATCCGTCGAGGTCGTCCGGGTACCCACCGGAGACCTCGGGCAGGTAGGTGACCGGCCCGCACAGCACGGCTCCGTCGCGCGCACGACGGACGTACCGGTCGATCATCTCGCGGCTCGGGATGCAGTCGACGTCCAGGAAGATCAGCAGATCGGCACCGGCCTCGAGGGCGAGGCGGGCACCCTCGTTGCGCGCCCGCGCCAGGGGGAGCGCGTCGCCGACGCGGGGAACGACGGCGGTGGCGTCCACGACCGTCGGGTCACCCATCGACACCACGACGTGCAGATCGGCTCGCCGTGTCGAGCGAGCGAGACCGCGGCGTTGCGCAGCGAGGTGCCCCGCGCGACCCGACACGATGGTCACCACGGCCACCGAAGTCATGTAAGCACCGACGTCATGTCCGCACCGACGTCACGCCCACACGTCCTCGATCGCCGCTGCCGCACGACGCGCTGCGCCGTCCACCTCGGTCCGTGCCCGGATGTCGCCGGTCAGCGCACCGGCACGGTTCAGGATCTCGGGCCACCGGTCCGGATCGGGCCACGACTCGAGCGAGATCGCCAGCCCCGCGGCCCCCAGCGCGCGAGTGGTCGCGAGTTGCTCACCGTGCGGGCGACTCTCGGCCACGACCACCGCGGGCGCACCCGATGCGGCCACGTCGGCCACCGCGTTCTGCCCGCCGTGTGTGACCACCACGCCGGCACCGGTCAGCAGCGGCCACACGTCGTCCACCCAGGGGGTGCCTGGCGCGCCGACACCGCGCCAGGTGCGGGTCGGCGTGGCAGCACCCGCTCGGGCGAGGTGGTCCGGGGTGAGAGCTGAGCCCCCTGCGCCCGCGAGCACGACGACGGACGTCGGGTCGCGGTCGGTTCCGGCGCGGGCACGATCGGCGTGGGCACTGATCGAGCCGGCGTACACGGTCCTGTCCTCGAACTCGCGCAACCACTCCGGCCGGTACACCGAGGCCGACCACGGAGCGACGATGCGGTCGGCGACGCGGTAGGCCAGCTGATGGGGCGCATCGGTGCGTTCGCCCGGCATCGCGAACACGACCACCCGAACACCCATGAGTCGCACGAACATCGCAACCTCGACGGACACGTCCACGACGACGCATCGGGGGCGAAGCTCGTCCACGAACCGCGCGAGGGCGGCCATGCGGTCGGTCATCCCGGGGACCGAGGTGGGCGCCCAGTGGACGACCCCGTGAGCGGTGGGGTCGTCCGGATCGTCACCGCCGGCGGGTGTGTCCGGAGCGGGATCGGCGGAGCCGTCGGGTGTGTCGAGAGGAAGTGTGATCCAGCCCGCGAACGGGTCGATGTCCGACGGCCGGGGCCGCGAGGACAGCACCGTCACCGGCTCGGCGAGCGCCCGTGCGACGGACCGGGCCCGGGTCAGATGCCCCACGCCGTGGTGGTGGACGTAGTACCCGATCATGCAGGGACGGCGGCGGTTCGGCCCGACGTCGTCAGCAACTCGCGGTAGAGGTCGAGATAGCTGTCCACCATCGTCGCGTCCGAACAGATGCGCTCCGCGCGAGCGCGGGCGTGCGCACGGGGGAGTCGCGCAGCATCTCCGATGGCCCCGGCGAGAGCGTCGATGTCGTCGGCGGGCACCATGCGGCCGCACGTGTCGTCGAGGATCTCCGGGATGCCGCCGCGACGGAAGGCCGCCACCGGTGTGCCGCACGCGAGTGCTTCGGCGACCACGAGCCCGTACGGCTCGTCCCACTGCGGCGTCACCAGTGCGACGGCGGCTCCGCCGACCAGATCGGCGAGTTCCTTCTGCATCAGGTGGCCCTCGTAGGTGACGCCGTCGCCGAGGCGGGGCTCCACCGCCGTCCGGAAGTAGTCGTCGTCGGCTGCCGGTCCGGCGATGCGCAGGTGGTAACCGGCGCGCCGCGCGGCGTCGATGGCGAGATCGACCCCCTTCTCGGGAACCAACCGGCCCGTCCACACCGCGTACTCGCCCGCCCCGCCGCGATCGCCGGTGCCCTGGCCGAACGGCCACCGTTCGAGCGGGATCCCGTTGGGAACCACGGGGATCGGACCCGCGACGGGTAGCCACTGCCGCGCCGTGTACTCGCTCACCGCGGCGTACCCGGTGTTCGGATTGAGCGGCACCGCGGCCGCCGACTCCAGCCAGGCGAGCGGTGGCGTGTGCAGCGTCGTGAGCATGGGGACCGGCACCATCGAGGACATCGCGATGGGCAGGTAGTGGAGGCTGTGATTGTGGATCACGTCGAACGACTGTGCCAGGGGCCCGGCCAGTTCGAGCATGACCGACAGATAGGCGTGATGCTCGTGCACCACCCACGACGGTCCCATGTGTTCGGTCCGCGCGTGCGGACTCATCTGGAACGTGTGGACGTCGATGACGTCGTGCGCGACGTCGGTCGACGTGCCTTCGGCACCGAAGAGCGTGACGCGATGGCCGCGCTCGGTGAGGGCATGGGCGAGATGCCACACGTGTGCCTCGAGGCCACCCGCGAACGGTTGCGCGATGGGGAAGCGCGACGATCCGAGAAGGGCGATGCGCAGTGGACGTGCGGTGGCGGCGACCGTCATACGAGCACGGCTCCGTCCGCGCGGCCCGAGGCGACGGGTGCGGACAGGGCACGGTAGAGCGCGGCGTGCTCGGCGGCGATCGCGCTCTGCTGATGGCGTCGGTAGTCGGCGAAGTCCGGGCCGGTCGGCTCGGTGCGCAGCGCCTCGCCCACCGCGGCATCGAGCGACGCGGGATCGAAGAGGCCGGGTCCGAACACGAAGGTGGGGCACGGGAACTGATCGGCGAAGTGGCCGATGTCCGGGACGACGGGGACGACGCCGAGGTCGCGGCACGCCTCCATCCAGCCAGAGTGCGTACCGAAGCGGTACGGAAGCACGGACACGTCGATCTCGGACAGGTACTGCCACAGCTCCGCGTCGGTGAACCGACGATGCACCCGCACGTCGACGTCCGGGTGATCACGGAAGGCCAGCAATCGCTCGCCGCGCTCCGGTGCGTACCAGTGGCTCGTGTGGTCGAACACGTCGTCGTCGATGTCGAGACGCACCACGGCGTCGCGTGCCGACGCGGCCGCCACGACGGTCGCCATGACCGCCTCGGGATCGAGGTTCGCGCGCAACGACTTGGCGTGCACGGCGACGACTGCGCGCTCGTGCGCCGTGGTGTCGCGTGCGGTGATGACGTCGAGCGGTGCGACGTGCGGATGCGGGATCACCATTGCCGAGCGGCCCCACAGACGTTCGATCTCCCGAGCGGCGCGGTCGGTCAGCGTGATGACGGCGGCCGCGGCGGGGACGAGGACGTCGAGCTGGGACCGGTGCATGTCGAGCTCGGCGAAGTGTGGATTGTGCAGGTCGTGCACCGTGAGAACCAGGGGGGTCGACGACTCGCGCAGCACGGAGACGACGTCGGCGAGACGGTCCGGTGTGGCGGCGTCGAAGCCGAAGTGCAGGTGCACCACGTCGATGTCGTCGATGTGCGCGCGGAGATAGTCGGGCTCGAGCAGGCGCGGCGGCCACCACTGCCCGGGCGTGGTCGCCTCGAGGGGCCGGGGATCGTCGAGCAGAAGAATGTCGTCGCCCGTGGCGACGACAGCGGCGACGTACGGGTGCGCAGCAGGGATGGATGCGACGGCGATCACGGCTCGGGTCATCCTCTCGGGGGCAGACACGCGCGCCCGAGGGGTGGGCAGGGCGGCACGGGTGTACGAACAGGGATCGGGCCGCCTTCTGGACCACGACAAAAGAGGAATGCCCCGGGGGGCTCGTCCACAAACGCGGTGTCGTGCAGGTCTCTCACCGCTTCGCCTGCGCGCTGTCCGGGTAACCCGACGTCATGCCTCACTCTGCGTCGACCGAGCCGGACGGCCGGACGCGTCACTACGGCGAGTTCTACGGTCTCGACCCGGTGCCCGACGATCCACCGCTGTGGATCGTGCTCGGGAACTGCCAGGCCGAGGCCGTGCGAGTGATGCTCGACGAGGTGCCGGACGCGCCGTTCCGGACCGTGCGCATGCCGCCGGTGCACGAACTCGACTCGGCCGACGTGCGGCACCTCGCCGAGCTGGCCGGCCGGGCCTCGGTGTTGCTGGCGCAGCCGGTTCGCGACGACTACCGCGACCTGCCGATCGGGACGAACCAGGTGGCGTCGATGCTGCCGGAGCACGCCCGGGTCGTGCGGTGGCCGGTCTTCCGGTACAGCGGGCTGTACCCGTTCCAGGTGATCGTGCGGCACCCGAGCGACCCGTCGGCGTCTCCCGCCGGCGCTCCGTACCACGATCTGCGCACGGTGCTCGTGGCCGCAGGCAGGGTGGCATCCGAGGAGTGGCGCGCCGCTCCCGTCGCCCCTGACGCGCTGCGCGCGAACGCCGAGGCGAGCATCGCCGAACTCGCACGACGCGAGCGCCGGGACTGCGACGTCGCGATCTCGGACGTCCTGACCGCCCACGGAGCGGACGCCGCACACACGATCAACCACCCCGGCAATCCGGTGCTGCTCGAGCTGGCCACGCGCATCCTGTCGGCAGCCGGTGTCGACGCTGCGGCGGCGGATCCGGGCCGCGTACTGCTCGATTCGGTGCACACGCCGCTGGAGTCCGCTGTCATCGACGCGCTCGGCCTCGGCGCCGCGCCCCGGCCGGACTGGGTGATCGGCGGCTCCGTCGTCGATGCCGAGGACATTCACCGTCGCCAACTGCAGTGGTACGCGGAGCATCCCGCGTTCGTGGACGCCGCGCTCACCCGACACGCGGACACACTCTCGCTGCTGCTACCGGAGGTCGACTCGTGACGTCGGTCGCGCATCTCGTCATCGGTCCCGAGCGACACGGGGTGGTGCAGTTCGCGCTGCGCATCCGCGACGGCATCATCGACGCCGGTCTCGAGTCGACGCTCCTGCGTCACGAGTCCGCGACTGACGTCACGTCGATTCCGGACGTCGACGTCGTGCACCTGCACGTCACGGACCGATTGTTCGGGTCACCGGCGACGGCTGCGGCCGGGGTGGTCGAGGACCTGGCGCGGCGCATCCACGCGTCGGGCTCCGCATTCGTGGTGACGCTGCACGATCTGCCGCAGCCGTCCGACGGCCGATCCGCGTCCGCGCGCGTCGAGTGCTACCGACGGGTGGTCGCGTGCGCGGACACCGTGATCGTCAGCAGCGAGCACGAACGAGACCTGTCGCGCGAGGCCGGTATCGGTACCCCGTCCGTCGTGATCCCGCTTCCCGTGGCGACGGGGGCCGGCATCCGCACGGACAGCGGCGAGGTGACCGTCGGCGTCCTCGGGTTCCTGTACCCGGGCAAGGGACACGCCGAGGTGCTGGACGCGCTGCCCCCGGGCGCGCACCTGCTGGCACTGGGAACGCCGTCGCCGGGACACGATCATCTGGTCGACGAGCTGACCGAGTCCGCAGCGGCACACGGCACCACCGTGCGTGTCACCGGCTACATCGACGACGCCGACCTTCCGGTCGAACTCGGCCGCGTCACCGTTCCCGTGGCGCATCATCGGCACATGTCCGCGTCCGGGTCGATCAACACCTGGATCGAGCACGGCCGTCGACCGCTGGTGGTGGCCGGCGCGTACACCCGTGAGTTCGCCCGGCGCTCGCCCGGCACCGTGACCCTGTACGAGGAGGACCGTCTCGCCGAGGCGCTGGCCGACGCGGCGGGTGACCCCGAGTCGACGCGGCTGGAGGACGGGGTCGTCGCGCACCCCACGCGCGTGGAGGTCGGCGCCGCGCACGTGCGGGTGTACGCGGAGTCGGTCGTGGTGCACGCGTGATCACCACCGCCGTCACCACCCCGCTCGGCCACGCGGTGCCCGGAAACAGGTGGGACCTGCTGCGCGACATCGATGCTCCGCGCCCGTCGGTCAGCGTCGTCGTGCCCTATTTCGAGCAGCAACGGTCGCTGGATCTGGTTCTCGCGGCGCTCGAGCAGCAGACGTACCGTGCGTTCGAGGTGATCGTCGCGGACGACGGCTCGGCCACGGCGCCGCTCGTCCGCAGTGCGCTCGACGTCACGGTGGTCTCGCAGGAGGACCGTGGCTTCCGCGCCGCCGCGGCGCGCAATCTCGGGGCCCGTGCCGCGTCCGGTGACGTGCTTTGTTTCCTCGACGCCGACACGGTTCCCGAGCCCGGGTACCTCCAGGCGCTCGTGCGTCTGCCGTCGCTGGTTCCCGATGCGCTCACCGTCGGTCGACGGCGACACGCGGACCTGTCCGCGCTGGGCCGACTTCCGGGGCCGGACGACGAGATCCTCGACGAGCCGCGCTGGTTGATCGACGCGTACCGCGGTTCGCGCGATCTGCTCGATGCCGATCATCGCTCCTATCGCCACGTCATCAGCGCGGTGATGTGTTGCACCGCAGCATTCTTCGAGGAGATCGGCGGCTTCGACGAGTCGTTCGGCGGATACGGCGGCGAGGACTGGGAGCTGGCCAATCGCGCCTACCTCGCCGGCGCCCTGATCGCGCACGTGCCGGACGCCGTCGCCTGGCACGACGGTCCCGACTGGGCCGGCCGACCCGGTGAGCAACGCACCGAGCAGAAGAACACGGAGGCCCTGTCCCTGCTTCCACTCGTCACCGACCCCGCTGCGCGCACCCACGGCGTCCGGTACGCCGTTCCCGACCTCACGGCCGTCGTGCACGCCGACGGGCACAGTGCCGCATCGCTGTTGGTGACGGTGGGATCGGTGCTCGCGCAGGGGGACGTCACCGTGTGGGTGGACGGGACGGACGCCGCGGATCTCGTCGCGTCGTGGCGGACCGACGACCCGCGAATCCGCCTCGGTGTCCCCGGCGGCGACGACGTACGGCGCAGCCGCTTCGGGCTCGACCTCGTCGGTCCGGTCGTCCTGGCCCCGGATGCAGCGCGGACGCTGGCGGCGTCGACGCCTCCGCAAGGCCCCGGTCTGGTGCGGTCGACCGTGCCCGGCGGCAGTGTGGAGTGGTGGTCGTGGCGCGCCGTGCGCCGGGCCCGCCGGTGGGCCGACGCACTGGATCGCACCCCGCAGCAGGCCCTCGCCGACCTGTTCGGCATCACGGACGTACCGGCCGACGAGGTCGGCATCGCCGCGGGTCCGCATCAGCCGGACCTGTCGTGGTGAGACCCCCGAACCATTCGAGTCACAGGACACCGGAGGCATCATGACCACCGAGCACGACATCGTCATCATCGGCGGGGGCAACGCGGGCATCAGCGCCGCCGCCCGTTTCCTGAACAAGGGCGTCTCCGACGTGGTGGTCATCGAACCGCAGGAGGTGCACACCTATCGGCCGCTGCTGTCCTACGTCGGCGGCGGGCAGGCGTCCCTCGCGTCCGCGCAGCGCTCCCAGCGCTCGGTGACACCGAAAGGCTGTACCTGGATCCAGGAGCGTGTCGTCTCGGTGGACACCGTGACGCGGACGGTGCGCACCGAGTCGGGCACGGAGGTGCGCTACCGCGACCTCGTCGTGGGATCCGGTCTCGTGCCCGATCACGACGCACTGCCCGGAATCGACGCGGCGCTGGCGTCGTCGTCGGTGGCGAGCAACTACCTCGACGAGGCGACGCGTACCTGGCACCTCGTGCAGACGATGCGTCCCGACGGGCACGCCGTCTTCACGGTTCCTCGTGCGCCGGTGAGCTGCACCGGCACCACCATCAAGCCGCTGTTCCTCGCCGCCGCGCACTGGCGGAAGGTGGGTGCCGCGCCGTCGATGACGCTGGTGGTCGACCGCCCGGATCTCGTGGGAGTGCCGGCGCTCGACGCCCGGCTGCGGAAGTACCTGCGGGAGCTGGATGTCCGAGTGCTTCACCGCACCGCCGTGACGGCGCTCGCGCCGGGCGAGCGATCGATCACGGTGACCGGCGCGGACGGTCGCACCGAGCGGATCGGCTACGACATGCTGCATCTGGTGCCGCCCTACCGCGGACCGCGGTGGGTCGAGGAGACCGGCCTGGCGAGCGCTGATCCCGGCACGCACGCAGTGGTGGACGTGGATCCGCGGACCTTCCGGCACCGCACACACGAGGGCGTGTGGGCCGTGGGCGACGGCGCGTCCATCGACACCGATCCCTCGGGCGGCGGACTACGGCGCCAGGTGTCGATCCTCGTCGACAACGTGCTGGCGCAACGATCGAACGAGGCGCTGGGGGAGTACGACGGCTACACCGTGGCGCCGATCCCGGTGGACGCGCGGCGTCTCATCGCGGCCGAGTTCGATCGCACCGGCGAGATCACGTCGTCGTTGCCGTCGTTCCTGGACCCGCTGAAGCCCCGTCGGCTCTCGTGGGCGGGCGACCGGTTCGGCCTGCCGTTCACGTACTGGCACCTGTTGCTGAAGGGCCATCTCTGAGTCAGCTCGTCGGGCGCAGCATTCCGGTGAGGAACAGTTGCGTAGCAGCATCGACGATCTCGTCGGGGGTCGCACCGATGTGGTCCTGCAACCGGGCGGAGACGAGTTCGGAGCAGGCGCCGATGAACATCAGCGCCATGAGCCGGTCCTGCGGCGGCGGGAGTGCGCGGTCGGCCCAGAGTTCGTGCGAGCGTTCGACGACCACGTCCGCGACGGCGTCGATGGTCGCCTGACGTCGAGCTCGCAGGGTCGGTGACGCCATCGACTCGACGAACGCGATCCGGCCCTTGCGGGGGTCGGAGAGCATGATCGACACCACGGCGCTCAGAGCGGCCCGCACGCGGTCGGCGACGTCTCCGTCCGTGGACGAGACGGCATGGATCGCAGCGCTTCTCACCTCGTCGGCAACGCTGTCGAGCACGGCGAGCAGCAGGTCCGACTTGGTGCGGAAGCTCTCGTAGAAATACCGCTCGGTGAGCCCGGCTGCGGCGCAGACCGCGGTCATCGTCGTCTTGTCGGTGCCCACCGAGGACATGAGGTCCAGGCCCGCCTCGATCAGTGCGGCCCGGCGGCGGACGGCGCGGTCCGCCGCGTCCACTCCGCCGTAGGTCCTGCTCGCGGGTTCCGCCATGCCGTCAGTCTCGCAGGTCTTGACGAGTGCCTCTCCTGTGACGCACACTACATCTGACAGGATGCCCTGTCAGATACTCAGGAGGCCCCATGGCTCACGCGCTCGCCGCCCCACCGCTCGGCTCCGATCTCCGTCCCGTCATGGGCAGCGCGGGCATCCCCTACGTCGGCCGTTCGATGCAGTACATCCGGGACCCCCTCGCCCTGTGGCGGCAGCAGGAGCGGCGCTACGGGCAGGTCTCGTGGCACACGATGGCGGGCCGGCGCGTGGTGCTGGTGCTCGGCGCCGACGGGTGCGAGGAGATCCTGACCAACCGGGACAAGGCGTTCAGCAACGCACTCGGCTGGCGGCCGCTCATCGGGCCGTTCTTCGACAACGGGCTCATGCTCATGGACCTCGGCGAGCACCGCCACCACCGGCGGCTGCTGCAGCAGGCGTTCACCAAGGACCGTCTCGCGTCCTACGCCGCGGCGATGGAACCGCTGATCGCCCGCACCGTGCAGGAGTGGGACTCGTCGGAGCACTTCCAGATCTATCCCGCCGTGAAGTCGTTGACGCTCGGCCTCGCGACCGAGGTGTTCATGGGCGGGGTGCGCGACGGTGACACCCGGCTGGACGCCGTCAACAAGGCCTTCGTCGACTGTGTTCAGGCGGCGACGTCCATCGTCCGGCTCGACGTGCCCGGTGGTCGGTGGCGCCGGGGTCTGAAGGGTCGACGCTTCCTCGAAGACTTCCTGCGGGACTATCTTCCGGATCGGCGGCGCGGCGACGGCCGAGATCTGTTCTCGGTGCTCGCCCACCTCGAGGACGACGACGGCGAGCGCTTCTCCGACGACGCGATCATCGACCACATGATCTTCCTGCTGATGGCAGCGCACGACACGTCGACCATCACCATCTCCACGATGGTCGATCAGCTCGGCCGACACCCGCAGTGGCAGGAGGAATGTCGCCGGCAGTCGCTGGCTGCGGGCCCCGATGTCTCCGCACCCGAGGCGCGGGCGGGTCTGACGGCACTCGACGCGGTGATGAAGGAATCGCTGCGCATGCTCGCTCCGCTGCCCACCATGGCGCGATGGACGGTGCGGGACACGGTGATCCGCGGCCATCACGTGCCTGCCGACGTGATGGTGGTGGCCACGCCGCACTACACGCATCACGATCCCACCTACTGGTCGGATCCCGAGGTCTTCGACCCCACCCGCTTCGACGGTCGCGCGCTGCCGCACAAGTTCGCGTGGCAACCGTTCGGCGGCGGGGTCCACACGTGCCTGGGTCAGTTCTTCTCGGCCATCGAGATCACGATGGTGCTGCACCACCTCTTGCGCCACCACACGTGGTCGGTGCCGGCCGATCGTGCGACACCGATCGACTTCACCTCCCTGCCGTATCCCAAGGACGGGCAGCCCGTGCGGCTGCAGCGCCGCAGCTGACGGTGCCGAGGCCCTGTGTCGACGCGGCGATGCTGTGTACGAGCAGCACCATGCCCCACGGCCCGGCCACCCAGACGGGCCAGGGGTACAGCATCGATCGCGAGGCGACGCAGGTGATCACGTAGATCGCGCTGCACAGCGCGACCGCCGACGCCCACCGCAGCCACGCGGCCGCGGGCACGGTCGTCGGATGTCCGGGTGTGGACGGCGCTGGATGCAGATCGGCGGTGACGGCGGCCAGGTCTGCATCGGAGCGGGCCGAGACCACGGCCGCGGAGCGGGTGTCGAACTCGTCCAGGGTCAGGCGCCCGTCTCCCACCGCGGCGGTGAGGAGTGCGAGTGCCTGCTCGTGTGTCTGCGGTGCGGTCATCGAACGCTCGATTCGTCGGGGTGGTCGAGATCGGGGTGGTCGAGATCGGGGGTCGACAGTCCACTGTGGAATGTCCGATCTCAGACTGCACCGTCCACTGTGGACTGTCAAGGTGTGGGACGATGACGCCATGGCCGACACTCGTGGCACCACCGTCAACGCGACGGCGGCCTCTCTGCTGGGATTCCTGCACAACGGGCCCATGTCCGGATGGGACCTCGTCGCCACGGCGCAGGTCTGCATCGGCGGCTTCTGGACGGTCACGCGCTCCCAGGTCTACCGCGAACTCTCCGGCCTCGCCCGCGCCGGACTGGTGGAGGAACTCGAGACGCAGGCGCGTGATCGCAAGCCGTACCGCATCACCGACGCGGGGCGAACCGAGTTCGCCGCCTGGATCTCGGTGCTCCCCGAGCCGGAGGTCATTCGTCATCCGCTGCTGCTGATGATCTCCTTCGGCGAGCACGTGCCGGCGTCCGTGCTGAGCGAGGCAGTGGCGGCGCACCGGAGCACGCATGAGGAGAACCTGCGCCGGTATCGCGAGCAGAAGGACGCCGCGCTCGACGATCCGTACGCCGCGGCCACCCTCGATTTCGGCATTGCCTACGAGACGATGGTGCTGAGCTGGCTCGACGGCCTGCCCTGGCAGTAGGCGACCGGCCTCCGGGGTTTCTGCTCTCCTCGCGCCGCCTGCGAGCGGGATCCCGCCGAATCAGTCTGCGAGAGGAGCAGAAACGCCACTCGCGCCGGCGCGCGCCACCACGCACGCGATCGTGCGTACCGCGTCGTCCACCATGAACCACACCGTCACCGCCGGTGCACCGTCCACGTCGTGCCGACGCCAGCGGAGCGTGACGTGATCCGGCGCCATGATCGGCGAGAGGTACTCGATGACCGCGCGGTGCGGTCCGCCGGTGATCTCGCCGGACTCCGCGCGGGCGAGCACCTCCTCGACGGCCTGCCAGTAGGCGGCGTTGTTCACGTGGTTGAACGCGTCGACGTCGGTGATGCGCAGCGGGAACGCGAGATCTGTCAGTGAGGACTCCGGGGCCGGATCGCGGAGCCACTGCTTCCACCTGAGTCTGGTCTCGCCCGCTGTGCGGGTGAGCAGCGCGAGCCCCTCGTCGGAGATGCGCGTCGGCATGCCCGTCGTCGACGAGATGCTGATCCAGAATCCCTCGGTGCGGATGTGCGCGCCCTTGTCGCCGGTGATGTCGACGCGCATGTTCGACCATCGCGTCGACAGACCGGAACACCAGCGCCGCAACGTGATCCGCTCGGGCCAGACCGACGGTCGGTCGATGTCCATGATCGTGCGGCGCACGATCCAGAACGGATCCGTCTCCCCGAGTCCGGAGGCGTCGAGGTTGTCCGACCCGATGTCCTGCAGGTACCGGGCGACGGAGTCGTAGCGCAGGCGGTTCGCGGTGTCGACGTCGCCGGCGCGGATGGGCCACGCGGTCTCGAACCCCTCGCCCGTCGGCGGCTGTGGTGCGAGTTCGTGGTTGGTGACGGGGGAGAGGTCCATGGTGCTCATTTCCGACGTGATGGTCAGGACGTGCGGGCGCAGATCTCGTCGACGGCGTAGCGGTACCCGCGGACGCCGCACCCGGCGATCACCGACACGGCGATCCCCGAGACGAAGCTGTGGTGTCGGAACTCCTCGCGGGCGTGCACGTTCGAGATGTGGATCTCGACGACGGGGATCTCGGGCACGACCAGAGCATCGCGCAGAACGACCGACGTGTGGGTCAGACCGCCCGGGTTGATGACGATTCCCGACGCCGTCCCGCGCGCCTCGTGAATCCAGTCGATCAACGTGCCCTCGTGGTTGGACTGCTCGGCACGAATCGTGCGTCCGTGGCGTTCCGCGGTCTCGCGGCACAGCGCGACCACGTCGTTGAGCGTCTCGGTGCCGTAGACCTCGGGTTGGCGGGTTCCGAGCATGTTCAGGTTCGGACCGTTGAGCACCAGGATGGGCAGCGGGGAGGCCGGAGGCCGGCCGTCGTCAGGCAGCGTGTCGTGGTGGGCGTGACCGTGGGTCATGGGTGCGGACTCTACCCGGGAGACTGAGCAGCATGCGCGCGTGGATCGTCTGGGGAACAGGTGTCCTCGCCTACATCGTCGGCGTCCTGCATCGCACGTCGTTCGGTGTGTCGGGGCTCGACGCGGCGGATCGGTACGCCGCGAGTCCGTCGGTGCTGTCGTCGTTCGTCGTCCTGCAGGTCGTCGTCTACGCGGCCATGCAGATCCCCGCGGGAGTGCTGCTCGACAGGGTGGGTCCGCGCGCGATGATCGTCACGGGAGCGCTGGTCATGGCGTCGGGGCAGATGATCCTGGCGTTCACCGACTCGCTGCCGGTGGCGGTGGCGGCCCGTGCCGTCGTGGGTGTCGGTGATGCGCTGACGTTCATCTCGGTGCTGCGGCTGGTGCCGAAGTGGTTCGCGCCCCGCCGGGTTCCGCTGGTCTCGCAGCTGACGGGCATCTTCGGGCAGGTCGGGCAGGTGCTGTCCGCGGTGCCGTTCCTGACGCTGTTGCACGGCGGGGGGTGGTCCGTCGCCTACGGCGCGGCCGCGGGCAGCGGGGTGGTGGTCGCGCTGGCCGCGTTCCTCGCCGTCTCGAACTCGCCCGATCCCGGACCCGGCAGCGCGCCGCGGGTGACGTTCCGCGAGACGGTGCGCAACATCTCCGTCGTCTGGTCACGGCCCGGTACCCGGCTCGGCTTCTTCTCCCACATGGGGACGCAGTTCTCCATCACCGTGTTCGCGCTGATGTGGGGAGTGCCCTACCTGAGTTCGGCGCAGGGCGTGTCGTCCGCGGTGGTGGGTGCGCTGCTCACCACGTCGGTGGTGTCGGCCATCGTGTCGGGCATCGTCGTCGGCATCCTGACGGGGCGCTATCCCATGCGCCGGTCGTGGATGGTGCTGGCGATCATGGCCAGCAACGCTCTCATGTGGGCGGTGGTGCTCGCTCTTCCGGGACCCGCGCCGACGTGGTTGCTCTTCGTCCTGGTGGTCGTTATTTCGGTCGGTGGCCCGGGGTCGGCCATCGGCTTCGACTACGCGCGCACGTTCAACCCGTCGGTCGCGCTCGGCACCGCCCAGGGCATGGTGAACATCGGCGGATTCCTCGCGTCGCTGCTGGTGATGCAGGCCATGGGCGCCATTCTGAACGCGATGGGCGGCTACACCTTCGAGGCGTTCCGCGTCGCGTGGCTCACGCAGTACGCGGTCTGGGCCGTGGCGGCGACGGGTGTGCTGGTGGCCCGCCGCAAGACCCGTCGCGACGCGGGGATCTCGCCCCGGACCTGGCGTGAGGTCAGGGAGCGGATGCGGTCGCAGCGACCGGCACGGGAGCCGTCGGAGCCGTGAAGGCCGACCGCCCGGCGAGGACCCCGAGCAGTGCCAGCAGCATGGTGACGGCCGCGAAGACCAGCACCGCCGTCACCGACAGGGTGTCGACGATGCCGCCGCCCACCAGGGCACCCGTCGCGATGGCCACCTGGAAGGTCACGACGTAGATCGCCGACGCGCGGTCCGCCGCGGCCCCGGCCGGTGCCGAGTGCAGGACGGCGGACTGGATGCACACCGGGATGGTGGTGAAGGCCATGCCCCACAGAGCGATGGCGACGATCGCCAGCACGCCGGATCCGGTGGACAGCGCCAGGACCAGCGCCGCGAGCGCCGTGGTGATGGCGGTGAGGACGACGATCGTCGAGCGCCACGGACCGCGGTCGTACGTGCGACCGATGAGCCAGATGCCGGCGACGCCGGCGAGTCCGTAGACGAACAGCATGGTCGAGAGCACGCTCCCCGATGTGCCGATGCCCTCGCCGACCACGAGCGCGAAGTACGTGTAGCCGGCGAAGTGGCCCAGCGCGGCGAGGAACGTGATGCCGCACAGCAGGACGAGCACCCTGCTGATGCCGGGGCGCGACGTGGCCGTGGTGGCGACCGGAGTCGCGACCGGGAGAGCGGGCAGCAACCGGGTGAGGGCGACGGTGATGGCCAGCGCGACGACGCCGAGCGTCGCCGCGGCGACGCGCCAGTGCGTCCACTGTCCGAGGGCGGCGGTCAGCGGATTGCCCGCGACGAGTGCCAACGACGTCCCGGCGTAGACGAGCGCGATCGCCTTCGCGCGCTTGCCCGGTGCGGCGAGTGACGCCGCGACCGGAGCCACCACGGCCCAGAACACACCGTGGGTGGCCGCGCAGATCAGTCGTGCTCCGACCAGCATCGGATAGCCGACGGACACCGCCGACACGAGTTGCGACACCGCGAGTGCTCCGGCGGTGATGACGACGACCTTGCGACGGTCCCACGACTTCACCGCCGCCATCAGCGGCAACGTGATCACGGCGACCGCGTACGCGTAGAAGGTCAGCAGCAGCCCGATGGCCGATTCGCCGACACCGAGGTCGGCGGACATCTCGGGGAGCAGTCCCACCGGCAGCGTCTCCGCCGTGACGTAGATGAACGCGGTCGCGCCGAGGACGAGCAGAGCGGGCGTGTTCGCGCGCGGAGGTGCCGTGGACATGCTGTGTAACGATACACACGGACGGGGGTGGGCGATAGAGTGGCGATCGATGACCTCGCACACACGCGTCACCATGGCCGACGTCGCGGCGGCGGCCGGCGTCTCGGTCATGAGCGTGTCCTACGCGTACGGGCGGCCGGAGCGGGTCTCGGACGAGACGCGGGGGAAGGTGTTCGACGCCGCCGAGCGACTCGGCTACACCGGCCCGCACCGGGGCGCGCAGTCGCTCCGCAGCGGCCGCAGCAACAACCTCGCCGTGCTTCTGACGGAGAAGCTGACGTACGCGTTCGACGACCCGCAGGCCCGCCGGTTCCTGTCCGGAGTGGCCGACGCGTGCCTCGACACCGACACCGGCCTGGTGATCCTGCCGAACACGCGCGTCGCCCGCGACGTCGACCGGGTGCGCGACGCCGCCGTGGACGGGTACGTCTTCTGGACCACGGTCACCGGGGACCCACTGCTCGACGCGGCCGTCGCCACCGGGCGACCCGTGTGCGTGCAGGGCGGTCCGGAGCACGACGGCACGACGTTGGTCAGCATCGACGACGCCGCCGCGGCCGAGGCGGTCGCCCTGATCGCCCTCGCGGGTGCCGCGCGACCGCTGGTGCTCGCTTTTCCTGCCGACGAGCATCGGGAGCGGCGCCTCGTGCACGGACCGGATCCGGAGACGATCGACTTCCCGGTGACGAGGAACCGTCTGCGGGGCTACCGTGCGGCTGCCGAGGCGCTGGGGCTCGACTGGTCCGCGGTGCCCGTGGCGTTCGGCACCGGCAGCTTCCGCTCGGAGGGGACGCGCGCGATGCAGGATCACCTGGACGCGCTGCGGCCGGACACGGTGCTGGCGATGAGTGACGAGGTGGCGCTCGGAGCATTGTCGGTGGTGCGGGACCGCGGCCTGCAGGTGCCGGGCGACCTGGCGATGGTCGGGTGGGACGACACCGAGGAAGCGGCGGGCGCAGGGCTGACGACGGTGGCCCAGTCGCTGTACGAGCAGGGGCGCAGCGCTGCGCGGGCCGTGCTCGCGGGTGAGCCGGTCGCGACACCGGAGTGGCACGTCGTGCGGCGGACCTCGACGAGGTGAGGCGTGCGAGGCTGCACACGAACCACCGCCCCGGGGCCGGATGTGCTGATTCGTCACGGCCTGTGTGCAACCGGGGTACGGCGCATCTGACCGTGCAGTAGGTTCGGCCTCATGAGTGGCGCCGATCACACAGACATTTCCCCTACCGACCATCGCGATCCCGAGCTGCAGGACCAGGCCGAGCGGGTCGCCGCCGCTGCCCGGCTGACGATGAAGGACAAGCGCGAGAACGCGTCCGGTGGACTCAGTGGCCTGGTCGCCTCGCGAGCCGGCGACTGGGACCTCACGGACCAGGACGTCGACAGCATGCGGCGCCAGGAGAAGTTCTGGAACCCGCTCGTCGACAAGTACTTCCGCATGGAGATCGACGGGTGGGAGACCATCCCGCCGCCACCGGTGCTGCTGGTCGGCGTGCATTCGGGTGCACCGTTCGTGTGGGACGCCTGGACGGTGGGGGCGCAGTGGTGGCGACGGTTCGGCCCGTCACGCACGTTGCACGGCACCGCACACGACGCGCTGATGGCCTTCCCCCTCATCGGCACGGTGTTCCGGTCGATGGGTGTCCTGCCCGCTGCTCCCGACTCGATGTCCACGGCACTGGCCGAGGGGCGCGACGTCATCGTGTGGCCCGGAGGTGAGGTCGACTCGCTGCGACCGTGGAGCGAACGTGACGTCGCCACCCTCGGCGGGCGCACCGGCTTCATCAAGCTCGCCATCCGCTGTGGGGTGCCGATCGTGCCGATCGCCACCGTCGGCGGCGCCGACGCCATGCCCGTGCTGGTCCGCGGTGACAAGCTCTCGAAGATGCTGGGGCTGGACAAGATCGCGCGACTCAAGGTGTTCCCCATCGCCGTGTCGCTGCCGTGGATCATCGCGCCGGCCGCACTTCCGCAGATCCCGCTGCCCGCCAAGATCCGGACCCGCTTCATGCCGCCCGTCGAGGTGGATCACGATCTCGCCCGCGTGGACGACGAGGAGTACGTGGAGGCCAAGTACGAGGAGGTGCGGCGCTCCATCCAGTCGGGCATGGACGCGCTCGCCACCAAGAGGAAGTTCCCGCTCTTCCGCTGATGCCTAAGCTGACGGGGTGAGTCACAGCATCGCGGAGGCGTCCGAGCAGACCGGGCTGACCATCGACACGCTGCGGTACTACGAGCGTGACGGGTTGCTCCTGCGCGCGGTGCCGCGGTCGTCCACCGGACAGCGCCGCTACAGCGACGACGACATCACGTGGATCGTCCTGATCACCCGACTGCGCGCCACCGGGATGTCGATCGCGGAGGTGCGGCACTACGCCGACCTGGTGCGTCAGGGCGAGGGGACGGAGCAGCAGCGGCTCGACGCCCTCCGCGCGCATCGGGAACGGGTGCTGGCGCAGCTCGCCGAGGTGACCGGCCATCTGCGCGCGATCGACCACAAGATCGAGCTCTACGTCGACAGGCTTGACCTGGAGCGCACTCCAGCACGTTGAGTGGGGGCATGACGCTCACCTCACGCACCCTCGGTACGCAGTCCCCTCTCACCGTCTCCGCCCTCGGCCTCGGCTGCATGGGTATGTCCGAGTTCTACGGCGACACCGACCGCGCCTCCGGCATCGCCACCATCCACCGCGCTCTCGAACTCGGTGTGACCTTCCTCGACACGGCCGACATGTACGGCCCGTTCGTCAACGAGGAGCTGGTCGGCGAGGCCATCGCCGGCCGTCGGGACCAGGTGGTGCTCGCCACCAAGTTCGGCAACGAGCGACTCGCCGACGGCACCCGTCTCGGCATCAACGGCACCCCCGAGTACGTTCGCGCGGCCTGCGACGCGTCGTTGTCGCGGGTCGGTGTCGACCACATCGACCTGTACTACCAGCACCGCGTCGACAAGTCGGTCCCCATCGAGGACACGGTCGGCGCGATGGCGGAGCTGGTGCAGGCGGGCAAGGTGCGCCATCTCGGGATGTCCGAGGCGTCGGCCGCGACCATCCGCCGGGCGCACGCAGTGCACCCGATCACGGCCGTGCAGACCGAGTACTCCCTGTTCACGCGGGATCTCGAGGAGACTGTGCTCCCGACGCTCCGTGAGCTCGGCATCGGGTTGGTCCCGTATTCGCCGCTCGGTCGCGGGCTGTTGACCGGCGCCATCGCGCACGAGTCGGAGTTGGCGGAGAAGGACTCGCGCCGCACCGCGTACTTCCCGCGGTTCCAGGGCGAGGCGCTCGAGGCGAACCTGGCGCTCGTGGCGCGCATCCGTGAGATCGCGGACCGGCTGGGATGCACGCCCGGTCAGCTGGCTCTGGCGTGGGTGCTGGCGCAGGGCGAGGACGTCGCGCCGATCCCCGGAACCAAGCGCGTGCGCTACCTCGAGGAGAACGTGGCAGCGGCGGACGTCGCGGTGACGCAGGAGATCCTCGACGAACTCGAGGCAGCGGTGCCCGCATCGGCCGTGGCCGGAGCACGCTACGGAGACATGTCCAGCATCGACGAGTGAGCCCCGAGGCCACCCCCCCACCGCGAGTACGTCGACAGTGTCGTGATTCCACTCGCGATCACGACACCACGGACGTACTCGCGGAGAGTGGCTCAGGACTGGTCGAGCCGCACCGCTCGCACGAACGTGTAGAGCAGTGCGGGAACGGCGATGACCAGTGACATGACCGGTGCCCACACGACCAGCGCGCCCAGCGGGGGAACGTCCTCGAACAGCATGTTGTAGCCGATGATGGACGTGACGGCGACACCGGCGATCGCGATGTGAGTGGCCAGCATCCAGCGATCGAGGAAGACACCGGCGAACAGGCCGAGCACCACGAAGAAGGTGGTCTTCCCGACGGCGTAGGCGGGCGGCATGTCGGCGCTGAGGTTCGCGGCGAGGATGCCCAGGTTGGACAGGACGACGAAGGCGAAGGCGGTGTGCAGCCGCGGCCACGAGGTCACCGTCCACCAGAGAGCGGCGGCGAACGCGAAGGCCGCGCAGCCGATCTGCACGCCCACCGTGAACGTGGTGGTGCCGCCGAAGCCGTACAGGATCTCGAGGGTGGCGCACACGCCCATCGACGCGGTGAAGAAGGCGATGATCCACCGCACGACGCGCTGATCGGTGAACGACGACATGAGGCCGACGATCCACTCGTAGCGAGCCTCGAGTTCGCCGATCGGCTCGTCGTCGTCGTACCGGGGTTCGTCGTATTCGGTCTCGTCGTGCCGCACCGGTTCCGGCGCCGGGTACTTGGCTCGGGGTCCGACGCCCGGACTGAAGGCCGTGGTGAAGGCGCCCGGCGCGCTGTAGGCCTGCCCCGGTCGTCCGTCTCGTGCACTGACCATGTCGGGTCCCGTTCCCTTCGGTGCCCGCATTCGCGGGCGGCCTCGTCCCGCCCGGCGTGTCGCGAGCGTCGTGATGGGTGTCGTGCGGTAAAGCGTCCAACCGCCTGTGGGTTCACCGTAAACCAGGCTTTCGGACCTGCGCTGCGGATGGATGGTGCCACGGATTGTTTTGGAGTTCGTCACAACGTCCAAGAACAAGCAAGCATGCTTGCTTTTTTGGCCCGTGGGTGCGACCGTTCCAGGCATGGCTGCTCTCGAGGTGTTGCTGCAGGACCTGCGTGCGGAGGGCGACGCGCTGGACGCGCTGGTCGCCGATGCCGACGACGCCGCGTGGCGTACGGACACCCCGGCGGCCGGCTGGACGGTGGCGCATCAGATCGCTCACCTGCACTGGACCGACCACGTCGCCGCGCTGACGACGGCCGGCGCCTCCGGTGACGAGGACGCCGAAGCGGCATTCGACGCGGTGATCGCCGACGCGATGGGCAGTCCGGACTCGTTCGTGGACTCCGCTGCCGACGCACTCGCCGGAGAGCAGGTCAGCACCCTGTTGTCGCGATGGCGGCTCGGCCGAGTGCAACTGCTCGACGTCCTGACACACGTGCCCGACGGCGTGAAGATCCGCTGGTTCGGCCCGCCGATGAGCGCGATGTCGATGGCCACCGCGCGCATCATGGAGACCTGGGCACACGGTCAGGACGTCGCGGACGCCCTCGGCGTGGTCCGGGAACCCACCGTGCGGCTGCGTCACGTCGCGCACATCGGCGTACGCACCCGCGACTTCGCCTATGCGATCCGCGGCCTGACGCCGCCGTCGGCACCGTTCCGCGTCGAGCTCACCGCTCCCGACGGGAGTGAGTGGTCGTGGGGGCCGGAGGACGCGGAGCAGAGTGTCACGGGTTCCGCTCCGGACTTCTGCCTGCTCGTCACGCAGCGCGTGCACCGTGACGACACCGACCTGGTGGCCGTCGGCGACGACGCGGCGACGTGGCTGGGTCTCGCGCAGGCGTTCGCGGGGGCCCCCGGCGGTGGCCGGGACGTGCGGGTGGCGTCGTGACGGAGATGATCAGGGTCGGGAACTGCTCCGGCTTCTACGGTGACCGCGCGTCGGCCATGCGCGAGATGCTCGACGGCGGTGATCTCGACGTCCTCACGGGCGACTACCTGGCCGAGCTGACGATGCTCATTCTCGGACGCGACCGGATGAAGGATCCGACGCGCGGCTACGCCAAGACGTATCTGCGGCAGCTCGAGGAGTGCCTGGGCACTGCGCTCGACAAGGGCGTCACCCTGGTCAGCAATGCCGGTGGGTTGGCGCCCGCACGACTGGCGGACGAGATCCGGTCCCTCGCCGACCGTCTCGGTCTGACCGTCTCGGTCGCCCACGTGGAGGGAGACGATCTGCACGACCGCGCCGAGGAACTGGGCCTCGGCTCCCCGCTGACCGCCAATGCCTATCTCGGCGCCTTCGGTGTCGCGGCGTGCCTGGACGCCGGGGCGCAGGTCGTGGTCACCGGACGCGTCACGGATGCGTCGGTGGTGGTGGCCCCGGCGATCTCCCGGTTCGGGTGGACCCGCGATCACCTCGACGAACTCGCGGGCGCCGTCGTCGCCGGCCACATCATCGAATGCGGAACTCAGGCGACCGGCGGGAACTACTCCTTCTTCGGTGAGATCGAGGATCTGCGTCGACCGGGGTTCCCCCTCGCGGAGATCCGGTCGGACGGGTCGTCGGTGATCACCAAGCACGAGAACACCGGCGGCGCCGTGACGGTCGGAACGGTGACGGCGCAGTTGATGTACGAGATCACCGGCCCGCGCTACCTCGGCCCGGACGTGACCGCGCGGCTCGACACGGTGCGGGTCTCGCAGGACGGACCCGACCGCGTGCTGGTCACGGGGACTCGCGGCGAGGCGCCGCCGCCCACCCTCAAGGTCTCCCGGAACACGCTCGGCGGGTTCCGCAACGAGATGACCTTCGTGCTCACCGGGCTCGACATCGAGGCCAAGGCCGACCTGGTGCGCACCCAGATGACCGAGGCGCTGACGCCGCCGCCGCGCGACGTCGACTGGACTCTGGCGCGCACCGACCACCCTGACGCCGACACCGAGGAGGCCGCCAGTGCGGTTCTCCGTGTCGTTGTCCGCGACGCTGATCCGCAGCGTGTGGGTCGCGTGTTCAGCGCTGCCGCAGTGGAACTCGCGCTGGCGAGCTACCCCGGTTTCTGTGTGACGACGCCTCCGGGTCAGGGGTCGCCCTACGGCGTCTTCGAGGCCGGGTTCGTCGATCAGGCGGTGCCGCGGCACGTGGCGGTTCTCGCGGACGGCACGCGCGTCGACATCGCACCGCCCACCGTCACCACGGCTGTCGAGGCGGACCCGTCCGACGCGCCCGCAGGCCGCCCGCCGGCCGAACCGACACGCACGCTGCCGCTCGGCACGGTGGCGGCGGCGCGCAGCGGTGACAAGGGCGGCAACGCCAACGTCGGGGTCTGGGTGCGCGGCGACGCCGCGTGGGCCTGGCTCCGGTCGACTCTCACCACCGAGCTGGTGACGACGCTGCTCCCGGAGACGGCGGGCCTGCGCGTGCACCGGTACGAGTTCCCGCACCTGCGGGCCGTGAACATCGTCGTCGACGGGATTCTCGGAGAGGGCGTCGCATCCGGCGCTCGCTTCGATCCCCAGGCCAAGGGCCTGGGGGAGTGGCTGCGATCGCGGCACGTCCCGATACCCGAATCAGTACTCGCAGAAAGTGGACTCGCATGAGCACCTGGGGTGGCCCCGACCGAGCGCAACTCCGTAAGACGGTCCGGGGGTTCGTCGACCGCGAGGTGCTGCCGCACCTCACCGAGTGGGAGCGTGACGGCGAGATTCCCCGTAGCCTGCACCGCGCGGCAGCCGAGATCGGTCTGCTCGGGGCGCCGTTCCCCGAGGCGGTCGGCGGTGGCGGCGGCTCGCTGGTCGACGCCACGGTCATCTGCGAGGAGATGCACGAGGCGGGTGCGTCCGGCGGCCTGTTCGCGTCCTTGTTCACCTGTGGGATCGCGTTGCCGCACATGGTCGCTGCGGGCAACCCCGACCACCTCGAGAAGTGGGTCCGGCCCACGCTCGACGGCGAGCTGATCGGGTCGCTGGCCATCACCGAGCCCGGCGGCGGATCCGACGTGGGACACCTGCGCACCCGAGCGGTGCGCGACGGGGACCACTTCGTCGTCAACGGCGCGAAGACCTACATCACCTCGGGGTGCCGGGCCGACTTCGTGGTCACCGCCGTCCGCACCGGGGGAGACGGCGCGGCCGGCGTCTCGCTGCTCGTCGTCGAGCGCGGCACACCGGGATTCGAGGTGTCCCGCAAGCTCGACAAGATGGGATGGCGGGCCTCCGACACCGCCGAACTGTCGTACACCGACGTGCGCGTGCCCGTGGAGAACCTGGTGGGCCCGGAGAACTCCGGGTTCGCCCAGATCGCGCAGGCCTTCGTCTCCGAACGCGCTGCGCTGGCCGCGCAGGCCTACTCCTCGGCGCAGCGGTGCCTCGATCTGACGGTGGCGTGGACGCGGGACCGCTCGACGTTCGGCAAGCCGCTCATCGCCCGTCAGGCGGTGCAGAACACGCTCAGCGAGATGCACCGCAAGATCGACGTGGCCCGCACGTACACGCACGCACTGATCGATCGCCACGTCGAGGACGGCGACGACTGCATCGCCGAGGTGTGCTTCGCGAAGAACACCGCGGTCGAGGCCGGCGAATGGGTCGCCTCGCAGGCGGTACAGCTGTTCGGTGGACTCGGCTACATGGCCGAGAGCGAGGTCGAGCGTCAGTACCGCGACATGCGCATCATCGGCATCGGCGGCGGCACCACCGAGATCCTCACCTCGCTGGCCGCGAAGCGACTGGGGTACACCGCATGACGACTCTGACCTCCCGACTCGACAGCTCCGGTGACGCGTACGTCTCGGCCGCCGACACCATGATCGCGAAGCTCTCCGAGGTGGAGACCGAACACGCCAAGGCATTGGGCGGCGGGGGCGAGAAGTACGTCGCACGGCACCGCAGCCGCGGCAAGATGACCCCGCGCGAGCGCATCGAGATGCTCGTCGACCCGGACTCGCCGTTCCTCGAGCTGTGCCCGCTCGCGGCCTGGGGCACGGACTTCCCGGTCGGCGCCAGCGTGGTCGTCGGCATCGGTGTCGTCAGCGGCGTCGAGTGCCTGATCGTCGCCAACGACCCCACCGTGCGGGGCGGCACGAGCAATCCGTGGACCCTGCGGAAGACGCTGCGAGCGAACGACATCGCGATGCAGAACCGGCTGCCGGTCATCTCACTGGTCGAGTCCGGCGGTGCCGACCTCCCCACGCAGAAGGAGGTGTTCATCCCGGGTGGCCGCATCTTCCGTGACCTGACGCGCCTCTCCGCGGCCGGCATCCCCACCATCGCCCTCGTGTTCGGCAACTCCACCGCCGGCGGCGCCTATATCCCCGGCATGTCCGATCACGTCGTCATGATCGAGGAGCGGTCCAAGGTGTTCCTCGCCGGACCGCCGCTGGTGAAGATGGCCACCGGCGAGGAGACGGACGACGAATCGCTCGGCGGCGCCCGCATGCACGCCCGGACCTCCGGTCTCGCAGACCATCTCGCGGTGGACGAGAAGGACGCCATCCGCATCGGCCGCGGCATCGTGAAGCGGCTCAACTGGCACAAGAAGGGTCCGGCGCCGCGCACCGAGGTGCTCCCGCCCCGGTACGACGAGGAGGAACTGCTCGGTATCGTGCCGGCCGACCTCAAGATCCCGTTCGACCCACGCGACGTCATCGCGCGCATCGTCGACGACAGCGACTTCGACGAGTTCAAGCCGCTCTACGGCTCGTCTCTGGTCACCGGATGGGCGGAACTGCACGGGTATCCGGTCGGCATCCTCGCCAACGCCCGCGGCGTCCTCTTCAGTGAGGAGTCGCAGAAGGCGACGCAGTTCATCCAACTGGCGAACCGTTCGAACACGCCACTGCTGTTCCTGCACAACACCACCGGCTACATGGTGGGCAAGGAGTACGAGGAGGGCGGGATGATCAAGCACGGGTCGATGATGATCAACGCCGTCTCGAACTCCACCGTCCCGCACATCTCGGTGCTGCTCGGTGCGTCGTACGGCGCCGGGCACTACGGCATGTGCGGTCGCGCCTTCGACCCGCGCTTCCTCTTCGCCTGGCCCAGCGCCAAGTCCGCGGTCATGGGCGGTGCCCAACTCGCGGGCGTCATCTCGATCGTCTCCCGCGCCTCCGCCGAGGCCCGCGGACAGGCGTTCGACGAGGAGGCCGACGCGGGTCTGCGCGCGATGATCGAGCAGCAGATCGAGGCCGAGTCGGTTCCCATGTTCCTGTCCGGACGCCTGTACGACGACGGCGTGATCGACCCCCGAGACACCCGCACGGTGGTGGGGATGTGCCTGTCGGCCATCGCCTCCGCCCCGATCGAGGGCACCGCCAACTTCGGTGTCTTCCGGATGTGACCGTCATGACCATTTCGTCAGTACTCGTTGCCAACCGCGGCGAGATCGCCCGCCGCGTGTTCACGACCTGCCGCGCCGAGGGCATCGACACGGTTGCCGTGTTCTCCGATCCGGACTCCGCGTCACCGCACGTCGCCGACGCCGACGTCGCCGTCCGGTTGCCCGGTTCCGCGTCGTCGGAGACGTACCTCCGCGGAGACCTGATCATCGAGGCGGCGCAGCGCGCCGGCGCCGACGCGATCCACCCCGGTTACGGGTTCCTGTCCGAGAACGCGGAGTTCGCGCGCGCCGTGCAGGATGCGGGCCTCACCTGGATCGGTCCGCCGGTGAAGGCGATCGAGTCGATGGGGTCGAAGGTCGAGTCCAAGGCCATGATGCAGAGCGCCGGTGTGCCGGTGCTCGATCGGCTCGACCCCGCGTCCGTCACGCAGGACGATCTGCCGGTGCTCGTGAAGGCGTCCGCCGGTGGTGGTGGTCGCGGTATGCGCGTGGTGCGTGAACTCGACGCACTGCAGGACGAGATCGACGCGGCGTCGCGGGAGGCGCTGTCCGCCTTCGGTGACGCGACGGTCTTCTGCGAGCGCTATCTCGAGACGGGCCGCCACATCGAGGTCCAGGTCATGGCGGACCGCCACGGCACGGTGTGGGCGGTGGGCGAGCGGGAGTGCTCCATCCAACGACGCCACCAGAAGGTGGTCGAGGAGGCGCCGTCTCCGCTCGTCGAGCGCGTTCCGGGTATGCGGGAGAAGCTCTTCGAGGCGGCACGCATCGCCACCGAGGCGCTCGACTACGAGGGGGCCGGCACCGTCGAGTTCCTCAGCGACGAGCGCGGCAACTTCTACTTCCTCGAGATGAACACGCGCCTGCAGGTCGAGCACCCGGTGACCGAGTGCACCACCGGTCTCGATCTGGTGGCACTGCAGATCCACGTCGCCGCGGGCGGAGCGCTCCCGGCCGAGCAGCCCACCACGCGCGGACACTCGATCGAAGTGCGTCTGTACGCGGAGGATCCGGCGCGCGACTGGCAGCCGCAGAGCGGCGTCGTGCACCACGTCGAGTTCGACGGAGCGCGAGAGTTCGAGGTGCTCACGCGGACAGGCCTGCGGGTGGACTCGGGCATCGTCGACGGCAGCGTGGTGGGGACCCACTACGACCCGATGCTCGCCAAGGTGATCTCGTACGCGCCCACCCGGGAGCAGGCGGCCGGAATCCTGGCGAAAGCGCTGCTGCGCGCGCGCATTCACGGGGTGCGCACCAACCGCGACCTGCTCGTCACGGTGCTGAGACACCCCGCGTTCCTCGCGGGCGACACCGACACCGCGTTCTTCGCGACGCACGATCTCGCGGTCCTCGCTCGGCCGCTCGTCGACGACCGGGGTGTGCGGCTGTCCGCACTCGCCGCAGCGCTCGCGGACGCCACCCGATCGAGAGAATCGGCGACGGTGGGCCGATCCCTCCCCAGCGGCTGGCGCAACCTCGCCTCCGTGCCGCAACGCAAGACGTACGCGGTGAACGGCACCGAGATCGTCGCCGAGTACCGGCTGTCGCGCGGAACGCTCGTCACCGACGTCGACGACTGCGCACTGGTCCGGGCCGAGTCCGACCGGGTGGTGCTGCTGGCCGACGGTGTGCGACGCGAGTTCCACGTCGCGGTCCACGGCGACGCCGTGTTCGTCGACTCGTCGCTCGGACCGGTACGGCTCGAACGGGTTCCGGTGTTCGTCGATCCGAGCGAGATCGTCGCCGCCGGATCGCTGCTGGCACCGATGCCCGGCAGCGTCGTGCGGATCGGTGCTGCCGTCGGCGACACCGTCACCGCCGGCCAACCGATCCTGTGGCTCGAGGCCATGAAGATGGAACACACGATCACCGCACCCGCGGCGGGCGTGCTGACCGAGCTCACGGTCACCGTGGGACACCAGGTGGACGTCGACGCCGTACTGGCGGTCGTCGCAGCAGAAGGAGATCAGGCATGAGCTTCATCGAGACGGACGAGCAGAAGAGCCTCCGCGCCGCGGTGGCCGGACTGGGCAAGCGCCACAACTACATCGACTACGTGCTACCCAAGGCACGCAAGGGTGAGGCACTCACCGAACTGTGGCACGAGGCCGGGCAGTTGGGCTTCCTCGGGGTGAACCTCCCCGAGGAGTACGGCGGCGGCGGTGCCGGCATCTACGAGCTCGCACTGGTCCAGGAGGAGATGTCCTCGTTCGGTGCGGGCCTGCTGCTCGTGGTCGTCAGCCCGGCGATCTGCGGCACCATCATCGCGAAGTACGGCACCCCCGAACAGAAGCAGTCCTGGCTGCCCCGCCTCTCGGACGGCTCCGCGATCATGGCGTTCGGCATCACCGAGCCCGACGCCGGCTCCAACTCCCACCAGATCACCACCACCGCGCGACGCGACGGTGACGAGTGGGTGCTGCGCGGCAGCAAGATCTACATCTCCGGCGTCGACCAGGCCGACGCGGTGCTCATCGTCTCCCGCACGGAGGACGCGAAGACCGGGAAGCTCAAGCCGGCGCTGTTCATCGTGCCGACCGATGCACCTGGCCTGAACAAGACGCAGATGCGCATGGACATCATCGAGCCCGATCATCAGTTCACGCTGTTCCTCGACGACGTCCGGCTGCCGGCCGAGGCGCTGGTCGGTGAGCCCGACGCGGCGTTGATGCAGTTGTTCGCGGGTCTCAACCCCGAGCGCATCCTCGGTGCGGCGATGGCCGTCGGCATGGGCCGCTACGCCCTCGACGCCGCCGTGAAGTACGCGAACGAGCGCACCGTGTGGAAGAGCCCCATCGGGGCGCACCAGGGGATCGCGCATCCGTTGGCGCAGTGCAAGATCGAGCTCGAACTGGCGAAGCTGATGATGCAGAAGGCCGCGGTGCTCTACGACAGCGGTGACGATTTCGGTGCGGCGGAAGCGGCCAACATGGCGAAGTACGCGGCCGCCGAGGCCAGCATCAAGGCCATCGACCAGGCCATCCAGACGCACGGCGGCGCAGGCCTGACCGAGGAGTACGGCCTCGCGTCCATGCTCGGTGCGGCGCGCATCGCCCGCGTGGCTCCCGTCAGTCGGGAGATGATCCTGAACTTCGTGTCCCAGCACTCGCTGGGCCTGCCGAAGAGCTACTGATGGCGGGCAGGCCGGAGGCCGGTCGGGGCTCGGGCAGGCCGGAGGCCGGTCGGGGCGACGGACCACCTGTGCGGGTCGATCGGTCGGAGGGCGTGGTGACTCTGACACTCGACACCCCGCACAATCGCAACGCCCTCTCCACCGCCCTGGTCGACGGCCTGACGGCGGGGCTCCGCGACGCGGGCGCGGATCGGGACGTCCGCGCCGTGGTCCTCACCCACACCGGCGGAACGTTCTGTGCTGGTGCCGATCTCACGGAGGCGGGCAGTTCGGTCTCCTCGCGCACCGAGCAGATGCTGACGCTGCTGCGGGCGATCCTCGAGACGCCGAAGCCAGTGATCGGCAGGATCGACGGGCATGTGCGTGCCGGCGGTATGGGCCTCGTGGGCGCGTGCGATCTGGTGGTGGCCGGGCCGAGGAGTTCGTTCGCGCTGACGGAGGCGCGGCTGGGGTTGGCCGCGTCCATCGTCTCCTTGACGGTGGTGCCGAGGATGACCTCGCGTGCGGCGAGCCGGTACTTCCTGACGACGGAGACGTTCGGCGCGCACGAGGCGGAGGCCATCGGGCTCGTCACCGAGGCTGCGGCCGACACCGGGGCCACGGTGGCCGAACTCGTCGCGGCGATCCGTCCGTCGTCACCGCAGGGTCTCGCGGCGTCGAAACGCCTCACCACCGCCGCGATGCTCGAGGAGTTCGACCGCCGGGGCGCGGACCTGGCGGAGGAGTCCGCGAGGCTGTTCGCTTCGGACGAGGCGCGGGAGGGGATGATGGCCTTTCTGCAGAAGCGCAGCCCGTCGTGGGCCGCACCGGCGGAGTCGTCCGGTGCCGCTGTGGGGAAGGAGACGTGACGGCCATGACCGTGCCCACTCGTCACCGGGTCGGTGACACCCGCAGCCCGAAGCAGGATCGCAGCCGCGCCACGCGACTGCGTCTGCTCGAGTCCACGATCGACGCGCTCGCCACCGAGGGATGGGCGGCGACGACGGTCGCCGTCGTGGCCGAGCGGGCCGGCGTCTCTCGCGGTGCCACCCAGCACCACTTCCCGACGCGGGAGGACCTCATCACCGCGGCGCTCGAGTACATGTTCGACACGCGCATGGGGGAGGCGCGAGCCGAGAGCAGTGCGCTCCCGCAGGGCGCCGGGCGGACCGAGGCCGTGGTCACCCGGCTGGTCGACTACTACACGAGCCCCATCTTCCGTGCCGCGCTGCAGGTCTGGACCGCCGCGGCCGCGGATCCCGAGATGCGTGCCCGGGTCCTGCCTCTCGAGGAGAAGTTCGGTCGCGTGGCGCACCGCACGGCGGTCGATCACCTCGGCGCCGACGACAGTGATCCGCGCACCCACCGACTCGTGCAGGCCACCCTCGACCTGGCCCGCGGGCTCGGTCTCGCCGACGTGCTCAGCGACGACTCGCGCCGCCGCGCCGAGATCGTGAAGGTGTGGGCCTCGGTGCTCGACGCGTCCCTGGCCCTCGATACCCCCACCACCAGCACCAGCACCCCCGCGAGTACGTCCGAACTGTCGTGATCGGCGCTCGCATCACGGCACTTTCGGCGTACTCGCGACAGTCCGCACTCCGATAGGCTGCCGCCATGAACTCCGTGCGGTGGGCCGGCGTGGCAGCAGTGGTGCTGCTCGGGCTCACCGGTTGCGGATCCGACTCCGATGCCGCCACCGACGACGCGCCGTCCACGTCCGCGTCGCAGGGACCCGGCCCGTTCTTCGGCGTCTGCGGCGGTCTGTCCGACGAGGAGGTCCGCACTGCGTTCGCCGTGCCGTCGTTCGCGATCGTGACCCGCAACTCGGTGGGCTGCGAGTGGGAGGTGTCGGGTCCGACGGGTCCGTCCGTCAGCTTCTCCTGGTACCGCGGCAGTCCCATCGGGCGCGAACGGATGGGCTCGGAGCTCATCGGGCGCCCGGCCGAGGACATCGAGATCGACGGCAAGCCCGGGTTCGAAGCCAGGTCGGAGAACGCGACGGGCGAGACCTATCTCTGCGAGAACGGATTGCAGTACGGAGACGACTTCGTCCACTTCTCCGTCATGTACGCCGACAGCGTTCCCACCGCGGATCCGTGCGCCGTCGCCGAGAGGCTGATGGCGCTCGTCGCGGAGCGCGCGCAGTGAGGGCCGGACGCGTGCTGGCGGCGCTGTCGGTCACCGCGGTGCTCGCCGGATGCGGGTCGACCATCGAGGGCACGCCCGTGGCAGCGGGCGTGAGTGGCGCGGACGGCGAGTTCCGCTCGCTCCTCGAGGAGTGCGACACCGTGACGCCGGAGCAGATCGCCGACGTCGTGGGCGGCGACGCCATCGACCAGGGCTTCATCGGGGCCATCTGCCGGTGGGACCTGACCGGCCCGGGCGGCGCGGTCAAGGTGACGTTCGACTGGTTCGAGACGGGGTCGCTCGCGGCCGAGCGCGAGGTGAACGAACGTATGGGGTGGACGGTGAGCGACGTCGAGGTGTCCTCGCGGAAGGCCCTCGAGATCCGTCAACCGGACGATCCGGCATCGTGCGGCGTGGCGGCGCAGTCGCCCGATTCCGGGGTCATCGGCTGGTGGGTGCAGTATCGGCCGGGGAACCCGACCGACCCCTGTGAGTCGGCCACGCGGTTGATGCAGCTCTCGCTCAATCTGTCGGCGTGACGACGGAAGGGTGAACTCCTGTACCCGATGCAGGGGCGTTTTGACCATCAGGCGCGCCGCCGGGTACCGTTACAGGTCGTGCCCGGCCCAGCCGGTACGTCTGTGTGCCTATGCGAGGTACAGCCGTGTTCGAGTTCACCATCGAGCAAGAACCGCGGCTGCCGTGTGGGGGTATGCGACACACCCGACCGCGGGGTGCACGAAGCCCGCGGAAGCACTACTGGGTGAGGGGCAGCGTTCTCTTGCCCCAACTGCTAGATCCCTGTTTCTCGACACGAAGAAAGCCGGTTCATGCCAACAATCAACCAGCTGGTCCGCAAGGGTCGCACCGACAAGGTCGCGAAGCTGAAGACCGCTGCCCTGAAGGGCAGCCCGCAGCGCCGTGGTGTGTGCACTCGCGTGTACACCACCACCCCGAAGAAGCCGAACTCCGCGCTTCGTAAGGTCGCTCGCGTCCGCCTGACCACGTCCGTCGAGGTCACCGCCTACATCCCCGGTGAGGGCCACAACCTGCAGGAGCACTCCATGGTGCTCGTGCGCGGTGGTCGTGTGAAGGACCTCCCGGGTGTCCGTTACAAGATCATCCGTGGCTCGCTCGACACGCAGGGCGTGAAGAACCGCAAGCAGGCTCGCAGCAAGTACGGCGCCAAGAAGGAGAAGAGCTGACATGCCACGTAAAGGCCCAGCACCCAAGCGCCCGCTGATCAACGATCCCGTCTACGGTTCGCCGCTGGTCACCCAGCTGGTCAACAAGATCCTGCTGGACGGCAAGAAGTCGACCGCGGAGCGCATCGTGTACCAGGCTCTCGAGCAGGCACGCGAGAAGACGGGCACCGATCCCGTCGTGACGCTCAAGCGCGCACTGGACAACGTCAAGCCGGCCCTCGAGGTCCGCAGCCGTCGTGTCGGTGGCGCCACCTACCAGGTTCCGGTCGAGGTTCGTCCGGGCCGCTCCACCACGCTGGCTCTGCGCTGGCTCGTCTCGTTCTCCCGCGCTCGTCGCGAGAAGACGATGGTCGAGCGTCTGGCCAACGAACTCCTCGATGCCAGCAACGGTCTCGGCGCAGCAGTCAAGCGTCGCGAGGACACGCACAAGATGGCGGAAGCCAACAAGGCATTCGCGCACTACCGCTGGTGATCGCGTCTCGGGGGCGCCGGGAAACATCCGGCGCCACCCGAGCGTTGAACCTTCGACTCACTTCTTCCAACACCAAGGCGGGATGAATTCGTGGCACAGGACGTGCTGACCGACCTGAACAAGGTCCGCAACATCGGCATCATGGCCCACATCGATGCCGGTAAGACCACCACTACCGAGCGCATCCTCTTCTACACCGGTATCTCGTACAAGATCGGTGAGGTCCATGACGGCGCAGCCACCATGGACTGGATGGAGCAGGAGCAGGAGCGTGGCATCACCATCACGTCTGCTGCCACGACGTGCTTCTGGAACGACAACCAGATCAACATCATCGACACCCCCGGGCACGTCGACTTCACGGTCGAGGTGGAGCGTTCGCTCCGCGTCCTCGACGGTGCCGTCGCCGTGTTCGACGGCAAGGAGGGCGTCGAGCCCCAGTCCGAGCAGGTGTGGCGTCAGGCCGACAAGTACGACGTGCCGCGCATCTGTTTCGTCAACAAGATGGACAAGCTCGGTGCGGACTTCTACTTCACCGTGCAGACCATCAAGGATCGCCTCGGCGCCAAGCCGTTGGTCATCCAGTTGCCGATCGGCGCCGAGGACAGCTTCGAGGGCATCGTCGACCTGATCGAGATGAACGCGAAGGTCTGGCGCGGAGAGACGAAGCTCGGCGAGACCTACGAGACCGTCGAGATCCCCGAGGAGCTGAAGGAGCGGGCCGAGCAGTACCGCACCGAGCTGCTCGAGACCGTCGCCGAGTCCGACGAGGCACTGCTGGAGAAGCACTTCAGCGGTGACGAGCTGACCATCGACGAGGTCAAGACCGCGATTCGCAAGATGACGGTCAACTCCGAGCTGTACCCGATCCTGTGCGGTTCCGCGTTCAAGAACAAGGGCGTCCAGCCCATGCTCGACGCGGTCATCGACTACCTCCCGTCCCCGCTCGACGTCGCCGAGACCATCGGTCACGCCGTGGGCGACGAGGAGAAGGAACTCACCCGCAAGCCGTCCGCCGACGAGCCGTTCGCGGCGCTCGCGTTCAAGATCGCGACGCACCCGTTCTTCGGCAAGCTGACGTACGTGCGCGTGTACTCGGGCAAGGTCGACTCCGGCTCGCAGGTCATCAACTCGACCAAGGGCAAGAAGGAGCGTCTGGGCAAGCTCTTCCAGATGCACTCCAACAAGGAGAACCCGGTCGCGACCGCCAGCGCCGGCCACATCTACGCCGTGATCGGTCTGAAGGACACGACGACGGGTGACACGCTCTGCGATCCGCAGAACCAGATCATCCTCGAGTCGATGACGTTCCCGGACCCGGTCATCCAGGTGTCGATCGAGCCGAAGACGAAGTCCGACCAGGAGAAGCTCGGCACGGCCATCCAGAAGCTGGCCGAAGAGGACCCGACCTTCTCGGTCAAGCTCGACGAGGAGACCGGCCAGACCGTCATCGGCGGCATGGGCGAGCTCCACCTCGACATCCTCGTCGACCGCATGCGTCGCGAGTTCAAGGTCGAGGCCAACGTCGGCAAGCCGCAGGTGGCCTACCGCGAGACGATCACCAAGATCGTCGAGAAGCAGGAGTTCACCCACAAGAAGCAGACGGGTGGCTCCGGCCAGTTCGCGAAGGTCATCATCGGCCTCGAGCCCTTCATCGGCGAGGACGGCGCGACCTACGAGTTCGAGAACAAGGTTTCCGGCGGTCGTATCCCGCGCGAGTACATCCCGTCCGTGGATGCCGGCGCGCAGGACGCGATGCAGTACGGCGTTCTCGCCGGCTACCCGCTGGTGAACGTCAAGCTGATCCTGCTCGACGGCGCGTACCACGACGTCGACTCGTCCGAGATGGCGTTCAAGATCGCGGGTTCGCAGGCCTTCAAGGAAGCTGCCCGCAAGGCCGGTCCGGTCATCCTCGAACCGCTCATGGCGGTCGAGGTGATCACGCCCGAGGAGTACATGGGCGACGTGATCGGCGATGTGAACTCCCGCCGTGGCCAGATCCAGGCCATGGAGGAACGCAGTGGTGCCCGTGTCGTCAAGGCGCTGGTTCCGCTGTCGGAGATGTTCGGTTACATCGGTGACCTGCGGTCTCGCACCCAGGGCCGAGCGAACTACTCCATGGTCTTCGACTCCTACGCAGAGGTTCCCTCGAACGTCTCGAAGGAGATCATCGCGAAGGCCACCGGAGAATAGTCTCCGAAGCTGGACCCGGTACCACCGTCACACCGCACCACCCGTAAGTACATCCGTAATGCTGCATAACGCAGGCAATAACAGTCCAGGAGGACACAGTGGCCAAGGCGAAGTTCGATCGGACCAAGCCGCACGTCAACATCGGCACCATCGGTCACGTTGACCACGGTAAGACGACGCTGACGGCTGCAATCACCAAGGTTCTGCACGACAAGTTCCCGGACCTGAACGAGGCGTCGGCCTTCGACCAGATCGACAAGGCTCCGGAGGAGAAGGCTCGTGGTATCACGATCAACATCTCCCATGTCGAGTACCAGACCGAGAAGCGTCACTACGCACACGTCGACGCTCCCGGCCACGCCGACTACATCAAGAACATGATCACCGGCGCGGCACAGATGGACGGCGCGATCCTCGTCGTCGCAGCGACCGACGGCCCCATGCCCCAGACGCGCGAGCATGTCCTGCTCGCTCGCCAGGTCGGCGTGCCGTACATCCTCGTCGCGCTGAACAAGGCCGACATGGTGGACGACGACGAGATCATCGAGCTCGTCGAGATGGAGGTGCGCGAGCTCCTCGCCGCACAGGAGTTCGACGAGGACGCTCCCGTCGTCAAGGTCTCCGCTCTCAAGGCCCTCGAGGGCGACGAGAAGTGGGCCGAGTCGGTTCTCGAGCTCATGCAGGCAGTGGACGACTCGGTTCCGGACCCCGTCCGTGAGACCGAGAAGCCCTTCCTCATGCCCGTCGAGGACGTCTTCACCATCACCGGTCGCGGCACCGTCGTCACCGGCCGTATCGAGCGTGGCTCGGTCAACGTCAACGAGGATGTCGAGATCGTCGGCATCAAGGAGAAGTCGACCAAGACCACGGTCACCGGCATCGAGATGTTCCGCAAGCTGCTCGACTCGGGCCAGGCGGGCGACAACGTCGGCCTCCTCGTCCGCGGCATCAAGCGCGAAGATGTCGAGCGTGGACAGGTCGTCGTCAAGCCCGGCACCACCACTCCCCACACGGAGTTCGAGGGCCAGGCATACATCCTGTCGAAGGACGAGGGCGGTCGCCACACCCCGTTCTTCAACAACTACCGCCCGCAGTTCTACTTCCGTACCACGGACGTGACGGGCGTCGTGACCCTCCCCGAGGGCACCGAGATGGTCATGCCCGGTGACAACACCGAGATGTCCGTCGTGCTGATCCAGCCGGTCGCCATGGACGAGGGCCTGCGCTTCGCGATCCGCGAGGGTGGCCGCACCGTCGGCGCCGGTCGCGTCACGAAGATCAACAAGTAAGACCGCCTCACACCGAACGGCGCTCACCCTGCGGGGTGCGCGCCGTTCGGCGTGTGTGGAATCAGGGCAGCACGACGACGTCCGCGGGAGAGCGCGGATCGATCTCGTAGTGGTCCTCGTACTGGCTGCTCATGCCGGTGACGCGCAGTGTCTGCCCCGCGCGGATCGCGCTCACGTCGATGCCCGTCTGCGTGTTGACGAAGACGGTGGTCTCCCCGGTCCGGTCCGCGATCGTGAACTTGTACCCGTACGGCAGATCGTCCACCACGGCGCTCGTGACGCGTCCGACGACCGTCACCAGCGACGCCTCGGTGGACTCGCCGACCACGCGGACCACCACCGGTCTGGGTGCCACCGCATCGACCGGTCCCAGCGACACGATGCTCGTCGGTCGCACCACCAGAAGTCCGGACTGGTCCGCGAGCGACCCCGTGACACGCACCGATGTACCCGGCACGACGTCGGTGGGCGCCGAGGCGCTGATGTAGATGCCGGCGGTGCGGTCCTGGATCCCGAACCCGACGTCGAGGAAGCTCGATGCGAAGGCGCCGGGCGGTGTGGTGACCGTGCCGACCACGGTGACCGTGGCGCCGGCGGAGAGAGTGCGCACCTGCGCGATGGGCGGAGCACCGCCCGGAGCGGCCGATGCAGGGGATGCTCCGAGCGTGAGTGCCACGAGGGCGGTGAGGGTCGTGCCGACAGTGCGGCGAAGGATCGTGCGCATCATGTGAGTTCCGTTTCCGCGCCGATCCCGCGTCGGCGCGCGCGCAACCCTCGTCCTCTCGGGTCGCGACGGCAACCGTGCCGAAAAGCGTTGTGACGCCGACTCACTCGACGGCGAAATCCTCCACCGTGACCACAACGGGAATCCGGACGACACGCGCGAGCGTCTCCTGGACGGCGTGGACGACGGAGTCGGGATCTCCCGGACAACGGACCGTGATGTGCACGGCGCAGGACTCGTGCCCCACCACCACGCCCTCGATGCGTCGACCCGGCAGCAGCGTCACGGCCTCACCGAAGAGGCCGGAGTGCAGGCCGGCCACACCGGGGACCGCGAGCACCGCCGCGGCGATGAGGTCGGCCTCATCGGGCTCGAGCGGAGCGGTCATCCGCTCAGTCTGCGCTCTGTCACATTCCGACCGGCCTCCGGCCTTCCCGCATCCATCGTGGCCGCGCGCCGACGTCCGGAGGTCGGCCGGCACCGGGGCGGTAGATTGTCACCGTGAACGTCGCGCTGATCGACTCGGGCCTGGGGTCGTTGCCCACGGCAGCCCGCCTGCGTCGACTGCGCCCGTCGCTCGACCTTCATCTGTACCTCGACCCGGACAACGCGCCGTGGGGACCCAAGCCCACCGCGTGGACGGAGGCGCACGTCGTGGAGACGGCGCGGCGCGCCGTCGACGGTGGAGCCGAGGTGGTGGTGCTGCCGTGCAACACCGCCAGCGTCATCGCGCTCGACGCGACCCGCGCGGCCCTGGGGTCCACCCCCGTGGTCGGGACGGTTCCGGCCATCAAACCCGCTGCACTGCAGTGTGACTCGATCACGGTGTGGGCGACGGCGGCGACCACCGCGTCGTCGTATCAGGCGCGCTTGATCGCGGAGTTCGCGTCGGGTCGCACGGTGTCGGCCGTCGCGTGCCACGGGCTCGCCGATGCCATCGACCGCGGTGATCTCGCGGCCGTCAGCGCGGCCATCGCGTCGGCAGCGGCGCGGACGCCGGACGACGTGCAGGGCATCGTCCTGGGGTGCACCCATTATCCGCTGGTAGCGGACGAGATCATGGCGGCGCTGCCGCCGGGTGTGCGGATGTTCGACAGCGCCGAGGCCGTCGCGGCCCAGACTCTGCGCCGCCTCGACGAGGTGTCGTCGCCGCGTGAGGGACACGGGAGCGTGTCGGTGACCCTGTCGGGACGCGACGGTTCCCTCCCCGACAGTGCGTTGCGCTTCGCGGCCGGGCGATCGCTCGCGGTGCCCGCGACGCTCTGACGCCGTCACCGTCCCGGGAATGAGGAGTCGGTGGGGGGGGTTGGACCCACGGTGACGACGACCGAGGTGCGACCCCAGTCCTGGATGACCCCCGTTCGCTCGTTCTGGGTGGTGGCCCTCGTGTTCTTCACCGTCATGGGATCGTCGGCGGCGCCGTCCCCGCTGTACCCCGTGTACCAGTCCCGATGGGGATTCGGCGCGTCGACGCTGACCATCGTCTTCGCCGTGTACGTCTTCGCACTACTCGCCGCCCTGTTGACCGTCGGGTCGCTGTCCGACCACCTCGGCCGTAAGCCCGTGATCGTGACGTCGCTGCTCGTGCTGATCGCCAGCCAGGTCGTCTTCGTGTTCGCCGACGGGGTCGGCTGGCTCATCGCCGCGCGCGTCGTGCAGGGTCTGGCGGCCGGCGCGGCCATGGGTGCCCTGACCGCCGCGATCATCGATCTGCAGCCGACCGACCGTCTCGGCCCCCTGGTGAGCTCGGTCGCACCGGCCTTCGGGCTGGGAGCAGGCGGTATCGCGGCCGGACTGCTGGTGCAGTTCGCGCCGTTCCCCACCACGCTCGTGTACGTCGTGATGATCGTCGCGCTGGTCGTCCTCACGGCGCTCGTCGTGGCAGTGCCGGAATCCGCGGTCCGGGCAGGCTTCGACGACCGTCGACACGTCGTGCGGGTGCTGACGCCGACCCTCGGGCTGCCCGTGTCGATCCGTGCCCACTTCTGGCCGGTCGTCCCCGCGCTCGTCGCGACGTGGTCGCTGGGCGGGTTCCACCTGTCGCTGGGGCCGTCCATCATGGGCACGGTCTTCGATCTCCGCGGCGCCGTCGTGGGCGGGCTGGACATCTTCACGATGTTCACGGCCGGAGCGATCGGTGCCGCGTCCGCTCGTACTCTTCTCCCGCGCACGGCCATGACCGCCGGTGCACTCACTCTCGCTGCGGGCATCGTGGTGAATCTCGTCGGGCTGCACATCGCGTCGGCGCCGCTGTACTTCGTCGGGACCGCGGTGTCCGGGTTCGGCTGGGGCGCGACGTTCCTCGGCGCGATGAGCATCATCGGCGCTCTCGCACCGCCGGAGCATCGCGGCAGTGTCTTCGCCACGACGCTCGTGCTGAGTTACCTCGCCTTCAGCGTGCCGGCCATCGTCGCGGGTGTGGCGATCCACTCGGCCGGTCTCCTCGTCACCGCGACGGTCTACGGAGCGGTCGTCGTGGCGCTGGCGTCGGGTGCCGTCACGACGACGGTGCTCCGCTCACCCGCGCGCGTCTGACCCAGCACTGCGCGGACGGGTTCCATGAGGAATATTGGTGTCCCATGACGTCTGCCGACACCGTGACCGGACGTGCGCGTTTCACCCGCGACGAGATCCCCCGGCTCCTGGGCCTGGCAGCAGTGCTCGTGGCGCTGCACGTCGTCGGGTGGGGCCTGTTCCTGCACTACGACTCGATCCCGGCGATCCACGGCCTCACCGGCGCGGACGGCACTCTCGTCTACGCGGGCGCCGGGGTGTTGGCCTACACGTTGGGCATGCGGCACGCCTTCGACGCCGACCACATCGCGGCCATCGACGACACCACCCGACTGTTGCTGCAGAAGGGCAGGCGGCCCCTGGCGGTCGGACTGTTCTTCTCGCTCGGGCACTCGACGGTCGTGTTCGCGTTCGTCGCCGCGATCGCGTTCGCCGCATCGCGCGCGACGGACTTCCGGGACGCCTTCGCGGACACCGGCGGCCTCATCGGCACCCTCGTCTCCGGCACGTTCCTCTACCTCATCGCGGCCCTGAACCTGGTCGTCCTCGTCGGCATCGTGCGCATGTGGCGTGCCGCGCGGCGCGGACAGTTCTCCGACGAGACGCTCGACGATCTCCTCGCACGCAGAGGACTGCTCAATCGGATCTTCCGCGGCCGCTACGACCGGATGATCAGCCACTCGTGGCAGATGTATCCGCTGGGGCTGCTCTTCGGCCTGGGGTTCGACACCGCCACGCAGGTCGGTCTGCTCGCCGTGGCGGGCACCAGCGCCATCGCCGGTGGCCTGCCGCCGATGGCCATCATCGCGCTGCCGGTGCTGTTCGCGGCCGGCATGTCGACGATGGACACGCTCGACGGCGTCTTCATGTCCAAGGCGTACGGCTGGGCCTTCGTCACGCCGGTCCGGAAGATCTACTACAACATCACGATGACGGGCCTGTCGATCTTCCTCGCCCTCGTGGTGGGCACCGTGCAGATCCTGTCGTTGCTCGGTGAGGAACTCGGACTGTCCGGCGGCATCTGGGACGCGGTGGCCGCAGTGGATCTCACCCTGGCGGGCCAGATCGTGGTGGTCGTGTTCGTGGTGGTCTGGATCGGCTCGATCGTCTATTACAAGGCGGCGCGCATCGACGACCGGTTCGAGCGGGAGACGCCGGCGAGCTGATCCGCGGGAGTCATCGGGCGACGATCGCGTCGTGCAGTTCGGCGTGATCGTCGAAGTACACGGTTCGGCTGCCGAAGTGCTGCCAGGTGTCGTTGCCTCGCCCCGCCACGACGACGGTGTCGCCGGCCGCCGCGTCCGCCACGGCGTGGTGGAATGCTGCGCGCCGGTCCGCGATCTCCACCACGCGGACGCCCCGATCACCGGACCGGGCGCCGCGGACGACGTCGGCGCGAATCGAGTGCGGATCCTCGCCGTTGGCACTCTCGTCCGTGACGACGATGTCGTTCGCATAGGCCGCGGCGACCGTGCCCAGCTCGACGCGCTTGCCCACGTCACGGTCACCGGTCGCCCCGATGACCAGGATCAGGCGCCCCGGGGTGATGCGCCGCAGGTACGGCAGGATCGCGCGCTGGCCGGACACGTTGTGCATGTAGTCGACGAGGGCGGTGAAGTCCTGGCCGGCCGACACGGTCTCGCATCGGCCGGGAATGTTGTGCAGCGCCGAGATGCCGGCGGCCGCACGCTCCGCGTCCACCCCACCGGAGACGAGGGAGGCGAGTGCGACCAGAGCGTTCGCCACCTGGTGGGGGCCGAGAACCTGCAGTGAGAGCGGGATGTCGCCCACCGGGGTCCGGGCGAGGAATCGGGTGCGATGCGTCGTGCAGTCGATGCGATCGGCGCGGAAGTCCGCCGAAGGATCGGACACCGAGCACGTCACCGTCGGCACCGCGCACTCCGACGCGAGCCGCCGCCCGTACTCGTCGTCGATCATGACGACGGCCCGTCCGGTGCGGTCAGGGGTGAACAGTGAGGCCTTGGTCCGGTAGTACTCCTCCATCGAGCCGTGGAAGTCGAGGTGGTCCCGGCCGAGATTGGTGAAGGCGGTGACGGCGAACTCCACCCCGTCGACGCGGTGCTGGGCGATGGCGTGCGAGGACACCTCGAGGGCGGCGGCCGTGCATCCGTTGTGGACGAACGTCGACAGCGTGCGTTGGAGCACCGTCGCCTCGGGAGTGGTGCGCACCGGGGCCTCGTCGCTGCCGGCGCCGCTGACCGCGACCCCGGAGATCATCCCCGCACGATGACCCGCGGCGCGCAGGCCGGCGTGGTGGAAGTGCGTCGTGCTGGTCTTGCCGTTGGTGCCCGTCGCTCCGAACACGGCCATCGACGAGGACGGGCTCCCGTGGAACCATGCGGCCAGCGGACCGACGACGACCCGCGGATCCGCGACCACGATGCTCGGCAACCGGGTGCCGGGCCGATCGCTGAGCACGGCCACCGCGCCGGCGCGCTGGGCGTCCTCCTCGAAATCGAGACCGTGCCAGCGTGTTCCGGGGAGCGCGACATACAGATCGCCGGGCCGCACCGCACGCGAATCGTCACAGAGATCGTCCACCGTGACCGGCTCGGCGGGACCTGTGACCGATCCGCCCGCGCGGTCGGCGACGTCGACGAGGGACCTTGCCCCCTGGCCACCGGCATGCCGGATCGGACGGCGGGACACGACACTCACCAGGATGCGGTACCCGAAAGTAGAACGCTCAACCACCTCTGTGCGGCACCCGGGACACTGGAGGGGTGAGCGCAGCCGACGGAGACTCCACGCAGGCCCGAGTGGTGCTGAGGACCATGCCCGACGATCGACTTCCCGAATGGGTCGAGCGCAGCCGCGGTGACTACCGCGCGGATCGCGTCCGGGCGGGTGACACCCTCGAACAGGCGACCGACAACGCCGAGCAGAGTTTCTCCGCCTACTTCCCCGACGGTCGTCCGGCACCGCATCATCAGGTGTACGACGTGCTGGACGGCGAGACCGTGGTGGGGTCACTGTGGATCGGGCCCCAGTCGATCGCGACCACTACCGACTGGTGGGTCTGGGACGTCGCCATCGACGAGCGGTACCGGGGTCGCGGCCTCGGCCGGGCGGCGATGCTCCTGGCGGAGGACGCCGTGCGGGAGAACGGCGGAACGGTACTCGGGCTCAACGTCTTCGGCTTCAACACGGCGGCGCGTCGGCTGTACGAGTCGCTGGGGTACGACACCGCGTCCCTCCGGATGCAGAAGGTTCTCCGGAAGGACGCGCGATGAGCGTGGACGAGCCGGTGGTGTTCGACCTCACCGCGGCGCGCGACGAGTTCACCCGCTTCATGATGTCCTACCGCTTCGGCATGCAGGAGCTCACCACCAAGATCGACATCCTGAAGGACGAGTTCACGCACCTGCATTCCTACAGCCCCATCGAGCACGTGGTGTCGCGGCTGAAGACGCCGCGCAGCATCGCCGAGAAGGCCGTGCGCAAGGGGATTCCGTTGACGTTCCAGGCGATTCGCGCCGGTCTGTTCGACATCGCCGGCGTCCGGATCACCTGTAGTTTCATCGCCGACACCTATGCGGTGAAGGAGATGCTGGCGTCGCAGAGCGACATCCGAGTGCTCGAGTTCGAGGACTACATCGCGAATCCGAAGCCCAACGGGTACCGCAGTCTCCACCTCACCATCGAGATTCCGGTGTTCCTGTCCGACCGCACGGAGCACGTCTTCGTGGAGCTGCAGATCCGGACCATCGCGATGGACTTCTGGGCGAGTCTCGAACACAAGATCTTCTACAAGTACGACGGTGAGGTGCCGCAACGCCTGCGGGACGAGTTGCGCGAGGCGGCGATGGCCGCGGGCACGCTCGACATCACGATGGAGCGACTGCACGCCGAGGTGGTCCGTCTCGGCGACGCCCGCACCGACGCCGGCCCCGACTACGAGGAGCTGTTCCTGCGCTCGCTCATGCCGGGACTGGCGCCGGATCCGCGGTCAGGCGGGGACGTTCCGCACCCGTAGCGAGGTCTTCGTGGCCAGCACCCAGTAGAGGGCGAAGCCGATGCCGCAGCCGATGAACCAGCTGTACTGCGCCGCGGTGTGCATTCCGGTGAGGGTGCCGCCCGTGAGCACGGGGAACATCGCGAAGACGGCACCGACGGCGGTGGCGATCAGCGCGGCCGGGTTGTAGCCCTTGGCGTAGTGGTACGTGCCGCTCTCGTCCATGGTGAACAGGTCGTCGACGATGACCTTCTGCTTGCGGATGAGGTAGTAGTCCGCGATGAGGATGCCGAACAGCGGTCCGATGAACGCTCCCAGGGTCTCGAGCGTGTAGTGGATGACGTCGGGATTGTTGTAGAGGTTCCACGGCGTGATGAGCACGGAGCCGACGGCGGCGATCATGCCGCCGGCGCGCCAGCTGATCTTCTGCGGGCTGACGTTGGAGAAGTCGAAGGCCGGCGAGATGAAGTTCGCGACGATGTTGATACCGATCGTGGCGATCGTGAAGGTCAACGCGCCCAACATGATCGCGAAGGTGCTGTCGATGCGCGCCACCGTCGTGACGGGGTCGGTGATGAGCTCGCCGAAGACGGGAACGGTGAGGGACGCGGTGACGACGACGAGGATCGAGAAGAGCAGGAAGTTGACGGGCAGGCCCAGGAAGTTGCCGCGCTTCACGGCGGCGTAGCTCTTTCCGTAGCGCGAGAAGTCGCCGAAGTTGAGCATCGGACCCGAGAAGTAGGAGACGACGAGCGCGATCGCGCCGAGCATGACGGGCACCGCGGCGAACCCCGTGTAGGTGACGTCGCCGAGGTTCAGGTCGATGGCGCTCCAGCCGGCTTCGTGAATCAAGTAGCCGCACAACAGGAACATGACGACGTAGACGGCCGGGCCGCAGAAGTCGATGAACTTGCGGATGGACTCCATGCCGCGCCAGAAGACCGCCGCCTGCAGGACCCACAGGAGCATGAAGCTGCCCCACCCCAGAGTGGACAGTCCCGCGAAGCCGTGGAGGTCTCGGTCCGCCCACGGACCGAGCGCCGGGAACAGCTTGATCAACACGATGTCGAGCGCGGCGGAGGCCAGGAAGGTCTGGATCCCGTACCACGCCACCGCGATCAGTCCTCGGATGATGGCGGGAACGTTGGCCCCGAGGACGCCGAAGACCGATCGACAGATCACCGGGTACGGGACACCTGCGACCTGACTGGGCTTGGCCACCAGGTTGCAGAAGACGTAGACGATCGAGATGCCGACGAGGAGACAGACGAGCACCTGCCAACTGGCCAGTCCCAGCGCGAAAAGGCTGCCCGCGGTGACGTATCCGCCCACGGAGTGCACGTCGGACATCCAGAACGCGAAGATGTTGTAGGACGACCAGGTCTGCTTCCGCAGCGGGGCGAGGTCCTCGTTGGTGAGCCTCGGGTCGTACCCCTCCTTGATCACTCCACCCCCCACCGGATGTCCCTCTGCTGTCGACCCGCCTCCGGCGTACCCGTGTGCCTCGATCAGATCGTTCACACCGGAGCGGGACCCGGGAGGCGGGTCGAACGGGCCGGTGTGCGGAATGGTGTCGGTCATCGTGTCTCCGTCGCTGGTGCGGACCGTGGTCGGTGCTGCGGAGAAGTCTGAGCCCGTTGTATTTCCGTGTCGTGACGAAACCGATATATCTCTTTACCGGCAGGTTTCCGGGTCCGGTCTGTCCGGTTCCGGCTCAGGAGAGCAGGCCGGAACCCGCCGGAAGCGTCGCGATGACGTCGTTCAGCCGCTCGTTGTGGTGCCCTGCCGCCGCCAGGAGTGCCGCCGAGTCGCGGTCGACGAACGCGCGGACCATGACGCTGTGATCGTCGTTCAACGCCGCGCGGTCCGCACCCAGCACGTGCACCATCGGTTGGACCGGCTCCGTGACGTTCCACGCGACGTCGAGCATGTGGAGCAGGCGGTACATCCGGGACGGCGCGGTGAGGGCGACGTGGAACTCGCGGCTCAACCGGTGGTAGCGCTGGGGATCGTCGTCCGCGATCGAGGATCGGAGGTCTCGCTCGATCTGTTCGGCACGACGCCGTTCCCCGTCGGTGGCGGCCTCGGCCGCCACCGCGAGGGCGGCGTTCTCGAGCACCTCCCGAACGATGTACATCTCGCGCAGTTCCTGAGACGTCAACTGCGCGACCGTGTATCCGAGGTTGGGTCGATGCGACACCAGATTCTCGCCGATGAGGGTCTTCAGCGATTCGCGCACCGGGATGCGGCTGACTCCGAACACGTCGGCGACGTCGCCCAGGGGAATGGGCGTTCCCGGCGGGGCGTCACCCGACAGGATGACCCGGCGGAGTTCGGTGAGGATCTCCTCCTGTGAACCACCCGCGACGTCGCGGGACAGTTTCGCGAGCAGGGCCGAGCGGCGACGCGGCGGCATCGTGACCCCTTCTGCGAACCGGGACGGGACATGGCGACTCTAACCGGGGGAGTCGTCGGACGCTCGCGTGTCGCCGCATCGGTGCGACGAGAGTTGGTGAACGTTCACGTCGGCGGACGCCGGTCGATCGATCCGCTGCCGGGCAGTCGGCTCGCCTGCCCGAGCTCGCGGCGCGGGCTCCCCGGTGCACGTCGATCTGCCGTGGACGATCCGGTCGGCGGCCGCTCGATCCGAGCGAACCTCAAGTCTCGCTTGACAGTCGAGACCAGGCACGCCGACCGGTCGGGGTCACGGCGCGCCGAGCAGCGCCGATGCACGGTGCGCGCGGGGCGGGTGTCCCTCGAACGGACCACAGCGCGATTCCCGCGTCGGCGGGTGTTCGGGCCGATCCTGCCCGACTTATGACAAATACCGAGAGAGGCCCTTACGATGACCCGATGCGCGACGGTCGTCTTCCCGATGGATTCGGAGTGCGTATCGATCCTCGAGTGCGGACTCTCTCGAACGGTCGAGTTCTCCTCGGCGGATCGCCCACCAGGATGGTGATGCTGGCACCCGCCGCGGCCGCGATGATCGGCGACGGATTCCTGCGGGTGTCCGATCCCGACTCCGCGACGGTGGCGCGTCGACTGCTCGACTCCGGTGTCGCGAACCCCCGGCCGATGAGCACTCCGTCCGCCGCGGACGTGACGGTCGTGATCCCGGTCCGCGACAACCACGAGGGACTGCTGCGGCTGATGCGCGCGCTGCGTGGACTCCGCGTGATCGTCGTGGACGACGGGTCCCGCGTTCCCGTCCGGCACGCCGAGATCGCCGTGGACGAACTGTGTGCCTCGGTCGCGGTGGTGCGGCACGACGCCCCGCGGGGACCGTCCGCGGCGCGCAACGCCGGCCTCGCCGCGGCCACGACCGACTTCGTCGCGTTCCTCGACTCCGACGTGGTGCCGCGCAAGGGCTGGCTCGAAGTCGTCCTCAGTCATTTCTCCGACCCCTCCGTCGGGCTGGTCGCTCCGCGCATCGTGGCGCTCGAGCCGGAGGGTAGTGCGCTCGCCCGCTACGAGCGCGCACGGTCCTCCCTCGATCTCGGTCGCCGGGAGGCCCCGGTGTTCGCGGGTGGCCCGGTGTCGTACGTCCCCAGTGCGGCGGTCGTCGCCCGGCGACGGGCCGTGCTCGACTGCGGAGGCTTCGACGAGGCCATGCACGTGGCCGAGGACGTCGATCTGTGCTGGCGACTGCAGGACGCGGGATGGCGCCTGCGGTACGAGCCGGTGGCCCGCGTCGCCCACGATCACCGCGTCACTCTGCGAAAGTGGTTCGGGCGCAAGCTGTTCTACGGTACCGGTGCCACCGAGCTGGCCTCCCGTCACCACGGGAAGGTGCCGCCCGTGGCCATGGCGCGGTCGACCCTGCTCGCACTGCTGCTGGCCGCCTCGGGGACGCGTGCGGGCATGGTCGGTGCGCTGGTCACGCTGATCACCACGGTGGTCCGCCTACGGCGCCTGTTCGTCGATCTGGATCACCCCACTCGCCTCGCCGCGGTGTTCGCGGCACGCGGAACCGTCGGGGGCGCTTGGCAGTTGGCCTCCGCGGCGGTGCGGCACTACTGGCCGGTCACGCTGGTGGCCGTGCTGTTCTCCCGGCGCATCCGACGTCTGGCGCTGGCCATCGCGGTGGCGGAGGGTGTGCGGGACTGGGTCGAGCACCGGGAGCCGGGCGGCCTCGGTCCGGTGCGCTACGCGGCGTACAAGCGCATCGACGACGTCGCCTACGGCACCGGACTCTGGGTGGGTGCCGTGTCGCACCGCGACCCCCGTGCTCTGGTGCCGCGTCTCGGCAACCAGTAGTCCCCGCCACCTGCTCTGTGAGCTGGGTTACAGTGGAGGCCGGTCGAGTGTGCCGATCTGCCGGGCGAGGCTGTTGACGGAAGCGGGGTCTGTGGTGACGGTCAATCCGTGGGTCGCGATGAGGCCCGGGGACGACGCCGCCACGCTCGCACGCTCCGTCTCCCGCGCTCACGAGACCTTCGTCGGGCCCGGTCTGTCGACCGTGGGACTCGCCCGTCCCGTCGACCCCCAGTCGCCCGTGCGGTCCGTCGTTCTCGACTCCTGGCTGCGCAGCCGCGACATGGGCGTCGACCCCGATCGTGGCGCGGACGATCTCCTCGACGACGTCACGCTCGCGCAGTACCGCGCCGATCACCCGATGTCAGTCATCCGACCCGTGGTGCGCAAGCTCCTCGTCGAGGACGCCGCCGACACCGGCCTTCTCGTGGCCATCACCGACGCGTCGGGCCGGCTGCTGTGGGTCGAGGGCGACACCGCGGCGAAGGATCGCGCGAACGCCATGAACTTCACCGAGGGCGCTGACTGGAGCGAGGGGCGGATGGGCACCAACGCCCCCGGCACCGCGTTGGCCATCGATCACTGCGTGCAGATCTTCGCCGCCGAGCACTTCTCGCGGCCCGTGCACGAGTGGAGTTGCAGTGCAGCCCCCGTCCACCACCCCGTCACCGGCCGCATCCTGGGGGCCATCGACATCACGGGCGGTCCGCGCGTCGCGGTTCCCGAGGTGCTCTCGTTGGTCCGCGCGACGGTGGCGGCGGCCGAGTCCGAACTGCGATTGCATCTGCTCGAGTCCCCGCGTCCCGATCTCGACACCGGAGTCCGGCTGGAGGTACTCGGGGCCGGGCGCCCGTCGTTGGTCCGCGGCGGTGAACGCGTCGCCCTGTCCGGACGGCACGCCGAGATGCTGCTGCTGTTGCGGGCGCATCCCGAGGGGCTGAGCTCCGACCATCTCGCCGTGCTGCTCGACGAGAACGAGCTGGACTCGGTCACCGTCCGAGCCGAGATGTCGCGCCTGCGCAAGGTTTTCGGAGCCGACGGCGTGGCCTCGCGGCCCTATCGACTGGTGGCGGAACTGTCGTCGGACGTCGAGGACGTGCGGGCGGCTCTCGACCGCGGGGACGTCGACGCGGCGCTGCGGCTCTACTCCGGCGTGGTGCTCCCGTCGTCGTACGCCCCGGGTATCGCGGAGATCCGCGAGGAGTTGCGAGTGCGCGTCCAGGCGGCGCTGCTGCGGTCCGGTGACCCGGTGCTGCTGGCGCGGTGGACGGCGTCGGTGCACGGCCGCGAGGACGCCACCGCGTGGTCGGCCTACCTCGCCACGCTCAGCCCGTCCTCGGCGCTGTACGGGCAGGTCCAGGCTCGCCTCGCCCTGCTGGGCTGACCGAGTCGGCTCTGCAACGGTCATGCAACCGTCGTCGTTCTAGTGTCCTGCATCACAGCCCCCGATGACCGTGGGGGTGGATCACCGATGAAGGAGCATGTTCGATGACTGTCTTCGCTCGCCCGGGTACGCCCGACGCCGCCATGTCTTTCGAGGCCCGCTACGACAACTGGATCGGCAACGAGTGGGTGGCTCCGGTCAAGGGTCAGTACTTCGAGAACCCGACGCCCGTCACGGGACAGAACTTCTGCGAGATCGCGCGTTCCACCGCCGAGGACATCGACCTCGCCCTGGACGCCGCACACAAGGCCGCGCCGGCGTGGGGCAAGACCTCGCCCGCCGAGCGCGCCGTCATCCTGAACAAGATCGCCGACCGCATCGCCGAGAACCTCGACTCCATCGCGCTCGCCGAGTCGTGGGACAACGGCAAGCCGATCCGCGAGACGCTGAACGCCGACATCCCGCTCGCGATCGACCACTTCCGCTACTTCGCCGGATGCATTCGCGCGCAGGAGGGTTCGCTGTCCGAGATCGACAGTGACACCGTGGCGTACCACTTCCACGAGCCCTTGGGCGTCGTCGGCCAGATCATCCCCTGGAACTTCCCGATCCTCATGGCCGTGTGGAAGCTCGCGCCCGCACTCGCCGCCGGCAACGCCGTCGTCCTCAAGCCGGCCGAGCAGACTCCCGCGTCGATCATGTACCTGATCAGCGTCATCGGTGACCTGCTGCCCCCGGGCGTGCTCAACATCGTCAACGGCTTCGGCACCGAGGCCGGCAAGCCGCTCGCGTCGAGCCCCCGCATCAAGAAGATCGCGTTCACCGGTGAGACCACGACCGGGCGCCTGATCATGCAGTACGCCTCGCAGAACCTCATCCCGGTGACGCTCGAGCTCGGTGGCAAGAGCCCCAACATCTTCTTCTCCGACGTGCTGTCGCAGAACGACGACTACCAGGACAAGGCCCTCGAGGGCTTCACGATGTTCGCCCTCAACCAGGGCGAGGTCTGCACCTGCCCGTCGCGTTCGCTGATCCAGCAGGACATCTACGACGACTTCCTTGCACTCGCCGCGATCCGCACCAAGGCCGTCCGCCAGGGTGATCCGCTGGACACCGAGACGATGATCGGCGCCCAGGCCTCGAACGACCAGCTCGAGAAGATCCTGTCCTACATCGAGATCGGCAAGGGCGAGGGCGCCAAGATCGTCACGGGCGGCGAGCGCGCGCAGCTCGGCGGCGACCTGAACGGTGGCTACTACGTGCAGCCGACCATCTTCACCGGCAAGAACAACATGCGCATCTTCCAGGAGGAGATCTTCGGACCCGTCGTCTCGGTCACCTCCTTCACCGACTACGCCAACGCCATCGAGATCGCCAACGACACGCTCTACGGCCTCGGCGCCGGTGTCTGGTCGCGTGACGGCGGCGTCGCCTACCGCGCCGGCCGCGACATCCAGGCCGGTCGTGTGTGGACCAACACGTACCACCAGTACCCGGCCCACGCGGCCTTCGGTGGCTACAAGCAGTCGGGAATCGGCCGCGAGAACCACAAGATGATGCTCGACCACTACCAGCAGACCAAGAACCTGCTGGTGAGCTACGCCCCGAAGGCTCAGGGCTTCTTCTGATGCAGCCGAACCACGGGTCGGCACCGCCTCCGAGGCTCAAAGCAACCGCCGGGGCGATGGAGCTTCTCCGTCGCCTCGGCGGGCTCCACGGCGCGCTGATGATGCATCAGAGCGGCGGATGCTGCGACGGGTCGTCGCCGATGTGTTACCCCGCAGGCGAATTCATCGTCGGGGACCGCGACGTCCTGCTCGGGCTCCTCGACCTGCGCGCGGAGGTCGGCACCGTCGCGGACGACCTGCCGAGCGACGGCGACGCCGTTCCGGTGTGGATCTCGGGGTCGCAGTTCCAGGCGTGGAAGCACACCCAGATGGTGCTCGACGTGGTGCCGGGCCGGGGCAGCGGCTTCTCCCTCGAGACGCCGGAGGGGTTGCGGTTCCTCAGTCGTGGGCGCGCCTACACCCCCGAGGAGAACGCGGAACTCGAGTCGCAGGACCCCATCACCGGCGCGCAGTGGGAGGAGGGCGCTCGCCCGCCCGTCCCCACCGAGTCCATCGTGGTCGCCGAGGCCGTCGACGCCTGCCCGGTGCCGGGGATGGCGATACAGGGTTGAGTCGGGTGCGCTGAGCCGCGGTCACCGCGGTTCAGCGCACCGTCGGAGCGCCGCTCGGACTTCGGCGATCACCTCGTCGGGTCTCTGGGTGAGGTCGCGCCAGGTGTATCGCAACAGCGTCCACTCCTGGACGACGACGTTCTGCCGAGTTCGGTCTCGGTGAAAGGCGGTGGGGTCCGAATGGAAGGCCCAGTCGTCGATCTCGATGCAGACGCGTTCGTCGAGGAACACGAAGTCCAGCACGTACCCGCGCCACGGGAAGTTGACCATGAACCCCGTGATGCGTCCACTGCGCATCACGGTGACGAAGAGGCGCTCGGCTTCCGACCGAGTTCCTCCCTCCGCTGCCACCAGAAGCTTCTCGGCCGCGGGGGCGCCCCGTCGCCGGGGATTTCGATCGTGTGCGCGCCGGAGCACCGCCGGCGACATCCGCCCGCGCAAGGCGACGTCGACGATGCCCATCCCCATCTCCTCGGACGCTTCGAGAACCGTGAGACCCGAGGCCGTGACTCGGATTCCGCGCATCGCCACCACATCGGCGGGGTCGAGGTTCCGTCGCCGCACCCGGACACCCGACGGTGCCCTGCTCCGTCCTCCGCGCGGGACCGTGACATCGACGATGCGCGGTGCAACCGGGACGAGTCCGTGCCAGTACGCGGCACTCACCGATGTCACCACGGCCCCGTCGCCTGCCCAGTACGCCGCGCACCGCACTCGGGCGGCATCCGTCCACGGTCTGTCGCAGGCGACGTACACACCGCGTGTGACCCGGCGCCAGCGGCCGGCCCGGACGCGCCGATCGATCGCGTCCTGGCTCACCCCGGCGTCGTGAGCTTGCTTCGCGGTGATGACACCGTCGTGGAGCGCGAGAAGTCGATCGATCACAGGCGTTGGACGGCCGCGTCGGCCCTCCTGGTTCCGCCGGGTGCGCGCGGCCGCGGTTACCGCGGGTCAGCGCACCGTCCAGTGGAAAAACAACCGCAACGTCCCCGCAACAGAGAAGTCCTAGCCTCACCTCACCACCCGCTCACACTCCGAAAGAGGCTCACCCATGGCCGTGAAGGAACCGCGCCCCGTAGCGTCCGATTCTCAGGCAGAATCGTCCGACTACCTGGCCAAGCGCACGCTCAAGACCGGCAGCGCGGGGTGGGTGCTGCTGGCAGGGTTGGGCGTCAGCTACGTCATCTCGGGTGACTACTCGGGGTGGAACTTCGGACTCGAGCAGGGCGGGTTCGGTGGTCTGCTGATCGCCGGCATCCTCATCGCGGGCATGTACCTGGCGATGGTGCTGGGCATGGCGGAGATGTCGTCTGCGCTCCCGGCAGCGGGCGGCGGATACACGTTCGCCCGGCGCGCGCTCGGACCGTGGGGCGGATTCGCCACCGGCACAGCCATTCTCATCGAGTACGCCATCGCCCCCGCGGCCATCGCGACGTTCATCGGCGCGTACGTCGAATCGCTCGGCCTGTTCGGGATCACCGACGGGTGGTGGGTGTACCTCGCCGTCTACGCCATCTTCATCGGCGTGCACCTCGCCGGTGTCGGTGAAGCGCTGAAGGTCATGTTCGTCATCACCGGCATCGCTCTCGTAGGCCTCGTCATCTTCGCTGTCGCCGCGATCTTCCAGTTCGACGCCTCCAACCTCACCGACATTGCCCCGACGGATGCCGCGGGCGCCTCGAGTTTCCTGCCGATGGGGTACCTGGGGATCTGGGCCGCGGTGCCGTTCGCGATCTGGTTCTTCCTCGCGATCGAGGGCGTGCCGCTCGCGGCCGAGGAAGCGAAGGATCCGGCGCGCAACGTGCCACGCGGCATCATCGCCGCCATGGCGGTGCTGCTGGTGACCGCCACCGCCATGCTGATCCTCGTGACGGGCGCCGGCGGAGCCGACGCGATGCAGGCGTCGGGCAACCCGTTGGTGGAGGCGCTGGGAGACAGCGGCGCCGCGACGGTGGTCAACTACATCGGCCTCGCCGGTCTGATCGCCAGCTTCTTCTCCATCATGTACGCCTACTCCCGGCAGCTGTTCGCGCTGAGCCGCGCCGGCTACCTGCCGAAGTCCATGTCGGTGGTCAACAGCCGGAAGGCGCCGACGCTGGCGCTGATCGTGCCCGGCATCATCGGCTTTGCCCTGACGTTCACCGGCAAGGGCTCGATGTTGTTGAACATGGCCGTCTTCGGGGCAGCGCTGAGCTACGTTCTGATGATGGTGAGCCACATCGTGCTCCGTCGCCGCGAGCCCGACATGCCGCGTCCGTACCGCACTCCGGGCGGCACGGTCACGACCGGATTCGCGCTCGTCATCGCCGCCTTCGCCGTGATCGCGACGTTCCTCGTGGACAGTCAGGCGGCGCTGTGGTGCCTGGTCGTGTTCGCGCTCTTCATGGTCTACTTCGGCGTCTACAGCCGCCATCACCTGGTGGCCAATTCTCCGGACGAGGAGTTCGCGGCGCTCGCCGCTGCCGAGGACGAACTCGGGTGAGCACCTACCACCAGCAGATCTCGGGATCGACCTACACCTTCGACGGTCTCGTCGAGGTCATGGCGAAGGCCACCCCGGCGCGATCGGGCGATCAACTCGCAGGCTGCGCGGCGGAGTCGGACGCCGAACGTGCCGCCGCCGCCTGGGTTCTGGCGGATCTGCCGTTGCAGACGTTCCTCGACGAGCAGGTGGTGCCGTACGAGAGCGACGAGGTCACCCGCCTCATCATCGACAGCCATGACGCGCAGGCATTCGACGCGGTCTCTCATCTGACGGTGGGCGGTCTGCGGGACTGGTTGCTCACGGTCGCAGCGGAACCCGACAGCGCCCGGACACTGCGGGACGTCGCGCCCGGCCTCACCCCGGAGATGGTGGCCGCGACGAGCAAGATCATGCGCAACCAGGATCTCATCGCGGTGGCGCGGGCGGCGACGGTGATCTCGGCGTTCCGCACCACCATCGGTCTGCCCGGAACGATGGCCACCCGCCTGCAGCCCAATCATCCGACGGACGACCCGCACGGAATCGCCGCGGCAACGCTCGACGGTCTGCTGATGGGCTCGGGCGACGCCGTCATCGGCATCAACCCGGCGACCGACTCACCTGCTGCGACAGCCGATCTGCTGTACCTGCTCGACGAGATCCGCCAGCGTTTCGAGATTCCGGTGCAGTCGTGTGTGCTCTCCCACGTCACCACCACCGTGGACCTGATCGGCAAGGGTGTCCCGGTGGATCTCGTGTTCCAGTCCATCGCGGGAACCGAGGGTGCCAACTCCAGTTTCGGGGTGACGGTGCCGATGCTTCTGGAGGCCAACGAAGCGGGAAAGTCGTTGCACCGCGGCACTGTCGGGAACAACGTCATGTACCTGGAGACGGGCCAGGGTTCGGCGCTGTCCGCGAACTCCCACTTCGGGACCGGGGGCAAGCCGGTCGATCAGCAGACGCTCGAGACCCGCGCGTACGGGTTGGCCCGAGCGCTCGATCCGCTGTTGGTCAACACGGTCGTGGGCTTCATCGGACCCGAGTACCTCTACGACGGCAAGCAGATCATCCGCGCGGGACTCGAGGATCACTTCTGCGGCAAGATCCTGGGTCTGCCCATGGGTGTCGACGTCTGCTACACCAACCATGCCGAAGCGGACCAGGACGACATGGACACGTTGTTGACGCTGCTCGGTGCCGCGGGCGCCGCCTTCGTCATCGCCGTGCCGGGTGCCGACGACATCATGCTCGGCTACCAGAGCCTGTCCTTCCACGATGCCCTCTACGTCCGGCAGGTGTTGGGCCTCAAGCCCGCTCCCGAGTTCGAGGCGTGGATGCACCGGCTGGGGATGACCGACGACGCGGGGCGGGTCCTGCCCGTCGACGCCGCGTCGTCGCCGCTGCGAGCACTGACGACGCCGGCATGAGCACCCCGGACTTCTGGACCGACCTTCGCGTGACGACGCAGGCGCGCATCGGGCTCGGCCGGGCGGGGGACGCCCTGCCGACGACGCGGGTGCTCGAGTTCCGGGCCGCCCACGCCGCGGCGCGGGACGCGGTCCACATACCGCTCGACACCGACAGCTTCGCTCGGGAGATCGCCGCGGTCGGACTCGGTGATCCGGTGGTCGTGTCCAGCAAGGCGTCCACCCGCAGCGAGTATCTGCGTCGTCCCGATCTGGGACGGCAGCCCGAGGACCTGTCCGGCGTCGACACGGTCGACGCGGACATCGGAATCGTGTTGTGCGACGGGCTCTCCCCGCGGGCACTGATGGATCACGGCGCAGGACTGCTCGGTGCGCTGAAGGACTCGCTGGGCACGTTCACGATGGCGCCCCCGGTGATCGCCACCCAGGCGCGGGTCGCGCTGGGAGACCATGTCGGAGCAGCACTGGGCGTGGCGACTCTGATCGTCGTCATCGGTGAACGGCCGGGACTCTCGGTCGCGGACAGTCTCGGCATCTACCTGACGCACGGTCCGAAGCCCGGCCGTAACGACTCCGAGCGCAACTGCATCTCGAACATTCACCCGCCCGGCGGCATGCACTACGACCATGCGGCGCGGGTGACGGCATCGTTGGTCGCGGGTGCGCGCACGCTCGGGCGGTCCGGCGTCGATCTCAAGGACTCCTCTCGCGAACTGACCTGACCCGCGCACCGTTAGGGTCTGACATCGTGCTGCTGCAACGTGTGCGCGTCGATCCCGCGCGGGACGACCTCTCGGACGTCCGCATCGTCGACGACCTGGTGAGCGAGATCTCGGCACCCGGGGAGCGCCTGACTCCCGCCTCCGCCGAGACCGTCGTCGACGGGCGCGGGGGAGTGGTGCTGCCCGGGTTCGTCGACGGGCACCTGCACATGGCGCAGTGGGCACTCGCGCGCCGCCGACTGGACGTCGGCGCGGCCACCAGTGCACGGCACCTCGTCGACCTGCTGGTGGCGTCGGGCCTCACCGCCGACGTTCGTGCACAGGGCTTCCGGGGTGCCCTCTGGCCGGACGCACCGCACAAGGACATGCTCGAGGCCGCGCTGCCGGGTGTGTCCGTCGCGGTGACGAGCATGGATCTGCACACCGTCTGGCTCTCCCCGGCGTTGCTGCGCGAGCTCGCGGTCGATCACCCCACCGGTGTCTTCCGTGATCACGACGCCATCGCGATCGCGAGTGCCGTCGACGCGCGTGTCGGTACGGGCGTGCTCGACGAGTACGTGTGCGAAGCCACCGAGGATCTCGCCGCGCGGGGCGTGACCGAGGTCCTCGACTTCGAGTTCGACGACAACCTCACCGCGTGGACGCGGCGCTTCGCCTCCGGTCGTCCGGCGGTGCGGGTGAGCGCGTCGACGTGGCCGACGTGGCTCGACGAGACTCTGGCGGCCGGACACCGGACCGGCGACGTCGCCGCGGACACGGGCCGCATGCTCCGCATGGGGCCGCTGAAGATCATGGCCGACGGGTCGCTCAACACGCGGACGGCCTGCTGCCACGACCCCTATCCCGACGCGGGGCACGCGGCGCCGGCGACGCACGACGCCGAGGCACACGGGCTGCTGCTCGTCGACCATCCGGAGCTGGTGCGATTGATCTCGCGCGCGGCGGGCGGTGGGATCGCCGCCGCGGTGCACGCCATCGGTGACCGCGCCAACACCGTCGTGCTCGACGCCTTCGAGACCGTGCGCGCGCTCATGGACTCGGGTGCTCTCCCCGTCGTCGGTGGACGCGTCGAGCACGCGCAGCAGGTCCGCCCGGAAGACCTGGACCGGTTCGCGGCGCTGGGCGTCGTCGCCTCTGTCCAGCCTCAGCACGCGGTGACCGACCGCGACGTCGCCGACGTGCTGTGGTCCGGCCGACGATCGATCGCGTACGGCTACCACTCGCTGCACCGCCACGGCGCGCTGCTGCAGTTCGGGTCCGACGCTCCCGTCTCCCCGCCCGATCCGCGGTCGGCCGTCGCCGACGCCGTGTTCCGCACCGACGACGAGCGACCGTCCTGGCATCCGGGCGAGGCGGTGCCGATGGACGTCGCACTGCGGGCGGCATCGGGTGGGCGCGCAGGTGTCGACGTCGGATCCGCCGCCGATCTCGTCGTGCTCGCCGAGTCCCCGTACGTCCTGTCGAACGCCGACCTGCGGTCCGTTCCGGTGATCGCCACGATCAGCGGTGGGCGCGCGACCCACGTGTCCTGAGCCTTCGCCACCGTGTCGGAGACACACGCGGTGGCCGAGCAACCCGACCAGTGTCGCTACCCGGCGGTAGTGTCGATGTGTGACAACAGTCTCGCGGTGTGGGTGCATGTTCCACGCCCGGTCGACGCCGCCGGGAGCGTCGCGGGCCGCATTCGGCGCGTCGGTGGGCCACGGGCGGCGCCTGTTCGGTGGAAAGTTCGACAATCCCTCCGGAAACGGGATCGTCGACCGTTTTCGTGCCATTCCTCGTGACGGGGGTGGGGACCGTGTTCCGAAGGCGTCGTCCCTGCTCACACACCCTTTTCTCGCGTTGCGCGGCGAGCGCGTTGGGTCGCACCCGACGTGGTCGACTAGCATGGAGGGCTGCTTGCCAACGAAAGGACTGTCATCGACCACGTCGATTCATCGTCACTGATCAGCGACGTAACGAGTGGCGCCCGCATTCCGGTAAGGAATGAGGTGGAAGTGGAGCACGACGCCCACGGGCGAATCGACGGGCACAGCGCCGGGTACGGATCGCGAATCGGGGGAATCGCTGTCCTGCCACCGTTCACGACGGTGGGCTCGGTCGGCCGGGGCGCGGTGCGCGAGCACGGTGTCGCGAGAGATCACGGGGAGTAGACGAGTGGATGACGGTGCACGGTTCGACGGCGGACCGGCTGACGACGACCGCTCCGACGAGACGGTGACGAGCGAGACGCAGGTGAGCTCGGCGGGAGTGCTGCCCGAGGGCGCGTTCCCGCTGTCGGGAGCACAGCGCGGCATCTGGTTCGCGCAGCAGTTGGCCGGGGACGTGCCGATCGCGATCGCGCACTACGTCGAGCTGAACGGAAGTCTCGACCTCGACCGTCTCGAGTACGCGCTGGACCGGGCGGGCCGCGAGTTCGGATCGGGCTATCTGCGTCTGGCCGAGGTGGACGGCGAGCCGTTCCAGTACGTGGACCTCAGCATGCGTGATCACATCTCCTACTTCGACCTGCGCTCCGAGTCCGACCCGGAAGCCGCGGCGATGGACTGGATGACGCGCGAGTACAGCACCCCGGTGGACATGCTCGTCGACCGTCTCGTGGTGTCCCACGTGCTGCAGTTGAGCGACGAGCGGTGGTTCTGGTACTCCCGCATCCATCACGTCGCGCTCGACGGTTTCGGCGCGATGACGATGATCCAGCGCACCGCTGCGCTGTACACGGCAGCGGTGGAGGGCAGGGAGCCCGAACCCTCCAAGGCCGTCGATCTGAACGATCTCTATGTCGACGACGCCAAGTACCGGTCGTCGGACCGCTTCGAGAAGGACGCCGCGTACTGGGCGGAGAGAGTGCGCAGCCTCCCGGATCCGCCGTCCCTCTCGGCCGTCACCGCTCCGCCGACGTCGCCCGCGCTCATCGCCGGTGGCTTCGTCTCCACCGACCTCGCCGAGCGCCTCGACCGGCGGGTCACCGATCTCGGCACCGCGTCGGCACCGTTCGTGGTCGCCGCCTTCGCCGCGTTCGTCTCCCGCATGACGGGGGCCGAGGACACGGTCCTGAGCCTGCCGGTCTCGGCGCGCACGACGGCGGCCATGCGTCGCTCGGGCGGCATGGTCTCCAACGTCGTCCCGCTGCGTCTCGCACTCCCGCCGAGCTGCACGGTCGCCGAGTCCGCGTCCCGCGCCCAGCTCGAACTCACCGGCGCCCTGCGCCGGCAGCGCTACCGCCACGAGGACATTCGTCGCGACAGCGGCGAGTCGGCGACCCAACGCGGACTGTTCGGCCCGTCGATCAACATCATGCTGTTCCACGACGAGCTGCGGCTCGGCGACCTCAACGGCTCGTACAACGTCCTGACCACGGGTCCGGTCGAGGACCTGGCGCTGAACATCTATCCCGGTGCGGACAGCCGCGAACTGCGGATCGACTTCGAGGCGAACCCGCTGCGGTACACGCAGGACCAGCTGAACGCGCATCGTGCCCGCTTCGTGCGCTTCCTCGATGCGCTGATCGATGCCGAGCCCGACGCACCGCTCGGATCGCTCGAGGTGCTGACCGACGACGAGCGGCGGCGTTTCGTCCCCGCACTGGGCGGCGAGAGCTTCCCGCAGGTCACTTTCGGCGACATCATCGCCCGCGCCGTCGACGCGGCGCCGGACACGGTGGCCGTCACGTGCGGGTCGGAATCGGTCACGTACGCAGAGCTCGACGCGCGCTCCAACCGCCTGGCCCGGCTGCTGATCTCGCGGGGCGTCGGACCGGAGAGCGTCGTCGCGGTCGCACTCGGTCGATCGGTCGAGATGATCCACGCGACGTGGTCGATCGTGGCGTCGGGCGGCGCCTTCCTGCCCATCGACCCGGCGTATCCGCTCGAGCGCATCGTGCACATGCTCGGGGACTCGGGCGCCCGGATCGGCGTGACCACCCGACGACACGTCGCGGACCTGCCGGACACGATCGACTGGCTCGTCGTCGACGACGACGAGCTGTGCGGCGACCTCGAGGTCTGCTCGCCCGCCCGCATCACCGACGCCGAGCGATCGGCTCCGGTCCGACCGTTCACCGCTGTGTGGATGATCTACACCTCGGGATCCACCGGCTTGCCGAAGGGCGTCACCGTCGGCCACGACGGACTGTCGAACATCATCGGCGAGATGACCGCCTCGTACGGGGTGTCGACGAAGTCGGTCGTCCTCGGTGTCGCGTCGCCGAGTTTCGACGCGTCCATCTTCGAGCAGCTGATGGCGCTCTCGTCGGCGACGACTCTGGCTCTCGCTCCGTCGGGGGTGTTCGGCGGAGAGGAACTCGCGGACTACATCCGCGAGAAGAACGTCACGCACGTCGTCATCACGCCGGCCGCGTTGGGATCGTTGGACCCGGACGGTCTCGAGCAGATCGAGTCGATCATCAGCGCCGGTGAGGCTTTGCCGTCCGAGGTGGCGGCACGCTGGGCTCCGCGCACGGCGCTGCGGAACGCCTACGGCCCCACCGAGACCACGATGATCGGATCGATCTCCGATCCACTGGTGCCCGGTGCTCCCGTGACCATCGGGTCGCCCATCCGAGGAACGCGACAGGTGGTGTTGGACAACAGGCTCCGGCCCGTTCCCGTGGGTGTCGTGGGTGAGCTGTATCTCGCCGGTGTGGACCTTGCCCGCGGGTACGCCAATCGCTTCGCGCTCACCGCCACGCGCTTCGTGGCCGGACCGTGGGCCGAGCCGGGCGGGCGCATGTACCGCACCGGTGACCTGGTCCGGTGGACCGAGGACGGCGACATCGTCTACGTCGGTCGCGCCGACTCGCAGGTGAAGATCCGCGGCTTCCGCATCGAACTGGGCGAGATCGACGCGGTGCTCGCCGAGCATCCCAGCGTCCGTACCGCCGTCACCGTGGCGCACCGGCAGTCGTCCGGGGCCACGGTGCTCGCGGCGTACGTCGTGCTGCGTCCGGACACGACGCTCGAGCACACCGAACTGCTACGCCATGCGGCGCAGCATCTTCCGTCGCACATGATCCCTGCCGCCGTCGTGGTCCTGGACCGCCTGCCCGTCACCGTCAACGGCAAGATCGACCACCGGCGGCTGCCCGAGCCGGTGCTCGCGACGCGCGAGTTCCGCGCCCCGACCACCGTGGTCGAGGAGATCGTGGCATCCGTCTTCACGCAACTGATGGGTGTCGACCGGGTCGGACTCGACGACGACTTCTTCGCTCTCGGCGGCAACTCGCTCATCGCGACGCGCGCCGTCTCCCGTCTGGGTGCCGCACTGGGGACACAGGTCTCGGTGCGCACGTTGTTCGAGGCACCCACCGTCGAGTCGCTCGCGTCCCGGCTGCAGCAGGGTGGCCACGGCGAGACCCGCACGCCGCTGGTGCCCCGCGAGCGGACCGGGCCGGTGCCGCTGTCGCTCGCGCAGCGCCGCATGTGGTTCCTCAATCAGTTCGACCCGTCGTCGGTCGCCTACAACATCCCGTTGGCCCTGCGCCTCGAGGGTGATCTGGACATCGCCGCGCTGCAGGTCGCGATCATGGACGTCGTCGACCGCCACGAGGCGCTGCGGACGTCCTACCCGGACACCGAGAACGGACCGGTCCAGGTCGTCCACGATCCCGAGGCCGTGGTGCCGGACCTGACACCCGTGCCGGTCGACGCGGGGGATCTGCACGGCGTGCTGATCTCCTTCGCGATGACCACCTTCCAGGTCACGGAGCACGTCCCGCTGGTCGGTCGCCTGTTCCAGATCAGCGAGACCGACCACGTGCTGGCCATCGTGGTGCATCACATCTCCGCCGACGGTGCATCCCTGACACCCCTCGCGCGCGACCTGATGGCGGCCTACAGCGCCCGCATCGCGTTCTACGCGCCCACGTGGACCCCACTGCCCGTGCAGTACGTCGACTACACGTTGTGGCAGCGGGAGGTGCTGGGGTCCGAGGACGATCCCACGTCGCTCATCGCGCAGCAGGAGCGCTACTGGGTCGAGACCCTGCGCGACGCACCGGATCTGCTGCCGCTCCCGATCGACCGGGCCCGTCCGTCCCGGTCGTCGCTCAGCGGCGGAGCGCACGCGTTCGAGATCGATGCCGAGCTCCACGCGAAGATGATCGACCTGGCCGGGCGCCACCGCACCACGCTCTTCATGGTGGTGCACGCGGCGCTGGCCGTGACGCTCGCCAAGATCAGTTCTACCGACGACATCGTCATCGGTACCCCGGTCGCGGGACGCGGCGACGCGGCGATCGACGACCTCGTCGGCATGTTCGTGAACACGTTGGCGCTGCGCACCACTGTGGGCAGTCGCCAGCCGTTCGACGCGCTGCTGGACCACGTCCGCGAACGCGACCTGCAGGCGTTCGCCAACAGTGACGTGCCGTTCGAGCGTCTCGTGGAGGTGCTGTCCCCGGCGCGGTCGGAGTCGCGTCACCCGATCTTCCAGGTGATGCTGGCGTTCGAGAACATGGGTCACTCGACGGTGGAACTCACCGGACTGCGCCTGTCCACGGTCGATCTCGACCTGCAGGTGGTCAAGTTCGATCTGCAGCTGACCATGACCGACCGCACCGACGACGCGGGCCGTCCGGCCGGTATGCCGGCCACGTTCTCGTACGCGTCGACACTGTTCGACGCCTCGACCATCGACGCGATCACGCGCCGGTTCGTGCAGGTGCTGACCACCATCGTCGACGATCCCAGTGTGTCGGTCGCCGACATCGACGTGCTCGACGCCAGTGACCGCGTGGTCGCCGAGAGGTCGATCCAGCGCGTGTCCGAGGGCCGTCCCGTGGGCGACGACACCATCGTCTCGCGGGTGCTCGATCACGCGGCGAGCCACCCCGAGGCGAGTGCGGTGCGGTTCGGCGAGGTCTCGATCACGTACGGGGAGTTGGACTCTCGTTCGCGCGCTGCTGCAGCGAGGCTGTACGCGATGGGGGTGCGGTCCGGCGATCGGGTCGCGGTGGTGTGCGACCGATCGGTGGATCTGGTCGCCGTGCTGTTCTCCGTCATGCGGGCCGGCGCGACCTACGTGCCGATCGACCCGGAGTATCCCGGTGACCGTGTCGACTACGTCGTCGCCGACTCCGGTGCGCGCTTCGCCGTGGTCTCCGCTCGGCTCGAGGACCAGGTGCGCCGCGACGGCCTGACCGTCGTCGTGGACACCGATGTCGTGGCGCCGGAATCGGATTCGGAGGCGGGGTCCACCGCGCTGCTTCCCATGGCACGGCCGGACGACGTCGCGTACATCATCTACACCTCCGGATCCACCGGGAACCCGAAGGGTGTCGCGATCCCGCACACCAACGTGGTGACATTGCTGACGAACACCGAGCAGTACTTCGGCTTCGGACCCGACGACGTCTGGACGATGTTCCACTCCTACGCGTTCGACTTCTCGGTGTGGGAGTTGTGGGGCGCGCTCACCACGGGCGGCAGCGTCGTCGTGGTGGACCACTGGACCGCGCGCTCGCCGGGCGACTTCCTGGACATGCTCGCCGACCGGGGCGTGACGGTGCTCAACCAGACACCGTCGGCGTTCTACCAACTCGCCGAGGCCGAGCGCGATCGGGCGGGCACCGAGCTGTCCCTGCGCCACGTCGTCTTCGGCGGTGAGGCGCTGGATCTGTCGCAGCTGCAGCGCTGGTACGCGCGGCACGCGGACGACAGTCCCCGCCTCGTGAACATGTACGGCATCACCGAGACGACGGTGCACGTCACCTACCAGGAGCTGACGGCGGCATTCGCGGCCGCGGCCCAGGGCAGTGTGATCGGCGTTCCCGTCCCGGGGCTCGGCGGCATAGTGCTCGACGACGCCCTGCGGCCCGTGCCCGTCGGCGTTCCCGGTGAGCTCTACGTCCTGGGTGATCAGTTGGCACAGGGCTACGTCGGTCGCCCCGACCTGAACGCCACCCGGTTCGTGGCCAACCCGTACCTGGCCGGTCAGCGGATGTACCGATCCGGTGACGTCGTGCGGTGGAACCGCGACGGTGCACTGGAGTACCTCGCACGTGCGGACGCCCAGGTCCAGATTCGCGGGTTCCGCGTGGAACTGGGCGAGATCGAGACCGTGGTGGCGTCCACGCCCGGCGTCGCGGGGGCCGCGGCGTCGGTGGTGCGGCGTCCGGCCGGCGACGTCCTGGTCGCGTTCGTGGTGCCCGAATCGGGCTCCACGGTCGACGCGGCGGCAGTCACCGAACACGTCGCCTCGCTGTTGCCGGCGTATATGGTTCCCGCGCGCATCGTCGAGCTGGACCGTCTGCCGCTGACCGTGAACGGCAAGCTCGACCGCAAGGCGCTGCCCGAGGTCACCGAGGACTCCGATCGCACGTACCGCGCACCCGAGACGCGGGTGGAGAAGGCGATCGCGGGGGTCTTCGAGGACATCCTCGACGTCACGCCCGTCGGCCTGGACGACGACTTCTTCGGGCTCGGCGGCAACTCGCTCGTCGCGACGCAGGTCGCGTCCCGCATCGGTACCGAACTGGGCGTGCACGTTCCGGTCCGCGCGGTGTTCGACGCGACCACCGTCGCCCGACTCGCGGCGGTCGTCGCCGAGCTCGGCGCGTCCGATCGACCCGCGCTCGTCGCCGGTCCCCGTCCCGACGTGATCCCGCTGGCACTCGCGCAGCAGCGCATGTGGCTGAGCAACCGGCTCGACCCGTCGTCGCCGATGTACAACCTGCCGTTGGGCATCCGACTCGAGGGCCGTCTCGATCTCGACGCCCTGCGCCGGGCCGTGCACGACCTCGTGACGCGGCACGAGATCCTCCGCACCGTCTATCCCCACACGGACGGCGTACCGCGGCAGGAGATCCTGACGGTCGACGAGGCGGGCGTCGAGCTCGCGGTCGAGGACGTTCCGTCCGCGCGCTGGATCGACGAGTTCGTCGCTCTCGCGACGAGCGGCTTCGACGTCACCACGGCGGTCCCGCTGCGGCTCGCGGTCTTCCGTGACCCGGAGGTCTCCACCGAGGCCGTGCTCGCGATCGTCGTGCACCACATCGCCGCGGACGGCGTGAGCCGCGTGGCGCTGACCCGCGACCTCGTCACCGCCTACCTCGCACGCACCGAGGGCGCCGACCCCGCGTGGGCTCCGCTCCCCGTCCAGTACGCGGACTACGCGGTGTGGCAGCGCGACGTCATCGGCTCGCCCCGCGACGCCGAGTCGGTCGCGTCCGCCCAGATCGCCTACTGGAAGCAGGCTCTCGACGGCCTGCCCCCGGAGCTGGACCTGCCGCGTGACCGGGAGCGGCCGGCGTCGCCCACCCGCGAGGGTGCGTCCGTCCACTTCGCCGTGGACGGGTTCGCGGCGGACCGGGTGGAGGCACTGGCGCGCGACCACAACGCGACGCGATTCATGGTGGTGCACGCGGCTCTCGCCGTCGTCCTCTCCCGCCTGTCCGGATCGACGGACATCGCGATCGGCACCGCTCTCGCGGGCCGCGGAGATCCGGCGCTCGACAACCTGGTCGGCATGCTCGTCAACACGGTGGCCCTGCGTCTGCGGGTCGACGAGGATCTGAGCTTCGCCGAACTGGTGGCCGCAGCCCGTCGCGTGGACGTCGACGCGTTCGCGCACTCGGAGGTGCCGTTCGAGACCGTCGTCGACGCCGTCGCGCCGCAGCGCACGGGATCGGTGCCGCCGCTCTTCCAGACCGCACTGGCGTTCCGCAACATCACGCCGGCGCGGGTGGAGCTGCCCGAGATCACCGTGTCCGAACTGGAGAATCCGTTCGAGCCCGCCAACTTCGATCTGTTGCTCACGGTCGACGACGACGGCTCGCGGAAGCCGGGCGGCGACATGACGATGATGTTCACGTACTCGACCGAGCTGTTCGACGAGGAGACGGTGGAGACCTTCGGCCGGCATCTGGCGTCGGTGCTGCGGGCCGGGGTCACCGAACCCACGCGCGTCGTCGCCGATCTGCCGCTCGCCGAGGTGGTCACCGCGGCGCCCGTGGTGGAGCCCACGACTCCCGCGCCGTACTCGGGACCATCGGTGGTCACGTCGTTCGCGTCGGCCGTGGAATCGGATCCGGACGCCCCCGCCGTCGTGATCGGCGAGAACGAGGTCAGCTACGCCGACCTCGACGCTCGTTCCAACCGCCTGGCGCGCTGGCTCGCGGGGGCAGGAGTCGGTGCCGGGTCGACGGTCGCGGTCCGGTCCGGCGACTCCGGCCTCGACACGGACACCCTGGCCCTGTGGTGGGGGATCCTCAAGGCAGGCGCGGCGTTGGACATCGGCCGAGTCGCACCCGACGTGATCGTGCTGTCCGGCGCATCCCGCAACGGGAGTCGGGCGCCGCTGATCCTGTCGGTGGACGACGCCGCCGACGACGTGGCGCAGTTCTCCGCGCGCCCCGTCACGTACGCGGATCGGGCACGCCCGCAGAACGGAGCCGATCCGGCGCTGGTCCTGCCGACCGGGACGGGCTCGGTCGGCGTGCTCACGTTCGACGAGCTCTCCGGCATCGTGTCCGCCGAACTCGATCGACTCGCCGTGGACTACGAGTCCCGGTTGTTCGCGACGGCGGCGGTCTCGACCGTGTCGCAGGCGCTGCGGGCGCTGGTCGCCGGTGTCGCGGGCGCCGCTGTGCTGGTGCAGGACGGAGCGGCGGAGTCGCTGACGGACGTGCTGCTCGATCAGTGGGTGACGCACCTGTTCGCCACCCCGTCGGACCTGTCGGCGGTGGACGCCGGGGAGTTCGAGGATCTCGCCGTGGTGGTCACCGACGCGGGCCGGGGCGACAGCGAGTCGTGCGACGGCTTCGCCGACGGCACCGAGATCGACGTCGTGCCGTTGACCTCGACGGGTATCGGACTCGCCATGCGGAGCTCATGACGGGATCCGTCCACACCACGGAGACAGGCGCCGTTCACACCACCCGGGTGAGCGGCGTGCGCGCCGCCCTGCTCGATAGGGTGGATCAGATGGGGCGACGCCCCATGAAGCACGCGTGCGCGCATCCGCGGGGAGTGTCGCGAGTACGCAGCGGGATCGTCGGTGGGCAACCACGGGCGAGGCTCGGTATCGATTCACGAGGAGCACGACGATGACGGATGGCACTCCCGACGAGACCTCGAACGAGGACCGGTCGCGGGCGGAACGTCCGGGACGCGCGGGGGCACCCCGCCGCGAGCGTCCGACCAGGGAACGCCCGCGTCGCCGGCAGCGTCCTCGCGCGGCCACCCTGCCGCAGATCCTCGCGGCCGCCGTGGAGGCGAACGCCGACGGTGTGGCTCTCGTGTTCCGCGACGAGTCCGGCGCGACCACCGAGTGGACCTACCGCGAGCTCGATGCGGCGTCGTCGAAGCTGGCGCGCGAGCTGATCGCGCGCGGCATCGGCGCCGAGGACGTGGTGGCGCTGGCCGTCACGCGGTCCGCCGAGTCGATCCTGTCGATCTGGGCGGTCGCCAAGACCGGTGCGGCATACGTGCCGGTCGATCCGAAGTACCCCGCGGACCGCATCGAGTACATGCTCACCGATTCGGGGGCCACCCTCGGGATCACCACTACGGAGCACCGCGAGACCCTGCCGGAGGGAGTGGGCCCCAGCTGGCTCGTCCTGGGCGACGCCGACCTGGACGCCGCCGTCGACGCACGGTCCGCCGAGCCGGTCACCTACGCCGATCGCGTGCGGGTGCTCGGCCCCGCGAACACGGCCTACATGATCTACACGTCCGGATCGACGGGTCGACCCAAGGGCGTCGAGGTGACGCACGCCGGCCTCTCGAGCCTGGTCGCCGAGCAGCGTGAGCGCTTCGGTATCGACGCGTCCGCCCGCACCCTCGCCGTCGCGTCCCCGAGCTTCGACGCCTCGGTCTTCGAACTGCTCATGGCCGTGGGGTCCGGAGCGACGATGGTCGTCTCGCCGCCCGACGTCTTCGGTGGCGACGATCTGACGGCTCTGCTGCACGAGCAGCGGGTGACCCATGCCGTCATCACCCCGTCCGTGCTGGCCTCGGTCACGCCGTCGGAGTTGCCCGACCTGCGGGTCGTGGTCACCGCCGGTGAGGCGTGCCCGCCGGAACTGGTGTCCCGCTTCGTGACCGACACCCGCCGCATGTTCAACGGCTTCGGTCCGACCGAGGCCACCATCATGACCAACTGCGCGGAGCTGTTCCCGGACGCGCCCGTCTCCATCGGCGGCGCGATCCGCGACTTCCGCACGCCCGTGCTCGACGGCCGCCTGCGCGACGTCCCGGCCGGTGTCGCCGGTGAGCTGTACGCGGCCGGCCCCGGTCTGGCCCGCGGGTATCACGGTCGGCCGTCGCTCACCGCGGAGCGTTTCGTCGCGGACCCCTTCGGTGAACCCGGCTCGCGCGTGTACCGCACCGGTGACCTCGCCCGCGTGCGCAGCGGCGGCGCGGTCGACTACCTGGGCCGCTCCGACTTCCAGGTGAAGGTCCGCGGGTTCCGCATCGAACTCGGCGAGATCGACGCCGCCCTGACGGCGCACCCGGACGTCCGCTTCGCCGCGGCGGCCGGTCATCAGCTGCCCGACGGCTCGACGGTGCTCGTGGCCTACGTGCAGCCCGAGCCGGGCCACGAGATCGACGTCGACGACGTCACGGCCTTCGTCGGCCGGAGCCTCACCGCGTACATGGTGCCGTCCGAGATCATCGTCATCGACGCCGTGCCCCTCACACCCGTCGGCAAGCTCGATCGCGCGGCGCTGCCGCAGCCGACCATCGGCACGTCGACGAAGGAGTACCGGGCTCCCGAGACCCGGACCGAGATCACGGTGTCCGAGGTGCTGGCGGACCTGTTGTCGGCCGAGCGCGTGGGTCTGGACGACACCTTCTTCGAACTCGGTGGCAACTCGCTGCTCGCGACGCAGGTGGTCGCCCGGATCAACCAGGCGGCGCAGTCCCGCATCGCGGTGCGGGACGTGTTCGAGGCGACCTCGGTCGCGGATCTCGCCGCGCGCGTGGATCTCTCGCTCGGTGCCCCCGAGCGGCCGCCGCTCGTGCGCCGTGACCGCTCGGGCGACCTGCCGCTGTCCTACGCCCAGCAGCGGATGTGGCTCACCAACCAGTACGACGTGACGTCGCCCGCGTACAACCAGCCGGTCGTGCTGCGGATGACGGGTGCGCTGGATCTCGAGGCGCTCGGCCACGCGTTCGAGGATCTCATCACGCGGCACGAGACGCTGCGCACCGTCTACCCGCAGACCGACAGTGGTCCGGTGCAGCGCATCGAGCCCGCGTCGTCGGTGTCGGTGGTGCTCGATCCGGAGCGGATCGACGAGAGCTCGGTGTACGAGCGACTGACCCCGGTGGTGCTCGACGGCTTCGACGTGTCGTCCTCGGTACCCTTCCGTGCCAAGCTGTTCCAGATCGCGGACCAGGACTACGTCCTCGCCGTGGTCATGCACCACATCGCCAGTGACGGTGGATCTCTCGCCCCGCTGGTGCGCGACCTCACCACGGCCTACGTGGCGCGCAGCGCCGGTGCGGCTCCCGAGCTGCCCGAGCTCGAGGTGCAGTACGCGGACTACGCGATGTGGCACCGTGAGCTCCTCGGCGACGAGAGCGACCCGGAGTCGTTGAGCGCCAAGCAGATCGACTTCTGGACGCGCGCCCTCGCCGGTACTCCCGAGGTCATCGAACTCCCCTCCGACCGGACGCGACCGGCGCAGCCGTCGTCCCGCGGTGCGACGGTGCCGTTCCGACTCGAGTCGGACGTCGTCGAGGGTCTGAACGACCTCGCGCGACGCACCAACTCGACGCTGTTCATGGTGGTGCACGCCGCCCTGGCCGTGCTGCTCTCGCGCATGGCCGCGACCGACGACGTGTCCGTCGGCACGCAGATCGCGGGCCGCGGCGAGCAGGCGCTCGATCCGCTCGTCGGCATGTTCGGCAACACGCTGGTCCTGCGATCGCATCTGGAGCCGGGGGAGTCGTTCGAGGACTTCCTGCTCCGCACCCGCACCGCGGACCTCGATGCACTGGGCAACTCGGACCTGCCGCTGGACCGGCTGGTCGAGATCCTGCGACCCCAGCGCTCGCTCGCCTACGCGCCGCTGTTCCAGGTACTGCTCATGCTGCAGAACTTCGAACGCACCGAGATCGAGCTGCCCGACGTCACCATCGGTCTCCTCGACTCGGACGTGCCAGTCGCGAAGCTCGACCTGACGCTGACGCTCATGGAGCAGGTGAACCCCGACGGGTCGCCCGGTCCCATCGACGGATCGCTGCTGTACGCCACGGATCTGTTCGACGAACCCACCGCACGCACCATCGCGGAACGCTACGTCGGCATCCTCGCCGCCGTCGTGGCCGATTCCTCCACCGCCGTCGGCGATCTCCCGCTGACCACCTCCGGCGAGCAGACGCAGCTCGCCGCGCTGCGCGGCATCGACGCTCCGCTGCCCGCCGAGACCCTCGTCGACGCGTTCCGCCGCGGCGCCGCACAGGATCCGAGTCGGACCGCGCTCGTGTACGAGGGGACCTCTCTCACGTATGCCGAGTTCTCCACGCGGGTGAACCTGTTGGCACGGCACCTCGTCGCACTGGGGGTCGGTCCCGACGCCCGCGTGGCCGTCGGCATGCGCCGCTCGCTCGAGATGATGATCGGGATCTACGCGGTGCTCGAGGCCGGTGGCGCCTACGTGCCGGTGGATCCGGACCACCCGCACGAGCGCACCGAGTACGTCCTGTCCAGCGCCGCACCCGTCGTCGTGCTGACCACCACGCGCGATCACCGGGACCTGCCCGAGCACCACAACGTGATCGACGTCGACACGGTCGATCTCGCCGACGTGTCCGCGGAGCCGCTGACGGATGCGGAGCGGACGGGCACGCTCGTGCCGTCCAACATCGCCTACATCATCTACACATCGGGCTCGACCGGCCGCCCCAAGGGCGTGGCGGTCTCGCACCGCTCCGTCCTGAACCAGATGCTCTGGATGCACGAGACGTACGACCTCACGGTCGGCGACACGATGCTGCAGAAGACGCCGGTGACGTTCGACGCGTCGGTGTGGGAACTCTTCCTGCCCTTGCAGCTCGGAGCCACCCTCGTCGTCGCGCGTCCGGACGGCCACCTCGACGTGCAGTACCTGCTCGACCAGGCGCGCTCGCACGGCATCGCGATCCTCGAGTTCGTACCGTCCATGCTCGAGCTCTTCATGTCCGATGCCGGTCTGGCCCTGCCGGGATCGCTGCGCTACCTGTCGGTGGGCGGCGAGGCGTTGTCCGCCGATCTGGTGCGTCGGTTCGCGGCCTCGTCGGCCGCCGAGCTCGACAACACGTACGGCCCCACCGAGGCGACGGTCACGTCCACGCTGCACCGGACCACCGACGCCGACGTCCGTACCGTGCCCATCGGTCGCCCGATCCGTAACACCGGTGCGCGCGTGCTGGACTCGCGTCTGCACGACGTTCCGGTCGGTGTCCCGGGAGAGCTCTATCTCACGGGCGCGCAGCTGGCTCGTGGGTACTTCGGTCGGCCCGACCTCACCGCCGATCGCTTCGTCGCCGATCCCCGCACGACCGGTGAGCGGATGTACCGGACCGGCGACCTCGTCTCGGTCACCGCGTCGGGTGAGCTGGAGTTCCTCGGCCGCACCGACTTTCAGGTCAAGCTCCGTGGTCTGCGCATCGAGCTCGGCGAGATCGAGTCCGCTCTCACAGCGCACCCGGACGTGGCCCGCGCCGTGGCCATCGTGCACTCCGACGAGCGCACCGGCGAAGCTCTGGTGGCGTACATCGTGCCGGAGGCCGGGCGCGCACCGGAACTGGCGAGTGTCCTCGACCTGGTCGCCGAGCGCGTCCCCGCGTACATGGTGCCGTCACACCTGACGGTGCTCGACGAGATCCCGCTCAGCCCCAGCGGCAAGCTCGACCGCCGCGCTCTGCCCGAGCCCGTGGACGTGTCCGGACCGCGGGAGTACCGGGCTCCGGAGACGGTGTCCGAGAAGGTCGTCGCGGACGTCTTCTCCGCACTGCTCGATGCCCCGCGCGTCGGCATCGACGACTCGTTCTTCGAGCTCGGCGGCAACTCGCTGGTCGGCATGCGCGCCGTCGCGCGGGTCAACGAGGCGCTGTCCAGCTCCATCGGCGTCCGCGATCTGTTCGAGAAGCCCACGGTGGCCGCGCTCGCCGCCCGGATCGATGCCGCGGCACACACCGGCCGTACCCGGCCCGTGCTGGCGCCGCGGGAGCGCCCGGAGCGGATCCCGCTGTCGCTCGCGCAGTCCCGCATGTGGTTCGTCAACCAGTTCGACACCGAGTCGGCGGCCTACAACATTCCGCTCGTCATCACGCTGCGCGGCGCGCTCGACGTGGACGTGCTGCGCGCGGCCGTCGGCGACGTGCTCGAGCGCCACGAGTCTCTGCGTACGCTCTACCCGCAGGTGGACGGCACGCCGTACCAGGTGATCCTGCCCGCCGATCGGGTCGCCGGACAATTCGCCGTGACCGAGGTCGCCGCGGACGACGTGCAGGCGCGCGTACTCGACATGGTGACCTCCGGCTTCGACGTCACCGCGGAGGTGCCGCTGCGCGGCGCACTGTTGCGGACGTCGGACACCGAGGCCGTGCTGGCGTTCGTCGTGCACCACGTCAGTGCCGACGGATTCTCGATGGGCCCGCTCGCCCGCGACGTCATGACCGCCTACGCGGCACGTCAGGCCGGCACGCCGGCGTGGTCCGAGAACGGCCCGCTGCGTCCGCTGACCGTGCAGTACGCCGACTTCTCCCTGTGGCAGCGCGAGATGCTGGGCTCCGAGTCCGACCCGGAATCACTGGCGTCGCAGCAGGAGTCGTACTGGGTGACGCAGCTCGACGATCTGCCGGAGGTGCTCACGCTCCCGTCGGACCGCCCGCGTCCCGCGGTGTCCACCGGGGCCGGGTCCGCGGTCCACCACACGATCGATGCCGAGATCCACACTCGCGCGGCAGACTTCGCACGCGCCCACGACGCGAGCCTCTTCATGGTCGTGCACAGTGCGCTCGCCGTCGTACTCGCCCGACTGTCGAACACCACCGACATCGCCGTCGGTGCCCCCATCGCCGGTCGCGGCGAGGAAGCGCTCGACGACCTCGTCGGCATGTTCGTCAACACGCTCGTGCTGCGCACGCAGGTCTCGCCGCACGCCACGTTCACCGAGCTGCTCGCCGAGACGAAGACCGTGGACCTCGGCGCCTTCGGCAACGCGGACATCCCCTTCGAGCGGCTCGTCGAGGTCCTCGCTCCGGAGCGCTCGACATCGCACAACCCGCTCTTCCAGGTGGCGCTGGCGTTCCAGAACCTCGAGCGCACGACGTTCGAACTCGGCGGCCTCGAGGTCGCCCGGTACGACGCCGGCATCCACTCCGCGAAGTTCGACCTGTCCATCGAGATCACCGAGACGGTGGAGGACGGCGGGCAGGCCGGAGGCCGGTCGGGTGACGTACAGGCCGCGGGCATGACGATGGAGGTGACGTACTCGACCGACCTGTTCGATGCGGAGACCGTCACGCTGTTCTGCGAGCGCTTCGAGCGCGTGCTGGCCGCGGCGATCGAGACGCCCGACCGCGCCGTCGGCGACATCCCACTGCTCGACTCCGAGGAGGCGGCGTCGTTGGCACCCGTCACCGGGGACGACGCTGTGGCGGAGCGGACGCTCGGCGACCTCCTCGTCGATGCCGTCGAGAGCAACCCCGACGGCCCGGCACTGGTCTTCGACTCCGCGGTCCTGTTCGACGGGACGTCGGTGTCCTACCGCGAACTCGGCGAGTTCTCGGCTCGACTCGCCCGCGTGCTCATCGACCGGGGCATCGGAGCCGGATCCGCCGTGGCGCTGTCCGTCCCGCGCTCCGCGGAGTCGGTCGCGTTGATGTGGGCGGTGACCCGTACGGGTGCGGCCTTCGTCCCGATCGACCCCAACTACCCGGCCGATCGCATCGAGCACATGGTGACCGACTCGGGCGTCCGTGTCGGCCTGACGCTCGGCGTGCACCGGGCGTCCCTGCCCGACGAGATCGACTGGCTCGTCGTCGATTCCGACGAGATCCGGGCACAGGTCTCGGCCGCGTCGGCGGATCCGATCACCGACGCCGACCGCCGGACGGCCGTCACGCCGGCCGACCGCGCGTACATCATCTACACCTCGGGTTCCACCGGTCTGCCCAAGGGCGTCTCGGTGTCCCATCGTGGTCTGAACCAGCTCGGGGTCTCCCAGCGCGAGCAGTACCGCGTCGAGAGCGACTCGCGCGTCATGCACTTCGCGTCGCCGAGCTTCGATGCCTCACTGCTGGAGCTGCTGCTCGCGGTTCCCGCTGCCGCCGCGCTGGTCATCGTTCCCACCACCGTGTACGGCGGTGAGGAGCTGGCGCAGTTCCTGCGCCGTCACGCGGTGACGCACGCGTTCATCACCCCGGCCGCGCTGGCCTCGGTGGACCACTCGGGTCTCGAAGCGTTGCAGACCATCTCGGTCGGCGGCGAGGCGTACTCGCAGGACCTGGTCACCAGGTTCGCGCCGGGTCGCCGCATGCTCAACGTGTACGGACCGACCGAGACCACGATCGTCTCGCACATCGGCAAGCCGATGGTGCCGGGTGGCCCGATGCCGTTCGGTGGCCCGATCCGCGGCGGTCGCGCCATGGTCCTCGACGCTCGGCTCAACCCCGTCCCCGTCGGTGTTCCCGGCGACCTCTACACCGCGGGCCCCGGTGTGGCGCAGCACTATCACGAGCGTCGGGCACTCTCGTCCGAGCGGTTCGTCGCCGATCCGTACGGCGAGCCCGGTGCTCGCATGTACCGCACGGGCGACGTCGTGCGCTGGTGGCGCCGCCCCGAGACGGGTGACCTCGAACTCGAGTACGTGGGTCGTGGCGACTCGCAGATCAAGATCCGCGGGTTCCGCATCGAGCCCGGCGAGATCGACGCCGTCGTGTCCTCGCACCCCGAGGTGCAGTTCGCGCTGACCACTCCCTTCACCACCGCTGCCGGGTCCAAGGTGCTGGTCACCTACGTCACGCTGACCGCGGGATCGTTGCTGCGCGAGTCGGACGTCACCGAGTGGGCAGCGGAATCACTTCCCGCGCACATGGTCCCGTCCGCCGTGGTCGTCATGGACGAGGTGCCGCTGGGTGCCACGGGCAAGGTCGACCGACGGGCTCTGCCGACGCCCGAGTTCGGTACCGACACCGACACGTACCGCGAACCCGCCACCGAGACCGAACGCGCGCTGGCAGCGGTCTTCGCCGACGTGCTCGGCGTCGATCGGGTCGGCGCGGACGACGACTTCTTCGCACTCGGCGGAGACAGCATCGTCTCCATTCAGCTCGTCTCCCGCGCCCGCGCCGCCGGACTCTCCCTCAGCCCGCGTGACGTCTTCGAGCGCCGCACGGTGGCTGCCCTGGCGGCCGTCGTGTCGTCGGGGGAGAACGCCGTCCGCATGCTGCCCGAGCTCGAGGGTGGCGGCGTCGGATCCCGTCCGCTGACCCCGGCGGAGCACTTCATGACCCGCCGCGGCGGCGCCTACGAGCGCTTCTCGCAGAGCGTCGTACTGGACCTGCCGACAGGTATCGACGAGGCCGGTATCACCGCGACACTGCAGGCCGTGCTGGACCGTCACGACATGTTCCGCGCGCGCCTCACCGGGTCGCTCGACGACGGCTTCGAGATCGTCACCGCGGCACCGGGTTCGGTGGACGCCGCGTCGCTGCTCACCCGAGTCGACGTCGATGCCGACGTCACGGGCGACGACCTCGAGAAGGTGGCTCGCACGGCACTCGACTCGGCGCTGGATCGCCTGTCGACGGCCGAGGGTCGTCTCGTGCAGTTCGTCTGGCTGGACCGGGGGCCGTCGACCGGCGGCCACCTCGTCGTCGCCGGCCATCACCTCGCCGTCGACGGTGTCTCGTGGCGCATCATCGTGCCGGACCTGGTCACCGCGTGGTTCGGCGTGTCCTCCGGGACCGAGCCGACTCTGCAACCGGTGGGCACGTCGATGCGTACCTGGGCGCACGCGCTCGTGGACCAGGCGCCGTCCCGTCGCTCGGAACTGCCGTTCTGGAGTTCCGTCGTGCGGTCCGAGGACGTGCTGCTCGGCGACCGCGATCTCGACCCCGCCGTCGACGTGCAGGCCACGCTCGACAAGGTGCGCGTCACCGTCCCGGCGGACGTCACGACCGCCGTCGTCACCGCTCTGCCGCAGGTGTTCCGGGGCGGCGTGAACGACGGACTGTTGTCCGCACTGGCTCTGGCCGTGGCGAAGTGGCGCCGTGAGCGCGGCACCGAGACGTCGTCGTTGCTGCTGCGCCTCGAGGGCCACGGCCGCGAGGAGGACGTGCTCGGCGACGCCGGACTCGCGGATCTGTCGCGGACCGTCGGCTGGTTCACGTCGATCTTCCCCGTGCTGCTCGACCTCACCGACGTCGACCTCGACGACGCGTTCGCCGGTGGCGCCGCGGCCGGCCGAGCTGTCAAGGCCGTCAAGGAACAGCTGCTCGCGGTGCCCGATCGCGGTATGGGCTACGGCATGCTGCGCTACCTCGACGAGACGGGACGCTCGGTTCTCGCGCGATCCGTCGGCCAGATCAGCTTCAACTACCTGGGCCGCCTGTCCGCGGGCGAGCTGCCCGAGGGTGCGGAGGGTCTGGGCTTCCTCCCGTCGTCCGACATCACCACCCTCGCGGACGTGCCTCTCGATGCCGACATGCCGGCGATCGCCGTGCTCGACATCAACGCAGTCCTCGCGGACGAGCAGCTCGGTGCCACGTTCGCCTTCCCCCGCGGCATCCTGTCGTCGGAGGACGTGTCCGCGCTCGGCACCTACTGGGTCGAGGCGCTCACGGCGCTCGCTCAGCACGTCGGGAACGGCGATGCCGGCGGCCTCACGCCGTCGGACGTACCGCTGGTACCGGTGTCGCAGAAGGACATCGAGGTCTTCGAGAACGAGATGTCCGATGCCGGGTCTCATCTCGAGGACGTCTGGTCCCTTGCTCCGCTGCAGGCGGGTCTGCTGTTCCACTCGTCGATGCAGCCGGCCGGCGCTCCCGACGTCTACGTCATGCAGGTCGTGATGGACCTGACCGGCGACGTCGACCGGGACCGGTTCGTCGCCGCGGCCGGTGCGCTGCTCGCGCGCTACGACGGGCTGCGGACCTCGTTCCGCACCACCGCGGACGGTCGTGCGGTGCAACTGGTTCCGAGTTCCGCCGAGGTTCCGTGGGTCGACGTCGACCTGCGCGGCCACGACGACATCGAGGGCGACCTGCGCGTCGAGCTCGAGACCGAGCGGGACCGCCGGTTCTCGATGGACAGCGCGCCGCTGGTGCGCTTCCGGATGATCCGCACCGCCGACGACGCGGTCACGCTGTCGTTCATGGCGCACCACATCGTCATCGACGGATGGTCGATGCCGCTGGTGCTCAAGGATCTCCTGACGCTGTACGCCCTGCGCGGAGATGCGTCGCTGCTTCCCGAGGTCCGGTCCTACCGTTCCTTCCTGGAGTGGCTGTCGGTCCGCGACCGCGCCGTCTCGGTCAAGGCGTGGACCACCGCGTTCGCCGGCGCTGAAGAGCCGACGCTGTTGTCGGGAATCACCGATACGTCCGGGGTCTCGACCGACACGGGTCGGGTCGAGGTCGTCATGGACGAGAAGGTCACGTCCGAGCTGACCGATCTGGGGTCGCGTCTCGGTGTCACGCTCAGCACGATCGTGCAGGCGGCGTGGGGCCTCGTGCTCGCGCGCCAGCTGGGCCGCGACGACGTCGCGTTCGGTGGGACGGTTTCCGGTCGCCCCGCCGACCTCGAGGGCGTCGAGACCATGGTCGGCCTGTTCATCAACACGCTGCCCGTCCGCGTGCGCATCGACGAGTCCGACAGCATCGAGTCCTTCCTGCTCCGGTTGCAGGAGGAGCAGACGGTGTTGCTCGACCACCACTACCTGGGGCTGGCGGACATCACCACCGCTGTCGGCCCGGGCGCGGTGTTCGACTCGATCACCGTTCTCGAGTCCTACCCGGTGGACGAGGAGGGCCTGAAGGCCGCCGCGTCCATCGACGGCATGGCTGTCACCGGCGCTCAGGTGCTCGACGCGACGCACTACCCGATCAACGTGGTCACGTTCGCGGACACGCAGATCCGCATGACGCTGCGCTACCTGCGCGACCTGTTCTCCGACGAGTACGTGTCCGCACTGGGCGGTCGCCTGCAGGCCGTGTTCGCGGCGTTCGCCACGTCACCGGGTGCACCCGTCGGCCGCATCGAGACGCTGCTCGCCGACGAGCGCGCCGACCTGCTGTCGCGCCGCGGATCCGCCGACGTCGACGAGCGCACGCTCGTCCGGATCCTCGAGGACGCCGCGGATCACGCTCCCAGCAGACTCGCCGTCCGCCAGGGATCGGTGCAGTGGACGTACGAGGAGCTCGACGCTCGTGCCACGCGCCTCGCGCGCGTCCTCGTCGACGCGGGTGTCGGACCGGACGTCGTGGTGGCCGTGGCGGTTCCGCGGTCGCCCGAGTTCGTGCTCTGCGTCTGGGCGGTCGCCAAGGCGGGCGGTTACGTGGTGCCCGTCGACCCGGCACACCCTGCCGAGCGCATCGACTACATGGTGCACGACTCGACGGCGGCGCTCGGCATCACGACGGTCGCCGACCGCCCCGCCGACGTCGACGGGCTGCGGTGGCTCGTCCTCGACGACGAGCAGTTCGCGGCCGACGTCGACTCCCGCTCGCCCGAGCGCCTCACCGACGGTGAGCGTCTCGGCACCGTGCGCATGAGCAACGCGGCGTACATGATCTACACGTCCGGATCGACCGGTCGCCCCAAGGGTGTCGTCGTCCCGCACACCGGTCTCGCCAATCTGGTGGCCGCACAGACGGACTCGCTGGGTATCGACCACGCGTCGATCGTCCTGGCCGTGGCGTCGACGAGCTTCGACGCGTCGATCTTCGAGATCCTGCTGGCCGCGGGCAATGCCGTGCCGCTGGCACCGGCGCCCGCCGGGTTCTACGGCGGACCCGATCTGGCGCGCTTCGTCACCGACGAGGGTGTCACCCACATGGTGATCACGCCGTCCGCGCTGGCGACCGTCGAGCCGGACGCGGTGCCGTCCGTGCGCGCCGTCATGCCCGTCGGCGAGGCTCTTCCGCCGGATCTGATGACGGCGTGGGCGACATCCGGTCGCACCGTCGTCAACGGGTACGGACCCGCCGAGACGACGATCATGATCAACGCGTCGGTGCCCCTCTCCGCAGGCGATCCGATCACGGTGGGCGGTCCCAGCAAGGGCACTCGCGAGTACGTGCTGGACGGCCGACTGCGGCCCGTGCCCGTCGGCGTTCCCGGTGAGCTCTACGCCGGAGGACCGGGTGTCGCGCGCGGCTACTTCGGCCGCCCGACGCTCACCTCCGAGCGCTTCGTCGCCGATCCGTACGGTCCCGCGGGGAGCCGTCTGTACCGCACCGGCGACGTGGTCCGCTGGACCGAGGCCGGCACCGTCGAGTACATCGGCCGCAGCGACTTCCAGGTCAAGATCCGGGGCCAGCGCATCGAGCTCGGCGAGATCGACGCCGCTCTCGCGGCGCACCCGGACGTGGACTTCGCCGTGACGGTCGGCCACCGATCCGTCGGTGGCGTCACCGACCTCGTGTCCTACGTCCTGCCGGCGGCGTCCCTGCTCGAGGCGGGCGCGACCCTGGACGTCGCGGCCGTGCACGCCTCCGTCAAGGAGAGCCTGCCCGCGCACATGGTGCCCGCGGTGATCATGCCGCTCACCTCCGTGCCGCTGAACCCGGTCGGCAAGCTCGACCGTGCCGCGCTGCCGGAGCCCACCCTGGTGCGGCAGCAGGCCGAGTACCGCGCCCCCGAGACGCCCGAGGATCAGGCCGTCGCCGAAGTGTTCGCCGATCTTCTCGGCGTGGAGCGGGTCGGTGTCGACGACAGCTTCTTCGATCTCGGCGGCAACTCGCTCGTGGCCACCCAGGCCGTCGCGCGTATCAACGCGGCACTGGACACCCACATCGGCGTGCGCGACATCTTCGACGCGTCGACCGTGGGCGAACTCGCGGCGCGCGCACTCTCGGGTGGAGTCGGTCGTCGCCCCGCGCTCGTCGCGGGCGAGCGGCCCGATCCGGTGCCGCTGTCGCTCGCACAGCGCCGCATGTGGTTCCTCAACCAGTTCGACACCAGCTCGCCCGCGTACAACATCCCGCTGGCGGTGCGCCTCACCGGCACGCTCGACGTCGCCGCGCTGGAGGAGGCCGTCCGCGACGTCCTCGCCCGGCACGAGACGCTGCGCACGGTGTACCCCGGGTCGGAAGAGGGTCCCTACCAGGTCATCCTGGGTGTGGACGACGTTCCCCTCGACCTGGCGCCACGTCCGGTCGAGACCGCCGGTGTGCCCGGCGCGTTGTTCGAGTTCATCGCGTCCGGGTTCGACGTCACGGCCGCCGTGCCCGTGCGCGGTCTGCTGCTCGAGGTCGTCGACCCGGCCGGCGACGCGGCGGAGTACGTGCTGTCCATCGTCGTGCACCACATCTCCGCGGACGGATTCTCGCTCGGCCCGCTGGCACGCGACGTCATGGTCGCCTACTCGGCGCGCGTCGCCGGAGCGATCCCGGAGTGGGCACCCCTGCCCGTGCAGTACGCCGACTACGCGCTGTGGCAGCGCGAGGTGCTGGGATCGGAGAGCGACCCGGAGTCGTTGACCGCCCAGCAGATCGCGTACTGGAAGCAGCAGCTCGCCGGTCTGGACGATCCGATCGAGCTGCCGACCGACAGGCCGCGCCCGGCGGTTCAGTCCATGCTCGGCCACTCGGTGCAGTTCGCGCTGACCCCCGAGCAGACGGCCGGACTGCGCGCCGTCGCCGCGTCGCGTCAGGGCACGCTGTTCATGGCCGTGCACGCGGCGTGGTCCGTGCTGCTCGGCGCCCTGTCGGGCTCGCGCGACATCGCCGTCGGAACCCCGATCGCCGGACGTGGCGAGCGCGAACTCGACGACATGGTCGGCATGTTCGTCAACACGCTGGCACTGCGTCTCGACGTCGATCCGGATGCGTCGTTCGCCGATCTGGTCGCGGCCGCCCGCGCGGCCGACCTGGCCGCGTTCGGTCACGCCGACGTGCCGTTCGAGCAGCTCGTCGAGGCCGTCGACCCGCGTCGGTCGACCGCGTACCACCCGATCTTCCAGGTGGGCTTCTCGTTCCAGAACCTCGCGCCGGTGACGTTCGAGCTCCCCGACCTCACCGTCGGGGACGTCGGGCTCGAGGCCGCGGTCTCGCAGTTCGATCTGCACCTCATCGTCAGTGAGGGAGCCGAGGACGGCTCGCTGCAGTCGGTGCTCACCTTCGCCGAGGCGCTGTTCGACCGCGCCACGGCCGAGTCGTTCACCGAGCGCTTCTCCCGCGTGGTCGACGCGCTGATCGCCCGTCCGGACGCACCGGTGCACACCGCGGACGTCTTGAGTGCGGACGAGCGTCGGTCGATCCTGGTGGACACCAACGACACTCGTGTCGCGGGTGCGCCCACCTCCGTCGCGCGAATGTTCGCCGATCGGGTCGCCGAGCGTCCCGACGTCGCGGCCCTGACCGAGGGTGACGTCTCACTCACGTACGGCGAGTTCGGCTCTCGCGTCGCACGGCTGGCGCGCAGGTTGCTCGCCGACGGCGTGCGGACCGGTGATCTCGTCGCCGTGGCGATGCCGCGGTCGACCGAGTCGATGGTCGCGATGTACGCGGTGGTCCAGGCCGGTGCGGCCTACCTGCCGATCGACCTCGACCACCCGGCCGAGCGCACGGAGTACGTGCTGGGTGATGCCCGGCCGTCGCTGATCCTGCTGGGCGGTCGAGCTCTGTCGGCGCCCTCGGACGTCCCGACGATCGACGTGCTCACGGCGGAGCTCTCGGACTTCTCCGACGCTCCCGTCACCGACGACGAGCGCAGCCGCCCGCTGTCGGCCGAGGACCCCGTGTACGTCATCTACACCTCGGGGTCGACCGGACGTCCCAAGGGCGTCGCGCTGCCGCATCGCGCTGTGGCGAACCAGCTCTGGTGGATCCAGAACGAGTTCGAACTCACGGCGGACGACGCGATGGTGCAGAAGACACCGTCCACGTTCGACCTGTCGGTGTGGGAGCTGTGGTGGCCGCTGACCGCGGGCGCCCGGTTGGTGATCGGTTCGCCCGAGGCGAACCGGGACCCCGCCGAACTCGCGCGACTGATGCGCGAGCAGAACGTCACCGTCGCCGACTTCGTGCCGTCGCTCCTCGGTGCGTTCGCCTCGGTGGCGACGGCCGAGGACGTCGCGTCACTGCGAGCGGTCCTGTGCATCGGCGAGGCGCTGCCGCGCGATGTGGTCACCGCGTTCGGTCGACTGTCCGACGCTCCGGTGGTGAACCTCTACGGACCGACGGAGGCTGCGGTCTCGGTCACCGTGCACCACATCGCGTCCGACGAGACGGGTCCGGTGTCCATCGGTGGACCCGAGGCGAACGTGCAGGTCTACGTTCTCGATTCGCGACTGCGGCCGGTACCCGTCGGTGTCGCGGGTGAGCTCTACCTCGCGGGCGATCAGCTGGCGCTCGGCTACTTCGGCAACACCACCCTGACGGCGGAGCGCTTCGTCGCCGATCCGTTCGGGTCCGGCAGGCTCTACCGCACGGGTGACGCGGTCCGCTGGGTCACCCGCGGTGACGCACGGGTTCTCGAGTTCGTCGCCCGCACCGACGACCAGGTCAAGGTGCGCGGTTTCCGTATCGAACTCGGCGAGGTCGAGGCCGCGCTGACCACCGCCGACGGTGTCGCCGCATCGGCCGCCACCGTCGCCCGTACCGCCGGCGGCGAGCTGCTGGTGGGCTACGTGGTGCCCGAGAAGGACGTCACCCTCGACGTCGACGCGGTGCGATCCGCTGCGGCCGAAACGGTTCCGGGCTACATGGTTCCCGCGCGCATCGTGGTGATCGAGGAGTTGCCGCTGAGCGTCAACGGCAAGCTCGACCGTCGCCGATTGCCCTCGATCGATCTGGACGTGGCGCGGGAGTACCGCGCGCCGTCCACCCCGGTCGAGGAGATCGTCGCCGCCGCGTACGCCGCGGTGCTCGGTGTCGAGCGAGTCGGCATGGACGACAACTTCTTCGAGCTCGGTGGCAACTCGCTGTCGGCGACGCAGGTGGTGGCGCGGGTCAACGCCCGGCTGAACACCCGCATCGGCATCCGTGAGATGTTCGAGTCGGCCGACGTCGCGACGTTCGCGGCGCGCGCCGAGTCGGCGTCGACGTCGGACACCCGTGCACCGCTGGTGCCCGTCGAACGTCCTGCTCACGTGCCACTCTCGCTCGCGCAGTCGCGCATGTGGTTCCTCAACCAGTTCGACACGTCGTCGCCCGCCTACAACGTGCCGCTGGCCATCCGCCTCGAGGGTCGCCTCGATCTCGACGCACTGACGCTCGCCGTCCGGGACGTCCTCGACCGCCACGAGTCGCTGCGCACGGTTTACCCGCAGACTCCGGACGGCCCGACCCAGGTGGTTCTCCCCACTCGCGACGTGCCGCTCGACCTCGCGGTCGAGGACGTCACCGAGGAGAACATCGCCGCACGGCTGTTCACCTTCGTCTCCGGCGGCTTCGACGTCACCGCGGAGGTGCCCGTCCGCGGACTCCTGCTGCAGGTGACGGACGCGGCGGGAGACGCCCCCGCGCACGTGCTCGGCATCGTGATCCACCACGTGTCGTCCGACGGCTTCTCGCAGGGCCCGTTGGCCCGTGACGTCATGGTGGCCTACACCGCCCGCGTCCGCGGCGAGGCTCCCGGCTGGACGCCGCTCCCGGTGCAGTACGCCGACTTCGCGCTGTGGCAGCGGACCGTCCTGGGATCGCTGGACGACGACACCTCCGTCGTCTCGCGGCAGGTCGCGTACTGGCGGACCCGTCTCGCCGGCCTCGGCGACGCGCTGCCGCTGCCCACCGACCGCCCCCGCCCCGCGGTGCAGTCGTTGCAGGGCAAGTCGATCCGCTTCGAGATCTCCGCGGACATCACCGCCGCGCTCACCCGCATCGCGCAGGAGCGCCGCGCGACGCTGTTCATGGCGATGCACGCCGCCTGGTCCGTCACCCTGTCCGCACTCAGCGGCAGTCGCGACATCGCCGTCGGCACCCCGATCGCCGGTCGCGGCGAGCCGGAGCTCGACGACATGGTCGGCATGTTCGTGAACACGCTGGCACTCCGCGTCGACGTGGACCCGGACCTCACGTTCGGCGCCCTCGTGGACGCGGTTCGCGAGTCCGATCTCGCGGCCTTCGGCAACGCCGACGTGCCCTTCGAGCAGCTGGTCGAGGCACTGAACCCCGTGCGCTCCACGGCGTACCACCCGTTGTTCCAGGTGGGCTTCTCGTTCCAGAACCTCTCGCCCGTCCGGTTCGAACTGCCCGACCTCACGGTCTCCGACGCGGGCTTCGACTTCGATGTGTCGCAGTTCGACCTGCACCTCATCGTCAGCGAGGACGCCGCCGCAGGACAGATCGCGATGCTCACCTTCGCCACGTCGCTCTTCGACGAGTCCACGGCACAGGTCTTCGTCGACCGCTTCCTGCGCGTGCTCGACGCCGTCACCGCACGGCCCGAGGACCGCATCGCCGCCGTGGACGTCCTGTCGCCCGAGGAGCGCCGCGACATCCTTCTCACGCGCAACGACACCGCGGTGGCCGGCGTGCCCGAGCTCCTCACGGACATGTTCGCCGCGCGCGTCGCGGCGGCTCCCGACACCACGGCCCTGACATATCTCGACGACTCGATCACCTACGGTGAGTTCTCCGAGAGGGTGTCCCGTCTCGCCCGGTTCCTCATCGGTGAGGGCGTGCGGACCGGTGACCTCGTCGCCGTCGCGATCCCGCGCTCGATCGACGCGATGGTCGCGATGTACGGCGTCGTCGCGGCGGGTGCCGGCTATCTGCCGATCGACCTCGACCACCCTGCCGAACGCACCGAATACGTCCTCGACAGCGCGTCCCCGTCGGTCGTCGTCATCGCGGGCACCCCGCTGTCCGTCGAGACCACGATCCCGACGGTGGATCTGGCGACCGTCGACGTGTCGCTCTTCGACGGCTCGCCCATCACCGACATCGATCGCAGTCGGCCCCTGCTGCCGCAGGACCGCGCCTACGTCATCTACACGTCGGGATCGACAGGTCGTCCCAAGGGCGTGGCCCTTCCGCATCGCGCCGTCGCCAATCAGATGACGTGGATCCAGAACGAGTACCGGCTCACGGCGACCGACGCGATGGTGCAGAAGACGCCCGCGACGTTCGACCTGTCCGTGTGGGAACTGTGGTGGCCGCTGACCGCCGGCGCGCGTCTCGTGCTGGCGTCGCCCGAGGGCAACCGCGACCCGTCGTACCTCGCTCGTCTGATGCGCGAGGAACACGTCACCGTCGCCGACTTCGTGCCGTCGTTGCTCGGTGCGTTCTGCGCCGTCGCGTCGCGGGAGGACCTCGTGTCCCTGCGCGCCGTCCTGTGCATCGGCGAGGCGCTCCCGCGTGACGTCGTCCGGGCGTTCGAGGCACTGTCCGACGCGCCGCTCGACAACCTCTACGGACCGACCGAGGCCGCCGTCTCCGTGACCGCCCACCGCACGGTGCGCGGCGCGACCGGAGCCGTGCCCATCGGTACCCCCGAGGCGAACGTGCGCGTCTACGTTCTCGACGACCGGCTGCGTCCGGTCCCGGCCGGCGTCGGGGGAGAGCTCTATCTCGGCGGCGTCCAGCTCGCACTCGGCTACGTCGGTCGCCCGGATCTGACGAGCGACCGCTTCGTGGCGGATCCGTTCGGCGAGAACGGGTCTCGGCTCTACCGCACCGGTGACGCCGTGCGATGGAACGCCGACGGCGCACTGGTGTTCCTCGATCGCACGGACACCCAGGTCAAGATCCGCGGGTTCCGCATCGAGCTCGGCGAGATCGAGAGTGTGCTCGTGTCCCACGAGTCGGTGGCCGCGGCCGCCGCCGCCGTGTCCTCGGGACGCGGTGGAGACACCCTCGTCGGCTACGTCGTCGCCCGTCCGGACACGACCGTGGACGTCGACGCCGTACGGGCCGCGGCGGCGGAACAGCTGCCGTCCTACATGGTTCCGCAGCGCGTCGTCGTGATCGACGAACTGCCGTTGAGCGTCAACGGCAAGCTCGACCGACGTCGTCTGCCGCAGGTCGGCGTGGACACCGCCTCGACCTACCGCGCGCCGTCGACGCCGGTGGAGGAAGTGGTGGCGGGAGCCATCGCCTCGGTGCTCGGCGTGCCGCGCGTCGGCGTGGACGACAACTTCTTCGAGCTCGGCGGCAACTCGCTGTCGGCGACGCAGGTGATCGCCCGCGTCAACGCCGCACTGAACGCCCGCGTCGGGATCCGGGAGATCTTCGAGGCGCCCACCGCGGCCGGTCTCGCCCTGCGCGCCGAGCGTGCGGTGGAGTACGGCACCCGCGTACCGCTCGCTCCCCGCGAGCGCCCGGACGAGATCCCGCTGTCGCTCGCTCAGCAGCGCATGTGGTTCCTCAACCGGTTCGACGCGTCGTCTGCGGCCTACAACATCCCGCTCGCCATCAAGCTCACCGGCGATCTCGACGTCGCGGCACTCGAGCAGGCGGTCGTGGACGTCGTCGGGCGGCACGAGGTGTTGCGCACGGTCTACCCCGAGGGCGAGAACGGCCCGCACCAGGTGGTGCTGCCGATCGACCGCACGGGGCTGTCGCTCACGGTCGACGACGTCGACGAGGCGGACGTCCGCGCACGCCTCTACGGCTTCGTGACTCGCGGGTTCGACGTCACCACCGAGGTGCCCGTGCGAGCGGCGATCTACCGGACCGGACCGTCGGAGCAGATCCTGGCGTTCGTCATCCACCACGTGTCGTCGGACGGGTTCTCGCTCGGGCCCCTCGCCCGCGACGTCATGGTGGCGTACTCGTCCCGCATCGCCGGCAACGCTCCGGTGTGGTTGCCGCTGCCGGTGCAGTACGCGGACTACACCCTGTGGCAGCTCGAGGTGCTGGGAGACGAGTCGGATCCCGAGTCCGTGCTCGCCCGGCAGGTCGAGTTCTGGCGTACCGCACTGGCGGGCATCGAGGGACCGATCGAGCTGCCGTTCGATCGCCCGCGCCCGGAGATCCAGGCCATGGAGGGCGAGTCGGTGCGCTTCACCATCTCCGCCGACCGTGCGTCCGCTCTGAACCGTGTCGCCGCGGCGTCGCGTTCGACGCTGTTCATGGCGATGCACGCCGCGTTCGCGGTGACCTTGTCGAAGCTGTCGGGATCGCGCGACATCGTGGTCGGCACCCCCATCGCCGGCCGCGGCGAGCAGGAGCTCGACCAGATGATCGGCCAGTTCGCGAACACGCTGGGCCTGCGGCTCGACGTCGACCCCGACAGCACGTTCGCCGATCTCGTCGAGCAGGCGCGCGGCCGCGATCTCGCGGCATTCGGCAACGCCGACGTCCCGTTCGAGCGTCTCGTCGAGGCGATCAACCCCGAGCGGTCGACGGCGTACCACCCGCTGTTCCAGGTCGGCTTCTCGTTCCAGAATCTCGAGCAGATCTCGCTGACCCTGCCCGGTCTCGAGATCTCCGACCTCGGCGTCGAGACCGGCGCGGCGCAGTTCGATCTGCAGTTGCTCGTGGGTGCGGAGGAAGGTGGCGACGGTGTCACCAGTGCGCTCGACTGCGCGTTGACGTTCTCGACGGCGCTGTTCGATCGCAGTACCGCAGACCAGCTCGTGGAGCGGCTGCTGCGCGTTCTCGACACGGTGACGGACGATCCGACGGTGCCGGTGCGCGCCGTCGACGTCTTGTCCGACGCCGAACAGCGCACGCTGATCGACTCGGTCAACGCCACCGACCGCGACGGTGCGCCGTCGCTGCTCTCCGCGATGTTCACGTCGCAGGTCGCGGCCACCCCGGATGCGGTCGCCGTCACGTTCGAGGGCGAGTCCCTGACGTACGCCGAACTCGGCGCCCGTGTCGCTCGCTCCGCTCGCCACCTGATGGCGTCGGGAGTGGGCACCGGCGATCTCGTCGCCGTCGCGGTTCCGCGGTCGCTCGACTCGATCGTCGCGCTGTACGCCGTCGTGCAGACCGGCGCCGCGTACCTGCCGATCGATCCGGATCACCCGGCGGACCGCACCGAGTACGTGCTCGCGGACGCCGGGCCGTCACTCGTGATCACGGGACCCGACGGGCTCGCCGTGTCGAGCGACCTCGTGCAGATCGATCTGTCCTCGGTCGACCTCTCGACGTACCCGTCCGATCCGGTCACCGATGCCGAACGCAGCCGCACACTCCTCCCAGGTGACATCGCGTACGTCATCTACACCTCCGGGTCGACCGGCAGGCCGAAGGGCGTGGCCCTGCCGCACCGTGCCGTCGCGAACCAGATCTGGTGGATGCAGTCGGAGTTCGCCCTCACGGTCGACGACGCGATGGTGCAGAAGACGCCCTCGACCTTCGATCTCTCGGTCTGGGAACTCTGGTGGCCCCTCACCACGGGCGCCCGGCTCGTCGTGGCGAACGCCGAGGGCAACCGCGATCCGGTGTATCTCGCGCGCCTCATGCGCGACGAGCGCGTCACGGTGGCCGACTTCGTGCCGTCACTGCTCGGTGCGTTCACGGCCGTCGCGACCCGCGACGACGTCGCCGCGCTGCGTGCCGTCGTCTGCATCGGCGAGGCGCTGCCGCGCGACGTGGTCACCGCGTTCGCACGCCTGTCCGACGCGCCCGTGATCAACCTGTACGGGCCGACCGAGGCCGCGGTCTCGGCGACCGCCCACCGCATCACGGCGGCCGAGTCGGGTGTCGTGCCCATCGGCGCACCCGAGGCGAACGTGCGTGTGTACGTGCTCGACGACCGGTTGCGACCGGTGCCGCAGGGCGTCATGGGAGAGCTCTACCTGTCCGGCGTACAGCTCGCCCGCGGCTACCACCGTCGGCCGGGTCTGACGTCGGAGCGCTTCGTCGCCCACCCGTTCGGCGAGGGCCGCCTGTACCGGACCGGCGACGCCGTGCGCTGGAGCGCCGGCGCCGACGGGCCCGAACTCGAGTTCGTGGCGCGGACCGACGACCAGGTGAAGGTGCGTGGTTTCCGCATCGAGCTCGGCGAGGTCGAGTCCGCCCTCACGTCGGCCGACGGTGTGTCCGCAGCCGCGGCCGCGGTCAAGCGCATCGCCGGCGGCGACGTCCTCATCGGCTACGCCGTGCCCGAGGCCGGCAGCACGGTCGACGTCGACGCCGTCCGGGAGACCATGCGAGGACTCGTCCCCGCGTACATGGTTCCGGCGCGGATCGTCGTCATCGACGAGCTGCCGCTCAGCGTCAACGGCAAGCTCGATCGCCGACTGCTCCCCGCGGTCGACGCGTCGGTCACCCGTGAGTACCGCGCACCCTCCACCCCCGTCGAGGAAGCGGTCGCGGACGCGTTCGCCTCCGTCCTCGGGGTGCAGCGTGTCGGCGTCGACGACAACTTCTTCGAACTCGGCGGCAACTCGCTGTCGGCCACGCGGGTCATCGCGCGGATCAACGCGCGCCTCGGGACCTCCGTCGGCATTCGCGAGATGTTCGAGACCGCGGATGTCGCCGGGTTCGCCGCGAGGGTGGAATCGGCGACGTCCGACACCCGCGCGCCGCTGGTCGCCAGGGAACGGCCGGACCGCATCCCGCTGTCGCTCGCGCAGCAGCGCATGTGGTTCCTGAACCAGTTCGACACCGTCTCGCCCGCCTACAACGTGCCGCTGGCCGTGCGACTCACCGGGCCGCTCGACGTCGACGCGCTCGTGCGTGCGGTGCAGGACGTCGTCGCCCGGCACGAGAGCCTGCGCACGTACTACCCGCAGGACGAACTCGGACCGTTCCAGAAGATCGTTCCGGCGGCCGAGCTCACCCTCGACTTCGAACAGGACTCTGTGGCCGAGGACCGCGTGCGCGGGCGACTGGTGTCGTTCGTCGCCCGCGGGTTCGACGTCACCGCGGGGGTGCCGGTGCGCGGTCTCCTGCTCGAGACCGGCGCGGACAGCCACGTGCTGATGATCGTCATGCACCACATCTCGGCGGACGGTTTCTCCGTCGCTCCGCTCGCACGTGACGTGATGATCGCGTACGGATCCCGGTCCGAGGGCAACGCACCCGTGTGGAGTCCGCTCGAGGTGCAGTACGCGGACTACACGTTGTGGCAGCGCGACGTTCTCGGAGCCGTGGACGATCCGGATTCCGTTCTCGCCGAACAGCTCTCGTACTGGAAGGAGTCGATGGCCGGGCTGGACGGGCCCATCGAACTGCCCTTCGACCGACCTCGTCCCGAGGTCCAGTCCATGAGCGGACACGAGATCGGGTTCTTCGTCCCGGCGCGCGTCATGGACGCGTTGCAGGAGGTGTGCCGAGGATCGCGGGCGACGCTGTTCATGGGTGTGCACGCGGCCTTCTCGGTGTTGCTCTCCAAGCTCGGCAACACCCGCGACGTCGTCGTCGGCACCCCGATCGCCGGTCGCGGCGACGAGGCGCTCGATCACCTCGTCGGCATGTTCGTGAACACGCTCGCGCTGCGACTGGACGTCGATCCCGACCTGTCGTTCGTCGATCTGGTGCGCAGTGCGTCGGCGGTCGATCTCGGCGCCTTCGCCAACGCGGACGTGCCGTTCGAGAACGTGGTCGAGGCGGTGGACCCGGAACGGTCGACCGCCTTCAACCCGCTCTTCCAGGTGGGCTTCTCGTTCCAGAACCTCGCACCGGTACAGGCCACGCTCTCCGGCCTGGAGGTCGCGGCGCTCGAACCGGGCTCCGAGATCTCGCAGTACGACCTGCATCTGGTCGTCGCCGAGGGACACGAGAACTCCGAGTACGGACGCGGTCTGGAGATGGCGTTCACCTACGCGACGTCGCTCTTCGACGAGGCGACCGTGCAGAGCTTCGCCGATCGTCTGCTGCGCGTGCTCGAGTCGGTCGCCTTCGCGCCCGACACTCGGGTCCGCGACATCGAGATCATGAGCGACGACGAGCGGTCCGTCGTGGTGGTCGAGCGCAACCGCACCGAGATGGCGGGAGTGCCGCCGACGGTCACCGAGATGCTCGATCGTCAGTTCTCGGCGTCACCGGACGACACCGCGATCGTGGCGGGTGACTTCTCGCTCACGTACCGCGAGTTCGACGAGCGGGTACAGGCGCTCGCCCGCTATCTGATCGCCCACTCCGTCGGACCGGGAGACCTCGTGGCGGTCGCGATTCCGCGATCGTTCGACATGATGATCGCCCTGCACGCGATCGTGCGGTCCGGGGCGGCGTACCTGCCGATCGACCTCGAGCATCCGCCGGAGCGCACCAGGTACGTGTTGGCGAACGCGCGTCCGCGCGGCGTCCTGACGGTCTCCCCGGTGGTCCTGGATCTGGACGAGACGGGATGCTCACGCGTCGACGTGGACACGTTGGATCTGGACGAGTTCGCCCTCGGACCGATCCGCGAGGAGGAGCGCACCAGGCCCATCACGGGCGACGACCTGATGTACGTCATCTACACGTCGGGATCGACGGGCAAGCCGAAGGGCGTCGCGGTGGGTCATTCCGCCGTCGCGAACCAGCTGGCCTGGATGACGCGGGAGTACTCGCTGTCCACGGCGGACGCGGTGATCCAGAAGACGCCGGTCACGTTCGACGTGTCCGTGTGGGAGCTGTGGTGGCCGCTGACCGCGGGCGCCACGGTGGTGCTGGCCAAGCCGGGCGGGCAGAGCGATTCGCTCTACATCGCGGATCTGATCCGCACGCGGAACGTCACCGTCGCGGTGTTCGTGCCGTCCCCGTTCGTCGCCTTCCTCACGGTGGCCGAGGCCGCCGACGTGGCGTCGGTGCGTGCCGTGCTCTGCGCCGGCGAGGCGCTGCCGAGAGACAGTGTCGACGCGTTCGGCCGGATCAGCGACGCGCAGGTGGACAACCTCTACGGCCCGACCGAGGCCGCCGTCACCGTCACCCGTTTCTCGGGCGCGTACACCGGTACCTCGTCGTCGATCCCCATCGGGCGTCCGGCCGCGAACACCAGCGTCTACGTGCTCGACGGTGCCCTGCGTCCGGTCCCGGACGGTGTCGTGGGCGAGCTGTACCTGGCCGGCGACCAGCTGGCATGGGGATACTTCGGCCGGACCGAACTCACCGCGGACCGATTCGTTGCCAACCCCTTCGAGCCCGGCCGGATGTACCGCACGGGTGACGCCGTCCGGTGGACCACAGCCGGCGACATCGAGTACATCGGCCGTACCGACGATCAGGTGAAGGTCCGCGGCTTCCGCATCGAGCTCGGCGAGGTCGAGAAGGTTCTCGCCTCGTTCGACGGCGTGACCGTGGCCGCGGCCGCGGTCAAGCGCTTCGGCGGCAGCCCAGCCCTGATCGGCTACGTCGTCCCACAGGAGGGCTCGACGGTCGATCTCGCCGCGCTCGAGGAGTTCGCGGGAACCAGACTGCCGTCGTACATGGTGCCGAGCCGGATCGTCGTCATCGACGCCATCCCACTCGGAGCCAGCGGCAAGATGGACCGCAAGTCGCTGCCCAGCCCCGAGATGGCGGCCCAGCGGGAGTACCGGGCGCCCTCCACCCCGATCGAGGCCGCGTTCGCCGAGGCCTTCGCGTCGGTACTGGGCGTCGACCGGGTCGGCGTGGACGACAACTTCTTCGAGCTCGGCGGCAACTCGCTGAGTGCGACCAAGTTGCTGAGTACTGCCAGGGCGTCCGAGGCCATCGAACGCGACGTTCCGTTGCAGTGGATCTTCACCTCGCCCACGCCGGCGACGCTCGCGGCGAAGGTCGAGGCGGGATCGGTCGGGGACGACAAGGACGCGCTCGGCGTGCTCCTGCCCATCCGCACCACGGGCAGCCAGGCGCCGCTGTTCTGCTTCCATCCGATCGTCGGGTTGGCGTGGAGCTTCACCGGTCTGGCGTCGCGATTGAGCCCGGAGATCCCGATCTACGGCATCCAGACGCCGGCCCTGTCCGGGGACGACACCCTGGAGGAGTCGATCACAGCGGTCGCCGAGCGCTACCTGGCGGAGATCCGCACCGTGCAGTCGGAGGGCCCGTACCGGTTACTCGGGTGGTCGTTCGGTGGCACCGTCGCCCAGACGGTGGCGAGCATGCTGCGCGAGGCAGGGGAGACCGTCGAGCTGGTGGCGATCCTCGATTCCCGTGGCGGTCCTGCACCGACCGAGGCGAGCGGCGAGGAGACCTCACTGTCTCTGGCCGAGCTCCTCGGCGCTCTGGGCGTGAGCACCGAGGGCGTCCCGGACGTGCCCCTCGGCAGCTTCGAGGAGGCCGCTCGCATGATCGCGTCCGCACCGGCTGTCGCGGATGTCCTCGACGAACGCACGGTCGAGCTGATGCTGCGGGGTGCTGCGCACAACGGTGTGCTCATGGAACAGCACGAGTCGCCCTACTTCGACGGGACGCTGCTGTTCTTCGCGGCTGCGGCGGACGATCCGACCGGCCGCGTGTTCGCCGACAGCTGGATCCCCTACGCCGATGTCGTCGACGCGTACTCGGTGCCCGTGACGCACTGGTCGATGACCACCGACGCCGCGTGGGACGTCATCGTCCCGGTGATCCGCCGAGCCATCGGGGGCTGACGACGCCGGACCGGCGGGCGGGACGACGCGACCAGCGCCGTCCCGCCCGCGGTCAGGCCCGAGTCGTGTCGACGTCCGGGTCCAGCAGATCGAGTGCGTGTCGGACGACGTCCATGTAGTGCTCGATGTCCGGCAGGGACCGTGCGTTCGCTGCGACGGACAGGGAGATCGACGTGCCGACCGACCGCGCCGAGTGCGTGAGATGCACCCCGCGCACGGCGGGAAGAACTCCGTAGCAGCCGACCACCGGCGCGCCGAGCAGCGCGAGTGGCCCGCGTCCGTAGCTGACGTTGCTGAGCATCGTGGTCACCGGCGCGGTCGCGGGATCGGTCGACGGCGCCCGCGTGAGGGCACCGATCACGGGGACCACGACGGAGGGCAACGCACCGAGAGGGTGTGGTGGGCCCGTGCGCTCGGTGGAGCGAGCCACCGATTCCTTCGCCGCCACCAGCGACTCGTGGATTCTGCGGAGGCGTTCCGCCGGATCCGGCACGTCGGTGTGCAGGTCGACCATCATCGGCGTGAGTTGGTTCGCGGTGGTCGCGTCGGTGAGCGAGCGTGTGCTCATCGGCATCGAGATCGAGAGACTGCCCGCGGGCAACTCGCCTCGTTCCTCGAGATAGGTCGAGAGGGCGAGCGAGATGATCGCGGTCAGCATGTCGTTGACCGTCGTGCCCGGGTACGCGGACTTGACGCGCCGGATGCGGTCGAGGTCGAACCAGGCCAGGTCCCACGACATGTCCGGTTCCTTGTCACCGTTGAACCGTGTCGCGGGCACTGCGGTCGGCGCGGTCGACGACGCCGGTGGGGTCCCGGCACGAGACCGCGTCGACCAGCGGACCGCCACCGCGGCGAGGCGCACCAGGTCGGCCGGAACGCGAGAGAGTGCCCGCACTCGACCGGGAACCGGAACCTCTGCGGTCTCCGGTCGCGGCTCTGCCGGAGTGGGGGACAACATTCGGGAGATGAGGTCGGAGGCACTCACACCGTCGATCGCGCTGTGGTGGAACTTGGCGATCATCACCGTGCCGCCATCGGGGACCCCGTCGACGCCGTGCAGGTCCACCAGGAAGTGCAGTTGCCACGCCGGCCCGGTGGTGAAGTCGAAGAACTCACGGGAGAGTTCGACCGTCCGGCGGCGCACGATCTCGACGTCGCCGTCCTGCTGGTGCGTCACGGTGACGTGCGAGTCGACGTCCGCGTCGGGGTCGTCCACCCAGAAGGGGTAGTGGATGTCGCCGGGGTAACGGTGGAGCCGCTGCCGGAAGATCGGGTCGAGGTGCACGATCGAGCGGGCGTAGGCCACCGCATCGGCGTGCGTGCGTAGTCCGGTACCGGGGCCCGCGGCGACGTCGACCACGAAGGCGTGGATGAGGATCGCCGACGTGTGCGGCGACTCGAGATAGAGGTTGAGGGCGTCACGGGACGTCATCGGTCGCCCTCGGGTGGGGGTGGAGCGTCGTGTGGTTCGCCGGAATCGGCTCACGGGATCTCCTGTGCATGTCACGTCGGGTGGTGCCGCTTCCACGGTAGACAGCGGTGTCTCCGTCCAGGTGGTTCGTGCCTGATCCCGACAAGGTTCGGTCTGCTTTGTGTACTCTCCCGAATCGTGACGAATCAGTGATCGCGTCTCGCTTTCGCCGACCGACTCGGGTCGTACGTCGTCGGCGGACCGTGCAGCGAACTCGATGGTCGGACCCGGTTGCCTTGTCGGGGTTTTGGGACTGTGAAACACTGAATAACCGGATCGAGGACCAGCAGTCGAGGGTGGCGCGGACCGGGTTGCGATCCTCATCGACGACGCAGAGTGCGGTCGTCCCCGGATTCGGAGGTCCAGATCGGTGCAGTCGTTCGACACCGCGCGCGTAGCGAACCGAAGCGTCGGTATCGCCGAGGCGACGGACGCGGAGGACGACGGCGCCCGTGAGGACGGCCCAGCGCCCGTGCTCGACGCGGTTCCCCTGACCGCGGCTCAGCGCGGAATCTGGTTCGCTCAGCAGCTCGCCGGCTCCGTGCCGGTGTCGATAGCCCACTACGTCGACCTGCGTGGACCGGTCGACGCGGCGGCTCTCGAGGCGGCGATGATCTCGGTCGGCCGGCAGTTCGGGTCCGGGTTCGTGCGCATCGTCGAAGAGGACGGAGTGCCGGCCCAGGTGGTCGACCTGTCCATCACCGACACGGTGCGTTTCCTCGATCTGCGCGAGGATGCGACTCCCGTCGAGACGGCGATCGAGTGGATGCGCGCCGAGTGCGCCGCGCCTCTCGACATGACCTCCGACCGGCTGGTCGTCACCTACCTGATCAGGGTCGAGGACGAGCGCTACCTCTGGTACTGCCGGATCCACCACATCGTGTTGGACGGCTTCGGTGCGATGACCATGATCCGCCAGGTCGCGGCGCACTACACCGCGCTCGTCGAGGGCCGCGAGCCGACGCCGACGCGGGCGGGCGACCTCCGCACGGTCTACGACGACGACGTCGCCTACCGCGAGTCGACGCGATTCGAGAACGATCGCCGCCACTGGGCCGAGAAGTTCGAGACGCTCCCCACCGGAGTCTCGTTCGTCGACAGCACCGCACCGGTCTCGGTGCCGTGCCGGGCGGCGTCGGGACGCACTCCCGTCGAGGTCGCGGAATCTCTCGCGAAGGGTGTCGACTCGCTCGGCACCACCACGGTCACGCTGGCCATCGCCGCGTTCTCGGCGTTCGTCTCCCGCACCACCGGAACCACCGACGTCGTGCTGTCCCTCCCCGTGTCGGGCCGCGCGAGCGCGGTCCTGCGGCGCTCGGGCGGCATGGTCTCCAACGTCGTTCCCCTCGTCGTCCGCGTCGACGCCGCCGCCACCGTGTCCGACGTCATCGACCGCGTGCAGCGCGAACTCACCGGTGCGCTGCGCCGACAGCGGTACCGGCACGAGGACATCCGGCGCGACGCGGGCGAGATGACGAACACGCGCGGCCTCTTCGGTCCCACCGTGAACCTGATGATGTTCGACAACGAGATCGTGCTCGGCGACGTTCGTGGGTCGTACCACGTGCTCACCACCGGCCCGGTCGAGGATCTCTCGATCAACCTGTACCCGGCTCCCGGCGACGGCGACGAGCTGCAGATCGACTTCGAGTCCAACCCGAACCTCTACACCCAGCAGCGCGTCGAGGACCTGCGGTCGCGGTTCCTCGACTACCTCCGGCGCTTCTCGCACAGCGCTGCGGACGGCCGGGTCCTCGACATCGAGGTCCTCTCCCCGCACGAGCGCGCCACCCTGGTGCCCGCGCGGGGAGCATCGAGCGTTCGACCCCGGCGGTTCGTCGACGTCATCGACGACGCCGTCGCAGGGTCGCCCGACGCCATCGCGGTCGAGACGGCGCACGGCGCCCTCACCTACGCGCAGATGGACGCCTCGGCGAACCGCATCGCTCGACTGCTCGTCTCGCGCGGCGCGGGGCCGGAGACCACCGTGGCGATCGCCCTCCCACGGTCGCTGCACTCGATTCTCAGCACGTGGGCCGTGGCGCGAACGGGCGCGGCGTTCCTGCCGATCGACCCGGCGCTGCCCACCGCGCGCATCCTGCACCTCGTCTCCGACTCCGGGGCCGTCCTCGGTATCACCGACACCACCCGCGCGGGCAGCCTCCCCGATGCGCTCGACTGGCTCGCGATCGACGCCGTCGAGACCGACCGCCTGGTGTCGCAGTACTCGCCGGCGCGGGTCACCGACGCGCATCGGCTCTCGCCGATCCAGCTCGAGACTCCGGCCTGGATGATCTACACCTCCGGATCGACCGGTCTCCCGAAGGGCGTCGTCGTCGGCAACGGCGGTGTCGCGAACCTGACGCGGGACATCGCTCTGCGTCTGGACGTCGAGTCGTCCTCCCGTGTCCTGGCCCTGGCCTCGCCCAGCTTCGACTCGTCGTTGTTCGAGATGCTCTCCGCCCTGAGCCGGTCGGCGACGCTGGTGGTGTCGCCGGCGGACGTCTTCGGCGGCGAGGAACTCGCGCGCTACCTGTCGGAGAAGGCGGTCACCCACGTGACCATCACCCCCGCCGCGCTGGCCTCGGTCGATCCGGACGGGCTCGATCACGTGCAGCACGTCGTCACCGCAGGCGAGGCCTGCCCACCCGATCTCGTGGCGCGGTGGGGTACCGGCCGACGCATGTACAACGCGTACGGACCCACCGAGATCACCATGATCAGCCACATGTCCCGGCCGCTGGATCCGGCCGCGCCGATCACCGTCGGCCGCCTGGTGCGCGGAGCATCGTGCCTCGTTCTCGATCCGTGGCTCCGGCCCGTGCCCGAGGGCGTCGTCGGCGAGTTGTATCTGTCGGGACCGTCCGTCGCGCGGGGCTACGTCCACGCACCCGGCGTCACGTCGGGGCGCTTCGTCGCGTCGCCGTACGAGCCGGGCGCACGGATGTACCGCACGGGCGATCTGGTGCGCTGGTCGGCCGACACCGAGATCGCGTACGTCGGCCGAGCCGACTTCCAGATCAAGATCCGCGGGATGCGCGTCGAACTCGGCGAGGTCGACGCGGTGCTGTCGATGCACGAGAGCGTCCGCGCGTCCGTGACCATCGCGCACCGACCGTCGTCCGGCTCCCTCGCGCTCGCGTCCTACGTCGTCCTGCAGGACGGCCGCACCGTCGACAGCGACGAGATCCACCGCTTCGCCGTGCAGAGTCTGCCGTCGCACATGGTGCCGTCGTCGGTGATGGTGCTCGACGCGCTCCCCATCACCGTCCAGGGCAAGATCGACCGGCGGAGTCTGCCCGAACCGGTCGTCGAGGTGCACGAGTTCCGGGCGCCGTCCATGCCTGTCGAGGAGATCGTCGCGTCGGTGTTCGGCGAGCTGCTCGGCGTCGACCGGGTCGGTCGCGACGACGACTTCTTCGCCCTCGGCGGGAACTCCCTGATCGCCACTCGCGCGGTCGCGCGGCTCGGCAAGGCTCTGGACACCACGGTGACCGTGCGGACGCTGTTCGAGGCGCCGTCGGTGGCGGCCCTGGCGGCGCGGGTGCAGTTCGAGTCCGGAGTCCCGCCGCGGCCACCCCTGGTCCGCCGCACGGCCGCCGACTCGGACGCTCTCGAGGACGCGCCGCCGTTGTCGTACGCGCAGCGCCGCATGTGGTTCCTCAACCGATTCGATCCGACGTCGGCCGCCTACAACATCCCGTTCGCCGTCCGGTTGGTCGGCGATCTCGACGTGCCGGCGCTGCAGGTGGCGATGCTCGACGTCATCGATCGGCACGAGTCGCTCCGCACGATGTATCCGGACACCCCGAACGGCCCCGTGCAGCTCGCACTGACGGCGGAGTCGATCGTTCCCGACCTCACCCCGGTCGACGTCCACGAGAACGCGCTGCCGTCCGCGGTGGCCGCGCTCGCCGGTCGTGCGTTCGACGTGACGGAGGAGGTCCCCGTCGCGGCGACCCTGTTCCGGACCGAGTACGACACGCACGTGCTCGCCGTCGTCGTCCACCACATCTCCGCGGACGGCGCCTCGATGGCTCCGCTCGCCCGCGATCTCATGGCGGCCTACAGCGCCCGGGTGTCGTGGTTCGCACCGACCTGGGCGCCGCTTCCCGTCCAGTACGCCGACTTCTCGGTGTGGCAGCGCGACGCCCTGGGCGACGAGAACGATCCCGAGTCGGTCATCGCGCAGCAGGAGCGGTACTGGCTCACCGCGCTCGCCGACCTGCCGGACGAGCTGCCCTTCCCGGTCGACCGGTCGCGGCCCACCGAGCCGACGTATGCCGGTGCGTCGCACACCTTCTCGATCGAACCGGAGCTTCACGCGGCGCTCGTCGACGTGGCGCGCGCCCACAGCTCCACGCTGTTCATGGTCGTGCACTCGATCCTCGCGATCGTGCTCGCACGCCACTCGGGCACGGACGACGTGACGGTGGGGACACCGGTCGCCGGTCGCGGCGACGCCGCCGTCGACGACATGATCGGCATGTTCGTCAACACCCTCGCGCTGCGTACCCGCGTCGACGTCGGCGCCGGATACCGCGACCTGCTGGCCCACATCCGCGAGCAGGACCTCGGTGCCTTCGCCCACGCCGACGTCCCGTTCGAGCGGCTCGTGGAGGTCATCGATCCGCCGCGCTCACGTGCGCGGCACCCCATCTTCCAAGTGCTCCTGTCGTTCCAGAATCTCGGCCAGGCGCACTTCGAGCTGACCGACCTGCGCCTCGAGACTGTCGAGTTCGATCTGGGCGTGGCCAAGTTCGACCTGCAGTTCACCCTGGTGGACTCCCTGACACCGCTGGGAGCTCCGGACGGTCTCGCCGCGACCATCGCGTACGCGACGGACCTGTTCGACCGGGAGACCATCGGGTCCCTCGCGGAACGTTTCGTGGCCGTCGCCCGCGCGGTGGCCGCTGATCCCGATGTCGTCCTCGACGAGATCGACCTGCTCGGCGGAGTGGAACGCGAGCGCGTCACGGCGCCCGTGTTGCCGGAGGGGACCACGGAAGCGGTCTCGCTGACCTCGCGATTCCGTCGGCGCGCAGCCGAGAACCCCGATGCGACGGCACTCGTCGACGCCGCGGGTTCGCACACGTACGGAGACTTTGCGGCGCGCGTGAATCGCGTCGCCCGATCCCTGGTCGAGCGTGGCGTCGGCCCGGAGGTCGCCGTCGTCGTCGCTCTCCCGCGCTCGGTCGACGCACTCGTCGCGGTGTACGCCGTGCTCGAGGCCGGTGGCGCGTACGTCCCCGTGGATCCGGAGCAGCCTGCGGCCCGTATCGATCAGATCGTCGCCGCCACCGCGGCGCGCTGCGTTGTCGTGGCCGAGCCCGACGCACTCCCGGTGGCGGGCGAGAGAGCCGTGTCGTTGGCGACACTCGACGATCCGTCCGTCTCGTCCGCTCCGCTGACCGACACCGACCGGACGGGCTCCGTGCGCGCCGGCACCACCGCCTACGTCATCTTCACGTCCGGCTCGACGGGTGTGCCGAAGGGTGTGTCCGTCCCGCACGGTGCCGTCACGCACCAGGTGGACTGGTTCGCGCGCACCTATGCGCTGACCGAGAACGACGTGGTGCTCGCCAAGACCCCGATGACCTTCGACGTCTCGGTGTGGGAGATGTTCGCGACACTGGCGGTCGGGGGCACCCTCGCCGTCGCCGATGCCGACGGTCACCGTGACCCCGAGTACCTGATGCGGGCCATCTCGCGGTACGGCGTGACGGCCGTGTCGTTCGTCCCGTCGATGTTCGCCGTCTTCACCGAGGCCGCTGACGACTACGCCTGCCGCTCACTGCGTCTGGTGTTCCTGGCAGGCGAGGCCCTCGGTCGCGCCGCGGTGGACACGTTCCGCGAGAAGTGCGACATCGACGTGCACAACCTGTACGGCCCCACCGAGTTCGCGGTTCACGCGACGGCACATCCGGTCGGGCGGGGCGAACCGCCGTCCGTGCCGATCGGGATCCCGGTCGACGGCACCGCCGCGCTCGTGCTCGACGGTCGCTTCCGGCCCGTGCCGGACGGTGTCGTGGGCGAGCTGTATCTGTGCGGCGTCCAGGCGGCGCGGGGGTATCACGGGCGTCCGGACCTGACGGCGGACCGGTTCGTCGCACTGCCCGGCCACGACGGTGCGCGCATGTACCGCACCGGTGACCTGGCCCGGTGGAACCACCACGGCCATCTCGAGTTCGCGGGGCGCGTCGACCACCAGGTCAAGCTGCGTGGACTGCGCATCGAACTCGGCGAGGTGGAGGCGGCGGTCTCCGCGTCGTCGCGCGTCGCCCGCTCGGTCGCCATCGTCCGCGACGACACGCTCGTCGCCTACGTCGTGCCCGCGCCGGGAGCGACGGTCGACACCGACCTGCTCCGAGCGGACGCGGCGCGCATCCTGCCGGCGTACATGGTGCCGGTCGTGGTCGTCCTGGACGCGCTGCCCGTCAGCGCGAGCGGCAAGCTCGATCGCTCGGCGCTGCCCGACCCGGTGGTGGACGTGCAGCGATACCGCGCACCGCGTACGCAGGAGCAACGCGTCGTGGCCGAGGTCCTCGCGGAACTCCTGGGCGTGGAGCGCGTCGGGCTCAATGACAACTTCTTCGCTCTCGGCGGGAACTCGCTGGTGGCGACCCGCGTCGCGGCCCGCATCGGAGACGAGCTGGGTGTGCGGGTGCCGTTGCGCGCCGTCTTCGACGCGGCCACGGTGGCAGACCTCGCGGACAGCCTCGACACCGTCGTCACCACCAGCCGACACCTGACGTCGACTCCCCGCCCCGAGGTCGTTCCTCTCGCTCCGGCACAGCAACGGCTCTGGCTCGCCAACCGTGTCGATCCGACGGCGGCGACCTACAACCTGCCGATGGGCCTGCGGCTCACGGGACCACTCGATGTGGATGCCCTGCGCGTCGCGGTCGACGACGTCGTCGCCCGACACGAGACGCTGCGCACCGTCTACCCCGACGTCGACGGTCACGGGCGTCAGTCCGTGCTCGCACCGGTGGGCCGGCCGCTGACCCCGATCCCGGTGACGGAGGCCGAGCTCGCGGCGCGTGTGGTGGCGGTGGCGACCACGCCGTTCGACGTGACGACGCAGGTGCCGCTGCGCGTCGAGTTGTTCCGCCTCGGCGACGAGGAGCACGTGCTCGTCGTGGTCGTGCACCACATCGCGGCCGACGGCTTCTCGATCGCGCCCCTCACCGTCGACGTCGTGACGGCATTCGCGTCGCGCACGGCGGGCGTGCTGCCGGCGTGGACGCCGCTCGAGGTCCAGTACGCGGACTACGCCCTGTGGCACCGCACGCTGCTGGGCGACCCGGCAGATCCCGAGTCGGTCTCGGCACGTCAGCTCGCCTACTGGCGCGAGACCCTGGCAGGGCTCCCTGGTGAGCTGTCCTTGCCGCAGGACCGTCCGCGTCCTCCGGCACCGTCCGGTGTGGGTGCCTCCGTGCGCTTCGAGATCCCGGCGCAGACGTACGAGCTGGTCCGCGATCTGGCGCGGGAGCGGCGCGCGACTCCGTTCATGGTGGTGCACGCGGCGCTGTCCGTCGCCCTGTCGCGCATCAGCGGGTCGACCGACATCTGCGTCGGCACCGCGGTGGCGGGTCGAGGCAGCGCCGAACTCGATCCTCTGGTCGGCATGCTCGTGAACACCCTGGTGCTGCGCCTGGCGGTCGACGAGGACGCGTCCGTCGTCGATCTCGTCGACGATGCGCGGGGTGTCGCCCTCTCGGCGTTCGCCCACGCGGACGTGCCGTTCGACACCGTGGTCGACACGGTGGCGCCTGCGCGGTCGTCGTCGCTGTTCCGCGTGGCTCTGGCGTACCAGAACACCGAGCGTTCGGAGATCGATCTCGCGGGTCTGCACGTCGAGCAGTTGCAGAACCCGTTCGATCCCGCCCAGTTCGATCTCACGCTGACCATCGAGGACTCGCCTCACCGCGAGCACTCGGACCCGGTGACCGGCATCGTCACCTATGCCACCGATCTGTTCGACGAGGCCACGGCGGCCACCTTCGCCACCGTCTTCTCGTCCGCGCTCGACGCGGTGGTGGCGGATCCGGGCGGTGCCGTCTCCTCGATCGCCCTGGCCTCGGGCCCGTCGACCGACGCCGACAAGCCGGTGGCCGCGGCCGTGCAGACGAGTCGGCCGCAGCCCGTCGACCTGCCCTCGATGATCACCGCGTCCGTCGAGGCGGATCCGGGAGCTCCCGCGTACGCACGGGGCGAGTTCGAGATCAGCTGGGCCGAGATGGACGCCCGGTCCAATCGCATCGCCCGGGTCCTGCTGGCCGAGGGGGGTGGCCCCGGCCGACCGGTGACCCCGCTGGTCGAGGCACCCGAGGACAGGATCGCGGCGACCTGGGCCGCGGCGAAGATCGGCGCGACGCTGACGGACGCGGACACCGCGATCCGGGTGACGTCCGACGACCGTTTCACGCAGGGCCCGGTCGGACCGCTGTCCGCCGCGGACGGCATCGTGTCCGCCGGTCCCGGCGATCCACTCGTCGCCCTGGGCGATGCCACGCTGACGCACGCAGCGCTCGCCTCGTGCATCACCGCGGACAGTCTTCAGGTGACGTACGAATCGCGGGTGGCGGTGGCCGCCGGGGCGCCGCTGGACCTCGAGGTGCTCGCCGTGGTGGTCGCTGCCGCGGCCGGAGCGACGACCGTGAGTCTCGACGCCTCCGACGATCTCGCCGACGCGCTCGCCGACGAGTGGGTCACCCATGTCGTGCTGTCCGAGTCCCAACTCGCGTCGCTCGACACGCAGGGACTGGACGACCTCGAGGTCATCGTCGTGAGCGATGCCGATCAGGCACCCGCGACGCCGCCGCTGGACGTCACGGTGCTCACCGGGACGGCGCTGCGAGGCTAGTCGGTGTCGACGCTCGCGGGGGCCGCTGCGCGCGGCGCGGCGACGTCGTCGAGCGTGGCCGCCGCGAGCGCGTCCACGGCGTCCCGGATCATCGCGCAGTAGCGGTCCGGCTCCGCCATCATGGTCGACTCGACCGTCACGGTGAGTGCCAGACGGTCGCCGAGCGAGGTGATGTGGTGGATGAGTCCCATGCCGTCGACCGTGGGCATCGGCATGAACGCGGCCACCGCGCGGGCGCCCAGGAACCACAGGTCGTCGCTTCCGTGCGGCATGTTCGACACCACGGTGGTGGACGGCACTGTCGGACGGTCGTGAGGAGCCAGGGTGGACAGGGCGCCGATCGCCCGCAGGAGGAGGGGCGGGGCGACGTCGAAAGGGCTGACCTCGTGCCGAGACGTCAGATCCTGCACCCGCCTCTTGGCGTCGGCAGCCGAAGCGTGCACAGCGCGGAGGCGCAGGAGCGGGTCGACGACCGTGGTGTGCAGGTCGACGTCCGCGAACGTGGTCTGATTCGCCGCTGCGGTGTCGTGGGTCGCGTGGATGTCGAGCGGCATGGTCGTGCTCAAGGTGGCCGCAGGGTGTTCCCCTGCCTCGTCGAGGAACCGGGTGAGTGCCAGGGAGACCGCCGTGAGCAGCACGTCGTTCACGGTGATTCCAGGAACGGCTCGCGAGATCGTCCGGACGTGTGCGAGGTCCAGCCAGACGATCCGGACGCGGTGGTCGAGTGCGATCCGGGCGTTGAAGCGGGTCGCGGGCCGCGGTGGCCGCGGTGTCTCGGGGGCAGCCCGGCGCACGGCCGCCATCGTCCGGACGAACATCGCCGTCCGGCGGGGCATCGTGGCGGCGTCCTTCCACAGCGGCGGAATCGGGCCCGGAACCGCGGTTCCGCGGCGCTCCGCGACACGTCCGTCGTGCGAGAGGTCGGGAGACGCGAACAGGGCTCGGACCACGGCCACCAGCCCCAACCCGTCCATCGACGCGTGATGGACCTTGATCACCACCGCGGTCGCGCCCTCCGGAAGGTGCGGCACGCCGTGGATGCCCGTCAGGACGTGCAGTTCCCACCCCGACGACGCCAGCGTCATCGGAGTGGCCATGACCCGAGCGATGTGGCGCTCGACGGGGTCCCATCCCGGTCGATCGATCGAAGTGACGACGACGTGGTCGTCGAGGTCCACGTCGCCGGTCACCCAGAACGGGTCACCGAGATCGCCGGCGCGCCGTCGGAGCCGCCGGCGGAACACGGGGGAGACGTCGAGACGTCCACGCATCCACGCGCACACCGTGGCGTGGGTCGGGGATGCTCCCATCGTGCCGGCGGCGTCGAACACCATCACGTCGACGAGGTTGGCGATCACCCGCTCGCTCTCGGCGAGGACGTTGATCGCGTCCCGGGGTGATACTCGAACGCCGATGAAGGGCTGTCGGAATCGTGTCACGGCGTCGGTCCTCGCGTTCGGCCACTGCGCCGACCAGCATCCGCGGGCCGCGCCTACAGCGACTACATTGCCGGAACCGAGCGTTCTGTTACGCCCTTTTCGGGCCGATCGGGCGGCCATTGTGACCGGCCGGTCGCGGCAGCGTCAGAACGTCTCGGCGGCGCGACGGTACCCACGCACCGCAGGCCCCACGAACACCAGGAACAACCCGAACGACCAGGCCAGCGACTGCAACAGCGGGGAGGTGACCGGGCCACCGAGTGTGAGGCCCTTCATCGAATCGACCGCACAGGAGATGGGGTTGTGCTCGACGAACGGTTGCAACCACGTCGGATAGGCCCGCGTCGGGACGAAACCGGAATTGAAGAACATGAGAATGGTGAACACCATTCCGACGGCCTCGACCAGAGGGAAGGTGGTGGTCACGATCGCGGCCGAGGTGACGAACACCGCGAACCCGAGGCCGAACGCCAGCGGCACGAGCATCGCCAGCACGCCCGGAACGGGCCCCTGCTCGAACCGGAAGCCGAGCGTGAACCCGACGACGACGATGAGCAACGTCGTGGTGACGATGCGGGCGGTCTCGGCCAGGAGTCGACCCACCAGACCCGCGGCGCGGTGCACCGGCAGGGTCTGGAAGCGGGACACCAGACCGGCCGCACGCTCTCGGCGCAGACCCACCGCGCTCGCGAGCGACCCGGACATGGCGGCGACCATGGCGATCAGCGGGACGGTGCCGAAGATGCTGTTCTCTCCGGTGGCCGCCGACACGGAGTTGCCGAGCACCGTGCGGAGCATGAGAAGGAAGACCACCGGGTACACGACGGCCTGGATGATGGTGAGCGGATCGCGAGCCCAGCGACGGAGCAGGCGGCCACAGTGCAGCACGCTCTGCGACGCCAGCCCGGCGAGGCTGCGTTCGCCCACGAGGCGTTCCGGTTCGGGGAGCGCGCGCAGATCGAAGCGGGGTTCGGACGCGGTGTCGGTCATGATCGCCTCGTGCTGGCCCAGACCGCGAGCGGTACGAGGACCACGATGAGGCCCACCGCCCAGGCGATCGCCGGCCACAGTGTCGCGGAGTTGACGCCCCCTTCGGCCATGTCACGCATGGCCTTCGAGAAGAGGGAGATGGGCTGGTTGCGGACGAACGGACGGATCCATTCGGGGAAGCCTGTCTCGGGAACGAAGCCCGACGACAACATGCCGAGGATCAGCTGGGGCAGGGTCAGTGCCTGGCTGGTGGCCTCGGGGGACCGGGACAACGATCCGATCGCGTCGCCGCCCGTGGTCAGCGCCGCGCCGACGAGGAGTGCGAACAGCATGAAGATGACGGCGTCGTCGAGTCCTGCCTGGAATCGGAACCCGATGAGGGAGCCGTAGACCAGCGCGGCTATCAGGGAGAGACTCGCGTGCACCAGGTTGGCCGTCGCTCTCGACAGCAGCGGTACCCACGGGGTGACCGGCATCGTCTGCAGACGGGTGGTCATACCCGACTGACCCTCGATGGCAGCACGCTGCGCTGCGGAGATGGCAGTGAACGCCATGGCCTGCAGGCAGATGATCGGCATGAGGAACTGGGCGTAGTCCAGGCCCTGGAACTGCATGACGAGCCGGAGCGGCAGGTAGAAGCCGACCGTGTAGACGGCCGGGGCGACCACGGCGACCACGAGGCTGCCGGACCTGGCCATCGATCCCAGGGACCGTCCGGACAGGCTCGCCCACTGCTTGAACGCCGTGGGTTCCGGTGCTCGGTGCGAGGCACGTCCTGCGTCTCGGGTGGCCGTCACGAGGGTGCGCCCGAGCCGATGGCGGGTTCGGCCGGAGCCGCATCACCCTGCGACTGACCGGTGAGGCTCAGGAACACGTCGTCGAGGGACGGCCGGCGCAGACCGATGTCGGACAGTTCGATGCCCGCGGCGTCGAGCCTCTTCAGCGCCTCGGCCAGCGTGCCGGGGCCGTCCGGTGCGGGAATGATGATGCTGTCGCCCTGCAGGTCGGCGGCGCTGAAGGTGGGCGGAAGCAGACCGGCGAGAGCATCTGCGGCGCGGCGCAGTTCGGTGGGATCCAGCGGGCTGATGTGGCAGTAGTTGCCGCCCGTCATCGACTTCAACTCGTCGGCCGTGCCCTGCGCGATGACCCGACCGCGATCGATGACGATGATGCTGTCGCTGAGAACGTCGGCTTCCTCGAGGTACTGCGTGGTCAGCAGCGTCGTGATGCCCTGGTCTCGCAGCGACGACACGAGTGACCACACCGCCTTGCGGCTGCGCGGGTCGAGTCCTGTGGTCGGCTCGTCGAGGAACACGACCTTCGGACGCACCACGAGACCGCACGCGATGTCGATGCGTCGACGCATACCGCCGGAGTAGCCGCGGACCTGTCGATCCCCGGCCTCGATCAGGTCGAAGTCGTTGAGAAGGTTCTCCGCGCGCACACGGGCCGACTTCTTCGTCAGTCCCATGAGACGACCGAAGAGGACGAGGTTCTCCCGGCCGGTCAGGGCGTCGTCGAGAGCGGCGTACTGACCCGTCATGAGGATGGAACGCCGGACGGCCGCAGGATCCTGCGCCACGTCGTGGCCTGACACCACCGCACGTCCGCGATCCGGTCGGACCAGCGTCGCGAGCACCTTCACGGTGGTGGTCTTCCCGGCGCCGTTGGGCCCGAGAACTCCGAGGATGGAGCCGGTGGGAACGCTGAAATCGATGCCGCGCAGTGCGTCAACCGTTCCGAAGGACTTGTGAACGTCCTCTACGAGTACGGCTGTGTCGTCTGATGGCATTGGTCTCCACTGTCGTCGGGTGCGGTGTCGTCAGTGCTCGTCGCTCGAGAGCGATCATGCCCGACCGAGTCGGTCGCGGAGCGACGTGTCGAGCGTGCGGCACTGTCGAAGTCATCCCGCGAACCCCGACCGATGTTACTTCTTCCACGTGGGAGCCGTGGTGGTGGACCGAGTCCGACCACGTCCGAGGACGCGGCCGAACCCGTTTCGACTGTGTGGTGGCAGGTGAGTCAGGAGGCGACGTTCGCGCGCTCCCGTGCGTGGCGAGAGAGTGATCCCAGGCGAGAGAACTGGGCGGCGGCGGAGTGCTCCAGGCCTCGCAGCCCGTCCTCCACGTGGTGCAGAACGGTGGCGAGGTCGAGTGCGGGCACCGAGGAGGAGAGCGTCACCACGGTGGCTGCGCCGACACGGCACACGGTGGCGGTGACGGAACGCGCGTCCTCCGCGATGTGCGGTCCGAAGGACAGAAGGTCGGGCGTGTCGACCCCGGACGGCGGGACCGGCATGTCCGCGACGAGCAGAGCGGTGACGGGTGACGTCCCGGCCGGAACCGCGCGCCGCACGGCGGTGGAGACGACCGTCGACACCACGTCCGCGATCGTGGTCTGACCGAGTCCCGCGGAGATCTGCTCGAGTCGGACGGTGGGGAACTGCGCGACGAGTGAACGGGCGTCACCCAGTGGTGCCGGGTACGCCGGCGCGTCGGCACCGTCGAACGGTCGGTACGCGTGGCGTGCCACGGGACCACCCGGACGAGCGGGACGGCCGGGAGCGAGGACGGTCTCGACGATGCGGGTGATCGTGCGCGACTCGACGGGCTCGACTGCGGAGCGGAACACGGCGACTGCCGATCCGCTCGGCACCGCATCGAAGCCCGACACCTCGGTGAAGACGTCGAGGCACCACGGTGCGTCGGTCGACGGGTGCGCGGCGTCGAGAAGCGCGACGACGGTGCCGGCCGCGACGCCCGGCGCGTGGACGGTCACCCGGGCGTGCTCGTCGGTTCCGAGCAGACCTGCCTCCGCGGCGAGGTCGGTCAGGTGCCTCGACATGCGATCCGGCGTGGAGCTCTCGGATCCCGGACGCACGACGAACACGTGACGGCGGAGAGACGTGGGTGCATGCGTCCAGACGCCGACGGATGCGCGAGGGGTGTCCGTCGTGGTGACGGGAGTGCGGCTGTGTCGGGGCGCCATGGCGTGTCCTTCGGTGTGCGGGTTCGGGCTGCGGAACGAGTGAGAGGACGTCACGGCGAGACCGTGATCGTCGTGGGGGTGACGGCGGCCTGCGCCGCCGGAGGATCGGCGTCGCGCGGAGCGACCGCCGCCTCCAGACGGTCGAATGCGGTGTGGATGTGGCGTATGTATCGAGCGGTGTCCGGCATCGCGTCGTCCACGGACGTGACCGACACGAACATCGACGCGCCGAAGGTCGCGACGGCGTGCGCCAGAGCCACTCCGGTGACGGTGGGGAGGGGCCCGAAGACGCCCACCATGGGTGATCCGGCGATCGTGACTCCGCCCACGCCGTACGGCACGTTGGTGATCATCGTGTTGGTGGCGACCCGTGCCGGTGCGGCCGGTGACCTCATGGTCTTGCCCAGCAACGCCATCAGCGGCGCCGGCATCACGGTGAGCGGATGCGCCGGCAGCCGGGTGGCGACAGCGGTGGCGTGGTCCTTGGCCCGCGACGCCGACGCGTGCACGGCCCGCAGGCGCACCACCGGGTCGATCACATCGGTGTGCAGCGACAACGTCGCGACCGCGATCCGGTTGGCGTTGGTGCTCTCCCCCATGGCGCGCGTGCTCACCGGGATGGTGGTGCCCAACGAGTCGGTGGGCAGCTCACCGTCCTCCGCGAGATACGCGGACAGCGCGAGCGAGACGACCGTGACCATGACGTCGTTGAGAGTGACGCCTCCGGCCCTGTTCTTCAGTGCGCGGACACGGCTCATCTCGAAGAACGTCATGTCGAAGACCATCGACGGGCGTACTCGACGGTTGAAGCGCGTGGCGGGGAAGGATTCGTGCGCTGCGGTGCCGGAGTCGGACGAGGCCTTCAGTGCGCGGGCCGCCGTTCGCCGCCGCAGCGCCGCTCCCGTGAGGGTCACGATGTCGCGCGGAAGTGCGCGTGCCGCTCGGACGGGACCCGGGACGTCCACCGCAGTGTCCGGGTCCACGCGCGGTGTCGGGTTCGGGCCGAAGACGCGGTTCACCAGTTCGACGGACCCCATGCCGTCGATCGCGCTGTGGTGGCTCCGGAAGATCACCACGGTGGCGCCCTCGGCCACCCCGTCGATGCCGGTGACGTCGAGGACGAAGTGGAACTGCCACGGCGGGCGTTCACGCGGCAGCCGTGTGGTCGTGAAGTCGGTGATCATCGACACGAGCAGGTCGCGGCTCTGTCCCGCCGGCGGCGTGTGCACGTACACGTGCTCGGTGACGTCGACCTCGGTCGGTACCCAGTGAGGGAACGCCAGGTTCGCGGGGACCGACACCAGCCGCCGGGTGAAGAGCGGGTCGAGCGCGAGGATGCCGCGCCCGAACTCGGCGGCATCGGCGACGGAGCGCACGGACGCGCCGTCGGCCAGGACGTAGCAGTGCACCACGGCGGCGGACGTCAGCGGCGACTCGAAGAAGAAATTGAGGGCGTCGCGTGCGTGCATGGCGGTACCACGTTCGGCCGTGCCCCGACGTGCCATGGTCATGTTCCGGCCCTTCAGCGATGTGATGAAGGGGAAAGCTACTCCGACCGAACGTTCTGTACAAGCTTTATGCCCGTTTTTACGCTGTAACAAAACTGTAGGCATGCTAAGCAACGGTGGCGACGGACGCGCGCTCGCTGGTGTCGGTCGCGACCGCGAGCGTGTCCAGCGCCGAGGCGAGCAGTGCCGTGTAGTGGTCGACGTCCGGCATCAGGGCGCGGTGGGACACCGCGGTCAGGCACATCCGACCGCCGGCCGACACGACGACGTGCGCGAGTTGGACCCCCTCCACCACGGGGAGGGGTGCGAACACGCCCGTCACGGGCGCGCCCGCCAGCTCCATCCGGTCGTTGCCGTAGGCGATGTTGGAGATCAACGTGTTCGTGCCGGTCGTCGTGGGGGCAGCGGGGCGGCGGGGCATCAGTCGAGCGATCGCCGCCAGGAGTGGGGCCGGTGCCGAGTTCATGGGATGGGAGGGGAGGCTGCGGAGCCGCGTCGCGAGGTCGGACTTGCGGTCGCGTGCTGCCGCGGAGACCGCGCGCAGACGGTCGACCGGATCTGCGACGTCCGTGAACAGATCGACCACGGCGATCGCGAGCTGGTTCGCGGTCTCGCCCGTCGTGTCGACGGTGCGCACGTTGACGGGGAACGACGCCCCGAGGCTCGTGGCCGGGAGCTCGCCGCCCAGGTAGTCCGACAGCGCGATCGACACCACTGTCATGACGACGTCGTTCACGGTCGCGCCAGGCACGGCGGATTTGATCGCGCGAACACGATCGAGGTCGAACCACGCCATTCCGAACGTCATGTCCGGAGCGAGATTTCGATTGAAACGCGTGGCCGGGTAGTGATGGGCGGTGGGTCGCTGTGCAGGGTCGAGCTGCCGGACCGCACGCCACCGGCGGACACCGCGGCCGGCGAAACCGGCGAACTCGCGGGGAAGCGAACGAAGAGCAGCGAACGGGGTCGGCACGATGATGCTCTCGCGGTCGAAGACGTCGTTGCGGTGCGCCGAGACGTCCGCGGACGGCGGGGCCAGCATCCGGTGTACGAGCGACGTGGTGCCCATCCCGTCGATGGCGCTGTGGTGCACCTTGAGGAGGAGCACACTGCCGCCCTCGGGAACGCCCGGTACTCCGCGCAGACCTGTCACGAGGTGGATCTGCCACGCGGGGACGTCGAAGTCGAACGGCGTGCTCGAGGCGTCCATCACTCGTCGACGCAGGAAGTGGTCCGGATGCTCGTCGGCCGCGGAAGCATCGTGGACGAACACGTGCGCGCGGACGTCGACGTCGCACTCGACCCACACGGGAAAGGCGAGGTCGGCGATCGTCGTCCGCAGGCGACGCCGGAACAGAGGGTGGAGGTCGAGCACGCTTCGCGCGAAGCGCTCGACGTCCGCAAGCGTGCGGAGCGATCCGTCCGAGCGGGCGGCGTCCACGACGATGCCGTGCACGATGGTGCCCGGCGTGCGCTCGCTCTCGAAGTAGTAGTTCAGCGCGTCCCGCGGTGCCATCGGCTCACCCACCGCGGAGGTATGTCGTCGTGTCGCCATCGGAAGTACCGCCTTCGTCTCGGTCGGGGCCGGAACGCTGTCACCGGGCCGCAGCCTCGTTCGGCCGCCTGTACCCGATGATCGCCCTGTTTCAGGCCCGTGTTACCGGAATGACGAATCTTCTTGCTCGTGCATGGCCGCACGCCCGTCTGTGACGTCGCCTAGAGTGCGAGGCGATGGGGCGCATGACACTGCTGTGACGGCAGTGCACTGTCGCCGGGAGTGCAGTGCGAGAGGGATACGACGATGACGTGGACACGACGGCCGATCACCGCTCTGGTCGCCGCTGCGGTGGTCGGTGCGCTCATGACGGCCACCCCCACCGTCGCCCGAGCCGACGACGCACCGATCGCCGCGGTCGAGACCGGCTCGGGTGCGCGGGTGGAGAGCGTGGAGTTCGTCGGCGGTCAGCAGTACCTCGTCACCGTGTACTCGCCGTCGATGGATCGGTCGGTTCCGCTGCAGGTGTTCCGGCCCGCCGACACCTCGGCCCCGCGCCCCACGTACTACCTGCTCAACGGGGCGAGTGGCGGCGAGGATCCGTCGAGCAACTGGCCAGATCAGGCCGATGTGTCCACCTTCTTCGCGGACAAGAACGTCAACGTGGTCGTGCCCAAGGCCGGCGCCTTCAGCTATTACACCGACTGGGTCGCGGACGACCCGGAGCTCGGCCGCAACAAGTGGGAGACCTTCCTGCTGGACGAGCTGCCCCCTCTCATGAACCGCTCGCTCGGAACGACGGGTACCCAGGCCGTCGGCGGCATCTCGATGGCGGCGAGCGCGGTCCTGATGTTGGCCGCCGATCGACCCGGCTTCTACTCGTCGGTCGCGTCCTTCAGCGGCTGTGCCGGCACGTCGGACGACCTGGGCCGCGCCTTCGTCAAGCTCGTGGTCGAGGCGCGCGGCGGGGGCGACACGGAGAACATGTGGGGACCCGACGACGGTCCGGAGTGGGCGGCCAACGACGCGTTGCTCAACGCGGACAAGCTGCGCGGCACTCCTCTCTACGTCACCACGGGAAGTGGGCTGCCCGGCTTCGACGAGACTCTCCAGAGTGCCCGCATCGCAGGGGACGTCCCCGCACTGATCAACCGGGTCGTCGTGGGCGGCGGCATCGAGTCGATCACCAACACGTGCACGCGGACGTTCGCGGAGCGACTGGCGCAACTCGGCATTCCGGCCACGGTGAAGTTCCGAGACAACGGAACGCATTCCTGGGCCTACTGGCAGGAGGACCTGCACGAATCCTGGCCCATGGTGGCGGCGTCCCTCGGAGTCTGATTCTCCGGCTGTGCGCCACGGCCGCGAGCGTGTCGAACTTTGCGGCGCGTCCCCTTATTGTCGACGGTGGAAAGGGGGTCGCCGATCATGACATTGCAGGGGACGGTCACCAGTCTCGTCATTCCTGTCCTCGACGAGGAGGACTACATCGCAGCGTGTCTCGATCACGTGTTGCCGCAGATCGACGAGTTGTCCGAGGTCATCGTCGTGGACAACGGGTCGATGGACGACACGGTGCAGATCGTGAAGGAGTACGCGGCGCGCGAGCCGAAGATTCGTCTCGTGCACGAACCGCGAAAAGGATTGTTCTTCTCCCGTAATACGGGTTTCCGGGAAGCGACATCGGACATCATCGGGCGTATCGACGCGGACACCCGAATCGGCGCCGGATGGGTGTCCGCCGTGAAGCAGACATTCCGGGACGCGGATTCCGATCTCAATCTCGGTGGTATCACGGGATTGAGCGCGCCCTACGACTCACCGTTCACCAGGTCGAAGAAATGGCTCGTCGACGCGCTCGTCCGGGCGAAGGTTCTGGGCAACGGCATGAAGATCGACAACATGCACGGCGCCAACATGGCGGTGCGGCTGGAGGCCTGGGACGCGGTCCAGGACAAGCTGACGTCCCGTTCCGACGTGCACGAGGACATCGACTTCGCGCTGTGTCTCATCGAGGCCGGCTACTCCATCGTCCAGCCCACCGAGATGTGGGCCGACATCTCGCCGCGGCGCGCGTTGACACCGCCGCTGCAGTACACGTCGTTCGTCAAGGCCGGCATCACCAGTTTCGAGATCCACGGTCGCTCCAACTGGTCGTTGCGGTGGCTCGTCGCACCGGTCACCTGGCTCTCGCATGCGGTGTTCTGGTTCCCGTACCGCGCCTACGACCCTGTTCGCCGGTCCTTCTCGCCGAGACGTCTGCTCACCGAGCGCACCTTCCGGCCGGCAGCGCTGTCGGAAGCACCTCCCGGGAGCTGACCGACAGCAGAGCACCGGAAGTCACCGCGGGCAGGCCGGAGGCCGGTCGGAAGTCACCGCAGGCAGGCCGGAGGCCGGTCGGAAGTCACCGCGGGCAGGCCGGAGGCCGGTCGGATGTCACCGCGGGCTGACCCACACGGTGATGTCGGCGTGGACGACCTCGGTGCCGCCGGCGTCGCGCAGGCTGACCGGGATGACGAGTTCCACGCCGCTGGTCACCGATTCCCAGTCCGGCCGATCGTCGAGCAGCGCGGTGGCGGTGAGCCCGGATCTGCCGGGGGCCAGGTACTGGACGTTCATGCCCTTGGGGATCCACCGGTGGGTCGTGGGGATCGTCGCCTCGGCGAGCATCCCCATCGCCACCTCGGCCAGATTGCAGGCCGCGATGGCGTGGAAGGTGCCCAGGTGGTTGTGCACTCCGAACCACGTGGGCCCGGAGACCACGCACCGCCCGGGGGCGAGCTCCCGTACGCGGGGGAGGACCGTGGCGAAGAAGGGCACGCGGACACACATTCCCGCGGAGAACGCCAGGGAGCGGGTGATCCCGCCGGGGAGTCGCTGCCAGAGCGCGTACGTGCTGGTGACCGTTGCCATGGCTGCACCTTACTCGGCGGTAAGTTGGTCGGGCGCGGTAAATCCGCGCGCTGACCGGTCGTCCGCGCTGGTTGCACCACGTGCGGATGGGTACCACCTGCGCGGATCGCTGCGATCGACCGTGCGTTCCGGCCGCGGTACCGCCTCGATTTGAACTCGACCCCCGGCGTGGGTAATACTGTTCGGGTTGCCTTGACCGAGGTGATCTCTGTTGTGCGTGTTGCGACGTGATCTCGCGGTCGAGGTATGCGACGAGAACGACATGCAGTGATTGCGCCGGCACGATGGGCGCATCCGGTCCGCGTTCTCCCGCCGGTCGAGTTCGGGCCGAGGGAGAAATCATGTGCGGGAATGCGACACGCCCGACCGCGTGGACCGGAGAACCATGACAGATGAACAGCGGCAACGGATTCCTCCTGGCTACGCGTGTGCGTGGATGCGAGAGTCCGCCACGTTCGTCCTCATGGATGCGCCTCGCGCTCGGCTTCATGCCGGCGTCGGGTCAGCACACTGCCGGGTTCTCCGGATCGACATCCGGAGACGAGAGACCTGACCAACGGTTAACCAGGGCAAGGAAGAGGACATAAGCGTGGCGGGACAAAAGATCCGCATCAGGCTCAAGGCCTACGACCACGAGGCGATCGACGCGTCCGCGCGCAAGATCGTCGAGACCGTGACCCGCACCGGGGCACGCGTGGTCGGACCTGTGCCGTTGCCCACCGAGAAGAACGTGTACTGCGTCATCCGTTCGCCGCACAAGTACAAGGACTCTCGCGAGCACTTCGAGATGCGCACGCACAAGCGACTCATCGACATTCTCGACCCGACGCCGAAGACGGTCGACGCGCTCATGCGCATCGACCTGCCGGCAAGCGTCGACGTCAACATTCAGTGAGCGCGGAGACAACCATGACTGACAACATCAAGCGTCCGGCCAAGGGCATTCTGGGCACCAAGCTCGGCATGACCCAGGTCTTCGACGAGAACAACCGCGTCGTCCCGGTCACCGTCGTGAAGGCTGACCCGAACGTCGTGACCGCGATCCGTACCGAGGAGCGCGACGGCTACAGCGCCGTCCAGGTCGCCTTCGGTGCCATCGATCCCCGCAAGGTGAACAAGCCGGTCACCGGCCAGTTCGCCAAGGCAGGCGTCACGCCTCGCCGCCATCTCGCGGAGCTGCGCGTCGCCGACGCCGCAGGCTACGAGATCGGCCAGGAGCTCACCGCAGCCGAGTTCGAGGACGGCGCTTTCGTCGACGTCACCGGAGTGAGCAAGGGCAAGGGCTTCGCGGGAACGATGAAGCGCCACGGCTTCAAGGGCCAGGGCGCGAGCCACGGTGCGCAGGCTGTCCACCGCCGCCCCGGTTCCATCGGTGGCTGCGCGACCCCCGGCCGTGTCTTCAAGGGCATGCGCATGTCGGGCCGCATGGGTAGCGACCGCATCACCACGCAGAACCTCTCGGTGCACAAGGTCGATGCCGAGAACGGTCTGCTGCTGATCAAGGGTGCGATCCCGGGCCGCAAGGGCGGCGTCGTGATCGTCAAGAGCGCAGTGAAGGGTGGTGCGCGAGCATGACCAGTCTCGAGAAGAAGACCGAAGCCAACCTGACGCTCGACGTCAAGGAGCTCGGTGGCAAGACCAACGGCACCGTCGATCTCCCCGCCGAGATCTTCGATCGCACCGCGAACATCGCGCTGATGCACCAGGTCGTCGTCGCGCAGCTCGCTGCGGCACGTCAGGGAACGCACTCGACGAAGACGCGTGGCGAGGTCCGCGGTGGCGGCAAGAAGCCGTACCGCCAGAAGGGCACCGGCCGTGCACGTCAGGGCTCGACCCGCGCACCGCAGTTCGTCGGCGGTGGCACCGTCCACGGCCCGCAGCCGCGCGACTACAGCCAGCGCACCCCCAAGAAGATGATCGCTGCAGCTCTCCGCGGTGCCCTCTCCGACCGGGCGCGCAGCGAGCGCATCCACGTGATCACCGAGCTCGTCGCGGGACAGGTGCCCTCCACCAAGGGTGCCCGCACGTTCCTCGCGGAGCTCACCGATCGCAAGAAGGTTCTGCTGGTCATCGGCCGCGCAGACCTGGCCGCATGGAAGTCCGTCCAGAACCTCGACGGCGTTCACCCCATCGCGCCCGATCAGCTCAACACCTACGACGTCCTCGAGGCAGACGACGTGATCTTCAGTGTCGAGGCACTGAACACGTTCATCGCAGGACCGGCCAAGGCAGCAACGGATTCACAGGAGGAGGACAAGTGAGCACCATTGCCGATCCCCGCGACATCCTGCTGGCCCCGGTCATCTCGGAGAAGTCGTACGGGCTCATCGAGCAGGGGACCTACACGTTCATCGTGCACCCCGACTCGAACAAGACGCAGATCAAGATCGCTGTCGAAAAGGTCTTCGGCGTGACTGTGACCAGCGTGAACACCGCCAACCGGCAGGGCAAGCGCAAGCGGACCCGATTCGGCTACGGCACGCGTAAGAGCACCAAGCGCGCGCTCGTGACCCTCTCGGCCGACAGCAAGCCCATCGAGATCTTCGGAGGCCCGGTCGCGTAAGCGGCCGGAGCTCAGAGGGTCCTCGAGGATCAAGGGACGAGACAAACATGGCAATTCGTAAGTACAAGCCGACCACTCCCGGTCGTCGTGGCGCGAGTGTCTCCGATTTCGCGGAGATCACGCGCTCGACACCGGAGAAGTCGCTCATCCGCCCGCTGCACGGCCGCGGTGGCCGCAACGCACACGGCCGCATCACCACCCGTCACAAGGGTGGCGGTCACAAGCGCGCCTACCGGCTCATCGACTTCCGCCGCAACGACAAGGACGGCGTGCCGGCCAAGGTCGCTCACATCGAGTACGACCCCAACCGCACCGCCAACATCGCGCTGCTGCACTTCGCAGACGGTGAGAAGCGCTACATCATCGCGCCGAAGGGCATCTCGCAGGGTTCGCCCATCGAGTCGGGTGCCACGGCCGACATCAAGCCCGGCAACAACCTCCCGCTCCGCAACATCCCGACGGGTACCACCATCCACGCGGTGGAGCTTCGTCCGGGTGGCGGCGCCAAGATGGTCCGCTCCGCCGGTGCCGGTGCTCAGCTCCTCGGTAAGGAAGGCGCCTACGCCACGCTGCGTATGCCGTCCGGTGAGATCCGTCGAGTCGACGTGCGCTGCCGCGCCACCGTCGGCGAGGTGGGCAACGCCGAGCAGTCCAACATCAACTGGGGCAAGGCCGGCCGTATGCGCTGGAAGGGCAAGCGCCCGACCGTCCGTGGTGTCGTCATGAACCCGGTCGACCACCCGCACGGTGGTGGCGAGGGCAAGACCTCCGGTGGTCGCCACCCGGTCAGCCCGTGGGGGCAGCCGGAAGGCCGTACCCGCAAGAACAAGCCGAGCGATCAGCTCATCGTCCGCCGCCGCCGCACCGGCAAGAACAAGCGATAATCAGGAGGGAGTAGCAGATGCCACGCAGTCTGAAGAAAGGCCCGTTCGTCGACGACCACCTCCTGAAAAAGGTGGACGTTCAGAACGACAAGGGCACGAAGCAGGTCATCAAGACCTGGTCACGCCGCTCGACCATCACCCCCGACTTCATCGGTCACACCTTCGCCGTCCACGACGGTCGCAAGCACGTCCCGGTGTTCGTCTCGGATGCGATGGTCGGACACAAGCTCGGTGAATTCGCGCCGACGAGGACCTTCAAGGGTCACATCAAGGACGACCGGAAGGCGAAGCGGCGATGACCAACTTCACCCCCACCGACAACCCGATCGCCCGGGCCACGGCCAAGCACGTTCGCGTGACGCCGATGAAGGCCCGTCGCGTCGTGGACCTGGTCCGCGGAAAGAGCGTCGAGGATGCCCTGAACATCCTCAAGTTCGCACCGCAGGCTGCCAGCGAGCCCGTCGCCAAGGTCGTTGCCTCGGCAGCGGCCAACGCGGAGAACAACCTGGATCTCGATCCGAGCACGTTGATCGTCTCGGCTGCATTCGTCGACGAGGGCGCGACCCTCAAGCGTTTCCAGCCTCGTGCCCAGGGTCGTGCGTTCCGCATTCGTAAGCGCACATCTCACATCACGGTCATCGTGGAGAGCCTGCCCAAGACCGGCGGCTCGACACGTGGTCGCCGGAAGGGAGCTCAGTAGTGGGCCAGAAGATCAACCCGCACGGCTTCCGCCTCGGCATCACGACCGACTGGAAGTCCCGCTGGTACGCAGACAAGCAGTACGCGGAGTACGTCAAGGAAGACGTGCAGATCCGCAAGCTCCTCGCCACGGGCATGGAGCGCGCCGGCATCGCCAAGGTGGAGATCGAGCGCACCCGTGATCGGGTTCGCGTCGACATCCACACCGCGCGTCCGGGCATCGTCATCGGTCGCCGCGGCGCCGAGGCGGATCGCATCCGTTCCGAGCTCGAGAAGCTGACCGGCAAGCAGGTCCAGCTGAACATCCTCGAGGTCAAGAACGCCGAGTCCGAGGCACAGCTCGTCGCACAGGGTGTGGCCGAGCAGCTCTCGAACCGTGTCGCTTTCCGTCGTGCGATGCGCAAGGCCATTCAGTCGGCCATGCGTCAGCCGAACGTCAAGGGCATCCGCGTTCAGTGCTCCGGTCGCCTCGGCGGCGCGGAGATGAGCCGTTCCGAGTTCTACCGCGAAGGTCGCGTTCCGCTGCACACGCTGCGTGCGGACATCGACTACGGCCTCTACGAGGCGAAGACCACCTTCGGTCGCATCGGCGTGAAGGTCTGGATCTACAAGGGCGACATCGTCGGTGGCAAGCGTGAAGCTGTCGCCGCCGCTGCTCCGGCAGGCGATCGTCCCCGTCGTGAGCGTCCGTCTCGTCCGCGTCGCAGCGGTGCCTCGGGCACCACGGCGACCAGCACCGAGGCCGGCCGCGCAGCGACCGCAACCGCTGATGCACCCGCTACGACCGAGCAGAAGGAGGGCTGACGCATGTTGATCCCCCGTCGGGTCAAGCACCGCAAGCAGCACCACCCCAAGCGTTCGGGTGCCGCCAAGGGCGGAACTCAGGTGACCTTCGGTGAATACGGCATCCAGGCTCTCGAGCCCGCCTACATCACCAACCGTCAGATCGAGGCAGCCCGTATCGCCGTCACCCGCCACATCAAGCGTGGTGGCAAGGTCTGGATCAACATCTACCCGGACCGTCCGCTCACGAAGAAGCCTGCCGAGACCCGCATGGGTTCCGGTAAGGGTTCGCCGGAGTGGTGGGTCGCCAACGTCAAGCCCGGCCGCGTGCTCTTCGAGCTCAGCTACCCGGACGAGCAGATCGCTCGTGAAGCACTGACGCGCGCGATTCACAAGCTGCCGATCAAGGCACGCATCATCACGAGGGAGGTTCAGTTCTGATGGCTACCGGTACCCCGGCTGCCGAGCTCCGCGAGCTCGGCGACGAAGAACTGATCACCCGCCTTCGTGAGTCGAAGGAGGAGCTGTTCAACCTCCGCTTCCAGATGGCCACCGGCCAGCTGGACAACAACCGTCGGCTGCGCGTCGTCCGCCACGAGATCGCGCGCATCTACACCGTGATGCGCGAGCGCGAGCTCGGGCTTGCCGCGGGACCTTCCGAGGACACGGCAGGTGACGCAGCATGAGCGAGGAAACAGTGACTGAAGAGACCACCCGCAACAGCCGGAAGACGCGTATCGGATACGTCGTCTCCGACAAGATGCAGAAGACGATCGTCGTCGAGCTCGAGGACCGTGTGAAGCACGCCCTCTACGGCAAGATCATCCGACGCACCACCAAGGTCAAGGCCCATGACGAGAACGGAGTCGCCGGCGTCGGCGACCGCGTTCAGCTCATGGAGACCCGCCCCCTGTCCGCCACGAAGCACTGGCGACTGGTCGAGGTCCTCGAGAAGGCCAAGTAACACCTGCAGCACCCATGGACGACCCCGCACTCCTCGTGAGTGCGGGGTCGTTCTGCGTTCTCCGGTCCTCGCTACGATGGCCGGACGAGAGGGGATCGGCATGGACAGTGTGATGCAGTTCGCCGGCCAGTACTGGTGGCTGTGGTTCGTCTTCGGCGGGTCCATCGCGGGTGCGGCCAAGGCGGTCAGCGCCGCCAACGAGCGACGTGCGGATCGTCGCCTCGAGCGGTACCGCATCAAGCAGCAGGCCAAGGTCGCAGCGCTCGAACTCTCGAAGTCCACGAAGCAGGACGCGGAGACACAACGTCGATCCGTCGAGAAGGCGCTCGCCGAGCACGACGACGTGAACGCTCGGTGGTTCGCCTACGAGACCGACGTCATCAACCTGCTCGAGTTCCCCATGATGACGAACATGCGCGACCCGATGACGGTGGCCTTCCACCGAGCCAAGCTCGAAGCCGACTCCCTCCGGCCGTCGGCGGCGGACGAACTGGTCGGCGATGTCGAGGCGCAGCGGCTCTACCGCTCGGCCGTGCACGACTACGCCGTGGCGTTCACCGCCGCCGAGTCCGAGGCGAAGCGTCGTCGCCGCGGAAACTTCAGCGAGGCGGAGCAGAACCGACTCACTCGCGCGCAGTCGCTGCTGCGCATGGCCTTGGACGGCGCCTCGACCCCCGCCGAGCGGCAGGCGGCGTACCGCAAGGCGCGCACCGAGCTCGAGGGCCTGGTGACGCTGCCGACGACGGCGTACGCACAGATCGAACAGCGGATCGCGGGGGCATTGGAGGCGTAGGCGCGGTCAGCCCGTGACGTCCAGGTCGTCGACCGCCACCGTCTCGCCCCGGCGATGCGCCATGTAGTCGCGCAGCTCCCGCCTCACGACGGGAAGCAGCAGGTAGAGGCCGATGATGTTGACGAAGGCCAGGGCGAACAGCGCCGCATCCGCGAAGTCCAGTACGGATCCGAGCGACAGCACCGTGCCGACGACGGTGAAGAGGCAGAAGATGACGTTGAAGCTGTGCTTGGCGAGGGCGCTGCGGCCGAAGAGGGACGTCCACGCCTGCGACCCGTAGTAGGCCCACGTGATGGCGGTGGACAGCGCGAAGAGCGCCACCGCGACCGTCAGAATGTACGGGAACCAGGGGAGCACCGTCTCGAACGCGTCCGAGGTGAGTGTGACGCCGCCGGCAGGAAGAGCGCCGGTCTCCGCGACGATGGCGCGCTGGTCCTGCCAGGACTGCGTGTTCGCGATGACGATCGTCAGAGCGGTGGCCGTGCAGATCACGACCGTGTCGATGAACGGTTCGAGCATGGCCACGAATCCCTCGGTGACCGGATGACGCGTCTTGACTGCCGAGTGCGCGATGGAGGCCGAACCCAGTCCCGCCTCGTTCGAGAACGCGGCGCGCTGGATGCCGATGATCATGACGCCCAGTACGCCACCCGCCACGCCCGTGGGGGAGAAGGCGCCCGTCACGATCGCACTCATGGCGCCGGGGACCTGCTCGATGTTGACGGCGATCACCACGGCGCATCCCAGCACGTACACGATGGCCATGGCGGGAACCAGCTTGGCCGTCACGGCGGAGATGGACTTCATCCCGCCGATGATGACCAGCCCGATCACGACGGCGACGACGAGCCCGAAACCGAACTTCGCGCCGTCCGAGCCGAGGAAACCCTCGTCGCCACCGGTGACACTGCGCACCTGAGCGTAGGTCTGGTTCGCCTGGAACATGTTTCCGCCGGAGATGCCGAAGAAGATGATGATCACGGCGTAGACGGTGGCCATGATCTTCCCGACTCGGCTCATCCCGCGCTCCGCGAGCCCCTTGGTGAGGTACTTCATGGGACCACCGGAGACGGTGCCGTCCTCGTGGACGTCGCGGTACTTCACACCCAGCGTGCACTCGACGAACTTGGTGGCCATACCGAGGAAGCCGGCGAGGATCATCCACAGCGTGGCACCGGGTCCGCCCAGGGTGACCGCGACCGCGACACCGGCGATGTTGCCGAGCCCGACGGTGCCGGACACGGCGGCGGTCAGGGCGCGGAAGTGGCTCACCTCGCCGGGTGCTGTGGGGTCGTCGTGTTTCCCGCGGACCAGTTCCACCGCGTGTGTGGCGCCGCGTACCTGCAGGAACTTGAAGTTGACCGTGAAGATGATCGCGGCGGCCAGGAGCCAGATCACGACCAGAGGCACCGACGCGCCGCCGATGTCGACGGAGAAGAAGACGACGGTGGTGACCGCCTCGGTGACGGGTTCGAAGGTGGAATTGATGGCATTCTCGATGGTGGTGAGGGTGCCACCGTCGGCCGCAAGGATCCGGGGTACGGAAGTCATGTCTCATTCGACCCCGGCATCCCGGATCCTGCACGCCTTGAGGCGTATCTGACCGATCCTTTACCTGATCTTGACCTCAGACCAGACGCTTCTCGGGACTCACCGTCTTCGACGGATCCTTCTCGACGATGTCGCCCAACGCCTCGTCGATCTTGGCGAGCACGTCGGCGTCGAGGGTGACGTCCTGCGCCTTGACGTTGTCGGCGATCTGCTCGGGACGAGACGCGCCGACGAGAGCGGCCGCGATGTTGTCGTTGGCCAGCACCCAGGCGATGGCGAGCTGGGACATCGTGATGCCCAGGTCGTCGGCGATCGGCTTCAGCTTCTGCACGCGCGTCAGCGTCTCGTCGTTCATATAACGCGAGATCATGTCCGCGCCGCCCTTGTCGTCGGTCGCGCGCGAGCCCTCGGGAAGCGACTGTCCGGGAACGTACTTGCCCGTGAGGACGCCCTGAGCCAGCGGTGACCAGACGACCTGCGAGATACCGAGTTCCTTGGACGCCGGGACCACGTCGGACTCGATGACGCGCCAGAGTGCGGAGTACTGAGGCTGATTGGAGACGATGGAGAAACCGCGCTGCCGGGCCAGTGTCTGCGCTTCGCGGAGCTGGTCCGCGGTCCACTCGGACACACCGATGTACAACGCCTTGCCCTGCTGGACGACGTCACCGAAGGCGGCGATGGTCTCCTCGAGCGGCGTCTCGTGGTCGTATCGGTGCGCCTGGTAGAGGTCGACGTAGTCGGTGCCCAGGCGTCGCAGCGAGTTCTCGATGCCCTCGAAGATGTGTTTGCGCGAGAGCCCCGTGTCGTTCGGGCCCTTCTCGCCGACCGGGAAATACACCTTGGTGAAGATCTCGAGACCTTCACGACGCTCGCCCGCCACCGCCTTGCCCAGCACGGTCTCGGCCGCGCCGTTGGCGTAGACGTCCGCGGTGTCGAACGTCGTGATGCCGGCGTCGAGAGCCGCCTTCACGCAGGCGGTCGCGACGTCGTTCTCCACCTGCGACCCGTGGGTGAGCCAGTTGCCGTAGGTGATCTCGGAAACCTTGAGTCCGCTGTTGCCCAGAAATCTGTAAGCCATGCGAACAACGCTACTCGCGCGCCGGCGCCAGGACTTCTCCTCTCACTCGCGCGCCAGCGCGAGGACCTCCTCTTCGGTGGGGGGACTCTTCGGGTGGAAGGTGAGGCACAGGGGAGTGGCCGTACGCCGGAATTCCGAACCCTCGACGGCCGCGTAGAACTGACCTGCGGGGAGACGTCCGACGTCGGGCACGGAGCCGCCCTTGGCGCGCGCCATCTCCTGCGCCGCCTGGATCTGGGCGGGGCTGTTCAGCAGGCCGTAGAACTGGGTGGCCGCGTTCCCGGCGATGCGATTGTGCAGCCCCTTGGGGGCCTGGGTCGCAAAGACGAGGCCCAGGCCGTACTTCCGGGCCTGCGACGCGAGTGCGAGCGTGCTGTGCGTGGCCGGTGTCGCTTTGTCCGAGGGCGCGTAGTTCTGCGCCTCGTCCATGACGAAGAGTCCGCCGAGCGGTCGATCACCCGCCGGGTTCTTCTTGATCCAGGCGAACAGACCCATCTGCAGCTGATTGACGAAGCTCTGCTTCTGCTCCTCGGTGGTGAGCCCCGAGAGGTTGATGACGGACACGCGCGCCTTCTTCCCCTCGGCCGGGGTGAGCAGCACGCCCGGATCGACGGGAGTGCCGGACCCGGCGAACATCGGGTCGTTCGTCATCGCGGCCTTGAGGTTCTCGGCGAGATCGGCCGCGATGCGCACGGCGTCGCGCAGATCGCTGGCGTCGGCGGGGAGATTCTCCAGCAGGTCGATGAAGTCCGACATGTCGCCGGCCGAGCGCCGCCCGAACCCGTCGAGTGCCGCGCGCAGCACCGCCTGGCGGTGCTTCGCCTTCTCCGTGGTGCCCGTCGCCAGTGCGGCGGGAGCCAGCGCCGCGAGGCCCGACTCGACGGACGCGTCGAACTCGTCCTTGTCGTTCACGACGCTGGCGAAGTCGGGGAGCGGCTGGAAACTGAGCGGCCGCCCCGACGACTTGCGCGGAGTCCAGATGACGACGTCCGTGTCCCGCAGGTACGCAGCAGCTTTCGCCTCGTCGCCCGGCGGCCACGTGCGCTCGTCCTCCGGCCACGGTGTCCCGAGGCGGGCGAGATCGTTGTTGATGTCGAGCACGATCGACGAGACACCGTGCAGGGCACACTCCTCGACCAGCCGGCGGATGAGCACGGTCTTACCGCTGCCCGATCCGGCGAAGATCGCCGTGTGCTTGCGCAGCGCCTCGAGCGGAATGCGGACCTCGGCGTTGGTGCTGAGCTCCGTCCCCATCTCGATCTGCTCCCGGCGCGGAGTTGCCGCTGGAGCCTGCGACACGTCGGGTTCGATGAGTGCCTGATCGTCGTCGACGACGCTCGCGTCGGGCAGCACCTCGCGGAACAACGCGATCTCGTGCGCCGGCTTGCGAGCGAGCAGCCACGACGTGAGGGCCGGCGAGTTCTCCGACCGGAGAGCGCCCAGGGCGTGCAGCGAGCGGCGATCGTCCTCGCTCAGCGGCACCTCGACACCACCGGCGCGGTGCAGCGCCGCCACGGTCTGTTCCGTCTTCGCGCCCTTGGGCCACGGTGCGTTGCGGATGAGGATCAACCGACGGCGCGGCATGTCGATGTGGAGACCCGCCGCGGTGACGGCCCGCTCGATACGGGCCAGGGCCGCACGGGCATTGGTGGAGGAGACGGCGCGGAAGCACCAGTGTTCCTCGTCGTCGGTGTCGCTGTCGACGGTGTGGCGGAGCCGTGCGTGCAGTGCCGGGCGGCCGCTCGGCGGAGGATCCTGCGCGAGGCTGTCGTCGGACGACTGGTGTTCGTGGATCCACGCGTCGAGACCGGCGGAGAGCAGTGCCGGGACGAGGCTGTCCTCGGTGCCGGGCTCGAGCGGTGTCGACACGTCCGCGGCGCTCCGCAACTGCGCGTACCGCTCGTCGAGCGCCTCGAGTTCGGATCGCTTGGCCGTGGGGAGCGATGGTGTGTCGGATCCCCCTCCGCTGGAGGCGAAGTCGGTCAGTTCCGTCGCGACCCCCGTCTCGAGGCAGTGGCGGATGTGCTTGTCGACGGCGATGAGCAGCTGGCGGGGAGTGAAGTCCGGCGCCTTGTCGAACGCGTCGACGGCCACCGGCCATGTCGGGTGCGGGGTGGCGAAGCCGACCTCGCGGAAGCACGCCTCGAGGCGACGCTCGAGCAGCAGGCGGCCGACGTCCGACGACGGAATCGGCTTGAGCCGCTGCGTCACCCGGAACCGGTCACGCATCGGTGCGACCCCGCGAGCGGCGATCAGATCCCACGCGCTCGACAGCGCCGACAACACGGAGGCGGTGCGCGGCAACGTCTCACGGAGAGTCATCAGACCGTGGGCGAGCTGCTCGACCACCTTGTCCTCCTGCTCGTCCGCGTAGTCCTTGTCGGCGCCGGTGCGCGCCTGCGCGACGAGGGTGTCGATCTGATCGATGGCGAGGATGGTGGGACCCGTGATCGCGAGCAGTCGGGAGATGTTCTCCGCGATGCCCTGGTGACCGAGCTCCGCGCGGCGGATGCCCCACGACTCGAACTCGTCGGCGTCCACGTCGTCGATCGACTGCAGGTAGGCGTCGCCGATGTCCTGCACGGCCGCGTCGGGTGCGATCGAGAGGACCAGGGCACGCAGGGTGTGCTGGGAGGTCCGACGATGGCGGGGATGGGCCTTGTAGACGCCGGTGACGAACTCGTTCAGCGTGTCGGCGTCGATCATGGTCTCGCCCATGACCTGTCGTCGCTGGTCCTCGCTCACGCCGGCGATGTCGCAGAGCCGCTGCAGGACCAGGCGGAGCTGACTGTCGTCACCGCGACCCGATGGGCGGTTGAGATCGTCGAGCATGCCCATCAGCGTCGAGCGCCAGAAACCCGCGGCGTCGAGGAGCCGGATGAGGAAGAAGTAGCCGCCGCGCGACTGCACCTCCTCGCGGACCTGCCCGAGAAGGTGCGTCTTGCCGGAACCCGCGGGGCCCTGCACGACGACGCCGAGCGGACTGGCGTCGTCCGAGTTCTCGGCGTCGGTGTACGCACTCATGACCTCGGTGAACACCCGCTCGTGCATCCCGGGCACGTGGACGTCCGACTGGGACCGCCACACGTCGTCGGGTGTGGGGGCCCAGCTCAGCCGCACCGACTCGAGAGCGCGGATCTGTTCGGACTTCGTGGTCGTCATCGTGGAGCCGCCCATCACTGTTCGATCGCCAAGAGGTGGTTCTGCTGGTTGCCGACATCGACGGCCGCGGCGCGGTCCTCGTCGGTCAGCGTCTTCTGGTTCTCCTCGGGGATGAGGGAGACGTCGGGGGCGCGTCGCAGCCGGGCGAGCGCCTCGTCGAGATCCGTGCGCGAGATGTCGGACAGGGCGGGCCGCAGCCGCGACAGCCGCACCCAGGCCCCGGGCTCACGAGCAAGGTCCGCGTACGTCGACCGGATCCGCTGTTCGACGTCCGCGGCGGACAGTTCACCGCGGACCGCGGGGGCGACGATGGCGTTGGGTGGCGTCGGCGGCGCCGTGATCGACGTCGGAGTGTCGCGCGGGAAGAAGACCTCGGCGGGACGTACGTCGTCGCGATGGAACCACCGACCGAGGCCTGCCATGACGGTGAACAGGGCCTTGCCGGGGCCGGCCGCACCCTTCGGCGCTTGCGTGCCCATCAGGTCGGAGCAGTGCTTCCAGCCCTTGTCGGTGAGCTCGACGGTCATCGTCCGACCCTGCTTGCCCACCTCGATCAGGCCGAGCGACGCGAGGTGGTCCCGGTGGGGCTTCTTCAACTCGGGCCCGAGTGTCGACAGTTCGGGGTTGCGCACTGCGCGTGCCTCGGCCATCAGCACCATCAGCACGGACACCTCGGTGCCGGTCAACTCGTTCGCGCTCACGTGGGAGTCCCCTTCGATCGTCGTCGGTGCAGTGCCTGTTCGATCATCGTCATCACGCTCTCGTGGTCCGCGAGCACGTCCTCGTTGGTGAAGCGCAGCACGATCCAGCCGTGCGTCTGCAGCAGGTTGTCGCGGGACCGGTCGTCGGCGAACTGAGCACGCGCACGGTGCTCGTGGCCGTCGATCTCGATGGCGACCCTCTCATCGACCCACGACACGTCCAGCGTGAACGGTCTGCTCAACGTCGTCGGACGGACGGACCGGTTGTGGCGTCGGCCCGCCGCCCACTCGCGGGTGGAGAGGACGCGATCCAACAGGATCTCCGCCGCGCTGGCCGCGTGCGGACGCCCCTCGACGGGCGGGTAGCTCAGCGGCCGGAAGCGGTCGACGATGGTGTCGACGTCGTCCGGGGTCGACGGAGTGCGCACGGTCAGCACCGGGAACCTGTCCACGGCGGGTGCACCGGCCCCGGTCAACCACACGCCCGTCCCGGTGCTGCACCACCATTCCGCGGCGGTCGCCACCGCTGCCGGGTCGGCGTCGGCGGGGACGTCCACGACGAGGACGGCGCGCTCTCGCCCGTGGACGTCGGCGATCACGCGGGCGGCACCGGCGGCTCGGGTCTCGCGAGCGAAGGCGTCGACACGCAGGGGGCGTCCGGACGTCGACGCGCCCGCGAGATGGGCCAGGTACGGGCCGAAGTGTTCGCTCGAAGACGCGTGCTCGTGAGCTCGTGCCCGAGCGGCGTCGCGGGCCAGCGACGAGCGGTCGCCGACGTCGCCGGGCAGCAGGAAGGGGACGAGGTCGAGCGCGGCCTGCTCGATCGCGGCGACGACGGCGTCCACCATCTCCGACGCGGAGCCGTTCGTCAGGGTGAAGAAGAGTGCGGCCGGAGCATCGGACGGCAGCGGGTCCACCGACTCGGCGAGATCCCTCATCGCGGCGCCGGACAGTCGTACGACCCGGTCGAGCGGGGCGTCGTGCCACCAGGGCGTCGCGGTGTCGACGCGTGTCGTCACGTCATCACCCCCGCCCTGGTGTCTAGGCCGACCGGACCGGCCACCGCCCCGCGGCCGATTTCGGCCGACTTCAGGCCTGCCCTGTCGGTTACCATCCCCGAAACCGTACCCGGGGACGGGAACCCGTGTCGCGCGGGTCACCGTCCGAGCAGGCCACCCAGCGCGCCGCCGACACCGGCCTGCTGCCCGCCGCCCGTGCCGCCGACGAACCCGCCGGGCGGCTGCTCCGACGGCTGCACGACGACGAACCCCTGCCCGGAGAACTGCAGGGTGAAGCGCTCGCCGGTGCTGCGGCCGATGAGGGTGCCGAAGTTGAGTTGATCGTTGCTCTTCACCGAGGTCTGCAGGCTCGACGACCACGCGACCGCAGCCTGCGGATCCGCGAAGGTGGGCTGGTCGACGTTCAGCACGACAGGTTGCCCGTCGGTGGTGATGGCGATGCGCCCCTGCCCGGTGAAGATGCAGTTGAACAGGCCCGCGTTGCTGCTGGCGGCCGCACCCTGGACCCGGCCGATGCGGTACGACAGCGACGAGTCGAACGCGAGCACGTTGGCGCCGTTGATGGTGAGACCGTCGCTGCCGTCGAGGTCGATGATGTGCACGTCCTGGGCGGCGTTCGCGAGGAAGAGGTCGCCGCGACCGGACACCTTCATCAGCGGCACACCCTCGCCCGTCACCGTGCGACGGATCATGTTGCCGATGCCGCCGGATCCCTGCGCCTCGAACTTCAGGTCGCCCTGGTAGGCCACCATCGATCCCGAGCGCGCCATGATCTCGCCGTTCATCGCGACGCGGGCCATCTTGCTGCCCTGCTTCTGGATGCCGACGCCCTGGACCTCGGCGTGGGTGGGGGCGAACAGTTCACTTCTCACGGCCAGTGCTCCCTGCGTCGGTACGGGTGGTGGTGCTGCTGTGGTGGAGACGACGGTCGGTGTCGGTGTCGGTGTCGGTGTCGGTGCCGTGGCCGGCGCGGGCTCGTCGTCGACGGTGATGCCGAAGTTCGTCGCGATGCCCGCGAGCCCGTCGTCGAAGCCCTGGCCCACGGCGCGGACCTTCCAGGCGTCGCCGCGTCGGTAGATCTCGACGCACACGACGGCGGTCTCGCTCGTGAGTCCGCTCATCCGGAACGACAGGTCCGGTCCGATGGAGATGGTCGGCTCCAGGCCGCCGAACGTGGTGGGGCCCGATCCGTCCAGGCTGGCGGTGACGGCCACGGTGTCGACGTCGCGGGGCACCGCACGGGTGTCCACGCGGATCCCGCCGCTGCCGTACGTCACGCCGGGGCCGACCGGGTTGTTGAAGAAGACCAGGTCCGCGTCCGATCGAACCCGGCCCGCGGAGTTCAGCAGGAGCGCCGAGACGTCCACGGCGGCGCCGGACACGGAGATGTCGAGGCTGTCCGAGGGTGCGGGGCGGTTCTCCCCCCGTGCGAGGCTGTCCACGGACATCAGTGTGCCACCGGCGCCTGACAGAGACCTGTGCCGTCGCGCGTGGTGGGGATTTGGATCCCGTCCGCGTGTTCCCTACACTAGAGCGGTTGCCCGTGGTAGACGCATGCGTCGGCCAGGGCCACAGACCGCGCGCGTCGGGTCGGTATCCGCCGCGTACGTACATCCAGGTCACTAGGAGACCCATGATTCAGCAGGAGTCGCGGCTTCGCGTCGCCGACAACACGGGTGCCAAGGAAATCTTGTGCATTCGCGTTCTCGGTGGCTCGTCACGCCGTTACGCCGGGATCGGCGACGTCATCGTCGCCACCGTCAAGGACGCGATCCCCGGTGGAAACATCAAGAAGGGCGAGGTCGTCAAGGCCGTCATCGTCCGCACCACGAAGGAGCGTCGCCGCGCCGACGGTTCGTACATCAAGTTCGACGAGAACGCTGCCGTTCTCATCAAGCCTGACAACGATCCCCGCGGTACCCGCATCTTCGGCCCGGTCGGCCGCGAGCTGCGTGAGAAGAAGTTCATGCGCATCGTGTCGCTGGCTCCGGAGGTGTTGTGAGATGAAGGTGCACAAGGGCGACACGGTTCTCGTCATCTCCGGTAAGGACAAGGGAGCGAAGGGCAAGGTCATCACGGCCTACCCCGAGACCTCCAAGGTCCTCGTCGAGGGCGTCAACCGCATCAAGAAGCACACCGCTGTCTCGGCCAACGAGCGCGGCGCCTCCTCGGGCGGCATCGTCACGCAGGAAGCCCCCATTCACGTTTCCAACGTCGCGGTCATCGACTCGGACGGCAACCCCACCCGCGTGGGCTACCGCACCGACGACAACGGCAAGCGCGTTCGGATTTCCCGTAAGAACGGGAAGGACATCTGATGACGACCACCGAGAACAAGATCGTTCCGCGCCTGAAGACTCGCTACCGCGAGGAGATCAAGGACGCGCTGAACACCGAGTTCGAGTACGCCAACGTCATGCAGATCCCCGGCATCGTCAAGGTCGTCGTCAACATGGGTGTCGGCGACGCCGCCCGTGACGCGAAGCTGATCAACGGTGCGGTCGCAGACCTCGCCGCGATCACCGGCCAGAAGCCCGAGATCCGCAAGGCTCGCAAGTCCATCGCGCAGTTCAAGCTCCGCGAGGGCATGCCCATCGGCGCGCGCGTCACGCTGCGCGGCGACCGCATGTGGGAGTTCCTGGACCGTCTCGTGTCCATCGCGCTTCCCCGCATCAGGGACTTCCGTGGCCTGTCGGGCACGCAGTTCGACGGCAACGGCAACTACACGTTCGGCCTGAACGAGCAGTCGATGTTCCACGAGATCGACGTCGACAAGATCGATCGCCCTCGCGGCATGGACATCACCGTCGTCACGACGGCCACCAACAACGACGAAGGCCGCGCGCTGCTCAAGCACCTCGGCTTCCCGTTCAAGGAGAACTGAGCGTATGGCTAAGAAGGCACTGGTCAACAAGGCCAACAAGAAGCCGAAGTTCGCGGTTCGTGCGTACACCCGCTGCCAGCGTTGCGGCCGTCCGCACTCCGTGTTCCGCAAGTTCGGCCTCTGCCGTATCTGCGTGCGCGAGATGGCGCACCGCGGCGAGCTCCCCGGAGTGCACAAGTCTTCCTGGTGAGACAAGCCTCCTGGTGATCTGATCACCTGATCGACCCGACAGGCCCGAGCCATCACGGCTCGGGCCTGTCGGCGTTCACGGATGCAGTGCGTCGAGGAATGTCGCGCGGTCCGAACGGTCTGTTCCTCTCTGCGTGTCTCCCGCCGTATGCCTCGCGCTGGCGCCTCACCGGGCCTAGTGTTGCGCGACGGGGGAGCGAGCGGAGGAATCATGACTCAGACCGCGGAGACCGAGACCTCGGCCACGCCGGAACTCAAGCGGGTCCTCGGACCCGGACTGCTGTTGCTCTTCATCGTCGGCGACATCCTGGGCGCCGGCGTCTACGCCGTGACAGGCGACATGATCGCCAATGTCGGCGGAATGGCGTGGCTGCCGTTCATCCTCGCCTTCGTCGTGGCGACGCTGACCGCGTTCTCCTATCTCGAGCTGGTGTGCAAGTACCCGCAGGCCGCCGGCGCCGCGCTGTACACGCACAAGGCCTTCGGCATCCATTTCGCGACGTTCCTCGTCGCGTTCGCCGTCATCTGCTCCGGCATCACCAGCGCCTCGACGTCCTCGAACGTGGTGGCGGGCAACCTGTTGGCCGGCCTGCACGAGACCTTCAGTACCGAGGACGGCATCGGGTGGTTCGACGTACCCACCGGCGACACAGCGCAATTGGTGGTCGCACTGGCCTTCATGCTGCTGCTGGCGGCGATCAATCTGCGCGGTGTCGGCGAGTCGGTCAAGTTCAACGTGATCCTGACGATTATCGAGATGGCAGCGCTCGCCATCGTCATCGCGATCGGCTTCGTCGCGGTGGGAAGTGGTAGCGCCGAGGGCGACATCGCCAATCTGGTCGTGTTCGACGACGCCAACGAGAAGGGCTGGTTCCTCGCCGTCACCGTCGCGACCACCATTGCTTTCTTCGCGATGGTCGGCTTCGAGGACTCGGTGAACATGGTCGAGGAGACCAAGGAGCCCGAGAAGATCTTCCCGAAGATGATGCTTTCCGGACTCGGCATCGCCTGCCTCATCTACGTTCTCGTCGTCGTGGCCGTGATCGCGGTCCTGCCGCTGGACTACGACTCCGGCAGCGAGGGCATCCTGCTCCACGTCGTGCGACTCGGCGCACCGGGACTGCCGATCGACGAGATCTTCCCGTACCTGACGGTGTTCGCCGTCGCCAACACCGCGCTCATCAACATGCTGATGGCGAGTCGGTTGATCTACGGCCTCGGGCGTCAGCGCATCCTGCCCAAGTCGCTGAGCGCTGTTCTGCCGACGCGTCGCTCGCCGTGGGCGGCCATCATGTTCTCCACCGTCATGGCACTGGTGCTGATCGTGGTGGTCAACCAGCTGCAGGGGAACTCGGTCGTCAGCGCTCTCTCCGGAACGACCGGGCTGCTGCTGCTCTGCGTGTTCGCGGTGGTCAACGTCGCCAACCTGGTGCTCAAGCGCAAGAAGGAGACGACGGGCTTCAGTGCGCCGCTGTGGGTTCCGGTGACGGGCGGCACGCTGTGCCTGTTCCTCGTCGGACCGTGGGCGCGGACCGATGCGCAGATGATCCAGTACCGCATCGCCGGCGCGATGCTGCTCCTCGGTGTGGCGCTGTGGGTGGTGACGTTCTTCGTCAACCGTGCCACGCAGGGCAAGTCGCGCTTCATCGACGTGGATGCGCTCGACCGCGACGAGAAGGCGAACCTCGGTGACCGGGTGCGTGATCGGGGAGACGGCAAGGACTGACCGGCGGGGTCGACCCGCGCACGAGACGAGCCCCGGACCTCCCTGAGGACCGGGGCTCGCGTCGTCGAGCGTCAGCTCTCGAAGATGTCCAACGGCAGAGAGCCACCGCCACCGACAGGTGGGACGACAGGCGGGAGGCTGCCCTCCGGAAGCACTGTGACGGGGAGGTCGACGAGCGTGTCGACCGATGTGCCGCCGTCGTCACACGTCACCGCGACGCTGTAGAGCCCGGCCTCGAGTCCGTCGATGACGATGGTGCCGACGGCGGGAGCGATCGGCAGGAATGGCGTGGCGGGGCCCGAGGCGCTCGCCGTGTTGGTCTCGTCACCCACTTCGGTCGCGGTGACGGTGCAGTCCACCGCGCCCGTGAAGGCGAGAGCGGGTGTCACGGTCACCAGCGTGCTGATCGATTCGACGCCGGGCGTGGGTACCGCCACGACGGCGAGCACCGCCGCCGACGCCGTTCCCGACCCTGCCAACAGCGCCGCAGCAGCTGCCGCTCCCACCATTCCGACCTTGCCGAATGTGCGTACACCGGTCTTCACATCGTCCTCCATCACTCGTCGTGCGCGATAAACGTTGTGAATGGACACTAAAAGGCTGAACGAGAATGGCGGAGCGAAACGGACCAATCGGTCATCGAACTTGGTTCCCCGGCTGAACCCGACCGATGTAGCGGTGAACCGTTCGGGCCGGCGCAGGGCACCGTGCACACCTCCCGTGAGGCTCACACCTGTTGCGGCAGGCCGGAGGGGGTGTTCGCCCACCGCAACCTGTGTGCACACCCCCTGCGGCACTGGCGAGTGCCACACCGGCACCTCACGCCGCACCCGGCCGACACCACCGCCGCGCACTCGTTCCGTGATGCGCACACCCCTCGCCGCAGGCTGCAGAGGGTGTCCGCCCACCGGAACCGGTGCGCACACCCCTGCAGTACCGGCACCACCCGCCCTACCTGCACCGATTTGGTCCCCGCAGGTCACTCCCTTACACTTGACCGGTTGCCCGGGTACCGTCATGCCTGCATACGACCCGAGCTACTCAGGTTTCTTGCCATGATGCTCGAAACACCCGCCAGTGCTCACGTCTGCACTGGCAGGAGCGCAACCCCTGACCGGCAACAGTCGGTCAGGACAGAACACTTCGCTGTAGGCCCACGACGGGACGAGTCAGGCCCTGCTACCAGGGCACCAGCTCGCACGTGCTGCATGGGAACCGCTGCGAGAAAGGGCCATGAACTCTGTCATGACCATGACCGACCCGATCGCAGACTTCTTGACGCGTCTGCGCAACGCCAATTCGGCGTACCACGATCAGGTGAAGCTGCCTCACTCGAAGATCAAGGCGAACATCGCCGAGATCCTCAAGCGTGAGGGCTACATCTCCGAGTACCGCACCGAGGACGCCGAGGTGGGCAAGACCCTCATCGTCGACCTCAAGTACGGCCCCAGCCGCGAGCGCAGCCTCGCCGGTGTGCGTCGGGTGTCCAAGCCCGGACTGCGTGTGTACGCAAAATCCACCAATCTGCCCAAGGTGCTCGGCGGCCTCGGCGTGGCGATCATCTCCACGTCCACCGGCCTGCTGACCGATCGCCAGGCGGCCAATCAGGGCGTCGGCGGCGAAGTCCTCGCGTACGTCTGGTAAGGGAGGCCACCACTATGTCGCGTATCGGAAAGCTTCCTGTGACAGTTCCCGCCGGAGTCGATGTCACCATCGCCGGCCAGGATGTCACCGTCAAGGGACCCAAGGGCACCTTGAGTCTCACCATCGCCGAGCCGATCACCATCGCAAAGAACGATGACGGATCCCTCTCGGTCAACCGGCCGGACGACGAGCGTCGTAGCCGCTCGCTCCACGGCCTCTCGCGCACTCTCGTCGCGAACCTCATCACGGGTGTGACCACCGGTTACACCACGAAGATGGAGATTCACGGCGTCGGTTACCGCGTGGCACTGAAGGGCAGCGACCTCGAGTTCGCTCTCGGCTACAGCCACCCGGTGCCGATCACGGCGCCCGACGGCATCACCTTCGCGGTCGAGACGCCCACCCGATTCTCGGTCTCGGGTATCGACAAGCAGAAGGTCGGCCAGATCTCTGCCAACATCCGTCGTCTCCGTCGTCCCGACCCGTACAAGGGCAAGGGCGTTCGGTACGAGGGTGAGCAGATCCGCCGCAAGGTCGGAAAGACAGGTAAGTGATGAGCAACTCCGCAGCAACGAAGGGTTCCGACGCGAACCCGAAGCGCATCCCGCTGGGCAAGGACGCCTCCACGCGTCGTCGCCTGTCCAAGACGCGCCGCCACTTCCGTCTTCGCAAGAAGGTCTCCGGAACCGCCGAGCGTCCCCGTCTGGTCGTCAACCGTTCCTCGCGTCACCTGCACGCACAGCTGATCGACGATCTGACCGGCCGCACTCTCGCGTCCGCGTCCAGCATCGAGGCCGATGTGCGCGCGACCGAGGGCGACAAGAAGGCCCGTGGCGCGAAGGTCGGCGCTCTCATCGCCGAGCGTGCCAAGGCGGCCGGCATCGAGGCAGTGGTCTTCGACCGCGGTGGCCACGGTTACGCCGGACGCATCGCGGCACTCGCCGATGCAGCTCGCGAAGGCGGGCTGACGTTCTGATGACCAACGCAGCGAAGATTCAGCTCACCAACGGAAGGACAGCCTGATGCCGGGACGTCAACGGCGTGACGGCGGCAGCGGACCCGCCGGAGCCAACGCAGGACCCAATGCAGGCGGAGGTGACAACCGCGGCGGAGACAACCGTGGAGGTCGCGACCGTCGCGACTCGCGGGGCGGCAACGCTCCCGAGAAGAACAACCTCGAGCGCGTCGTCGCGATCAACCGCGTCTCCAAGGTCGTGAAGGGTGGTCGTCGCTTCAGCTTCACCGCCCTCGTGATCGTCGGAGACGGCAACGGTCTGGTCGGCGTCGGCTACGGCAAGGCCAAGGAAGTTCCGGCCGCCATTCAGAAGGGTGTCGAGGAGGCTCGCAAGAGCTTCTTCCGCGTCCCGCTGATCGGTAGCACGATCACGCACCCCGTCCAGGGTGAGGCTGCGGCCGGTGTGGTCATGCTGCGCCCGGCAAGCCCCGGTACCGGTGTCATCGCCGGTGGCGCGGTGCGTGCCGTGCTCGAGTGTGCAGGTGTCCACGACATCCTCGCGAAGTCGCTGGGTAGCGACAACGCGATCAACGTCGTGCACGCCACCGTTGCGGCTCTCAAGAGCCTGCAGCGTCCGGAAGAGGTCGCGGCTCGTCGTGGTCTGCCGATCGAGGACGTCGCTCCCGCCGGCATGCTGCGCGCTCGCGCCCAGGCAGCAGCAGGAGCAGCTCATGGCTGACCTCAGAGTGACCCAGATCAAGAGCACCATCGGTCAGAAGAAGAACCAGCGTGACAGCATTCGCACGCTGGGCCTCAAGAAGATCCGCCAGTCGGTGATTCGCGAGGACACCCCGCAGACCCGCGGGCTGATCAACGTGGTGCGTCACCTCGTCGTCGTTGAGGAGGTCACCAAGTGACCATCAAATTGCATCATCTTCGCCCCGCACCGGGTTCGAAGAGCGCGAAGATCCGCGTCGGTCGCGGTGAAGGCGGAAAGCGCGGCAAGACCGCAGGTCGTGGCACCAAGGGCACGGGCGCTCGTAAGAACGTCCCGGCCGGCTTCGAGGGTGGCCAGATGCCGATCCACATGCGGCTGCCGAAGCTCAAGGGCTTCACCAACCGCAACCGGGTCGAGTACCAGGTCGTGAACCTGGTCGACATCGAGCGACTGTTCCCCGAGGGTGGCGAGATCTCCAAGGACGATCTGGTCGCCAAGGGTGCGGTGCGCAAGAACCGTCTCGTCAAGATCCTCGGCGACGGCGACCTGTCGGTGAAGGTGTCCATCACCGCCGACAAGTTCACCGGCAGTGCCAAGGAAAAGATCAACGCAGCCGGCGGATCCGTCACCGAGTTGTGAGTTCGGCGGCCCGCCCACTCGACGAGTGAGCGGGCCTCCGGCAGTACGGACCGATGGCCGTGGTACGACTCTCGTGCTGCGGCCATCGGCCGTTCGGTGCCACGGTGAGTGGTTGTCCGGCTCGGCCCGGGCTGCGCACTCCGCGGCGCTGTTAGAGTTCGACGGGGTGCCAGTGCGCCCCGACCATCTCCCTCGTTAGTCACCCCGTCCAGGAGGATCGTTGCTTTCCGCCTTTGTGTCGGCCCTCAGGACACCTGACCTGAGACGGAAGATCCTCTTCACTCTCGGCCTCATCGCTCTGTACCGCTTCGGCGCGACGCTGCCGTCGCCCGGTGTCGACTACGGCAACGTCCGTCAGTGCATCGACCAGGTGTCGGGTGGCGACTCCGCCGGCATCTACTCGCTGATCAACCTGTTCTCGGGCGGCGCTCTGCTGCAGCTGTCCGTGTTCGCGATCGGCATCATGCCCTTCATCACCGCGAGCATCATCGTCCAGCTCCTCACCGTGGTCATCCCGCGGTTCGAGGAACTCCGCAAGGAGGGCCAGGCCGGCCAGGCGAAGATGACGCAGTACACGCGCTATCTCTCCATCGCTCTGGCGATCCTGCAGGCCACGGGTCTCGTCGCGCTCGCCTCGCGCGGGCAGCTGCTCCAGGGCTGCAACCTCGACATCATCGCGGACTCGTCCATCTTCGGACTGGTCACCATCGTGCTGGTCATGACCGCGGGTGCTGCCCTGGTCATGTGGTTCGGCGAGCTCATCACCGAGCGCGGCGTCGGCAACGGCATGTCGCTGCTCATCTTCGCCGGCATCGCCTCGCGCATCCCGTCCGAGGGCAAGTCGATTCTCGACAGTCGCGGCGGCATCGTCTTCGCGCTCGTCTGCCTCGCCGCTCTCGCCATCATCATCGGCGTCGTCTTCGTCGAGCAGGGCCAGCGCCGCATCCCGGTGCAGTACGCCAAGCGCATGGTCGGCCGCCGCATGTACGGCGGTTCGTCCACCTACCTGCCGCTGAAGGTCAACCAGGCCGGTGTCATCCCGGTGATCTTCGCGTCGTCGCTGCTGTACCTCCCCAATCTCATCGCCCAGCTGACCAATGCCAGCACGGCGGCGGATCCGAGTTGGTGGCAACGCGCCATCAACACTTATCTGGTGAACCCGGCGAACCCGGTGTACATCGCGATCTACTTCGGCCTCATCGTCTTCTTCACCTACTTCTACGTCGCCATCACGTTCAACCCCGAGGAACGTGCCGACGAGATGAAGAAGTACGGCGGATTCATCCCGGGCATCAGGCCGGGACGTCCGACGGCCGACTACCTCAATTTCGTTCTCAGTCGCATCACGCTGCCCGGTGCCATCTACCTCGGCACCATCGCTGTGCTTCCCAACCTGTTCCTCGACATCGGTAACTCCGGTGGCGCCCAGAACCTGCCCTTCGGCGGAACAGCGGTGCTCATCATGGTGAGCGTGGGACTCGACACGGTGAAGCAGATCGAAAGCCAGCTGATGCAGCGCAACTACGAAGGGTTCCTCAAGTGAGACTCGTCCTCCTCGGTCCTCCCGGAGCAGGCAAAGGTACGCAGGCGACGCTGCTGTCGGAGAAGCTGGGAATTCCCCACGTCTCGACGGGCGATCTCTTCCGCGCGAACATCGGCCAGAAGACGCCCCTGGGCATCGAGGCCAAGAAGTACCTCGACGCGGGCGACCTGGTCCCGAGTGCGCTGACCGTGGACATGGTGCGCGACCGTCTGGCCGAGCCCGACGCCACCAACGGCTTCATCCTCGACGGCTTCCCGCGATCGACCGATCAGGCCGACTCACTCGCCTCCATCCTCGAGGACGCGGGCACGACGCTCGACGCCGTCGTCTCCTTCGTCATCGACGAGGACGTCGTGGTCGAGCGCATGCTCGCCCGTGGGCGCGAGGACGACAAGGAGAGCGTCATCCGGAACCGGATGAAGGTCTACCGCGACGAGACGGCTCCGCTGCTCGAGTACTACAAGAGCCATGGTCGCAGCGGGCAGGCCGAAGGCCGGTCGGGACTACTCGTGACCGTCGACGCCGTCGGCGAGGTCGAGGATGTCAACAAGAAGGTCATCGACGCGATCCAGGGCGACGACTGACCTATGGCTTTCGGACGTAAGCGCAAGGTGGTCCCGTTCCGCAGCGCCGGTGAGCTCGATGCCATGGCTGCGGCCGGGGCCGTCGTGGGCGCCGCTCTCGTCGCGGTGCGCGACGCGGCGAAGCCCGGCGTGTCCACTCTCGAGCTCGACGCGGTGGCCGAGGCGGTGATCCGGGACGCGGGCGCTGTCCCGTCGTTCCTCGGGTACCACGGCTTCACGGGCAGCATCTGCAGCTCGATCAACGATCGCGTCGTGCACGGCATCCCGAACTCGTCCGACGTGCTCGCCGAGGGCGACCTCATCTCGATCGACTGTGGCGCCATTCTCGACGGCTGGCACGGCGACTCCGCCTGGACGTTCGGTGTCGGTGCCGTCATCGAGGCAGACGAGCAGCTGAGCGAGGCCACTCGGTTGTCGATGGAGGCCGGTATCGCCGCGATGCTGCCGGGCAACCGCCTTACCGACGTCTCGCACGCCATCGAGCAGGGCACGCTGGCCGCCTCGGCGGCGCACGGACGTACCTACGGCATCGTCGACGGCTACGGCGGCCACGGCATCGGCCGCGAGATGCACATGGAGCCGTTCCTCGCCAACGAGGGTGCGCCGGGCAAGGGCCCCGAGCTGGTGGTGGGGTCGACGCTCGCCATCGAGCCGATGCTGACACTGGGCACCCACGAGACCCGCGTGTTGGACGACGACTGGACCGTGGTCACCACGGACGGATCGCGATCCGCGCACTGGGAGCACACGGTCGCCGTCACCGAGGACGGGCCGAGGATTCTCACTCTGCGTCCCTGACGCAGATCCTTCCGACCCGTCCGGGTCGTCAGGCCCAGTGCTCGGCCGGAACCTGCTCCGACTCCTTCGGCGGCGGCGGGGGAGTGCCGTCTCCGAACGGCCTGCCGCCCAACGCTTCCCGGCCGTGTGGGCTCAACCAGCTCGACAGGTCCGGCCCCTTGGGCACGATGCCGGTCGGGTTGATGTCGGTGTGCACCTCGTAGTAGTGCGACTTGATGTGCACGAAGTCCGTGGTGTCGCCGAATCCCGGTGTCTGGAACAGGTCTCGGGCGTAGGCCCACAGCACCGGCATCTCGGAGAGCTTGCTCCGGTTGCACTTGAAGTGGCCGTGGTAGACGGGATCGAACCGCGCCAGCGTCGTGAACAGACGGACGTCGGCTTCGGTGATGGTGTCGCCCACCAGGAATCGCTGGTTCGAGAGGCGGTCGCTCAGCCAGTCCAGTCGCGCGAAGAGAGCGTCGTACGCCTTCTCGTACGCGCTCTGGGAGCCGGCGAAACCGCACTTGTAGACGCCGTTGTTGACGTCGTGGAAGATCAGTTCCGCCACCTCGTCGATCTCGCCGCGCAATGCTTCCGGGTACAGGTCGGGTGCGCCCTCACGGTGGTACCGCGTCCACTCCGTCGAGAAGTCGAGCGTCATCTGGGGGTAGTCGTTGGTGACCACCTCGCCCGTCGACACCTCCACCATGGCGGGCACGGTGATCCCGCGTGGGTAGTCGGGGAAGCGCGCGAGGAACGCGTCCTGCAGACGTGGGATCTTCAGCACCGGGTCGAGGCCGTCGGGATCGAGATCGAAGGTCCAGCTCCGCTTGTCGTGGGTCGGTCCGCACACTCCCATCGAGATGGCGTCCTCGAGACCCAGGAGCCGACGCACGATGATGGCGCGGTTGGCCCACGGGCAGGCGCGGGCCACGACGAGGCGGTAACGACCGGGCTCCACCGGGTAGCGCGACGACGGATCGTCGGTGATGCGGTCCTCGATGTAGTTCGTGTCGCGGTCGAAGCCGCCCTTCTCCACGTAGGACGGGGTACCGCTGTCGGTGCTCATGGTCGTAACTTACCCGGGGTCGGTCAATTCCATCCCGATGTGCACTCCCAGTTCGGTGAAGCCGAGCGAGAGGCCGAACAGCCGGGCGGTCGCGTTGTCCATCGGCACCGACCACTGCGGCACGAGTCCCGCGTCGATGGCCTCGTTCGTGGCCAGCCGTGCGGCGGTCGAGCCGTACCCCCGCCGGCGTCGTGACGGCACGGTGACCGCGACGGTGTCGGCGAGGAAGCCGCGCCACTCGACGTACCCGGCAGCGGCCGCGGGGAGAGCGTCGTCCTCACCGTCGGCGTCGTCGAACACCGTGAACCACGAGTCGACGCCGACCGCGCGGATCCCGGTGGCGTCGTCGGGAGGCACCAGTGCGAGGACGCGGTCCACATCGTGCCCGTCGTGGGAGATCAGAGGGTGTTCGACGCGCACGTCGTCGCGACTGTCGTCGAGGAAGGCGAGGACCCGTGGTCCACCGCAACGACCCCGGCGCTGTCCCGCGAGGTCGGCGAGACCGTCCCGCGTCGCGAGCACGTCGTTGCCCAGTGCCTCGGCGCGGTCGAGGATGTCGCCGGGTCCGACCAGGACCGCGTGGCCGTCCAGGACGACGAACGTGAGGCGGGTCGCGTCGTCGTCGACCACGTGCAACCGCTCCGCGTCGTCGAGCGAGGCGTCGTCGGGAAGACCCAGTTCTCGCGCCCAGGCGAGACGGACGATGTCGATCTGGTGGGAGTTCATCGCCGTCCACGCTAGCGCCGCTTGTGGCGACCATGCTCGGCGCCGTATATTCCAAGCGGAATATACGGGCGAGGGGATCGACATGGAACGCGTGACACCGCTGGCCATCGCCGTGCTCGCGTGCCTGTTCGAGCGGCCGATGCACCCGTACGAGATGTATCTGCTCCTGCTCGAGCGCAAGGACGACCGACTGCTCAAGGTACGTCCGGGGTCGCTCTACCACGCGGTCGACCGCCTGGCGGAGCGTGAGCTGATCGTGGCGGTCGGCACCGAACGGGAAGGTAATCGGCCCGAGCGCACCACCTACTCGGTGACCGACTCGGGTCGGGCGGCTCTGTCGGACACCCTGCGTACTCTCCTGGCGGAACCCACGCCCGAGTACTCGCAGTTCACCCTCGCCTTGTCCGAGTCGCACAACCTCCCCGGGCCGGAGGTCGCGACACTCGTCCGTACCCGTATCGCTCTGCTGGAGAAGGATCTCGACGAGCTGCGCGTCATCGATGCGATGGCCGTCGATCGCCACGTTCCCCGGCTCTTCTCTGTGGGCCTCGACTACACCCTCGCCCTGCGCGAGGCCGAACTCACCTGGCTCCGGGCCTTCGTCGACGACATCGACTCCGGACGTCTCCCCTGGCTGGACCGCATTCTCACCGAACGACAGGACCACCGATGACCAGCACCACCAGCCCGGCCGTGAAGGAGGCGTCCCCCTGGATCGCGCTCTGGACCCTGTGCCTCGGCTTCTTCATGATTCTCGTGGACACCACCATCGTCGCCGTCGCGCAGCCGGCGATCCTCGAGGGTCTGCAGACCGACATCTCGAACGTCATCTGGGTGACCAGTGCGTACCTGCTCGCGTACGCGGTACCGCTCCTCGTGACCGGCCGTCTGGGCGACCGGTTCGGGCCGAAGAACCTCTACATCGGCGGGCTCGTCGTCTTCACTCTCGCCTCGCTGTGGTGTGGCGTGTCGGGGTCGATCGAGATGCTCATCGCCGCGCGCGCCGTGCAGGGCCTGGGCGCCGCGATGATCACGCCGCAGACCATGGCCGTCATCACCCGCATCTTCCCCAAGGACAAGCGCGGTGCCGCGATGGGCGCCTGGGGCGCGGTCGCCGGCGTCGCGACCCTGGTGGGTCCGCTGCTCGGTGGCGTGCTGGTCGACGCGTTCGGGTGGGAGTGGATCTTCTTCATCAACCTCCCCGTCGGTGTCGTCGCCATCGCACTGGCCGTCAAGTTCGTGCCGACGCTCCCCACCAACGACCACAAGTTCGACATCCCCGGCGTCGTGCTGTCCGCCGCCGGCCTGTTCTTCATCGTCTTCGGTCTGCAGGAGGGTCAGAAGTACGACTGGAACGGGTGGATCTGGACCTCCATCGCCGTCGGCGTGGTCGTCTTCGCCGCGTTCATCGTGTGGCAGTCGCGCAACCGCAACGAGCCTCTGGTGCCGCTCGGGTTGTTCCGCGACCGGAACTTCTCGCTCAGCAACATCGGCATCGCGGCCATGGGCTTCGCGATGACCGGCATGATGCTGCCGATCATGTTCTACGCGCAGGGCGTCACCGGACTGACGCCCACGCGTTCGGCCCTGCTGTTCGTGCCCATGGCGGTGCTCACCGGCGTGCTCGCGCCCAACGTCGGCCGTCTGGTGGACCGCGTGCACCCGCGCTACATCGCCGGTACCGGCCTGACCCTGCTCACCGTCGCCCTCGTCTGGCTCGCGATGGAGATGACACCGACCACGGCGATCGTCCGGCTCCTCATGCCCATCGCACTGATGGGTGTGGCCAACGCGCTCATCTGGTCTCCGCTCGGTGCCACGGCCACCCGCAACCTGCCGATGTCGCAGGCCGGCGCGGGCAGCGGTGTCTACAACACCACCCGCATGATCGGGTCCGTGCTGGGCAGTGCGGGTATCGGCGTGCTGATGCAGTCCCGCATCTCCGCCGAGGTGCCGTTCGCCGGTGCGGCCGGCGCGTCGGGCGAGCTGTCCACGGGCCGGGTGCCGGCACAGGTGGCGGAACCGTTCGCCACCGCGCTCGCCCAGTCGCTGTACCTCCCGGCCGCGGTCCTGCTGGTCGGAGCGATCGCGACGCTCTTCTACGCGCGCCCCAACTTCGGTGGGCACGGGGCTGCGGTTCCGGATCCGTCGGTCGAGGCGAGTGTTCCGGCCGGGACGACGCCCGTCCGCTGAGGCGGGCAAGCCGGAGGCCGGTCGGGGTAGGCGGGCAGGCCGGAGGCCGGAGAACGAGGATGTGTGCGCACCTGGCATGCTCCGATCCATGAGTGAGAAGCCCACCCGTCTCGAGCGCACCACCACCGACGCGGGCGCCGAGGTCGCGATCCTCACGTTCGCCCACGGCGCCCTGAACCTGTTCGACCAGGCCATGTTCGATGCCGTGACGGCCGACGTCGCCGAGCTGGTGGCCACTCCTCCGCGTGCGCTGCTGCTGCGCGCGGAGGGCAAGGTGGTCTCGGGTGGGGTCGACGTGCACGTCTTCGAGGGGCTGTCGGAGGCCGAGGGAACGGCGTTGTGGGAGGGGCTCTTCGCGGCCATCGCCCACCCGCTCGAGGCGCTGCCCTGCCCGGTGGTGTTCGCCGCGCACGGTCTGACGTTGACGGCCGCGCTGGAGATCGCCCTGGCCTGCGACATCATCCTCGCGTCGCCGAAGGCGAAGTTCGGTCTGGTGGAGACGGTGGTGGGTCTGACTCCGTCGATGGGTGGTCCGCAGCGGATGGCGGAGCGTGCGGGCAGCGGCCGGGCACGTGAGTTCGTCATGACGGGCGATCTGTACACGGCGGAGACGCTGCGAGAATGGGGAGTCGTCAACCAGATCCACGAGGACGTGGACTCCGCCGCCAGGGCTCTCGTCGCACGGCTCGCGGACGGGCCGACGCGCGCCCATGCGGCCACGAAGGAGATCATCGGTGCGTGGCGTTCCGGCGGTGTGCGCCATGCGGATTCGGTGACGTCCGCGGTGTCGGGTGCTCTGTTCGAGACCGAGGATCTGCAGGGCGCGGTGCGCAGCTTCCTCGATGTGGGGCCTGGTAAGGCGACCTACACCGGGCGCTGATCAGCGCTGGGTGTCCACCAGCGCATTCCGCAGTCGAGTGACCGCGTCGTGGTCGAGGCCGAGCCAGTCCAGGTAGCCGTCGAACGAGCCGTGCGCCGTGGTCATCGCCTCGAGCCCGGCGCGGTAGTACTCCTCCCGCACGCCCAGCAGGTCGTCGTCGAGGTCGGCGGGGGCCACCTCGTCGTGATCGAGAATGTGGCGCCGGAGTGGAGCGACGGCGGCGTTGCTGCGCAGGTAGTCCGAACCGATGTCCTCCTCGACGACGCCGGCGGCGCGCAGCACGGTGGCGACGGTCCACCCCGCGCGGTCCTTGCCGGCGGCACAGTGCACCAGCGACGAGGTGCCGGACGACAGGGCCTCGACCACCGCCCTGATCGCCACCCGCGCGCCGGGCAGCGTCGGAAAGGCGCGGTAGGCGCCGTCGAGGAAGCCCTGGGCGGTGGTGGCGGGCACGGCGCGCTCGTGCGGCGCGTCGCGTTCCGCGGCGATGTAGGGGACGCGATGCACGGTGACCGTGTCCGGGGCCCGGTCCGAGCCCCACCGCGTCACCTCGGCGTCGCCGCGCAGGTCGAACACGTCGCTGACCCCGAGTCCGGCCAGCGTGGCCCGGCCCTCGTCGGAGAGGTGCGTGAGTGCCGACGCGCGGAAGAGAAGTCCGCTGCGGGTGCGTCCGCCGTCGGACGTGCGCAGGCCGCCGGTGTCGCGGAAGTTCCACGCGCCGTGCAGGTGGAACTGGCCGGGTTCGGAACCATCCGTGCTGCGTTCACTCACCCGTCGACAGTAACGACGCGGTCTCCACGCGTCCGAGCCACCGTCCCACCAGGGGACCGATGTCCGCCACGGCGTCGCTCGACAACAGTTCGCCGTGTCGCCACGGCACCGACTCCACGTCGGCGGGTCCGGTGCAGTACTGCGACCAGAAGTCCGACATGCGGCCGAGTTCGACGGCGGTGACGTCGGAGTCGATCATCAGGACGGCGCCGCTGTAGGTCGGCGGCACGTGCTCGTCGACGAGGGCGAACAGGGTGAGCATCGCCTTGGTGATCAACCGCGCCTGGATGTCCGAGACCGGTAGCTGGTCGCCACCCATCGCCGACCACACCGACCACAGCGCGTCCGGCGTCATGTCCGCCAGGTCGTCGGTCAGGTGCCGGTACGCGCCGAACATGGCGTCCGCCTGCGCCTTCTTGACCGCACTGCCCGGAACGATGCTGTGCACCGGGTCGAGAAGCGACAGCGACGCGACGGTGTGGCCCTGCGATTCCATCCGGGCCGCGACGGCATGGGCCAGCACACCGCCGACCGACCATCCGACGAGGTGGTACGGGCCGACGGGATCCACGTGCCGGATCTCCTCGACGTAGCGCTCGACGACGTCGTCCATCGACCGTGGTGCGAAGTCGGGGTCCGCCACCGCCGGCGTCTGCACGCCGTACAGGGGGCGGCCGGTCTCGAGGTGGCGGCCGAGCTCGAAGTACGGCCAGGCCAGCCCCATCATCGGGTGGATGCAGAACACGGGGGCGAGCTCGACTCCGCCGCCCAGTCGGAGAACGGGACCGACTGCGTCGGACGAGGCGATCGACTCGTCGTCGTCCTCGCGGTCGAGATGCTCGGCGACGGCGCCGACGGTGCCGTGCGAGAACAGGAGTCGGAGCACGCGGTCGACCCCGGCGGCACGACCGAGGTGTGCGGCCACCCTGGTCGCGGTCAGTGAGGTCCCGCCGAGGGCGAAGAAGTCGTCGTCGAGTCCGATGTCGCCGACGCCCAGCACGAGTGCGAAGGCCTCGGCGACCATGTGTTCCGTCGAGGTCGTCGGCGCGCGGTACACCGTCGGTGCGAACGTCGGTGCGGGAAGGGCCGCCCGATCCACCTTGCCCGCGGTGGTGCGCGGAACCGCGTCCAGAGCGATGACGCGCGACGGCACCATGTACTGCGGAACCCGTTCCGCCACCGCCTCTCTGACAGAAGCGACGTCGATCCCGTCGCCGGCGACGTACGCGACGAGATGATCCGATCCGGTTCCGGCGTCGCGGTGGAGGAGGACCACCGCCTGCGTCACCGCGGGATGGGCGAGGGCGGCGTTCTCGATCTCGCCCGGCTCGATGCGCAGTCCGCGGAGCTTGATCTGGAAGTCGCTACGTCCCAGATACGCCAGCTCACCGGCCGAGTTCCACCGCACCAGGTCGCCGGTGCGGTACAGGCGCGCGCCCGGCGGTCCGTACGGCGCGGCGACGAACCGGCTCGCCGTCAGCCCGGTCTGCTCGACGTACCCGCGGGCGAGATGTGGTCCGGACAGGTACAACTCACCGACAGCCCCGAGAGGTACCGGCCGCAGTCGGCCGTCGAGCACCACCGCGTCCACACCGCGGACCGGTGTGCCGATGCCGACGGGGCGGTCCGGCGTGATCGGTCCGTGCGCGGTGGCCCAGACGGTCGTCTCGGTGGGGCCGTAGTCGTCGTACATCTCGCGTCCGGCGGACCACGTCGCCGCGAGGTGATCCGGGAGGGCCTCGCCGCCCACGACGAGGACGCGCACGCAGTCGAGGCCGGCGGGGTCCAGGGAGTCGAGCACCCGGGGCGTGATGATCGTGTGCGTGACCCTCTCGTGGCGAATCAGCGCGCCGACCTCGTCGCCGCTGTGTACGTGCGCCGGCGCGAGAACGAGAGTGCCGCAGTGCGCCAGCGCCATCAGCATCTCGGCGATCGAGGCGTCGAAGGTCGGCGAGGCCACCGCGAGCACCCGCACGTCCGGCACGTCGCCGCGCCGGGAACGTTGGTCCGCCAGCGCATCCGCCAGGCCCGCGTGGGTCACGGCGACGCCCTTGGGTCGGCCCGTGGAGCCGGAGGTGTAGATGACGTACGCGATCGAGCTCGGATGCAGCCCCGGACGACGCTCCGACGCGAGCACCGTGTGGGCCGGGTGACGGTCGAGCGCCGACACGACGTCCGGATCGTCGAGCACGATGCGCGGGATCCACGGCGCGGCGGTCGAATTTGCCTGCTCGGTCCGGGAGTCCGTGATCACGACGACGGCGCCGGAGTCCTGGAGGATGTGCGTAATTCGGTCGGCGGGTTGCGCGGGATCGACCGACAGGAACGCGGCCCCGGCCGCGGCGACGGCCCACACGGACAGGACATGGTCGATCGAGCGCGGCATCGCCAGCGCGACCACGACGTCGGGTCCTGCGCCGCATGCGATGAGTTCCCGCGCGAGACGATTCGCGCGCGCGGACAGGTCCGCGTAGCTCAGGTCGATGCCGTTCGCCCGCAGGGCGATCGCGTCGGGACGGGCCGCTACCGCGTCGGCCACGAGGTGGTCGAGAGTCCGGGCCGCCAGCGCGGGGGCACCGCTGCGGGGACGCATCGCGGCACGCTCCGAGGGCTCCACCGTCTCGAGGTCCCCGATCCTGACCGAGGTGTCGCGTGTCATCGACCGCAGTGTCCACACCAGTCGGCGCGAGACCCGCTCGATGGTGCTCCGGTCGAACAGGTCGGTCGCGTAGGACAGCTCGATCAGCAGGCGCCCCTGGTCCTCGCGCAGCATCACGGCGAGATCGAACTGCACGGGAGCGCCGCCGAGATCGAGCACCTCGACGGCCGGTGTGGTGACGGGGAATCGCGGCGGCGCGGTGTTCTGCAGAGTCAGCATCACCTGCACCACAGGGTGACTCGCAGTGGAACGCACCGGGTCGAGGGCCGTCACCAGGGTCTCGAACGGCAGAGCGGCATGCGCGAAGGCGTCCAGGGTGGTCTCGCGCGCCGCGGCGAGGTGGTCCGCGACGGTGCCGTCCTCGTCGATCGTGGACCGCAGGACCACCGTGTCCACGAACATGCCGACCACGTCGTCGAGTGCCGGATCGGTGCGACCCGCGACGGCCGTCCCGACGAGGAGATCGCGGGTTCCCGCCCACTGGGCGAGCACGATCGACAGCGCGGTGTGCGCGACCATGAAGAGGGTGACGTCGTGGGCCTGCGCGACGGATCGGAGCGCGCCCAGCGCGTCCGCGTCGAGAACGGTCCGCACCCGATCGCCTTGCTGCGACGGGGTTCTCGGCCGGGCGCGATCGGTCGGCAGCGCGAGATCGAGGGGTACGCCGGCCAACCGCTCCCGCCAGTGATCGAGGTGGCGCGACAAGGCCGAGCCGGGATCGTTCAGCGATCCCAACGCTGCGCGTTGCGCGAGGGCATGGTCGGCGTACTGCACGGGTAGCGGTGGTAGGTCGAGTGGCCGTCCCTCCGCGCGAGCGGCGTACGCCGTGACGACGTCGCGCGTGAGCGGCGCCATCGACCACCCGTCCGCGGCGATGTGGTGCACGAGGATCACCAGCACGTGATCGGTCGGCGACACGACGAGAAGAGTGGCGCGCAGCGGAGTCTCGGTGGTGACGTCGATGCGCGCCGCCGCGGCCGTGCGTACCGCCGCGGGCACGTTTGTGGCAGTGGTGCGCACGAGGTCGAGGGGAACGTCGACCGTGGGCGACACCACCTGGTGCGGCACGCCGTCGAGGGCGGGATGGACGGTGCGCAGGATCTCGTGCCGGAGGGTCACGTCGTCGAGGGCGGACCGGAGCGCGTCGACGTCCAGCGGACCGGTCAGCCTCAGCGCGAGCGGGATCAGCTGTCCACCGCGGTCGGCGTCGACGCGGCCGAGGAACCACATCCGGTGCTGAGCGAAGGAGAGCGGCACCCTGTCCGGGCGCGGCGCCGCCGTCAGGGGAGTGCGCGCCGCGGTCGGCGCCGCGACCAGCACTGCGGCGAGCGCACCCACGGTGGGGTGGTCGAACACCGCGCGCACCGACACCTCGCGCTCCGTCGCCGCCGACACCCGTGCGGCCACCCGGGTTGCGGACAGCGAATGGCCACCGAGAGCGAAGAAGTCGTCGTCCAGCCCCGGTAGCTCCGGCAACTCGAGCACGGTGGCGAACGCCTCGGCGACGGCGCGCTCGGCCGGGCCGACCGCCTCGCGACGCGGGACCGTCGCCACGGTCCCGGGAAGGCCGGAGGCCGGTCGGCGAGGGGCCGACGGGAGTGCGCGACGGTCGAGCTTGCCCGACGCCGTCAACGGGATCGCGTCCACGGTGACGATGTGCGCGGGCACCATGTACCGCGGCAGGCGGCGCGCGGCGTCGTGTCGGAGGTCGGCGGGGTCGACGGCACTCGTGCCGGACGGCACCACGTACGCGACGAGGTGGTCGTCCTGCACCAGCACCGCGGCACGGTCGACCGACGGGTGCGAGGCGAGTGCCGCCTCGATCTCGCCGGGCTCGATGCGCAATCCGCGCAGTTTGACCTGGACGTCGGTGCGGCCCAGATACTCCAGATCTCCGCCGCTGGTCCAGCGCACGAGGTCGCCGGTGCGGTAGAGCCGCGCGCCCTGAGCCGCGGCGACGAACCGCTCGGCCGTCGCGGTGGGGCGGCCGACGTACCCGCGCGCGAGGTGGGTGCCGTCGAGGTAGAGCTCTCCGACCACCCCGATCGGCACCGGACGCAGGAACGTGTCGAGCACCCGCGCGCCGACCCCGCGGACGGGCCGCCCGATGGTCACGGCGTCGTCCGCCCGGAGCGGGCCGCTGCTCGTGGCCCAGACGGTGGTCTCGGTGGGACCGTAGTCGTTGAACAGGCGTCGACCGGGGGCCCACCGGGCGGCCAGTGCCGGTGGGCAGGCCTCACCGGCGGTGACCAGGACGTGGAGTGACGGAACGTCTTCGGGGATCAGCGAGTCGAGCACTCGCGGCGTGAGGAGAGCGTGGGTCACCGCGGACTGCGCCACGAGGCGACCCAGTGCCGGTCCGCCGAACACGTCTGGTGGAGCGACCACCAGGGGAGCGGACAGGGCCACGGCGATGAGCAGCTCGGCGATGGACGCGTCGAACGTGGGGGACGCGACTGCGAGCACACGTGCCTCCGCAGCCTCGCGCAGTCGCTGGTCCGGCCGCGCAGCGCCGCGCAGTCGCTGGTCCCACAACGCGTCCACGAGGCCGCGGTGTGTGACGCCCACGCCCTTGGGGGTTCCGGTGGAGCCGGAGGTGTGGATGACGTACGCGAGGGTGTCGGGACGGATGGCGCCGAGCCGGTCGGCGGGCGTCACGTCGGCCTCGGACTCCGCGCCCGTGTCGAGGACCGCCGGTGACACCGTGGCGAGACGTGCCAGTGCGGCGGGAACCGTCACGGCGGTGACGGCCACGGCGGCGCCCGTCTCGGTGAGCATGTGCCGCAGTCGGTCCGGTGGCCCGTCGGGGTCGATCGGCAGGAACGCCGCTCCGGTCTTCGCTACCGCCCACACCGCGGTGATCTGGTCCACCGAGCGCGGCAGCGTGACGGCGACGACGGTGTCGGGCGCGGCGCCGAGGGCGATCAGTGCCCGCGCCCAGCGGTTGGAGCGGCGGTCCAGCTCGGTGTAGGTGAGCGTGCGCTCCCCGATCAGGGCGGGCCCGTCCGGGTTGCCGGCCACCGCGTCGGCCAGCAGACGAGGCAGCACGCGCGATGGCAGTCCGGCGCTGCCGTGCTGGGAGAGCAACAGTGCCCGCTCCGACGGGTGCAGGATCTCGAGGGCGCCGATCCGGTCGAAGGGCCTGCGCGCCACCGCGTCGAGGACGCGGAGCAGGACGTCGACGATTCCGGCCGCGGTCCGCCGGTCGAAGAGGTCGACGGCGTAGGTCAGTGCGCCGCTCAGTCCGTCCCCGGTCTCCGTGAGATCCAGGGTCAGGTCCACCGGCGCGGCCACGGGACCCGAGTCCAGGACGTCGATCTCCAGTCCGGCGGCCACGAGAGTGGGCGGAGTCTGGTTCTGGAACGCGAACATGACCTGCACGACGGGGTGGTGCGCGGTGGAGCGCACCGGATCGAGAGCGTCGACGATCAGCTCGAACGGCACGTCGGCATGGTCGAGGGCCCCCACGGTGTCCTTGCGCACCTGATCGACCAGAGCCGCGACGGTATCGGTACCGGTGACGAACGCGCGGTGCACGACCGTGTCGACGAACATGCCGACCAGCTCGTCGAGATCCTCGTGACCGCGGCCTGCCACCGGTGTTCCGACGGCGATGTCCTCGCTTCCCGTCACGCGGGCGAGAGTGACGGCCCAGGCCGCCTGCAGGACCATGACGAGCGTCGCGTGGTGGGCGGTGGCGAGCGCACGCAGCGCCGCGGTCGTGGCGTCCGGCACCGTCACGCGTACACGCGCCCCGCGATGCGAGGCCACCGGCGGCCGCGGTCGATCGGTCGGCAACGGCAGCACGTCCGGGAGACCGGCGAGGCGGTCCGTCCAGAACGCGACTCGACCACGGATGTCGTCCGCGTGATCCTGTTGCCACACGGCGTGATCCGCGTACTGCATGGGCAGGGGGTCGACAGTCCACTCTCGACCGGACCGGCGGGCCGCGTAGGACGCCGTGAGATCGCGGGTGAGCGGCGCCAGGGACCAGCCGTCCGCGGCGATGTGGTGCAGCACGAGAAGCAGGACGTGATGCTTCTCGGTCACCGCCACGACGGAGGCGCGCAGCGGGAGATCCGCTGCCAGGTCGAACGGTGCCGACGCCATCCGGTCGAGGACGGCCTCCGGTGTCTCCGACTCCCGGTCGATCGCGATCCGCGCGTGATCGAGAACGTGTTGCTGCGGAACACCGTTCACGGCGGGGTAGACGGTGCGCAGTATCTCGTGGCGGTCGACCACGTCGGCGAGTGCGCCCTGTAGCGCGCCGTGGTCGAGGACACCGCGCAGCCCGAGTGCGAGCGGGATGACGTAGCCGCTGTCGCTGGAGACCGTGTTCAGGAACCACATGCGCTGTTGGGCGAACGACAGAGGCACCATGTCGGGGCGCGGCCGTGTCCGCCGCGGTGCGAGAGCGCTCCGAGGCACGGCGTCGATCTGCGCGGCGAGTGCGTGCACGGTCGGTGCCTCGAACACGCTACGGACCGGAACCTGCAGTCGGGCAGCGACTCTGGTGGCACTGAGGGAGTGGCCACCGAGCGCGAAGAAGTCGTCGTCGAGCCCGACGGGGTCCGCGAGTTCCAGGACCGTCGCGAAGACGGCCGCGACGGCGACCTGCCCGGCGGTGGACGGAGCGCGGAACTCGGCCGTGTCGAGGGGCGGGCGGGGCAGCCGCGCGCGGTCGAGTTTGCCCGACGTCGTCATCGGCAGTGCGTCCATCACGACCACCGCGGCGGGAACCAGGTACCGCGGCAGTGCCGCCGCGGCTGCGGCCGACACCTCTGCCGCGTCGATGCTGTGCCCGTCGGCAGCGACCACGTAGCCGACGAGACGCTCGTCGATCACCCCGGCCGCGGCGGCGCCGACGCCCGCGGCGCCGACGAGCGCGGTCTCGACGTCCCCGAGCTCGATCCGCAGGCCGCGCACCGTGATCTGGTGATCGGACCGTCCGAGGTACAGCAGGTCGCCGACGGCGTTGCGGCGCATCAGGTCTCCGGTACGGTACGTCCGCTGTCCGTCGGGAGCCGCGACGAAGCGGGACGCGGTGAGTCCCGGCCTACCGAGGTACCCGCGTGCGAGATGGTCGCCTGCGACGTACAGCTCACCGACCACGCCGTCCGGAACCGCGTGCAGGCGGACGTCGCGAAGCGAGACCTCGACGCCGAGAGTCGGGGACCCGACGGTCACGGGATCCCCGGCGGCCAGGAGTGCCGTCGTCGACCAGATGGTCGCCTCGGTGGGTCCGTAGACGTTGGTCATCGTCCGGCCGGGTGCCCACGTGTCGACGAGACTCGGCGGGCACGCCTCGCCGGCGCTCATGACCACGCACAGGTCACCGCCGGGATCGGGTGTCGCGTCCAGCGCGCGGGGTGTCATCAGCGTGTGGGTGACGCGGTGCCGCCGCATCAGGTCGCGGAGTTCGACACCGGCGTAGACCTCGGGAGGGGCGACGACGAGTGCGGCGTCCAGTGCGAGTGCGATGACCAGTTCGCCGACGGACGCATCGAACGTCGTCGACGACACAGCGAGCACCCGGGCATCGGATGCCGGTGCGTGCCGGGCCCGTTGGTCCTGGACGGCGTTGTGGAGTCCGCGGTGCGTGACGGCGACGCCCTTGGGCCGTCCGGTGGATCCCGAGGTGTAGAGGACGTAGGCGAGGTGGTCGGGTCGCAGAGTCGAGCGACGGTCGCGATCGGTGATCGCTGCGTCCGACAGCGCCGCGACCGCGGCGAGTGTGGCGGGATCGTCGACCGTGATCCGGACGACGTCTGTCGGGAACGGTGCCGCCGTGTCCGTGAGCACCAGCGTGGGCGCCGCCTCGGTCAGGATGTCCGCGAGCCGAGCCCTCGGCTGCTCGGGATCGATCGGGAGGAACGCAGCTCCCGCACGGCTGATCGCCGCGACGAGAACGAGGTACCGCGCCGACCTGGCGACGGCGACCGCGACGACGGTCTCGGGACCGGCACCGAGCGCGATCAGACGGCGCGCCCACCGGTTCGACGCTCGTGCCCACTCGTCCCGCGTGAGAACGGTGTCGCCCTCGATCACCGCGACCGCGGAGCCGTCCGCGTGGGCGTCGAGCAGGGCGGGGAGCGTCGTCGGGGTCGTGCGGGCGTCGGGATGCGTCCACGTGTCGGGCTCGTCCGCTCCGCGGATCGCGATGTCGCCCACTGCGATCTCGGAACCCGGGGCCGCCGCGCGCAGCACGTGCTCGAGGACGGACGAGAGGCATTCCGCGGTCGTGTGATCGAACAGGTCGCACGCGTAGGTGAGGACGACCGCGAGGCCGGCGCCGGCGGGGCGGACGTCGACGGTGAGGTCGAAGGTCGCGGGTGCCGGCCCGACGTCGAGCACCTCGATGTCGGGACTGCCCTGGAGCGGATCCACGTCCTGGAAGGCCAGCACGACTTGGAAGACCGGGTGATGCGCCGACGTGCGAGCCGCACCGAGGGTGTCGACCACGTGGTCGAACGGGACGTGCGCGTGCGCGAAGGCGTCCACCGTCTCGTCTCGGGTGCGGGAGAGCAGCTCGGCGAACGACTCCGACGGATCCACGCGGGTGCGCAGCACGACGGTGTCGACGAACAGGCCGACGAGGTCGTCGAGCGCAGGATCCGGTCGACCCGAGATCGGTGATCCCACCGCGATGTCCGTCGACCCGGTCCAGCGCGCGAGGGCGACGGCGAGGGAGGTGTGCACGACCATGAACACCGTGGCCCGGTGAGCGACGGCGAGCTCGCTCAGTGCGGCCACGGTCGCGTCGTCGAGATCGAGGCGCACCGCGGCACTCGCCCGGCCGCGCCGCTCCGGGCGCGGTCGGTCGAGCGGCATGTCGAGGACGTCGGGCAGTCCGGAGAGACGGCACTTCCACCACGCCGCCGCGTCGGAGTCGACGCCCAGTTCCGTCTGCCGCACAGCGACGTCGGCGTACTGCACCGACAGTGGCGACTGTGCCGGTACTCGTCCGGAGCGATGGGACTGGTACGCCGACCGCAGGTCTCGCGTGAGAGGGGCGAGAGACAGACCGTCCGCGGCGATGTGGTGCACGGTCAGCAGCAGGACGTGCTCGTCGTCGGCGAGGCGCAGCACCTCGGCCCGCAGGGGTGGTTCGGTGGCCAGGTCGAACCGCGTGGTCCGGGCATCCGACAGTCGCTCCACCAGTGCGTCGGGTGTGACGGCGGTGACCGTGAGGGTGGTCGGCGCCGGGGGCGGCAGCACGACCTGGTGCACGACACCGTCCGCATCGGCGTAGACGGTACGGAGGATCTCGTGGCGAGTCATGACGTGACCGATCGCGGACGACAGCGCGCCGAGATCCAGGTCGCCGAGGACGCGCAACGCCAGCGGCATGACGTAGGACCCCGGTTCGTACCGGTCGAGGAACCACATCCGGTGTTGGGCGTGCGTGAGCGGGATGCGGTCGGGACGCGCAGCGTGGAACCCGTGGTCGGTGTACGCGTCTCCCGCATCGACGGCGGCAGCCAGCCCCGCGATGGTCGAGACATCGAAGAGCGTGCGGAGCGTCAGGTCGCGTCCGGTCGCCGACCGGATGCGCGCGACGACCCGCGCCGCGCTGAGGGAGGTGGCGCCGAGCGCGAAGACGTCGTCGTCGGCACCCACCGGAGCGGACGTCTGCAGGACGGCCTCCACGATGTCCGCGACGACACGCTGGGTCGGTGTGAAGGGAGTGCGGTGGACCCGGCCGCGGCGCGCGGGTGCGGGCAGCGCACGCTTGTCGACCTTGCCCGACGCGGTGAGGGGAATGGTCTCGATCTCCACGATGTCGTCGGGAACCAGATGGCGCGGAAGCGACGAGCGCAGCGACTGCAGCAACGCCTCCGTGACGGCTGAACGGCCCCGTGTCGGAACGACGTACGCGACCAGTCGGTCTCCGACGACCGTTAACACCGCGCGGTCGATCAGGCCCGACCGCGTCAGCACGGCCTCGATCTCCGCCGGCTCGACGCGCACGCCGCGCACGGACAGCTGGTCGTCGCTCCGGCCGAGGAAGTGCAGGTCGCCGGCGGCGGACCAGCGGACGCGATCGCCGGTCCGGTAGAGACGAGATCCGTCCGGTCCGGCGACGAACCGCTCCGCGGTCAGCGCGCTGCGATGCGCGTAGCCGCGGGCGAGTTGCGCACCACCGAGATACAGCTCGCCGGGGACGTCGACGGGAACGGGGCGCAGGGCGTCGTCCAGCACGAGGGTCGTCGTGTTCCACACCGGCCGCCCGAGGGGGACGTTCGTCGTGTCGGCGTCGGTCACGACGTGGGCGGTGACGTCCACCGCCGCTTCGGTCGGCCCGTACAGGTTCACCACTCGTACGGGGAGCACGGCGCGGACGGCGGCGGCGACCCCCGCGGGCAGCGCCTCGCCCGACGAGAGGATCGTGCGCAGCGACGTGCAGGCGGCGAGGCCCGGTGCGTCCGCCATGAGCGCCAGCGTCGACGGGACGGCGTGCACCACGGTGACGCGGTGCCGTGCGATCAGTTCCACCAGCAGATCGGCGTCGCGGTGGTCGTCCGGATCCGCGACGACGACCCGGGCACCGATCTGCCACGGCAGGAACAGCTCCCACACCGAGACGTCGAAGGTGGCGGGTGTCTTGTGGAGCACGACGTCGTCCGCGGTGACACCGACGAACTCGGCGCGCCAGCGCAGTTGGTTCACGATCGCGGCGTGCGACACCCCGACACCCTTGGGCTGCCCGGTGGAGCCGGACGTGAAGAGCACGTAGGCGAGGTGGTCCGGGCGCAGGGGTGCGAGGCGATCGTCGTCGGTGAGGGGTGTGTCGGAGAAGGACCCGAGGGGCGCATCGCTGATCGTGATCCACTCGACGTCCTCGGGAAGCGTTGCCGCACTCCCGATACCGAGCCGCGCACCCGACATGGTCACTGCGTGTCGGAGCCTCTCCGCGGGATGGCCGGGATCGAGCGGGACGTAGTGTGCGCCGGTGGCCACGACGGCGTGCACGGCGACGAGCAGATCGATCGACCGCTCGAGCGCCACCGCGACGGCCGTCTCCGGTCCGGCGCCGCGGCTGATGAGGTACCGGGCGAGGCGGTGCACGCGAGCGGAGAACTCGGCTCGGGTGACGTGTCGATCGCCGTGAGTGAAGGCCACACGGGACGGAACCAGAGCCGGCACGGCGTCCAGGAGTGTGGTGGGGACGAGGGGGTGCCGGGTGGAGTTCCACGTCTCGGTGACGAGGGTGCGCTCCGTGACCCCGAGCAGGTCGATCTCGGCGAGCACACGCGAGGGGTCGAGTGCCTCGAGCACCCGCAGGAGTCGGTCCAGCAGTCGGTCCACGGCGTCGGTGTCGAGGACGTCGCGGCGGTGCGTCGCGCGCACGACGAAGCTCTCTCCCGGTTCGACCGCCAGGGACAGCGGGTAGTGCGTCGCGTCCCGTGCCTCGACGCCGAGAACGGAGAGGTCACGCGCCGCCGCGGTCAGAGCGGTGCGATCCAGTGGATACGACTCGAAGGCGAGCGACGTGTCGAATCCGGCGCCCGGCCCGACCTCCGCCTCGATGGCGGACGGAGCGAGGTGATGATGATCGAGCAGCGCGGCCTGCTCACGCTGCAGTCGCTGAGCCGACTCCCGCACCGTCGCTGTGCGATCGAGCCGCACGCGAACCGGAACGGTGGAGATGAGGAGCCCCACCATGGATGCGGAACCGTCCAGCTCGGCCGGTCGGCCCGAGACGGTGGCTCCGAAGACGACGTCGGTACGGCCCACCGCGGAGCCCAGTACGAGTGCCCACGCGAGTTGCACGAGGGTGTTGACCGTGACCCCCGCGGCGCCGGCGCGCGCCAGGAGTTCGGCGGTGCGCTCGGTGCTCAGCGTCGCGATGCGCTGTCCTGGTGCCTCGTCGGTTCCGGAACCGTGCGCGGGAGCGAGCAGCGTCGCCTCGGTCGATCCGGTCAGGGCCTCCGACCATGCCGCGAGCGAGGCCGTGGTGTCGCGTTCCCTCACCCACTGCAGGAAGCCGCGGAGTGGAGGCGGCGCGGGCCGGGGTTCCTCGCCGGCGTAGTCGGCCAGGAGGTCGGCGAGGACGATCGGCAGGGACCAGCCGTCGAGGAGCAGATGGTGATGGGTGAGCACCAGGGTGTGCCGCTCGTCCCCGGTGTGCAGCAGAGCGACGCGCAGCAGCGGTGCGGCGGCCACGTCGACGGCGACGCCGCGATCGTGCGCGAGGAAGGCGTCGAGCACGGCGGCAGGGTCGGGATCGGCCCGGACGTCCACCTCCGTCCACGGCACCGTGACGGATGCCGCGATCACCTGGACGTCCGTCCCGTCGACGGTGGTGTCGAAGGCGACCCGCAGCGCGTCGTGACGGTCCACCAGCGAGTACGCGGCCCGCCGCAGACGGTCGGCATCGAGCGCTCCACCGAGGTGCACGATCGTCTGCACCACATAGGGATCGACGCTCCCGGCGGCGAGGCGGGCATGCACCAGCAGGCCCGCCTGCAGTGGCGCGGTGGGCAGGACGTCGATCAGCGTGGGATGACGCCCGGTCCACCCGTCGACATCGAATGGTGTCGCATCGACCAGCGGGAAGTCCGACGGTGACCGCCCGCCGGCGCCGGGGGTGTCGACGTGCCGTGCGACGGCCGTCGCCGCCTCGACCCACAGCGAGACGAAGGCCTCGACGTCCGCGTCCGCCAGGACCGCGTCGAGCGTGCTCAGTCGTGCGATCAGGGTGTCCCCGAGGACGACGGTGTCGATCTCGAGCACGGCGGCCGCGCCCAGGTCCTCGGGCCGTGGTCCCGACAGCGGGGAGATGCCGGGAACCGGGAGCCAGTCACCGGTGTCCGTCGTCGTCATCCTGCCGAGGTGCGCGAACGAGATCTGCGGTGTCCAGCGCAGGGCGTCGCGCGCGTCGTCGTCTGCCCCGTGTCGCAGCAGCCCGTAGCTCGCGCCGTGGTCGGGAACTCGTGCGAGGTGCTCCTTGACCCGCAGAATCGCCTCGCCCGCAGCAGGTCCGCCGCGCAGCGCCGCGGCGATGTCGAGACCCGTGAGGTCCAGTCGTACGGGGAACACCGTGGTGAACCAGCCGACGGTGCGCCCGGTGTCGGCGCCGGGAACCAGGTCGTCCTCCCGTCCGTGTCCCTCGAGTTGGACGAGCCTGGTCGGTGCGTCGTCCTGTCGCCACGCGGCCAGCGCGAGGGCGAGCGCGGCGAGGAGGGCGTCGGTCGGTCCGGCGTGGAACAGGGTGGGCGCGCGGACCAGTAGTGCGTCGGCGATCTCTGCTGGAAAGGCGACGTCCCGGACCGTCGTGTCCCGTACCCGATCGACGACGGGGTCGAGGAGTCGTTGTCCGAGAACGGGATCGGGGCCGTCCAGAACGCCGGTCCAGTACGGCAGCCGCGCGCTCGCGTCGTGCGCTGCGAGACCGGACGACCAGCGCCGCATCGACGTGCGGACGGGGGCGAGAGTCGGTGCGACCCCGTCGCGCACCGCGGCCCACGCCGCGACGAGATCGGCGACGAGGACGCCCCACGACACCACGTCCACCACCAGGTGGTGCGCCGCGATCACGAGGCGTCCCGCCGTGTGCTCGCCGAGGTCGTTCCAGCCGAGCCCGAGCATCACGCCCTTCTCGGGATCGAGTGTCGCTACGATGTCCTCCACCGCGAGATCGGCGCCGCGGCGCAGCAGTCCGTCGACCCGGACGACATCCCGCGGGCGCACCTCGAGGTGTACGCCGTCCGCGTCGCGGACGAGCACGGAGCGCAGCATGTCGTGGTGCGCGACCACGGCCTCGATCGTGGACACCAGGGATGCGCGGTCGATGCCGACCGGGAGCGAGAGCGTGAGGGTCTGAGCGAACCGATCCGGTGTTCCGCCGCGCTCCAGCAGGTGGCGCACGATGGGTGTCGGGTCGACGCGGCCGATGCCGCTGCCGGGTGGCTCGTCGACGGTGCCGACCGTGTCCGCCACACGCGCGAGCCCGGCGGCACTGCGTTGTTCCACGACGTCACGAGCGCTGATCCGCACGCCCGACGCCGCCGCGACGGTGACCAGTCGGATCGAGAGGATGCTGTCACCGCCGAGCGCGAAGAAGTCGTCGTCGACACCGACATCGTTGCGGGACAGCACGTGTGACACCGCGTCGAGCAGCCGCCGCTCGACGTCGGAGGCGGGTTCACGGCGGGTCGTGGTCCGGCGCTCCGGCTCGGGGAGTGCGCGGACGTCCACCTTGCCGGAGGCGGTCAGTGGGAGCGCGTCCAGCGGCACCACGTGCACCGGGACGAGGTGGCTCGGCAGCGTCCGGACGACGGCGGCGAGAACGTCCGCGGGGTCGGCGTCACCGGTCACGTACGAGACCAGCTGCTCGCTGTCGCCGTCACGGCGGACCACTGTGACGGCCTGCGTCACACCGGGAACCGCGACGAGGGCCGTGTCGATCTCGCCGGGTTCGACGCGGCGTCCTCGTACCTTGACCTGACTGTCTGTGCGCCCCAGATACTCCAGGTCACCGGACGACGTCCACCGTGCGCGGTCACCCGTGCGGTACAGCCGCGTTCCGTCGACCCCGGCCACGAAGCGCGCCGCGGTCTCCGCCGACCGTCCGACGTACCCGCGGGCCAGGCCGGCTCCGGCGAGGTGCAGCTCACCCGGAACTCCGACCGGGACGGGGCGCAGGCGGGAGTCGAGCACCACGGCGCGCACTCCGGGCAGGGGACGCCCGATGGTGACGGTTCCGGACTCCGTCAGCGGCGCGGTCCCGGTGGCCCACACCGTGGTCTCGGTGGGTCCGTAGTCGTTGTGCAGCAGGAGGTCCGGTGACGTCGACCACCGGGACGCCAGCGCGGTCGAGCACACGTCGCCGACGCTGAGGACCTGGCGCAGCGACGGAGCTTCGGTCGGGGACAGTGTCTCGAGCACCCGCGGAGTCAGGATCGCGTGGGTGATCGATTCTCGTCGCAGCAGATCCTGCAGAGGTGCACCGGAGTACGCGTCGGAATCGGCGACGACGAGGCAGCCGGACAGTGCGAGGGCGAGAAGGTGTTCCGAGATCGACGCGTCGAAGGTCGGAGCCGCGACGGCGAGGACGCGAAAGCCCCCCATCTCCGGAACCCGTGTCTCCGGACCGCGTGCGCGGTGGCCGGCCACGACACCGTGCAGTCCGGCGTGGGTGATCGCGACGCCCTTCGGGCGGCCGGTGGAGCCGGAGGTGTACATGACGTAGGCGAGCTCGGTGATCGCCGGCCGCTCCCTCGTCAGCGGCTCCGGTGCGACGTCCGTGACGGCCACCCGGGTCGTTCCGCTCGGCAGATCGACGGGATGTCGATCCGTCGTGACGACGAGGGTCACCCCGGATTCGGCCAGCACGGCGGCGAGCCGCTCGACGGGGTCCGCGGGGTCGACCGGGAGGAACGCGGCACCGGTGCGCACGACGGCCCAGAGCGCGATCACCTGGTCGACGGACCGCGGAAGTGCCAGCGCCACCACGGTTCCCGGAGTCGCCCCCGCATCGCGGAGAGTGCGGGCGAGGCGCCCGGAGGCGTCGTCGAGTTCGCCGTACGTGAGCGTGGCCGTTCCGCCGCGCACGGCCGGCGCCGCCGGGTCGCTGCGCACGACCGCCGCCATGAGGTCGCCCAGCGTCGTCGCCGTCGGTGCCGGCCCGCCCGACCGGTCGAGCAGATCGGCCGCCTCGCCGTCGTCCAGGAACGCGAGATCGCCCACGGTGGTGTGGTCGTCCGCCGCGACGATGCCGCCGAGGAGTCGCGTCAGCCGCACGCCGTGCCGGTCGATGTCGAAGGCGTCGTAGCGCTCCGGGTTCCACTGGATGTCCAGCGTCAGTGTGTCGCCGGTGTAGATGTTGATCGCGGTGTCGTGGACGGGCCCCGACGACAGGATCCCGACGGGAGCCGAGATGTCGTCGAACTGCAACGGGGCGACGAACGGCATGATGTTCACGACGGGGCCGAAGGAGACGCCGAACGGCCGCACCTCCGGTGCCAGAAGCTGATCCCAGTCCCGGAAGCGTTGGTGCCGAAGCGCCCCGGTGATCTCCCGCCGTACCTGTACGAGCAGTTCTCGCACCGCCGTGGTCGAGTCGACCGTCAGCCGCAGCGGCACCAGATTGGCCATCATCCCGGCCGTCGCCCGCAGAGCGGCGGTGGTGCGTCCGGTGACGGGGAATCCGAGGACCACGTCGTCGGTGTCGAGCACCCGCGACTGATGCACGGCGAGAGCGGCGACGACGGCGAGTGGGTCGGCTCCGGTTCCCCTCGGCTGGGTCCACGGCAGGCGCGTCGCGACGGGTTGCCGGGGTGCGCTCGGTGGTGCCGCCGACAGGGCCGTGGGGCCGCCGACGTCGGCGAGGTGCTCGCGCCAGTGCTCGAGGTCGGCGTCGTGGCGACGTGACGCGGCGTAGGCGACCTCCGCATCGTGGATGCGGGCGGCGGTGTCGGGCGTCGGCGCCGGTCCCGGAGCCGACGTCCCCGAGTAGTGGCCGGCGATACGTCCGAGGAGGGTGAAGGCGCCCTGACCGTCGAGCACCACGTGGTGGGCCCGCAGATACAGGAACGTGCGGTGATCGTCGAGTCGGAGGAACACGCATCGAACCAGCACGGTTCCGTGGAGATCGACGGGCTCCCGGAACTCGGCGCGCATCCACGCCTGAGCGGACGCCTCGGGGTCGGCGTCGCCGCGCAGGTCGAGCACGTCGAGGTTCATGACGGCGTCCTCGACGTGGATCAGACACGGCTCGTCGTCCTCTCCCTGCGCGAGGCGCGTCTGCCGCAGGCCGGACTCGGTGCCCGCGGCGTACATCGCCCGTTCCAACCGAACGAGGTCGACACCGGAGCCGACCGGAGCGGAGATGTCGACGTACAGGGCGACGGTGAGGGCCGCGTCGGGATCGAGGCGCTGGGCCAGCCAGAACGGCCGTTGCGCACCCGTCAGCGGAACCCGGGCGGGGCCGCCGTCCGGTTCGGGGGACACGACCGCCCCCTCGTTCCGGTCGTCTCCCACAGGACGAAACCTATCCGCGGGAATTGCCCGTTCGGTCGGGCTCGCCGTCTTCTGGAGGACTCACAGGAGGCGGCGACGACTGCTGGTCCGGGCCACGCCCCACGGCTCGGGAAGAGAGACACATTAATAGTTGTTTACCTCAGGTATCTATCTATATAGTTGCAGACAGCAAGTAAACGAGTTCGAGGAGAGATCGCCGTGGCCGTCCACACCGAGACAGCAGAGCTGCTGATGGAAGAAGTCTTCCGCTTCGGCCGCGCACTGCGCGTGGCCGTGTCGACGGGGGACGACCGCACCGAGTTGCCGGCCGCCCTGGTCGGCGTACTGGGAACGCTCGCCACCCACGGCGAGTGCCGACAGTCCGAACTGGCGAACGCCATGTGCACCAGCCAGTCCGTGCTCAGCCGTCAGCTCGCCGAGCTGGTGGACGCCGGCCACGTCGTGCGTACTCCCGATCCCGACGACGGACGTGCCACCCGGGTTCGGGTGTCCGACGCCGGACTCGCCTGCTTGGACCGCATCAAGGAGCACCGAGTCGCACGGTTGTCCCGCATGTTGGGGGACTGGGACGAGGACCAGGCGAATGCCGCCCTCGACTCCATCCGTCGACTCACGTCCACCTTCACCGACGAGGCGCAGGCCCGGCACTCCGGCCAGCGCATCCTCTCGCATAACTGAGAATAGGAAGAACCACAGACATGACCGTCACACACGACACTCCGCCCTCCCGGGTGAGTGACACCGATCAGCTCTCGGCTCCCGCCGAGGCCGCCGCGGACTCGACCCCGATGACGCACCGGCAGATCCTCGAGGCCCTGATCGGTCTGCTCGCCGGGCTCTTCACCGCCCTGCTCAGCACGACCATCGTCTCGACCGCCCTGCCCACCATCATCGGCGACCTGAAGGGCTCGCAGACCGCGTACGCATGGGTCATCACGACGGCACTGCTCGCCAACGCGGCCTCGACGCCGATCTGGGGCAAGCTCGCCGACCTCTTCAACAAGAAGCTGCTGGTCCAGAGCTCACTCGTCATCTTCGTCATCGGCTCCGTCATGGCCGGCCTCGCGCACAACGTGCCGATCCTGCTCGCCGCTCGCGTGGTGCAGGGCATCGGCATGGGTGGTCTGACCGCACTCGTCGTCGCCATCATCGGCAGCATCGTGTCTCCTCGTGAGCGCGGTCGCTACTCCGGCTACATGGGCGCCGTCATGGCCGTCTCGATGTCCGGCGGCCCGATCCTCGGCGGCGTCATCGTCGACAGCCCCCTCGGGTGGCGCTGGTGCTTCTTCGTCTGCATCCCGCTCGCCGTCATCGCTCTGCTGCTGCTGCAGCGCACGCTGCACATCACCACCGAGCGCAAGGACGACGTCTCCATCGACTGGCTCGGCGCGCTTCTCCTCACCGCCGGTGTGTCCGTGCTGCTCATCTGGGTCTCGTTCGCCGGCAAGGCCGGGTACTACGACTGGATCTCCCGTGAGACCGCGATGTACGTCGGCGGCGGTGTCGCTCTGCTGATCCTCACCGTCCTCGTCGAGGCGAAGGTCAAGAGCCCGATCATCCCGCTCAAGATCGTCACCGAGCGCACCACCGGACTCGCCATCATCGCCTCCGTCGCCGTGGGTGTCGGCCTGTTCGGCGCCACCACCTTCCTGGGTCAGTACTTCCAGACCGCTCGTGGCTACTCGCCCACCGCGGCAGGTCTGCTCTCCATCCCGCTCGTCGCCGGCATGCTCGTCTCGTCGGTCGGCTCGGGTCAGCTGATCTCCCGCTTCGGCAAGTGGAAGCCCTTCATCGTCACCGGTTCCTTCCTGCTGGTCATCGGCTTCGGACTGCTCGGAACTCTCGATCACGCCACCAACCTGTGGCTCGTGGGCGTCTTCATCGCCATCGTCGGCCTCGGTACCGGCATGCTGATGCAGAACCTGGTGCTGGCCGTGCAGAACACCGTGAGCGTGCAGAACATCGGTGCGGCATCGTCCACCGTCGCGTTCTTCCGGACGTTCGGTGGCGCCATCGGCGTCTCGGTTCTGGGATCGGTCCTCGCCACCCGCGTCGCCGACAACTCGGCCTCCGGACTCGCCGCCCTCGGTGTCCCAGCCGGCTCCAACGGCGGCGGCACCCTGGACATCGGATCGCTGCCCGACCCGATCGCCGCGGTCATCCGTACCGCCTACGGTGACGCCACCGGACGCATCTTCCTGATCGCCGGGTTCGTTGCACTGGTCACCGTGCTCGCGGTGCTGTTCATCCCGAACCGCCCGCTGCGCACCACGATCGACCTGAAGCCTCAGGGTGAGCAGGCCGTGCCCGTCGAGGACTCGGACGTGCAGGGCGAGACCGCCGTGGACATGCAGAAGGACGAGGCTCGCACCGACACCGCGGACACCACCGAGATCGCACCGGTGACCGCTCCCGTCGGCAAGCACGAGGCCGCGGAGGGCTCCGCACCGTTCGACGGACTGAGCACCGATGCCCGCGACCGGCTGCTGTCGCTGCTGCTGCCCAAGCCCGCGGAGACCCTCGACGCACTCGAGGAGGCCGAGGTGCTGCGCGCCGAGGTCGCCGAGCTCCAGCAGGAACTCGACTCCAAGATGCTGAGCTTCGACGCCGTGTGCGAACGACTGCGCCGGTTGGGTCTCAGCGAGGACCAGATCGCTCGCGTTCTCGGTGACGTCCACGTGCCGGACGTGCACTCGCGATTCGACGCCTCGCACAACTAGTTCGACGACGACAGAGCGGACGCACCCGATTCGGGTGCGTCCGCTCTCTCGTGCGTGGGGTGCACGGGTTCCGTGATGTGCACACCCCTTCTATCCGGCGGACGAGGGTGTGCGGCGCGGGAACCTGTGTGCGCGAGCGCTCATCGGCTCAGTGCGTACTCCCGCAGCTGCTCCACGACGAACGCGTGATCGTCGCGGTGCGGTAGACCCGAGACGCCCGCGTACCCGACGACTCCGACGCCGTCCACCCGCAGCGGCAGCACTCCACCCGCGGCGGCGTGCCTCTCGGCGGGCAGGCGCGACTGCGAATCGAAGTCGCGGCCGGTGGCGGTGAAGAACTCGAGCACGCCCAGCGAGCTCCGCCCGTACCTCGTGGCGGTGTTGGTCTTGCGGGTCAACCAGTCGTCGCTCTCCGGATACGACCCCGGCAGAGCTGTGTGGAACGCCCGCTGGTGGCCGTGCACGACGCCGATGACGAGGGGGAGCCGACGCGTCGCCGCGGCCTCGCGCATCCGGCAACCGAGAGCCCAGGCGTCGTCCAGGTCGAACGAGGCGAAGCTGACCGCGGTCTCGTCGGCGATCACCGCGGCGAGTTCCGGGGTGCTCATGCGGTAGACGAGGCGAGCCAGATGTTCAGACCGCCGTCGACGGCGTACTCGTCGATGTCGGCGAGATCCTGATCGCTGAAGGGCGGGCTGTCGAGGGCTGCGACGCTGTCCGCGATCTGCGACGGCCGGGACGCACCGACGAGCACCGAGGAGACCTGTCGGCGACGCAGCACCCAGGCCAGCGCCATGTGCGCCAGCGACTGTCCGCGCCGCTCGGCGATGCCGTTCAGTGCCGCGACGTTGCCGAGGTTCTCCTCCGACAGCATGCCGTCACGCAGGGTCTTGCCCTGAGTCGCGCGGGATCCCTCGGGGATGCCGTCGAGATACTTGGTCGTCAGCAGACCCTGCGCCAGGGCAGAGAACGCGATGCAGCCGATGCCCTCCGCGTCCAGCACGTCCAGAAGTGACGGAACTCCCTGCTCCACCCAGCGATTGAGCAACGAGTACGACGGCTGATGGATGGCCAGCGGCGTGCCGAGATCCCGGAGAAGAGCTGCCATCTCGACGGTCCGCTCCGCGGAGTAGGACGAGATGCCCGCGTACCGTGCCTTGCCCGAGCGCACCGCGGTGTCGAGTGCACGGGCCGTCTCCTCGAGCGGGGTGTTCGGATCGAACCGGTGGCTGTAGAAGATGTCGACGTAGTCGAGCCGCAGACTGGTCAGCGAGTGGTCGAGGCTGCCCAGCAGGTACTTCGCACCACCGCCGCGGCCGTACGGTCCGGGGAAGAAGTCGTATCCCGCTTTCGTGGAGACGACGATCTCATCGCGGAGTGTCGCGAAGTCCTCGGCCAGGATGCGGCCGACGTTCTTCTCCGCGGAGCCCATCGGCGGGCCGTAGCCGTTCGCGAGGTCGAAGTGGGTGATGCCCAGATCGAATGCGCTGCGGATGATCTCGCGCTGTTTTTGCAGTGGCGTGTCGTCGCCGAAGTTGTGCCACATACCGAGTGACACGGCAGGCAGCAGGAGGCCCGAGGTCCCGACGGGCCGGTAGGCCATCGAGTCGTAGCGGGTCGACGCCGGGGTGTAGGCGTCACGGAGCAGGGAGGGCATGAAGGAGGGCTCCTATCGGGTGAGGGAGAGGTCTTTCAGAAGGGCGATCTGGGTGTCGTCCTCGAGGGCGGACCCGACGGCGACGACGTCGGCGCCGGCGGCGAGATAGTCGGGGGCGTTGCGGGCGTTCATGCCGCCCGTCGCGACGAAGCGCATCGCGGGGAAGGGGCCCTTCATCGCGGCGAACCAGCCGGCGCCCAGGACGGATGCGGGAAACGCTTTGACCCATCCGAGCCCGAACGCGGCCGCTGCCTGGACGTCGGTCCCGGTGGCGACACCGGGAAGGTGCGGCATACCGGCGTCGATGCTCGCCCGCGCGACGGCGGGGTCGAAGCCGGGAGCCACCGTGAAGGCGGCACCCGCCTGCTGTGCCGTCCGCACGAGGTCGGGAGTGACCACCGTCCCCGCCCCGACGGTCATGCCGCGCTCGGCTCCCGCACTCACCACCGCGGCCAGGGCGTCCACCGCGGCGGCGGACTGCACCGGCACCTCGATGCAGGTGATGCCGGCGTCCCAGCCGCGCTGGGCGAGCGCGACCGACCGCGCGGGGGAGAACCCCCGCAGAATGGCCATCACGGGTCGCGACGAGAACGCGTCGTCGAACCAGTCGTTCACGGTCTCCATCCGAGCTCCTTCGACACGTTGTCGGTGACTGCCCGGAGGTCGGGCAGCAGTTTCTGCAGGGCGGCGAGGTCCGCGCGCCCCTTCAGCGAGGTGATGGACACCGCCGCGACGACGCGATCACTCGCGTCTCGCACGGGCATCGCCACACAGTTGACGTAGTCCTCGTACTCGGCGTCGTCCACCGACCAGCCGCGCTCGGCGACGACTCGCAGTTCCTCGTCGAACTGCTGCCGCGAGGTGATGGTGGTGGCCGTGTGTCGCGAGAAGTCCGCGCCGTCGAGCACGGCATCGACCACCTCGGGGTCCTGGAATGCCAGTACCGCCTTGCTGACGCCGGCCGTGTGAAGGCACACGGGAGCGCCGATCTGGGAGAACAGCTTGATCATGCCGGGTTGTTCGATCTTGTCGACGTAGATGATGCGGCCGCCGTCCAACTGAGCGAGATGCACTGTGTGCGAGCATTGTTCACCCAGTCCGACCAGATACGGGCGAGCGGTGTTCGCGAGGTCGAACTGGTCACGCGCAGCGTGAGCCAGCCCGGCGATGCGGTACCCGACGCCGTACTTCCCGTCGGCCCGCTTGCGGGTCAGGCCGTGGTCGGTGAGGGTCTGCAGCACCCGCAGTGCCGTCGACCGGTGGATGTCGAGATGCGCCGCGACCTCGCTCTGGGTCCGCGGCTGGACGGCGACGAACTCCAGGATCTCGACCGCTCGTTCCACGCTCTGCGACATCGTTCACGCTCCTTCGACTGTGGGGCTCGTGCCGTCAGGCATCGAGCGCTGCTGCGGGGACGAAGTCGGTGGTGCTCGACAACGCTCTCGAGGCGAGATCGTGCCCCATGGACAGCCTGCCGTGTGCGTCCTTGCCTGCACGCAGTCCGGACAGGTATCCCGCCGCGAACGCGTCACCGGCCCCGACCACCTCGACCACCTCGACGGTGTGCGCCGGTACGAAGACGTCGCCCGACAGGGTGAACTCCGTGGCACCGACGTCGCTGTCCTTGATCACCACCGTTCCCGACGTTCCGACGAGGGAGGCGATCGACCGGGCGTCCTCGGTGCCCCACAGGTCGGCAGCCTCGTCGCGGCCGACGAAGACGATGTCGGCGCGTCGGGCCAGATCGAGCAGGATCGGCGCGGCCCGCTCACGCGACCAGACGCCGGGCCGGTAGTTCACGTCGAACGACAGGATCGTCGACGTGCCGGCGCAGAGGTCGAACAGTCGATCCGTCATTGCCGCACACGTCGGCGACAGCCCCGCGGTGATACCGGACGTGTGGACGACGTCGGTCCGATGCAACGGCAGTCCGTCCAGAGTCGCCGGGGACATGCGCGACGCAGCAGAGCCCCGCCGGTAGTAGTGGACGGTGGTGACACCGTCGTCCGGGTCCTTGAAGTACACGCCGGTGGGCGCGTCCTCGCGGACGGTGACGTGGGAGGTGTCGACGCCGTGGGACGCGATGGCGTCGACGATGCGACGGCCGAGCGGGTCGGCACCCACCGCGCTGGCCCACGACACCTCGTGTCCCAGTTCGGCCAGGTAGAGAGCGACGGTCGATTCGGCCCCGCCCATGTGCAGGGTGAACAGATCCGCCGTGTGGAGTGGGGTGGCGTCGACCGGTGCGACGAGCGTCATCGTCTCTCCGATGCAGAGGAACTCAGGCATCGACGCTCTCCTTCGGGGCGCGGGTGCGACTCTTCTTCAGGCCGGCACGCAGGTACGGGCCGACGACGGCCAGCGCGCTCAGCATGAGCAGACCGACGGCGATACCGCTGGTGTAGATGCTCGCGGCGCCGTCGATGAGGAACGCCCGACGGATGTTGCTCTCGGCCAGCGGACCCAGGATCAAGCCCAGGACGAGCGGACCTGCCGGAAAACCGTTGCGTCGCAACACCAGTCCGAGTAGCCCGAAGACGAGCATGAGTCCGACGTCGAATGCGCTGTTCTGCACCGCGTAGGTCCCGACCATGCAGAAGGTGATGATGACGGCCCACAGGTACTGCTGCGGGAGGTCGAGCAGCTTCACCACGCCGCGCATCCGGACGAGTGCGAGAGCGAGTGCACCGAACGTCGCGAGCAGCATGATCGCCGCGAGGCTGTAGACCAGGTCGGGGGAGTCGACGAACAGGGCCGGGCCCGGCTGCAGGCCCCAGATGACCATCGACCCGATCATGACCGCCATCACCGCGTCGCCTGGAACACCCAGTGCCAGTGTGGTGGTGACCGATCCGCCCATGGTGGCCGTGCTGGCGGTGTCCGCGGCCGCCAGGCCCTCGAGTGAGCCCTTCCCGAACTTCTCGGGATGCTTGGACGCCCGCCGAGCCTGGTCCCACGAGACGATTCCGGCGATGTCGCCGCCCGCCGCGGGGACCACACCGACCACCGACCCGACGCCGGATCCGATGAGTGCCGGCTTGAGAAGCTCACGGCGCTCCGCCTTGGTCGGCCACCACTTTCCGAGCTGTGTGATCGGTGCGGGGAGTAGACCGGGGCGGCGGCAGATCATCTGATTGAACACCTCGGCGATGCCGAACAAGCCGACGATCGCCGCGATGAAAGGTATGCCGGAGCTCAGTTCGTTCAGTCCGAAGGTGAAGCGGCCGTCGCCGGTGATGGGATCGCGGCCGATGGCCCCGAGTCCGAGGCCGAGGATGCCGGCGAACAGACCCTTCACGACGCGCCCACCCGAGACGCCGATCATCATCGTCATGCCGAACACCACGAGGGCGAACATCTCGGCCGGCCCGAACCGGAGTGCCACACTCGCGATGGGTTGTGCGGCGAAGACGAGGATGCAGATGCCCACCACGGATCCGATGGCGGACACGAGCGCCGAGCTCGTCAGTGCGATCCCGGCCCGCCCCTGCTTGGCCATCGGGAACCCGTCGAAGGTGGTGGCGATCGACGCCGGGGTGCCGGGCGTGTTGATGAGGATGGACGGCACCCGATCGCCGAACTGGGCGGCGACGTAGATCGACAGGAGGACCGAGAGGCCCTGCAGCGGTTCGAGAGTGAGCGTGAAGCCGGCCGCGAGTGCGACTGCCATCGCCGCGGTGATGCCCGGCACGGCACCGACGAGTGTGCCGAGCAGGATGCCGATGAGAAGGCACAGCCCGATGCTGGGGTCGAGGAGGGCGCTCAGTCCCTCGCTGACGGCGCTCACAGCGGCACCTGCAGGAGCATGCCGAAGATCACCCAGAGAACCGCCGTGGTGACCACCGGGAACACGAGGAGCGCCTTGATTCCTCGGCCGCCGAAGATCGCGACGAGCGCGGCGAGCAGCACCACGGTGACGACCCGGAAGTCGAGGTACTGCCAGGCGGTGCCGTAGACGACGATGACCAGCAGCGTCGCGGTGAGGGCGACACCGCCCGATCGGGTCATCGCGGCCTCGTCGGAGACGATGCGTCCCGTGAAGGCCTGCACGACGAGGACGAGTCCTGCGATCACCATCGAGATCGCGAGCGCGGTGGGCCACCAGCGCGGACCGAAGGCCTGCCCCTCGCGGGCGAGATCGATGTTCCGTGCGGCGACGAACAGGGCGCCGCCGACGAGGGCCACGACGACGCCGATGACCGCTTCGTAGGTGCGGCTCGTGTGCCGCACGTCCTCCTCGGAGGAGTCGCCCGGGATCGTCACGGACGAATCCGTCAGGTCGTGCGTCGTCATTCCTGTGCCGCCAGATCCGCGAATCGATCCGACTCGGATCCGACGAAGGTGGTGGTCTCGTCCGCGGAGCGGTACAGCGGCAGGTTGCCGCCGGACTCGATCAGATCGATGTACTCGTCTGTCGCGGAGGCGCTTTCGATGGCGTCCTCGATGCGGGTGGCCACGCCGTCGGGCAGGCCGGTCGGCGCCGCGATGACGGCCCAACTGCCGATCACCACGTCCTGACCGAGCTCGGTGGCGGTGGGGACTCCCGGCAGCGCGGGGGCGGGCTCCTCGGTGAAGACGGCGAGAACGCGGAGTCGCCCGTCGGCATGAGCGGGTGCCGTCTCTCCGATCCCGGCGACGACGGCATCGACCTGGGAGCCCACGGCCGCGGTGACCGCGGGTGCGCCGCCGTCGAAGGGGACTCCCGTGAACTCGACACCGGCGACCCTGCCGAGTTCGACGGCGCCTGCTTCCCAGATGCTTCCGGGTCCGGCGTTCGACACGGTGATGCCGCCCGGATCGGCCTGTGCGGCGGCGAGGAGGTCGTCGAGAGTCTGATACGGGCTGTTCGCCGGCACTGCGATGGTGCCGGGCTGGGAGTTGACCTGTCCGAGGAAGTCGTAGGACGCCGGATCGATCGAGTAGCCCTGATGACCGAGCAGGCTCACCTCGACCGGGAGAACACCGATGGTGTATCCGTCGGGATCCTGATCGGCGAGGTACTGCATGCCGATGGATCCTGCTCCGCCCGGTCGGTTCTCGACGATCACACTGACACCGAGGGATTCCTCCATCTGCCGGCCCAGTGTGCGCGCGGTGAGGTCGGTCGCGCCGCCCGCTGCGGTCGGCGTCAGCAGGGTGATGTTGCCGGTGGGGAAGTCCTCGCCGGACTCGGCGCCGCCGGACGATCGATCCGCGCAGCCCGCCGCGACGCCGGCGATCAGGGTCGCTGCTGCCACGACGCCGAGCGCCCGGTGCGAGGAACGAGAGGGTGAGATGCGCACGCATGCCTCCAGGATGGGATTGTGTTGCACTGTCTGCAACACGGTTGCTGAGAGTGCACTCACCATAACCCATATGTGAGCCAGTGCATACCAATTGTCCGTTTGTGATCGAGGCGTCGTCGACGCGGCGGTACCCGCGCGGCGGGCACGACGAGTGCACCCCTTCCGTCGAGCCGGAAGGGGTGTGTGGCGCCGAAACCTGTGCGCGCAGTGGCAATGGGGCACTGCGCACCGGTTCCGCGACGTGCACACCCCCTGCAGTCGGCGGAGGGGCGCGCGTACCGCGGAAGCCCGCGCAGATGCGACCTACTGCACCGTCACGGGCATGCTCGCGTACCCGCTCGCACCGTCGGGAACGGTGTCGACGCGCACGTCCGTCTGCACCTCACCGGTGCCGTCGGTGGCCCGAGCCTCGATGCGGTGCTGGCCGGAAGTGGCGGTCCAGGCGTACGACCATTGGCGCCAGGTGTCGCGCGAGTACTCGTCGGAGAGGGTGGTCTCGGTCCAGGGGCCGTCGTCGACGCGGACCTCGACACGGGAGATGCCTCGATGCTGGGCCCACGCGACGCCGGCGATCATCACCGTGCCCGCCTGGACGTCCTTGCTGCCGACGGGGGTGTCGATACGGCAGGCTGTCTTGATCGGTCCGCGCTCGGACCATCCGCGGTCGGTCCAGTACGCGCGAGCCTGGCTGAACTTGGTCACCTCGAGGTCGGTGACCCACTTGGTCGCCGAGACGTAGCCGTACAGGCCGGGGACGACGAGGCGCGCCGGATAGCCGTGCTCGATCGGCAGCGGCTCCCCGTTCATGGCGACGGCGAGCATGGCGTCGCGCCCGTCCATGAGGACGTCCAGCGGGGTGCCGGCCGTGAAGTCGTCGTGCGACGAGGACAGCACCATGTCGGCCGATGCCTGCGGACGTGCTTCCGCCAGAATGTCTTTCAGGGCGTAGCCGGTCCACGTGGCGTTGCCGACGAGGTCGCCGCCGATGGGGTTGGACACGCAGGTGAGCGTCACCATCCGTTCGATGGACACACGCTGTTCGAGATCGGCCAGCGTCAGCGTCATCTCGTTGTCCACCATGCCGTGGATGCGCAGACTCCAGTCCTGCGAGTTCACCCGCGGCACCACGAGAGCGGTGTCGATCCGGTAGAACTCGGCGTTCGACGTGACGTACGGGGACAGGCCGGGCAGCCGGAGATCCGCGGCGGCGGGCACGGGCGGCGCCGGGCTGTCGGGCACCGGGACGGTGAAGGCGTTGCGGTCCTGCGTGACCGCCCGCGTGGAGGCGCCGAGCACCCGTCCCGCGGCGCCGGTCGCGACGGCCGCGGCAGCGCTGATCCCGGCGAGCATCACGAAGCGTCGACGGGAGAACCCCTCCGACGCGTCCGGGTCCGCGCGCTCGACGAGCGACCGTAGGACGAGGACGCCGACCGCGACGCCGACGACGGTGGGGAGCGCTGCGATCGATCCACTGCCGGAGCGCGAGATCGCCGCCAGGACCCCGAGTACGCCGAGAACCACGAACAGTGCCGATCCGATGGGTCGCCGAGCACGTTCGAGGATGCCTGCTCCGGCGGCGAGGAGGGCGATGACGACACCCATACCGATGAAGAGGGCGAGCTTGTCGGAGGTGCCGAACGTGTCGATGGCCCACTCGCGGACGCCTGCGGGGGTGTTGTCCACCGCGGCCGACCCCACAGCGACGATCGGTGACGAGTCCGGGCCGACCACGGCGGCGAGGAGTTCACCGACACCGAGCACGAGGGCGGCCGAGAGGATTCCGGACAGGGCCCTGCGCATCACGTTCACTGTGTCACTCTAGTCGCGCGAGCACCGTGTCCGAATAGTCGTTTCCGAAGGTGCCGTGGGGATCCACTCGCTCGCGTTCGGCCACGACGTCGTCGAAGCGCGGGTACAGCGAACGAAGTGTGCCCGCGGTGAGGGAGTGCAGCTTGCCCCAGTGCGGTCGTCCACCGACATCACGAGCGATCGCCTCCACCGCGTCGAAGTACCCACCCACCGGCCGCCGGTGGTACTGGTGGACCGCGACGTAGGCGGTGTCACGGCCGTGCGCGGTGGACAACCAGACGTCGTCGGCGGCGGCGCAGCGGACCTCGACCGGGAAGGTCACGCGGTAACCGGTCCGCGCGATCCAGGCCTCGATCGCGCGGATCACGCTCGGCACGGACTCGGGCGGCACCGCGTACTCCATCTCGCGGAAGCGGACCCGACGGGAGGACGCGAACACGGACGAGCTGCGATCGGTGAACGTGCGACCCGACCAGGCCGCCGCCGACACCGTGTTCACCCTCGGGATGATGGACGGGATTCGCGTCGTCACGCGATTGATCACCTCGAAGGCGCTGTTGGACAACAGTTCGTCGTCGATCCAGGACGACACGCGGCCCACGGGAGACAGTGGCGTGTCGGCGGGCAGCCGCGTGTTGCGCTTGGTCAGCACCCGATCCGTGTGCGGGAACCAGTAGAACTCCGGATGGTCGACGTCGCGCATGTCGTCGGGGAAACGCTCGAGTGCCTCGCCGAGGCGACCCGGGGTCTCCTCGGCGTGCAGCGCGAAGGCCGGAACGCACCGCATCGTCACGGCGGTCAGGATCCCGAACGCCCCGAGGCCGAGTCGCGCGCACTCGAACAGCGGCCCGTCCGACACCGTGACCTCCGTGCCGTCGGCGAGCACCAGTCGCGCCCCGACCACGTGGGCGGACAGCCCGGCGAACCGCGCCCCGGTGCCGTGCGTGCCGGTCGAGATCGCACCCGCGAGTGTCTGCACGTCGATGTCGCCCATGTTGGTCAGCGCCAGCCCGCGGGCGTGCAGGAGATCGTTCAGGGTGTGCAGCCGCGTTCCGGCGCGCACGGTGACGTCGGTGGTGCCGTCCGGTCCCGCGGCCACACCCTCGATGCCCGTCAGATGGTCGAGCGCCACCAGGACGCCGTCCGTCAGCGCGGCGCCGGTGAACGAATGGCCTGCTCCGACCGCGTGGACCCGGCCCTGCGCGCGCACGACGACGTCCCGGATCTCGTCGGCGCTGTGCGGTCTCACGATCGACGCGGGCCGTGCGCGCTGGTTTCCCGCCCAGTTCGTCCATTCGGTCATGGATGGATACAAGTACTGGACAACCGTCCAGGTCAACCCCCTAGACTTCGACCATGACCGTGCGCCTCCCCGCCGATCTCCGGCGTTCGCAGCTGATCGAGGCCGGGCTCACCGTGGCAGCGGAGGCGGGGATCGCCGCCGTCACCGTGCGCGCCGTCGCCGAACACGCGGAGGTCTCGCTCGGCGTCGTCCACTACTGCTTCGAGAACAAGGAAGCGCTCGTCACGGCCATGGGCGAGGCGTTGGTCCAGGAGCTCGGCGCCGCCGTCGGCACGGCCCTGCACGCTGCCGCCGCCGACGGTCGGCGGGACTGCGCCGGCCCCCGTGCGCTGCGCGAGATACTGCACCGCGGCGTGGCCGCACTCTGGTCGGTCATCGAGAGCACGGCCGACCGGCAGCTGCTCACCTACGAGATCACCGCCTACTCGGTGCGCTCCGCGGGAGCCGGACCCGGCATCGGCACGTTGCAGTACCGCGTCATGGACACCGAGACGGAGAGCTTCCTCGAGGCGGCGGCCGAGGCATCACGGATGCGGTGGACCGAACCGATGGCGTCGTTGACGCGTTCCGCACTGGCGACCATCGACGGGGTGGTTCTCCGGTGGCTCGTCGACCAGGACACTCTCGCCGTCATCGCGGAACTCGACGACCTGGCCGCGCGCATCGCGGCGAAGGCGGTGCCGTCGTGACCGTGCTCGATCGGCTCGGTGCCGCGACGGCAGAGCTCGACCCGCCGCTGCTCGCGATCGACGAGGAGTCGCTCGAGGCCAACCTCGCGGATCTGGTGCGACGGGCCGGCGGTACGCCCATCCGTCTCGCGTCGAAATCCGTCCGTATCCGCGGTGTCCTCGAGCGTGCGCTGGCCGTTCGGGGGTTCGCGGGCGTCATGGCCTACTCGCTGCGAGAGGCGTTGTGGCTGAACGAGGTACCGGACATCCTCGTCGGCTATCCGACCGTGGATCGACAGGCGCTCGCCACCCTGGCCGCTGACGCCGACGCGTGCCGCCGCATCACTCTCATGATCGACTCGCGAGCACACCTCGACGTGATCGACGCCGCCGGTCCGTGGGCAGCTCCGGTGCGGGTGTGTCTCGACGTCGACGCGTCGCTCCGCATCGGACCCGCTCACATCGGCGTTCGTCGGTCGCCGCTACGTCGTCCGGCCGAGGTGGCCGCGCTGGCGCGGGAGGCGGTCCGGCGCGGCGCGTCCGTCGTCGGCGTGATGTTCTACGAGGCGCAGATCGCGGGGCTGCCCGATTCCGGACGAGCGGTGCGGTGGATGAAGCGGAAGTCGGCGTCCGAGTTGGCCTTCCGGCGACGCGCCGTGATCGATGCCGTGCAGGACGAGGTGGGCGTACTCGAGATCGTGAACAGTGGCGGCACCGGGTCGATCGAGGTGTCGGCTGCGGATCCGGCGGTGACCGAGGTGACGGCGGGCTCCGGCTTGTTCGCGCCGACGCTGTTCGATCGCTACGACGCGTTCACTGCACGACCGGCGCTGTTCTTCGCACTCCCCGTCGTCCGCACGCCGACGCGGACCATCGCGACAGCGTTCTCGGGTGGGTACATCGCCTCGGGACCGACGGGGGCCTCTCGTGTGCCGTCACTGATCGGACGCGGGGCGTTGATCCGCACCGAGGGGGCTGGGGAGGTCCAGACGCCGGTGGCGGGATCCGGTGCGGCGGTGGGGGATCGGCTGTGGTTCCGGCACGCCAAGGCCGGTGAGGTGTGCGAGCGCTTCACCGAGGCGCACCTCGTGTCCGCGGACGGTTCCCGCACGACACTGCCCACCTACCGCGGTGAGGGCCGGGCCTTCGGCTGACCGGCATCACTCGTCGGGGCTCACCCGCATGAAGGCGCCGACCAACGACAGCTCCGCCGGTGTCGAGGGCAGATAGTGCGTCAGCGCGGGTGAGCGGACGACGTACGCGGCCCACTGCCCCCGCGACAAGGCGACGTTGATGCGGTTGCGCGACAACAGGAACTGCATGCCGCGCGGCACGTCCTCGGGGGCCGACGCGGCCATGGACACGATCACGACGGCGGCCTCCCGACCCTGGAACTTGTCGACGGTGCCGCACGAGGCCTCGTGCAGTCCGGCATCGTCGAGCGCCGCGCGCACGGTGGCGACCTGGGCGTTGTAGGCCGCCACCACGAGCAGGTCCGAGGCGCCGAGCGGCCGTGTCTCCCCGTCACACGTCCAGGCCGATCCCACCAGTGACCGTGCGAGTCGGACGATCTCGACCGCTTCCTCTCGCGAGGACGTCGCGTTGCCCTCGTGGTTGACGAGAACTGTGTGCACTCCCGGGCCGACGCCGTCCAGGTGCCGTCCCAGCACTGTGTCGTGCGAGCGGAGCCGTCCGTCGTAGGACAGGTCGGACACCACGGAACACAGCTCGGGGTGCATGCGGCGAGTGGTGGCCAGGAAGTACCCGAGGTCGGCCGGGAGCGTGTCGGAGCCGTCCGCGAGCCAGCCCAGAGCAGAGGTGTCCACCGGTTCGGGGTGGCTGCCCTGGCTCACCTGCGGCAGCTGCTGCGGATCGCCGAGCAGCAGGAGGTTGCGTGCCACCCGCGCCACCGCAATGGTGTTGGCGAGCGAGAACTGGCCCGCCTCGTCGACGACCAGCAGGTCCAGCTCCTGCTCTGCGAACTCCTTGCGGTTGGTGAACGGCCAGGCCGTCGCACCCACGACGCATCCGCCGGTGTGTGTGGCCAGGTACCCGGAGTACGAGTCCACGCCGAGCCACGAGTGCGTGCTGTCGGACGACCCCTTCTTGGCGACGCTCTCGGGATCGAGCCCGGCGGCGACGACACCGTCGAGAAGGTTCTCGATCACCGAGTGCGACTGGCCGACCACCCCGATGCGCCAGCCGTGATCGCGTGCGAGTGCGGCGATCACTCGCGATCCGGTGTAGGTCTTCCCCGTTCCCGGCGGCCCTTGGACCGCGATGTAGGAATCGTCGAGATCGAGGAGCGACGCCGTGATGGCCGCAGCGATCTGCTCGTCGACGACCTCGGCGAGCGGTGCGCCGGACCGGGTCCGGGGAGGATCACGACGCAGGAGGTCGACCACGGCCGAGGCGCGGACCTCGGGAAGGCGATCCGCTGCCTCCGCCGCGGTGGCGGCGATGGCCTCCCGCAGCGTGGTCGTGTTGACGAAGGCATCCGGCGTCGTGGCGACCGGTGCGACATCGTGGGGTTCGGCGCCCTTGGACAGTGACTCCTCGAGCGTGAGGTGGGCGCCGTCCTCGGACACCTCGACGATCGTTCCGGGCATCGTCCAGCGATACTGCGGGTTCGCGCGTCTGTCGGGCGCGATCCAGTCCGGAGCAGGCGGCGCGTAGAGCACGGTCACCTTCGACCCCACGCGCCCACTGCCGGGCCCGAACTCACCGCGCACCACGCTCGTGCGCCGCTGGACCCGCTTGCCGGGCGGTGTCGCCCACTCGGTCATGGACTCCACTTCCTCGACCATGAACACGTCGCGGGTGTCCGCCCACTCGTCCATGGGCGAGGCCAGTCGGTCGAAGTGCGCCCACCAGTAGGGCTTCTCCTCGCGCTGGTGGTAGCCGACAGCGGCCGCGAGCAGGGCGATCGCCTGCTGGTCGGTCGTGCGTGATACCGATTCACCGGCGAACTCCCACAGGGCGTCTCGCACCGCGTCCCGGTCCTCGTCGACCGGTTCGGCCGCGTCGAGCGGACCGCGGGGCACCACACCCGCGCGTTCGGCGTGACCGAGCAACCAGTCGCGCAGTTCCAGTGTGGAGCGGCAGTCGTACTCGTTGTAGTCGGCGATCTCGGCGAGGACGCCGGCCGCCTCGTCGAGGTCGCCACGGTCGCGCAGATCGCACCACCGCGCGTACTCGGTGATGGAAGCGACGGCGTCTGCCACGTCGCCGCGGTGATCGGTCATGTACAGCGGTTCGAGCTTCTTGATGCTGTAGCTCGGTGCGCCGATGCGCAGGGCGGACCGCACGACGGGATACAGGTCGACGAGGATCTGCTGCCGGAGAAGGTCGTCGACCTCGTTCTCGTACACCCCGTACCGCGAGGCCAGACGTAGCAGAGCCGACTTCTCATATGCCGCATAGTGATACACGTGCATGCCGGGGAACGCCTCGCGGCGTGCACGCACGTACTCGACGAAGGCGACGAAGGCGGCCCTCTCCTCGTGCCGGTCGTGGGCCCAGAACGGCCGGAACGCGCCGTCGGACTCCATGACGCCGAAGAGGTACTCGAGCCCCCAGTCGGAGGAGCCGCGTTCGGCGTACAGCGGGTCGCCCTCGAAGTCGAAGAAGATGTCGCCCTCGTCCGGAGCGGGCAGTGCACCGAGAGCACTCGGGGTGTGCACGTCGACCACCGGTGACCCCGACTGCTCCTGCTGAACCTGGGCCAGGGCCTGCGCGCGCAGGGTGCCGAGGGACCGCTCCGAGAGGTCCGCGACGGAACCGGTGTGTGCGGCCAACTCGTCGACGGTCGTGATCCCCGCGGCGTGCAACGTGGACCGCTGGGAGACGCGCATCCCAGCGACCAGCAACAGGTCACGCTGTGCCTCGACCTCGGGGGTGCAGTGCTCGCACCGGAAGCAGGCGCGAATGTCGAGGTCGGCCCAGGATGCCGGGAGCAATTGCGTCAGGTGGCCGGACAGCAGGGCCACCATCTCGCGCCGTGCGCGGCGGTAGACGGGGAGGACGTCCGGCAGGTGCACGAGATGGTCGGTGCCGTCACCGAGGACGAGGTGGCCCGTGGCGGACGTGGGAACTTCGACAGCCTCGAGCGCGTCGGCGTACGCCGCGATCTGCAGGACCGACGGGACGCGCTCGGTGCGCGACAGCTTGGTGTCGTGCACCGCATAGGTGTCGGTCGACGGGTCGTGGATCAGGAAGTCGCTGAAGCCGAGGAACTCGCCGTCGAAGAACGTGCCCTGGTAGATGACGGGGACGCGCTGCTGCGCCGCGGCGAGGGTGGCCTGTGCGGCGGCGGCCAGCGCGGACGGGATGCTCTCGGCCGGCCGTTCGATGGTCACGACGCCGTCCGGATGCTCGCGCTTCAGTCTCAGCAGCTCGCGGGCCTCGTGCTGACTGCCGAGGCGCGCGAGCCGGGCGAACATCGCGTCGTCGACCTGCTCGGTCTCGATGCGGCCGAGGTTCGCGTCGAGCGTGCGCAGGAGTGCGTACTCGCACCGGGACGCCAGCGCGAGGTCGCCTGCGCTGTGGACGAGGGTGTCTCCGGTGACGAACATGCCGCCACCCTAACGAGACCGGCCGACAGGTCAGCGGGTCCCGAGGGCAGGTGCGATCGTCGTGCCCCAGGCTTCCTTCAGCTGGTCCTCGAACAGTGCCCAGCTGTGCGAGCCCTCGCCGCGCATAGAGATGGTCGCAGGCACGCCCGCCCTCCGCACCGCGTCGGCGAAGATGCCGGTGCACGTGTTCACCATGGCTTCGACGGCTGCTCCGCCGAACGGGGGAATGCTGCCGGGCGGGATGCGGTCGACGGGGCCGGGAACACCGCTCGCGGATCCTGCGTAGACAGCCGTTCCGCGGAGGCGGTCGGCGTGGAGGGACGGGTCGTGCTGCGCCCATGCGGGAGCACCGGGAGGGCCCCACATGTTGAAGGGGTTGTTCAGGGCGCCGCCGATCATGATCGAGATCGCGGCCTGGGCGAGCGGGTTCGACGAGGCGGGGCACCCGCTGATGGATGCCGCGGCACGGTAGAGGCCGGGCGCCTGCACGGCGAGATCGAGTGCCGGACCGCCGCTCATCGACACCCCTGCCACCGCGTTGCGGCGCGTACTGCCGAAGTGCTGGTCCATGACGCCGGGCAGTTCCTGCGTCAGATAGGTCTGCCATTTGTTGGATCCGAGGATCGGATCGTCGGCGAGCCAATCCGTGTAGAAACTCAGACGCCCACCGATGGGGAGCACGACGGTGACGTTCTTGTCGGCGAAGAATGCCGGGGCGCCGGAGTTGTTGATCCAGCCGACTCCGTCCTCGTTGCCCAGGGCGCCGTTGAGAAGGTAGAGCGTGGGGAGCGACCCGCCGCGAGCCGGGCGGAGCACGTCGTTCGGCACGACGCGGTTCATGGCGGGGGAGTAGACGTCGACGACCGAGTGTGTCGGCGAGAGCTGCCGCACCCCGACCACTCGGGCAGGCTCCGCAGCGGTGGCGGCGGGCGCCCCGAGAAGAGCCGCGACGACGGCGACGACGATGACGAAAACCAACCTCATGGTCCGATGCTCGCACGGCGGAGGGAACCGTGGGGTTCGGTTCTGTGTCGAACCGGTGACTATTGAGTCACATCAGCCACAATGGCCACATGCCGTTCTTCGAAGGACCCCGAGGTCGCGCCCACTACCGCCAGTGGGGACCCACCGAGGACCCTGCCGCGACCCTCGTGTTCCTGCACGGGCGGGGACAGCACACCGGCCAGTACCACCGGTTCGGCGCTGCCCTGGCAGCACATGGCATCGCCACCTGGGGCCTCGACCACATCGGCCACGGCTTGTCCGAAGGAGAGGCGGCCGACGACGCCGTCTACCTCGACGCGCTGGCGGAGAACGCACGACATCTCCTCGACGTCGTGGTCGAGGCCGGCCACCGACCTGCGGTGATGGGCCACTCGCTGGGGTCCGCGACCGCGGTGCGGATGCTCGCGACCGGCGGGAGCGCGCCCGCCGTCGTGCTGGTGGCGATGCCGCCGCGCGCGATCTCCCGCGAGGATCTGACGGCAGCGACCCGGTCGCCCACCCTGGCACTGCACGGTGTGGACGACCGCATGGTGCCGATCGACGGCGTCCGAGACCTCGTGCGCGGCATCCCGACGATCACCCTGCGCGAGTACGCCGACGCCGGACACGACCTGCTGCACGAGAAGATCCACCGGACCGTGACCGACGCGGCCGCGGACTACGTCCTCGCGAACGCCTGACGTCAGCTGACGATGATGGTGCGGGTGTGCCACCCGGTCGAACCACCGGGGATCGGCGGGGTGCGCTCCTCGACCTGCGTGTTCCCGTCCTGATCCGTCGCGCGGACCTGGATGTTGTGGTTGCCCGCAGTGGCGTCCCAGTCCCAGAACCACTGGCGCCAGGTGTCGATCGTGTACTGCTCGGCGAGCGTCGCCTCCTGCCACGGTCCGTTGTCGACACGGACCTCGACGCGCTCGATGCCACGCTGCTGCGCCCAGGCGGTACCTGCGACACGGACGGGACCGGGTGCGACGGGGGCGAAGGCGGCCGGCACGTCGATGCGTGACGCCGTCTTGATCGGTGCCTTGTCGCCCCAGCCGCGGTCGGTCCAGTAGGCCGTCGCCTCGTCGAAGCGCGTGAGTTCCCAGTCGACGACCCACTTGGTGGCGGAGACGAATCCGTACAGACCGGGCACGACCTGACGCACCGGGTAGCCGTGCTCGACGGGCAGCGGCTCGCCGTTCATCGACACCGCGAGCATCGCGTCGCGGCCGTCGGTGAGGGCCTCGACCGGCGAACCGATGGTCATGCCGTCGATGCTCGTGGACAGCAGCATGTCCGCGTCGGCCTGCACACCCACCTCGTCGAGGATGTCCTTGATGGGGAACCCGATCCAGGTCGCGTTGCCGGCGAGCGGTCCGCCGACCTCGTTGGACACGCACGTCAGCGTCACGACGCGCTCGATCGGAGTGCGAGCCATGAGGTCGTCCCAGCTCAGCGTCATCTCGCGGTCGACCTTGCCGTGGATCTTGAGCTGCCACTCGGCGGTGGTCAGCTGCGGGACCTGCAGAGCGGTGTCGATGCGGTAGAAGGTGTTGTTCGGCGTGACGAAGGTGGTCGCGCCCTCGACACCGATGTCGGTACCGGCCGGAATGGCGGCGGCTTTCTCGCCGGCCGCGACCGTGGGGAGGCGGAAGTTCTTGATGTCCTCGGCGACGCCGGCGACACGATCGCCGAGGTACCGGCCGACCGTGCCGGCTGCGACGGCCACCGCGGCGGCAGCGCCGAACAGGACGAGGAACTTGCGACGCGGCATGAACCCGTCGACCGTGCCCGCCGGTACCTCCAGCGCTCGCGTGAGGGCTTGCAGGACCGCGATGCCCAGGACGACACCCACCACGGTGGGGATGACGTCACTGAGTGAGGACGTCGGCCGCTGCAGCACCGCGTAGACACCGACGGCGCCGAGCACCAGCAGGATCACCGATCCGATGGGACGGGACGGGCGCTCGAGCAGGCCGGCGATGGCGGCGATGATCGCGATGCCGATGGACATGCCGACGAACAGGGCGGCCTTGTCGTTGGTGCCGAAGGTGTCGATCGCGAACTCGCGGGCGAACGCGGGCGTGCGGTCCACGGTGGTGGAGCCGACGGCGAAGAACGGTGACGACGCCGAGCTGAAGAGGAGCGAGAGGATCTCGCCCACGCCGAGCACGACGCCGGCGGCGACCACTCCGCTGAGCATGCGTGCGAAGGGGTGGACGCGCGTACGCGCGGAGTCACCCGAGGTCTGGCGTTCGGTGGTCGTCGTGGTCATGACTGCTATTCGTCACGATGGCAGTGTCGGCTTGCTCCGGTGGGCGTGTTGACGAGCCACAACGAGCGAGGCGCGCCCGTGAGGAGTTCTCACGGGCGCGCCTCGGGTGGATCGGACGAGTGTCAGCCGCCGTAGATGTCGGCCACCTCGGTGGCGTGCGACTCCAGGATGACGTTGCGCTTGAGCTTCATGGTCGGCGTCAGTTCTCCCGACTCGATCGTGAAGTCACCGGGCAGGATCGTGTATTTCTTGATCTGCTCGGCCTTGGAGACCTTCGAGTTGGCCGTGTCGACGGCCTTGTCGATCTCGGCGATCAGGTCGGCGTTGGTCGTCAGATCACTCGCGGACGTGCTCTTGTCGAGACCGTGACGCTCGAGCCAGCCGGGCAGAGCCTCGGGATCCAGCGTGATGAGCGCCCCGATGAACGGCTTGGCGTCGCCCACGACGAGGCACTGGCTGACCAGCGGGTGCGACCGGATGGAGTCCTCGAGGCCGGCGGGCGCGACGTTCTTGCCACCTGCCGTCACGATGATCTCCTTCTTGCGACCGGTGATCGAGAGGAAGCCCTCGTCGTCGAGTGAGCCGAGGTCACCGGTGTGGAACCAGCCGTCGCGGATCGATTCCTCGGTGGCCTTCTCGTTGTGCCAGTACCCGGAGAACACGACGGGACCCTTCACCAGGATCTCGCCGTCCTCCGCGATCTTCACGGCGTGCCCCGCGAGCGGGCGGCCGACGGAACCGATGCGCTGCTTGTCGGTGGTGTTGACCGTGACGGCGGCGCTGGTCTCGGTGAGTCCGTAGCCTTCACGCACCGGAACGCCGATGCCGCGGAAGAAGTGGCCCAGTCGAGCGCCGAGGGGGCCGCCGCCGGACAGCGCACTGGTGCACCGTCCACCGAGAGCGGCGCGGAGCTTCGAGTAGACCAGCTTGTCGAACAGGGTGTGCTTCGCCTTGAGCACCAGGCCGGCGCCGCCCTTGTCCTGCGCGATGCTCCACTCGATCGCGACGTCCGCGGCCTGATCGAAGATCTTGCCCTTGCCGCCGTCGTGCGCCTTCTGCTTGGCCGAGTTGTAGACCTTCTCGAACACGCGGGGGACCGAGAGGATGAAGTCGGGCTGGAACTCGGCGAACTGCTCGACCAGCGTCGTGGTGTCGGACGTGTGCGCCACCGTGACCTTGGCCTCGAAGGCGCCGAACGACACCGCGCGAGCGAACACGTGCGCCATCGGGAGGAACAGCAGGGTGCGCTTGCCCTCGGTCATCTGGTCGTGCAGCGCCACCTGGGTGGCTGTCGTCTCGGCGTAGAAGTTCGAGTGCGTGAGCTGGACACCCTTCGGGCGGCCGGTGGTCCCCGAGGTGTAGATGAGCGTGGCGGCCGACGACGCGGACACCTGCTGACGACGGGCGTGCAGATCGTCGTCGGACACGGAGGCGCCGCGGGTGGTGAGCTCGTCGATCGCACCGCCGTCGAAGCTCAGCGTCTCGCGGAGATCCGCGGCGCTGTCGGTGACGTCCTTCATGCGGGTGAGGTGTTCGGAGGTCTCGACCACGAAGAGCTTGGTCGCGGAGTCCTCGAGGATCCACTGCGCCTGATCGGCTGCGGACGTCTCGTAGATGGACACGGTGCAGCCACCGGCGGTCCAGATCGCGTAGTCGAGCACGACCCACTCGTAGCGGGTGCCGGCCATGATGGCGACGCGGTCACCGAACTCGATGCCGGAGGCCATGAGGCCCTTGGCCACGCCCGCGACCTCGTCGGCGAACGTGCGCGCCGTGACGTCCTTCCACGAGCCGCCGACTCGCCGTTGGAACGCCACCCATTCCGGGGTCTCGCTCGCGTAGCGGAACACGGTGTCGGCCATCGAGACGTCGTCCGGGATCGTGTAGGACGCGGGTACCGAGTATTCGTGCACGGTGTCTGTACCTTCCAGTAGCAGCAGGTTTGTTGTGTATTGGATCACATGAAGCGATGCTGCGGTGATCGTAGTGCCGTATCCGCTTTGTCCTGTTCGAACAGTTGTCGTTCTGCAGGTGGTCGCTGGACTAGACTCTGGTGCACATGAGCACTTCCGAGTCGGAAACGGTGTCCACCGACACCCCCTCGTTCGTCGATCTCGGTATCGACGAGCGTGTGCTGAAGGCCCTCGCAGACGTCGGGTACGAGACGCCCTCGCCCATTCAGGCAGCCACCATCCCGCCGTTGATGGCCGGGAACGACGTCGTCGGCCTCGCGCAGACCGGCACCGGCAAGACCGCCGCGTTCGCCGTGCCGATCCTCTCGCGCCTCGACGTCGCCAACCGGGTGCCGCAGGCGCTGGTCCTCGCGCCCACCCGCGAGCTGGCCATCCAGGTGGCCGAGGCGTTCGGCAAGTACGCCACCCACATCGAGGGCCTGCACATCCTGCCCATCTACGGCGGGCAGGCGTACGGCATCCAGCTCTCCGGTCTGCGGCGCGGCGCCCACATCGTCGTCGGCACGCCCGGGCGCGTCATCGACCACCTCGAGAAGGGCACGCTGGACCTGTCGCACCTCGAGTACCTCGTGCTCGACGAGGCCGACGAGATGCTGAAGATGGGATTCCAGGAGGACGTCGAGCGCATCCTCGCGGACACCCCTGAGTACAAGCAGGTGGCGCTGTTCTCGGCCACCATGCCGTCGGCGATCCGCAAGATCTCGCAGCAGTACCTACACGATCCGGTCGAGATCACGGTGAAGACGAAGACGTCCACCGCCCCCAACATCACGCAGCGGTACGTGCAGGTGGCGCATCAGCGCAAGCTCGACGCGTTGACGCGGATCTTCGAGGTCGAGGACTTCGAGGCGATGATCATCTTCGTCCGCACCAAGCAGGCCACGGAGGAGCTCGCCGAGAAGTTGCGGGCGCGGGGCTACTCGGCCGCCGCCATCAACGGTGACATCGTTCAGGCGCAGCGCGAGCGGACCATCGGTCAGCTCAAGAACGGTGCGCTCGACGTGCTCGTCGCCACCGACGTCGCGGCCCGCGGTCTCGACGTCGAGCGGATCTCGCACGTCGTCAACTACGACATCCCGCACGACACCGAGTCGTACGTGCACCGCATCGGGCGGACCGGTCGCGCCGGGCGCGCGGGCGAGGCGCTGCTGTTCGTCGCGCCGCGGGAGCGTCATCTGCTCAAGGCCATCGAGAAGGCGACGCGGCAGCCGATCACCGAGATGCAGCTGCCGAGCGTCGACGACGTCAACGCGCAGCGCGTGGCCAAGTTCGCCGACTCCATCACCCAGTCGCTGTCCTCGACGTCGCTCGGTCTGTTCCGTCGACTCATCGAGGACTACGAGCGCGAGCACGACGTGCCGCTCGCGGACATCGCCGCGGCGCTGGCGACGCAGTCGCGGGACGGCGACGCGTTTCTCATGTCGCCCGAGCCGCCGCCCCCGCCGCGGGAGAAGCGCGAGCGCCCCGAGCGCAAGTTCGACGATCGGGACGCACCGCCGTTGCGCAAGTCTCGCAAGGGCGATCAGGATCTGGCGGTGTACCGGATCAGCGTCGGCAAGCGGCACAAGGTGGCGCCCGGTGCCATCGTCGGTGCCATCGCCAACGAGGGCGGTCTGCGGCGCAGCGACTTCGGGCACATCAGCATCCGGCCGGATCACAGCCTGGTCGAGCTCCCGGCAGATCTAGCGGACGAGACGTTGGAAGCGTTGCGCCGCACCAGGATCAGCGGCGTGCTCATCCAGCTGCAGCGCGACGGCGGACCGCCCCGCGGCAAGCACTGACACCAGCGCACCCCCGCGAGATTCTCGCGGGGGTGCGGTGCGTCAGCTCTTCTGCAACGCGGAGGGATGCGCGTCGGTGTCGACGCCGGGGACTCCGCGGCCGCGGATCGACGCGCCCGCCGTCTCGGCGACGAAGAGCAGTGCGATCAGTCCGACGACGCAGGCGCCCATCATGTAGAACGCCGGGACGAGATCGTTGCCGGTCCGTTCGACGAGCCACTCGTTGGCCGCCGGCGCCGTGCCACCGAACAACGAGGTCGACACGTTGTAGGCGATGGCGAAGCCGGCGAACCGGACGTGCGTCGGGAACATGGCCGGGAACGTCGCCGAGATGGTCGAGAGCTGCAGGACGTAGAGCAGGCCCAGCACGGTGAACGCGACGATGGCCCAGCCGAAGTTGACCGTCATCAGCATGTACATCGGGATCGCGAAGATCAGCAGTCCGACCATCGAGACGAGCCACAGTGGCTTGCGCCCCACCTTGTCCGACAGTGCTCCGGCGAACGGAATGACGAGCATCATGGCGAACTGCCCGATGACGACGAGGAACAGCGACGACGTGCTCGACAGGCCGATCCGGCTCTCCAGATAGGTCGGCATGTAGCTCAGCAGGGTGTAGTTGCAGACGTTGAGCGCGACGACGAGGCCCATCAGCGTGAGGATCGGTCGCCAGTAGGTGGCGATCAGTTCGCGGAACTGGGTGGACGTCTTGTGCTCCACCGCGTCCTCGTTCTCGAGTTCACGGAACACCGGGGTGTCCTCGAGCTTGGACCGCATGTAGAGCCCGATGAGCGCCAGCGGCCCGGCGACGAAGAACGGCAGGCGCCAGCCCCACGTGTCCATGAACGCGTCGGTGGAGAGCAGGTCGACGGCCAGCACCACGAGGGCGCCGAGGGAGAAGCCGCCGAGTGTGCCGAACTCGAGGAAGCTGCCGTAGAAGCCGCGCTTGCGGTCGGGGGAGTACTCGGCCATGAAGGTGGCTGCGCCGCCGTACTCACCGCCGGTGGAGAAGCCCTGGATCATGCGCAGGATCACCAGCAGAACCGGTGCCCAGAAGCCGATCGAGGCGTAACTCGGGATGACACCGATGAGGAAGGTCGCGGTGCCCATCAGGATGATGGTCAGTGCGAGGACGTGCTTGCGGCCGAGACGGTCCCCCAGTGGTCCCCAGACGAGGCCGCCGAGCGGCCGCACGAGGAAGGACACCGCGAAGATGCCCAGCGTCAGCAGGGTGGCGGACTCGAGGTCGTCCGGGAAGAACGCGCGGGAGATGTACGTGGCCGTGTAGGCGTACACGCCGTAGTCGAACCACTCGGTCGCGTTACCCATCGCCGAGGCGCCGATCGCGCGCCGGAGAACCCCGGGCGGAGCGTCCTTCAGCGCCGGTGTCGGGTTGTCGACAGAACCTGATTCGGAAGTACTCACTCACCCAGACCTACCGAAGTAGTGGCCGAACCTCAGCATCGAGAGGGGCGATCGGTCTCTTCGTTATCGAGTCGTTACGGCGCCCGGGTTGCCGCGACAGTGGCCGTTCGGCGCCGGAAACCACCTCTCACCTGGTCCTAGCACGGACCGTCGTCGTCAGTGTCGCGGCGCGGGAGCGGCGGCATCCGATCTCGGGCACTGTCGGCAGCCTCGGCGCCGTCCGCGCAGGCATGACTGCTGCCTCGGCGCTGCTCGTCTTTCCACTGCTCAGCTAGGTTGTGGACGGATAGATTGTGGTCGGACAGGTCGTGGTTCGGGGGACACGCTCACGCGCGGTGGTCGAGGAGGACGAGTCGATGGTGTCGACGCCCGTTCCCCCACGACTGACCGCTGCGGCGCTGGACCGATCGCGCCTCGGTGGGCCCGTCCGGTCGCCGGGGCGCTACCTGGCGGCGTCGTTCACGGTGGCCGCCGTGGTGCTGGCCGTCTACCTGATCGTGCCCGCATCGATCCGGACCGGCGTCTTCGCGGTGGGCGCCATCGGCTGCATGGTCGTGGTCCTGGTCGGCCTGCGGCGCAACAGCCCGACCGACACGTACGCCTGGCGGTGCATGCTCGGCGCGGCGACGTCCTTCCTGGTGGGCCTGTCCGCGCGGAGCGTGCGCGCAGACCTGCCCTCGGCGATCCGGCTGCTGCCGGAGGTGCTGGTGTTGCTCGGCTACCTGCTGCTCGTTCTGGGCATCGTGGGCTGGTCGCGGCGAGGGGGAAACTCGCGGCCCACCCCGACCATCATCGACGCGGTCCTGGTCACGCTGGGCATGACGTTCGTGTCCTGGGTGCTGCTGGTGGCTCCGGTCCTCTCGACCACGCGGGACGTGCCGTCCGTGGTGCTCAACGGGCTGTTCCCCGCGATCGACGCCGGCCTGTTCACGATGGCGTTCTTCCTGCTGTTGTCGAAGAGCCGCTTCAACGTGTCCCTGGTTCTCCTCGTCGCCGCACTGCTCGTCACCATCGTCGGCGATCTCGGCTACGCGATCGCGACGGCCCGCTCGGTCGCCCCGCCCGCGGTCGTCCTCGACGCGATGTATCTGCTCGCGTTCGTCCTGCTGGCCGCCGCGTCGCTGCATCCGTCGATGGCGTGGGTGGGTCGCGCGGGAGGTGTGACGGCCGCGCTCACCCGGCAGCGGATGACGGTGTCCGTCGCGCTCGTCGCCACCTGCGCCGCGCTGCCGCTCGTCGGCGACGCGGTGGGGACCGCGGACGTGGTGGTCCGCTCGACCTTTCTGGCCGTGATCCTGGTGGGAATGTTCGTCCGTGGTGAGCGGGCGCTGAGCCGGGTGCAGCGCAGCGAGGACAAGGCCCGCCACGACGCCACCCACGATTCGCTCACCGGTCTCCCCGATCGGTCCATGCTCGAGTCGATCCTGGAACGCGCTGCGCGGAGGCCGTCCTCGTCGGCGTCGGCCACCACCGTGCTGTTCGCGGACCTCGACAACTTCAAGGTCGTCAACGACTCGTACGGCCACCGCGCGGGCGACGAGCTCATCCAGGCGGCGGCGCAGCGCATCCGGCGCGTGGTCTCCGCCGACGAGGACGTGGTGCGGTACGCCGGCGACGAGTTCGTGGTGGTGGCGCACTGTGACCGGGCCCGTGCCGAGGAACTCGCGGAACTGCTCCTGGCCGCGTTCGCGGAACCGTTCGAGTTGAGTGTGGCGTCGCTGTACGTGAGCGTCAGCATCGGCATCGCGACGTCCTGCGGTCCCGCCGGGCTCGCGGACGATCTGGTCCGCGAGGCCGACACGGCGATGTACGACGCCAAGTTCCGCGGGCCGGCGGCCTACGCGTTCTTCGACGAGTCCCTGCGCACCGCGGCGACCCGGTCGGTCGAGCTGGGCAGCGCGCTGCGCGGCGCGGTCGCGCGCGGGGAGATGGCGGTGCACTACCAACCCATCGTGTCGCTGCGGACCCACGACGTGCTGGTCTACGAGGCCCTGGTGCGGTGGAAGCATCGCGGCCGCTGGGTGGGGCCGGACGAGTTCATCCCGGTCGCCGAGGCCACCAACATGATCTCCGAGATCGGGACCTGGGTACTCGACACGGCTCTGGGCGATCTGGTGCGACTGCGGGCGGCGGGAGCGCCGCGCATGTCGATGTCGGTGAACCTCTCCGTGCTGCAGCTGCGTGACGAGCGGCTCCCGGACGTCGTCGCGGACCTGCTGGCGTCGCACGGTCTGGACGGGTCGGTGCTCGGGCTCGAGGTGACCGAGAGTGCCCTCATCGCCGATCCGGTGGTGGCCAATCGGGTCCTCGCACGTCTCGCCGAGCAGGACATCGTGCTGGTGCTCGACGACTTCGGGATGGGGTACTCCTCGCTCGGTCGCCTACGAGATCTGCCCATCACCGTCATCAAGATCGACAAGTCGTTCATCGACCGCGTCCCGGTCGACGACGCGTCGGTGTCCATCGTGACGGCCATCGAGGCCATGGCCACCGCGCTGACCATGCGCACCGTCGCCGAGGGCGTGGAGACGACGGAGCAGGAGCGCATCGTCACCGAACTCGGCTGCACGTACGCGCAGGGGTACCTCTACGGGCGCCCCGCGCCCGTGGAGACGTTCCTCTCCTGACGCGTCAGCGGAGCCGTCGGCCGTGGCGGACGGGAACCGAGTTGACGGTGCGGACCGACCAGCCGTCGTCGTCGCGGACGACGATGCTCACGCCGGCGTTCGCGATGCGCGGCGCAGGGTGGCCGGTGATGGACCTCAGCACGGCCCGGATGATGCCGCCGTGGGCCACGGCGACGAGGGACCTGCCGGGGTTCTCGTCGGCCAGCAGGTCGAGTCGACGACGCCCTCGCTCGGCGAGCGCCTCGTGCGACTCGGCGCCCGGGTAGTCACCGTCGGGCCAGTACGCCCACGCCTCGTAGCCGGTCATGCCCTCGGCACGTCCGAAGCGACGTTCCATCAGGTCCTCGTGGTCGGCCGAGCGGGTGAGCCCGATGACGTGGCCGATGATGTCGGCGGTCTCCGACGCCCGCGAGAGCGGCGAGCTGACGAGGGTGTCCCACGAGTCGTCGGCCAGCGCGGCGGCCGCTGTCCGGGCCTGGCTGCGCCCGATGTCGTTGAGCGGGATGTCGGAGGAGCCCTGCAGACGCCCCTCGACGTTCCAGTCGGTCTCGCCGTGGCGCACGAGGGCCACTCGGACAGAGGTGCTCCGCGCCCGGGAGTCGAGGTGATCGGTCATGGTCGGGCCCAGAATATCGGTCGACGGCACCCCTGTCCGAGCCTGGTTACCGGAGAGTACGGTGCTAGAGATCAGCGAAGGACTTCGAAAGGTCACAGATGAACCTGGCACTCACCGATGAGGAAGCTGCGTTCCGCGACGAGATGCGAACTTTCTTCCGTACCGAGATCCCTGCCGATATCCGCGAGCGCAACGCGGCAGGCGAGGAACTCGAGCGCGAGGACATGATCACGACGCTGCAGATCCTGAACAAGCACGGCATGGCGAGCCCGCACTGGCCCGTCGAATGGGGTGGCAAGGACTGGACCCCGATGCAGCACCACATCTGGTTGGACGAGTTGCAGCTCGCGTCGGTGCCCGAGCCCCTGGCCTTCAACATCTCGATGGTGGGGCCCGTCATCGCGACCTTCGGCAGCGAGGAGCAGAAGCAGAAGTTCCTCCCGCCCACGCAGAACCTCGACATCTGGTGGTGCCAGGGCTTCTCCGAGCCCGAGGCGGGATCGGACCTCGCGTCGCTGCGCACGGTCGCTCTGCGCGACGGTGACGAGTACGTCATCAACGGTCAGAAGACGTGGACCACGCTCGGCCAGTACGCCGATTGGATCTTCGTGCTGGCGCGCACCAACCCGGACGCGCCGAAGAAGCAGGCCGGTATCTCGTTCATCCTGGTCGACCTGAAGACCCCCGGCATCACCGTGCGCCCGATCAAGCTGATCGACGGCGGCCACGAGGTCAACGAGGTCTGGTTCGAGGACGTCCGCGTCCCCGTCGAGAACCTCGTCGGCGAGGAGAACGCCGGCTGGACCTACGCCAAGTTCCTGCTGAGCAACGAGCGCACCGGCATCACGCGACTCGGCTTCACCAAGACCAAGCTGGCGCAGGCCAAGGCGCTCGCGGCCGAGACCACGGTCGGGACCGGCACGCTGCTCGACGATCCGGTCTTCGCCGCTCGGTTCGCCGAGCTCGAGAACCAGGTGCTCGCACTCGAGCTCACCCAGCTGCGCATCGTCTCCAGCTACGTCTCCGGCAAGGAGAACCCGGCGTCGTCGGTGCTCAAGCTCCGGGGCAGCGAGCTGCAGCAGCTGGCCACCGAGATCCTCACCGACGTGGCGGGACCGGACTCGCTCCCGTTCGCGGCCGGAGAGGACTCGCCGACACCGGTCTGGGCGCAGCGTGCGACCCCGACCTACCTGAACTTCCGCAAGACATCCATCTACGGCGGCTCGAACGAGGTGCAGCGCACCATCATCGCGTCCGGCATTCTCGGTCTCTAGGAGCGCACGACATGCAGTTCGAACTGGACGAAGAACAGAAGCTGCTGCGCGACACGGTGCGTGACGTGCTCGCCCGCAGTTACGACAACGAGAAGCGCAAGGCAGCGGTGGAGAGCGAGCGCGGCTGGACCGAATCGGTCTGGAAGCAGTTCGCCGAGCTGGGCCTGCTCGGCCTCAGTTTCGCCGAGGACGACGGCGGCATGGACGCCGGACCGGTCGAGACCTTCGCGGTCATGACCGAGATCGGTCGCCGCCTCGCACCCGAGCCGCTGCTGGACTGCGTGCTGATTCCGGGTGGTCTCATCACCGAGGTCGGATCGACCGATCAGCGTCAGCGCATCCTGCCGGGCGTCGCGGAGGGGCAGACCCTTCTCGCATTCGCGCATTCCGAGCCGGGCACCCGCTGGCCGGCGGCCGAGGTGTCGACGTCGGCCACCGAGGACCTGCGTGAAGGCCGGAGGCCGGCCGGATCGGGTGGCTCGTGGGCACTCTCGGGTGTGAAGAACCCTGTGCTGCACGGTGACTGCGCCGATCACTTCGTGATCAGCGCGGCGCTGCCCGGCGGCGGCGTGGGCCTGTTCCTGGTCGCGGCCGATGCCGAGGGACTCACGCGCAAGACCTACCGCACCCACGACGGACTGCGCGGCGCGTCGCTCGAGCTGTCGGACGTCGCGGGCGAACCGCTCGGTGACGGCGGCGACGCCAGTGCCGCCATCGTGGCGTCCAACGTCCGTGCGCAGGCGGCTCTCGCTGCCGAGGCGCTCGGTGCGATGGAGGAGTCGCTGCGACTCACCACGGAGTACCTGAAGCAGCGCAAGCAGTTCGGTGTGCCGCTCGCCAAGTTCCAGGCACTGACGTTCCGCGCTGCGGACATGTACGTGCAGCTCGAACTGGCACGCAGCATGGCGCTCTACGCGACGATGTCGCTGGCCGACGGATCTCCGGATCCCACGGTCGCGTCGCGGGCGAAGTTGCAGATCGGACGCTCCGCCCGGCAGATCGGCCAGGAGTCGATCCAGCTGCATGGCGGAATCGGTGTGACGGACGAATACCCTGTGGGACATTACTTCTCGCGTCTCACGGCCATCGAGCACACGCTCGGCGGGGTCGACGATCACCTCCGGGTGATCACGTCGTCGCTGAAGGATCACGAGATGCTCGGCGTCTCCTAGCACCGCCTCGACGAAGGCCGGTCGCCCGCGTGGTGACCGGCCTTCGTCCTGTTCGGGGTCAGCCGACCAGGTTGATCAGCGGGGTCCCGTCGGCGAGATGCCGGATGTTGGCGACGATGTCGCGGCAGCGGCCCTCGAACGTTCGGCGCGTGATGCCGGACGAGTGCGGCGTCATCAGCACGTTCGGCAGGCTTCCGAACGGGAGTGCACTCGGCTCGCCTCGCCCGTCCGGGCCGGGGTAGCTGTACCAGACGTCGATGGCCGCGGCGCCGAGCTCGCCGGTCGCCAGCGCGTCGTGTAGCGGCCGCTCCTGCACCAGCGGCCCGCGGCCGACGTTGATCAGGACTCCCGCCGGCCCCAGCGCGCGGAGCTCGTCCGCGCCGATCATGCCGGTCGTCGCCGCGGAGAGAGGTGCCGAGACGACGACGATGTCCGACTCCGCCATCAGCCGCGGAAGTTCCGTGGCATCGCCGGCCCAGTCCAGGCCGTGAGCGGCCACGTCGACGGCTCCGCGTCCGGTCACGGCGGCGCCGAGGCAGCCGAGGGTGCGCAGCAGCGACCACGAGCGCTGCCCGATGTGGCCGAAGCCGACGAGGCCCACGCGGGCGCCCGCTGTCGCGGACGGCTGGGGCAGCGTGTCGTCGTACACCGAGGTCGACCAGACACTCTGTCGCAGTGCGTGATCCTGCGTCAGGAAGCCACGCCTCATGAGCACCGCAGACGCGAGCACGTACTCCGCGATGGAGTCCTCGTGGTGGAACGTGTTGGCCAGCAGTGTGGTCGATGGAAGGGCCGCACGGGCGACGTTGTCGACGCCGGCTCCCGCGACCTGGACGAGTCGCAGGCCCCGGCCCGCCTGCGCCATGGCCTCGGTGATCCGGCCCCCGACATGGACGTCCGCATCGCCGAGGTCGGCGACGAGCGCGTCCTCGTCGAAGCGTTCGTGCCACGACACGACGGTGCCGTCCGGCATCCCCGCCTCGACGGCGTCCCGATGCGGGAGGAGGTTGCGGTCCGCGACGACGACCTTCATGCGCGCTGCAGGCAGGGGCGCTTGCTGTCGAAGGTCCAGTTCGGCACCAGGTACTGCATGCCGACCGCATCGTCGCGGGCCCCGAGGCCCTCGCGCTGGTACAGCTCGTGTGCGGCCTCGACGCGCTCCATGTCGAGGGTCACTCCGAGACCCGGCACGTCGGGGACGGTGAGGTACCCGTCCACGATGGGGAACGGATTCGTCGTGATGCGCTGCCCGTCCTGCCAGATCCAGTGCGTGTCGATGGCGGTGATCTCACCGGGAGCGGCAGCTGCGACGTGCGTGAACATGGCGAGCGAGACGTCGAAGTGGTTGTTGGAGTGCGATCCCCACGTCAGGCCCCAGGCATCGCAGAGTTGCGCGACGCGGACCGATCCGTTCATCGTCCAGAAATGGGGATCCGCGAGCGGGATGTCGACGGCGCCGGATCGAATGGTGTGTCCCATCTCGCGCCAGTCGGTGGCGATCATGTTGGTGGCGGTGGGCAGGCCGGTCGCGCGCTTGAACTCGGCCATCACCTCGCGCCCGGAGAATGCGCCCTCGGGTCCGACCGGGTCCTCCGCGTAGGCGAGCACGTCGCGCAGACCACGGCACGTCTCGATCGCGTCCTTCAGGAGCCAGCCGCCGTTGGGATCCAGCGTGATGCGTGCCGCGGGGAAGCGCTCCGCGAGTGCGCGCACGGCGTCGGCCTCCTGCGCTGCGGGGAGGACACCGCCCTTGAGCTTGAAGTCCTGGAAGCCGTACCTGGCGTGCGCCGCTTCCGCGAGTGCGACCACGGCGTCGGGCGTCAGTGCCTCCTCGTGGCGCAGGCGGGACCAGGCGTCGGCGGAACTGCCCTCGTCCGAGGGTGCGCGGTACGCGAGATCCGTCTTGTTCCGGTCGCCGAGGAAGAAGAGATACCCGAGCGCCTGCACTCGGTCGCGCTGGCGGCCGTCGCCGAGCAGGGCTGCGACGCTCACACCCAGGTGCTGGCCGAGGAGATCGAGCAATGCGCTCTCGACGGCCGTCACGGCGTGCACGGCGATCCGCAGATCGAAGGTCTGGGCGCCGCGTCCACCGGAGTCGCGGTCCGCGAACGCGCGGCGCATCGCGTTGAGCACGGAGTGGTGGTCGCCCACCGAGGCGTTCTCGACGAGAGCTCGGGCGTCCTCCAGGCAGCGGCGGATGGGCTCGCCACCCGGTACCTCGCCCACACCGGTGCGCCCGTCGGAGTCGGTCAGCACGACCAGGTTCCGGGTGAAGAACGGTGCATGGGCGCCGCTGAGATTCAGCAGCATGCTGTCGTGGCCGGCGACGGGAACGACGCGCATCGCGGTGACGACGGGCGTGGCATGGGAGGTTCGGACCTCGGTGACGGTGCTCACGTCGACGAGCCTAGGGCGGGTGATTCATTCCCGTCCAACACCATTTGTGGATGCAGCGATGCAGGGTGAGTATCGATCGAGTGCGCCGGCGCCGAGTGCGCACATCTGCCATGAAGCGCACACCCCGTCCAGTCGGCTGTAGCGGGTGTGCGCTCACCAGAGGGTGTGTGCGCTCCCGGAAGCGCTGGCGCCGCACCCACCGCAACCGCACACCTCACACCACCGCATCGACCAGCAGCACGAGCGCACCACCCGCCGACACGACGATGGACACCCATCGCAGCCGACGACGGTCGAGTACGCGGTTCACCCAGCGCGAGGCCATGTACCCGAGCGCGACGACGGGCAGGAGCAGGGCGCCGGTCGCCAGGGAGTGCGCGTCGAGGGAGCCGGTGACCCCCAGCGCGGCGAGCGACATCAGGGAGCCGATCAGGAAGAAGCCGCTCATGGTGCTGCGCAACGCGGCGCCGCTGCTGCCGCTCCAGATCAGCGCCATGGGTGGCCCGCCGATGGAGGTGGCGGTGCCGAGCAGTCCGGACGCGGCGCCCGCCGTCATGAGCGATCCGCGTCGCGGTGTCGGCGACCAGCCGATCGCCGTGGCCACGACGCCGAACAGCACCACTGCGCCGAGCATGATGGAGACTCCCCGCTCGGGCAGCACGACGAGCAGCGCGGCGCCGGCGATCACGCCGGGCACCCGTCCCACCAGTGCCCAGCCGGCCCCGCGCACGTCGATGCTCGTGCGCTCCCGCACCACCACCAGCGCGGTGAGCGCGGTGGCGAGCAAGATGATCGTGCCGGGCACCATCCGCGGATCGATGATGGCCAGGACGGGCGCCGCGACCATCCCCATCCCGAAGCCGATGGACGACTGGAGACACGATGCCGTGAAGATCGCGACGCCCACGACCAGCCATTCGAGGCCGGTCACGCGAGCACGGTCATACGGCCACGGCGTCCGATCTCGGGTGGTGGCACTCGGCGATGTGCAGGTTCCCGAGACGCCCGACCGACGGGGGGATACCCGTGGCGCAGACGTCCGTCGCGTGCGCGCAGCGCGTGCGGAAACGGCAGCCCGACGGCGGGTTCAGAGGCGACGGGACCTCTCCCTCCAGGAGGATGCGCGAACGCCGGGTCGAGGGATCCAGCGTCGGGGCTGCCGACATCAGTGCCTCGGTGTACGGGTGCGTGGGGTGGTCGAAGACGTCGTCGGTCGGACCGGTCTCGATGATCCGGCCGAGGTACATGACGGCGACCCGGTCGGCGACGTGGCGCACCACCGACAGGTCGTGTGAGATGAAGACGTAGCTGATGCCGAGCTCCTTCTGCAGATCCGAGAGCAGGTTCAGCACCTGCGCCTGGACCGACAGGTCGAGAGCCGAGACGGGCTCGTCGCACACCACGACACTCGGGTCGAGTGCCAGGGCCCGCGCGATGCCGAGACGCTGGCGCTGACCACCTGAGAACTCCTGCGGGTAGCGGTGCTCGTCGCTGGGACGCAGACCGACGAGGTGCAGCAGCTCCCGGACGCGGGCGGCGCGGTCGCGCTTGGTCTTGTACATCGTGCGATGCGTGTGCCACGGCTCCGAGATTATCTCCGCCGCCGACATCCTCGAGTTGAGCGATCCGTACGGGTCCTGGAAGACCATCTGGATCCGACGACGCCACGCGAGCAGTTCCTTGCCCTTGAGGCCGAACGGATCGACGCCGTCCCACGACACGGTGCCCGTGTCGGGTCGTTCGAGCATCATCAGCGTGCGCGCGAGTGTGGACTTGCCGCAACCGGACTCACCGACGAGGCCGAGGGTCTCGCCGCGTCGCAGCTCGAGGTCGATGCCGTCGAGTGCCCGCAGTTTCTTGTGGCCGCCGCTGCCGGCGGCGACGTCGAACGTCTTGGAGACTCCACGGACCTGGAGCAACGGTGCGGCCTGCGTGGCCGCGGCCTCACTCGCCACTGTCGTCGTAACGGACACCGGACACCTCCTCGGGGAAATGGCATGCGGTCGCACGGCTGGTGCCGGCGACACTGCGGAGTTCGGGGCGCTGCGCGACGCAGACGGCGCGCGCGATGGGGCATCGGGCCTGGTACACGCATCCCGGCGGGATGGAGTGCAGATCCGGCGGGGTGCCGCCGATGGACTTGAGGTGCTCGCCGCGCACGGTGGCGACGGGGACCGAGTCGAGCAGTCCCTTCGTGTACGGATGCTGCGGTGAGCCGAACACCTCGGCGACGGGTCCCGTCTCGACGACGGTGCCGGCGTACATGACGGCGACGTCGTCGGCTTCCTCCGCGACCAGCGCGAGGTCGTGCGTGATGAGGATGACGGCCATGTCGTGCTCGGTGCGCAGGTCGCGCAGCAACGACATGATCTGCGCCTGCACGGTGACGTCGAGAGCGGTGGTGGGCTCGTCCGCCAGCAGCACGGTGGGCCCCAGGGCGACGGCCATCGCGATGAGCAGGCGCTGACGCATACCGCCCGAGAACTGGTGCGGGTAGGAGTCGGCGCGCGACTCGGGCTCCGGGATGCCCACCCGCTCCATCAGCGAGATCGCTTCGACACGTGCAGCTTTCGCCGACATGCCGCGGTGGATGCGGAACGGTTCCGCCAACTGTGTGCCCACGGTGTAGACGGGGTTCAGCGCCGTCAGCGCGTCCTGGAAGACGATGGCGAGCTCGGTGGCGGCGATGCGGCGTCGAGTCCTGGAGTTCGCCGTCACCAGATCGGTGTCGCCGAGCATGACGGTGCCGTCGACGATGTCGGCGATCGGCTCGAGCAACCCGACGAGGGCCTGGGCGGTCATGGACTTGCCGCAGCCGGATTCGCCCAGCAGTGCGAGTGTGCGGCCGCGCTTCGCGCTGAACGACACTCCGTCGACGGCACGCACGGTGCCCGACGGGGTGCGGATCTCGACGGTCAGACCGTCGACCTCGAGCGCGGTGCGGGCGAGAGCGGGAGCACTCATCGACGTGCCTTTCTCTTCGAACGCGGGAGGGTGAGGCGCCAGCGCTGCGCCGGGTCGGTGGCGATGCGGGCCCACGCGGCCAGCACGGTCGCGGACACGGTGGTGATGACGATCGCGAGTCCGGGGAAGAACGACAGCCACCAGGCGCTCTGCAGGTAGGTGCGGCCCTGGGACACCATGAGGCCCCAGCTGATGTCGGGTGGCTGGATCCCGATGCCGAGGAAGCTGAGCGACGACTCGGCCAGCATCACGAAGCAGAAGTCGAGCGTGGCGACGGTCAGCAACGTGGGCAGCAGAATCGGCACCACGTGGCGACGGATCACCGCGCCGCTGCCGGCGCCGAACGTGCGGGCCGCGTCGACGAAGACTCGCGATCGGAGTTCCGCGCTCTCGGCGCGGGCCGTGCGGAGGTAGATCGGGATGCGGGTGATGGTCAGGATCAGCACGATGTTCGCGGCGCTGGGGGAGAAGACGTACAGCACGACGACGGCCATCAGCAACGACGGGAAGCTCATGATGACGTCGGCGACGCGCATGGCGGCGGTCTCGCGCCAGCCGCGGTGGTAACCGGCCCACATGCCGATGATCGAGCCGATGATGCCGGACAGGATGACTGCGGGGATCGCGACCGACAGCGTGGTCCGGCTGGCGAGGATCAGGCGGGCGAGCATGCTGCGGCCGAGCGGATCGGTGCCGAGGATGTTCATGAAGCCGGTGTCGAGGGAGAACGGCGCCAGGTTGGATCGATCGAGGTCCTGACGGGTGGCGGCGTCGCCGACCAGCATGGGACCGAAGATCGCGGTGAGGAAGACGAGCACCAGGATGCTCGCCGCGATGGTGGCGACGCGGTCCCGCAGCAGCAGACGCCACAGCGGCATGGAGGTCGTGCGCGAGGGCGCCGCGGACGCGGCGTCCGGGGTGGGCGGCAGCACCGGGGGAACCGGAACGCCCGAGCTGTCCTTGCTTGCTTCGAGTGTCATGGGTGTACCTCTCAGACCTTGGCCTTGTCGCGAACCCGTGCGTCGAGCAGCGCGTAGCACGCGTCGATCACGATGTTCAGAACGAAGATGCTCACGGCCGTCAGGAGGACGGCTGCTTGGAGGACGGCGAAGTCGCGCTGCAGGATCGCGTCGATCATCAACTTGCCGATGCCGGGCCACCCGAAGATGGCCTCGACCACGACGGCGCCGTTCACCAGGCCGACGGTGAGGTCGCCGGCGACGGTCAGCGCGGGTGCCGCGGCGTTGCGCAGCGCATGGTGGGTGACGACGCGCAGATCGCCGGCACCCTTGCTGCGAGCGAGGCGGACGTACGGGGCGGACAGGGCCGAGACCATCGCACCGCGGACCACCTGGGTGAGCACGCCGAGCGGCCGGATGAGCAGTGTCGCGATGGGGAGCACCCATGCGACGGCGCCGCCGGTGCCTGAGGTCGGCAGGACACCGAGCACCACGGCGAAGATCCAGACGCCGGTGATGGCGAACCAGAAGTCGGGGATGCTCGCGGCCGTCATGGACAGCAGGCTCGAGAACCGGTCGGCGAGAGAGTTGGGACGGTAGGCGGCCCAGCAGCCGATGACGATCGAACCGATCACGGCGAGGAGCATCGTGACGAACGCGAGCTGCAGGGTGGCGGGGAAGGCGCGCAACGCCATGGTGGACGCGGCTTCGCCCGTCCGGAGCGACTCACCGAAGTCGAGGTGCAGTACGCCGCCGAAGTAGTCGGCCATCTGTGTCCACACGGACTGGTCGAAGCCGTTCTGGGCGGCGAACGCCTCGCGCTGGGCGGGTGTCGCCGACTCGGGAAGGTAGAGGCTGGTCGGATCACCGGTCAGACGAGCGAGGAAGAAGACGCCGATGAGGACGACCAGAAGTGGGACGAGGCTGGTGTAGACGCGGCGTCGCAGAAAGGCGAACATGGCGGTCACTCCCTTCCGGAGGAGGGGCTGGTCGGCCTCTCGATCGAGGTGGGCTGCTGGTCGGGGTCGTGATCAGTCGGTCGCATCGGAACTCCGGGTCATCTCGGCCAGTCGCATCTCGTCGACGGTGGCGGAATCGGGGGTGTAGTCGATGCGCGGGTCCTTGGCCAACACACCGTTCATGTGCGCGATGTACGCCATCTGCGTGATCTCCTCGGGTTCACGGGCGAAGAGATCGGCGAACGCGGTCTGTCGCTCCTCGTCGGTCAGCGATTCGGCCTCGTCGATTCCCTCGTCGAAGTCGGTTGTGCCGTAGGAGCTCTGGAATCCGTCGCTGCGCATGTACTGATCCATCGTGAACGCGGCGTCGCCGGCCTGATTGCCGTGCTGGATCACCAGCAGGTAGGGCCCGACGTTCGGGAACGGCCGTTCCTGGAACTCGGCGGTGGCCGCCGTGTCCTTCATCTCGATCTTCACGTTCAGGCCGATGCCGGCCAGCGCGTTCTGGATGACCTCGACGGTCTCGTTGATCTTGGGGAACTGCCCGGTGCGGCCGATGAGGCGGATCTCGGTGTCGACGGGAACACCGTCGGCGCGAGCCTCGTCGATGAGGGCCTTGCCCTTCTCCATGTCGTACGGCCACGGGGTGAGCTCGTCGTTGTAGCCGACGACGCCGTCCGCGATGAGTTGCGCAGCGGGCGCTCCCATTCCGCGGAACAATGCCTTGACGATGCCCGCACGGTTGATGGCGTAGTTGATCGCCTCGCGCACGCGCTGATCGTCGAGTGGCGGTGTGGTGGCCTGCATCCGCAAGGCGGTGGTCTCGTTGTTCGGGAAGGCGACACCGAGGTCGCCCGCTCCGTCCTCGGGGCCGAGGCCGGTCGCGATGTCCGCCTCGCCGTTGGTGACCATGGCGGCGCGGACGCTGCCCTCGGTACGCCACTGGTAGACGGCCCGCGTGAATTCCGGTGCGTCGCCCCAGTAGGTGTCGTTGCGCACCAGGGAGAGTCGCTGGCCGTAGTCCCACGAGTCGACGCGGTACGGGCCGGTACCGATCGGCTCGCGGGTCCGCTCGGTGCTACCGACCTCGCTCTTGACCATCTCGATGAACGAGAGCCGAAGCGGCAGAATCGGATCGGGAGTCGGCGAGGCGACGGTCAACGTCGTCGGATCCACGGCGCGGACGGTGAGGTCGTCGTCGCCGAAGACGTATCCCTCGACGTTGCAGGCCAGATCGGAGTTCACGGCGCGATCGACCGACACGGCGGCGTCCTCGGCGTCGAACGGTGTGCCGTCGCTGAAGGTGACGTCGTCGCGCAGGCGGATCGTCCACTCGGTGTCCGACGTGCGCTCCCACGACGTGGCGAGCTTCGGTTCGAGGTCACCCGTGGTGGGGTCACGCTCGATCATGGGTTCGGTGATGTTGGACCGCGTGACCACGCCGATGGCCGTCAGCGAGACATCGCACGGCTCCAGGGTCGGTGGTTCCTGCGGCAGCACGATCCGGACGGTGTCGGGACTCGCGGCGTCTCCGCTGTCCGAGTTCGCGACGGTGCATCCGGTGAGGAGTGCGGACGCGGCGATCACCGACACCAGGGATGTGGCGCGGGTGGATCTCATGGATTCCTCCAAGCTGAGGGGGCTTCACCGGGTGCGAGGTGTCGGGGCTGACGACGCACGCCGAGTGGAGCCGATGGACCGCCTGTGACGGTAGACACACGGTAGGAGTGGGGGGAGTGACCGTCAACAGACGATCGGCCGGGAAATCGCAGTTCGGGGCCGATTTCGGGCTCGCCGTGACGGCGTCGAGCGGTCCGCATCACACTGCCGAGGCTCTGACCTGCTGCGTCACGAGAAGACACGATATCAATACCGGAAGAGTATGGATCCATGCTAATTGCGTGTTGGACCGGTATTCGTCGGCCGACATACGATCACCGCAGACGATGGCCGTCGCTCCCGGTGGCCGTCGCACGGTGAAGGAGGCGGCATGACCGACGGTGGAACGCCGAGCTCGAACGGATCGGCATCGAGTCCCGATGAGGCGCAGCGATTTTCGCGCGTTCTCCGGGTCGGCGGACTCAAGCCTTCGCTCATGGAGACACTCGAGGCCGGCGGCGCGCTGGTGCTGCCGGACGACGATCGCGACGATGTGCTCGGCCGGCACGCCGACGAGATCGTCGCCGTCGTGACGTCCGGCCGTGTCGGCGTCAAGGCGGACCTCATGGACCGCCTGCCCGCGCTGCGCGCGATCGTCCACTTCGGAGTCGGGTACGACGGCACCGATGCCGAGGAGGCCCGCCGCCGCGGGATCGGTGTCAGCAACACGCCGGACGTCCTCACCGACGCCGTCGCCGACACCGCCCTCGGGCTGCTCATCGACACCCTCCGCGGCCTCTCCGCCGCCGACCGCTACGTGCGCGCGGGCGAGTGGACCACCAAGCCCATGCCGCCGTTGGCGCGGCAGGTCAGCGGATCTCGGGTCGGCATCCTCGGTCTCGGGCGCATCGGCGGCGCCATCGCGCACCGCCTCGAGGCCTTCGGCTGCACCATCGACTACCACAACCGCAATGTCGTCGAGTCGAGTCCATACCGGTACCACTCGTCTCCGCGGGAACTCGCTGCGGCAGTGGACGTTCTGGTCGTGGCCGCAGCCGGCGGACCGGAGACGCAGCAGCTCGTCGACAGGGAGACGCTGGACGCACTGGGGCCGGACGGCTTTCTGATCAACGTGGCTCGCGGCAGCGTCGTGGACGAGGACGCCCTCGTCGAGGCGCTGCAGAGCGGACGGTTGGCCGGCGCCGGGCTCGACGTCTTCGCCCACGAACCCGAGGTGCCGGACGCGCTTCGCGCCCTCGACACCGTGGTGCTGCTTCCCCACGTCGGAAGTGCCACGGTGCAGACTCGCGCCGCGATGGAAGCACTCACCCTCGAGAACCTGAACTCGTTCCTCGCCGACGGCACGCTCGTGACGCCGGTCTTCCAGCCCGATCAGAAGGAGACCCGATGAGCGTCGTCGTGGGATACGCGGACACCGTCGAGGATCGCAACGCACTGCCGTTCGCGTTCCGCGAGGCCAAGATGCGCGGTACCGACGTCACCGTCGTGGTCGACGGTGATCGCAGTGCGGTCGACGAGCTGATCATGGCTGCCCGCACCGACTCCGGCGCCGACGGCGTGGCGGCGCGGGTGGCGGAGCCGGTACCCGGCCGCTCGCACGCCGACAACCTCGTCGACATGTCCTACGAGCCGGACGTCGAGCTCCTCGTCATCGGCGTGCGTCGCCGCTCACCCGTCGGAAAGCTGTTGCTCGGCAGCCTGTCTCAGCGTGTCCTGCTCGACGCACACTGCCCGGTCGTGGCCGTCAAGCCGCCGGTCGAGGTCGCGCACTAATTCGCGGACGCAGCAGCCGCCGGCCGTGATCTCACTGCAGTGAGGTCACGGCCTTCACGTCCGTCAGCACACGGTGCAGGGCGGGGTTGGCGGCGTCGTGACGCCATGCGGCGTTCAGTCGCACGGGTTCCTCGGTGCTGGAACGGATCTCGCGGAACACGACGCCCTCGGTGTGCATCGTGCGTGCCGAGGCCGGCACCAGTGCGCAGCCCAGGCCGGAGCTGACGAGCATCAACATGGTGTGCACCTGCGTCACGTACTGCACGTATCGAGGCGTGACCCCGGCGACGGTGAAAGTGCTGATGAGGAGCTCGTGGAAGTAGCGGGCATCCACCGGCGAGTACATGATCACGGGTTGATCGTCGAAGTGCGTCACGCTCAGACGCTCCACGTCGAGGAGTTCGTGCCCCTCGGGAAGCGCAGCGACGAGTGCCTCGCGGTGGATGGGCCGCGTGAGGATTCCCGGTCGCGTGACGGTGGGACGGACCAGACCGAGATCCAGTTCCCCGCTCGCCAGGGCGTCGATCTGAATCGACGACACCATCTCCCGCAGCACCAGTTCGACGTCCGGGAGAGCCGCGCGCACGTCCGAGAGCAGCCGAGGCAGGACGGCGTGCGCGGACGCCGCGGTGAAGCCGATGACGACGGTGCCCAGATCACCGGCGGGGACGCGCTTGACGGTCAGTGCGGCGCTCTCGGCCAAGCGGACTATCCGGCGGGCGTCGGGCAGGAACGCCACGCCGGCGGCCGTGAGGGTCACCGAGCGTGACGTCCGATCGATCAGCTGCACGCCCAGTTCACTCTCGAGCTGTTGGATCTGCCTGCTGAGCGGGGGCTGGGTCATGTGGAGCCGCTCTGCGGCTCGGCCGAAGTGCAGCTCTTCCGCGACGGCGATGAAGCACGTCAGGCGCGAGAGCGAGAACATCGGCTCAAGATAGCCGACCGTGTGAACGGCCGGTCACCATCGCGGCAAGGAGTTGACGAAGTCTGGTTCGAGACTCTGCCGGTAGCCGGTGTCGTCACGGTCCCTGATCCCGCAGTCGAGGTATTGCTGGTGCAGCCTCGCCAGAGCGTCCTCGTCGAGTTCGACGCCCAGCCCCGGTCCCGTGGGTACCGCGACGGCGCCGTTCTCGATGCGCAGAACGCCCGGGACCACGACGTCCTCGGTCTTCCACGGCCAGTGTGTGTCGCAGGCGTACGTGAGATTCGGCGTGGCGCCGGCGAGGTGCACCATCGCGGCGAGCGAGATGCCGAGATGGGAGTTCGAGTGCATCGACAGGCCGAGTCCGAAGGTGTCGCAGATGCCGGCGAGCAGCCGTGAGCGTTGCAGTCCACCCCAGTAGTGGTGATCGGACAGCACGACCCCGACCGAGTCGCGTCGGACCGACGGCTCGAGCTGATCGAACGCCACGACACACATGTTGGTCGCCAGCGGCATGGCGGCCTTGCGGGCCACCTCCGACATTCCGTCCAGGCCCGGTGTGGGGTCCTCGAGATACTCGACGACACCGGTCAGGGCCGACGCGACCTCGAGGGACGTGTCGACGGTCCACGCCGCGTTGGGATCCAGCCGCAGTGGGAGATCGGGAAATGCCTCGCGCAGCGCGTGCATCGCGGCGATCTCCTGCTCGGGTGGGAACACCCCGCCCTTGAGCTTGATCGCGCCGAAGCCGTACCGGTCGATCATCCGTCGGGCCTGCGCGACGATGCCCTCGGGATCGAGCGCGGCACCCCACTCGTCGTCCGCGGAGCCGGGGTGCCCGGCCCACTTGTAGAAGAGATAGGCACTGAACGGTACGGCCGTGCGCACCAGGCCACCGAGAATATCGGAGACGGGCCGCCCGAGGATCTTGCCCTGGATGTCGAGGCACGCCACCTCGAACGGCGAGAACACCCGATCGGTGGTGCTGGCCGTCGTGATCATGCCGGCCACCCCGTCACCACCCGTCACCGTCAGGCCACCCAGGCACTCGTCCACGACGGCGCGCAGCGTGTGGAGTGCGAAGACGTCCACCCCGACCATGGCCTCGGCAGCAGCGTTCAGGCGAACGAGATGCGCGGTGTCGGCGTAGGTCTCGCCCAGACCCACGGCGCCGTCGTCGGTCCGGATCTGCACGATCGCGCGCAGAGCGAACGGCTGATGGACTCCGACGGTGTTGAGCAGCGGCGGGTCGGCGAAGGCGACGGGGGTGACGGTGACGGAGGTGATACGGGCGCTCACGAGTGCACGGCCTCCTTGGTGACCGAGTCGGCTGCGAGGGAGTCGGCGAGCACGGCGCGGCCGGCCGCGATGATCGCGGTGAGGGCCTCCACGTCCGCGGGGGCGGCGTCGATCAGCGGTGCCCGAACGGGGCCGGCGGCAACACCTTCGAGGGTGACGCCCGCCTTGATCAGGGAGACGGCGTAGCCGGGTACCGAGTCACGCAGACGCACGAGTGGGTGGAAGAACTCGCGCAGCAGGGCGTCGGTGAGTGTGACGTCGTCGTTCTCGAGCGAGGTGTAGAACGCCAGGGCCAGCTCCGGGGCGAAGGCGAACGTGGCCGACGAATAGAGCGTGACGCCGATGGCGCGGTAGGCCTGCTGCGAGACCTCGGCCGTGGGCAGTCCGTTGAAGAACTGGAACGCCTTGCCGGTGGGCGCCAGGGAGTCCTCGACCGCGCGCACGATACGCGAGACGCGATCCAGATCGCCTGTGCCGTCCTTGAATCCGATGACGGTGGGGAAGTGGGCGACCTCGACGGCGGACGCCTCGTCGTAGCGCGCGTTGCCGCGGTTGTAGACGATCACCGGCAGGTCGGTGACGGAGGTGACCTCGCGGGTGTACTCGACCAGGCCGGCCTGCGGCATGGTCACCAGGTAGGGCGGGAGCAGCAGGATGCCGTCGGCACCGTTGTCACGAGCGGATCGGGCGAAGATCTTCGCCTGGGCCACCGAACCACCCGCGCCCGCGTAGACCGGGACGCGGCCGGCGACGGTACGCACCGCGGTGGCGACGATCTCGCCGAACTCGACGGCCTCGAGAGCGTGGAACTCACCGGTGCCGCAGGCGATGAAGACACCGCCGGGGCCCGCGTCGACACCCTTCGCGATGTGCTCGGCGAGAAGTGCGTGGTCCACCTCGCCGGAGTCGGTGAAGGGGGTGACAGGGAAGAAGAGGACGCCGTCGAGCATGAGATCTCCTGGTGTACGAGAGGGGGGTGGTGCGGGAAGGCCGGAGGCCGGCCGGGGTGGTGCGGGAAGGCCGGAGGCCGGCCGGTGTGGTGCGGGAGGGTGGAATCAGTCGCGGGAGAGTTGGCCGTCGACACGCCGCCAGATGCCGTCGGGGTTGCCGTCGGCGATGGCGCTGGGGAGCAGCGCGGCGGGAACGTCCTGGTACGCGACAGGGCGCAGGAACCGCTCGATGGCGAGCGAGCCGACCGAAGTCGAGCGTGAGTCGGACGTCGCCGGGTAAGGGCCGCCGTGGACCATCGCGTGGCCCACCTCGACGCCCGTGGGCCACCCGTCGAAGAGGATGCGTCCGGCCTTCAGCTCGAGGACGCGGAGCAGGCGTCCGGCGTCGGCGTGATCGGCGGCGTCGGCGTGGATCGTCGCGGTGAGCTGACCTTCGAGAGCGCGGGCCACGGCGGCGACCTGCTCGGCCGAGGTGCAGCGGACGACGAGCGCGGATGCGCCGAACACTTCGGCCTGCAACACGTCTCGGTCGAGGAACGTCGCGGCGTCGGTGCTGAAGAGTGCCGCGCGGCCGGCGTTGGGTGCGTCGGTGACGGTGCCGCGGGCGACCTCGTCTGCGGCGGCGCTCAGCGCGTCGACACCCTTGCCGTAGCTGTCGGCGATGTTCGGCGTCAGCATGGTGGTCGGGGTGCTGGCCGCGACGGCGTCCGCAGCGGCCGCGACGAAGGCGTCGAGTTCCGGTCCGTCCTGCGCGATGACGAGGCCGGGATTGGTGCAGAACTGTCCTGAGCCGAGCGTCAGGGAGGCGACGAAGGCGCGGCCCAGATCTGCGGCCCGCGTCTCGAGGGCGTGCGGGAACAGGAACACCGGGTTGATGGAGCTCATCTCGGCGTACACCGGGATCGGTTCCGGTCGACCGGCTGCGGCGCGTACCAGAGCGGTGCCGCCGGAACGGGATCCGGTGAAGCCGACGGCCTTGACGCGCGGGTCGGTGACCAGAGCGGTGCCGATGGTGCGGCCGTCGCCGTAGACGAGCGAGAACACTCCTGCCGGCATGCCGGTCGACGCGGCGGCCTCGGTGATCGCGCGGCCGACGTACTCGGACGTACCCGGGTGGGCGTCGTGGGCCTTGACGATGACGGGGCATCCGGCGGCGAGTGCCGATGCGGTGTCGCCGCCGCCGACGGAGAAGGCGAGCGGGAAGTTGCTGGCGCCGAACACGACCACCGGTCCGAGTGAGACCGTGCGCTGGCGGATGTCGGCGCGGGGAAGGGGTGCGCGATCCGGCTGTGCGGGGTCGATGCGGGCACCGTTCCAGCTGCCCTCGCGGAGCACCGAGGCGAACAGGCGGAGCTGTCCGCTGGTGCGGCCGACCTCACCGGTGATCCGACCGACGGGCAGGCCGGACTCGGCCACCGCGCGCTCGATGAGCGTCTCGCCCAGCGCCTCGATGTTGTCGGCGATGGCGTCGAGGAAGTCGGCGCGCGCCTCGGACGTGGTGGAGCGGTAGGCGTCGAAGGCCTCGTCCGCCGCCGCGCAGGCCGCGTCGACGTCGGCCATCGTGCCGTGCCGGTAGGCGGGCTCGAGATCCGCGCCGGTGGACGGATCGATGCCGTGGACGGTCGTGCCGGTGCCGGGGACGGTGGACCCGGCGATGATCAGCTCCCCGGTCAGAGGAGCGGTCGTCGTCACCGTTGCAGTCATCAGTGCATCAGCCCTTCTCGCAGTGCGTGGTTGTACAGACGACGCTAAGGCGCGGTGTCATACAAGTCCAAGTCAAAATTGCACTGCAGCGATGCACTGTCGGTATCGACAGGGGTGACGCCTCGGTTCCCGCGGGCGTTGTGTGTTCCCGTGGTGGTTGCACGTGCAGCGGCCGCGGGAACACGGAACGTCAGCGGGAGCGCACTCGCACGGCGACCGTGCCCACGAGAACGACGACTGCCGCCGTCGCGGCAGTCCACCCGACGGTGGTGTTCAGGACCTCGCCGGACAGGCGCCCCTGCGCGACCCACCCGAGTCCCCACGCGAGAGACAGTGCGGGCGCGATCCGTCCGGCGGAGACGGTGGCCAGGAACAGTCCGACGAGCGCCGCGACGACGAGAACGAGAACGGCCCACAGGGTGGCCGCCGACTCGACGCCCGTCGACGCGAGCCATGCGCTGACGTTCGCGACCGTCGCGATCGCTACCCACCCGAGGTAGAGGCCCATCGTCCCATCGGTGATCAGCGTGTCGACGGCGGTGGTCCGCGGTGCCGCGATCAGCCGAGCGAACACGAACGCCAGGCTCGCGAGCAGCGCGACGATCACGACGACGCTCAGCAGTACCTGCCCGAACTGCACCACGGTGATCCACGCGGCATTGAGCAGCATCGTCACGGCGATGGGTACGCGGAGTGCTCGTTGCCGCTCGGACCGGCGCTGGGCGGGCAGTGCCTGCCACACCGCGTAGGCGATCAGTCCGAGGTAGATGACCGACCAGATGGAGAATGCGGGCCCCGCCGGGGCGACCAGGGTGGCGGTCGCGCTGAGGGCGCCGTCGGCTGCTTCGGCGATCGGTGTGCCGACCACGGCGCCGGAGCCCAGAAATCCTCCGACCACGGCGATGATCGCGCTGACGACGACCAGGAGAACCTGGCCCGACGATGCGGGCTCGGTGCGCTGCCGAGGTGTGGCCGTGTCATGGGTCATGGGAGTCCTTCGAGCGAGTGGATGGTGGCCGTGGAGTGCCCGAAACCGCGATCCGAGAAACAGGGTGAAAGATTTGTGTGACCCACCATTCCAGTATCGGCATCCGGGATTGGCCGGTATTGCGTACTGGAACCGCTTTTACGCAATGGCGCAGTAATGGCTAATAATGGCTGGCTGGGGCCATTTCGCCGGGCCTCGCATGGTGTAAATCCCCGGGCGCGAACGGTTTTGAGATACGTCCCAAAGAGCTTCCCGGATCCCCCATCCGCTTTGGGACATGTAACGAATGGGTAATCAGCTAGCGAAGCAATGGTTGAACCGCGCCGACCTCCGGCGTGGAGGACACGACGGAAGTGAACCCCATGAACAAGACCACGAAGGGTGCCCTCGCTGCGGGTGCCGCCGGTATCCTCCTGCTCGGTGGCGCGGGAAGCTACGCGCTGTGGAGTGACGCCGAGACCGTCCAGGGCGGCACCATCACGGCGGGCAACCTGGACATCTCGCCGGTCGCCGCAGGTGTGTGGACCGACGTCTCGCCGGGCCCGGTCAAGACGCCGGGCCCCCTCGACATCACCACGTTCCGGATGGTTCCGGGCGACGTCCTCCAGTACAAGGCGCAGTACCGAGTACTCGCGGACGGCGAGAATCTTCGTGCGACGATCGCCGCGGATGCTCAGAGCATCCAGCGCACTGGCGAACTGACCCCGACGAACACCCCGGTGTCGTTGGTCAGCACGTACAACGGCACCCCCCTCGCCAACAACCAGATCACGGAGGCGGACAACAACCGCCTCGTCGATGTCACGGTGACCGTCACGTTCGTCGAGACGACGCCGAACCAGGTGGGAACCGAGGACTCGGTGAACCTGTCCGCCTTTCGGATCAACCTGCAGCAGGCCGCCCGCACGACTGCTCCCTGACGCGCCGATCTGCCTGATTCCGAACACCCATCCAGCGAGGTGAACTGACGTGCCGCGGAAAATGTGGCTCGGGGCGGCGGTCGTGGGGGCCGCCGCCCTGGTGTTCGGCTCGGTGCAGAGCACCGGGGCGCTCTGGCGTGACGACGTGACGGTGGCCGGTGCGACCGTTCGGACCGGAACGTTGTCACTGGCCGCCGGATCGCCGTCCGGGTCGGACTACGTGTTCAGCGAACTGACCAAGAACCCGGTGGCTCTGAACGAGGCGGTGCAGGCGCCGCTGGTGATCACCAACACCGGTGACACCCCGCTACGCTTCCGGTTGTCCGCTGCGGGCCCGGCCGTCTCCACGGCGAACGCCGCCGCGACGGTGTCCCTCGCCGGCGCGGTGCTGTCGTCTGGCGCCACGTGCTCCGCGACCACTCCGATGGGGACGGCCTTCGGAACCTTGTCGACGTCCGCTCCGACCACCGCGGTTGCCCCGTTGTGGCAGAGCCTTGCCAAGGGTGCGAGTCAGACCTGGTGTATCAGAACGACTCTCACTCAGGTCACGTCGACCAGCGCGGTGGCCTACACCCACCGCTTCGCCTTCGCAGTGGAGCAGACACGATGACGACACACGAGGACGCGACCGAGCGCCGCACCGGTCCGTTGTGGTGGATCGGCACCGTTCTGTCCTGGGTGCTGCTGATCGGCGTGGTGGGTGTACTTCTGGCCGCCGTGGTCGTGCCGAAGTTTGCCGGGGCGCAGCCGTACACGATCCTCACCCAGTCGATGGAACCCACCTACCCTCCGGGCACCCTCGTCGTCGTCAAGCCCAGCGCGCAACTGAGCGTCGGATCATCGATCACGTACCAGATCCGCTCGGGCGAGCCCGACGTCGTGACACACCGCATCATCGCGACCGGTCTGGACAAGGACGGCGCTCGGGTCTACACCACTCAGGGCGACAACAATCCGCAGCCCGACCCGGATGTCGTGGAGCCGGGCCAGATTCGCGGCGCAGTCTGGTATGCCATCCCTTACCTCGGCTACGTCAACAACTGGCTCACCGGTCAGACGCGCACCCTCGTCGTGGGTGCCGGCGCTGCACTGCTGTTCCTCTACGCCGCAGCACAGTTCGTCTCAGCAGCGCGGGACCGACGACGTACGGGTAGGCACGCGTCGTGATGTTCTCGGTGAGCACCCCCACCAGCGTTCGTCTGCGAGCGATCCTGGCGTCCGGCCTGGTGTTCGGACTCGGCACCGTCGGGACCCTCGCCGCGTGGTCGACGTCCTCGACGACGACGTCCGGCCAGTTCCTCACCGGGTCGGTCGACATCACCGTCAACGGAACAGAGGGCGCACCTACGCCCGCCACGATCACCCTGCCCGCGGGAAACATCCTGCCCGGCAGGTCGACTGCGGCGCTCGTGAACGTCCGGAACGCGGGTAATATCGCCTTCACCTACACCCCCACCGCGGTGACGTCGACCGGTGGCCTCGGTACCAGCCTGACCACCACGGTGAGAGCGGGCACAGGTGTCGCCGTCAGTTCTGTCACGACCGGTCTCACGTGCACTGGGGGTACGACGCCCGTCCTGACCACGTCACGCCCGCTGGCTGTCGGCGCGACCGAGTCGCTGTGTGTGCAGTTCGATCTGTCGATCAACGCAGCCAACACCCTGCAGGGTGTCAACAACACCGTGACGTTCACCTTCGCTGCGACGGGGGTGGGAAGTGCCTGACCACTCCGAGACATCCGATCGGCGGCGCCGGGTCGCCGACCGCACACTCACCGTGGCCGCTGTGCTCGGCGCCCTCTGCATCGTGTTCGCGGTCTGCGCCTCCGTGTTCTCGTTGACACCCTTGGTCTTCCGATCGGGCTCGATGGAACCGTCGATTCCAACCGGATCGCTGGCGCTCGCGCGGGAGACTCCCGCGGTGGAGGTTCAGGTCGGAGATGTGGTCAGCGTGCTGCGATCCGACGGATCCCGCATCACTCACCGCGTGGACCGCGTCGACTTCGCCGAGGGGGAGACCGCCGTCCTGATCCTCAAGGGTGACGCCAACTCCACACCGGACGCCGATCCGTACATCCTGTCTACCGTCGACCGGGTCGTCGCGCACGTGCCGTACGCGGGCTACGCAGCGTCCTGGTTGTCCACACCGTTCGCGTGGGTCGTCGGCGGTCTCGCCGCGGCGGCTCTGCTGTACGTCGTTGTACGGCCGACAAGTCTCCGCAGGGAATCGCCCGTCCCGCCTGGTCGTCATCGGGTGCATTCCGGGGTCGCGGCAGCACTGGTGGCGGTCGTGGTGGTCCCCGGATTCGCGGCGACGCAGGGTACCGAGGCAGCCCTGAACGACACAGCGCAGGCGCGGGCCGTTCCGACGGCCGCGACGATGGTCCGGCCGACGAGCTTCACCTGCACCGATTCTCTCCAAGGAAGCAACCGAGCAGCGCTGCTGTCCTGGCCGTCCGTCGATCCGCTCTACGGCTACCGGCTCGTGTTCCAGTCGGAGGCACTGCTCGGTCAGTCGCGCACCGTCAATCTGCCGGCCGGCACCCTGTCGAGTTACCCGCCGGCCGAGATCCTCTCCCTGTTACAGAACTTCACCGTCTCGCTCTACTCGCGCGTCGGAGAATTCGTGTCGACTCCCGCTCTGACGCGCCGTATCTCGGTCACCTCGCTGGGATCGAACGGGATCTCGACGTGCGTCACCCCGGGAACGGTCACACCGACGACGACGGCGCCGCTCGCCGCCGCCCGCGTCGCACCGACGACGACGGCAACGGCAACGGCACCATCGACGACGCCTGCAGCCGGCACCACGACTCCGGTTCCCGCATCCACGACAACCGCGCCCCCGGTCACCTCGACCACCACCACGACCGTCGCCCCGGCTCCGTCCACCACACCTCCTGTGACGACGACGGCAGCCCCGCCGCCGCCCCCGCCGACGAGCACCACCCCACCGCCCCCACCGGCGAGCGCGTTCGTGGCCGACGGAGGCTCGGCGACGAGCGGCACGACCACCGCGTCGGTCGCGGGGAACACCCTGACGCTGACCGGACCGGACGGCACGTCGCTGTACTCCCGCACCCTTACACCGAGTGCGCGGTACGGCTCGGGCGTCGTCTTCTCGACCGCGGGTGACCTGTACGTCCTGGCAGATTCCGGGGTGTCGCGCATCGTCGTGGCGAACGGTGTCGCCACCGAGAGTGCCGCGTCGACGGCCGAACTCCCGGCCGACATCGGCGCCCTGCTCTGACCTCTCGCCAGAGAGGTCCGGCGTTTCCGTGTCCGGGGGCGCGGGCACACTGAGGCCACCGACACGAAGGAGATCACCGGTGGACCACAGAGGCGTGCTCATCGACGCGTACGACCGCATCAAGGAGACCGTGCACACGACGCTCGACGGCCTGGATCGGGAGGCGCTGACCTACCGCATCGATCCGGAGGCCAACACCATCGCCTGGCTGGTGTGGCATCTCGCGCGGGTGCAGGACGATCACGTCGCGGGTGTGGCGGGCAGCGAGCAGGTCTACACAGCGGACGGATGGAACGCCCGCTTCGCACTTCCGTTCGACGACGACGCCATCGGGTACGGGCAGTCGACGGAGGACGTGAGCAAGGTCGACGTCGACGCTGAGCTCCTCGCCGGGTACGTCGATGCCGTTCATGCGCGCACCGTCGAGTACCTCGACACCCTCACGGCAGAAGACCTCGACCGGGTGATCGACGAGAACTGGGATCCGCCGGTCACGCTGGCCGTCCGCCTCGTCAGTGTCGTGTCCGACGATCTACAGCACATCGGCCAGGCGGCATTCATCCGTGGAGTCGTCGAGCGGCGGTGAGAGAGCCTCGTGTCGGACGGCCGTGACATCGTGACGGCACTCAGCACGAGAGGACCCGAACGATGACCACCACCACCTGGCCGCTGCGTTGGCCGGCGTCCGCACGCGATGTCGCCGACGGCATCGTCCGACTCTCCGCGGCGCTGCGAGACTCCGATGCCGACGCGGTCGACGATGCTGTGTCGGAACTGGCTTCGCAGAACGGTGTTCGCGTCGAGGACGTCTACGCCGCGATCCTGCGGATGCTCCTCGAGGCTGCTCATCCCGACGGCCTCGACGGTGACGACGTGGGCGCCGTCGTCCGCGAGGCCGCCGCGAAGGACACCGGGTCGGATCCGTCCGACGTCGTGGCCGTGGTGCTCGGCACCCTGGGGGTCCATCCGGAACCGGAGCGTCGGACTAGCGGGTCGAGCGCCGAGGACGAGAGTCAGGACCCCGACGACCGGCGAGACGACGGCCAGGTGGTCGTGGCGAGAATGGCCGCGGCGCCTGCGATCCGCGCGTCGGCGGCGGTCACGGGCGTGCTCCTCGCCCGCATCGGATCACCGATCGAGGCCGTGGTGACCATGGTCGTCGACGACATCGCCGCCGCGGAGACCATCGAGTGGCCGTGATCGCTCGTCCGATCCGGTGGCACCGGCACGGGTAACGTGAGTCCCCATGCGCGAGACACTGACGTGGGACCTGTTCGGCACGGCGTCGCGTGAGCTCACACGCACCGTCGTGGACAGTGGCTTCCGGCCGGACATCGTCATCGCGATCGCACGCGGCGGACTCATCCCGGCCGGGGCTCTGGCCTACCGGATGGGTGTGAAGGCCGCCGGCACGCTCAACGTCGAGTTCTACACCGACGTCGAGGAGACGCTGCCGGATCCGGTGGTGCTCGCGCCATTGCTCGACACCGATGCACTCGTGGGCAAGAAGCTGCTCGTCGTGGACGACGTCGCCGACTCCGGGCGCACTCTCGCGCTGGTCGTGGGCTTGCTGAAAGAGCATGCGGCAGAGGTGAAGTCCGCCGTCGTCTACACCAAGCCCCGCACCATCATCACGCCGGACTTCTCGTGGCGGGAGACCGATCTGTGGATCGAGTTCCCGTGGTCCTCGGAGCCGGTCATCGAACGGAATTGACCTGCTGCCGTCAGCGGATCGCCACCTCGGCGCCGCGGAGTGCGGGAGCGCCGATCAGCGTCGTCCAGGACGGGACCGCGATGGGCTCGACGCCGCTGCCCTGTCCGTAGATGACGGCCAGCGTGTCTCGCTCGGCGTCCGATCCGGCGTACGACGCGTCGGCCGGAACGGGTGACTGCTGTGGGAGCGATGCGTACTCGATGTCCTGTGGGCCGGGATTGCGTGAGGGCACCTGGTACGACCCGTCGTTGAGTCCACTGCCCGGGTACTGCGGGAAGAACCGTCCGGGTGCGGTGACGTCCTGATAGCAGGCGGCCGGCCTGTCGTCGAAGAGGCGCGGTTCGTCCTGGTTGGGGAGGTAGCCGCCGCGCGGGTTGACGAAATTGATCGTGGCGCGCGCACCGGGGTACGGATCACCCACTCCCAGAATGCGTCTCGCCTCCCCGATCAGGCCCGCGAACTTGGGCAGCATGCACCCGAACGTGGGGGAGAACTCGGCGAGCAACTCCAACGTCTCTCTGCTGCCGTCGGCGATGGTGATGATCGACTCGGCGTTCGACGCGAGCAGGTCCGCGGTGCTGCCGGACGATGCGGTCGCCGACGTCAGAAGCGTGTCGACGGCGGGACGTCGCTCGACGAGCGTGTTGCCCGTGACGGTGAGGTTGTCGAGCGCGTCGAGCAGATCCGGAGCCGCGGTGGAGTAGGTCTCCGTCAGGGCGGCGAAGTCGACGAGATCCTGCTGCAGCGCGGGCAGCTCACGGCTGAGGCCGGTGACGATCTCGTCGAGTCGGTCGAGGGTGCGACCGAGTGCCTCGCCCCGCCCGTCGAGGGCCTGCGACAGCGCGCCCAGAGTGGTGGCCAACTTGTCCGGGGGAATGGCGTCGAGCAAGGGCAGCAGGCTGTCCAGTAATTGGCCGACCTCGATGGCGTTGCCGCTCGTGTCCTGCTCGATGACGTCGCCTTCCGCGATGGGAGTGCCCGTCCCTCCCCGCGGAATCTGGAGTGCGACGTAGCGCTCGCCGAACAGCGTCTTGGGCAACAGACGCGCCGTCACGGACGCCGGAATCATCGGTGCCGAGTCCTCCTCGAGCGCGATGCGGGAGATCACGACACCGTTCTCCGTGGTCGACGATCGCACCTGGCCGACGATGACTCCCCGCACCTTGACGTCGGCGTCGGGTGGCAGCGCGTTTCCCACCGAATCGGTGCGCAGTTCCACCGTCACCACGGACTCGAATGTCCGGGCGTACACCGCGGTGGTGAAGCCGACGAAGGCCACCACGGCCAGAAAGAACGCGAGACCGGCCAGGCGGCGCACCATCATCCGGGAATGGTGACCGCGATCACACCATTTGTCAATGGCCTCTCGACCGTTGACACGAAAGGATCACGGGGCGCTGATGTCGATGAGCACCTTTCCGGTCACCCCGGACTCGACGGCGGCATGAGCGTCGGCCGTGGCACCGAGAGAAAAGCGGTGCAGCGGCAGCCCGTGCGACTCACCGACCGGAAGTGCACCGGCCCGAACAGCCTCGGTCACGTCGTGCTTCGCGGCCTCGAGAGCGGCGGTTCCCACGGTGTACAGCAGCACGAACTGGTACCGGATGTTGCCGACCATGCTCGGGCGGATGTCGATGGAGACCGCGTCGCCGCCGTTGTTCGCGTAGATCGCGACCGACGCGCGGGGTGCGGCGACGGCGGCATCGAGCTCCGCGTTCTGGGCGGGAGCCACTTCGACGATGATGTCCACACCGTGCGGAGCCAGTTCGCGGATGCGAGCCACAGCGTCGCCGGACTTGTAATTGACGATGTGGTGCGCACGGGCTGCGGTGGCCAGACCTGCCTTCTCCGGGCCGCTCACCGTCGTGATGACGGTGGCGCCGGCCCAGCGGGCCAGTTGGATCGCGGCGTGGCCGACCGCACCTGCACCGCCGGCGACCAGGACGGTCTTGCCGTCCAGTGCGCCCGGATGGAGACGGGACGGTCCGTCCTCGGACACGGTGAGCGCGCGATGGGCGGTCACCGCCGGGACGCCGAGCGAGGCGCCGAGGTCGAAGTCGGCGTTCTCGGGCAGCCGGACCACGCGCTCCGCCGGGACGACGGTGAACTCCTGGGCGGTTCCGGTGGGGCGCTCGTGCTGGGCGAGCAGCAACCACACCCGGTCACCGGTGGCGATGCCCTCGACCTCCGGGCCGACCGCGTCGACGACACCGGCCCCGTCCTGGCCCGGAACCACCTCGTCGAACGCGGGCTTCTGCCCCGGACCCGCGCCCGTCCGCGACTTCCAGTCGGTGGGATTGACCCCCGCGACGACGAGGCGCACCCGCACCTCGCCGACGCCGGGCTCCACGATGTCGCGGTCGACTGCGGTCAGGACGGAGGGTGCACCGGTCTCGGTGTAGACGATTGCCTTCATGTGTGGGGCAACGATTCGACCGGGGGGTCCTGTTCCTGAGAGGGCGCCGCTCGAACGTTCACTTGACCGATCGGCCCCCATGGCATGGACTCACGGGCGTGCACGAGACTTCTCTGAACCGCCGCGGCTTCCTCCGGACCACCACCCTCGCCGCAGGGGTGGGCGCCGCGGCGACCCTCACCGCGTGGACCGCGGCGGCGCAGTCGTCGTCCGTCTTCCGACACGGCGTCGCCTCGGGCGACCCACTCGAGGATGCGATCCTGCTGTGGACCCGCGTCACGCCGACCCCCGACGCGACGCCGGGGTCCGGCCGTGGACCGGCCACCACCGTCACGTGGGAGCTGGCGCGCGACGCCGCGCTGACCGACGTGGTGCGCTCGGGCAGCGTCGTCACCTCTGCAGACACCGACCACACGGTGAAGGTCGACGTCACCGGTCTGAGCCCGGCGACGACCTATCACTACCGCTTCACGGCGGCGGGCGAGTCGTCGACGGTGGCCACCACCCGTACTGCCCCTGCCGCCGAGGCCGACGTCGCGCGCCTGCGATTCGGCGTCGTGTCGTGCGCCAATTGGGAGTCGGGGTACTTCTCCGCGTATCGCCATCTCGCGGCCCGCCAGGATCTCGATGCGATCATCCATCTGGGCGACTACATCTACGAGTACGAGACCGGCGGCTTCGAGGGCAAGAACGGCGTCGTGCGAGTGCACGATCCAGTGCACGAGATCGTCTCCCTCGCCGACTACCGAACCCGGCACGCCCAGTACAAGTCCGATCCGGATCTCCAGGCCGCTCACCGCGGTGTTCCGTGGATCTGCACGTGGGACGACCACGAGTCGGCGAACGACGCCTACGCCACGGGCGCCGAGAACCATCAGCCGGACACCGAGGGGGACTGGGCCTCGCGCAAGGCCAACTCGGTTCAGGCCTACTACGAGTGGATGCCCGTGCGCGCTGCGGGAACCGCGAACAACCGGCACCTGTACCGCCGACTGCGGTTCGGGACGCTGATGGAGCTGTCGATGCTCGATCTCCGCACCTACCGTTCGAAGCAGGTGCTGCCGTTCCAGGGCCCGGCGGTGGACTCGCCGGATCGCACCATCACCGGCGCCGACCAGATGGCGTGGCTGACGGCAGGTCTGACGTCGTCGCCCACGCAGTGGCGCATCATCGGCAACCCGGTGATGATCACGCCGACTCTGATTCCGCCGCTGGACCCCGAGGCGGCGCGAGGTGTCACCCAGCTGCTCGGGCTCCCGGCCGCCGGAGTGTCCTACAACGCCGATCCGTGGGACGGGTACACGGCCGACCGGCGCAGGCTGCTCGACGCGATCCGTACCGCGGGGGTCGACAACACCGTGTTCATCACCGGCGACATCCACTCCTCGTGGGCCTGCGACATCCCGGTCGACGCCGCGGCGTACCCGGCGGCGGGAACGGTGGCGACCGAGCTGGTGGTCACGTCGGTCACCTCGGCGAACATCGACGACTTCCTGAAGGTCCCGGAGCACACGGTAGGACGGGTGGCGGAGGAGGCGTTCAAGGCCTTCAACCACCACGTCAAGTACGTCGACCTCGACACGCACGGGTTCGGTGTCTTCGAGGTGACGCCGTCGGGCGCGCAGATGGATCACTGGTACGTCACCGCCAAGGAGGATCCCGCGTCGACGGCCTACTTCGGTGCGGGTTTCCGCGTCGGGTCGGGCACGCAGACGGTGGCTCCGGCTCCGCGCCTGGCTCCCTGAATGCCTTGACGTACCCCCGGCTCGGGGAATCTAGACTGTTCCTCCGTGTCGACGCCCAAGATCGTGCTGTTCTACGTGTTCACGCCGCTGCCGGACCCCGAGGCGGTCCGGCTGTGGCAGCACACCCTGGCGTCCGCACACGGGCTCACCGGCCGGATCATCGTCTCCCCGCACGGCATCAACGCGACGGTGGGCGGCGACGTCCGCGCAGTCAAGAAGTACGTCCGCGGCACTCGTGAGTACGCGCCGTTCGCGGCCGCGGACGTGAAGTGGTCGGACGGCCGCGGCGGCGACTTCCCCAAACTCAGCGTCCGGGTGCGTCCCGAGATCGTGACGTTCGGAGTACCGGACGAGCTCCAAGTGACCGCGGACGGCGTCGTGGGGGGTGGCCGCCACCTCGCACCCGAGGAGGTGCACGACCTGGTGGCCGAGCGGGGGGACGACGTCGTCTTCCTCGACGGCCGCAACGCCTTCGAGGCCGCGATCGGACGTTTCGACGGCGCTGTGGTTCCGGACGTCGAGAACACGCGAGAGTTCGTGGCGCAGTTGGATTCCGGTGTGTTCGACCACCTGAAGTCGAAGCCCGTCGTCACCTACTGCACCGGGGGCGTGCGATGTGAGGTGTTGTCCTCCTTGATGCGCTCGCGCGGCTTCGAGGAGGTCTACCAGCTGGACGGCGGCATCGTGCGGTACGGCGAGCGGTACGGGGACGACGGGCTCTGGTCCGGGTCGCTGTACGTGTTCGATCAGCGCGGCACCGTCTCGTTCTCCGACCACCCGGCCGTCATCGGAACCTGTTCACGCTGCGGTGTTCCCACCTCGCGGTACCTCGACACGGACGACGGCCACGGTCGTGGGTTGGCTCTGGTCTGCACCGAGTGCGTCCCCACGTGACAGTGCCGTTGCCGTTCCGGGACGGCCTCGCACCGCTGCGGCATCGGTTGCCCCACGGCGAGCATCCGGCGACCACGCTCGAATACCTGGAGAGCGTGCTGCCCGGCGACGCGTGGCGGGCGACGATGGCGGCGGGGGAGGTGGTCGACGAGCGCGGCCGCCCGTACAGCGAGGACACGGCCTATCGCGCCGGTGCCGTCGTGCACTTCCACCGGATCCCGGAGCCCGAGGTGCCGGTTCCCTTCGAGATGGAGATCCTGCACGTCGACGACGCGATCGTCGTCGTCGACAAGCCCCACTTCCTCGCGACCATCCCGCGCGGGCGTCACATCACCGAGACCGCGACGGTGCGGCTGCGGCGGCTCTTCGACGAGCCGGACATCACGCCGGCCCATCGGCTCGACCGCGCCACCGCGGGAGTCCTGATGTTCACCAGAGCAGCCCGATTCCGCCGGGCGTACCAGGGCCTCTTCGTCGACGGGAGCGTGGACAAGGAGTACGAGGCCGTCGCCGGATTCGACTCCGGCCTCACCTTCCCGCGCAGTGTCGAGAGCCGAATCGTCAAGGAACACGGCGTCATGACCGCGCACGAGGAACCGGGTGAGCCGAACAGCGAGACACGGGTGGAGATCATCGAGAGGGTGGGCGACGCGGCGCGCTACCGGCTCTTCCCTCGCACGGGCAAGACGCATCAGCTGCGCCTGCATCTCTCCTCGCTCGGCATCCCGATCCACGGCGACCCGTACTACCCGACGTTCACGTCCGTGGCGCCCGACGACTTCTCGACACCCCTGCAGTTGCTCGCGCGCCGGTTGAGCTTCACCGATCCGCTCACCGGCGACCCCCGCACCTTCAGCTCACGGAGAGAACTCCGGCTCGTCTGATTCCGGCCGGCCTCCGGCCTTCCCGCTTTCCGACCCCGGCCGGCCTCCGGCCTTCCCGCTACATGAGCCCGTTGGGGTCGTCCACCTCGACGTCGTGGCCGTCGCCGCGCAGTCGCTCGATCAACTCACCGAGCAGCCGCACCGCAGCTCCGTTGACCGCTCGGGCGGGCTTGAGCTCGAAGCCGATGCGTGTCGGCTCGTCCGGAAGGTCGGCCAGGACGCGGCTCATGATGTTCTCCGCGCCGGCGAAGCGGATGTCGCCCTGCAGCTCGTACACCGTGCGGCCGTCCTCCTCACGGGCCCGGCGCACTGCGGAGTGACCGGACGGGGCGATGTCCATCATGTGCAGATCCATGTCCCGCGACAGTCGCTCGAACACCTCGACCCCGCGCACGCTGTTGCCCCGGTCGTCGAGTCGTGGGGAGTGGACGGCGATCCCGAGCTGACCGGGCAGCACCCCGATGATCGCGCCGGACACACCGCTCTTCGCGGGAATGCCGACGTTCGCGATCCAGTCGCCCGTGCCGTCGTACATCCCGCACGTGGTCATGGTCGAGAGCACCTGTCGCACGACGGCGGACGTCGCCACCCGCTCGCCGCTCTCGGGATGGACACCGCCGTTCGCCATCGTCGCGGCGAGCATCGCGAGATCGGGTGTGGTGACGTCGATGCTGCACTGCCTGGCGTACCCGGTGACGACCTCGTGTGCATCGCACTCGAGGACCTTCACCGAGGCGAGCATGTGGGCGAGCGCCAGGTTCCGGTCGCTCGACTCCATCTCGGCGTCGAACACGTCGTCGTCGATCGAGAGGTCGCGGCCGACGAACGCGGAGTGCAGCGCGAGGATCCGGTCGACGCGATGCTCGACGTCACGCCCCTCGACCAACGAGTGTGCCGCGATGGCACCGGCATTGATGAGCGCGTTGCGCGGGCGGCCGGTGTCGCGTTCGAGCGAGATCTCGTTGAACGCGTCGCCCGACGGCTCGACGTCGATCTTGCGGTGCACGGCGTCGAGCCCACGGTCGGCCAGCGCGAGGGCGTAGGTGAGTGCCTTGGAGATGGACTGGATCGAGAAGGACGAGTCCACGTCGCCGGCGCAGTAGACCGTGCCCTCGACGGTGACGACGGCGACCGAGAACACGTCGGGGTCGGCCTCCGAGAGGATGCGGTTGCCCGTGAGGACCTCGCCGCCGTCCGAGTCCCGGCAGGCGCGCAGCACGGCCTCCAGGTAGTCGGTGATCGGTGACGTCACCGTGGCAGCCACTCGACGTGCGCGCGCCGGAGGATGTCGTCGGGAGTGACGGCGTGCAGTGCGTCCAGGTAGGCGACCGCGAACGAGCCGGGCGCGGTGGCGGTCTCGGCCGCGATGTCGGCGGCGACCGTCGCGTGCGTGTGGGCCGCGATCGTCGCGACTCCGTGGTCGTCGACCGCGGCGCAGTACGCGGCGACGAGAGCTCCGAGCGAACACCCGGTTCCGGTCACCTTCGTCATGAGGACGCTGCCGCCGTGCACCGTCGCGAGTCCGCCCTCGTGGGCGATGTGGTCGATCGCCCCACTCGCGGACACCGCTGTCGAGTAGGCGAGCAGGCCACGTGCGGCGTCGGCGGCGTCCGCCGGATCGTCCGAGCTGTCCACGCCGCGTCCGGACCCGTTCCGCTCGTCGGTGTCGAGTCCGGTCAGGCGGTGGAGACCGATGATCTCGGAAGCGTTTCCCCGCACGGCTGCGGGTCGGTGCTCGAGAAGGTCGCGGGCGAGTGCACCGCGCCACGGCAGTCCCCCGGCAGCGATGGGGTCCAGCACCCACGGGGTGCCCGCAGCCGCGGCGGCCGCCGCGGTGGCCAGGTACACCTCACGCAGCTGCGGCTGGGGCGTGCCGAGGTTGATCAGCACCGCGTCGGCCACCCCGGCGAACAGCGCCGCCTCGTCCTCGTTGTCCACCATGGCCGCACTGGCACCGGCGGCGAGGAGCACGTTCGCGGTGAAACCCGCTGTGACGTAATTGGTCACGGCGTGGACGAGGGGCGCGCGGTCACGCAGCGCGACGAGCGCGTCGGCCACGGAGGTCGTCGGGTCGGTCATGAGACGGGTATACCCGCTCGGTGCTTCGCGTCACCTCACGCGGTACCGGTGGCGCATGGTCCCCGGTGTGTTGTAGCCTTATCGCAGCTGACAGGTCGTAGTTTTTGTGTGTTCGTGTTCATGCACGCTCGCTGGGAACTTGTAGTTGCGAGCGTGTGCGTCTTTCTGAGGAAACTCGGAGTTCGTCACGTTCAGTGCCGGCCCGGGTTTCACACGGTGTGGAACTCGAAGTATCAGCTGTAGGGAGCAACACCATGACTCAGGGCACCGTCAAGTGGTTCAACGCCGAAAAGGGCTTCGGCTTCATCGCTCAGGAAGATGGACCTGACGTGTTCGTCCACTTCTCCGAGATCCAGGGCACCGGCTTCAAGAGCCTCGAAGAGAACCAGCGCGTCGAGTTCGAGGTCACCTCGGGCGCCAAGGGTCCTCAGGCGAGCGGCGTTCGCGCGATCTGATTTCGGAGTAACCCACCGAAACTTCACACTGGGGCCGGACACCGACAGGTGTCCGGCCCCAGTGGCATGTCCGGGGGTGGGTCGCACACAGGTTTTCGGGCGGACGCTCGGCGCTCGTTCGACGCTCGGGTTAATGTTCCATCACAGCCACGAGCGAAACGGAGCACACCCGTGCCGAACACCCTTTCCAGAGCAACACTCTCCACCGTCGCAGTCGCGAGCGCGTTCACCCTGGTCACCGCCTGTGGGTCAGCGCCGGAAGACAGCGCGAGCGGCGGATCCGACTCGGGTGACTTCACCCCGTGCATGGTCTCCGACTCCGGCGGCTTCGACGACAAGTCCTTCAACCAGCTGAGCTACGAGGGCCTGCAGACCGCGGCCGGCGAACTGAACGTCGAGCCGATCACGGTGCAGTCGAACTCCCCGACGGACTACACGCCCAACCTGAACAACCTCGTCGATCAGGGCTGCGGACTGGTGGTCACGGTCGGTTTCGCGCTCGCGGACGCAACGAAGGAAGCCGCGGAGCAGAACACCGACGTCAACTTCGCCATCGTCGACGACTCGTCCATCGAACTGGACAACGTCAAGCCGCTGACCTACGACACGGCGCAGTCCGCGTTCCTCGCCGGCTACGCCGCAGCGAGCTACAGCAAGACCAACACTGTCGGTACCTTCGGCGGATCGCAGTTCCCCACCGTCACCATCTTCATGGACGGCTTCGCCGACGGTGTGAAGTACTTCAACGAGCAGAAGAACCGCGACGTGCGCGTCATCGGTTGGGACGTCGACGCCCAGAACGGCTCCTTCACAGGTGGATTCGAGGCGAACGAGGTCGCGAAGAACACCGCGCAGGGCCTCATCGACCAGAACGCCGACGTCATCTTCCCGGTCGGTGGTCCGATCTACCAGTCCGCTGCCCAGGCCATCCGTGACGCGAACCGTCCGATCGCGTTGATCGGCGCCGACGCCGACGTGTACGTCTCCGACCCGTCGGTCTCCGACCTGGTGCTCACGTCGGTGACCAAGGGCCTCGCCACCAGTACCGAGGAAGTGGTCAAGGCGGTCGGCGACGGCTCCTTCGACAACACCCCGTACGTCGGCACGCTCGAGAACGACGGTGTCGGCATCGCTCCGTTCCACGATTTCGAGTCGCAGGTCGATCCGGCTCTGCAGGGTGAACTCGACACGATCCGCGCGGGCATCATCGACGGATCGATCACGGTCACGTCGCCCTCGTCGCCCAACTGACGATGGCGTCGAACGACACCGCGTCCACGCTCGACAGCAGCCCCGGGCACGACCTGCCGAAGCTCGAACTCCGGGGCATCACCAAGCGTTTCGGTTCCCTGGTCGCCAACGACCACATCGATCTGACCGTCGAGGCGGGGGAGATCCACTGCCTGCTCGGTGAGAACGGTGCCGGGAAGTCGACGCTGATGAATGTTCTCAGCGGCCTGTACCGGGCGGAGGAGGGCGAGATCCTCATCGACGGGGAGCGGCGCACCTTCGCCGGCCCCGGCGAGGCGATGAGCGCCGGGATCGGCATGGTGCACCAGCACTTCATGTTGATCCCGGTGTTCACCGTCGCCGAGAACATCATCCTGGGCAACGAGAAGACGACGTTCGGCGGTCGCCTCGACCTCGACGCGGCTCGTGCGCTGGTACGGGAGGTGTCGGCCCGCTTCGGATTCGACGTGGATCCGGACGCGACAGTGGGCGATCTCCCGGTCGGCGTGCAGCAGCGCGTCGAGATCATCAAGGCGCTCTCCCGTGAGGCCGACATCTTGGTCTTCGACGAGCCGACGGCGGTCCTCACCCCGCAGGAGACCGACGAGCTGATGACGATCATGCGTCAGCTCGCCGAGGCGGGAACGGCCATCGTCTTCATCACGCACAAGCTGCGTGAGGTGCGCGTGGTCGCCGATCGCATCACCGTCGTCCGCCTCGGGAAGGTCGTCGGCCAGGCCGAGCCGACCGCCACCGACGGCGAACTGGCGTCCCTCATGGTCGGTCGCGACGTGCAGTTGCGCGTCGCCAAGGACCCGGCGCAGCTGGGGGATGCCGCGCTGGTCGTGTCGAACCTGACGGTTCCGGGTGCTGCCGGCCCGGTGGTGAACGACGTGTCCTTCGAGGTGCGCGCCGGCGAGATCCTGGCGATCGCGGGCGTGCAGGGCAACGGTCAGACGGAGCTCGCCGAAGCACTGCTGGGTCTGCATCCGGCGATGACCGGTCAGATCACGCTCGACGGTGCCTCGCTGGTCGGTCGCGACGTGAAGTCTGTGCTCGACGCCGGTGTGGGTTTCGTTCCCGAGGACCGCACCGAGGACGGACTCGTCGGCGAGTTCACCATCGCCGAGAACCTCATGCTCGACCGGTCGCACGGCGGGCCGTTCTCCGCTCGTGGCAGCATCGTGCGGTCCTTCCTCCGGTCGTTCGCGTCGGAGAAGGTGTCGGAGTTCGACATCCGCACGCCGAGCATCGACACGGCCGTCGGCAGACTCTCGGGCGGTAACCAGCAGAAGGTCGTGCTCGCACGGGAACTCGGGCGCGATCTGCGCCTGCTCATCGCGTCGCAACCCACGCGCGGAATCGACGTGGGATCCATCGAATTCGTGCACAAGCGCATCGTCGCGACGCGGGACGCGGGCACCCCCGTCATCGTGATCTCGTCCGAGCTGGACGAGGTGTCGGCGCTGGCCGACCGCATCGCGGTGATGTACCGAGGCGCCATCGTCGGCATCGTGTCCGGCGACGCCTCACGAGAAGAGTTGGGACTGCTCATGGCCGGAGGCCACTCCACCGACGCGAACACCGAGGGAGCCGCGTGACCGCGACGGACACCGCGACGCCGCCGTCCACGTCCGAGTCGGTGCTGCGCAAGATCGCCAGTGGCAGTGTGCTGCTGTCCCTGCTGTCGGTCCTGATGGCGTTCGTGGTCGGCGCGATTCTCATCGCCGTCACCGATCCGCAGGTGCGTGAGACGGCGGGCTACTTCTTCTCGCGGCCCACGGACATGCTCTCCGCGATCTGGGACTCGGTCTGGGGCGCCTACTCGGCGCTCTTCCAGGGCAGTGTCTACAACTTCCGACGGCCTCGGTTCGCGGACGGTATCCGTCCGCTCACCGAGACCCTCACCTTCGCCACCCCGCTGATCGCCGCGGGTCTCGGTGTCGCGCTGGCGTTCCGGGTCGGCATGTTCAACATCGGCGGCCGCGGCCAGATGCTGATCGCCGCCGCGTGTGCCGGCTACGTCGGGTTCACCTTCGACCTGCCGCCCTACGTGCACCTCATCGTCGCGATCCTGGCCGGTGTCGTCGGCGGCGCGCTGTGGGGCGGCATCGCCGGACTGCTGCGGGCGCGGACCGGCGCGCACGAGGTGATCGTGACGATCATGCTCAACTACGTCGCGTTCTACCTGATCTCGTACCTGCTGCGCACTCCCGGCGCGCTGCAGGCACCCGGCTCCAACAACCCCAAGACGCCCGCGATGATGGACGACGCGATCCTGCCGTCGCTGTTCGGATCGAAGTACTCGCTGCACTGGGGATTCGTCCTCGTCATCGCCGTGACCGCAGCTGTGTGGTGGTTGCTCGAGAGGTCGAGCGTCGGCTTCCGGTTCCGCGTCGTGGGGGAGAACGCCTCCGCGGCCCGCGTGGCCGGCATCAAGGTCGAGCGCGTGTACATCTACGCGATGGTCCTGTCGGGTGCTCTGGTCGGGCTCGCCGGTGTCGCACAGGTACTCGGTACCGTCACCACGGGTTTCTCCGCTGACATCGACGCCGGCATCGGATTCGACGCCATCACGGTGGCACTGCTGGGGCGCTCGCGTCCGTGGGGTGTGTTCGCCGCCGGCATCCTGTTCGGAGCCTTCAAGGCGGGCGGCTTCGCGATGCAGGCCGCGGAGTCGATCCCCATCGACATCGTGCTCGTCGTCCAGTCGGTCATCGTCCTGTTCATCGCCGCGCCGCCCCTGGTGCGAGCGGTGTTCCGACTACCCGAACCTCGAGCGAAAGGGGTGAGCTGATGAGCACACTCGCCACGGCTCCTCCTGACGCCGGGTCCCGTCCCGCCGCCTCCTGGAAGCTTCCCGTCGTCCTGGGTGTCGTCACCGTCGTCGCGCTGCTGGCCTTCGGGCTGCGGGGCGACAGCGGCACCAGCACGTTCTCCCTGGCCAGTGACAGCGACTTCGTCAGGTTGCCGGACGTGGGGCTGCCCGCGCGCGCCACGTGCATCGCGCTCGTGATCCTGCTCGCCGCCCTCACGCTGGTCAGTGCGGTTCGCACCCGGGCGGGGCAGCGCACACCGGTGGCGGTCACCGCGGTGTTCGCCGTCGCGTTCGTCCTGCTGTTCCTCACGTGGTCCGCGGTGGGCGAGACCATTCCCGTGCCGGGCCTGCTCCTCGGAACCGTCGCCCTCAGCACGCCGCTGATCTTCGGTGCGCTCGGCGGCGTCGTCTCCGAGCGCGTCGGCATCATCAACATCGCCATCGAGGGCCAGCTCCTCGGCGGCGCGTTCGTCAGCGCGGTGGTCGCGACGCTCACCGGGTCGCCGTACGTCGGTCTCGCCGCGGCACTCGTCGCAGGAGCCTTGGTGGGCAGCGTCCTCGCGGTGTTCTCCATCCGGTACTTCGTCAACCAGGTCATCGTCGGCGTGGTGCTCAACGTGCTCGTCGTCGGGCTCACCAGCTTCCTGTACTCCAAGGTGCTGGTCCCCAGCGCCGCGACACTGAACACGCCGCCGCGCTTCCCCCGCATCGAGATTCCGCTGCTCTCGCAGATCCCGATCATCGGTCCGGTGCTGTTCCGGCAGACGGTCATCGAGTACGTCATGTACATCGCTGTGGCGGCCGTGTTCGTCGGCCTCTTCCGCACGCGGTGGGGCCTGCGGTTGCGCGCGGTCGGTGAGCATCCGCGCGCCGCGGACTCCGTGGGTATCGACGTCGCACGCACCCGCTTCTGGAACGTCTGCCTCGCGGGCGCCATCGCCGGCATGGGCGGCGCGTACTTCACCCTGGGGTCGGTCGGTGCGTTCGGCAAGGAGATGACCGCCGGTGCCGGCTACATCGCCCTCGCCGCCGTGATCTTCGGACGCTGGGATCCCGTCCGTGCGACGTTGGCGGCCCTGCTGTTCGGATTCGCGTCCAACCTGCAGAACGTGCTGGGCATCATCGGCTCGCCGGTACCCAGCGAGTTCATGTTGATGCTGCCCTACGTGGTCACCATCCTGGCGGTCGCCGGGCTCGTCGGGAAGGTGCGTGGTCCCGCCGCGGCGGGCAGACCGTATCCCTGATCGGCGTCCGATGTTTGTCGGGCGCCGACAGCAGGGAACCCCCCTCCGTGGACGGTCGTACGGCCGCCCGTGCTCGAAGAAGGGACACCCGGAACTCATGTCACGCATCGCAGTCGTCGGCGGCCACGGCAAGATCGCCCTGAAGCTCGCGAAGATACTGACCGAGAGTGGGCACCAGGTCACCTCGCTGATCCGCAATCCCGATCAGACCGCCGACATCGAGAAGACCGGCGCCACCGCCGTCGTCGCGGACGTCGAGGCGCAGACCACCCAGGAGATCGCCGGAACCGTGACCGGCCACGACGCCGTCGTCTTCGCTGCCGGCGCCGGGGGTGGCGATGCCGACCGCACGTACGCCGTGGACCGCGACGCCGCCATCCGCTGCATCGACGCGGCGTCCGCGTCGGGCGTCCCGCGGTTCGTGCTGGTGTCGTACTTCGGTGCCGGACCGGATCACGGTGTCTCCCCGGACGACTCCTTCTACGCGTACGCCGAGGCGAAGGCCGAGGCCGATCAGCACCTGAAGAACAGCGACCTGTCCTGGACCATCGTCGCGCCGTCCGGCCTCACCGATGACGCCGGCACCGGCTCCATCACCACCAAGGAGCAGGGAGCGACGGGCGCCTCGGTCAGTCGCGACGACGTGGCCGCGGTGATCGCCACCGTGCTCGACACCCCGTCCACCGCCGGCCGCATGATCGAGTTCGACCAGGGCGAGACGCCCATCGCCGACGCGCTGAGCTGACTCCCGGTCGGAACGGTCACCGGGTGAGAGGCTGACCCGGTGACCGTTCGACTCTTCGCCACCGATCTCGACGGGACGCTGCTGCGCTCCGACCGGACCATCTCTGCGCGCACCGCTGACGCCATGGCGGCAGCGCGAGACGCGGGGATCGACGTGGTGTGGGCCACCGCCCGTGCTCGGCACTCCGTCCACGAGTTCGCCGAGCAGAGCGGTTTCCGCGGAATTGCGGTGTGCGCCAACGGCGCCGTCCTCATCGATCTCGCCGACGGGACACCCGTGATCACCGAGACGGTGGGGATGGACGTCGCCGTCGGTCAGGCCGCGGTCGACCGGGTGCGCGCCCTCGTACCGGGAACCGTCGTCGCCGCGGTCGGACCCACCTCGTTCGTCGCGGAGTCGGGCTACGCCGCGTTGTGCGTGTTCTCCGACCATCACCGCGACCCGTCCACCATGGACACTGTCGTGGGTGATGATTTTTCGTCCGACAGCGACCGGCCTCCGGCCTTCCCGTGGTTGCCAGAGGACATGGTGAAGATCGTCGCCCGCCACGCCACCGTGCCGAGCGTGGATCTCTACCGCGGGTTGCTTGCCGGCGGTGTCGACGATGTCTCGGTCACCCATTCCGGCGCGCCCTACGTGGAGATCGCCGCGCGCGGAGTGTCCAAGGCGACCGCTCTGGCGGCGCTGTGCGAGCGCCGCGGCATCGCCCGGCGGGAGGTCGCGGCCGCCGGCGACGCACGCAACGATCTGGAGATGCTCGCGTGGGCCGGCACCGCGATCTGTCCGTCCAATGCCATCCCCGAGGTGCAGGCTCTCGTCGATCGGGTGGTCGCGAGCAACGACGACGACGGCATCGCGGAGTACCTCGAGGAGTTGGCACACTCCCACGTCGGTCAGGCTTAGGCTACCCTCAGCTGCATGACCGACGCAGCGACCAGCGAGCAGACCAAGGGCTGGCAGGGCACGGTCCTCAAGCTGATGGGCGGCTCGGACGTGCTGCTGACCGTTCTCGCGGCGGAGGACGTCACCCCGCACTACCGTCGGTTGACGGTCTCCGCGGGTAAACTGTTCACGCGTAAGCCCGTGCATCCCACGATGTGGCTGCGCCTGTGGTTTCCCACTGACGACGGCAGTGCCTCGCTGCACCACCGTGCCTACACGGTCGTGAACCCGGACCCCGAGAACGACCGCTTCGACCTCGAGTTCGCGCTGCACGACGGTCCGGCCGCGCACTGGGCACGACGCGCTGCCCCCGGCGACACCCTCGAGGCGACCTTCCAGGGCTCGAGATACGCGGTACCGGACCCGCTTCCCGCCGGGTACCTCATCGCGGGAGACAGCGCGGCACTTCCCGCGGTGAACTCGTTGCTGGCCGCACTGCCCGACTATCTTCCCGTCACTCTGTGGCTCGAGACCGTGCACGACGGCGACGACGCGCTCCCGCTCGCAGCGACGAGCGCCACGCAGGTCCATCGAGTACGACGGCGTGACGACGGTGCCTCGATGGTGGAGGCCGTCTCGGCCGCAGCGTTCGACGCGTCCCGCCACGCCGCATGGGTCGCGTGCGACACGGTCACGACGCGCTCGATCGCGTCGATCCTGAAGTCCGACTACCGCGTTCCGCGCAGGTCGGTCAAAGCTCAGGGGTACTGGATTCCCTGAGCGTCACGCACGACGGGGGCCGTCAGGGACGACCGTGATACGTCTTGGCCGCGGTGGTGGACAGCAGGGCCACGATGACGAACCCCATCAGGCCGTTGACGATCGCGGAGCCGAACGCAGCGGTGATCGCTCCTGCGGCGAGGAACGGCAGCACGATGATCGCGACGACCACCAGTCCGGCGATCCAGCTGAAGAACGTGTTCGGTGACGGCACCGCCTGGAACAGCAGGAGCATGAACGCTCCGGCGAGGATCGCGGCGAGGGCGCCGTACACACCGGCGATCCAGGGATCCTCCAGTCCGTACATCCAGAACACGCTGGTTCCGGTGCGGTTGTAGACGGCCTGGACGATAGCCGTGGCCACCCATCCTGCGATGAACGTGGTGATGGCGGTGGCGACGACTCCGCCGATGAACGGGCCGACGTCGAACTTCAGTCCGGACGATGCGGGCTTCTGTGGCGCGTAGCGCTGACCACCGGGCTCGGCGTAGGGCTCCTGCCGACCGTAGGCCCGAGTGCGGTCGTCGTAGCCGTAGTTGCCGACGTCGCGGTTGTCGGAGTCGCGCGGGTAGCGATCGCTCATCTGCCCAGTCCTCTCGATCGGCCGCGCACGCGTCAGCGCCGCAGCGTTCAATGGCCCAACCCTAGCTGCGTGTACCCGTCACCGGTGGTACCGCACCGGCCCGTCGGATCTCGTCGTCGAGCGCCGCCGCGATGGTCTGGGCCGTGGCGGGCAGCACCGCCACCACGTCGGTCGCGTGCACCAGGTAGCGCCCGTCACCGAGCGCGTCGATCCACCGTCTGCCGGCGATCGCCTCGAGCGGGCCGTCGCCGCCGTGTCCCACGACGATCTCACCGAGCCCCTCCCGTGGCCCGTCGAGGATGTGGATCACGCGATCGCGGTCGGTGTCGCCACGCGAATCGTGCAGGTGGGACGACGGAGCGCGGACCACGTCGTCGCGGGACACGGACGACGGCGTCACCCGTCCCGCGCGGCGGTGGGGCAGCGCCGCCGTGAGGGTGTGGGTCATGCGCTCCGGTGGTACGGCGTGGACGTGGACCGTGCCGCCGGTGTCGGAGGTCGGTCCCGGGTCCTGGACCACCACGACGGCGAGCGGGAAGGCCGGAGGCCGGTCGGAATGGAGCGGGTTTGCGGAGTACGAGGTTGCGGCTCGGATGCGCACGCGTCGATCGCCCGACTCCACCCCGCAGGCGGTGACCTGGAGTCCGGGTCCGCCGAGCAGGGACGCGGCGGCCAGCAGCGATCGGTCGCCGAGGCGGCGGCGGGCGGCCTCGCGTTCCGCACGCAGATCCGCGGCTGTGCGGGCGCGCGTGGTCCAGGAGAAGGGGAACGGCACTCGATCGCGGCCGATCCGGTCGAGGAGTACGGCGAACTCGAGTGACGTGAGGTGCCACGAGGCGACCCCCGTGGGAGCCGCTCGAACGATCATCCGATCACCGGGGGAGCGACGAGTGGGAGCTCCCCGACCAGGCGGTCGCCGTTGTCCGCCGTGACGAGGTACCCCGCCGTGGTGTGGTCGCCGTCCTGGTCTCCACCGGCGCGGCTCCCCGGCATCATCGCGCCCGGTCCGTAGGCCGCCGCGCGGGTGCCCGCGCCGGAACCGCCCGCGCCGGCTGAGGTCGCGCTCTGCAGGACGGGGCCGGTGGTACCGCCCGAGGGGCCGCGCCCGGACGAGGATCCCGGACCGAGTGTCCGCGCGCCCGACCCACCGGATCCCGCCGATGACCGCTGCCCTGCCGTCCCGTACCCGGCGGGGGTCGAGCCGCGCCCGAAGCCCGCGGGTGAAGTCAGGGCAGGCCGGGATCCCGACGGGCCGACCGGTGCCGTGCTCACGGGTGCGACACCCGACGGCGGAGCTGCGCCGTTCGGGGTGCTGCTCGTGCCTGCTCCCGCGGAGTTCTGGGCGGCGGCCGCAGGCTGTGGCCCTGCGACGGGCGTCGAGTCGCCGACCGACGCCGCCGTGGTCGGTGCGGGAGTCGCCGCGAGCGACGAGAGTGCCGTCGAACCGAGCGATGCGGCGTCGACACCTCCGCGCATGCCACCGGCCGCCGAGGACGAGGAACCCGACGCGGACCCGCTCGCCGGATCTCCCGGCGGCGTGAGCACCGGCACGCCGTGATCGGCTCGGACGGCGGTGGGGACGTAGGTGCCGTTCATGACCGCCACGGCCTCGGCGCGCCGCTCCTCCTCCTCGGCCATCATCGCGGTGATCGATCCGGCCGCGCCGACGGGTCCGAGGAACGCGGCCGTCATCGCGGTGCGCGCCCAGTCCGACGGTGTGAACGACTGGGGGGCGGGCATGGTGGCGCGGGTGAGCGCGAACCCGTCGCGGGACTGCTCGAGCTTGCCCGCGACGATGTCCATGAGGTCGAGGGTGCGCAACGACTCGGTGCGGTACGTGGTGATCGCGGCGAGCGCGGAGTCGGCCGCGGCGCCCTGCCAGTCGGTCCCGAGCACGGCGCCGAGGTCGTTCCACAGGGTCCACACCAGTGCGGTCGCCCGGGTGTGGGCCTCGCGCCACATCGCGGCACCGGAATCGAGGAGCTCCGGCGTGAGTTCGGTGGTGTACGCGAACATCTCGGGGTGCGACATCCCGTCGAACGCCTCCGGGACCACGACGCTCGCGCCGCTCGCCGTGTCGCCCACCCTGGACCTGTCGACGGCCTCGCGGGCGACCCGGACGGCGTCGTCGGCGTGGAACTCCGCCGTCAGTCGTGCCGCGGACTCCGCTGCGTCGCTGTCGTGTCCCGTCGCGAAGTCGGCCACCTCCGACGCCGCGTCCGAGATCGTCTCGCCCGCGGCACCGATCACCCCCGTGATGTCGAACCCCATGTTCGTGTCCTCCCCGACCGCGGTGCCACGATCCCCGTGACATTCGACGCGCGGACCGGCCGCACGGTTCCGCGTACGGTTGACGCGTCTCTCCCACGCGCGGCGATGCTCCTCGAGAGATCGCCGACGCTCCCGACACCGAAGGAACGTGCACCATGTCGGACCACTCAGTGCCGGGCGAGGTTCGCGAGAGCACTCCGTCCGGCGGGCCGCCCGTGGGCCGGCTCGCCGTCGTGACAGTCGTTCTCGCGATCCTGTTCGGGACGCCGCTGTGGACTCTCGCGTTCACCGGCGCGGACTGGCCGATCGCCGCGAGGATCATCGCGACGGTGGTCGCGGTCGGTGCTGCCGCCGCGCTCGTGATCGGCATGGCGAAGGGGCACGGCCGGGCACACTCCGACCGGTGGGCCCGCATCGGGGACACCCTGCTCGGACTGGTGTGGATCGCGTTCGTGTGGTCGATCATCGGGCTCGTCGTACGGCTCGGGCTCGGCATCGTCGGGGTCGACGATCCGCTGCGATCACGCATCGTCGCCGGCGCCGTGCTGGCCGTCATCGTCGCGTTGGCGGTCTGGGGACGACGCGAGGCGATGCGGCTGCCGCGCACGAAGCACGTGACGGTGACGCTCGATCGACTCGGCGCCGGACTCGACGGGCTCCGCGTCGTCCTGGTGACGGACACGCACTACGGGCCGATCGAACGGTCCGTCTGGTCCTCCGACGTCGTGGCGGAGATCAATCGCCAGGACGCCGACATCGTCTGTCACGTGGGTGATCTCGCCGACGGGTCGGTGGAGCGTCGACGCGAGCAGGTGGCGCCCCTGGAACGAGTGCACGCGAAGTCGGCACGCGTCTACGTCACGGGCAACCACGAGTACTTCGGCGAGGCCCAGGAGTGGCTCGACCACATGACGTCACTGGGTTGGGACTCGTTGCACAACAGGCACATCACCGTCATGCGCGGTGGTGACAGGCTGGTCGTCGCCGGGGTGGACGACAGGACCGCGCGCGGGTCGGGCGAGGTGGGTCACGGCGCGGATCTGACCGCCGCGCTGGCGGACGCGGAACCGTCGCTGCCGATCTTCCTGCTGGCGCATCAGCCGAAGCAGATCGACGCGGCCGTGGCGGCGGGAGTGGATCTGCAGGTCTCCGGGCACACGCACGGTGGACAGATCTGGCCGTTCGGGCTGCTCGTCCGACTCGATCAACCGGTCGTCCACGGTCTCAGCCGACACGGCGCCCGCACGCAGCTCTACACGAGCCGGGGCACGGGGTTCTGGGGTCCACCGTTCCGTGTCTTCGCACCGAGCGAGATCACCGTGCTGACGTTGCGGTCGAGCTCTCTGGTGTGACGGTCGCGGCGGCGCCGACGCCGGCCACCGCGTCCGCCCAGTGCCCGGAGCGGACCAGGGCAAGGGTGAGGAGGAGCCGGTCGTCCGGCGCGGTGATGGATCGGCCGGTCAGTTCCTCGACCTGATGAAGCCGATAGATCACCGTGTTCCGATGGCAGTACAGCAGTTTGGCGGCGTTGGTGGGTGAACCGTCGGTGGCGAGGACGTGCGCCAGAGTTCGGAGCAGTACCTCCCGCTGCGCGGGCGGGTGTCCGTTCAGCGACCCGAGTGCGTGGGACACGACCAGATCCGAGATCTCGTCGTCGGCAGACATGACGATGTGGGGCAGTCGGTCCGTGGCCACCGCGGCGGGAGTGTCGCCGGCGCCGATGGTGGCCGCCGTGCGCGCGGCAGCTCGGTACGCGGCGGCGAAGGTCACGAGTCCGTCCGTCGACGCGGCGATGCCCACCGGTCCGACCGCGCGTGCGGCGAGAGCCTCCGCCACCGAGCTGAGGTCCGCCTTGGCCGGGCACACGACGCCGAACTGAACCCCGTCGCGAATGTGCCAGTGCGACAGTGATGTCACGCCGTCGACGGCGTCCTCCGGTGAGGTCAGGGGTGGGTCACCTCGCTCGGACAGCGGGCCCACCACGCACGCGATCCGATGCTGTGCGGTGAGCCCCAGTGTGTTCCGCGCATCGACGACGAACGCGGGATCGGCTCCGCGCCCGTCGCGCAAGCCGTCGAGAACGGCGAGGATCTTCGTGACGTCGCGCTGCTGCATCCGTGCGGTCTCACGCCGGTACGAGTCGACGAGAATCGTGTTCTGCGCATCGAGTGCGTGCCACAACCGTTGGCCGGCGACGAGAAGCAGTCGCGGCTCGAGCAGCCCGGGATTCGCGCCGCGAGCGTTGACGAGTTCCTCCCACAACGTTCGACTACCGAGGGTGTACGCCTTGAGCACGAGTTCCATGGGGATGCCCTGGCGCGCGCGTTCGCGACCCGTGCGCCGCCACACCTCGGTGTTGTCCTCGCTACCGTGCTGCGTGCCGCTGAGCTTGCGCAGCCCCAGACGGATGTGTTCCCGCGTGCTGCGACGGACCACGGCCGTGATGTCGGAGCCGGCCTGGAGATAGTCGGGGTCCTGCTCGAACAGGGCCAACGTGATGGAGTCGGCGATGGCGTCCGCCTCCGGGATCAGCGTCGCCCACGCGCGTTGGATCGCGGCTCGTTCCTCCGCCGACAGCCGTCCGCGGACAGGATGCAGCCCCGATCCACGGCCGATCGACGGCGACGCCATGCGCGCATTTTTGCGCACAGCGCCCGACGGTTCGAGCGGTTTGACCGAAATTGGTGCCCACGGCATGACCCTTTTCGTGCGCGGAGACCATATCGCCGACTGTGCGGAGTGACCATAGTGAGTGCCACCGAGATGTGAGGTGGGCCACTGTGTCAACGATCGAGACCATGACCGAGTCCGTGTTCGAGCTGTCGTCCGTCACTGTGTCGTTCGGCGGCATCGTCGCCCTGTCGGACGTCGGACTCGATGTCCGACGAGGCGAGGTCGTCGGAGTCATCGGACCCAACGGGGCGGGCAAGACGACACTGTTCAACGTCGCGTGCGGCCTCGTCGCGCCGCAGTCGGGCACCGTGACCCGGAACGGCCAGGTGGTACGCCGGCTGAAGCCGACCGCGCTGGCGGCACTCGGTATGAGCCGCACACTGCAGGGCCTCGGGCTGTTCGACCGGATGACCGTGGTGGAGAACGTCATGGTCGGTGCGGACCATCTCGCCCGGACCTCGATCGTCGCCGGGCTGCTCGGACTCGCTCGGAGCGGGGCCGACACCGCCGCGATCCGCGACCGGGCTCTGGCCACGTTGTCCGAACTCCGCATCGACGAGTACGCCGACCGGTACCCGCCCAGCCTGCCGTACGCGGTGCGCAAACGCGTCGCGCTCGCGCGGGCGCTGGTGGGGGAGCCGACGTTGCTGCTTCTCGACGAGCCGGCGTCGGGTCTGTCGAACGCGGAGATGGACGAGCTGGGTGAGCTGGTCCGCGGACTCACCTTGAGGATGTCGATCCTCCTGGTCGAGCACCACATGGATCTGGTCATGAGTGTCTGTGATCGGTTGGTGGTCCTGGACTTCGGGAAGGTCATCGCGCGCGGGACACCCGACACGGTGCGCGAGGATCCCGCTGTGCTCGCCGCCTACCTGGGGGACGAGGTGGACCGTGATGCGTGACGTCGTGCGGGACGAGGCGACCCGCGACGCCCTGACCGTGTCCGATCTGACGGTGCGGTACGGCGCCGTCACCGCGCTCGACTCCGTGTCGCTGCGGGTGCCCCGCGGCGCGGTCACCGCGGTGCTCGGGGCCAACGGTGCCGGCAAGACGACCCTGCTCCGGACGATCTCGGCGCTGCACCCGCCGGTGGCCGGCCACATCCGGATGGGCGAGGTCGACCTCGTCGGAGCGAGTCCGGAGTCGATGTCACGGCGTGGACTGTCGCACGTGCCCGAGGGCCGCGGGGTCATCGTCGAACTCACCGTGGAGGAGAACCTGCGTCTGGGAGCGTTGGGCCGCAACAGGTCCGCGGCCGCGGTGGGGATCGACCGCGTGCTGTCCATGTTCCCGGCTCTCGCGGAGCGTCGGGCGTCGACCGCGCACACGCTGTCGGGCGGCGAGCGACAGATGCTGGTGATCGGGCGCGCCCTCATGGCGACTCCGACGATCCTGCTGCTCGACGAACCGTCGCTCGGGCTCGCTCCCCGCGTGGTGGCGCAGATCTTCCAGACGCTGCGTGACTCGGTCGACTCGGACGGCCTCACCGTCGTGCTGGTCGAGCAGAACGCCCGCAGCGCGCTGTCCATCGCCGAACACGCCGTCGTGCTGTCCCTGGGAACGGTGGCGCGGGAGGGTCCGGCGGCCGACCTCGTCGGCGACGAGGAACTCCGCCACGCCTACCTCGGCTTCTGACCACCCTCACGAAAGGACGACAGAGTGCAACAACTGCTCACCATCGTCATCAACGGAGTGACCAACGGGATGGTCTATGCCGCATTCGCTCTGGCACTCGTGCTGATCTGGCGCTCCACGCGCATCGTGAACTTCGCGCAGGCGCCGATGGCGATGATCACCACCTACGTGGCGCTCGTCGTGGTCGATGCCGGCTACTCCTACTGGGTCGGCTTCGCCGCCGCGCTCGTGTCCGGCCTCGTGCTCGGCGCGCTGATCGAGCGACTGATCATCCGGTACGTCGACAGCGCGTCGCACATCAATCCGGTGATCCTCACTCTCGGTCTCTTCATCGTGATCCACGCGGTGGCGGCACTGGTGTTCGGCAACCAGTTCCGGTCTTTTCCCGCTCCGTTCGGTCTCGACGGTCGGCGCATCGGGTCCGTGGACGTGGCGCTGACGGGCAACGACATCTACAAGGTCGTCGCGGTGCTGGTGGTGCTCGCCGCGCTGGTCGCGCTGTTCCGGTTCACCGATCTCGGACTCACGATGCGCGCCAGTGCTTTCAGCCAGGAGGTGTCGCGCCTGCTGGGAGTGCGCGTGGGCCGCATGCTCACGCTGGGATGGGCGTTGGCCGCGGTGGTCGGGTCGGTCGCGGGTCTGCTCATCGCCGGCGGGTCGCTGGTGCACCCCGGCTACATGGACTCCGTCGTGGTGTTCGGATTCGTGGCCGCCGTGCTCGGCGGTCTCGACAGCCCGGTGGGCGCCGTGGTGGGCGGACTGCTGATGGGCGTCGGGCTCAGTGCGGTCAGTGGCTACATCGGGCAGGACCTCGTGTCCTTCGCGGCGCTGGTCATCCTCATCGCGGTGTTGTTGTTGCGTCCCAACGGATTGTTCGCTGCCGCGGCAGCGAGGAGGGTCTGACATGACCGTGACGACGACCGACAGGCCCACCCTCTCACCCGCACGCTCGCGCGTCGCCCGCGTGGTGTCGACTCCGGTGCGGCGGCACCTGCTCGGCGCTCTGTTGGCCCTCGTCGTGGTGATTCTCGTGCTGGAGAGCGTCAGCACGTTCCGGCAGAGCCAGCTGACGTCGGTGGCGTATCTCGCGATCGCCGCGGCCGGACTGACCGTGCTCACCGGACTCAACGGTCAGCTCTCCCTCGGGCACGGTGCGTTCATGGCGGTCGGCGCGTACACCGCGGCACTGATGTTGCGGGCGAACGAGTCCGGCTGGTCGGTGCCCCTGGTCCTGATCGCGGCCACCGTCGTGGCCGGTCTGGTGGGGGTCGTCGTCGGGGTCGCCGCGGCGCGATTGCACGGGCCCTACCTGGCCGGCGCGACATTGGCGCTCGCCGTCGCCGTCCCTGGTCTCGCGCTGTACTTCTCGGAGTATCTCGGGGGCGAGCAGGGTCTCATCGTGCCCAGTCCCGACGTGCCGTCCGCGCTCGACGACATCGCCTTCTTCGTCACCGGAAACGAGCTGACGTCCACGAAGTTCGTGGCCTACGTCGGGTGGTTCCTGCTCGTGCTGGTGTTCTTCCTGCTGGCCAACGTGTCGTCGAGTCGCGTCGGACGGCGTTGGCGCGCCGTGCGTGACGACGAGGTGTCGGCCGAGATCGCGGGGATCGACCTCGGGCGGGCACGGGTGCTGGCCTTCGTGGTCAGTGCCGCGTGTGCCGGTGCCGCGGGGGCGATCATGGCGATGGCTGCCCGCATCGCCGCGCCGAGCGGGTTCACGCTGGTGTTGTCCCTGACCCTGCTCTCCGCTGTGGTCATCGGCGGACTCGGTTCGCTGACAGGCGCTCTCATCGGTGCCGCGCTCCTCACCTACATCCCGCCGGTGGTGACCAACCTGGGCCTCGACGCCGGGTTGAGCAGCCTGCAGGCCGCGGAACTCGCGCCTCTGGTCACCGGCATCTTCACCGTGGTCGTGATCCTCTTCGCGCCACTCGGACTGGTCGGCACGGTCCGCGGTCGTCTCGTACAGCGTCGTCTGAAGAGAGAAGGAGTTCGATGAACAGGATCCGAACATGGGCGCAGCGGGGCACCGCTCTCGCTGCGGCCGTCGTACTGGTGGCCTCGTGCGGTGCGGGTGGCCGTGAGGAGGCGGAGGAGTCCACGGAGGGCTCGACCGTCGGGATCACCGACACCTCGGTGAAGATCGGTGCGCACTATCCCCTGACGGGAGTCGCCGCTCCCGGGTACAGCGAGATCCCCACGGGCGCCAAGGCCTACTTCGACTACGTCAACGCCGCCGGCGGGGTGAACGGTCGGCAGATCGAGTACCTCGTGCGTGACGACGCGTACGACCCGACCACCACCACACAGGTGGTCAACGAGCTGGTCCTGCAGGACGAGGTGTTCGCGATGGTCGGCGGTCTGGGCACCGCGACCCACAGCGCGGTCATCGACTTCCTCAACGAGGAGGGCGTCCCCGATCTGTTCGTGTCCTCGGGCGCGATCATGTGGGGCAACGATCCGGCCAAGTACCCCAACACCTTCGGGTGGCAGCCCGACTACCAGGTCGAGGGCAAGATCATCGGCGACTGGGTGCAGAAGAACCGGCCGGACGCCAAGGTGGGCCTGTTCCTGCAGGACGACGACCTCGGCCGCGACAGCGAGGCCGCGGTGCGCCAGTACCTCGAGGATCAGATCGTCGGCGTCGCCCGCTACACGTCCGGCAACACCGACGTCGCCCCGCAGATCGCGTCCCTCCAGGCGGCGGGTGCCGATCTGATCCTGGGCTTCAACGTCCCGTCGTACACAGCACTGAGCCAGTTGGTCTCCCGCCGACTGAACTACACGCCCGAATGGTTCTACAGCTCCATCGGTTCCGACGTGGACCTCGTGGGGTCGCTGCTCGGACGCTTCTCGCAAGGCGCGGTGACCGACGGCGCCTCGTCGCTCGAGAACATGATCTCCCTCGAGTACATCCCCGGCATCGACTCGCCGGACAACCCGTGGACGCAGTTGTGGCAGAAGGTGTGGGCCGCCAACGGAACCGGTGAGGAGCTGACCAACTACCGCATCTACGGCATGAGCCACGCCTACGCCTTCGTGCAGGCGCTGCAGGCCGCGGGCGAGAACCCGACCAGGGAGTCGATCGTGTCGGCGCTGCAGTCGCAGGGCAAGGACCTGCCCGGCCCTCAGCTCGCCCCGTTCCGCTACTCCGAGGACAGTCACCTCGGCATCTCCGGTGCCAGCGTCTACAAGATCACGAACGGAAAGCCGGAGAACCTGACCCCGGTCCTGGTCACGGACATCGGCGACTCGGCCGTCGAGGAGTACACCGGTGAGGAGGCAACCCCACCGGAGAGCGGCATTCCCGACACCCAGCCGGCGGGATGACTTGGTCGGCGGGATGACCCGGGGGCGGGGGCGTCGACACGCCCCCGCCCAGTCACGTGTCGGCCCCGCTCGTCGGCAGTGGCCTACCCGCCATGCGCTGTTCCATGCAGGACGGCCGTCGCGAGAACGGCAGGGTGAGCCCGTCCGGCCCACGTGCCGACCAGGGCGTCGCGATCGGCCGGGTCGTCCAGCGGGACGCGATGCAGGGTGAGCACGGCGGTGCCGACGTCGACGACGGTGTCGGTGCCGCGGGTGTCGACCGACGGCGCGTGGACGTCGGGAACGTCGGCGCCGGCCTGTCCGGTTCCGTGGACGAGTGCGGTGACTTCGCGCTCGGGCCCGGGCTCGGAGTACTCGAACGCCGCCTGAGTTCCGCCCGTGAGAACGGTCCGCAGCAGCGTCGCCAGATACACCGGATCGTGCGCCGCGTCGTGAACGTGGCGGGTCCCGAGCACGCTGTGCTCCATGGTGGTGATCAGCGCCGTCTCGGCGCCGGGTAGCGGTGCCGATCGGTACGTGAGAGTCACGTGCAGGATCGTCCCGTCGGCGGCGCGGAGCAGGTGCGACTCCAGTCCCACCTCGCCGTCGGGATCGTCGAAGCGGTAGGCGTCGACGACCTCGAGCGTGCCGACGTCGATGCCTGCCGCCCACGGCTGCAGCGGAACCCACTGCCGCAGCAGGTCGATCTTGGTGGGAACGATGGTCGCGCGATGAATCAGGGCCACGCCGCGCACGCTACGCCGCGGTGTCAGTCCTCGGCGGAGGTCTCGGCGGCAACGGTGCCGAAGATGTCCGCGCGTCCCACGCCGTCGAGTACTGCGTGCCGGAGCTCGGGTGGCACCAGCAACACCTCGCCGCCGACGAGCAGTCCCTGGTCGATGAACGCTCGGAGCTTCGCGGTCACCAACTCCGCCGTCCGCTTGTCCTCGCCCTCGAGGTCGTCGTAGTTCTCGTCCAGGTTGCCCTCGGGCGGGTCCGGCGTCATGGCGGCCAGCACCGCCTGGGCGACGAAGCTGTCGGCCACCGAGGCGGAGACGTCGATCTCGTCGTCGGCGGACAACTGCGCCGTGACGTGCGCCGCGACGACGGTGCGCAGAGCGTCCGCCTCGCGCGCCCGGACGTTCGCCGCGAGTGGTCCGGGAGCGGCGCCGGCGTCCGAGATCTCCACGACGCCGGACGACACGGCGGTGGTCCAGGCGTGGGCGAGTTCGGGCACGTCGGCGGGCATCTGGAACGTCGACGCGGGCACGGTGAGCCCCAGCGCGGCGGCCACCTCCTTCGCGTCGATCGGCCGACCGGTGCTCGACCAGGCGAGCAGGGCGTCGACGTCGCGGACGATCGCGAGCTCGGCCAGTGCCGCCGACTCCGCGTCCGCAGTCACCTCGGGCAGGGTGATGTCCTCGGGCGTCAGCGTGTCGGGGACGCCGTCGACGAAATCGGTGAGGTCCTCCATGCAGTGCTCGTAGTCGGCGTCGCTGCCGCTCCAGATGTCCTCGTCGTCGAGGAACGTCAGATAGGACAGGGCGCTGAACACGAGGTGGAGCGCGGCGTCCTCGCTCGCCTCGGTGTTCTGCGCGAGGACGGATTCGGCGGCGTCGAGAACGAGGTGGGCGTCGTCCGGGGTCCAGGCCGTGGGGGTGAATCCCTCGTGGACCCGGGTGAGTTCACCCAGGAGCGACTCGACGACGCGACGCGTCGGCTCGACGTCTCCCGCGCCCTCCTGAACGGCCATCCACGTCACGAAGCGAGCGAGCACCCGTTCTGTCGTGGACGCCGTCGGCCCCGAGGTCTGTCGGCGTCTCCGCGCCGCGGTCTTGGCGGCGCGCTTCTGCCCGCGGTTGCCCGGTCGGTTGGATCCCATGCGCCGACCTTAATGCCGTCACCGGTCCGGTCGTCCCGTCAGGTCGACGCGGGCTGTGACCCAGATCATGTGTCGTCGGCGCGCGCTTCTCCGTTCTCTGTACGACTCACCTTCATACGAACACGAGCGCGCCCGGTAGGGGCAGCGTCGAAAGGAGTGCATCATGGCCGACTTCATCGAGAAGGCTCAGAACAAGGTCGACGAGGCCGCAGGCGCCGCGAAGAAGAAGGCCGGAGAGGTCACGGGCGACGATTCGCTGCGTACCGAGGGTGCAGCCCAGCAGACCAAGGCGGACGGCAAGCAGGCCGCCGACAAGGCCGGTCAAGCTGTCGACGACGCCGCAGGTGCAGTGAAGGACAAGGCCGGGGACGTCGCAGACAAGGCGCAGAACGCGGCGAACAAGGCTTCCGACAAGGCCGACGAGGTCGCGGACAAGGCTGCCGGCAAGGCGAACGAGGTGGCCGACAAGGCCGGGGACGTCGCAGAGAAGGCAGCCGACAAGGCGAACGAGGTCGCTGCCAAGGCGCAGGACAAGGCCGGCGAGGTCGCCGATCGTGCCAAGCACGCCGCGGACAACGTCGCACAGCAGGTCCGCAGCTTCGACGCGAACTCGTCCGACGTGAAGAAGGCCTCCGCAGTGAGCGCCCCCGTCATCGCCGCCGTCGTCGGTGCAATCGTGGCCGTCGTCGTGGTGCGCCGTCGGCGCAACGCCCCGCGCCGGGTCGCCCAGAAGCGACTGTCGGTCGCGCAGAGCTTCGGTCAGGATCTGGCCGAGACGGTGAAGCACAAGCTCGACCGCTGATCACCGAGAGATATCCGGGTCAATGCTGCGGACTGTTCGTTCGAACGAGGGGGCAGCGTTGATCTGATCACCGTGCACCGTCACCACGGAGCACAGTGACCACCATCCGAATGCGGCGTCTGCACGGGGCAGGCGCCGCATTCGTGTGTCCGGACACTGCTGACCGGTTCCGCGGGAACCGAACGTGAGTCCTGCCCGTCCATGCCTGCACACGCCGCCGACGACCGGTCGCCGGCGCCGGGCGGGGGGAGCACGGCATGGATTACACGGCTGTCGACGCGGCGACCATGGTGGACGCGGCCAGGGCGTTGGGCAGGGTGTCGCTGGATCTCGAGCGGGAGGTCGCGGAGGCCGCCTCGGTCGTCGCCGCGGTGTCCGCCTCGTGGCAGGGCCTGGCGGCGACGGCGTTCGTCGACGGGTGGGGCACCGTTCATCACGGCGCCCGGTCGGTGGTCGCGGCGCTCGAGGACTCAGCGGGTCGACTCGAGATCGCAGCCATTGCCTATGCGGGACAGGACGACACGTCCGCGGCCGCGATCGCGGGTGCGGTGTGACGGGCTACCGAGTCGACCTGGCCGAACTGGATGCCGTGGTCGTGAGGCTGACGCGGTTGGCCGAGGCCACGCGGGTCGCCCTCGACGACGTGTCGGTGCGGGTGTCCGCCCTGCCGTGGGAGGGCACGGCGGCAGAGGCTCATCGCGCCACGCAGAGCGCATGGTCGGCTGGGGCTCGCGAGATGGCGGTCGGTGTCGAGACCATGAGAGACGCTGCGCGCCGGGCACACTCGTCGTACACCGCGGCCCTCGAGTCGAACAGCCGCATGTTCGGGCGCGACTGATGGCGCCCCCGGTCGTTCTCGACGTGTCACCCGAGGTCTACGCCGAGGCGGCTCGGTCGGTGTATCGCGCGGACGAGATCATGGCCAGTGCGGTGAACGTCCACCACGGTGCGTCGCGCGCGTGGGCCGCGATGGCGGGAAGCGACGCCGCGGGTGAGCAGTGGGGCCGGGCGTACGACGGATCCGTCGTCGATCTCTCCCGCGCACTCGCCACGACGTTCTCGGCGACGTCGGTGCTGGCGCGGCTCGTCGATCAGGCAGGTGCGAATCACGTTGCGGCGGAGTCGATCGCGGTGGTTGCGAGTACCCCGCCGCCGGCAGGACGGGCACCGTCCGCCGCGCGGCAGCTCGAGTACCCCAGCGCGGTGGGTGACCTCGGCCCGGGGCTCCAGGGTGCGGTGGAGCTGGCCGACGCGGTCGGCGTGCCGTGCCCCAACGGCGATACCGACGCACTGCGGGACGCGTCGAGCGCGTGGATCGTGCTGGGGCAGGCGATGCTCGACGCACGGTCCGAGGTGCTCGGTGCCGCAGCCGATCTGGGTGCCGTGAACGTGCCGGAGCGGGACGCGATGGTGCGGGACCTCCGTCGACTGTCCGAGGCAGTGGAAGCGGTGGCGGGTGCGTGCTCGGGGCTGGCCGCCGCGTGCCACGACTACGCCGAGCAGCTCGAGAAGACGCGCCGCGACATCCGCGACCTGATCGAGCAGTTCGCAGTGGAGGAGGCGGCGGCCGTCGCGGTCGGTATCGGGTTGGCCTTCGTGTCCGCGGGACTGTCGGCCGCGGCGGGAGCGGCGATCGCGGCCGGTCGTTTCGCACGTACCGCCTCGAGAGTGCGCGCGGTCATCGCGGCGCTGCACGCGTTCGCTCGGATGCGGCGCACCGAGACGTCGATGGCGACGGTGCGACGAGCTGCCGACGACGTGGAGGATCTGACCACTCGTGTGCCCGTCGGTCTGGACGACGTCAGTGCGGCGGAGCGTGCTGCCGGTCCGCCGCCGGCAGGGTGGTCGTCCACTCGTGCGCTCGACGACCACTTCGCGCGCCACGGCGCCGACGTGGGTGCACGGTCGGCCGACGAGTACGCCGACCTCGCGGCGCGGTTCCGCACGGAGGGCTCGCATCAGGTCAAGGTCGGCCCGGACGGCACCGTGCGGATGTACGACCCGGAGACCAACACGTTCGCGTCTTATACGCCGGACGGCACCACCAAGACATACTTCAAGCCCGGATCCGGTGCGTCGTACTGGGACCGCCAACCAGGAGTTCCGGAATGACCACTCACCTCTGCCCGGTCTGCCACTACCCCGGTCTCGCGGACCCGCCGTGGTCGGAGGCGGGCCCGTCGTACGAGATCTGCCCGTCGTGCGGCTACGAGTTCGGTGTCACCGACGACGATCTGGGGGTGACGCCCGAATCCTGGCGCCGGCTGTGGATCGACCGCGGGCATCCGTGGAGTTCGACGGCGCCGCCGCCGCCCGGCTGGGACGGCGCACGGCAACTCCGGCGCTGACGTGCGGGAAGGCCGGAGGCCGGTCGGTGGACTGCGGGAAGGCCGGAGGCCGGTCGGTGGATCTCCAGTGTCAGGGGAGCAGGTGCGAGTACGCGGAGCACGTGGAGGCGACGCCGATGTAGACGAGTCCGTCCGACTGCTCGTCCGACCATCCGCGCACTCGCGTGCGGTCGGCGGTGTCGGCGAGGATGTCGACTCCGGTGCGTCCGACGGCGAGGTCTCGGCAGATCGAGGTGACCGAGGTGTCCATGAAGGCGGCGGTGTCCGGGTCGGTCGGGTAGCCGGCCATCTGCATGATCTCGGCGAAGGCGTCGAACGGTTCCTCGGCGGCCTGCTGGGCGAGGGGAGCGATCTGCACCGCCGGGGTGTCGAGGACGACGGGCGCGTCGACTGCGGTGACCGGCGCGGCGGGTGCGGGGGCGTCCGAGGCACTGGCCGTGGCGGGGGCACTGTCGGACAGCACCATGGTGGTGGTGGCTGCGCCGGCGAGCACGGTCACCGCGGCGCCGATCACCGCGATCCGTCGTCCGGTGCGAGTCGGTCGCCGATGTGCTGGCATCACGTGTCCTCGGTTGGTGGGTCAGTCGCTGACTTATACCCATTTCCGAGCAGAATGTTACTGGAGTCTCACAGGAATCAGGGAGGACGCGCGCATGGAGAAGGTGACGGCCCGGACTCTCGGGGCGTGGGTCATCACGGTGAATCCCCGCAGGACCGACGTCGCCTCGTTGCTCGCCGACGGGCACGCGGGCGGTGACTGGTGCGTGGCGCCCAACTACCGTTCGCGCCTCATGGCGGCCGGTCAGCCCATCCTGCTGTGGGTGAGCAACCGATCCGGCGTGCACCCCGCGCGGGGATTCTGGGGCGTGGGGACCGTGCTCGGCCCCGCTGTCGACATGCACGATCCCGACGATGCGCGCCTGCACGTTCCCACCGAGATCACCATTCTCGGCGAGCCCGTGACGGCCGCGGAGTGCGCCGGGACGGCCGGGCTGGACCGACTCGAGATGCTCCGGTCGCCCCAGCAGTCGAATCCGTCCGTGGTCACCGCCTCGGAGTGGTCGCTCCTTCGCGCTCGTCTCGAACGGGCACCGGAGGCGCCCGGCCTTCTCTAGTGTCCGAGGTATGACAGCTGATGTTCGCGCGAGCACGGTCGACGCAGTCCTGACGAGGTCGGCGCGTCGGTACCCGGACCGGGCAGCCCTGGAGTTCGACGGTCGAACGCACACCTATGCGGAACTGGACGCGGCGGTGTCCCGCGTCGCTCGGTACCTGGTGTCGACGGGGCTCGCACCGGGAGAGCGGGTCGCGGCCTACGGTAGTAACTCCGACTCCTACATCGTCGGGTTCCTCGCCTGCTGCCGTGCCGGGCTGGTGCACGTGCCGATCAACTACGCCCTCGTCGAGGACGAGTTGACCTACCTGGTCCGCCAGTCAGGTGCTCGCGCGCTGCTGGTCGACGACGCTCTGGCGCCGGCGGTCGACGCCGTGCGGACGGGTCTCGATCTCGACGTCGTGCTCTCTCTGCAGGAGCTTCTCGACCTACCCGACGCGTCCATCGCGCTGCCCACGGTGCGGACCACCGATCTCGCCCAGTTGCTGTACACCTCGGGAACGACGTCGAAGCCCAAGGGCGCGATGATGTCTCACGGTGCGCTGGTGAGCGAGTACGTCTCGTCCGTCCTGGCACTGGCGTTCACCGCCGACGACGCCCCGCTCATCGCGATGCCGCTGTACCACTCGGCCGGCATGCACGTGTTCGCCCTGCCGTACCTGTCGGTCGGCGCGACGGTGCGCCTGATGGCGAAGCCGGACGTCGCGGAGATCCTGCGCCGCGTCGAGGCCGACCGCATCGGTTCGCTGTTCCTGGCACCGACGGTCTGGGTCCCTCTGGCGGGACACCCGGATCTCGAGACCCGCGATCTGTCGTCCCTGACCAAGGCGCAGTACGGGGCATCGATAATGCCGGTCACGGTGCTGGAGCGGCTGCGGGCGCGGTATCCGGACCTTCGGTTCTTCAACTGTTTCGGACAGTCGGAGATCGGTCCGTTGGCGACGGTGTTGCAGCCGGAGGAGCACGATGCACGGCCCGCCTCGTGCGGGCGCGCCGTCTTCTTCGTCGAGACACGGGTGGTGAACGCCGACGGTGAGGACGTGGCGGACGGTGAACCCGGCGAGATCCTCTACCGCTCACCGCAGTTGTGCGACGGGTACTGGGAGAACCCGGACGCCACGGCCGAGGCCTTCCGCGACGGATGGTTCCACTCCGGTGATCTGGTGACCCGGGACGCGGAGGGATTCGTGACGGTGGTGGACCGCATCAAGGACGTCATCAACACCGGCGGCATCCTGGTGGCGTCGCGGGAGGTCGAGGACGCGATCTACACCCATCCGGCGGTGGCCGAGGTCGCGGTGATCGGCGTTCCGGACGAGAAGTGGATCGAGGCGATCACGGCGGTGGTGACGGTGAAGGACGGTCGTGCGGTGACCGCCGAGGAGATCATCGCCCACGTCTCGGGTCGCATCGCACCGTTCAAGATCCCCAAGCAGGTGCGGTTCATGGACGAATTGCCGCGTAACCAGAGCGGCAAGCTGCTCAAGCGCGCGCTGAGGTGATCGAACCGGCGTTCGGCGTGTTACCTGTGTGACTGGTGTGACTGGTGGTACTTCTGACACCGAGAGCTTCCGCGTGTCGCGGTAGCCGAATTGGTCGGGGAGTCGGTCATGCAGGTCGGTAGACGCGTTGCGCAGATTTTGTTGGTGGTGGCGACGGTGATCGCCACCCTGTCGGTGCCGACCGCGTCGGCGGCGAGTCCGTATGTCGGACGCCAGGGCATCGGGCTCAACGGCATCGACTTCCGGAGCAGCTCGAGCGCCCAGCAGGCACAGGCGACCCGGGTCGCGGGTACGGGCGCCAGGTGGGTCCGGATCGAGATCGACTGGTGGTACGTCCAGGACGGTGGGCCGACCGCCTACAACTGGTCGGGTCCGGACGGTGCTGTGGCGGCGGCCAAAGCGAAGTCCCTCAACGTCCTGCTGCTCATCCAGAAGACACCGCCGTGGGCTCGGACCACCAGCGACGGCAGCACACCGCCCACGAACCCGGACGACTACGCGACGTTCGCCGCCAAGGTCGTGAGCAGGTATGCGCCGCAGGGGGTTCGGTCGTTCGAGGTGTGGAACGAGCCGAACCTGTGGATGTTCTGGGCCGACCCGGTGACGGGTAAGCCGAACGTGCAGGGTTACGTCGATCTGCTGAAGGCGGCCTACCCGAAGATGAAGGCCGCCACCACCAGCACCATCAGCATCGTGGCCGCCGGACTGTCCCCCTACGGCACCACGGGTCAGAGCCCGGAAGGGCACGCCGTCTCACCGATCACCTACCTCGATCAGATGTACGACCTCGGCGCCGGACCGTACTTCGACGCCGTCGGCTGGCACCCGTACACCGCGCCCGCGTTGCCGAACGACACTGCCGACTGGAACGCGTGGTCGCAGATGAGCGTCGACTTCACCAATCCCGACGGCACGATCTACCAGAAGAGCGCGCGCACGATCATGACCGAGAACGGCGACGCCGGGAAGCTCATCGTCATGACCGAGGCCGGCGCCGCCACCGCGGGCGACCCGAGCGTCAGCGAGCAGGTACAGGCGACGGCCTACCGACAGGCCGTCGACAACCGCCTGTCCTACTCGTGGGCCGGGCCGATCTTCTTCTACGAGACCACAGACCGCGCCGCGATGACCGCGGTGAACCCCGACAAGGAGAACTACTTCGGGGTCTACCGCTCGAACGGGGTGGCCAAGCCGGCGGTGACCGTTCTCAAGAGCGTGCGCTGAGCTCACTCACACCCGACGCCGTCTCCGTCGCGGTCCAGGTGCGAGCCGTAGCCGGGGTCGCCCACGCGGACGGGCGCTGCGCCGGCGTTCCGAGCCGCGGTGCAGTTCGTGTAGTACGTCGATCCGGACGACTCGGGAACGACGGCCGGCGCGACGTACGGAGCCGGTGCGGGTACCGGCGCGACGAATGGCACGGGCGCCGGGACGTAGGCGCGGTCGACGTCCGGCACGTCGACGTCCGGCACCTCGACGTACGGGGTCTCGACGTACGGCACCGTCGTGGTGGGCGGCGGTGCGTACACGGTGACGGTCTCGGGAGTGGTCGTGACGGCAGTGGTCGTCGACGTGGTGGTGGTCGGCCGCGGGGTGGTGGTCGTCGCGCGGGGAGTGGTGGTCGGTGCGGCCGACGTGGTGGTGAGAGTGGTCTCCGCGCTCGCGGCGACGGGTTCGGGTTCCTGCATCAGCCCCAGTCCGACGACGGACAGGCCCACGAAGGCGGCGACAGCGGCCGTGATCTTGCCCTTGTTGCCCTTCTTGCGGGCCTCGATGTGGGGCGGCTGGAACGGCGGCGGATACGCGGTCATGCAGGTCCTCAGGTGAATGGCAGCAACGGGTCACACCACACGTCGCGCGGGGCGCGCGTCACGTTACAGGGTGGTCGGTTTCCGCTGGAACGCGCTGCTCAGGGCAGTGCGGTCAGAGTTCGGACCACGTCCGAAGAATGCAGGACATCGGTGACCACGCGATCGATCCGCCCGGCGTCCTCCGCGCCGACGAGCCGTTCGATCTTCTCCAGTATCTGGGCGTGGTCCAACGGGAAATGGTCGACGTCGCCCACCGGATCCGGTGAACCCGCCGACACGGTCTCGCCGGAGACGAGAACGATGTCGACCTCCGCGGCGCGTCGGTCGGGCAGCAGCGCCGTGAGCGCGGGCGACGACTCGACGTCCACCCGTGCGCTGAACTCCTCCGCCGCACGGAAGGTCGCGCTGCCGGGCGTCAGGGTCTCCACGTCGATGCTTCCGGCCACCACCGCGGCGGACACGACGAACGGCAGCGAGAACATCGCACCGAGCCGCGTCGAGGGGTGCCGACCGAACAGGGGTTCCGCCAGCGCGTGGGTGCGGACGCGCACGCTCGCGATGTCGGCGGTATCCAGGTTCGTGCGCAGAGCCTGCACGATGTCGACGGCGGCGTGGGTGTACGAGCAGCTGGCATGGCGCTTCGCGTACCCCTGATCGAGGGCGAACGTGCCGTCCGGCGCGGGTGCGAGCCTGTCGGCATCGAGAGTGCCGACGATGTCCCCCAGGGTCGTCGCCGCCGCGCCGCTGTTGTGCACCAGTCCTGCCGAGGACAACCGTGCGGCGTCGAGTCCCGCACGGACGGCGCCGCCGATCCACAGGTTCCGGGCGAAGTTGCCCGCGAGCACCACGGCCCACGGTGCGACGTGCACGAGCGCGGTCGAGGCGTCGATCGCGGCCGCCGTGCGCTCGGCGTCGAGATCCCACACGACGGCAGCGGCGGCGGCGGCGCCGGTCGCACCCCAGTGTCCGTGGGTGTGCCACTTCGGGTCGCGGGTCAGTGCGGCGCCGAAGCGGGTGGCCACCTCGTAACCGGCCACCACGGCGGCGACGAACCGGTCGCCCGGCACCGCCTGCGCGCTGAGGCGGGCCGCTGCGACAGCGGCCGGAAGCACATGGGCGGCAGGGTGACCCGCCGCGTACTTGTTGCCCTCGTCCAGTTCGAGGCAGCACGAGGCGATCGCGTCCAGGTAGGCCGCGGTCTCCACGCCGGTGTGGGCGCCGCGACCGACGGTGGCCGTCGTGCCCGGTTCGGCTCGCCACCGCGTGAGAAGCGAGGTCAGTTCCGGTGTCCGCGCTCCCGCCAGGGTGACACCCAGAAGGTCGAGCAGCACGGTGCGGATCCGACTCTCGTACGCGGTACCGGTTGCGGGTAGGTCCACGCAGAACCGCGCCAGATCGTCGATGCGTAGTCGCGCCTGTTCCGCTGGAAGGAACGTTGCCGAGTCGGTCATGCGACAACGCTAGGACTGACGCTCGTGCTGGTCAATACATCTGCCGGACGTGATCAGGGCTGCTAGGGTCGGCATCGACAACAGTCAGGCACCCCGGTGTGTCCGGTGTCGATCCGCTCAGCGGAACAGCGTGCACCGTGAACCCAGTCCAGAGGAGAGAATCGAGCCATGTCGGACAGACTTCTCGAGGCCGTCACGGCCGGTGTACGCCACTTCGATCTCGGACGCCAGCTGCGGGTCGGTATGCCGCAGTCGCCGAATCACCCGCAGTTCTGGCACACGCTTCCGCGTCGGCACGGTGACATGACCCGGTCGGACGGCGGCAGCGCCGCGAACGACATGATCACCACCGGAACGCATGTCGGAACCCACATCGACGCGCTCGCCCACGTCTCCCACGAGGGGAAGATGCACGGCGGTGTCGACGCGGCCGAGGCCGGTGTCGGCGGCAAGTACGTCGAGCTCGGCGTGCACACGATCGCGCCGATGATCCGCCGCGGCATCCTGCTCGACATTCCGGCCGTGCGCGGAACCGAGCGACTCGAGGGCGGCGACGAGATCACGGTCGACGACCTCGAGTCCGCCTGCGCCGCTCAGGGTGTCGAGGTGTCGGCCGGCGACGTCGTGCTGATCCGCAGTGGGTGGGCACAGTTGTTCGACGAGGGTCAGCCCTATGTCGGTGGTCCGTCCGGGGTTCCCGGCGTCGGCGAGCCCGGCGCGCAGTGGCTCGCGGCCCGAGAGGTGCACGCTGCGGGCGCCGACACCATCGCCTTCGAACGCCTCGCGCCGGGCGGTGGCCACGCGCTGCTTCCCGCTCACCGAGTCCTGCTGGTGGAGAGCGGCATCTACATCATCGAGGCCCTCGATCTCGAGGAGCTCGCACGCACCCGGACGTACGAGTTCACCTTCGTCCTGGTGCCGCTCAACATCTTCGGCGCCACGGGATCGCCGGTGCGCCCCCTCGCGGTGGTGTCGGCATGACCGAGTCCACACTCGCCCGCACGCTGGCGGAGTTCGCGGTCGAGCACTCGTTCGACGATTTGCCTGCCGACGTGGTGGACAGCATCGGGCTCCGCGTCCTCGACACGCTCGGGATCGCGATCGCCGCCACGGAACTCGACACCAGCGCGATGGCCACCGCGTGGGCGCGGGAGCAGGGCGGTCGAGCCGTCGCCTCGGCCGTCGGAGTGGAGGAGAACCTCCCGCCGACACTCGCGGCCTTCGTCAACGGGGTGCTCGCGCACTCCCTCGACTTCGACGACACCCACCTGCCCTCGGTACTGCACCCCAGCGCGTCGGTGGTACCGGCCGCACTCGCCGCGGCGCAGCAGCACGGTGCCTCCGGCCGGGACCTGGTGCGCGGCATTGCGATCGGCCTCGAGGTGTGTGTCCGCCTCGGCATGGCGGGTTTCGATCCGGAGACGAAGAACTCGGTGTTCTTCGAGAACGGGCAGCACGCCACGTCCATCTGTGGAGCCATGGGCGGTGCGGCCGCTGCCGCGGTGATCGGCGGCGCCTCGGCCGACGGCATCGTCGACACGCTCGGTATCGCGGCGTCGATGGCGGCCGGCATCATCGAGGCGAACCGCACCGGTGGCACGGTCAAGCGCATGCACTGCGGGTGGGCGGCGCACTCCGGCGTGTCCGCGGCGGGTCTCGCTCGGCACGGCATCACCGGACCGCCGACGGTGCTCGAGGGCAGGTTCGGATTCTTTCAGGCGTGGCTGCACCAGAGCGGGCGCGCCGCCGAGATCACCGACGGCCTGGGCAGCACCTGGGCCGCGCCGGGTCTCTTCGTGAAGCCCTACCCGGCCAACCACTTCACGCACGCGGCTCTCGACGCGGCGGCCGCGTTGCGAAGTCGGGGCATCACGCCGGCGGACGTCGAGAAGTACGTCCTCGGTGTCCCGGCCGCGAACCTCCGGACCATCGGTGAACCCATCGAGGTCAAGCGCACACCGCAGACCGGGTACATGGCTCAGTTCAGCGGACCCTACGCGGTGGCGGTGGGCATACTCGGTGGCGGTGGACTCGGTGCGGTACTGGACGACTACACCGACGAGAAGGCCACGTCGACGGAGCGTCGCGACATCATGGCACGCGTCGACGTCGTCCCGGACGCACAGTGCGACGCCATCTTTCCGCACCAGTTCCCGGCCGTTCTCACAGTGCATCTCACCGACGGCACCACCGTCGTCGAAGAGGTGCTGACCACGCGCGGCGGCCCGGAACGGCCGTTGTCGTTCGAGGACGTCCGAGCGAAGTTCACGGCCAACGTCGGCGGTCTGCTGAGCGTGCAGGCAGCCGACGCCTTCGCAGCGCAGTGCGCCGGCCTCGCCGACCTCGAGGACCCGGGCATGCTGTTCGATTCGATTCGCACACTAGGGAATTAGAGTCGGACGCGGGCCAGGATCTCCCGGGCGCCGCGGACCACGGCCTCGTCGACGAAGCGTCCGTCGTCGTCGACCGTGGGTCCGCCGGCCGCCCGGTCGAACAGGTCGACGAGGCGCTCCGCCCGGCGCACGTCGTCCGCGGCCGGTGTCAGGGCATCGTTGATCACGGGCACCTGGCCGGGATGTACCGCGGTGCGAGAGCGGAAGCCCATGTGCACGAAGTGCGCGGTGGTGGTGACGAACGCGTCGAGGTCGCGGAACTCGGTGGAGGTCGGTGCGATCGGTGCCTCCAGACCCGCTGCTGCGCAGCCGATCACGATGTCCGCGCGGATGGCGTCGACCACGTGCTCGGTGTCCGCCGCGCGGGTGATCCGCAGATCGGCCAGCAGGTCCACCTCGCCGATGCCGACGGTCACCAGTCGGGAACTGCTCGCCAGGTCGGTCAGGCCGCGCAGGGCGGCCGCGGTCTCCACCAGACCCACCATCGCGATGTCCGCGTCTCCGAGTCGCTCGTCCGCCTCCGAGAGGGAGGCCGCCCCGCACTTGGCCACGATGATCCCGGTGACGCCGGGTCGCGCCGCCGCGGCGAGGTCCTCGGCGAGGAACTCGGGTGTCACGCGAACCCACACCTGCGCTCCACCGTCGCGCGGACGGTCCAGCCACTGCGCGACATCGCTTCTCGCCGTGTCCTTCTGCGCGAGTGGGACCGCGTCCTCGAGGTCGAGGATGACGGCGTCGGCCGGTCCCGAGACGGCCTTGTCGAACAAGGCGGGCTTCACGGCCGGCACGTAGAGGAACGAGCGCGGCATGCGGCGGGTCATCGGGCGGCCCGCGCTTCGAGGCTCTGCGTGATCGCGCGCGCGGCGGCCAGCACCTGACCGGCGTGCGCCACGTGATCGTCGTCGGCGGTGGAGGAGTAGCGGAAGGCCGGTCCGGAGGAGCTGACCGAGCCGAGCACGTGGCCGGCCGCGTCGAAGAACGGGGCGGCGATGGAGGCGGCGCCGGTGTTGCGCTCGTTGATGGAGGTCCCGTAGCCGGTGTCCCTGATCTCCTGGAGCCGGGCCAGGAACGTCGTCTCGTCGGCGTCCGGAGCGCTTCCCCGCAGCTCCTCGAAGGCCTCGTGCGCGTAGTGCGGCGGAAGGAACGCGAGGATGGCGCGGCTCGAGGCGCCGGAGTGCAGCGGGTACTGCGGGCCGATCTCCACCACCATCTTCACCTCCTGCGGGCTCTCGTACTGGTCCAGGTAGACCCGCCGATGCCCCACCAGGACGGACAACGTCGCCGTCTCGAGGGTCTGCGCACGTAGTCGCCGCAGGATGGGAGCGGCGATGGAACGGACGTCGAGCTGGCTCCATGCCTTCGTGCCGAGTCCGATGGCCGCGGGCCCGAGGGAGTAGGTGGACTCACCCGCCACCGGCTGCACGATCGAGCGCGATGCCAGGGACTGAAGGATCCGGTGCACCACAGCCTTGCTCAGGTCCAGGCGGCGCGCGAGCTCCGTGACACCCAGTGCCCGGTCGGACTGCGCGAAGGACAGCAGGACGTCGGCCACCCGATCCGCCGATTCGGTTCCCGTCGACGCGGAGTCGGTGCCGGTCGAGCTGGTAGTTGCGGCCATGGGGCCAACCTTCCACATTCGCTGAGTACGTGCGCGGCTTCGGCGCGTTCCGCTGAGCGAACCATACCCGTAACAAGAAAGTCATCAAAGAGCCTGTTCTGACCCAGTGATGCGTGTAATACTCAGTACTGCAGGGAATAGCCACCCACTAAGTGGTGCGCTGAGCGGAACACAGGCCGTGTCCTTCGGTCACACGGTTTCCCGAGACTCGGCGCCTCGATCGGCGCGGAAGGCAGATCCAATCATGAGAAAAGTCGTAGGCGTGCTCGCCGCAGTGGCCCTTCTGGGCACGGCTGCGTGTGGATCCTCGTCCGGATCGGACGGTTCGGGTCCCATCAAGATCGGATCCGTGCACCCCACCACCGGTGCGCTGGCCGGTGTCGGTGGACTGATGAACGACGGTGCCGCACTGGCCGTCGAGGACATCAACGGTGCCGGCGGCATCTCCTCGCTCGAGGGGCGTCCACTGGAACTCGTCACCGGTGACAGCCAGGGCAAGGCGGAGGTCGGCCAGAGTGAGGCGCAGCGTCTGATCGACGACGGCGCGGTCGCACTGGTGGGCACCTATCAGAGCGACGTGACGCAGAACGTCGCGTCGGTCGCCGAGCGCTCGCGGGTGCCGCTGGTCATCGACGTCGCGGTCGACGACAAGATCCTCGACCAGGGTTACCAGTACGCATTCCGCATCCAGCCGAACGCCTCCAGCATGGGTACCGACGGCGCCAAGGCGCTCGCGGCCATCGAGGAGCAGACCGGCCAGCCGATCGATCGCGTGTCGTACCTGCACATCGAGGGCTCGTTCGGTGACAGCGTGTTCGACGCCTTCGAGAAGGAGGCCGCGAACCAGGGCATCTCCTCGGTGCAGGAGATCACGTACCCGGCCACCAACTTCTCCGACGCCACGACGCAGGTGCGCGAGGCCGCGGTCTCCAACCCCGACGTCATCGTCGCGACGGGCTATTACCCGGACGGTCTGCTGATCGCGAAGGCCGTCGAGCAGTTGAACGTGAACGTCAAGGGTGTCTACGGCATCGCCAACGGCGCCTTCGACGACAGTTCCTTCCCGGCTGCCGCCGGCACCGCCGGTGAGGGCGTGCTGTCCGCCAACTACCACTTCGATGCCACCAGCGACCGGGTCAACGACATCCGCTCGCGCTTCGAGGAGAAGTACGGCCGTCCGATGGAGACGGCGGCGATGCTGTCCTACCAGGCCGTCGAGGTCATCGCGGCGGGACTCGAGGACGGCGCCGACGCGGATCCGGAAGCGTTGCGCGAGGCCATCTCCGGCGTCACCATCGACGATCCGCTGCTCGCCTTCTCCGGTCCGATCCAGTTCGACGAGACCGGTCAGAACTCCAACGCGACCGTCATCGTGATGCAGGTGCGCGACGGCCAGGTCACCCAGGTCTTCCCGGACGAGTTCGCCACCGAGGCCATCGAGTTCCCCGCGGGAGCGGGCCGGTGACGGTCGTCGCCGAGAGCGCGGCCACGGAGAAGACCCGGCGCGCCGTGAATCCCGGCGTCGCCGTCGGGGGAGCGCTCGTGGTGATCCTCGCCGTCATCTTCTTCGTCGGCGGCAAGGACCAGGGCCTGGTCGGCCAGGCCATCGTGTCCGGTCTGCTGCTCGGCGGGGTCTACGCGCTGATCTCGGTCGGCCTGACACTCATCTTCGGTGTGCTCGGCATCGTGAACTTCGCCCAGGGCGCGATGCTCACCCTGGCGATGTACATCGTGTACGCGCTCTCGACGGCGGGGTTGCCCGTCTACGTGGCAACGCTTCTCGCAGTCCCCGTCATGTTCGTGTTCGGCATGATCGTGCAGGCCACCCTGCTCACCAAGCTCACCATCGGCGGGAGCCACGAGGGGCCGCTGCTGGTCACCCTCGGGTTGTCGTTGCTCATCATCAACGTGCTCCTCATGGTCTTCGGTGGTCGGCCCAAGTCGGTGGAGGCGCCCGTGGACGGATCGATCTCGATCCTCGGCACCGTCGCGGCCTGGCCTCGGGTGCTCGCGTTCGTCGGTGCCGCGGTCGTGGCGATCGCGCTCAAGTCGGTGCTCGAACGCACGCGCCTCGGGTTGTCGATCCGCGCGGTGGCGTCGAACTCGGAGGGCGCCAAGCTCGTCGGAGTCGACATCGGCCGGGTCTACGCGCTGACGTTCGGTATCGGCGCGGCCTGCGTGGCCGTCGCCGGCGGTCTCATGACACCGTTCACGTCCCTCACCCCGTCGGTGGGCGAGCAGTTCACGATTCTCGCCTTCGTCATCGTGGTGCTGGGCGGTCTCGGCAGTGTCGTCGGAGCCATGGTCGGCGGCATCGTCATCGGTCTGGTCCAGACGGTCGGCGCCCTGTACCTCCCCGGTACCGGATCGCTGATCCTCGTCTTCGCCGTGTTCGTCATGGTGCTCTTTCTCAAGCCCGAAGGTCTGTACGGAGGACGCCGATGACCACCACGACGGATGTCTCGACGGACTCCGCGTCCGACACGCGGCTGAAGGACTCCTGGCTGCGACGCCAGTTGCTCACGCTCGTCATCGGATTCGTGGTCGTCGCCGCGTTCCCGCTCGTGCTCGGCGAGCAGGCGCAGACGGTCGCTGTCCGGACATTGATCTTCGCGATCATGGCGGTCGGCTGGAACCTCATGAGCGGCTTCGGCGGCATGTTCAGCTTCGGTCACGCGGCGTTCTTCGGCATCGGCGCGTACACCGGTGCGTATCTGCTGGTGGAGCACGGCATCTCGCCGTGGATCTCCATGCTCGTCGGCGCCGTGGTGTCCGCCGCGGTGGGCACCACCATCGCCTACCTGTGCTTGCGCTACCGGCTGGCCGGGTCGTACTTCGCCCTGGCGACGTTCGCCTTCGCGCAGATGTTCCTGCTGCTCGTGCAGAATCTCGAGGTCTTCAACAAGACCGAGGGCTTCAACGTGCCGATCCTGCCGCGTGATTCGTGGTGGATGCTGCAGTTCGAGAAGGGCAGTGCCACCTACCTGTGGATCCCGTTGGTGATCCTGGCGCTCGCGGTGCTGGGCACCATCTTCTACGTCCGGTCCCGCCCGGGGCAGTACGTGCAGGCGATCCGTGACGACGCCACCGCGGCAGCCTCTCTCGGCATCGACACGATGAAGTACCGGCTCATCGCGGTCGCGGCGAGCTGCGCCCTCACGGCCGTGGCCGGCGTGTACTACGTGCAGTACTACTTCTTCGTGGGACCCGAGCAGGCATTCGGATCCGCGGTGTCCGTCGAGGCCATCGTCCCGGCCGTCATCGGCGGCATCGGGACCATCTGGGGACCGGTGCTCGGCGCCGCGGTCATCGGGCCGCTGTCGGAGCTCATCAACGAGCTGCTGCGCAACCCGCCCGCGTTCCTCGAGTTCCTCCAGGGATCCATCGGACTCGACGTGGCGGTCTACTCGGTGATTCTCATCCTGATCGTGATCTTCCTGCCCAAGGGGATCTTCGGCACGATTCGCGAGAGGTGGCGCAAGTGAGCGTCCTCAGTATCGAGAATCTCAGCAAGTCGTTCTCGGGCATCCACGCGGTGCGCGACGTCAGCATCGACGTCCCGGACGAGCAGTTTCTCGGCATCATCGGCCCCAACGGCGCCGGCAAGACCACCCTGTTCTCGCTCTTGGCCGGCGAGCAGCCGCCGACGTCGGGTCGCGTGATCTTCGACGGCACCGACATCACGGGGTGGCCCGCGGACCGCATCGCGCGCGCTGGGTTGGTGCGTACGTTCCAGTTGATGCGGCCGTTCGAGTCGATGTCCGTTCTCGAGAACGTCACCATCGCCGCACTGTCCAAGCGTAAGTCGCGGAAGGACGCGCGTCGGCACGCTCTCGAGGTACTCGACCGGGTGCAGCTGTCCGACCAGGTGGGCGGGACGGTGTCGACGATGTCGACGGCCGGACTCAAGCGCCTGGAGCTGGCCCGCGCTCTTGCCATGGAACCGCGGGTGGTCCTGCTCGACGAGGTGCTCGCGGGACTCGTTCCGGCGGAACGTGCGCCGATGATCGAGCTGCTGCGCTCCCTGCACAGCGGCGGGCAGACCGTCCTGTTCGTCGAACACATCATGGCCGCGGTCATGGCGTTGTCCGAGCGTCTGGTCGTCATGCACGAGGGCGCGGTCCTCACAGCGGGGGATCCGCGCACCGTCATCGAGGACCACCGCGTCGTCGAGGCCTATCTGGGTGAGGAGACCGCATGATGCTCGAGATCGACGATCTGCACGCCGGCTACCGGCGACTGGAGATCCTGCACGGTGTCACGATGCATCTGGAGAAGGACGAGATCGTCTCTCTCATCGGAGCCAACGGCGCCGGCAAGACCACGACGCTGCGCGCCCTGTCGGGTCTGGTCACGCCCAGCAAGGGCCGCATCATGTTGGACGGCAACGACATCAGTGGCAACCGCGCCGATCGCATCGTCCGGTCGGGACTGGTGCACGTCGCCCAGGACCGCGCACTCTTCGGTTCGCTGCCGGTCTCCGAGAACCTGGAGATGGGCGCGTACACCCAGAAGCGTGGGTCCACGAAGGAGTCGCTCGACCGCGTCTTCGATCTGTTCCCCATTCTCGCCGAGCGGCGGACCCAGCGCGCGGACACCATGTCCGGCGGTCAGCAGCAGATGCTGGCCATCGGCCGCGCCATGATGTCGAAGCCGCGTGTGCTCACGCTCGACGAACCGTCCGTCGGCCTGGCGCCGAAGCTCGCCGCCGAGGTCCTCGAGGCCATCGTGCGGATCCGCGAGACCGGGGTGACCGTGCTGATCGTCGAGCAGAACGCCGCACAGGCACTCGCGATCTCCGACCGCGCCTACGTCATCGAGAGCGGATCCATCGTGCTCACCGGTACAGGAGCCGAGCTCGCCCACGACGATCGCGTCAAGGCTGCGTACCTCGGCATCTGATGCCGCACCTCTCGTCAGGAGTTTCTTCGTGCGATTGCTCGCATACACCCCCATCCATGTCGACTTCGCCGAGTTCCGGCGACGTCAGGAGCGGTACGACGCACTGAGCCCGGTGGGCGTGTCCGTCGTCCTGCGCAACATCGGTCCCGATGCTCCGCGCGCGTTGGACACCGAGGCCGACGTCCGAGCGTCCGAAGTGGCGCTGGCCGCCGCCTTCCGCGTGTCCGATCCGGACGAGTTCGACGGGTACCTGCCCGACTGCGTGCTCGATCCGTGTGCGGAGGAGGCGGACTCCTTCGAGCGTCCCCTGTACGGACTGACGCGACTCACCGCGTCGTTCTACGCCTCGCAGGGCCACCGCCTCGGCGCCCTCGCCCGCAATGCCGCCATCGCTGCCGAACTCGACCGCCGCGTGGCGGGTTACGGCATCCCCGCCGAGCCGACCGTCGTCATGGACCTGTCGTTCGACGACATCGCGGACTCGCGGGCCTGGGCCGACGCGGTCACCGTCCACGCTCGTGCGCTGACGTGTTCGGTGGCCATCAACGCGTGCTCGGCGGTCGATCTCACCGGGCCGCGAACCACACCGCTGGTCGTGGATCCCACGGCCACCGCCCTGCGCCTGCTCGCACTGCGCGACGAGCTGGAGCCGGCATCGTGAGCGCGGACGGACCCGATCTGATCGTCGCCGGCGCCGGCGGCGGACTGATCGCCGCGCTGCGTGCCGCCGAGCACGGACTCGACGTGCTGGTCGTCGAGGCCAGCGACCACTTCAAGCGCGGCAACAACACTGCGATGTCGACGGCCATGATCCCCGGTGCGGGGTCCCGCTGGCAGCGTGAGGCGGGCATCGAGGACTCCCCGGAGACGTTCGTCGAGGACGTGCTCCGCAAGACGAAGGGCACGGCCGACGCAGAACTCGCCGGAGCCCTCGCCCGCGTGAGCGCGCCACTCGTCGAATGGATGGCGGATCACCTCGAGGTGCCGTTGTCGCTGGTCACCGATTTCGCCTACCCCGGTCACTCGGCACTGCGCTGCCACACCGTCGAGGGTCGGCACGGAAGCGTGTTGCTGGAGCACCTGGTGCGCGCGGTGACGGCGGAGCCGCGCATCGACGTTCTGGCACCGGCCCGGCTGACCGACGTCCGCGTCGACGACGGTCGCGTCACCGCCGCGGTGATCACGCTCCCGGACGGATCGACCGAGACGATCCCCACCGACGCGGTGCTGTTGGCCACCAACGGGTACGGCGGCGACCACGAGCGGGTCGCCACCCACGTCCCCGAGATCGCGCATGCTCGCTACCACGGCAGCGAGCACTCCCGCGGAGACGCGCTCACCATCGGTGACCGTCTCGGCGCCGCGACCGCGTATCTCGATGCGTACCAGGGGCATGCGGCGCTGTCGAAGAAGGCGTCGACCCTGGTCGGGTGGGCCACCGTCATGCACGGGGGCGTCGTCCTCGACCTCACGGGACGACGCTTCGGTGACGAGACGACGGGCTACTCCGAGTACGCCGCCCATCTCGCGGCCCGCCCGGAGTCCGAGGGCGTCATCGTCATCGACCGCGACATCCACGACAAGTGTCTGTCGTTCACCGACTTTCGTCAGACGGTCGATTCGGGCGCCGTCGTGTGGGCGGACACGCCGGCCGAGCTGGCCGACGCGCTGGGGCTCCCCGCCGATGCCGTCGTCGACGAACTCGCGGCCGTCGAGAGGTACGCGCGGGGTGAGGAGTCGGACCCGCACGGGCGCACCTCGTTCGAGCACGAGCTCACCGGGCCGTACGCGGCGATCCGCATCGTCCCCGCGCTGTTCCACACCCAGGGCGGCCTCGTCGTCGACGGGAACGCTCGGGTCCTGCGAACCGACGGCACCGCGATCGAGGGACTGTTCGCCTCCGGCGGCGCTGCGATGGGCATCTCGGGCCACGGCGCCGCGGGGTACCTCGCCGGCAACGGATTGCTGCCCGCACTCGGACTCGCTTATCTGGCCGCAGATGTCGTGGCCGGTACTCATCACTAGAGAAGGATTGTCATGACGAAGCTTCTGATCACCAATGCCCGAGTCGTACGTCCGGGCGCCGATCATCCCGAGGACGGCGAATTCCTCGACCTGCTGATCGAGGACGGGAAGTTCACCCGCATCGAGGCGGGGATCGATCCGTCCAGCGCCGACACCGTCATCGACGCCGCCGGCAAGGTCGCGTTCCCCGGAGTGGTGGACGCGCACCAACACTGGGGCATCTACAACCCGTTGGGCGAGGACGCCTACACCGAGTCCAGGGCCTGCGTGCAGGGCGGTGTCACCACCTCGCTGTCCTACATGCGCACCGGTCAGTACTACATGAACACCGGCGGCTCCTACGCCGACGTGTTCCCGACGGTGCTCGAGGCCACCGAGGGCAAGCCGTTCGTCGACTACGCGTACCACCTCGCGCCGATGTCGAAGGAGCACATCGCCGAGATCCCCTCGCTCATCACCGATCACGGTGTGACGTCGTTCAAGATCTTCATGTTCTACGGCAGCCACGGGCTGCACGGGCGCTCGACCGACCAGAGCGAATTTCTCATGACGCCGGAGGGCGAGCGCTACGACCTCGCGCATTTCGAGTTCGTCATGCGCGGCATCCAGGCCGCACGGGAGCAGCTCGGTGACAAGGCCGATCACATCTCGCTCTCGCTGCACTGCGAGACCGCCGAGATCATGAGCGCCTACACCAAGCTCGTCGAGGAGGAGGGAACGCTCACCGGCCTCGCGGCGTACAGCGCCTCGCGTCCACCGCACTCCGAGGGGCTCGCGGTCACCATCGCGTCGTTCCTCGCCGACGAGACGCAGCTGCCCAACATCAACCTGCTGCACCTCTCCTCCCGCAAGGCCCTCACCGCCGCGATGCGGATGGCGAAGGCGTTCCCGCACGTCAACTTCCGTCGCGAGGTGACCATCGGTCACCTGCTCGCCGACATCGACACCGCCTACGGACTGGGCGGCAAGGTCAACCCGCCGCTGCGCCCGCGCGACGACGTCGAGGCCCTGTGGGAGCACCTGCTCGGCGGCGACATCGACTGGGTGGTCAGCGATCACGCGTGCTGCAAGGACGAGAAGAAGTTCGCCGAGGACCGCGGCGACATCTTCGCGGCCAAGTCGGGATTCGGCGGCGCCGAGTACCTGCTGCCGGGACTGGTCAGCGAGGGCCGCAAGCGCGGACTCAGCTGGCGCCGCATCGCGGAGCTGACGTCGCTCAATCCCGCTCGTCGCTACGGACTTCCGGGCAAGGGCGAGATCGCCGTCGGTATGGACGCCGACCTGGCACTGGTCGATCCCGATCACACGTGGACGGTGCGTCCCGAGGATTCGGAGTCCACGCAGGAGTACACCCCCTTCGAGGGCTTCGAACTCGGCGCGAAGGTCACCGACACGTTCGTGCGTGGACATCGCGTGCTCGACAACGGCGCTGTCGCGGGGGAGCCCACCGGCCGCTACCTGCACAGGCCCTACAAGTGACCGGGCCCCTGGAGGGGATTCGCGTTCTCGACGCGTCCACGATCCTCGCCGGTCCGCTGGTCGCCCAGATCCTCGGCGACTTCGGTGCCGACGTCGTCAAGATCGAGCACCCCACCAAGCCCGACGGGATGCGCGGTCACGGCCTGGACAAGGACGGGCACCCGTTGTGGTGGACGATGGTCAGCCGCAACAAGCGCGGCATGACGCTGAACCTCGGCAAGCCCGAGGGGGCCGACGTCTTCCGCAAGCTCGTCGCGGACGCCGACGTGGTGGTGGAGAACTTCCGGCCGGGCACCCTCGAGAAGTGGGGCCTCGGTTACGACGTGCTGTCCGAGATCAATCCGGGTCTGATTCTGTTGCGTGTCACCGGTTTCGGCCAGACCGGTCCCTACTCGACGAGGCCGGCGTTCGGCACTCTGGTCGAGTCGATGAGCGGGTTCGCTCACCTCACCGGCTCGGCCGACGGACCGCCGACGCTTCCCGCCTTCGGTCTGGCGGATTCGCTGGCCGGTATCGCGGGATCGTCGGCGGTCTCGATGGCCCTGCTGCACCGGACGAAGACCGGTAAAGGCCAGCAGATCGATCTCGATCTGCTGAGCCCCATCATGACGGCGGTCGGGCCCGGCATCATCTACGCCGACCAGTTGGGCATCGACCAGGAGCGCACCGGTAACCGGTCGAGCAACAACGCGCCCCGCAATCTCTATCGGACCAAGGACGAGCACTGGCTGGCCATCTCCACCAGTGCCAACTCCATCGCCGAACGCGTTCTCCGCCTCGTCGGTCACCCGGAGGTTCTCGACGAGCCGTGGTTCGCGACGGGTCGTCAGCGCGCGGCCCACGCCGACCTGCTCGACGGATACGTCGGTGGGTGGATCGCCGAGCGCACGCGCGACGAGGTGATCGCGGCCTTCGAGGAGGCCGGCGCGGCGGTCGCCCCCGTCTACAAGCCGAGCGAGCTGCTCGACGATCCGCAGGTCAACGCCATCGAGATGGTCACCACAGTCGAGGACGACGCTCTCGGGCCGGTGCGCATGCAGAACGTCATGTGGCGCATGGGGGAGAGCCCTGGCAGCATCCGCCACACCGGACGTCCGCACGGCGCGGACACCGACACCGTGCTCGCCGAGCTCGGTCTCAGCGACGACGAGGTGCGAACCCTGCACGAGACCGGCATCGTCTGACCGCTCGAGTGGGCACACTGGTGTCCATGACGTCAGCACACAGTGTCGCGAAGGATCTCGGTCGTCGGCTTCTCTGGTGGGGCGGCGGCAGTGTCGCGGTCGGTGCCGCCGCAGCGTTGGGCGGCGGCTCTCCCGCGGTCCGTGCTTTCGGCATCCAGACCGCGGGCTGGGGTGCCATCGATCTCGCCATCGCCGGGATCGGGGCGGCCCGGTCCACCGAGGTTGCGGCCGACAAGCTGCGGAAGACCTTGTGGATCAACACTGGACTCGACGTCGTCTATGTCGCCCTGGGTGCACATCTCCTGTACCACCGGCCCACCTTCGGCGGGAGGGTGACGCCGCAGCAGTCCTCCGGGCACGGTGCCGCAGTCGTCGTGCAGGGTGCGGCTCTCCTGGTGCTCGACAGCGTGCACGCGAAACGCTTGTGACTCAAGACTCGGCATACCGCCCGGTCCGAGGGGCACACTGGACTGGAGTCCGCGGACCGACGTGGGCCTCGTGGCCGGTGCGTCCGTCGGGGGCGCACCGGCCGCCCTCATTGTGTGGCTGAAATACCCACCGTGTAATTCTCATCGGTCAAGTACCGACACATGCTTTTGTTGCGGCATGCCCACTTTTCGGTAACACTCACCACATCAGTCACATGAGTCACGTGAGTCACACAGTCGATCGGTGGGGGTCGGAGTATGCGAGCACGAAGTCGGCAGATCGCGGTGGGGGCCGCGCTGACGTTGGTGGCCAGCGGTCTGGGTGTGCTGTCGGCACCGGTCGCGTCCGCGGAACCGTGCGGTGGTCTCGGTGGCCCCGGCTCGTCACTGCTGGGCAGCTTCTTCGGTAGCAGCGGATCGAGTGGCGGCGGGGGCAGCAACCCGCGCGGGACTCAGCAGCCGCTCGCCCCGATCCGCAGTGGGAACACACAGTCCGTGGGGTGGGTGACCGGACCTCTCAGCGCCAACAACACGTACGACCGTTTCGGCATCTCGGGTACCGATCTCGGCATCAGCTGGGACAACGGCGCAGGCCAGACGCTCATGGCGTTCGGTGACTCCTTCGGCAACTGCTCGGTGAACGGGCAGCAGTGGCGCAATAACCTGCTGCTGCGGTCCAGCGACGACAACCTCTCCGACGGCATCACCGTTCCCGACGCCGTGCCCGGCGACAGCGCGTCCGGCTCCATCGTCCTGCCGGCGACGCCTCGGTACGCCGAGCAGATCGTCCCGACGCTGCGGTTGCCGGAGATCGAGGTGACCACCATCCCGACAGCTGCCATCGCCATCGACGGTGTGCAGTACCTGAATTACATGTCCGTGCAGAGTTGGGGAGCGCCCGGCCGGTGGGTCACCAACTTCTCGGCTATCGCGACGTCGAGGGACAACGGGCAGAGCTGGACGACGGACCCGATGACCATTCGCGTCAACAAGGGCGTCACGATTCCCGGTGTCGCTCAGGTCAACGAGGCCAACGGCCGATTCCAGATGAACGCATACGCCAAGGGTCCCGACGGCTGGCTGTACCAGTTCGGAACGCCCAACGGCCGTTTCGGTGCAGCCTTTCTCGCCCGTGTGCAACCGGCGGACATCCTCGACCTGACGAAGTACGAGTACTCCACCGGTGATGTCGCGCGCCCGTGGTCGACCGATGTCGCCGATTCGAAGAAGGTCGTCGACGAACCGGTCAGCGAGCTCAGCGTCTCGTGGAATGCGTACCTGAAGAAGTACGTGATGCTCTACGGCGATGAGAACCAGGGCTCGATCGTCGCCCGCACCGCCACGGATCCGCAGGGACCGTGGAGCCCGATGACAACTCTGCTCGGGCGTGCGGAGACCATCGGCGGCGTCTACGCCCCGTACATCCACCCGAAGTCGAGTGGGCGTGACCTGTACTTCACCGCCTCGCGCTGGTCCGACTACAACGTGATGCTGTTGAAGTCGGATCTCGATGCGCTGAAGTGACGGCTACTTCGGCGTGATGCGTTGTGCCGCTTCGCTGTCGGTGGACTCGTAGTTCCGGCCCATCTCGGTGAAGGTGTCGGCGAGCGACGACGCGATCGCGATGTGCGCCTGAAGCAAGGTCGACAAGGACCCCGGCCCACCCACCGCGAGCTCGGAGTACTTGCGCGCCAGCGCCAGGCCGGAGGGGAGGGTGCCGAAGCCTCCGCCGTGCCGCTGCGCTTGCAGTGATTCGCGGATGGGGATGATGCCCTCGGCGAATGCAGAGCACGCGGCGGCGCAACGCCTGGCCGCTTCGTCGCTGATCTGCAGGCGGTCCAACTCGCTCATGGTGACTCCTTCATCGAGGGCTGTTCGCCTCAAGTCGCTCTGCGTATCTGGTCGCTACGTCACACAACGGTTCAGTCCTTGCCTCTGTACCGGCCTCGCTGATCTCGAACTCCACGGAACCCCATGTCGTGGATATCGAGACGAAGCACGACTCGTCGAGAGTGCCTGCGAATTCGGTGTAGCGGAGGGCTTCACGTCCATTGACTGATGCCTCTACGGGATTGTCCGCCTGAACCGCGTCGCTAATTTCCTGCAGAGGGTTGGCCGTCGAGAACACCGTCAACACGAACCAGTCCTGCCGGAACGAGCAGTACCTCCACTCGTTGTTGTCTTGGTCGAACCGGCCCGAGTCGATGTACTCCGGGTTAACCCCAGCCGCAGCGATAGCGTCACTCGGAATGGTGCACGGATCCCACAGCTCCGCGACGGGTTCGCCCGAGACGCCGGGGGAGCAGGCGCCGCAGAACACGAGCGCAGCCACGGCCACCCCACCTCGAATCCATCGCACTCGAACTTGGACGCGGTCAGCGGCCCGGCGGTTCCCATGCCGATCTGCGCGGGTTCTGGTCAGCCGCGCGCGGTCCAACCGGCGCGGGTGTCCGAACGGTGCTCGGATCCGCCGCGACCGCTGGCCGCGCAGCTCCCAGCACTGCGCGCAGGCCACGGACTTGCGCGTACTGCTGCACGGTGCGCGTCTGCGGCGCCGACCGACGCGCCGATCCGCTCGACCGTTAGCACCCCCGCTCACCACAACCGGCGCACCCGACCGGAGCGGGCGCGGACAAGCGAGCACCACCATCCGCTCACCGCCCAGCACCGTGCGCAGGCCACGTCCAGCGCGTACTGCCGCGCAGTGCGCGCCGGCACCCACCCACCCACCCACCCGCACCCGCCCGCCCGCCCGCACCCGTTCGCCCCCGCCAACCCCACACCCCCGCCCACCCGGCCCGGTAGCGTCCACACGGTGATCTCCGCCGAGGACTGCGCCCGCGCACTGCGCCGCGCGGGCCTCGACGACGTGCTCACCGACGGCACGACCCGCGCCGCCTATTCGTCCGACGCGTCGCTCTACCGCGTGCACCCGCTCGTCGTCGCGCGGCCCCGTCGCACCGAGGACATCGCGGCGGCCGTCGCGGTGTGCCGCGAGTCCGGGGTTCCGCTGACCATGCGCGGCGGCGGCACGTCCGTGGCCGGCAACGCGGTGGGTACCGGGGTGGTGCTCGACGTCAGTCGGCACCTGAACCGGGTGCTCCACGTCGACCCCGAGGCGCGCACCGCGACTGTCGAACCCGGCGCCGTGCAGTCGGTGGTGCAGAAGGCAGCGGCGCAGCACGGGCTCCGGTTCGGTCCTGACCCGTCCACCTTCACGCGCTGCACCGTCGGCGGCATGATCGGGAACAACGCGTGCGGCTCGCGCACTCTCGGCTACGGCCGGACCTCCGACAACGTCTCCGCGCTCGACGTGGTGACGGGCAGCGGGGAGCAATTGCACCTGCCGAGGGACACCACGTCTCCGACTCTCGACGCGCTGCGGCAGATCGTCGCCGGCGGACTCGGAACCGTCCGAACGGAATTCGGCATGTTCGGCCGCCAGGTCTCCGGCTACGCGCTGGAGAACCTGTTACCGGAGAACCGTTTCGACGTCCGCCGGATGTTGGTGGGCAGCGAGGGCACGCTCGCGGTCACCACGCGCGCCACCGTCGACCTGGTGACGGAGCCTGCGTTCCGCATCCTCGTCGTTCTCGGGTACCCGGACATCGCCACCGCCGGTGACGCCGCGCCCACCGTCCTGACGTTCACGCCCACCGCATGCGAGGGCATCGATTCGCGCATCGTCGACGTCGTCCGCGAACGCCGCGGACCCCATGCGGTTCCGCCGCTTCCCGGCGGCGCCGCGTGGTTGTTCGTCGAGGTCGTCGGCGATACCCGCGAGCAGGCCGCGGACCGAGCCGACGCGGTCGCACGCGGCTGCGGAGCGGTCGACTCCCTGGTGGTCACCGACGCGGAACGCACCGCTCGGCTGTGGCAGATCCGAGCAGACGGAGCCGGACTCGCGGGGCGCAGTCCCGCGGGGTTGCCGGCACACGCCGGGTGGGAGGACGCGGCGGTACCGCCGGCCTCGCTCGGCCGATACCTGCGCGACTTCGACGACCTCATGACGCAGTACGGGGTGACCGGGCTGCCGTACGGGCACTTCGGTGACGGGTGCCTGCACGTGCGCATCGACCTGCCGCTCGACAAGCCCGGTGGGACAGGGGTGTTCCGCCGGTTCCTCGTCGACGCCGCCACGCTGGTGGCGCGGTACGGCGGGTCGTTGTCCGGTGAGCACGGCGACGGCCGTGCGCGCAGTGAGCTCTTGCCGCTGATGTACTCGGCGGACGCACTCGCGTTGTTCGGTGCCGTCAAGCATGTGTTCGATCCCGACGGCATCCTCAATCCCGGTGTGCTCCTGGATCCTCGACCACTCGATGCGGATCTCCGTGTCCCGTCCGCAAAGCCTCGGACGCTGCTCGCGATGGCCTACGCCGAGGACGGCGGCGACTTCAGTCAGGCCGTGCACCGGTGCACGGGCGTCGGCAAGTGCCGCGCGGACACCACCGGCACCAGCGGGGTGATGTGCCCGTCGTACCTGGCGACTCGGGAGGAGAAGGACTCCACCCGCGGGCGCGCCCGGGTACTGCAGGAGATGATCAACGGCACCGACGTCACCGGCGGGTGGCGCTCGCCCGAGGTGCACGATGCCCTGGATCTGTGCTTGTCCTGCAAGGGATGTGCCTCGGACTGTCCGACCGGTGTCGACATGGCGTCGTACAAGGCGGAGGTGCTGCACCAGAGCTACCGACGTCGGCTACGCCCTGCGGCGCACTACTCGCTCGGGTGGCTTCCGCGCTGGGCCGCTGTCGCCGCTCGAGCGCCGCGCGCCGTCAACGCTGCGGCGCGGCTTCCGGGGGTGGGTCCGCTGGCACTGCGGGCGTCGGGTATCGATCCGCGTCGCTCGATACCCGAGTTCGCCCCGAGGACGTTCCGGCAGTGGTTCCACGAATCGCACCGGCCCACGACCGGTGATCCCGTCGTGCTCTTCGTCGACTCCTTCACCAATCACTTCACGCCCGAGGTGGGCCGGGCGACGGTGCGTGTGCTCGAGGCGGCGGGCTACCGGCCCAGGCTGACCGAGAAGCAGCAGTGTTGCGGTCTCACGTGGATCTCGACCGGTCAACTGGACGCCGCGAAGCGCATCCTGGGACGCACCGTGGACGCCCTGACCGAGGCGTCGGACGGCGGTGTTCCCATCGTGGGTATCGAACCGTCGTGCACTGGTGTACTACGAAGCGACGCAACGGAACTGCTCGGCAAGGCACGCGCCGCGCCGGTCGCCGAGGCCGCCCGCACGCTGGCCGAACTGCTCACCGAGCGCGGGTGGGAACCGCCGTCCCTGAACGGCCGAGAGGTGGTGGCGCAGCCGCACTGTCACCACCACGCCGTGATGGGCTGGGGCGCAGACGCGGCTCTGCTCGAGAGAGCGGGCGCCGATGTGCAGCGCCTCGGTGGTTGCTGCGGGCTCGCCGGGAATTTTGGTGTCGAGAAGGGGCATTACGACGTCTCGGTCACCATCGCCGGTCAGCAACTTCTGCCGGCGGTGCAGTCGGCGGCGGACACCGCGTCGATTCTGGCCGACGGCTACTCCTGCCGTACCCAGCTGTCCGATCTCACGGATCGCCGCGGTGAGCACCTCGCGCAAGTGTTGGCGAGCGCGTTGCCTGATGAGACGGAGTGACGTGTAACACTCGTCGAGGTGGGGTATGCCCTGCCGAAACAACCGTCCTGGGGGGACATCATGGCTTTCGATCTGACGCTCACACCGGCCCAACACGAGTTGGTCGGTCGTGCTCACGACTTTGCCGAGAACGTGGTGCGACCCGTCGCGCAGCACTACGACAAGGAGCAGGAGTTCCCGTGGCCGGTGCTGCAGGAGGCGGCGCGGGCGGGCTTCTACTCGCCGTTGTTCTACCGCGACCTCATCGGTGACCCGACAGGGCTCTCGCTGCCGGTGTTCATGGAGGAACTGTTCTGGGGTTGTGCGGGAATCGGTCTCGCGGTGGTGATGCCGGCGCTCGCGCTGTCGGCCATCGGCCAGGCGGCGACGCCCGAACAGATGCTCGAATGGGCACCGCAGTGCTTCGGCACCCCGGACGACCTGAAGCTGGCGGCGCTCGCCATCTCCGAGCCCGAGGGCGGCAGCGACGTTCGCAACCTGCGGACGACGGCGCGGCAGGACGGCGACGACTGGATCATCGACGGCCACAAGATGTGGATCGGCAACGGTGGCATCGCGGACGTGCACGTGGTCAACGCCAATGTGGACCCGGAACTCGGTCACAAGGGCCAGGCCCTGTTCATCGTCCCCGGCGGGACCCCCGGACTGGAACTCGTGCGCAAGCTCGACAAGCTGGGGTGCCGTGCATCCCACACCGCGGAGCTGAAGTTCAACAGTGTCCGCATCCCCGGCGCCAACCTCCTGGGCGGCTTCGACAAGCTCGAGCACAAGCTGGCCAAGGCGCGCGAAGCGGAGAAGACCGGAATCAGAGGTCGCTCCGCCACTCTCGGAGCGCTCGAGCAGACACGACCGATGGTGGCCGCTCAGGCACTCGGAATCGCCCGTGCCTCTTTGGAATACGCGACCAAGTACGCCAACGAGCGTGAGGCGTTCGGGTCGCCGATCATCGACAACCAGGGCATCGCCTTCCCGCTGGCGGACCTCGCCATGCGGATCGACGCGGCGCGACTGTTGACGTGGCGCGCCAGTTGGATGGCCGCCACGGGTGTGGCCTTCGAGCGCGGCGAGGGGTCAATGGCCAAGCTCGCCGCCACCGAGGTCGCGGTGGCCTCCACCGAGCGGGCGATCCAGACGATGGGCGGGTGGGGCTACATCACCGACCACCCGGTGGAGAAGTGGTACCGCGACGCCAAGCTGTACACCATCTTCGAAGGCACCAGCGAGATCCAGCGCGTCGTCATCAGCAATGCGATCGCGCAGCAGGACGGCGCTCCGCCGCTGCACGTACAGATGGATGCCGAAGGGTCGGCGCTCAACAAGGCGTTCGGCCGCGGAACCGAGACGCGCACGAAGGTGATGGACAAGGCGATGGCGGCCAAGGACAAGGTGCCCGAGCCGGTCCTGCGCGGCGCCATGAAGTTCCTGCAGCCGCCCAGCCGCAAGTAGCCGCGTCGTTTCGAGGCCCTGCCGCCGGGTACCGCCCTGCGCATGGTCACCTCGGAACGCCCACAAGGCGTCGCACCCGATCGCGGCATCACCCTGCCCGGCATCGTCCTCGGTGTCGGGCTGGGCGGTTTGGTGGACGGGATATTACTGCACCAGATTCTGCAGTGGCACCACCTGCTGAGCAGTTCGGGCGACGACAACATCGGCCTGCAGCCCTACCCTGTCGACACGGTGCACGGCCTCGAGATCAACACGCTGTCAGACGGCATCTTTCACACCGTCACCTGGCTCGCCGTGCTGCTCGGACTCGGGTTGTTGTACTCGCGTGTCACCGGATCGCGTGGGCGGGTGTGGGCGTCGCGAGTGCTCTGGGGATGGGTTCTGGTCGGGTGGGGCCTGTTCAACCTGGTCGAGGGCATCGTCGATCACCATCTGCTGGGCATTCACCATGTCCGCAGCGGTCCGAACCAACTGTGGTGGGACCTCGGCTTCCTCGCACTCGGTGTCCTCCTGATCGCCGGCGGCCGGCTCCTGCAGCGCAGCGCACGCGCATCCCGATGATGCTCGCGCACGACGCCCATCACGGCAGCGGTGGTGTCGGACCGGTCGTGATCCTCGTCGTGGTGGCCATCGCATACGTGGTTGCGGCGGAGCGCTGCAGGCGTGAGCCGCGGGGGTGGAACCCCTGGCGTACGGCGAGCTTCCTCGTCGGCATCGGGCTCCTCGTTCTCGCCGTGGTCCCCGCACTGTTGCCCTACCCGGACGGCGACTTCCGCGGCCACATGCACCAGCACCTGCTTCTCGGCATGTACGCGCCGTTGGCGCTGGTACTCGGTGCCCCGATGACGTTGGTGCTGCGCTCGGTGTCGCCGCCGAACGGCCGTGCCATCGGCCATGTCCTGCGCTCGCGGCCGGTGCACGTGATAGCGAACCCGATCGTCGCGCTGGCCCTGAATCTCGGCGGTCTCGCGCTGCTGTACTTCACCCCGCTCTACGTGGCGACGACACAGAGTGCCGCGCTGCACCTGCTGGTGCACGCGCACTTCTTCCTGGCGGGATACCTGTTCGCGTGGGTCGTCGCCGGCCCCGATCCGGCACCGGACAGGCCGTCGGTACCCGCCCGACTCTGGATACTCGGGGCAGCGATTCTCGGCCATGCCGTCCTGTCGCAGCTGATGTACGCGGGACTCCTCGTGCAGATCCCGGTGCCCGCCGATCAGCGCCAGGGCGCAGGCGAGCTGATGTACTACGGCGGTGACGTCGCCGAACTGCTTCTGGCGCTGGCGCGTCTGCTCACCTGGCGACCGGCACGACGTCGCGAAGAAACGCCAGCTGGTCGGCGATGATCCGGGGGAAGAGCGGCTCGACGTACGGGTCGAAGTGACCACCCTCGTAGGTCACCACGGTGGCGCGCGGGATCTTTCGTGCGGTGCGCAGCGCGACGTCCGTGGGAGTGATGGCGTCCTCGGTGGCGATCTGGACGAGGGCGGGGCACTGAATGTTCGCGGCGGTCTTCCCCGGTGAGTACAGGCCGATGTGGAGCAGGATGCGGGCCGCGACCGTCTCGGGGTAGTCACCGGTCTGCAGTCCCGACGCGTCGAGAAGGCGGTCACGTCCCACCGCGGCATCGGGCGACACCATGGCGGCTACGGCACCCGGTTCGCCGATCGAGTCGATGTAGCGGGGCTCGCGACCGAGCAGAGCCCGGATCTGGTCCGAGAGGGCTGCCGGTGCGAGACGCAGGGTCTGGCGCAGGCCCGCGGAGCGCACGGCGGCGATGCCGTCCACGTGCGGGACCTGCGCGATGATCGCGGCCAGTCGTTCGCCCGTGCCCGCCAGGGTGAGGACATGGCCCCCGCCGAACGAGGTGCCCCATGCGACGACGCGGTCGGGGTCGACGCCGTCGAGTAGCCGGGCGAAGGCCAGCGCGTTGCGCCAGTCCTCGAGCTGCCTGCGCACGTCCAGGAGCTGCCGTGGGGTTCCTTCGCTGTCGCCGAAGTGCCGGTAGTCGAACAGCGCGACGACGTAGCCCGCCTGGACGAACTGGTCCGCGTAGGCGGGGAGACGCAACGCGCGCACCGATCCGAAGCCGTGGGCCATGACGATGATCGGCGCGGAACCGTCGAGCCCGGCAGGTCGGAGGATCGAGATCGCGCAGCGATCGGAACCGGAGTCGAACCACAGGTCGTCGCGAACGGTGTCAGGCATGCGGGCTCCTCTTGATTGACGTTCAAGAGAACGTAGCAGCGTCTTGATCGAGCATCAAGATAGGGTGACCGCATGCCTCGGAACAGACGTCCGCAGGATCGAGCGGAGAAACGGGCCGAGATCGTCGACGCCGCGACGGCCCTGTTCGTCGAGGCCGGATTCGACGGCACCCCGCTGAGCCGGATAGCGCAGAGCGCCGGCGTCACGCCGAACACCATCTACTGGTACTTCTCCGACAAGGACGAACTGCTCGTCGCCGCCCTCACCGAGATCACGGCGACGGCGTTGACGCGCTTCGCGGAGCTGGAGGTGACGTCACCGCAGGAACGGCTGACGTGGGTGGTGACCGAACTCGAGCGCTATCACCGGTTGGTGGACACCGTGCATGCCCGCGCTGCGGTGTCGCCACCGATCGACGAGTGGCACAACGGGTTCCATGCCATGGCCGATGCGCTGGTCGCGGAGGAACTGCGCCACGTCGGCGTCGCCGACGAGCGGATCGCCGCGCGGACCAAGGTCGTGGTGTTCGCCGTCGAGGGCATGTTGACGCACCCGCAGAGCGCTGCCGACAAGGCTGCGATCGTCGACGTCCTGTTCACCTAGAAGGCAGAGGGTGTCCTGCCGAGGCACTCCTCCGCAGGGACTTCCCCCGTGGACCGGCACCGCGAATGCTCGACACCAGCACCACCGACGAGAGGAACCGCGCATGCAGATCACCCGAAGCTCGATCGCAACCACCAAGGGTCCGGCCGACTGGTTCACCGGCGACGTCTACATCGACGCCGTTGCCGCAGCTCCGTCCCCGTCGCGGGTCTCCGCCAATCTGGTCCACTTCATGCCGGGGGCGCGTACGCACTGGCACCGCCACTCGCTGAGCCAGACGGTGTTCGTCACCGAGGGCGTCGGACTGTGCCAGCGGCAGGGTGGGCCGGTCGAGGTCATCCGTCCCGGCGACCGCGTGCTGTTCGAGGCCGACGAGGTGCACTGGCACGGCGCCGCACCCGATCGTCTGATGGTGCATCTCGCCATCAACGAGGGCGACGACGAGCACGACGTCGTCGTGTGGATGGACCCTGTCACCGACGCGGAGTACACCGCGCGCGAGTGACGATCAGCGGGGGAGACGTCCCTCGATTCGCTCCACGATGGCGGGCCAGATCTCCGACCGTGGATCGACGACACTGAAGTGGTCTCCGGGGCCTTCGACAAGCGTGACATCGTCACCTGCGGCCGATGCTGCGGTGACGTACTCGCGGCCGATGTCGTTCAGGTTCGGATCGTCCGAGGCCGCGACCACGACGATCTGCGGAACCCCGAGTGGCAGTCGCGCTCGCGGGGACGACTCCGCGTGAGCATCCGAGTACCGCGAGCCGAGGGCGGCACGCACCGCGCCGTCACCCAGGCCGCGGTCGTCGGCAATCTGTAGGTCGAGGACTCCGGCGAGACTCACGGCCAATGCGGGACGGGCATCCGCGGCGCAGCGCATCGCGAGCTGACCTCCTGCCGAATGGCCGATGACGGCCCGCGCACCAGCGTGCTTCAGGGCCGCGGCGACATCCGCCGCCGTCGTCTCCCATCCGTGCTCGTCGGGCGTTCGGTACTCGACGTTCCAGGTGGTGTAGCCGCGGTCGGCGAGATCGATCGCCGCCGCATCGAGCGAGTCGAGACGCCACGGTGCCCGCCAGTAACCGCCATGGATCAGGGCGACGACGGGTCCGCCGGTGCCGCGCACCTCGGCGAACTGTTCGGGGTGCTCGCCGTACCGCTCGACGGTCGCCGGGTGCCGACGGTGATGCACGATCCGATCGACGGCGTAGCGGAGCCCGCCGAGTCCCCGTCCGCGAATGTGGGCGTGCAGGCCCGCCGAGAGGTCCGCGGCCACGTAGCCGTAGTCGACACGCACCACACACCGGTCGCTCGCCTGCGTGCCGACGCGTCCGCCCGCGGCCGGGACCACGATCACGTCACCGGATGCCACGGAGACGTCGTCCGACACGTGGACCTCGCCGGTGGCGCCGCGCGCAGCGAGCGCGGACTGCACCAGGTCGGTCACCGTGCCGAGGTCTCGAACAACGTGCGGGTGCAGGACGACGTCGATTCGTTCCGAGGACTCGCTCATCCCTCGAATCTACGTCCTAGGCTCGGGGGAATCGACGGAAGAGGAGCAATGGACGAGCGCGCCATCGAGAAGGACATCGTCACCGATTTCCGCGAGCGGATGAGTTACGGGGCGTACCTCGATCTCGACACTCTGCTCAGTGCGCAGAAGCCGGTGAGTGTCCCGGAGCATCACGACGAGTTGCTGTTCATCATCCAACACCAGACCACCGAGCTGTGGTTCAAGCTCGTGCTGCACGAACTGCTCGCCGCACGCGACGCCTTCGACGCGGACGACCTCGGGTTCGCGCTGAAGTGTGTCGCTCGTGTCAAGCACATCCAGAAGACGCTGACCGAGCAGTGGTCGGTGCTCGCGACACTCACGCCCACCGAGTACGCGCAGTTCCGCGGGTTCCTGGGGAACTCGTCGGGGTTCCAGTCCGCGCAGTACCGCGCGGTGGAGTTCGTGCTGGGCAACAAGAACGCGGCGATGCTGACGGTGTTCGAATCCGACTCGGTGGCAACCGAACTGCTGACGCGGGTGCACCGCGAGCCGAGTGTGTACGACGCCCTGTGGCGGTGCCTGGCTCGCGCAGGACTCGACGTTCCGGAGAGCGCGCTGCGGCGCGACGTCACCGCGCCGTACGCGTGCAACGACGATCTGGTGCCACTGATCACGCACGTGTACGAGAACCCGACCGAGAACTGGGCCGCGTACGAGGCGTTCGAGGAATTCGTCGACCTGGAGGAGAACTTTCAGCTCTGGCGGTTCCGGCACATGCGCACGGTGCTCCGTACGATCGGGCACAAGAGCGGCACCGGCGGCTCCAGTGGTGTCGGCTTCCTCCAGCGCGCCCTCGAGTTGACGTTCTTCCCCGAGTTGTTCGCCGCCCGCACCGAGATCGGACAGCCATGAACGCAGCAGACCTCGACGCTCTGGACCCCCTGCGCGAGTACCGCTCTCGCTTCTACACCGACGACGCCGATCCCGTCGTGTCCTATCTCGACGGCAATTCGCTCGGCAGGCCGACGACGGCGAGCATCGAGCGTGTCTCGACGTTCATGACGCAGGCCTGGGGTGGCCGGCTGATCCGCGGGTGGGACGAGGAATGGTTCGAGCTGCCCATCACGTTGGGCGACACGCTCGGTCGGGTGGCCCTGGGTGCAGCACCCGGGCAGACCGTCATCGGTGACTCCACCACCGTCCTGCTCTACAAGATCGCGCGCGGGGCGGCGGCGCTGAGGCCGGGCCGGGCCGAGATCGTGCTCGATCGCGACAATTTTCCGACCGATCGCTACGTCGTCGAGTCCATCGCGTCCGAACTCGGCCTGACGCTGGTGTGGATCGACTCGGACCGGCGGTCGGGCGTACGGACTGCGGACATCGCCGATGTCGTCACCGAGCGAACAGCTTTCGTGCTTCTCAGTCATGTCGCCTACCGCTCGGGCTTTCTCGCGGACGCGTCCGCGGCGGCCCGTGTCGCGCACGACGTCGGCGCCCTGGTGGTGCTCGACCTGTCGCACTCGGTGGGATCCGTGCCGCTCCGTCTCGACGAGTGGGGTGTCGATCTCGCCGTCGGCTGCACATACAAGTACCTGAACGGTGGTCCCGGCTCGCCCGCGTTCGCATACGTCCGCGCGGAGCATCTGCCCGAGTTTCGGCAGCCCGTATGGGGATGGATGGGGCGTGCCGACGCCTTCGCCATGGAGCAGGGATACGTCCCGGCCGAGGGCGTGCGACGCGTCATCAGCGGCACCCCGCCGGTGCTCGGCATGATCGCGATGCAGGACACGCTCGCCATGATCGGCGAGGTCGGCATGGACGCGATCCGCGCGAAGTCGGTCGCTCTCACCGAGTACGCGCTCGAGCTGGTGCGCTCGGACCTGGTGCCACTGGGCGTGGAGATCGCCTCGCCGGAGAACGCGGACGAGCGCGGGGGACACGTCACGCTCGATCACCCCGATTTCCGCGAGGTCACGGCGCGGCTGTGGAAGCGCGGTGTCATCCCCGACTTCCGGGCCCCGAGCGGCATCAGGCTCGGCCTGAGCCCGCTCAGCACCAGCTTCGAGGAGGTGCGCATCGGCGTTCTCGCGATCGCCGAGGAGCTCCGGCGCTGACACCTGGCACTACAACACGACCGGTCAGATGGTTATGCTCTGACGACTTTGTGGCTGAGGGGGTCCGGTGGGGGTCGAACATGCGCGAATCGGAATGGTCGACGATCACGAACTGATCGTCCGTGGTCTGCGGGATTCCTTCGCCGATCATCCCGATCTCGAGTTCGTCGCGAGCGCCCCCACGGTCTCCGAACTGTTCGACGTCACCACGGACCTCGATCTGGTCATCCTCGACCTGCGACTGCGCGACGGGTCCTCGCCGGTGGCCAACGTCGAGGCCATCCGCGCCCGGGGGCTCGACGTGCTGGTTCTCACCTCGGGCGAGGATCCGTTCCTGGTCCGCTCGGCCGCCCGCGCCGGCGTGCTCGGCGTCGTGCGCAAGTCCCAGCCGATCGACGCGGTGGTGGACGCCGTGCGGAGTGCAGCCCGGGGCGAGATGGTGCCCACCATCGACTGGGCGGCGGCCATCGACGGGGATCCCGACCTCGCCGCGGTGGATCTGAGCCCGCAGCATCGACGGCTCCTCACGCTCTACGCGGCCGGGGAGACCGCCACGCGGGTCGCGTCGACCATGGGTATCTCGCCCGAGACGGTGAACGACTATCTCGGTCGAATCCGGCTCAAGTACGCCGACGCCGGCAGGCCTGCCCCGACCAAGACCGATCTCTACAAACGGGCACTGGAGGACGGGTGGTTGCCGTTTCCTCGTCGACGCAGGAAGTCGTGACGACGGCGGAGCGCAGCGCGGCCGATCAGATCCTCACGATGTTCGGCCGCTTCATCGGCGTGGGCTACGTCTTCTACCTGCTCGTGTCGATTCCGCTCATCCGCGATCTGGAGGGGGTGTCGGCGTCCTGGTGGACTCCGGTCGGGCTCGTCCTGTTCTTCGGACCCGGACTGGCGTTGGGCGCCGCGTCGTTCGGCCGGCGGGGTCAGCGTGCGCTCCGGCCACTGGCGGCGGCCTGCGCCGTGGTCTTCCTGCTCGGGTTGCTCACCTGGCCGCTCGGATGGACGGGCGAGACCCTGCCCGACGGGAAGGCTGCCTGGTTCTCCCTCTTCCCTGCCCTGGCTTCTCTGGGGGCTGCGGTGTCGATGAGGCCGCGCTGGGCGTTCCTCCATCTCGCGGTGGCCGTCACGGGTGTCCAACTGGTCAACCACTATCTGCGTGACGCCGGTGACCGGAGTCCGTTGGTGGCCGACATCGTCTACAGCTTCGGCTTCAGCCTCATCTTCGTCGCCGCGTCGATCACGGCGTCGCGCACGGGCTTCCTTCTCGATCGCACCCGCGAGTCCACCTACGCGCAGGCCGCCAGTTCTGCCGCTGTGCAGGCGCGGACGGTCGAACGTCGACGGTTCGACGGGTTGATCCACGACAACGTCATGTCCACGCTCCTCGCCGCATCGCGCGGTCCGATGGATCAACGTCTCGTCGACCAGGCGAGCGTCGCGTTGGCGGAGCTCGACACGTTGCGACGGAACACGCTGCCGGCCGCTGACTTCGATGTGCAGGACGTGGTCGCGCACCTTCGCGCCGCGGCCGCGGCAGTGGACGCATCGGCGACACTGAGCTTCCGGTTCGAGGCCGATGCGGCGGAACGGACTGTGCCGGCCGAGACAGTCCGCACCGTGGGCGCCGCCATGGCCGAGGCGATGCGGAACAGCCTGCGGCACGCGGGCCCCGATGCCCACCGGTCGGTCGTGGCTGCGCTCTCCCCACTCGGACTCCGGGTGACGGTGACGGACGACGGCCCCGGCTTCGATCTGTCGTCGATACCGGCACATCGCCTGGGCGTCCGGGTCAGCATTCTCGACCGCATGCACCGGCTTCCGGGCGGCTCCGCCGCGCTCCGCACTGCGGTGGGTCGGGGCACAGTCGTCGAACTGCGGTGGGAGGCACAGTGAGCAGAACGAACGATGTCACGACTCTGCTGGGCATGCACACGCGTGCAGCCTTCGTGGTGGTCGCCTTCAACGTCGCCGGTGTCGTTCTGGCCGCCGCCTCGACACTCGAGGGCGTCACCGAGCCGGCGCTCGTCGCGGTGGCGGTCGTCCTGCATGCCGTGTCCGTCGCGGCACTCCTCCGCGTCCCGGGCGATCCGATCCCTTTCGGCGCGACGGCAGCCGTCACGCTCACCGGCCCGCTGTCGTGTGCGATCGTCCTCGCCGCGCTTCCGGTGCCGATCGGGAGCCCTCTGCAGATGTGGCCGATCGGGACGGCGGCCGGGATCTACACCTTCCTCTGTGTCCGTGGGCGCACGTGGTGGGCGTGGGCCGGGTTCCTCGGCATCTTCGTCGTCACGCTCGTCTGGTGCCTGCTGACCGAGCAGAGCGCGGTCGACGCCGTGCTGTACGTGCTGCCCAGCGGCGCGCTGGTGTTGATGGGCACGTTCTTCGCGTTCGCGCTGCGCTCACCCGTCACGGACATCTTCCGGCTACGGGAGGAGTCCACGAGACAGGCAGCGGAGGAAGCGGCGGCCGCCGCGGCACTGCACGAGCGGGACCTGCAGCTGACCCGGCTCGACGAGCTGGCCCGCCCTCTCCTCACCAGGATCGCCTCGGGTGAGCCGCTGTCCGACGACGAGCGACTGAGCTGCCGTCTTCTCGAGTTCCATCTGCGGGACACCCTGCGTGCCGCGGGACTGGCCGACTCCGAGGTGAGCAGTGCGGCGCGGGCCGCGCGGAGTCGGGGAGTCGACGTGGTCCTGCTCGACGACCGCGGCGCGGACGCGACCGGCGTGGTCGATCGCGACATCGTGACCTCGGTGATCACCGCCCTCGAGAGCGACTCCACCAGCGCGGTGACGGTGCGTCTTCTTCCGCCGGACCGGGACTCGGCGGCGTCCATCCTGGTCACGGGAGCGGACGGAACGCACCGGGCCGAGTTCGACCGATCGGGCACCCGGCTGTCCTCCTGAGAGTCACGCCCCGTTCAAGTCCGTGCGGCACGGTGCGGAGCATGCAGATCTCGCGACGCTCCCTGTTCCGCTACGCCGCGCTCGGTGCCGCGGCCACGCCGTTGCTCGCCTGCAGCACCGGGCCCACCCTGGTGCGGGCGCGCCCGTCGCTGACCCACGGCGTCGCGAGCGGCGACGTCCGTGCCGATGGTGCGCTCGTCTGGGCACGGTCGGACACGCCCGCGACGATGATCGTCGACACGTCGGCCACCGACGCGTTCTCCTCCGTCACGACGACGCGGGGACCTCTCCTCACACCGCAGTCCGACGGCACCGGCGTGCTGCGCCTCACGGGTCTGCCGGCGGGACAGCGAGTGCACTACCGCGTGACGCTGGAGGGCGAGGACGGCGCCACGTCGGAGCCCGTCACCGGGGTGTTCTCCACGGCTCCCGACAGCCCGTCGAACATTCGCCTCCTGTGGGGCGGCGACACGGCGGGCCAGGGTTACGGGATCAATCCCGACATCGGCGGCATGACCATCTTCGGAGCGATGGCCGATCGGGAACCGGACCTGTTCCTGCACAGCGGCGACGTCATCTATGCCGACGGGCCGCTCGAGGAGAGCGTCACGTTGCCCGACGGCCGGGTGTGGCGGAACACGATGTCCGAGGCCAAGTCCAAGGTCGCGGAGACCCTCGACGAGTATCGCGGGCAGTACGCGTACAACCTCACCGACGACAACTACCGGCGCTTCAATTCCTCGGTCGCGCAGGTGGTGCAGTGGGACGATCACGAGACCGTCAACAACTGGTATCCCGGTGAGATTCTCGACCTCGAGCAGTACACCGTGAAAGATGTGAACCTGTTGTCGCAGCGGGCTTTGCAGGCCTTTCACGAGTGGCTCCCGGTCGCTCCCGCCGAGGCCGTCGACGGGCGGGTGTACCGGAAGATCGCCTACGGTCCGCTGCTCGACGTCTTCGTCCTGGACATGCGGAGCTACAAGGACGCGAACAGTGCCAACACCGCCCCGACCGGGGAGATTCTCGGAGATGCACAGCGGCGGTGGCTGATCGACGAGCTGTCGCGCTCGACCGCCACGTGGAAGATCATCGCCAACGACCTCCCCCTGGGGCTCGTGGTGCCGGACGGCAAGACCGCGCAGGAGGGCGTCGGCAACGGTGATCCCGGCGCCCCGCTCGGTCGGGAGACCGACATCGCGCAGGTACTCACCGCGATCGACCGGAACGACGTCACCGGCACCGTGTGGCTCACCGCCGACGTGCATTACACGGCGGCGCATCGGTATTCACCCGAGCGCGCCGCCTACCAGGAGTTCCGCGAATTCTGGGAGTTCGTCAGCGGGCCTCTCAACGCGGGTGCGTTCGGGCCGAACGACCTCGATCCCACCTTCGGCCCGGAGGCGGTGTTCGTGCACGCACCGCCGGAGCCGAATGCCTCACCGCTCGATACCTTCCAGCACTTCGGGGAGGTGCTGATCGACAAGGACTCGCGGTCGCTGACGGTGAACCTGTGCGACGGAACCGGGGCGGTTCTCTTCACGCAGGTGCTGCCGGCGCCCTGACCGGCTACTTGCGCCCGGCCGCCCAGCGCATGCCCCAGCCGTACTTCTTGTCCAGGTCCGCCTGGCTGCCCTGGATGTACTCGACCTCGCGCGTGACCGTGATGCCCTGGCCGGTGTTCTGGATCAGCGCGATGGAGCAGATGCGGGCGGAGTTGTTGTCGGAGTCCAGACGCACCTCCACCTGCGGGCCGCTGGTGGGGAACAGCGTGACGACGCCGTCGACCGCGGCCCAGTTCGGGGCGCCGTCGTAGATCATCGCGAAAATAAGAATGCGCTTGAAGGCGTCGGGCCGCGCGAGGTTGATGTGCATGTTCTCGCCGCCCGTGACGGATCCGGAGCGGTCGTCGCCGTCGAGCTGGATGAACGGTGCGCTCTCGAGGGCGCCGAAGCTCTTGCCCAGCGCCTGGATGACGCCCTTCGACCCGTCGGCCAGCTCGTACAGGCAGCCGAGGTCGAGGTCGACGCCGCCGGTGCCGTACGACGCGGCGGCGAGCTTCGCGAGGAAGCCCTTCTTCTTCGGCTCGGGTGCGGCCGCGCCCTGCGACCAGTTGAGGTTGACGCGCATCGCGCCCTGGCTCTCGCCTTTCTTGGCCAGATTCACCGTCGGCGCGGCCTTCGACAGCGTCACCTTGCTCAGATTGACACCGCCCGCTGTCGGGGCGGGGGTGGACGGCCTTTTGGTGTAGTCGATCGCCATGGATGGGAGGCCTTTCTTCCGGAAACGGCGGTGTCCGTTTCGCGCACTTCCCTCAGCGTAGTCGCCGTGAGCGGGCCGCACCTACCCTCGACCAGTCCTGCACTGCGAGAGCAACTTCGGCCGAAAAATTTTCTAAAGGGTGCTTGGCACTCTCGGGTGGAGAGTGCTAAATTCGGTGTCACGCACAGAGGAGCCGAGCATGACGGGCTCGGTGTCCACGAGATACAGGAGGTGTGTTGCTGTGCTTCGCTTCGATCCTTTCCGTGACCTCGACGCCGTGACCTCGAGCTTGCTGGGAGCCGGGTCGGGCACCGACCGTTCGCCGCGGTTCATGCCGATGGATCTGTACAAGGTCGACGACCATTACGTCCTCGACGCGGATCTCCCCGGTGTGGATCCGGGCTCGATCGACCTCGACGTCGACCGTGGAACCCTCACGGTGACGGCCCACCGTTCGGCACCGAGCGGCGACTCCCGGCAGTGGCTCACCTCGGAGCGCTTCACCGGTACCTACCGTCGCCAGCTCGCGCTGGGTGACGGCATCGACACCGAGCGCATCACCGCGTCGTACGACAACGGTGTTCTCTCCGTGCACATCCCGCTGTCCGAGCGCGCCGCGCCGCGCAAGATCAACATCGCGCAGGCCGAGAACACCGGTGAGCAGACCTCGCTCGAGGCTTCGGCGTCCTGACACCGCATTCCGGACAGCGCTGGGCCCTCTCACCAGGGAGTGTCCAGCGCTGTCGTCGATTCGGGGGTTCCGAGGCACACCCCGCCCAGTAGGTTCGAACCATGACCGACTCCACGGCAGCCGCCCATGCCCGCGCCGCGTACCGCACGTTCGAGCCCTTCCACATCTCGGCGTACTTCAATCCCGAACTCGGAGCGGCGGGCCGGGACACGGGTCTCGACGGACACGCCTGGTACGTGGGCTCGCGCGCCGAGCCGATGGGGCCGTGTGCCGCCGGGGTGGTCGCCGCCGCGTTCTACAGCTTCAACACCACGCTGATCGAGCGCTCCTGGCCCGCGGCGATCGCCGCCGGCCTCGACACCGTGGCTCGGCGCCGATGGGACGCGCTGGACACCGTCCTCGGAGGTGCGCTGGGTGAGTCGGTGTCCGACCCGGGCCTCACGTCGCTGGCCGACCGCCTGCACGGCATCGGCGACACGCTTACCTTCGCCGGCCGCCCACTGTCCGCAGCGTGGCATCAGTCGTCGGCGCCCGACGTCCCGCACCTACAGTTGTGGCACGCCATCGCGGTTCTGCGGGAATGGCGCGGCGACGGCCACCTCGCGGCTCTCCTCGACGCAGACCTCGATCCGACGGAGGCCGGTGTCTTCCACGAGGCCCAGCATCCCGAGCCCGGTGCTCGTCGGGTGCTCGGGCGTCGCATCACCCAGCTGACGCGCGAGTGGTCGGACGAGCAGTGGGACTCGGCGGCCGAGCGTCTCGCCGCGCGCGGTCTCGTCAGGACGGCCGTCGGCGTCGAGACTCTGACGGACGACGGTGTCGCACTCGACCGCCACATCGAGGACCGCACCGACGCGATGGCCGCCGCCGCGTGGCGCGGTGTCGACGACGCGGAGGAGCTCATCTCCTCCGCGCGCCCCTACGTCAAGGCAGTCATCTCCGCGGGCATCCTGCCGGGAACGAAGAAGAAGGGCTGACCTACGCCTGCAGCAGGGTCGCCGCGCTGAGGTCGTCGATCACGAGATCGGTGACGATCTTTCCCGCGAGGGCCGCTCGCAGCGCGGTGAGCTTGTACTCGCCGGCGACGATGCACACGCGTCGCGGCACGGCTTTGAGTCGGTCCAGGCGTGGGCCGCTTGCACGTTCGTTCAGCGCGATGCGGTCGTAGCTGCCGTCGGAGCGGAGGAAGACGGTGGCGATGTCGCCGACGACGCCGTCCCGGTCGAGTTCCTCGAGATCCGACTTCTCCAGGTAACCCGCGCTGTAGACGTGGCTCGGTACAGCGCCGCCGTGCACGCCGATGCTGAACACGGCGAGGTCCATCCGGTCCTGCAGGTCGAGCACGCGTTTGATGCTGCGTTCGCGCCACAGCATCTGCCGAGTCTCCGGGTAGTCGAAGAACGCGGGAACCGGAAAGCCCTGGGGGAGAGCGCCGTACGCGTCGGCGACAGTGCGGACGATGTCCGTCGCGTAGGACACTCCGGTGGTGCGCGTGTTGGCTGCGCCGTTGAGTTGAACCACGTGCGAGTTGTGGGTGCGCTTCGGGGCGAGGTGTCGACTGACCGCGCTCACCGTCGTGCCCCACGCGACGCCCATGACCATGTCGGAGGCGAAGAACGTCGTCAGCAGGCGGCCCGCGAACATGGCGACCCGGTCCAGGCGATCGACGTCGCTGACGGTCTCCGGAACAGGCACGACGTGGGCACGGACGCCGTACCGATCGGCGAAGGCACGCTCGAGCCCGGGTGCCTGGCCGAGAGCGGTGCTGATCTTGATCTCCACGAGTCCCGACGTGCGGGCGAAGGTGATCAGCCGCGACACCGTGCTGCGGGAGACGCCCATCTCGCGGCCGATCGCGGCCATCGTCAAGTCCTGGAAGTAGTAGAGCCGCGCCGCCTGCACCGCGTCGATCGTGCGCGGATCCGTCGCATCGGGGAGCAGGTGTTCCCCATAGATCTGCAGCTCCGACATGAGCCCACGCTAAACCACATCTGGACCGCCGCGGTATCGCGATCCGGTCCGACTTGCACATATGTGCACGCGGTTTGCGACAACGTGCATGTCACCTAGCATGGCTTCCAGTTGCTCTTTATGGCCTGGATCACAAACACGAGGGAGATGGCGTGACGGACAAACGCGCGAAGTGGGGGCTGCCTGCAGAGATGGCAGCCGAGTTCGCGGGAACGATGATTCTGATTCTGTTCGGTGCCGGCGTCGTGGCGCAGGTGGTCTCCGGCGGTGAGTCCGGGAGCCTCGGTGACCACGACTCGATCGCCTGGGCCTGGGGCCTGGGCGTCATGTTCGGCATCTACGTCGCCGGCCGCGCCACCGGTGCGCACCTCAATCCGGCTGTGACGCTGTCGTTCGCGTTGTTCCGGGGCTTCGCGTGGTCGAAGGTCGCGCCGTACGCGCTCGCGCAGACTCTCGGTGCCTTCGTCGCCGCGCTGCTGGTGCGGTGGAACTACAACGACATGCTGAACGCGATCGATCCCGAGCACACCACCGCGACGCAGACGATCTTCTCGACGCTGCCCGGCAACGGCACGCTGCCCGTCAGCCTCGGCTCCGCGCTGATCGACCAGATCATCGGTACCGCGATCCTGCTCTTCCTCATCGTCGCCGTGTCCGACTCGCGTAACAGCCCGCCGCTGTCCAACATGGCCCCGCTGATCGTCGGACTCATCGTCGTGGCCATCGGCTTCGCATGGGGCACCAACGCCGGTTACGCGATCAACCCGGCTCGTGACTTCGGACCCCGCCTGGCGTCGTTCATCACGGGATACGGTGGGGCATGGCGAGATCAGTACGGCAGCCTCTACTTCTGGGTGCCGATCCTCGGGCCCATCATCGGCGGCCCCATCGGCGTCCTGCTGTACGACAACCTGGTGGGTCGGTTCCTGCCGGCCGATCCCGACGGCGACGACGAGCAAGAGCCCAGCCGTCTGCCCGAGAAGTCCGCATGATCGTCCACTCCACTACCCAGGGGAACCACTCATGACCGAAACCCGTTACGTCGCAGCGATCGATCAGGGCACCACCTCGACTCGGTGCATGATCTTCGATCACAAGGGCACCGTCGTCGCCGCCGATCAGCGCGAGCACAAGCAGATCTTCCCGCAGGCCGGCTGGGTCGAGCACGACGCCGTGGAGATCTGGAACAACGTCCGCAGTGTCTCCGCCGGCGCACTCGCCGCGGCCGACCTCACCCCGTCGGACATCGCGGCCGTGGGCATCACCAACCAGCGCGAGACCGCACTGGTGTGGGAGCGTGCCACCGGCAAGCCCGTCTACAACGCCATCGTCTGGCAGGACACTCGCACCGACCGCATCGTCACCAAGCTCGGCGGGGGCGACGCCACCAAGTACACCGCGAAGACCGGCCTGCCGCTCGCGACCTACTTCTCGGGCCCCAAGGTCAAGTGGATCCTCGACAACGTCGAGGGCGCGCAGGAGAAGGCCGACGCCGGCGAGCTGTGCTTCGGCAACATGGACACCTGGGTCCTGTGGAACATGACGGGCGGTGTCGACGGCGGTCTGCACTACACCGATCCCACCAATGCCTCGCGCACGCTGCTGATGGATCTCGACACCCTGTCCTGGGACGAGAGCATCTGTGCGGACATGGGCATCCCGATGTCCATGCTCCCCGAGATCCGCAGCTCCTCCGAGGTGTACGGCAACGTCCGCGAGCGCGGTTCGCTCAGCGGTGTCCCCATCGCCGGCATCCTCGGCGATCAGCAGGCCGCCACGTTCGGTCAGGCGTGCCTGTCGCCCGGTGAGGCGAAGAACACCTATGGCACAGGCAACTTCGTGCTGTTGAACACAGGCACCGACAAGGTGATGAGCAAGAACGGACTGCTCACCACGGTCTGCTACAAGATCGGCGACCAGCCGACGGTGTACGCCCTCGAGGGTTCCATCGCCGTCACCGGATCGCTCGTGCAGTGGCTGCGCGATAACCTTGGAATGATCTCCACCGCAGCAGATATCGAGACCGACGCCCGCTCCGTCGACGACAACGGCGGCGCCTACTTCGTGCCCGCGTTCTCCGGTCTGTTCGCCCCGCACTGGCGCTCCGACGCCCGCGGCGCCATCGTCGGACTCACCCGTTTCGTCAACAAGGGCCACCTGGCGCGGGCCGTTCTCGAGGCCACCGCCTACCAGACGCGCGAGGTCATCGAGGCCATGAACGCCGATTCGGGCGTCGACCTCGAGGTGCTCAAGGTCGACGGCGGTATGGTGGTGAACGAGCTGCTGATGCAGTTCCAGTCCGACATTCTGAACGTGGATGTCGTCCGGCCGGTGGTCGCCGAGACCACCGCACTGGGCGCGGCGTACGCAGCGGGCCTGGCCGTCGGTTTCTGGGCGAGCGAGGACGAGATCCGCGAGAACTGGGCCGAGGACAAGACATGGACACCGTCCATGGATGACGCGGAGCGAGACAAGCTCTACGCCGGTTGGAAGAAAGCCGTCACACGAACACTCGATTGGGTCGATGCCGAATGAATTCCACCACAACAGCTCTCAGCCCCGAAGCACGCAAGGAAGCACTCCGACGTCTCGCCACGGAGGAGATGGACGTTCTGGTCATCGGCGGCGGTGTCGTCGGTACCGGAGCTGCCCTCGACGCGGTCACCCGCGGCCTGAAGGTCGGCCTGGTCGAGGCGCGTGACTACGCCGCCGGGACGTCCAGCAGGTCCAGCAAGCTGTTCCACGGTGGCCTGCGCTACCTCGAGCAGTTCAACTTCGCACTGGTCTTCGAGGCGCTCAAGGAGCGGTCGCTGGTCCTCAACGACCTGTGCCCGCACCTCGCCCGCCCCGTGCCGTTCATCTACCCGCTCGAGAAGCTGATCGACCGGCCGTACGTCGGCCTCGGTATCGGCGTCTACGACGTGATGGGTGCCGGCCGCGGTGTGCCCTCGCACCACAAGCACCTGGGCAAGAAGAAGACGCTGGAATCCTTTCCGTCGGGCAAGCGCTCCGCCATCCGCGGTGCCGTGCGCTTCTACGAGGGCCAGGTCGACGACGCCCGCCACACCATGATGATCGCCCGCACCGCCGCGGCCTACGGAGCGTTGTGCGCCAACAGCACTCGCGTCACCGGCTTCCTGCGTGAGGACGACCGCGTGATCGGCGTCGTCGCGACGGACCTCGAGTCGGGGGAGTCGTTCGAGATTCACGCCAAGCAGGTCATCAACGCTGCCGGTGTGTGGACCGACGAGATCCAGGAGATGGTCGGCGGTCGCGGGCAGTTCCAGGTTCGCGCGTCCAAGGGCGTGCACCTGGTGGTGCCCCGTAACCGCATCAACAGTTCGACGGGCATCATCACCCGCACCGAGAAGTCGCTGCTGTTCGTGATCCCGTGGGGGAGCCACTGGATCATCGGCACCACCGACACCGACTGGAAGCTCGACCTGGCGCATCCCGCGGCCAGCAAGAGCGACATCGACTACATCCTCGGGCACGTCAACAAGCTGCTGCAGGATCCGCTGGACCACAAGGACGTCGTCGGTGTCTACGCCGGTCTGCGTCCGTTGCTGTACGGCGAATCCGACTCCACCAGCACGCTGTCCCGCGAGCATGCCGTCTCCAGCCCCGTACGTGGCCTCACCGTCATCGCCGGCGGCAAGTACACGACGTACCGGGTCATGGCGAAGGACGCGGTCGACTCCGCGGTGCACAACATGGAGCGCAAGGTTCCGGAGTGCGTCACGGAGAAGATCCCGCTCGTGGGTGCCGACGGGTACTACGGCGCCTGGAACGCGCGCCAGCTCGCAGCCGACCGCGCAGGGATGCGCGTCGGACGCATGGAGCACCTGCTCGGTCGCTACGGCACCCTGGTCGGTGAGGTTCTCGACCTGATCGATCAGAACCCGGAGCTCGGCAAGCCCCTGGAGAACGCACCCGACTATCTCAAGGCCGAGGCCGTCTACGCCGCAAGCCACGAGGGGGCGCAGCACCTCGACGACATCCTGACGCGGCGCATCCGCGTGTCGATCGAGTTGGCCGACCGCGGCGAAGCTGCCGCAGCCGAGGTCGCCGGACTGGTCGCACCCATCCTCGGGTGGGACGAGCAGCACGTGTCCGACGAGATCGAGCACTACCGCAAGCGCGTTGCGGCAGAGCGCGAATCGCAGGCGCAGCCGGACGACGAGACCGCCGATGCCGCACGGCTCGGGGCTCCCGACGTGCGCGTGGGAGTCGGCGGCTGACCCTCCGCACCTTGCACGACCAGAACACCCTCCCCAGTCGACTGGGGAGGGTGTTCTGCTGTTTCAGGCCGCCTCGTCCTTCCGTTCCGACTTCACCAGTTCCTTGGTGCGTACGAGGCGGAGCGCCGTCACCAGGAAGGCGCCGCCCACGATGTTGAACGCCACCGTGTATCCGAACCACTCGATCCACTGCAGGTAGTCCACATCCGCGCCGGCGTGAATCGCGCCGAAGATCAACAGCGAGTCCAGGATCGAGTGGAACAGCTGCAGCCCCGCCAACAGGAAGCCGGCCGCCATGGCCGCGATGATGCGGGCGACGTCCGACGTGGTTCCCTGCTGCATCCTGGTCAGTAGCGTCATGGTGCTGCCGCCGAGGATCGCCAGACAGATCGACTGCGTGTTCAAGGGCGCGTCGACGAAGTGGTGTGCCGATTCCGACAGCACCATCAGCCACTGCGGGAACGCCTGCGCGACCAGCCACATCACCGCCCACCCGCCGACCAGGTTGGCCAGAAGAGTGCCGATCCAGAGCTTCGCGAGTTGTGCCGGGGTGCCGTCCTTCGAGACCACCGCGGCGATGGGCATGAGGAAGTCCTCGGTGAAGAGCTCGCTGTGCGCGAGATAAATTGCGACGAGCCCGATCCCGAACGCGAGCCCAGCGAGAAGATGGCTGCCCGTCTCGTCCAGCACCGCGAGGTAGGCCATCACGCCCAGCGCCACCTCGAGTCCGCCGAACAGTCCGGTGACGATCACGGCTCGGACGGTGCGGTGCAGACGCTCGGCACCCTCGGTGACCACCGAGTCGAAGCTCTCTTCGAGCTCCTCCTCGACGGGACCGTCGTTGTCACCGTCGTTGCGGCGCGCTTCTTCGCTCATCCCACGGTGTACCCCGCGTGGTCAGTCGCTACCGGGTGGTCAGCGCTTCTTCTTGTTCACCGCGGCGGAGGCATCGTCGGCGGCGATGTTCCCCGCGGCCTTCGTCTTCTTGTCGAGTCGCTTTTCCTTCAGCGACTTGCCCGATTTCTGCGTCATCGAGTTGCGCGGAGACTTGTCAGCCATGGTGTCAGCCCCTTGATCAAGGGAACCAGATGGCTCCGATACGGCGAACACTACGCCTGATGCAGCGTGAACAGCGCAAACGCTGACAGTGGAACGGGCTGCGGGACTGACGCGTCCTACCCCGCGAGGGGGTGGGAACGATGTTCGTCGTCGCTGATGTGGGGGCCGTGCGGGCCGCGAGCCGAGCTGTGCTCGGTGAGGTGGAGCAGATCGGTGTGGCGCCGCGAGGTGTGGTCGCGCTCCCCGGAGCGTCGACCGCGGCCGCACTTGCTCGAGCGGAAGAGCGAGCCGTCTCGGCACTCAACGATCTCGTCGCGGGCTTCTCTGCGACAGCGCGATCGCTGGATGTCGCTGCCGTCGGGTACGCCGACGCGGACTCGGCGAACGCCGCTCGGCTCGAGGGGGTCGGGCATGGAGGTCGCTGAGCTCGCGCCGCGTCGTGAGGTGGTGGCGTCGTGGGATCCCGACGCCGTCCGGATCGACGCGACGTGGATCGGTGACGGCGCCTCGGTTCTCGACTCTCGGGCGGCGGCAATCGACAGGAGCCGCGTCGATCTGCGCGAGGCGTGGCAGGGTGCGGCCGGCGATGCTGCGGTAGATCGTCTTGGTCGGGATCTTGCTGCAGCGCAACGTCGGACAGTTCAGCTTCGGGTGCTGGAGCGCGCAGTTCGCGACGGTGCATCTGCCATCGCCGTTGCTCGCGAGGCACTCCTCGACGCTGTCGTCGTGGCCGAGGCGGACGGTTGCCTCGTTGCACCGGACTGGTCGGTGGTCAGCAACGATGTCTCCCACGCGGCGATCATCGCGGCGCATGTGCAGGCGCTGATCGATGCGGACGAGTCGGCCGCACGGTCCATCGACGACGCGTCCGCTGCACTTCTCGACGGCGAACCACGGCGCTTCGTTCCCCTCGCGATCGGCCTGGCCTGGGCGGTGGAGGCGGCCGTGCACGCGATGATCGCGGCCGGAGTGCTGTCCGTCGGCGCGATGGCCTTCGCACTGGTCGACCGGTTCGGGACGGATGCGTGGGATGCGATCCACGACGCGCTGCCGGACAGCTTCTTCCAGGATGCGGGGCCGGTCGATGCGGCGGGTGTGGACGACGTGTTGAACGATCTGACGGAACCGGGCCGGCGCGGTGTCAACCGACAAGTGGAGTCGGAAGAGGACGTTCGGATCGTATTCGAAGGACTCACGGAGCAGGGTAGGTCGGTCGGAACAGGTGACAGTGCCAAAATTATCGAGCGATACGAATTGCCGGACGGTACGCGAATTCAGTTACGAGTCGACAGCAAGTCTGGTGGATCAGTGATCGACATCGTGGAGCCGGAAGGTATTCAAGTGATCAAGGTGCATGTGCGATGAATGTCGAAGAGGGGCTGGAATTTCGACTGCTCGACGAACTCGATGACGACTGGATGCCGCTGTGGGGCTTCGTAGCCATGGTTTCCGGATTCCGAGGTTGGAGCACCACGATCGACACAGTTGCCGGTGTTATTCGTTGGTTCGCTGAATCCGGGTTGATGACGTTCGGAGCGCTGGCGAACAACGAGGTCGGGTGGGAAGAGTGGGACGTAGACATCGACGAGTCGATGCGCCGGATCGCCGAGGGACATGGGACCAGTCAGGGCTACCTGCACGCTACGAAACGTGAAGACCTGATCTGGTGTGAAGTCTTTCGTGCGAACATCACCGAAAAGGGTGAGCGACGCCTTGCGGAGCTCGAGGCGCAGGGCATGACGTGGGACAACACGATCGGCCCGTTCGAGACTCGGAGCGGACTGCTGTGAGATCCGGTGCAGAAAGCGTCGCTAGGCGAAGGTTTCTACACCGCATTCGTCGCGACGGTGCGCTCACCCGCGCATTCCGCGGCTCCGCGCACCTTCCGACGCGTCGAGAGGCGACGTAGAGTTCCCGCATGGCTCGTGACGCCGACCTCGAGGACCGGGTTCGCGCTGCGCTGTCCGCCAGGTCCACCGTGACCGAGAAGGCGATGTTCGGCGGCCTGGCGTTCATGGTCGACGGGAAGATGGTCGTGTCCGTCGGCAACGGCGGCGGAGCATTGCTGGTGCGGGTACCGCGCGATCGCGATGACGACTACGTCGGACGCCCGGGAGCTCGCCGCGCTCAGATGGGCGCGGGCAGGTCGATGGGACAGGGGTGGATTTCCGTGAACGCGGCAGCTCTGGAGTTCGACGACGACTTGCGGGTCTGGATCGACGCCGCAACCTCGGCCGATACTCCCTAACCAGGGGAACCGACGTTCTACCGCGGCAAGTACTCGATGAACTCCCGCACCACCGGGCCTGGGTCGAGTAGCCGACCAACTCGTGTGCAGTAATCCGCTGACAGCGCGGATCACTGCACACGATCACAGCGTCGGCAGGTAAACCACCAACTCGAACGAGTCGCGCACCACCCGCCGCTCACCAATCCGGCCGCCCTGGCCTGCACCACCTCGATGCCGTGACGCTCCTGCTGCCGCAACGACTCCGGTACCAGCCACATACTCATGACGTTGCGGAGCAGTCGCACGGTGCAGTCGACACCCGCCCGGCAGCTCACCTTCGACCCGTCGTGGCGTGCGCGCTGATCCATTGCGCGTTCACTTTCCCGGCTTAGCGTGGGCGTCATGGCGATGCGACGAGTGCTGTTGACCGTCTCGATGTGTATGGCTCTGGCGGCCTGCTCCACGCAGGAGACCGAGATTGCGCAGCCGCTCGACGGCTTCGACCTCCAAGCGCACCGCGGCGGCCTCGGACTGGTCACCGAGAGCACGCTCGCCTCGTTCACCAACGCCCTCGAGCTCGGCGTCACCACACTCGAGATGGACACGCAGATCACCGAGGACGGCATCGCCGTCGTCACGCACGACCGAAAGGTGTCGGACGCGAAGTGCCGCGATACCCGGCCCGCGACCGACAACGATCCCGAGTTTCCCTACGTCGGGAAGTACGTCAACACCCTGACGCTGGCACAGGTGCGGACCCTGAATTGTGGTGTCACGCAGCTCGACGGCTACCCGGAACAGCGAGTGGCGACGGATGCCGAAATCCCGACCCTCGACGAGGTGCTCGATCTGGTGAACGCCTACGACTCCCCGGTGCAGCTGAACATCGAGACCAAGGTGGAGGCGGCGGCGCCCACCGAAACGGCGTCCCGTGAGCAGTTCGCCCACGTGGTGCTCGCCTCGGTCGGGGCGGCGGGACTGCTCGATCGCACGACCATTCAGAGTTTCGACTGGGGTGCACTGCGCGCTGTGAAAGAGGTCGACCCGTCGGTCCGTCTGGTGGCGCTCACGGAGCCCGACTTCCTCGAAGTAGGGGAACCGGGAGCGTCACCGTGGTTGGGCGGTCTCGACATCGACGAGTTCGACGGCGATCCGGTGGCGGCGGTGCAGTCGTTCGGCGCCCACGCTCTCTCGCCCGTCCAGGGCCGCCCGCAGAAGGGCGTCGTGGGGGATCCGGACTTCGAGCTCTACGTGACACCCGAGATGGTGGCGTCCGCGCATGCCGCCGGGATCCGCGTCGTGCCGTGGACGGTGGACGATCCCGCGACCATGGCGGCGCTGATGGACATGGGTGTCGACGGCATCATCACCGACTACCCCGACCGTCTGCGCGAGGTGATGGGGGAGCGAGGGATGGCGCTGCCGGAGCCCGCCAGGGTGCGCTGAGCCGGGTTTGTCCGGTTCGGAAATTGGTCGGGACGACTTTCGCGAAAACGCATGCGCAAGCGCTTTCCTTAGCCATAAGCTCCCGCCATCACGCGATGCGGTCGGCGTCGCAATGGGGACAAGGGAGTCCACATGTTCGAAAATCGCAGCAGAAGCACGCTCGCTCTCGGCACCTTCCTGATGGCCGGTTCGCTGGCTCTCGGCCTCACCGCGTGCGGCGGCTCCAGCTCCGACAGCGTCAAGGTCGGTCTGATCACGAAGACCGACTCCAACCCGTACTTCGTCAAGCTGCGCGAGGCGGCTCAGGCCCAGGCCGACAAGGACGGCGCCGAGCTCGTCGCTCTGGCCGGAGCCTTCGACGGCGACAACGAGGGCCAGGTCTCCGCGATCGAGAACATGGTCGGACAGGGCGTCAAGGGCATCCTGATCACCCCGAACAGCTCGACCGGCGTGCTCGACGCCATCCAGAACGCACGCGACGCCGGCGTCGTGGTCATCGCACTCGACACCGCGACCGACCCCGAGGACGCGGTCGACGCCACCTTCGCGACCGACAACAAGGCGGCCGGCGTCAGCCAGGGCAAGTGGGTCAAGGCAGCGCTCGGCTCCACGGCGCCGCAGGTCGTCATGCTCGACGGCACTGCGGGCGGCACCGTCGATTCCTTCCGTCACGAGGGCTTTCTCGAGGGCATGGGCCTGACGGACAGTTCACCGGAGATCGTCGGCCAGGAGAACACCAACGGCGACCAGACCAAGGCGCAGACCGCGATGGAGAACCTCATCCAGCGCGCCCCGCAGACCAACGCGCTTTACACCATCAACGAGCCGGCGGCCGCAGGCGCCTACCAGGCAATTCAGTCCGCGGGCAAGGCAGCGCAGGTCACGATCGGATCGATCGACGGCAGCTGCACCGGTGTCGCCGACGTCAAGTCCGGCAAGATCGGCGCGACCGTGATGCAGTTCCCCGCCAAGATGGCCGAGCAGGGCGTGCAGGCAGTCGTGGCCTTCGCCAAAGACGGCACCAAGCCGAGCGGCTTCAACGACACCGGCTCGCAGCTCATCACCGACAAGCCCGTCGACGGCCTCGAGTCCCAGGACACCACTTGGGCCGAAGCGAACTGCTGGGGCTGAGTCACTCCATGAGCACTGCCGCACCCGCGACAGCGCCGCAGTCGGTATCGAGCCGGTTCACCGCGAGCAACATTCTGCGTGAACCGCTGCTCGGGCCGGTGGTGGCGTTGATCCTCGCGATCATCGTCTTCAGCGCGCTCTCGGACTCGTTCCTGAATCCGCAGAACGTGTCGCTGATCCTGCAACAGTCCGTCGTCGTCGGAATCCTCGCCGTCGGACAGACTCTCATCATCCTCACGTCGGGCATCGACCTCTCGATCGGCGCCGTCGCCGTGTTCGGCACCATTGTCATGGCGCAGAGCGCGGGGGCCAACGGTCCGGTCGTCGCACTCGGATCGACGCTGCTGGTGTGCGTCGCGTTCGGAGCGATCAACGGCGGCCTCGTGACTGTGCTGCGGTTGCCGCCGTTCATCGTCACGCTCGGCACGTTCACCGCAATCCAGGCAGCCACCCGGCTGCTCGCGGGTTCCGAGACGTACCGCGTCGAAGAAGGCCCGCTCACGTTCCTCGGAACATCCTTCAAGATAGGGACTTTCGCGACGACGTACGGTGTGGTCGCGATGCTCCTCGTCTACATCGTCATGTGGTACGCCCTGTCTCAGACGTCCTGGGGCAAGCACATTTACGCCGTCGGCGGTAACCCGCAGGCATCGGACCTGTCGGGCATCAAGTCCGGTCGCGTGCTGTTCTCCGTCTACATCGTCACGGGCGTCATCGCGGCCATCGCGGCGTGGGCGGCGTTGGGACGCATCCCGAATGCGGATCCGAACGCGTATCAGAACGCCAACCTCGAGACCATCACCGCGGTGGTCATCGGCGGCACCAGCCTCTTCGGCGGCCGCGGCGGCGTCGTCGGAACTCTGGTCGGCACGCTCATCGTGGGCGTGCTGCGTAACGGACTCACCCAGGCCGGTGTCGACAGTCTCTACCAGAACATCGCGACCGGCATTCTCGTGATCGTCGCGGTGGCTGTCGATCAATTCGCACGCAGGAGGTCACAGTGAGCACCGCACCTGTTCTCGAAGCGCGCGGACTGGTCAAGAGATACGGCAACGTCACCGCCATCAACGGAGCGGACTTCGAGCTCCGGGCAGGTGAGGTGCTCGCGGTCATCGGTGACAACGGTGCCGGAAAGTCCAGTCTCATCAAAGCATTGGCCGGGGCGGTCGTCCCGGACTCGGGCGAGATCCTGATGAACGGCGAGGTCCAGTCGTTCCGCAACACGCGCGATGCGCGGGCTGCGGGGATCGAGACCGTCTACCAGGACCTCGCAGTGATTCCGGCGCTCGACATCGCCTCCAACCTGTACCTCGGACGCGAGATCAAGCGGAAGGGTGTGATGGGCAGCCTCTTCCGGCGGCTCGACATGCCACGGATGCGGGAGGAGGCCTCGCAGCACCTCGCCGACCTGAAGATCGGCATCAAGTCCGTGAACCAGGCCGTGGAGACGCTGTCCGGTGGTCAGCGTCAGGGTGTGGCCGTCGCGCGCGCAGCGGCTTTCGGTCGCGGTGTCATCATCATGGACGAGCCCACTGCGGCTCTGGGCGTGCGTGAATCGGGCATGGTGATCGACCTGATCCGGTCGATCCGTGATCGCGGCATTCCCGTGGTGCTCATCTCCCACGACATGCCGCATGTGTTCGAGGTGGCCGATCGCATCCACATCCATCGGTTGGGGCAGCGCGCCGGCGTCGTCGATCCGAAGCAACGGACGATGTCCGAGGTGGTGGCTCTGATGACCGGTGCGACCGAACCCACCGAGTCGGAACGCGCTGGGCTGTAATGACGTCGACCTCGCTCGGCGTCTTCGTGGGCCTGGCGACACTCGATGTGATTCACCGGATCCAGGCACCACCGGCGGTCAACGAGAAGATCACGTCGACGGATCAGTTCGTCGCGGCGGGGGGTCCGGCAGCGAATGCTGCCGTCACCTTCGCCGCGCTGGGCGGTCGCGCGATCCTGGTGACGGCGCTCGGCGACGATCCGGTCGCCGGGCTCGTGCGTGCGGATCTCGACCGGTACGGCGTCGAGGTGATCGATGCTGCGGCGGGCACGGCAAGGCCCGTACCCGTCTCGGCGGTGTCGGTCGTCGAATCCACGGGTGATCGATCGGTGGTGTCGCTCGACGCGGTCGCGTCCGAGGTGGCACCGCCGACCGATCTGGACGCGGTGATCGCCGAGGCCGACGTCGTCCTGATCGACGGTCATCACCCCCGGATGGCGCGCGCAGCAGCCGAGAGTGCCGCTGCCCACGGTATCCGGGCGGTGGTCGACGCCGGTCGGTGGAAGCCGATCATGGCCGAACTCGCTCCCCGGGTCTCGGACATGGTGTGCTCCGCCGACTTCCGAATGCCCGGTACCGAGGACTCGGACGCCACCGCCGCAGCGCTGGTCGCGGCCGGCGTTCCCACCGTCGTCACGACGCATGGGGGTGCACCGATCCGGTGGTGGACCGGTGGTTCGTCCGGTTCCGTGGACGTCCCGGCCGTCACAGCGGTTGATACATTGGGTGCCGGAGATGTGTTCCACGGGGCCTATTCGTACTTCTCGACGCGAACCGAGAGGGGCATGGACGAGCGCCTCGATCGGTCGGCCCGCGTGGCCGCACTTCGCTGTTCCGTGGTGGGACCTCGGTCCTGGATGCGGGAACTTCCTTCCGACCAGACCCGAAAGCGGTGACCGTCATGAGCGGCCAGAGTGTGCAGGACGCCACGTTCGACGAGTTGGTCGAATGGGCGCGTGCACTGGCGATTCCGGGGCAGCGCCGCATCCTCGGCCTTACCGGAGCGCCCGGAGCGGGCAAGTCCACCGTCGCCGCCGATCTGGTGGAGGCGCTCGGGACCGACCTCGCAGTGCTGGCACCGATGGACGGGTTCCATCTCGCGAACGAGGTGCTCATCGACCTCGGTCGTCTCGACCGCAAGGGGGCGCACGACACGTTCGACGACGACGGCTATGCCCGTCTGATCGAGGCCGTACGTGGGCAGGGACCGGACGGGCCCATCGTGTACGCGCCGCGGTTCCGCCGGGAGATCGAGGAGTCGATCGGCTCGGCCATACCGGTGCTGCCGTCGGTCCCCCTCGTGGTGACCGAAGGAAACTACCTGTTGATGGAGATCGACGCGTGGCCTCGTGCTCACGCGCAGATCGACGAGGTGTGGTTCCTGGCTCCCGACACGGACGTCCGGCATCACCGACTGGTCCAGCGCCACGAGGCGTACGGGAAGACGCCGGAGGAGGCAGCGTTCTGGGCTCTCGGATCCGACGAACGCAACGCCGAGCTGATCACGTCGACGGCCGTGCGTGCCGATCGAGTGCTGCGCCTTCGATGATCACCTCGTCTGGGCGACCGGCCTGACATGGCAACAATGGACGACGTGGCACGCCGTGCGGGCGTGTCGGTGTCGACGGTCTCGCACGTCCTCAACGGCACACGGAAGGTGAACGAGTCGACACGGGAGCGCGTCGAGACCGCGATCACCGAGATCGGCTACCGCCGCAACGTCGTCGCGCGATCCCTCGCGGCCGGTCGGACTCACACCGTCGGCCTGTCGATCTCGGCGTTCACCAACCCCTACTTCGGCAGCCTCGTGCACACCATCGAGGCGATGCTGTCGGAGGCGGGCCTGGTCATGTTCCTCGGTGACTCGCACGACGACGTCGCCTCGGAGCGTCGGGTGGTCGACTCGCTTCTCGATCGCCAGGTCGACGGCATCATCGTCGCGCCGGCGGCCGGCGCCGAGCGCAACACCATTCCGGCGATCACCGCGACCGGCACCCCGCTCGTCCTCATAGACCGTGCGCTCGACGTGGCATGTGACCAGGTGGGTCCCGAGAACGAGGAGTCCGCTCGACAATTGACCGAGCACCTGCTCGGGCTCGGACACCGGCGTATCGCGGTGGTGCGCGGGATCGACGGCATCTCGTCGTCGGTCGAGCGCTACGCGGGATACGAACGGGCGCTGAGGGACCGCGGGCTGGAGATCGATCCGGATCTGGTTCTCGACGGTGCATCGAGCGTCGACGTGGCGGAGCGCGAGGTGCTTGCCGTGATGTCTCGATCGCCGCGACCCACCGCCGTCGTGACCATGAACAACTCGATGACGATCGGCTCGATGAAGGCGCTGCGCGGCTTGGGCTTGTCGATACCCGGAGACGTCGCGCTGGTCTGTTACGACGACTTCGAGTGGTCCGATCTCTTCGAACCCCGTCTCACCGCGTCAGCGCAGGACGTCGTGACGCTCGGCAGCACGGCGGTGGACATGTTGTTGGAGCGCATCGGCGGATACACCGGCGACCCCAGACGAGTCCACGTCCCCACCACGTTTCATCATCGCAACTCGTGCGGCTGTACCCCGGCCTGAACGACCCCACAGCCTGATTCACCCTCACCAGGACAGGACTCACCATGCCGATCGCAACTCCCGACCAGTACGTGGCGATGCTCGACCGCGCCAAGGAGGGCGGGTTCGCCTACCCCTCGATCAACGTCACCAGCTCGCAGACACTCAACGCCGCTCTGCAGGGCTTCGCCGAGGCGGAGAGCGACGGCATCATCCAGGTCTCAGTGGGGACGGCACTGTATCTGTCGGGCAACAAGGTTCAGAACCGCTTCGCCGGGTCGAAGGCGCTGGCGCTGTATGCGCACGAAGTCGCACAGCACTACTCCGTCTCGATCGCACTCCATACCGATCACTGCCCCGCGGAGAACCTGGACGACTGGGTGCGTCCGTTGCTCGCCGACTCCATCGAGCGGCGGGCCCGCGGGTTGGATCCGCTGTACCAGTCCCACATGTGGGACGGATCCGCCGTTCCGCTCGACGAGAACCTCGCCATCGCCCGTCAGCTGTTGGACGAGTCGGTCAAGGCCAACACGCTGCTCGAGATCGAGGTCGGTGTGATCGGCGGCGAGGAAGACGGCGTCTCCGCCGAGATCGACGACAAGCTGTACTCGACGGTCGACGATGCCCGCGCGACCATCGCTGCCCTGGGTGCGGGTGAGCGCGGTCGCTACCTGACGGCACTGACCTTCGGCAATGTGCACGGCGTCTACAACCCCGACTCCGTCCACCTGCGCCCCGAGATCCTCGACGAGATCCAGACCGTCATCGGCGCCGAATCGGGCAAGGACAAGCCGTTCGACCTGGTGTTCCACGGTGGGTCCGGATCCAGCGCCGAGGACATCGCGTCCGCCGTGCGCAGCGGTGTGGTGAAGATGAACATCGACACCGACACCCAGTACGCCTTCACCCGGTCGCTCGCCGGTCACATGATCAGCAAGTACGACCAGGTGCTCAAAGTCGACGGTGCCTACGGCAACAAGAAGGCCTACGACCCCCGCTCGTGGGGTAAGCCCGCCGAGACCGCCATGGCCGCACGGGTGGTCGAGGCGACGGAGATGCTGGGCTCGGCCGGCCGCTCGATTCGGTGATTCAGTCGAGCCGCATCAACCCGTAGAACCCTTCAATGTGCTCGCGCGCCAGGGTGGCGGCCTTGGCGCCGTGTCCTCGGCGCAACGCGTCGACGATGGCGCGATGCTCGCACCGAAGGTTCACGGCGACGGCCGACCAGTCGTCGAGCATCGGCACCGCGTCCATGACATAGCCGTGGATGGAGTCGCGGAGCGAGGTCATCATCGCCTCGATCAGCACGTTGCCCGCCAGCCCGGCGAACCGTACGTGCAGCTCGGCGTCGAGGCGGTGGAACTGATCGGGTTCCAGACTCTGGTCGTCCATCCGGTCGAGCAGTTCGTCTATGGCAGTGAGGTCCGGGGTGCGCGCCGCTGCTTCCCGTAGCGCCCACGACTCGAGGAGCACGCGCGTCTGCACCACGTCGGCGATGGGCAGGAACTGCGTGGCCATGTGCAGCCGCAGTGCCGAGCCGATGGACGTGGCGGGATCGGCCACGACGATCGCGCCCGCGTCGGGGCCGGACCCGACCGACGTCTTCACCACGCCCATCGCCTCCAGCACCCGGATGGCCTCGCGAACCGAGCTCCGGCCGACGCCGAGTTCCTCCGCGAGTGCGCGCTCGGCCGGCAGCCGGTCGCCGACGCGGAGCCGGGCCGCCGCCAGGTCCTGTTCGATGCGGTGGAGAACCACCTCGTGTGCGCGCATTGTCGGAGAATAGCTGGTGTGGTCCGACCACAGGGGTTACTGTGGTCAGACCACACGCTCTGGAGGCTCCATGCGGATCGCCCTGTTCGCCACATGTCTAGTGGACGCACTCTTCCCCGAGTCAGCGAAAGCGACTGTCTCATTGCTCGAACGGCTCGGTCACACCGTCGTCTTCCCGTCGGATCAGACGTGCTGCGGCCAGATGCACGTCAACACCGGCTACCTCAAGGAAGCCGCACCGCTGGTGCGCCACCACGTCGAGGTGTTCGAGAAGTCGTCGTGGGACGTCGCGGTCGCCCCATCCGGTTCTTGTGTCGGATCGGTGCGTCACCAGCACGCGATGGTCGCGCGCCGCGCCGGTGATGAAGACCTGGCCACGCGCGCCGAGGACATCGCCGGCCGCACCTACGAGCTGTCCGAACTCCTCGTCGACGTCCTAGGCGTCACCGACGTCGGCGCCTACTACCCGCACCGCGTTACCTACCACCCCACGTGCCATTCGCTGAGGATGTTGCGCGTCGGCGACAAGCCCCTCGAACTGCTGCGCAACGTGCGCGGCATGACCTTGGTCGAACTGCCGCAGGCCGAGTCGTGCTGCGGCTTCGGCGGAACGTTCGCGTTGAAGAATTCGGAGACTTCGACGGCGATGTTGTCGGACAAGATGGCCAACGTCCTCTCCACCGGTGCCGAGGTGTGCAGCGCCGGGGACTCGTCGTGCCTGATGCACATCGGCGGTGGCCTGTCCCGCCTGCGCACCGGCGTCAAAACTGTTCACCTGGCGGAGATCCTGGCATCGACGGAGGCAGCATGACCACCTTCTTGGGTTCTCCCGGTATCGGAAACATCCGCGGCGAGGAGAGCTTCCCGAAGGCTGCGAAGCGCGCATTGCAGGACACTCAGATGCGGCGCAACGTCGGGGCTGCGACCAAGACCATCCGTGAGAAGAGGCTGGGAGCTGTTGCGGAGTGCGATGACTGGGAGGAGTTGCGCCTCGCCGGGAGTGCCCTCAAGACCGATGTGATGTCGCGGCTGCCCGAGCTGCTGCAGCAACTCGAAGCCAACGTCACCGCCCGCGGGGGAGTGGTGCACTGGGCACGCGACGCCGACGAGGCCAATCGCATCATCACGGACCTGGTCAAGGCCACGGGCAGTGACGAGGTGGTCAAGGTGAAATCCATGGCCACCCAGGAGACCGGCCTGAACGAGTACCTCGAAGCCGAGGGCATCGCCGCCATCGAGACCGACCTGGCCGAGCTCATCGTCCAGCTGGGTGACGACAAGCCCAGTCACATCCTGGTTCCCGCAATTCACCGCAACCGGGCGGAGATTCGCGAGATCTTCCTGCGTCGCATGCCCGGTGTCGACGCTGCCATCACTGACGAGCCGCGCGAACTGGCCATGGCCGCACGCGAGCATCTGCGACGGAAGTTCCTGTCGGCGAAGGTGGCCATCAGTGGCGCCAACTTCGGTGTCGCCGAAACGGGGACGCTCGCCGTCGTCGAATCCGAAGGCAATGGGCGCATGTGTCTGACGCTGCCCGACACGCTCATCACGCTGATGGGCATCGAGAAGCTGGTCCCCACGTTCTCGGACCTCGAAGTGTTCATGCAACTGCTTCCCCGCTCGTCGACGGCGGAGCGTATGAACCCGTACACCTCGATGTGGACCGGGGTGCACGAGGGCGACGGTCCCCAGAACTTCCACCTGGTGCTCATCGACAACGGCCGAACCAACGTGCTTGCCGACGAGGTAGGCCGCGCCGCCCTCAACTGCATCCGATGCAGCGCATGCTTGAACGTGTGCCCGGTCTACGAGCGAACCGGTGGGCACGCGTACGGGTCGGTGTATCCGGGGCCGATCGGTGCGATCCTGTCGCCGCAGCTCACCGGAACGACTGGTCACGACGATCCCAATGCCTCACTGCCGTATGCGTCGTCGCTGTGCGGGGCGTGTTTCGATGCGTGCCCGGTGCGCATCAACATTCCGGAGATTCTGGTGCACCTACGGGCGGAGCAGGTCGACTCCGAGCGCGGCGGTATCCCCGGCGCGCAGGAGATCGCGATGCGGGCTGCAGGGTGGGCGATGAACTCCCCGAAGCGATTCGGGATGGCCGAGAAAGCTGCGGGTGTCGGGCGCCTGCTGGCCGGGAAGAAGGGGCACATCGAGTCGCTTCCATTCCCCGGATCGTTGTGGACCACCAGCCGTGACATGCCGGCCCCTCCGAAGGAAACGTTCCGCCAGTGGTGGGCACGAACGCACGAGGACGAGTCATGAACGCGAAGTCGGAAATCCTCGAGCGCATCCGGTCCGCGACCGCGGGTGGGGTTGCCGGCGTCGATGTTCCGCGGGACTACGACCGAGCTGCTCTGGCCGGACCGGGGAACGTCGACCGCTTCGCCGAAACGGTCGACGACTATCGGGCACAGGTGTACCGGATATCCGAGGCCGAGATCGCCGGCACGGTGGCGTCGTCGCTCGGTGGTGGTCGAGCGGTTGTCCCCGTCGATCTGCCCTCTGCCTGGGTCGACGGCATCGCGGTGGTTCCGGACGAGGGCCTGTCGATCGACCAACTCGATGCTCTCGACGCGGTGATCACCGGCTGCGCGGTGGGGATCGCTGCCACGGGGACGATCGTGCTCGATGCGTCTGTCGCGCAGGGTCGTAGGGCGTTGACGCTGGTGCCGGACCATCACATCTGCATCGTCCGCGCCGACCAGGTTGTGGACACGGTGCCGCAGGCGTTCGCGGTGCTGGACGCCACTCGACCGCTGACCTTCATCAGCGGTCCGAGTGCGACCAGTGACATCGAGCTGAACAGGGTGGAGGGTGTCCACGGGCCTCGGCGGTTGGATGTGTTGATTGTGAGCTGACGCAGATGGGTCGAGGTCGTGACATCCACTTGCGTACCGAGATCTACCGCATTCGAGGGACCGATGAATCGAGCCATTTAGACTGCACGGCGTGAGCAATACCGGAACCACCGTCGCTACCTGGAACGTCGAATGGGCCACCACTCGCGGTCGACGGGGTGCAGAGGTACGAGATCGTCTGGCGGGGACGGGAGCCGACATTCTCGTCGTGACGGAGGGGCGTCGCGGTCTCCTCCCGGACGGCGGGTACATCTTGGACGGCGGCGGTGATTGGGGATACGCGATAGAATCTGATCGTCGCAAAGTGCTGGTGTACTCCCGGCGGCCACTCTCGGAAGTAATTCGGATCGAGACTGGAGGCGGCGCAGGACGTGTGGTGAGCGCACTGACCGAAACGCCCATCGGGCCGGTCCGATTGCTTGCGGTGTGCATTCCCTGGTCGCGCGCTCACGTGAGCACCGGTCGCCGCGATGCCGCGCCATGGTCCGAACACCTCGAATGCCTGGACCAGATCGAGGATGTGATCGGCACCTTCGATATATCTGTGCCGGTCATCGTCGCCGGTGACTTCAACCAAAAGATCCCGCGTGCGCGGCAGCCCATTCAGGTTGCCGACCGTCTCGCCGAGGTGATGACACGGTTGACGTGTCACACGGCCGGGACGACCGAGGACGGTCAGCTCATCGACCACATCGCGTCGGATATCAATTGTGGCGACGTTCGAACGCGGCCGGGAATGACGGACGACCTACGTCTGAGCGATCACTCCGGGGTTGCCTGCGAGCTCACAGCGGCCTGACCTGACGCCCCGGGTAAGCCGTGTACAGGGTTGACTCAGTGGTGTTGTCATTGCGTTGGCTGCGCTGACCATGCGTCAAGCGCGTCTCGTCCAGACGTTGACGTGAGCGCGCTCAGTACTCAGGCGCTTTGTCTGTCCGAACAAATTGCGCACACGGAACAGGTAGCGACGAGTATCGCGCCCACCAATGTCGACCAGACTCCCCAATCCGCCACTGATATGACCCCCCGCATCTCGATTTCATTGGATCTGTCGGACACGGTGTTCAGCGCAATGGCGGCCACGACGGTTACCGCCAACGACGCTACGGCCGCGATCCACAGTAACCATCCTCTACCTTGCGTCGCCCTCTCGAAGATGGCCGCACCGCACAACGCGATCAAGGCCAACGTGATTTTGCCGTCGCCCTGCATGCCGGACAACGTCACGGACACAGCTGACGCCGGATCGGTAAATTTGACCCATGGGCCCAGACTGCCAACTACTGCGGCCACAATACCGAAAAAACCCACGACCAGACATGCTGCAAGCGTGTCAACAGTACGCAGTGGGGCGATGCCGCTTCGAGCCGGCCGAGGCTCCTCGTTGGAGTCCTCGTAAATTCGTGTGTAATACGGATTGCGGCCGGTCTGCTCGTCCATGAGACCAATTAGACGTGATCAAGCTATGTCTTTGTCAAGATTGGCTGGCTGCGCCAGGTTGGCGATGAAGTTACGACCAGGCCTATCGGAGGCACCAAAGCAATACGGCGCTAGGTGCAGGTTCCCGACTGATCGACCCCTGTCCGTCGCGCAGCAGCGGCTAACGGCCCGGGCGCAGACGACCGGTAGGTACGGCCAAAGGCTGCTTTCGGTGGCCGCTGGGGAGCTGCTGGTGCCGACTAGTTCCGCTGCGGCCGTTTTGACCGCGATCGTGGTGGCCCGACTGCCTGGAGGTGCACCTTCCGAATCGAACGGTGTCGCTCGACCTCGTCAAGCTGCCCGCGCGCATCATCCTTGTAAACGTGGTGTCATCGACCTGGTGCAGATCGAGCCGGGCGCTCACTCGCGATTCGGTTCGACGACGATGCCGGCGCGGGTGATGAGCGACAGGTCGCACCCCAATGCATCTGCAACGGCGCGTACGCCGTCGAGTTGCGACGCTTCTTTGCCGCCCTCGATGGATTGCACAGTGGAGCGGCCGACCCCGGCCAGTAGAGCTAGCTCGGCTTGCGTCATTCCCAGCTCGTGACGGCGGGCGGTGAAGGACCGCGCCAGGCGGCTGGACTGAATGCGGCGTGATTTCCGGGGGATGGCCATACAGAGTCCAATGCTTGCGTAGGACGACTTAAGGAACGGTACATTCCCGCGATGGAATGCACCAGGACCTTATGCCGTCGTTGACAGGCGCAAGGTGACTCAGATCCGCGAACAGCCTCGGTGCTCTTCTTGCGCTTGTCCGCACAGGCTCAGGAATTGGTTGATGGCCAGTCCGCGCCTCGCCCCGCCGCGATGGCCGCGTCCACCCTGCCGATCGCTCCCCGGATGAGATCCCCGTAGGGATCGTCGGCAAGCGTCGAGGAGCACTCCTTCGCAGCGTCGATGTGCTCACGAGCTGCGTCGAAGGACCCTAGCCTGCAGTAGTTGTCCGCAAGGTTGAGATGCAGCGACGGAAAGAACCCCGCAATGTGGAGCCCCCCGTGGTGATTCTGCGTGCGTTGGTCCGTGACGGAGTGTGCGGCGTCGAGTGCTCGGACGTCCCACGTGAGCGCCTGCGCGGGATGCTCATAGAGGTCGGCGAGGTAGTGCGCGAGGCTGCACCGGTGAAGGGGATCGCCGTTGACACCGATGTCCTGCCACAGTGCGAGGAGTTGTCGACGTGCCTTGTCGAGGTTTCCACTTCTGCCCTCGGTGACGGCCGCGGCGATCGCGTCCATCGTCGGGTCGCTTGCGGGACTTCCTGTCATAGCGTGCGTCTTGTCGTCGTGGTGTCACGCGGTGCTGCGATGGGCATGACCAGAGTGGTCAAGTCGCCTCGGTCTGCAGAGCGCACAGTGGCGGGCTGTTCGGGCTCACGGAAATCGAGTAGTGCGTCAGTGCCGACGGCGGTGCTGATGGCCGGGTAGAGAGTGGTCATCTCGAACCAGGCGTCGACCGTGCACCCGCTCACACGGGCCGGAATTTCGATGTCCGGGAGCAAGTCACCATGGACCACGAGGTTGTTGTCGTTCGTGGACAACCGAACTCGATCGCTCGATCGTTGTTCGAGAGCATGCAGGAGCGCTGCTGTGGGGACCTCGACGCGACTGGTCACCGCCGGCAGTGAGTCGAGCATCGATCGGTAGTCGGGGAACGGCTCGGACACGAACCTCCAGTGACGATCATCGCGGTCTGTCAGTCGCAACGTCATACCGCGATCGGTGACATCCACGTTCACCGACGAGGTACGGCGCAAGTCGCCGAGGCACTGTCGCAAGTCATCGCCGTTCACCGTCGCCGCCCAGGCCGCCGCACTGTCGACGTGGCTCACGAGGGTGCGTGTCGACAGGCGGTAGCGGTCGCTGGCGGTCACTGTCAGAACTCCGGGCCCAGCTTCGACGTGAACGCCACCGAGCACTGCGATGTCCGGATCATCGACGGTGGCGGTGAGAATCTGTTCGACTGCAGAGGCCAGCACCGGCCCGCTCAGTCGGGCGATCTGCCGCCCGGATCGACCATTCAGCGTGCTCGTGATGGCAGCCGCCTGCTGCCGCACCGACTCGGCCTCACGCATCACCGTGGTGACGTGATCATCGACCGAGCGAATCGCGTCGTCAACGTCCGCGTCGAGGGTGGACTTCACAGCAGGAAGAGACATGCCGATCTCGCGCAGTTGTCGAAGCAGGACCGCCCGCGCGAGCTGGTCCTCGCGATAGAGGCGATACCCGGTCACGGGGTCCACCTCTGCCGGCAGCAGCGATCCTGAATCGGCGTAGAAGCGCAGGGCGCTCGCCGTCAGGCCGCACCGTTGCGCGAACGACCCGATGGACATCAACTCGGCATCTGACACCCCGACAGCATGCAGCTTCGACCTATCATGAAGGTCAACCGCGTGTGCCGACTACCGCTGGTTGGTGGCCGGAAGAGCTGCCGTGATGTCCGATCACCCCTGGCGCGCCTTCACCGTGTCGAGGTCGTCGGCCTCGACGTCGATCGAGTCGGCGGCAGCGTATTTCGCACCCCGGTAAGTCGATTGTCGGATGGTTGCCAAGGTCACCAAGCCGACGAGCGCAGCCCCGATCACGAAGAACGCGGGAGATACAGCGTTTCCGGTCCGGTCGATCAGCCACGTGGCAATGTAGGCCGCTGTTCCACCGGTGGCGATGGTAGCGATGTTGAAACCCAGTGCGACGCCGGTGAGTCGGACACGCGAGGTGAACAAGGACGGGAAGAGTGGTGCCGTCGAGGTCTGGATGAGCGGTGTGCCCAAGGCGAAGAACCCGAATGCGATGGCAGCCACCACCAGCCCGTGTCCGCTCATCATGGACATGGCGGGGTATGCCAGTACCGCCGACGCGACCAGGCCCGCCAGGAGAATCTTCTTGCTGCCGAACCGGTCGACGAGCAGGCCGGATACCGGCATCGACAGGGCGACCAGAACGATCACGAGCGCGGCAGTCCAGGTTACTGCCGTCTGACTGAATCCCCCTTCTCGAACGAGGTGGATTCCGACGTACGTCAGGACCATGTAGCCGGTGGCGTTCTGTGCGACACCGAGCCCGAAGACCTGCAGGACCTGACGGGGGTGGCTTCGCATCAGTTCGCTGAGTGGAGCTTTGGAGATGTCATCGCGCGCGGCCGAGCGCTCGAATTCAGGTGTGTCCTCGATTCGGCTACGCAGCCAAAGGCAGATGAGCAACAGCGGTAGGCCGAGGAGGAATGGGATGCGCCAACCCCAACTGGTCATCTGTTCAGTCGACGTCAACGCCGACGTCGTGGCCACTGCGACCGCAGCGAGAGCGAATCCGCTGTTGCTGCCGAGGGCGACGAACGACGCTCCCAGACCCTTCCGCTTCGGGCCGACGGTCTCATAGACGTACGTGAGGGCGCCTCCCAGTTCACCCCCGGCCGAGAAGCCCTGCACGAGACGTGCAACGACCAGGAGTGCCGGGGCGAGGACACCCGCCGTCTCGTAGGTCGGCAGTAGAGCCATCAAGGCAGTGCCGATACCCATCAGGACGACCGAGACGACGAGCGCTCGTTTGCGGCCGTGTCGGTCGCCGAGACGGCCGAAGAACAGTCCGCCGATCGGCCTCATCAAGTAGGCGGATGCGAACACTGCCAGGCTGGCCAGTAGCGACGCGGTGGGGTCGTCGCCGGGAAAGAACAGCGGGCTGACCACCACGGCGAGATAGGCATAGACGGTGAGGTCGTAGTACTCGACGATCGTGCCTGCTGCTGCAGCGATGACGCCTCGACGTCGAGTCCGATCGATGGTGCGGGGACTGGCCACATCCGGCTCCGGTTCTGTGCGGGCGCGCTGTCACTGGGTGATCGGCCGCGGGGAGACCGGTATGTGCGCGCCCTCGAACCATACGACTGCACGTAGAAACATGTACAGCTTTTGACCTGAGATCGTCAATCAAAGCTGCCAGTGAACGGGCTGCGCGATCACACGGCTCAACCAGCGCCTGTAGTACCGGGCCGAATCGGTCACGAACGTACTCATCGCCCGCCCGGCTGCGTCGGCATCGCCCAGGGCCAGGGCATCGAGGATGATCTGCTGGGCGTCGATGGCCGCGCGTCGTGTTGCGAGCGGGTGCTCGGTGGGCTCGGCATCCCGTACGAGCAGCCACAGCGTCTCCATCACGATGCGAAATGCCGCGTTGCCGGCCGCCTTGTACAGCGTGGTCTGGAAGAGCGCGTTCTGCTCCTGGAAGTTCTCGTAGTCGCGGGGATCGGTTCGCATGCTGTCGAGGGCTTGCTGCATCTCGTCGAGCTGGGAGGGCGAGGCGTTCTCCGCAGCTTGCCGGGCCACGAGAGGTTCCAAAGTGAGTCGAACGTCGATGACGTCGGAGATCGTCGCTCCTTCGAGCTGAAGGAACAGCTTGAATGTGTTGCCCAGCGAGTCGTACCGAGGTCGCGCCGCCGTGGGCCCACCCCCGACACCAGGCTTGATGGTGATGAGGTCTCGGCTCTCGAGCAGTCGCAGTGCCTCACGGACAGTTGTCCGCGCCACGCCGTACTCCGCCATCATCTCTTTCTCTGTCGGCAGGCGTTGCCCCTCGTCGATACCGCCGCCGAGAATCTGGTCGGCGATCACGTTCGCGACCCGCTCGGACATCTTCCTGGGTCTGGCCGCAGGAGTTCTTCTCGGTACGCGTTCACCCTGGTCGTCGGTCACTGCGCAATGCCATGTGGGCGCCAGAGGTCGCATGAACTCATGCGATCACGATACGTGAGCGCAAAGCGTCAAATGCTGTACATGTTTAATCGATCGGGATAGCGTCTGGAGTGACCGCACTGCCGACTACGGAGGTCCACCATGCAACCGACACGGCTCCCGGCCGACGAGCTGGTGCGCCAGTATCGAGCTCGCGGGCACTGGAGCGACGACACGGTCGGCAGTCTCCTGACCCGGTGCGCGGCCGACCGCCCCGACGCTCTCGCGGTAGTGGACGGTGACCGGCGGTCGACCTTCGGCGACATCGAGCGGGACGCGTCCCGTCTCGCCCTGTCGTTGCAGCGGCTCGGGGTCAGCCGTGACTCCGTGGTGTCCTTCCAGCTGCCGAACTGTGTCGAGGCGGTGATCGTCTTCCATGCCGTGATGAAACTCGGTGCAGTGGCGAATCCGATCGTTCCGATCTATCGCGAACAAGAGGTGAGCTTCATCCTCGACCAGTCGGGGGCAGCAGTCGTCTTCGTGATGGACTCTCGTGGCAACCGCGACGTCGAGTCCATGTACTCGTCGCCGATCTTCGCCGCCGTCGATGTGGTCGTCGTGGGTTCGGCGCGCTGGAACGACATGATCACGGTGACCGACGTCGAGGTGGAGGTGGAGGGCGTGGGCGTCGACCCCGACGACGTGTGCCTGCTGTTGTACACATCGGGAACCACCGCCGAGCCCAAGGGTGTCTTGCACAGCCACAACACTTTGGTCTTCGAGAACCGGTCGATGGTCGACTGGTTCGGACTCGGCCCCGACGACGTCGTCTTCAATCCCTCGCCGGTGACGCATGTGACCGGTATCAATTGCGCCCTTACCCTGCCGTTCCTGCTCGGAATCCCTGTCGTACTGCAGGATCGGTGGGATTCCGATGTCGCGCTCGCCCGAATTCTCGCGGAGCGCGCCTCGTTCATGATCTTCTCTACCCCGTTTCTGAGGGGTCTGGTGAATGCCGCGACACGGGCGAACACCTCGACTCCGTCAGTTCGATATGTCGTGTGCGGTGGCGCCGACATTCCCGACTCGCTCGCTACAGCTGCGACGGACACGCTCGGTACTACTGTCCGGATGTTCGGCGCAACGGAGGGCCCGTCTGCCACTTGTTCCACATCGTCCGATTCCCTGCATGCCCGCACGCGGAGCGACGGTCGTCCCATAGCTCCGACCGACGTTCTGGTGGACGGGACCGATCGGTCGTCCTCGGTCGGCGAGATCGTTTGGCGCGGACCCGACACGTTCTTGGGGTACTTGGACGCGTCTCTGAACGAGGCTGCGTTCACTCTGGACGGGTTCTTCCGTACGGGTGACTTGGGGCGCTTCGACGACGACGGGTACCTCCACGTCGTCGGACGTATCAAGGACATCATCAATCGGTCCGGGGAGAAGATCAGCGCGTACTCCGTGGAATCCCTGCTCTCGCAGCATCCGCACGTGTCGGAGGTGGCGATCGTTGCCGGTCCCGACCCCGTGACGGGAGAGCGCGGCTGTGCCTTCGTGGTTCCCGAGGCCGGCACGAGCATCGATCTCGCCGAGGTCCAGGCATTTCTCGAGTCCCACAAGATCGCTCGTCAGCGATTTCCGGAGAGCGTCTTCGTCGTGGATTCACTGCCGAAGACGCCTAGTGGGAAGGTTCAGAAGTTCGCTCTGCGGGAATGGACTCGCGACAGAGCCGAGGTTCCCCGTCACATGGCAGGCATCACCATCGCTGCGTCGTACGAGGTCGACCGGTGACCGCGAGCATCGCTGTCAGCCACCCCGAGTCCGGCGTCGCCCTCGTCGAACTGTCTCGCGGCAAGGTGAACGCACTCGACAGCGCGATGTACAGAGAACTGGCCGACGTATTCGAAGAATTGTCCGACCGTGTGGACACCACGGTTGTGGTTCTGACCGGTAAGGGCAAGAACTTCTGCGGTGGAAACGATCTGCACGAATTCCAGAGCATGTCCGCGGAGAACGGTGACCGGCGTATGCGAGAGATACGCCGTGGGCTCTTCTCCGTGATGGATTGCGCTGTGCCCGTGGTCGCTGCTGTCAATGGCGCAGCCCTCGGAAGTGGCTTGGGACTGACCGCCGTATGCGACGTCGTCGTCGCCTCCGACCGTGCGGTGTTCGGCCTACCGGAAATGAATGTCGGCGTTCTCGGAGGTGGGCGATTCGCCGCGCGCATGTTGCCGCAACAGGCCGTGCGGCGACTGTTCTTCACGGCGGAGCCGGTCGGCGCAGCGACCATGCGTGACTGGGGCGCTCCCATCGAAGTGGTTCCGGAATCGGAATTGCTGAACGTGGCGATGATGCGAGCACGGTCGATCGCAGCCAAGAACCGATACGCCGTGACGCTCGCCAAACAGTCCCTGAACGGGTGCGAATCTCTCGATCTGAAGAGGGGCTACGAGCTCGAGCAGAGCTTCACCGTCCGGCTGGCGGACGACCCGCATGCCAAGGCCGCGGTCGATGCCCGGATCGAGCAACTTGCACGAAAGGATCGGTCGTGACGACAGATGTGCAGTATGAACAGGCGACTCTCGATCAATTCGGTCGGGACTGTGTCGCGTTTCTAGAGGCTCGGGTTCCACGCCGATCGGGCGCGGCCGATGTCGAGCGGCGCTACGCGATCTTCCACAATCACGATGCCGCAGAGGAGCGTGCGCTCATCGATGCTGCCCGTCGATGGCAGGCAGAGCGGGTTGATGCGGGGTTCGGTGCGATCACGTGGGATCCGGTGTGGGGCGGACCCGGCCTGTCGGCGAGTCACGAGCGGAACTACGTCGAGCACGAACTCGAGTTCGCGGTCCCCGATCGTCATGAGATCGTGCTGGTCACTGTCGATCTCGTCGCGCCGACGGTCCACCTTCTCGGGACCGAGAATCAGCGACGACAGTTCGTCCGCTCCTTTCTGCGCGCCGATCTGCTCTGCTGTCAGCTGTTTTCGGAACCGGGGGCTGGGTCTGATCTGGCTGGGTTGACCACCCGAGCGACGCGTGACGGGGACTCCTGGATCGTCAACGGTCAGAAAGTGTGGAGCTCGGGTGCGCAGTTCGCAGAGTGGGGACTGCTGATCGCACGAACCGATTCCACTGCCCCCAAGCATCGTGGAATGACGGCTTTCCTGGTCCCCATGGATTCGGACGGTATCGACATCCGACCTATCCGACAGATGTCCGGTGGCTCCACGTTCAACGAGGTGTTCCTGGACGGCGTCGTACTTTCGGACACGCTGCGGCTCGGCGATGTCGGCGACGGTTGGAAGGTTGCACTGACGACATTGGGTTTCGAACGCAACTCGAGCGCCGGCATCGTCGATGCCGGAGGAAACGTCCGCGACCTGGCTCGACTCGTGCGGCAGGTCGGTGCTCCAGCAGACCCCCTGACACGGCAGCGCGTGGCCGAAGTAGCTGTCTACGAGCGCGCATCCGCGCTCCTCGTCGCCCGGTACGCCGAGCGACGCGAGGATGGCGCCGCTCCCGGTGTCGAGGGGTCGATCGGCAAAATTGTCTGGACCCAGAACCTGACCCGTATCGGAGAAGCAGCGGCACGAGTGCTCGGTCCGCGCCTTGCGGCGGACACAGGCGAAGCCGACACATTCGCCTGGTCGGAGCACCTCCTCGGAGCCCCCGGCTACCGCATAGCTGGGGGATCCGACGAGATTCAACGAAACATCATCGGAGAACGAGGGCTCGGCCTACCGCGGGAACCGAGGTGAGCACGACATGACCATGGAATGGACCGTCGAGCAACGCGACATCATGGATGCGGTTCGGCGCGCGCTGTCCGATGCGGCCGACGGCGACTCCTGGAGTGCACTGACGACGATGGGTTGCACCGAGATCGGTGTTCCGGAACAGTACGGCGGCGCAGGAGGAACGCTCAAAGACCTGTGCGCGGTCGCTCTCGAACTGGGTAGGGCACTCGATCCCGGCCCGTTCTTCGCGTCTGCAGTCCTGGCCGGATTGCTCCTGTCCGAACTGGCCCCCGCACCCGACGACCAGATGGGCATTACGCTCGCCCGACTGGCGACGGGATCCACACGTGTAGCTGTGGCTGGAAACCAGAGTGCACGTGATGGAGTCGTCTGGTCGGACGATGACGAAGGCGTGGTGCTCAGCGGGCACACTCATTTCGTCATAGGCGGGATGGACGCTGACACCGTGCTGGTCATTGCGACGTCCGACAAGGGTCGCCTCGTGGCGACAGTCGATGCGACCGACAACGGTGTCGAGCGGACGGCGATGACGACGTTGGATCTGACGAGACCTATGGCGTCCGTGACGTTCGACGGTGTTCGCCCGACCGAGTGGGTTCCCGTGGAGGGAACCGGGGCGGTCGACCGAGCCACGGCCGCGATGTGGACCGTACTGGCAGCTGAACAGGTGGGCAGCGCTCGCGCCTGTCTGGACATGTCCGTCGTCTATGCCAAGACCAGAAAGCAGTTCGGCCGGCCGATCGGTTCTTTTCAGGCAATCAAGCATCGGCTCGTCGATATGTCCATTGCCGTCGAGTTGGCTGAAGCGGCTGTTCTGGACGCAGCGAACGCGGCGGTGGACCGCGACGAGGCCTCGATGTTCACGGCCGTGTCCATCGCACGGGTGTTGGCATCGCGAGCGGCGTCGTTCGCCGCAGAGGAATCCATACAGGTTCACGGTGGTATCGGATTCACGTGGGAGCACGTCCTGCATCACTATTTCCGACGCGCGAAGAGCGTCGAGATGCTGTTCGGATCCATGGACTCCCATCTCGACTACATCGCCGAGGCAGTGCTCGAACAGGCGTGAACGGGAGGGTGCAGCAGCTGACTCGTCCGCGTGTGCTCGCTACTCGATCAACCCAGCGCGGAATGCCGCCAACGCCGCTTCGACTCGGTTGGACACCTGGAGCTTGTGGTTCACCGCAGAGAGGTGCGACTTGACCGTCGTCTCCGACATGAACAGGCGCCGTGCGATATCTGGATTCGACGCACCGGTGGCCATGACCGACAGCACTTCTCGCTCTCGTTCGGTAAGCGCATCCAGCATTGTTGTAGGCCGCGGTGCACGAGTAGACGCGACGATCCGCCGGAGTGACTCTTCGGAGAACAGAGTGTTGCCGGCAGCGACGGCGCGGATCGACTGGTGGAACGTCTCCGGTGCCTCCGACTTGCTGAGGAAGCTGTGGGCTCCGGCCTCGATGGCCTGGACCACCAAGTCGTCCACGTCCATCGCCGTCATCGCGACGACCTTCGGTGGGTGTGCAGATGCCATCAATGCTCGCGTGGCGTCGAGTCCGTCCACTCGGCGCATCTTCAAGTCCATCAGGACGACGTCGGGCCGATGAGCAGCGACTGCGGCGGGTACCTCGTCACCGTCCGAGACCGATCCGACCACCACGATATCCGTGGTGGCGGCGAAGATGTCCGCGACGCCGCGACGAACGAATGCGTCGTCGTCCACGACGAGAACGGTGATGACCGCATCGGAGTCCATGATGGGTCGACCGTATCGGGTCGCGCCGACACGCCACAGCGGATAGGTGTTCTATGGAGTCGGACACGGGGTGCCGAACCGAACCGGCTGAGAACACACCCGTCGAACCTGACCAGGTCATGCTGGCGAAGGGATGTCGAGATGCGCACAGTGCCATTGGCCGAACAGATCGTGCTCGTGACGGGCGGTGCTCGCGGACTGGGTTCTGCGATCACGCGAGCGTTCCTGCAGCAGGGTTCCCGCGTCGTGGTCAACTACCACCGCAGTGCAGCCGCAGCCGATGCTCTGGCAAGCGAGTTCGGTCCTGACCGCGTTGTTGCGGTGCAGGCCGATGTCACGGACCGGCACCAGGTCGACGCGCTGTTCGACAGCGCCCGTGAGCATTTCGGGTCGACTGTCACCACCGTCGTCAACAACGCTTTGATCGACTTCTCGTTCAACGGTGACGACCGTGCCAAGGCCGACGAGATCGAGTGGTTGGCGTTCGACTCGCAGTTCCGCGGCAGCGTTGCCGGCGCTCTGCATACCACGCAGGCAGCTGCGCCGGGTATGCGGGAGAGGGCATTCGGGCGGATCATCACGATCGGCACCAACCTCGTGCAGAACCCCGTCGTTCCGTACCACGACTACACGGCGGCGAAGGCTGCCTTGTTGGCGCTGACGCGGACCTTCTCGGCGGACCTCGGGCCTGACGGCATCACCGTCAACATGGTCTCCGGTGGTCTTCTGAGGACCACGGATGCCAGCTCCGCGACCCCACCTGCGGTGTTCGACATGATCGCCGAGAGCACCCCGCTGCGCCGGGTGACGACGCCGGCAGAGTTCGCGGATGCCGTGCTGTTCTTCGCATCGCCGTGGTCGAGAGCGGTGACAGGGCAGAACCTGGTCGTCGACGGCGGACTGGTCAAGGACTGACGCGTCAGGAGTACCAGGGGAGCCAGGCCGTCACGATGAATTCGCCACCCATGGCCGTCCACCGCACCCACCCGCCGGCGTTGTGAGCTTGCTCGGCGAGGCCGGCCAGTCCGGTTCGCGAACCGGGGCCAGGTTGCGCTGTCGTCGACATGTGGTTGCGCACAGTCAGGCCGATGCCATCGGTGTCCGCCCCATTCACCGTGATGTGGAGGGGTGAACTCGGGGCATGCTTCTGACTGTTGGTCAGAGCTTCCTGCACGATGCGGTACGCGGTATGACTGGTCAGATCGCCGACGACACCGGGATGAATGTCCTGAACCAGGGTCACCCGACACCCGGCAGAACGCGCCGCGTCGACGAGGTCCCCGATTCCCGCGATGCTTCGCCGACCAGCATCCTCGCCGCCGGTGTCGGACCCGCGGAGTACGCCGATGATGCGTTTGAGCTCGTCCAGGGACTCGTGGGCCGTAGACCGAATCAGTGCCGACGTGTTGGAGATCTTCTCCGGTCCGTCATTGCTCCCGACCTGTAAACCGCCTGCCAGCAACGATATTCGGCTGAGCCCTGCGGCCAAGGTGTCGTGCATGTCGCGCGCGATGCGGGAGCGTTCCTGCTGTATCAGCATGTCCTCGTGCAGGCGCTGCGACTGCGCGGTCGCCTGATCCCGGGACTGCACGGCCACCACGAGATCGGACTTCGTACGGCGAAGTTGAGAGAGCCCCAGAACGACGGCGACGAGGACGGCCGCGACGAGCCAGGGAAGCCACCATGGAAGCGACCACGTCGGCGGGGGAGTGCCCTCGACGTGCTTGACTCCGATCGTCAGGACCGAATAGTCGCGGCGGCGCCCCGCGTCGTACACGAGAGATATCGCGCAGGCCAGGTAGACCGCGACTGCAGCACCGGCGAGAGTACGACCTCGAGCGAAGACGCCCACCGCGTAGAGAGCTATCAGCGCGGCCGTTGCGTCGGTGGCGAAGAAGAGCGGACCGGCGACGGCCATCGCGAGGACGATCCTCGGTTTGTCGTGTCGCCAGATCAACGCAATCGCGGCGGCCATATTGAGGACGACGCCGAGCGCCACGTTCCGCACAGGTGTTCCCGATGTGCCCGCGAGACCGGCAGCCATGAAGGTGCAGAACAAGCTGAGAATCACTGCGCCGACGGTCCAGGCGCGACGCCGAACCGTAGCTGCAGTAGTGGTCACAGAAAAGACGGTACGGCCTTGGTCCGACATGAGCCTCCGTTCTTCGGTCGCGAATGCCGACCGAAAGGAGGAGTGAGACCGGCCGAATCGACGAGGTGCCCGACGGGGTCACTGCGGTGTTCTTGGTGGGACGCACCGACCGGTGCCGACACACCGAAAGGACTCGCCATGACTCAGCCTCCCCAGAACCCGTACGCGCAGCCACAGCAGCCGCCGACCAAGAAGAACTGGTTCCTGCGGCACAAGATCCTCACGGCGATCGGTGCGGTCGTCGTCATCGCTGTCGGCGTCAATCTGGCGAGCGGAGGACAGGACTTGTCGACGAGTGGCACCACGTCCTCCTCGCAGGCCGCAACGGAGGGCAGCAGTGCGCCGGCCGAGGAGTCGGCACCGGGAATCGGTGCTGCGGTGAGGGACGGCAAGTTCGAATTCACCGTGCAGAACGTCGAGCGTGGCGTCGCCAGTGTGGGGGATCAGTACACGTCGCAGACGCCGCAGGGCGAGTACGTGCTGGTCACCCTGAATGTCGCGAACATCGGCAACGAGCAGCAGCTGTTCGACACGTCGTCGCAGAAGCTGCTCGACGGGCAGGGGCGCGAGTACTCGACCGACACACTCGCGACGGTGACCAATGACCCGAATCTCGGCTTCTCGCAGATCAATCCGGGTAACTTGCTCGTGGCGACACTCGTCTACGACGTGCCGGCGGGCACCGCACCGTCGGAGATCGAGCTTCATGACTCGTTGTTCTCCGGCGGAGTCACAGTCTCCGTCGCCTGATCTTCAGTCCACCTATCCGTCCCCACGTCAGGAGTTTCCATGCCCGATCCTTCTTTGTCCCTCGTTGCAGCCCTTCTCGACCGTTCCGGTTCGATGTCCTCCATTGCCGACGACACCCGCGGAGGATTCGACACCTTCATCGACGCCGAGCGTGGTCACGACGGCACAACCGTCGTGACGCTGGCGCAGTTCGATGATCAGTACGCGATGGTCTACGACTCGACACCGATCGACCAGGTACCACCGCTGTACTTGGTACCCCGCGGGATGACGGCGTTGTACGACGCGGTGGGGAAGTTCGTCACCGCGATCGGCTCGTCTCTCGAGGCCCTGCGGGAGGAAGAACGGCCGGGGTCGGTCACCGTGCTGGTGATGACCGACGGCCAGGAGAACTCGAGTCGGGAGTGGTCGAACCAAGCGGTTCGCGAGCTCATTGAGCAGCAGGAATCGCAGTACGGGTGGGACTTCGTGTTCCTGGGCGCCAACATGGACGCCGTGGAGACAGGCGCGCAGATGGGGTTCAAGGCGGACAAGTCGCTGACGTACGACGCCTCGCCGGTAGGTGTGAGCGCGGCGTTCTCGGCAGTGGTGGACTACCAGGATCGGAAGCGGGCCCACGGGATGCAGCAGGTGGATGGGTTCTCGGAACGTGACCGGCGGCGGGCGGGGCGGTGAGCCTTCCCCGGCTAAGCTGGCAAGACGCCCATTCGACGTCGTTGACATTCCGAGCTGTGGAAGGCTGGCGAGATGAATGAGTACGTTTACGGCGATGTCGCCGGCGAATTGATTTTCATCAAGTCTGACTCTGCCGAGCAGCTGGCACTGCTGCATTCGGAATTTGCAACATGGGGGGACGCGAAGAACAGCCTCAGCGCTAAAAGCTGGACCGATGTGGTCGAGCGCTTCGCCGATGGCGAAACTGATCTTCCTGCGGACGGCGAAGTGTACGACCTGGACACTGTTCCCGGACACGCCGACGGTGATTGGCCGGCCTGGCCCGCCCGAGAGATGCTCCGCGACGTACCGCAAACGGTTCGTGAGCAATACGGGAAGGTCGAGGACACCATTCATGACGGCGAGTTCCTGCACTTCGACGTGAGCGATGAGGTCAACATCGTGCAGGCTCTACAGACACACGGTTGGACGTGCGTCCGCGATGATGCCCTGGTCCGCAAAGCGAGTGGCCACTGAATGGTGTGCGCGGACTGCTGAGTTCGCTGTACTTGGCTACACGACTGGTCGATGGGTCTGTCTGGCGGAACGTTCGACGATGTCTTCAACTCCGACTTCGTATACCCGGTGACGACTGCCTGTTCTTCATGACCTGACGGGCGGTCGGAGGCCGCGGCATACTTCTGGACGAGGTCCGAAGCGGCTGTCGGCGAGACTGCCCGGGGCGTCCATCGTCGGCCTGGCTGCGAGATCGGATCGCGTCAGCAACTCGAGCGAATCGGGAACTGCAGGACCATTCCGACCACTTGGCTTGTCGGTATGGCTAGATTGATATTGCAACCTGGTGACGTGAGGATGGGAACCGAACATGTCTGTGACACTGGCCAAGGGTGGGAACGTCTCACTCAGCAAGGAAGCGCCCAGCCTGACGGCTGTCAGCATCGGACTGGGCTGGGATGTTCGCTCGACGAGCGGTGGTGCGTACGACCTCGATGCAAGTGCGATCGCCCTCAACTCCTCCCACAAGGCCCTGAGCGACGAGTTCTTTGTCTTCTACAACAACCTTCGCTCGCCCGACGGCGCGATCGAACACACGGGTGACAACCGAACCGGCGAGGGGGATGGGGATGACGAGAGCATCGACATCGACCTCTCGGCGCTCGCGCCCGACGTCGATTCCATCGTGTTCCCGGTGTCCATCCACGATGCCGACGTCCTCCGGCAGAACTTCGGACAGGTAGTGAACGCGTTCATCCGAGTGGTCGACAAGGCCGACGGCCGCGAGCTCGCACGATTCGATCTGAGCGAGGACGCGTCGACCGAGACGGCTATGGTGTTCGGTGAGCTCTATCGCCGTAATGAAGAATGGAAGTTTCGCGCGATCGGGCAGGGCTACGTCTCGGGGTTGGCTGGAATTGCCCGAGATTACGGGATCAACGTCTGACGCGGATCGTCGACCTTTTAGATTGACCCGAAACCGACAGTCCTCCCTGATGACTCCCGGTTCCGACACCATGCCCGGGATGCGCTCGGGCGCTGAAGAGGATGATAGCCGTGGACCCGTTTTATGAAGTGTTCGCGGGGTGGGCGAGAAAGACCTCGCTCGATTCTGCAATCAAGAGTTTCACCGGCCGGCTCAGCCGAGATGAGCTCGAGTCGTACGTCAAGGAATATCGCAAGCAGGTGACCGGAGTCATCAGCGGTGGCCCGCCCATCATTCACGGCCCACGCGAGCCGTGGTATGCCGGACCGAATGCGTCCGCGGATGTGTATTGGCCTGCGCTCGAGCGGTTCATTCGGGTGGACCTGGCCTGGCCCGATGGCCGGGTGAGCACTTTGGACAGCTCGTCCAACAAGGTCATCGCGTACACGCCACGGCCCAACGAGTCGGACTGGGACTCGAAGGGTTTGGTCGTCGGGTACGTCCAGTCCGGGAAGACGACAAACTTCACTGCGGTCATCGCCAAAGCTGCGGACGTCGGGTACAAGTTCGTCATCGTTCTGTCAGGAATCCACAACGGCCTGCGTAAGCAGACGCAAGAACGCCTGGATGAGCAGCTTCACAAGTTGACACCGACCAAGTGGAAGCAACTGACCAACGCGGACGGCGACTTCAGAGCACCCACCATGCAGTCGACGGCTCTGCTGCACGTCGACGACAGCGGTGTGATCCTGGCCGTGGTGAAGAAGAATGCCGCGGTGTTGAAGCGGCTCGATAAATGGCTTCAACCTGCCGTCAAACAGCGCGCACTCAATGATGTGCCGACACTGATCATCGATGACGAAGCAGACCAGGCGAGCGTCGAGACCCGCATCATCAACCCGCTGATCCGTGGCATCATCGCCAAGCTGCCGAAGAGCACCTACATCGGATACACGGCGACGCCGTTCGCCAACATCCTGATCGACCCGGCTGCCGGCGACCTCTACCCGAAGGACTTCATCCTCAACCTGCCGGAACCGGAGGGTTACTTCGGCACCGAGCGAATTTTCGGCCGGGACGTGGTCGAGGGCGACGAGGCGAACGGCGTGGATTTGGACGGATCGAACATGGTCCGGATCATTCCGCACGAGGACGTCGACGACGTGCGACCTTCCGGCAAGAGTGCCGCCCAGGTGTTTCTCCCGTCGATACCGCCCACTCTCGACCTTGCACTGACCTGGTTCGTCCTGGCCACCGCCGCCCGGCGTGCTCGGGGCGACAAAGGCCACGCGACGATGCTGATTCACACGTCGGTGAAAACGGACATCCACGACCAGTTCCGAGGGCCGCTCAGCGCTTTCGTGTCTGGGCTCGCCAAGAAGTGGGAGACCGGTGATCCCACGGCCGTGCAACGCTTGTCGTCCCAATGGCAGGCCGAAACGTCACTGGTGACGTCCGCGACGTTCGGACTGGCACCGCTCACGTTCGAGGACGTGCGTCCGTTCGTCGGTGAGGTGCTCGGCAAGTGTCGCGTGGTCATAGACAATTTCCGCAGTGACGATCGCCTGGACTACTCCGAGGATGGTCAGGTGGCGATCGCAGTCGGAGGGAACACCCTGAGTCGCGGGCTGACGCTCGAGGGTCTGACGGTCAGCTACTTCGTCAGGGCAGCAGGGGCGTACGACACCTTGTTGCAGATGGCCCGGTGGTTTGGATTCCGCTTCGGTTACGAAGATCTTCCGCGGATCTGGATGACAGAAGAGCTGCGCCAGTGGTTCCGTCACCTGGCCACGGTCGAACGAGAAATTCGTCTCGATATCGATCGCTACGAGTCCGAGGATCTGACACCCACGGAGTTCGGTGTGCGCATCAGGACGCATCCGACTCTGCGGATCACCGCCAAAATGGGCGCGGCGATACCGGCCTACGCGTCGTACGGTGGGCGGCGTGTACAAACCCGATATTTCCGCACTCGGGATGAAGATTGGCTACTCCGCAATGTCGACGCCGCCGACGGACTCCTGTCCCGTGTCAGAACCAAGGGGATCGAACCGAGGACCCTCGACTCCGGGTCCGTCGTGTTCGAGAACGTCGACGCCGACGATGTGCTGAGCTTCCTGGACAGTTACTCCGTGCACCCGGATTCTCCTGATCTCGACGTCGACTTGATCGGCAAATATGTTGCGAAGCAACGTCGTCGAGGCAGTCTCGACATGTGGAATCTCGCAGTCATGGCTGCCAAACCCGGTTCGGAGCGGGGAACCGTGCGTCTCGGCGGGCTGGATTTCGGCCGTATCGTGCGATCGCAGTTGAAGGTGGATGGAGTCGAGCGCTCCGACATCAAGACTCTGATGTCGAAAGACCATCGTGCGGTCGACTTCCTCGACCAGTCTGAGGCGCGGAAGATGAGCGAGAATTCGCTGATGGATGCGCGAGACAAGAACCCAGATGTGCGATCGAAGGGATTGATCCTGCTCTATCCCATCGACCCGATGTCGGAGCCGGACCCGGCGAACTCTAAGTCGAGGGACCCGCTGGACGCGAGAGCCGATGTGATCGGCGTTGCGCTCGTCTTCCCGGGATCGGCGAATGACGACAGCAAGGTCAGTCAGACGTACGTCAGTGTCGATCTCACCGACGCCGAGATCGAGTCGGAAGACGACGAGTTGGTCGCGCTGGTCGGGTCGGACGGTTGAGCCCTGTGAGTTCGACAACGGCGGCTACGTGGTGGTCGCAGCGTGTCGCTGCCGAAGGCTCGACCGCATCCGAAGGCATTCGTCGGCAATTGGGGAAGCCCAAGCTCGACCCGCTCACCGTGTTGGTCCGTGAAGCGGCGCAGAACAGCTGCGACGCGGCACTGCCCGGTCGCGACGTGGAATTCAACGTGCAGATCCGCGAGTTGTCCGGCAAGAGGCTCGAAGGTTGGCGAAGTTTCTTGCTGCCCGGTCCCGAGGGAGCCGATCTGGGCTTGGTCGAGGAAATGACGACCAAGCCGACCGTCCTCATCATCTCCGATCGCGGAACGACAGGCCTCGGCGGCCCGTTGCGAGCGGACGAGCCTCCTCTCGATGGCGAGAGAGGTGATTTCGTCAAGTTCATTCGAAACGTGGGTGAGCGCAAAGGCGTGGATCTCGGCGGGGGTTCCTATGGCTTCGGTAAGGGAATCCTCTACAACGTGAGCAGGTGCCATGTCATCGTCGCGGACAGTCAGTGTGTCTTTCGCGGCAAAGTTCAGCGCCGACTCATCGGAGCCGCCATGGGCGATGGATTCCAACACGACGGGGTCAGATACACCGGTCGCCACTGGTTGGGGGTGCAGGACGGCGACATTGCACAGGCTTTGATCGACAGGGACGCAGAGGACGTGGCTAACGCGCTTGGGTTGCCGAAATTCGCAGAGGGCCAGACCGGAACGACGGTTGCCATCATTGCGGCCGATCTCGGCGCGGTGAGAACAGGGGATTCCGAGGAATCACGAAATCCGCAGTCCGCAGCGGAGTACATCGCATCGACGATGATGTGGAATCTCTGGCCCAAGATGCTCGACGGTGTGGACAACCGGTTGAAGTGCTCGGTGAAGTTCGAAGGATTTCCGGTGGAGCTCCCTGCCCCGGACCACACGATCGAACTCAGACCGTTCGTCGACGCGTTTCGCAAGCTGTCGCGGGAGGGCGAGTACGACATCCCTCCTCGTCGTGCGAAACCCACGGAGATCGGCAGGTTCGCCAAGGTCGAGTCGATGGCACCACTAGCGAAGCATCCGTTGCTCGCGCTCGCCGCGCCTTTTGCAGGGTCCGCACGGCACTGTGCTCGGATGCGGCAAGCGAACCTGGTTGTGGATTACGTTCCTGGGGAACCGAATCCAAACGAGGCGATTCAGTACGGTGCCGTGTTCAAGTCTGCGGTCGAGGCCGATCGATATTTTGCGGATGCCGAACCGCCCACGCACGACGACTGGGTGACTAGTGGTCTCCACGGCACGGCTCTGGGAGTCATCCGCCTTGCCGCACGGTTCGTGAACGCCAACCTGAAGCCCACTTCGGTAGAGGTTGGCCCAGAGTCGCAACACGACGCCGCGTTGGCTCCGCTCGCGGGACGCTTGGCGGGCTTGGTCGGCGGCGCGACCGAAGGCGCGTCGTCTCCCGGAGCAGCGGGTCGCGAGGGTGGGCATCGCGCGGGACGTGGTTCCAGTGTCCGTAGCTCCAAGCCCAAAGTGGTCGAGGGCCCCGCTCTGGTGGTCACGGACGGGCAAGCGCTGATCCAGGCGACCATCGAGTTGCCGGCCTGGTCCACCACCACGACGGTGACCGCCGAGCCGTTCGTGGTGATCGACGGAGGTATCGAACACCACGCGTCCCTGGATGCACCGGTGGTAGTTGGATGGACGAGCCTGGAAGCGAACGAATTTCGACAGGGCGCTGACCTCAGAGCCGGCCCGCGGGACGAGAGACGGTGGGTTGTCTCGGTCCGTCCGCCGACCGATGCCGTCGTGCGGCTTGCTGTCTCCGTGTCACGGGAGGGGTGAAACATATGACTGACGTGCGCCCGTACCTTGTCCCCAGCGCAGCTACCGTGACGATGTCGCCCTGGGCCCACCTCGTGGAGGGCGAGTGGGAACCTTTGGGCGAGGCAGTGGACAATTGGGACTACCGCTCTGAGCTACGGCTCCGGTGCCGGATCGAGGCAGACGTTCCACGAATCCGAGCCGAAACGCATCTGACCGATGGGTCTCCTCTTGCCTTTCACTTCGGCTGGCGTGCGTCGGATACATATCTTGTCGGTCCCAGTACCCGAATTCCGGTGGTCAACAGGCAGTTCGACGTCGAGATCGAGGTGGACCCACAGTTCGCGGGTACGTCTATCGTGTTGACCCGGCGTCTGGTTCTCGAACGTGACCGTTTGAGTTCGTCGGCCGGCGAAGCCTGCCAAGCGGGGTCCATTCTCTTGAGCGATGAGCAGTCGCTTCGGCTCATGGGCCCTGAGGCCATGTTCCCCACCGAGGTGGTGGACTTCCAGGCATTCGGAATCGATCCCGGGGCGAGTTGGCACCTCGTGATGCCTGCTACGCCGGACGAGCCGGCCATGGGGGCGTTGCTTCTTCTGCTCAATCCGCTCGACACGAAGCTGGTGAAGGCGGTGCAACGCGTGAAGAATCATACGGACGATCAGCTGGCATTGATCGAGAGCATGGAGGAGGGCCTGGTCGACGAGATGGTCCGGTGGTCGTTGGCACACTGGGACGAGCTGGGAGATTGCGACTCAGAATCGTTCGGGGCGGCTGCGCGCGTTCTAACGTCGCGAGTGCTGGACGATCCCGCTTCGTGGACGTCGGAGTCCGTACTGCGTTCGTCGATGGACCTCCGGAGCTCCATCGTTGCCGGGACGCGCGCCATCGGTTTTGGGAGGGCGCTCTCATGACGGAGCTCTGGCCACGACTGGGTCTCGCACCTGCAACGGTCGCTTATCGCAAGCTGGAGGGCGGGCCTGCGCAGATGGCTCGTGCGGCACGAACGAAGCACTCGCAGATGACCTATGCGGCAACCGGTGGTCGACGAATGGGTGAGACTGGGGTTCGCGAACTCACGGACTCGCTGCGTACGATCGCCGAGGACTTCGGGTATCCACACGATGCCGAGGCTGCCGACCTCGTTCGCTTCGATCGAGTCGCCGCAGAGGCCATCCACAGGTCGATGAACATCACGGCGGTCGAGGCCTCCACCCGCGGAGTGTGGTCCTTCCTTGCGATCGTCGCGATGCCGGACATCACGCAATGGCGGTTCCCGAATCGGAACATCGAGCGGTGGATTGCCACGGACTTGACGCGGCACATGTTCTCGCGACTGTGGTGGCAAGCAACCACATTCGTGGTCGTGACAGACGCCGGTAACGACTACTCGCTTCTCCGCAGCCTGTCCGAGAGTGACCTGAATCAGATCACCGAACGGCGGTCCATCGCCGGCATCACGCCTCTCGCCCGATCCATAGCTCGCGTGTCGATCGGCCTCGACTCAGGTGACAGCCGACGTGCGGTTTTCCGCGAAGCTGTTCCTCGGCTCCGGCGGCTGATGGCATTCGTGGATTTCGCCACCTTGTCCGATGATCAGCTCGATGACCGTGTCAGAGCCGTCTTCGGTGCGGCCTCGTCTTCGGTCCATCGTCACGGCTGACGTCGACACACCGTCACGCGTCGAGGCGCTTGATGGATGGCGCATCCCCCGCTCTGGTGTAGCGGACCTGGTGACACCGCGAAGCAGCCTGCCCGGCAGGGATCAAACGGTGTGGCCGACGCAGGACTTATCCATCGGAACGGCGGCCGTACAAATGTGCAGTGTCGCTGCAGCAGTTGCCGGGTCGACGTGCGGCAGTGCTGACCACCCGGACGTAAAGACGGTCGCAAAGATGTTGCAAGACGCATGAATAGACCGGGCAGGCGGTATGGTCGGAATGTCGGGGCCGGAACCAAGGATGGAGTCTGTTGGACACGCTTGACGGGGTGGCGGCGCTTCGATCGCTCGAAACTCATGTAGCTGCTCTCCGGTCGTTAGAGGCCGGCGACCAGCAACCTCCACAGCCTGCGTCGCTTCTGGCAGACCTCGTGGATTCACACGGTGATCTACCGTTCGGTGTGACGGCAACGTCCGACGGCCTCCAGTTCGTTCGACCCGATGTGGCAGCAACCGACACGCCGCCCCCGATGCTGTGGCCTCTGGACGGGCTGGTGGATGAATCTGAATTGACCGATTGGAGATCGCGACCGCTGGCCGTCGATCTCGGAGAATTACGACGAGGAGCTGTGTTCTACCAGCAGGAGTACGGCGTCGATGTCGAGCGCCTGTTCGCACGGTATCGACCTGTGTGGGATCAGTGGGCAATCAGCCAGAGCCGTGCGGCAGAGAGTGCCGAACTTTTCGATGCTCTTCATGAATTGGCCCAGACCAGCGCCACGAAGGTCCAGAATCTCTACCTCTCGGCTTGGCGTCTGACCTTGCCTGAGTACGGTATCGACACCCGTCTGGCTCGCCGACGAGCGAAGCTCAAGATGATTTCGACACGCAATCCGCGTTACGCCTTGTTCGACGATGACGATGAAGGTATTCGTGGCCAAGAGGTCGGCGCGATCGTGCTGGCAGTGGAACCCCAGGATGCACTTCACTACGACACGCGGGCCCTGAGCGCACAACTCGGTTCCGCGGACGACTACGCCTTTCGTCCAAGCCTTGTCGAACGCAACGATCTTCCGCTGGGGTCGCATGTCCGGCAGCGCGTGCTCGCTGACATCCGACCCTGGATTCAAGATGGCTTGCGCGCACGGTTCGGTGACGGTGTCGAATGGTCGCTGACGATGAGTCCAGCACTGCTGATCAGCGATCACGACCGGTCGACTACCGAGGACGCCCTAGAGGGCGTCACCGCGCTTCGTGGGCAATTGAGTCGATGGCCAGGAATTGCCACCGCGAGTGAGCGGTTGCTCGAAGGCGCCCCGGGAGCATTGAGTGCCTTGGAACAAGAGTTGACAAGAATCTTGCACTCGGTCGGCATCAGTGACCTTCTTCCTTCGGGAACGGTCCGCATCAAGGATTCAGCGCTGCCGGTTCCGACCAAATTCAGGGACCGTCTTCGCGCGCGCACCGGCACAGTGGACCCGTTACTTCGGTTCCGCGATCGTCGTCGAGCGGCGGCCGCCGCAGCGGCGGAGCAGGCAGCGAGCCTGGTGGGAGTCGATACCCCCGCCGCCGTTGCTGTTCCGGACTCGCTCGACGAGTCCGATCCCACATCAGGCTCCTACACCCTGGACGAACGCCAGCGGTCAGTGGCCGAGGCGTCGCCCTCGGATCGATTGGTGGTTGTCGCGGGCGCAGGGCAGGGTAAGACCGAGGTCGTCGCAGCGCGGTTGGAGCACCTGGCGAGCGAGCATGAGCTGTCTCTCTCCACTGAGGTCCTTGTCCTCAGCTTCTCGCGCGCAGCAGTGTCAGCTGTCAGGAAGAGACTGGCGACGCGGGTGCTCGCAGGCGCGGAGATCCGAACGTTCGATTCGTTCGCGAGCAGGGTCATCATCGACGCCGAGCAGGAACCTACGGGTAGTTTCAACGCACGAATCGAGCACGCGACGCGACTGTTGCTCGATGACGACGTCGAGCTTCCGATGCTGGACGATGTCCGGCACGTCGTTCTCGACGAGGTGCAGGATCTGGTGGGGAAGCGCGCGAAATTGGCACTGGCGCTGATCGCGCGGGCAGGTGCTGATGTCGGTCTCACTGCGCTGGGCGATCCCAACCAGGCCTTGTACGACTTCCAGTTGACCGATACCGAGCGTGCCCACCACTCCGAGGTCTTGGACGATTTCGGAGACCTGGAGAATGTTCGTGTCACACGGCTCACTCAGAACTTCCGCGCACGGGGTCCTGTTCCTCTCGCCGTCGTGGACCTCGGGCAGCGCCTTCGCACAATGAACGACGGTGCAGCGGCCCGCGGAGAGGTCGGGTCGTTCATCGAGGCGCTCCCGCGTATCGAGGCGGAGACCTGGCTCGCCGACGTCTACCGTGCGGGCCGGACCACAGCTGTCCTCACGAAGACGAATGGTGACGCCCTCCGCGTGTCCCAGCTCCTGACGTCATTGAAGGTCCGCCACACGCTCCGCCGGCCATCGCAGGAGCAGGGTGCCAGTGCGTGGGTGTCTGAGTTGGCGCGGCTTCTGCCGCGAGTGGTCAACCGGCGTGACGACGTGATCGCAGCGCTCGAGTTCACATCCGTTGCCGATCCGACAGACGCCTGGAATGTTCTCAAGGAAGCAGAAGGCGTCTTCCGTTCCCCCGAAGACCTAGACATGTCTCGTATCCGCCGCGTGATCGGGGGATACGGCATCCCGACGGCGTTGCTGGCGGACACCACCGAAGACGTGGTCATCTCCACCGTGCATCGGGCAAAGGGACTCGAGTTCGATCGCGTGTTCCTCCTGGACACCGACCACGAGTCCGATCAAGACGATTTCGCGATTGCTCGGCGAAACTACGTGGCGCTGAGTCGTGCTCGGGACGAAGTACGGCGGTGCGCTCCGAAAACGGCGAAGTCCTGGATGAAGAAGGATTCTGCGCCCCCGGGGCGGTGGATGGAGAAGTCGTTCGGCAAGGGCGGCAAGCAGCTGACACGGTCGATCGAGTTCCGCAACGGTGACATCGATACCGACTCTCCCTTTTCCACGGCGGACGCAGCCTCGTCCATGGCCGCACAGGAGCTGTTGGCGTCCGGTCGGGTGACGGGGCGCTCCGTGACATTGGAGCTCGATCGTGAGTGGAGTCATCGAGATGCGCCCATCTACCTCGTCAGGGGAGATGACGGAGAGGTCTTCGGCCGTACCAACGAGGATTTCGGCCGGAGTGTCAAGCGTCTGTTCACCGTTTGGCAGTACGCCTACCCGATGGTGATGACAGGCGTGACGGTGATGACGGTGGAATCAGTGACGGGGACGCCAGAGGTGTGTGCTGAAGCTGGACTCGGAGAGTCGGGAATCTGGCTTGCGCCGCAACTTTCGGGATTGGTGCGCCCGCTATGGGATCAGAAGTGGGACGGAATGTCATGACGAGCATTGGTAACTCGCTGGATTCGATGTACGCCTTCCGGGGCGACATGGTCGAACAATTGGAGAAGGACCTGTTCGGCCCCGGTGGGGGAGAAGGCGAAATCCTCGACGAAGCGCCACTCGACCGATACGTGGTCGGGGTCCTCTGGCCCGCCGGAGAGGCGCTTCAGGAAGAGCCGGAACCCGACAGCGCCGAGTCCGATCCCGTGGACAGTGCAAGCGATACCCCGGTCGCTCAGTCGATGATGCGATACCCCACATCGATGGGACTGACCTTCACTGTCGATTCAGAGCTCGCCGAAACGGTCACGCTTTCCGTTGCCGGCGCTCGTTACATACCGTCGGATATTCCCGACGCCACCCCCGCGGACGGCGGGACACGTCGACGTACCCGGGCGAAGCCGGATACGTGGAGCCGGTTGGCGGCAAATCCCGACGACATAGTTCACTCGATCACCGCACCTGGCACGAAGACACGTGACGTCGCGCCGGGCCTGCAGCTCTACACGCTGACCAGAAAGCCCCGCAACGGCACAGTCACGATCTCCGCAGTCCTACGCAACACCCTCGCGTCCTCCAAAGGTGAACTGCGCGACGCTAATGCGTGGTTTCAGGTCGGCATAACAGTCACCACCGAAGGCGCCGCTCTCGTCGATCGTGGAGCCCCTAACCGTCTCGGTGACGATGCTGATCTCCTCAGTGCCGATCTGATGTATCGCAACGCGCGTACGTTCGGAATCGGACATGGATGCGCTGTCACATGGGATACCACCGGACAGGTCGTCACCGACCGCATCGAGACCACGCTGCTGCCCACCTACGAGGTTTCACGGGCTCGCCCTGGATCCGTCGACGATGACGGCATAGATCTGCGAATGTCGACATTGGGTCACGCCTCTTCCGCAGACGTCGTCGCAGGTCTGGAGCGTCTCGTCGAGTCCTACCGCTGCTGGATCGCCGAGCGTGAAGCCGAGGTCACGTCCGGAGGAACTGATGTTCCCGAGTCGCTCGAGCCGACTGCAATGGACCATTTTCGAAATGCGCGCCACGCCGCCGACCGGATCGAGGCAGGAATTGCTCTCCTTGCCGGCGATCCGGAGGTGTTCGAGGCTTTTCAGCTGGCCAACCAGGCAATGCAGACTCAGCGCGCACGGCAGGTATGGGTCCGAAACGGCGCGACAGGGCCCATGGACGAGGGCCTCGACCAGACTTGGTACCCCTTCCAGATCGCTTTCGTCCTCTTGAACCTCCCTGGACTCGCTGATGCCGGTCACAATGACCGCGATATAGCCGATCTACTGTGGTTCCCCACGGGTGGTGGAAAGACCGAGGCGTACTTGGGGCTGGTCGCGTTCATACTTCTGCTACGACGCATCAGGAATACTGAGGCGATCGGTGTGGCAGTCATCATGCGATACACCCTGCGCCTCCTGACGATCCAGCAGTTCGAGCGAGCAACCATGTTGCTGTGCGCTCTCGAGCGAATCCGAATCGGCCACGGTGGCTTGGGGTCCCGGCCGTTCAGCATCGGACTCTGGGTGGGACGCGCGGGCACCCCCAACACGCACGACGACGCCAAGAAGGCCCTTCGTGCCTTGCGTCAAGGTACTGAAATCACTGAGGCGAATCCCGTCCAGCTGACTCAGTGTCCCTGGTGCGGTAAGGCGCTGGACGATTCCAAGTACTCGCTGGTGACCGGACCGGCAGCACGCCTGCGTATCGCGTGTGACAACACTGCCTGTGACTTCTCCGCCGGTCTCCCCGTCTATGTGGTCGATCAGGACATCTACGAGTACCGCCCTGAGCTCATCCTGGGAACTGTCGACAAGTTCGCGATGATGGCCTGGCGGTCGGACGTTCGAAAGTTATTTGCGCGGGACGGTATCGGCAGTCCGCCTGACCTGATCATTCAGGATGAGCTCCACCTGATCTCGGGCCCGTTGGGGTCGATGGTCGGCCTGTACGAGACAGCGGTCGATGCCGCTTGTTCGGTACCGATCACGGGAACGGATCGCATGTCACGACCGAAAATCGTGGCGTCCACCGCGACGATCAGACGGTCGAGTGCGCAGATCAAGAGTGTGTTCGATCGTGAGTCCCGCCAGTTCCCGCCTCCGGGCATCGACCCCGACCGGTCGTTCTTTGCCGAGCCCGCACCGCGGGACGTAGCGGGCACCCGAATGTACGTGGGGGTGATGAGCCCTGGAACCAGTCATGCGACCTTGCTGGTGAGGACCTACGGAGCGCTGCTCCAAGCTGCCCAGGACATCGACGCGGGTCCTGCTGTCCGCGATCCGTACTGGACCTTGCTGGGTTATTTCAACAGCCTCCGTGTGTTGGGAAGTGCGCTCCTTCAGGTCGAGGGCGACGTGCGCGAGCGGCTCGGGGTGGTGTCCCGTCGCTCGGGGACAACAGCCAGAAACCTCCAGTCGGCGAACGAACTCACGAGCCGCGTGTCATCGGCCGAAATCCCCCGACGGCTCAAGAGTCTCGAGCGGACCGTCGACTCGGGCGCCGCAGACGATGTCGTCCTGGCGACGAACATGATCTCGGTCGGGGTCGATATCGACCGCCTCGGGCTCATGACGGTGATGGGTCAGCCTCAGTCCAGTTCGGAATACATCCAGGCGACAAGCCGCGTGGGCCGCAAGTATCCCGGCCTCGTGGTGACCATCCTCAACTCCGCTCGGTCGCGGGACCGCTCACATTTCGAGAACTTCATCCCGTTCCATCAAGCCATGTATCGCGCTGTCGAGGCCACGAGTGCAACTCCCTTCGCAGCACGTGCACGAGATCGCGGGCTACACGGGGTGTTCGTCTCGCTGGCAAGGCTTCTCGTGGACGCGATGTCGGGTGAGGGCGGCGCGGTTGCGGCACCGCAGCACGAGACCGAGCTGCGGGCGCTCATCGACACGATCGAGCGCCGTGTTCTCGCGTCGTCGCCCGACGAAGCAGAAGACACCGTCGAGCAGCTGAACGCGATGATGAAGGTATGGATCGACGAAGCGTCGTCGCGAGACACGTTGAAATACCAGGATCGAAAGTCCGCGATGGACGCGTTGATGGTCGAGCCTGGCGCCGCCCTCACGGACATCGACATCGAGTACAACCAGACCGAGACGCCCTGGCCGACGTTGATGAGTCTTCGCGACGTCGATGCCGAGAGTGCTCTGTACCCGATTCGTATGAGGAGTAATTCATGAGCGTGGCCAAGGCCCGACGGACGCAGCTGCTCAGCACGTACGGGGTGGGCAGCCTGTTTCCCTCGGAGACGACGAGTTACATGATCGCCGGCATCCACGAGTGGAAGCCCCGCGAGGGTGACACTATTTCTGAACCGAGATTAGCGCGCAGTCTCGGGGTGTCAGAATTGAAGTCGCCGCCCGCCGGGTCGAAGAACAAGCGCGATGTTCCGGTCATCCGATTCCCCATCACGCAGGTCTGCCCGTCGTGCCGACGAATCGATTCGCTCGTTCGCTTGTCCGGTGACCCGGCAAAGGCCCGGTGCACGTGTGAGAAGCGTACGGAGCTCAGCCCCTTCCGCTTGGTGATTGCGTGTACCCGTGGGCACATCGACGAATTCCCGTACTTCAGGTGGCTGCACAAGGGGCAAGACTCGGGGAGCGATCATACGATGCACCTCCGTGCCCGCGGGCGAACATCATCGTTGGCGGACCTCGAGCTGACGTGCACGTGCGGGGTAGAGCCGCGGTCACTCGATGGATCTGCGGGCCCGAAGGCGCTGGCAGAGTTCGGTGCCTGTGCAGGACATCGACCCTGGTTGGGTCCGGATGCCACGCAACCGTGTGACGAGATTCCGCGTGCTGTGCAGCGTGGTGCCTCCAACGTGTGGCTCCCCGCTGTCAGATCCGCAATCTCCATCCCGCCCTACTCGCAAGCGCTGGCGAAGTTCGTCACCCGGAACTGGGCGTCACTCGAAGACCCCGACGCAGTGAGTCAGGCACTTCTTCAAAGTCTGGCCCGGCACTCTCGCCGTTTTACGGCCAAGGAGATCGAGACCGAGGTCGAACGCCGGCGTGGTGAACAGCTGGATGATCTGCTGACTGAGGCAGCCCTGCGCAAGCAGGAGTACCGCGCACTTCTGGAGGGCCGGGAGCAAGACGGTCTTGACGATGACTTCGTATGCGTCGAGCGTGACGTTCCGGTCGATTTCGAACACATCATCTCGGACGTCCGAAAAGTGACCCGACTGCGAGAAGTTCGCGCGCTTTACGGATTCACCAGGTTGGCCGATGAGACCGGCGAGGAGAACCTCTGCGATCTCTCGCCGGAGAAGACGTTCTGGCTCCCTGCCGTGGAGGTGATCGGTGAAGGGATCTTCGTGTCGTTTCACCGCGACGAGTTGGAGCGTTGGGCCGGTACCACATTCGCTGCAGAAAGATGGGCGATGTTCACCGCCGCGTCCGGGGGAACGTCACCGTGGGAGGATCTCCCCGGTGTCTCGGGGTTGATCGGCGTCGCACTGCACACGTTCGCACATCTGATCATCGATCAGCTCGCGTTGACGGCCGGCTATCCGGCCGCGTCGTTGAGGGAGCGGCTGTACGTCGACGAGGCGATGGCCGGCTTCCTCATCTACACGGCAAGTTCAGATTCGGCGGGAAGCTTAGGAGGCGTTGCCTCGCAGGCGGAGCCGGACAGCTTCGGGCCTGCCCTGCAAGAGGGGCTCACTCGACTGTCGTGGTGCTCGGCCGATCCGGTGTGTATCGAATCGAGGGGGTCGGGTTCGGACGCGCTTAACTTGGCAGCGTGCCACGCGTGCGTCCTGTTACCCGAGACGTCCTGTGAACTCGGAAACCGGTACCTAGATCGTGCGTTGCTGTTCGGTACGCCTGAGGATGGACACGAAGATCACGGCTTGTTCAGCGACGTGTTGTTCGCCGGCTGAGCGATGCTCAGTGGAAGGCCCTGTCCCGATTGCGAGTCGACTCGGTGCGCTCGACGATCCGCTCGCGCACTTTGGAGATCGTCTTCCATTTCATCGCTCGCTTGTCCGGATCCATCCCGAACTGATGGATGATGTCGCGAAGCTGCTCGAGGTCGAGCGCAGCAAGTCGTGCCCGTAGAGCATCTCGGCCGTCTGTCCTGTACAGATGAAAAGGGTCGAGCACAGCAGCCGCTCGAGGGGTGCGTGTCCGGGGAGCCGATGGTGGAGTGCGAACGACTGCGGCAGAGCCGGCCGTCGGTACGTCCGCAGCACTGACGACGCGGGCGGCCGCTCCGGCGAGGGCCGCATCGCCGTTCAGCATTGCCTGCGAGGCGAGACGTGCCATCGTGAGGACGACGACTGCTGCGTCACTGTCCTTGAGAGCCAGTGCATCGAGCGCCTCGTCGAAACTAGCTCGGGCGCTGCCAAGAATTCCGGGTTCAGTCATGTGTAGATTTTGGCATTGGTCATCACGTGCTCTGTCAGGTCCCGCAGAGTGTCGAAGGTGTCGCCGCCGCCATAACGCTTGGACAAGGTTCCGACATCTTCGTACGCGGCCGCGCCGGCGATCGTGATGGCGTCAGGCACCCAGAACGGAATGACGTTCGGCGGGCGCTCAGACGTCGTGCGGTCCTGCGGTGCCGTCGCATCGTAATCCAGCACCGCGCCTTGCAGTCGGTTGATGGTGAAGCGATGGAGGTTGGTGCTCTTTCGGTACTTTGTGATGATGAGCCCCAACGCCTTCAACGAGTGACCTGACTTCTCCGAGAACATCGAGACCCGCTTCTGGATTTGCGGAATGCCGTAGGTCGAGAGAACGTCGGGAATAGTGGGGATGACGTACGCATCGGCCAACATGAGCCCGTTTCGAGTCACGATGCCCATGTTCGGCGGGCAGTCGATCAAGATGTAGTCGTAGTTGTCTTTAATCTTGTCCACCGCATTCTTCAGGACGGACAGCGGCTCAAGGGAGTTCTGGTCGTCATACTGCCACGCCGCGACTTCTTCAGAGATTTCGATCATGTCGAGAGATGACGCGAGCAGGTCGATTCCAATTACTTTCGCGAGCGGCGATACATCTCGCTGGATTGCCCTTTCGATATCGAATACCGCGGCGTCCGAATCCAAAGCCTGCTCGAATAACGCCTTGATTGTGCGATGCGATTCGTTCAGTTCCTGCCACCGCTCACTACCGATCATCATGGTCGTGAGGTTGGTCTGGGGGTCGAGATCGATCAGCAGAACGCGTTTAGCGAAGTGCCCGGCCATGAACTCGGCCAGTGCAGCTGTCATCGTCGACTTGCCGACGCCCCCCTTGAGGTTGATCGTGGCAATAGCGGTGACCATGGTGGTGCCGATCCTTCCGGGATGAGCGTGATGTCCGTACCGGACGGTTCGTGAGTGAACTCTACGACGAGCCACCGACACATCGATCGGCGGCCGATCAGAGCCCTCCGTGTCGTAAACTCCGCAAGCATGGGTGACTACGTCGAGACGCAGCTCGATCTGTCTCACCATTCTATGATCGATCTCTTCGCCGGTCCGGGCGGTCTCGATGTGGCTGCCGCCTGGGTCGGACTCACTGCGCACGGCATCGAATGGGACGCGGAGGCAAACGCCACTCGCCGTAACGCGCAGCTCGAGACCACGGAGGGCGACGTGAGGGCGTACGGACCCGCGCTCCATGATGCCGCGACCATCCTGTCCGGCGGCCCGCCGTGCCAGACGTTCACCGTGGCGGGGACGGGGAGCGGCAGGAAGGCCCTCGGCCACATCGGTCACCTGGTGGGGCAGATGGCGAACGACAAGGACATCACGGCGTCGCTGAAGGTATTGGAGGATGAGCGGTCCGGTCTTATTCTGCAACCACTGAAGTGGATCCTGGAAGCCATGGACGCCGGCCACCCGTACGAGGCCGTCGTTCTGGAACAGGTGCAGGCCGCACTGCCGATATGGACGGCGATGAAGCCGGTGCTCGAAGCACTCGGATACCACGTCATCTGCACGGTGTTGAAGACGGAGATGTTCGGGGTACCTCAGACTCGACGACGAGCGGTGCTGCTGGCCAACCTGCGAACGTCGCCGATCATGCCAGAACCGACTCACCAGGCGTATCGGATCGGCACCGCCAGGCTTCCGAAGGGAAGTACTGAGCCTCGACCGTGGGTCTCGATGAACGATGCTCTCGCAAGGCCGGAGTGGTTCGAAGTCATATCCAACTATGGGTCGGGTGGCAACCCTGCAGCTCGTGGCCGGCGAACGTGCGAGCAACCCTCGGCGACGGTGACGGGCAAAGTGTCGAGAAATCGCCTGGTCGACCGGAACAGTCGTCCTCTCCCTAGGCTCACAGCGGAGGAGGCGGGAGCGCTTCAGACGTTCCCTCGCGATTATCCGTGGGACTCGTCCGGGTGGGCGCAGCAGGTGGGCAATGCCATTCCGCCGCGGCTGGGTGTGCACCTGCTCGCCGCCGTGTTCGGACGCGTGCCTGATCAGGCCACGCTGGATGCGCGTGTTGCAGCGCCGTGGACACCTGAGTCGCAGCCCGCCGTGGCTATGGTGCACCCTCAGCGAAGGCTGGCGGACGCAAACCTGTTTGACGCGCAGCCTGTTTAAGACCAAAGACCGCGCGACAACGCGGAACCGGATGAACGGTCCACGCGGGTTGACGGCGGCCGCTACGGTGAGTGAATGAAACCGTACCGCCGTACCTATTTCGACGCGGTGATGACAGGATCAGCCGGGTGACGTCTGCCTCGGTAACTCGATCTCCTATCACGGCAGCACCCGGTCTGATCGTCGAGGTACGTGACGCGGAGGGGCTGGTCACCAAAGGCAATCCAGTGTCGGACGGTTTCGTGGCCTACGTCATCGGCCCCAGTGAACTGGTTCCGGACACGTCGGCGCATTTCATTACAGGATTCGGCGACACCCAGGTCTGTTCTGATCTGTGGACCGTGTTGCCGACGATGTCGCGCTGACCGACGAGGACCGCCCCGAACCCATGAGTGCCGGATCAACGATTGGTCCGCCGTCGCAGAGGCAGCCGCCGCTGCGCTCGGCGGCGACGTGAAGAGGAGGCTCTAATGCCGCAGGTCGTGCTGGGCGAGATCAACAACATCGACGGAAGCGTGCAGAGAAAAGTCTTCGCGTTCCTGCAGAAGCTGATGCAGTCACACGAGTCGGCCGGGTTGCACATCGAGCCGATGGTGAACTCCGTCGATCCTCGCGCTCGAACGGGGCGGATCGACAGCTTCTGGCGTGCAGTCCTTTTCGAGATCACTGATCCCGACCGCGACCGGCTCTTCGTGTTCGTGGGTGCGTATGCCCACGACAAGGCGATCGAGATCGCACGTACCCGACGGCTGACAATCAACCCACGTAACGGGATCGCGGAAATTTCCTACGCGTCAGAACCTGTCGTCGCGGAACCGGCCCCCACCGTCCATAGCGCTGCGGCAGCGCCTCTCCATCCCCGCACGCTACGGTCGAGAGGATTCTCGGACGTCGACCTCACGGATCTGGGCATGGACGCGGTGTTCGTGGCCGGGGCGATGGACCTGGGCGACGAGGACGATATTCTTGCCTACGCTCAGACGGCGCCTGCGACCTGGCAGGGCGAGGCTTTGGTGGATCTGGCCACCGGAACTGCCTTGTCCGACGTACAGGAGCGGTACGCCCTGCACCTCGCCCGGCCCAGTGAGGGAACCGAGGACGAGCGGCTGATCGCCGCCCTCAAGCACCCGGCCGCGCGCATGCAATTTGCGTTCGTCGAGGATAACGATGAATTGCGTGCTGCGGTCGAGGCTGCGGACTTCGCCGCATGGAGAGTGTTCTTGCACCCTGAACAGCGTGTGTGGGTAGAGAAGGGGCAGACCGGCCCCTTCCGTCTGACCGGAGGCGCTGGAACGGGAAAGACGGTAGTGCTGCTTCACCGCGCGAGATTTCTCGCTCGACGCGATCCCACAGCGCGGATCGTGTTGACGACCTTCAACCGAACTCTTGCCGACAGCCTCGTCGAGCAGATGAAGCTACTCGATCCGACTCTCACCCTGGCCGGGGACGTCGGGCAGCCGGGAGTGTTCATCGCGAGCGTCGACAGCATCGCCGCGCGCATTCTGCACCGACACAAGACTGACCTCGAGGGGAGTTCAGCTCACCCGGGTCCGGTGGCGCGGGTGTTTGGGCCCAGGACGTCGGGGCTCTTCGGTCGGCGCGTCGATGATGCGTGGAAGAGAGCGATCGTCGTCGGCGGAGTCGACCTCCCACCCGAGTTGAGTGTGCCCTCGTTTTTCGAGACGGAGTACAGCCTCGTCGTGCTGCCGAATCGCATCGTCGACCGGGACGAGTACCTCCGTGTGCGTCGTGCCGGACGTGGTGTGTCGCTCAACCGCGCACGTCGCAACGCGGTGTGGGATGTCGTCGAGAGCTATCGGTCGGCCGCCGCGGCAGCCGGATGCGCCGACTTCGAAGAGAAGGCTGCGCTGGCCGCAGAAGTGGTGACTGCGGTGACCGAGGGGCTCGCGGATCACGTCATAGTCGACGAAGCGCAGGACCTCACACCGAGCCGGTTCCAGCTTCTGCGGGCGCTCGCCCCACTAGGCCCCGATGATCTTTTCTTCGCGGAGGATGCACACCAGCGCATCTATGGCCAGAAGATTGTCCTGAAGCAGCTCGGGATCAACATCGTTGGTCGTTCGCGACGGCTGACTCTCAATTACCGGACGACTCAGCAAAACCTGCACTACGCCCTCAGCGTTCTCACCGGCGACGACTTCGTCGGTCTCGAGGGCGACTCGGAGGACTCCGAGGGCTATCGCTCAGCCCGCACGGGTCCTAAGCCCTCGACTGTGCAGGCGGCGAATCTGTCCGACCTCTACGACAAGGTCGCCCAGCAAGTGTTGGCGTGGGGCGGCGGCGAAACGGCATCGATAGGTTTGCTTGCGCCGGCGAACAAGGAAGCGTCGGCACTGCCACGTGCGCTCGGGGAGCGCGGGGTCACGGCCACTTTCGTCGACAACACGAGTAAGTCATCCTCGGGCGGAGTGCAGGCGATGACCATGTACCGGGCCAAAGGTATGGAGTTCGCCAACGTAATCCTTGTCGGCGTGAGTGCCAATGCTATGCCCAGGGACTACATGATCGCGCAGCTGCCAGAGGGGGATCGCGGTGATGCGCTGCAGCGAGAGCGGTCATTGGTGTACGTCGCGGCCACCAGGGCGAGGGATCAACTGGCTGTCATGTGGGTGGGCGAGCGAAGTGCGTTGGTTCCCTCATGATCGGACACACGTTCCCAAGCCATTCACCGATCCGATTCACTCCATCATTCCTGATCCCATTACAGTCGACAGTACGGAGCCACGTTGAGCAGCATCACGCCCCATTACCGAAGTGTCAAGCAGCTACTACAAGCGAGATCGTTCTCGATCGATGAGTATCAACGTGAGTACAAGTGGGACAAGAAGAACGTCGAGGAGCTGATCTCAGATCTACAGACGAAGTTCTCGCTGGAGTATCAAGACGGCCACATGCCAAGGAATGCCAGTACCTACTCGGACTATTTCTTGGGCTCGATTATTGTGACACGGCGCGCCGATAAATATTTTTTGGTGGATGGTCAGCAGCGTGCAACTTCACTCACCCTTCTCCTTATATACCTGTACCGCCAAGCGAAAAGTCGCGACCTGAGCGTCGTCACGACGATCGAACCGCTGATCTTTTCGGACATCTACGGGCAACGAATGTTCAATCTCGATATACCGGAACGTCTGGATGTTATTACCGCATTATTCAACGGCAATGATTTCAACCCTGCCGGGAAGAACGAGTCGGTTCACAATATCCTGGAACGATACAGGGATATCGAGCAGTCCGAACTTGCGGACGAGATGGGGGCGGGCCTCGAAACGTTTATATATTGGTTGCTCAACAATGTTGGATTGATCGAAATTGCAACCGAAACGGACGAGCACGCATACTCGATTTTCGAAACCATGAATGATCGTGGCAAACCTTTAAGCCCTGTCGATATGATGAAGGCTTACCTGCTCGGTGGAATCGACGAAGCTGCAGATCGAACCGCTGCGAATCTTGCTTGGAAGAAGACGGTGTCAGATCTGATCTCGTGGGGTTCGGATCCGGACCCTGAACGTGATGCTGTCTTCGTGAAGGCCTGGCTTCGAGCTAGGTACGCAGAATCGATTCGCGATCGCAAAGCTGCGGCAGTGGACAAGGACTGGGAACTCATAGGCACCGCCTTCCATAGGTGGCTGCGGGATAGTGCGAAGCGGATCGGGATCGGAACCGCGAACGAAAACCGCCGACTCATTTCCGACGAAATCCCTTTCTTCGCACGCGCATACATGCAAATTCTGCACGCCTCGAAGTACTACACGTCCGGCCTCGAGTCAATATTTTATAATGCGCACAACGACTTCACGTGGCAGCCGACCGTGCTGCTGGCAGCGCTCTCCCCTCTGGACGACGAGACAACTGTTCTCAAGAAGCTCGACGCAGTAGCAACGTATATCGACATATGGTTGATGCGGCGAACAGTTAACTATATTCGCGTGGGCTATTCAAGCGTCAGCTATTCAATGTGGCGCTTATGTTCCGATATAAGAAATATGTCTATTGACGATTTGATAGATACACTCAAGCAGAAGCTTGCGGACGACGATGTGAGTTTTGATGGTGCGAAGTCGCGGGGCAGACTGGGCGTAACCGATCTCAGATTGAACCAGTTCAGCCGGCGCTACATATTTCACTTCCTTGCGCGCGTGACTTCCTTCGTGGACGTGCAGTCGGGGCGACCAGACATCTTCGATAGGTACACCGACCGAAGCACTCGGAACCCGTTCGATATCGAACACATTTGGGCCGACAAGTATCGGCGCTATTCTTCCGATTTCTCATCGGAGGCTGACTTCGATTCGGCGCGTGACAACGTAGGGGGGTTGCTCCTGCTGCCGGCCGACGTCAACAGGAGCTACCAAGATCGTCCGTTCGACGAAAAATCGCCACACTACGCAAAGCAGAATCTGTTGGCATCCAGCCTCACATCGGCGGCGTATCGCCATCAGCCACAATTTTCCCAGTTCATGGAGCGGGAGGGTCTGAAGTTCAGGCCCTACGACGTTTTCGGTCGGAGTGAGCAGCTCGAGCGTCGAGAACTGATGTCGCAGCTAGCGCAACGGGTGTGGGATCCGCAGCGGTTGGAACGGTACCGGTAGGTGAGTTGACTGGTCGACAGGCAAGCATCCCAATTTCTGCGCGACACGCACTGATTTGCCGAGCCTGCGGGAGACACTGGCACCGACGCAATCGTTCAACAGAGTCAAGAAGGTGGGTGACCCCACCGGATCGTGCGGTTCGGACCTCCGGTTCAGAGTCGGCAGTTGCCCATGCACTGTTCGCAAGTCGGTGTCTTGCGCGGTTGCGGAAGCTGAATTCATGGGTTCGAACCACAATTTTGCGTCGGGCACAGCTGTCGCCTAGTAGACATGAGGTGTAAGCCAGGTTTGGACGGTGGTCGGGATCGTCTTTCCTTGATCTCGGGAGGTTGACTCTTGTCTGACACACCATCGAGCGAAGTGCTCGCCGCCGTGGTTCGACTGTCCGAACTCGCACTGGGTACATACGCCTACAACCCTGGCCGGGTCGAAGAGGACGCGAACGGGGAGCGTCGTATCCACCAAGGTGGATATGGCGACAGGCAGGTCTTCGAACTGGTCCAGAATGCCGCCGACGAGCTGCGTGAACCGAACCATTCCGGCGGTCGCATTCAGGTGGTGCTCACCGACACCGCGCTGTACTGCGCCAATGAAGGAGCTGCGATCACCGCTGATGGAGCCGACACCATCTTGCGAATGGGGGTGTCGAAAAAGCGATCGGGACAGATCGGCAGGTTCGGCGTGGGAGTGAAGTCGGTGCTCTCCATCAGCACCGCGCCGCAGTTCTTCAGCGTGACCGGGTCGTTCGGTTTCGATGGTGAGTGGGCACGCGATGAGATCAACCTCGCGGTGAAAAAAGGTCAACAAGAGCGCGGAGAGCAGCCTGTCGGCATTGTCGGCGACACCCCGGTGCTGCGTCTGGCTCGGCCGCTGGACTGGACGCGAGAGTGCGCCCGTGATGCGGTGCTGTCCGACCTCGCAAAGTGGGCGACCACCGTTGTTCGACTGCCTTTGAAAGAAAACTCGGCAGACGTGTTGGCCGGTGACATCGACAGGTCTGGCACGCCGTCGAGTTCGAACCGCGAATTCCCATATCTCTTCTTGCTGTTCTCACCTCATGTCGGTCAGGTGGTCCTCGAGGACCGCAGGCTCATGCCCGTAATGCGGCGAACGATGACGAGCGAAGTGCGCGGTCGTGGCGAGGTCGTCGTTCATCAGACGCGAACTGGAGACCGCGCAGCTGAAGACGCCTATCGCGTGTTCGTTCGAGCGCACGAGGTGTCTGACCGAGTCCGATCGCTAGCAGGTGAACTGCACGACCGGGCCACTATCGACGTGTCGTGGGGCGTGCCGTCATACTCGATCGACAAATCGACCGGTCGCGACGTTTACACGGTCCCTGTCGGGCGAGGCACCTTCTGGTCGTACTTCCCGACGAAGTACCCCACGACACTCAGTGGAGTCGTCAACGCAGCATGGAAGACCAACGAGGACCGACAGAACCTACTCGACAGCAGTGAACTCAACCGTGAATTGCTATCTGTCGCAGCAGAACTTGTCGTAGCGTCGCTTACAGATCTCGTTGCGGACGATGATCCCGCAGCGTACTTGCAGCTCTTACCGGGCCGGACGCAAGAGTCGCCCAACTGGGCATGCAAAGAACTGACGGGCTCGATTTGGAGGTTGATGGCCGACGCTCCGTCGCTGCCTGACCAGAGTGGGACCCTGCGGCGACCATCAGATCTTCGTATCCGGCCGGACGGCTTGCCATACTCAGCGCTCGAGATGTGGTCGGCTTTCGATGGTGCACCGATCGATTGGGTTCACCGGAGCGTTGATCTGACGAAGCTTCGTCGCGGCAAGATGTCGCACATCCTCGATGCCAGTCCAAACCGCGAGCCCGAGACCGTCACCACCTGGCTGGAAGCGCTGGTGACGGGAAGGACAGCAGAATCTTCCCGTGCTGCGCTGGCGCTATTGTCTCACCTGCTCAAAGGCGCTGCTCTGGATGACAAACAGAGGTCGGCGGCACTGCAAGCCCGGGTTGTCATGGTGGAGGGCGGGGCGTTCGTGTCAGCCACGCCGGGGCAAGTTTACCGACGATCCTCCAACGACGGCCTCGTTGACGACCTCATCTACGTCCATGGTTTGCTCTCCGGCGACAGCGCGACGGTTCAGTTGCTTGAGGGCTTGGGAATCCGCGAGGCTGACGCGGAGGGACGTTTCAGAGGCGTACTGGATCAAGGTTTCGACGACTACACGCCCGAGTCATGGGCACGCTTTTGGGAGCTGCTGCGTGCGTCCGGAGGGGCCGTTCAAACCTCGTTGATACAACGCGCGGTGCCGGACTATGCTTCGATGCTGCGGTTGAGGTCGGTACAAGGATCCTGGGTCACCTTCACTGGCGGCCTTCTGCCCGGCCCTGTTGTCCCCGCCGACGGGTCTCGAGATCCCGGGATTGCAGTCGACACTGTCTTCCACGCTGACGACCTGTCTGTGCTGAGGGCGCTTGGTGTATCGGACCGGCCAGAGAAGAACACCAAGCCCGTGCGGGATCAGTGGTTCGTCGACTATCAGACAGCGATGTACGAGGACTACTGCGCCGGACTGGACCGGACGGAGCGGCGAGTCAATTTCGGAACTCTTAAGTACGATGGTGCTCCCATGGCGGGGAGACTCGACGTGTTCGTCCGCCTGAGCCCGGAGGGCCGAGCCGGGTTCCTGGACACGTTGGGCCCGGATGACGTTCCGAGGTCCTGGACTCGACAAATCGGCAGCCAGGGAAACACCAGGGTTCACGTTCAGTCGCCGATTTGCTGGCTGATCCGAGATCGTGGCGCAGTAAGAACATCTCGTGGCGTACTGCCGGTCGCCGATGCGGTAGGCCCGCAACTGGGCGAATTCGCGGACTACCTGCCTGTTGCACAGCTATCGAATCCATTGGCTGTGCGACTTGAGATTCCGGGGGCAATTGGGGACGTGCCGGCCGCCAAGTGGGCCGATCTTTTGTCCGCCGTCGAGGCGAGCGAGGATGACTCGTTCGTGGGCCGAACGTACGCCCTGCTCATCAGAGTTGCGGCCGACATCGTGAATGTCGCGGACACCGTTCGGTGCCGTGTCGGTGGAGTTTGGGAAATGAGACCGGACAGCGACATCGCGATAGCACGCACCATGGCCGATTACGAGGAGCTCATTCGAGAGAAGCATCCGGCGCTGCTCGTGGATCGCGCCGAGGATCAGCAACAGGCGGACTACATGGTCACCGAATGGGGGATGTACGAAAAGGCAGATGTCATTGCCCGCGAGCTGCGCCACGTACCAGCGGGCTCGCCCGCCGACCTGCTGTCCTTGCATCCAGAACTCCGAGTGAGGTTCGGTGCAACCGTCAGCGGATACCAGGTGCAGCGGTGTCAGCAGATCGACGAAGTGTCCCGAACGCCCAACGGCACGAGCGCCGAGTCATTGCACAGTGCCTGTGACGGGTCTCTCCTGCTGGTGCCGGAGGGGTTGGACAATCTCGCGGAACTAATCCTGGTGGACTACGAGCTCGGACTCGACCTGGGTAAGTCGGGATGCGAGCGCGTGGTGGCGGAGCACCGTCAACAAATGGTGGATCGTGAGGTTCGCGGCCGGATGGACAGTGTGCGCCAAGCTGATTCAGTGACCAGGAAGTTGGCACGCCTGATCGGCCGTACCGAATTGATGCATGGGTTACCTCCCGGGTTGAACGGCCATGATACCGACTCGTCGGACGACGTCTCTGCCGAACGGGCCGCCGAGATGGCGTACAACTCATACGACGACCGAGTGTTGCGCGAGTATTTGACAGTCATCAGATCCGTCGTACCCGATGCGCCCCAGCGATTAGATGGAAGCCACGCTGCCCTCCGTTTCGTGACGCGTATGGGGTTCCCTGACACGTTCGCCGGTGCACGGGTAAAGGCGCCCCCTGCACGTATTGCAGTTTCCGGACCAACCGACTATCCCGCATTGCATTCGTACCAGGAGTCGATCGCTGAGCGATTCGTCAATTTGTTGCAAGAACGGCCTGCTGGACGTGCCATGCTGAGTTTGCCCACGGGCGCTGGAAAGACACGGGTTGCTGCGGAGGGCGTGATCCGTTGGGTCAGGCAGAACGGCTCCCCGCGCGGGCCGATCGTATGGATCGCACAGACTGCCGAATTGTGTGAACAGGCCGTACAGTCTTGGAAATTCGTGTGGGAGAAAGTCGGAGCCGAAGAGGATCTCGTAATCGACCGATTGTGGTCGTCGAACAGAGCAACGCCCTCTGCCGGACGAAACCAATTGGTCGTGGCAACCGATGCGAAGCTCGCTTCGTGTCTGGGCTCGGAGGAGTACGAGTGGCTTCGCGACGCGTCTCTCGTAATCGTGGACGAAGCGCACGTCGCTATCTCGAAGGAGTACACCGGGATTCTGGAGCTGTTCGGATTGACACACCGGGTCACAGGTCGACCTTTGATCGGGCTTACGGCGACGCCGTTTCGGAACGATTCCGAGCTGACGCGCAGATTGGTGCAGCGCTTCGGAGATCGCCGGCTCGACAAGGGCCTCCTCGGTGACGATCCGATCGAGTCGTTGCAGGCCATGGGCGTTCTTTCGCGCGTCGAGCACAGGCAGATGAGCGGCACGCGCATGTCGTTGTATCCCGATGAGCTCAGACAGGCCGAGCAGATGAACGGAATGCTGCCACGGAGTGCTGAGCAGCGACTGGCGCGTGACGAAGGGCGAAACTCAGATCTCCTGAAAGAAATTGAGGCTTTGGATCCGAGCTGGCCGGTGCTCGTGTTCGCGACGTCTGTCGATCACGCCAAGGTCCTCGCGGCTCGCCTGAACGAACGACGCATACGGTCAGTGGCGATCGATTCCGGTACCACCGCGGGGGATCGACGCCAAAGCATCGAGAAGTTCCGGCGCGGCGAGGTGCGGGTGATCACGAATTACGGTGTGTTGTCGCAGGGATTTGATGCTCCCGCGACTCGTGTTGTGATCGTTGCCCGTCCCGTGTACAGCGCAAACATATACCAGCAAATGGTCGGTCGAGGACTCCGTGGCACTCGAAACGGAGGCAAAGAAACATGCCTCATCCTCGACGTTGCCGACAACATCACCAACTTCGATCAGAAGCTGGCATTCACCAAATTCGAGCATCTGTGGGGTTGATACGCCGTTTGAGCGCGTTCTGCCGCAACACAGGCTTTCAACTACGATGATTGGATTGCGGTGACGACTGCAGATCACAGGAGCTTCTTCGTTCTGTGGAACGGTAGCGAAGAGGGTATGCCGAGGACCGACCGCTTGTCTCTGATTGCATCCACCGCGGCAGGCTTGGTGGAACCGGGGCGATGGAGTTTCGGCGGAGGATACGGCGATCCGGTGCGAGGCGACCGCATCTACCTTCTCCGCACTGGTAGCAACCGGGGACTCATTGGCAGTGCGACCATCGCGGAGGACGGTGTCCACGCCGACAATCATTGGGTGGGTGAAGGCACCGCGTACTACATCGATGTGATTTGGGATGTGATGCTCGATGACGATGATCGTATCCCGACAGAAGCGCTAGATGCCTCCTTGCCTGATCAGCACTTCCCGGTTCAGGCGTCCGGGACGAGAATCAAGGAACCGTCCGCGTCCGAGCTCGCAGAACTGTGGGCCAAGCACTTGGCGGACTTGGCGCAACGAGAAGGAAACCCATGGATCGGTGGTCGCAGTACGTCGGCTGAACGGCGATCAGGTCCGATTCCGCTCCAGCGGGATCATGTGCGTCATTACGACGTGAGCAGTTTCGCCGGGAAAACGGCTACGCGCGCTGAGGCCGAACTGGTTGGTCAGCTGGCGCGGTACCTGACGAAACGCGGTTCCGAGGTGAGTAGCTACCGGATGGTGCCTGGGCCGAGTAGCGCGCCCATTCTGGCAGATCTTTACGACCGGACAAACAACGTCCTCTACGAAGCAAAGGCGGCGGCGTCCCGCGAGGCAGTGCGAATGGCTCTAGGACAGCTGCAGGATTACCGGCGTTTCGTCGTCGAGGAGCCCGAGCTGGCGGTTCTACTTCCGGCTCCCCCAGTTGCTGATTTAATCAGATTGCTTGCGGACTTCGGAGTGCGGTGCGTCGTACCTGATGAATCCGACGGCTTCACAGTCGCCGAGGCATCGCCACCGACGGCTCGAATCTTATGAGCTCCGCGTACGCAAGCCATGCATGCGACGGACAGAACGTCACACCGGAAAAGCTGCAGGCTGGTGTCGCGGCTGCCGTGCAATGCGTGCGAGCGCCGCTCTCTTACAACACGCGATCTTGCGCCGTGCGTCGGGTCACGCCGTGGTAGACCACACAGCATGGGGGCGGCACGAGTGAGGACTGATGGCCGGAGGACGGCACGTTGCCGGTGACAAGTTCAACAGACGCCGACATGATCCAGGCGGGACGTCTGCTGAGTGCGTACGCCTCGCGGGGTCGCATCGACGGCGCACCTCGGCTCGAAGACGCCCTTTCGCTGCTGGTTCGCCGCAGTGTCCGGCATCTTGAGTCGAAGGTCGCCGGCGACTCGACTACCTCTCCCGTCACCGAACGAGCTGTGGTCCTCAACGGTGGGCGGGCGTTCGCATCCACCCGGCTGTATCTGCACATAGCGCACGCACGTCACATGGTTGGCGCATTCTCGCGTGACCCTTCTGGCGGGAACATCCGTTTGTACGTTTACGGGGCGAACGGTCAATCCCACGAATCGGAGTTCGTTTTCAGGCACCTCCAAGCCGCCATGTTCGAATTTGCGGAGTCGGAGTTCAAGAAGAACAGTCATGGCATCTCGAGTTTTCGCCGGTACATGCGTCATTACGCGACAGGATTCGGCGGCGAGATTGCGCAGCGGATTCGTTCAGTCGAGGCGCAGGTCATCGATCAGTCTGTTGCAAGCGACGAGCTGAGAACGCGGCTGCACGAAGACGAGCGACGAGCCCTGTCGGGGCTCAGAAGTCGTTGGCCTCGCGCTGCGGACAGGTGGTACCACGTCGAACAACGAGCACTTGTCGAGACAACGACTGACGGTGCCACAGCCGTAGACAGATAAAGGTGGATCACAAAGAGAACGGGTCGTGGTCGCAACAGCCTCCTCAGATCAACGCCGATTCTCGTACAAAGCAGCCTGACACGTGCGGTATAGCATACAAGCGCGTTCCTTCGGTCCGCTCCTAACCAGGCAGCGCGAGTATGGGATGTCCTCCAACGACTAGATCTCAATCCGTCCCCCCTCGGAACCCCGCGCATATCCCTGACCGTGTTGACCACGCTGATGAACTCCGGCCTGGGGCTCATGCCCACCACGCGGTTGGCGAGGTAGACGGCCTCGGCGACGGAGTGGGTGTCCAGCATGACCGTCGTTCCGGTCTCTTTCCAGATGCGGTGCAGTTCGACGTTCATCTTTTCGCGGGTGAGGGCGTCGAGGGCGCCGAAGGGCTTGTCCATCAGCAGCACCTCGGGCCCGTGCAGTAGCGCCCGGCACAGGGAGACGCGTTGCTGTATGCCGCCGGACAGCTCGTGGGGGAGTGCGCCCTCGATGCCCGTCAGGCCGGTCATCTCGATCAGATGGTCGGCCTTCGCCGCGGCAGCTTTCTTGTTCATCCCGCGCATCTCACCTTGGAGCAGGATGTTCTTGCGGAAGGTGTGCTACTACAGCATCGAGGCGCTTTGGAAGCCCTAGCCGATTTTGCGCTGGGGTCTACTCACCCCGCGACCGGCCAGTTTCACGCATCAATACAAATCTTTATCTATCCGTGTACCGACGAGGGTAGCTAACGGGCTGGTGCATTCTGCACTGTTCTCAGCATGAGGTGCGCTCGATCACTCAATTCCAGCCGCTGGCTTTCTCGCCTCGCCGACGATGTCGCGCAGCATGCGTCTGGTCTCCTCGTCTGTCGAGTAGATAATCGTGCCCACCATTCCACGCGTCATCAAGACCTTGTAGACGTTTCTCACCAGTAGGTCGAAGCGGGCATCTGTAATTCTAGTCCGGTTCTTGAAATCTGGATCACGGTTTGCGTCGCGATTAGTACGGAAGGCGCCGTCTCTCCACACGAGATCCTGGCCAAGTATGACCCCATTCCAGTCGTATTCGAAGCCCTGCGCAGTGTAGACGCACCCCACCTGCTCGAAACCGCCGTCTTCGGTTGCCCACAATGGCGCTGGTGGTATGTCTCCGATTCGACGATCACTTTTGCTATTCCAGGGACGCGACCAGCTTGCGATCTCCACATCATCTACGAGGGTTCCGTCCGCCCGTGCGTTGCTCCAGGGCCAGCAATAACCCGCTGTCATTCTTGCCCCGTAGCCGTCCTCAAGCCGGCGGCGCAGCAGGTCTTCCATCTCTTCTGGGCTGTCCGCAACGCGCACATCGAACTGAGGGTCGGGTACCCACTTGATCGGCCCGCCCTCGTCGAGTCCGAGCAGTCGTTTGACCCAGAGAACATACCTCTCGCTACCGCCGCATCGAAATTGTTCGTCGAGTTGTACGTGCTGTACCTCGAATCCGAGTCCAGCGACATGGCGCTCGATCTGTTCGAGAGATCCCATCTCCCCTGGGCGCACAATCTGGTTCTCGTCGAGAAGGAAGACCGGAACGCGGGCTGCCGCTATCAATTCGTCGATCTGGGGACGTTCCGAACGGAGTTCTGCTCTGGTGTACCGGTCGACTGAAGTTTCGCGGATGCGGTGTGCTTCGTCGAGAATCAGCACGTCGAGACTGTTCCGCTCAGCGGTCATGAATTGATTGAAGTACTTGAACATTTTCTGCACCCGCGGGGCGCGATGTCCCGCCACTTTGCGGAGTGTCTGCGTAAACGATCTTGAGCCTGTGGCGTGAAGGACGGTCCGTCCGCGGCGTGCGAGTTCGCCAAGAAGTGAGAGCGCGATTACGCTTTTGCCGCTACCGGGGCCTCCGCTGACAACAACGACTTTCTTGGTGTCACCCGCCCGGGCTTGTTCGACGCTATGCAGCACCAGGTCGACGGCAAGCTGCTGGTTCCCGAGGAGATGGAATTGTGGTCTGTCGCGGACCTCGTTTGCCGCAACTTTGAGTAGTTGTTGCGACGGTGCTACCGCAGTGCGCATCAGGGTGTCTGCGGCTGCTCCACTTCGAATCGATGGAGAGAGCCGGGAGCGAAGAAATGCGACCATTTCGGCATGGTCAGCCGCGGTGAAAAGCCGACTGGTCATGGACACGGGGTAGGCACGGAGGTCGCTCACGCTGGACGGATCGCTAGCATTATGGAGGTAGGCCATTCCAGCGAGCGCGTCGGGCTGATGCTCGATCGCTTTGGCGAAGTCTGCCAAGTACTCGCAATAATTCCGTACCTGGGCGGCGGGATGGAGCTTCGGTCCACCCGGCATTCCGGGCACTTCGAATAGGTCGTGAGAACCCTCGTACTTGTGAGCGGACGACCATTGCTTCAACTCGACAACCACGTAGGACGGGTGCCCTGACTGCGGATGCACACCGGCAAGGACGACATCGGCACGCTGCGACGTCAGAGGCAAGTGGTACTCGACGAGCATGTCGACCTCACCGAGACCCGCCCCGACTAGATCGCGCGCCAAGACGGGCAGACTTCGCCCCCACGATCGTTGTTCTGCCGCACTTGCGCGGCGCCCGGTCGCGAACAGCATCTGTTCGAGCAGCTTTTCGATGAGTGAGTCGGAATCCGCGTCACTTAAGATGCGGGCGGCAGTAGTCCGTAGCAGTGTCACGTTGAAGTCCCCAAGGCAGCACGAATAAACGTGCGGGTGGGGGCATATCCTGGGCTGCCAAGTGCAGCGGAAGTCCGTCGGGCCGCGGATCGACAGTATCCGACCATTGGGTCCTCGAACGGGACCTAGCTAGCGCGTCGCAGGCGTGCCAACTATCACGTCATCGTTCATCGGGGGCTAGCGATATAGGGGGGCTCTCGTCCAAGGATCGCATCACGGAGGACGTTGCATCCTCGGCGGGGCCGCCTGTGTCCGATGCGCTGGCTCTACGTCAGTAGGCCCGATGATCCTGTCATCGGGCCTTCTGGCGGCCTGTTTCAGTCCGCCCCCGTCGTAGCCCCCAACAGGTCCCTCACCGTGTTGGCCACGGAGATGAACTCCGGCTCCTCCATTGTCGCGCTGTACTCCCGGTGCGCCGGCAGGTCCACGTCGAGGATGTCCACTATCCGTCCCGGCCTCGGGCTCATGACGACCACTCGGTTGGCGAGGTAGACGGCCTCGGCGACGGAGTGGGTGACCAGCATGACCGTCGTCCCGGTCTCCCGCCAGATGCGGTGGAGTTCGACGTTCATCTTCTCGCGGGTGAGGGCGTCGAGAGCGCCGAAGGGCTCGTCCATCAGCAGTACCTCGGGCTCGTGCAGCAGAGCCCGGCACAGGGAGACGCGTTGCTGCATGCCGCCGGACAGCTCGTGGGGGAGTGCTCCCTCGAAGCCCGTCAGGCCCGTCATCTCGATCAGTTGGTCGGCCTTCGCCGCGGCGGCCTTCTTGTTCATGCCGCGCATCTCGCCCTGGAGCAGGATGTTCTTGCGGACCGTGCGCCATTCCAGCAACGCGGCGCGCTGGAAGACGTAGCCGATATTGCGCTGCGGTCCCTTCACTTCGCGACCGGCGAGTTCGACAGAGCCGCGGGAGGCGCCGGTCAGACCGGCGACCACCTTGAGCAATGTGGACTTGCCGCAACCCGACGGGCCGGCGATGGAGACGAACTCGCCCTTACCGACCTTGAGGTCGACGTCGGACAACGCGGTGACGTCGCCACGCTTGGAGGAGAACTGGACGGTGAGGTTGTCGACCGAGACGGCGGTGTCGGTGACGGTGGTGGGCCGTTCGTGGGTGATGGCGCTCATGTCGTCGCTCATTCCTTGCTGGAGGTGAAGGAGGAGTCCCAGTACTTCGACGGCTCGGCCCCGACCTCCGTCAGCCCGGCGTCACCGAGGATGGAGATGGTGTTGGTCCAGTCCTCCTCGGCGTTGACGCCCGGTGCCTGGCCCTCGGTGTTGGCGGTGGTGAGCAGCGGGATGGTCTCCTGCCACTGCTGCAGCAGCACCGACTCCGGCGGGGTCTGCGGGTCCTTGCCCACCATGGCCTTCACGGCTTCTTCGGGGTTGGCGATGGCGGCCTCGAAGGACTCGGTGGTGGCGTCGACCATGGCCTGCACCAGTTCCGGGGAGCTCTCGATGGTGGAGGTGTTGGCGATCAGGCCGTTGCTGAAGAAGTTCAGGCCCTCGTCGGAGTAGCGGAGGTAGCGCATCTCGCGGCCCGACTTGTTCGCGATGTTGGGTCCCTGGTCGTGTGCGAAGCCGATGAGGCCGTCGACCTGACCGGACAGCATCGCGGCGATCTTGCCCGCGGAGTCGAGGCTCTGCTGCTGCACCTGGTCCTCGGGGACGCCGGCGCGGTCGAGGAAGATCGGGAACGTCGTGGTGGGTGCGTCACCGGCGGAGACCGCGATGGTCTTGCCGGCGAGGTCCGCGGTGGTCTGGATGGGACCGTCCGCGTAGACCTGGACGGCCGACGGCGTCGTCTGTAGGAATACGCCCAGGCTCTTCACCTTCACGCCCTTGTCGATGTTCGACATGACGGCGGCGGAGTCGGCCCAGCCGAAGTCGGTCTGGTTGGAGCCTGCGGCCTGCGCGGTCTTGGTCGAGCCCTGGCCGGCGGTGATGGTGAGGTCGATGCCGTGCTTGGCGAAGATCCCTTCCTGCACGCCGTAGTAGAACGGTGCGTGCTCGCCGTAGGGGTACCAGTTGAGCATCAGCGACGTCGCGGTGGTCTCGCCGTCGGCGCCGGGAGCCTTCTCCGCACCGCCACCGCCGCCGCCACATCCGGCGAGAGCGAGCGACGCGGCTACCGCAGCCACGAGGGCAGTCTTGAGCTTCATGGAAGTCTTCTTTCGAGGAGGTGGAGGGTGAGGCAGCGGGGTCACACTGCGCCGACGGACGCAGTGGAGCGGCGCGATGCGTGCCAGGGGATGAGGAACTTCTCGGCGATCTCGATGACGAGAAACAGCAGGATGCCGAGCAGAGACATGATGATGAGGGCGGCGAACAGCATTGCGGTGTCGATGTTTCCGTTCGCCTGGAGGATCACGTAGCCGAGTCCTTCGTTGGCGCCGACGAACTCACCGACCACCGCACCTGTCACCGCGAGCGTCGCCGCGATCTTGAGGCCGGACATGAGCTGCGGGAGAGAGGCGGGAAAGCGCACCTTGCAGAACGTCTTCCACTTGCTCGCACCCATCGTGGACGTCAGTTCGAGGATCTCCGGGTCGACGGACCGCAGGCCAGCCATGCCGGCGATGACGATGGGGAAGAAGGCCATGAGGACAGCGACCAGAATCTTGGGGCTGGCGCCGAAACCGAGCCACACGACGAACAGTGGCGCGATGGCGATCTTCGGGATGACCTGAGCGAAGAGGATCAGCGGGTACATCGTCTTCTCGATCGACGATGAGTAGATCATCACCACTGCGACGGCGATGCCGACCAGGCCGGCGATGACGAAGCCCGCGATGGTCTCGTAGGTGGTCACCCAGGTGTGGCCGGCGAGGTAGGACGCGTTGTCCACCATCGTCGACCAGGTGTCACCGGGGGACGGAAGGATGTAGGGCGCAACCAGTTCGGTGGTCGTGACCGCCCACCACGCGACGACGAGCGCAGCCACGAGAGCAAGGGGCCGCCACAAGCCGGACCAGGTGTTGCGGAACGAGGGAAACCGTCGACGACGCGTCGGCGCGGGATGCGGTGCCGACGGTGCAGCGAGTGGGGCCTCGACCGACGTTGTTACCGCCATGAGGAGTCCTAAGGCTAGTAGTGGTGCGGGTCCGACTACTCCCGCTGGAATGCGCTTTCCGAAGCTGCGGCCGAATCTAATGTGATCGCGCCCACAGTGTCAAGGAAAACGGACAACTACCTGCTCAGGGCGCTGCTCGCGCGCAGGACGACCGTTCCCGGCGCGTACTCGTGCGCGTCGAGGGCGCGGTCCGATGGGTCGAGCGCTAGCTGGACGGCACGCTCGCCGATGTCGACGAGAGACAGCGCGACCGTCGACAAGCTCGGGACATGGTCTCGCAGGGTGGGAATGTCGTCGAAACCCGCGACGCAGACGTCGGCAGGAACGCTCAGGCCCAGCTCACGCAACGCGGCGATGGCTCCGATGGCCATGACGTCGGTGACGGCGAAGACGCACGGGGGAGTGCCGTGTCCGGGCGTGAGTTCCAAGGCTGCCGCGAGGCGTCGGGCTGCGCTGTATCCACCGTCGCGGGAGAAGTCGCCGGCCACCTCGATCTCCGGGGTGATGCCGTGGCAGCACAGCGCTTCGACGAATCCGTTGCGACGGTCTGCAGACGTGCGGATGTTGCCCGGGCCGCCGATGATCGCGAACCGCCGGTGGCCGTGCTCGTACAGTGCTTCGGCCAATGCGGCTGATGCAGAATGGTTCTCGGGTTCGACGGCCGCTCCGAACGGCATGGGCTGGCCGATGACGACGACGCGTCCACCGTTGTCCCGATACGCTTCGAACTCGCGTTCCAGGGCGCGATCGAGGTCGCCGCTCTGCCGCGATCCGGCCAGGATGATGGCGTCGGCACGGTGGGAGATGAACGTGCTCACCGACTGCCGCTCGATGGCGAAGTCGCGCTCGGTGCTTGCGAGCAGCACGAGTTTGCCGGCGTCGCGTGCCTCGTTCTGCACGCCGCGGACGATGGAGGAGAAGTACGGGTCGGCGACGTCGTGCACGACGAGGCCGATCAGCCCCGTCGACGAACGCGCCAAAGCCTGGGCCTGGGCATTCGCGATGTAGCCGAGATCGGCTGCGGCAGCGCGGACTCGGTCGGCGACGCCCTCGCCGGGTACCCGCGACGATCCGTTGAGTACCCGTGATGCCGTGGCCTGGGAGACGCCGGCCGCTGCTGCCACGTCACGCAATCGCACTGCCGCCATGCTCGCCACCCCCACGAAATCGTTGCGGTCTGCCGGTGCCTGTTGACCGATCGACTTCGACAGCATAGCTTGGAAAGCGCATTCCGAAGCTGACTTGCCCCTCGACGCGTGCAGGACTTTCCGCCGCACCGTCTCCCGAGGCCCTCGCGCGCCTCGACTCCCTCGGTCGTGCACTCTTCAGACCTGGCTGCCGAGCAGTCAGAAAGGCCATTCGATGTCTCACCCCACCCGAACCCTGCGCATCGCCATGAACGGCGTCACCGGTCGCATGGGCTACCGTCAGCATCTTCTGCGCTCCATCCTCCCGATCCGCGACGCCGGCGGGTTGCTCCTCGCGGACGGTTCGCGCGTCCAGGTCGAGCCGGTGCTCGTCGGTCGCAACGAGGCGAAGCTGCAGGAACTTTGCGCTCAGCACGGCATCGCCGAGTACACCACCGACGCCCAGTCGGTCATCGACGATGCGTCGATCGACATCTACTTCGACGCCCAGGTGACCTCGCGTCGCGCGGACGCACTGTCGTCAGCGATGAAGGCCGGCAAGCACATCTTCACCGAGAAGCCGACGGCCGAGACGCTGACGCAGGCCATCGAACTGGCGCGCATCGGACAGAACGCGGGCGTCACGGCCGGCGTCGTCCACGACAAGCTCTACCTGCCCGGACTGGTGAAGCTGAAGCGACTAGTCGACGAGGGCTTCTTCGGACGCATCCTCTCCCTGCGTGGCGAGTTCGGCTACTGGGTCTTCGAGGGCGACGGCCAGCCCGCGCAGCGGCCCAGCTGGAACTACCGCGCCGAGGACGGCGGCGGCATCGTCGTCGATATGTTCTGTCACTGGAATTACGTGCTCGAGGGCATCCTCGGCAAGGTCGAGACCGTCACCGCCAAGGCCACCACCCACATCCCGACGCGGTGGGACGAGCAGGGCAACGAGTACGCCGCCACCGCCGACGACGCCGCGTACGGCATCTTCGAGATGCAGAACGGTGTTGTTGCGCAGATCAACTCGTCGTGGGCCGTGCGGGTGTTCCGCGACGAACTGGTCGAGTTCCAGGTGGACGGCACCCACGGCTCCGCGGTGGCGGGTCTGCGCAACTGCGTCGCCCAGCACCGCTCGCACACCCCCAAGCCGGTGTGGAACCCCGACCTGCCCGTCACCGAACCCTTCCGCGACCAGTGGCTCGACGTCCCGGCCAACGCCGATCTGGACAACGGTTTCAAGCTGCAGTGGGAGGAGTTCCTGCGCGACGTGATCGCCGAGCGCCCCCACCGCTACGGCCTGTTGTCCGCCGCGCGCGGTGTCCAGCTGGCCGAACTCGGCCTGCGTAGTTCCGCCGAGGGTCGCCGCCTCGACGTGCCGGAGATCTCGCTGTGACCGCCGTCGACTCGCGCCTGACTATCGCGCTGCCGGGCCACGGCGCGTATCAGCTGGGGGAGCCCGGTGAGTGGACGAAGCCCACCTCCCCAATCGCCTCGCGCATCGCCTACGCAGCGGCACATGTCATTCCGCGTGCGACGGGCGACAACACGCCGGGCGCACCGGCCGACATCGACTGGGACGCCACCCTCGCCTATCGGCACGAGCTGTGGTCCTACGGCCTCGGTGTCGCCGATGCGATGGACACCGCGCAGCGCGGCATGGGCCTCGACTGGGCCGCGACCGCGGAGTTGATCCGACGATCGGGAGCCGAGGCCGCACGGGTCGGCGGCCTGCTTGCCTGCGGGGCCGGGACGGACCAGCTCGACCTGACGACGCTGCCGTCGGGTCGGGAGGGTCTCGCCCGTGTCCTTGACGCCTACCGCGAGCAGATCGCCGTAGTGCGGGAGTCGGGCGCGAAGGTCATCATCATGGCCTCGCGTGCGCTGGCGCGGGTGGCGTCGTCACCCGACGACTACCTGTCCGTCTACTCGACGCTGCTCGACGAAGTCGACGAGCCCGTCGTGTTGCACTGGCTCGGAACGATGTTCGACCCTGCGCTCGAGGGCTATTGGGGGAGCGCGTCCGCGGACGAGGCGACCGCAACGTTCCGTGGACTGATCGACGCACACGCTGCGAAGGTCGACGGTGTGAAGGTGTCGCTGCTGGACGCTCAGCACGAGATCGCCCTGCGCGCAGCCCTGCCCGACGGAGTGCGTCTGTACACGGGGGACGACTTCAACTACCCGGAGCTCATCATGGGCGACGGTGAGCACCACTCCGATGCGCTGCTCGGTATCTTCGCCGGTATCTACCCCGCGGCGTCCACGGCGTTGCAGGAGCTCGATCATGGCAACACGGCTCGGGCAGAGGAGATCCTGCGGTCGACGCAGGAACTGGGCCGACACATCTTCGCGGCACCCACCTACTACTACAAGACGGGCATCGCGTTCCTGTCGTGGTTGAACGGGAAGCAACCCGGCTTCTCGATGGTCGGCGGGTTGGCGTCGGGCCGCAGTGTGGAGCATCTGACGCAGTTGTTCGTCTTGGCGGATCGTGCTGGGCTGCTGGCAGACCCGGCCTTGGCCGTGCACCGGATGGGCGTGTACCTGGAGCTGAACGGGGTGTCGGCATGAGTCTCGAGCGCCTGTCTCTCAACACTAAGACGGTGAACAACTGGACCTTGAAGGAGGCCGTCGAGGGTGCTGCGCGGGCGGGACTCGGTGCTATCGGGCCGTGGCGTGACCGCGTGCAGGAAGCCGGGGTCACGAAGTCGGCGAAGATGATCTCCGATGCCGGACTGCGGGTGTCGACCCTCTGCCGCGGTGGATTTCTCACGGCCATCGACGACGACGGGCTCGACGACAACCGTCGCGCACTCGACGAGGCGGCCGAGCTCGGGGCTCCCGAGCTTGTGATGGTGATGGGCGGGATCCCGGATCGCGACCTCATCGGTGCGCGGGCACGGGTGTCCGAGCGGCTCGCCGCGTTGGTGCCCTACGCGTTGGAGCTAGGTGTGCGGATCGCGTTGGAGCCGTTGCACCCGATGTTCGTTGCCGATCGAGCGGTGATCTCGACGCTGGGTCAGGCACTGGCCATGGCGCAGCCGCATCCGGTGGAGGCGGTGGGCGTTGTCGTCGACACGTTCCATGTGTGGTGGGACCCCGACCTCGAGGCGCAGATCAAGACGGCGGGGGAGCGAGGACGCATTAGCTCGTACCAGGTATGCGACTGGTTGGTGCCGATGGAAGCCGACCCCCTCCTGTCCCGCGGGATGATGGGCGACGGGGTGATCGACTTCGCCACCATCGGGCGGTGGGTCGAAGAGGCCGGCTACCGCGGTGACGTGGAGGTGGAGATCTTCAACGCGGCGATCTGGGCGGCAGATGGGGATCAGGTGATCGGGATGATGGTGGAGAGGTACCGGGATCTCGTGGCGATGGGGTGAACGTGGTTGTGCAGCAAGGAGTCGACCACCCGTCACTGCCTGCTCTCGTGCGGAGTCGCGGGCGCGCGACGGGGACAACCTGCAGCAGCTTGCCCAGTCGGATGTAGTCGTCGGGGTTGGTTATGTACAGCGGCAACCCCGCGGCAAGGGCGGTCGAGGCGATCATCAGGCACCCGTCGGTGCAGTCGTCGATACGCGCGTCGTTGGTGTCGTCTGTCGAGAACAAGTTTCTACGCGGAATGCTGTGCAGCGGGGCACGGCTACCTGCGCGGGAACCCCGTCAGGTCGCCAGTCGCAACGCCCGAGCCCGTGCAGCGAGGAAGAAGGGGATCGCGGTGCCTATCCCCACGGTGAAGGTCATGAATAGCGTTGCTCACCACCATCGGCGGATCCCGAGTCGACCCGACTCGGGCAGCGCCCACGCGTGGAACGCGACGACGACGAGAATCAGATCGACCATCGCGAACTTTCCGGGCACCGTCGAATAGATCTTGCCGACGAAGAAGTCTGCCACCGAGCGAGTGCCGTGCTCTCGGACGTAGGGGATCGCGATGGCGTTTTGAGCGACGCCGGCCACTGCGGCAATAGCTATCAGGCGGCGTTCCTCGGACACGGTCACGGGGCTCCTTCGATCGGGGTGATCACCGTTCTACCCGCGGCTCGGCCAATCGCCTGACCGCCTCGCCGACGACGAGACGATGCCGCGCGATCTCGTCGTCGTCCCACCGCCGATGGGCTCGCTGGTCGAGGTCCGGTGTGGTGAACCAGCTGAACAGCACACCGAAAATCAACGTCATCAGATCGGCTGCACTCCAATGGGAGTCGACGTATCCGTCGCGCTGAGCCTGCTCGACCTCGCGAACACGCTCACTCATCACCTCGGCGTGTTCGCTCGCGGGGAGATGGCCCTGCAACTGCGCCCAGAGCAGCATCCGGTGCTCGTCCTTCTCACTCGCGAGGCGGGTGAAGGCATCCATGGAGTACCCGGGTAGATCGCGTGGGGTGAAGTGCACGGACTCGACGAACCGCCGGAAACCAAGGTCCAGTACCGCGCCGAACAGCCGCTCCTTGTCGCCGTAGTACGCGTACAGGCGCTCTTTGCTGGAGCGAGACGCCAGTGCGATCCGGTCGACGCGAGCGCCGGCGAGGCCGTGCTCGGCGAACTCGCGGCGTGCGGCATCGAGGATTCGTTCACGCGTGTCAGGGGCGGCGGGGGAGATGGGGGTGTCCGACTTCACAGGCCGAATCCTACGCCAACCAACTAGTTCGTTTGACCGTGTCGGACCGCGACGGTACATTTTCGAATCGTCGAACAGACATTCCACCGCTTACCTTTCCCAGGACCGAGGCACGCCCGTGACCAGCACGCCCGACATCGTGTCGTCAGAGAACGACGCCAATCCGAACTACGAGCGTCGTTGGCTCGTGCTGTGCATCGTCGCCATCACTCAGCTGACGATCGTGCTGGACGCGACCATCGTCAACATCGCTCTGCCGCAGGCGCAGGAAGACCTGGGCATCAGCGACAGCAGCCGCGCGTGGGTCATCACCGCCTACGCGCTCGCGTTCGGTGCGTTGCTGTTGCTCGGTGGCCGCATCGCTGACTACTGGGGCCGCAAGCGGTCCTTCCTTGTCGGCATGGCGGGATTCGCGATCGCCTCGGCCATCGGTGGCCTGGCGCAGGAGGGCTACCAGCTCTTCATCGCCCGTGCCGGCCAGGGCGTCTTCGCCGCCCTGCTCGCCCCCGCTGCGCTGGCCATCCTGACCACCACGTTCACCGACGAGAAGGAACGAGCCAAGGCGTTCGGTGTCTTCGGTGCCATCGCCGGTGGTGGCGCTGCCGTAGGCCTGCTGCTCGGCGGCGTGCTCACAGAGTACGCCAACTGGCGCTGGTGCCTGCTGGTCAATGTTCCCGTCGCGATCTTCGCGGCCGCCGCCGCCATCCCGTTGGTCAAGGAGAGCAAGGCTGAGGGCGACACGCGGTACGACGTTCCCGGCGCGATCCTGGTCGCCCTCGGGCTCGGCTCACTGGTTTACGGGTTCACCGAGGCTGAAGACGGCTGGTCCAACGTCTCAACTCTCAGCTTCATCGCGCTGGGCATCGTTCTACTGGCCGCGTTCGTCGTCGTCGAGTCCCGCTCGGCCAATCCGCTTCTGCCGCTTGGCGTCCTGCTGGATCGAGACCGTGGGTCCGCCTACCTCGGTTCGGCCATCATCGGCGCCGCCCTTCTCGGCGGCACCTTGTACCTGACCTTCTACTTCCAGATCGTGCTCGGATTCAGCCCCGTCGTGGCCGGAGTCGCCTCCCTCCCCATGACCGGCGGCATCATGATCACCGCTGCCGCAGCGTCCGCATTGATGCCTCGCGTGGGACCGAAGCCGCTGATGGCTGCCGGGCCCGTCATCTCGGCCGTCGGTCTGGTCCTCCTCACGCAGATCGGCGTCGACACCTCGTACTGGACGCACGTGCTTCCCGGAGTGATGCTCCTCGGGCTCGGGCTGGGTCTGCTCATGGTGCCGATGCAGAACGTGGCCCTCATCGGGGTCGCTGATCACGACGCCGGCGCTGCTAGCGCACTCGTCAACGCGGCCCTGCAGATCGGTGGCGCCTTGGGAACCGCCGTCTTCACCACGATCTACACGTCCGCCAAGTCGTCCTACCTGTCGTCGAACATCGCGCCCGTGACGCCCGCCGGAGTGCCCCCGGAGGCCCTGGCGTCGCAGACCCTGCCGTCCGATTCCGAGCTCGCTGCCCTGCCGGAACCGATCCGCAATTTCATCAACTCCACCATCGACTACATGTTCTCCGCGGAGGTCTCCGGATACGCGCACGCGTTCGCGGCAGCGGCGATCATGGTCATCCTGATCACGCCGATCGTGCTGGTGTTGGTTCGTGCCCGCAAGACGGACCTGCCGGCCGGCGACACCCCGGTTCACATGGGCTGACTCAGGCCGTTCCTACCGTCGAGGTACGACCGCTGCGGCGTAGAGAAGCCGCGCACGGCGTGACGCCGGTTAGGGTGCTGCGTGCGCATTCTCGTTCTGTGGGGCGCCCTTGCGGGCGTCGTGATCGGCTTGATATTCCTGGGTGTCGAGGGGTTCGCGCTTTATCGTGATCAGAGTGAGGTGATCTACGACGGCGCCTACGTGCCGTTGCGCGGTGTCGAGATGACGAGGAGCTACTCGACCACCCTGACGCTCGACCACGCCGGCTCTGGATGGTGGAACGCGCTTCCGGTTCCCTGGTGGAGTTATCCGGTGATCGGGGGAGCAGCCGGGGCCCTGGCGTCCGCTGCGGCTGGGTGGCGGGGACTGCGCATCACAGGACGTGGATGACTCGCGGTCAGCGTCAGGTCCTCGACTGCGCGCAGAGATGGATAGGCGTCGACCGCAGGGCATCATGCCTGTCGAGGTAGCTCGTCTGCGAAGTCGAACGAACACCCGAGCCGATCGGCGGCCTCCACGCCACCAGCGTCGCGCACCCAGGCAACGCATGCCCCGGCCGCGAGCGCGAGATCGCGGCTGAACAGGTACCCGTCGGTGCAGTCGTCGAAATGCCCGTCGTGGTGCCATCTGTCGAGAACCAGTCCCTGCACCGAATGGTCCGCGAACCGGAGCGTGTGCAGGATGCGGCGCGACCGGCGCACCATCACCACCCCGTCGTCGAGGCGGTGCAACTGCGCCGTGATGAGCTCGATGTCGTCGATCTCGTCGTCGGGGATGTCGGTGTTGGGTCCGAGATCGATGACGAGCCCGGCGGGTTCGTCCTGCATCGACTCGACGAGCCACGCGGTCATCGCATCCCACTGGTCGACCTCGAGCAGCACGCCCGTCGACGTTTCGAGACTGATCAGCAAAGCTGCGGCATCGATGACGGCGGCCCCCACCTGCGTCGGCCCGTCGTCGCGAAAGAACACTCGACCGGTGTCGTCGACAACGGCAGGGTGTCGGGTGAACGGCGCCGTGTCAGATGTGCCGTCTACGTGGTGGGTGTGGATGGACCAGCCGCGCATGTCCTCGTCGGTGACCACGACGTATCGCGTGAGGAGATCATCTGATGCGAACTGCCAGCGGGGGAGTGCAGGGGTGGTGTCCATCCAACGCTCAGGCGTCGCCGAGTGCGTCCGCGAGCATGTGCATCGCGACGGTGACCGAGAGCGCCCGGACACTCGCGCGGTCACCGGGTAGCCGCAACGTCCGCGTGACGGTCGGTCGGCCCGCAACAGCGATGCCGAAGCACACGGTGCCGACGGGCTTGCTCTCCGTACCGCCGCCCGGTCCCGCGACACCGCTGGTCGAGACGGCGACGTCGGCACCGACGCGGTGCAGCGCTCCTTCGGCCATGCGAGCGGCGACGGGTTCACTGACGGCGCCGTGCTCCTCGATCATGGCCGCAGGGACGTCGAGTGAGCCGATCTTGACCTCGTTCGCGTACGACACCACACCGCCGACCACGTAGGCCGACGAGCCGGCCCGATCGGTGAGCCGTGCGGCGATCATGCCGCCGGTGCATGATTCCGCCGTCGCGATGCGGCGGCCACCGGATCGAGTCGCCACGATGTCGTCGATGGTGGATCCGTCGGTCGAGAAGAGCTGCGCGCCATGATGTTCTTCGATGAGTGCGAGTACGTCGGAGTAGGCGGCGGCCGCGGAATCCTCGTAGCGGGTGACCATCTCGAGTTCACCGCGCGACAGGCAGGTCGTGATCGCTAGATCGCCGAACCCGGCAATCGAGCTCTCTGCGGTGCGCAAGGTCGCAGCGAGGTCGGCCTCCGACAGTCCGTAGGCCCGGATGGTGTCCTCGGTGACCGGCGTCCTCCGCGCGAGCACTGCGGCGACGGGTGCGCTTTCAATCGCTTCCGGCCACATCGACTGCAGTTCGGAAGGCGGTCCCGGAAGGATCAGGATCGTGGGGAGGGTCCTCGAATCGTCGGCCATTGCCACGCCCGGTGCCGTGCCCGTCGGCGAAATGGACTGTGCTCCGGCGGGAACCATCGCCTGCTTGCGTACGCCGGCTCGCAGTGGCTCGGAGTCGGCGACGCTGCCAAGCCGGCTGCGCCACCGTTCGACGATCGCGGTAATGCGGCCTTCGAGTTCGACGTCAAGGTGCATCTCGCGGCCGTACAGCGCGGCGACGGTCTCGACGGTGAGGTCGTCCGCGGTCGGGCCGAGGCCGCCGGTCGTGATGATGAGGTCGACGTGCTGGTCGGCGAGGAACTGGACCTGTGCCGTCAGGTCGGCCGGCCGATCACCGCAGACTGTCAGGTGGGCGACGTCGACTCCCATCTGCAGGAGTTGCCGAGCCACCCAGGGACCGTTGCGGTCGCTGACCCGCCCGGCCAGAACTTCGCTACCCGTGACCACCACACCCGCGCGCACCGCCATGGTTCGACACTACGGCTGCCGAGGTCGGGTCTGATCGGGGGCCACGACGCCCGACTCGCCCAACTGCACCGGTCCGATGCCCCTCTTCAGCGCCCAGAGCAGGAGCGCGCACCCCAGCCCGGACAGGACGAGTCCTGTCCCGAACATCGCGGCGTAGCCGATGGCCTGGCCCACCACGCCCGCAGCGAGTCCGGCGATGCCCTGGGAGAAGACGACGGCGCACGCGAGAAGGGTGTAATCGGTTCCGGCGTAGACGCGTTCGGAGGCGTCCATCATGAGGGCGAAGAGTACGACGGTCGCGGCGCCGCCGAAGACGTGCTCGCTGACGCTGGCGGTCACCACGAGCGCAATCCCGCCGATGTCGAGTGCCGCGGCAACATAGAAGCCGAGCGCCAGGGTTTGCGTGATGCCGGCGACGAGCAACGCACGCCGTCTGCCGAAGCGCGTGGCGTACCACGCGCCCAGTGCAGCACCGGCGAGCGCGGAGCCCGAGGCGACTCCGCCTTCGAGGAGCGCGATCTGTCCGAGGGAGAGCCCGAGGTCGGAGAGGAACGGACCGACGAGCGCCGACCCCATCGAGTTGCCGAACTTGTAGGCGGCGATCAGGCCGATGAACGCTAGGACACCCGGTCGGCGCAGTCGAACCCACCAGGTCCCTGCGAGGCGGACGGCGGTCGTCGACTCCACCGGCCGCACATCCGCCCTGTCGAGTTGGGTGCGGAGCAGGAGGACCGGGATCGTGGACGCGACGATCAACACGGCCATCGCGACGAACAGGGCTCGCCATCCCGCGAACGAGAACAGCCAGAGCAGAACGCCGCCGCCGACGATCATTCCGATGCGGTACGCCCCGAGTTGGATTCCGTTGCCCACACCTCGGTGGCGTGCGTCGAGTAGCCGGACGGCGAGCCCATCGGTGACGACGTCCTGCGTCGCGGACAGAACGTTCACCACCGCGATGCCGACGAACAGCCATTGCAGGCCGGAGGTGAGGTCGAGGCAGGCCAGGATCAACGCCACTGCCGCCGCGCCGAGTTGGAGGGAGAGGAGCCACCGTCGTCGACTTCCGTACCTGTCGACATAGGGCGCCCAGAGGAATTTCAGTGCCCATGGCGCGAACAGCACTCCGCTCGCGCTGATCGCGACCAGGGAGTAGCCGGACCGCCGCAACACCACGGGCAGTGCCTGGGTGAAGAAGCCGAAGGGCAACCCCTGCGCGAAGTAGAGGGCGCCGAGCAAGGCGAACGTGCCGCCGACGATGCCGGAACGGGGGACGCGTGCTTTGTCGGTCGTCGACACGGTGGAAGTCTGGCGCATTCCCCGGCGTCTTGCTTCCTCACCCCACTGCGCCGGGGACATCGAGACCGGGAAGTCAGACCTGCGTCCGCCGCCCGCCCTCGAAGTCGAGCGGGGCAGCCTGCAGGTGCCGACCCCTCGGCGTCCCGTCGACCAGCTCCCCGTCCTGGACGACGATGGTTCCTCCGACGAGCACGGTGACGGGCTTCCCTCGAAGCGTCATGTCCTGATACGGCGTGTAGTCGGTGGCCATGTGGAGAGCATCGACGTCGACGGTCCATTCGACGTCCGGGTCCCACAGTGCGATGTCCGCGTCGGCGCCGGGCATCAGCGTTCCCTTGCGGGGGAAGAGCCCGTTGGTCTTGGCGGGATTCGTCGACGAGAGCTCGACGAACCTGCTGGCGGTCAGGTTCGAGTCGCGCACGTAGCGCGAGAAGATGACCGGCAGCCTGGTCTCCACTCCCGGTAGCCCGTTGGGCATGTGGCGGACATCGTGGCTGTGGACCTCCTTCTGCGCCGTGTCGTAGCAGCAGTGGTCGGATCCGATGGTGGTGATGTGGCCTGTGAACAGGTGCTGCCCCAGTTCCTCGACTGCGTCTGCCGACCTGAGCGGTGGGCAGCACACGAACCGTTCGGGGTTCTCGCCGCCGTAAGCGCTGTCGTCCAGAATCAGGTGGTGCGCCACCGACTCCGTGAAGGCGACGAGTCCTCGGGTGCGCGCATCCGCCACCAGCTCGACTGCCGCCGCCGAGGACTGGTGCACGAAGTAGACGGGCGCGTCCTGAGACTCCGCGATCGCCAAAATGGCGGCGACGGCTGCCGTCTCGGCGATCTCGGGTCGCGTCATCGACATGTGGGCCGCGTCGATGCCCGCGGTGGCGGCCGCCGTCGTCTGCGAATCCGTGACGATGGCGTCCGACTCGCAATGGATGATGACCATTCCGCCCAGATCGCGAGTGGTCTGCATGGTCTTGAGGATGGTGTGCTCGTTCGCCATGGTCTCGCCGGCGTATGTCGTGAACATCTTCACAGTGCGGATGCCGTCCTGCGCCATCGTGGCCAGCTGGTCCGCGGTCGTGTCGTCCCAGTCGACGACGCACGCGTGCAGGGCCGAGTCGCACAGGCCGTCGGTCGCCTTCTGCCGCTGCTGCTCCGCGGCATCGAGCGGGGACTGACCGGGCCGCGGGATCGCGAAATCGACGATCGTCGTGGTGCCGCCGAACACAGCCGCCGTCGTGCACTCGCGGTACGAGTCGAGCGACGTGAACTCGCCCGACGTGAAGCCGACGTGGCAGTGCGGGTCGACGCCGCCGGGCATGACCAACTTTCCGGTGGCGTCGACGACCTCCGCTGCTGGGTCCACGTCGGCGCCGGGAGCAAGAACGGCCATGATCGTGCCGTCGTCGATGAGAAGATCGGCAGGCCCGTGCCAGTTCGACTCGACGAGGGTTCCTCCTCTGATCACCTTCATCGCAGCGTCGCCCGGTATGCGAGCCACCCGCCGAGCTCACTGATGTCGGTGACATCCGAGCGGTCGAGCGCCTCACATCGCATGCGCATCGAGAGGGATCCACCCCCGTCGGCGAGCTCGATGACGCCGAGTTCCAGCTCCTCGGGTTCGCGAGGAAGGAGTTCTTCTCGGAGAACGTCGTACTCCACCTCGTACAGCTCACCGGGTACGGCGTGACCGCCGGAGGCCACGGGGTGCAGTCCGGGGAATTCGTCTCGCACGGAAAAGAACTGGTACTTCGGTGCGGTGACCGCCGGGCCGAGCAGTCGCGCTCGGTGAAGGGCGTCGTTGAGCGTTCCTCCGGACATCGCCTGTCCGTTGACGAACATCGTGACCAGTGCCATGGGTGCCTACCTTCCGTGTTCCGCGAACGAGGTGAGTCGAGCCGGTGAGAATTCGCTGACGTCGATGTCCGGCACTCGTCCGTGCACCATCGAGGTGAGCAGTTGCGCCCAGAGCGGCGCGAATGTGAACGAATAGGTGCCGCCGGCGACGTAGAACCCCGGTGCGCCGTCGACGGCACCGATGACCGGCATCTCGTCGGGCGTCGTCAGTACCGGGCCGGTCCACGTGTCGACGAGGGGGAGCGCCGCGAGGGAGGGGAGCAGTCGCTCGACCTGTGCGAGATTTCCGGTGGTGCTCTCGGGCAGGGACGACGCAGCGTCGGTGTCGTGGAACGTGCCGGCCGGCCACCCACCGCCGAGCACGAGGCGACCCCGCCTGTCCTGCTTGATCGACATGCCCTCACCGACGTGCTGCACGAGGACGTCGAGGGTGTGCGGGGGTGCGGCGAGTGCGTGCATCTGCAGTGACGTCGGCCGAAGGTCCAACGAGATGCCGGCCATCGACGCGATACCGGCCATCCACGGACCGGCGACGTCGATCACGGTGGGTGCGACCCACGTGGAGTCGGGAGTCGTCACCGTCCACAGGTCGCCGATTCGTTCCACACCCGTGACGGGAGAGTGCGACCGCAGGACGGCACCCTCGGCCTCGGCCTGACGTAGTGTTGCGGGCCCCGCGAGGTCAGGCTCCGCGAATCCGTCGAGGGGACACCAGGTCGCCGCTTGAATGCTGGGTCCCAGAGCCGGCAACAACCGGCGTGCCTCGGATCCGGTCAGCACCTCGGTGGGAATTCCCGCTATGCGTTCCCAGTCGTGTTTGGTCTCGAGTGCCTGTACCTGCTCGTCCGTCTCGGCGACCATGTATCCACCGCAGCGGTTGAGGCCGAGACCGGGAACGCTGTCGGCAAGGTCGTTCCACAGCGAGCTGGTGCGGTGCTGCAGCGGGAGGAGTCGTCGGACATCCACGGCCGCACCCTGGCCGGGACGTCGAGTGTGAATCGTTTGGATGTGGAGGTTGCCCGCGGTTGTCCCGGAGCCACCGGTGTTGGGTGCGGACCGGTCGAGCACGACGACGCGAGCGCCGGACCTCGTCAGTGCCAGGGCCGTCGCAGCGCCGACGATGCCGGCTCCGACGACGACCACGTCGACGTCAGACTGCACTGCCCACTCCTGCTGTCCGGGATGCCTCGGCGATTCCCGAGTCCTCGACGATCCGCGCCAGGTGGTCCAGCGTCGTCGGGTCCGTCACGGGCAACAGCGGTTCGCGCACGCTGCCGCCGGGCTGTTCGAGCAAGTTCATGACGGCCTTGAGCTGGGGAATTGGAGAGGCGTAGACGCCGCTGTAGTCGGGGTTGATCAGACGTCCGGACAGCGCGCGGTACCTGTCGGCCCAGGACCGCGCGGCGACCGCGTCGCGCGCAGCGACGGCACGGTAGAACGGCACGGCGAAGGGTGCGCCCACTCCGCCGCCGTCGATGTTCCCGTCGCCACCCAGATCCAGCAACGCTGCGAGTCCGCGGTGGTGAAGGAAGCTGCCGAAGACTCGGACCGTGCCCGCCACCGCTTCGACGGTGTCGAGCATGGAGAGCCAATTGCCGGTGCTGTCCTTGACGGCCACCACGTTGTCGAGGGCTGCGAGCTCGGTGAACAGCCCGGGCAGAGTGCCCATGTCGACAGCGACTCCACGCGGCCAGTTGTAGACCATGAACGGCAATGCCGTTGCGGTGCTGACGGATCGGTAGAAGGCGAGCAGTTCGTCCTTCGACGGATGAACGTAGGGCGGAGGTGTGGCCAGCACGCCGTCGGCGCCTGACGACTCGGCATGCCGCGCGAGTGCTGCGGAGTTGCGTGCGGTGTAGGCGCTGACGCCGATGACGACGGGGAAGCGTCCGCGGACCGCGTCAATGGCGACATCGGCGACGGTGCGCCGCTCGGCGTCACTCTGGCTGAACCACTCGCCGGTGCTGCCGTTGACGAGAACGCCGTCCACCTCGTGGTCGGCGTACAGGTTCATGAGAGAGGCCAGGGCATCCGTGTCGACTGCGCCGCCGGCGGTGAACGGGGTGGGTGCTGCGGGCCAGTAGCCGGACCAGGCGACGTCATCGCGGTTCATGAATACCTTTCGTGCGGCGTGGAAGCCGGACTGGGTCGAATCGGTGGGATCGATTGCATAGACTGCCGTCGGTGAAGACACATCGTCAAGCCGGAAACGCACTTGTAACGAGCGAGGCTCGGCGTGGGAGAGTCTGTGCACGATCGGCGACGAGGGGAGGTGAGGGTCGATGACGGTCACTCTGGCTGACGTGGCTGCTGCCGCAGGAGTCTCGCGCAGCACGGCTTCCCGGGCCTTGAGCGGGTCGACGCTGATCTCGGCCGATACCCGACGGACCGTCGAGGAGGCGGCCCGAACGCTGGGGTACCGGCCCAACAGGGCCGCGAGTGCGCTGCGCTCCAACAAGTCGCATCTGGTCGGTCTCGTGATGAACAACCTCCTCAATGCGACGTTCCACACCGTGGCCGAAGTCGTCCACAAGAGGTGCTCGGACAACGGCTTTCAGGTTCTGCTGTGCATCACCGATGCGGACCCGGCCCGCGAGCGAGACGTGCTCGCGATGCTCGGAGACCACGGAGTCGATGGGACCATCGTCATCGGGAGTGGTCGCAGCGCAGTCGAATCCAATGCTCTGCTGGCCCAGGGCCGGGCTGTGGTGAACGTGATCAGGTCTGTCCGTGGGAGCGCCGCACCCACCGTCCTTGCCGACGACCTGGACGGCGCGCGCGATGCGACGGCGCATCTCCTCGACCTGGGTCACCGACGCATCGGCTACATCGGCGGTCTCGAGGACGCCACCTCCGGCCGGGAGCGGTTCGAGGGCTACCGCTCGGCACTGGCGGACCACGGCATCGAGGTCGACCCGTCGCTGGTCCGGAAAGGGCCGTTCACCACGGAATTCGGTGTCGCAGCGGTCGATTCGCTGCTCGACGAGCCGTCCGGCATGACCGCGCTCTACGCGGCGAACCACGAGGCCGTGTTTGGGATTCTGCCGACACTCGTCGGACGAGGCGTGTCGGTGCCCAGCGACCTGTCGCTGATCTGCCATGAGGACATGCCGTGGCTCTCGTTGTGGCACCCGGCCGTGACCGTCGTCGACAACGGTGCCTCACAGCTCGCCAACGTCGCGATGGATCTCCTGTTCCAGCAGATGAGCGAGCCGTCGAAGCCGGACGGCCGCACGTACCGGATCGGCGCCCGATTGGTCGAGCGCGCGTCGTGTGCGCCTGTCGTGAACTCGTGATTCACGAGGGCCGACGTTAACTTTCGTTGAAACACGTGTCGTCCGTGTTAACCACGTTGACGTGTTCGAGGGAACTCTGCGATGGTTCATGCAATCGATCCCATCGAGGTCGATCATCCCGATCCAGACAGTCGCTGCGAACAGCAGTCGACACCGAAAGGTCTCTCCTATGCGCACGCTCATCGGAATTGCCGCCGCCGGCGTCCTGACCCTCGGCCTCGTCGGGTGCGGCTCCTCGTCGGAGCAGGATGCCGCGCCGACGGACTGCACGCCGACTCTCGGCGCAGCCGATCTCGCCGAGGAGGGCTCGCTGACCATGGCCACGAATGCCACCCTCCCGCCCATGCAGTACGTCGACGCCGACGGAGAAGTGATCGGCATGCGGGTCGACCTCGGCAAAGAAATCGCCAAGCGACTCTGCCTGACGCCGAAGTTCGTCAACATCGAGTTCGAGGCTCAGATCCCCGGGGTGCAGAGTGGTCGGTGGGACATGATCGACACCGGCATGTTCTACACACCCGAGCGCGCCGAGACCATCGATCTGGTGCCGTACGAGGTTCAGGCCGTGTCGATCTCGGTTCCGTCGGGCAATCCCGAGGGCATCAGCACGGTGGACGATCTCGCCGGCAAGACGGTCGGTGTGGAAGCGCCCGGATACGAATTCGACACTCTCACCGCGCTGTCCGAACAGTTCGCGACAGAGGGCAAGGCACCGCTGACCGTGCAGACGTTCAAGACGAATGCCGATGCCTATCAAGCACTCTCGGCAGGACAGCTCGACGGAACGTCGATCGTCGAGTCGGTCACCTCGTTCTACCAGGAGGACGGCCGCTTCGAGACCGCCATCGGTGGCATCAACGAGGCGCCCCTCGCCATGGGCTTCGCGAAGGGCAGCAAGTCCGCCGGTGAGGTCGCTCGCGTCCTGTCCGAGATGCGCGACGACGGCTACCTGCCGGACCTGTTCGAGCAGTACGACGTCAGCGGGTACGAGGGTGACATCGCCGTCAGCACCGGCCTGCTCGAGAGCTGAGAGGCTCCGACATGTGGTCGTGGGACGCGTTCTTCTCCATCCTCACCAGTACGCAGCTGCTGGAGGGCGCCTGGGTGACCATCTGGCTCACCGTGGTCAGCATGATCCTGGGGCTGGTGTTGGCGGTGGTCGTCGCGGTCGCCCGGTCGTCGAAGTTCCTGCCGTTTCGTGCGGTATCGGGGTTCTATGTCTGGCTGATGCGAGGGACCCCGCTGCTCGTGCAACTCGTCATCATCTACACCGGGCTGCCCCAGGTCGGCATCAAGCTCGGAGTCATCGAGGCGGCGCTGCTCGGACTGGTGCTGAACGAAGCTGCCTACCTGTCCGAGATCGTGCGATCCGGACTGCTGTCCGTCCCGACGGGACAGACGGAAGCGGCACGTGCGCTGGGGATGTCGCCGACCAAGGTGTTCCGCGTCGTCGTGCTGCCCCAGGCGCTGCGCGTCATGATCCCTCCGCTCGGCAACAGCTTCAACGGCCTGCTGAAGACGACGACGCTCGTCTCGGTGATCTCTGTCCAGGAGTTGTTGCGCCGCACGCAGTTCCTGGTCCAGGTGAACTTCAGGGTGCTCGAGGGGCTGTGCGCAGCAGCGCTCTACTTCCTCCTGCTGACCACGCTCTGGGGTCTGATCCAGAAGCGCCTGGAAGTACGAGCCGGACGTGGATACGACAGGAACTACCGCCGCAAAGGGAGAACCGACATGGCAGCGCTCGACGACAGTGTCATCGACGCGGAGGCGGTGAACAGATGACCGATCAGGCGATCGCGAACCTGACGATGATCGACGTTCAGGACATGACCAAGGCGTTCAACGATCTCGTGGTGCTCGACGGCATCGACTTCCGCGTCGCCAAGGGCGAGGTGGTGCTTCTCCTCGGGCCGTCGGGAAGCGGGAAGAGCACGTTGCTCCGCACACTCAACTGCCTCGAGACAATCGAGTCGGGGACGGTCCGGGTGTGCGGGGAACTGATGGGGTTCTCCGACGACGGCAAGCGGACACCGCTGTCCGAGGCGAACATCGCCCGGCAGCGCCACTACACGGGGATGGTGTTCCAGAACTTCAACCTGTTCCCGATGATGACGGCGCTCGACAACGTGGCCGCCGGCCCACGGCACGTGCTCGGAACCCCCAAGGACAAGGCGCGAGCGCAGGCTCAGGAGCTGCTCACACTCGTCGGACTTGGTGACAAGAGTGAGAACTACCCGTCTCAGCTCTCCGGCGGTCAACAGCAGCGGGTGGCCATCGCGCGAGCGCTCGCGATGAAGCCCGAGGTCATGCTGTTCGACGAGCCGACCTCGGCGCTGGATCCCGAGATGGTCAAGGAGGTCCTCGACGTCATGCTGCGACTGCGCGACGAGGGGATGACCATGGTCGTGGTGAGTCACGAGATGGGGTTCGCGCGAGCAGCTGCCGATCGCGTGGTCTTCATGAGCGACGGGCGCATCGTCGAGGATGCGGAGCCGAGTGAGTTCTTCGACAATCCGCGCAACGAACGCACGAAGCAGTTCCTGAGTCGAATGCTGTGAGTCACCGGCGCCCGACCTCCGCCGCCGGTCACGGTAGGTTACTCACCGGTAGCCTCCCGGACCTCCGGTGGAAGATCGTCGGCGCAGGTCAGGTTATGTCTCGAGACACATCGAGCCCGCTGGACCGGGGTCGCCACAACACAGCCCTGCACGACTAAAGTTGTCTCCGAGCCCACAAGGACAGACGACGTCGAGCAGACGGAAAACGAGGCAAGACCTGCAATGACTGAGAAAAAGCCGACCATCATCTACACCCTGACCGACGAGGCGCCCATGCTGGCGACTCACGCGTTCCTGCCGGTCATCCGCACTTTCGCCAGCGCAGCCGGGATCGAGGTGGAGTCGAGCGACATCTCCGTTGCCAGTCGCATCCTCGCCGAGTTCCCTGACTACCTGGACGAGGATCAGCGGGTGCCGGACAACTTGGCCGAGCTGGGCAAGCTGACCCAGCTGCCCGACACGAACATCATCAAGCTCCCCAACATCAGTGCCTCGGTACCGCAGCTGCACGCCGCGATCAAGGAACTGCAGGACAAGGGCTACAAGATCCCCGACTTCCCGGGCAACCCGAAGACGGACGAGGAGCGGGAGATCCGCGACCGCTACACCAAGTGCCTAGGTAGCGCCGTCAACCCGGTTCTCCGTGAGGGCAACTCCGACCGCCGCGCGCCGAAGGCCGTGAAGGAGTACGCGCGCAAGCACCCGCACAGCATGACCGAGTGGTCGCCGGCGTCGCGCACGCATGTCGCGCACATGCGCGAGGGCGATTTCTACCACGGTGAGAAGTCGATGACCGTCGAGGGCGACCGCGACGTGCGGATGGAGCTCGAGACGAAGAGCGGCAAGACCGTCGTCCTGAAGCCGAAGGTCTCGCTGACCGACGGCGACGTCATCGACAGCATGTTCATGAGCGCCAAGGCGCTGGACAAGTTCTACGAAGAGCAGATGCAGGACGCCTACGAGACCGGCGTCATGTTCTCCCTGCACGTCAAGGCCACGATGATGCGGGTCTCGCACCCCATCGTCTTCGGTCACGCGGTGCGCGTCTTCTACAAGGATGCCTTCGCCAAGCACAACGAGCTGTTCGAAGAGCTCGGCGTCAACGTCAACAACGGCCTCTCCGATCTCTACAGTAAGATCGACACCCTCCCGGCGTCGAAGCGCGACGAGATCGTCGAGGATCTGCACAAGTGCCACGAGCACCGGCCCGAGCTGGCCATGGTCGACTCGGCACGCGGCATCTCGAACTTCCACTCGCCCAGCGACGTCATCGTCGACGCCTCCATGCCCGCGATGATTCGCGCCGGCGGCAAGATGTGGGGAGCCGACGGTCGTCCCAAGGACACCAAGGCCGTCAACCCGGAGTCGACCTTCTCCCGCATCTACCAGGAGATGGTGAACTTCTGTAAGACGAACGGCCAGTTCGACCCGACGACCATGGGCACCGTTCCCAATGTCGGCCTCATGGCGCAGAAGGCCGAGGAGTACGGCTCCCACGACAAGACGTTCGAGATCGAAGAGGACGCCGTCGCGAACATCGTCGACGTGGCGACCGGCGAGGTCATGCTCACGCAGAACGTGGAGAAGGGCGACATCTGGCGCCTCTGCATCGTCAAGGATGCGCCGATCCAGGACTGGGTCAAGCTCGCCGTGAACCGTGCGCGTGACTCCGGGATGCCGGTGCTCTTCTGGCTCGACCCGTACCGCCCCCACGAGAACGAGCTGATCAAGAAGGTGCGCACGTACCTGAAGGATCACGACACCGAGGGCCTCGACATCCAGATCATGTCGCAGGTCCGCGCGATGCGGTACACGCTCGAGCGCGTCGTCCGCGGTCTGGACACCATCTCCGCGACCGGCAACATCCTCCGCGACTACCTCACGGACCTGTTCCCGATCCTCGAGCTCGGCACCAGCGCCAAGATGCTCTCCATCGTTCCCTTGATGGCTGGCGGCGGACTGTACGAGACGGGTGCCGGCGGTTCCGCGCCGAAGCATGTCAAGCAGCTCATCGAGGAGAACCACCTCCGCTGGGACTCGCTCGGTGAGTTCCTCGCGCTGGCCGTGAGCCTCGAAGACCTGGGCAAGAAGACCGGCGGCAAGGCGAACGTCCTGGGCAAGGCCCTCGACGCCGCGACCGGCAAGCTGCTCGAGGAGAACAAGGGCCCGTCGCGCACCACCGGCGAGCTCGACAACCGCGGCAGCCAGTTCTACCTGGCCAAGTTCTGGGCGCAGGAGCTGGCGAACCAGACCGAGGACGAGGAGCTGGCGAAGCACTTCGCGCCGCTCGCCAAGACGCTGGCCGATCAGGAAGAGGCCATCGTCAAGGAGCTCGGCGACGCGCAGGGTGAGCCCGTCGACATCGGCGGGTACTACTACCCGGATCCCGAGAAGGCGACCTCGATCATGCGTCCGAGCAAGACGTTCAACGATGCGTTGGAGTCTGCGACCACGTAGTTCTCGACCATCTGGCCCATGCACGCGCGTCGTGCATGGGCCAGAGTTGTCTGTGGACTTTGGGCCCCGGAATCCGGGGTCTGATGTCCACGATCAGGATCGACGCTCGAGATCCGCCGGCGTCGACGTGTCGAGACGACGACGATCGAGCGCCTCGATAAGTGCCGGCGCGTGAGAGTCCGGAACACAGAACTGTCCGTTCACCGGGACGATCAGTCCGAGGTCGACCATGGTTGCCAGTCGCACGAACACCCACGCGCTGACTTTCTCGATGTCGGTGTCGATGCCCGCGTCGAAAGCTTCGCCGTCATGGGCTGGGTCGTCGACCAGGGAGCGGACGAGGATGAACCACAGCGCCGCGCAGGCTGCGGCTATCTCCCGCTGCGGCGAGGCGTTCAGTGCGACAACGGGTTCCAAGCACGCGATGTAAGCCTCGATGAGACTTCGGCGTCGCCACTCCTCGCTCGGTGCCGAGAGCCAGTGATCGAACGCGTCTCCTGCTCGAAGTGTTCGATCCTCGTTGCGCAGGACGCCCACTCCCAACGCGGTCGCGATAACCACCTGGTACGTCACCGTCGACAGCAGTTCGCTGAGGGTGTCGCCTTCACCGGTCGGGCCGAGGGCGTCTCGAAGCTGCCTGCTCGAGCGCGGGTGTGCGAAGCAGGGGTCGGGAACGCTGCCGTTGTCTTCGCACCAGGCAGCAACCCGCCGGACGTGAGACGTCAGGGTGGTCGGACCGAGGGGTGCCGGGCGACGTCGCGGGACCGGTGCCATGCGTGGCGGGGAAACCCCGACCATCTCCGCGAGGTCGTTTGTCTGGGTCGTCGAAACACGTTCTTCTACAAAGAATCTCGCGAAGAGATCGAGCGCATCGACAGTGTCGTCGGGTGACCACGGTGTGTGTCCGCAGTCGTCGGCGTACACGTCTGTGTCGAACAACTCCAGTGGTATGTCGGATCCCGCGACCAGGATGTCGTGTTCGCGCCTGGATCGGTCGACTGCCATCGCCGTCGAATATGCCGCCAACGGGTCTGTGGTGCAGCCCGAGTTCACCAACCATTCGGCGAAACGTTTCAGCACGTCGTGCCAGCACAATGCCGGCCGTCTTTGCGCGGTGCGCTTTTCGGCCTTGGCCCTACGTTGGCTCTTACTCATCAGGTCCCCCCCAGGATCGTGTGCTCGGAGAGTACGGCCGGCGTACGACAGGACCTGATAGTGGAATCCAGCCCCCGGAAACCGGGGTCGATAGTCCACGATCATGTGATGAGAGACATGGCGATCGAGCACGTGATCGGTCTGGAGAAGGCACTACTCGATCCGGCGACGCGCTCATCGCAAACTGAACTCGACCGACTGCTTGACCCGTCGTTCGAGGAGATCGGCGCGTCGGGTCGGCTGTGGACGCGGCGCGAGATGATTGCGGCGCTGATCGACGCGCCCGAGTCCGAGCCCATCAAGAGCGCGAACTTCAACGGCCGGAGGATCGCCGACGACATAGTTCACGTGACCTACGAGACCTGGCATGAGGGTCGGCATGCGCGCCGGAGTTCGTTGTGGCGCAGGGTAGATGCTGGGTGGACGCTGCTGTTTCATCAGGGAACTCCAATCCAAGCAGTCGCCCGCAAGCGGTCGGCAGACATCAAGACGGCTCTTCCCAGATGACGGTGTAGGTCGGCCGGGCGCGTCGGTCCGCAGATAGACGTCGAGGTCTCCCGACGATGGAGGTTCCTAAGCCATCCATCCGAAAGACCTCGACGTGTCCGACGCTACCCCGCCGGCCGGCTTCGGCCGCCCTGACCTGACCGCCTTCGCGGCTCATCCCAATCGACCCTGATCGGGTCTGCTGACCCCCTCGACGAGAACGCAGCGACATCACAGCCACCCAACCCCGACCGTCCGGGAAGCCGGGGCACGTCACATGGCCTGTGCTGCGGGCGTGTCGAGTGGGTCGTCCAGGGGCGACGCAGGAGCGTCGACGCGACGTGCTGAGAGGTGGTTCCAACCGAGCGCTAGGACACCGGCTACAGGCATGGCGATAGGTCAGGAACGGCGTCGCTCCCTGCGCAGGAGGGAGCGCAGAGTCTCGGCGTTCGCGTAGCCGACCCGTAGCGCGATCTCGGCGGAGGTGAGGTCCGTGGTTGCTGAGAGGTGCCGAGCTCGTTCGATGCGAAGCCGTTGGACGAAGCCGAGCGGAGTGAGGTTGAGCGCCGCACGGACTCGTCGTTCGAGGGTGCGCCGGCTGGTGCCGAGCGACTGCGCGACGAAGGCGACGTTGAACGGTTCGTCCAGGCGGGCGCGCACGAAGCGTTCGAACTCGACGACGATCGGGTCCTCGTGCCGGAGATGTTCGTAGGCGACGAAGGCCGCCTGCGACGGACGCTCGTCGATTATGAGGAGCTTGGCGACATGTTGGGCCAGGTCGGGGCTGATCGATCGCACGAGTGAGAGCGCGAGGTCGATGTGGGCGAACGCGGCGCCGGCGGTGACGAGGTTCCCGTCGACCACGACCATGGTGTCGAGATCGAGGGCGACGGTCGGATAGCGCTTCAGGAACTCCGGCCCCAAGAACCAGCTGGTCGTCGCCCGCCGATGATGCATCCGTCCAGTCTCAGCGACGGCGAACACGCCGGTGCACGCCGCGGCGATCCGGGTGGTCGCGTCGTCGAGGCGCCCGAGTGAGGCGATGACCGAACGTGCATCTCGGCTCTGGAGGGCGTCGTTGGTAGCGGCGGCCGTGAGGGTTCCAAGCGCAGGGACGACGACCACGTCGAACTCTCCGGACTCCGACAGCGGGTGGTCTACCGACAGGGTCATCGATGCCGTCGTGGTCACTCGCCGTTTCGGTCCGAGGATGGCGAGTTCGATCGGGTCGATCCGCGGGTCGACATCGCCGCGGGCTCCGTCGGCCACCCGCACGATGTCGATGACCGACGCGACAGCCGAACCGAAGCAGCCGTCGATCGCGATCAGTCCGATACGCATGGCGCGAACAATAGCAATACTGTCGTATACGCCACTCCCCACCGGCCCTCGCTCGTCATACGCTGAACTCGCCCCACGAAGAACCCCGACTTCAAGGAGAACCCCTCATGTCCACACCCGCATCACTTCCGTATGCCTTCGTCGCCAAGATCGTCGCGGCCGATGGACAGCACGACGCGCTCGCCGATCTGCTCGCCGGCGCTGTCGCACTCGCCAACGAAGAAGTAGGAACGATTGTCTGGTTCGCGGCTAGGACCCACGCCGACACCTTCTGGATCTTCGATGCATTCCCCGACGAGGCCGCTCGCGACGCCCACGCCAACGGCGCCATCGTCGCAGCCCTGATGGCCAACCAGCACCTCCTCGGCGCAGCACCCGAGATCCTGGCGGCCGACGTCCTCGCGTCCAAGCTCCCGTAGTCCGCCAACACACGAGACGATCGCGCCCCGCCGAGCCGTCGGACCCGATCGCCTCGACACCCGCACCACGTTGACGATCCCCGACGGGCCGATCACGAGGAGGCCAGAGGAGATCCCGGACGCGGTCACGATGATGGATCCCTTCCACGTCGTGCGCCTGGCCGGTGACGCCCTCGACAGGTGTCGGCGCCGGGTCCAACTCGCGATCCACGGGCACCGTGGGTTCAGGGACGACCCGCTCTACAAGTCGCGGCGCACGCTGCACACCGGCGCGGACCTGCTTGCCGACACGCAGAGCGACAGGCTACGCGCGCTGTTCGTTGATGACGCTCACGTCGAGGTCGAGGCGACCTGGGGTGTCTACCAGCGCATGATCGCCGCCTATCGCCACGAGGACCGGCAACGTGGCCGCGAGCTCATGGAGAAGCTGATCACCGACCTCAGCGCCGGCGTCCCCAAGGTGCTCACCGAGCTCACCACCCTGGGCCGGACCCTGAAGAAACAAGCCGCCGACGTGCTCGCCTACTTCGAACGACCCGGCACCAGCAACGGGCCGACCGATTCGCTCAACGGACGGCTCGAACACCTGCGCGGCTCCGCACTCGGGTTCCGCAACCTGACCAACTACATCGCCCGAAGCCTGCTCGAGACCGGCGGCTTCAGACCCCATCTCGTACACCCCCTATTGGGATGAGCCATCAAGACTCGGTAACAGTCACAAAACGATCGGTCTTTTTCTGCCTGACGGTGCCAGAGTGATGATCATGCGACAGACAACGCGTCGAGCGGCAGTGGCCTTGGCACTCGCGATCCCGGTGTTACTGGGGGTGGGCGCGGGAACGGCATCCGCTGCACCCCAGACGTCGATCTTGCAGGTGCCCGTCGTGACGGGTCTGGAGATCGGCCCGGTCAGCGTGCCCGGCGGGCTCATCCAGACCACGCCGATCAAGGCGACGGTGGGGGAGAGACCGGGCTCGGTCCGGTTCTCCGCCGCCGACATCAAGCCGTACTACTACCAGTACAACTACCGGTGGATGACGGTGCAGTGGCGCAATCTCTCGACGGGAGCGGCCGGCGCCGTCGACTTCCGCCACTGGGCCTCCGAGGATCTCTCGGCTGTCGATCCGAATGCCGGCGCCCGAGGGCTCCCGCTCGACGTCGTTGTAGATACCGGACCCGGTCAGGTCGCCGTTGTGGTGACGCAGAGCCGCCAGTTCCCGGCGCCGTTCTCCGAGACATTGTTTCCGGGACTGGGCCTTCTGACAGTCCCGTGAGGTTGACCGTCACTCGTTGTGAACCATCCCAAGCGCAGTGACCTGCTGGGTACTACTGTCACGCTGAGTCCGGTTCGTGGCAGAGCCGGCCCTGTCGAGGAGCGTGGTGGCGTGGCGTCGGTGTTCGCTCAGCGCGCCAGCTACCAACGGCAGGGAATCCGTTTCATTGGCGGACCGTTGCCGTTGTCGTCGGAACAGAAAGTGTCCGACGCGTTCGGCAAGAAACTCTCGCGCGACTACCTGTTCGTCGACGATCGAGAGTCCGACTTCATCGGTACCTGGCGTGGCAGTCGAGTGCAGCTGTACGCGGTGTCGCGCCGGGCCATCGAAGCGATCGTCAACCCGAAGATCGCCGGTGTGCATATCGATCGTGACACCGCCGCGCAGTATTCGTTCGGACAGCTGAGCCCCGAAGCGCTGACCTTCTCCTCTGCGCAACAGCCCCGTTTCCGCGACCGCAAACGCAACATGATCGTGGCGACGAGCGCCGGGTCCGCCCGTGCAGCGATGACGCGCGCACTGCCGACGCATGTTCGTGCGGACGACGACAGCATCGACCTGCGGCCGATCGTCACCGAGTGCGTCCGGACCGCTGTGGCGGAAGCAGTGTGGGGTGACGCGGCGACGACGGTGATCGACTACGTCGACGAGAGCGGCGCCCATGGGGCGCTGCCGTTTGCGGATGCGATGTACGACAACTTCTTACGGCTCCGACGCTGTGCGAACACCTACGCCATGAGAGTCGAGCCACGGCTGCAACGGTGGACGTTCTCGCAGGAGCAACGGTGGATGCGGACCAACACTCGGACGCTTCTGCAGCACGCCTCGGCTCTGGCGGATACGCCGCTCGACGACACCATCGCCGGCCAGATCAGGCGGTTGCACGGCATCTCGGGGTTCTCGTCGACCATGGTCCGTGACGACACCACGACGTCCTTCATCGCCGGCGTCGACACGACGCGCACGGCCATTCTCGCCACGCTGAAGCATCTGCTCGATCCCGCCAACACGCAGTGGAATGACGCCTTCTCGGCTGTCCCCGTCGAGTCGTTGGGCGATTCTGCAGTGGTCCGCGCGTGCGTGATAGAAGCGTTGCGCATCGACACCCCGGGGTCCGTGTTCAACGGGCGGGTGATCGACGACTGCCGCATCGCGCTCGGTGACGGCAGTGTCGATCTGCACCGTAATACGCTGGTGATGCCGAACATTCATGCCGCGCACGCGGTTCACGGTCCGACATTCGATCCGAACCGGATACTGAACGCCCACGCGACGGATCACGTCGCCCCGCTGGTGATCCCCTTCGGCAAGGGTCCGAGATCGTGCCCTGGCAAGTCGTTCGCGTCGTCGATGATCGCGGTGTTCGTGCACGACTTCCTTCAGGCGTACCCGGACGCCGCGGTGGACACGACGCACCCGGACAACGCCTATCCGATCCACACGTCATCCGAGCATGGTCTGCATATGTCGCTGCGTGGCTGAGGTGTCAGGTCGTCAGTGCGGCGGGAGCCCACGACGGCCATGACGGGTCCCCAACCAGTCGACCATGGTCGTAACGAGCGATAACGCGAAAGGGGTTGCTTGCGTTGGTATTGTCGTAGACGCGGGCATTCTCGACGACATCGATCGCGGATCGAACCAAGGGCCACAGGCGCACGTATCGCTGACGGACCTTTGCCTCGGGCACGGAATGACCGCCGATCTCGACGCGGTTGACGACGCGGGCTACGGCCAGGTCGACCGGAATGGCGACGATATGAAGTGTGACGAGGTACCCGGCCTCGTTCGCCGTCTCGATCAGATCGAGCTTCGACGGATGCGAGAAGACTGTCTCGGTGACGAACGACGCGGCCTGTGCGAGTAAGGCCACCCGCTGTTCGGCGGCCAACCTCGATGCGTCGTACGCGTGCGCTTGTTCGTCACCGGGCCAGTTCTCGGTAGCGATCTCGTCGGCGTTGACGAAGGGAAGATGAGTGACGGGTGCCAGCACCCGAGCAAAGAAGGTGCTCTTGCCGGCGCCGTTCGGGCCGGCAAGTAGGTGCAGGACCGGGTCGCGGGTCATTCCGTCAGGGACGATGCTCGATCACAGCGCCGTCTTCGTCGCATTCGACGAAGGCCCGTCCTTCTGCCTCGAATTCGCTGCGCAGATCCAGGCCTTCTGACATCGCGTCGATTCGCTCGGACCATTCCGCGCGTACGACTGCCTGCTCTCGCGGGGTGAGCGCGTCGTAGTTCTGCCGACCTGCCAATACCCCGGCGATGTCGCGTGAGGCTATGTGATGTGAGGCCTCGATCTCACGCCCGACCAGTGCCCAGTGTGCAATTTGTTGGGCTGCGCTCCGGCTCGACGCACTGCCGACCAGCTTCGCCGATGCATACAGTTCATCGTCGACCCGTAGCGATGACGTCGTACCCATGAGCTGCTCCGTTCGTTGTCGTGCACCTAGTGTAGCAATCTGCCACAGCTATGTACTGCCGGATGATGACTAGCTGTCAGCAGTAACCCGAGCCGCCAGGAACGCTTCCGGATCGATCAGATCGGCCTGACCGACGATCGATCCCAGGTCGGCGATTCGCTCCACTCCGGTCAGCACCATCTCCTCCTCGACGGTCCCCTCGGCGTAGCCGTAGTAGCAGGTGGACGTCGTGTGGTTGTGGTCCTTGTCGATGCGGTTGGCGCGGCCCTCGATCTGGCGGATATCGATGGGTGTCCACCGAGGGTCGTGGATCAGCGTCACCCGCGGCGCGAGCGTGGACGTCGTGCCTTCGGGCAGCAGCATCTCGTTGGTGTGCAGGTTGATGGCGCTCGTTGTGGTCGACACGATGACGGTCGCGTCCCCGGTTTGGAAGCGCCGGATCTCGGCCTCCTGCTCCGGACTGCTCATGCTTCCGTCGACCACCGCAACGGCAAGCCCGCTCTCGCGCAAGTCGTCGGCGAGAGCGGCGACGGACTCGCGGTAGAACATCGACACGAACACCTGGTTGCCGGCCTTCACCCACGTGCGCACTTGGTCGGCGGACGCGGGAATGCGGAGGTACGAACACTTCTGGCGGAACCGCAGCGTTGCAGCGCGAACACTCGGATTCTTCTGCAGCACCCGTTTGCCGCCGGACACCTTCCACATCGGCAGACCGACCTCCTTGCGATAGTCGACCCATGCGGAGTTGTACAGCCGCTTCTGCGCGGCGGTCAGTTCTTGCCCGAGCGGTTCACGTGGTGTGGGCGGGGACGGTCGCGAGATCGACCACGGCACAGCACCTCCCGACAACCACCCGTGCACGGCGGCGATATCGCGCTCGCGACGGGCAGCATCCTCCGGCTCCCAGCGCCACGTGGCCAGCCCTGTCGACGCCTTGCCGGCCTTGATCGCGAAGCCGGACTCTTCGAGGAAGTTGGCCCACTTCACGGTGAGGGCGTAACCGAGCTGGTCGTCGTCGCCCACGATTTCGACGCCGCGTGACTGCTCGATCGCGCGCGCCATGTAGGCGAAGTGCAGCGGTTGATAGCCGGGCGTGGCAGACATCCACACGACCGACCGAGCGGCCTCCTGGTACCGCCACAGAATCTGCGACTGCTGGGACTCGATGTTCATCAGCGCATGGCACTCGTCGGCGATGACGACGTCGATCTCGAACCGGAGTTCACCGAGCGCGATGGTCCGCTTGTTCTGTGTCCGTTTGCGTTTACCCAGATCGGTCTCGGGCGGCACCGAGAGCAGCTTCTTCGTCGACTGGTACGTGATGAGGAGCCACCGTTTACGGTCGGACGGCTCGACGTCGGCCTCACTGTCCGCGATGGTGCGCCGCCACCCCGGCAGCGCACCCTTCGGCGCGACGACCAGCACGGTGCCGATCTCGGCAGCCGACATCTGCCGCACCGCTTCGCAGACGGACAGTGTCTTGCCCAGACCCGTCGAGTCCATCTGCGCGAAGTAGGGGAAGCCCTCATCGAGGGCGGTGAGCTGGCGGCGCACCGACTCGAGCTGCGTCTCCCGTGGCTGCATCGACCGGGGCCGGACAGTCTCCGGTCGCCACGTCTCGTTCGCGTCGTCCTCGAGCCACCGCTGCAGGCTGTACGGGGTGGACTCGTACGGCTGCAGGTACTCGGGCAACTCGGTGCCGTAGTACGCGAACACTCGTGGGCCGGGGTACCAGCGCGCTCCCGCAGCACTCGCTGCGGAGCGTTCCTCGAAGGGAACGTCCAGCACCCACACGCGCTCGCCGGCGTCGGGCACGCGGAGGTCGGGAGCTGCGGTCTTCTTCGCGGGTGCGCGGCGCTTGGTCGGCTTCTTCGCGGTGCCGGCGAACTTCCGGGCTGCGCTGCTCTGCCCGGCCCTCACAGTGCGAGTCGTGGTGGAGCGTCTACGTGGTGGCATCGGGAACATCCTCTCCGATCGCAACTGGTGGTCACGACAAGGGTCGTCGGCGGGAGTGGGGTCCTGTGCCGTGGGAACCAGGCACTGCCGAGAGTGGCATCGACGTCCGACACCGTCGACAAGGTTGGATACGACCGGGCCATATCCAACCTTGTGACCGTAAGGTGGGATATGGCCGAATCGCTACCGGCGAGCCGAGTCAGCTCGGAAGAGGGGCCAGACTGACGATCTCCGATCCTGACTGCAGGATTTGAGCGCCGCCCTCTCCACCGATCATAGTTTCAGGGCTGAGACGCTCGCCCTCCCTGAAATTCTCCAGAGGGGCGGTCCACACCACATCGCCGGAGTGCAGATCGACGGCCACGAGATCGCTTTCGCGCACTGCGATCATCACGTCACCGTCCGTTCCGACCGGCGAGAATGACTCTGCTTCCCACAGCTCTTCACCCGTGATCATGTCGAGTCCGATCATGGACGACTCGCCGGACAGGATCCCGACATCACCGATCACCGACTGCAACGCGCCGTACGTGCTCGCTTCGTTGTAGTCATCCGCGGGACGATCGACGATCAGCTTGTCGTTGCTCCAACGCTTCTCGCCGGTCGTGCGGTCATAGGCGGCGTCACCGAGAACGAAGGGCACGGATTCGTCCGTCGGCTCGTCGATGGTCAGGTACGTCGGCACCTGGTTCGCCGACTCGACGAGTACGTCTCCTGTGCGTGAGTAGGCGATGCCGCCCACCGGCTCGTAGGAATCGCAGTCCAGCCGTGAGCCGATAACGACGTCGCCGAGCGTTCTGTAGCCGCCGGAGAAGCAATCGTCCAGTACGTCGGAGGCCCAGATCTGCTCGCCCGTCTCAGGATCGAATGTCGAGAAGCCGCCGCCGACATCGAAGCGCCCAGTGCCGTCGGCGACTGCGAGCTGATCCGCATACTGGTCCTCCCAGCCGGCCCACGCCTGCAGGGGAGCCGTCCAGTCGGCGGACAGATCGTCCACAGTTCCGCGATGTAAGGTGACGTCCGCGTCTTCCAGGTTGCCGCTGGTCGTATAGATGTGTCCGTTCGAGACTGTCATGGCGAACGTATCCGACGTATCCCCGTGCGTCGCGGACTCGCCGGTCGTGAGATCGAAGGTGCGAAGCGTCGCGTCTTCGGCGTAACTCGGTGTGATGCAGACCAACTGGTTATCGATGGGCTGTTCCGCACACGACTGCAGGTCCGTCGCCGGCACCGACCACTCGAGTGCGCCCGACACGATGTCGATCGACATCAGTCGCGCCTCCGTCGAGGGTCCTTCCGAGTCCACGACGGCGGCGATGGTCAGGAGGTGGTCATCGATTCGGATCGACCCCGCTGCGTAGGGATACATCGACCCCGCTCGCGGGTCGGCGAAACGGGCGCCGTCGAGTCCGCTGTCCGCCGCGTCCAGGGTCCACGCAACCCCCGGTGCCGAGGCAGACGCGTCGGTGATGCGCTTGACGGTCGTCGTTCGGTCCTGAGTGACCACGACGACGGCAGCTGCGACAGAGACGGCAGCGACGGTTCCCGCGACGATCAGACGTGTGTGCATCATTGGGAGATCAACTCCGGGGTGCGGGCGATGCGCTCGAGCTCCGCGGTGTCCCAGGGGTTCTCGGTGGCGAGTGTGATGCCCAGGCCCGACGCGGTGGTGATCGACACCACCGTGCCGGTCTCGATCGGTATGGGACTGAGCACCTGCGGTTCTTCCTGCAGTAGCTCCGGCCGCACCGGGCTCCCGACAGTGACGGTCAGTCGGCCGGCAGCGCTGTTCACGACCTGACAGACTCCGTCACCGTACGGGCTGGAATGTAATGCTCCCAAGGGTGGAACCGGGGCGAGAGCTCCGGTGTCCGCCCGGCCCAGCGCCGCGTTCAGGGAATCCACGACGGGCGCGGTGAAGTCGGTTGCGACTCCGTCGGTGCCCGGGTACGACGTGCATTCGGAGATGTTGCCCGGCGTCCCCGGGGGCGCAGGTGTGGACGTCACGAACGCTGGGTCGGTCGCGATGCGGACCAACGAGTCGATCGAGATCGGCAAGGCGTCCTCAGTACCTGGCGCCGACGCGTAGGCATGGATCCACGATCCGTCCGTGCGGTAGACGCTGGCGCTCCGCATGGAGGTCCGAGCACCGTCGACTTCCTGCCACGTGTCCCGGGTGTCCACCACGGTGCCATCGCTGAGCGACTCACGTTTGTCCAACGCGCCCGCGACGCATGGAGGGATGCCCTCGGTTCGGCGAGAAACGCCGACGCCGATGTATCCGGACCGGTCTCCCTGCACGACATCGAGCAGTGCCGAGGTGGTATCGAACTGCTCTTCTTCGGGCACGTTCTCGTACACCGGGATCGGTTCGAAGTAGGGAAGCCTGCTCTGGCCGATACTGAGATCCGCCGGCAGAGCTTTGAGAAGCGCCTTCGACATGAGGTGCGCTTTCGGACCGGAGAACCATGGCGCTGCCGGATTGTCGTAGGACGACTCTCCTCCGCTCACCACGCTGAAATAGCGCGCGTCCACAGGGGGATCCACCGTGTCGCAGCCCGGAATGGTCGTCGGGTACTCGACGTCGGGCGTCACCAGATCGACATCGGGCACCACTGGGGGAGCAGTCGTCTCGACCGGAGTCACCGGCTGCACCGTCAGCTCCGGTTCCTCCGGCGGGGTTGTCACACCGGCAACGACGATGCCGACCGCGACGATGGACACGACGACGAACGTAGACATCAGCGTGTCGTGGCGTGGCGGTGTCTTCTCGTCCATGGCTCGCTTCTCGCTCGGCTGTGTGAGGACGCCCCTTCATACCACTCGTACTGTTTATGACGCTCGGCGACGAGTCCATGCATGCCTTCAGAGCTCGGACCTCACTTTTTCGGCGCGTGAAACTCGATGCAATTACGCAATCAGTCACAGGTGAATCCACCTGCTCTCGTGGAACATGGGTTGTCGGTGCCCACTGCTATGTTGATGTTGCCTCCACTCGGACGGCAACCCCCTCATTTTTCTCACCGGGAGACGCATGCCTGAAAAGAAGAAGATTCTGTACGTCGACCTCGACAACACGCTCGTCGATTTCCAATCCGGGATCGACCGGTTGCATCCGTCGGAGATCGTGGGTTTCGAGAACGACCTGGACGAGGTTCCGCGCATCTTCTCGCTGATGGATCCGATCAAGGGCGCGTTGGACGCATACGCCCTGCTCGCCGAACATTTCGACACCTACATCCTGTCCACTGCACCATGGAAGAACGCCCAGGCGTGGCACGACAAGGTCAAGTGGGTGCAGTGGCACCTGGGCTACGAGTCGGGGTCGGTGGCCTACAAGCGCCTCATCCTCTCCCACCACAAGAACCTCAACCGGGGAGATTTCCTGGTGGATGATCGACGTGCCAACGGTGCAGAGACATTCGAGGGTGAGCTGATCCCGTTCGGTACCGAGAAATTCGCCACCTGGGACGACGTGACCAACTATCTTCTCCCGCTGGCTTGACCGGCGAGGACGGCCTGTTCGCCACTGCGGCACTTCTCAGCAGGACGGGCGACCTGGATGAGTCGAGCGCACCCACCCCGTGGCTGGTGAGGCAAGTCCTTGCATCGCAGCACGATGTCGAGCAGTTGGCCCACTGGACGTCGTCGACGGTGATCGACGACAACGTGCAGGCACCGGTGTTCGACGAGGCGACCTTCGCCTGGCTCCACAGAGGGCTGACCGATGTCTACGACTTCCCCATCGGCCATGCGGGACTGATGCACACGTACGGCTACCTGCTGTCGACAGTGGTCACCCCGTACGGACTGAAACGTCAGAGGTGGCTCACGAGCGACCTGGCCGTCGCCTTTGGCAAGGAGCCCACTTGCCTTCAGCCGACGGCATCCGAGACCCCTCTGATGGAGCGCGTCGCATCCACGGTCCTGCCGGCGCTCAGCGATCCGGTCGGAACCACACGAGTCGTCCTCGCCTTCGACGAGGTGGTCGACACCGCCAACGCGATGCGCACCGTCTACGTCGCCGATCCCCTAAGCGGTTCGACCGCAGTCGTGTACGGACTGGTGACGAGTTCGACGGCCCAGATCGTCTCGACCTTCCCCGTCCAGCCCCTGACAGAAGAGTGGGCGCGGACTCGACTGAGTGAGCCGACCCGGTACCGCTTCAACTACGCCCCACCCGCAGCTCCACCGGGGAGTGCCTTCGAGGGGTCCACGGACCTCCTGGTCTCCCGCGTCTGACGTTCGCGTCAGCCGACCTCGACGACCTCCAGCGCACCGTCCGCATGCGACCCGCGCAGCCGCTTCTTGTCGAACTTGCCGACACTCGTCTTCGGCACCTCGTCGATGAAGGTCCAGCGTTCCGGCAACTGCCAGTGCGCAACTCGGCCGTCGAGGAAGTCGCGGAGCTCCTCCGCGGTCACGGTCTGACCCTCGCGCACGACGACGGCGACGAGTGGTCGCTCGTCCCACTTCTCGTCGGGCACACCGATGACCGCGGCCTCGCGCACAGCGGAATGCTCCATGACGTGGTTCTCGAGCTCGACGGACGAGATCCATTCCCCACCGGACTTGATGATGTCCTTCGACCGGTCCGTCAGCGTCAGGTATCCGCCCTCGGAGATGGTGCCGACATCGCCGGTCCGCAGCCACCCGTCGTCGAACTTGTCGGACGCGTCGCTGCGGTAGTAGCTGCCCGTGATCCACGGCCCGCGCACCTCGAGTTCGCCGACGTGCGTGCCGTCCCACGGCAGGACGGTGCCCGAATCGTCGACCAGGCGAGCGCGGACAGCGGACACGAAACGTCCCTGAGTGCAACGCAAGTCGAACTCGTCCTCCGGAGACAGTCCGACGTCGGGGCGCCCGGACGTGCCGAGCGGCGACGTCTCCGTCATGCCCCACGCCTGGGAGATGGGTACGCCGTACTTCTCGTGGAACGCCCGCATCAGGCTGGGCGGGCAGGCGCTGCCGCCCACGGTGACGTCGCGCAGGCTCGACAGGTCCGCCGGGTGGTCCTCGAGGTGGGCGAGCAGTGCCTGCCAGATGGTGGGGACAGCGGCGGCTGCGGTGGGTCGCAGCGTCGTCATCATCTCTGCCAGAGGCGCCGGTTGCAGGAAGCGATCCGGCATGATGAGCGACGCCCCCACCATCAGCGCGGCGTACGGCAGTCCCCAGGACATGGCGTGGAACATCGGCACGATGGCGAGCACGGTGTCCGACTGCGCGAGCGCCATGGCATCGGTCATGCAGACCTGCATCGAGTGCAGCCAAATCGATCGGTGCGAGTAGACGACGCCTTTCGGGTCACCGGTGGTGCCCGAGGTGTAACACATTGCTGCAGCGGATCGTTCGTCGAGCTCGGGCCAGTCGTACTCGTCGGGGTGGCCTGCGAGCACGTCCTCGTAGCCGAGCACCTCGATGTGGTCCGGTGCCTGCACCTGTGCGGGGTCGGCGCCCACGACGACGAGGTGCCGCACGGTCGTCATGGTCGGCAGGAGCGGCGTCAGCAGGGGGAGCAGACTGGCGTCGGCGATGATGACGCTGTCCTCGGCGTGCTCGACGATGTACGTGAGCTGCTCGGGGAACAGGCGGATGTTCAGCGTGTGCAGCACGGCACCCATGGCCGGCACGGCCATGTAGGCCTCCATGTGCTGCGAGTTGTTCCACATGAAGGTTGCGACGCGCTGGTCCCCGTCGATCCCGAGCGCTCGAAGACCGTGGGCGAGTCTGGCGGCGCGTCGACCGAGCTCGGCGAACGTGATGTTCGACGGCCCCGCCTCGCTCCACGTGGTGATCGTCGCCGATGCGTGCATCGACGTGCCGTATCGAACGAGCTGGCCGATGGACAACGGGGTGTCCTGCATGGTGCTCTTCATGACTCTCCTGCTGGTCGATCCGCGAGGCGCACGACCTACGTGCCCTGTGTCACATTGTGCACACTGCGGCTCGGCAGGGACCCGATATCAGTCCTTGTAGTAGACGACCTGGTGTCCGGTGGCGAGGAGAGTGCCGCTGGTGCTCCACAGCTCGGCGGTCTGGTCGAAGTAGCCCTGATGGAATCGTCGTGCGTGCGCGGTCCCGAGGACGTACCCGTCGGACTGCGCCGCCAGATCCTCCGCCGTCGCGAAGTAGTGCACGGTGAGCGAGATGGTTCCGGCGGCGACGTACTTCCCGCGCCGCTGGAAGACCCGCGGGTAGAAGATATCGCTCATCGACGTCAGGGACGCGAAGTCCATCGGGCGCGGGGGAGAGTCCCGGACCCACAGCGTCGCAACGGAATCGGCGGACTCTGTCTCGGTCAATGCGCCGGCGGTGAACCGCATCTCGTAGTTGTTCGCCCAGGCGATGAACTCGGGGAAGTCGATCGTGTCGACGTCCGCGGGGTCGGGCATCGCGGGCGGCGACGACTCGAGGGCGTCCCAGGTGGTGCGGCGCGTACCGAAGACCGCGGTCGCGGTGGTGGCGACCGTGCCGTCCTGGCTCAGTTCCAGGTACCAGTGCTGGTTGCTGCGATTCGTCCGCACGGCGCGAGTGGAGATCTCGAACTCGCCCTCGGCGATGGGCCCCGCGAAGTTCACGGTCAGCGTCACCGGGTCGCCCAGTCGGTCGGGATGAAGCTCGACGGCCCGGACCAGCGTCGCGGCGGTGAGCCCGCCGAAGGGGCCGACCATGTTGTTGTACGGCGCGGAGGTCCGGCCGCGGTAGCGACCGTCGCCCAGAGGCTCGAGGGTGAGGCCGTCGTCGAAGGCGTGCGATCCGGGGTGAGTCATGAGTCGTCCTGATTCGGTAGTTGTATGCACAGAAGCATAACGGTGGTCTGAGCGGGGTGGTGACACCGCGGATCGACTCGCGGACTCTGTTAGCGCTAACACATCGCAAAGTCCAGTTCGGAGGACCCGTTGACATCGTCGATGTTATCGCTCACACTCGCTGGGCGGTGTGATTCACACCACTCGACAGCAGCATGATCCGCAGCACGGCGAATCGAATGCCGGCCCTGCCGACCAGCCACCACCCGAGGAGACACGATGAAGTTCCGACACCTACCGGTGGCTGCGGCCGCGGTGGCGATAGCGATCACGGTGACCGCGTGCGGGTCCAGCACGAAGACTGCCGACGTCGCCCCCTCGGCGGGAGGCGACACGGCCGGCGCCCTGATCGGCGTCACGATGCCGACGAAGTCGTCCGCCCGGTGGATCGCCGACGGCGACAACCTCAAGAGCGCGCTGGAGTCGAAGGGCTACAAGGTCGATCTGCAGTACGCGGAGAACGACATTCCCACCCAGGTCAACCAGATCGAGAACCAGATCACCCAGGGCGCGAAGCTGCTGATCGTGGCGTCCGTCGACGGCACCGCCATCACCACGCAGCTGCAGGAAGCCAAGGACAACGGCATCGGCGTCATCGCGTACGACCGCTTGATCCGCAACTCGCCGAACGTCGACTACTACGCCACCTTCGACAACTACAAGGTCGGCGTCGACCAGGCAACGTCGCTGCTGGTCGGCCTGGGCCTGAAGAACGAGGACGGCACCGACAAGGCCGACGCCCCCGCCGGACCGTTCAACATCGAGGTCTTCGCCGGTTCACCCGACGACAACAACGCCACCTTCTTCTTCGACGGTGCCATGGAGACCCTGAAGCCGTATCTGGACAAGGGAACCCTGAAGATCGGCAGCGGCGAGTCCGACTTCGAGACGGCCGCGACCCTTCGCTGGGACCCGGCCACCGCGCAGAAGCGCATGGAGGACCTGCTGACCAAGACGTACTCGTCGGGCCAGAAGGTGCAGGGCGTGCTGTCCCCGTACGACGGCCTGTCGATCGGAATTCTGTCCGCGCTGAAGAGCAACGGGTACGGAACTGCCGGTCAGCCCTACCCGATCGTCACCGGCCAGGACGCCGAGGTGCCGTCGGTGAAGTCCATCATCGCCGGTGAGCAGTACTCCACCATCTACAAGGACACGCGCGAGTTGGCTGCGGTCACGATCCAGATGGCGCAGGCGGTGCTCGACGGCCAGACGCCCGAGACCAACAACACGACCGACTACGACAACGGCGAGAAGGTCGTTCCCGCATACCTGCTGCAGCCCGAGATCGTCTACAAGGACAACTACGAGAAGCTTCTCGTCGAGGGCGGCTACTACACCCAGGATCAATTGAAGTGAGTTCGGTGATGACGAGCCAGATCTTGGAGATGCGCGGGATCACCAAGACGTTCCCGGGCGTGAAAGCACTGCAGGATGTCACCTTGACGGTGGAGCGCGGCGAAATACACGCGATCTGCGGCGAGAACGGCGCGGGAAAGTCCACGCTCATGAAGGTTCTGTCGGGTGTGTATCCCCATGACACATTCGACGGCGACATCGTGTTCGACGGTCAGGCCTGCGAGTTCTCCGACATCCGGAGCAGCGAAGCCAAGGGCATCGTCATCATCCACCAGGAACTCGCGCTCAGTCCGTATCTGTCGATCGCCGAGAACATCTTCCTCGGCAACGAGCGGTCCAAGCGTGGGTTCATCGACTGGAACCGCACCAACTCCGAGGCCGCAGCCCTACTGAACCGTGTAGGGCTGCGGGAGAACCCGGTCACCGTCGTCAACGACCTCGGTGTCGGAAAGCAGCAACTCGTGGAGATCGCGAAGGCACTGTCCAAGGACGTGACGCTGCTGATTCTCGACGAACCGACCGCAGCGCTGAACGACTCGGATTCCACCCATCTGCTCGAGCTGCTGCGCGGGCTGCGGGACGAGGGCATCACGTGCGTGATCATCTCGCACAAGCTCAACGAGATCGCGGCCATCGCCGACCGGACCACGATCATCCGTGACGGTCGGACCATCGAGACACTGGACATGCGTGACCCGGACGTCACCGAGGATCGCATCATCTCGCTCATGGTCGGCCGCGATCTCGAGCACCGCTTCCCGCCGCACGAATCGACGGTGGGGGAGGAGGTGCTGCGGATCGAGGACTGGACCGTGCACAGTCCCACCCAGCACGGCCGCATGGTCGTCGACAAGGCGAACCTCACGCTGCGACGCGGCGAGATAGTCGGCCTCGCCGGTCTGATGGGTGCCGGCCGTACGGAGCTGGCCATGAGCGTCTTCGGGCGCAGCTACGGCACGGACATCACCGGGCGGCTGTACAAGTACGGCACAGAGATCCACATCAAGTCGGTCAACGACGCGATCGACCACGGCCTCGCGTACGCGACCGAGGATCGCAAGCGCTACGGGCTCAACCTGATCGACGACATCAAGCGCAACATCTCCACCGCGGCCCTGGACAAGTTGGTCGCTCACGGATTCGTCGACGACAACCACGAGTACGAGGTTGCCGAGGGTTTCCGCAAGAGCATGAACATCAAGGCCCCCAACGTGGACGCCGTCGTCGGCAAGCTGTCCGGTGGCAACCAGCAGAAGGTCGTGTTGAGCAAGTGGATCTTCAGTGATCCGGACGTGCTCATTCTCGACGAGCCGACGCGAGGAATCGACGTCGGCGCCAAGTTCGAAATCTATTCGATCATCAACAGCCTCGCCGATGCAGGAAAGGCCGTTCTCGTGATCTCGTCCGAGCTGCCCGAACTGTTGGGGCTGTGCGATCGGATCTACGCGCTGTCCGCAGGCCGCATCACCGGTGAGGTGACTCGGGAGGACGCGACGCAGGAATCTCTCATGCATCTCATGACCCGTGGAACAGGAGTACTTCGATGAATCAGCTGTCGACCGTCCGGGGGCTGCTCACGCGAAACCTCCGCCAGAGCGGAATTTTCATCGCCTTCGCGTTGATCATCCTGCTCTTCACCGCGCTCACCGGTGGACAACTTCTGGTGCCGCAGAACATCAGCAACATGGTGGTGCAGAACTCCTACATCCTGATCCTGGCCATCGGCATGGTCGTGATCATCATCGCCGGCCACATCGACCTGTCGGTGGGATCGGTGGTCGCGGCCACCGGCGCCATCGCGGGTGTTCTCATGGTCCAACAGAACGTTCCGTGGCCGCTGGCGGTGCTGATCACGCTCGTCGTGGGCGGACTGATCGGAGCCTGGCAGGGCTACTGGGTCGCGTACTTCGGCATCCCCGCGTTCATCGTGACTCTGGCGGGCATGCTCGTCTTCCGCGCAGTCACCCTGATCGTGCTCGGCAATCAGGGCATCGGGCCGTTCCCCGGTCCGGTGCGGACACTCTCCAACGGCTTCCTTCCCGGATTCCTGGGCAACGTCGGCCTCGGACCCCTCGGCGGCGCCGACATCTTCACGCTGCTGGTCGCCATCGCCGCCATCGGCGGAATCGTGTTCAGCCAGTGGCGGACTCGAACCGGACGTCAGAAGTACGGCCAGGTCGTCGATGCACTGCCGCTGTTCCTGGCCAAGGTCACCTTCGCCGGACTGCTCGTGCTGGCGATCGCCGTGCAGCTGGCCCGCTTCAAGAACCTGCCGTACGTGTTGATCCTCCTCGCGGTACTGGTGATGGGGTACTCGACACTGGCGGGCAAGACCGTGTTCGGCCGGCACGTCTACGCCATCGGCGGCAACATCCACGCCGCATCGCTCTCCGGCATCAAGGTCAAGCCGGTCACGTTCTGGCTGTTCGTGAACATGGGTGTCCTGTCGGCCCTGGCGGGAATCATCTTCGCCGGCCGACTCAACCAGGCCGGCCCCACCGCAGGCAACGGATTCGAGCTCGACGCCATCGCGGCCGCGTTCATCGGTGGCGCAGCCGTGCAGGGTGGCGTCGGGCGCATCGTCGGTGCACTCACCGGCGGACTGATCATCGCCGTCATCAACAGCGGGATGTCGCTCATCGGATCACCCAGCGAGCGAGTCCAGTTGGTCAAGGGCCTCGTCCTTCTCGCGGCCGTCGCCTTCGACATCTGGACGAAGCGTCGAGCCGCCAGCGGACGCGGGGGTGGACCGGACAAGGCCGAGAAACCGGCGCCGTCCACTTACATGGGTCTCCCGGTTCCGGCCGAGATGTTGGGCGGTTCCACCGACACGAAAGCTGCCCCCGCAGCCACCGCGTCGCCGCCCGTGTCGAGGTAGATCGGCGCGGCGGGGCAGAACCTGCGATCCTGGACGACGGACGAGTGAACTGGGGGGAACTGTGACGCCGATTCGAGGGCCGGCCATGACGGACGTGGCCAAACTTGCCGGGGTGTCCCACCAGACCGTCTCGCGGGTGATCAACGGTCATCCCCACGTCACCGACGCGACCAGGGCGCGGGTCACGCAGGCCATCACCCAGCTGGGCTATCGGCCCAACACCGCGGCTCGGGCTCTGGTCACCGGAAGCAACCGCACCATCGGCATCGTCGCGACGGGAGTTGCTCTGCACGGACCGGTCTCGACGCTGTACAGCGTCGAGCGGGCCGCCCGGCAAGCCGGCTACTCGGTGCTGGTGGGGGTTCCGACCTCGCTGGAGGAGGACGCCATCAACGCGTGCGTTCGGAGTCTGCACAAGCAGGGTGTCGACGGGGTGGTCGTGGTCGCGCCACTGCGTACCGACAACGGCGACATCGCGGGGCTGGCCGGCGAACTGCCGCTCGTCGCGGTCGAGGGATCGCCCGCCGGAGATCTCGCGGTGGTGTCCGTCGACCAGGTCCTCGGAGCGAGGGACGCCACGTCGCATCTCCTGGAACTCGGGCACCGAGAGGTGTGGCACGTGGCCGGGCCTCTGGGGTGGTACGAGGCCGCGGACCGGGTGAGCGGGTGGCGGTCGGTGCACGAGGAGCGGGGGATCGATCCGCCGCCGATGATGAACGGGGACTGGACCGCCCGGTCGGGCTACGCGGCCGGCACCGTCCTCGCGCAGATCAAAGGTGTCACCGCCGTGTTCGCGGGAAACGACTCCATGGCGCTCGGAGTGCTGCGCGCACTCGACGCCCACGGGCGACGGGTTCCCGAGGACATCAGCCTGGTCGGTTTCGACGATGTCCCCGACGCCGAGTTCTACTCACCGCCGCTCACCACGATCCGCCAGGAATTCAGCGAGGTGGGCGTCCGGAGCGTCGAGATCCTGCTCGAGCAGATCGAGTCCGGTAAGTCGAGCACCCGACGCTTCAGCATCGCCCCCAGCCTGGTCACCCGAGCGAGCACGGCTGCGCCGGCCGACTGAGATGTCGTAGTCGTCGTGCATAGTGACCGGGCAGTCTGTTTCCTCGCGAAGGTGGATGTCCATGCGCAGTGCAACCTCGGTGCCCGACGACCGCTGGGTCGTGGTCGACGTCGAGACGTCAGGGCTGAAGGCGAACCGTGACCGGGTGCTGAGTGTTGCTGCCCTGACGCTGGACGATCACGGACGCGTCGCGAGTGAGATGTCGACTCTCGTCAACCCCGGGTGCGATCCCGGCCCGGTCCACATTCACAAGCTGACACCCGAGCGGTTGGCCGGCGCTCCGCGCTTCGAGGACATCGCGCCGCAGCTCATGTCGATGCTCGACGGACGCACGATGGTGGCGCACAACGCGAGCTTCGATCACGGATTTCTGAAGCTCGAATCCATGCGCGCCGGTCTGGACATGCCGACGCGTCAGCGGTTGTGCACGTTGGCTCTGTCCCGACGACTCCAGCCCGACCTCTCGAATCACAAGTTGTCCACCCTCGCCGCGCACTGGAAGGTGATGCAGTCGCGGGCGCACGACGCCTACGACGATGCCCACGTCCTGGCGCAGATCTTCACTCACAGCTCTCGGCTGGCACGCTCACTCGATCTGCCACTTCCGGTCGTCACCTGCAGTGACCGCCTGACGCTCTACCCGGACTCCATCCCTCGAACACAGTGCGCCTGGGAGAACCCCGGACGGCTCGACGTCGCACACGGGCTGGTTCAAGGAATGCGCGTCGTCATCAGCGGCGACACGCGCATCCCACGACTCCGTCTGGCCGAGCAGTTGACCGAGGCCGGCCTCGACGTCATGAACTCCGTCAGCAGGTACACCAGTGTCGTCGTCTGTACCGATCCCGCGTCGGAGAGCGTGAAAGTGACTCGGGCTCGCTCACAGGGCATTCCGGTGATCACGGAGCACGTGCTGCACGATCTGGTGCGCGTCGTTCGCCCCGGCACCCGGAAGGGCCCCCGGAAGCCCGTCGTGGCGACGATGCCTCTGCCCGCGCCGTCCGCCGCACCGTGGGCGACTCGCCGTGTCCTGGTGATGGGAGGTTCCCACGCGGAGTCGGTGCTCATGCGGTCGCGACTGATCCAGCTGGGAGCCACCCCCGCTGTCAATCTGAGTGCGGGCGTGACCGACGTACTCCTGCTCTCCCATGGCGACGGTGACCCGCGCATGCCACGCGTACGGGAACGACAGCTGACGACACTGTCCTCGATCGACGTGGACAGGGCTTTGAACCTCGACGAGGTGACGCCGCGCGCCGAGGTCATCACCCGGCCGTCGATGGCCCCGCTGGTTCCGCGCGGAGGCGTCGTCGATCTGCCGGAGAACACCACCGTGGTGACGGTGGACGCATCGTGGCGCGCCGCCGACACAGATCCCATCGCCGTCGACGTGGTCGCATTCCTGACGACAGCGGATGAGGTGGTGTCCAGCGACGAGGACTTCGTGTTCTACAACGCCCCGTCCACGTCCGACGGGGCCGTGGTGCTGTCCCTCGACGGGGACAGTGAGCAGGGCGTCCGCATCGACCTGAGTGTCGTGCCGGACGACATCGAGCGCATCGTGATCGCCGCAGCGATCGAGAACGAGCACACCTTCGGTGATGTTGGTGCCGTGTCGATCTCGCTCTCCACGCCTGAATCGCGCGTCGCCACTGCAGTGTTGGACGCCGCGACCACCGAGCGGAGCCTCATTCTGACCGAGATCTACCGACGGGGCACCGCATGGAGGTGTCGAGCAGTGGGGCAGGGGTACGACGACGGCCTCGCGGATCTGGCGACTCGGTACGGGGTCGTCGTCGACGACTGATTCGCGCCCGCACCAGCCGTCCGCGCGCGGCGCAACCCTCGCGGCTGACCGGAAGTCGAGCGGATCGGGCGGGGCGGGACGTCAGCCCGCCGTCTGTTCCTTGATGGACGCCAGGTGATCGCGCAGATCTGCCATCCCATCGGCTGTGAGTCCGAGTGCCTCGCCGTGCTCGGTGGCGGCCGCCTCGAAGACGGTCACGAGGGGTGCGTACTTGCGAAGCAGCTTCGTCCGCTTCGCTTCGTCGACCAGATACTTCAGGCTGCCGGCGTTGTCGACGAAGTCGGACACCTTCACCAGAAACACCTTCGGATCGCGGATCACCGCCGTCACGTGTTCGACGTACTGCGCGGCACGGTCCTCGCCGGTGCGCGGCGGGGTGGTGACAGCCACGACGAGGCGTGCGACCTCCGCACCGAAGTGTGCCTCGAGTGCGCCGAGAGCCTGGCTCCCGCCGAGTAGATCGACGATGCGGTCGGACTGATCCTCGACGGTGTCGTGCAGGGCCGTGGCCACGAGTACGTCGAGATCAGCACATCCGTACCTCATGAGACGCAGCACGTTTCGAGACGGGTGCGTGATGTACGGATCGTTGATCTGATCGCCGCGAGTGGTGCGGCGCTGCATCAGATGGGCGTAGGACGCCACGGCGAGAGCATCCTCGAGCGGTGAGGTCTCCAGTCCTCGACCGCGCTCCTCGTACCGGATGGCGTGGGCGAGCAGTGACGGGTCCATCTCCTTCAACGGCACGTCATTCAGTGCGCGAGTGAGGGCGTCGGACGTCGATGTCATGGGGTCCTCTCGTGGGACTGTCAGGAGGTGCGGGGGAGTTCGTCGACGAACTCGTAGGAGCAGCCCAGCGCACTGCGCTCGTCGGTCACGCCGTTCTGCCGGAACCACGCGACGCACGCGTTGGCGATGAGCTGGGTATCGCGGCTGAACAGATAACCGTCCGTGCAGTCGTCGAAGTGGTCGTCGTGATGCCAGTGGTCCAGCTCCAACCCCTCGACACCATGGTCGACCAGTCGGAGTCGCTGGAGAACGGCTCGCGATCGGCGCACCATGTACACGCCGTCGTCGAGGACGTGGATCTGCGCGTTGAACACGTCCCCCTCGTCGTCGGGGTCGTAGTCGCTGGGACCGAGTTCGATGATCAGGCCGGCGGGCTTGTCGAACATCGATTCCATCAACCATGCTGCGGTGCCCTCGGAGTCGTCGACGGGCAGAACTCGGCCGTATCCGTCGGTGATGTTGTCGAGGAGTCCACCGCGGGGCAGGGGAGCGATCCATGCGTCGATGGCGTCGCCGTTCCTCCGAAGGTTCGCAACGCCGTCGTCGGTCAACCAGGCGGGGCCGTGGAAGAACTGCTCGACGCCCGACATGCCGTCGGAGTTGGTGTACTTCGCGTACCAGTTGTCCAGGTCGACATCCTTGTCGGTGACGACGACGCATCTGGTGCCGTCGATGCGGAGTGCGTACTGCCACTGCGGGATTGCCGTCGGCCGATTGTCGACGCGCGGACGAGAGTGCTCTCGTTTCCATACCGCGGTCTCGACCGTCCTGATGCGTGTGATGGACCACGCGTTGCTGATGACATGGAGGGATTTGGCGGTGAGTTGGCAGGCCCAGGAGACGTCCCAGTCGCGCCTCGACACGATGATGTGCCGACGCCCGTTGTCGGCGACGACGACGTCCGCGCGTTCCCTGGACCGGAAGTAGTCGGACAGCTCCACGTCATCGACGAGCTCGTCGTACGGCTCGATTTCGATGATGACGGTGTACCGCGTGCCCTCACTCGCCGGCAGTCGGCGAGTGCGGGGGAGGCGACTGTCGGCCATGTGAGGGCTGGTGGACCAGAGGTCCGACCGGCTCGTCTCGACACCGAGGACGCTCCACTCCTCTGCGAGCCTGTCGACAGCATGGAGAGCAGCATGTCCGGAGACCCACCATCCGCTGCCGGGTACGTCGAGGACGACGCGTGCATGACCGAGTAGGGATCGGTCGATCCTGGCCGCGTCGTCACCGACCTGGTGCAGCAGCTGGAGGTACTCGTCCGGTTCGATCTGGTCGAAGGGCCGGTCGATCTCGACGGCGACGGTGAATCCGGGGTTGCCGGCGGGGATACCGCCAAAGCCGCGACTGTCGTGGTCCATGGGGTTCTCGATTCTGTGCGAACAGCTAGCTCGACGTCGGAGAACCGAGCGTCGGTGGCAGGAATCATCCGTCTGCCTACTCACTGCTTACAGCAGGGCACCGACATGTTTCGGGCCCGACCCCACTTGCCCTATACGCGCGCTCCATCACCCGTCGTGCCCGCTTCGCGACTGCCTCGTCGATGAGGTGACCGTCCTGGTCGACCCCGGCCCCACCGGACTCGAGGGCGGAGAGCACGGCGCGTGCTCGGGTGACGTCCTCGGGCGTGGGCTCGAACACCGCGCGCGCCGCCGGGACCTGGGCCGGGTGGATGCACGCGCGGCCCACGAAGCCGAGACGCGACAGCGACTGCGTGTCCGCGGTGAACGCGTCGAGGTCGCGGAAGTTGCGGGACACGGCCCCCAGCGGGGGGAGGAGGCCTGCGGCGGCGCTGGCCGCGACCACCTGTGACCGCGCGAACAGCAGCGCGCTGGGGTCCGATTCGCCGTCGATACCGAGGTCGACGGCGAGATCGGCCTCACCGATCTGCAGGAAGCGCACGCGGGGTCCTTGCGCGATGGCGAGCGCGTCGAACAGCGCCGCACCCGTCTCGAGCAACGGCGACACCGCGGCGTGTGGACACACGTCGGCGAGCACCCGATCGGCGATCGCGATCTCCTCGGGTGACCCCACCTTGGGGAGCCACACCCCGGTCAGCCGGGCATGCGCCACCGCGCGAATGTCGGCCTCCTGCAGCGGGCCCGGGTTGACGCGCACCCACACCTCGACGTCACCGGGCTCGCACGTAGCGACCCAGGCGGCGACCTCCGCGCGTGCGGAGTCCTTGTCCCGCAGAGCGACTGCATCCTCGAGATCGAGCACGACGGCGTCCGCACCCGAGGCGAGCGCCTTGTCGAAGCGGGCCGGCATGTCGCCGGGGACGTAGAGGTAGGTGAGCGCCCCACTCACCCGATCACGCTCGATCCCGCGACCAACGACTTCGCGATGACGGTGCGCATGATGTCGTTGGTTCCCTCGCCGATGGCCATGAGCGGCGCGTCGCGGTAGAGACGCTCGACGACGAACTCGGTCGAGTAGCCGTAGCCGCCGTGAATGCGCATGGCCTCGAGGCTGGCGGTGATGGCGGCCTCCGACGCGAAGTACTTGGCCATGCCCGCCTCCATGTCGACGCGCTTGCCCGAATCTGCCTGCGATGCAGCCCAGTAGGTCATGAGTCGGGCCGCCTGCAGCTGCGTGGCGATGTCGGCGATCTTCAACTGGATCGCCTGGAACTCGGCGATGGGCTGCCCGAAGGCGGTGCGCTCCTTCGCGTACTGCAGCGCGGCGTCGTAGGCCGCCTGCGCGATTCCCACACTGCGACCCGCGATGTTGAGTCGACCGATCTCGAGTCCGGACAACGCCTGCTGCAGTCCACGGCCCTCGACGCCGCCGAGGAGTGCGTCGACCGGCACCCGAACGTTGTCGAAGCTGATCTCACACGACTCGGTGCCCTTGTAACCGAGCTTGCCCATGTCACGCTGGACCTCGAAACCCTCACTGGTGGTGTCGATGAGCAGCAGGCTCATGCCCTTGTGGGGAGGGGTGGCGGAGGTGTCGGTCTTCACCAGCACGGGCAGGACGTTCGCATGCCGCGCGTTGGTGATCCACGTCTTCGCGCCGTTCACGACGTAGTGGTCGCCGTCGCGCTTGGCGGTGGTCTTGATGCCCTGCAGGTCCGTGCCCGCACCTGGCTCGGTGAGGCCGACGCCGGTGCGCCACTCACCCGTGGCCAGCTTCGGGAGGAGAGACTGCTTCTGCTCGTCCGTGCCGTGCTTGGCGATCATCCAGCACGAGAGGTTGTGGCTGCCGACGATGCCGGCAATGCCCATCCATCCACGCGCCAACTCCTCGTAGACGAGAGTGAAGGAGACCTTGTCGAGTTCGAGGCCGCCGTACTCCTCCGGCGTCGTGATCCCGAACAGGCCCATTGCCTTCATGTGGTCGACGATCTCCGTGGGGTAGCGGCCGGTCTTCTCCCATTCGTTCGCGACCGGGACGATCTCCTTGTCCACGAAGGTGCGCAATGCCTTACGGAACGCCGTCTGCTGTTCGTCGTACGTGAAATCCATGGTGGTGTCCTTCTTCCAGGCGAGGGTCAGGGGGCGGGCGCGATGGCCGCGGCGAGATCGAGCACGGCGGAGAGGTCGTGTTCGTCGGCGAGTCCGAGAACGCGATCGGCGAGTTCGTCCGCACGAGCGTCGTGGCCGCAGTTGCCGAGAAACTTCTCCCGCAGTGCCGCGTCGTCGAGTGGGAATGCGGCACTGCCGCGACTTCCGCCGACGTCTCCCACGAGCACACGGCCGTCGGCGAGGGTGATGGTGGCGTGTCCGGGAGCGGCGGCCGCGGGCCCGTCGGTGGGACGTTCGACGACGCGGACCGTGCGCGCCGTTGTCAGCACGTCGGCTCGGGCGATCGACGCGTCGGTGTAGGTGGATACGTCGACTGCCCCGTCGCGCAGCAACGCGGCCACGCTCCACGGCAGATCGAACTTGCCGTCGTACGTGCTGCGCGGGGAGGCGACGCCCGTGTTGGGTCCGCACACGAACGGGGTGGAGTCCGGGTGGACCAGCACCTCGATGTCACGGATGTCGTCGACGTGGACGTCGTGGCCCGCGACAGCGGCGGACACCGCGTCGAGGGTGACGTGCATCAGCTGGCAACTGGGGTACGGCTTGATGCCGATCCCCAGTGCTTCCCAGCGGGTTCCGAATCCGTCGGTCAGAACGGTCAGGTCGACGGGTCGATCGGTGAGTGCCGCATAGATGCCCCGTCGCCCTTCCAACACGGAGCCCGGTCCGGTGGCGCCGGCGGCTGCGAGGCGGGTGGCCAGGATGCCGTTGAAGCTGGCCGTGCCGGGGTGCAGCGCTTTCGTGTCGGCATCGGTGTCGAGGAACTCGAGGAGACCGGAGCTCGACGATCCAGCGATGCCGAGCGCATGGACCAGGGTCTCACTGTCGAACTTTCCGAGCCGCCCGGCGACGACGGCCGCGGCGAACGGGCCCACCGCCGCGGTCGCGTGGATCCCCCGAGCGTGGAACCCGTGGGGACTGACAGCGCCCAGTCGGCAGGCCGTCTCGAGGCCGAGTGTCGCGGCTGTGAGTACCTCGGCACCGGTGGCGTGGGTCTGCTGGCCGACGGCGAAGGCTGCCGGCAGGGTGACGGCGGTGGCGTGGACGAGCGCGCCGGCGTGCGTGTCGTCGAAGTCGAGCGCGTGCACCAGAACGCCGGTGGCCAGGGCGGCGGCGGGTGCGGACAGTGCTCGGTTCCCCGTCAACGGGCGGGCCTCGGGAGGGCCGCCCAGACCGTCGGCGACGGTCCAGGCGGCGCGTCCGTGGCCCAGACGCTGCGCGGCCACCGCGGTACCCACCGAATCGAGCAGGTGACGAGCGGTCGCGTGCCGCACGGCCGGCGGCACATCGTCGAGTGTCACCCCCGTCGCCCACTCGGACAGCACGGTGGAGGTCACGCGTGTGCCTCGGCCGACACCTCGCCGAAGGCGCCGCTACGGCGCAGGGTGGCGATGGTCTCCTCGTCGTAGCCGAGTTCGGCCACGATCTCCTCGAGGTTCTCCCCGCGCTGCGGTGCACGTCGGTATTCAGGACGCTGCGGCCCGAAGTTGACGGGGGAGGCGAGTTGGCGCACCGTGTCGTACACCGGGTGCTCGGTCTCGACGATGAGATTGCGTGCGAGCGTGTGGGGTTCGGTGAGCGCGTGCGCCACGTCGTTGATCGGTCCGGACGGAACGCCTGCCGGGCCCAGCAGCGACAACCAATGTGCGACGGTGTCGGTGGCGAACACGTCCTCCAACATCGGCAGCAGAACGTCCTTGTTCTGCCCCCGCAGGGAAAAGCTCGCGAAGCGAGGATCGGCACCGAGATCGGGTCGGCCGATGGCGACGACGAGCCGTTCCCAGAACTTCTCCTTGGCGCAGCCGACGATGAGCCAGCCGTCCGTGGCCTCGAAGGCCTGGAACGGGACCAGCGACGGGTGGGCCGAATTCTTGGTTCGCACCGGCTCGAAACCCGCGTTCAGATGCCACGTCGCGGGATATGTCAACAGCGACATCGCGGTGTCGTACAGCGACACGTCGCAGTCCCCGCCGACACCGTCGCGCCGCGCGGCGTGCAGACCGGAGAGCAGGCTGATCGCGGCGACGAACCCGCCCGAGTAGTCCACCAGCGAGAGACCGGATTTGGTGGGTGGGCCGTCGGGATCACCGGTGACGCTCATCCAGCCCGCGAGTCCCTGCAGGATGTAGTCGTAGCCGGGTTCCTTCGCGCGCGGACCGGTCATACCGAACCCGGTCAGGCTGCAGCAGACGATGGCCGGGTTGAGGTGTTTGAGATCGTCGTACGTGATGCCGATCTTGGCGGGTACGTCACCGCGCAGGTTCGAATAGACTGCGTCGCTAGATTTCACGAGGTCCTCGAAGACAGAGCGCCCGGCGGGTGTGGAGAGATCGAGCGACAGACTGCGCTTGTTGCGGTTGAACGTCTCGAAGAAGAGCGAGTCCTCGCCCTCGTTGAACGGCGGCACGTACCGGCCGACGTCACCGCCGACGTTGGGGTCCTCGATCTTGATGACGTCGGCACCGAGATCAGCGAGGTGAAGACTGCCGAACGGGCCTGCGCCGTACTGTTCCAGCGAGATGATGCGGACATCCTCGAGTGGTTTCATCGTGCGTCGCCTTTCGTGTCGGACGGCAGCTGCAGCGGACCGCTCTGCGCCTCCGGGAAGTAGTTCTGGCCGATGCCGCTCTCACGCGTCGCCACCATGACGGAGCGCTTCCACGAGATCACCTCCACGCCATCCTGATTGAGGCCACGGGTGATCATCGAGACGATGCCGGCATAGGGGCGGGACTCGGAGAGTCGCAGGCCCGTGCAGATGCTCTCTGCGTACAGCGTGTCGCCCTCGTACACGGGGTGAGACATCTTGATGTCGGTGAACGCGAGATTGGAGATCGCGTTCTGGCTCATGTCGAGTACGGAGATGCCGAGAATCACCGCAACCGTGAAGCCCGAGTTCACGATGACGCGCCCCTCGGTGATCGGGTTCTGCGCCGCGAGATGTGCGTTGAAATGGTTCTGGTTCGTGTTCATCGACAGCAGCGTGATCCAAGTGTTGTCGGCCTGCGAGACGGTGCGTCCCAGAGGGTGTTGGTAGACGTCACCCACCACGTAATCCTCGAAGAAGCGCCCTAGAACGGCCGGATGGACTGCCACGGTGTCTCCCTGTGTCGGTCGGCGAAGCCTGCACCTGAACCATAAACATCAGATGATTAGACCGTCAAGGGGGAGTTCTGACCGGATCTGCGAGAACCGATGCGGTCGATTCTCACGAAAGAGCAGATGTTTGGTGCTACTGAGTGCGCAGCTTGTCCATCTGTCGGTAGGAGCCGCCCAGATGGTCGAGGTGGCGACGCATCATGTCCATCGCGGACATCGAGTCGCCCGCGGCGACGACGTCGAGAATCGCCCGATGGTCGTGGTCGACGCACTGCCAGAAGCCCTCCGGCGCGTGATCGCGACCGAAACGCTTCGACAGCACCCGGAACACCGGTGCCGTGATGAGTTCGAGCAGGGGATTCTGCGCAGCGCGCAGCAGGACGAGGTGGAACTCCTGGTTCTTGACGAAGGTCTCCGGCCCCTGGGCGTCGGTGGGATCGAAGATCGAGGCGCGCAGTTGATCGAGGTGGTCCTCGGTGCGGCGGAAGGCGGCCATGCCCGCCGCAGGCACCTCCATGAGGTTGCGTACCTCCATCAGCTGGTCGACAGTGACGGCATCGGCCGTGGTCATGAGCGCGACACCGGTTTCGAGGTGCTCGCTGATATGGCCGACGCTGGGCACCGCCACGAAGCTGCCGCCCGTGACGCCGCGAGTGGTGAGGATCAAATTCTGGCTAGCCAACGACCGTAGGGCTTCGCGGATGGTGCTCCGGCCGACGCCGAACTCCGCCGTCAGTTCCGTGTCGCTGGGGAGGCGCTCACCCGGCTGCAGTTCGCCCGACAGGATGCGGTCGCGCAGTCGTGTCGCGAGTGCGGCGTAGGCCGGCGTGCTCTTGGCGCTCGGATCGGCGGTCGAGGATTCGGGCACTGAGGCGGGCCTCTCGGTCGGTCGTCCGGCTCGTGACGACGGGCGATCACGTGGGGCGACGGTGGCGGAACAGCACGAGCGTAGCGCGAGCGACTGCGGCGAGCAGCGGCATCCGAAGATCGGGCACCATGGCAATACATCGGCTGTTTAGGGTGTCGAATACCGTCGAGTGGGACTGAAGGGCACCTGACGAGGCGTCACCTGCCCAAAACATCAGAGGTATTGCATTCGGGCACAGGGTGGCGCACTATGACTCGGGTCACCTTCGCAGGGTGCACAGAGACCCCGCACGGACTCCCGGACTGCAGCGACGCGTCCCGGTCGTCCCACTCCTGCTCCCCACGTGAGAGCCGACAGAATTGGATGGCACATGAAACGAATCGGAGTCGACGTCGGTGGAACCTTCACCGACCTCGTGTTGTGGGACGACGACGGCACCGTGGTGGTGCACAAGACGCCGTCGACCAACCACGATCCCTCGATCGGCACGATGGACGGCATCGCTGTCCTGGCCGAGCGGGCGGGAATCGACCCGGCCGAGATCGACATGTTCTTCCACGGCACGACGGTGGCCACCAACATCGTCCTCGAGCACAACGGGTGCGACGTCGGAATGATCACGACGGAGGGGTTCCGCGACCTCCTGCACATCGCGCGCAAGAAGCGACCCCTGAACTACTCCAACTACCAGGATCTGCCGTGGCAGAAGTGGCAACTGGTACCGCGGCGGAACCGGCGCGTCGTTCCGGAGCGTATCGACGCCTCCGGCGCCGTCCTGACACCCCTGGACGAAGATGCTGTGCGGGAACAGGTTCGGCTCCTGCGCGAGCGAGGTGTCGACGCCATCGCCGTCGCTTTTCTGCACTCCTACCGCAACCCGACCCACGAGCAGCGGGTCAAGGCGATCATCGCCGAGGAGTTCCCCGGCGTCTTCGTGTCGCTGTCCAGTGAGGTCGCTCCGCAGTACCGCGAGTACGAGCGCTTCTCCACCGCCGCGCTCAATGCGTTCATCGGGCCCAAGACGTCGCAGTACATCGAGAACCTCGCACAGAAGGCGAGCGCGGCACAAGTCGGCGAGGACGTGCACCTCATGACCTCCGCCGGCGGACTGGTCACCTCCCGGAGCGCCAGTGAGATTCCCGTGTCACTGCTGACCAGCGGTGTGGTCGCCGGTCTCCTCGGCGGCTGCGCCATCGGCAAGGCGTCGGGCTTCCCCAGCGTCATCACCCTCGACGTCGGCGGCACCTCGGCGGACGTGGGAGTGGCGCCCGACGGCGCACTGCGGATGAAGCACCTCCTGGACACCCGCATCGGCGACTACCACGCGATGGTGCCGATGGCGGAGGTCGACACCATCGGCGCCGGCGGTGGCTCCATCGCGGTGGTCGACGACGGCGGCATGTTCCGCGTCGGACCGCGCAGCGCCGGTGCCGTTCCCGGACCTGCGTGCTACGGCCACGGCGGTACCGAGCCGACCTCGACCGACGCGATGGTCATGATGGGGTGGCTGCGCGAGAACAGTTTCCTGTCCGGCACCATGCGGGTTCAGCCGGAACTCGCCCGCACCGCCATCCAGACCCACATCGCCGACAAGCTGGACGCGCCTCTCGACGAGGCGGCGATGGGCATCTTCAAGATCCTCGCGCACTCCATGACGGAAGCCATCAGCCTGCACTCGGTGCGCAAGGGGTACGACCCCCGCGACTTCTCCCTCATCGCGGAAGGTGGAGCAGGGCCGCTGTTCGCGTGGCAGATCGCCGATCAGCTCGGTATCCCGCGCGTAATCGTGCCCGGCCACCCCGGCATCACGTCCGCGGTCGGTCTGCTCACCACCGACATCCGCTACGAGGAGCCCACCACGGTGTGGACCTCGTCGGCCGACCCGGACATCGAGCTGCTGCGTCAGCAGGTCGAGCGGCTGTCCGAGCAGGCAGTGGCCCAGTTGCGGGCGGACGGGGTTGCACCGGAGAACATCTCGCTCGAGCGCAGCGTCGACTGCCGATACGTGGGGCAAGGGTACGAGCTCCGCGTGCAGGCACCCGACGGCGAGATCGACGACGTCTGGGTTAAGACGACGGCCGAGGCCTTCCACGAGGCGCACGGGCGCACGTACTCCCAGCGCTTCGACGACAAACCCGTGCAGCTGATCAACGTCCGTGTCACGGGCGTCGGTGCGGTGCCTCACGTGCGCATCGCCGACATCGAGAAGGGCACCGCCGACGCTTCCGCCGCGATCAAGACCACGGCCCGCGCGCTCTTCTGGAAGGACGACACCGCGAAGCCCGAATGGGTCGAGACCCCGGTGTACGAGCGATCGCTCCTGCTGGCGGGCAACAGGTTCGACGGACCCGCGATCGTCGAGCAGTTCGACTCGACCACCATCGTCGGAATGAATCAGCATGCCACCGTCGACGCCGTCGGCCACATCATCATCGAGAGGAACCTCGCATGAGCAAGACGCTGATGCCCATCACCGGAGTCTCGTTGGCGGGTGACTCCACGCGCACGTGGAACGACGTGGAGGTCGATCCGATCACGCTCCGGGTGATCGGCGGTGCTCTGCAGTCGATGGCCAAGGAGATGGCTCAGGTGCTCTACCGGATGGCGTACTCGAGCCTCATCCGCGAGTCGGAGGACCTCGGCGCCGGCATCTTCGACATCAACGGTCGTGAGCTGTGCGAGTCGGATTCCACACCGATGCACTGCGGTTCGATCCCCGCCTACATCCGGGGTGTCAACCGTAGGCTCGCGGGAACGTACGAGCCGGGTGACGTGATCCTGCACAACCATCCGTACCACGGCGCCGCACACTCGCCGGACTACGGCGTCATCATTCCGATCTTCTGGCAGGGCGAACACATCGGCTTCGCGGGCTGCACCGGCCACGTCTCCGACGTGGGCGGCAACTTCCCCGGACTGTGCATGGACGTCGTCGACGTGTGGGCCGAGGGCAAGCTCATGGACTCGATGAAGATCTACCAGGCGGGCGTCCGCAACGACTACCTCATCCAGCACATTCTCGACAACGTCCGCACCCCCGAGCAGAACCGTGGCGACCTCGAGGCCCTCATCGCGTGCTCGCGGATCGGCGAGAAGCGCTTCACGGAGCTGCTCGAGAAGTACGGTCTCGACACCGTCATGAGTGCGGGCGAACGGTGGATGGACTACTCGGAGTCCATGCTGCGTGCCAAGATCCGCGAGATCCCCGACGGCAGCTACGAGGCACCGATCGGCTACCTCGACGACGACGGCAAAAACCGCGACGAGCCGCTGAAGGTGGCCGTACGCGTGCAGGTCGAGGGAGAGGACATCCTGATCGACCTCACCGGCTCGAACAGTCAGGTCCCCACCGCGTTCAACGTCCCCTTCGAGGGGTCGGTCCTCCCGGTCGCGGTCTCGGCCATCCGTACCATCCTCTTGGACGAGGACCTCACCGAGGACTTCGTTCCGCAGAACGACGGCTGCTTCCGACCCGTCAAGGCCTATGCACCCGAGGGCACCATCTTCAACCCGGACTTTCCGGCGTCGTGCTTCGCGCGGTTCTCTCAGGTGAACCGGGTGTTCGACTCGATCAATCTCGCTCTCGCACCGGTCCTTCCGGACCATGCGATCGCAGGATCGTCCGCGGCGCTGTGTGCCATCGCGTACTCCGGAATCGCGCCCGACGGCGAGTCGTACTGGGTGTACATCGAGATCAACGAGGGGTCGTACGGCGGCCGCAACGGCAAGGACGGAATGGACGCCGTCGACGCGCTGATGGCCAACACCCGCAACAACCCCATCGAGGAGCTCGAGCTCAACCATGCCATGCGGGCGCTGCGATACGAGCTGCGCGACGAGGCACCGGCTCCCGGCAAGTGGCGTGGCGGTATCGGCAGTGTGCGCAAGTGGTTGATGGAGACCGACACGTTCCTGGGCTCCGAGGCGGACAACCGCTCGGATCCGCCGGCGGGAGCTCTCGGTGGGCACCAGGGCGTCTCGGGTGCGTTCACTCGTAACGCCGGGACCGACCGCGAGGAGGTGCTCTACTCCAAGGTGACCCAGGAGACCATTCGTGCCGGGGAGACCCTGGAGATCAAGCTCCCGTCCGGTGGCGGCTTCGGCGATCCCTTCGAGCGCGACCCGTTCCAGGTGCTGAGCGACGTCTGGGACGAGTACCTCACCGAGGAGGACGCGCGACGCGATTACGGTGTGGTCGTGAACACCGCATCGTGGACCGTCGACGAGGACGCGACGGCGGAGCTGCGAGCGCGGAGCGCAGCCTGACCGAGAGTGGGGGACAGGCCGGTGAGACACCGGACCTGTCCCCGCTCGCTCTCGACCGTCGGTTGGGGAGCGTCATCCGGTGGATCGATGCACCCCCGGCCGGCGAGGGGCCTCTCGCGGGTAAGACCGTCGGGGTCAAGGACAACATCGACGTCGCCGGCATCGAGACCACCTGTGCCTCGGCCTACTTCACCGACCACCGGGCGGACCACGACGCTGACGTGGTGACACGCCTGCGTGCGGCCGGCGCTCGGGTGACCGCGAAACTGAACATGGCCGAGTTCGCCGTCGGCGTGACGTCGCAGAACTCGGCCGCGGGGCCGTCCCGCAACCCGTGGGACCTCGGCCGGGTTCCGGGTGGCTCCAGCGGAGGCTCCGGTATCGCCGTCGCGGCGGGAATCGTGGACGCTGCGCTGGGTACCGACACCGGCGGTTCGGTCCGACTGCCCGCCGCTGCGTGCGGTGTCACCGGCCTGCGTCCGAGTAGAGGGTCGATCAGCACGGCCGGTGTTCACCCCGTCAGCGAGGAGTTCGACACGGTGGGCCCGATGGCGCGCACGGTCGGGGAGGTGGCCGCCCTGTTCGACGCACTGTCCTCCCGCTCGACCGAGAACGCTACGGGCACAGTCCGTGTCGGAGTGCCGGACGTGTTCATCGCCTCCGACGTGGACGAGGGTGTGGCCCGTACCGTCCGAAACGCCGTGAGCCTGTTCGCCGAGCTGGACGTGACGATCGTTCCCGTGTCGCTGCCCTTCGCGGCCGACGCCCAGGACATCGTCTACACGATCGTTTACAGCGATCTCGCGCGTCACCATCGAGCGAGGCTGCGTACGCAACCGTCCCTGTTCCAGGCGGTAACCAGAGAACGAATCATGCTGGGGCTCGGCATCACCGACGAGGATCGCGCCGCGGCGCACGAGGCGGGCGAACGGTTCCGAGCCCTGCTGCGTCCGGTCCTCGAGGACGTCGACCTGGTGCTGACCCCGACGATGCCCGTGGACGTGCCGCCCCTCGCCGGCGGAGACGGCGTGGTCGCCCTGTCTCGACGGATGGGTCAGTTCACCTATCCGTGGTCGTTGCACGACGGACCGACTCTCGCGCTGCCGGTGGGGTTCCACCCACTGTCGGGGATGCCGGTCGGTGCTCAGCTCACCGCTGCGCGAGGTCGAGAGGGTGTGCTCTTCGAGGCCGGGGTGCGGTATCAGGGCGCGACCGATTGGCACGAGCGACGTCCTGCCGCCATACATCAGATGATTGAGCGGTAATTGTCGGAATCGCGGTGATAAATCACCACGAACGCTGTCAATCATCGTATGTATCCCGTAAAGTCGGTGTTGCGTGGATCACCAACCGCACTGCAGCCGAACGGATCAGGCGTCGGAGACGCCTCTCGTGGTCCGTCACCACATCGACCAGCCAGCGAGGAACAGATGTACAGACGCAGAGTCGCGCCGCTCCTGGCGGTACTCGGACTGACCGTCGGACTGACCGCCTGCAGTTCGGGACCGGGCCGCGACGCAGACCCCGCGAACCCCGTCACCATCGACGTGACGGTGTCGGCTGCCGCCGAGATCTACAGCATCCCGTGGCTCGTTGCACAGAAGCAGGGACTGTTCGAGAAGTACGGCGTCATCGTCGAGAACATCGTTCCGGGCAAGGGCGGCAGCGCGACCATGCGCACCCTCCTCGACGGCAACATCCCCATCGGTGAGGTCAGCTACCCCTCCATCGTGCAGGCCGACGCCGGTGGGTCCGAGCTGCGTATCGTGGGTGGCGGTACCCAGGGTCCGTATCCGATGAATTTCTATGCGCTGGCGTCGAACTCGGCGGTCGACTCGATCGATGACGTCCGCCGGTGGGCGTACACGCGACCGAACTCCGCGTCGGACGCGCTCACCCGATTATTGCCCTCCCTCGCCGGCGCAGATCCTGCGCGGATCGAGCGCGTGTCGTCGGGTGGAATCGGGGAGGGGTTGGCCCTGCTCGAAGCGGGTTCCGTCGACATCGCCCTGATTCCGTCCATCGTCGCCGAACAGCGGCCGGAGGACTTCAAGCTCATCGTCAGCAGCCCCGACTACATGAAGAGATTCCTGCAGTCGACCATCACCACGACCAAGGACTATGCCGCGAGCAACCCCGGCGTCGTCCGCGCCATCAACCACGGGTACACCGACGCGGTCGCCTCGATCAAGGCAGACCCCGTCGCAGCCGCCCGAATCTATGCGGACTACACAGGATTCGACGTCGAGTCGGCCACCGCCGTCGTCGAACGTGCCTCGTCCGTGGACACCTGGGGCGGCGGATTCGACGCGGCATCCGTCGAGGCCGCCCAGTCGGGTGTGGACGCGTCGGGCAGCGACCGTGTGCCCGATTTCTGCACCCTGTTCGATCCCGAGTTCCTCGCCCCCGACGTCGACGCCGACGTTCCCGGCAACTGCCCCGCCTGACCTGCTCCTCGAGAAGAAGGTATCGACGTGACCCACGCTGCGACCAGACCCCGACCCGAGACGTCGTCGGCCATAGCCATCGCCTCCTCGGTCTCCCGACACTTCGGTGACGTGACCGCCCTGCACGAGATCGACCTGACCATCGGGCGCGGTGAGTTCGTGTCGATCGTCGGTCCGAGTGGATGCGGGAAGTCGACACTTCTCGAGATCTTCGCAGGCCTGCAGGATCATGACAGCGGTACGGTGACCATCGACGACCAGCCGATGAGTGGACCGCGCACCAAGACGGCAGTGATCTTCCAGGAGTCCGCGACGTTGCCGTGGCGCACCATTCGCGACAACGTCGCCTTCGCACTCGAAGTGCGGGGAGTCGGCAAGAAGGAGCGCCGCGAGCGCGCGGACGAGTTGCTCGCGACCGTCGGGCTCGCGCGATTCGGCGACCACTACCCGACGCAGCTGTCGGGCGGTATGCGACAGCGCGTCGCCATCGCACGGTGCCTGTCGATGGAGCCCGATCTCGTTCTCGCCGACGAGCCCTTCGGCGCTCTCGACGAGCAGACCCGGCTCGTGATGTCCTACGAGTTGTTGAAGATCGTCGAGAAGCTCACCTGCGGAGTCCTGTTCATCACGCACAGCATCCAGGAGGCCGTGCTGCTCTCAGACCGCGTGCTCGTGATGAGCGCCCGCCCGGGCCGATTCATCGACGAGGTACCGATCGATCTGCCGCGGCCCCGGTCCGAGGACGTGCTGGCCAGTCCCGATGCCGTCGCGTTGCACGAGCGCATCTGGTCGACGCTGCGGGACGAGGCCAAGAAGACGATGAGCATCGAGCCGTGAGCACCACCGAACGCAGCTCCGTCGTTCCCGGTTATCTGCGGCCGGCACCCGCCACGTCACTGGGGTTACCGGCGTGGGGGTGGACCGTGGTCATCCTGGTCGCTGCATTGGTGGCCGTCGACATCGCGGCACGATTCTTCGCGTCCCCCCTCGACATCGTTCCGGTGTCCGACATGTTCTTCACCGCCCTCCGACTGTTGACCGACACGGACTTCCTCGTCGACGCTCTCGGGCGGACGCTCGGCATCATCGTGGTCGCGTTCGTGCTCAGTTCCGTGTCCGGGGTGGCCGCGGCCTACGTCCTGTGGCGATTCGAGCTGTGGGACAGAGCGTTCCAGCCGTACCTGAACGTGTACTACGCGGTGCCCACCTTCGCGCTCTACCCGATCATGGTGGTGCTGTTCGGTGCCGGCGTCGCACCCATCGCCATCCTGTCGACCATCTTCGCGTTCGGTGTGGTGGCCCTCAACGCGCGCACTGGCTTCAACGCCGTGTCGCCCATCGTCACCAAACTGGGCACCACGCTGATGCTCAGCCGCTGGCAGTACTTTCGGTCGATTCTCTTACCGTACGCGTTGCCCAACATCGTGACAGGCCTCAAGCTGGGGCTCTCCTACGCGATCATCTCGGTGCTCGCCAGCGAGTTCATCCTGTCCACACAGGGTCTCGGGCATTTCATCTCCATCGCGTACGACAGCTTCGACATCGCCGACATGTACGCAGGCATCCTCGTGGTCGCGGCCATCGCCCTGATCGCGACGTTCGGCATCTCCGCCGCCCTCAACCGATTCGATTGGAGGCGTCGCTGATGAGTCGCTCCGTGGCCACTCTGCCCCCGACCATCGCCGCGCCGGCCGTAGCGCCCCGGCGTCGAGGTGTGCACACCGCACGTCGTGCGGTGCCGCCGCTCGTGGTGGCAGTGCTCGCCGTGGTGATCTGGTGGGTGTCGGCTGTCGTCGCCGACAGTCTGATTTTCCCGACGCCGCTCGAGGCGATGCGATCCTTGGTCGCCGATCTCGGGAATCCGGACTTCCGTGCCAACGTGCTCGATTCGCTCCGCATCCTGGTGCTCGCCTTCCTGGGCAGCACGATCGTCGGGTCGCTCCTCGGCCTCGCGCTCGGGCTCACCCCGTTCTGGGCCCGCACGGTGGTCCCGATCTTCTATGCGATCAACAGCATCCCGAAGATCGTGCTCTACCCGATCTTCCTGTCGTTCCTGGGTATCGGGGAGCTGAGCCGCGCGGGCTTCGCGTTCTACGCGGCCTTCATTCCCATGTTCCTGGTCGCCGTGGAGAGCGCGGCGTCCGTGCAGCGGATCCACCTGAAGATGGCCGCGTCCCTGCAGGTGAGTTGGCCACGGCTGGTGCGGCAGATCGTCGTTCCGTCGGTGCTGCCCTCGCTCGCGACCGGTATGCGCATGACGTTCGGTCTGGCGTTCCTGGGTCTACTTCTCGCTGAGATGTTCTCGGCATCGAGCGGCATCGGGTACGAACTGTTGCGCAACGTCAGCCTGATCCGCATGGAGAACATCATGGGAACCGTGGTGCTGATCCTGGTGATGGCGCTGCCGCCCACCATGGCGTTGCAGTGGTTAGAGAACCGGGTGACGTCCAAGTACGGAGGCTGAGTGTAGGGCTGCGGGGCTATCTCTTGCGCGACACAGCCTTCGTGTTCCGATTCCGCTCGATCGCCGCACGGACCAGTCCGGCTAATGCCTCCGTGTCGACGACGTCACCTTCGAAGAGTTCGTACGAGCGCCGCTGCTTCCCGCCGAGCTCACCGTTGACGATGCCCTTCGGGTCGTCCAGCGCCGCCCCGTACTGGAAGCCGAGCTTCACTTTCGCTTTGAAGGTGTCGCCGACGATGAGCGGCCCGTCGAGATCCCGGGCGGGGGAGCCCATGTACTTCCAGCCCTCGACGATGCCGTCGTCCATTGACAGAATCACCCGTCGTGCTTCCGCCTGGGCGTCACCGCGCCAGTCGGGGTGTCGGGCGATCAGGCCGTCGATCTCGGCACTCGGTTCCATGGCTGCTCCTCCGTCCACTGCGCGATCACAGCAGTACGGCGGCTCCGATCCGAAGTGACTCGCTGCGTTCAGGTCAGCTCAACGTCATGTACGGCGTCCACACCGTGAACGAGTGACCCATCGAGGAACAGTTCAGCGATCCCTTGAAGCCGATGTAGCAGGTGGCCCCGCCGTAGCTGAGCGAGCCACCGAGGGGAGTGCTCCCGGCACGCCCACGCGGGCCGCCGATCCCGAAGGTCGGGTGAGCCGGGAACCACGGCACGTCGATCGCCACGTCGTAGACCACGGGGGCGAAGGGGATCTGGGTGAGGTACTCGCCGCCCGGAAGATCGCAACCCACGACCCCCGCCGGGGTGATGGAACAGTTGGCGGCGCCGGTGGAGAAGTACGCGACATCGCCCTGCAGGAAGGCCGCCGGATCGACGGGCACCGGTGCGGGGTAGTCGACCGCGGACGCGGTGCCGGCACCGACGACGGACATCGTCGCGGCGGTGATGCCGACGAACGCAGCTCCGGCGAGCTTCGTGAGCGAGCGCATGAGGATCCTCTCGGGTGGTCTGGTGTCCTCAGTGTGTCTGCATCTCCGGGCGACTCGTTACTCGGCCGAATGGTTTGTGACCATTTCGTTGTTCTTCCGCGCTGGGCGTGGTGTCCCTTTCCTCCGATGTCGGACGCGGGAACCCGCTCGACAGGGCGGACAGTGGAACACCACGCCCGGGTCAGGCCCGAACCGTCATACCCACCCCACGCCCATCAGTGGCTGGTGGTGGGCACAGATGGAGTACTCGGGCTCCCACGGGAAGTGGCCGTCGACGTCCGGCCACACCAGTTGCAGCGCAGTGAAGTCCGAGTACAGCGCACCGGTGACCACCATGTCCGCGGTATTGACGGCCTGAATGACCACGATGTCCGGTTCGTCGCCGGTCGCACTGCGGATCGTGATCCCGGACGACAGTGCGAGACCGGCGACCATCTGCGACGCCATGTCGTGGAGCAGGCTCCCCGACAGATGGAACGGCAGTCCGTAGACGATCAGTTCGGGCAACGACCTGCTGGTGAGGCCCGTCGTGTACGCGACGTCGGGTACCTCGTGATCCGACCCGGCCACGGCGGTCACCGCCCACCCGTGGCGCGCGATCTTCCTCTTGATGTCCGGCACTGAGACGCACCCTCTGCACATAGTTTCCCCCCGGAAGTCGATGCGGAGGAGGAAGGTAACGCGGCGGTACGACAGGCGGTGCAGCTCTGGTCGTGGTGTTCCACGTGCGTGTCCTGCGCGCGGGATCCCGCCCGCACGGCTCACGAGTGGAACACCAGGCCCACTCGCGCTCCTCTCGGCGCGAATCGCTCGACCGGAACCCCTACCCCCGCGCAGCCTTCAGGTGCCCCTCGGACACAGCTTTGAGGTGGGTGAGGTCCGAGGCCACGGTCGCGAAGGTGTAGCCCTGCGCCAGGCGCTGCGCCGCGACCTCGCCGGAGGGGGTGTGGATGCCGGCCGCGATCCCTGCCGCGGCGGCTGCTTCCTGCACTCGCACCACAGCAGCGTCGAACACGTCGTCCACGGAGCTGTCCGAGGGGGAGGCGCCACCGACGGCGATGCGCAGGTCCGACGGCCCGACGTACACGCCGTCGAGTCCCGGCACGGCGCAGATGGCCTCGACGTTCTCGAGACCGTCGGGGGTCTCGATCATCGCGAGCACGACGACGCTGTCGTTCGCCTCGGCGGGCAGCGGGCCGACGCGTAGCTGTGAGCGCATCGGACCGTACGAGCGCACGCCGGCAGGGGGATAGCGCACGTAGGAGACGGCGCGGGCGGCGTCTTCGGCGGTGTCGATCAGCGGCACGATGACGCCGCGCGCACCGGCGTCGAGTGCTTTGCCGATGTAGGTCTGGTCGTTGGACTCGACCCGCACGAGTCCGGCCGGGCCCTGAGCCGCGTCGATGGCGGTGAGGCCGCGCAGCATCCCGTCGTAACCGATGAGGCCGTGCTGCAGATCGAGGCAGATGTAGTCCCACCCGACGTGGGCGAGCCACTCGGTGGAGACGGGGGAGTCGATGACGGACCAGTAGCCCAGTGCCCGTTCACGGGAACGGATGCGACGGGCGAAATCGGCGGCAGACATGAAAGGTTTCCTATCGGTTGTAGGCAGGCATCGGACCGCGCAGTGCCGCACCGACCTCGTCGCACGCGGCGACGACGTCGTCGGACAACGGACCGCGGCCCAGTGCGTCGATGTTGGCCTGCAGGTGGCTGGTCTTGGAGCCGCCCAACAGAATCGGTCCGGTGAGGGGCTTCGATCGCAACCAGCGCAGGGCGAGCTCGGTGAGCGGCATGCCGGCGTCCGACGCCACCGCGGACAAGCGCGTGATCGCGTCGAAGATCTGGGTGTTCCAGTACCGCTCGCGGTACATCTCGGCCAGCCGCGAATCGCCGAACCGTCCCTCGCCGGGAGCTTCGTCGAACGAGTGCTTGCCGGTGAGGAGGCCGCCGCCCAACGGGTTGTAGACCATCGTGGTGATACCGCTGACGGCGGCGAACTCGGCGTACTCCTCCTCGACGCGGCGGGCCAGCAGGTTGTAGAGCTGCTGCGCGACGACGGGTCGCGGCGCACCCACCTCGTCGCACACGCGGTTCACCTCGGCAATCTGCCAGGCGGCGAAATTCGAGACGCCGAGCGCTCCCACCTTGCCTTCGGCCACCAATTTGGCGACGGTCCCGAGGGTGTCCTCGAGCGACGACGCGCGGTCGGGCTGGTGCAGGTAGAAGAGGTCGACGTGGTCGGTGCCGAGCCTGCGGAGGCTGGCCTCGAGTCCGAGCCGAAGCCCCTCGGGTGACAGGGGCGAGTGGCCGTCGGCGTCGCCGAGGAACATGCCGCCCTTGGTGGCGAGGGTGACCTCGTCGCGCCGACCGGCGAGCAACTGCGCCAGGATGCGTTCGGACTCGCCGCCCGCGTACCCGTTGGCGGTGTCGATATGGGTGATGCCGGCCTCGAGTGCCGTGTCGAGCAGAGCGCGCGACCCCTCGAGATCGACCGTGTCACCGAAGGTCATGGTGCCCAGCACCATCGGGCCGAAAGACAGGGAGCCGAACATCATGCGGGTACTCCAGAGGTAGGTGCCGGTCGACCCGACAGAACGTAGCGCGGCTTGACGCCCTCCATCGTGGAGGGGTCGAGTGCCGCGGCGCGCAGTGCTGCCGTGTACGGGTGCTGCGGGTTGGTCAGAACGTCTGTGGTGGGGCCGCTCTCGACCACGCCGCCCTTGCGCATCACGACGACGTTGTCGCTGATCTCCCGCACCACGCCGAGGTTGTGCGAGATGAAGACGTACGTGATGCCGGTGTCGTGCTGGATGGTGCGCAGCAGGTCGAGCACCTGCGCCTGCACCGACACGTCGAGCGCACTGGTGGCCTCGTCGCACACGAGGATCTCGGGTTCGGACGCCAGTGCCCGCGCGATGCCGATGCGTTGACGCTGACCACCCGAGAACTCGCCGGGACGGCGGTGCAGCGACGACGCCGGCAGCTGGACCTGGTCGATCAGCTCGGCGGCACGTCGAGCCCGGTCCGCCTTGGAGCGAACACCCTTGAGGCGCAGCGGCTCACCGACGATGTCGACGGCCGTGAGGTGGGGATCCAGCGAGCCGTACGGGTCCTGGAAGACCATCTGCACGCGCGAGCGGAAGGGCTTAAGGGCTCGCTCCTTCATCCCGGCGATATCCACACCGTCGACGAGGATGCGTCCCGACGTCGGTGTCAGGAGCCGGACGATGGCCTTGGCTATGGTGGATTTGCCGCAGCCGGACTCGCCGACGATGGCAAGGGTCCGGCCCTTGTCGACGCTGAAGCTGACACCGTCGACGGCGCGGAAGGTGCCGGTGGCGACGGGATACTCGACGACCAGGTCGTCGACGGTCAACAGGCTCATGCCGGGACTCCTTGATCGGCGGGTGCGCCCGACCAGGTGCCCAGCTGGGGGACCGCGTCGAGAAGCTTCTTGGTGTAGGCGTTCTGGGGATTGCGGACCATCGACTGGGCGTCGCCGCTCTCGACGAACCGGCCCGACTTCATGACGTGGATCCGGTCGGACATCAGCCGGGCAACACCCAGGTCGTGGGTGATGAGCAGCATGCCGATGCCGGTGCGCTCCTGCAGTTCGAGCATGAGGTCGAGGATGCTGGCCTGAACGGTGACGTCGAGTGCGCTGGTGGGCTCGTCGGCGACGATGAGGTCGGGATCGGCGGCCAGGGCGCATGCGATGAGGACACGCTGCAACATGCCGCCCGACAACTGGTGTGGGTACCTGTTCAGCTGGTCCGCCGGGTTGACGATGTGGACTTGATCGAGCAACTCGACGGCGCGGGTGGTCTGCGCGGACTTGCCGCGAACACCGCTGTGGTGGATGGCCTCTCGCAGCTGCGATCCCACCGTGTGGACGGGGGAGAGGGCCGTCATCGGGTCCTGGGGAATGAGGGCGATGTCCGCGCCCCGGATCTTCCGCAGCGCCTTGTCGTCACCGAGGATGTCGGTGCCCTTCCAGCGTGCGCGGCCGGAGAGAACGGCCAGATCGTCCGGTAGCAGCCCGAGTATCCCCATCGCGGTGGTCGACTTGCCGGAGCCGGATTCGCCGATGATGCAGACGGTCTCACCCGGCGCGATGTCGAAGGAGACCCCGTCGACGGCGCGGACGATGCCGTTGTCGGTGACCAGCTCGATCTGCAGTTCGTCGACGGTGAGCAGTGACTCGGTCATGTCAGGCCTTCTTTCCCGAGATGGCGAAGCGCCCCAGCAGAGCCTTGAGGCCCGAGCCGGCGGGACGGTCGCGCAGACCGTCGCCGAGGAGGTTGACGCCGATGACGAGGAGCACGATGACGAGGCCCGGCAGGGTGACCAGCCACCACGACGTCGTGATGTAGTCCTGGCCGTCGGAGATGATGCGGCCCCACGTGGCGAACGGTCGCTGCGGTCCGGCGCCGAGGTAGCTCAGCGCGGACTCGAGGAGCACCGCCTGGGCGAGCAGGAGCAGCACCACCAGCGAGGTCTGCTTGATGACGTTCGGGATGATGTGGCGCGTGAGGATGGCGACCTTGCCGAGTCCGAGTACCCGCGACGCGGCGACGTAGGGCTTCTCTCGCTCCACGAGCACCAGAGAGCGTGTCAGACGGGCGATCTCGGGCCACTGGGCGATCGCGATGACGAACGTGATGACCGGGATGGACGGCCCGAAGAGGGCGACGACGAGGAGCAGCATCATGAGCAGCGGCAGGGACAGCTGCGCTTCGAGCAACCGGCTGATGACGGTGTCGACCCAGCCGCCGAAGTAGCCGGCCATGGAGCCGAGGGTCAGGCCGATGAGGCCGGAGACCAGCACGGCGAGGATGCCGACGAGCAGTGACACCTGACCGCCGTAGAGAACGCGGGCGAGAAGGTCGCGTCCGAGCTGGTCGGTTCCGAACAGGTGGCCGTCGGTGAGCGGTGCGAGACGGCGAGCACCGAGATCGGTGGCGTCCGGATCCTGCAGCGGCAGTATGCGAGCGAACGCGACGGGGAGGATCACGACGAGTGCGCAGACGCTGCCCACCCAGATCTTCAGTCGGCTGTCGCGGGCGCGCCGAGTGGAGCCTGCCTTGGCGATGTCCTTCGCGGTGACCGCCGACGGGCGCTCCGCCTGCGGGGGCTCGAGTGTTGTGGTCATCTAGGACGTTCCCTTCCCCAGGCGGACACGGGGGTCCAGAAGCGGGTAGCAGAGGTCGACGAGGAGCTGGACGAGGACGGCGAGCACCGCGGTGACGAGCACGGTGGCCTGGATGAGGGGGTAGTCGCGGGTCTCGAGCGCGCGGACGACGAGTGATCCGACACCGGGCCAGGCGAATACGACCTCGACCACCACGACACCGTTGAGCATCGACGCGAAGCGTGTGCCGAGGGCAGTGAGAACGGGGATGGACGAGTTGCGCAGGGCGTAGCGCCAGATGAGTTTCCGCTCCGACACACCGCGTGCGCGCGCCACCGTCGCGTACTGGGACCCGAAGGCGCCGACCATCTCCCGACGCACCATGCGGGAGATCAGGGCGATCTGCAGGATGGCGACGGTGACCATGGGCAGGACGAGCGACGACCACGTGGCGAAGCCGGCGGCCGGGAAGATCGGGATCACCACGGCGAAGATGGTGATGAGCATCAGGCCCGTCCAGAAGTCGGGCATCGACTGTCCGGCGATCGTGACGACGTTGGCGCCCAGTTCGCGGCGGGTGTCCGCGCGGCGTGCCATCCAGACGCCGAGGGGGATGGCGAGCAGTGTCGTCAGTCCGATCGAGGCGACGGTGAGCGTCAGTGTGTAGGGGAGGCGATCGAGCACCACGTCGAAGGCGGGCGCCTGGAACGAGTACGACGTTCCCAGGTCGAGCTGCAGCAATCCCTGCAGGTACTTCAGGTACTGCGTGATGATCGACTGGTCCAGCCCCATGCTCTGACGGATCCGCTCGATGTCCTCGCTGGAAGCCAGCGGGCCCGCCATCGCGTAGGCGGGGTCGCCGGGTGCGAGACGGATCAGCACGAACACCGTGGTGAGCGTCAGGAAGATCGCGAGCGCGCTCTGACCGAGCCGCTTGACGATGTAGCGCGCCGTGCCCGCGGACTTCGACTTCGTCTTCGTGGGTTCGGCGGCCGGCGCGTCGGCGGGCGTGATCATGCCGGCGGTCACCGGGTCACCGTCCGTCGGACCGCGCATGTGTTCGTGGTGTGCATCGAACGACCTTTCGGGAGATGCCTCTGCGCTGGCGGGTCACGAGCGCGGGCTTCGATGTAACTCAGCTCACAATGGCACCTGTGCGCGAATCACGCAAGTAGCAATTCATAGTTGCGTGTTGTGTGCAGACCTGCGTACAGTCCAGGTGTGCTTGCGGTCACAGTGCAGCTCCGCTCCTGACCCGCAGCCCCTCATGACGCTCGAAGTTCGAAGAGAGGTCGACGATGACCAGATCGCCGTTCAACCAGCAGTTCTCCCGTCGCAATCTCCTGCGCGGCGGGATGCTGCTCGGTGGTGGCGTGGTGTTGGGCGCGGGTGCCAGTGCGTGCGCCACGCCTACCGGCACACCGGGCCCGACCACGGTGAGCCTGGCGCTCAACCGATCGCTGGTGAGCCTGGACAACAAGCTCAACCAGTTCGACGCCGCCCTCACCGTGCAGCGCGGCGTGCGTCAGGCCCTCACCGAGATCGACGCGAACCTGAAGCCGCAGCTCGTCCTCGCCGACCGCTTCGATCTGGTCGAGCCCACCCGCTGGTTCGTGCACCTGCGTCAGGGCGCCGTGTACTCAGACGGCTCGCCCGTGCAGGTGCAGGACGTCGCGACGGCCATCCGGATGTACAGCGAGGTCGACGGTTCGTTCGTCGGCGGCTTCTTCCCCGAATGGCCGACGGTCGAGCAGATGGACGACACCAGCTTCTCGTTGCTGACCACCAAGCCCGTTCCGGTGCTCGACTACTTGATGTCCAACATCCTCATCACGCCGGCGGCCGACAACAAGCCCGAGGAACTGCAGACCGGTCTCGGCTCCGGCCCGTACGTCGTCACGTCGGCCGATCGCGGTACCGGCAACTACACGCTCGAACGCAACACCTCCTACTGGGGCCCGGCGCCGAACATCGAGACGGTGCGCGTGCGCTTCGTCCCCGAGGAGTCCTCGCGCGTCGTCACGCTGCGTAGCGGCGAGGTGGACGTCATCGACTCCATCACGCCCGACGCGGCGGACCAGCTCGAGGGCCTGTCGAACGTCGTGGTCGATCGTGTCGACGGCGTGCGGCTCAATCAGCTCTTCTACAACTTCCGCAAGCCCGCCGACCATCCGCTCGCCGATGCTCGGGTGCGACGCGCGCTGACGTACGCCATCAACGGGCCGGCGCTGATCGACCAGGTGATGCAGGGATCGGCGACAGCGTCCAAGGGCGTCATCCCCGCGATCCTCGACGGCGCCATCGAGACCGGCGAGTACACGTACGACCCGGCGCGGGCGCGTGGCGAGCTCGACGCTCTCGGCATCTCCGATCTGGAACTCAAGATCATCTGGGAGTCGGGCGAGTTCGCTGCCGACACCGACATCATGGAGTCGGTCGTCCAGATGTTCTCGGCGATCGGCGTCCGCACCACATTGCAGCAGTTCGAGCCGGGCGGCGACATCATGCAGTGGCGTCAGGGCAAGGCGGGCGACTGGGACATCCTGGGTAACGGATTCCCGAGTCCGACCGGACTGGCGATCACCATCATGCAGGGCATGTACGCCGGCACCCCGGAGAAGGAACGGACCCGAGACACGTACCACGGGTACATGTTCCCCGAGATCGCCGCGGCCATCGCGCGTGCGTCCGAGGAGGTCGACGAGACCCGACGCACTCAGCTTCTCGCCGACGCGCAGCGCCAGATCTGGGACACCGTGCCCTGCCTGTGGTCCTTCGTTCCCAAGTCGGTGATGGCGCGTCGCGAACGCATCCAGGACGTGACCCTGCGTCCCACCAACTCCTACAACCTGTCCGCCGCGACACTCGTCAGTTGATCGAGGAGATCCCCGTGACCACCACACTGGATGCCGACGGCATCGTGCGCCCCACCGCCGAGCCCGGGCGCCGTGATGCGCTGTTGACCCCGCCCGAGGTGCAGAACCACGCGGCCAATCTGGCTGTGCTGCCCGACGGTTCGCTTGCATGCGTCTGGTTCGCCGGCACACAGGAAGGTGTTCCGGACATCAGCGTGTGGTTCTCCCGACGGGACGGCGACGAGTGGTCGCAGCCGATTCGTCTGTCGGACGACGGGACGCGGTCGGAGCAGAATCCCGTGCTGAACGTGCGTGAGTCCGGCGAGATCTGGCTGCTGTGGACCTCGCAACACGCCGGCAACCAGGACACCGCACGGGTGCTTCGGCGGATCTCGCCCGACGGCGGGCGCACCTGGGGTGACACCGACGTCCTCATCCCGGAGACCGAGGCGGGTGGCGTGTTCGTACGCCAGCCCATGGTCACGCTGCCCTCCGGCCGGATCCTGTTGCCTGTCTTCCACTGCGTCCGCATCGAAGGCCGCAAGTGGGTGGGCGACCGCGACTACTCCGGCGTCATGGTGTCGGACGACGACGGCGTCACCTGGCGCGAGGTAGTCGTTCCCGACAGCATCGGGTGCGTCCACATGAACATCGGCCGGGTGTCCGACGATCAGCTCGTCGCCCTCTACCGCAGCCGCTGGGCGGACCACGTCTACCGTTCTGTCTCGGACGACGACGGTGACACGTGGAGCGCTCCCGTCCCCACCGAGCTGCCCAACAACAATTCGTCGGTGCAGTTCGTCGTGCTGGCCGACGATCGACTCGCCCTGGTGTACAACGAGTCCAGTCGTGAGGACGCCACGGCGCGCCGACTGTCGCTGTACGACGAGATCGACGATCACGGCATCGCGGACAAGCAGGAAACGGTCGAGGAGGACTCGCCCCTGGACGACGGCGACCCGCGGCACGCCTTCTGGGGCGCACCCCGAGCGCCGATGGCCCTGGCGATCTCATCCGATCGCGGTGTCACCTGGCCGGTGCGCCGAAACCTGGAGGAGGGCGACGGGTACTGCCTGTCGAACAACTCCCGCGACGGATTGAACCGCGAGTTCTCGTACCCGTCCATCGTGGCCGACGGTCCGACGCTGCACGTGGCCTTCACGCGCTTCCGTCAGGCCATCGAGTACTGCGAGGTGCAGCCGGAGTGGCTGTCGTGAAGCACGCCGTCGTCACGGGCGTCAGCTCGGGAATCGGTGCGGCCACGGCAACCTCGCTTCTCGACGACGGGTGGCGTGTCACCGGGCTGAGTCGTCGGAAACCGGAGATCGAGCACGAGAACCTGACGTGGGTCGAGTCCGACCTGAGTGATCTGGACTCGGTGGCGGAGATCGCGTCGGGTCTGTCCGCGGTCGACGCCGTCGTTCACGCTGCGGGACTGCAGCGTTCGGCTCCGCTCGGGTCGTTGAACGTCGACGACCTCCGCGACATGTGGCAGGTCCATGTCGCGGCGGCCGAGGTCCTGGTGAACGGCGTGGTCGATGCTCTGGAGCCCGGTGCCCGCGTCGTCCTCGTCGGAAGTCGCACCATGACCGGTAATGCCGGCAAGAGCCAGTACGTCGCCACGAAGTCCGCGCTGACGGGCATGGCACGGTCGTGGGCCATGGAACTGGTGTCCCGCGGCATCACCGTCAACGTCGTTGCGCCCGGACCCACGGACACCGCCATGCTGGGGGACCCGTCGCGCTCGCACACTCCGCCCAAGCTCCCGCCCCTCGGAGCCTTCATCGACCCGTCTGAGGTCGCGGGGCTCATCGGCTTCCTGCTCGGCCCTCTCGGTCGCAACATCACCGGCCAGGCGATCGTGCAGTGTGCGGGAGCGTCGTTGTGAATCTACTGCGCGAAACACGCAACTCCGCTACAGTTGTGTGCGTGGTTCGCGCAAAAGAGGGAAGGGCGGTGCAGCGATGACCTCACTCGTCGTACTGGCCGACGACCTCTCCGGCGCCGCCGAGGTGGCCGGGGTGTTCCTCGACCGCACGCCCGACGTGTCTTTGACTCTCGACGCCGTGATCGGTTCCGCGGCAGTCTCCGTCGTGGATCTCGACACCCGAGCGATGGCCGCCGAGCAGACGGAACTGCTGGTGTCGTCCGCGCTGCGCTCCGTCCCGTCGGGCGGCCGGGTTCTCGCAAAAATCGACTCGTTGCTGCGCGGCAACGTCGCAGCCACGGTGCGCGCCCTGTCCGAGCGCGGGCCGGTGATAGTCGCCGGCGGCCTCCCGCTGCTGAACCGGCTCGTCCGCGACGGCGTACTCCACGTCGACGGTGTGCCGCTCGCTTACACCGACCTGTGGCATGCCGAACCCGAGGCGCCGCCGGAGTCGTTGCCGCACATGCTCGATGCTCCGCTCGTCACCATCGACGCGCTCTCCGCCGCGACCGGGGTCGTCGTGTGCGACATCGAGTCCGACGCCGATCTCGACGCGGTGGTGGCGGCAGTGGCGGAGCGACCTGACATGATCCTGGTGGGTACCTCGGCCCTCGCTGCCGCCGTCGCCCGCGGTCTCGACGGGTCGGCCGAGCCTCGGACCGTCTCGCGCACAGGCGATCCCGTCCTCGTCGTCGTGGGCACCGCCTCTTCGGTCGCCGTCGAGCAGGTTCGTCGTCTCGCCGAGGACGGCGTGCGACTTCTGGCCGTGGGCGCGGGTGACCTGCTCGCCGAACGGGCCGATCCTCACACGCTCTCCTCCGCCCTGCGCGACGGCTCGGTCGCGCTCACCGTGACCGGCTCCGTGGACGTCGCTCGAACCCGCGACCTGTCCGTCGCCCTGGCCGAGTACGTCCGAGCCGGCGCCGACGGACTGTCGGTCGACCTCGCCCTCACCGGCGGTGAGACGGCACGCGCCGTCATCACCGCGCTCGGCATCGACACCCTGCGCCCGCTCGGGCACGTGCACTACGGCGCTGTCGTGTCCGTCGACCCGCGGGGCCGACGCGTCGTCACGCGGCCGGGCAGTTTCGGTGATCGAGACAGCCTGTCCGCCATCCACTCCTACCTCACCGGCGACTCGCCGGACACCACGCTCCGACCGAAGGACTCAGCCATGACATCGACCGATCTCCAGACTCTCGACCTGCCCGTCGTGGCCCTGACGATGGGCGACGGCGCGGGCATCGGCCCCGAGGTCATCGTCCCCGCCGTGCTCGACGCGAAGGTGGCGGGGTGGTGCAAGCCCGTCGTCGTCGGTGACGCCGCGCGTCTGCGACTCGCGGCCGACGTGCTGGGTGTGCAGTGCGACATCGTCTCGATCGAGCGCATCGCTGATGCCGAGTTCACCAGCGGGCGCATCAACGTCATCGACCTCGGGTTGCTGCCCGCGGATCTGGCCTGGGGCGAGCTGTCCGCAGTGGCGGGACATGCTGCCTACGAATACATCCGTGTCGCAGCCGAACTGGCTGTCGCCGGTGACGTCCAGGCGATCTGCACCGCGCCGCTCAACAAGGAGGCGCTGCACGCCGCCGGACACATCTTCCCCGGTCACACCGAGCTGCTCGCGCACCTCACCGGTACCGAGGAGGTGTCGATGATGCTCTCGACGCCCAAGCTCAAGGTCATCCACGTGACCACCCACATCGGACTGCTCGACGCCGTCGCGAAGATCGAGCCGGGCCTCGTCGAGCGGACAGTCCGCCGTGGGTACGAGGCGCTGGTGCGATCGGGCAACAGCAACCCGAAGATCGGCCTGTGCGGTATCAACCCGCATGCCGGCGAGAACGGCCTGTTCGGGTACGGCGAGGAGGATCAGAAGATCGTGCCGGCCGTCGAGAAGCTGCAGGCCGACGGAATCGACGCCGTCGGACCGCTGCCCGCCGACACCGCCTTCTTCCTCGCGGGTCGCGGTGACTACGACCTCATCGTCGCTATGTACCACGACCAGGGCCACGGACCGGTCAAGGTTCTCGGCATCGAGGCCGGCGTGAACATCACCGTGGGACTCCCCGTCATCCGTACCTCCGTGGATCACGGCACCGCGTTCGACATCGCGGGCAAGGGCATCGCCGAGGCCGGCAGCATGGTGGAAGCCCTGCGACAGGCCGCCGAACTGGCGACCAGCACCGCCGACGTCGGCTAGGTTTCGGGTATGGCGCTCAGGGAGTCACAAGCGCGGCGCGCGGAGATCGTCCGCCTGGCCAAGACGAGTGGTCTGGCGAGTGTGGAAGACCTGTCCGTGCAGTTCGGCGTGACGGCCTCGACCATTCGTCGGGATCTGTCGCAGCTGACCGCCGAGGGGCTTCTCGCGCGCACCTACGGTGGCGCGATCGCGCTCGACCCACACCCCGAGTCGTCGCTGCGACAGCGTGCGGTCGAGGGCTTCGACGCCAAGCGTTCGATCGCGAAGTGGGCTGCGGGAGAGGTGCGCCCGGGCGAGACGGTGCTTCTCGACGCCGGCACCACCGTCGGTGCCATGGGGGAGTACCTCCGTGACTCGACGGGCCTCACGGTCATCGCCGCGGGTCTCACTGCGCTCGAGGCGCTGGCGGATGCCGACGACGTCCGCGTCGAGTGCCTGGGCGGTACGTTGCGTCACCTGTCGCAGGGTTTCGTCGGGCCGCTCGCCGAGGCGTCGTTGGCACGGGTGTCCTTCGACCGCGCCTTCCTCGGTGCGGACGCGGTCACCGCCGACCGCGGCATCTGCGAGGCCGAGCTGGAGCAGACGCGGCTCAAGGAGTTGATGATCGAACGCGCCGGCACGGTCTACGTGCTCGCGCACGCGGCGAAGCTGGGGCAGCGCCCGTTCCACGCCTGGGCACCCCTCCCCGAGGGCGTCACCCTGGTCACGGATGCCGGCGCGACCGAGGAACAGGTGCAGCCCTTCCGCGACGCCGGGGTCACGATCGTCGTGGTCTGAGCGGTGGAGTTTCTGCTCCTCTCGGCGCCCTGTCGCGCAGGATCCCGCCGATAGGTGGCGTGAGCGGAGCGAAAGCACCAGCGGTTTACAGCTCGTCCAACCCCACGTGACCGTCCTGCAGTGCTCGGGCGACCAGCGAGGCCTTGGACCCGGCGGAGCGGCCTACCGCCTCGTACTTCTCGCGAATGCGCGCGATGTGGGTGTTGACCGTGGCGGGGGAGATGAAGAGCGACCGTGCGACGGTGCCCTTCGAGTCGCTGATGATCCACGCCCGCAGGACCTCCACCTCCCGCACGCTGAGGGCCGGTCTCACGATGTCGTCGTCGGTCATCATTGCCTGCATCTGTATCGGTCCCCCTGCTCGGCGCAGCAGCGCTGCGCTGCTGTTCTGGGAGGACCGTACGTTTTGTTCCGGGCAGCTCGGTAGCCACGACTTCGGGGGACCCCGACGTCGGGGGCATGCTTCGCAGAGCTCACCATCTGCGGACTGTGACCGGTCCATGCAATCAGACGACGGGCATCTCCACTGTCCGTCGGGCAGACGACAGTCAGTACCCGATGCCGCGCAGGAAGGTCAGCACGGCCTCGTTCACCTCACGTGGACGGTCCATGTTCGCGGCGTGGCCGCTGTCGATCAGCGCGACCTGACCCTGCGCGGTGTCGCGCGCGGTTACCACTGCGTGATCCGAGGGCCAGAACTGACTGTTCCGTCCCGCGATCATGAGGATCGGTACGTCCGCGGCCCGGATGTCCGCGCGCCAGTCCTGGCGGGCGTGGTCGTCGAGAAGTGCTCTCATGGGCGGTGTCTCGGACGACACCATTCTGGGCATCGACCGCAGGCGCAGAATCAGTTTCGCGACGGGGAGGAGCGAGGCGAATGTCGAGGGTCCGTGTCCCGTGGCGGGAATGCCCTTCGCGAAGAACCCGTCGACGGTGGCGTCGGTCAGACCGTAGAAGCCGTGCGGCCACGAGGCGTCGTTGATCATCTTCGGCGTCTGATCGACCGAGACGACACCGCGGACCCTCGACGTCCCGGTCGTACGGATGTAGGACCAGACGGTGCTCGCGCCCATGGAGCCACCCATCAGCACGGCAGTCTCGACGCCCACCGCGGTGAGGAAGTTGTCGAGGTCCCGGCCGTGCCGCGCCATGGTGGCGCCGTGATCGGGTGCCTCGGAGTCGCCGTGGCCGCGCCGGTCGAGCGCGAGCACGCGATACCCGGCCCGCACGAGCGCATCCTGTTGGAACACCCACGTGGTCGCCGGAGCGCCGAACCCGGCGACCAGGACGACGACGGGACCGCTGCCCTCGTCGAGGTAGCTCAGGGTCACGTCGTCGTCCGTCACGAAAGTGGGCATGATCGTCAGCTTACGATCGCGAACAACACCCCTGCCACGGCGAAGCTGACGACCGACAGCACGGTCTCCAACACGGTCCACGTCTGCAGCGTCTGCTTGACGGTGAGGTTGAAGAACTTGGCGATGATCCAGAACCCGCCGTCGTTGACGTGGCTCAGGATGATGGATCCGGCAGCGATGGCCATGGCGATGAGCGCGACGGACATCTGCGAGTAGTCCTGCGCCGCGACGAGCGGTCCGACGATGCCACCGGTCGTGACGATGGCGACGGTCGCCGATCCCTGAGCAATACGCAGCGCACAGCTGATGATGTAGGCGAGCACGATGATCGGCAGTCCCGCGGCGGACATGGTGTCCGCGAGTGCGGTACCGATGCCGGTGGCCGAGATGACCTTGCCGAAGAACGCGCCCGCTCCGACGACGAGGAGCAGCATGCCGACCGGGCGGAGCGATTCGCCGGTGAGAGTGGACAATTCCTGCACCGTCGAACCGCGCCGGATGCCCAGGACGTAGAACGCGATGAGCACCGCGATGAGCAGAGCGACCGCGGGGGTGCCGAAGAACGTGAGGACCTGGAGCAGGTTGCCCTCGTCGAGCAGGATGGTGCCGAACGTGGCGCCGAGGATGAGCACCAGGGGCACGGCGATGATGGCGCCGATGGTCGCGACGGATGGGGGAGTGGTGACCACGGGTCGCTTCGTCTCGACGGCGGTGCCGCCCGACGTGTGCGGTCCGTCGTCGTCGGCATCGTTGACGAAGTCCTCGGGAACCTCGACGATGATGCGCTTGCCGATGTAGCTTCCCCACACGAGACCGGCCGCGATGAAGCCGGGGATTCCGCAGATGAAGCCCATGAGGATGAGCCAGCCCAGGTTGACCTCGAGCAGGCCGCCCAGCGCGACGGGGCCGGGGTGCGGCGGGAGGAACGCGTGCGTCATCGACAGGCCCGCGAGCATGGGAAGTGCGTACAGCACCAGTGACTTCCCGCCCTGTCGCGCCGCGACGTAGACGAGCGGGGCGAGAACGAAGATGCCGATGTCGAAGAAGACGGGGATGCCGAAGATGAGGCCGAGCAGACCCATAGCGATGGGTGCGCCGCGATCACCGAAGACGCCGAGAAGCTTGGCGGTGAGTGCCTGCGCACCACCGGACCTCTCGAGGATAGCACCGAGAACGGTGCCCAGTCCGATGATGACGGCGATGTGGCCGAGGATGCCGCCGAAGCCCGTCTCGAGAATCGAGTCGCCGCTCTTGATGGCGGTTCCCACGATCTGCGACACCGGAAGTCCGGCTGCGACAGCGAGTCCCAGACCGACGATGAGGAGGGCGATGAACGGTTCGAGCTTGACCTTGATGATGACGACGAGCAGGACCGCGATCGCGATACCGCACAGAACGAGGAGTCCGGGAGTGGACGTCCTCAACCAGTCGACGACGGAACCCATGAGGTTGCCTTTCGAAGTATGTGGAGAGTCAGCGGGAGAGTGAGTGGACGAACGAGGTGGCGCGTGCGGTGATGTCGTCCCAGAGCCCGGCCGCCACCGCGGCCGGTGGAACGACGTCGGTGCCCGCGGTGACGGCGACAGCGCCGCGGGCGAGGTAGTCGGCGGCATTGTCGGCATTGACGCCGCCGGACGGAACGAGGGGGACGTCGGGGAACGGTCCGCGGAGATCACCGAAGTAGCTGGGGCCGAACAGCTTCGCGGGGAACACCTTCACCGCGGCGGCGCCCAGATCGAGCGCCGCCATGATCTCGGTGGGCGTGAGCGCGCCCATCATGACGGGCACGTCCCGTTCGTGCGCCACCGCGGCGACGTCGGGACGAAGACCGGGAGTGACGAGGAAGCGTGCACCTGCGTCGATCGCGGCGCGCGCCTGGTCACCCGTCATCACGGTGCCCGCGCCCATCACGGCGCCGGACGACGCCGCGGCGCGCAGGCAGTCCAGCACGTTGGGTGTGGTGAAGGTCAGCTCGACGGCGCGTAGTCCGCCGGCCACGAGGGCATCCGCCAACGCCGCGGGATCGGGGATGGACGGGGCGCGGACCACCACCAGCGCGCGGTCCTCGAGAATCGTCGCAAGTGCGTCATCGAAACGGGTCGTCATGAGGTTCTTCCGTGAGAGGTGCGGCGGAGGGAACGGCCGGCGAGTGTCCCGGTGGGGACGCCGTCGCGCACGGCGAAGGAGCCGTTGACGAGAACGTGCGCGATGCCGACGGCCTGCTGCTTGGGGTGGTCGAAAGTGGCGGTGTCCCGGACGGTGGCCGGATCGAAGACCACGAGATCCGCAGCGTGGCCCTCGCGGACGAGACCACGATCGGTGAGACCGAGTCGTGCACTGGGCCGACCCGTGAGGTGATGGACGCAGTCCTCCAAGGACATCAGGCCCTCGTCCCGCACGTAGTGGCCGAGGTAGCGGGGGAACGTCCCCCAGGCCCGCGGATGGGGACGCTCGCCCACCAGAATGGCGTCGCTGCCACCCATGTGGTGGGGATGCACCATGATGGCGCGCACGTTCTCCTCGTGCCCGACGTGTTGCAGGATGGTGGTGCTCAACGCATCTCGCTGGAGCACGTCGAAGAACACGTCGACGGGTGCGCGGCCCTCCTCGGTCGCTATGTCGAGGACGGTCTTCCCGACGTAGCGGTCGAGATCCGCGTTCGCGACGCCGCTGAGCTGGATCGTCTCCCATTCCACCGTGACGCCGTGGCAGCCGTCCGAGCCGTAGCGGTTCACGTCGTCGGTGATGCGGCGCCGCACGTCGGGGTCGTCGAGACGGCCCAGCGCCGCGTCGGGTCCGCCGGACATCGCCCAGCTCGGTAGCAGTGCGGACAGGGTGGTGGCGCCGGGGAGGTAGGGGTAGGTGTCCAGCGTGATGTCGCACCCGTCGGCGATCGCGGCGTCGACCATGTCGAGGAACTCGCCGGCGCGGCCCTTGTTCTCGCCGAAGTTCATGGTGGCGTGGGTCAGGTGCAGGGCGCAGCCGGTCTCACGGGAGAGGTCGATCATCTCCCGGTACGCGCCGAGAGCGTTCTTGCCGTAGGAGCGAGTGTGCGGAGCGTAGAAGCCCCCGAACTCGGCGACGACCTCGCACAGCGCGCGCAGTTCGCCCGTGTCGGCGTACATCCCGGGCGTGTAGGTCAGTCCGCTCGACATGCCGACGGCGCCCTCGGACATGCCTTGTGCCACCAGCTCTCGCATCTGGTCGACCTCGGCGGCGGTGGCAGGACGCTGATCCGCTCCGACGGCCAGATAGCGCAACGTTCCCTGCGGCACCAGGTACGCGGCGTTGGGGGTGATGCCCCGGTCGAGCCGGTCCAGATACTCGGCGACCGAGCGCCACGTGATGTCGAGATCGGTGGGATTGCCGTTCCATCCGGAGATCTGACGGCGGATGACCGCGAGCGTCTCGTCGGTGACGGGTGCGTAGGAGAGCCCGTCCTGACCCAGCACCTCGGTGGTGACGCCCTGGGTGATCTTCGGAACGTGTCCGGGCGCGGTCAGCAGTCCGAGGTCGGAGTGGGCGTGCATGTCGATGAAACCCGGTGCGACGACGTGGCCCCGAGGCACGTCGACGACGATCCGCGCGTCGGCGACGGTGCCCGGTGCCGCGACCCGCGTGATGCGTCCGTCGTCGACGAGAACGTCGGCGCGGACTCGGTCGGACCCGGTGCCGTCGACGACGTCACCGCCGCGAAAGAGGATGTCCGCCATGATCAGAAGAAGGTGTGGATCAGGTCGACGATGCGCGGGTTCGCCGCGTCGGCGTCGTCGACGACCGGAAGCAGACGCCACTTGTCGAACGCCGTGCAGGGATGCGACAGGCCGAGCCGTGCGACCGTCCCGACGGGAACGTCGTCGCGGGCCGTGCCCGGCGTCCGGAGGAAGGCGTGCTGATCGTTGAGCGCCGAGATGTGGTGCCCCGCCTCCGCGTCCCGGCCGCCGATGCGCTGCGGTGTCGGCAGCCCCTCGTCGAACGGGAAGTCACGCTTGCCCGCATCGAGCAGTGCGAGTTCGGGTTCCGGACGCGACACCACCCGCGCCCAGCCGTGCATCGCGGAGGACAGGTGCTCCTCGCCGACGCGGGAGGCGATGAGCGGGGAGATGTCGGCGTAGAAGCCGTCGTCGTGCACCACGTAGGCGCCCGAGCGCAGCACGACGGCTGTGTGCTCGTCGACGACCGACGAGAGCCGCTCGACCACCAGGTCCTGGTAGGCGCTCCCGCCCGCGGTGACGATCGCCCGTCCCTCGTACAGGCCGTCGGCGGCGAGACCGGCGTGCAGGGCGGCGACCTCGTCGAGGTAGGCGCGCACGGCGTCCAGACCGGCGGGTGTGCGGTCGTGGGCCAGCGCGCCCTCGTATCCGCCCACGCCCGCGAGGGTCACCGACGGCGACGAGGAGATCGCGGCCGCGACGCGTCGCGCCTCGTCCACGCTGCGTGCCCCGGTGCGGCCGTGCGGCCCACCGAGTTCGACGATCACCGGGATCGGTCGTGTCACGGCGCCCAGGATCTCCGTCATGCGTGCCACGGTGTCGACACTGTCTGCCCAGCAGACGAACTCGACGTCGTCGTGAGCGTCGAGATCCGCCGAGATCCAACGGAGCGTCACCGGGTCGATCAGGGCATTGGCGAGAAGGATGCGCTGCACGCCGAACGCGCGAGCAAGTTGTACCTGCCACCCGGTGGCGAGGGTGATTCCCCAGCTGCCCGCCTCGAGCTGCTCGGCCCAGAGCTGCGGCGCCATCGTGGTCTTGCCGTGCGGTGCCAGACGCATGCCGGCCGCATCGGCCCACCGCGCCATCACATCGATGTTCGACGTGAGGTGGCGGCGATCCAGCGTGACGACCGGGGTCGCGAACTCGGCGAGAGTGGGCGCCGTCGCCAGATAGTCGCGCACGGTGAGGCCCCACGCGGCGGGTGGGACGGACTTGTACTCGGGGCCGAGAGTGCGGTCGTGCAGCGCCTCGACGGCAGCCTTGTCGATCATCGAATCCTCCTGCGCCGCATATGGCGCTGTAGCGTTGCGTATTTTGCAACGCTGATTGCAAACTGTGTTCGGTGTCGTTAGTCTGCAACGAACAGGGACAACTCGCAAGACATCGAAGGGAATTGATGTGAGATCACCCGGCGCGGCGACTCCACGGGTGGTGTGTGTCGGTGAGGGACTCGTGGTCATGGTCGCTCAGCCCGGCCCCCTCGAACACTCGGACACGTTCGAGCGGTCGGCCGGGGGAGCCGAGGCCAACGTCGCGCGGGTCCTCGCCCAGTTGGACGTCGAGGCGTCCTGGCTCTCGCGCGTCGGTGACGACGGCTTCGGCCGCTACCTGACGGAAACGCTGCGCGCGAGTGGGGTGGACACGTCGGCGGTGATCGTCGACCAGACCCGCACCACCGGGATGTACGTCAAGGAGCGTGGTTCGGGCAGCGGTCACGCGTCCGACCTACCCGCCGGGGAGAGCCGAATGACCTACTTCCGCAGCGGTTCCGCCGCCAGTGCGCTGTGTGTCGACGATGTCGTCGGTGCGACGCAGATGCTCGCGGCGGCCGACCTCGTGCACGTCAGCGGCATCACGCTCGCCCTGTCGGACACCGCGCGCGACGCTGCGGCCGCGCTGGCGTCGTCGCCCGGTCTGCTGAGTTTCGACCTCAACCACCGTCCCCGACTCTGGACCGCCGAGAGCGCCGATGTGGTTCTTGCAGAGCAGGTCCGACGCAGTGACATCGTGCTGATGGGCGCCGACGAAGCACACGCGGTGTTCGGCACCGGAGACCCCGACGCGCTGCGTGGCCTGTTCCCCGAGCCGCGCCGCCTGGTGATCAAGAACGACGCCCACGTGGTCGTAGGATTCGACGGCGCCGAGCGTGTCGACGTCCCGGCCCTGCGGTTGTCGGTGGTCGAGAAGATCGGTGCGGGAGACGCGTTCGCCGGTGGCTACCTGGCCGGTGTCCTCCGCGGCGACGATCAGCAGCGTGCGATCAGGCTGGGGCACCTGTGCGCGGCCGGCGCTCTCACCGCGCACGGCGACGCGGCCCATCTGCTTCCGCTGCACCGTCTCGACGCACTGGTGACATCCTCGGACGAGGAGTGGTCGAGCATCGACTACGACGCCGAGAGGGGAATCGCCGTATGAGTCAGAGTGTGTCCCGCGCGCTCACCCTGCTCCGGGTGCTGGCCGACGGTCCGCGATCGCTGGACGAGTTGGCTGCCCACCTCGACGTGCACAAGACCACGGTCCTACGACTGCTGCGGGCGATGGAGGCGGAGCGGTTCGTCCAGCACGACCACGAACACCGGTATCGCCTGGGGTCGACGCTCTTCGAACTGTCCAACCGGTCGTTGGAGCAGCGCGACATCCGGACGTTGGCGCGGCCGCATCTGGCTGCGTTGAACGCCGACACCAGGCAGACGATCCACCTCGCCACCTACGAGTCCGGGGAAGCCGTCTACATCGACAAGTTCGACGCCACCCAGAGCGTGCGGATGTACTCGCGTGTCGGACGCCCGGCACCGTTGCACTGCACCGCCGTCGGCAAGATCCTGATCTCCGGGCTGCCTGCGGACGAGCAGCTCCGCGTCGCCCATCGCATCGAGTACACCCGCTTCACCGACCGCACCATCGACACGCCCGAGCGCTACCTCGAGGAACTGGCCCTCGTGACCCGTCAGGGATACGCCGAGGACCACGAGGAACACGAGTCGTTCGTCAACTGCATCGGCGTGCCGGTGCGCGACGGAACCGGCTCGATCGTCGCCGCGGTGTCGATGTCCGTGCCCGACATGCTGCTCGACCACGCCCGCGTCCTCGGCACCCTGCCGCAGGTGCGCGCGGTGGCCGAGACCATCTCCGCCGAACTCGGCTGGAGTCCGACCCCGACGAAGGAACCCGCATGACCGACAAGATCGCCGTCCTCACGACCGACGCGCCTGCACCCGCCCACACCTTCTCGCAGGGCGTGCGCAAGGGCCCGTTCGTCCAGGTGTCCGGGCAGGGACCCGTCGACCCGGCGACCAACGAGTACCTGTACCCCGGCGACGTCGCGGCGCAGACCACGCGGACGCTGACCAACGTCAAGGCCATCGTCGAGGCGAGTGGTGCGACCTTCGACGACGTCGTGATGCTGCGGGTGTACCTGACGAAGCGTGAGGACTTCGCCGTCATGAACGAGGCGTACGGCGCCTTCGTCCTCGAACACACGAAGGGTGACGTCCTGCCCAGTCGCACAACGGTCTTCACGGGACTCCCGCGCGAGGAGATGCTCGTCGAGATCGACGCGATCGCGGTGGTCTGACACGTCGACCCACCGTCAGGGCACCATGAACCCATGAGACGACGGTGGGTACGGCTGCAGGGCACGTTCTGGTTCGTTCCCGCGGTCCTGGGCGTCGTCGCCGTCGTCCTGGCTCAACTCCTGGTCGCCCTGGACCGGTGGCTCCTCGATCGGGGCATCGGGATCGGTGGGTCGCTGCTCTACCACGTGGGCGCCAGTGGCAGCCGGGACATCCTCGGCGCCATCGGCGGGTCGATGCTCGGAGTCGCGGCGACGTCCTTCTCCATCACCATCTCGGTCCTCGCGACGGCCAGTTCGACCTACGGCCCGCGACTGGTGCGTAACTTCATGGCGGACCGCGGGAACCAGGTGGTGCTCGGCATCTTCGGGGCGACCTTCCTCTACGCACTGATGGTGCTGCGCTCGATCCGGTCGCTCGACTCGGACGGCGACGTCTTCGTACCCGACATCGCGGTGAACGTCGCCGTGCTCCTCGCGGTGCTCGACGTCGGCGTCCTGGTGTACTTCATCCACCACATCGCCCAGTCGATCCAGGTGGCGACGCTGTCCTCGCGCGTGCGGGACGAACTCTCCGCCGCTGTCGACGAGCTCTACCCGACGGAGCCGCCGGCCGACGCGGCGTCGGATTCCGAGGTGACGCTGCCCGACCACGTCGACACAGTGCGTGCTCCGCGTTCCGGAGTCGTCGTCGACGTGGACGAGGACGCGGCGTTGTCCTCGGCCGTCGACGCCGATGCCGTCGTGGTGCTGCTCTGCAGACCGGGCGAGCACGTGATCGAGGGAGACGCCGTCGCGGAGTCACGACGGTGGAGCGGATCCGCCTCCGCGTCGCACCTGCGCGAGATCGAGTCCGCGGTCGAGGTCGGCGACGAGCGGACTCCGCAGCACGACATCGAGTTCGCCGTCGAGCAGCTGGCCGAGATGGCGGTGCGGGCTCTGTCCTCGGGTACCAACGACCCGTACACGGCTCGCAACGCCCTGGACGATCTGTCCGTCGGGATGGCGACTCTCGTCGGCCGTCCGCCGCCGTGCGGTGCCCGGACCGACGATGCCGGAACGGTACGGATCGTTCTGCGTCGGGTGCCCGTGGTCGACCTGATCGACCACGCACTCGGCGCGGTACGGATCTACGCGATGGCGAGCCCCATGGTGGTCGCTGCCGGTATCCGGATGGCGGAGCGGCTCGGTGCGGCAGCGACCGCGACCGCGTCGATCGACCGCGTCCGGTACCACCTCGACCTCCTCGACGAGGCGTGCCGACGGGAGATGACGGATCCGGCAGGGCGGGCCTCGTGCCTGGACCAGATCGACCGCGCGCGTGGGCGTCTCCTGACAGTCGCCGTGTCCGGCTCACCGTCAGGCACAGTGGAGTCGTAGATCCGCTGCCGAAAGGACCCTGTGCAGACCCGCCTCGCCTCCCTCGGGCTTCTCTTCATCCTGCTCGGCGCCGCGACGGTCGTCGTCCTCGACGTCGTCACCGCACTCGGGTCGCCCGCCCATCTGCGCCGCACCATCAGCGAGTACGGGCTGGGCGCGCAGCAATGGGTGTTCACGGCCGGGGTGCTGCTCCTCGCCGTCGGATCCGGCGCCGTTCTCGTCGCTGCCGTCCGGCAGTCGTTGCTGCGCGCGTCGTCGGTCGCCGCGGTGGCGATGACACTGTGGACGGTGGGACTCGTCGCCGTGGTCGCGGTTCCCAAGCAGGACTGGAGCAACGACGCGACGCTCGGACTCGGCGGCGCGGTGCACCGCGCGGGCGCCGCGGTCGCGTTCGTCAGTATCCCGGTGGCAGTGATCGCCCTCGCCGCGCCGTGGATCCGGTCGAGCGAGTGGGCCCGTCACGCCCGACGGACGTTCGTGCTGGGTGTGCTGTCCGTCGTGGCCATCACGCCCATCGGGTACGCGTTGCTCGTCGGCATGACCACCTCGACACCGTGGTACCGCGTCGTCACCCTCGGCCACGTCGAACGGATCCTCGTCGTCGTGGAGGTGATCGCGCTGATCTCGCTCGCGTGGTGGGTCCGCGCGAGCGCGCTCAGGGAGTCACCGCATCGCGTCGGTGACGCGGTCCACCAGCTCTGAGTCGTCGACGTTCAGAATGGGCGCCCACATGGAGGCCGCATCGGCGCCGTAGGCGTGACCGTGGCCTTCCGGCACCTCGGCGGCGAGCGCCATGTCGAGCGTCACCTGCCAGAAGGTGACCAGAGGGATCCACGTCATCCCCTTGTCGACGTCGACGCCGCGCGGTTCCCGGAGCCAGTCCGGCTTGCCGAACAGCAGGTCGAACGACCACCAGACGATCGGATCGCTGGGGTGCTGCCAGTACACGATGCGCGGGCTCTCCCAGTCCACCAGACCGGGTGCGTCGAGATCGGACGGCTCCGCGGCGAAGCGGACGTTCTGCCCGCCGTAGATCACGGGCAGGATCTCGGGGCTGCCCGGGTCCCGTGAGTCGGTGACACGCGACCACTGCTCGGAGAAGTTGGGCGTCCCCACCCACAGCGCGCCGTCGGTGCGAGCCAGCATGTCCTGCACTCCGGAGAAGGCGTCCTGGCCGCCGTACGACCCGAGCGATTCACCGAAGGTGAGGAGCTTCGGGCGATCGCTCTCGGGACGGTCCTGCACGCGCTGGTAGACGGCCTCGAAGACGGCGCGGCCCGCGATGAGCGGGGTGTCGCGATCGGCGAGGAACGCCAACGGACTGGGCAGGTACGAGTACTGGACCGCCGCGATCGCCGTGTCGCCGCCGGCGAGGTACTCGAGTGAGGACGCGACGGACGCGTTGACCCACCCTCGACCGGTGGTCGTCGCGATCGCCAGGTACTCGCGATCGAAGGCGCCGGTTCGGTCCAGTTCGGCGACGAGTCGGTCGGCGAGCGAGTCGACGGTGTCCCGGCCGAGGCCGAGCCCGTCGGCGTCGACGGACTTGCGTCCCGCATAGACCCGGATCGGGGTGAGGGCGGGCCGTCCCGTCACGGATGCGATCTCGCCCGACGTCGGGCCGCCCGCGACGAAGGTGCGCCCCTCGCGGCCCAAGGTGTCCCACTCCTCCTTCGACTCGGGCGAGCCCGAGCGTTCGGGAGCCGACGGTCGTTCCACGCCCTCGGCGCTCCCGGTGTCGGCCGCAGCGGCGGACCCGTTGGAGATGCGTGAGATCCCGGTGGCAAGGAGCCCCTCGACGGCGAACACCAGCACCACACCGACGGCGACGACGGCGAGACCGCGCGAGACGGGCGGCGGGAGAACACGACCGATCAGTGCGATGAGAAGGTCGGTGACGCGGCGGATCCCACGAGCCAGCGTGATCACCAGGACGACGACGATCGCGGCGACGACGAAGACTCCGGCGTAGTCCCACGACTGGCTGGGTTCGATGCCCACGAGTTCGCGGGAGATGTTCTGCCACCACGCCCCGAGGACGAGGAACAGCGGGAGCACGACGACTGCGGCGGCGGCGATCGCGTACCAGCCCCACCGCCTCGGTCGTTCGGGCCACTCGCGAGTGAGCTCCATCCGCCGGACGCCCCACACGACGAGAACGCCGACGCCGTAACCGCACGCGACCGAGAGGCCCGTGGCGACGGCCTGCAGGTACCACGGTCGGGGGAGAAGCGACGGGGACATCGACCAGCAGTAGAAGACCAGTCCGACGACGAGGCCGATCGGCTCGAAGCGGGAACACCACCGCCACAGTGCGGTGGCGATGCGTCCTCGCTGGTCCTTCGTGGTCACCGGGTGAGTCTAGGTGCTGCGCGGCGACTCCAACCGGGAGCGCAGGGTCCGATCGGTGACGGAGATCCCCTGGTTGATGAAGGGTTCGACTACCTTCGCGAGTGCCTTGCCCGTGAACCCGCCGGGGAACTCGTAGCGGAACTCGACGTCGGCGACGCAGTGTCCGTCGTCCACGGGGGTGACCACCCAGCGAGAACTGGTCTCGAAACCCTTCACCGACGACAACGCGATGACGGAACCGTCGACCCACTCGACGATGTCCACCGTGGAGTGCAGAGCTTTGGGTCCCAGCTTCATCTCGGCGTCGAAGCGGTCACCGGTGCCGCGCGACACCGGTCCGACGGGGACGAACGAGGTGACGCCGAACATCCAGTCCGGCACGTTCTCGTACGAGGACAGGTAGTCGAAGGTCGCCGACGCCGGTGCGGCGATCTCGACGTGCTTGGTGATGACGGGCATGAGGTCTCCTGGTGCGGCTGTGGTGTCAGGGATTCGGTCGGTCAGTCGATGCGGATGGTGAGAGCGTCGGACACGGGCACCGACTGGCAGGCCAGGCGCACTCCCCGGTCGAGCTCGTACTGATCCAGCGTGTCGTTGACGCGCATGTGCACGTCACCGCTGACGAGAGTGAACGCGCAGGCGCCGCAGTTGCCCTCGCGGCACACGAACGGGGCGTCGATTCCCTCGGCGAGCATGGCGTCGAGCAGCACGGTGCCGGGTGCGCAGTGGAACGAGTGATCGTCGCCCTCGACCTCCGCGGACACGGGAACGCCCGTGGCCGAGGACGTCTCGACGAGGGTGGTGTGGAACGGGTCGGTGGTGATCGACGTGAACACCTCACGGTGGATGTTCTCGGGCGACACCCCCGCCGCGAGGAGCCCCTGCTGCGCCACCTCCATGAACGGCCCCGGCCCGCAGAGGTACGCGTCGGCGTCGGCGATGCCGGAGACGGCGTCGGTGAGACCGGTGGCAGTGGGCAGGCCCGACGCCGACTCGTGCCAGTGCCGCACCGTGAGGCGGTCCGGATGCTGCTGCTGCAGATCGTCGAGGGTGGCGGCGAACATGACCGAGTCCGGATCTCTGTTCGCGTAGAACAACACGACCCGTCCGTCGTGCGACGCTAACGCGGTCTTCAGGATGGACATCACGGGCGTGATGCCGCTGCCGGCGGCGACCAGGACGAGCGGGCGATCCCATCGCGCGGGAACGAAGGTGCCCGCGGGAGCCAGTGTCGTCAGTGCGGATCCTGCCGTCGCGGTGTCGCACAACCAGGTGGACCCGAGGCCGCCCGCGGTGCGCTTGACGGAGATCGCGGGGCGCTCGCCGGTGTCGGGACTGCTCGACAACGAGTAGCACCGTGCGGCGGAACCGCCGTCGCTCAGAGGAATTTCGACCGTGAGGAACTGGCCCGGGCGGTAGCGCAGAGCCTCGCCGTCGGCGGTGGACAGGACCAACGTCACCGCGTCCGCCGTCTCGCGGATCACCTCGTCGACCTGCAGTCGGAGTGTGCGGACGGCGGTGTCCGCGGAGTCGATCGCCACGATGTCTTCCCCTCGTCGGCCGGGTGTGTCCGGCACTCCGGACTACACCGAAGATTGTTTCATTGAACTATAGGCCATTGACAAATGGCACAGTCATCCGTGACGCTTCCGGCATGACATCGACGCGTCCGATCCCCGAGCGGGGGTCCCTGCGGTCCCGCGCCGCGGCCCGAGCCACGCAGTCGACGTTGCGACCCATCGCGTCCCGGCTGCCGTTCGGACGCGGCGGCGAACGCGTCGCCCGCGTCCTCGTCGAGGTGGCCATGCGTGCCTGCGGCGGAATCGCACCCGGCACGGTCGTCCGCACCGTGCGCGAGGACGGTGTGGTCGGGGAGTGGGTCGACGCCCGGGCAGGCCGGAGGCCGGTCGAAGATGGGGCAGGCCGGAGGCCGGTCGAGGGTGGGGACGGCCGGAGGCCGGTCGAGGGTGGGGCGGATCGCACGCCGGTCGAGGGTGGGGACGGTTCCGTGGACACCGCCGGCCCGATCCTCTATCTGCACGGCAGCGCGTACGCGATCTGTTCCGCACGGACGCACCGCGGCCTGGCGTCGCGTCTCTCCCGCGCGACGCAGCGTCCGGTCTTCGTGGTCGACTACCGACTCGCCCCCGAGTTCCCTTTCCCCGCCGCAGCCGACGACGTCGAGCGGGCGTACCGCTGGCTGCTGTCGAGCGGCCACGCACCCGAGTCGGTCGTCGTGGCCGGTGACTCGGCGGGCGGTCACCTCGCGCTGGACCTGGTGCTGGACAACGCCCGACGATCGGTTCCGCAGCCTGGTGCGGTCCTCCTGTTCTCGCCGTTGATCGATCTGACCTTCACCCTCGCGCAGAACCGGGAGCGCATCCGTCGCGACCCGATGATCTCCGCAGCGGCGGCGCGGGCACTCACCGCGCTCTACACACGCGGCGAGGATCCCGACGGGCGGCGCCTACGACTCGCGGTCGAGGCGGGAACGGCACTGCCGCACTTCGTGGTTCAGGCCGGCGGTGCGGAGATGCTCGTTGCCGACGCCGAGCACCTGCGCGATCTGGTGGTCGATGCCGGTGGCACCTGCTCGCTCGAGATCTGGCCCGACCAGATGCACGTGTTCCAGGCTCTGCCGCGCATCAGCCCGGAAGCGGACCGGGCACTCGCCCGCGCCGCACATGCCCTGACAGCCCTCCATCGAACAGAGACGAGACACTGATGTTCTCTCGATCCAGACCACGCCTGACCCACGGGGCGGACGCCGTGGTCACCGGCGCCGGCAGTGGCATCGGCCGCGCCTTCGCGCTCGAGATCGCCCGCCGCGGTGGCCGCGTCGTCTGCGCGGACATCTCGCTCGAACGCGCCGAGGAGACGGTGCGGATGCTCGACGGCCCCGGCTTCGCCGTCCAGTGCGACGTCGCCGTGCAGTCGCAGGTCGAGGATCTCGCGCTGTTCGCCGAACTCGAGTTCGGTGGCGCGCCGACGCTCGTGATCAACAACGCCGGCGTCGGTATCGGTGGCAAGCCGGTGGGCGACATCGGGTTCGAGGACTGGAACTGGGCGCTCGGCATCAACCTGTGGGGAGTGGTCCACGGCTGCGAGACGTTCGTTCCGCTGCTCCGTACCGCGGGTCGCGGCGGCATCATCAACGTGGCTTCCGCCGCGGGATTCGCGGCGGCACCGACGATGGGGCCGTACAACGTCGGCAAGGCGGGCGTCATGTCGCTGTCCGAGACTCTGGCGGCGGAACTGTCCGGGTCGGGTGTCCACGTGACCGTGCTGTGCCCGACCTTCGTCAAGACCAACGTCGCGGTCGACGGTCGCATCACCGAGCGCTCCACGGAACTCGCGCAGAAGTTGATGCGGTGGACCGGCTTCTCACCCGAGCGGATCGCCGCCACCACGCTCGACGCGCACGACAGGAACCGCCTCTACGTCGTGCCCCAGCTCGACGCGAAAGCCATCTGGCTGACGAAACGGCTCCTCCCCACCCTCTATACCCGCGGAGCAGGGCTGCTCGACCGCCTGCTCCCCGGCGAGCCCGCCCCACAGTCCCTTCCCGCTGTTTCCGCCTCGACAGGAGTATGACGATGGCCTTCGACTTCGACGCCATGCTGGACAAGATCAAGGACCGCCAGTGGTCCCTCGCGGACATCGACTGGGACGCCCCCGGCGCCGAGATGATCCCGCCCGAGCAGCATGCCAAGCTCAAGCCGTTCCTGTCCGACCTCATGTGGATCGAGAACGTCGGTGCGCGCGGATTCGCCGCGATGGCACGCAAGGCGCCCACCGAGACGCTGCGCGAGATCTACCGTTACTTCCACGCGGAGGAGCAGAAGCACGCGAATGCCGAACTGGCACTGATGCGTCGGTGGGGCATGCTCGAGAACGACGAGATCCCGCAGCCGAACGTCAACGTCAAGCTGATCATCGACTGGCTCGACAAGTACTCGGATCAGACGCCGCTCGCCGTGCTGGGCACCGTCATCCCGATGCTCGAGGTCGCGCTCGACGGTGCGCTGGTCAAGTTCATCGTCGACGAGATCGACGACCCGGTCTGCCAGGAAGTGTTCAAGCGCATCAACGCCGACGAGTCGCGGCACCTCGCCGTCGACTTCGAGGTCATCGATCTGCTGGGGCACGCGAAGATGCGCCGCATTCTCGTCGAGACGATCGGCGCCTGGATGCATCCGTCGCTCATCATCGGCACCCTGCGGTACATCCCACTGCTGAACAAGATGCGGGACAACATCGTCGAGATGGGTGTCGACGAGGAGCGCCTCTACACCGCGATGAAGCGCTTCAAGAAGGTGGGCGAACGCAGCGAGTTCCCGAAGCGTCTGCCGATGTACCGCTTCATCAGCTGGCACGGGAGCGTCGTCATCAACCGCGACCACCCGTACCACAAGTTCGCCGACTCGATGGTGACGCTGACGGCCAAGTACCCGAAGCGGCTGCTGCGCCCGCAGCCCACGTGGTCCAAGGAACTCACGTACGAGCCCGTCGCATGACCGAGATTCTCTCCACCGCCGTCATCGGAGGCGGATTTGCCGGCATCGGTGCCGCGATCCGGCTGCAGCAACGGGGGATTCGCGACATCGCCATCCTCGAACGCGGCACACGTGCCGGTGGGACCTGGCGTGACAACACGTATCCCGGTGCAGCCTGCGACATTCCGTCCCGCCTGTACTCGTACAGCTTCGCCCCCAATCCGGACTGGTCGCACACCTACTCCGGGAGTGCGGAGATCCTGGGCTACATCGACTCGATGGTCGAGAAGTTCGAGCTGAGCCGCTACCTCCGGTTCGGTCACACCGTCGTGGACGTCACCTGGCACGAGTCCCGGTCGCTCTGGGAGATCTCGGTCCAGGATCGGGAACCCGTCCTCGCCCGCACCGTCGTGATGGCGTCGGGACCGCTGGCGAACGTCAGCCTGCCCAAGATCCGCGGCGTCGAGACCTTCGCGGGAGCGAAGATCCACAGCGCCCGGTGGGACCACGACTACGACTTCGCCGGCAAGAAGGTCGCCGTCGTCGGCACCGGAGCCAGCGGCGTGCAGATCGTTCCCGAGCTGGTGAAGGTCGCCGAGTCGGTCAAGGTCTTTCAGCGCACGCCGGGATGGGTGCTGCCCCGCACCAACTTCCGCACCCGCGGACTGACTCGCGAGATCTACCGCCGCGTGCCCTTCAGTCAGAGCGTCGCGCGCAAGGCCTGGTTCTGGGGCCACGAGTCGGTCGCCCTCGGGGTCGTCTGGAACTCGCCGCTCACCCGCGTGGTGGAGGGAGTGTCGAAGCTGCACCTCCGCAGTCAGGTTCCGGATCCGTGGTTGCGGCGCCAGCTCACGCCGGAGTTCCGCGCCGGGTGCAAGCGCCTGCTGATGACCAGCAAGTACTACCCGGCGCTGCAGAAGGACAACTGCACGCTCGTCACCTGGCCCATCGCACAGATCTCCGAGAAGGGAATCCGCACGGTCGAGGGAGTCGAGCATCAGTTCGACGCGATCGTCTTCGCCACCGGGTTCGACGTCTCCAAGACCGGGTCGCCGATCCCCATCACCGGGCGCGACGGGCGCGTCCTCGCCGACGAGTGGAGCCGGGGAGCGCACGCCTACAAGTCGATCGCGGTGTCCGGGTACCCGAACATGTACTTCACGTTCGGGCCCAACTCCGGACCCGGCCACAGCTCCGCCCTGGTCTACATGGAGGCGCAGATCGACTACCTGGTCGATGCCATCGCCACCGCCGTGAACCAGAACTTCGTGCTCGACGTCCGCGCCTCGGTGCAGGCCGAGTACAACGCGGACCTGCAGCAGCGGCTGACCAAGACGACGTGGAACTCGGGGTGCTCGAGCTGGTACCTGACGGAGGACGGTTTCAACGCCACGATGTTCCCGGGCTTCGCCACGCAGTACGTCAAGCAGCTCGAGACGGTGCTGTTGCCGGACTACTCGGTGACGGCGGCAGCGACGGCACCGGTCGACGAGGTCGTCGCCGCGGTGTGACCGAGCGTTAGTCTGGAGGTCCGGCCGAGTAGAGGAGTGAGTCGATGACCGAGTACCGCATCGACGAACTGGCTCATGCCGCGGGTACGACCTCGCGCAACGTCCGGGCCTACCGTGAACGTGGACTGCTCCCGCCCCCGCGCAAGCGGGGGCGGGTCGGCATTTACGACGACTCGCACCTCGCCCGGCTGCGACTGATCGACATCCTGCTCCAGCGCGGCTACACGACCACACACATCAGCGACTTCATCGACGGCTGGGAGAGCGGCAAGGACCTCACCGAGGTTCTCGGTCTGCAGCGCGCCCTCACCGAGCCGTGGTCGACGACCGGCGAGGTGCAGTCGGTCTCCGTCGACGAGGCGCGGGAGATGCTCGGCGACCCCGACGGCGTCCAGCTGTCCAGGCTCGTGGAGTACGGACTCGCCCGCATCGACGGCGACCGATGCACGTTCACCGATCCGAAGCTGTTGCAGGGCTTCACCTCCCTCGCGACCTACGGCTTCGGAATCCGCGAGGTCATGGACATCCACGAACGGCTCCATGCGGCCGTCGACGGAATGTCCAAGGACATGATCTCGACTGTGAAGAGTCACATCGTCGACCGCTACGGCGAGGGCTGGATTCCCGAGGGTGACGACGTCCTCCGGGCCACCGAGATGTTGCAGATCATGCGCACTCTCGCAGTCGATTCCGTGCATTCGTTGCTCGGCCGCACACTCGACCGCAACCTGCAGGAGCAGCTCGGCGAGTACCTCGAGGTCGCCATCGACAACACCTCTCGTTCGGACCGTCACACAGCCTGACCTCGCTTTTCGGACCAATGGGGCATGGTGGAGTCATGAACCGCACCAGACTGTCCGCCGCTGTCGCCCTCGCCGGCGCCACCGCCCTCGTTCTGACCAGTTGCTCGTCGTCGAGCGAGGAGGGGCAGGCGACGCCGGCGTCCTCCAGCGCTGCTCCGTCGTCGTCCAGCACTGCTCCGTCGTCGTCGGCGTCGAGTACGTCCTCGGGCGCCGCCTCGAACGCCACCGTCTACACGTTGCCGGGAACCGGCGTGTTCCCCGAGGGCATCACCGCCGACGACGACACCTTCTACGTCTCGTCGACCTCCGACGGCGCCATCTTCCGCGGCACGGTCGGCAACACCACCGTCGAACCGTTCCTGCCCGGTGGACAGGACGGTCGCACCGGCGCGGCGGGACTGGACGTCGACGGGGACGACGACGACGAGAACACCCTTGTCGTGGCGGGCGGTGCGACCGGCACCGTCTGGATCTACGACGCCGAGTCCGGCGCACTGCGCGGGAAGTTCACCAACGGGCTCGGGCAGGACGCCACCTTCCTCAACGACGTCGTCATCGCCGACAACGGCGACGCCTTCATCACCGACTCGCGCAACCCCACGCTGTGGCGCATCCCGGCGAACGCCACCGGTGAGGGCCAGTTGGAGCCGTTCGTCGACTTCACCGGATCCCCGTTCGCGTACGGCGAGGGCTTCAACGCCAACGGCATCGTCGAGGCGGACGACGACAACGCATTGGTGATCGTGCAGTCCAGCACCGGCAACCTGTACCGCGTGGCCCGCGACTCGAAGGCCGTCACGCAGGTGGACCTCGGCGGCGCGACACTTCAGAACGGCGACGGCATGGAGATGGAGGACGACACGCTCTACGTGGTTCGCAACCGCGACAGCCTCATCGCCACAGTCGATCTCGACGACGACGGCAACCGTGGGCGGGTGACCGGTGAGATCACCGACCCCAGCTTCGCCTACCCCACCACCGTCGCCAACGTCGACGATCAGCTGCTGGTGGTCAACAGCCAATTCGACAAGCGCGGTGGCACTCCGGTGGAGCCCTTCACCGTGGTCGGTGTGCCTGAGCGGTAGGGGTCGGGCTTGGGGTGTGCGCTGGTTGCGTGTGGTGCGGTCGGTCGGTCGGTCGGTGCGTGCACGCCGGTGGTTGGCGGCTCGTGGCGGTGGTGTGCACGGGTTGTGTGGTGCTCACACCCCTTTCCGCCGGCGGAGCGTGGTGTGGGCTGCTGGAAGTAGTGCGGGTCGGTCAGCGAGGGCCGGTGTTGGCGATGCGGGACGTCGAGTCGTCCTCCGTTTCCTGGTACCCGCGACCCGTTTCGAGGAAGGCCTCGCGGAGTTTGGTGACGGCGTTAATGTGGGCCGCGAGCAGGGAGCTCAGTGAACCCTCCGGGCCGTGGGTGAGGTCGGAGTACTTGCGCTCCAACGCGAGTCCGGAGGGCAGAGTTCCAAAACCACCGCGGACGTTCATACTGCTCGCAAGATGCGCGACGGAAGTCAGACCGTCGATGTAGTCGTCACACGCTGACGCGCACCGTGCCGCTTGCTCTGGCGTTGTCTCGAGCTCAGCCGTCATGGCTAGTCCTTGTCATGTCGGTAGATAAGAGGACAACACGTTGCTCGACCCGAGTGCGGCAACGCATGGATCGGTCTCCGCTGCGTGGGTGAGCTTCGTGTCGATGAGGATCGCGATTGTGCCGCGTTTCCAGTCGAATGCCACCACGCAACTGCGCGACGGGTCAGCATTCTCGGCGAGTCGGAAAGACACGGCGGCGGTGCGACCCGCGACGTCGACCTCACGGAGTTCTGTGTAGGTCGGATTGCTCCGGAACTCGTCGAGCGTGCGGGTTGTGGCTTGAACGTCCAGGAAGAATGAATCGCCCGCCCACGCGCAGGACTTCCATTGGCCCGAATTCAGTGGGCCACCGTCGTCCTTCGTCGCCGGATCTGCCCCCGCCGCCCGGATGGCCTCGTCGGGTACCACGGTGCAGGGGTCGAAGAGTTCCATCGCGACCGGCTCGGCGGTGCCGCTCACCCCACCGCACCCGGTGAGTGACGCGACGACTGCCGCGACAGCGAGTACCCCACAGTTCCTGCGCACACGTCGTTGGACGCACGCTCCGCTCCTGCGGTTCCGTGCTCCCACTGCACACAACGGTGTCCCCACGGGCACATCCGACCATCCGGAACCGTTCTGTGTGCAGAAATGCGCGCCGGGAACCGAGCGGGTGGTTGCGGCGTCGAACGCTGTACCGCGCCACGGCGGACGATCGGAAGGCCTTCACCATGCACTCGACCACTCTGCCCGTTCCTTCCAGCGGTATCGGAAGTCTGACCAACGCAACATCATTGGCCGTGCTCGTCGCGTTCGCGACCCAGTGTGCGGTGGCGTGTGTCGCCGCGATCGCGGGATTCGGCGCCGTCGTCGTCAGTGCCCTCGCTGCCTTCGCGAGTGCGGACGAGTCGCCTGGCGCGATGTTCGTGGGCTCACTCGCCGATGCGTGGGCGTTCGTTCTCGTCGTCGCTGCGGTGGGGCACGGGGTGCTCGCGACGATGATCGTGCAACGCCGACGTTCGGCACGCGTCGTCGTGACGGCAGTGGCCCTCGTGTGGGCGGTGGCGCTGGTGCACTCCCCGATGGTGTGGCCGTTGGTGGTGGTGCAGGCGGGTTCTGCGCTGGCGTGGTGGATCCCGACGCCACGGCGCCCGACCCCCAACTGACTCACACGAGCAGCGCGGCGATGGACCCGGCAAACGTCTCGTCGGGCCTGCGTTCGTAGAGCTCGGCGGGGCGTCCGCCCGCAGCCGACGTGGTGGCGCCCGTACCGACCAGCGCCCCGATCACATGACGGCGGAAGGTGTCCTTGCGCAGCGAGCGGTCGAACACGGTCTCGTACAGGGTGCGCAGATCGAGCAGCGTGAAGGTGGTCCCCAGCAGGTGCGACGGATCAGGACGGGTGAGGTAGCGAGACCGCAGGTCGCCCACGGCGGCCGACACCATGTCGGCATGGTCGAAGGCCATCGGTTCCACAGGCCGATCCGCCTCGACGGCCAGGAGATCGGTGCCGGAAGGCAGGGAGTCGGTGGGCGCCTCCGCGCAGTGCGCCATCGACAGGACCCATCCTCGATCGTCGCGGTCGGGAGCGTCGAACATCCGGATCTGATGGAACTCGACGCCGTCGATGCCGGCCTTGGTGCTCAACGCGCGCCTCGCCGCATCGGCGAGTGTCTCGCCCGGATGCAGGAATGTGCCGGGAAGTGCAGCTCCCCAGGGTGATTCCACCGTCACCACGTTCAGCGTTCCGCCGTGGACGGTGAGAACGGCGACGTCGACAGCGACGGACGGTCGTGGGTACGTCGTCAGATCGGAGGGCATGGGTTGCAGCTTAGCGCAGTGGTGCGTTATGGTTAGCGCACAAACGAGCAAAGGGGACGACATGAAGCTGACCGACGAACAGAAGAACCGCGCCGAGGGCGTCGTGCTCGGCACCGCAGCCGGTGACGCACTGGGCGCCGGATACGAGTTCGGCTACCCGACGCCCGAGACGGTGATCGACATGATCGGCGGCGGCACCTTCGACTGGGCGCCCGGCGAGTGGACGGACGACACGTCGATGGCCCTCTGCATCGCCGAGGCGCTGGTGGAGGGCCGGGGACTCGACGGCGTCGCGGCGAACTTCGTGGCCTGGATCGACACGAACCCGGCGGACGTCGGTATCCAGACGCGCACGGTGTTGTCCCGGCGCAGCAGGTCGGCTACCGAGATGACCGCCGTCGCCGCAGGACTGTCCGGCAGGACAGGTGGCAACGGTTCGCTGATGAGAACTGCCCCGGTGGCGCTGGCGTATCTCGACGACCCGGATCAGCTCTCGGTGGCCGCTGCGCAGATCAGCGCCCTGACGCACAGTGATCCGCAGGCGGGGGAGGCATGCCAGATCTGGAGTGCCGGCATCCGGCACGCCGTCCTGCACGGCACCTACGACGGCATCTCGCTGTACCTCGACGCGGCGGAGCCGTCGGTGCGCGACACCTGGGCGCCGTTGCTCGACGCCGCGGAGAAGGGGCGCCCGTCGGACTTCGACAGGAACGGGTGGGTGGTGCACGCGCTGCAGACGGCCTGGTCGGCCATCACGGCCACCGAGGAGAACGAGGACCAGCTGACAGCGGCGCTGGAGGCGTGTGTCCGCGCGGGCGGCGACACCGACACCACCGCGGCCATCGCCGGTGGGCTTCTCGGCGCACGCTGGGGCGCCTCGGTGATCCCCGAGGCGTGGACCACGATCCTGCACGGGTACCCCGGACGACGAGCCGCGGACCTCGCGGATCTGGGACGTCGCCTCGCAGAAGGAGCAGCAGCATGAGTGTCATCGATGTGGTCACCGGAGACATCACCACCGTGCGCGCGGACGTGATCGTCAATGCCGCCAACTCGACCCTCCTCGGTGGAGGTGGGGTGGACGGCGCCATCCACCGCGCAGGCGGACGAGAGATCCTCGACGCCTGCAAGATTCTGCGGGCGACGACCCTCCCGAACGGACTCGACACGGGTGCCGCCGTCGCGACGCCCGCAGGCCGTCTGCCGGCGAGGTGGGTCGTCCACACAGTGGGGCCGCGGTACTCGGCCCGCGAGGACCGCTCGCCGATCCTGCGCGCAGCGTACGAGCGCTCCCTTCTCCTGGCTCACTCGCTCGGAGCATCCTCGATCGCGTTCCCGCTCATCTCGGGCGGTGCGTACGGATGGCCGGTGGAGCTGGCGGTCGCCGAACAGGTGCGCGCGGTGACGTCGGCGCCCATGTCCGTTGATCTCGTGACCCTGGTCGCCTACTCGGCCGAGGTGCACCGCATGACGACGCGGGCCGTCGGCTGACCGGTCATCGCCGACGTGCTCGCCACGCCGACCAGGCGCCGGTGGCCCACAGAGCCCAGATCACCAGCGATGGCTGGAACAGCAGCCGGATACCTCGTGCCCGATCGGTGTCCAGCCCGAAAGCGTCTGTGTGCGTGACGAACTGAGAGATGTTGCCCGGGAACACGGCGACGAAGAACAGCGCCGTGACCCACCCCACCGCCACCCGGTACCGCGTCAGGGCGACGAGAGCCAGGCCCAGCACCACCTCGACGACACCCGATGCGACCACCACGAGATCGGTGTCGAGCGGCATCCACGTCGGTACCTGCGCGGCGAACTCCTGCCGGGCCCAGAACAGGTGGCTCAGTCCGGCGAACACCAGGAACGCGCCGAGGACGAGCCGCCCGACGATACGAGGCACGGTCGCAGGGGCAGGGCGCGTGGTCATGCCTGCCACCCTACGAGGCGCCGCGCTGCCGGTCCGGTCGGCCGAGAACGCGGCCCAGCTCCTCGTGGGCGTAGACCCTGTTCTCGCAGTAGACGGCGCCGCCGACGCACTCCTCGTCGTCGCAGTCGCAGAACCTGTACGGCTCCGCGTTCCAGCGGCTGCCGTACTGCGACCCCGGCTCCGCGACGAGTGCGGCGACCTCGCGCACCGTCCTCTGCTCGCTGCGTCTGCGCTGCCCCCGGCGATGTCCGCCCATGTCCGTCCCCCCGTTGTCGGTGGCGTCACGCTAGGGGAGGGGTACGACAGGCGCCGGCTGATGTTGAGTGATGCAGTGGATGCCGCCGCCGCGGGCGAACAGCGGCCGGGCGTCGACGCTCACGACGCGTCGGCCGGGATAGGCCTCGGACAGGATGCGCACCGCCTCGTCGTCGTTCGGATCGTCGAAGCGGCAGGCGATGACCCCGCCATTGACCACGTAGTGGTTGATGTAGCTGTAGTCGACGACGCCCTCGTCGTCCCGCAGCACGGTCGGTGCGGGAACCGGAACGACACGGAGTCCCTCCCGGGTGAGGAGATCCATGACGTCGCGGCTGATCTCGTGGTCCGGATGCGTGGGGTCGCGCTGGTCGTGCACGAGGGCGACGCCCGGCGTCGGCATCGCGGCGACGATGTCCACGTGGCCGCGGGTGCCGTAGGTCTCCGAGTCCCGAGTCAGGCCGCGCGGCAACCAGATCGCGCGATCGACACCGAGAGTGCGGGACAGCTCCGCCTCGACGTCCTGCTTCGACCAGGTGGGGTTGCGTCCGCTGTCGAGCTGCACCGTGTCGGTGAGGAGGACGGTTCCGGCGCCGTCGGCCTGGATGCCGCCGCCCTCGTTGACCATGTCGGACGCGACGACCGGAACGCCGGCCGCCCGCGCCACCAGTGCACCGATCCGGGCGTCGTTCTCCCACGTCGCCCACTCCTGCGCGCCCCACCCGTTGAAGACCCAGTCCACCGCGCCGACGGTTCCGTCGTCCGAGACCACGAAGGTCGGCCCGATGTCGCGCATCCACGCGTCGTCGAGAGGTGCCTCGAGGATCGTGATGCCCGATCCCAGGTACTCCGCGGCGACGCGGGCCTCACGGGGATCCACCAGGACGGTCACCGGCTCGAACTCGGCCACGGCGCGGGCGACGGCGGCCCACGTCGTGCGAGCCTCGTGGCGCTCCTCCTCGGTGTCGCCGAGCGAGTAACCAGGGCTGGGGAACGCCATCCAGGTGCGCTCGTGCGGTTCGCCCTCGGCGGGCATGCGCCACGTCACCGGGTACCCGCCACGGGCTGGGTGAGGGTGCCGTACGTGTCCGGACGTCGGGTGTCGAGGAACGGGAACAGCGTCAGCCAGTCGCCACGCTGGTCGAGGTCGAGATCGGCGACCAGGACGGCCGAGCGGTCGCGGGGAGCCGACACGAGAACGCGGCCGTACGGGTCGGAGATGAACGAGGAACCGTAGAACGTGATGGCGCCCTCGTCACCGTGGCGGTTGGGTACCACCATGAACGTGCCGTTGGCGATGCCGTTGCCGACGATGACCTGCTGCCAGAGAGGTTGGGTGTCGAAGTCGGGATGATCCGGCTCCGAGCCGATGGCCGTCGGATAGACCAGGACCTCCGCGCCGGCCACCGAGTAGGCCCGCGCGACCTCGGGGAACCACTCGTCCCAGCACGTCGGCATTCCCAGTGCGAGGTCCGCCGCACGGTGCACGGGGTACGGGTCGTCGGCAGGTCCGGGGCGGAAGTACGTGTCCTCGTGGTAGCCGGCGGTGACGGGAATGTGCAGTTTCCGAGTCCGGGCCGTCACCTCGCCGTCGGGCGAGACCAGGACGGCGGTGTTGTACCCGAGGCCGTCGCCGACGGTGTCGTCGCGTTCGTACAGCGACGCGTGCACGACGATGCCGTGACGCGCGGCGACCTCGGCGGCGAAGGTGACCGTCGGCCCGGTGGCCAGGTCCTCCGCGCTGCGGGCGGGGTTCTCGCCGCCCGGCACGAACGCCGGATAGCGGCTGAGGGTCAGCTCCGGGAGGAAGACGATGCGAGCGCCTTCACCTGCCGCAGTGGCGATCCCGTCCTCCAGTTCGGCGCGCACCACGCTCGGATCCTCGTGCCACCGATGCTGCACCAGCGCCACTCGTACCGGTGGGCGGCCGGTCTCGCGCGTGCGGGCGGGCGACGGCGGAGGGGTGGTGGCGGTGATGGTCAGCATCGGGTGTCCTCGTCCGTAAAACGAATGTGATTCGTTAAGTATGGTGTGACGACGGCCCGAACGCAAGAGGAAGGAGCCGGCGATGCCGCGTCCGTCGACACGGTTGCTGTCCACCGACCTGATCACCGATGCCGCACTCGCGCTGGTCGATCGGCACGGCGACTTCACGATGCCGGGACTCGCCGAGCGGCTGGCGGTGCGGCCGTCGTCGTTGTACAACCACGTGGCGGGGCGGGCCGAGATCGTGGAATTGATGCGTACGCGCATGATGGCGGGCATCGAGATCCCGGCCGACTCCCGCGACTGGAGTGAGGCGGTCTCCCGCATCGCGCAGGAGTACCGCCGCCACTACGCCCGACATCCGCGCGCCATCCCGCTGTTCACGGCGCACACGGTGCGCTCCGCCGTGGCGTTCGACATGTACAACGCGTTGGCGACGGCCCTGTCCGACGGCGGCTTCGCGCCCGCCGAGGTGCTGCACGCGATCACCGCCGTCGACAGTTTCGTCCTGGGGTCAGCGCTCGATCTCGCAGCGCCCGAACAGGTCTGGGCCTCGGCCGACGAAGCGAACGACGCCATGCGCGCGGCGCTGGAGACCTCGGGCGCCGGCCGCGCGGACGCGGCGTTCGAGTTCGGGCTCGCAGCGCTCATCGCGGGGCTGCAGGCACGCTCGCCCCGCAGCTGACGAGCCCCGCAGCTGACGAGCCTCTCAGCTGAAGAGCCTCTCAGCCCACCAGGTCGGCTTCGTCCTTCAAAGCCTCGGTGTCGACGGTGAGCGTCTCGCCGCGGAAGAACGCCGGCGTCACGAAGCGCATGACCATCATGAGAACTGCACCCACGATGAGGATGCCGAAGCCCAGGAAGAACACCAGTCCGATGCCGCCGATCTCGGCGCCGCTGCCGTTCTCCGGGTCCATGCTCTCCTCGACCGAGACGACGAACACCGCCAACAGGACCAGGCCACCGAGCAACGGGAAGATCAACCGGAACACCGTGTTCCGAACGCTGGCGAACAGGGTTCGGCGGAAGTGCCACACACAGGCGAATGCGGTGATGCCGTAGTACCAGCAGATCATGATGCCCAGTGCCGCGATGGTGTCGATCAAGGTGTTCTCCGACAGGAAGGTCACCGCTGTGTAGAAGACCGCGGTGATCACACCGGCCGCGACGGTGGCGGCGGAGGGGACGAGGAACCGCGGGCTCACCTCGGCGAGCTTCTTGGGGAAGGCGCCGTAAGCCGCCATCGCGAGCGACGTCCGCGCCGCCGGCAGGAACGTGGTCTGCAGGCTGGCGATCGAGGAGACGAAGACCGCGAGGTAGAGCAGCATGCCGCCCCAGCTGCCGAGTACCGGATCGGCCAGGGCACCGAAGACGTTCTCCGCGTTGTCGGGATTGCCGAGCCCCAGGCCCTCCTCGCCGACACCGGCGTACATCATCGCCGCGACCGCGACGAGCAGGTAGGTCAGCAGGATGGTCGCGACGCACAGCAGCCCCGCGCGCCCCGGTGTCTTCGTGGGGTTCTTGGACTCCTCGCCCAGCGTCAGGCACGTGTCCCATCCCCAGAACGCGAAGATCGAGCCGGTGACGCCGATGACGAAGGCGCCCATGGTGAGTCCGCTGAACGGATCGAACCAGCCGACGTCGAACGACAACCCGGCCGGTGCGTCCCCCGCGCCGACGTGGACCAGCGCGACGACGGCGAACGCGATCAACAGCACCATCTGGAAGCCGACGAGCGCGAACTGGAGCTTCTCGCTCGTCGTGATCCCCCGGCTGGCCACCCACGTGGCGAGAGCGATGAACACGACCGTCGTACCGACGTTGACCAGTTTGTTGCCCGGCAGGTCGGCGATGGAGGGAGTGTCGAACAGCTTCGCGATGAACAAATAGAAGAACTGCACGGCGATGGCCGCGAGGTTGGAGAGCACGATGATGGTCGCGATGACCATGCCCCAGCCGCACATCCAGCCCACGTAGGGCCCGAAGGCCTTGGTGGACCAGGTGAACGAGGCGCCGCAGTCGGGTGAGTCGGAGTTCAACTCCCGGTACGCGTAGGCGGTGAGGAACATGGGGATGAACCCGGCGATGAAGATGGCCGGCATCTTCAGGCCCACCGCGGCGACGATCAACCCGATGCTGGCGGTGAGCGTGTATCCGGGTGCGACGGACGAGATGCCGAGAACGGCGCCGGACAACGTGCCGATCCGTCCGACGGCCAGTCCCTTGGACGACGTGAGTTCACTGCTCATCGGGAAGCCTCCGTCGGATCGGTGCTGCTGGGCATGTCGGAACGGAACTCGGTGCTGGGCACCACCACCATGGGAACGGGCAGTGCCCGCAACATCTTCGACGCGGTCGAGCCGAGGAACAGGCGGCGCGGTTGTGCCAGTCGGCTGGACCCGACGACGACCACGTCGCCGTCCTCCCACGTCAGACCGGACACCGCGGCCTCGACCGTCGAGCCGTCGGCAACCGAGGACGTCACCGTCAGACTCTCGGGCAGACCGGACCGGGCGGCGTCGAGCATCTGCTGTGCGTGGTCGATGGCGCGCGCCTCTCGGTCCGGGTCGCGCAGGGACTCGACGTCGGAGGTGTCGTCGAGCGGAACGAGCGAGAGCAGTCGCAGCGACGTGTGCATCCGCTCGCACGACCGGACCGCGGTGCGTAGCACGAGGTCGGCGCCCGTGCGGGTGCCCATGGCACACGTCACGTCGCGGATCCGGTCGGCTGTCGACGTGCGATACCCGAACGGCGCCAGGGCCAACGGGATCGGGGCGGAGTGCAGCAGCTCGGTCGACACGGTGCCCAGAGTGTGGCGTCCGAGCAGGCCGTCCTTGGCGCCACCGACGACGATGGCGTCCGACCCGAGCCGCGCCGCCTCGTCCATGAGGCCGGACGAGAACGACTCCGAGAAGCTCAGATGCACCGCGGTCTCGATGTCGTCGGGCACCGACGCGGCTGCCTGGTCGAGCCACGCCCGGCCGCGCTGGGCGAGCAGTTCGGCGAACCTGGCCTCGGCCGGGACGGCGCGGTCGGGCGGCACCACCATGCAGATGTCCAACGCCGCACCCAGACTGCGGGCCAGCTGCACACCCAGGACGAGCCCGTCCTCTCCTGTGGGAGTGGCGAGATAACCGACGATCAACCGCATGGTGCGTCCCTTCGGGAAGCTTCGGTGGAACCGGACCTACTGGAAAGCCACGTACTTCGTGTCGAGGTACTCGTCGATGCCCTCGGTGCCACCCTCACTGCCGAGACCGGACTGCTTGACTCCGCCGAACGGGGCTGCGACATCGGACACGACGCCCCGGTTCACACCGACCATGCCGCTCGCGATCCTGTCCGAGACACGCAGTGCCCGATCGAGATCGCGGGTGTAGATGTATGCGGCGAGTCCGAACTCGGTGTCGTTGGCGGCATCGACGGCGTCCTGCTCGTCCACGAAACTCGTGATGGCCGCGACGGGTCCGAAGATCTCCTCGCGCACGATGCGTGCGGACGGCGGAACCTCGTCGAGCACGGTGGGTTCGAAGAACCACCCCGGGCCGTCGATGACGTGACCACCCGTGCGCACGCGGGCACCGGCGGCGACCGCATCGTCGACGAGGGATCGGACGTTGGTGCGCTGCTTCTCGTTCACCAGCGGCCCCACGTTCGTCCCGTCGCTCGAGCCGGGCCCGACGGTGAGCGCCGCGATCCGTGCGGTGAGCTTCTCCGTGAACTCCTCGCGGACGCTCTCGGCGACGATGAGGCGGTTGGCAGCCGTGCAGGCCTCTCCGCCGTTGCGCATCTTCGCCGCCATGGCGCCGTCGACGGCGGCATCGATGTCGGCATCGTCGAAGACTACGAACGGTGCGTTACCACCGAGTTCCATCGACGTACGCAGAACGTTGCGCGCCGACTGCTCGATGAGGATCTTGCCCACCCGCGTGGAACCGGTGAAGGTGACCTTGCGGAGTCGCTCGTCGGCGAGCAGGGGCTCGGTGACCGCGGGAGCGTTCGACGCGGGAAGTACCGACAGGACCCCGGCCGGCAACCCGGCGCCCGCCATGATCTCGGCGAGCAGCAGCATCGTCAGCGGCGTGTCCTCGGCCGGCTTCACCAGTACCGTGCACCCGGCCGCCAGGGCGGGGCCGATCTTGCGGGTTCCCATGGCCAGCGGGAAGTTCCACGGAGTCACCGCGAGAACGGGACCCACCGGAACCTTCGTGACGAGGATGCGGCCCGCGCCGGACGGAGATTGTGTGTAGCGGCCCTGGATGCGCACCGCCTCCTCGCTGAACCAGCGGAGGAACTCGGCGCCGTACGTCACCTCGCCGCGGCTCTCGGGGAGGGCCTTGCCCATCTCGAGAGTCATGAGGAGCGCGAGATCCTCCGTGCGCTCGATCACCGCTTCCCACGCTGCGCGCAGGATCGTCGACCGTGTCCGAGGTGCGGTCGCCGCCCACTCGTCCTGCACGGCGACGGCGCTGTCGAGCGCCCGCAGTGCGTCCTTCTCACCGGCATCGGCGACGCGGGCCAGCACGTCACCGGTGGCGGGATCGTGCACCGCGAACGTGCCGCCGTCCGCGGCGTCGACGAACGCGCCGTCGATCCACAGACCGGTGGGGACGGAGGCGAGCAGGGCAGCAGAGTCGGTCACTGTGCCGCCAGCGTTCGAACCGTGTTCTCCAGCACCGTCATCGCGTCGTCGAGAAGCTCGTCGCTGATCACGAGGGGAGGCAGCAACCGGATGACGTTGCCGTACGTCCCGCAGGTGAGCAGTACGACGCCCTCCGCGAGAGCATGCGCCGCGATGGCCTTGGTGATGACGGGATCCGGGATGTCGGTGCCCGGCTGGACGAGCTCGATGGCGAGCATCGCACCGCGTCCGCGGACGTCGCCGATCACCGAGGTCTCCTCGGCGAGGGCGCGTAGGCGCGGCATGGCGAGGGACTCGATGTGGCGGGCGCGTCCGGACAGGTCGAGAGCGGTCATGGTCTCGATGGCAGCGAGGGCAGCCGCGCAGGCCACCGGGTTGCCTCCGTACGTTCCGCCGAGCCCGCCCGCGTGGACGAGGTCGAGGAGATCCGCGCGACCGGTGATGGCCGACAACGGCATTCCGCCTGCCATTCCCTTCGCCATCGTGATGATGTCGGGGACGATTCCCTCGTCGTCGCTCGCGAACCACAACCCGGTTCGACAGAACCCGGTCTGTACCTCGTCGGCGATGAACACGACGCCGTTCTCTCGCGCCCAGGCTTGCAGAGTCGGCAGGAATCCGGGTGCGGGAACGATGAACCCGCCCTCGCCCTGAATGGGCTCGATGATGACGGCGGCCACCGCGTCGGCGCCGATCTGCTTCTCGATGCGGTCGATCGACGCCAGCGCGGCCTGCTCACCGGTCAGCCCCGGCTGGTCGCGGTAGGGGTACGACATCGGCATCCGGTAGATCTCCGGTGCGAAGGGCCCGAAGTTCGTCTTGTACGGCATGGTCTTCGCCGTCAGTGCCATCGTGAGGTTCGTCCGGCCGTGGTACGCGTGGTCGAAGGCCACGACGGCGTCGCGGCCGGTCGCCAGTCGCGCGACCTTGATCGCGTTCTCGACAGCTTCTGCGCCCGAGTTGAACAGGACGCTGCGCTTCTCGTGGTCACCCGGGGTCAGCTCGGCGAGCTTCTCCGCGACGGCGATGTAGCCCTCGTACGGCGTCACCATGAAACAGGTGTGCGTGAAGTGGCCGACCTGCTCCCGGACGGCCTCCGCGACAGCGGGATCGGAGGCGCCGACACTCGTGACGGCGATGCCGGCGCCGAGGTCGATCATCGAGTTGCCGTCGACGTCGACGATCACGCCGCCATCGGCATCGGCCGCGTAGACGGGAACGCTGGAACCGACGCCGGCGGCGACGGTGGCGCGTCGTCGGGCCGTCAGTTCCTGTGAACGCGGTCCGGGAAGTTCGGTGAGGAGAGCGCGCTTCTGAGGAAGGCGGTAGCTGATGTCCATGGTGAAGTCCTTCGCAGAGCAGGGAATGTCAGTCGTGGGAGCTCATGACGTGCTTGAGGCGGGTGTAGTCCTCGACGCCGTAGGCCGAGAGGTCCTTGCCGTAGCCGGAGTACTTGAAGCCGCCGTGCGGCATCTCGGCGACGAGTGGGATGTGGCAGTTGATCCAGACGGCGCCGAAGTCCAGCGCCGCACTGACGCGTTGGGTGACGCCGTGGTCCTTGGTCCAGATGCTCGAGGCCAGCCCGAACCGAACGTCGTTGGCCTTCTCGATCGCCTCGGCCTCGTCGGCGAACGGTTGCACCGTCAGCACCGGTCCGAACGTCTCCTCCTGGACGATGTCGTCCCGCTGGTCGACTCCGGTGATCACGGTGGGCTCGAGGTAGAAGCCCTTGTCTCCTACTCGGTTGCCGCCGGTGACGATTGTCGCGGAGGCCGGGAGGTTCGCGAGCTTGTCGGTGACGGTCGCGTAGTGACGACTGTTGTTGAGCGGTCCGTAGAACGCGTCCGCGTCGTCCGGGCTGCCCGGTGTCAGCTCGCGGGCCTTGGCCGCGAGCGCGTCGACGAGTTGATCGTGAATCGACTCGTGTACCAGCACGCGGGTCGCCGCGGTGCAGTCCTGACCGGCGTTGAAGAAGGCCGCCTCGGCGATACCGCTCGCGGCCGAGGCGATGTCGACGTCGCCGAAGACGATGGCCGGAGCCTTGCCGCCGAGCTCGAGATGGGCGCGCTTGAGCTGGCGGGCGGCGGCGACGGCGACCTCGATGCCTGCACGAACGGACCCGGTGATGGACACCAGGCCCAGCGACCGATGCCCGACGAGTGTCGCGCCGGTCCCGCCGTCACCGAGCACCACGTTGAGCACTCCGTCGGGAAGGATTCCCTTGGACAGCTTTGCGAGCACCAGAGTGCTCTCGGGCGTGGTGTCGCTCGGCTTGAGGACGATCGTGTTGCCGGCCGCGAGCGCCGGCCCGATCTTCCAGATGGCCATCATGAGTGGGTAGTTCCAGGGCGTCACCTGGCCGACGACACCGATGGGCTCGCGGCGGACGTAGGAGGTGAAACCCTCCATGTACTCGCCGGCGGACTTCCCCTCGAGCATCCGGGCTGCACCCGCGAAGAACCGCAGCTGGTCGGCTCCGACGGTCACCTCCTCGTCGGCGATGACCTGCTTCAGCTGGCCGGTGTTGCGGCTCTGCGCCTCGACGAGCTCGTCCGAGTGGGCCTCGAGGGCGTCGGCGAGCTTCAGCAGGGCGGTCTGCCGGGTCTTCGGAGTCGTCTTGCCCCACGTGGCGAAGGCGCGCTCCGCGGCGGCCACGGCGTCGTTCACGTCGGCCTCGGTGGAGATGGGGGAGACGCCCACGATCTCCTCGGTGACCGGACTGATCAGGTCGAGAGTCAGGGTGGACGAACTGGCGACGAACTCGCCGTCGATGTAGTTGCGGAGCACGTCGTGCGACACGAGGTACCTCTCCGTCGGGGCGGCTGGGTGGTTCGATCAGTGTGCGCCTGACGCTGCGAAACGGCAGCGGACAAAACGATGATCGTCCGGGGGTGGGGCACTCCGACTTGTCCAGTGCGGTAGCGGGGGTGTTCCCTTGCGTCGGGAGCTTCCCGACCGGAAAGGGGTACGTCGTGACGGTGTCGGTGCGCTGGGTTCTGGCGCAGAAGGCGCTCGCCCTCGAACTGCGAGCCGGCGCGGGCGGGCTGGACCGCGAGGTGTCGTTCGTGCACACCACGGAACTGTCGGAACCGTTCCGGTGGCTCTCCGGCGGAGAACTGCTGCTCACCACGGGGTTGAGGCTGCCGGTGACGACACCGGAGCGGGTGGCATACCTCGAGGGACTGCACGACGCCGGTGTCGCGGCGGTGGGATTCGGCACGGGCCTGTCGTTCGCCGAGGTGCCGTCCGACCTCGTCGAGGCCGCTGATCGGCTGGGTCTGCCCGTCCTCGAGGTCCCCCTGCCCACGCCGTTCGCGGCGGTGGTGACTCTCGTGATGAACCGATTGGCGGAGCAGCAGTACGACGCCGTCGTGCGTGCGTCCCGTGCGCAGCCGCGGATGACCCGCGCCGTGGTCGCCGGGGGCGCCGCCGCGATCGTCCGGGAGCTGGCGACGGCCACGTCGTCCGCGGTGGTGCTCCTCGACGACACCGGACGGGTGCTCGAACAGCATCCGCGCGGTGGCGGTTCCGGTGTGCTGGACGAGATCCGCACCCTCGCAGCCGAACGCGGAACCGTGTCCAGCCGGGTCTCGGTGACCCCGGCGGGCATCTCGATCAGTGTGCAGCGCATCGCCATCGGCTCGGCGACGCACGGCCACGTGGCGGTGGTGGGGCCGGTGCTGGGGAACGTCGACCACATTCTCGTGGGCCACGCGGCGTCACTCCTGGCGCTCGACTTCGAGAAGCCGGCGCGGGTGCAGTCGGCGCAGGACAAGCTCAACTCCGTGGCACTGAGCCTCGTGCTGTCCGATCTCGACGGCCTGGCACCCGTGTGGGCGCAGATCGATCTGGCCGCGGGGGCCGACGGCACCGTGCGCGCCGTGACCGTCGATGCCGACACGCCCTCGCGAGCCCAGCGTGTCGAGGCCGCGATGGCGACCCACAGCGCTGCGGCGGGCCGTCAGCTGTTCGCTCGGCGCTGGTCGTCGCGGGTGACCCTGGTGACGCGCGGAACCGACGATTCGACGTTCGCGGCATCGACGATGGCCGGTCTGGAGAACTCGGAACGTCGGCGGCTCCGGGTGGGAATCAGTGCGCCGCATCCTGTTCCGCAGCTCGCGCAGGCGGTGGAGGAGAGTCGGCTGGCGGCGTCGTCCGCCGCGGCCGGCGCCCATCCCGTGGAGTTCGGCTCGTTGGTGGGCGGCGTCCTGCTGGCGCACGCCTCGACGCGTCAGGCCCTCGCGACCGTCGGTGACGCGACCATCGCGCCCCTCGAGAAGTACGACGCCGCCAACGGGACCGACCTGGTGGCGTCCCTGCGTGCGTTCCTCGAGGCGAACGGCCACTGGGAGTCGGCGGCCTCGGCCCTCGGGGTGCATCGACACACGTTGCGCAGCAGGGTCTCGCGCATCGAGGCGACGGTGCCGTGCTCCCTCGACGATGCCCGCGTGCGCGCCGAGCTGCTGCTCGCCCTCATCGCACGCGGGACCTGACGGTCAGCCTCGAAGCGCGCTCGCGATCACCTCGGCGGTGCGGTGGCCCATGCGCACGGCTCCGTCGACGTGCTGATACCCCTCGGCCGCGATGTCGGAGCAGGAGAAGTGGATCGGGCCGACCGGGGTGCGGACGTCGCGTCCGTAGCGGTGCAGACCGCCGAGATCGAAGCTGGCCGCGTACGCGCCGCGCGTCCATTCCTCGGTGCCCCAGTCGGACTCGTAGTAGACGACCGGATCGAGCGCCTTCGGTCCGAGATACGTGGCGATCGACTCGAGGATCGTGCGCTTGCGCTCCGCGGCGCCGAGTTCGAACATCGCGTCCGCCTTCTCGTCCGACACGAAGGCGACGAGGGTGCCACGGGAGTCCTCGTGGTTGGTGTTGTCGTACACCTCCTGGGCGATCTGGGTGGCGCCGAAACCGGTGCCCGACAACCCTTCCTCCCGCCAGAACGGACTGTCGTACACCGCATGCACCTTGATGACGAGACCGAGGGACTGGTGCTGATGCATCTGGTGCTGACGGCGAGGGAGGGGCGGGTCGTACGAGATCCGCGTGTACAGATTCGGCGGCACGGCGACGATCACCCGGCGCGCCGTCACCTCGAGCTCCCTGTCCGCGAGAACGGTGACGCCGTCGTCGGTCCAGCGGATCGTCCGCACCGGCGCGTTCAGGTGCACGTCGTCACCGAGGCGCTCGGCCATGGCGACCGACACCTGCTGCATGCCCTGCACGACGCGCTTGTCGAGAATGAAGCTGTCGTCGACGAGGTTGGAGAATGAGCCTGCCGACGCAGCCATGAGCACGGCCTGCAGCGCAGAGAATGCATGGGCGGGCTTGGTGAGCATCCCGCCCGCGATGAACATGCCGATGTTCGCGGTGGCTTCGGCGTCGTCGGACTGCTGCGCGAGCCATCCCTCGAAGGACACCGTGTCGAGCTCGCGGGCCAGCGGGTGCGCCCAGGGCTCCTCGGGCCCGATCTCCGCGGCGAGTTTGTCGAGCATCGCGATGAGACGGTCGATCTCCTTCACCGTCGACTCGGCGACGGGGAAGTCCTCGCCGGTGTAGCGCGTGGCGACACCCGCGGTGTCGACGTAGACGGACTCGCCCTCGCGGTACCGGTCGAACGTCTCGAGCCCCAACTCGCCGAGCAGGTCGATCAAGGCCGTCTGGTCGGGCGAGACCCACTGGCCGCCCAGCTCGAGCACGGCGCCGTCGATCTCCTTGGTCCAGGTCCGGCCACCCACCCGGTCGCGTGCCTCCAGGACGGCCACGGTGAGGCCGGCCTTCCGCAGCGCGGTAGCGGCGGCGAGACCCGAGGGCCCGGCTCCGACGATGGCGACGTCCCGGTCGACTGAGGGCACGGTGTGGCTCCTGTTCAGGTGGGGTTGTGGTCATCCCAGTCTGCCCGGTCCGGTGCAGGCACGCGCAACGCCGAAATGTCGCACACCTGTCGCGTCACCTGGACGCCTCGGCGTGGGGGTCGCGGACGGACGGCCCGAGAATCTGCGTGATCGCAACCCTGGCCCGAGGATGGACAGTGCTCGACCGTGGGGTGCATGACTTCCACCATTCGCACCTCCGTCGTTCCCTTCGTCGTGGAGGCGTCCGGTACCGGCGTCGCCCAGCACCTCGTCGTCGAGGGCACGGCCGGGCACGAGTTCGACGCCGACGCGTACCCGGCCTTCGGCGGCAGGGACGAGGCACCGAGCCCGCTCTTCTACGCACTCGGTGCGCTGACCTCGTGCAACCAGGTCACGGCCTCACTCGTCGCCAAGGATTTGGGCATCACGCTGGGGAAGTTCAGCTTTCGCGTGCAGGGTGACCTGGACACCGCCGTCCTGGTGACCGGCGCCGACGGCAACTCGAACTTCGACACCGTCACCGTCGAGGCGACGGTGGAGACCGACGCGACCGGTGATGCGTTCGATCACTTCGTCGCGGAGGTCGAGCGTCGCTGCCCCGTGACGCAGCTGTTCGTGCGCAGCGGAGTGGGCTTCGTGAACACCTGGACGCGCGCCGAGCCGGCCTGACGAGCCATCCCGCGCCTCCAGGGCTTCGCGGGCTTTCCTGGCCTCGCGAGTACGTCCGAAGTGTCGTCGCATCGCCGCTGATCACGACACTGTGGACGTACTCGCGGAGAGCCTGCTGCGTGGCTACGCTCCTACGATGATCAGTCGACACGTGAGTGCAGTGATACCCGCGCCGCCCGAGGCCGTGTACGACTTTCTGGCCGACGTCGACAACCTCACTGCCTGGGCCGCAGGACTCGCATCGGGCTTCACCCGCGACGGTGACGACTTGCTGGCGGAGTCACCGATGGGCACGGTCCGGGTGCGGTTCGTCCCGCGCAACGCTTTCGGGGTGCTTGACCACGACGTGACGCTGCCCGACGGCACCGTCGTGAACAACCCGCTGCGGGTGCTCGCCCATCCGGACGGCGCCGAGGTGGTGTTCACGGTCCGGCAACTGAGCATGACCGACGACGAGTTCGAGCGGGACTGCGCCGCCGTCGCTGCTGATCTGGAGTCCGTGCGGGCGGTCTTCGGCCGACCTCGCTCCGGCACATCTATCACCTGAGCACCTGGATGACGGCAGCGGGATCGTCCGCCATCATCACGTGCCCGGCGTTCGGTATCTCGACGACCTCGACACCGGCCTGACGAAGCCGGCCGGTGTGCGTTGGTTCTCCCGTCCTCGATCCGTACAGCAGTGTTCTCGGCACGTGGGACACGAGCAGGATGTCGAGAACGGTGGTGTCCGGCGGGCCCACACAGAGGCCGACAGCACTGCGGTGGAGCGCGACCGGATCGGCCAGCCGAAGCGTCTCCGCCCACGCGGCGTCGGCCCGGGCGATGAGTGACGTCACTCCCTGTGTTGCGAAGTCCTCTTCCGACTGTCCCGCGATCTCGACACTCGCCTCGCCGTCGAAGGGGAGAAGGTTCGGCTCGAGGACGGTCAGTCGTCGTACGAGGTCGGGTCGTGCCCGCGACAGGACGATGGCGATGGATCCACCCATACTGTGTCCGACGACGTCGAGTCCGACGAGTTCGTGCTGATCCAGCATCCGGGCGACGGCGAGCGCGTGATCGTCCAGGGTGTAGCCGTCGGTCGCCACGTCGGCGCTGTCGGCGAATCCGAGCAGATCCGGGAGCAACCGCAGGCGGTCGTCCAGTCCTGCGGCCACGGTCCCGAAGGCAGCGACACCCGCCGACCCGAGACCATGAAGGAACACGGTGGCTCGACGACGTTCGCCCGGCAATACCGCCGTGTGGAGGGTCATGGCGCCGAACCTACCGGGTCTCGCTCACTCGGCGGAACGCCCGATTCGTCGTAAATGATGGTGCGGCCGGTGTTTTCAGCGCACTCTCAGGTCACGAGCCGTCGAGAAACGTACTGTCGACCGGGGTGCGCAGAGCGTGCATCGGTCGTCAGGAGGACGTTATGGCAGGCATCGCCGACAAGTTCGACAAGGCATACGCGGACAAGACGATCGAGGAACTGGCCGACGCGCCGGTCGCGGCCCTCAAGGGCGTCAGCGACGGCGATGCGGAGAAGTTGAAGGCTGCCTTCAACATCACCACGGTGCGCGATCTCGGCACCAACAAGTACTTCCTGTGGGCTCAGGCTGCGGCCACGCTCGCGCAGTAGGACCGTGCAGGGTGCGGTCAGGCGTCCGACCGTCGGCGTCGCCGGATGCGCTTGGTCACCAGCACCACCACCGCCACCGCGATGAGCCCGATGACGACGTACTGGAACACCGAGGCGTAATCCTCGACGTAGTGCCAGTTCTCCCCGAGGAAGTAGCCCGCGAGCACGAAGATCGTGTTCCACAGGAGGCTGCCGAGCGTCGTGTAGAGCAGGAACTGCAGGACCGGCATCCCGGACACGCCTGCGGGCACCGAGATGCCGGATCGCACGAGCGGAATCATCCGACCGAAGAACACGGCGGAGCGGCCGTGGCGCACGAACCATTCGTCGGCCTTGGTCAGATCGTCCGTGCTGACGAACGGCATCCTGTCCACGGCGGCGTACATCCGGTCGCGGCCCAGCTTCTTGCCCAGCCAGTAGAGGCCGAGAGCGCCGAGCACCGATCCGAGCGTGGTCCAGAACAGTGCGCTCGCGAGGGAGAAGCCACCCTGTGACGCGGTGAACCCGGCCAGCGGGAGGATGATCTCGCTGGGCAGCGGTGGGAAGAAGTTCTCGGCGGCCACGGCGATGCCGGCGCCCGGCCCGCCGATGCTCTCCATCAGGCTGACGGCCCAGCCTGCGATTCCACCCAGTTCCGTACTGGCGGCAGCGGTGACGGTGTCGCTCATGCCCGCACTTTACCGGGGGTTTACTCCGCGAGAGCCCGCGCGAGGTGGGTGCCGGTGTGCGTCCGGGCCAGAACGAGCTCGTCGACGGTGCCCGTGAACACCACCTCGCCGCCGTCGTGACCCCCGTCGGGACCGAGGTCCACGACCCAGTCGGCGGCCGCGACGACGTCCATGTTGTGCTCGATCACGATGACCGACCGACCCTCGTCGACCATGCCGGACAGCAGTCCGACCAGGTTGTCCACGTCGGACGAGTGCAGTCCGGTGGTGGGCTCGTCGAGCACCAGGACCGGGGAGTTGCCCACCAGTTCCGTCGCCAGCTTGAGGCGCTGACGCTCGCCGCCGGACAGGGACGTCAGGTTCTGGCCCAGGGACAGATAACCGAGACCGACATCACTGCACCGCCGGAGTACGTCGCGCACCTTCTTCACGGTGAAGAACTCGCGGGCCTCGTCGACGGACATGTCGAAGACGTCGGCGATCGAGACGCCGTCGACGGTGTGCTTGATCGCGCCGGATCGGAAGCGTCGACCCTGGCAGGTCTCGCACGTACTCGACACCGGGTCGGTGAAGCCGAGGTCGGTGAAGATCATGCCGGTGCCCTGACAGTCGGGGCAGGCTCCGTCAGAGTTCGGCGAGAACAGCGCTGCGGGTTGTCCCGTTCGCTTGGCGAAGTGTGCACGGATCGGATCGAGCAGTCCGGTGTAGGTGGCGGGTGAGGAGCGGCGCGAACCGCGGATGGGTGCCTGGTCGATGACCACCGCGTCGGGCCGGACGTCGCGGAGGTGGCCGTGGATCAGACTCGACTTGCCCGAGCCCGCGACACCGGTGACCGCCACGAGAACGCCGAGCGGGATGTCCACCGACACGTTCTTCAGATTGTGGCTGTCGGCGTTCTCGATGCGCATCCACCCGTTCGGAGTGCGCGGGGTGCGCCGCGATCGACCGTCTCGACGCAGCGCCGTCCCGGTACGCGTCTCGGACTGCCGCAGTTCGGGCCAGGTGCCCTCGAAGACCACCGTGCCGCCGTGCTTTCCGGCGCCTGGGCCGATCTCGACGATGCGGTCGGCGATGGCCATCACCTCCGCGTCGTGTTCGACGACGAGCACGGTGTTCCCCTTGTCGCGCAACGCGATCAGCATGTCGTTCAGCCGGTGCACGTCGCGCGGGTGCAGCCCGGTGGTGGGCTCGTCGAAGACGTACAGCATGTCGTTGAGCGTGGCGCCGAGGTGGCGCACCATCTTGATGCGCTGGGACTCGCCGCCCGACAGCGAGGACGTCGCACGATCGAGGCTCAGGTACCCGAGTCCGAGATCGACCAGTCGACGGAGCTGTGTCACCACCTCGCGGCGTGGGCCGTCCAGGTCGCCGAGCGCCCACGTGTCCATGACGTCGGCGAGGTCGGAGACCTGCATCGCGAACGCGTCGGGGATCGAGAGTCCCTCGAGCGTCGCGGCGTGCACCGTCTCGTTGAGTCGAGTTCCCCTGCAGGACGGGCACACTCCCCGCGTGACGATACGGTCGTACGCCTCCTTCGACTTGCCCTTCAACGCGTCGGCATCCTTGGAGAGATAGCTTCGACGGAACCGGGAGAGCAGCCCCTCGTACGTCTTGAACACGGCGTCCGGGTTGACCATCTCGACCTCGCCGGGCGACGCGTCGAAGAACAGGTGCCGCTCGCGCGGGGAGTACTGCTCGAGGGGAACGTCGAGATCGAACAGTCCCGAGTCCGCGTACAGCCGGTAGGGCCACTTGCCGGGCAGGAAGTCCGGGTGCTTCACGGGGCCCTCACGCAACGACTTCGACTGATCCACCAACTCGTCGATGTCGATGACCTTCGCCTCGCCCAACCCCTCGCACTCGGGACACATGCCGGCAGGATCGTTGAACGAGAACGCGTTGGCATAGCCGATGGACGGGGTGACTCCGCGCGACCACAGCATGCGGAGCCAGTCGCCGATGTCGGTGATGGTGCCGACGGTGGAGCGAGGGCTGCCGAAGAGGCGCTTCTGGTCGACGATGACGACGGCCGACAGGTTGGCGATGAGATCGGCGTCCGGCCGACCGTAGGACGGCAGGAAGGTCTGGGCGAACGCGCTGAACGTGGAGTTGATCTGCCGCTGCGCCTCCGCGGCGATCGTGTCGAACACGAGCGAGCTCTTCCCGGACCCCGAGACCCCGGCGAACACGATCAGCCACCGTTTGGGGAGATCGATGTCGATGTCACGCAGATTGTTCTCCCGCGCGCCGCGCACGGTGATGGTGGACAGAGCGTCGTTCGGTGGCGTCGTCACGCCGTAGGGATACCAGACCGAGCGGACACCCGTCAGCCGGACTGGCCCTGCAACTTGCTCAGTCGGTAGCGCAGCTTGCCCGGACGGTCACGCTCGGTGGTGAGCGAGGAGGTGCGCGCGATGTGGGCCTCGCCGAAGCGGTCCAGCAGGAGGTCGTCCACCATCCGCACCTGACCGGGGCGGTACTGGTAGTCCATGGCCGCCGTCACGTACTCGACTCGTGCGGGGTCGAGGGCCTCCTCGAGTTCCGCGCCCGTCGTGATCCCGTTCGCGTTGACGAGAGTCAGCAGCCACTCGTAGTGACCGCTCCGACTGGGGGTGTAATCGGGAAGGAGGTCGGTGACGATGGTGCGCAGCTGATCGGCGGTGAGCTGGAGATCCATCCCGCGTGCGGCATCGGCCGCGCGCAGTTCCGTGATCTTCTCCTTGTGGTGCCGATCGGCGAGTTCGAACTGGGCGTCCGCAAGTTCGATCAGCCCCGCCGCGAGCGTGAACGCTCGGTCGATGGTCGGCGAACCCTGCGTGCGGGAGTTCTTGAACCGGATGTCGTGCTCGATCTCCGCCCAGGCGTGCTGCAGCACGGTGCGGATCTGCACCTCGAAGCCGAGGCCGGTGAACTGCTCGCATCCCGCCGGGACGCGGTCGCCGTCCGCACTGAGGATGAGGTGCCGTCCGGCATAGCCGAACACGCCGGACTCCTGGGCGAGGGACGACTTGTCGATGGTCTTGAGCAGCACGAAGTGCTTCGAGATGGCGTCCGCGACGCGGTCGATGTCCGACGTCAGATACGTGATGACACGGATCCCGACGAGATCGGTGACCTCGGCGAGCGGATCGGTGAACTCGAGCGACCCGTCCTCGCGGAGGCGGGCGAACTTGCCGGCAGCGGACTCCACGGACTTGGTACGTGCCTCGACGGCGTCGATGTCGATGTCCGCCTCGGAGACGAACGTCTCGACGGCGGCCGACAGCGCTGCCGTGGCCGCGGCGAAGTGATCCCACCGCGAGCGGTACTCCTCGACGGAGCTGTGCAGCCCTGACGGTGAGGGTGGGGACGACGTGGGGCGCATGGTGGAGATTCTGCCCCACCATGGTCCAATGCTCGCGTGACGCTCCGTAGCGGTCCGACCCGACCGGCCTCCGGCCTTCCCGCACGCGTGGTCGACTGGGACGCGACGCTCCTGATCCTGGCGTCCGCACTGATCCTGTTGGCCGCGTTGATCCTCGGCGTATGGAAATTCCGCCAGATGTCGACGTCCGAGAACGGGCAGGCGCATCCGTACGTGGACATCGCTCACCGGGCGGCGTTGATGTACTCGTTCGCGACCCTGGTCCTGGTGCCGCTGGTGCACTTCGGTGCCTGGCCGACGTGGGTGAATCTGGTCGCGTCGGGGGCTGTCGTCTTCTTCTTCGTCGCTGCGATCGTCAGCTACGTGGTGCACGGATTCCTGCGCGACACCGACAACCAGTTCGTCCGCCCGGTGCCGGGAACGCATGCGTTCATGTATGCGCTCGCGGCCACCGAGATCGGCGGACTACTGGTGTTGATCGTGGGTTTCGTGCGCGGGCCGCTGTTCGTGAGTTAGCGCGCGAGCTCCACGTCGTCGACGAACGGGTCGCCGTTGCGCGGGGCGTCGAACCGCTCCTGGTCCAGGATGCCTTCGCGCTTGGCGACGATGGCCGGGATCAGCGCCTGGCCGGTGACGTTGACGGCGGTGCGACCCATGTCGACGATTGGCTCGACGGCGAGCAGCAGGCCGACACCGGCGAGCGGCAGGCCGAGCGTGGACAGCGTCAGGGTCAGCATGACCGTGGCACCGGTGGTGCCCGCCGTCGCCGCGGAGCCGATCACGGAGACGACCACGATGAGCAGGTAGTCGGTGATCGTGAGGTCGACGCCGTAGAACTGGGCGACGAAGATCGCGGCGATGGCCGGGTAGATGGCCGCGCAACCGTCCATCTTGGTGGTGGCGCCGAGCGGAACCGCGAACGACGCGTACTCGCGGGGCACACCGAGATTGCGCTCGGTGACGCGCTGGGTCAGCGGCAGGGTGCCGATGGACGAGCGGGAGACGAAGCCGAGCTGCGTTGCGGGCCACACGCCCGAGTAGAAGTTGCGGATCGAGAGGCCGTGCGCCCGAACGATGATCGGGTAGACGACGAAGAACACGATGGCGAGTCCGACGTACACCGAGACCGTGAAGACACCCAGTGAGCCGATCGCGTCCCATCCGTACGTGGCGACGGCGTTGGCGATGAGCGCCGTCGTACCGATGGGGGCCAACCGGATGATCCACCACAGCACCTTCTGCACGATCGCGAGCAGAGAGGCGTTGAACGTCAGGAACGGCTCGGCCGCCTTGCCCACCTTCAGCGCGGCGATACCGATCGCCGCGGCGACGACGAGCAGCTGCAGGATGTTGAAGTTCAGTGTGGTGCTCAGTGCACCCTCGGTCTCGCTGGTGCGGGCGCCGAGCGCCAGGAAGTTGTTGGGGACGAGGCCGGTGAGGAACGACCACCACGACCCTGTGCTCGACGGTTCCTTCCCGAGATCTGGCGAGACGCCGGTGCGCGAACCCGGTTGCGCGACAAGCCCGATGATGATGCCGACGATCACGGCGATGAATGCGGTGATGGCGAACCACAGCAGGGTCTGGCCTGCCAGGCGTGCCGCGTTGGTGACGGCGCGCAGATTGGCGATGGAACTGACGATGGCCGTGAACACGAGGGGCACCACGGCGACGGTGAGCAGTTTGACGTAGCTCGATCCGATGGTCGACACCGTCTCGACGAGCCAGTTGGGGTTGCCGTCGGCGGCGTCGGGCATGGATCGGGCGATCAGTCCGACGATGACGCCGAGGATCAACCCGGCGACGATCTGGGGCCCGAACGACGTGAGCCAGTGCGGCAGTCGACGGGTGGGGGCAGCGCTGGGCGCGGACATGGTGGTGCCTTCCGAGAATGCTGGGGCGGCCGAGAACAACGGCCGAGAAAAAGGGTGCGCGGTGGACGAGTGGACCGGGGAGGAACACGGTCTATCGACAGATGGCGCTGGCCTGCAGGCGAAGGTCGACGTAGCGACGCGAGGTCAGGAGCAAGGGCACTCGGACGATGCTACGCCCGTGCCCGGGTCAGCTGACGCCGAGCCGGCGCAGGCCCGCGGTGACTGCCGCTGCGGCGACGACCACGAGCACGAAAGGCGCTCTGCGCCAGGCGAGAACAGCGGCGACGAGGACCCCGGCGGGGAGTGCGAGGCCCGCGTCACGGGGAAACGTCGAGGTCGCGACGAGGGCGACGAACACGACGGCGACCGCCGTGGTCATCGACTTCTCGGCCGACACGGACAGTTCCCGGCGCCCGCGCAGCGCGATCCCGATCAGGCGGAACGCGAACGTGCCGACGGCGAGTGCGGCGACACCCGCGAGAATGGCCCCGGTGCTCACGAGGCGCCGTTCCTACGCCCGTGTCGGAGCACGAACGGCATGACGGCGATCAGGGCGAGCACCACGGAGACGCCGGCGGGCACCACGACCCCAGCGGCGACGGCGACCACGGCGCCGACACCCGCGGCGATGCGTGTCACGCGATCGCGCAGGGAGGGCATCACGAGTGCGAGCAGGACGGCAGGAAAGGCCGCGTCGAGTCCGAGCGACTCCGCGCTCTCCACGCCGGCGCCGAGGCCCACACCGGCCAGCACGCCCAGATTCCACGCGAGGAAGAGGAACGCGCCGCAGAACCAGAACGAGAGGGTCCTGCCCCGCCTGGTGGTCGAGGCCATCGAGAAGGCGACCGACTCGTCGGTGACCAGATGGGCCCCGAGCAGTCGTGCGGCGGGTCGTTCCCCGAGCAGCGGTGCCACCGAGAAGCTGAGCGGAAGCAGTCTGACGTTGATGAGGAGTGCGCTGGACACCGCGGCCAGAACGCTGCCGCCGCCGGTGAGTACTCCGACGAAGACGAACTGCGAGGCGCCCGCGAAGACCGCGATCGACAGGAGGCAGGGGAGCCACCACGGCAGATCGGAGGCGACGGCGATCGCACCGAGCGAGGCACCGACCAGGGCGTCGGCCAGGCACACCACGGCAATGTCCCGCACCGCCACGTCGGGGTCGTCCCGGAGCGTGAGCCACAGGGGTGTTCGCCATATCGAACGCATGGTGCTCATGGTGAACGGTCGCGGTGCCGTTCGTCAAGGCGAACGAAGGGAGTGTGAGACGAACACTGTGGCATCATGCAGTCATGTCCGACAGCGCACCCATCGCCGCGATCGCCGCGTCGCTCGTCCGGGAGCGTCGACGTACGGGCCTGTCTCTCGCCGAGGTGGCCCGGCGCGCGGGTATCGCGAAGTCGACCCTCTCCCAGCTCGAGTCGGGAACGGGCAATCCCAGCGTCGAGACGCTGTGGGCTCTGAGCGTGACGCTGAACGTGCCCTTCGCGCGCCTGGTGGAACCGCCGCGGCAGGAGGTCCGCCTGGTACGACGCGGTGAGGGTCCGTCGATCGCCGCGGAGTCGTCGGACTACACCGCGACACTGCTGTCGTCCTGCCCACCGACCGCCCGCCGCGACCTGTACCTGCTCGCCGCCGAGGTGGGGACGCCCCGGCTGTCCGATCCGCACATGCACGGGGTGATCGAACACGTGGTGGTGTCGTCCGGCCGGGCGGTGTGCGGGCCGGTGAACGCGACCGAGGAGCTGGGGCCGGGGGACTACCTGTCGTACCCCGGCGACGTGCCCCACGTGTTCGAGGCACTCGAGAACGGGACGACTGCGGTGATGGTCACCGAGCAGTACTGATCGAGGCCAGATCCGCTGTGATCGGCAGGCGATTGCTCAGCAACGCGCACAGCAGGATTCGCGCCTGGGCGGGACTGAGGTCGCCCGCGGACACCGCACCGGCACGTACCAGGTCGGCGCCCCCTCCGCCGCCGCCGTAAGTGGTGACGACACCGCCGGACGGCACCCGCGTCGACAACATCACCGGGACACCGGCATCGGTACACCGGCGCACAGCGTCGACGACGGCGGCGTTCGCATTGCCCGCGCCCATCGCCTGCAGCACGATCCCGTCGGTGCGGGCGGACCGCAGGGCGTCGATGACGAGTCCGTCGACACCCGGGTAGAGCGCGACCAAGTCGACCCGGATCCCGTCGATCGAACTGTCCGGCAGCGTCTCCCGCGGAACCGGGTCCACCGCCGGCGTTCCGGAGTAGGCATCGAGCGCGGTCGTGTGCGATTTCCGTACCCCGCGGGCCCGGAGAACGCGCGGGCCGAAGGCGACGAGTACACCGTGGCCCCGTCGCTCGGGATCGGCGGCCACGCGGAGCGCCGACTCGACGTTGTGCGGGCCGTCGCTCTCGACGTGGTCCGCGGTGCGTTGGGCGCCGGTGATCACGACGGGGCGAACGTCGGTGTGGGAGAGATCGATCAGCATCGCCGTCTCCTCGAGGGAGTCGGTGCCGTGCAGGACGACGACACCGCTCACCGCGTCGTCACGCAGCGCCTCGGTGACGGCGCCGCGGACGGTGTCCATGTCGAGGAGCGACATCGCGGCACTGTCGACGCACAGGACGTCGGTGACTCGGACCCGGACTCCCACGCGGAGTCCGGCATCCACCAGGACGTCGTGGGCGTGACGGCCCGTGGTGCTGACACCGTCGGGGCCTACGCGGCTGGCGATGGTTCCGCCGGTGGTCAGGACGACGACCGTCGGCAGTGCGGGTGAACTCATCGGGCGACCGTTCCCCCTCCCGCACGGGCGCGCTCGCGGGCGAGCCGCTCGATGCCCGGGCGCGCTGCGCGCCAGCCGATGACCAGCGCGGGAACGATGACCAGGAGGGAGGCGAGCGTCCAGGTGCCGATCGGGTAGTCGAAGCCCATCAGGACCAGGACGACCACCAGGAAGACGAGGGTGGCGATGCCGGTGTACGGGGCGCCGAACAACCGGAAGGACGGCCGCGTCACCACGCCCTCCTTCGACAGGTGCCAGAGCTTGAGCTGGCACAACACGATCATGGCCCAGGCGCTGACGATGCCGAGCGCGGCGAGATTGAGCACGATCTCGAACGCCTGCTCGGGCACCACCGCGTTCAGCACCACTCCGAGCAGGGTAACCGCTGCCGTGAGCAGGATCCCGCCGTAGGGCACGCCGGCCTTGCTCATCTTCATCGCGAAGCGCGGCGCGCTGCCCGCCGCGGCCATCGATCGGAGGATACGACCGGTCGAGTAGAGCCCGGCATTGAGCGAGGACAGCGCCGCCGTCAGGACGATGAGGTTCATGGCGGTGTCCGCGCCCTCGACTCCGATCGAGCCGAAGAACGTGACGAACGGGCTCTCACCCGCGCGGTAGGCGGAGTAGGGCAGCAGGAGCGACAGCAGCAGCACGGACCCGACGTAGAAGACCGCGATGCGGATGATGACGGTGTTGATCGCCTTCGGGATGACCTTCTCGGGGTTCGGCGTCTCGCCCGCGGCGGTACCGACCAGCTCGATGGAGGCGTAGGCGAACACGACGCCCTGGATGATGACGACGGCGGGCAGCAGACCGTTGGGGATCAGCCCGCCGTTGTCGGCGATCATCGACAGGCCCTGCTCCTGGTTCGGTGTCCCCGTGACGAGGAGGTAGAGGCCGATGCACAGAAACGCCACCAGGGCGAGCACCTTGATCAGGGCGAACCAGAACTCCAGCTCGCCGAAGACTTTGACCGACACCAGGTTCAGGGACAGAACCAGCAGCAGTGCAGCGAGGGCGAAGACCCACTGCGGTACCGACGCGATCGGGTCCCAGTAGCGGCCGAAGAAGTTCATGTAGAGCGCCACGGCGGTCACGTCGACGACGGCGGTCATCGACCAGTTGAGCCAGTACAGCCACCCGGAGACGAAGGCGGCCTTCTCCCCGAAGAACTCGCGAGCGTAGGACACGAAGGACCCGGACGTGGGCCGGTGCAGCACCAGTTCGCCGAGCGCCCGAAGGATGAGGAAAGCGAAGAACCCGCATACCGCGTACGCGATGACGAGTGCCGGGCCGGCCTGCGCCAGACGTCCGCCTGCACCCATGAAGAGGCCGGTTCCGATGGCGCCGCCGATGGCGATCATCTGGACCTGCCGCGTTTTCAGGCCTTTGTGATAGCCGTCGTTCTCGGCGGCGTGGAGGGCGTCGTCGGCGCCGTGCTGATCGGTGGTCGTGGTCATCGGGTCCTCAGTTCTGGAGGTTCGCGAGATGTTCGGGGCGGAGCAGTTCTTCGAGACGTGTCGCTGTCAGGAGGCCGCGTTCGAGCACCAGCTCCGCGACTCCTCGTCCGCTCTCGAGTGCCTCCTTGGCGATCTCGGTGGCGGCCTGGTATCCGATGTGCGGGTTGAGTGCCGTGACCAGTCCGATGGAGTGTTCGACGCTGTCTCGCAGGTGGGCCTCGTGCGCGGTGATCCCCACGACGCACTTGTCCGCGAGCGTCCGGCAGGCCGCACCCAGGTGCGTCATGCCGGAGGTGAGCGACTCCATGATGATGGGCTCGAAGGCGTTGAGCTGCAGCTGACCTGCCTCGGCCGCCATCGTGATGGTGACGTCCTGGCCGATGACCTGGAAGGCCACCTGGTTGAGCACCTCGGGGATGACGGGGTTGACCTTGCCGGGCATGATCGACGAGCCCGCCTGTACTGCGGGCAGGTCGATCTCGCCGAACCCTGCACGCGGTCCCGAGGAGAGGAGGCGGAGGTCGTTGCACACCTTCGACAGCTTCACGGCGCACCGCTTGAGTACTCCCGAGAGATGCACGAACTGACCGACGTCCTGCGTGGCCTCGACGAGATCCGTCGCGCTGACGAGGGGGAGTGCGGTGATCTCGCGGAGGTGCCGGACCGCTGCCTCGCGGTAGCCGGGGGCGGCGTTGAGTCCGGTACCGATCGCGGTGGCGCCGATGTTGATCTCGTGCACCAACAGTGACGCCTCCTCGAGGCGGGCGCGGTCCTCGTCGATCATGACGGCGAACGTGCCGAACTCCTGGCCCAGTGTCATCGGCACGGCGTCCTGCAACTGGGTCCTGCCCATCTTGACGATGGCGCGGAACTCCTCTGCCTTCGCGCGGAAGGCGTCCTGCAGGATGCGCATCGACTCGGACAGGTCGGCCACCGCGAGGATCGTCGCGATGTTGCAGGCGGTGGGGTAGACGTCGTTGGTCGACTGGCCGAGGTTGACGTGCTCGTTGGGGTGCAGGTGCGCGTACTCGCCGGGACGGTGGCCGAGCAGCACCAGCGCGCGGTTGGCGATGACCTCGTTGGCGTTCATGTTGGTCGACGTGCCGGCGCCGCCCTGGATCACGTCGACGACGAACTGGTCGTGCCACCGGCCGTCCAGGATCTCGCGGGCGGCCTGCAGGATCGCGTCGCCGCGCACCTCGTCGAGAAGACCCAGTTCGATGTTGGCCGCCGCGGCCGCGTACTTCACGGCGGCGAGCGCGCGGATCAGCTTGGTGTTCGACGAGATCGGTCGTCCGGTGATGGGGAAGTTCTCGGTGGCGCGCAGAGTGTGGATGCCCCACAGCACGTCGGCGGGCACCTCGCGCTCTCCCAGCAGGTCGTGCTCGGTACGGGTGGCGGCCACGGCGTTCTCCTTCGCTTGCTGTCAGGCTGTCTGACAGGTTGAGTGTGAACCACGGCACAGTGGATGTCAACGGTGATCTGTCGGAGCCGGGCGCTACGGTCGGGTCGACACCGGACCTCACGGTCGGTGGGACACCACGACGTTCCAGGAGGGCCACGTGCTCGAGCTCCACCGCGCCGAACGCGCGAGCACGTTGGCCACCGGTCTCGCGACGCTGCTCGCCGAGCCCCTCGCGGACGCCTTCGCCGCAGACGTCGTCGCGGTCCCGGCGAAGGGCGTGGAGCGGTGGCTCCGACAACGGCTCTCCCTCTCGTTGGGGGCGGCAGGAGTGTCGGACGGCATCGCGGCGAACATCGACTTCCCGTCGCCCGGCCGCCTGGTCGACGACGTCCTGGCCGTGGTGACGGGCGTGGACGCCGACTCGGATCCGTGGGCCGCGGGCCCGTTGCTGTGGACTGTCCTACGCGTGATCGACGAGTGTTCGACCGAACCCTGGTGCTCGGTTCTCTCCCGGAGCATCGGCGGTGCGGCGGCGGCGCCCGACGATCACCGCCGTGGTCGACGCTGGTCCACCGCGTCCCACGTGTCCGGGCTCTTCCGTTCGTATGCTGCACAACGGCCCTCGATGATCGTCGACTGGGCGGCCGGTGCCGACACGGACGGCGCCGGTGCCCCGCTCGCGCCGGATCTCCTGTGGCAGGCGGAGCTGTGGCGCCGGGTGCGGGAGCGCATCGGAGTGCCCGGCCCCGCGGAGAAACTGGACCCGGTCTGCGACGCCCTCGCCGAGGACGGGTCGATGCTCGATCTTCCGTCGCGCCTGTCCCTGTTCGGGGCGACCCGTCTCACCACCCTGCAGCGACGCGTGCTGCGGGCGGTGGCCGATCACCGCGACGTCCATCTGTGGCTGCCACACCCCAGCCCGGTCTCGTGGGCTGCGACGTCCCGGCGTGCGGGCGCCGGGTCGGTGCGGCGTGTCGACGCGCCGCCGGTGTCGACGGCGGGTCATCCCCTGCTGGTGAGCCTCGGCCGCGACGTGCGCGAGTTGCAACCGCTTCTCGAACCGACGGCCGATGCGGACCGCCATCTCCCCGATCCGGAGCGGTCCGACGCGCGACGTGTCGAGGCGTCGACGACGGTCCTGAGGCGGATGCAGAACGACATCGTGGCCGACCGCGCCCCGGCCGCGCCCGACGTCCCGGGGATGGACGACAGCGTGCAGATCCACGCCTGCCACGGCCCCGCCCGGCAGGTCGACGTGCTGCGCGACACCTTGCTGCACCTCTTCCAGGACGATCCGACGCTCGAACCGCGCGACGTCCTGATCATGTGCCCGGACGTGGACACCTTCGCTCCGCTCGTGCGAGCGGCCTTCGGGAACGAGGGCGCGGTGGGCGATCCCTCGGCGCACCCGGCGCACGGACTCCGCGTGCGGCTGGCGGATCGGGGGCTCCGGCGCACCAATCCCGTGCTCGACGTGATCGCGGCGATGATCGAGATGGCAGGGGACCGCGTCACCGCGTCGCAGATGCTCGATCTCGCTGCGTCCGAGGCTGTGCGGACCCGGTTCCGCTTCTCCGACGACGATCTCGAACGGCTCGCCGAGTGGACACGGGTGTCCGGTGCGCGTTGGGGCATCGACTCTGTGCAGCGAGAGTTGTTCGGTCTGGGCGACTTTCGTCAGAACACGTTCACCGCGGCCATGGACCGACTGCTGCTCGGCGCCGCTGCCGACGAGACCACGGGGGACTGGCTGGGCCTGGCTCTTCCCGTAGACGACGTCGACGGGAACGACATCGATCTCGCCGGTCGGTACGCAGAACTGGTCGACCGGGTCTCTGTCGTGTTGCGCGGTATGCGGGGCGAGCATCCGGTCCGGACGTGGCGCGCGAGCCTGATCCGAGCGATCGACCTGCTCACCGAGGTCGGGCCGGCAGACGTCCGACATCGGGTCGACGCGCTGCGGGAACTGTCCGCCGCGCTGGAACACGGTGACGACATCTCCCTGCAGCTCGCCGACATCCGGTCGATGTTGCGCGATCGCCTGGCCGGGCGCCCGACGCGATCGAACTTCCGCACCGGAGAACTGACGGTGTGCACCATGGTCCCGATGCGGTCGGTGCCGCACCGGGTGGTGGTGTTGCTCGGGCTCGACGACGACGTCTTCCCGCGCGCCGGCCACCTCGACGGCGACGACGTCCTCGCACGCGGTGCGCTGATCGGCGAGCGTGACATCCGCAGCGAGGACCGTCAGCTGCTGCTCGACGCCCTCATGTCGGCCGGCGAGAAACTGGTTCTCTTCCACACCGGGGCGAATCCGGTGTCGGGTGCCCACGAACCTCCCGCCATCCCGTTGTCCGAGGTCATCGAGGTCGTGGCGGCCACGGCGGGGGTCGAGAACAACCGCGCGGTCACGCGGCACCCGCTGCAGCCGTTCGATCCGTCGATCTTCGACGGCAGCGCTCCCGCCGGGTTCGACAGTGCCGCGCTCGCGGGCGCGGTGGCGGCGAGCGCTCCCTTCGTGCCGCGGCAGCCGTTCCTCGATGGTCCGCTTCCAGCGCGAGACTCCGCGGACGTGGCGTTGGCGGAGCTGGTGGCGTTCGTGCAGAGCCCCGTCACCGCGTTCGTGCGGCAGCGACTGAAGGTGGGTCTGTCGGGGCGGGACGACGACGTCGTCGACGCCCTCGCCGTGGAGCTGGACGCGCTGTCGGCCTGGGACATCGGAGAGCGCATGCTGTCGGCGCTCCTGACCGGTGTGGAACTGGCCGACTTCCGGGCCGCGGAGTGGCGCCGCGGAACGCTGCCGCCCTTCGCGCAGGGTGCGCGCCTGCTCGAGCAGATCGAGAACGACGTGGTGCCCATCGCCGACGCGGCGGCCGAGATCCACGTCGGGCCGCCGGAGAGTGTGGACGTCGTCGTGGATCTGAACGGGGGGCGGCGGCTCACGGGCACCGTTCCCGGGGTGCACGGCACCACCGTGGCGCGCACGTCCTATTCGAGGATGGCCCCGAAGCGGCGACTGGAGGCCTGGATCCACCTGCTGGCGGTCGCGGCGCAGAGTGGCTCGGACGGGTGGACGGCGGTCACCACCGCGCGGGGTCGGTCCTCACGGCCCGTGTCGCGGTCGACCCTCACGACACCCGAGGACGCCCGCGCGGTTCTGGCAGAGCTGGCGGACCTGCGCGACCGCGGTCTGCGCGAGCCACTGCCCCTGGCGCTGAAGTCCGGGGAGGCATACGCCGCCAGAGTCGTTCGGGGAAGCAGCGAGGAGATGGCCCTCGCGGCGGCAGCTCAGCAGTTCTCGGATCGGTTCGGCGACGTCACGGAGCCGGCGGTACTTCTGGTGCACGGAAGCGGAGTCGACTTCGGGCAGTGGACAGCGATTCCTCCGGCCGCCGACGAGGCGAAGTGGTCGGCCGACGGCACGCGCTTCGGTGTGCTCGCGCGACGAGTGTGGCAGCCGTTGCTCACCCACGAGAGCATGGAGCAGCGATGAGCGCTCCCGAAGGTATGGAGCAGCGATGAGCACGTTCGATCTGACCGGGCCGCTCCCGCTGGGCACTACCGTGCTCGAGGCGAGCGCCGGCACGGGCAAGACCTACGCCATCGTGGGCCTCGCCGCCCGCTACGTCGCCGAGGGCGTCACCGACATCGCGGGCGTACTGCTGGTGACGTTCAGCAAGGGCGCGACGCGCGAGCTTCGCGAACGCACGCGTGCACGCTTCGCCGAGGTCGCGGCCGCCCTGGCGGATCCGTCGGCGGCCCGTACGGGCGGTGACGAGCTGATCGCACTGCTCGCCGACGTCGACGACGACGAGGTGGTGCTGCGGCGCACTCGGCTGCTGACGGCGCTGTCGGAGTTCGACGCCGGGACGATCGCCACGACGCACAGCTTCTGCCAACGCATGCTCGACGGACTCGGGATCGCGGGCGAGCGGGAACCGGACGCGACCTTCGTCGAGTCCGTGGACGATCTCGTCGACGACGTGGTCGACGACCTGTATCTGCGTCGCTACAGCGCAGAGGTCGGTTCGCCGCCCCTGACCGTCGCGCAGGCGCGCACGGTGGCCCGGGCCGCGGTCTCGGACCGGCGGGCCGTGCTCAGTCCGGACGCTCCCGACGACACGGCGGCCGGTCAGCGGGTCGCGGTGGCCCGCGAGGCGCGGGAGGAGACCGAGCGCCGGAAGCGGAGGCTCGGCGTCCGTGATTTCGACGACCTCCTCGAACTCCTGCACGGCGTGCTGTCGGACGAGACGCACGGCCCGGCCGCGTGCGCGCGTGTCCGCGAGAAGTTCACGGTGGTGCTCGTCGACGAGTTCCAGGACACCGACCCGCTGCAGTGGTCCATCCTGCGGAGGGCGTTCCACGGGCACTGCACCCTGGTTCTCGTCGGTGATCCCAAGCAGGCCATCTATGCGTTCCGCGGCGCCGAGGTGCTCAGCTACCTCGACGCGGTCGCGGTGGCGGACCGGCATCTGGCACTCACCACCAACTGGCGGAGCGACGCGGCCGTGATCGGCTCGCTCGCGCACCTGTACGAGGGTGCCGCACTGGGACATCCCGACATCGTCGTCACTCCGGTGACGGCATCGCACCGGGAACCTCGGCTGCTGGCCGCCACGACGCGGGACCCGCTGCCTCCAGTGCGCCTGCGCGTGTTCGGTCGAACGGGCTCCGGTCCGCTGAACAACAAGGGCCTCCCGGCCACCGAGAAGGTCCGACTGCGTATCGCCGACGACGTCGCGCAGGACATCGTCGCGCTTCTCGACGGCGACGCGATGCTGACGGTCGACGGCGCGTCGCCGCGGCCTGTCGCTCCCGGAGACATCGCCGTGCTCGTCCGGTCGGGCAGACAGGCCGAGCAGGTGCGGTCCGCTCTCGAGCGCGCCGGCGTGCCGTCCGTGCTGTACGGCGGCTCGTCGGTGTTCGCCACCGAGTCCGCGGCGCACTGGCTGCTGCTCCTGCAGGCACTGGAGCAACCGCACCGTGCCGACGTCGTGCGGCGCGCCGCGCTCACACCGTTGCTCGGATGGTCTGCTCGCAGCCTCGACGAGGGTGGCGACGCCGCGACCTCCGCACTGAGTGCGCGCTGCCGCGAGTGGTCCGCGCTCGTCACGGGGGTGGGCTTCGCGGCGATGGTCGAGAATCTCACCGGATCCACCGAGCTCCAGAAACGTCTGCTGGCAACCGAATCCGGTGAACGCGATCTGACGGACCTGCGGCACGTCGCGCAACTCGTCCAGCGCGAGTCGCTCGAGGGCGGACACGGGGTGACCTCGTTGACCCGCTGGCTGGCCGACCGGATCCAGGACCCCACGAGCGGCGCTGTGGCCGACCGCAGCCGACGGCTCGACAGCGATGCCGAGGCCGTGCAGGTGGCCACGGTGCACGCGATGAAGGGGTTGGAGTTCCCGATCGTGTACGTCCCGTTCGCGTGGGGTGCCGCCGGATCGTTCGATCCGGACACCCTGCTCTTCCACGATGACGAGGGTGCGCGTGTGCGCGACGTCGGTGGGTCCTCCACTCCGGGGTACCGCGAACGCAAGCAGCGCCACGACGAGGAGGCGGCGGGCGAGGAGATGCGCCTCCTCTACGTCGCCCTGACCCGCGCGCAGTGCCGTCTGGTGCTGTGGTGGGCACCGACGGCGATCACGGCGGCGTCCCCGTTGCATCGACTGCTCTTCGGCAGAGTGCCCGGCATCGCGGAACCGGAGTCGACGGTGCGCCTGCAGGACGATGCCTCCGCGGCGACGACCCTGCAGTCGCGCTGCGGCAGCGCGATCGTCGTCGAGGCGGTGCAGGACGTGACGGTGGTGGCCCGGCCCGCGCGGACGTCCGAGAGAAGCGGTGGCGCACTGGCCGTCGCGCACTTCGACCGGAGGCTGGACACCGCGTGGCGGCGAACGTCCTACTCTGCGCTGACCGCGGGCGCGCACGATCAGCCGGTCGAGGTCGTCGAGTCCGAGGACCCGATACTCGGCGACGAACCGGTGGAGGACCCGTTCGCGGCAGGTGTGGGCGCGGGGGCCCCCTCGCTCATGAACGGTCTGCCCGCGGGAGCCGCGTTCGGCACCCTGGTGCACGAGATTCTCGAGTACGTCGACACCTCCGTCGACGATCTGCCTGCAGAGGTGCAGCGCCGGTGTGTCGAGGCCGTCTCGGCACACGGTGCCGACATCGACGCGGATCATCTCTCTCGAGCGCTGACGGCCGTCCTGCGCACGCCCCTGGACTTCGGCGCGGCGGGCACCGGCACGCTCGCCGAGGTCCACCCGTCGAACAGGCTCGCCGAGATGGACTTCGAGATCCCGTTGTCGGGCGGTGACCACGCCGCGACGGCGCACGTGACCGTGCACGCCGTCGCCGATCTCGTGGCGCACCACCTCGCTTCGGACGACGTGCTCGCGGCCTATCCGCAGCGGATGCGCCGACTCGACGACCGGACGCTCCGGGGCTACCTCACCGGCAGTGTCGACACGGTCCTGCGTGTCGGGTCGTCCGACGATTCCCGCTACGTGGTGGTGGACTACAAGACCAATCGCATCAGAAGTGGCGACCTCACCGTCGACGACTTCACGGTCGAGGACATGGCCGGCGAGATGATGGAGTCGCACTATCCGCTGCAGGCACTGCTCTATTCCGTTGCGCTGCATCGCTATCTGCGGTGGCGTCGACCGGGATACGACCCCCGGGTACACCTCGGAGGAGTGCAGTACCATTTCGTCCGAGGCATGATCGGCCCGGACACTCCGCCCGGGCGCGGGGTCTTCTCCTGGGCGCCGTCCCCCGATCTCGTGACGGCGCTGTCCGATCTGCTCGCAGGAGTCCGGTCGTGACCGCGGTGTACCCGGGCGCTGTCGCGCAGCGCGGCAAGGGAGTGCTGCGCGCGTTCAACGACGTCGGCGTCCTCACCGCGGCCGACGTGCACGTCGCCCTCCGACTCGGCGCGCTCGGCGGGGAACGGGACGAACTGGCGCTGTTCGCCGTGGCACTCGCCGTGCGCGCGGTGCGCGTCGGGTCGGTGTGCCTGGACCTGACCCGCCTGCGCGACGTCACGGCCGACGACGGTGTCGACACGGACGCTCTGCCGTGGCCGGACGACGCGGCGGTCGTGGCCGCCCTCCGGGCGAGCCCACTCGTCCTGGGCGGGGAGAGCGGTCCGCTGCGACCGGTGCTCGTGGTGGACACCGCGGACGGCCCGTTGCTCTACCTGCAGCGGTACTACCTGCAGGAGAAGGTGATCCGGGACGTGCTGGCGGCGCGCGCACTCGACGCGCCGGCCGTCGACGTGGAGGCGGTGCGGCAGGGACTGGCCACCTACTTCCCGAGCACCGAGGTGCCCGACAGGCAGCGCATCGCGGCGGCACTCGCGGTGACCGGGTGGACCACCGTCATCGCGGGCGGCCCCGGAACGGGCAAGACGCACACGGTCGCGCGCATTCTCGCTCTGCTCACCGCCGTGCACGGCCCCGGTCTACGGATCGGGCTCGCCGCGCCGACCGGGAAAGCGGCTGCGCGACTGCAGGAGTCGGTGGCCGAGCAGGCACCGGAACTCGGACTGCGAGACGACATCCCGGCGATGACGGTGCATCGGCTGCTGGGCTGGCAGCCCGGCAGCCGCAGTCGGTTCCGCCACGACGCACACAACAGGCTCCCATACGACGTGGTCGTCGTCGACGAGACGTCCATGGTGTCGTCCACGCTGATGAGCCGACTCATGGAGGCGGTCCGCGCCGACACCAGGCTCGTACTGGTCGGCGATCCCGACCAGCTGACCTCGGTGGACGCGGGCGCGGTGTTGGCCGATCTGGTCGCGCGGCCGGTGACGGCGGCGTTGCCGGAGGTGGTCACCGCCCTGGTGGGCGCCGACCTCGGGTCCGTCCCGGCGGCGGGGGACTCGTCGGAGAAGAGTCTCTCGACGGGCGAGGTGCGCCGACTCGCCGCGGGAACCGTGCGACTGAGCCGCGGGCGTCGGTTCGGCGGTGTCATCGCCGATCTCGCCGTCGCTGTGCGTGACGGCGACGAGGACGAGGTGGTGCGCCTGCTGAACTCGGGCGATCCCGCCCTCGAGTTCGGTCCGCGGTCCGACGTGTCGTCGCTCGAACGCGATGTGGTCTCGACCGCCCGGGCCGTGACCGCGGCCGCCGCGTCCGGTGATGCGGCCGCGGCCCTCGCCGCTCTCGAGCGGCACCGCCTGTTGTGCGCGCACCGTGAGGGCCCCTCCGGTGTGGATCACTGGGCACGGTGGGCGATGGACCGCGTGGGCGCCGACACCTCGACCTTCCTCGACGCCGCACAGTGGTATCTCGGGCAACCGCTCCTGGTGACGACGAACGACCACGACAACCGTATCTACAACGGCGACACCGGCGTGGTCGTCGACGACGGACACGGCGGCGTGGTCGCCGCGTTCGCGCGCGGGTCGACTCCGTTCCTCGTTCATCCCAGCAGGCTGTCGGCCGTGCAGACGGTGTACGCCATGACGATTCACCGCAGTCAGGGAAGCCAGTACGACACCGTCTCGGTGGTCATCCCGGACGAAACGTCGTCGCTGTTGACGAGGGAACTGCTGTACACGGCCATCACGCGCGCCCGCCGCACCGTGCGCATCATCGGCAGCGAGGAGTCGGTGCGCGCCGGTGTCCGTCGCCGGGTGCTGCGGGCCAGCGGACTACGTCGCGACTCGCCGGTGCCCTTCGGTCACTCCTGATCCACCGCGCGCGCGGCGTCTCGTGGCAGTCGGTTGTCCGAGCACTGCCCGCATGTCGTGCGTGTGCGCTATATTCTCCTCGACTGCGGTCGGGGGGACCGTTACAGGCGGTGAAAACAGGACGGGGGACAGGGTATGAGGAGTCGTCACCACCTGCCCGACGTCCGGTCCACCTCGGCACCGAGCCGCGACGAGCTCGCCTAGTGTCCACATTCCTCACCCCGGGCGTCGAACACGAACCGCGACCGCATCGCCGCGGGTTGTTCGGATCGCACCCCGGGACCACCGAGAGCGAGGATCGGCGGGTCCTGTCCGGCGCTCTCCCCGTCCGACACCGCATCGTGATCGCCGACATCGGTCTCGGCGAGGATCTCGGCACCGATGCGTTGGCCGGGATGTCCGCAGCGGTCGGCGAGCGTCGGCCAGGTGGCGTGATCGCCTGGGATCTGGCCGGTGAGGCCACCAGGCACGGTGCCGCCGCGCAGATCGCCGAGGACGTCGAGGCCCTGGTGGCGCCCGAGTGTGATCCGCGAGCACTGTCCCACTACGTCGACACCCGGCCCGAAGGGCACGATGCTCTCGGAGCGGATGCGTCGCTGCAGGACCCGCACGCCATCGAGGACGTTCTGACCGTCCTGACACACCACCGGCAGACGGTCGTCGTGCACGCCCGCAGCGACGAGCCGTACTTCGCCGCGATGATCGACGACGCGGACTCGATCGTCGTCCCGATTCCCCATTCCGAGGCTGCCGCACTCCGCGTCGTGGCGCTGATGGACTCGCTCCGCGGCAGCGGCCGCGACACCTGGTCGGACCGCATCGTCGTCGTCAAACACGATGCTATACGTGCCGGTTCGCGATCCGGCTCCACGGATCTGCGACGCGTGCTCGGGGATGCGGGAGTCCGCACCGTGCTGGACGTGCCGTCCACGTCGGACTCCGATGCGGACGTTCGCCGCGCCTGGTCGCACGTCGCCGCCGTCGTGATGCGGACGCGCGGGCCGGTACGCCCGATCGTTCCCGACGCGCACCCGGGTCTGCACGCCGACGACCACACACCCTCCTTCGACAGCACGACGGCGACACTGCGCGCGCGCTCTGCCGACACCCGGCCGAGTCGTCGCAACGGGCGACTTCCCGCCCTCGCCGCCCTCGGTGCCCTTCTCGTCGCGGGAGGACTCGGCACCGCCGTCATGATGCAGCGCGCCCCCGCGGATTCCGCACCGGTCCCGGTCGCCACCGCGGGTGTCGGTGCGGACGCGGCCGATCAGACCGCGTCGGCGGCGCCGCCGCCGATCGATGCGGCCCGCGCGAGTGGTCCCGCCGTGATCGTGCGCTACGACGATCTGTACTACCGAGATCGCGACGCCGGAGCGGCCGCAGCGCTCTGGGATCTGTCCGACACGGCCGGTGTGGACGCCACGGTGGCCGATCTGCAGCGATCCATCGACGCGGTGGACCCGGCGATACGGCACCGCATCGACGTGGCGCCCACCTCCGACCCGCTCGTCTTCGACGCCGTCCTGACACTCACGGTTCCGGACGGCCGGGAGTTCCGGTACGACCAGCAGTTCACGGTGCGGGAGGACGACGACGGCTTCGCCATCGTCCGCAAGATCGACTGCACCGGCGTCTGTCCCGCTCCGTGATCCGTCTTCCGGCCCTCCTCCCGCCACGACTCGAGAGAGACACACGATGACGCACCGCGCGCCCGTACGCCGCCGACACACAGTGGGATCCGGTCTCGCCGCGACTGCGATGGCCGTGGGTGCCTGGGGGCTGGTGACCTGCGCGTCCGTCCTCGTCGCTCCCGCGGCGTCCGCTGCCCCGACATCGGTGAACGACGAACCGAACACGGCGGCGGAGAAGGTCGCCGAGAGCAGGCGTCGCGACGAACTGTCGCAGAAGGAGCGCGCGGCAGAGGACGCGGAACGCGAACGCCAGGAGAAGGAAGCGAAGCAGGCAGCCGACGACCTCGCGGCGCAGGAAGCCGACGAGCGGAGGGAGCGGCGAGAGGACCAGGCCGCAGCCGTGCAGAACGGCACCGCGCCGGCGCCGGCACCGTTCGTCTTCCAGCTTCCGCCGCTCCCGTTCGAGATCCCCGGCGTCACGCCGCCCGCCCCGACGGTCACGGCACCCGAGCCGGTCGCGCCGCCGGTCGACACGGCACCGCCGCCCCCCGCGCCGCCCCCGGCTCCGGTGGTGGACGACGTCGCCGACGTCGTCGAGGTCGAGGAGGCTCCCGAGCCGACGCCGGCCGTCACGGCACCTGCCGCACCGGCACCGGTTCCCGAGCCGGACCCCGCACCGTCGCGCCCCGACCCGGCACCGGGTCCCGGCCCCGCGCCGCTCCCCGCCACTCCCCAGGTGCAGTCCGGTGGTCATGGGCCGCACACCGGCCCCGATCCGGATCGCGACCCGATCGATCCTCCGTCGCCGCCTCCCGGTGACGACGACGAGCCCCGTCAGCCGTCGCCGAGAGCTGCGACGATGAGCAACCCGGCTCCGCCGTCGGTGAGCAACCCGGCTCCGCCGTCGGCGAGCGACACCGCGCCGCAGTCGGTGCAGCCGTCCGGAGAAGGTCGGCACGCGGCACCCGACCCGGGCTGGACGAATCCCGTTCCCGGACGCTGACCCGTCACCGACGAAGTACGAGAATGCCGTTCACGTCGGAGACGACCGAGTAACCGTCCGCGAGAGCTGCACTGATCGCCGTGTTGTCGCCCGACTCGTCCTTGGGCCACCCGGCGGGCCGGCCGATGTTCACGACGATCCAGTCCGGTGTCGTGGAATCGGTCTCCCGCTGCGGGAACACCGAGACGGGGTGGTCGGACACGAACTGCGGGACCAGGTTGTTGGAGGCCGACACGCGGTCCCCTGGCGGTATGGATGCCGACACGGCTCTCGCGGTGGTCACCTGCGGGTCGACGCGCCACCCGTCGGCGTCGGCGAGCCGAGCCAGCGGCTGGAAGGGCAGCGCGACCAGAGCGACGGCGGCGACGGCGGCGAGCACCACTCTCTGGGCACGCGGTGACAGGTGCATGTCACGCCGACCGCGGATGAGTGCATCGATCAACGCGGCGAACAGGATCGGCATCAGGATCGCGTTGTAATGGAAGATCGGCCTCCAGAAATTGGTGTTGTCGCTGAGGAACCGCCATGCGACGGTGGGTACTGCCACCAGCGTCAACGGTGACCGCAGTGCTGCGAAGCCGGTGACGGCCAACAGCAGCAGCACGGTCGCGGCGCGCGAGTCCCCGCTGACGAGACCGTGTGTGGTGTCGGCGATGCCCTCACCGAGGGGCGGAAGTTTCGAGCCCTGACCGTAGGCGTCGTCGGCGCTCAGCAGCGGTATGACCACCGTGATGGCCAGCACGATCCACGCCGCGCCCCACGCGGCCGTCGCCAGGCCCAGAATCCGTGTGCGGCCCGTGGTCCACCAGGCGATCAGGGCGCCGATCACGATGACGGTCAGCCCCATGTCCTCCTTGACGAAGACGAGCGGGAGCGTCCACGCCACCGCGGCACGCCAGTGCCCCTGGCCGAGCGCTGCCATGGCGAAGGCCAGCATCGGGACGCCGAAGGCGATCTCGTGGAAGTCGAAGTTCAGTGCCGACTGCAGGCCCCACGACAGTCCGTAGCCGAGGGCCACCACGATGCCCGCGACGGTGCCGAGGCTGCGGCACGCCCACCGGGAGAGGGGCACGACACCCACGGCGAACAGGACGCCCTGGGCGATCAGCAGGGTCTCGGGGACAGGGGCGAGTCGGTAGAAGGGCGCGAGCAGTGCGGTGATCGGAGAGAAGTGATCACCGAGCGTGTTGTAGCCCGTGCCCAGCAGATCCGACGTCGGCGCGTCGAGGCGTGCGTACGAGGCGATCTGTTGCACGAAGATGCCGAGGTCGAAACCGGAGGTGCGCAGCTGGTGCTGACCGACGACGGACAGTGCGCTGTAGAGCGGGGCGAGAAGGAGGAAGGCGATCGCCGGGACCGCGATGTCCGCGCGGCGGGCGCGACGCAGCATCTCCTGCGGTCGGCGCGCCCCGCCGGACGGGGCGGCCGCTGCAGTCTCCGCAGAAGGTCTGGTTGCCGTCACAGGAGATAATTTCTACACGAACTTCGTGTGATCAGGCTGTGAACGCGAGGTGCGGCCGCCCCGGCTCAGCACGTCAGCGGCTCACCGCCTTGGTGTAGCGGTGGATGGCGAACGGTACGAAGACGATCAGGATGAGGATCGACCATCCCACCGTCGCGAGCACCGGGTGCTGGAGTGGCCACGCGTCCGGAGGCGGCATCGTCGGGTTCGTGTTCCCGAACAGCACCCGGCTCGCCTGCGTGATGGCGGAGACAGGATTCCACTCGGCGATGGGTTGCAGGATCCCGGGCAGATCCTGACTCTGCACGAACGTGTTGGCGATGAACGTCAGCGGGAAGATGACGATGAAGCTGGCGTTGTTGAACACCTCGGGCGTCCGGATCCACAGTCCGATCACCGCCATCACCCAGGACAGTGCGTAGGCGAAGAGCAGCAGCAGCCCGAATCCCGCCGCGGCCTCCCAGAACGACGACCGGATGCGCCAGCCGACCAGCAGACCGGTCAGGGACATCACGACCAGGCTGATGACGTTGATGACGATGTCGCTGCTGGTCCGTCCGACGAGCACCGCGGACGGAGCCATGGGCAGGGAGCGGAAGCGGTCGATGATGCCCTTCTGCATGTCCTCCGCGAGCCCGAGGCCGGTCCACGTGGACCCGAAGATGACGGTCTGCGCGAAGATGCCGGCGATGAGGAACTCGCGGTAGGACATGCCGGGGATCTCGATGGCCGACCCGAAGATGTACGCGAAGACCAGGACGAACATGATCGGCGACAGCAGCGTGAAGACGATGAGGTCGGGGACGCGCTTGATCTTGATGAGGTTGCGTCGGGCGATGGTCGCGCCGTCGCTCAGCGCCGTGGTGGGTGAGTTCATCGGGCCGTCTCCTGTCCGCTGGGCTGCTGATCGGCCGCGTCGGGCCGGGTCGACGTCTGGCCGGTGAGAGTGAGGAAGACATCGTCGAGGCTGGGCTTGCCCAGCGAGGCGTCGGCAGGGGTGACGCCGTTCTCGCGGAGCAGGACCAGCGCGTCGACGAACGTGGTGGTCCCGTCGTCCGCACCGACCGTGAGCCGCCGGGACGCGGCATCGGAGGTGACCTGACCCGGTGCGAAACGCTCCATGACGCCCTGCGCCGTCGTCAGATCGCCGTCCGTGTCGAAGGCGAACTCCAGCCTGGCTCCGCCCACTCGCGACTTCAGTTCGTCGGCGGTGCCGCGCTCGATGACGCGACCACGATCGATCACCGCGATCTCGTCGGCCAGCTGATCCGCTTCCTCGAGGTACTGGGTGGTGAGGAGCAGGGTCGTCCCGCCCTGCACCAGTTCCTCGATCACCGACCACAGCTCGAGGCGGGCACGAGGATCGAGCCCGGTGGTGGGCTCGTCGAGGAAGAGGACCGGTGGATCGGCGACGAGGGCGCCCGCCAGGTCCAGGCGTCGGCGCATCCCACCCGAGTAGCCCTTGACCGGCCGGTCGGCCGCCTCGACGAGGTCGAACCGTTCGAGCAGTTCACGTGCCCGATCACGGCTGCGCTTCTTCCCGAGGTGGTACAGCCGGCCGACCATGTCGAGGTTCTCGAAGCCCGTCAGATACTCGTCCACCGCGGAGTACTGCCCCGAGACGCCGATGCGTGAGCGGAGTTCCGCCGCGTCGGCGACGACGTCGAGGCCCGCCACCCGTGCGGTGCCGGCGTCGGCCCGCAGCAGTGTGGTGAGCACGCGGATGGTGGTGGTCTTCCCGGCTCCGTTGGGCCCGAGCAGTGCCATGACCGTGCCCTCGGGCACCTCGAGATCGAGACCGTCGAGTGCGTCGACGCCCCCGTACCGTTTGACGAGGCCGACCGCGCTGATGGCGGTGGCACCCGAACTGCGTGAGGCCATGAGACTTCCCTTCCGGACGTGACACGACGATGCGCCCGTCGGATGTGACTCGGCCGAGCGTCGGAACTCATCACAGCACGCAGGTACGACACGGTCGGGTTTCCGCGGAGTCCGCATCGGCTACTCCCTGTGCAGGTGACGCGCGGCCCGACTCGGTCGGCGCGCACGGCTCATGAAGAGGGGTACAACGTGTCCGAGTACGACTACGTCATCGTCGGTGGAGGAATGGTGGCCGACAACGCCGCCAAGGGGATCCGCGAGCACGACGAGAACGGCACCATCCTCGTCGTCGGCTCCGACGTCGACGGTCCCTACACCCGCCCCGCGCTGAGCAAGAAGTTGTGGACCGACGCGGAGTTCACCACCGACGAGGTGCCGTTGGGCACCGAGGAGACGGGTGCGACGCTGGTGCTGTCGACGACGGTCACGTCGATCGATCGCGACGCCCGCACGGTGACCACCGACAAGGGGGACACCCACCACTACGGATCGCTGTTGCTGGCGACCGGGGCGACCCCGACGACGCTGGACCTGCGTCCGTCCGAGCGGGTCGTCTACTTCCGCACCTTCGCGGACTACCGGCGCCTGCGGGCGTTGGCGACGGAGGGCACCCACATCGTCGTGGTGGGCGGTGGTTACATCGGCACCGAGATCGCCGCGGCGCTCGCGCAGAACAAGGTCACCGTCACCCTGGTGAGCAGTGACGACGTGGTGGGCGGCCACATGTTCCCCGCGGACCTCGCGTCGGTGTTCCAGCAGGACTTCGAGGACCACGGCGTCACGGTCCGCACGGGTGTGAAGGTCGACTCCGGTGCGCAGCATGGCAATGCGGTGTCGCTGACCCTCAGCGACGGTTCCACGATCGATGCCGACGCGGTGGTCTTCGGGCTCGGCGTGACGCCGAACACCGACCTCGCGGAGCAGTCGGGGCTCGACGTCGACAACGGCATCGTGGTCGACGAGTTCCTGCGCACGGCGGACGAGCACGTCTACGCCGCGGGCGACGTCGCCAACTACCCCGACGCGATCCTGGGCCGTCGTCGCATCGAGCACGTGGACAACGCCAACAGCATGGGAAAGACGGTCGGCAAGATCATGGCCGGCTCCACCGAGCCGTACACGTACACGCCGTACTTCTACTCCGACGTGTTCGACAACGGTTACCAGGCGGTGGGCACGATGAGCACCGACCTCAGAACGGTCGAGGACTGGAAGACGCCCGGCAAGGAGGGTGTCGTGTACTACCTCGACGACGACTCCGTGCTGCGCGGTGTGCTGATGTGGAACGTGTGGGAAGGACTCGACACCGCGCGCGAGATGCTGAAGAGCGGCGAGAAGCGCGACGACGAGTCCCTGCTCGGCGCGATCTGACGACCACCCTCACCCCGCCGCGTCGGCGGGGTGAGGGCGTCTCAGTACTGCACCAACGGGTCCGCGCGCCGCAGGTCCTCCACCGAGACCGCGCGGCCCGCGGCGTCGGCGAGGGGAACGCGCCAGTTCCGATACTGGGTCTCGTCGGTTCCCGGCTGGTTCTGGATGCGGTGCTCGCCGACCATGTCCACCAGTGCCACTCCGATGAGCAGGGACGGGCTGCACTGGATCAGCCGGTACAGCGCCGCGACCGTCTCCCCGGTGGACGCACCGTCCGCGAGCAGGCCACGCTCGCGCGCGAGGTCCAGTACGGACTCACGCTGTTTCTCGTCCTGCGCACGCTCCTCGTCGACGGCTCTCTCGAGGAGGCCGAGCCGCGATCGCAGATCGATGTGCTCACCCGCCAGGTACCCGGCGGTGGGCGGCAGGTCGTGGGTGGTCACCGAGGTCAGGCACAGCTCGCGGTACTTTTCCGGGGCGATGGGGCCGTCGTCGTCCCGCTCGAACCACAGGATGGACGTGCCCAGCACGCCCCGCTCGGCCAGGTAGTCCTGAACGACGGGTTCGAAGACGCCGAGGTCCTCACCGATGACCACGGCGCCGGCCAGTTCCGCCTCGAGCGCGAGGATGCCGATGAGCGCCTCGTGGTCGTACGTGACATAGGTGCCGCCCGCGGGAGTCTCGGCATCGGTGGGGATCCACCAGAGCCGGAACAGTCCGAGGATGTGGTCGACCCGCAGCCCGCCCGCGTGCTTGAGCACGGTGCGCAGCATGTCGCGATACGGTGCGTACCCGAGTTCGGCCAGCCGGTCGGGCCGCCAGGGTGGCTGGTTCCACTGCTGCCCTTGCTGATTGAAGTCGTCCGGGGGAGCGCCGACGGTCACGCCCTCGGCCAGTGCGGAACCCAGGGACCAGGCGTCGGCACCCGAGAGCTGCACTCCCACAGCCAGATCGTGCACGACACCGATGGCCATTCCGGCCCGGTGCGCGGTGGCCTGGGCCTCGGCCAGTTGCTCGTCGCAGATCCACTGGAGCCAGCTGTGGAACTCGATGCGATGCGCGAGTTTCGCCTGCTGCCGCTGGACCCACGGCGTGCCGGGGGCGGCGGCCTTCGTCTGCCATCGCGTGTCGTCCGGCGACAGCTTCTCCGTCAGTGCGCACCACGTGGCGAAGTTGTGCAGGCCCACGCCCTCCGCGGCGCGGAACTCGTCGAACGCGGCCTGGCGGGACGCGCTCCGCGGAACGAGGAAGATCGCTTCGAGCGCACGGAGTTTCGCGCGCAGAGACTTGTCCCTGTCCAGATCGTCCGTGCGACCGTCGGCGCGGTGCAGTCGGCGTGCGGTGTCGCGGATGCGGGCATACCTGTCGCGCGGCAGCATCGCTGTCTCACGGATGTTCTCGACGCGGATGTAGAGCGGATTGAAGAATCGACGGGTGGTCGGCAGATAGGGCGAGGCCTCGATCGGTGGCCGCGGCGCCGCGGCGTGCAACGGATTGACCAGGACGTAGTCCGCTCCGTGCTCGCCGCCCAGGATCGCCGCCATGTCGGCCAGATCGGCCAGATCGCCGATGCCCCACGACTGTGCGGACCGGATGGAGTAGAGCTGCGCCAGCACGCCCCATCGTTGACGATCGGACAGTGCCTCGGCGGTGGACAGACGGGCCGGCGTGACGACCAGCGTGCACGACGCCTCGAGACCGTCGTCCCCCTCCGCGCGCAGCGTGTGCCATCCGAGCGGGAGATCGACCGGGACGGCGAACGTGGCTCGGCCGACGAGGGCGCCGTCGATCTCGCGGGGGTCGACCCAGACGTCCTGCTGAGCCGCCTCGCGCGTGCCGCCGTCCTCGAGCTCGACGGTGACCGTCACGGACGTCCCGTGCGGCACGTGGACGGGAACGTGGTGGTCCTTGCCGGACGTGACCACGACGACCGCTGGCACGGTGCGCCGCCAGGGTGCCTCGTCGTGATCCACGATCGCGGTCTCGATGTCGTCGTCGCTGTCGACGGGCACGTCGAGCGCCGTCAGGACCGAGCGGAGGGTGGATTCACCGACGTCGCGGCGGGCCTTGTCCCACCCCTCGTACGACGTGGCGACGCCGTGGAGCCCGGCGAGGTGGCGTAGTCGTTCGATGTTCGTCACGCTTCGATGGTAGTGCCGCGCGGGGGTGGCCGCGGACGTGAGAACCGTGTCCCGACTCGATCTGGAACACTGGTGGCACCTGCAGAATCGGTGGGGGAGGTGGAGAACGGTGACGAGTGACCCCGCGGACAACCGTGCCCGTCGAGCGGACACCGTGCGGACCATCGCCGAGTCGACGCGCATCGAGTCGGACCGGTCCGGACGCGCTCACGAGCCGCTGTCCGACCGCGCCGCGCTGCTCGTCGCACTGGGTCGTCTCGACGAGGAGACGCGCGGCATCGCGCTCGCGCGCCTGCGCGCCGGCCGGAAGTTCCCCGCACTGGGCGGATTCGGCACCCTGCGGCTGATCACGGAGGAGCTGCACTGGATCGACGGTCGCACGGCCGTACTGCGCACCGGGCCCACGCGCCTGGCTCTGCTGCAACGGCACGTGCTGCTCGAACGTCGACTGGGGTCGTACCGCACGCGGTTCGTGATGAGTTCCGGTCACTACGCGTCGGGGGTCCGCGCGATCCGCCGGGAGCGGCGCGAGGGCATCCACCTCGACGTCGACCAGCGCACCGCCCTCTTCGAGGCGTTGCGGCACACGCCGACTCCGCTCGGTGTCGGACCGGGTCCACTCTCGCGAGCCCGAGGGATCCTCGGCGGCGCCGCGGCGGAGCGCCTCGACACGCTGCACGCGCGGGGCGCCGACGTCGTCCGCACCCTCGCGGGCACAGACGCGGATCGGTTCGCCGATCGCTACGACACCCTGCTGTTCCTCGCCGGGATGTACCACGACCGGATCCTCTCCTCGCGGATCTGGCGCTCGGACCTGTTCGCGGTGGCCCGGGCGCAGCTCGACCCGGGAACCGAACTGGTGCAGATCGCGGTGGACGTGGTCGCACTCGCCCAGTTGGACGCGGAACTCACCGCGGCCTTCGAGGCGCAGGGGGACACGGTGGACGAGGAGGGTCGACGCGAGGTGCTCGTGCGCCGAGCCGATCTCATCCCGGTGTGGGATCAGGTGATCGACCGGGTCGCAGCGTTGTCACGCGTGGTCGACGAGATCGCGGTGGCGGAGATCGAGCACCGGAGCCTGGACGCCGTGCAGCGCACCGTGGGCCTCGACCAGCGCATCGACGATCTCATCTCCCGGTCCGGTACGCGGGAGATCTCGGCCGACAACACCCATTCGGTGTCCGATCAGATCTCGCGGGACACGCTCTGACGTGCGCCCGTGCCTTCGTCCTGTTTGGAACGAGTCGGATCGGTGAAAGCACGGTAGTACGCGATCGACCTCTGAGCGCGTGACCCGCGCCGGAAGGACGACCTCCATGCCAGCAGTACTCGAACGCGCCCGTATCGTCGCGCCACCGGGATGGAGCCGCTGGCTCATTCCGCCGGCCGCCCTCGCGATTCATCTCGCGATCGGCCAGGCTTACGCGTGGAGCGTGTTCAAGGCCGCCATCTCCTCCGACACCGCCATGGGACTGAGCGGGACGATGACCGCGATCCCGTTCCAGCTGGCCATCGTCATGCTCGGCCTCTCCGCAGCCGTGCTCGGGACGAAGGTGGAGACGCACGGTCCGCGGTGGGCCATGACGATGTCGCTCCTCTTCTTCTGCTCCGGGCTGCTCATCTCCGCCCTCGGCATGAGCCTCGACCAGTTCTGGTTGGTGATCGTCGGATACGGACTCGTCGGCGGCATCGGCCTCGGCATCGGGTACATCTCCCCGGTCTCCACGCTGATCAAGTGGTTCCCCGATCGCCCGGGCATGGCGACGGGTATCGCGATCATGGGATTCGGCGGCGGCGCCCTGGTGGCCTCGCCCCTGACCACCAAACTCCTGTCCGCGTACGGCGGCAACACCGATGCCTCGATCGCCACGACGTTCCTCACGCTCGGCCTCGGCTACGCCGTCTTCATGGCGCTCGGCGTCGTGCTGATCCGGGTTCCCGCCGACGACTGGAAGCCGGCCGGGTGGACGCCACCGCAGACCCCGGCGGGTCAGCACACCGCACGCGTGTCCGCGGCGAACGCCGTCAAGACCCCGCAGTTCTGGTTGCTGTGGATCGTGTTGTGCTTCAACGTCACCGCCGGCATCGGTATCCTCGAGCGCGCCGCGGGCATCTACACCGACTTCTTTCCCGACCCCACCGCCCCGGAATCCGTGGTGGCAGCGGCCGCGGGCTTCGTCGCGTTCCTCTCGCTGACGAACATGCTCGGCCGGTTCGTGTGGTCGTCGGTGTCCGACCTGGTGGGTCGCAAGAACATCTATCGTCTCTACCTCGGTGTGGGCGCGCTTCTCTATCTGTACATCTCGCTCTTCACGAACACGAACAAGGTCCTGTTCCTCGTCAGCGCGATGGTCATCCTGTCGTTCTACGGTGCAGGCTTCGCCACGGCGCCCGCCTACCTGCGTGACCTGTTCGGCACCTATCAGGTCGGTGCCATCCACGGACGACTGTTGACGGCCTGGTCGGTCGCGGGCGTGCTCGGACCACTGATCGTCAACGCAATCGCCGACCTCGGCGAGGAGGGAACCACCGGACGGTACGTTCCCGCGTTCGTGACGATGATCGTCCTGCTCTCCATCGGCTTCGTCGCGAACGAACTGATCAAGCCCGTGGATCCGAAGTACTCGGAGCCGGACCCGGAGGCGACGACGCCGGGCACTGCGACCGACGAGGGTACGAACGACAAGAACGAGGCGACGGTATGAGCGAGACGAAGCAGGGCGCGCGTGTGCCCGTCGTGGTGGTGTCCTGGCTGTGGGTCGGGGTTCCCTTCGCCTGGGGTGTCTACGAGCTGATCCTCAAGGCCAAGAACCTCTTCGGTGCGTGATCGGAGCGTCGATCTCTGGCCTCGCCCGCCTGTGCTTCCGCGCCCCGTGATCATGGACCAGCGGTGGGAACGCCTCGTGTTCCTGCACTGGCGTGTCGCCCCGGACGTCGTCGCGCCGTTGCTGCCTCGCGGCATCGTCCCCGACACGATGAACGGGTACACCTATGTCGGACTGATCGGCTTCGAGATGGTGGGGGCCGGGTTGGGGTACGGCCGACCGGTACCGCGACTCGGAACCTTCGGCGAGATCAACGTGCGGCTCTACAGCCGCGACGGTGACGGTCGCCGAGGGGTCGTGTTCCGTTCTCTCGACGCCACCCGTGCCGCAGTGGTGCTGGCCACGAACGCGGTGGGGGTGCCGTATCGCTGGTCGCACATCGACATCGTCGACGACGGTGATCCTCGGAACCGGGTCGTCGGCTACCGCTCTCGGCGACTGGCACCGCCGCACCGTGGTGCGACGACCGACTTCACCGTGTCCCCCGGCGACACCGACATGTCCGACGATCCGATGTCGGTGTTCCTCACCGCTCGGTGGGGGATGCACACGTCCGTCGCGGGCCGACCCGTCTTCGTCCCCAACACCCACCGCCGGTGGCCGCTGCGCGCGGCGACCCTGGTGCGCTGCGACGACCAGCTCATGGCCGCGGCGGGCGTGGGGGACCTGGCCGCCCGCCCGCCGGACTCCGTGCTGTATTCCGACGGTGTGCGAACGCAGTTCGGGCGTCCCTACGCCGCGACACCGGTACGCGACTAGATCAGTCCGTGGCGCGGCGGGTGCGCCCCGGTGAGCGCGTACCGGCCGACGTGCTGAGTCTTCCATCGCACGGGGTCGTGGAGCGTGTGGGTCCTCGCGTCGCGCCACAGCCTGTCCAGTCGTAGAGAGGCTGCGGCACTGCGAGTTCCGCCCGCGTCGAACAGTGCCGTGGTGGCGTCGAGGGACGCACGCGCCGAGGCGACCTTGGCCGCTGCCGTCGCGATGGAGGCCGCGGCGGCGCTGTCCGTTGTGAGCTCGCGCTCGGCCACGTCGATCGCCTCGCCGGCCTCGCGCACGAGCGCCTCGGCCCCGCGCACCCCGATCTCCACCTCGCCGAACTGCTGCAGCAGCAACGGATCCCGGTCGGCCGTCGCCACGTCGGCGTCCACCGGAGGGCGAGCGACGACCACGACGTCGCGAGCGGTGTCGACGGCGGCGCGGGCGATGCCGGCATCGATGGCGGCGTGCAGCAGCTGAGCGCGCGCCCCGTAGGTGGTCGCGTCGTCGAAGAGGGCGGAGTACGGCACGAGGGAGTCGGCGGGCACCACGACGTCCGTCAGGGTCACGGTGCCGCTGGCCGTCGTGCGCTGCCCGAGCCCGTCCCAGTCGTCCTCGACGAGCACTCCGGGCGCGTCCGCCGGGATGTAGGCCAGCACCTTTCGGCTCTGATCACCCTGCTCGCCGGGGCCCGCCTGCACGCCGCGGACCACCAACCAGTGTGCGAAGAGCGCGCCCGTCGAGTAGTACTTGGTGCCGTTCAGCGACGAGGTGCCGTCCGGACGGGACGTCACCGTGGTCCGGTCGACCGCGATGGAGGGTGTGCCGCGCTCGCTCTGGGCGTTGGCGAAGCGGCGACCGGCGAGGGCCTCGGCGAAGAAGCGTCGCTGTTGCTCCGTCGATCCCTGTCGCCGCAGCGCGTCGAGGAAGGTCATGTGGCTCTGCGGTATCTGCGCGATGCTGGCGTCCCCGCGAGCGAGCGAGAGGAACACCGAGGCGAGGGTGCGCGCCGAGACCGGCCTGCCGCCGAACTCCGCGGGCACGGTGATGCCCAGCAGCCCCGACGCGGACAGCAGGTCCAGTTCCGGGCCGGGCAGCCGTCGATCGCGGTCACGTTCGATCGCGGACGGGGCGATCTTCGCCCCGAGCGCGGCGGCGACGGCCAGCGCAGCGTCGTCGTCGAGCACTGGCGGCAGGGTCTTCGGGCCGGGTTCGGTGGTCATCGGGCGGGGAGGAACGGGGTGTGGCCCGTGGCGCGTGCCGCGGCGCCGCCGGAGAACAGTCCGCGGCTGCGCAGCTGGGGGATGACACCCTCGCCGAACCAGTACAGCTCCTCGAGGTGTGGATAACCGGAGAGAACGAACTCGTCGATGCCGACGGCCGCGTACTCCGCGATGCGATCGGCCACCTCGGTGTGGCTCCCGACGAGGGCCGTTCCGGCTCCGCCGCGCACCAGGCCGACACCAGCCCACAGGTTGGGGGAGATCTCGAGTGCGCGCGGGTCCTTCCAGGACCCGGTCCTGCGGCTCTCCTCGTGCAGGGCGAGCATCGCGCGCTGGCCCACCGACTCGCTCCGCGCCAGGTTGGACTGCGCCGTCGCGACGGCGTCCTCGCCGAGCGCCTCGACGAGCGCGCCAGCCTGCTTCCAGGCCTCCTCGGACGTGTCGCGGGTGATCACATGCAGGCGGATGCCGAAGCGCACGGTGCGTCCGCGCTCGGCCGCGAGTCCGCGGATCCACTCGATCTTCTTCGCCACGGCCGTGGTCGGCTCACCCCACGTGAGATAGACGTCGGAGTGGTCCGCCGCCACCGGGCCCGCAGCGGGAGAGGAGCCGCCGAAGTACAGCGGAGGCGTGGGGTCGGGGAGGAACGGCAGCGACGCGTCCTCGACCTGGATGTGCGTGCCCTGGTGCGTCACCGACTCGCCGCGCCAGAGGCCGCGGACGATGGTGAGGAACTCGTCCGTGCGGGCGTACCGCTCGTCCTTGGACAGGTGATCGCCGTACTGACGCTGCTCGTGAGCCTCGCCCCCGGTGACGACGTTGAGCAGGAGTCGGCCCGGCGCATGGTTGCTGAACGTCGCCGACATCTGCGCCGCGAGGGTCGGGCTGATCAGACCCGGTCGGAAGGCGATGAGGAATGCGAGCTTCTCGGTCTCGCGGGCGAGCATCGCCGTGGTGAGCCACGCGTCCTCGCACCACGCGCCGGCCGGGGTGAGTGCACCGGTAAAGCCGAACTCCTCGGCCGCGCGGCCGATGGACGACAGGTACCCGATGCTCGCGCGACGATCTCCGCCCGCGGCGCCGACTCGCGTGCCGTGTCCGCCGCCGACGATCGACCTGCTGTCGCCGTAGGTGGGAAGGAACCAGTGCAGTGCGAGAGAAGAGTTGTCGAGGGTCACTCATCCCACCGTAGGACCGTCGCGGCGCCCCGAGAAGCGTTGGAATCAGGGCGATTCTTGGCGTGTCAGCCCCGTGCCACGAGGAGGGGAACGGTCATCTCGACGTCGGTCAGGGAGCCGTGATGGCCGGGCAGCGCCGACTGGTTCGGTTCGGCCCCGCGGCGGATCAGGGCGCCGTCGCCGAGGGCCAGAGCCAGGACGTCACCGATGCACGCCGCGACGTCGGGGCGCACCGACGGCCCGAACCAGCCCCGGGAGACCGCATCGTCGCGGCCCACCACCAGGTGGTCCGGACCCAGGGTCTCCCGCCAGGCATCGAGCACCGTGGCAGCGGCGCCGGCGTCGGCGAAGACGTGGCGCGCGCGGGGTTCGCCGCAGATCATCCGGACGTCGGCGGTGAGCGCGGGCGTCGCGTCGATGTCCACGCGGGTGCCGATCTGCACCATCCCGTGATCGGCGGTGACGATCAGCGCTGCGTCGAAGGGCAACTCGCCGAGGATGCCGGCGACGATGGTGTCGACCTGAGTCAGCTCGTGGCGCCACGCGTCGGAGTCCGGCCCGCGCACGTGGCCGGTGAGGTCGAGTTCGGACCAGTACGAGTAGACGAGTGACCGCTGGCCGCGCCGCAGCGCGCGCGAGGTCTCGGCGACGAGATCGCCCGCGGACACCGACGCGGAGAAGTCCCCGCCGCGCAGCACGGCGCGGGTGAGCCCGGACTCGCGCTGGTAGGACGGCGCGATGCGAGTGACGGACACCCCGTCCGCCGCGGCGCGCTCGAACACGGTGTCGCGAGGTTGGAACTGTTCCGGAACGAGCTCGGCGAGCAGATCGACGCGGGGTCCCTGACCGTGCAGACGCCAGTGCAGCGGATTCATCGGACGGTCGAAGCCGGGCACGGCGGTGAGGTAGCCGACGATGCCGTGCTCACCGGGCGTGCGTCCGGTGCCCAGTGACGCCAACGACGTCGCGGTGGTGGACGGGAACGTGGCGGTGACGACCCGCTCGGTGAGCGAGGAGAGTGTCGGCGCTGCCGAGGCGTGCGCCGCCAACTGTCGAGCTCCGAGGCCGTCGACCAGTAGTACGCAGACCCGCCGGACCCCGGACAACCCCAGCCCGACGGTGTCGGACTCACCGGGGACGCCGAGTGCGCCGAGCACCGACGGCAGAAGATCGGACAGGCTGTCGCCGCCGTAGCGCGGAGTGGTCACCACACATCGAAGGCTATCGGCAGCACCCTTCTCGTCAGTCGAAGAGGCTGTCACCGGTTCCGCCGGCGAGGTCGGTCCCGAACAGGTCGAGCTGGGAGCCGGACGACCGCGTCGGGCCGTCGACGCGGTCGGCGGCCAGACGCCGGTGGGCGGAGGTGAGGAGCGCGGAGGTGGTGCGCCAGACCCGCGCATCGAGACCGGCCGACGCGGCGACTCGCGGATCGGTGTCGTCGAGCGTGCGATCGAGGGCGGAGAGCTCGCACTCGCGCGCCACGTCCAGGAAGCGGACGACGCGCGTGCGATCGTGTCCGCACGCGTTCAGCACCTCCTCGACGTCGATGTCGGCGCCGCGCTCCCACACCGCCTCGGCGATCGCGCGCAGTGCCTCGGGAATCACCGGACCGCCGTGCTCGTCCGTCCCGTCACCCGCGTCGTACTCGGGCGTCGGTTCACCGAACGCGTCGAGGTAGGGCCGCGCCCCGAGCCCGGCCCGGAGATGCTCGGCGGCCTCGCCGGCGAACTTCTCCATGACGGCCAGCATGTCGGCCACGTGCTGCGGGACGAACGGCACCACCGTGACGTCGATGGTGGCGACGATGCGATCCTCGTCCAGCAGCACCTTGACGTGCGGCCACCGGCGATTGACGTCGTTGACGACCGACAGTGCTCGCCCCTCGTCGGTGACGCCGGCCGCGAGCGGCGCGAGGATCTGTACGAACGGCGCCTCCGGGGTGGGGCACAGGTAGAGCCAGGCCGGCCCGAGACGGAAAGGGTAGTCGCCGTCCTCGTCGGGGTGCGGCACGAACCCGAGGATGTGCAGGAGCGTCTGCTCGATGATCTCGAGACGGGCCTCGGGACCGGACGTGCGGACCGGCCGCAGCGGGTCGAACGGGACAGGGTCGGACGGCGGCGCGTCCTCGGGGTCCGTGGACGACGCGCCGAACCGGTCCTCGATCACGGGGCCGCACAGGTCGCCGTCCAGCTCGAGGAACGACGGGTGCGGGACACCCCACACCGAGTGCAGGACGCGGACAGCGGCGTCGGCGAGTTGGTCGGCGTAGCGCCGCGGGCGATCGACGAACCAGTTCACCGGCTCGTCGTCGCGGCGCGTGGTGTGAGGGAGCGACGGCGGCGGGGCGAACCCGAACTGCTCCAGCAGTGCGCGCCCTTCGGACGTCCACCGGCGGTGCTCGGCGAGGTACTCGTCCGCGAGCACCTCGCACCGGACCGTCTCGTCGTCCCATCCGTAGAACTGCAGGCAGGGCGGAACCGGATCGGAGCCGGCGTGCGGGCACGCGAGCACCAGTGAGTGTCCCGCCGGCATCCCGTCGAGGTGATCGGCGAGCAGGGTGCGGAACCGGCTCCAGGCGGCCTCGGGCGAGAGGTCGACACTGTTCAGGTCGTTCATGGGGCGACCGTAACGCGGCCCACCGACACGGTGTCGCGAGTCCCGGCTCACACGGTCAGATCGGCGTACTCCTCGTGCGTCTCGACGAAGTGGTGCACGTAGGAGCACGACGGGACGATCTTCAGCCCCGCGGCGCGTGTGTCGTCGAGTGCGTGACGCACCAGGACGGCCGCGAGTCCGCGTCCGCGGAACTCGGGAAGCGTCACGGTGTGGTCGAAGTCCCGGACAGTCGGATCGGTCTGCCGATACTCGGCGTAGCCGGCGACCTCCTCACCGACGAGGATCTCGAAACGCTGACGGTCGGGATGGTGCTCCACGCGGGTGTCGTCTGTGTCTGCCATGGACCGAACCTACTCGCCCGCGCCGGGACGAGGGCCCGTGCTTCCGAGGGCGTCCAGCAGCGCGCGTTCGTAGGTCGCGAACTCCCGCGTGGTGGCGGTCTCGGCGCGTCGCGGCCGCGGCAGATCGATGCTCACGTCGGCGACCACCCGCGCGGGCCGCGGCGACAGCACGACGACCCGGTCCGACACCTGCACGGCCTCCCGGATGTCGTGGGTGATCATCAGGACCGTCCAGCGGTACCGCTGCCACACCTCCTGCATCCAGTCCTGCATGGCCGTCCTGGTCAGCGAGTCGAGAGCGCCGAACGGCTCGTCCAGCAGCAGGACGTCGCGTCCCTGCACGACGGTCCGGAGCAGTGCGGCCCGCTGCCGCATCCCGCCGGACAGCGACGAGGGGCGTGCGTCCTCGAAGCCGTCGAGGCCGAAGACCGGGAACAGGTCGCGGGCCCGGCTCCGCGCCTGCGCCCTCGGAACCCCCTGCACCTCCAGCCCGAGTGCGGTGTTCGCGAGAACCGAACGCCACGGGAACAACAGATCCTTCTGCGGCATGTACGCGCAGCGCGGTGTCACCACGGTGCCGCTGTCCGCGTCGTCGAGACCGGCGAGGAGGGTGAACAGCGTGCTCTTGCCGCAGCCGCTCGGGCCGACGATCGACACGAACTGTCCTCCCTCGACGGCGAGGTCGACCCCGTCCAGTACCGGTGTCCCCGGGTAGGACTTGCGCACCGAGGTCAGCTCCAGAACAGGATCCGTCATCGCGTTTCCTCCTTCGCCGCGAGCGCCCACGGCGCGAGAAGCCGCTCGGCCACGAACGTGAGGAGGAAGAGTGCGATGCTGCACACCGCCGTGACCACGACCGCGGCCAGCACGAGATCCGTGCGGAACGCGTTCTTCTGCTGCGCCATGTAGATGCCCAGACCCGACGTGGCGCCGACGTACTCGGAGAAGACGGCACCGACGACGGCGTAGGTGATCCCGATGCGGAGCGCGGTGAAGAAGCGCGGCAGCGCGGACGGGAGCCGGACGTACCGGAACTGTTGTCGCCGTGACGCTCCCATGCTGCGCAGCAGTGCGTCGGACTCCTTGTCCGCGGAGGCGAATCCCTCGATCAGGCCGAGGGTCATCGGGAAGAACGTCACCAGCGCGATCACCAGGAGCTTGGGGAGGATGCCGAATCCGAACCAGATGATCATCAGGGGAGCGACGGCGATGACCGGCAGTGTCTGCGACACCACGAGCAGGGGAACGATGGCGCGGCGCAGCCACGGCGAGAAGTCCACGGCCGTGGCGATGATCCACGAGATCGTCAGGGAGACGGCGAAACCGAGCAGAGTGACCTGAATGGTGGACGATGCGTGACCCGCGATGACGGCACGGTTCGTCCAGCCCTGATCGACGACGCGGGCGGGGGAGGGGAGTACGCGCGGCGAGATGCCGCTGACGACCACGTACACCTGCCAGGCCGCCACGAGGCCCGCCGCGAGCAGCAGCGCCGGCGCGTACCGCCCCACCCGTCCGCCGCGCTCAGCCCTCAGCGAGGTACTCATCGGTGAAGTAGGTCGACCAGTCGGGCTCGGTGGTCAGCGGTGCGCCGTCGGGCCCGGCCAGGACACCGGCGTCGAACAGGAACTTCGAGTACCCGGACCATCGCTCCAGGGTCTGCGTCCCGACGCGGCCGTTCTCGTCGAGCATGTAGTCCTTCGCCAGCATGCGCTGACTCTCGACGACCAGGTCTTCGTCGGGAAATGCTCCCGGGTTGGCGTCGATCAGATCGCGCGCGCCTGCGTCGGGATCGTCGGCGGCCTTCTGGTAACCCTTCTGCAAGGCCTGCACGAACTGTCGCGCCTGTTCGGGGTGCTCGGCCATCCACTCGTCACCGCCGTCGACGACGATCGCGTACGAGTCGGGGAAGCCGAAGTCGGTGTAGTCGAAGTACGTCATCGGGGTTCCGGCCCGCTCGGCCTCGAGACCCTCCCACGCGAAGTAGGAGACGGTGAAGTCCGCGGTACCGGAGTAGACCGCCTCGTACGCGGACGTCCCGAGCACCACGGTCTCGAAATCGCCGGTGCCACCGTCGTTCTCGATCACCTTGCGGAGGGTGGCCTCCTCGCCCGCATCGCCGAACCCGGCGTAGGTCCGCCCGTCCAGGTCGCGGGGGCTCCGGAGGTCCTGCCGGTCGGCGCGGACGCCGATGCCGGTGGCCCAGTGCTGGAGCGGCGCCATCACCGAGGTCACCTTCGCACCGGCGGCGCGGGCGTAGGTGGCGGAGCTGTGGAAGCTGATCCCGAACTCGGCGTTACCGGAGTCGATCAGCGTGTCGGGGGACGTCGAGTTGTACGGCAGGATCTCGACGTTCAGTCCGGCGTCCGCGAAGTAGCCCTCCTGTTGGGCGACGAACAGGCCCGTGTGGTTCGTGTTGGGTGTCCAGTCGAGCGCGAAGCGGATCGTGTTCGCGTCGGAGGCATCGGACGTGGCGCAGCCCGCGAGACCCGCGGCGGCGACGAGCGACACGGTGAGCAGAGCCGCGACGCGCTCGACCCTCGTGTGCCGCGCCCTCATGCGTCCGACCCCGAAGCAGGCCAGGGCACGGTGTTCAGGGCGGTGTCCCAGAACAGCAGTTCGTAGCGCATCGCCACGACGAACGCGTCACTCATCCGCTGTCGTTCGGCCGGGCCGGCCACCTCGGCAGCCGCGTCGACGAGCTCGCGGGCGCGCGCGGCGGAGGTCTGGAAGTCCTCGGCGTCGTACGTCGTCACCCACCGGGCGTACGGGTGGTGCGGATCAGCGTCGAGCACGGCGCGGGCCGAGGCCGCGAGTCCGCGGCCGACCTCGGCGTAGATCCAGAAACAGGGGAGCGCGGCCGCGGCGCCGACGGCGTAGGTGTCGGTCGCCGCCGTCGCCGTGAGGAACGAGACGTACCCGAGGCACGCCTGGCTGTGCTCGACCGGCTTCTCCGACGGACCGCCGAGAGCGACGTCGGCGAGAAGGCTGGTGTGCAACGACTTCTCGACCGTCGCGGCCGTCGCCGCCGACGTGGCCCAGAACGCTCCGGCCTCCGGATCGACTGCGCGCGAGGACAGGAGGGCCAAGGCCTTCGCGTATCCCTCGAGGTAGAGGCCGTCCTGCTCGATGTACGTCCGGAACGACGTGATCGGCAGGGTGCCGTCGCCGAGTCGGGTGAGGAACTCGAGATCGCCGATCCGGGCCCGCAGGCCTGCCGTGCGGTCCCAGAGGAGGTCGGTGAAGCGTGTGAGGTCGGCTGCATCCGTGGTGGAGGCAGCGTCGACCGCATGGTCGTACGGCGTCATGGCCGTGACATCCCTTCGTCAGAATTACCTGCATCAGGTTCTCGGGTGTGGTCTCAGCCTCGCGACGCGAAGCACCCCGTGTCAGAACTCGCCGACCATAGCACCGGCGGTCGTGCGGCTACTTCATGTCCTCCAGTTCCATGCCCTTCGTCTCGGGGATCTTGGACTTCACGAAGAAGAACGACAGGGCGGCGAAGAGTGCGAAGCCGCCGTAGACGATGGAGAGTCCGACCATCTCGGTGAGCGACGGGAACAGCAGCGAGATGACGAAGTTAGCCACCCAGTTCGCGGCCGTACCGATGCCGAGAGCCATGGCGCGCATACGGTTCGGGAACATCTCGCCGAGCAGGACCCACATGATCGGTCCCCACGTCGACGCGAAGAAGATCACGAACAGGTTTGCGCCGATCAGCGCCACGACGCCCCAGGGATCGGGCAGGGAGACCTCGTCGCCGGTGCCGATCTGCTGGGAGAACGCGATCGCCGCCATGAGGAGACCGACGAACATACCGATGGAGCCGGCCATGAGCAGGTTGCGCCGACCCACCCGGTCGACGAAGAGAATGGCCACGAACGTCATGGCCACGTTGATCACGGAGGTGATGACCGACGTGGTGAAGGACTGACTCTCGGTGAAGCCCACCGACTTCCACAGTGTGGTGGAGTAGTAGAAGATCGCGTTGATACCGACGAACTGCTGCAGGACGGCCATGATGATGCCGACCCACACCAGCGGCTGCAGACCGAAGCGCGGACCGCGGATGTCGGCGAACGACGAGCGCTGCTCCTTGCGCAGAGTCAGGCGGATCTCGTGGATGCGCTCGTTGGGGTGCTTCTCGCCGGTGATGTTCGCGAGAATCTGCGCGGCCTCCTCGTCGAGGTGCTTGCCCACGAGGTAACGCGGCGACTCGGGGATGAGCAACGCGAGGACGCCGTAGACGACGGCGGGGATCACGCCGACGATGAACATCCACCGCCAGGCCTCGAGGCCGAGCCACAGGTCGTTGGACGCACCGTCCGCACGATCCGCCAGCACGGCGTCCGAGAGCAGTGCGGCGAAGATGCCGATGGTGATGGCCAGCTGCTGCAGCGACGCGAGGCTGCCGCGCATCCGGGCCGGCGAAATCTCCGCGATGTACGCGGGGGCGATCACCGACGCGATGCCGATGCCGAGACCGCCGAGCACACGCCACAGCATCAGGTCGGGAACGCTGAAGGCCAGACCCGAGCCGACCGACGAGATGATGAAGAGCGCGGACCCGAGCAGCATCACCTTCTTGCGTCCCCACCGGTCGGCCAGTCCGCCGGCGAACCAGGCGCCCGCCGCGCACCCGAGCAGGGCGATCGCGACGGTGAAGCCGGTGAGGAACTCGCCGAGGGCGAATCTGCCCTGGATGGAGTCGACGGCGCCGTTGATGACGGAACTGTCGAAACCGAAAAGAAAGCCGCCGACGGCGGCCGCAATGGTCACGCCGATGACTTTGGCCGTGTGATTGGCCGATGCCTGTGTCGTCATCCTTGTCCACCTACATGTCGGCCACCGGCCGCGCCGGTCGATGGCGGAGGAGTTTCGCTTGGTTCGGACCCTACGCCCGGCGCGACCGCTGTGGAGCGGCGACCTGACGGCAGTTTGAGCAGCGCCGGAACGGTGAATCCCGCCGGTCATGAAGAAGACTCTGCGACGCACCGGCGACGCCTCCGCCGACGTCGCGTGGGAGCGGTACATGGACCTGTCGCTCTGGTCGACGTGGGCACCGCAGATCATGGGGGTCGACGCGTCCACCGACCGTCTCGCCGCCGGCACGACCGGCACGGTGCGCGGACCCCTCGGCGTGCGGGTGTCCTTCGAGGTCCACTCCGTGGACGAGGCCGCACGGGTGTGGTCGTGGCGCGCGTGGATCGGCGCTCCGAGTGCCGGGCTCACCCTGGAACACGGTGTCGTCAGCGCGGGGTCGGGCTCGTCGACGTGGTTGGTCGTGGACGGTCTGGCACCGCTCGTCCTCGGCTACTCTCCAGCGGCCCTGTTCGCGCTCGGTCGACTGGTGACAGCGTGACGACCATCGGGGTCCGATCCCCGCACTCCCTGTAACGTCGGTCCTCGTGGGGGCAACCGAGAGCAGCCATGTCGTCTCGTCGCGCGACGGTGAGATCCGCGGCTACGGGCACGGCGACGTTGTCAGTTGGAAGGGCATCCCGTTCGCGGCGCCACCCGTGGCGGAGCACCGATTCCGCGCACCACGCCCACCGGAGCCGTGGGACGGGGTCCGCGACGGCAGGACCTTCGGAGCGATGGCACCGCAGGGCCGTGACGGCCCGATTCCCATGGACTCGTCCATCCCGATGGACGAGGACTGCCTGACTCTCAACGTCTGGGCCCCGACACCGGACGGCATCTCCCGTCCGGTGATGGTGTGGATCCACGGCGGTGCCTACGTCCTGGGATCATCTGCGCAACGGATCTACAACGGGCGCAACCTGTCCCGCCTCGGTGAGGTGGTGGTCGTGACCGTCAACTACCGGGTGGGCGCGCTGGGGTGGTTGGACCTGTCGTCGTTCGACACCGATGGCAGCGTCTTCGAGACCAATCTCGGGCTCCGCGACCAGATCGCGGCGCTCACGTGGGTGCGCGACTGCATCGCCGCGTTCGGCGGCGACCCGACCAACGTCACCGTCTTCGGTGAGTCGTCCGGTGGCGCGTCGGTGACCACTCTCATGACGTCACCGCACGCGGAAGGTCTGTTCCACAAGGCGATCGCCCAGAGTTCCCCGGCCACCTCGGTGTACGGCCCGGAACGCGCGCGCACCGTCGCGCAGCGGTTCCTCGAACTCGTCGATCTGCCCGCGGAGCGTGCCGAGGAGCTGCGGACGATGCCGGTGGAGAGGTTGGTCGACGCAGCCGAGAAGCTGGTCTACGAGGTTCCCGAGAAGGTGCCCGGCACATTGGGATTCGCACCCGTCGTCGACGGTGACGTGGTGCCGCGGTATCCGGTGGCCGCGTTCCAGAAGGGCTTCTCGCACGACGTCCCGCTCATCATCGGGTCGAATCACGACGAGGCATCGGTGTTCCGCCTGATGAAGTCGCCGTTGATGCCCGTCACCTCGGACACGGTGAGCACGATGTTCGAGGCGATCGCCGTCGACCATCCCGACCTCTCACCGGCTCGTATCGCCGACATCCTCTCCGCGTACCCGGATCTGCCGAAGAGTGCGGGCGCGCTGGCCCTCTCGCGCGACGCAGGGTTCCGGATGCCGAGCCTGTGGATCGCGGAGGCCCACTGCCGACGAGCGCCGACGTTCGTCTACCGTTTCGATCACGCGACACCCGTGCTGCGCGCGGCACGTATCGGCGCCGGTCACGCCACCGAGTTGCCGTACGTCTTCGGCAATTTCGGGACCTTCGACCGGGACCCGACCTTCTGGCTGGGTGGGCGCAAGGCAGCGCAGCAGGTCTCCCGGCGAATGCAACGACGCTGGGTGGCGTTCGCGTGGCACGGGGTTCCTGCTGCGCTGGACGGGTCGAAGCACTGGGCGCCCTACGACGAGCGCCGTCGCACTCTCGTCATCGACGGGCGTGATGCTCTGGTCGAGGATCCGGACCGTGAGCTGCGCGAGATCTGGGGCGAGAAGGTGCTCGGCTTCAGCTGAGGTCCGTCAGGCCTTGCTGTAGGTGAGGCAGTTCGCGGTGTCCGACGACTCGCCGGCGCCGATGCGGACCGCTGCCGCGCTGCACTCGAGGTTGTCGTTGAACGAGCAGTCGACGCGCTGGCACGCACCGACCTGGGTGGAGACGGTGTCGAGACCGCCCTTGGTGCTCAAGGGAATGAACGTGCCGCAATCGGCCGTTCCGTTCGAGCCTCCGACATTGATGGCGAAGGCGTGGCATCCGTCGTGGTTGTACGAACAGGCGCTGACACTGCACTCACTGACGCGGGGCATTTCGAGGGAAGTCATGACGATGACGGTAATACGCGAAAAGCGTCTCCACCAGCAAGGTCAGGCTGACCTAGATATGGTCACCCTTTCTACAACAATGATGTTTCCTATTCTTTCGGGTAACGGATCGATGACGAATTCGTCGACGACGTAACGATCGGTCTGTTCGCTCGGATGGACAGATCATGAGACGAACACTTCTCGCGACCCTGGCTGCCACCGTGCTGTTCGCGAGCGGGTGCTCCGACTCCGACCAGGGCTCCGCGGCGCCACCTCCTCCGACCACCACCACGACCTCGACAGCGGTGGGTCCGGCACCGGGTACGGAACCCGCGTCGTCGGCCGCGCCGGAACCGTCGACCGCGTGTGTGGAGGACTCCGTCGTGGCGGCGGGCATCGAATCGCTGCCCCAGTTCTTCGGTAGCGGGTGGCGGCTCGTCCGCCAGGGCGATCCCTGCGCGACGCTCTCCTGGGCGCTCGCGGCGCTCGACGGGGGCACGGGGTCGAGTCCGTGGACCGTGCTGTTCTTCCACGACGACACCTACCTCGGCACCGCCACCGCGTTGCCGTACTCGTTCACCGACGTCGCCTCGCAGACCGACGACACGGTCACGGTGTCGTACGGGTGGCTCCGGGAGGGTGAGTCCACCTCGCAGCAGTCCGGCGGACCCGGGTTCGTCCGCTACACCTGGAACGGATCGTCCGTGGTGATGCTGGACGACCTGCCACAGGAGGTGGTGGACGGCAACAGGCAGACTCCTGCCGATCCGTGCCTGGACGACGACGTGATCGACGCGGCGATCGCCTCGCTGCCGACGTTCTCCGGCAGCGGGTGGACGCTCGCCGGCCAGGGCGATGCCTGTAGCACGCTGGCATGGGCGCTGGCCGTGCCCGACGGTGCCACCGGTTCGAGCCCCACGACGGTGCTGTTCTTCCACGACGGCGCGTATCTCGGAACGGCGACCGCCCGTCCGTACGCGTTCACCGACATCGATCCGTATGCGCAGCTGGACGACACGGTGACGGTGTCGTACCGATGGCTCAGGGACGGAGAAGCGACCGCGGAGGTCTCCGGCGGACCGGCGCTGGTCCGTTATCGCTGGAACGGCTCGTCGGTGGACATGCTCGATCCGCTGCCTCCCGAAGTGGCGAACGGCTGATTTCCACCGGTGGACGACCCGGCCGATCGGGTGCAGGATCACCGGTACGGGGCCGACGCGGAGGTGTCATGTCATGACTGTCGTTCGAGCAGCACTGGTTCAGACCACCTGGACCGGCGACAAGGAATCGATGATCCAGGCCCACGAGGAGTACGCCCGCCAGGCAGCCGAGCAGGGCGCGCAGGTGATCTGTTTTCAGGAACTGTTCTACGGCCCCTATTTCTGCCAGGTGCAGGACGCGTCCTTCTACGACTACGCCGAATCGGTTCCCGGACCCACCGTCGAGCGTTTCCAGTCTCTCGCGAAGGAACTCGGCATGGTGATGGTGCTGCCGGTCTACGAGAAGGAACAGCCAGGCATTCTGTACAACTCCGCTGCCGTGGTGGACGCGGACGGCACGTACCTGGGCAAGTACCGCAAGCACCACATTCCGCACCTGAACGGCTTCTGGGAGAAGTTCTACTTCCGCCCCGGCAACCTGGGCTGGCCCGTGTTCGACACCGCCGTCGGCAAGGTGGGGGTCTACATCTGTTACGACCGCCATTTCCCGGAGGGCTGGCGCGCACTCGGACTGGCCGGTGCGGAGATCGTGTTCAATCCGTCCGCCACCTCGCGAGGCCTGTCGAACTACCTGTGGAAGCTCGAGCAACCGGCGTCGGCCGTGGCCAACGAGTACTACATCGGCGCGATCAACCGAGTGGGAGTCGAGGAGTTGGGCGACAACGACTTCTACGGTACGAGCTACTTCGTCGATCCCGAGGGGAAGTTCGTCGGCGACGTCGCCTCGGACAGCGCGGCCGAAGTGATCGTCCGTGATCTGGACCTGTCGCTCATCGCGACCGTCCGCGATCGGTGGGCTTTCTACCGCGATCGCAGACCCGACGCCTACGGTCCCCTGGTGACACCGTGACGACCACGTTCGTCCACGGGGGCATCGTCGTCTCGCCGACGGGGTCGCAGCCCCTGGACGTCCTGATCGACGGTGAGACGATCGTCGCAGTGCTGCAACCGGGTTCGACGCTGCTGGGCGCCGACCTCGCGTCGTCGAGCGACGTCGTGGTCGACGCGACCGGGAAGTACGTGATCCCCGGAGGGGTCGACGGCCACACCCACATGGAGATGCCGTTCGGCGGCACCTTCGCCTCCGACTCGTTCGAGACGGGGACGCGCGCTGCCGCGTGGGGCGGAACCACCACCATCGTCGACTTCGCCATCCAGAACCCCGGGATGCGTGTGCAGGACACCCTCGCCACGTGGCACGACAAGGCCGCCGGTTCGTGCGCCGTCGACTACGGCTTCCATCAGATCATCGGAGACGTCGACAGCGACTCGTTGAAGGCCATGAGCGAGTTGGTCTCCGAAGGTGTCACCAGCTTCAAGTTGTTCATGGCCTATCCCGGCGTCTTCTACTCGGACGACGGGAAGATCCTGCGGGCGATGCAGACTGCCGCCGAGACCGGCGCGCTGCTGATGATGCACGCGGAGAACGGCATCGCCATCGACGTCCTGGTCGAGCAGTCGATCGCACGCGGTGACACGGCGCCGTACTTCCACGGCACGTCCCGGCCGTGGCAGCTCGAGGAAGAAGCAACGCATCGCGCGATCATGCTGGCCGACGTGACGGGAGCGCCGCTGTACGTGGTCCACGTGTCGGCGAAACAGGCGCTCGAGCAGATCGCGACGGCACGAGGCAAGGGGCAGAACGTCTTCGCAGAGACGTGTCCGCAGTATCTGTACCTCTCGCTCGAGGAGCAACTCGGTGCGCCGGGCTTCGAGGGTGCGAAGTGGGTGTGCTCGACCCCGCTCCGGTCCCGTGCAGAGGGGCACCAGGACGAGCTGTGGCGGTACCTCCGCACGGGTGACGTCTCGACGGTCGGCACGGATCACTGTCCCTTCTGCATGAAGGACCAGAAGGAGATGGGTATCGGCGACTTCTCCAAGATCCCCAACGGAATCGGGTCGGTCGAACATCGGATGGACCTGATGTATCAGGGTGTGGTGTCGGGGAAGATCACGCTCGAGAAGTGGGTCGAGGTGTGCTGCACGACGCCGGCACGCATGTTCGGGATGTACCCGCGCAAGGGCATCGTGTCGCCCGGTGCCGACGCGGATCTGGTGGTCTACGACCCGAACGGCCGCACCACCATCGGAGTCGAGACACACCACATGAGAATGGACTACTCGGCCTACGAGGGCATGACCGTGGACGGCCACGTCGACACGGTGATCTCCCGCGGAACCGTCGTCGTCGACCGCGGCGAGTACCTGGGCCGCGCCGGGCACGGCCGTTTCGTGCGCCGCGACCTGTCCCAGAATCTGGTGTGAGGGATGGACTTCGGAGTGGTGCTGCAGTGCACACCGCCCAGTTCGCGGGTGGTCGAACTCGCTCGCATCGCCGAGACGCACGGCTTCTCCCACGTGTGGACCTTCGACTCACACCTGCTGTGGCAGGAGCCCTACGTCATCCACAGTCAGATCCTCGCGAGCACCCGCACGGTGGTCGTCGGACCGATGGTGACCAACCCGTCGACGCGGGACGTCACGGTGACGGCATCGACGTTCGCCACACTCAACGAGATGTACGGCAACCGCACCGTGTGCGGGATCGGTCGCGGCGACTCCGCGGTGCGCACTCTGGGTGGGAAGCCCACCACGATCGCGCGGCTCGCCGAGTCGGTGGAGATCATCCGCGAACTCGGCAACGGGCGGTCCGCCCGCATCGGCGAGACCACCGTGCGGCTGCCGTGGGCGTCGCGGTCCGAGCTCGAGGTGTGGATCGCCGGATACGGCCCGCGGGCACTGGAACTCACCGGGCAGGTCGCCGACGGGTTCATCCTGCAACTCGCTGATCCCGACATCGTCGAGTGGACCGTGGCCACCGTCCGCGACGCCGCCGAGAAGGCGGGGCGCGACCCCGATGCCGTGACCATCTGCGTCGCCGCCCCCGCCTATGTCACCGACGGTTCCGCGGCCGCCGCCGCGCATGCCCGTGATCAGTGCCGGTGGTTCGGCGGCATGGTGGGAAACCACGTGGCGGACATCGTGTCCCGCTACGGAGCGACCTCCGGTGTCCCGGCCGCTCTCACGGACTACATCGCCGGCCGCCAGGGGTACGACTACAACCAACACGGCAGAGCCGGCAACACGCACGCCGACTTCGTGCCCGACGAGATCGTCGACCGGTTCTGCATCCTGGGCTCGCCCGAGCAGCACGTGGAGCGACTCCGGCAGCTCGAGTCGCTCGGTGTGGACCAGTTCGCGGTCTACCTCCAACACGATGCGAAGACCGCGACGCTGGATGCCTACGGCGAGTCGGTTCTTCCTGCCATGATGACGTCAGAGGTGGCGACGGAATCCGGAATCGCCCGATAACGGAGGTGGTACATGACCGACCATGTCTTCTATTCCTGGTCCGCCCAGGCGGAGCTGAACCCGGTCACCATCACCGGGGCGTCCGGGTCCTACTTCTGGGACGACCAGGGCAGGAAGTACCTCGACTTCTCCTCGCAACTGGTCAACGTCAACATCGGGCACCAGCACCCCGACATCGTGGCGGCGATCGTCGAGCAGGCCGGTGTGCTCACCACCATCTCCCCGACCGTCGCGAACGACAAGCGCAGCGAACTCGCTCGACTGATCGCCGAGCGCGCTCCCGGTGACCTGAACCGGGTCTTCTTCACCACGGGCGGGGCCGAGGCCGTCGAGCACGCCGTGCGGTTCGCTCGCCAGCACACCGGGCGGACCAAGATGCTGGCCGCGTACCGGTCGTACCACGGCGGCACCGGTGTGGCCATCGGTCTGACGGGAGAGCCGCGCCGGTGGGGAACCGAGCCGACCAACGTCGACGTCGTCCGGTTCTTCGGGCCGTATCCCTATCGGTCACCCTGGAATTCGACCGCCCCCGAGGAGGAGACGGCCGCGGCGCTGGCCCACCTCGAGATGGTCATCACGCTGGAGGGACCGCAGAACATCGCGGGGCTCATTCTCGAGTCGGTGGTCGGCACCAACGGCGTACTGGTCCCGCCGCCGGGATATCTGGCCGGTGTCCGCGAACTCTGCACTCGCTACGGCATCGTGTACATCGCCGACGAGGTGATGGTGGGCTTCGGCCGGACCGGGCACTGGTTCGCGTGCCAGGCGTGGGGCGTCGAGCCCGATCTGATCACGTTCGCGAAGGGTGTGAACTCCGGCTACGTCCCGCTCGGCGGAGTGGTGATCTCCGAGGAGATCGCGCAGCGGTACGACCACACGCCGTATCCGGGAGGTCTGACCTACTCGGGCCACGTGCTCGGCTGCGCCGCCGGTATCGCGTCGATCCGGGTGTTCGAGCGCGACGACATCCTGGGCCACGTCCGCGCCGTGGGGGAGGACGTCCTCGGGCCGGGGCTCACCAAGCTGGGTGAGGCGCATCCGAGCGTGGGTGACGTGCGGGGCATGGGGTTCTTCTGGGCCGTCGAACTGGTGACGGACAAGGGCACCCGCGAGCCGCTGACACCGTTCAACGCCACCGGCGCCGCCGCAGCTCCCATGGCGGCCGTCACGAAGGCGGCCAAGGAGCGCGGGCTGTGGCCGTTCGTGGCGGGCAATCGGCTGCAGATCGCGCCGCCGCTCGTCACGACGGAGGAGGACATCCGTCGGGGACTCGAGATCCTCGACGAGGTGCTCGAGGTCGCCGACGGGTACACCCGGAACTAGAGCACGGCACCGGGATTCAGGATGCCCGCGGGATCGAGGGCGTGCTTGATGCGCCGGGTCAGCTCCATGACGTCCTCGCCCACCTGATCCGGCAACCACGCCTTCTTGAGCCGGCCGACACCGTGTTCCCCGGTGATGGTGCCGCCCAACGAGATCGCGAGCGTCATGATCTCGCCGAATGCCTGGTGCGCACGCTCCTCCATGTCCGCGTCCTCGGGGTCGAACACGATCAGCGGGTGCGTGTTCCCGTCGCCCGCATGGGCGATGACGGCGACGACGACGCCGCGGGCATCGGCGATCTTCGCGATTCCCTGCACCAGGTCCGCGAGTGCGGGCAGCGGAACTCCGACGTCCTCGAGCAGGAGGGATCCGGTGCGTTCGACGGCGGGGATGGCGAAGCGCCGGGCTGCGGCGAACGCTTCGCCCTCGTCGGGATCGTCGGTCACGAACACCTCGTCGGCGCCGGCGGCCGTGCACGCCGCGGCCATGGTCTCGGTCTCCTCGGTGCGGTGCGCGCCGGGTGAGTCGGAGCGGGCGATGAGCATCGCTGCCGCGGTGCGGTCGAGGCCCATCTTCATGGCGTCCTCCACGGCGTTGATCGACGTGGAGTCCATGAACTCGAGCATGGCGGGCCGCAGCGAGCGGGTGATCGCCAGAATGGCGTCGGTCGCGTCGGACAGGCGGGTGAAGGTGGCCACGACCGTGCTCGCGGGTGGTTGAGCCGGGATCAGTCGCAGCGTCACTTCGGTGATGATGCCGAGGACGCCCTCGCTGCCGACGAAGAGTTTGGTCAGCGACAGGCCGGCCGAGTCCTTCAGACGCGGGCCGCCCAGGTTCACGACGGTGCCGTCGGCGAGGACCACCTCGAGACCGAGGATGTAGTCCGTGGTCACCCCGTACTTGACGCAGCACAGGCCGCCGGCGTTGGTGGCGGCGTTGCCGCCGATCGAACACATCTCGAACGACGACGGATCCGGTGGGTACCACAGGCCGTGTTCGGCCGCAGCGGCCTTGACCTCGACGTTGAGCAGACCGGGTTGGACCACGGCCGTCCGCGTCACCGGGTCGACGATGACGGCGCGCATCGCCTCGGTCGTCAGCACGATGCCGCCGTCGACGGCGGTCGCACCACCGGACAGACCGGATCCCGCGCCGCGCGGCACCACCGGGACGGAATGCTCGGTGGCCCACAGCATGACGGCGCGGACGTCGGCCGTGCTGGTGGCGCGCACGACGGCGAGGGGAGTGCCGGCGTTCGGATCACGGGCCCAGTCCTGGCGATAGCCGGCGGTGATGTCCGGATCGGTCACCACGATGGCGGCTCCGACCGCGTCTGTCAGGGACGTCACGAGATCGTCGATGATGCTCACCTTCCTCGACCGGCGGGTCCTACGTCTCGACGCTACCCCCAGCCCCGCCCGTGACCTCGCCGGAATGACGAGACACGTTGCGGGACAGTGGGAGACCGCGTCGAACGGTGGCCGGGTCGACATCCGGCCTATGTTCACATCAGTCACACGAGCAACTCTGTTACCAGATCGTGCCCCGATGGGTGCCGACAAGAGCACGTCGGAGGATTAGCGTCCGGATGACGGAGATCGGCACGTGGGCCGAGACCGAGGGGGCGAGAAGGAGGCACTCATGGCACCGTCACACGACATCACACGGTCGGCATCTGCACCATCGACGACAGCGTCGCGCAGACCGACGAAGAACACCCCGTTCGAGTGCGCGGCGGCGCTGTTCTCCTACGACTTCGTCTCCGGCGGCGTCGACTACGACACCCTCGAGTCGCTCCATCGTGGCGAGGTGACCGAGTGGACGTCGGCGCTACGACGCTCGGGACTGTTCACCGATGCCGAGATGGACGCCCTCGCCGCCCAGTGGTCCGAACGTCCGGGCCTGCTGCTCGATGCGTTGCTCCGTGACGCCGACGAGATGACCGTGCGGCGTTGCCGGCTCGCGTGGTCGGCGATGGACCGGCTCGCGCCGTTCCAGATGCCCATCGCGCACAGCGGCTGACAGTCAGATCACCGCGGCATCGCCGCCGTCGACGACGTAGACCTGGTCGTCGGTGAGCGTGCGGTACGGCGTTCCCGCCGCGTCGCACGCCGCGGCCATCGCGGCCGACGCTCCGTCGGGATCCAGAGTGTCCGACGCCCAGTGCGGCACGAGCACGTCGTCGATGATTCCCAGGCCGGTCCACAGCACGTCCTCGCCCGTGGTCGGCTCCACCTCGCCAGGCGGGTCGGCGTACTCCACGCCCCGCAGTGTCGGACCCAGGACGCAGGCTCCGGCGCTGTACCCGCCGTACACGACGGAATCCTCCGCGAGCAGTCGAGCGATCGCCTCGTCGGCACCGGACGAGGCCATCCTGCGCCGGAGCACGAAGGTGTTCCCACCGCGGACCCACACGGCGGGGAAGGCGGCCAGGACGTCGTGCGCCGTGCTCGGCATCAACTCGCGCAGGTCGACCTCGACAGGGAGGAAACCCGCCGAGCGCAGGAGGGTGAACTCACTGGTGACCGCGGACGCGCGCGCGGCGTCGGGCCAGGAGTCCGCCGCGTTGGCGATGACGGCGATGCGGCCGGGTGGTCCGGTCAGTTCGAGGAACCGGTCACGGGCGAGCCCGAATCGGTAGGACGCGAGGAACAGGCGCATGGCGGGAGCGTAGGTCAGTACGCACGCGTCGGGTGTGCAGACGTGGTTAGTGTCGGGTGCATGTCGCTGCACAAGATGATCGATGATCCGTCCCGCGTCATCGTCGACGCCTGCCGCGCCGCCGCCCGGCGCAGCGCCGACCTCCGCTTCGTCGAACGGCCCGGATACTTCACGCGCCGCGGCCGCACGACGGACGGGCGCGTGGCCGTGATGTCGGGCGGTGGTTCCGGCCACGAACCGCTCCACTCCGGCTTCGTCGGCGCCGGGATGTTGGACGCGGCGGTGCCGGGGTCTGTGTTCACGAGCCCGAACGCGCTGCAGATCGAGGCGGCGACGCGGGCCGTCGAGGCCGGCGCCGGCGTGATCCACGTGGTCAAGAACTACACCGGCGACGTCATCAACTTCCGCATCGCGGCCGATCTGTGTGCTGCCGACGGCATCACGGTCGAGACGGTGCTCGTGGCCGACGACGTCGCGTCCGAGAGCGAGGACGGGCCCGGCCGACGCGGAACCGCCGCGACGGTGGCCGTCGAGAAGATCTGCGGCGCCGCCGCTGCTCGCGGCGACGACCTCGCCCCCGTCGCCGCGCTGGGGCGGCGGGTCGCCGAGGGCGCTCGCAGCATGGCGGTGGCCTTCCGTCCGTGCACGGTTCCGGGCGCGTCGTCCCCGTCCTTCGAGCTCGGCGACGACGAGGTCGAACTCGGTGTCGGTATCCACGGCGAGCGCGGCACCGCGCGCGTCGCGACGCTCACCGCCACCGAGATCGCCGAGGCGCTGCTCGGACCCGTGGCCGATTCGCTGGGACTGTCCGGCGGCGAGGACGTCGTGCTCATCGTCAACGGACTCGGCGCGACCCATCCGCTCGAACTCGACATCGTCTTCGGTGCCGCGCTGCGGTATCTCGAGGGGCGCGGCATCACCGTCCGACGCACGCTCGTCGGGAGCCTCGTGACGGCGTTCGACATGGCGGGGGTGTCGTTGACCGCCGTCCGCTGCGACGACGAGATCCTCGGCTTGTGGGACGCCCCGACCGAGGCGCCCGCGTGGCCCCGCTCGCCGGCGCAGGACCTGCACGACGACGCCGTGGACGACACGGACGCGGCAGCGGCGTCGGAGCTTCCCGGCGGCGCGGCCGACCCGTTCGTCACCACCTGGGTCTCGTCGTTCGTCGAGCGTGTCCGGTCGTCGATCGACGAGCTCACCGACCTCGATCGCCGAGCCGGTGACGGCGACTTCGGCGTCAACATGGAGATCGGTCTGGCCGACTTCGCGGTGGACGAGAGTGCCTCGCCCGCAGCGGTGTTCGAGATCCTGGCTCGTGGATTCCTCGGCAATGCGGGCGGAACGTCCGGCGCTCTCTTCGGTGCGTTCTTCCACCGGGTCTCGGTCGCCCTCGACGGTCCCGGGGCGAGCACCGCGAGCATCGCCGCGGGAGTGGCCGACGGACTGGCCGCCATCACCGATCTCGGCGGTGCGCAGCCGGGGGACAAGACCATGGTGGACGCGCTGGACCCGGCGTCACGAGCTCTGGGGGACGCCGGATCGGTCGAGCTCTCGGCGGCCCTCGCCGCGGCTGCCGAGGCTGCGACGCGCGGTGCCGAGTCCACGACGGACACCGTCGCCCAGCGTGGCCGCGCCAGCTACATCGGCGACGCGGCGCGCGGCGTCATCGACCCCGGTGCTCTCGTGGTCTCCTGGTTCTTCGCCGCCGCCTGAGCGGCTGCATCGGACCTCAGGAGGCGAGTGCGGCCCGAATTGCCCGGGCGGTCGCCTCGGGCTCGCTCTGACGCCGCGTGATCATGCCGGCGACGAAGCGGATGCGATCGCCGTGGTGGCGAGGTACGACATGCAGGTGCGAGTGGAACACGGTCTGGAAGGCGGCGCGTCCGTCGTTCATGGCGAGGTTGACCCCGTCCGCCGCCAGGGTGCTGCGGCGCATCGCGCCGGCCAGGGCCTGGCCGGCGGCGAAGACCTGCCCACCCACGACCGGGTCGAGTGTCTCGAGCCCCGAGGAGTGCACCTTGGGAACCACCAGGGTGTGCCCGCGGGTGACGGGCCGGATGTCGAGGAACGCGAGCACCGAGTCGGTCTCGTGGACGATCGTCGCGGGGGCGCGGCGGGCGACGATGTCGCAGAACACGCACTCGGTCATCGCTGCTGCTCCGTGACGGCGGCGACGAGTGCAGGCAGGGAGTCGGCCGCGGTCGCCCGCCAGACGTGGTGGGCCATGTCGGAGACCGCGGTCTCGTCCGGGTTGATCTCGATGACGACGGCGCCCGCGCTGCGAGCCTGAGCGGGAAGCCCCGCGAAGGGGTAGACCACGCCGGACGTTCCCACGACCAGGACGGCGTCGGCGGCCTCGACGGACGCCGCGACCGCTGCCCACTCCGCTTCCGGGAGCGGCTCGCCGAACCATACGACACCGGGGCGGACCGGACTCCCGCAGAGACCGCACGCAGGCGGCGCGATGCGTTCCGCGCCGTCCTCGACGTCGTCGACCGGTCCCTCGAAAGGCTCCTCGCAGATCGAGCACCGCACCGCGGCCAGCGTGCCGTGGACGTGGGCCAGCACGGTGGACCCGGCGCGCTCGTGCAGGTCGTCGACGTTCTGCGTGGCGATCTCGACGGTCTGCTGCGGTGCGGACCTCTGCCACTGCGCGAGGGCCACATGACCGGCGTTCGGGCTCGAGGCGGCCACGAGCTGCGCTCGTCGGCGGTACCAGGCCCACACCAGATCCGGATCGCGGACGAACGCGTCGGGGCTGGCCAGCTCCTCCGGGGAGTACCGCTCCCACAGCCCGGTCTGCGCGTCGCGGAACGTCGGCACGCCCGACTGCGCGGACATCCCGGCCCCGGTGAGCACGGCGACGCGGGACGCGGACCGGACGGCCTCCAGCACGGGCTGCGGAACGTCGGATGCGGGGTCGGCACTGTCGGTGGTCATGAAGCGAGTGTGCCAAGTCGCACCGACACACTCGGTCCGTTATGACCTCCGCCTCACATTCGACCTTGACGCTCGGTATGTCTGTGTCGTGCGTTACCTTGCGGTGGGCCCACCCGGCCGACTCCAGGACCTCTCACGCGGGCGAACATGAGCCACCGTCGACGAGGTCGTTCTCGGAACCGACGACAGTCGGCGGCAGTGCAGCTCCGCGGGACGCGGACGTGCCGCCATTCACAGGAAGTACAGCTGGTGGAAGATTCTCGAGAAGCAGGGACGCTGGTCGGCGTCGTGCGTGAGACGAACGAGGGGGAGCGCCGGGTGGCGCTGGTCCCCAAGGTGGTCGCCGCGCTGACGGGCAAGGGTGTGCGCGTGGTGGTGGAGGCGGGTGCCGGTCTGAGCGCTCTGATCCCCGATCAGCTGTACGTCGACGCCGGTGCGAGCATCGGCGATCCGTACAGCGCCGACGTGGTGGTCAAGGTGGCGCCGCCGTCGTCGGCCGAGGTGCGCAAGCTGCGCCGCGGATCGACGCTCATCGGCTTCCTCGCGCCGCGCAACGCGGACACGATCATTCCGGAGTTGACCGCCGCGGGCGTGCAGGCCTTCGCGGTGGAAGCAATCCCGCGGATTTCTCGCGCGCAGGTCATGGACGCGTTGTCCTCGCAGGCCAACGTCGCCGGCTACAAGGCGGTGCTGCTCGCGGCGTCGGAGTCGACGCGGTTCTTCCCGATGCTCACCACCGCGGCGGGCACCGTGAAGCCGGCGACGGTGCTGGTACTCGGTGTGGGTGTGGCGGGGCTGCAGGCGTTGGCGACGGCGAAGCGTCTCGGTGGCCGCGCCACCGGGTACGACGTGCGTCCCGAGGTCGCCGATCAGGTGCGGTCGGTCGGCGCGCAGTGGCTGGATCTGGGGATCGACGCCGCCGGTGAGGGCGGCTACGCCCGTGAGCTCACCGAGGACGAGCGTGCCCAGCAGCAGGCGGCGCTGGAGAAGGCGATCTCGACGTTCGACGTCGTCATCACTACCGCTCTGGTGCCGGGTCGTCCGGCGCCGAAGTTGGTCACCGCGGCGGCTGCCGCGGGGATGCGACCGGGCAGTGTCGTGGTGGACCTCGCGGGGGAGACCGGTGGCAACTGCGAGCTCACCGAGCCGGGTCGCACGGTGGTGAAGAACGACGTCATCATCGCCTCGCCGCTGAATCTGCCGGCGACGATGCCCGAGCACGCGAGTGAGCTGTACTCGAAGAACATCTCGGCACTGATCGAACTGATGCTCGACGATGCCGGTGCCCTCGCCCCCGATTTCACCGACGAGGTCCTCGCGAAGTC
>NZ_JMLQ01000003.1 GCF_000686025.1 Rhodococcus sp. UNC23MFCrub1.1
GAGCGGCGTGATCGTCTCAATCATCTGTTGTTCCCGGGGCCGGCGAAGGAGTTGGCGGAGCATCGGGAGAAGTACGGGGACACCTCGGGGTTGTCGGCGAATCAGTTCTTCTACGGGTTGCGTCAGGGCGACGAGCATCGGGTGCGCCTGGAGAAGGGTGTGGATCTGCTGATCGGGTTGGAGGCGATCTCGGAGCCGGACGAGGCGGGGATGCGGACGGTGATGTGCATCCTCAACGGACAGTTGCGGCCGGTGTCGGTGCGGGACAGGTCGATCTCGGCGGATGCGCCGACGACGGAGAAGGCGGATCGGGACGATCCGTCGCATCTGGCGGCGCCGTTCGCGGGTGTGGTGACGTTGACCGCGGAGGTGGGGCAGTCGGTGTCGGCGGGGGAGACGGTGGCGACGATCGAGGCGATGAAGATGGAAGCAGCGGTCACCGCGCCGCGGGCGGGCACCGTGACCCGTCTGGCTCTGTCCGGTGTCGCGCAGGTCGAGGGCGGGGACCTGATCTGCGTCATCGCCGTCGGCGACACCACCGACCGCTCCTGACAGGGTTCTCGCAGTGACCAGGATCGTGGCCGGGACGGCCGGCGGGCGTTCGCTCGTCGTGCCGTCCCGCGGCACCAGACCCACCGCGGACCGGGTCCGAGAGGCGCTCTTCAGTGCGCTCGAGAGCCGGATGTACCTCGACGGTGCGTCGGTGCTGGACCTGTACGCGGGGTCTGGCGCTCTCGGTCTCGAAGCGCTCTCGCGCGGAGCCGAGCACGTCCTCCTCGTCGAGAACGACGCGCGCGCGGCGGCCGTGGTCGCCCGGAACATCGAATCCGTGGGACTGCCGGGAGCGCAGGTGCGTACCGCGCCCGTCGCGGCCGTCGTCGGCGGGACACCGGAGCGCCGCTACGACCTCGTGCTCGCCGATCCTCCGTACTCCGTGTCGGACGGCGCCGTGTCCTCGGTGTTGGACCGACTCGTCGAGGGCGAGTGGCTCGCCGAGGACGCCCTCGTGGTCGTCGAGCGGTCCTCGCGCTCGCCCGCAACGGTGTGGCCCGCCGGGCTCGTCGAACTGAAGGCCAAGCGCTACGGCGAGGCTCGCATCGACATGGCCCGGTTCGAGGTCGCGCAGATCGAGCACCCCGCACAGGGAAGCTGATACGTTCACCCACCATGAGCCGCGCCCTGGTCCCGGGATCCTTCGATCCGATCCACAACGGTCATCTCGACGTGATCTCGCGCGTCGCAACGCAATTCGACGAGGTCATCGTCACGGTGGTGGTGAACCCCAACAAGAGTGGACTCTTCACCGTCGACGAACGGGTCGAGATGCTGGCGCAGGCCACCACTCATCTGCAGGGTGTGCGCGTCGCGACGTGGCAGGGGTTGCTCGTCGACTTCGCGTCGGAGTCCGGGGCCACCGCCATCGTGAAGGGTCTGCGCAACGCCGCCGACTTCGACTACGAGGTGCAGATGGCGCAGATGAACCGGCGACTCACCGGCGTGGACACGGTGTTCCTCGGAACCGACCCGGTGCACAGCAGCCTGTCGAGCTCGCTCATCAAGGAGATCGCGCGACTGGGCGGAGACGTCACGACGATGGTTCCGGCCGCCGTGCACGACCGACTGCTGGCCCGGCTCGCCGAGCGCTCCTGACCGGGCCGGACGGCGACACACCGGGGGACAATCGTGCGGACCGGTGCGCGTACCGGGCACACTGACACCGGAGATCGCGCCCGACGGGTGTGGTCGCCGAACTCAGAGACTGTCGATCGAAGTGAGGGCCGAGCACGGTGTACCGGGTATTCGAGGCGCTCGACGAGCTCGTCGCGATCGTCGAGGAGGCGCGCGGCGTCCCGATGACCGCGGGATGCGTCGTCCCGCGTGGTGATGTGCTGGAGCTGCTGGACGACGTCCGAGACGCCATTCCGGGTGAGCTCGACGACGCGCAGGACGTGCTGGACCACCGCGACAAGCTGGTGTCGGACGCACGGACCGGTGCCGAGAAGACGATCTCGTCGGCCGACGCGGAAGCCACCAGCACGGTGGAGAACGCGCGGGACGAGGCCGATCGACTCCTGGCCGACGCGAAGGCCCACGCCGACCGGATGGTCGCCGAGGCCACCGCGCACGCCGAGAGCCTCGTCGCCGACGCCACCGCGCGCGCCGACGCCACCATCGCGGACGCGGAGCACGAGTACGAGACGCTGACCGAGCGCGGCCGCGTCGAGTCCGCTCGCTCGATCGACGCCGGCAAGGCGGCCTACGAGCGTTCCGTCGCCGAGGGTCTCGCCGAACAGGAGCGCCTGGTCTCGCAGACCGAGGTGGTGCAGTCCGCGCACGCGGAGTCCGCTCGGGTCATCGACGCGGCGCACGCCGAGTCGGATCGTCTGCGTACCGAGTGCGACCTTTACGTCGACACGAAGTTCGCGGAGTTCGAGGAGATTCTCTCCGGCACGTTGCGGTCCGTCGGTCGGGGACGGCAGCAGCTCCGCACCGGCAGTGGCGTTCCGAGTTACGACACCGATTTCGCCGACTCGCGTGGTGAGGGCCGCTCGCGCTACTGACCGCCACGCAGATCCCTCCTCGCAGGGTGGGCTGGTGTGATTTGGCGCTGACCTGACGCTCCCGTATCGTGGAGTGGTTGCCCGCACCGCCCGTGAAAGGATCGTTCGTTGTCTCCCGCTGCTCGTCGCCACTCCGCCGAACCCGTCTCGGGGCTGGTGGTGGACACCCGTCGTCTGGGTCGCCGCGCAGGGTCGATGATGCCGGTCGCTCGCACCGTTCCCTCCCCGTCGCGCATCGGTCTGGACCTGATCGCGATCCAGGAGGGGGCCGACATCGATCTCGATCTCCGGTTCGAGTCCGTGTCCGAGGGTGTGCTCGTCAGCGGCACGGTCGACGCCGACACCGTCGGTGAGTGCTCGCGGTGCCTCGAGCCGTTCACGTCACACGTGCAGCTCCACCTCACGGAGCTGTACGCGTACCCGAACAGCGTCACCGAGGCCACCACGGACGAGGACGATCTCTACCGGGTCGAGGACGACGCGATCGATCTCGAACCACTGATCGTGGACGTGGCGGGGCTCACCCTGCCGCTGCGACCCCTGTGCACCGAGGACTGCCAGGGACTGTGCCCGGAGTGCGGCATCCGCCTGTCGATTGCGGAACCGGGTCATGCGCATGAGACAATTGATCCTCGCTGGGCCGGTCTCGCGGCGAAGCTGCAGACCGACACCGACCAGACCTAGTCGGCCGGCGCACCCTGCGCCTGCACGACCCGTGCTTCACCAGCACGACATTGCACCGAACGAGTACGAGGAGAAGTAGAAGTGGCTGTTCCGAAGCGCAAGATGTCGCGGTCCAACACCCGATCGCGACGCAGCCAGTGGAAGACCACTGCACCCACCCTCATCACCTGCCCCAACCGCGGGTGCGGCGAGAAGACCCTGCCCCACACGGTGTGCCCGAACTGCGGCACCTACAAGGGTCGCCAGGTCACCGCGGCAGTCTGACGGTGACCTCACAGTCGCCAGCGACAGACCGGAGCGGCGAGGACGATCATGCATCGCTTCTCGCCGCTCTTGGCGTGTCTCTGGACCACGACCTGCTTGTCCACGCTCTCACCCACCGCTCGTACGCGTACGAGAACGGTGGGCTGCCCACGAACGAACGCCTCGAGTTCCTCGGAGATTCCGTTCTGGGTCTGAGCATCACCGAGCAGCTGTACAGCGCCCACCCCGACAAGTCGGAGGGCGAGCTGGCCAAGATCCGCGCGAGCGTGGTCAACATGCACGCGCTCGCCGAGGTGGCTCGCCAACTGGGTGACGGCGGACTCGGTGCGCACCTGCTTCTGGGCAAGGGCGAGGAGATGACCGGTGGGCGCGACAAGCCGTCGATCCTCGCGGACGGCATGGAATCGCTTCTCGGCGCCATCCACGTCGAGCACGGCATCGACGTCGCACGCGAGGTGGTGCTGCGTCTGTTCGACGCGTTGCTCGAGCGTGGACCGCGTCTCGGTGCCGGCCTCGACTGGAAGACCAGCCTGCAGGAGCTCACGGCCGAGAAGGGTCTCGGTGTTCCCGCGTACGAGATCACCGCGACGGGACCGGACCACGACAAGGAGTTCACGGCCACCGTGCTCGTCGGCGGATCGCCGCACGGGCAGGGCGTGGGTCGCTCGAAGAAGGAAGCCGAGCAGCGCGCCGCCAGCGCGGCCTGGAACGCCCTCAGTGAATCGGCCTCCGCAGCGCTGATCGCCGGCCCGACCCCGGAGATGTCGTCCGACCGGAATGCCTGAACTTCCCGAGGTCGAGGTGGTGCGACGCGGACTCGCGTCGCACGTCGTGGGGGAGACCCTCGTCGACATCGAGGTCCTTCATCCGCGTGCCGCTCGACGGCATCTCGAGGGAAGTCTCGATCTCCAGTCGCGACTGGCCGGCACCACCGTCGTGTCCGCCGAGCGCCGTGGCAAGTACCTCTGGCTCGTGGTCGCCGCGAACGACGACGCGACCGGGCCGCTCGAGTCGATCGTGGTGCACCTGGGCATGAGCGGGCAGATGCTCGTCCAGCCCGCGGACGCACCCGACGAGAAGCATCTCCGCATCCGCGCCCGACTGGGCAGCGGCAAGGATCTGCGATTCGTCGATCAGCGGACGTTCGGCGGGTGGGCCGTCGCCGACCTCGTGGAGGTCGACGGCTCCCGGGTCCCGGTTCCCGTGGCGCACATCGCCCGCGACCCACTCGACCCCCAGTTCGACGCGGAGTCCGTGGTGACGGCGATGCGGGGGAAGCACACCGAGATCAAGCGCGCGCTCCTCGATCAGACCGTCGTGTCGGGCGTGGGCAACATCTACGCCGACGAGTCGTTGTGGCGCAGCAAGATCCACGGCAATCGACTCACCGATTCACTGACTCGCCCGGCGCTGCGCAGGTTGCTGAACAACGCGCACGCTGTCATGGGGGAGGCACTGGCGCAGGGCGGCACCTCGTTCGACGCGCTTTACGTCAACGTGAACGGTCAGTCGGGGTACTTCGACCGGTCACTGGCCGCATACGGCCAGGAGGGACTCCCGTGCCCTCGCTGCGGCGCTCCCATCCGCCGCGAGAAGTTCATGAATCGGTCGTCCTTCAGCTGTCCGAAGTGTCAGCCGGCGCCGAGGGTTCGGCGGGGGTAGGGCGACTCCCGGCACGTCGGTCGTAAAGATCTCATAAAAACGCCTGCTCGCAGCGTCAACAGAGTGTCAGTGAGGCCGAGATGGGCGCGTAGGGGGTGGACGCTGGCGTAGCTGCCGAGCAACCGCCGGCAGTTCGTCGCCGTTTCACGAGGATTGCATCCATGGCTGACCTGGCCTATCTACTCACCGCCGCAGCAGGTTTCGCTGTGCTGGTATTCACCGTTCTTCGACTCGGGCGATCCGCATGACCGCCGCCGGAATCGAGAGCGTGATCTTGATCGTGGTGTCCGCGGCACTTGCGGTGTACCTGCTGATCGCGTTGCTCGACCCCGAAAGGTTCTGAGCCGTGACCCCCGCACTTGCGGCCGGCGTGCAGATCGCGGCCGTCGTGATCGTGCTCGCTGCCGCCTACGTTCCACTCGGCGACCACATGGCGCGCGTGTTCACCACCCCGCGAGATGCACGTGCTCGTGACGAAGTGGTCAGCTCTGCCGCGAACCAGGCAGAGGGATCGACGATCACCACGACCACTGCTCTCGACCCTCCGCAGCCGACGAGCAGGTCGGTATCGGCAACAGCGGACTGGCGGGTGGAATCCCTGCTGTATCGCGTGTGCCGGATCGACCCCCGCTCGGAACAGACGTGGGTCGGCTACGCCTTGTCGCTGCTGGGCTTCTCTGCGGCCGGCGTCTTCTTCCTCTATGCCCTCCAACGCGTTCAAGGTGTTCTGCCGCTGAACAATTCGCTGCCCGGTGTCAGCCCGTCGGTTGCGTTCAACACCGCCATCTCCTTCGTGACCAACACCAACTGGCAGTCGTATTCACCCGAGACAACGATGAGCAACCTCACGCAACCGCTCGGCCTCGCAGTGCAGAATTTCGTCTCTGCCGCAGTGGGATTGGCCGTGGCGGTTGCAGTGATCCGCGGGTTCGTTCGTGTGCGCAGTGGAGGCGAACTCGGAAACTTCTGGGTCGATCTCACACGCGGCGTACTTCGGATCCTGCTGCCGTTGTCGTTCGTCGTGGCGCTGATCCTGCTGACGCAGGGCGTGGTCATGTCGTTCCACAGCAGCTTCGCGTCGACGGGTCTGGACGGTAGCTCGATCACGAATGCTCTCGCTCCCGTCGCCTCTCAGGAAGCGATCAAAGAGCTCGGCACCAACGGCGGCGGAATCCTGGCAGCCAACTCGGCGCACCCGTTCGAGAACCCGACGCCGTTGTCCAACATCGTCGAGATCATCGCCCTGCTGTTGATCCCGGTCGCATTGACGCGCACCTTCGGAACCCTCGTCGGAGAACGCAAGCAGGGTCTGTCGATCCTCGCCGTCATGGCGTTGCTGTGGGCCGGCATTCTCGCCGTGACGCTCGCTGCGGAATCCGGTACTCGTGGCGTCGCTGCGCAGGCCGCCGGCGCCATGATGGAGGGCAAGGAACAACGATTCGGCATTCCCGGCTCGGCCCTGTTCGCAGTCAGCACCACCGGAACATCGACCGGTGCAGTCAATTCCGCGCACGACGCCATGTCCCCGCTCGGCGGTGGAGTCGTCATCCTGAACATGCTCTTCGGCGAGGTCGCACCCGGCGGAGTCGGGACCGGCCTCTACGGAATGCTGGTGCTGGCCGTCATCGCCGTGTTCGTGGGTGGGCTTCTGGTCGGACGCACGCCCGAATACCTCGGGAAGAAGCTCGGCAGACGCGAGATCACGATGGCAGCGCTGTCGGTACTGGTCATGCCGGCGCTCGTTCTGATCGGGACCGGTGTCACGGTGATCCTCGGTTCCACCAGCGGAGCGCTCGGCAACAGCGGCGACCCTGGAACTCCGGGTTCGATCCACGGGTTCAGTGAGGTGCTCTATGCCTACGCCTCCGCGTCGAACAACAACGGAAGTGCGTTCGGCGGACTGACCGTGACCGACGACTGGTTCCAGACCTCCCTCGGCATTGCGATGTTGCTCGGCCGATTTCTTCCGATCGTGTTCGTTCTGGCTCTCGCCGGCTCACTCGTGACCAAGCGTCGAAGTCCGGCCGGACCCGGCACGCTCCCCACCACGGGACTGCTGTTCGCCGGTCTTCTCACCGGCACGATCGTCCTCGTCGCTGCGCTCACATTCTTCCCGGCGCTCGCGCTGGGCCCCTTCGCGGAGGCTTTGCAATGACCCTCGTCAACGACCATCCCACTCTGTCGGAGGCGACACCCGACAACGGCGCGCCGGCTCCCGTCAAGTCCGGCTACTTCAGCCCCAAGCAGCTGTGGACCTCGTTACCCACCGCATTCCGCAAGCTCGATCCGCGTCACCAGGCCCGCAACCCGGTCATGTTCGTCGTTCTGGTCGGCTCGGTCATCACCACTGTCATGGCGATCGCCGACCCGTCGGTGTTTTCCTGGCTCGTCACCGGGTGGCTCTGGTTCACCGTGGTGTTCGCGAACCTCGCCGAGTCCGTTGCCGAGGGTCGCGGCAAGGCCCAGGCGGCCAGTCTGCGCAACGTCAAACGGGACACGCTTGCCAATCGTCGGCTGCCCGACGGGTCCGTCGAGAGCGTGCCCGGCACCGAACTGAAGGTCGGTGACGAGGTGGTCGTCACCGCAGGGGAAGTCATTCCTGGTGACGGTGACGTGGTCGACGGCATCGCATCGGTGGACGAATCCGCCATCACGGGTGAATCCGCACCGGTGGTGCGTGAATCGGGCGGTGACCGAAGCGCCGTCACCGGCGGCACCACCGTGCTGTCGGACCGGATCGTCGTGAAGATCACCGCCGCACAGGGTGAGACGTTCGTCGACCGGATGATCGCGCTCGTCGAGGGTGCGTCGCGACAGAAGACTCCGAACGAGATCGCTCTCAACATCCTGCTCGCGTCCCTGACCATCGTGTTCTTGCTTGCCGTCGTGGCCATCGGTCCCATGAGCATCTACGCGGGGTCGGCGCAGGATCCGGTCAAGCTCATCGCACTTCTCGTCTGCCTGATCCCGACGACCATCGGCGCACTCCTGTCCGCCATCGGCATCGCCGGCATGGACCGACTGGTGCAGCGCAACGTTCTCGCCATGTCGGGCCGCGCGGTCGAGGCCGCCGGTGACATCGACACCCTGCTGATGGACAAGACCGGCACGATCACCTTCGGAAATCGCAGAGCCACGGCACTGCATCCGGCACCAGGGGTCGAGGTTCGGGAACTCGCCGATGCGGCTCGCCTGTCTTCGCTCGCTGACGGAACACCCGAGGGACGCAGCATCGTCGAACTCGTCGCACGCGACTTCGGCGGGGAAGCAGATCCCGCAGCAGGGGGTGAGTTCGTTCCGTTCACCGCTCAGACCCGCATGAGTGGGCTGGACGTCGACGGTCGGCAGATCCGAAAGGGCGCCTCCGACAGCGTGTTCGCCTGGGTCCTTGAACGCAGTGGCGACGCCACCGACACTGCGGTACGTGATTCGGTCGAGTCGGTGTCCGAAGCGGGCGGTACTCCGCTCGTCGTTGCGGTCGCCGAATCCGGTTCGAGCGCCCGAGTTCTCGGAGTCGTCGAGTTGTCCGATGTGGTCAAGCCTCACATCGCCGAACGATTCGAACGGTTGCGCGCCATGGGCATTCGGACCGTGATGGTGACCGGTGACAACCCCCTCACCGCTCGGGCCATCGCTGCGGAAGCCGGGGTCGACGATTTCCTCGCCGAAGCGACACCGGAAGACAAACTCGCATTGATCCGCCGTGAACAGAACGGTGGTCGGCTGGTCGCAATGACGGGGGATGGCACCAACGACGCTCCCGCGCTGGCTCAGGCCGACGTAGGCGTGGCAATGAACACCGGCACGTCCGCAGCGAAGGAGGCGGGCAACATGGTGGATCTCGATTCCGATCCCACCAAATTGATCGAGGTGGTCGAGGTCGGAAAGCAACTCCTCATCACCCGCGGAGCGCTCACCACGTTCTCGTTGGCGAACGACCTCGCCAAGTACTTCGCGATCCTGCCGGCAATGTTCTCCACGGTGTATCCCCAGCTCGACACGCTGAACATCATGCGGCTGGCAACTCCACAATCAGCGATCGTCTCGGCCGTGGTGTTCAACGCACTGGTCATCGTGGCGCTGATTCCCCTTGCGCTGAAAGGTGTTCGGTACACGCCGTCCACCGCGTCGACACTGCTCGGCCGCAACCTCGCCGTCTATGGCGTCGGAGGCGTGATCTCGCCCTTCGTCGGCATCTGGCTGATCGACCTCGTGGTCCGACTTATTCCTGGAATGGGCTAGCAATGCGTATTACTTCGGTGTTCTTCAAACAGGTCGTCGCCGGGTTCACGGTCCTGTTGGCGTTGACGGTACTTCTCGGCATCGGGTACCCGGCTGCGGTGTGGGCGGTCAGCCGGATCGGGTCCGATTCGGCGGAAGGCTCACCCATCCGCGATGCCTCGGGATGTGTTGTCGGCAGCTCGCTCATCGGCGTCGACACCACTGTCGCAGACGGACAACCCGATCCGTATTTCCACACGCGCGTCACGGGGTCGGTCGCCGATGACGACGCCTTTGCCGCGGGCGACCCCTCCGCCGCTCTCCCTCTGAACCAGGGTCCGAGCAGTGACACTCTCGCGTCGTTCATCGAGCAACGTCGCGCTGCGATCGCCGAGCGTGAGAACGTCGATCCGGCGGCGGTGCCCGTCGACGCGGTGACGGGTTCGGGTTCGGGTATCGACCCGGACATCAGCCCGGCGTATGCAGAGCTTCAGGTCGCCCGCGTGGCGGCAGCAACAGGGAAATCACAGGACGAGGTGCGCACGCTGGTCGCGGAGAACACCGACGGTCGGCAGCTCGGTTTCCTCGGACAATCGGTGGTGAACGTCGCCACGCTGAACGTCGACCTGGGACTGACTGCACCCGACTGCTCGACCACGGGTGGATGATGAGCAGGTGAGCATGCACGCCGACGCCGCAGACGAACGCACGACTCCGGGGGGCAGGGGAGAACTGCGTATCTATCTCGGCGCGGCGCCGGGCGTGGGAAAGACGTTCGCGATGCTCGGCGAGGCGCACCGTCGCCAGTCCCGCGGGTGTGACGTCGTCGCCGGTGTCGTCGAGACTCATGGACGCACTCGAACGGCAGAGATGCTGGACGGCATCGCGGTACTGGCGCCGAAAATGGTCGAGTATCGCGGAGCCTCGGTGCCCGAACTCGACGTCGACGGCGTCGTGGCCAGAATGCCGGAATTGGTGCTCGTCGACGAACTGGCCCACACGAACACTCCGGGCAGTCGTAACGCCAAGCGCTGGCAGGACGTCGAGGAGTTTCTGGCCGCCGGGATCGACGTGGTGTCGACTCTGAACGTGCAGCACCTCGAGAGTCTCAACGACGTGGTCCAGCGCATTACCGGTGTGGTGCAACGGGAGACGGTTCCCGACGCCATCGTGCGGGCCGCAGCCCAGGTCGAGCTGGTCGACATCACCCCGGAAGCGTTGCGGCGCAGGCTGTCACACGGGAACGTCTACGCGCCCGAGAAGGTCGACGCAGCGCTCAGCAACTTCTTCCGACGGGGTAATCTCACTGCGCTGCGGGAGCTGGCACTGCTGTGGCTGGCCGATCAGGTCGACGCGGCGCTGGCCCGCTACCGTGCGGACAACGCCATCAAGGACACGTGGGAAGCACGAGAACGTCTCGTTGTCGCGGTGACCGGCGGTCCCGAATCCGAGACGCTGCTGCGCCGGGCGAGCCGAATCGCCGCCAAGTCCAGCGCGGAACTGATGGTGCTGCATGTGGTCCGAGGCGACGGACTCTCCGGTGTCTCCGCCTCGCACATGGGCAAGGTCCGTACCCTGGCCACCGCGCTCGGTGCCTCCGTGCACAGCGTCGTCGGCGACGATGTTCCGGCGACGCTTCTTGAGTTCGCGCGGGGCGTCAACGCGACACAGCTGGTGCTCGGGACGTCACGTCGCTCGCGGTGGGCCCGCATCTTCGACGAGGGCATCGGATCGTCGGTGGTGCAGCATTCCGGCAAGATCGACGTGCACATGGTCACTCACGAGGAGGCGCGCCGCGGAATCAGACGCACTGCCGCGCCGGCGTTGCGACGCCCGTTGGCGTGGGCCGCGTCGGTCGTGGTTCCTGCACTTGCGGCCGCGATCATCTCGCTGTTCGACGATTCCCTCGAACTCGGCGGTGAGAGCGCCCTGTTCTTCGTGGTGGTGCTGGCGGTGTCCCTGCTCGGCGGTGTCGCTCCGGCCGCGCTGTCGGCACTGTTCTCGGCTCTGCTGTTGAACTACTTCTTCACCGATCCGCGCTACAGCTTCACCATCGCCGAACCGGACAACTTCGTGACGACGGTGGTGCTGCTCGTCGTCGCCGTGGCGGTGGCCGTGCTCGTCGACGCGGCCGCCCGGCGGGCACGGGACGCCCGCAGCGCGTCGCAACAGGCGGAACTGCTGGCGCTGTTCGCCGGATCGGTGCTGCGGGGAGCCGACCTGCCCGCTCTGCTCGAGCGGGTGCGCGAGACGTACGGGCAGCGCGCCGTGGCGGTGCTGCGCTCGGGGCACGGCGTCGTCAGTGCAGTGGGGGAGAACCCGCCCACGAGCGTGGACGCCGCCGACACCGCGGTGGAGGTGGGCGACGAGGAGTACGCCCTCGTCCTCGCGGGGCACCGCACCCGAGCGACCGACCGGCGTGTCCTCACGGCGGTCGCCAATCAGGCGGTCGGCTTGATCCGCCAGAGCGAACTGGCCGCGGAGGCGAGCACCGCCGCGGCCGCCGTCGAGTCGGACACACTGCGGCGGGCACTGCTGTCCGCCGTGGGACACGACCTGAGGACGCCGCTGGCCGCGGTCAAGGCCGCCGCCTCGAGTCTGCGCAGCGAGGACGTCACCTTCTCGCCCGAGGACACCGCGGAGTTGCTGGCGACGGTCGAGGAGTCGGCGGATCAGCTCACCGCGCTGGTGGAGAACCTGCTCGACTCCTCGCGCCTGGCCGCCGGCGTGGTGCGGCCGGTGTCGGCGCGTGTGTTCCTCGACGAGGTCGTGCACCGCGCCTCGGCCTCCGTCGGTCCGGCGCGGTCCCGCCTGCAGGTGGAGGTGGGAGATCTGTCGGTGCTGGCGGACGAGGGTCTGCTGGAGCGGGTGGTGGCGAATCTGATCGACAACGCGGTGCGGTACGCACCCCACGGCGAGATCCGCGTGTCCGCTCGTGTGGACGACGACCGCGTCCGGCTCGCCGTGGCCGACCACGGGCCCGGTATCGCGGACGGCTCGGAGGAGACGGTCTTCGACGCGTTCCAGCGGCTCGGGGATCGCGACAACACCACCGGCGTCGGCCTCGGACTGTCCGTGGTGCGCGGCTTCGTCGAGGCCATGCACGGCACGGTGTCGACGCAGCGCACCGTCGGCGGCGGGCTGACCGTCACCGTCGACCTGCCGGCGGCGTCGTGACCGAGGACGGGGGAACGACCGAGACGCCGCGGCCGGGACCGCCGCCCACCCGTGTCCTCGTCGTCGACGACGAGCCGCAGTTGCTGCGGGCGCTGCGCATCAATCTCGGGGTGCGGGGCTACGACGTGTCGACGGCGTCGACCGGAGCGGGAGCTCTGCGCGCCGCCGCCGAGAGGCATCCGGACGTGATCGTCCTCGACCTGGGTCTGCCGGATCTCGACGGCCTGGAGGTGCTCGCCGGACTTCGCGGGTGGACCACCGTGCCCGTGATCGTGCTGTCCGCCCGTTCGGATTCCGGCGACAAGGTCGACGCGCTGGACGCGGGTGCGGACGACTACGTGACCAAGCCGTTCGGCATGGACGAGTTCCTCGCCCGGCTGCGCGTCGCGGTTCGGCGCGCCGCGCGCACGGCGGACGGCGACGGCGAGGCGGTCGTCGTGACCGACTCGTTCACCGTGGATCTGGCCGCGAGATCGGTGACGCGCGACGGGCAGCCGGTCCACCTCACCCCCACCGAGTGGGGCATGCTCGAGATGCTGGTGCGGCACCGCGGCAAGCTGGTCGGACAGCGAGAACTGCTGCGCGAGGTGTGGGGTCCGGCGTACGAGACCGAGACCCACTATCTCCGGGTGTATCTCGGTCAGCTGCGGCGCAAACTCGAGCCCGATCCGGCGCATCCACGCCACCTGCTGACCGAGGCCGGCATGGGGTATCGCTTCCGAACCTGATGCGCCTCACCGCCGGCGGCCCACCGCTCCGATAGGTTGGCCGGTGTGCTGGTCGACGGAAGAGACATCCCGGTCACCGGGAGCGTCCTGCAACCGTTGACCCGGCGAACGAGCGACATCCTGCGGGTCGTGACCGCGGCGATCGTCCTGGGGGCGATCGTCGTCGGTTCGTTGGTGACCCGCAACGAGTGGACAGCGCTGGAGCGCTCGATCTCCGACATCGTCGGCGTGCTCACCCCGAGCCAGTCCAATGCCGTCTATCTCGTGTACGGCGTCGCCATCCTGGCTCTCCCGTTCACCGTGCTCGCCGGACTGGTGGCGGCACGCCGCTGGCGGCTGCTCGCGGGTTACGTCGCCGCGGCCGTGGTGGCCGCACTGGCGTTGTCGGTCAGTGGCAGCGGGATCTCCGCGCCGAAGTGGCACATCGACGAATCGACGCGCCTGGACACCCTGCTCTCGCAGATCCTCGACGATCCGCGCTGGATCGCCATCGTCGCGGCCGTGCTCACCGTCTCCGGCCCTGGGCTGCCGATCCGCTGGAAGCGGACGTGGTGGGTGCTGCTCCTGGCTTTCGTCCCGATCCATCTGCTCATCAGCACCGTCGTCCCCGCGCGCTCGCTGCTGGGTCTCGCCGTGGGGTGGCTCGCCGGATCGCTCGTGATCTGGGTGGTGGGCACCCCGGCACTCGAGGTGCCGCTCGCCGAGGCCGTCCGTGCCCTGAAGCGCCGGGGAGTCGACATCGCCGGGTTCGTCGTCCTGCGCCCGGCGGGTTCGGGTCCCCTGGTGCTCTCGGGACGGATCGGGCCGGTGGGCCACGACGTCGTCGTCGAGCTGTTCGGTCCCAATCAGCGCAGCCGCGGCGCCCTGCGTCTGCTGCGCCGACTGGTGACTCTGCGGTCGTCGGAGAGCCCGCCCCTGCACGCCTCACAGCGCCGCGCGGTGGAGCATCGCGCGTTGATGGGCATCGCGCTGAACGACCTGGGCGTGGCGGCCTGTGTCCCGACGGCGGTGTCGGCCCTCGAGCGTGGCTGGGTCCTGTACGCCCACAGCGTTCCCCGCGGTCGGCGCGTGGACCCCGAGCGTCCGGAGGATGCGCACGCACTGTGGCGGACTCTGGGAGTGCTGCGCTCCCGGCAGATCTCGCACGGAGACCTCCGGGTCGACGACATCCGGATCGACGAGGACGGCACCGCGTTGCTCGGTGGCTTCGACACCGCGGAACTCGGCGCGTCGCAGGCCCAGTTGCACTCGGACGCCGCGCAGCTGATGCTGACCACCGCATCGCTGTACGGGCCCGACGTCGCCGTCGACGCCGCGATCGACAGGCTCGGCCCGGCGGACGTTCTCACCGCCTCACGCCGGCTGACGCCGTCCGCCATCCCGACCCGCGTGCGCCGGGCGGTGCACGACGCCAAGGGGGTGCTCACGGCGACGCGGGACACGGTGCTGGCCCGGACCGGGACCTCGGCGATCGCCACCGAGCAGGTGACGCGGTTCTCGCGTAACCAGGTCGTGCAGTTGGTCCTGCTCATCGCGCTGGTCTACGTCGCGTATCCGTTCATCAGTCAGGTCCCGACCTTCGCCTCCGAGCTGGCCTCGATCAACTGGTGGTGGGCACTGCTCGGTCTCGCGATCTCCGCCGCGACCTATTTCGGAGCGGCCGCGGCGCTGTGGGCGTGCGCCTCGGGCGCCGTGGGTTTCCTGAACACGACGATCATGCAGGTGGCCAACACGTTCGCGGCGACGACGACTCCGGCGGGTGTCGGCGGACTGGCGCTGAGCGTCCGCTTCCTGCAGAAGGGCGGTTTGACGCTCACGCGCTCGACCGCCGCGGTAGCTCTGCAGCAACTGGTGCAGGTGATCTCGCACGTGACGCTGCTCGTGGTGTTCAGCGTCGCGGCGGGCCAGTCCGCCGACCTGTCCCGCTTCGTCCCGAGCGCCACGATCCTGTACCTCATCGCCGGTGTCGCGTTCGGCGCCCTCGGCGCCTTCCTGTTCGTGCCCACCCTGCGGCGCTTCCTGCGCACCGCGGTGCGGCCTCAGCTCGCGGAGGTCTACTCGGACCTCTCGGAGCTCGTGCGGCATCCGGCACGCTTCACCGTCATCGTGCTGGGCTGCGCCGCAACCACTCTCGGTGCTGCCTTCGCGCTGTGGGTGAGCATCGAGGCGTTCGGCGGGGGAACCACCTTCATCACGGTCACCATCGTCACGATGATCGGTGGGACGCTCGCCTCCGCAGCCCCGACGCCGGGTGGCATCGGCGCCGTGGAAGCCGCTCTCATCGGCGGTCTGGCGGCGTTCGGGTTGCCCGCCACCATCGCGGTGCCGTCCGTTCTGCTCTATCGCGTGCTCACGTGCTGGATCCCGGTGTTCCTCGGCTGGCCGATCATGCGATGGTTGGCGCGCAAGGACATGATCTGATCCCGGCCGTCACGACATCCGCAGTGCCAGATAGAAGTTCACGCGGTCCTCGAGTCCGGAGAGATCCCGACCGGTGAGTTCCTCGATACGCTGGATGCGGTAGCGCACCGAGTTGACGTGCAGGTGCAGCCGGGTCGAGCACGCCGTCCACGATCCGTTGCAGTCGAGGAAGGCTCGCAGAGTCGGGACGAGATCGCTCTGATGGCGGTCGTCGTACTCCACGACCGGATCCAGCAGACGCGAGCGGAACAGCCGTCTCATCTCGTCCGGCACGCTCGCCAGGAGCAGCACCAGGTCCGCCAGTTCGTCGTGCCCCACGATGCGGACCCCGTCGCTGCGGCCGGCCGCGAGCCGGCGGGCGTACCTGGCTTCGTCGACGGCGCCGCGGAGTTCGCCCGCCGTCACCGCGCCGCTGACGCCGAGCGAGACGTCGCTTCCGGCAAGTCCGGGACCGAGGCGATCCATCCCCGACCGCACTCGCGGCGTCAGGTCGTCGTCGGTGGGAACGATCGCGACCACCTCACCGTCCGTCACACCGATCGCGCCGCCGCTCGGGAGCAACTCGCGCAGGACCACCCGGAGTTCGCCGGGGCGGAGGGGGCCACTCGCGACGGCCGCGGCGACCACCGCGTACCAAGCGTCGGTGTCGAGGCCGACCACCGTCATCTGGGCGAGGGTGTCCGCGACCGATCCGCCCGCGGTGATCACGCGGATCAGCTGGTGCGCCGAGCGTCCGGACGACCCGAGGCGGTCGTCGGTGCGCTCACGTTCGAGCGCGACGATCGACGCCACGTCCTCGGCGAGTGCGAGCCGCTCGGGAGTCCAACTGCGCCAGTCGCTGCGGAAGGCCACCATCGCGTCGGCGACGCGCGACGTCCGGTCACCGTCGACGGCGAGGAGGGACAGGCCGTGGGACACCACGGGAAGTGCTCGCGCCGTGAGGAAGTCGTGCGCCAGATCGTCGGGACGGATGTCGTCGGGAAGCGGATGGGACGAGGCCACGACGCGCCCGCCGGGGGTGAGCACCCAGCACTCCAGTCCGAGGTCCTCGGACACCAGGTCGAGAAGTGGCCCGATGCCGTCCCCGGCGCCGGCGCCCGACACCAGGCGGCGGTGCCGGTCGAGGACCGACCGGAGATCGGTCGCGCGCTCGCGCGAGAGCGAGCGCACCACGCTCTCCGTGATCGTCGCGAAGGCCACGGCGGCGGACACCCGGAACAGGGGCAGCCCGTGTCGGCGGCACGACTCGACGAGATCGGCGGGCACCACGCCGTCGTACGAGGCCGCCAGTGCGGCGACGCCGGCACCGGTGATCGCACGGACGAAGACGTCCGAATCCTCGGGTCTCGTGTGCCACATCAGTCCGGTGAGGACCAGTTCTCCGCCCTCGAGATACCGACCGGGATCGAGCATGTCGGTCGTCACGACCCATCGGATGACCGTGTCTCGTCCGTCGTCGGACACGAGGGGGTCGAGTCCGAGATGGGGCATGTCGAGTAGGTCGTGCACCTTCATTCGGAGGAACCTACAGTGATTCGCGTGTGATGCGGGTCATAGTCTGTCGTTCCTGCGTCTCGTCCGCCGGACGGTGGGCGGGTGTACTTCTCCCATGGACTTTCTTCGGCCACAGACCTGGGCGGACGCACTCGCCGCCGCAGCCGATCGACCCGATGTCGTCCCCGTGCAGGGGGGTACCGACGTCATGGTCGAGATGAACTTCGATCTGCACAGACCGACGGCGCTGCTCGACCTGAACCCGATCACGGAGCTCACCACCTGGGAGGAAAATCCAGACGGGTCGCTCCGCGTCGGTGCCGGCATGCCGTACGTGCGGATCATCGCCGAACTGGGCGATCGGCTGCCGGGAATCGCGCAGGCCGCGCGCACGGTCGGATCGCCCCAGATCCGCAACAGGGGGACGGTCGGCGGCAATCTCGGGGGCGCATCCCCCGCCGGCGATCTGCACGCGCCGCTGCTCGCCTGCGGCGCGATCGTCGAGGCCGAGTCGGCCGCTCGGGGCACACGCATGATTCCGGCCGAGGAGTTCTACGTCGGCGTCAAGCGTCACTGCCTCGAATCGGACGAGTTGATCCGCGCGTTCCACGTGCCGCCGGCCACCGGGCCGCAGTACTTCTCGAAGGTCGGCACGCGCAACGCCATGGTCATCGCGGTGTGTTCGTTCTCGCTCGCCCTGTTCCCGGCCGAGCGACGTGTCGGGACGGGTATCGGTTCGGCCGCCCCGACGCCGCGGCGGGCCACCGCCGCCGAGGAGTTCCTCGCTGCCGAACTGGACTGGGACGGCCCGCTCGACGACGCCGTCGCCCGCCGGTTCGGCGACCTGGTCCGTGAGGCGGCGAGCCCGATCGACGACGTACGCGGTACCGCCGATTATCGGCGACATGCGCTGGCGGTCATGGCGAGACGCACTCTCGCCTGGTCGTGGCGCGACCACAGGAACAACGGAGAGGCGGCGTGAGCATGAGAGTGAACTGCACGGTGAACGGCACCGACCAGAGCGCGGACGACGTGTGGGAGGGCGAGAGTCTTCTCTACGTGTTGCGCGAGCGCATGGGCCTGCCCGGATCGAAGAACGCGTGCGAGCAGGGGGAGTGCGGTTCCTGCACCGTCTATCTCGACGACGTGCCGGTGTGCTCGTGCCTGGTGGCGGCCGGCCAGGTCGAAGGTCGACGCGTGCGCACCGTGGAGGGACTCTCCGACGGGGAGGCGCTGGGTCCGATCCAGAAGGCCTTCGTGGAGTGCGGCGCCGTCCAGTGCGGCTTCTGCACACCCGGGCTGGTGGTCCAGGCGCACGACCTCGTCGAGCGGGTGCCCGATCCGTCCGATGCGGAGATCCGCGAGGCCCTCGCCGGAAACCTCTGCCGCTGCACCGGTTACGAGAAGATTCTCGACGCCGTCCGACTCGCCGCCTCACGAAGGGCCGATTCCCGATGAGTGTTCGCATCGTCACCAACGCCTACATCGCACCCGTGGTCGGTGCCGAGATCCCGCACGGGTACATCGTCGTCGACGGGCCGCTCGTGACCGCGATCGGCGCGGGTCCCGCGCCGATCGTTCCCGGCGCCGAGATCATCGACGCGCGTGGCGGACTGGTCACGCCCGGTCTGGTCAATGCCCATCACCACCTGTACCAGTGGGCGTCGCAGGGACTGGCGAAGGACAGCACCCTCTTCGAGTGGCTCGTGACCCTCTACCGGCCCTGGGCGAAGATGGACGCCGAGGTGGTCGGCGGGGCCGCGCTGGCGGGGCTCGGCTGGCTCGCGAAGTCCGGGTGCACCACCAGCACCGATCACCACTACATCTTCCCGAAGGGACGGGGCGATCTGTTCGCCGCCGAGATCGACGCGGCGGCGCGGATCGGAGTGCGCTTCCACCCCTGCCGCGGGTCGATGGACCGGGGCGTGTCGGACGGCGGGCTCCCGCCCGACGAGGTCGTGGAGAAGCTCGACGACATCCTGACCGCCACCGCGGACGCGATCGACACGCACCACGACGCGTCGTTCGGGTCGATGCTGCGCATTGCCGTGGCGCCGTGCTCCCCGTTCTCGATCAGCAAGGATCTGCTCGTCGAATCGGCGAGCCTCGCCCGATCGAAAGATGTTCGGCTGCACACACATCTGTCCGAGACGGTGGACGAGGAAGAGCATTGCCTCGCGCAGATGGGCTGCACCCCCGTGCAGTACATGGAACAGGTGGGGTGGCTCGGTGACGACGTGTGGTTCGCCCACGCCGTCCACCTGCACGACTCCGACATCACCTCGCTCGCGGCAACGGGTACCGGCGTCGCGCACTGCCCCAGTTCGAACGCGCGACTCGGCGCGGGAATCGCCCGTGTCGCCGATCTGCTGCACGCCGGCGCGCCGGTCGGTCTCGGCGTGGACGGATCGGCGTCCGCCGAGATGGTCTCGCTCGCCGGGGAGATCCGTCAGGCCGTGTACATGCAGCGGGCACGCTACGGGCCGACCGCGCTGAGTGCCCGCCAGGCTCTCGAAGCAGCGACACTCGGTGGCGCCACGGTCCTCGGCCGGCAGGACGAGATCGGGTCACTCGAGGTGGGCAAGCTCGCCGACCTCGCGATCTGGCGTACCGACGGCTTCTTCGCCGCGATAGACGATCCCGTCGTCGCGCTCGCGTACGGGCAGACGCCGCCACTGGGCCACCTCATGGTCGGCGGTCGGACGATCGTGGAGGACGACACGCTGATCAGCGTGTCGCAGGACGAGGCGGCGGCGGCGGGAGCGAACGCACATCGTCGTCTCATGGCTCTCGCGAAGGACGTCCTGTGAGCGCCCCCGGACGGACGCGCCCCGGCGCCTTCCCCGCACCCGTGGTCGCACCGGGCCTCGGACGCGTGGGAGACAGTCCGCTCCGCCCCGACGGGACCCTGAAGGTCAAGGGAGAGTTCGCGTACTCGTCCGATCTGTTCATCGACGGCATGCTGCACGGCGCCACCCTGCGGAGTCCGCATCCCCGCGCGCGCATCGTGTCCGTGGACATCTCGGCGGCGCTCGCCCTCCCCGGCGTGGAGGCCGTGCTCACCCACGAGGACGTGCCGGGACGCCCGTGTTTCGGCCTCGACGGCACATGGGACCAGCCTGTCCTCGCCTTCGGCGAGGTGCGTCACGAAGGCGAGCCGATCGTGCTCGTCGCGGCGGATCACCCCGAGACCGCGCGCCGGGCGATGGAACGGATCGAGGTGGTCTACGAGGTGCTCGAGCCACTGTGCGACGCCCGCCGTGCCGCACTGGATCCGACCTACCCGAAGGTGCAGGAGCGCGGCGGAATCGCACGACACCAACCGGTGCGCGTCGGCGACGTGGCCTCTGCGCGCGTGCGGTCCGACGTGATCGTCAGCAGCGACTTCTCGGTCGGCATCCAGGACCAGGCCTTCCTCGGACCCGAATCGGGTCTCGCGGTTCCCGGCGACGACGGCGGGGTGGACCTGTACGTCGCGACGCAATGGATGCACAACGACCTCGAACAGATCGGGCCGTGCCTCGGACTGCCGAAGGAGAAGATCAGGATGACGCTCTCCGGCGTCGGGGGAGCGTTCGGCGGGCGCGAGGACCTGTCCATGCAGATCCACGCGGCCATGCTCGCGATGTACACGGGCAAGCCGGTCCGGATGGTCTACAACCGCTACGAGTCGTTCTTCGGGCATGTGCACCGGCACCCGGCGCAGATGCACTACGAGTACGGCGCCACGAGCGACGGCCGGCTGTTGTTCGCGGACGTCGAGATCATCCTCGACGGCGGCGCCTACACGTCGGCCACGCTGAACGTCGTCGGCAACGCTGCGTCGCTGGGCGTGGGACCGTACGTGATCCCGAACATCGAGATAGACGCGTACGGCGTCTACACGAACAACCCGCCGTGCGGCGCGATGCGCGGATTCGGCGCGGTGCAGGCATGTTTCGCGTACGAGTCGATGATGGACCAGCTCGCCGAGGCGTGCGGTCTGAGCCCGGTCGAGGTCCGCCGCGTCAATGCCGTCGCTCAGGGTTCGCTCCTCGCCACCGGTCAGGTGATCGAGGCTCCCGCGCCCCTCGCCGAGATGCTCCTCCGGGCCGAGGCGATGCCCATGCCCGCGCCACTGGACACCTCCGACATCCGCAATCTTCCCGGAGGCGCGTCGCAGACCACGCACGGTGAGGGCGTCGTGCGGGGAGTCGGCTACGGCGTGGGACTCAAGAACATCTGCTTCTCCGAGAACTACGACGACTACTCGACGGCGCGGGTCCGACTCGAGGTCATCGGCGGCGAGGTCACCGCTCTGGTGCACACGGCCGCCGCCGAGGTGGGCCAGGGCCTGGTGACACTCGAGGCGCAGATCGCCCGCACCGAGCTGGGGGTGTCGCGCGTGACGATCCACCCGGCCGACACCACCGTCGGGAACTCGGGCTCGTCGTCCGCGTCCCGCCAGTCCTACATGACCGGCGGCGCGGTGAAGGCCGCGTGCGAGGCGGTCCGGGAGGCCGTGTTCGTCCTCGCCGGACTGCATCTCGGTCGCGCCGCGACGGACCTGACTCTGGACGGCGGCAAGGTCGTCTCACGCACCGACGGCGTCCTGGCCACGATCGAGGACGTTCTCGGCGACCGAGTGGTCGAGCAGACCCGCGAGTTCCACCACCGTCCCACCACCGGCATGGATCCGGTGACCGGGCAGGGTGCGAGCCACACCCAGCTCGCGCTGTGCGTGCACCGCGCGGTGGTCGACGTCGACGTCGAGCTCGGTCTGGTGAAGGTGGTCGAGATGGCCGCCGTCCAGGACGTCGGCAAGATCCTCAACCGGCTCTCCCTCGAGGGGCAGATCCACGGCGGATCGGCTCAGGGACTGGGCCTCGCCCTGATGGAGGAGATCGTCGTCGTGGACGGGCTGGTGAAGAACCCGTCGTTCACCGACTACCTCATCCCCACCATCCTCGACATGCCGCCGATGAAGCTCGACATCCTGGAGAACCCGGACCCGCTGGCGCCGTACGGCCTTCGCGGCGCCGGCGAGCCTCCGACCCTGTCCTCCACCCCCGCAGTCGTCGCTGCCGTTCGCGACGCCACCGGTCTCGCCCTCACACGAGTACCGATACGACCCGAACACATCACGGACCCGGGAAGGCCCTGACCTCATGACGAAACTCGATCCCGCGACGACGGTGGGCAGCGGCGGACGCCGCTCCCGACTCGACACCTTCTTCTCCATCACGATGCGCGGCTCCACGATCACCCGTGAGATCCGCGGCGGCATCACGACGTTCGTCGCGATGGCCTACCTGATCGTGCTGATCCCGCTCATCATCGGCGACGCGCAGGACGTCACCGGTGCGACCCTCGACCCGGCACAGTTGAGCACCATGGTCGCGCTGTCGGCGGGGCTGACGACCGTGCTGATGGGCGTGGTGGGCAATGCGCCGCTCGCCATGGCGGCAGGGCTGGGAGTGACGCCGATCGTGGTGTTCCAGGCCGCGCCGTTCATGACCTGGCCCCAGGCCATGGGTCTCGTCGTCCTCGAAGGTGTCATCATCGTCGTCCTCGCGCTGACCGGTGTCCGCCAACTCATCATGGACGCGATCCCGCGCGTGCTGAAGCAGGCCATCGGAGTGGGCATCGGAGCGTTCATCGCTCTCATCGGTCTCGTCGACGCCGGGTTCGTCGGTTACGGCGACAACGCCTCCACCGCAGTCACACTCGGTATCTTCGGCAAGCTCGCAGGCTGGCCGGTCCTCGTGTTCTGCGTCGGCCTCGTGGTCATGATGGTGCTGTTCGTCCGGCGCGTCCCCGGTGCGATGCTCATCGGCATCTTCGTCGCTACCAACCTCGCCATCGTGCTGAACTCCGTGGTCGACATCGACCCACGCGCATGGGGTCCCGTGGTGCCCTCGGTACCCGATTCCATCGTCGCCACACCGCGATTCGACCTGCTGTTCGAGGTGGACGTGTTCGGCGGCTTCGCCCGCGCCGGCGTCGTCACCGCGTCGGTCGTGTTGTTCACGCTGGTGCTCTCGGGCTTCTTCGACGCCATGGGAACCATCCTCGGAGTGGGCGAGGAAGCCGGTCTCGTCGACAAGCAGGGCCGGCTGCCCGGACTGAGCCGTATCCTCACCGTCGACGGCATCGGCGCCATCCTCGGCGGCGCGATCAACGGATCCGCCAACACCGCGGTGGTCGAATCGGCCGCCGGAGTCGCGGAGGGTGCTCGCACGGGACTGGCCAGCGTGGTCACCGGTGGACTGCTCACCAGCCTCATCTTCTTCACACCACTCGCCGGCGTCGTCCCGGTCGGCGCGGCCGCTCCCGCGCTGGTACTCGTCGGCGCGTTGATGATGACCCACGTCCGCAAGATCGACTGGGAGGACACCGAGATCGCGATCCCGGCCTTCCTGACCATCGTGCTCATGCCCTTCACGTACTCGATCACGGTCGGTGTGGCGGCAGGGGTGTTGTCCTACACGATCATCCGCCTGGCCAAGGGAAAGGTGCGGCAGACGCACTGGCTGCTGTACGTCATGAGCGCGGTGTTCGTCGTGTACTTCGCACTGCACCCCATCGAGGAAGCGCTGGGCATCTCCTGATGCGGGACATCGCGGACCGGTTGATGGCCTGGCACGACGCGGGACTGGCGTACGCCGTCGCGACCGTCGTCGCCGTCTCGGGCAGCGCGCCCCGGTCACCCGGTGCCGCGATGGCCGTCGCCTCCGACGGACAGGTGGTGGGCAGCGTGTCGGGCGGCTGCGTCGAGGGTGCCGTCTACGCGCTCTGCGAGGAGGTCCTGGAGACCGGCGTCGCGGTCCGCCGGAGTTTCGGCTACAGCGACGACGACGCGTTCGCCGTCGGTCTCACCTGCGGGGGCGAGATCGAGGTGTTCGTCTCGCCGGCGCCCGACCCCGCGGTCCTGCGGTCGTTCGACGGCGCCGTCGCCACCGTTCAGCTCCTCGACTCCGTCGGCACGGTCCTGGCCGTGCGGCCGGACCGGCACGTCGGATCGACCGGCTTCGCCGACATCGACCGCATCGCGGTCGACGAGGCCCGCGCCATGCTGGACACCGGGTCCACCGGAATCCGTTCCGTTCGTTGCCGACCCGGTGTGGAGATGTTCGTCGCGTCGTATGCCGAGCCGCCGCGACTGCTCGTCTTCGGTGCCATCGATCATGCCGGCGCTCTGGCCCGGCTCGGTACCTTCCTCGGCTACCGCGTGACGGTGTGCGACGCGCGCCCGGTGTTCGCCACACGGGCACGGTTTCCGGACGCCGACGAGGTGATCGCCGAATGGCCGCACTCCTATCTCGCGCGCACCGAGGTCGACGCGCGCACGGTGGTGTGCGTCCTGACCCACGACGCGAAGTTCGACGTGCCGCTGCTCGAGGTCGCGCTCAGGTTGCCGGTGGCGTTCGTCGGGGCGATGGGATCGAGGCGGACCCACCGTGACCGGCTGGCACGGCTGCGCGAGGTGGGGATGACCGAGACCGAACTGTCTCGACTGCGGTCACCCGTCGGCCTCGACCTGGGTGCGAGTACACCCGAGGAGACCGCGGTGGCCATCGCGGCGGAGTTCGTGGCAGCGCGGCGCGGCGGCAGTGGCATGTCCCTGACACTCGGGGACGGCCCGATCCACCACGCGACCGTGCCCGACCGTCGTCAGGCGTAGCCGAGTTGTGTGCAGTGATCCGCGGTGGGCGCGGATCACTGCACACAGGCGGACCGGGAACGACCGTGCCGCCCTGCGCGTCGAACCACTCGTGATCGACAGACTGCTCGCGGCTCAGGACGGCGTGGTCACGTCCGCACACGCTCGAGCTGCCGGCCTGAGCTCGGACGCTCTCGAACGACGAGTCCGCTCGGGACGGTGGCGACGGGTGAGTCCCGGCGTGTACGTCGCCCTCGACCGACCGTTCACCGACACAGCGCGGGTGCGGTGCGCAGTGTGGTCGACCACCAGCGGAGTGCTCACCGGGACGAGCGCCGCGTTCTGGTTGGGCCTGACGACGCATCTCTCGCCGCTGGTCGAGGTCACCGTTCCGCTCACCGCGTCGGGACGCCCCGCGCCGGGGGTTCGGTTGCGCCGCCGCACTCTCGATGCGGCAGACATCGTCGAGGTCCGCCGTGTCCGCGTCTCCGGTCTGGCGCTGACGGTGCTCGAGGCATCCGTCGTTCTCGGCCAGGAGGTCATGGACCGGCAGCTGCAGCGGCACGCGACTCTTCTGGGCCTACGGCGGGCGCAGGACCGCAATCGCGGACGACACGGCAGCACGGAAGCAGAGCGGTTGTTGCGGGCGGCCGAGTCCGGCGCTCGATCGGAGGCGGAGCGACTCGTTGTTCGCCTGCTCACCGTATCCGGGCTCCGCGGGTGGGTGGTGAACCATCCGTTCGGCGGGTACGTGCTCGACATCGCGTTCCCGTTGCAGCGCTTGGCGATCGAGATCGACAGGTGGGCATTCCACTCCGACAGCGCGGCCTTCCACCGTGACCGTATCCGGCAGAACGTGCTGAGCGCGTCGTGGACGGTGCTGCGCTACACCTGGCGCGACCTGACCGAGCGTCCCGGCGACGTGATCGCGGAGATCCGCGCGTTCGTCGATCGTGTGCAGTGATCCGCGCCCACCGCGGATCACTGCACACAACTCGGCTACTCGGTGGGACGCGAGGACGACCAGCGTTCGCGGGCCGCGGTGGCCGAGGCGTCGTCGAGCTCACCGAACAGCCGCAGCCGCGACAGTCCGCCGTCCGGGTAGACGTCCAGACGCAGGTGCGTCGCGGCAGGCGAGGTATCCAGGGCGAACCGGTGCCGTGTGTCCGGAGCGACGGCCGTTCGCGGTAGCAGTTCGTGCCACGCGCCCTCGTCGTGGACGTCGGCGGTGCGCGCGTCCACGGTGGTGACACGGACCCACCCGGGGGCATTACCGACGTAGTAGCTCGTGTCCACCTCGAGGTGGCGGGGAACGCCGGCGGCCGCCATCGCGAACACCGCGAAGTCGTTGCCTCCGTGTCGTCGTCGCGCGTTCTCCCAGCCCTCACCCATGTTGCGGGCGCGGCCCGGCATGATGATGTTGGCCGGCGAGGAGTAGAACGCGTCGGAGCACTCCGTCAGGACAGCGCCGTTCTCCGCGGCGAGCAGGTCGACCGTCCCCGTCAGGAACCTCGGGTCCGGGACCACCTCGCCGTGCACCCGGAGTCGGGCCACGCCCCCGTCGGGAAAGATGTTGAGGCGCACATGTGTCCACCGGTGATGATCGTCGACGCTGTAGGCGTTCGCGGTGCCGCCGAGTGCCGGCGATCTCTCGACGAGGGTGTGCCAGTCGGCCTTCTCCAGCTCCTCGCTCGACGGGTGGCCCTCGACGCAGGCTCCGTCGACGGACACGAACGGCGGGTAGTTGCCGAGGAAGTGTGCCGTGTCGACGATGACGCCGTGCACGATGCCGGCGGCACCGAGTCGAACGATCGCCCAGTCGTGTCCGTCGTCCCGGCGGCGACGGGTCTCCCACCCGTCGTAGACCTTGCCCTTGTGCCCGAAGTCGTGGGGATCGAAGAACGGGGGTTCCGGCCGGATCAGGTTCTCCCGCTGGGCGAACAGTTCGTCGTTCGCCGCGCTGACGCTTCCTCCCAGGGCGCGGGAGGCGAGGTCGACATGGGCGGTGAACGCAGCGGTGGTCATGAAACTCCTTCGGTGAGGTACGAGGTGGCGATGGTCGCGCCGATCCGCCGGAGCAGCGTCGGAGCGCGGCGCATCGACGCGGCGAGATCGGGTTCGAGATCGGCGAGCGAGTAGGAGCGGACGATGCCGTGGTCGGGTAGGCGATCGGGTGCGAGCGTGATTCGGCCGGCGACGGCGATCACCGGGATGCCTTCGTCGCGGGCGACGTGGGCGACGCCGACCGGGACTTTGCCGTGCAGGCTCTGCTCGTCCAGCGATCCCTCACCGGTGACCACGAGGTCCGCCGACGCCAGTCGGCGACGGAAGTCGACCAGGTCGAGCACGGTGTCGATTCCGGACCGCACCGTCGCTCCGAGCACTGCCATCGCGCCGAAGGCAGTTCCGCCGGCTGCGCCCGCACCGGGCCGATCGGCGTGGGCAGCGCCCGCGACCTCCGCCCATCGCGTCATCGCCTGCTCGAGGACACGCACTGCGTCCGGGCCGGCGCCCTTCTGTGGTGCGTACACGGCGGTGGCGCCCGCAGGGCCGAGCAGTGGATTGTCGACGTCGCACGCGAGTTGGAAGGAGACACCGGCCACCGCGGACGTCATCGCGTCGAGATCCAACGTCGCCGCCTCGCGTAACGCCTCACCGCCGCCGGTGATCCCACGGCCACGGGCGTCGAGGATACGCACACCCAGTCCGCGGAGCATACCGGCGCCGCCGTCGGTGGAGGCGCTGCCGCCCAGCCCGATGACGATGGTCCGGGCGCCGTCGCCGAGAGCGTGTCGGATGACCGTCCCGAGTCCGAAAGTACTGGTGTCCAACGCGTTCGGGGCACCGCCGGGCAGTAGCGACAGTCCCACCGTCGACGCGAGTTCGACGACCGCGGTGGCTCCCCGCCGCGCGTACGAGGAGTCGACAGGCGTGCCCGTCGGACCGGTCGTGGACACGGGCACGCGGTCCCACCCGGCGGCGACGGCGGCGTCGACCGTGCCGTCGCCGCCGTCCGCCACCGGCAGTCGCACGACGTCCCACGACGGTGCGGCGGTCGCGATGCCCTCGGCCAGGGCATCGGCGACCTCGATCGCCGTCGCCGATCCCTTGAACTTGTCGGGCGAGAGGAGAACGCGCGGCATCCTCAGTCCAACATCAGCAGTGCCGTGGGTGCATCGGCGGACGATCGCGCGAGATCCTCGAACTCGCCGACATTGTCCAGCTCGGTGCCCATCGCGATGTTCGTGACGCGCTCCAACACGATCTCGACGACGACGGGGACCTTGTGCTCGGCCGCCAGGGTGCGGGCCGAGGCGAGTGCGTCCGCGATCGCATCCGGGTCGGTGACGCGCAACGCCTTGCAGCCCAGCCCCTCCGCGACGGCGACATGATCGACGCCGTAGCCCTTGGGGATGCCCGGTTCACCGTCGACCGGGTCGTGGTGATTGATGTTGTCGAAACCGAGCTGCACACAGAAGTCCATGTCGAAGGCACGCTGGGCCTGTCGGATCAGACCGAGGTACGAATTGTTCACCAGCACGTGCACGTAGGGCAGGTTGAACTGCGCGCCGACGGCCAACTCCTCGATCATGAACTGGAAGTCGTAGTCGCCCGAGAGACCCACGACGGGGGTGCTCGGGTCCGCCGCGACCACACCGAGCGCGGCGGGGATCGTCCACCCCAGTGGACCGGCCTGGCCACAGTTGATCCAGTTGCGCGGCTCGTACACGTGCAGGAACTGTCCGCCCGCGATCTGCGACAGCCCAATCGTCGTGACGTAGCGGGTGTCCCGGCCGAAGACGCGGTTCATCTCCTCGTACACGCGCTGCGGCTTGATCGGGACGTCGTCGAAGTGCGTGCGACGCTGCATGGTCCGCTTCCGCGTCGCGCACTCCTCCACCCAGCCCGTGAGGTCGCGGAGCGCACCGGCCGCGCGGCGGTCACGTGCGACGGCCACGAACTGTTCCAGTGCTGCCGCAGCGTCCGAGATGATGCCGTAGTCGGGGGCGAACACCCGTCCGATCTGAGTCGGCTCGATGTCGACGTGGACGAACGTCCGCGTCCCGCGGTAGGTGTCCAGGCCACCGGTGTGTCGGTTGGCCCACCGGTTCCCGATGCCGATGACGAAGTCCGAGGCGAGCAGCGTCGCGTTGCCGTAACGGTGCGAGGTCTGGAGCCCGACCATCCCCGCGGCGAGGCGATGATCGTCGGGAATGGTGCCCCAGCCCATCAGCGTGGGGATCACGGGGACGTTCAGGATCTCGGCCAACTCGACCAGGAGGTCCGATGCGGCGGCGTTGACGATGCCTCCGCCGGCGACGATCAACGGTCGCTCGGCGGCGAGCAGCATGTCGATCGCCTTCTCCGCCTGTGCCCGCGAGGCACGCGGCTTGTGCACCGGCAGTGACTGATACGTGTCGGGGTCGAACTCGATCTCGGCCATCTGCACATCGATGGGCAGGTCGATCAGGACGGGCCCCGGGCGCCCGGACCGCATCAGGTGGAACGCTTGCGCGAAAGCGCCGGGCACCTGCGCGGGCTCGAGGACCGTCATGGCCATCTTCGTCACCGGTGCGGCGATCGACGCGATGTCGACGGCCTGGAAGTCTTCCTTGTGCAGTCGGGCCACCGGTGCCTGGCCCGTGATGGCCAGTACGGGAACGGAATCCGCCATCGCGGAGTAGAGACCGGTGATCATGTCGGTGCCGGCGGGCCCGGAGGTGCCGATGCAGATGCCGATGTTTCCGGCCTTCGCCCGCGTGAACCCCTCCGCCATGTGGGACGCGCCCTCGACGTGGCGGGCCAGCACGTGCCGGATGCCGCCGTGCGCCCGCATGGCCGAGTAGAAGGGGTTGATCGCGGCGCCGGGCAGACCGAACGCGGTGGTGGCGCCCTCGAGTTCGAGAATCTTCACCGCGGCGTCGGCCGCGCGCATGCGGGTCATCGGCTCGCCTTCCCGGACAGCTGCTCGACGCCGCGGAACAGGGCCGAGTGGTCGAGTCCGCCGTCACCGTTCGCGCGTGCCGACGCCATCAGCTGGGCGAGCAGGGCACCCATCGGCGTGACGACACCCGCCTCGCGTGCCGCGGAGCCGACGATGCCGAGGTCCTTGTGGTGCAGGTCGATCCGGAACCCGGGCTCGAACGATCGGTCGAGCATCTTCTGTGCCTTCTGCTTCAGGACTGCCGATCCGGCGAGGCCGCCCCCGAGAACCTCGACGGCGGCGCGCATGTCGACGCCGTAGGCCTCGAGGAAGACGATCGCCTCCGCGAGCACCTGGATGTTGCCGGCCACGATCAATTGGTTGGCGGCCTTGACGGTCTGCCCGGAGCCGTTGGGTCCGACGTGGACGACGGTCGAGCCCACCACGTCGAGAATGGGCCTGGCCGACTCGACGTCCTCGGCGGTGCCGCCCACCATGATCGACAGGGCCCGGTTCTCGGCGCCGGCCTGACCGCCGGACACCGGCGCGTCGATGATGCGGAACCCTCGTGACCGGGCCTCCTGCGCCAGCGCGCTGGTGACGTCCGGTCGGATGCTGGAGAAGTCGATGATCAGGGCGTCTGCAGGTGCGTTGTCGAACACCCCGCCCTCGCCGGTGAGGACGTCCTGGACGTCGGGGGAGTCGGGCACCATGACCGCGATGACGTCCGCGCCGGTCACCGCCTTGGCGATCGACTCGGCCGCGGTGCCGCCGGCCTCGACCAGTGGTGCGGTGCGGTCGGGTGTGAGGTTGTACCCGACCACCTGATGGCCGGCCTGTGCGAGGTGGACGGCCATGGGGCTGCCCATGATGCCGAGTCCGATGAATGCGATGGTGCTCATGGCGGATCCTTACGTGGAGTGCGAGTGGGTGAGCCAGTCGAAGGCGGTGTCCCGAGCGGCCTTGTATTCGAGTCCGATGACACCGCGGTAGCCGTTCTCGGCGAGGCGCGCGAGGTGCGCGTCCAGATCGAGGGCGCCGCTGCCGGGTGCACCGCGACCGGGCGCGTCAGCAATTTGGACGTGTCCGATCAGGGCGGCCCGGGTGTCGATGACCGCGGCGACGTCGTCACCGTTGACGTCGAGGTGGTACAGGTCGGCGAGCAGTCGGAGCGAGTCGACGCCGCGGGCGGCGACCCGGTCGATCACGGCGACCGCGTCCGCGGCCGTCGTCAGCGGGTAGGCGGGAGCTCCGCTCACCGGCTCGATCAGGACGACTCCACCGAGTCGGGCGACGGCGGTGCCGGCGGCCACCAGGTTGTCGGTGGCGACGCGGTCCTGTTCGACGGGATCGACCCCCTCCAGCCGATTGCCGTAGAGCGCGTTGAACGCTCGGGTACCGAGTCGCTCACCGATTCCGACCGTGACGTCGATGTTGTCGCGGAACGCCGCGATCTGTGCCGGGTCTGACAGGATTCCCCGATCACCGGCCGGCATGTCGCCCGCGGCGAAGTTCAGCCCGGTCAGTCGGACCCCGGCATCCTCGACCGCGGTGACGAAGGCGTCCACCTCGCGGTCGGCGGGCACGGGAGAGGCGAAGGGCCACCAGAACTCGACGGCGTCGAAGCCGAGATCCCGAGCGAGCCGAGGGCGTTCGAGGAGGGGCACCTCGGTCAACAGGATCGAGCAGTTGACCGCGTACGTCCACGTCTCGCCGCCGCTCACGAGACGTCGCCGGACGACGGGGCGGTGAGCCCGCAATACCGCCGCCAGCTGCCGGCGGCGGTGATGTCGGTCAGGCCCGTGTGGTCGTCGAGCAGTATGCCGGGCCGAAGACCCACGGCGAGAACGGAATCACCGTTCTCGAGCTGCACGACCGTTAGTTCGAGCTCGGGTGGCTCGTCGGGCAGGAACCGAGCGCGGATGTCGTTCATCGGGACGTCGTACAGCTCACCCTCGATGGCGGCGCCGCCGTCCGGGGCGAGCACCAGGGCCGGGAACTCGTCCCGTACCGAGTAGAAGCGGTAGTCGGGTGTGGTGCGCACGGTGCCGAGGAAGGTGTGGGCGGCGACGTTGTGGTGCAGAACGCCACCACGCATAGCGTCGCCGTTGCAGAAGAGTCGAGCCATCGAATGGACCTCCAGAATCCGTATTGTGGAATAATTATTCCGCGGATGCGTCGAGTGTCACGGGTCACAGTGGGGATGTCAACCCCTGGACCGCGCCGTGCGAGGCGCTGCGGATCGAGGGTTGACAGCGCGTGTGACCGCTGTCACTCTTCGTTCTATGGAATTGCTGTTTCGCGATACGGAATTCAAGACCCCCGCGAATGATGGCGGAGAAGAGCACCTCCGACACTGCCTCGACATCCCCCGGTGGGGCCGGGCGCTGCTCGCGCTGACGCCCTTCGCGGACGAGAGATCGCTGCACACCGCGGTGATGTCGGTGGCCGCCCCGTTCACGCCCGCCGAGATCGACGGTGCGCTCCGGCACCATCCGCGCATCGGGGACCGGCCCGTCGGTGACGGCGCCGGCGCCGCGTTCGCACGCTCGGAGCAGTCCGGCGTGGACAGCTCCGATGCGCGGGTCGGCGCTCGGCTCGCCGCCGGCAACGAGGAGTACGAATCGCGATTCGGTCGAGTGTTCCTCGTCAGAGCGGCCGGCCGGAGTGCTGCCGACGTGCTCGCCGAGCTCGATCGGCGGCTGGGTCACGACGAGTCGACCGAACTCCGCGAGATCGAGGACGCTCTGCGTCAGATCGCCGCTGTGCGGCTCCTGGGACCGGGTGTCCTGTGACCGAGCCCGCTCACGTCACGACGCACGTACTCGATGCAGCCGATGGTGTTCCCGCACAGGGCGTGTCGGTGGTACTGGTGCGTGAACGCGACGGCGTGACCCTGGCCTCGCGCGTGACGGACGCGCAGGGGCGCATCACCGATCTCGGTCCCGCCCGCCTCGAACCGGGCGTCTACCGGCTGACCTTCGACACCGCGTCCTACTTCACGCGCGGGGGCCGTCCGACCTTCTATCCACGGATCGACATCGCCGTCGACATCCGTTCCGCCGACGAGCACTACCACGTACCGATCCTTCTCAGCCCGTTCGCGTACACGACCTATCGAGGGAGCTAGACATGAGCACGATCGTTCTCGGAGCCAACCAGTACGGCAAGGCCGAATGCCGCCTCGTGCGCATCGACAGGGAGACCCCGCGCCACCGCATCACCGACATCTCGGTCACGTCGCAGTTGCGAGGAGATCTGTCCGCGGCGCACACCGACGGCGACAACGGTCGTGTCGTCGCGACCGACACACAGAAGAACACCGTGTACGCGTTCGCACGCCACGGGATCGGTGCCATCGAGGAGTTCGCGCTGCGTCTCGGGCGGCACTTCACGACCGATTTCGACTGGATCACCGGCGGCCGCTGGGAGATAGAGCAGTACTCGTGGGACCGCATCCCGACGGGACCGGAAGGGCACGATCACTCCTTCGTCCGTGCCGGCGACGAGAAGCGCACCACCATCGTGACCGTGGACGGCGACGACACCTGGATCGTCTCGGGCCTCAGCGATCTCGTGGTGCTCAAGTCGACGGGCTCGGAGTTCTGGGGCTTCCCCACCGACAGATACACCACTCTGCAGGAGACGACGGATCGCATCCTCGCCACCTCGGTGAGTGCACGGTGGCGGTACCTCACCACCGAGCTCGATTTCGACAAGACGTTCACCGACGTCCGCTCCATCATGCTCGAGACCTTCGCGACGGTGCATTCACTGGGGTTGCAGCAGAGCCTGTTCCAGATGGGGACGAAAGTTCTGGAGGCGCATCCCGAGATCGGCGAGATCAGATTCTCGATGCCCAACAAACACCACTTCCTCGTCGACCTGGAACCGTTCGGGCTCGACAACCCCGGCGAGGTGTTCTACGCCGCGGACCGGCCCTACGGGCTCATCGAGGCCACCGTCGAACGTGACGACGCCCCCGACGCCGGCCGGGCGTGGGACACCGTCCCCGGATTCTGCTAGGAGACGGCGATGACACGCGCAGCGCACGATCCCGCCCGTCCGGAAGACGAGCGGCTGAGTCTCGGCAAGACGTACGTTTACGGCCTGCAACACATCCTGACGATGTACGGCGGGGTCATCGCGCCTCCGCTCATCGTCGGCGGCGCCGCCGGTCTGTCCGGTACCGACATCGCGATCCTGGTGTCGGCGGCCCTGTTCGTCAGCGGCGCGGCGACTATGCTGCAGACACTCGGGTTGCCGTTCGTGGGCGCCAAGCTACCTCTCGTGCAGGGAATCTCGTTCGCCTCCGTGTCCACGATGGTGGCCGTCGCGAGTGGGCCCGGTGGGCTGAACGCGGTGTTCGGCGCCATCATCGCCGCCGGTGCCATCGGCATCCTCGTCACACCGTTCTTCAGCAGGATCGTCCGCTTCTTCCCACCGGTGGTCACCGGCACCATCATCACGGTCATCGGAATCTCGTTGCTGCCCGTGGCCTGTCGGTGGGCCATGGGTGGGACGGAGTCCGCGCCGGACTGGGGGTCGACCTCGAACATCGGGTTGGCCGGTGTCAGTCTCCTCGTCGTCCTCGTCGTCAGCCGGTTCGCGCAGGGCACAGTGTCGCGCCTGTCCATCCTGATCGGCATCGTCGTCGGCACGATCGTCGCGTCGCTCGTCGGCGAGGCCGACTTCGGTGACGTGGGCACGGGCGCGATCTTCAGTGTCCCGGAGCCGTTCGCCTTCGGGACGCCCGTCTTCCAGATCGGGGCGATCATCTCGATGGTCGTGGTCATCCTGGTGATCATGACCGAGACGACGGCCGACATCCTCGCGGTGGGCGAGATCGTCGGCACCGACGTCGATTCCCGCCGCGTCGGGGACGGTCTCCGGGCCGACATGCTCGCCACCACCGTTGCCCCGATCTTCGGGACGTTCCCCGCGAGTGCCTTCGCACAGAACGTCGGCCTCGTGGCGGTGACGGGCATCAAGAGCAGGTTCGTGGTCGCCGCCGGTGGATCGGTCCTGCTGGTGCTCGGGTTGTTTCCCGTCCTCGGACGTCTCGTCGCCGCGGTACCACTGCCCGTGCTGGGCGGCGCCGGCATCGTGTTGTTCGGTTCGGTGGCGGCGAGCGGCATTCGCACCCTGTCGAAGGTCGACTTCGACGGCAACCTGAATCTCGTGATCGTGGCCGTGGCCATCGGATTCGGCGTGCTTCCCATCGCCGTGCCCGGATTCTGGTCGGCGTTCCCGGAGTGGGTGCACGTGGTGTTCGACTCGGGAATCAGCGCGGCGAGCATCGTCGCGGTGATCCTCAACATCTTCTTCAACGAGATCACTGCCGGTCGACGGTCGTCGCCGTCGGTGGTCGCAGCGGCACCACCCATCGTGGTCGAGCGAAGTGAATGAGCCGTTTCTTCCGCCTGGTGGAATAGGCTCGGCGGCATGGAGTCCAGTGGCGGCGTGCAGTCGGTCGAGCGCGCGTTCGACCTTCTCGAGATCATGGCCGGTGCGGGCGGTTCGGTCGGTGTCAGCGAGCTGGCCGAGGCGGCCGAGCTGCCGATGCCGACCATCCACCGTCTGCTCAAGACCCTGGTGGCGCTGGGATACGCACGCCGACTCCCGTCGCGCCGGTACGCCCTGGGGACACGGCTCATCGCCCTCGGTGAGCGATCCGCCAAGCTCATCGGCTCGTGGGCTCGTCCCTATCTGGCGGAGCTCGTGTCGATCACGCACGAGACGTCCAACATGGCGTTCCTCGAGGACGACATGGCCGTGTACGTCGCGCAGGTGCCGTCCGAGCATGCGATGCGCATGTTCAACGAGGTGGGTCAGCGCGTGTTCCCGCACAGCACCGGGGTGGGAAAGGCGTTGCTCGCGCAGCTGCCCGACGAGGAGGTGCTCGCACTGCTCGCCCGGACGGGGATGGCGCCGAAGACGGTCAACACTCACACCACACCCGCGGCGCTCCTCGCAGATCTCGCCGTGATCCGCGAGCGCGGGTACTCCGTGGACGAGGGGGAGCAGGAAGTGGGGGTGCGGTGCTTCGCGGTTCCGGTGATCGGCGCCCCGACACTCACCGCGATCTCGATCGCGGGCCCGTCCGCCCGCGTCACCCCCGACACCGCGAACGACTATGTGCCACTGCTCGTCTCGGCCGCCGAACGACTGGCGAAGGACCTGGCCGCGGACGGTCTCGGTCGCCGCTGACTAGACTCGATCCATGGCTGAACTGTGGGTCGATCGCACCGGGACACGTCGTTACACCGGCAAGAGTTCGCGCGGTGCCGAAGTGCTCATCGGGTCCGAGGACGTCGAGGGTGTCTTCACTCCCGGTGAGCTGCTCAAGATCGCTCTCGCGGCATGCACGGGCATGAGCTCCGATCGTCCCCTCGCCCGCCGGCTCGGTGACGACTACGACGCGACCGTCCGGGTGTCGGGCGTCGCCGATCGTGACGAGGAGCGCTACCCGCGGCTCGAGGAGGTGCTGACGGTCGACCTCAGCGCCCTCGATCCGGAGGCCAGGGAACGGTTGCTCACCGTCGTCACCAAGGCAGTCGACAAGGTGTGCACGGTGGGGCGCACGTTGAAGGCGGGCACCGAGGTGGACCTCCGTATCGAGGTCGAGGAGTGACGGCAGTCGACCTCGAACGGCTGAGCGCGTGGGTCCACGGCAGTGTCCAGGGCGTCGGTTTCCGCTGGTGGACGCGGTCGCGCGCGTTGGAACTCGGGCTCGTCGGATCAGCGACCAACACGTCCGACGGCCGGGTGCACGTGGTCGCCGAGGGAGATCGAGCTGATCTCGAGGCGCTGCTCGCCGCTCTGCGATCGGGTGACACCCCGGGCTCGGTGACCACCGTGGTGGACAACTGGGAATCCGCGCGCGGCGGACTCGACGGGTTCGTCGAACGCTGAGAGAGCAGGGCTGGGTAGTCTGAACCGCCATGCACCTCAAGAGTCTGACGCTGAAGGGCTTCAAGTCCTTCGCCTCGGCGACGACTCTGCGTTTCGAGCCCGGCATCACCTGCGTGGTGGGGCCCAACGGATCGGGCAAGTCGAATGTCGTCGACGCGCTGACCTGGGTCATGGGGGAGCAGGGCGCGAAGGCGCTGCGCGGCGGCAAGATGGAGGACGTCATCTTCGCCGGCACGTCCGGCCGCGCCCCGCTGGGCCGGGCCGAGGTGACGCTGACCATCGACAACAGCGACGGCGCGCTGCCGATCGACTACTCCGAGGTCTCGATCACCCGCCGCATGTTCCGCGACGGTGCCGGCGAGTACGAGATCAACGGCAGCTCGTGCCGACTGATGGACGTCCAGGAACTGCTCAGCGACTCGGGTATCGGCCGTGAGATGCACGTCATCGTCGGTCAGGGTCGGCTCGCCGCCATTCTCGAGTCGCGGCCGGAGGACCGTCGCGCCTTCATCGAGGAGGCCGCCGGCGTCCTCAAGCACCGCAAGCGCAAAGAGAAGGCCGTCCGCAAGCTCGACTCCATGCAGGCCAACCTCGCGCGTCTGACGGACCTCACCACCGAACTGCGTCGGCAGCTCAAGCCCCTGGGCCGACAGGCCGAGGTGGCCCGGCGCGCGCAGACCGTGCAGGCGGACCTCCGCGACGCGCGCCTGCGCATCGCCGCCGACGATCTGGTGACACGCCGGACCGAACTGGCGGAACAGTCACACGACGAGACGAAGGCTCGCGAGGAGTACGCCGCTGTCCAGGACGCGTTGGCCGAGGGCGAGGCGGTGCTGGCCGAGGGCGAGCAGGACCTCGCGCGACTCACCCCGAGCGCGGAGGCGGCGGCGCAGACGTGGTTCCAGCTGTCCGCTCTCGCCGAGCGTGTCGGCGCCACCGTGCGCATCGCGACCGAGCGGGCACGTCACCTCGGTGACGAGCCGGAGGACCGCCGCGGTCCCGACCCGGACGAGCTCGAGCAGCGTGCGGACCGGGTCGCCGAGGAGGAGCTGCAGCTGACCGAGGCGGTGGAGTTCGCGCGCGCCACCCTCGATGCCGCGAGGGAGCAGCTCGCGGAACGGGAAGCGGCCGCGGCGGACGCGGAGCGCGCCCACGCCGCTGCCGTGCGCGCCGTCGCCGACCGCAGGGAGGGCCTCGCGCGGCTCTCCGGTCAGGTGGACGGGCTGCGCGCTCGGGCCGAGTCGTACGACACGGAGGTGGCCCGTCTCGCGACCGCGATCGAGGACGCGAAGCACCGCGGCGACGCCGCACAGGCCGAGTTCGACATCGTCCAGGAGAAGGTCGGCGAACTCGACGCCGGTGAGGCGGGACTGGACTCGCAGCACGAGAATGCTGTCGAGGCACTGGCCATCGCCGACGCCCGCGTCGCGGAACTGCAGACGGGAGAACGGGAGTCGAGCCAGCGAGTGGCATCGCTGCGCGCCCGGATCGACGCTCTCACGATGAACCTGGAACGCGGCGACGGCGGTGCGTGGCTGGGGGAGAAGCAACAGCACGGCGTCGTCGGCAGGTTGGGCGATCACCTCACCGTGCGGCCGGGCTACGAGGTGGCGGTGGCCGTGGCGCTGGGAGCCGCGGCCGACGCCGTGGTGGTCTCGTCGGTCGAGAACGCCCGCGAGGCGGTGTCGGCGCTCAAGAGCGAGGACGCCGGCCGCGCGGCGATCGTCTACCCCACGGGCGCGGCGTCCGAGGAGCGGACGATCGGCTCCGGCACCTCGATCCTGTCGGTGATCGAGGCGTCCGAGTCGGCGCGCGGCGCGCTCGCTTCGTTGTTGGCGGGCACCAGCGTCGTCGACACGCTGGAGGAGGCCACCGCCCTGGTCGAGGACAGCGCCGACGTGCGCGTCGTGACACGCGGCGGCGACCTGGTGGGGCGCGGGTGGATCACCGGTGGGTCGGACCGCCGACCCAGCACGCTCGAGGTGCAGGCGGCCATCGACGAGTCGGTGACCGAACTGGCGGCGACGGAGCGTCGGACCGAGGAACTCGCCGCGGCGCTGTCCGGGGCGCTCGCCGAACAGGCGGACCGCCGGGAGGCCGCCGATCAGGCGTTGGCCGCGCTCACGGAGTCCGACGCCGCGATGTCCGCGGTGTACGAGCGACTCGGCCGACTGGGCCAGGTCGCCCGTGTCGCGCATGCCGAGTCGACCCGGCTGCAGTCCCAGCGCGAACGGGCCGAGCATCAGCGGGACGAGGCGGTGACCGCGCTCGCCGAACTGGAGGAGCGCGTGCGCCGGGCCGAGGACGACCAGGGCGGCGACGCCGACGGGGACGGTGAGGCGGAGGAGTGGGCGCGGGCCCGCGAGGACGCTGCCGCAGCGGTCACCGAGGTGCGGTCCGTCGAGGTCGAGGCCAGATTGTCCCTACGCACCGCCGAGGAGCGCGCCGACTCGGTCCGCGGCAAGGCCGACCAGCTCCGTCGGCAGGCGCGGATGGAACGAGAAGGCCGTGCGCGAGCCGAGCGGGCACGGGCACGCCGCGTGCAGTCCGCTGCGGTGGCCGCCGCGGTCGCCGAGGCCGGGACTCGTGTCGCCGGACGGCTGGAGCGCGTCGTGGCGGACGCTGCCGTGCGCCGCGACGAACTGGCTCGCCGTCGTTCCGACCGAGCGGCCGAGCTGGACCGGACGCGGGAACAGGTTCGCGCCCTCGCCGCGCGCGCCACGCAGTTGACCGACGCGGTGCACCGCGACGAGGTGGCCAAGGCGCAGGCGGTGCTCCGCATCGAGCAGCTCGAACAGAACGTGGTGGAGCAGTTCTCCATCGCGCCCGACGACCTGATCGCCGAGTACGGACCCGACGTCACGCTGCCGCCGACCGACCTCGAGATGGCGGAGTACGAGCAGGCGAAGGAACGCGGCGAGCAGGTGGTGGCCCCGGCCCCGATGCCGTTCGACCGCGCGGAGCAGGAGCGCCGGGTCAAGCGTGCGGAGAAGGACCTCGCGACGCTGGGCAAGGTCAACCCGCTGGCTCTCGAGGAGTTCGCCGCCCTGGAGGAGCGCTACAACTTCCTGTCCACCCAGCTCGAGGACGTGAAGTCGGCGCGCAAGGATCTGTTGGGCGTGGTCGCGGACGTCGACGCCCGCATCCTGCAGGTGTTCACCGAGGCCTACGCCGACGTCGAGCGCGAGTTCGTCGGCGTCTTCGCCAAGCTCTTCCCGGGCGGTGAGGGCCGACTGGTACTGACCGACCCCTCGGACATGCTCACCACCGGCATCGAGGTCGAGGCCCGTCCGCCGGGCAAGAAGGTCAAGAGGTTGTCGCTGCTGTCCGGCGGCGAGAAGTCGCTCACCGCGGTCGCGATGCTCGTCGCCATCTTCCGGGCCCGGCCGTCCCCGTTCTACGTCATGGACGAGGTCGAGGCGGCGCTGGACGACACGAACCTCCGTCGCCTCATCGGCCTGTTCGAGCAGCTGCGGGAGAAGTCGCAGCTCATCGTCATCACGCACCAGAAACCCACCATGGAGGTGGCCGACGCGCTGTACGGCGTGAGCATGCGCGGCGACGGCATCACGACGGTGATCTCGCAGCGGTTGCCCAAGCGTGCCGTCCTCGAGCCCGCGGGGGAGGTGGCGACTCCCGGGCCACCGTCCTGACAGGATGGTCGACGTGACTACCGAACTGTGGATCGTCGTGGCGGCCGTCCTCGCACTGCTCGTCGTCGTTCTCGTCGTCGGGTTGGTGTTACAGCGTCGTCGCCGCATCTCCCTGGCCCGTCCGGACACCACCGAGCAGGTCCGCGAGGTCGACCGATCGGGTGGCTACAAGGCCGGGACCGGATTCGACTTCTCGCAGGGCACGGCGGCTCCGCCCACGCCGGCGCCCCGGAAACCGATCCCCGAACCCACCCTCGAGCGCACCGACACCGACGATCAGCCGCGGGTCGGTGACGACGCGTCGGTTCCTCGCGACGCACCCAAGCGGGGCATCACCGACATCTCGCTGCCGGACCCGGTGCTCGACGAGCCCGCTCCGGCCACGGAGGCACCGCCTGTCGAGACCCCGCCCGTGGTCGTCCCTCCGGTGGAGGAGGAGACGCCCGCAGAACCGGCGAGCTCCGCTCCGGTGCTCGACGAGATCGAGCCCACGTCGGGCCGCCTCACCAAACTGCGCGGTCGACTGTCTCGATCGCAGAACGCCGTGGGCCGGTCGTTGCTCGGACTGCTCGGTGGCGGCGACCTCGACGAGGACTCGTGGGAGGAGGTCGAGGACACCCTCCTCGTCGCCGACCTGGGGAGTGCGGCGACCGCCGAGATCGTCGCGACGCTGCGTGAACAGATGGCCGTGCGCAACGTGCGGACGGAGCCCGAGGCCCGCGCCCTGCTGCGAGAGGTGCTGATCGAGCAGCTCACCCCGTCGTTCGACCGCTCGATCCGTGCGCTGCCGCACGGTGACCGGCCGTCGGTCCTGCTCGTCGTCGGCGTCAACGGCACCGGCAAGACCACGACGACCGGCAAGCTCGCCCGCGTCCTGGTGGCGGACGGTCGTCGGGTCGTGCTGGGCGCGGCCGACACCTTCCGCGCCGCGGCGGCCGACCAGCTGCAGACGTGGGCCGAGCGCGTGGGCGCCGAGGTGGTGCGCGGCAAGGAGGGCGCCGATCCGGCCGCCGTCGCGTTCGACGCCGTGACGCGCGGGATCGCCGACGGAGTCGATGCCGTGCTCATCGACACGGCGGGCCGACTGCACACCAAGACCGGACTGATGGACGAGCTGGGCAAGGTCAAGCGCGTCATCGAGAAGAAGGCGCCTGTCGACGACGTCCTGCTCGTGCTCGACGCGACCATCGGTCAGAACGGTCTCGCGCAGGCCCGGGTCTTCGCTCAGGTCGTCGACATCACCGGCGTCGTGCTGACCAAGCTGGACGGCACCGCCAAGGGCGGCATCGTGTTCCAGGTGCAGCGTGAACTCGGTGTCCCGGTGAAGCTCGTGGGCCTCGGTGAGGGCGCCGACGACCTCGCTCCGTTCGAGCCCGGCGCGTTCGTCGACGCTCTTCTCGGCTGACCGCGAGCTCCGCTCGGGCCGCCGAGAATTCGACTCTCGTCGAGTCCTCGGCGGCCGAATCGGGTGAAAAGACCGAGACGCAACACGGTCGCAACATGATTCGGCTGTGCGTTCACACCGACGAAACACCGCAGTGTCGTCGCCGAAACGTCGAGTGAGCACCCTTCTCCTCAGGTCGTCAGCCGCCATCGGCTGGGGCGAGGAAGAAGGAGGAGGCTCAAGGTGGATTTTCCCACTATCGGTGCGCCCGACACCGGTGACACCGCATGGATGCTGACAAGCGCGGCATTCGTGTTGCTCATGGTTCCGGGTCTTGCGTTCTTCTACGGCGGCATGGTCCGCGCGAAGAGCGTGCTGAACATGATCATGATGAGCATCAGCGCGATGGGCGTCGTCGGCGTTCTCTGGGTGCTGTACGGCTACTCGGTCACCTTCGGCGAGGACAAGGGCAACCTGATCGGTGACCCGTTCCAGTACTTCGGGCTCAAGGGCCTGATCGGCGGAACGTACCTCGCCTCCGAGGACGAGGCCGGTGTGCTCACCGATGCCGCGATCCCGCTCGTCGGCACCATTCCCGCGACCGTGTTCGTCTCCTTCCAGGCCATGTTCGCGATCCTGACGGTCGCGCTGATCTCCGGCGCTGTCGCGGACCGCATGCGCTTCGGACCGTGGCTGCTGTTCGCCGGACTGTGGGCGACCCTCGTCTACTTCCCGGTCGCGCACTGGGTCTTCTCCTTCGACGAGGTCACCACCACGACCGGTGGCTGGATCGCCAACAAGCTCGCGGCGGTCGACTTCGCCGGCGGTACCGCCGTCCACATCAACGCGGGTGCCGCGGGTCTGGTGCTCGCCGTCATCCTGGGCAAGCGCAAGGGATGGCCGGGCACTCCGTTCCGCCCCCACAACCTGCCGTTCGTCATGCTGGGTGCCGGCCTCCTCTGGTTCGGTTGGTTCGGCTTCAACGCCGGTTCCGCCGTCGGCTCCAACGGCATCGCCGGTGCCACCTTCGTCACCACCATCGCGGCCACGGCCGCAGCCATGCTGGCCTGGCTCCTCACGGAGCGCATCCGTGACGGGCACGCGACGAGTCTCGGTGGTGCGTCGGGCATCGTCGCCGGACTCGTGGCCATCACCCCGGCCTGCTCCTCGGTCAACATCCTCGGTGCACTCGTCATCGGCGTCGTCGCCGGTGTGCTCTGCGCACTGGCCGTCGGCCTGAAGTTCAAGTTCGGTTTCGACGACTCGCTCGACGTCGTCGGCGTCCACCTCGTCGGCGGTCTGGTGGGCACGCTGCTCGTCGGACTGGTCGCCACCTCCGAGGCGCCGGCCGGTGTCGAGGGGCTGTTCTACGGCGGCGGATTCGACCAGCTGTGGCGTCAGGCAGTCGGTGCCGGTGCGGTGCTGCTCTACTCTCTGGTGGGTACGACCATCGTCGCGCTCATCGTCAAGTACACCGTGGGCCTCCGGATCGACGACGATGGTGAATCCATGGGAGCCGACGAATCGGAACATGCCGAGACCGCCTACGACTTTGCGGCACTCGGTGGGTCAACACTGGGACGCGTTCCCAGCAAGGAGGCGTGAGACATGAAGTTGATCACTGCAATCGTCAAGCCGTTCACTCTCGAGGACGTCAAGACGGCTCTCGAGCAGGCAGGCGTTCTCGGTATGACCGTGAGCGAGGTACAGGGGTACGGCCGACAGAAGGGCCACACCGAGGTCTACCGCGGTGCCGAGTACTCCGTGGACTTCGTTCCCAAGGTTCGCGTCGAGGTCGTCGTGGACGATGCGGCCGTGGACAAGGTCGTCGAGGTGATCGTCGAGGCAGCCCGTACCGGCAAGATCGGTGACGGCAAGGTCTGGGTCTCGCCCGTGGAGGCCGTCGTGCGCGTGCGCACCGGCGAGCGTGGCTCCGACGCTCTGTAGTTCCCGTCGGTCCGGCCGCGGATCCGCCTCGTTCGACGGGGCGGATCCGCGGCCGATCTGTTTCTCGGCGACACGACACCAGAAGGAGTGAGCCCCGTGGGAGGTTCCGAAGCAGCGGCGGATCTCGTCCGAGCGCGCGAGCAACTGCTCGCGGGCCAGGGCCGGAATCGACGACTGGACGCGACGGCGCTGCGCCAGGCGCTCGTCGATCTGCACGAGTTCTGGCTGACCACCAAGGGTTCCGAGGTGGGTATCAAGCCGGACAGCGGATTCGCCATCGTCGCCGTCGGCGGGTTGGGTCGCCGCGAGATGCTGCCGTACTCGGACCTGGACCTGGTGCTGTTGCACGACGATCTCGATCCCGCGCTCGTCAGCGGTGTGGCCGACCAACTCTGGTACCCGCTGTGGGACGCGCACATCAAGCTCGATCACAGTGTCCGCACGGTTCCGCAGGCTCTGGACGTCGCCGCCCACGACATGACCGCGGCCCTCGGTCTGCTCGACGCCCGACACATCGTGGGCGACGCCGAACTCAGTTCGATGTTGATCGACGGGATACGGCGTCAGTGGCGCATCGGGATCCGCGATCGGTTCGACGAATTACACGCGCTGACCCGCACTCGCTGGGGGCGTAGCGGCGAGATCGCCCACCGGGCCGAGCCCGATCTCAAGAGTGGACGCGGCGGACTGCGCGACGTGCAGCTGCTCGACGCGCTCTCCATCGCGCAGCTCACCGACGCGATGCCGGGCCTCGGGCCCGAATCACCGGGCGGTGGACTGGATTTCGCTCACCGACGGATCCTCGACGTCCGTACCGAGCTGCACCGGGTGGCGGGCCGTGCCCGTGATCAGCTGCGAGCGCAGGACGCGGACGAGATCGCCGCCGCGCTCCGTATCGGCGATCGGTTCGATCTCGCACGCGTACTGAGTGATTCGGCGCGCACCATCGTCTACTCGACGGACGTGGGCCTGCGTACCGCCGGGAATGCCATACCGCGACGCGGACTCTCGCGGCTCCGCCGGGCACCGGTGCGTCGGCCCCTGGACGAGGGGGTCGTCGAGCACGCCGGCGAGGTGGTGCTGGCGCGGGACGCCCGCCCCAACAAGGATCCGGGACTGATCATGCGTGTCGCAGCGGCCTCCGCGGTGACAGGGATGCCGATGTCCGCGTCGACCCTGGGCCGGCTGTCCGACAGTGCACCGGAACTGCGCGAGCCGTGGCCGAAGGAGGCACTGAACGACCTGCTGGTGGTCCTCGGATCCGGCCGCCGCGCCATCGACGCGATCGAGGCTCTGGACCGGACGGGCCTGTGGGGGCGTCTGCTTCCCGAGTGGGGGGCGGTGCGCGACCTGCCGCCGCGCGACGCCGTGCACACCTGGACCGTGGATCGCCATCTCGTCGAGACCGCCGCGCACGCGAGCGGTTTCACCACCCGGGTCGCGAGGCCCGACCTGCTGGTCCTCGGGGCACTGCTGCACGACATCGGCAAGGGCCGCGGGGGAGACCACAGCATCGTCGGCGCGGATCTGGCCACGCAGGTGGGCAAGCGGCTCGGTCTGTGGCCGTCGGACGTCCGGCTGCTCGAGGCGATGGTGCGCCACCATCTGCTCCTGCCGGACACCGCGACCCGACGCGACCTGGACGATCCCGCGACGGTGCAGCGGGTGGTCGACGCGCTGGACGGCGATCCGATCCTGCTCGAACTCCTGCACGCGCTGGCCGAGGCGGACTCGCTCGCGACGGGACCCGGTGTCTGGGGGGACTGGAAGTCCTCGCTCATCGGTGAGCTCGTGCGGCGCTGCCGCATGATCATGGCCGGTGAATCACTGCCGACGCCCGATCCGATCGACGCGGCGCTCGCGGCCCGCGCCGCCGAGGGCGGAGTCGACGTCGATCTGCAGCCGTCGGACAGTCCGCACACGTTCGAGGTGACGGTGACCGCGCCGGACAGGCTCGGCCTGCTGTCCAACGCGTCGGGCGTGCTCGCTCTGGCCGCGCTGCGGGTACTGTCCGCGTCCGTGGTCAGCGCGAACGGGTTCGCGATCAACCGCTTCGTCGTCACGCCCACCTTCGGGGCGCCGCCCCAGCCCGGCCTGCTGCGCCAGGAGCTCATCCGGGCACTCGACGGGGACCTCGACCTGCTCGCGCAACTCGACCTCAAGGAGGCCGGGGCACGGATCGCCGCCTCGGACGGCGAACTCGGAACGCTCGACTCGTCGGAGGTGCTGCTGTACGCGCAGGCGCCGCCGCGGGTGCTGTGGTTCGACGGTCCGGACGGCGACTCCGTGATCGTGGAGGTCCGCGCCGAGGATCGGCTCGGGCTGCTGTGCCGGCTCTCGTCCGTCTTCGAGAAGCACGGTGCCGACGTGCGCTGGGCCAAGGTCACCACCCGCGGATCCTCGGTGGTGGACGCGTTCTGCGTCGACACCAGCGGGGCGTCGGAGGGCGGCGCCGGATCGCGGGCACAGCGCGAGGAGCTCGAACGCGCGCTGCTGGCCGTCGTCCCCGCCCTGCGTCCGAAGGAGCCCGAGTCGGACGACTGAGGTACGCGTCGGGCCGGGCCACCGCCGGGTCGATCGACCGTTAGTCTGGTCGACGGAGTCTTCACTTCTCTCGCGATGTTCAGGAGTATCGGTGTTCGAATCACTGTCCGACAGATTGACCGGAAGCCTCAAGGATCTGAGAGGCAAGGGTCGGCTCTCGGGCGCCGACATCGATGCGGTGTGCCGCGAGATCCGCCTGGCACTGCTCGACGCCGACGTCGCGCTGCCGGTCGTGCGCGCTTTCATCACTCGGATCAAGGAGCGCGCGAAGGGCGCCGAGGTCTCCGCTGCTCTCAACCCCGCGCAGCAGGTCGTCAAGATCGTCAACGACGAGCTCGTCGGCATCCTCGGTGGCGAGACCCGGCGGGTGGAGTTCGCGAAGAACCCGCCGACCGTCATCATGCTGGCCGGTCTGCAGGGCTCCGGTAAGACGACACTCGCCGGCAAGCTCGCCAAGTGGCTCAAGGACCAGAACCACACCCCGCTCCTCGTGGCCTGCGACCTCCAGCGCCCCGGTGCGGTGAGTCAGCTCCAGATCGTCGGCGAGCGTGCGGGCGCCGCCGTCTTCGCGCCGCATCCGGGCACGTCGATCGGCGGCGGCGAGAATGCCCTCGGCGTGACCGCGGCCGATCCGGTGGAGGTCGCTCGCGCCGGTATCGCGGAGGCCAGGGCCAAGCAGTACGACGTCGTCATCGTCGACACCGCGGGCCGTCTCGGTATCGACACCGAGCTCATGGGCCAGGCCGCCGGTATCCGCGACGCGACGAACCCCGACGAGATCCTGTTCGTGCTCGACGCGATGATCGGCCAGGACGCCGTCAGCACGGCGCAGGCCTTCCAGGACGGTGTCGGCTTCACCGGCGTCGTGCTGACCAAGCTCGACGGCGACGCCCGCGGTGGCGCCGCGCTGAGCGTCCGCGAGGTCACCGGTCGACCGATCATGTTCGCGTCGACGGGCGAGAAGCTCGAGGACTTCGAGATCTTCCACCCGGATCGCATGGCGAGCCGCATCCTCGGCATGGGCGACCTGCTCAGCCTCATCGAGCAGGCCGAGACCGTCTTCGACGCGAAGCAGGCGGAGGACACCGCCGCGAAGATCGGGTCCGGCCAGTTGACGCTCGAGGACTTCCTCGAGCAGATGATGGCGATCCGCAAGATGGGACCGATCGGCAACCTGCTCGGCATGCTGCCCGGTGCCGGTCAGATGAAGGACGCCCTCGCGTCGGTGGACGACAAGCAGCTCGACCGCGTGCAGGCCATCATCCGCGGTATGACACCCGCCGAGCGGGCCGATCCGAAGATGATCAACGCCTCCCGTCGTCTGCGCATCGCCAACGGTTCCGGTGTGAAGGTCTCCGACGTCAACCAGCTCGTCGACCGCTTCTTCGAGGCCCGCAAGATGATGGCGTCGATGGCCGGCCGCATGGGCATGCCCGGCGCGCGCAAGCAGGTTCAGCGCAGCAACAAGAAGGGCAAGAAGGGGAAGAAGGGCGGTCGCGGACCCACACCGCCGAAGGGCGTGCGGGGAGGCTTCCCCGGTATGCCGGGCGGAATGCCCGCGGGGATGCCCGATCTGTCCTCGATGCCGAAGGGCCTCGACCAGCTTCCGCCGGGCCTCGAGGGCATCGACCTGTCGCAGCTGAAGCTCCCCAAGAAGTAGGGCGGAGCACGCGGTGCGCATCTCGCCGAGTCTGCATCTGCGCGGCGTCGTGCTGCCCGGCCACGACGAGGTGGACGTCTGGGTGCGAGACGGCCTCGTCTCACTGGATCCGGTTCCCGGTGCCACCACGGTGGCGCGGGGCGGCTGGATCGTTCCGGGTCTCGTCGACGCGCACTGCCATGTCGGTATCACGTACGGCGGCGGGCACGAGGATCACGACGGCACCGTCGCGCAGGCCACCACCGAGCGCGAGGTGGGTGCGCTGCTGCTGCGTGACGCGGGATCGCCCGTCGACACCCGCGCTCTGGACGACCACGAGGATCTGCCGCGCATCATCCGTGCGGGTCGGCACATCGCGATGCCCAAGCGCTACATTCCCGGCCTCGCCGTCGATCTCGAGGACGAGTCGCAACTGCCCGAGGCCGTGGCTCAGCAGGCGCGCCTCGGCGACGGGTGGGTCAAGCTGGTCGGCGACTGGATCGACCGCGAGGTCGGCGACCTCGCACCCTTGTGGGACGACGGGGTCCTGCGCCGGGCCATCGACGCCGCCCACGCCGAGGGCGCCCGGGTCACTGCGCACGTCTTCGGCGAGGACGCGCTGCCCGGGCTGATCGGTGCCGGCATCGACTGCATCGAACACGGCACCGGCCTGACCGACGAGACCATCGAGATGATGGTCGAGCACGGAACCGCACTGGTGCCCACGCTCATCAACATCGAGACCTTTCCGTCGATCGCCGACTCGGCCACCCGCTATCCGCGCTACGCCGATCACATGCGCGACCTGCACGCCCGAGTGGCGGACACGGTGGGGCGCGCGCACGACGCCGGAGTCCCGATCTACGCGGGCACCGACGCGGGCGGCAGCATCGAGCACGGGCGGGTGGCCGACGAGGTGGCGGCGCTGGTGGGCGTGGGCCTGTCGCCGACCGACGCCCTGGGTGCGGCCAGTTGGACGGCGCGGCGGTGGCTCGGGCGTGCGGGCATCGAGCACGGCGCACCCGCGGATCTGGTGTTCTACTCCACGGACCCACGAACCGGGCCGGACGTGCTGTCGGCGCCGGACGTGGTGGTCTTGCGCGGCCGGATCTGGTGACCGGCGGCTCCGATGGTCAGCGTGCTCGGTAGCGGCGTTCCGGGCGCCCCGCCCGGCCGTACTGCAGACGGACGTCCAGCACGCCGCAGGCCAGATAGTGTTCGAGGTACCGGCGCGCGCTGACTCGCGAGATGCCGACCGCTTCGGCGCATTCCGTGGCCGACAGCTCGGCTCCTCCGGTCATCTGCCCGAGTACCACGCCGCCGGTCTCCGGCGACAGACCCTTGGGCAGCCGGGCGGCGTCCGAGGTCGACTGGTCCGGCCGCGCTGCGGCACCGAACAGCGAATCGACGAGTGACTGATCAGCCTGCCCGGAGGACAGGGCATCGAAGCGCGCGGCGAAGGCGTCCAGCTTGTCGCGCAGCTGCGGATACTCGAAGGGTTTGATCAGGTAGTCCGCGGCGCCGCCGCTCAAGGCATCCGCGACGGTGTCGAGTTCCCGTGCGGCGGTGATCATGATGACGCCGACGGGATTCTTCTCGGCCCGCAAGGTACGGAGCACGTCGAGTCCCGAGACGTCGGGCAGGTGCACGTCGAGAAGGACGAGGTCCGGGGTCAACTCCGTGATGCTGGTCCGGGCTGCCGCCGCGGAGTGCGCGACACCGACCGCCGTGAAGCCAGGTGTGTGGTCGACGAAGCGGCGGTGGATGTCCGCCACCATGAAGTCGTCGTCCACCACCAGCACCGTGGGCACTCGGGGTACGTCCTCTCTCGTCGGGTCGGGAATGTGCAGAACCTAACCGAGCGGCATGCGGACGCGGAAACGGGCACCGCCGGAATCTGCGTCCTCGATGGTCGCGGTGCCGCCGTGCTGCACGCTGACCAAGCGGACGAGCGCGAGACCGATGCCGCGTCCGCCGGGAACGTCCGTCTTGGACGTCACGCCCCGCGAGAAGATCAACTCGCGCATCTGCGGGGGAACTCCGGGGCCGGAGTCGACGACCTCGACACACAGTTCCGGATCGTCACGGACGAGCACGGTGATGGAGCGATCGCCGTGGTCGCGGGAGACGTCGAGCGCGTTGTCCACGAGGTTGCCGAGGACGGTGATGACGTCCGTCGACAGCGCCGGATCGAGCGCACCCAGATCCGACTCCGGATCCAACACGAGCCGCACCCCGGCCTCGGCGGCGAGCGACGTCTTCGCGATGAGCAGTGCCGCCACCGCCGGGTCGTGGACGTGCGCCGTGATCGAATCGCTGATCTCCGCGCGGCGGCGGGTGAGCGTGCCCACCAACCGGGTCACGTCGTCGTAGCTGCCCAGCTGTGCCAAGCCGGAGATGGTGTGCAGCTGGTTCGCGAATTCGTGGGTCTGGGCGCGCAGGGTGTCGGTCACACTCTTGTGCGACGTCAGTTGGCTCTGCATCGAGGCGAGTTCGGTGCTGTCACGCATTGTGGTCACGGTGCCGATGTGCTGCCCGCGGTTCTCCGCACGGCGACTGGTGGCACTGCGGCGATTGAGGGCCAGGACCCGCGTCGAGGTGGTGACGACGACGTCCTCGACGTCACCGTCGGACAGAAGTACCTCGCGTATCCCGGCGTCGATGTCGACCTCGGCGACGTGACTCCCGACGACGCTCGGCTGTAGATCCAGCAGGGCGCACGCGCTGTCGTTGATCATCGTGATCCGGCCGTCGTTGCCGACGGCGATGACGCCTTCACGGATGCTGTGCAGCAACGCTTCTCGGTGGTCGGCAAGGCTCGCGATCTCGGTGGTCTCGAGCCCGAGAGTGTGGCGACGGATGCGCCGGGAGAGCAGCCACGATCCCGCGGCGCCGACGCCGGCGCCTATTCCGAGATAGATCAGGAGGCGAGCACCGGAGTCGGACAACAGCATCCACGTCGAGGGATAGTTCTCCGACACGGTGACCACAGCGATCACACCACCGTCGGTGTCGAGGATCGGCACGTGTCCGGCAATGGAAGGGTGGCCCTCCACGTCGACGTCGCCGTACCAGCCGCGGCCGCCGAAGACGTCGCTGTCACCGAGTTCTGCGGCGGATCCGACGCGGGTCGGATCGGTGGACACCAGAACCTCGCCTTCGGTCGAGACGATCTCGGCCAGGGTGGCTCCGGAGAGAGACACCGCGCGGTCGACGTCCGGCGCGAGCACTTGTTCCACCAGCGGCGCGTTCAGCTGCTCCCGCACGATCGGGGTGGAGGCCAGGCTCTCCGCGACGGACAGCATGCGCCCGCCCTGGATGTCCCGGAACTCGGTGGTCGACTGATGAATCGAGATCGCGGCCACGGCCCCCAACACCACGGCGACGACGGCCAGTTGCAACACGAGGAACTGGCCGGCCAGCGACCTGCCGCGCGCGTGCCGGACCAGGGCGGTCCGGGTCGACCGTCGTGACCACAAAGAACTCAACTTTCCTTGGTAACGAATGGGTGACCTGAATCACTGAAACATCCATGATTGCTCTCGATCACAGTCTTACATCACGATCGAGACGAATCGAGGACCGATGCCGAGAAGGCTGACAGCCGTTCTGGCGCTCGTACTCCTGCTGGCGGGGTGCGGCGTCACGCGGGGCGACGAGGGCGAAGGGCTGCACCGCATCCGCATGATGGTGCCCAACAGCCCCGGCGGCGGATACGACCTGACGGCGCGCACGGCCGTGAAGATCATGGAGGACGACGACATCACCGGTCGTGTCGAGGTGTTCAACGTCATCGGCGCCGGTGGCACTGTCGCCATGGCCCGTCTGATGAACGAGTCGGGTAACGACGACCTCATGATGATGATGGGCCTGGGTGTGGTCGGCGCGGGATACACGAACGGGTCCGCTGCCCGAGTGTCCGACGCGACTCCGCTGGCCAAGGTGGTCGAAGAGCAGGAGGGCATCCTGGTACCCGCCGATTCGCCGTTCACCACGGTGAACGAGCTGGTGGAAGCGTGGCGCGCGAATCCGGGGTCGGTGACGATCGGTGGCGGCTCGTCGCCTGGCGGCCCGGACCACCTGTTCCCGATGGAGACCGCGCAGGCGGTGGGCGTCGATCCCACCGCGGTCAACTACATCTCCTACGACGGCGGCGGCGATCTGCTGACGGCGTTGCTGGGCAACAAGATCACCGCGGGCACGTCGGGTCTGGGGGAGTACGTCGACCAGATCGAGGCGGGCCAGGTCCGGGTTCTCGCCGTCTCGGGAGCGGAGCGCGTTCGCGGGGTCGACGCCCCCACGCTGCGCGAGGCCGGCATCGATCTCGAATTCACCAACTGGCGCGGCATTCTCGCGCCGCCCGGACTCTCCGACGAGGTCCGCGCCGAGATGGTCGAGGCGCTGACAGAGCTGCACGCCACGACGGAATGGAAGGACGCACTGATGACCAACGGCTGGACCGACGCTTTCGAGACGGGACCGGGCTTCGAGCAGTTCCTGCGCGAGCAGGACGAACGGGTCGAGTCGACTCTGACCGAACTGGGGCTGGTGTGACGGCCACGGTGGAACGACCGGACGACGCGGCTGCGCAGAACCGTCCGGACTGGGCGCAGTTCGTCGTCTGCGCGGTCATGCTGGTGGTGGGGATCTTCCTGATCGTCGACGCCCTGTCCCTGACGGCCGAGTTCGCGAAGGTGGACCCGGTGGGCCCCAAGCTGTTCCCGCTCGTCATCGGCGCCGGCCTGCTGGTGTGCTCCGTGCTGCTGGCCATCGCCACCGCGCGCGGCAGCAAGGGCACCCCCGACGACGGTGAGGACATCGACACGTCCACGCCGGCCGACTGGAAGACGGTGGGACTGCTGGTTGCCCTGTTCGTCGCCACGATCGCACTGGTCGACGTTCTCGGCTGGGTGATCATGGGCGCCGTGCTGTTCGGCGGCGCCGCGACGATCCTGGGCAACAGGCATTGGATCCGCAATCTCGGGATCGGTCTGGTGCTCTCGCTCGTCAGCTTCTACGCGTTCTACGTCGGACTCGGGATCCCGCTGTCCGCAGGCATCCTGGACGGAATTCTCTGATGGACAATCTGAACTGGCTCATGGAGGGGTTCTCCCAGGCTGCGACGCCGATGAACCTGCTCTACGCCTGCATCGGTGTGCTTCTCGGCACCGCCGTGGGAGTGCTCCCCGGAATCGGCCCGGCCATGACGGTCGCGCTGCTGCTCCCCATCACCTACAACGTCAGTCCCAGTGCGGCGTTCATCATGTTCGCCGGCATCTACTACGGCGGTATGTACGGCGGTTCGACGACCTCGATCCTGCTCAACACGCCGGGTGAGTCGTCGTCGGTGATCACGGCCATCGAGGGCAACAAGATGGCGAGAGCGGGTCGAGCTGCACAAGCGCTCGCGACCGCTGCCATCGGGTCGTTCATCGCCGGCTCGATCGGCACGATGCTGCTGGTGCTCTTCGCCCCGATGGTCTCTCGGTTCGCCGTATCCCTGGGTGCGCCGTCCTATCTGGCCATCATGCTGCTGGCCCTCGTCGCCGTGACCGCGGTCCTCGGCTCGTCCAAGCTCCGCGGGTGCATCTCGCTGCTGCTCGGACTGTCCATCGGACTGGTCGGCATCGACTTCCTGACCGGCCAGCCGCGTGCCACATTCGGTATCCCGCAGCTGTCGGACGGCATCGACATCGTCGTGATCGCCGTCGCCGTGTTCGCCCTCGGCGAGGCTCTCTGGGTCGCCGCGCACCTGCGTCGCAAGCCGGCCGAGGTCATTCCCGTCGGGCGTCCATGGATGGGTAGAAGCGACTGGAAGCGGTCGTGGAAGCCCTGGCTGCGCGGAACCGCCTACGGCTTCCCGTTCGGTGCTCTTCCCGCCGGCGGCGCCGAACTACCGACATTTCTGAGCTACATCACCGAGAAGAAGCTGTCGAAGCATCCCGAGGAATTCGGCAAGGGCGCCATCGAGGGCGTCGCCGGACCCGAGGCCGCCAACAACGCGTCCGCGGCCGGCACCCTGGTCCCGATGCTCTCACTGGGCCTGCCCACCAATGCCACCGCCGCGGTCATGCTCACAGCGTTCGTCTCCTACGGCATCCAGCCCGGCCCTACGCTGTTCGACAAGGAACCGCTGCTGATCTGGACGCTCATCGCCAGCCTCTTCATCGGCAACTTCCTGCTGCTCGTGCTGAACCTGCCGCTCGCGCCGGTGTGGGCCAAGCTCCTGCGTACTCCGCGTCCGTACCTGTACGCCGGCATTCTGTTCTTCGCCGTCCTGGGTGCGTACGCCGTCAACCTGCAGTGGCTCGACCTGGCGATGCTGTTGATCTTCGGCCTGTTGGGGCTGATGATGCGGCGCTTCGGACTCCCCGTGCTCCCGCTGATCATCGGTGTGATCCTCGGACCGCGCATCGAACGTCAGCTCCGCCAGACGCTGCAACTCAACGAAGGCGACTGGAGCGGCATCTTCACCGAGCCCATCGCCGTGGTGGTCTACGCGATCATCGCCGTCCTGTTGATCGCGCCGTTGCTGGCCCGTCTCGTCCGACCCCGTGTGTCCGCCACCGCGGACCGGGAACTTCAGAAGGAGAACGCATGATCGTCGTCGGCTACACCCCGGACAAGTATGGCCGAGCCGCCCTCGAGCACGGCATCGCCGAGGCGAAGGCGCACGGCACCGAGGTGACCGTGGTCAACGCCTCGAAGGGCGATGCGCTGGCCGACCCGCACTTCGCCGACTCCGCGGCGGTGGACCAGTTGCAGAGCACGCTCGAGTCGTCCGGCGTGCCCTTCACCGTCGAGCAGGACACCACCACCGATCCGGTCGAGGCTCTGCTCACCGCGATGGAGAAGCCCGACGCCGACGTCCTGGTCATCGGCATCCGGCACCGCACTCCGGTGGGCAAGCTGTTGATGGGCAGCACCGCGCAGCGGATCCTGCTCACGTGCCCCAAGCCGGTGCTGGCGGTGAAGCCGGAGGACTGACGGGCGGGTCCCCGGGGACGGAAAGGCCGAGGATTATGAGGGGCGGGCAGCGTCTGGCAGAATAAGTCGCTGTTCGCCCGTCTCCGGTTCCGTACCGAGCGGCGGTCACAACACCCATCCACCGCAAAACCGGGTGCGCATGCCGTGCGCATCGCTGAATTGCGCCGTGACCAGCGGTCGCGTCCTGCGACCACATCGAAAGAGGCTTCGTTTCACATGGCAGTCAAGATCAAGCTCACCCGTCTCGGCAAGATCCGCAACCCGCAGTACCGCGTCGTCATCGCCGACGCGCGTACCCGTCGCGGTGGCCGTGCCATCGAGACCGTCGGCAAGTACCACCCGAAGGAAGAGCCGTCGCTGATCGAGATCGATTCCGATCGCGTGCAGCACTGGCTGAGCGTGGGCGCACAGCCCACCGAGCCCGTCGAGGCACTCCTCAAGATCACCGGTGACTGGCAGAAGTTCAAGGGCCTGCCGGGCGCCGAGGGCACGCTCCGCGTCAAGGAGCCGAAGCCGTCCAAGCTGGACCTGTTCAACGCTGCGCTCGCTGCCGCCGACAACGAGCCCGTCGCCGAGGCCACCACGCCGAAGAAGAAGAAGGCCGCCAAGGCCGACGACGCCGAGAGCGCACCGGCAGACGAGACCGCGGACGCCACAGCCGAGTCCACCGAGAAGTAGGACCCACCTGTGAGCACCATGGTCGCCGACGCCGTCGAGCATCTGGTTCGCGGCATCGTGTCCAATCCGGACGACGTTCGTGTCGAGATGATCACCGGTCGCCGTGGCCGGACCGTCGAGGTGCATGTGCACCCCGACGATCTGGGCAAGGTCATCGGCCGTGGCGGTCGTACCGCCACCGCGCTCCGTACCCTCGTCTCGGGTATCGGCGGCCGTGGGATCCGTGTCGACGTCGTCGACACCGATCGCTGATCACCGACGTGGATCTCGTCGTGGGCCGCGTGGCCAAGTCGCACGGCATCAAGGGCGAGGTCGTCGTGGAGGTCCGCACGGACGATCCTGACGAGCGGTTCGCTCCGGGATCCGTTCTGCACGGCCGTGCGCGTCGCGACGACAGCACGACCGACTACACGGTGGAAGCCGCCCGGGAGCATTCCGGGCGGCTTCTGCTGCGTCTGAAGGGAATCGACGATCGCAGTACCGCCGACGCGATGCGCGGCACCCTGTTCGTCGTCGACACCGCGGATCTACCCCCGTCCGACGATCCGGACGAGTTCTACGACCACGAGCTCGAGGGCATGACGGTGCAGTTCGCTCCGGATCACGAGTCGGCGGGCACGGTGATCGGCACGGTCAGCGAGGTGCTGCACTCCGCTGCGGGGGAGTTGCTGTCGATCACGCCGGCCGACGAGAACGTCGGCCGCGAACTGCTCGTACCGTTCGTGTCCGCGATCGTGGTGTCGGTCTCCCGCGAGACGCGGACCGTCGAGATCGACCCGCCCGAAGGGCTTCTGGACGGCGAGTGACCATGCGTATCGACGTGGTGACGATCTTCCCCGAGTACCTCGAGCCCATGCGTACCGCGCTGCTGGGCAAGGCCGTGCAGAACGGTCTGGTGACCCTCGGTGTCCACGACCTCCGGGACTGGACACACGACGTGCACAAGGCGGTCGACGACTCGCCCTACGGCGGCGGCCCCGGCATGGTCATGAAGCCGACGGTGTGGGGAGACGCGTTGGACGACGTCATGCGCGACTCCGACCCGATCCTGGTGGTGCCCACGCCCGCCGGAGTGCCCTTCACCCAGCGCACCGCCGAGAGATGGTCGCGCGAGGATCATCTGGTGTTCGCATGCGGCCGCTACGAGGGCATCGATCAGCGAGTCTTCGACGACGCGGCGACCCGGGTGCGCGTCGAGGAGGTCAGCATCGGGGACTACGTGCTCATCGGCGGCGAGGCCGCGGTGCTGGTGATGACCGAGGCCGTGACGCGGCTGCTGCCCGGCGTCCTGGGCAATCAGCTCTCGCACCAACAGGACTCGTTCTCCGACGGTCTCCTCGAGGGGCCTGGCTACACCCGACCGGCCACGTGGCGCGGCCTGGACGTGCCGCCGGTCCTGTTGTCCGGCAACCACTCCCGCATCGAACAGTGGCGGCGGGAACAGTCGCTCGAGCGTACCGCTCAGCGCCGGCCCGACCTCCTGCCCTGACGCGATCTCTCAGGCGACGACCCCGGTGGGGAACAGAATCTTCAGCGCGCCGGTGACGGTGACGCGCGCGTGCTTGGCGCCGTCGTCGTCCGTCACCGCGGTGTCCGCCGTCGTCTCCGCGCTGCCGCCGTCCGCGCCGTACCAGGGATCCTCCCGCGAGAGCACCGCCACCACGTAGCGTTCTCCGTCGCCGACGAACCCCGTGCTCAGGTGGATCCACCGACCGTCGACGCAGCACATCCAGCCTTGCTTGACCCCGCGGACCGTCTCGCCCGGGAGTGCCCGCGGGATGCCGAAGGTCTGGGGATAGCCGTCTGCCCCCTCGGGGGTGAACGCCTCGAGGTCTCCGACGACGGTCGCCCGGTCCGCCGGGTTCAGTCCGCCGGTGCCGTCGAGGACGGCGTCGTAGTACCGCACCAGGTCTGCCGCGGTGGTCCGGGTGTTCCACCAGATCCCGTCCGCCGACGCGGCTGTGGCGGGCAGGCCGTAGCGGCCGGCGACGCGTGCCACGACGTCGGATCCACCGGCGGCGTCCCACAGGACCTGTGCCGCACTGTCGTCCGACGACGAGAGCATCGGCGCGATGAGGGCACGGGACTCCTCGTCGAGGGCGAACTCGCCGCGCGACGAGCGGTAGAGCAGATCGTCGGCGATGAACAACTTGACCACCGACGCCGTCTCGATCGGATCGTTGTCACCGGAACCCATGTACGTCCCGGTCTCCCGATCGAGGAAGCCGATGGAGAGCGTGGCGCCGCGAGCGGCCGCGCCGTCGAGTGCCTGCTGCAGGCGGCCGGTGAGGTCCGGTGCCATCGGCATCTCGGGTTCGGGGAACTCCGGTGCGACCGGGATCGTCGTCGCCGCCGGCTCGGCCGGCTGCGCGCAGGCCGCCGCCATCGTGGTGGCGAGCGCCACCGCCGCCATCATGGTGGAGGCTCGTCGCAGGCGCGCCGAGAGAGTTGTCACGTGACTACCGTTCTGTCATCGAGTGCCCCCACATTCGAGAGTGGACGTACCGGGCGCGTCGGCGCTCGGAACCCGGGGCGGCACCGTCACTCCACGGTACCGGCGCGGTAGGGTCCATCGCCGTGACGACCGCTGTGAAATCTGTCAATCGCCGGATCGCCGAGGAGCTCGACGTCGCGGAGGAGCGCGTACGCGCCGCCGTGGACCTGCTCGACGGGGGTGCGACGGTGCCGTTCATCGCGCGCTACCGCAAGGAGGTCACGGGCACGCTCGACGACACCCAGCTGCGCACGATCGACGAGCGACTGCGATACCTGCGCGAGCTCGACGAGCGCCGCGCCGCGATTCTCGAGTCCATCCGCTCGCAGGGCAAGCTCGACGACGCGCTCGAGGACTCGATCGTGCTCGCGGACACCAAGGCGCGCCTCGAGGACATCTACCTCCCGTTCAAACCGAAGCGCCGCACCAAGGCGCAGATCGCGCGCGAGGCCGGCCACCAGCCCGTGGCGGACGCCCTGCTGTCCGATCCGACCACCGATCCGACGTCCTTCGACGAGGAGCAGCTCGCCGGTGCGCGCGCGATCCTCGTCGAGCACTTCGCCGAGGACGCCGACCTCGTCGGGTCGCTGCGCGAGCTGATGTGGACCCGTGGCCGGTTGACCAGCGCGGTGCGACCGGGCAAGGAGACGGACGGTGCGAAGTTCTCCGACTACTTCGCGTTTTCCGAGTCCTTCACCTCCGTTCCGTCCCATCGAGTACTGGCAGTCCTGCGCGGGGAGAAGGAGGAGGTGCTCTCCCTCACGATGGATCCGGAGCCGAACACCGACGAACCCGCACCCGGTACCGCGTCGGTGTACGAGACCCGCATCGCGGCGCGCTTCGGTATCGGCGACCACGGCCGTGCGGCCGATCGGTGGCTCCTGGACACGGTGCGATGGGCGTGGCGGACCAAGCTTCTGGTCAGCCTGGGCATCGACACCCGCATGCGCCTGCGGCAGTCCGCGGAGGAGCGCGCGGTCGACGTCTTCGCCTCCAACCTCAAGGACCTGCTGTTGGCTGCGCCCGCCGGCAGTCGCACCACCATGGGCCTCGACCCCGGGTTCCGCACGGGAACCAAGGTCGCGATCGTGGACCCCACCGGCAAGGTCCTCGCGTACGACACCATCTATCCGCACAAGCCCCAGGGCAAGTGGAACGAGGCGCTCGCGACGCTGGCCGCACTGGCGGCGAAGCACCGTGTCGATCTGCTGGCCATCGGCAATGGCACCGCGTCGCGTGAGACCGACGCGCTGGCGGCGGAACTCATCGCGAAGTACCCGGACGCGAACCTGACCAAGGCGATGGTCTCCGAGGCCGGCGCCTCCGTGTACTCCGCGTCCGCCTACGGGTCGCGCGAACTGCCCGATCTCGACGTCTCGATCCGCGGCGCGGTCTCCATCGCCCGTCGTCTGCAGGATCCCCTCGCGGAACTGGTGAAGATCGACCCGAAGTCGATCGGCGTGGGGCAGTACCAGCACGACGTCTCGGAATCCATGTTGGCGCGTTCCCTGGGCGCCGTCGTCGAGGACGCGGTGAACGCGGTCGGCGTCGACGTCAACACCGCCAGTGTGCCTCTGCTCGCGCGCGTCTCCGGCGTGGCCACCACTCTCGCCGAGTCGATCGTCGCGCACCGCGACGAGAACGGCCCCTTCCGATCCCGATCCGCGCTGCAGAAGGTTCCGCGGCTCGGGCCCAAGGCTTTCGAGCAGTGCGCCGGGTTCCTCCGCATCACCGACGGCGACGACCCCCTCGACCGGTCGAGCGTGCACCCCGAGGCGTATCCCGTGGTGCGCCGCATCGTCGACAGGGCCGGCATGGGAGTCCGTGAGGTGATCGGCAACGAGCGGGTGCTGCGGTCCCTGCGCCCGCAGGACTTCGTCGACGACCGGTTCGGACTCCCGACCGTCACCGACATCCTGTCCGAGCTCGAGAAGCCCGGCCGCGATCCGCGTCCGGAGTTCGCCACCGCCACCTTCGCGGCCGGTGTCGAGAAGGTCGCCGACCTCCGACCGGGCATGGTGCTCGAGGGAGTGGTGACCAACGTGGCGGCCTTCGGCGCCTTCGTCGACGTGGGCGTGCACCAGGACGGACTCGTCCACGTCTCGGCGATGTCCGACCGCTTCGTCTCGGACCCGCACGACGTCGTCAAGTCCGGACAGGTCGTGCGCGTGAAGGTCATGGAGGTCGACCTGCCGCGCCAACGGATCGGCCTGTCCCTGCGACTGACCGACGAGATCGGCGGTACGGCAGCGGCATCGGCTCCACGCGGCGGGTCGGGAGGCCAGGGCGCGCGGAACAGGCAGAAGACCGGAGCCGGACCACGCAAGGGAGCGCAGTCCTCGGCACCGGCCGCGGCAACGGGATCGATGGCCGATGCCCTGCGGAAGGCGGGCTTCGGAAAGTAGAGGGTGTCGCGGCGGCGCGGATAGACTTCCTCGTCACAGGACAGGCACGGCAGGAAGGCGCTGCGATGGAGCGGTGGATGCACCACGTCTCCGACGAGGGGCGCATCCCGCTGCTGTTCTTCCTCGTCGGGTTCATCGCCGGGTTCGTCTTCATCCGGTTCAGCGTCCGCATGATCCGCGCGCAGGTGTCCTGGTGGCCGGGCAACGTCACGCCGGGCGGACACCACGTGCATCACGTCGTGTTCGGTGTGGTCGCCATGCTGGTCTCGGGTATCGCGATGATCACCGTGTACGTCGACGGCACCCAGACCACGGGCGCGGCGCTCGCGGCGTTCTTCGGTATCGGTGCGGCACTGGTACTCGACGAGTTCGCGCTCATCTTCTATCTGGAGGACGTGTACTGGGCCGAGCAGGGCCGCACCTCCGTCGACGCGGTCTTCGTCGCCGTGGCCGCCACCGTCATGCTGCTGTTCGGTCTCAAACCGCTCGAGTTCTTCGACGTGGCCGGCTTCCGTGACGATCCCAGCGTCGCGGTGCGGAGCATCATCGTCGTCCTGGCCGCGCTCAACCTCCTCCTCGCCGCGATCGTCCTCGCGAAGGGCAAGATCTGGACCGGGCTCGCCGGCCTGTTCTTCCTGCCGCTGCTCGTGATCGGCGCGATCCGGATCGGCCGGCCGGGGTCACCCTGGGCGCGCTGGCGCTACACCCGACGCCCGCGGCGGATGGAGAAGGCCCTGCGGCGCGAGCGCAACCTGCGCCGTCCCGTCGTCCGCGCGAAGATCTGGATGCAGGACGCCATCGCGGGCACGCCCGACGTCGCGCACGTGCGCGCCGCTGCCGAGGACGAACTCGATCGCATCGTCGTTCCGGCGCCGGCGCCGGGGGAGTCGCGCCCCGATCGCGAATCGGTCGGCGCGGGCTGATCCGGCCGATTTCGTCGGGCACCGGTTCTCTGGCACAATCGTGGGGTTGCCTGACACCGGGCGTGCTACTCGCATGCCCGGCATCCGGTGGACACCTATTCGGAGTACGAACCAGTCGAGCGTCGACGGCATCCGCCGACGGCAGCCGCTCGGGTCCTCTGCTCGAGATCTCGTCACAGCAAGGATGAACCATGAACACCCTGGATTTCCTGGACAAGCAGTCGCTGCGCAGCGACATTCCCGAGTTCCGCCCGGGCGACACACTGAACGTGCACGTGAAGGTCATCGAGGGCTCCAAGGAGCGCGTGCAGATCTTCAAGGGCGTCGTCATTCGGCGTCAGGGTGGCGGCATCCGCGAGACCTTCACGGTCCGCAAGGTGTCCTTCGGCGTCGGCGTGGAGCGCACCTTCCCCGTCCACACCCCGAACATCGCCCAGATCGACGTGCTGACCCGCGGTGACGTGCGTCGCGCGAAGCTGTACTACCTGCGCGAGCTGCGCGGCAAGGCAGCCAAGATCAAGGAGAAGCGCTGATCTTCGGCGTTCCACTCGCTGGACGGCCGGACACAGGGGACTCGTTCCCCGGTGTCGGGCCGTTCTGCGTCCCGGCCGTTCTGCACCGCGGCGCTGCCGCTAATCTTGACCCGTGACGGACGAGCGCGCGGGCGACGACAACGACGAGGCGCGGCGAACCAAGAAGCCACGGTCCTTCTGGCGTGAGCTCCCGATTCTCATCCTGGTCGCCCTGGTGCTCAGCTTCCTCTTGCAGACCTTCGTCGCGAGGGTGTACCTGATCCCCTCGGAATCGATGGAGCCGACCTTGCACGGCTGCACTGGTTGCACCGGTGACCGCATCGTCGTGGAGAAGATCGGGTACCGCTTCGGCGATCCGACGGCCGGTGACGTCGTCGTGTTCCGCGGACCGCCGTCCTGGGACGGCGACTACGTCTCCACGCGGTCGTCCAACGTCGTCGTCCGCGGCGCTCAGGAACTCGGATCCCTCGTCGGCCTGGTCGCACCGGACGAGAACGATCTGGTCAAGCGCGTCATCGCCACCGGCGGTCAGACCGTCGAGTGCTGCGACGAGCAGGGGCGCGTTCTCGTCGACGGCAAGCCGCTCGACGAGCCGTACATCACCATGGACTTCGACTTCGTGCCCGGCACGCTCACGTGCGACACCCCGATCCGTTCCGGGCGGTGCTTCGGGCCCGTCACCGTGCCCGAGGGCAACGTGTGGGTCATGGGTGACAACCGCAGCAACTCCGCCGACTCGCGCTTCCACGTCGCCGACGAACTGCAGGGAACCATCCCGCTGGACAACGTGATCGGCAAGGCGCAGGCCATCGTGCTGCCGCCCGGTCGCTGGGGTCTCATCGACGATCCGGACATCCAGGGGCAGTGAGTTCGGGGCCCATGAAGTCGACCACGCGGCTCTCCCGGACGTCGTGGCCGCCGCGCACCGTCATCCGGCGTGCGGGTGGTATGCGCACCATGGAGTCGGCACTTCTCCGGTCGGGTCTCGGGCCCGTGGCGGGCGTGGACGAAGCGGGTCGTGGCGCCTGTGCGGGCCCACTGGTCATCGCCGCGTGCATCCTGGGCGATCGCGCCCGCGCCGCGCTGGACCTTCTGGACGACTCGAAGAAGTTGAGCGAGAAGACGCGGGAGTCGTTGTTTCCGAAGGTGATCCGCTGGGCGACGGCATACTCGATCGTCACCGTCCCCGCGGCCGAGATCGACCGCATCGGTATCCACGTCGCCAACATCGAGGGCATGCGCCGCGCGGTCGCCGGACTGTCGGTCGACCCCGGGTACGTCCTGACCGACGGTTTTCGGGTGCCCGGGCTTCCCGCGCCGTCACTCCCGGTGATCGGTGGTGACGCCACCGCGGCCTGTATCGCCGCCGCGAGCGTGCTCGCCAAGGTGCATCGCGACCGCATCATGCGCTCACTCGACGGAGACATTCCCGGCTACGACTTCTCCGCACACAAGGGCTACAACACGACGCTGCACACGGACGCCCTCGCCCGTCTCGGGGCGAGCCGGGAGCACCGTCGCTCGTGGTCGAACGTCGCCTGCCTCGAGGATGCCGGCGCCGCACCGACGGTGTCGCCGCAGGAGCGGGGTCGATGGGAACACGAGGGCGCCGATGCGCGATGATGGCGGCATGAGTGCCGAGGATCTCGAGAAGTACGAAACCGAGATGGAACTGTCGCTGTACCGGGAGTACCGCGACATCGTCGGCCAGTTCACCTACGTGGTGGAGACCGAGCGTCGCTTCTATCTCGCGAACTCGGTGGAGATGATCCCGCGGAACGCGGACGGCGAGATCTACTTCGAGGTGCGGATGTCCGATGCGTGGGTGTGGGACATGTACCGACCCGCGCGCTTCGTCAAGCACGTCCGGGTGATCACGTTCAAGGACGTCAACATTGAGGAACTCGACAAGCCGGATCTGCGACTTCCTGAGTGACGGGGACTTCCCGAGTGACGGGGACTTCCCGAGTGAATCAGCGCTGATCCGTTCCCAGGATGCGCGCGTTGAGGTGCCACCCCTCGTAGCCGTCGTCCACGCCTCTGCGCTGGTCGTGCTCGATCGACGCGCGCGGAATGGACAGGATGCGTGCCGTCCGTAGCGCCCACGAGTAGTCGCCGCACCCCACCTCCCTGGTCGATTCCCGACCCAGCGCATCGTTCGACGTCCACAGCAGTGCATAGGGGTGAGCGGGCCGCCGATCGTCCGGCACGCGGCGGAGAAGGAACTCACTGCCGGACGGCGTCCCGCTCGCCGACGAGTCGCGTGCAGTGTTCATGACCCGATCATCGCAAACCCCACGGCCGAGCGCCGCGCAACAGGGGGTTTCGGTGGTCCGTCATCCCCGGGTCGAGCGTCGTCCCCGGGTTTTCTGCGGCCGCAGGTCGGCGCCGCGGCACGGTCGCCGCGTGCCTGCACAGTCGTGCTCCGACACCGGGTGTGCCCACCACCGGGCACCGGGTCGGCGAGGGGAGCCATGGCGACGAACGCGGAAATGGGCAGAGCGGGCGAGGAAGCTGCCGCGTCGTATCTGACGACGGTGGGTCTGCGGATTCTCGACCGCAACTGGCGGTGCCGGCACGGCGAGGTCGACATCATCGGCGTGGACGGCGACACCGTCGTGTTCGTCGAGGTGAAGACCCGCTCCGGCGACGGGTACGGCACTCCGGCCGAGGCGGTCACGCCGGCGAAGGCGCAGCGCATCCACCGGCTGGCCGGGCTGTGGCTCGCCGAGCGGTCCGGTCCGTGGGTGCCGGTGCGGTTCGACGTCGTGGAGGTCGTGATCGCCGACGGCCGGGGGCCTCTGCTCTCGCATCTGAGGGCGGCGTTCTGATGGCGCTGGGACGGACGTTCTCGGTCGCCGTCACTGGCATCGACGGCATCCTGGTAGAGATCGAGGCCGACGTGGGGCGGGGCCTGCCGGGCGTGCACGTGGTCGGACTCCCCGATGCGGCGCTGCAGGAGTCACGGGACCGAGTGCGGGCCGCGGTGAACAACTCCGGCCAGAGCTGGCCCGCGTCCAAGGTGGTGCTCGCGCTGTCGCCGGCCACACTCCCGAAAGTGGGATCCGTGTACGACCTGGCACTGGCGTGCGCGGTGCTCGGCGCCGCCAAGGTGGTGCCGCCGGGTCTGTTGGCCTCGACGGTGCTGGTGGGGGAGCTGGCACTCGACGGGCGGGTGCGGAGCGTGCGCGGGGTCCTTCCCGCCGTGCTCGCCGCACGCGGAGCGGGATGGACTCGCGTGGTGGTGCCGCAGGACAGCCTCGTCGAGGCGGGCCTGGTGGGCGGGATCGAGGTCCTCGGGGCCGCGCATCTGCGGCAGGTGATCGAGTGGCTCTCGCACCGGTGCACTCTCCCGGAACCGATGCCGACACGGCCGGGTCCGGAGCCCCGGTACGGCGATCTCGCCGACGTGGTCGGACAGTCCGAAGCACGCTGGGCTCTCGAGGTCGCGGCCGCCGGCGCACACCATCTGATGTTCACGGGGCCGCCCGGTATCGGCAAGACGATGCTCGCGGGTCGGCTGCCCGGACTGCTGCCGCCGCTGACGGAGGGTCAGGCCCTGGAGGTGACGGCGGTGCACTCCGTCGCGGGGACACTCACGGCGGAGTGTCCGTTGATCACCACCGCCCCGTTCATCGCGCCGCATCACACCACCTCGGTGGCGGCACTGGTGGGCGGCGGAAGCGGCATGGCGCGACCGGGTGCGGTGAGCCGGGCGCACCACGGCGTGCTCTTCCTGGACGAGTGCGCCGAGATGTCGGTGCGCGTGCTGGAGGCACTGCGTACCCCGCTGGAGGACGGCGAGGTGCGCATCGCGCGGCGCGACGGGGTCGCCCGCTATCCCGCTCGCTTCCAACTGGTGCTGGCGGCCAATCCGTGTCCGTGCGCCTCGCCGCGGACCGCCGACTGCGTGTGTGCGCCGAACGCCCGCCGGCGCTACCTCGGCAAGCTGTCCGGACCACTGCTCGACCGGGTGGACCTGCGGCTGTCGATGCAGCCCGCTGCGACCGGAATGTTGACCGACGACGTGGGGGAGACGACCGAGGTGGTGCGCGGCAGAGTGACGGCAGCGCGGCAGGCGGCGGCGGAACGGTGGTCCGAGTTCGGCTGGCGGACCAATGCCGAAGTACCCGGATCGGCACTGCGCCAGCGCTTCCGGCTCGAACGCGAGGCGTTGATCCCGATCGAACGGGCGCTGCGGCGCGGTGGCATCACGGCGCGGGGCGCGGACCGCATCCTGCGCTTGGCCTGGACGCTCGGCGACCTCGAGGGGCGGATGTCTCCGGGACCCGAATGCGTGGCGTCGGCGATGAGTTTTCGCGAACAGGGGAGTGGCGTGTGAGTGGAGCGGAGAATCCGGAGACCCTGGCGTGGGCGTACGTCTCGACGGTGGTGCAGGGTCCGTCGCGCGCCGTCGAGCAGCTCATCGCGTCGCGCGGAGTGGTGGACGCCGCGGCGACGATGCGCACCGGGGACGTTCCGAAGGCGGTGTGGGACCGCGTGTCGGCGCGGGCACATCTCGACACCGCCGCGGCGAGCCTCGACCTGATGGCTGCGATGGACGGTCGACTGGTGGTGCCGTCGGACGAGGAGTGGCCCGCCTGGCGGTTCCTCGGATTCGAGCGGCCGGACGGGGCTCTGCCCACTCGCGACGGCGGTGCGCCGTTGGCGTTGTGGGTGGTGGGTCCGGCGCCGGTGGCGTCGTCCACGGAGCGGGCGGTGGCCGTGGTGGGAACGCGCGCCGCGACGAGCTACGGGGAGCACGTGACGGGTGAGATCGCGGGAGACCTGGCCGTGGACGGGTGGACGGTGGTCTCCGGCGGCGCGTACGGCATCGACGGTGCGGCGCATCGCGCCGCGCTGGGCGTGGGCGGCTGCACGGTGGCGGTGCTGGCGTGCGGCGTCGACCGGGCGTACCCGGCGGGGCACGAGCGTCTGCTGCGGAGAGTGTCGGAGACGGGTGCGGTGGTGTCGGAGTATCCGCCGGGCACACCACCCGCCCGGTACCGCTTCTTCTCCCGCAACAGGCTGGTGGCCGCACTGTGTGACGGCGTGGTCGTGGTCGAGGCGGGATGGCGCAGCGGGGCGCGTAACACGGCGTCGTGGGCACGGGCACTGGGGCGACCGGTCATGGCGGTACCGGGGCCGGTGACGTCCGCGTCGTCGACGGGGTGCCACCGGATGATCCGCGAGGGCGAAGCGCGTCTGGTGACGGGTGCCCGGGACGTGGTGGCCGAGGCGGGTGCGGTGGGTGCGGGTGTCGAGGACGACGACGACCGGGACGCCCTGTTCGGCCGCGATCTCGATCGCCTGCCGCAGACTCCCGCCCGCGTGCTGGACGCGTTCCCGGCCACGGGAGCCCGAACGGTGCAGCAACTGTCCGTGGACTCCGGCGTGCCCGTGTCGGCGGTGCGGTCAGCGCTGGTGGTCCTCGAGATCGAGGGACACGCCGGCCGCGACGAGGCGGGATGGGTGCGCATCGAGAAGATCCGGTGAGGGCTGTGCCGGGAGCAGGTCCTCTGCCCGCAGGGAGGTGCCGGGCAGGATCGCGTCGCGCAGGTCCGGCTTGACGCCGCTGATGATCCAGGTGCACAGCGCGGCGAGCTGAGCGGACACGAGCGGCGGTACCGCGTCCCCGATGTGGCGGTACATGTTCGACAGCGATCGCGCGCGGAACACGTAGTCGTCCGGAAAACCGTTCAGCAGGGCCAACTCTCGCACCGTGCACAGCCGGTCCTGCTCGGGATGGGTGTAGCGGCCGTTGCCGAAGTGGGCGCACTCCCGTTTGACGGTGGGCGCGGGACGGTCCCACCACAGTCGGCCGTAGACGTCGGGGTGCGACCCCAGGCGCCCGGCGGCGACGAGGCGCTGCATCGCGGGCGTCAGGTGGTCGTCGCCGCCGGGGGCGGACCTGAGGTCGAGCCAGGAACCGCCGTCGTGGGGGAGGGCGTGGAGGCGGCGGCGGGTCGACTCACGACCGATGCTGGGCGAGAGGTGCATCGGATCGCCGGACGCCGTCTCACCGGCCTCGACGCGGGGCAGGTGGCCGATCGCGCGACGCACCGTGATCGCCTCCGGTGCGATGGTCCTGCCCTCCCACAATTCGGAAAGAGTGTGCAATTCGTGATCGCGCCGCACCGCGACCACCAGGGATCTCTCGCGTCGTTGCGGTAAGCCGACCGTACTGAGCATGTGCACCGAGGCATCGACGTCGTAGCCGAGGTGATCCAACCGCAGAGCCAACGCGTCGAGATGACCACGGAAATTACCGCCGACCAATTCTCGTGCGTTTTCCATGACGAGGACGATCGGGCGCAGAGCCTCGACGGAGTCGGCGACACGGGTCACGAGCGAATTGCGTGGATCGTCGGTGAGATGATTTCGAGGATTTGCACGGGAGAAGCCGGTGCACGGCGGGCACGCGCTGAGTACGTCGAGTGGTCGTCCGTTCAGACGCGGGGCGAAGAGTCGCGCCAACTCGGCCCCGGTGACAGCGGAAAGATCCACGGCGTGCGGCACCGTTCCGATATTCGCCTCGTAGGACGCATTGCATTCGAGAGATCCGCGCGCACTGCTCGGTTTACCCAGTTGTGCGTCCGCCGCGCCGACGACATCGAAGGCGCCGTGTCGTGCGAAGCCGCAACTCATTCCGCCCGCACCGCTGAAGAGATCGACGAAGGTCAGCGAACCGGACGGTCTCGTCGTCGACGACACGGCACGCGTTTCCGAGAAACTCTGTGCGGTCATCCGTGAACCCTTCGTGGCCGACGTCGACGGGAGTGGCCGCGTCGAGTTTGCGTCCGTCACAGTACCGGCGACCGCGGTGAGCCCGATCGTCCCGTGTCGGTCACGAACAACAGGTCGTCGAATTCACGACCGAGATGTCGTGATTCGGATGTTGTCAGGGCGGTGTCGGGTCGGTGTCACGATGTCGGCCATCTCGGCTGTTATCTTGGAGGAAATTCTTTCTCCACCCGGTATCGAGGAGCGCAGTACAATGGCACGACGCACCACCGTCCAAATGATCGACGATGTCGACGGTTCACTCATCAAGGACGGGCAGGGCGAGACGGTCGAGTTCGCGGTCGGAGGCGTGTCCTATTCGATCGATCTCAACAGCAAGCACGCCAACGAGTTGTACGACCAATTCGCATTCTGGATCGAACACGCGGAGAAGGTGGGCGGCAAGAAGTCTCGCCGGAACGGGTCCGCCGCGGCGCCGAAGAAGGGCCGCCAGAATCTGCAGGACGTGCGGGCGTGGGCCAAGGAGAACGGCTTCGAGGTCAGCACCCGCGGGCGCATCAGCCAGGAGATCCAGGACGCGTACGACGCCGCGCACTGACCTGTCGTGGGGCCGGTCGGCGAATTAGGGTAGGCTAACCACGTCTTGCGCCCCACCGGCGGCAAGGCCCGTACCCGATGGAGGTGCCCTGTGGCGCGACGACTGACCACCCTGACCGTTCTCCGCACCGAGCGGCTCACCCCGCACATGGTGCGCGTGGTGCTCGGCGGTGCGAACTTCGACGAGTTCGCGCCGTCCGAGTTCACCGACAGCTACGTCAAGCTGCACTTCGGTGACGCCGACGAGCCGACGTTGCGCACCTACACGGTGCGATCGGTGGACACGCAGGCCCGCGAAGTCGCCATCGACTTCGTCGTCCACGGCGACGAGGGTGTCGCCGGCCCGTGGGCGCTGAGCGCCGCGGCGGGGGACCAGCTCTCGTTCTTCGGTCCCGCCGGCGCGTACTCGCCTCGTGCGGACGCAGACTGGCACCTTCTCGCCGGCGACGAGACGGGCGTGCCCGCCATCTCCGCAGCACTCGCGGCGCTTCCCGAGGGAGCCGTCGCGCGAGTGGTGCTCGAAGCAGCGAGTCCGGAGGACCGCGTCGAGATCGCGGCGCCGACCTCTGCCGACATCCGCTGGGTGTACCGCGACCAGGATCCGGGTGGCTCACCGCTGGCCGCCGCCGTCCGTGCGGTGGAGTGGCTGCCCGGTCAGCCTCATGTCTTCGTGCACGGTGAAGCGCAGTCCGTGATGCACGAGATCCGGCCTTACATCCGCAAAGAGCGTGGCGTGACTGCGGAATGGGCCTCGATATCGGGATACTGGCGTCGTGGCCGCACCGAGGAGGGATTCCGCACCTGGAAGCGAGAACTCGCTGCCAGCGAATCCTGACGATCTCGCGCTCCTCGCGAGATTCACCGAGCATCTCGCTCTGCAACGCAACCGCTCCGAGCACACCGTGCGCGCGTACGTCGGCGACGCCCGTGCTCTGATCGGCTTCTGTCGAGACGCGCACGGTGATCCGTCCGCGGCACTCGACGACGTGATCACACTTCGCTCCCTGCGCTCGTGGCTCGCCTCGATGTCGGTCGCGGGAGTGTCCCGCTCGACTCTCGCGCGTCGAGCGAGTTCGGCGCGCACCTTCACCGCGTGGTCGTGCACCGTCGGAGCACTCACCGCGGACCCGGCGGTGCGGCTGTCGGCACCGCCGTCGCGTCGGACGCTCCCGGGCGTGCTGCGTGAGCGTGACGCTCGGGACGCGATGACGGCCGCGACATCCGGTGCCGAGCAACAGGATCCGATGGCCCTGCGCGACAGGGTCGTCGTAGAGCTCTTGTACGCGACCGGAATCCGGGTCGGCGAACTGTGCGGTCTCGATGTGGACGACGTGGATCTCGACAGACGGGTGCTCCGCGTCCTCGGCAAGGGCGACAAGGAACGCGTCGTACCGTTCGGCGCGCCCGCGGAGGACGCGGTGGTGCAGTGGTCGACCGTGGGCCGCCCCGCCCTGGCCACACCGGACTCCGGCGCGGCCCTGCTCCTGGGGCGTCGCGGCGGACGCCTGAATCAGCGGCAGGCGCGCTCGGTGGTGCACGAGGTGCTGTCCGCCGTGCCCGGTGCCCCGGACCTGGGTCCGCACGGCCTCCGACACTCCGCCGCGACCCACCTGCTCGAGGGCGGCGCCGATCTCCGCGTGGTGCAGGAACTGCTCGGGCACGCGTCGCTCGCCACGACGCAGATCTACACCCATGTCTCCGTGGAGCGGCTGCGCGCGGTCCACGATCAGGCGCATCCGCGAGCCTGACGTCGGGTCCTGTCGACCACCTCGCACGCTCGTGCACGTTTGGTACCGTCTGCACGGGGGATGTGACCGTGCCGGCGCTGTGAACCACACCGTTCGTCCCTGATCGGCAATCGGAGCAGACCGTCGACAGGAGGGTGGGGACCGTGGATCGTCGAGACGACAGCCCGCACTCCTCAGGTCCCGGCAGCCGGGCGGGTACCAACGGACCCTGGTCTCCGCCCGAACCGGAACGATTCTCTCGGCCGTCCGTTCCGCCCTCCCACGTTCCCGCACCGCACCATCCGGGCCTCGCCGATCCGCGACGCGACTCGGCCGCCTTCGGTGCGGAGAGTCCGGTGCGCCGACCCGGGTCGCCCTTCGTCTCGCCGGCCCCGTCCTCCACACGGCCGGGGTGGCGCCGCACCCTGGATCGCGTCCTGGGCAGTGGGCGACCGGGTGGCCGTGGTGCGGTCGCCTCCGAGGCGGAGCGTCGCCATCAGATCGACCGCATTCGACAGCCGCTGCGCAGCGATTACCGGATCGCCTTCCTGTCCCTCAAGGGCGGGGTGGGCAAGACGACCGTCACCGTCGGGCTGGGGTCGGTGTTCGCTTCCTTGCGACGCGACGACGTCATCGCCGTCGACGCGAACCCCGACTTCGGAACGCTGGGGGAGCGCGTCCCGCGGCAGACGATGTCCACGGTGCGCGATCTCCTCGCTGCCCGGCCGACCATCCGGAGTTACGCCGACATCAGGGAGCACACCTCCCAGTCGTCGAGTCGTCTCGAGGTCGTCGCGGGGGAGCGTGACCCGGCCGCGTCGGAGGCGTTCACCGAACAGGACTACCGCGCGGTCATCGACACCCTCCGAGCGCACTACAACCTGATCCTCACCGACTGCGGCACGGGCATCATGCACTCGGCGATGGAGGGGGTGCTGTCGCTGGCGCACGCACTGGTGCTCGTCAGCTCGCCGGCGGTCGACGGCGCCAAGAGCGCCGCCGCGACCCTCGACTGGCTCGGGCTGCACGGGTACGCGCACCTCGTCGAGCGGACCGTCGTCGTCATCAGCGCCCACCGACCGGGCGCCGCGAGCATCGACATGGACGAACTCACCCGGCACTTCCTCGCGCGCTGCCGCGCCGTCGTGGTGATTCCCTTCGACGATCATCTGGCGGAGGGCTCCGTCGTCGATCTCGATCGACTGCGCCCCCGCACGCGCGCCGCCTTCATGGACCTGGCGGCGATGATGGCGGACGATTTCCCCGACGCGGAGGGCCGGCACGCGTCCGCGCCGCAGTCGACGCCGCAGCGTCATCGCGCGTACTGAAGGCGCCTCACTCGGGCTCGGCCAGGGGTTTCAGCACCACCACACCGCGGTCGACGAGAGCCGTGGGATCGAGGTAGTCACGGCCGCGACGCGCTCCCCAGTGCAGGCACCAGGCGGCGCCGCACCCCTGGTGACCTGCCTCGAGGACACCGATCGGCTGACCTCGTCGCAGCCGGGTGCCGACCGTGACGGTGGGCGTGACCGGCTCGTACGTCGTCCGGAGGCCGCCGGCATGGTCGATCGAGACGACGGGGCGGCCGGCGACCGCACCTGCGAACACGACGACGCCGTCCCCGGCCGCGACGACGGTGTGTGTCGGATCGGAGCCCGCATCGAGGTCGACGCCGCGATGGCCCGGCAGCCACCGCTCGGGTGGCGGGTCGTACGGGGTCACCACGGCGGGACGGGGCTGCAGCGGCCAGTCGAACGGGCGTCCGTCCGTCTCCGCGGCGGCTACGGATCCGGACGCCAGCAGGGCTGCCGTCAGCGCCGCGGACACGAGCGCCGAACGCGGCGACCAACGGCGGGCGGAGCGGAGACAGGTCATCCCCGCACTCTTGCGAACGCGACGACAGTGGTCCCGCGTCGAGCCACCGCACCCGGGGACGGACCGTCCTCCGTGCACAGGCGGTCGACCCGGTTATGACCTGCGGCGTCGCGGACGTACACTGACTTCTGCGGCCTGTCCACACGGGTCGACTTCGCGCGCTCGTCGCGCTTCGGTACGGAACGGCACCTGTCGATCCTCCACCGGAGCACGGGTTCGTCGGCTGGTCCTGCACTGCAGGTCCGACGGACGACGAGCGCCAGGGCACGACACACCTGCGGTACGACGGACCCACGGGTTCGGCGATCGACGGTGCTCGCGCATCAACCGGCACACGAAAGAGAGATCCACAGCTATGGCTGTCGTTACCATGAAGCAGCTGCTCGACAGCGGCACGCACTTCGGGCACCAGACCCGTCGTTGGAATCCGAAGATGAAGCGATTCATCTTCACCGATCGCAACGGCATCTACATCATCGACCTGCAGCAGACGCTGACGTACATCGATCAGGCGTACGAATTCGTCAAGGAGACCGTCGCCCACGGTGGCACCGTTCTCTTCGTCGGGACCAAGAAGCAGGCACAGGAGTCCATTGCGGCCGAGGCGACTCGGGTCGGAATGCCCTACGTGAACCAGCGCTGGCTCGGCGGCATGCTCACCAACTTCACCACTGTCCACAAGCGTCTGATCCGGCTCAAGGAACTCGAGTCGATGGAGCAGACCGGTGGCTTCGAGGGCCGCACGAAGAAGGAAATCCTCATGCTCACGCGTGAGATGACCAAGCTCGATCGCACCCTCGGTGGTATCCGGGACATGTCCAAGGTCCCGTCGGCGATCTGGATCGTCGACACCAACAAGGAGCACCTCGCGGTCGCCGAGGCTCGCAAGCTGAACATCCCGGTCATCGCGATCCTGGACACCAACTGCGACCCCGACGTCGTCGACTACCCGATCCCGGGCAACGACGACGCGATCCGTTCCGCAGCACTCCTCACCAAGGTCGTGGCGTCCGCCGTGGCCGAGGGCGTGCAGGCGCGTGCCGGCCGCAACGCCGGTACGGACGAGAAGCCCGAGGTCGGTGCCGGCGAGCCCCTGGCCGAGTGGGAGCTCGAGCAGCTCTCGCAGGCCTCCCCGGCCGCCGAGGCGACGCAGCAGGCCGCTGCCGAGACCCCGGCAGCCACCGACACACCCGTCACGGAGGCTCCGGCCGCCGAGGGCGCGAACGGTGCGGCGGCTCCCGCCGAGACCGAGGCACCCGTCGCGGACGTTCCCACCGCGCAGAACTGATCACGGTCGAGACCCGGTGTGCCCGTTAGTGGCGCACCGGGTCTCGTTCTGATTCACCCCCTCTCTCGTCACACACGAGACGCATCACCCGTGCGTCTCCACGAGCAATGCAAGGAGGCTCGCCCACGATGGCGAACTACACTGCCGCCGACGTCAAGCGGCTCCGTGAGCTGACCGGCTCCGGCATGTTGGACTGCAAGAACGCGCTCGCCGACAACGACGGTGACTTCGACAAGGCCGTCGAGCAGCTCCGTATCAAGGGCGCGAAGGACGTCGGCAAGCGCGCCGAGCGTTCCACCGCCGAGGGTCTCGTCGTCGCGAAGAACGGTGTCCTCCTCGAGATCAACTCGGAGACCGACTTCGTCGCCAAGAACGAGGAGTTCCAGAACTTCGCGCAGTCCATCGCGGACGTGGCGGCCGAGGGCAAGCCGGCCGACGTCGACGCCCTGAAGGCGCTGCAGCTCGACGGCAAGACCGTCGACGCCGCACTGCAGGAGCTCTCGGCCAAGATCGGCGAGAAGCTCGAGATCCGTCGCGTCGTCTCCTTCGACGGTCCGGTCGCGACCTACCTGCACAAGCGCAGCTCGGACCTCCCGCCCGCCGTCGGTGTCCTCGTCGAGTACACCGGTGAGGGCGAGGCCGCAGCCGAGGCCGCTCGCGGCGCAGCGATGCAGGTCGCCGCGCTCAAGGCCAAGTACGTCACCCGCGACGAGGTCCCCGCCGACATCGTCGAGGGCGAGCGCCGCATCGCGGAGCAGACCGCCCGCGAGGAGGGCAAGCCCGAGCAGGCACTGCCCAAGATCATCGAGGGTCGCGTCAACGGCTACTACAAGGACGTCGTGCTGACCGAGCAGTCCTCGGTCCAGGACAGCAAGAAGACCGTCAAGGCTCTTCTCGCCGACGCCGGAGTCACCATCACGCGCTTCGTGCGTTTCGAGGTCGGCTCCAACTGAGCCTCGTGACACCCGAGTGACGTCATGACCGTGCCGTCCACCCCGATGGGTGGACGGCACAGTCATGTGCGCCCCGTGCCGACGCATGGGGCAAGATCAGGCGCAACAGTGTCGTGCGGACACCGACCCGCACACGCCCCACGGACAGGAGCCTTCATGACCGAGTCGTCGCCCGCCCGCACCGGATTCTCCCGAGTGCTGCTCAAACTGGGCGGTGAGATGTTCGGTGGTGGCCAGGTCGGGCTCGATCCCGACGTGGTGCAGAAGGTGGCGGAGGAGATCGCGGACGTCGTCCGTTCGGGTGTCCAGGTCGCCGTCGTCATCGGCGGCGGGAACTTCTTCCGCGGAGCCGAGCTCCAGGTGCGCGGTATGGACCGGTCCCGCTCCGACTACATGGGCATGCTGGGCACCGTCATGAACTGCCTCGCCCTGCAGGACTTCCTCGAGAAGCAGGGCATCACCACGCGCGTGCAGACGGCCATCACCATGGGGCAGGTCGCCGAGCCGTACATCCCGCTGCGCGCCGAACGCCACCTCGAGAAGGGGCGCGTGGTCATCTTCGGAGCCGGCATGGGCATGCCGTACTTCTCCACCGACACCACGGCGGCGCAGCGTGCGCTCGAGATCGGCGCGGAAGTGGTGCTGATGGCCAAGGGTGTCGACGGGGTCTACTCCGCGGACCCGCGCGAGGATCCGACCGCCACGATGTACACCGAGATCTCGCACCGCGAGGTCATCGAGAAGGGGCTGAAGGTGGCCGATGCCACAGCCTTCAGCCTCTGCATGGACAATGGGATGCCGATCATGGTCTTCAATCTGCTCACCGAGGGAAACATCGCGCGAGCGGTGTCGGGTGAGAAGATCGGAACCCTGGTCAAGTGAGTCACCACGTGCAGTCGCTGCACACTCGAGGTTTTCGGAAGGAACGGTCGTGATCGACGAAGCGCTCTTCGACGCCGAAGAGAGAATGGAAAAGGCCGTCACGGTCGCGCAGAACGATCTGTCGTCCATTCGGACGGGTCGCGCGAACCCGGGGATGTTCTCGAAGATCGTGGTCGAGTACTACGGCTCGCTGACCCCCATCACCCAGCTCGCGGGCATCAACGTGCCCGAGGCGCGCATGGTGATCGTCAAGCCGTACGAGCAGGCCCAGTTGGGCCCCATCGAGACTGCGATCCGCAACTCGGACCTGGGGTTCAACCCGTCCAACGACGGACACATCATCCGGATCTCGATCCCGCAGCTCACCGAGGAGCGGCGCCGCGAGTACGTCAAGCAGGCCAAGAGCAAGGGTGAGGACGCGAAGGTGTCCATCCGCAACGTCCGCCGCAAGGTGATGGACGAGCTCAAGCGCATCCAGAAGGACGGCGAGGCAGGCGAGGACGAGGTCACGCGTGCGGAGGCCGAGCTCGACAAGACCACCGCGAAGTACGTGGCGCAGGTGGACGAGATCGTGAAGAACAAGGAAGCGGAACTGATGGAGGTGTGACCTCCGCACGTCCCGGTGGCCCAGATGAAGTGAAACGAGAAGCAGTGTCCGTATCGGCCGACAACGGTTCGACCGCCGATCCCGCCCCGAAGACCTCGCGGGCGGGCCGCGACCTCCCCGCGGCGATCGCGGTCGGCGGCGCACTGGGCGTGTCGCTCATCGTCGTCCTGGTCCTGGTTCCGCTCGTGTTCATCGGCATCGCCGCGGCCGCGGTCGCCGTCGCCTCGTGGGAGGTGACGAAGCGGCTGCGGGAGTCCGACATCTCCGTGCCCCGGATCCCGGTGATCCTCGGAGGTCAGGCGATGATCTGGCTCGCGTGGCCGTTCGGCGCACTGGGCGCGCTCAGTGCGTTCGCCGCGACGGTACTGGTCACGATGGTCTGGCGCCTGTTGTCCGGTGGTCTGGACGTGGCACCGAAGAACTACCTGCGCGACTGCGCGATCTCGATCTTCGTCCTGTCGTGGCTGCCGCTGTTCGGTGCGTTCGCGGCGTTGCTGACCCTCGAGGACGACGGCGGCTCGCGCGTCCTCGTGCTCATGATCGCGGTGGTGTGTTCGGACGTCGGCGGCTACGCGGCCGGAGTCCTGTTCGGACGGCATGCGATGGCGCCGGCCATCAGCCCGAAGAAGTCCTGGGAGGGGCTCGGCGGATCGCTGCTCTTCAGTGTCGTCGGGTGCGTCCTCACCGTCACGTTCCTGCTGGACGCGAACCCGTTCGTGGGGGCCCTGCTGGGCGTGCTCATCGTTTTCTCCGCGACGCTCGGCGACCTGGTCGAGTCGCAGGTCAAGCGGGAGCTCGGGATCAAGGACATGGGGACGATGCTTCCCGGTCACGGCGGACTGATGGACCGCCTCGACTCCGTTCTGCCCAGCATCCTCGTGACGTGGATCGTTCTGACGATCTTCGTCTGATCCTGTGCCCGGTCGCGACGGCGTGATCGCCAGCCCGAACATCTGGAACTGGCCCGACGTGTACGAGGCCGAGAATCGCGCCCAGGACGTCACCGGCGAGATCGAGGCGGTGCTGCGGGATCTCACGCCGTGGGCGGGACGCGACGTCGTCGACGTCGGATGCGGAACCGGATTCCATCTGCCTCTGTTCGCCCGCGAGGCACGGTCCGTGGTCGGTGTCGAACCACACCCACCACTGATCGAGCGTGCTCGGCACCGGGTCGCGGGCTCGGCTGTGCGGGTGCTCCGGGGGACTGCGGATCGGCTGCCGCTGGAGGACTGCTCGGCGGACGTCGTGCACGCCAGGACGGCCTACTTCTTCGGGCCGGGATGCGGGCCGGGCATCACCGAGGCCATGCGCGTCCTGCGCCCCGGGGGTGTGGTGGTGGTGGTGGATCTCGACGCCACGGTCGATCCGTACGGAGGATGGATGCGCCGCGACCTGCCGCACTACGACCCCCTCACCGTCGAACGATTCTTCGCCGCGCAGGGTTTCGACCTGCGCCGGGTCCGGACGCGGTGGTCGTTCGCGGACCGCGAGGAGGCCGCTGCGGTGCTGGGAATCGAGTTCTCGCCGCGGGTGGCCGCTCGCGCGCTGCGGCAGCTCACCGGCACGTCCGTCGAGGTCGGATACCGGGTGCACACTCGTCGCAGACCGCACGGACTCGAGACGGCCTGAGCCGCCGCGTCGGCGATCAGGAATCGAGAAGCAGCCCCGATGCGCACCGGCTACCGTGTCCGCTGACCCGTTCGCTGCACCACGAAGGACATCAGCCATGGCCACGAAGTCGAGTACCGCACGGCACGTCGCCGACACCCACGATGTCATCCGGGTGCAGGGGGCGAGAGTCAACACTCTGCAGAACGTGAGCGTCGACCTCCCGAAGCGCCGTTTGACGGTCTTCACCGGCGTGTCCGGATCGGGCAAGAGTTCGTTGGTGTTCGGCACGATCGCCGCCGAGTCCCAGCGCATGATCAACGAGACGTACAGCGCGTTCGTGCAGGGGTTCATGCCCAGTCTCGCGCGGCCCGACGTGGATCTGCTCGACGGTCTGACGACGGCCATCATCGTGGACCAGCAGCGGCTCGGCGCCGATCCGAGGTCCACCGTCGGTACCGCCACCGACGCCAACGCGATGCTGCGCATCCTCTTCAGCCGTCTCGGACAGCCGTACGTGGGCTCCCCGCAGGCGTTCTCGTTCAACGTGGCGTCCATCTCCGGTGCGGGAGCGGTGACGGTGGAGAAGGGCGGACGTCAGACAAAGGAGAAGCGCACCTTCAGCATCACCGGCGGGATGTGTCCGCGGTGCGAGGGGCGCGGCTCCGTCTCCGACATCGACCTCACGGCGCTCTTCGACGACAGCAAGTCGCTCAACGAGGGTGCGATCACGATCCCCGGCTACAGCATGGAGGGGTGGTACGGGAGGATCTTCCGCGGCTCCGGCTACTTCGATCCGGACAAGCCCATCGCGAAGTTCACCAAGCGCCAGCGCGAGGACCTGCTGTACCGGGAGCCGACCAAGATCCAGGTGGACGGCATCAATCTCACGTACTCCGGACTGATTCCCCAGATCCAGAAGTCGTTCCTGTCCAAGGACGTCGACGCGATGCAGCCGCACATCCGGGCGTTCGTCGAACGCGCGGTGACCTTCGCCGTGTGCCCGGAGTGCGACGGCACGCGGCTCAACGAGGGTGCACGGTCCTCGAAGATCGACGGCGTGTCGATCGCCGACGCGTGCGCCATGCAGATCAGCGATCTCGCAACGTGGATCCGCGGAGTGTCGGCACCGTCCGTGGCCCCGCTGCTCGCCTCGCTGGGAGACACCCTCGACTCGTTCCGGGAGATCGGACTGGGCTATCTGAGTCTCGACCGGCCGGCGGGCACGCTCTCCGGTGGTGAAGCGCAGCGCACCAAGATGATCCGACACCTCGGATCGTCGCTCACCGACGTCACCTACGTCTTCGACGAACCCACCACCGGACTCCATCCCCACGACATCGCCAACATGAACGATCTGTTGATCCGGTTGCGCGACAAGGGAAACACGGTGCTCGTCGTCGAGCACAAGCCCGAGACGATCGTCATCGCCGACCACGTCGTCGATCTCGGACCCGGCGCCGGAACGGCCGGTGGCACGGTGTGCTTCGAGGGCACCGTCGAGGGGCTGCGGACGAGTGACACCATCACGGGCCGGCACTTCGACGACCGCGCCGCGGTGAAGGACGCGGTGCGCACGTCGACCGGAGCGGTGGAGATCCGCGGCGCCGATTCGCACAACCTGAAGTCGGTGGACGTCGACGTGCCCCTCGGGGTCCTGGTGGTCGTGACCGGGGTCGCCGGGTCGGGCAAGAGTTCGTTGATCCACGGCTCGCTCTCGGGCCGCGAGGACGTCGTGGCCGTCGATCAGGGCGCGATCCGCGGCTCGCGGCGCAGCAACCCCGCGACCTACACGGGTCTCCTCGAGCCGATCCGGAAGGCCTTCGCCAAGGTCAACGGAGTGAAGCCGGCTCTCTTCAGCGCGAATTCGGAGGGAGCGTGCCCGACGTGCAACGGCAACGGGGTGATCTACAGCGACCTCGCGATGATGGCCGGAGTCGCCACCGTGTGCGAGCTGTGCGAGGGCCGACGGTTCCAGAACTCGGTCCTCGAGTACCACCTCGGCGGCCGCGACATCAGCGAGGTGCTCGCGATGTCGGTGGCGCAGGCACAGGAGTTCTTCGCCGACGGTGACGCCGCGCTACCGGCGGCGCATCGAATCCTGACCCGCCTGAACGACGTTGGCCTGGGCTATCTGAAGATCGGTCAGCCGCTGACCACACTGTCCGGCGGCGAGCGTCAGCGGCTGAAGCTGGCGACGCACATGGGGGACAAGGGCGGCATCCTGGTCCTCGACGAGCCCACGACGGGACTGCATCTCGCCGACGTCGAGCAGTTGCTCGCCCTGCTCGACAGGCTGGTGGACGCCGGGAAGTCGGTGATCGTCATCGAGCATCACCAGGCCGTGATGGCCCATGCGGACTGGATCATCGACCTCGGACCGGGCGCCGGGCACGACGGTGGCACCGTGGTCTACGAAGGAACACCCGCGGACCTGGTCGCGGCACGGTCCACCCTCACGGGTGAACACCTCGCCGTGTACGTCGAGCGGTGACCGTCAGCCGATCGAGAAGACCGCGGCCTGAGCGGTGATCTTCTTCGCCTTGGCCAGGCGGGGGAGGTCGCTGCCGTCGCGCACGCCGGAGCCGTCCTCACCGAGCTGGGCGATGACGTCCCGAGCCCACGCCACATCGGCAGCGCTGGGTGCGAGTTCGCGGTTGACGATGGGGCCCTGATCGGAGTGCATGCACAGCTTGCCGGTCATGCCCATGGAGACGGTGAGCTGGCTGTCGCGGCTCAGCATGCTGTCGTTGACGGCGAGGGTGGGGCCGTCGATGGGGCCGGGAAGCCGGGCGGCGCGGCTCGACACGACGAGCCGGGCGCGCGGGTAGGCCATCGCCATCGGGTCGTCGCTCATGCCGGTGTCGCGCCGGAAGTCGCCGCTGCCGAACGCCAGGCGGAAGGTGGCCTCGGCGCGCGCGATCTCAGGGGCAGCCTCGAGACCCATGGCCGACTCCACCAGCGCCACGATCCGGCAACCGTGACCCAATCGGTCGGCGGTGGCCTCGACCTGGCTTCCGCTCTCGGTCTTGGCGAGCATGACGCCCTCGAGGGTGTCGATGCCGCGCAGCGCGTCGAGATCGTCGGCCCAGTACGGCGTCGTGGCGTCGTTGATGCGTACCCAGGCGCGGCCGCCGGCACGGAGCCAGGACACGACGGCATCGCGTGCGGCGGGCTTCGCGCCCGGTGCGACGGCGTCCTCGATGTCCAGGATCACGGCGTCGACGGCGGACTCTGCGGCCGGGGTGAAGAGTTCCGGCTTGCTCGCAGGAACGAGAAGCCACGAGCGCGCCTTGTCGGCGGCCACTCCAGATAGCACGGGGTTCTCCAGGAAGGTCGTCACGTGTGCAGTCCTCGCTCGGTGTGTCGCTCGTGGGTCGCGTCGAGCTGCGACTCGTACCGTTCGATCACCACTGTGCACGGCAGACCACCACACGTGAAGGTTGTGTCAATAGTGTTCACGTGCGCGACGGAACACCGACGGCCGCGACGTGAGATCGCTCACGACGGCGGCCGACGAACTACTTGCGCTTGGCGGCCCGGCGGACCTGCAGGATGCGCACTCCACCCGCGGTGGCCATGACGAGTGCACCGGCGACCGCGGCGAGGAGCATGCCGATGCCGATGGGCAGGTCGAAGGTCCAGCCGAACAAGTGAATCGGGACGCTGTCGAGGTTCTGGATGATGAACACCATCAGGACGACCAGGATGATCGCGCCCACCACGAGACCGGTGTAGAGCGCCGCCGCACGGGTGTGCTTGACGCCGTCGGGCGTCTTTCCCTGCGCCAGGCGGGTGTCCGTGGGCCCGGTCTGCTCGACGGGGAGACCCGCGGCGGTGGAGGAGGTGTCCAGAGGGGCGTCCGTGCCGGTCAGGGCGTTCGGATCGGATGCATCGTGCGATGAGCGGGCCATGTACAGATCATGCTGTACGGAGGTGGCGAATGCACGTCTGCCCCGACCGTGCCCGACAGTGTCGCCGAACAGTGAGAGAATGGTGCTCACTATGGCACCCATCGCTCTCCCTCTCGTGTTCGACGCTCCCCGTCGCGGCATGCCCGCGAAGCACCTCGCCGACCTCGACGCGGACCAGCGTCGAGCGGCCGTCGCCGAGCTGGGCCTGCCGGCGTTCCGCGCCGACCAGCTGGCGCGGCAGTACTACTCCCGGCTGGAGGCGGACCCGGCGAAGATGACCGATCTTCCGGCGTCGGTCCGCGAGAAGGTCGGGGACGCGCTGTTCCCGACGTTGCTCACGCCCGTCAAGCACATTGCCTGCGACGGCGGGGACACGCGCAAGACGCTGTGGAAGGCCGCCGACGGCACTCTGCTCGAGTCGGTTCTCATGCGGTACCCGGATCGCGCGACGCTGTGCATCTCGAGCCAGGCCGGGTGTGGCATGGCCTGCCCGTTCTGCGCCACCGGCCAGGCCGGCCTGCAACGCAACCTCTCCACGGCCGAGATCGTCGACCAGGTGCGGAGCGCTGCGGCGGATCTCCGCGACGGTGCGGTCGAGGGCGGCGAGGGGCGACTGTCCAACGTCGTCTTCATGGGGATGGGGGAGCCGCTCGCGAACTACAAGCGCGTCGTCGCGGCGGTCAAACGGATCGTCTCGCCCGCGCCGGAGGGCCTCGGCCTGTCACAGCGCTCGGTGACGGTGTCCACCGTCGGGCTCGCGCCCGCGATCCGCAAGCTGGCCGACGAGGGTCTGACGGTGACGCTGGCCGTGTCGCTGCACTGCCCGGACGACGAACTGCGCGACACGCTCGTCCCCGTCAACAACCGCTGGCCCATCGCCGAGGTCCTCGACGCGGCGCGCTACTACGCCGACACCACGGGGCGACGGGTCTCGATCGAGTACGCGCTGATCCGCGACATCAACGATCAGCCGTGGCGAGCGGACATGCTGGCCAAGAAGCTCAAGCGCGCCCTGGGGGCGCTGGTCCACGTGAACCTGATCCCGCTCAATCCGACACCCGGCAGCGAGTGGGACGCCAGTCCCAAGCCGGTGGAGCAGGAATTCGTGCGACGCGTCCGTGCGCACGGAGTCTCGTGCACCGTGCGTGACACGCGGGGTCAGGAGATCGCGGCGGCCTGCGGGCAGCTGGCCGCCGAGAACTGAGCCGTCAGGAGCGGCGCGGCTTGCGGCGGAGCAGGATGTCGCGGACCAGCAGGCCTGCGATGGCCACGGCGAAGCCGACGAGCCAGATGTCCTCGACCCGGCCCGTGTGGTTACCGATGATCATGACCAGCAGGATCGCGACGGTGACCCAGCCCGCGATGCGCGAGGTACGGGGGCCTTCGCCGCTCCACCCCCACTCCGCAGACGGCACCTCGGCGGTGCTGACCTTGGTCGTGGGAACGCGCTCGACGTCCGAAGCCTGGTTGCGGCTGATGTCGGTCACGGCCGATCCTCCTGAAAGTCTGTGATGCAGGTGGTCCCTGGTGGGCTGAATCCTAGCGCGCTGTACGACCGGCCGTCGTAGGGGCAGTCGCCACGACGTGTCAGGCGGTGAGGGCCGCGATGTAGCGACCGGTCGCGATGCGCTGGGTCGCCCTGTTGAGGGGCCCGCCCAGTGCGACGACCCTGTTGCCGGGCCGCGAGAAGGCGCGGATGTGGGCGGTCACGGCATCGGTGACCGGATCGTGTCGGACGGTGAAGCGCTCCTCACCCGACTCGGGGTGACCCGGCAGCGTGCCGTACGCGAAGCCCCGGTGGTGCGACTCGTCGATCACCTCGACTACCCGGCACGGGATGCGGACCGGACCGAGTAGCAGGACCACCACGGTGTCGACGGTCGCCGACGCCGCGCTCGACCGCACCCGCAGCCCGGCGCCGCGATGCATGTCCCACTCGACGATGCGGCGTCCGGCCCGCTCGAAAAGTTCGAGGCCGGTCCCGATGCGCTTCTCCACGTCGACGTGGTGGTAACCCGCCGGCATCGACTCGTGCGCGGTCCCTCCGATCTCGGCGTACGTGAGGGGCGTCGAGAAGTACGAGTCCGGATCGGCGGACGGGAGCAGGGGCACGCCGTCCATCCTCACACGGTGAGCCGCAGTTGCCCGCTCACCGTGCTCTCAGTGAGGTCGTCCACACTGTCCAGGTGACGGAACAGAAGGCACGTGGGACCGACGGACCCGTGCGGGTGCTGGTGCTCGGCAGTACGGGGTCCATCGGCACCCAGGCGCTCGAGGTGATGGCGGCTCGACCGGACCGTTTCACCGTGGTCGGGCTGGCCGCCGGCGGAGGCAACGTCGATCTGTTGCGTCGACAGATCGCCGAGACCGGTGTCCGCGACGTGGCGGTGGCCGACGTCGACGCTGCGCGGACCGTGGACACGCCGGGGCTGCGCTCGGGGGCCGACGCGGCGACGTCGTTGGTCCGCGAGGTGCAGGCCGACGTGGTCCTCAACGCGCTCGTCGGGTCTCTCGGTCTGCCGCCGACGCTCGCTGCGCTGGAATCGGGAGCTCGACTGGCGTTGGCGAACAAGGAGTCTCTCGTGGCGGGCGGCTCGCTGGTCACGTCCGCGGCGGCTCCGGGCCAGATCGTTCCCGTCGACTCCGAGCACTCGGCTCTCGCCCAGTGCCTGCGCGGCGGTCGCGCCGACGAGGTGGCGCGACTGGTGGTCACGGCGTCCGGTGGGCCGTTCCGCGGCTGGGATCGCGAGGGCCTCGAGTCCGTGACGCCGGAGCAGGCCGGCAAGCACCCCACCTGGTCGATGGGGCCGATGAACACGTTGAACTCGGCCACCCTGGTGAACAAGGGCCTCGAGGTGATCGAGGCGCATCTGCTGTTCGGCATCCCGTACGACCGCATCGACGTCACCGTGCATCCGCAGTCCATCGTCCACTCGATGGTCACGTTCACCGACGGATCGACGCTAGCTCAGGCCAGCCCGCCGGACATGAAGCTGCCGATCGCGCTGGCACTCGGATGGCCTGATCGCATCGCCGGCGCCGCGACGGCCCTGGACTTCACCCGAGCCCACACGTGGGACTTCGAACCACTCGACGACGAGGTGTTCCCCGCGGTCGAGCTCGCGCGCACCGCCGGCGCGCTGGGCGGCTGCATGACGGCGGTCTACAACGCGGCGAACGAGATCGCCGCCGAGGCGTTCCTCGACGGGCGCCTGTCGTTCCCGCAGATCGTGGACGTCGTGTCCGACGTGGTCGACGCCGGACGCGGCGACTGGTCCGCGGAACCGTCTACGGTGGACGACGTTCTCGCAGCGGACACGTGGGCTCGGGGCACCGCCCGCACACTCGCCGCCGCACGATCGAAAGGCTGAACGAGAAGATGGTGTTCGTTCTCGGTGTGATCGCCTTCGCGATCTGCATCGGCATCTCGATCGCGCTCCACGAGTGCGGGCACATGTGGGTGGCCAAGGCCACCGGCATGAAGGTGCGCCGCTACTACATCGGGTTCGGGCCCAAGATCTTCTCCTGGCGTCGCGGCGAGACCGAGTACGGACTCAAGGCGATCCCGGCCGGTGGCTTCTGCGACATCGCGGGCATGACGGCGGTCGACGAGCTCGCTCCCGACGAGGTCGAGCGCGCGATGTACAAGCAGAAGACCTGGAAGCGCCTCGCCGTGATGTTCGGCGGGATCGCGATGAACTTCGTGCTGGCGTTCGTGCTGGTGTACACCCTCGCCCTCGGCTGGGGTCTGCCCAATCGCGACACGACGGCCACCGTGGCGGGGACCCAGTGCGTGGCCCCGCAGAACGTCGAGGGCGACATGGCGCCCTGCTCGGGTCCCGGTCCCGCGGGTGCCGCGGGCATCCGGGACGGTGACGTCATCACCGCCGTGAACGGTGAGTCGACGCCCACGTTCGGCGACGTCGTCGCGGTGATCCAGGACGAGCGTGGATCGGTGTCCGTCACGGTCGAGCGGGCCGGTGAGACCCTCACCGTGCCCGTCGACGTGCAGGAGACGGACCGTCTCTTCGCCGTCGAGAACGGCGCACCCGACGCCACGGAGCTGCGCACGGTCGGCGCCATCGGCGTCGCCCGCACCCCACTCACCCTCGACTACGACGCGGTGTCCGCCATCGGCGGATCGGCCTCCTACACGGTGTTCATCGCGGGGCAGACGGTGCAGGCCATCGTCGATCTCCCCAGCAAGGTGGGGGCACTGTGGACGTCGATCACCGGTGGTGAGCGGGATCCGAACACTCCCATCAGCGTGGTCGGTGCCAGCGTCATCGGCGGTCAGGCGGCGGAACGCGGCCTGTGGGAGGTCTTCGTCACGCTGTTGGCGACCCTCAACTTCTTCCTCGGTGCCTTCAACCTGCTCCCGTTGCTCCCGCTCGACGGCGGTCACATAGCGGTGACCGTCTACGAGGGCATCCGGAACAAGATCCGCTCGCTGCGGGGGCTGGGCAAGGGTGCGCCCGTGAACTACCTCAAGCTGATGCCGGTGACGTACGTCGTCATTCTCATCGGCGGCGCGTTCATGCTCCTGACCCTCACCGCCGACATCGTGAACCCCATTCAGATCTTCCGCTAGAAGCGCAGGTCCGGCGTGACGGCGCGAACACACGGCGGTCCTCCCGGCGCGACTACAGTGGGGAGGGTCAGTCGGCACCAGATGCCGTCAGAAGCTCGAAAGGATCGAAGTGACCGTTGGACTGGGCATGCCGGCCGGACCCGTACCGGTGCTCACACCGCGACGGAAGACTCGTCAGCTTCAGGTGGGCAGCGTCGGTGTCGGCAGCGACTCGCCGATCTCGGTGCAGTCGATGTGCACCACCAAGACTCACGACATCAACTCCACCCTGCAGCAGATCGCCGAACTCACCGCCGCGGGATGCGACATCGTCCGCGTCGCGTGCCCGCGTCAGGAGGATGCGGACGCCTTGGCGACCATTGCGCGCAAGTCGCAGATCCCTGTCATCGCGGACATCCACTTCCAGCCGCGGTACATCTTCGCGGCCATCGATGCCGGGTGCGCCGCGGTGCGCGTGAACCCCGGCAACATCAAGGAGTTCGACGGCCGCGTCAAGGAGGTCGCGAAGGCGGCCGGTGACGCGGGCATCCCCATCCGTATCGGAGTCAACGCAGGATCCCTCGATCCGCGCCTGATGCAAAAGTACGGCAAGGCCACGCCCGAGGCGCTGGTGGAGTCGGCGCTGTGGGAGGCCGGCCTCTTCGAGGAGCACGGTTTCGGCGACATCAAAATCTCGGTCAAGCACAACGACCCGGTCATCATGGTCGAGGCCTACCGTCAGCTCGCCGCCAAGTGCGACTACCCGCTGCACCTCGGCGTGACCGAGGCCGGGCCGGCGTTCCAGGGCACCATCAAGTCCGCCGTCGCCTTCGGATCGCTGCTGGCCGACGGCATCGGCGACACGATCCGCGTCTCGCTGTCCGCGCCGCCCAACGAGGAGATCAAGGTTGGGACGCAGATCCTGCAGTCCCTCAACCTCCGTCCCCGCAAGCTCGAGATCGTCTCCTGCCCGTCCTGCGGACGCGCACAGGTCGACGTCTACACCCTCGCCGACCAGGTGACGGCCGGACTCGAGGGCATGGAGATCCCGCTCCGCGTCGCCGTCATGGGCTGCGTCGTCAACGGTCCCGGTGAGGCGCGCGACGCCGATCTCGGTGTGGCGTCCGGAAACGGCAAGGGACAGATCTTCGTCAAGGGCGAGGTCATCAAGACGGTGCCCGAGGCGATGATCGTGGAGACCCTGATCGAGGAGGCGATGCGTATCGCCGAGTCGTACGAGTCCGACCAGGAAGCCGCCGGCGGATCGCCCGTCGTGTCGGTCAGCTGATTCTCCTCGTCTGCGGCGACATTTCCTGGCAGTGTCACCATGACAACGGGTGTGCTCGGTGCGGATCGGTGGTCACGGAGGTGGCGGGATGCTCAAGCTGCTCGGCGCTAAGGCGCTGACGAGCCGCGACACGAACGAGGTCGTCCGTGTGCTGCGCAGTGATCCCGTCGCATCGTGCATGGTGCTGGCACGTGTCGAGGAATCGGGCGTGGAGCCCCGCGACAACCACGGTGAACTGTGGTCACGCGGAGGTCCGGCATCGTCCCTGTGTTTCTCGGGAGCCAATCTCGTGCCGTTGTTCGGTACCTACGACGATCTCCGGAGTTTCGCCGAGCGCGCGTTGCGCTCTCCCCGCGTCTGCTCGTCGCTGGTGGGGCGAGCCGAACTGACGCTGCCGTTGTGGGACATGCTCGCCGCGGACTGGGGGACCCCGCGTGAGGTGCGTGCCGAGCAGCCACTGCTGGCGTTGACGAGCGCGCCCACCGCCGTGGACCCCTACGTCCGACGCGTCACCGTCGACGAGCTGGACGTGTACCTCACCGCTGCCGTGGCGATGTTCATCGAGGAGGTGGGCGTCGATCCGCGCGCGGGCGACGGCGGACGCGGCTATCGGCGGCGCATTGCCTCGTTGATCGCGGCGGGTCGCGCCTGGGCGAGGTTCGAGGAGGGCCGCGTCGTCTTCAAGGCCGAGGTCGGATCGCTGTCCACCTCGGTCGGTCAGATCCAGGGCGTGTGGGTGCACCCGCTCTACCGCGGGCGCGGGCTCGGCACCGCGGGAACCGCATCCGTGGCGGCCGCGGTGGTCGACAGCGGCCGCACGGCCAGCCTGTACGTCAACAGCTTCAACGTGCCCGCCCGCCGTGCCTACGAGCGTGTCGGGTTCGAGCGCGTCGCCACCTTCTCCACAGTTCTGCTCGACTGACACGCTGGCAGGGTGAGGGCCGCGGGCGTCCCGTCGCCCTACGATGAGAATCGATGACCTCTCGTGAACACGGCCGTGCCACCCGCGTCCTGATCGTGCTCGTCGCGGCGATCACCGCGGTGGCGGCCTCGGCGTGCACCCCGAAACCGCAGGGCCCCGAGTCCGCGGCCGATTCGTTCGTTTCCGCGCTGGCCCAGCGTGACAGTGCCGCCGCGGCGCAGGCCACGGATCGGCCGGACCTCGCGACCGCCGCCGTCGATCAGGCGTGGGACGGCCTACAGGCCGAGTCGCTCGACGCGGCGACCGGCGCGGTGAGCGTGAACGGCGACACCGCGACCGTCGACTACACCTACACGTGGCACCTTCCGAAGGACCGCACCTGGACCTACGACGGGGCCCTGCAGATGGGCCGACGCGACGGGGCCTGGGTGGTCCGGTGGAACTCGACCGATCTGCACCCCAAGCTCGGGGACACCCAGTCGATGGTGCTGCGGTCCACGTCGGCGCCGCGGGCGCGGGTCAACGAGCACGCGGGGTCCGACGTCCTGGTGCCCGGGGTGGTCCAGGGGGTGTCCTTCGACGCCGCCGAGTCGACCGACGTGGTGGGCACGGCGCGCACCCTCGAACGCATCCTGAAGCCCTTCGACGCGTCGATCACGGCGCAGTCCATCGTGGAGTCGGCGACCGCGACGCAGGGCCCTTACCGCCTGATGACCCTCCGGGACGAGGACTACGACGCCGTCGCGCCCGGTCTGCTCGCGTTGTCCGGGGTGTCGGTGACAGAGCAGTCCGACCTGGTCTCCACCGATCGCACGTTCGCCCCCGACCTGGTGAGCCAGGTGAAGAAGACCGTGATGGACCGCGTCGACGGTGCCGCGGGCTGGAGCGTCGTGGCGGTCAACACCAACGGCGCGGACACCGGTGTGTTGACCGAGACGGCGCCGCAGCCGGTTCCGTCGATCAGTATCAGCCTCGACCGTCCGGTGCAGGTGGCCGCACAGAACGCCGTCAACGTGTCACGGGACCAGGCGATGATGGTGGTGATCCAGCCGTCGACAGGCGACATCCTCGCGGTGGCGCAGAACCCGGCGGCGGATCGCGACGGTCCCGTGGCCTCGACCGGCCTCTACCCACCGGGCTCCACCTTCAAGATCATCACGGCCGGTGCGGCGATCGAGGAGGGACTCGCGACGCCCGAGACCACCGTGCCGTGCCCGGGCCGCATCGTCATCGGCGAGCGCAGCGTGCCCAACTACAACGAGTTCTCCCTCGGGGACGTCTCGATGAACACGGCCTTCACGCGCTCGTGCAACACCTCGTTCGCGAAGCTCGCCAGTGAGATGTCCGCGAGTGCTCTCACCGACGCGGCGGCCATGTTCGGCGTCGGGCCCGACTACGGCGTCGTGGGTCTGCCCACCGAGTCGGGATCCGTCCCGCCCGCAGAGGAATTGGTGCAGCGCACCGAGGACGGGTTCGGACAGGGAAAGGTGCTGGTGTCGACGTTCGGCATGGCTCTCGCCGCCGCGACCGTCGCACACGGATCGACGCCCGTTCCCCGGCTGATCCAGGGGGAGGAGACCACGATCGACGGTGACCACCCGCAGATCGAGCCGGCCATGGTCGACGGACTCCGCGGGATGATGCGCTCGGTGGTCACGAGCGGCACCGCGGACCGGATCGCCGACCAGGGCGAGGTGTACGGCAAGACGGGTGAGGCCGAGGTCGAGGGCGGATCCCATGCCTGGTTCGTCGGATACCGCGGTGATCTCGCGTTCGCGACCCTGGTCGTGCGCGGTGGCAGCTCGGACAATGCCGTCGCCGTGACGCGGGACATGATCACTGCGTTGCCCGCCGGATACTGACCTCGACCGGCGGCGACTACGCTGGTGCCATGTCCGTCCGCACCGTTCTCGAACCCGGCACCGTCTCACCCGTTCTCGATGTTCCCAAGTCCGTCGAGCGTCCCGAGTACGCGTGGAAGAAGACTGCGCGCGAAGGCCACGAGCCGTGGGTGCAGACCCCGGAGACCATCGAGAAGATGCGTCTGGCGAGCCGCATCGCCGCGCAGGCACTGCAGGAGGCCGGAAAGGCCGTCGAGCCGGGCGTCACGACGGACCGACTCGACCGTATCGCCCACGAGTACATGGTCGACCACGGCGCGTACCCGTCGACGTTGGGCTACAAGGGATTTCCGAAGTCCTGCTGCACCTCGCTCAACGAGGTCATCTGCCACGGCATCCCCGATTCGACGGTCGTGCAGGACGGCGACATCGTCAACATCGACGTCACGGCGTACATCGACGGGGTGCACGGTGACACGAACGCCACCTTCCTCGCCGGGGACGTCTCCGAGGAAGCGCGCCTGCTCGTGGAGCGCACCCACGAGGCCACCATGCGGGCGATCAAGTCGGTCAAGCCGGGTCGCGCTCTGAACGTCGTGGGACGGGTCATCGAGGCCTACGCCGATCGTTTCGGGTACGGCGTCGTCCGGGACTTCACCGGCCACGGCATCGGCACCACCTTCCACAACGGCCTGGTGGTGCTGCACTACGACGAGCCCACCGTCGAGACGGTGCTGGAGCCCGGGATGGTCTTCACCATCGAGCCGATGATCACCCTCGGCGGCATCGACTGGGACCAGTGGAACGACGGCTGGACCGTCGTCACGCGGGACCGATCCTGGACCGCCCAGTTCGAGCACACTCTCGTCGTCACGGAGACGGGCGCCGAGATCCTCACCCTCCCTTGACCCTTCGCGGCGCCATTCTGGTCGCGGGAACCACCTCGGACGCGGGCAAGAGTGTCGTTGTGGCGGGGTTGTGCCGCCTCCTCGCTCGCCGCGGTGTGAGGGTGGCGCCGTTCAAGGCGCAGAACATGTCCAACAACTCCGTCGTCACGTTGGACGGCGGGGAGATCGGTCGTGCGCAGGCACTGCAGGCCCGGGCATGCGGTCTCGAGCCCAGCGTGCGGTTCAATCCGATACTGCTGAAGCCGGGCGGGGACAGGACGTCGCAACTGGTTGTTCGCGGCCGGGCCACCGGCACCGTGGGCGCCGCCGACTACATGACGCACCGACAGCATCTGCGCTCGGTCGTGGCGGAGGAACTCGACGCTCTGCGGGTCGACTTCGACGTGGTGATCTGCGAGGGCGCCGGCTCACCCGCCGAGATCAACCTGCGGGCCACCGATCTGGCGAACATGGGACTGGCGCGCGCTGCGAGCCTTCCCGTGATCGTCGTGGGCGACATCGATCGCGGGGGAGTGCTGGCCCACTTCTTCGGCACTCTGGCCGTGCTCGACGCGGCGGATCAGGCACTGATCGCGGGGTTCGTCGTGAACAAGTTCCGCGGCGATCCCGCGCTGCTGCAACCGGGACTCGACACCCTCGAGACTCTCACGGGCCGACCGACGTTGGGCATCGTTCCGTTCAGGGACGAGTTGTGGCTCGACGCCGAGGACTCCCTCGGGACCGTGGCCGACGCACCGCTGGGCCGGCCCGCTCCTCCGATCGGATCGCAGTGGCTCCGCGTCGCCGCCGTGCGGTTACCGCGCATCTCGAATTCCACGGACGTCGAGGCCCTGGCGTGCGAACCGGGGGTGACGGTGCACTGGGCGACCGAGGCCTCCCGACTGGCAGATGCCGATCTGGTGGTGCTCCCCGGCTCCAAGGCCACGGTCCAGGACCTGGACTGGCTTCGTCGCACCGGTATCGCAGACGAGCTGGCGCGGCGCGTGGCTCGCGGTGCTCCGGTCCTCGGGATCTGCGGCGGTTACCAGATGCTGGGGAGAACGATCACCGACGCCGTGGAGTCGGGTGCCGGGCAGGTGCAGGGGCTCGGCCTCCTGGACCTCGAGATCGAATTCGCGGCGGACAAGGTGCTCTCCCGGGTCAGCGGGCATGCCGGCGCGGTCCCCGTGACCGGCTACGAGATCCACCACGGCCGGGTGACCCGAAGCGGCGACGAGCCCTGGTTCACGGGCACCGACGGCGAACCGGAGGGGAGCGTCCGTGGACGGGTGCGCGGCACCCACTGGCACGGCCTCCTGGAGAACGACGACTTTCGTCGGGCATTCCTCACGGAGGTGGCGGAGCAGGCCGGCCGCTTCGGTTTCGTGGTGGCCCCGGACACCGATGTCGACGCGATGCGCACCGCCCAGGTGGATCTGTTGGCCGACCTCATGGAGAGCTCCCTCGACGTCGACGCGCTTCTCACGCTTGTCGCCGAGGGAGCTCCCGCCCTGCCCGTGCTGCGCGTCACGCAGTCGTCCTCCGCAGGATGACGTGTGTTCCCAGACCGGCCGCGGATGCGACGAGAAGCGGCAGCAGCACCATGGTCGACAGTCGTGGTGCGTCGGCGATGGTCTCGGTGATCGTGCCCCACCACCCCTGCCAGGTGACGACGAAGATCACGGCGCCGATGACGACGGACTCGACCAGTACGGCAGTCCAGATACCGGAGACCCGCCAACGCAGGTAGACGGCGCCGGCCAGCATGCCGACGAGGTTGCACAGCAGGAACGCCGCAAGGAGGAAGAGTAGCTCGGTGACGGCATTGCCGGCGAGCGGCGTTGCGAGCGCGAACATCTGCATTCCCACCCCGAAGCCGTTCGTCGCCGTCTCCACGACAGACAGCACGAACATGCCGATTCCGAACACGAGAGCATGCGCCGCTGCGACGCACAGAGTCCCGCGGAAGAACTCGCGGCGCGTGACCCCCAGCCCCAGAACGAACGGGAACACCTGCGTCACCATCTGCGCGAACAGCACCAGGCCGAAGAGGAAGACGAACAGCGACCCGCCCGTCTTGATCTCGGTACTGCCTTCGGGAGCGAGGGACAACACCGCCCACGTGACGCCGACGATGACGGCCAGGATGCCGAGTGGCCATGCGAAGGCGAGCGTGCGGTAGTTGATGTGGACGCGCATCACGGAGACGATGCGGTCACGAGCGGGGGCTGTCCGAGTGTCGAGTGCGGTGGTCATGACGGGACGTCCTCTCGTGTGTCGGACACGGCGGGCAGCGTGGCTCGTCCGCGCGAGGTGCAGTGGACGACGAACTGTTGCAACGACACGGGTTCGACGGCGAGCCCGTCTGCAGCGACCCGGTCGAGGTCTGCCTCGGTGAGCGGGCCCACGACGGTGGTGCGGGCCATCGATCCGAATGACTCACGATGCAGCACTGCGCGATCCGCGACGAGTCGCTCGACGGCGTCGGTGGACCCACCGATGGTGACCGCGCGTCCGCGAAGATTCTCCGCATCGTCGTCGACCACGACGGTGCCGTCACTGATGACGACGACGCGGTCGACGAGCTCGCTGACCTCGTCGATGAGATGGGTGGACAGCACGACAGTGCGCGGGTGTTCCGCGAAGTCCGCGAGCAGGTGGTCGTAGAACATCTGCCGGGCCACAGCGTCGAGACCGAGGTACGGCTCGTCGAACAAGGTCAACGGTGCTCGGGACGCCAGTCCGACGACGACGCCGAGTGCCGACGTCATGCCGCGAGAGAGCTTCTTCACCTTGCGCTTCCGAGGAAGTTCGAAATCGTCGGTCAGCCGGCGGGCGAAGTCCTCGTCCCAGTCACGCATCACTGTCGCAGCGGACGAGAGAACCTGGCCGACCGTGAAGTCCTCGGGGTACTTCTGGCTTTCCTTGACGAAGCAGACGTCGCGCAGGACGGTCGCGTTCTCGAATGGGCGGGCGCCGAACACTTCCACGTCGCCGGCGTCCTGCCACGCCTGACCGGTGAGGATCTGCATCATCGTCGTCTTGCCGGCACCGTTGCGCCCCAGCAGTCCGTGGATGCGATGCTCCTGCAACTCGAAGGTCACGTCCCGGAGTGCGGCCACGTCGCCGAAGGTCTTGACGACACCACGGACCGTCGCCACTGCCGCGGTCATCGCCGGACCTCCGTGGTCATGGGATCGACAGTCGACGCGTGCGAGAGCGCGTCGATCATGTCCTGAAGTTCGGCGGTGCCGAGGCCGAGTTTGCGTGCCTCGGCCACGAGCGGCCGGACGTACTGCTCGGCGAAGCCCTCGCGCCGACGGAAGCGGAGCGCATCTCGTGCGCCCGAGGTGACGAACATTCCGATTCCTCGCTTCTTGTGGAGAATTCCGGCCGTGACCAGATGGTTCAGGCCCTTGCCTGCGGTGGCGGGGTTGATGCGGTGGAAGGCTGCCAGCTCGTTGGTCGAGGGAACCTGGCTCTCCTCGGCGAGCGAACCGTCGATGATCGAGTTCTCGATCATCTCGGCGATCTGCAGGAAGATCGGCCGGCCGTCGTCCATCACCGGGACCACCGCGCCCGGAGGCGCCGCAGCCTCATTGGTTCATTACTCATGTAATGAACCGTACAACCTTCGGCTCGGTCGTGGCAAGGGCTGCGAACGTGCAGGGTCGGGTAGCGTCGGGTCCCATGCAGCAGCAGACCGTCTCCCTGCCCTCCGGCGATCTGACCGTGCGAATCGATGGGCCGGACAGTGGCCACGCGGTGCTGTTGCTCCCGGCCGACAACGACGGCGCAGACGTCTTCGACGACACGGCGGCGCGGCTGACGACATCGGATCTGCGCACCGTCACGCTCGAGCCCGGCGTGAGTCCGAACGACACCGATCTCGTGGCGCTGCTCGATGCTCTCGGGTTGCCGTGGGTCAATCTGGTCGGCAGGGGAGAGGGCGCCGACCGCGCCTGGTCGCTCGCCGCCCGCACGTTCGGGCGCGTGTCGAGCCTGGTCGTCATCGACCGGGGTCACCCGGCTGTTCGTGACGACTCCGGTTGCCCGGCAGTCGAATTGCGTACGACGATGGTGGTCGTGGACCCCACCTTCGCGGAGGAGGCGTCCGCGACGAGCCGCTACGTCTACGGCGACTACCGCGTCGTCACGCTCGACTCGTCGACCCCGGACGCCGCGGCCGCAGCACTGGCCACCGAGATCGTGATGCGCACCAGCGCCTGGTGATCATTCGCCGGGCGCGGTGAGGTAGTCGTTCCCCTGCGAGTCGCGGATGTGGACGATGCCGTTGTGAAGCTTCCGGTAATGCCACTGCCCCCGTGTCTTCAACCCGTGATGCCGGCGGCACAGGGGTTGAAGGTTGGCGGCGACCGTCCATCCGGCTCTCCGGGGGTCGGTGTGGTCGAACGGGACGACGTGATCGAGGTCGCAGTCCTCTCTGGGCACAGCACATCCCGGATGAACGCACGTCGAATACAGGGCTGTCACCAACGCCGCGACCGCCTCGGACGGCCGGTAGGTCAACGCCCCGGCCGGGGGTACGGCGAAGCCACCGTGGCCGTCGGGGTCGGCTACGGCGCGGTCCAACGCCGATGGTGGGAGCGCGCGGAGATAGTCGACCTGCTCCCTGGCTTTGCGGGCTGTCGTGCTGCCCAGCTTCCCCGCGGTCGGTGTCCAGCCTGCGGGCATACGGCGGGTGCGGCGGACTTCCCGACCCGTGATCGGCACAGGCGGGTCGGGGACGGTGGGTGGGTCGTGCTCCGGGCAACGGTAGCTGCATCCCGCCCGCGGTTCAGTTCCGCGGGCTGCGGTGATGAGTGCTTGCCACGTCGCATCCCCGGCGATCCTCCGTGCAGTGTCCGCAGGAACCGGACCCCAGCCGACGAGGTGACCGGGTTCCCCTGCCAACCCCGCCGCCGTGGCGGCGTCGAGGACGATGACGGCATGATGGGCCGGTGCGGCCGGCGACGGCGCGTGGGCGCAACTCTCGTCAACGCAGTCGCACGGCAGAGGTGTGCCGGTGATGATCGCGTGCGCAGCGTCGAACAACCGCGCCGGCAGCGAACTCGGATCGCACACCCCTCGGGCCGCCTCGACGATGGCCCGCTTCATCCCGGCAATCTGCTCTGCGGGGCCACGAACCTTCAGCTCGGCTTGACCTCGCGGCAGCTTCCTTACCGAGACGTACCGTTCCGTCGTCGCGCGCTCCCGAGCGATGCGGTGCCACTCCGCGTCGAACTCCGCGAGAATCCGATCGACCGCCGCTGCCACCGCACCGGGAGTGCAGCTCGACGCGGCAGCGATCACACGCTGCAGCAGTGCCTCGGTGGCGTTCGGAACCCCGGCCACCGACCGGCACACCGTCCGGAACGCCGCATACGCCAACCGGCCCGCATCGAACGCCTCCGCCACCGCAGGATGCGCGGTGCGGGTCAGGAACAGCCACTCGGTCACCGTGCGCGTCGACACCGCCAACGCCGCCGCGACCTCCGCCACCGCACAGGTCTCGGCGGCTTCCGCGTCGAACACCCCACCCGGACCGAGCACCGCCGGCCGGCGCGACGACTCCTGCACGTACGCACACGACGCCGACACGGTCCGGGCGAACGAGGCCTGGGCGTCGACCTTCGCCGACACCACCACATCGACGGAAACTGGTGCGTCGTACACGAATTCACCCCCCCGGTGATGCCCCGATCAGGCCGCCCCCCGACGACCTGAACAGACAGTAACCGACACCACCGACACGGAATCAGCGTGGCGCGAGCGCGTCCGATTCAGTCGAGATCGAGTCCGAGGAGCGCGTTCTCGACCACCTCGGGCAGTGCCGGGTGGATCCAGTACTGGCCCCGTGCGACGTCGCGGACGGACTGCCCGAACGTGAGGGCCTGGATCAGCGGTTGGATCACGGTCGGCGCCTGCTCACCGATGATGTGCGCGCCCAGCAGTCGACCGGTCGCGCGGTCGGCGATCACCTTGCAGAGACCCTCGTCGTCCTCCATCGCCCAGCCGTACGCGACGTCGGCGTACTTCTGGACCTTGACCGCGATGTCGTATCCCTGGTCACGAGCCTCCTGCTCGGTGAGACCCACCTCGGCGATCATCGGATCGGTGAACACCGCGGAGGGGACGTAGCGGTGATCGAAGCGCTTCCACCCCGTCGTGTCGTCCCACGACGGCTTCAGGACGTTCTCCTGCACCACACGCGCCTCGGCATTGGCGACGTGCTTGAGCTGGTACGGCGACGAGACGTCGCCGAGTGCGAAGACGCCCTCGGCCGACGTGCGGCCGAACTCGTCGACCGCGATGCGGCCGTCGTCGTGCAGGTCGATGCCCGCCTCGTCGGCGCCGAGCTGATCGGCGTTGGGAGCGCGACCGATCGCCACCAGCAGCGCGTCCCCGCGTACCTCGGTGCCGTCCGACAGGGACACCACGACGTCGTCGCCGTCCTGACGGACACCGGTGGCATCGACCGAGAGCCGGACGTCCCACTTGTCCTGCGCGAGCGTGGTGAACTGCTGCGAGATCTCGAGATCCGACTTGCGGAGGAGGCGCTCCTTGCGTGCCAGGACCGTCACGTGCGAGCCGAGGGCCGAGAACACGTGCGCGAACTCGGCGGCGATGTAGCCCGACCCGAGCACGATCAGCCGCTCCGGAAGGGACGGCAGCCGCATGATGTCGTCGTTGGTGTGGAACGTGACGCCGCTGTCGCGGATGAAATCGGGGACGGTGGCACGCGAGCCGCTCGCGACGACGACCTTGTCGGCGGTGACGACACGGCCGTCACCGGTGTCGATACGGCGCGGTCCGACGAAGCGCGCGTGGCTGCTGAACAGCGTCACGTTGGGCGAACCTTCGCGGCGGTACTTCTCCCCGCCGTCCGCGATGGGGTCGATCCGGCCGAAGACGCGGTCCACGATGTCGGTCCACCGCACCCTGTCGATGTGGGCGTCGATGCCGTACTTCGACGCAGTGGTGACAGCGCGGGCCACCTCCGCCGCGTAGACGAACATCTTCGTCGGGATGCATCCCACGTTGATGCAGGTGCCGCCGAAGATGGACTCCTCGAACATCGCGACGCTCAACCCGTCGAAGCGCTCGTCGAGAATCGAGTTACCGGACCCGGTTCCGATGATCGCGAGGTCGAAATGCTGGACATCGGACCCGGTGTCCGCCGTGGCGCTCACGATCCGGTCGCCAGTTCTGCGTGGTCGCCGCCCGAGGGCGCGTCGGACAACCCGCTGCCGCGGTGCCGCAGCCAGTCGTCCATCTCGGCGAAGGCGCGTTCCAGCGGCTCGGGTGTGGAGAGGAAGACGTCGTGGCGGGCGCCCTCGATCGGCACGATCGTCGTGCGGTTGCCCAGGCATCCCGCCCACCGCGCGATCTGTCGGACGTCGAGAACGGCGTCCGCGGCGTCGACGTCCGGCACGTACGTCTTGGAGAAGCGGGTGACCTTGGAACGCAGGATCAGGGACGGTACGCCGATGTCGAGTCCCCGGTGCAGTTCCGCGTGGCCGCGACGGACCGCGCGGATCCAGCCGAGCTTGATGGGAAAGCCTGCCAACGGTTTCCACGACAGGTCGTAGTCCCACTCGCCGTTGCCACCCGAGCTGATGGAGAGGCCGTAGGTGTCCAGACCCTGGCCCGGCAACGCGCGCAGGGGAGCGACGCGGCCCAGGACACCGATCGCGACGGTTCCGACGCTGCGCACCAGAGGCGGGCCCTGGAGGTCGAACCACGGACTGTTCAGCACCAGACCGGAGATGCCGGCGGCAGCGGCACCCCCTCGGGTGCGTTCGAGACGATCGAGCCACAGCGGGACGATGAGGCCGCCCGTCGAGTGCGCCGCCATCAGGACCTCGGCGCCCGTCTCCTCGCGCACGATCGCCAGCGCCCGGTCGAGTTCCTCGTCGTACAGCGCCAGGTCGGACACGAAGTGCGGCGACTGCCCCTCGCCGATGGAGCGTCCGCACTTGCGCAGATCGAGTGCGTAGAACGCGTGTCCCAGATCGGCGAAGTGCTCGGCCAGATGGCGCTGGAAGAAGTAGTCGGTGAAACCGTGCACGTAGAGGACTGCGCCCTTCGGCGTCGCGGAACCCGTCACGGACCGCGTCAGGCGCACGAGTGTGGCCCGCACCTCGCCCTCGCCGTCCGGGTCGGAGCCGAGCGGTATGGTCAGTTGCTCGTAATCGTCACCGAGTACATCGGGCGCCCATGTAGTCACACTCACACAGTAATGGCCGCTTCGCAGGGGTGGCGAGGGGCACAATCGGGTACAGAGACGGTGACTGTCGCGGTGACGCGGCACGGCGCCGCGGACAGCAGCATCCGCACCGCACTCCCTGTCGGGAGTGCCGATGGACGAAGGAAGTCGATCCAGCAGTGGGCGAACACGATCAGAACAGTCAGTCCGGCACCAAGTCGGGATCGAAGGTGGAGAGGACCGACGTCGTCCTGATCGGCGCGGGCATCATGAGCGCCACGCTGGGCACGCTCCTCCGTCAGGTCGAGCCCACCTGGTCCATCTCCGTCTTCGAGCGTCTCGACGCTGCGGCCGCGGAGAGCAGCGACCCGTGGAACAACGCCGGTACGGGCCACTCCGCCCTCTGCGAGCTCAACTACACCCCGCAGGGCAAGGACGGCTCCGTCGACATCAGCAAGGCGCTGAACGTGAACGAGCAGTTCCAGGTCTCGCGGCAGTGGTGGTCGCACGCGCTGGAGGCCGGCGTGCTCGCCGACCCCAAGAACTTCATCAACCCCATCCCGCACGTCAGCTTCGTGCACGGCGAGGACAACGTGAAGTACCTGCGAGCGCGGTACGACGCGCTCTCGGGCAACCCGCTGTTCCCCGGTATGGAGTACATCGACGACGAGACCGAGTTCGCCCGTCGCCTCCCGCTGATGGCGAAGGGGCGCGATTTCAGTGATCCGATCGCGCTCAACTGGTCCGACGGCGGCACGGACGTCGACTTCGGCGCACTGACCAAGCAGCTCCTCAACCACCTCGCGGTGGAGGGCGCGTCGGTCAACTTCGGGCACGAGGTCCGCGATCTGTCCAAGAACTCCGACGGCACCTGGACCGTCAAGGTCTACAACGGGCGGACCGGCGTCACGCGCAAGATCGTCACCAAGTTCGTCTTCGTCGGCGCGGGCGGCGGCGCCCTGCACCTCCTGCAGAAGTCGGGCATCGCGGAGGCCAAGGGCTTCGGCGGTTTCCCCGTCAGCGGTGAGTGGCTGCGGTGCACCACCCCCGAGCTCGTCGAGCAGCACTCCGCCAAGGTGTACGGCAAGGCCTCGGTCGGTGCGCCCCCGATGTCGGTGCCGCACCTCGACACCCGCGTCATCGGTGGCAAGCCCGGGCTCCTGTTCGGGCCTTACGCCGGCTGGTCGCCCAAGTTCCTCAAGCAGGGCAAGATGACCGATCTCGTCAACTCGGTCAAGCCGAACAACCTGTTCTCGATGCTCGGTGTCGGTGTCACCGAGATGGCCCTCACCAAGTACCTCGTCACCGAGCTGCTGCAGTCCGAGACCGACCGCGTGGAGACGCTGCGGGAGTTCATGCCGTCCGCTCAAGGCAAGGACTTCGAGCTGGTCACCGCCGGACAGCGAGTCCAGGTGATCCGTCGCAAGGGTCGCGGCGGCGTGCTCGAGTTCGGCACCGCCGTGATCAACGCGGGCGACGGCACCATCGCGGGCCTGCTCGGGGCGTCACCCGGCGCGTCCACCGCCGTGCCGGCGATGCTGGACGTGCTGAAGCGCTGCTTCTCCGACCGGTACAGCTCGTGGGAGCCGACCCTCAAGGACATGGTTCCGTCCCTGGGCACCAAGCTGGCCGAGAACCCGCGTCTGTTCGACGAGATCTGGTCGCACACCACGCGAGTGCTGCAGCTCGACACGACCTCGGCCACCGGCCGGCAGGTCGCGCACTCCGGAACTGTGTGATACCACCATCACATGACGACGGCGACTGCAACACTCAAGCGATCCTGGGCACTCGACCTGTCGAACGAGACCCTCTACGAGCTGCTCAAGCTGCGCGTGGAGGTGTTCGTGGTGGAGCAGGCCTGCGCCTACCCCGAGCTCGACGGTAAGGACCTGCTCTCCGACACCCGCCACTTCTGGCTCGAGCGCGACGGCAGCGTGGTCTGCACACTGCGTCTCCTCGAGGAGCACGACGACGGCGAGAAGTCGTTCCGCATCGGGCGCCTGTGCACCCACCGCTCCTCGCGCGGGCAGGGCCACACCACGCGTCTGCTGCGGGCTGCGCTCGCGGAGGTCGGCTCGTCCCCGTGCCGCATCAACGCGCAGAGCTACCTGGTGGAGATGTACGCAAAGCACGGCTTCTACCCGGACGGCCAGGAAGTTCTCGAGGACGGCATCCCGCACACGCCCATGCGGCGCGGCGGCGGCAGTCCCTGGAGCGAAGGCGACAAGAACTGACTCGCCTGCACCGACACTGAACAACCGACGAACGTCTCGGAGAAGCCCGTGTGACTCGGGCGCGGTCCCGCCACTGTGACGTGGTCCGGCCTCCTTCAGGAGGTCGGACCACGGAGCCAGATCGCCGAGCGTTCGTGTCACTGCTGCGTGAGGAGACCACGCGCAGCTTCGTCTCGACTCCTCGGCGCGGTCACCGAGGTCGAACAGGACCACACGCGTGAATCCCGGATATCCGTTCTCTGCCATCGTCGGTCAGGACCGACTGCTGTTGGCGCTCTCACTCTGTGCCGTTCACCCCGGCATCGGCGGCGTGCTCGTACGCGGTGAGAAGGGCACGGCGAAATCGACCGCCGTGCGTGCGCTGACGGCGCTGATGCCTCCCGTCACGGACTCGGCGGGCACCCGGCCCGCTCGGCTCGTCGAACTGCCCGTCGGGGCGACCGAGGACCGCGTCGTCGGGTCCATCGACTTCGAGCGCATCGTCCGCGACGGCGAACGCGCCTTTACCCCCGGCCTGCTCGCGGCCGCGGACCGTGGCCTGCTGTACGTCGACGAGGTCAACCTTCTCCACGATCATCTCGTCGATCTGCTGCTCGATGCGGCAGCCATGGGCCGGGTACACGTGGAGCGGGACGGCATCTCGCACTCCTACCCGTCGACCTTCGTGCTCGTCGGCACCATGAACCCCGAGGAGGGGGAGCTGCGCCCGCAGCTGCTCGATCGCTTCGGCCTCGCCGTGGACGTCTCCGCCTCCCGCGATGTCGACACGCGGATGACGGTCGTCCGTCGCCGACTCGACTACGAACGCGACGCCGTCGCGTTCGCCGAGGCGCATGCCGACGCCGACGCGGAGATCGCGGCCCGCATCGCCGGTGCGCGGGACCGTGTCGCCGACGTCGAGCTGCCCGACTCGGAACTGCGTCGTATCGCGGCCGTGTGTGCGGCCTTCGACGTCGACGGGATGCGCGGTGACCTCGTCGTCGCGCGCACCGCGACCGCTCACGCCGCGTGGCGGGGCGGCACCACGGTGACCGAGGACGACGTGCGCGTCGCCGTCGAACTGGCGTTGCCCCATCGGCGTCGGCGCGATCCGTTCGATGCTCCCGGACTCGCGGACGGCGAGCTGGACGACGCGATGTCGCAGGCGGACGAGGACGTGCGACGTTCGGAACCGGAGCCCGATCCCGATCCCGACCCGGACGGCGGAGGCGCACCCGATCCCGCTGCCGAGGACGGTGCTCCCGAACAGTCGAGCTCCGACGATGCACCGTCCGCCGATGAACCGCCCCCGCGGCCGTCGACCGGTGGCAGCTCCGGAACCGCCGCGTCCGGGGACGGCTTCGATGCCCGGCTTCTGCAGATCGACGGTGTCGGCGACGGCGCACCCGGTCGTCGCTCACGCGCGCGGGTGTCCTCGGGTCGTGTCGTGCGTGCGACCGACTTCACCGGCGGCTCACTCCATCTCGTCGGCACTCTGATGCGTGCCGCGGAGCGCAGGGGAGCGGCCGACTCCGGCCGGTTGTCCATCGCGGGCGGTGATCTGCGCGGCGTCGATCGCGAAGGGCGCGAAGGCAATCTGATCGTCTTCGTCGTCGACGCCTCCGGCTCGATGGCGGCGCGCGACCGCCTGTCGGCGGTCACCGGTGCCGTCGTGTCGTTGCTGCGCGACGCCTACCGACGCCGCGACCGCGTCGCCGTCGTCTCGGTGCGGGGCAGCGACGCGGAGGTGATCCTCCCGCCGACCCGGTCGGTGGACGTCGCCGTCACCCGACTCCGCGACGTACGCACCGGTGGCAGAACGCCGCTCGCCTCGGGCTTCCTGACGACACGCGACGTCGTCGTACGTGAGCGGGTCCGGGAGCCGGGGCGTCGTGCCCTCGTCGTCACCCTGACCGACGGCCGAGCCACCGGTGGACCCGATCCGGTGGGACGAGCCCGTCACGCCGCCGCACTGCTGGCCGCGGACAAGGTGGCCTCCGTGGTCGTCGACTGCGAGTCCGGCATGGTTCGCCTCGGACTCGCCCGTGACCTCGCGACCGCCCTGCGCGGCACCTACATCTCACTGCCCGAACTGTCGTCGGCGAGCGTGGCCGGCGTCGTCCGGGCCGCAGCCTGAGGAGATCGTCCATGCCACAGGGAGTTCCGGCACCCGGCACCGTTCCCGACGACGGCCTGACCACCAGGCAGCGTCGCAACCTCCCGATCCTCGCCGTCCACACGGGCCCCGGAAAGGGGAAGTCCACCGCCGCGTTCGGCATGGCGATGCGCGCCTGGAACCAGGGCTTCGACGTCGCGGTCTTCCAGTTCGTCAAGAGCGCCAAGTGGAAGGTCGGCGAGGAGTCGGTGTTCCGCACCCTCGGTGATCTGCACGACGAGACCGGCGTCGGCGGCGCCGTGGAGTGGCACAAGATGGGCTCGGGATGGTCCTGGTCGCGCAAGCGCGGCGACGAGGTCGACCATGCCGAGGACGCCCGCGAAGGGTGGGCGGAGATCGCGGCGCGCATCCGGGACGAACGGCACCGCTTCTACGTCCTCGACGAGTTCACCTATCCGCTGCACTGGGGGTGGATCGACGTCGACGACGTGGTGCGCACCCTCACCGACCGGCCCGGCAACCAGCACGTCGTCATCACGGGCCGCAACGCACCCACCGCGCTGCTCGACGCCGCCGATCTGGTCACCGAGATGTCGAAGATCAAGCACCCCATGGACGCGGGTCGCAAGGGTCAGCGCGGCATCGAATGGTGAACGATCTGCCCGCCGTCGTCATCGCGGCCCCCTCGTCCGGCAGCGGAAAGACCACCATCGCCACCGGCATCATGGGCGCACTGCGCGCCGCCGGCCGGCGGGTCGCTCCGTTCAAGGTCGGCCCGGACTACATCGATCCCGGGTACCACGCCGTCGCCGCAGGACGGCCCGGTCGCAACCTCGACGCCGTCATGACGGGCCGCGACGCGATGGTGCCCGCGCTGCGCTGGGGTGCGAGCGGGTGCGACATCGCGGTCGTCGAGGGCGTCATGGGTCTCTTCGACGGTCGCATCGACCCCCACGCCACCGGACCCGCTGCGGAGGGGTCCACGGCCGCGGTCGCCGCCGCGATCGGTGCGCCGGTGATCCTGGTGGTGGATTCGCGAGGGCACAGCCAGAGCATCGGCGCGCTGGTCCACGGGTTCTCGACGTACGACCCCTCGGTCCGCGTCGCCGGGGTGATCCTCAACCGGGTCGGCAGTGAGCGACACGAGGCGGTGCTGCGACAGGCCTGCGACCGGGTCGGCGTTCCCGTGATCGGGTCGGTGCCTCGCGCCGGCGCGCTCGAGGTGCCGTCGCGTCACCTCGGCCTGGTGACCGCAGCCGAGCACGGCTCCGCCGCGGTCGACGCCGTCGCGGCGATGACCGAGCTGGTGTCGCGCCATGTCGACGTCGACGCTCTCGCTCGCATCGCGGCGACGGCGCAGGTTCCGACGGCGGAGCCGTGGAGTCCGGACGCCGCGGTGGGGGTGCGGATCGAGGGTCCGCGTCCGGTGGTCGCCGTCGCCGGTGGCCCGGCGTTCACGTTCGGCTACGCCGAGCAACCGGAGGTGCTGCGTGCCGCGGGAGCGGACGTGGCGGTGTTCGACCCGCGCCACGACCGGTTGCCCGAGGGTGCCACCGGCCTGGTCGTTCCCGGCGGGTTCCCCGAGCTCCACGCCGCCGAGCTGGCCGCCAACGAGCCACTGCTGCACGACATCCGGGCTCTCGCCGACGCCGGGTGGCCGGTGCACGGTGAGTGTGCGGGCCTCCTGTACCTGGCCACCTCGCTGGACGGGCACCGCATGGCGGCAGTGCTGGACCTCGACGTCGAGTTCGGGTCGCGGCTCACCCTCGGCTATCGAGACGCGGTGGCGCTGACGGGGTCGGTGATGTTCGACGTCGGCCAGCGCATCACCGGCCACGAATTCCACCGCACCCACGTCGTCCGGTCGGGATCGTTCGAACCCGCGTGGGCCTGGCGGCGCGACGGCAGCACCGTGCAGGAGGGATCCGTCGGCGCCGGCGGACGGGTGCACGCGTCGTATCTGCACACCCATCCGGTGGCGACGGCCCGGGGATTCGCTCGGTTCGTGGCGGCCTGCCGGCCGTCCACCGATCACGCCGCGAGCAGTCCCTCCAGGTAGTCCAGGAGCCGTGACACCTCCCGCGGGGCGCCGAGGACGACGACCTTGAGCCGGTCGCGTTGCGCGTCGTAGGCGGTGTTGACGCGCAACGGTTCACTGTCGGGTCGCGCGTCCCCGGTGGCTCTGGCGAGCAGTGCGGTCAGCCGATCCGCGGTCTCGCGGTCGACGGTGTCGATGTCGACGATCGAGGTGACCTCGACGCGATGCTCGGTGCGCAGTGTGGAGGCGGCCTGCCCGGTGAACGTCTCGAGGTCCTCGCCGGAGATGCGGTACTGCTTGCCGATGCGGACGGCGGGAAGGCGCCCGGACCGCACGTAGCCGCGGACGGTGCGCACGTGCAGCCCCAGCATGTCGGCGACATCGTCGACCGAATACATCCGCACAGTCATCCAAACAACGTAAACATCCCCTGTCGCACACGTCAATTGGGACATCTACGTGCCCCGTGGCGGCTTTTCCCGGACATGTCGTCGGGAGACTTTTCCGACAGGTTGCCGGTGAACGGCGCGGAAATCGGGCATTGGTGGCAATCTGGATCGAATGACCGACATCGACCAGAGACTGATCCTGGGGCCGTTCGTCCGCTACGTCAGTACCGATCGCGCGACCTTCTGGGTGGAGACGTCGCACTCCTGCACCGTCACGGTCACCACGTCCTCGGGCGCCTCGGTGGACGAGCGCACGTGGGGTCTCCACGGGCACCACTACGCCCTCGTCGCCGTCGAGGATCTGCCGCAGAACTCCCTCGTCGACTACACCGTCGCGATCGACGGCGAGCAGGTGTGGCCCACTCCCGACCGCCGGGCCGTCGTGCACACGATGTGCGACGACGAGCCCGTCACCGTCGCTTTCGGATCCTGTCGGCGGGGTGACACCTACAGCGACGAGGCGCTGACGCGCATCGGTGCCGACGCGCTGGTCGGGCTCGCCGACCGCGTCGCGAGCGAGGAGCCCGACACCTGGCCGGATCTCCTGGTCTTCCTCGGCGATCAGGTCTACGCGGACGATCCGTCGCCCGAGATCGTCGAGCGCCTGCACGCCCGGCGCGAGGCCGGCGAACGTGCTGCCGGCGCCCGCTCGGAGGAGGTCGAGGACGAGATCTGCGACTTCGAGGAGTACACCTGGCTCTACCAGGAGTCGTGGGGCGACGACCGCGTCCGCCAACTGATGGCCACGGTCCCGACGTGCATGATCCTCGACGACCACGATCTGCGGGACGACTGGAACTCCTCCGCGGACTGGCGCGCGGAGGTGACACAGGCGTCCTGGTGGGAGGACCGCGTGATCGGCGCCTTCTCCTCGTACTGGGTCTACCAACACCTGGGCAACCTGTCCCCGCGCGAACTCGAGGACGACGCGATGTACGCGGCCGTGCGATCCGCCGCGAGCGACTCCGAGCGTGAGACGCTGCTCGCCGAGTTCGCCCTGAAGGCGGACGCGGAACCGTCCTCGGCGCGCTGGAGCTATCACCGCGACATCGGCAACACGCGTCTGGTGATGATCGACAGCCGGTGTTCGCGTGACCTGTCGCCCGAGCGCAGGGCCATGGTCGACGACGTCGAGTGGGCATGGGTGCGCGAGCACACGCTGAAGTCGGGCAAGGAGCACGTGCTCCTGGGTTCCTCGCTGCCCTTCCTCATGCTTCCGGGGCTGCACGCGGTGGAGCAGTGGAACGAGGCGGTGGCGCAGGGCGCGTGGGGGAAGCGGTTCGGTCGGATCGGGGAGAAGCTGCGTATCGCGCTCGATCTCGAGCACTGGGCCGCGTTCGGAAAGTCGTTCGGCGACATGGTGGATCTGGTCGACGAGGTGGTCGTGGGACCGGACGCGCCGAAGTCGGTCGTGTGGTTGTCGGGTGATGTGCACTGCTCCTACGTCGCGAAGGCGGAGACCCGCGTGTCGACGTCGACGTCTCTGTACCAGCTGACGATGTCGCCGTTCCGCAATCCACTGAACCTGCCGATCCGGGCGGTCAACCGCCTGGCGATCCGTCGCCCGGTGGCGAGGATGCTCGCGCGCCTGGCGCGCGGAGCCAAGGCGGAACCCGTGCACGCGGAGTGGAGCACGGAGGCGGGTCCCTGGTTCGACAACGGGGTGATGTCGTTGACCACGGACTCGCAGGCGCTGCGTCTCGAGGTGAACCACGCCGCGGTGGTGAACGGGCGTCAGACGCTCAGCACCACGGCTCGCTACGACCTCACGCCGTCCGGGGTGCGGCAGCGCTGATCGTGCCCGTGCCACGGCAGGTAGGGTCTTCCGACGTGGACGCGACCGATTCTCCCTACCTCGCAGGGCTCGATCTGGCCGGTCGTCGCGTGGTCGTCGTCGGTGGGGGCAGTGTCGCGCAGCGGCGGCTCCCGCTGCTGGTGTCGTGCGGCGCGAAGGTCGTCGTCATCACCCGCGAGGCCACCCCGGCCGTCGAGGGCATGGCGAGCTTCGGTCAGATCGAGCTGGAGTTGCGCGACTATCGCGACGGCGATCTGCGCGAGGCCTGGTACGCCATCGCCTGCACCGACGAGGCCGAGACCAACGCGGCCATCGTCGCGGAAGCGGCGCGCTCCCGGATCTTCTGCGTGCGCGCGGACGTGGCGAGAGACGGCACGGCGGTCACGCCTGCCAGCGCGGAGTACGACGGTCTGACCGTCGGCGTGCTCGCCAGCGGAGAGCATCGCCGGTCCGCCGCCGTGCGCAACGCCGTGCTGGACGGGCTGCAGTCCGGGGCCATCGCGGACGCTCCGGAGAAGTCGATCGCGGGGGTCGCACTCGTGGGCGGTGGACCGGGGGACCCGGACCTCATCACCGTGCGGGGGCGCCGCCTGCTGGCGCGTGCCGACGTGGTGGTGGCCGACCGTCTCGCGCCGCCCGAGCTGCTGGCCGAACTGGGACCGCACGTCGAGGTGATCGACGCGTCGAAGATCCCGTACGGCCGGTTCATGGCACAGGAGGCCATCAACGACGCGTTGATCACGCATGCCCGCGCCGGCCGGTTCGTGGTCCGACTCAAGGGCGGCGATCCCTACGTCTTCGGCCGCGGATACGAGGAACTCGAGGCGTGCACCGCAGCGGGCATTCCCGTCACCGTCGTTCCCGGCATCACCAGCGCCATCTCGGTGCCGTCCGCCGCCGGTATCCCGGTCACCCATCGTGGCGTCACGCACGAGTTCGTCGTCGTCAGCGGTCATCTGCGCCCGGATCACCCGGACTCGCTGATCGACTGGCCGTCCCTGGGCCGGTTGCGCGGCACCATCGTGCTGCTCATGGCGGTCGAGCGCATCGGAGCCTTCGCGGACGTGCTCGTCGAGAACGGGCGCGCCGCGGACACGCCGGTCGTGGTGGTCCAGGAGGGCACGACGCGGTCGCAGCGGGTGGTGCGGGCGGATCTGACCACCGTCGCCGAGCGGGTGCGTGCGGAGAACGTGCGCCCCCCGGCCATCATCGTCATCGGACCGGTGGCGGGATTCGACGCCGCGGCCGTGATCGGCGCAGCCTCGTGACCCGGCCGATGACCTATCCCGTGACCGAGCGGGCCTTCGGACTCGCGATCATCGCGCTCAGCGGCATGCAGTTGATGGCCGTGCTCGACGGCACCGTGGTGAACCTCGCGCTCGCTCCGCTGCAGGCCGAACTCGGCCTCAGCGATGCCGGTCGCAACTGGGTGGTCTCGTCGTACGTACTGGCCTTCGGCGGGCTCATGCTCCTCGGCGGGCGCATGGGCGACGCCTTCGGACGCAAGCGCATGTTCCTCGTCGGAGTCGCGCTGTTCACGGTGGCGTCCGCGGCCTGCGGACTCGCGCAGAACGAGGCGATGCTGGTGCTGGCCCGCGTGATCCAGGGCGCCGGCGCCGCCGTCGCGTCGCCCACGGCGTTCGCACTGGTGGCCACCACGTTCGCGCCGGGGCCCGTCCGCAATCAGGCCATCGCCATCTACGCGGCCATGACCGGTGTCGGCTCCTTCTCAGGTCTCATCATCGGCGGGGCGCTCACCGAGGTCTCGTGGCGGTGGATCTTCCTCATCAACGTGCCGATCGGTCTCGCGATCCTGGCCCTGGGATGGCGCGCGCTCACCGAGACGGCCGGCGAACGGGCACCCCTCGACGTGCCGGGGGCGATCCTCGCGACGCTCGGATCCACCGGTGTCGTGTTCGGCATCGTCGAGGGTCCGGAACGAGGCTGGACGGACGTCGTCACCCTCACCGCGATCGTCGTCGGTCTGTTCCTGCTGCTCGCGTTCCTCACCGTCGAGCGGCGCGCCAGGAACCCACTGCTGCCCTCCGAACTCTTCCGCGACCGGGACCGAGTCGCCACCTTCGTCGCCATCTTCTTCTCCGGCGGCGCCCTGTTCGCGATGACCGTGATCGTCGCGGTGTTCGTCCAGGACGTGTTGGACTACAGCCCGCTGCGCGCCGGCATCTCGTTCATCCCGTTCGGTGGCGGCATGGCGCTCGCCGCCGTCGCGTCGTCGTGGCTGGCGCCGCGGGTCGCACCGCGCTGGATCATCGCGACCGGCGCGGTCCTCACCGTCGGGTACCTGATCTTCGCGTCGACCATCACGGTGGAGTCGACGTACTGGAAGAACCTGTTCCTCCCCATCGGCGGCATCGGTTTCGGCGTCGGACTGGCGGTCATCGCCCTCCCGCTCTGCGCGATCGCCAACGTCGACCAGAAGAACATCGGGCCCCTCACCGCCATCTCGCTCGTCGCGCAGAACCTGGGTGGCCCACTCGGCCTCGCTGTGGTCAGCGCGATGGCGGCGTCGAAGACGCTCTCACTGGGCGGTCGGACGGGCTCGGCCGTCGACATGACCCGGCCGGAGATCGTCGCGTTGGGAGAGGGCTACACGTTCGCTCTTCTCGGCTGCGCCGTTCTCGCTGCGGTCGCCGCCGTCTCGGCGTTGTTCATCCGCTACAGCGCGGCCGACGTCGCCCAGGCCAAGGCAGCCCAGGACGCGGTTCACCGCTGACGGTCGGCGGGCAGGTCCGCCTCGTTCGCCGCCGCCCGCCCGGACTCCCATCCCGCGAGGTCCAGCCGGGGTCCACGGACCGACCGGGTGGCCGGGAACAGTCGCTCGACCTCGGCCTCGACGGTCACCGTCTGCGTCGCCAGCATCGGCAGCAGATCGCCGGACCGTCGACTCGCCTCCTCGAGGGCCAGCGCGTCCGACTCGGCGAGGCGTTCACCCAGCCGCACGGCGTAGGCCCACAGGAACGCGGTGTCGAACCCGGATGCCGCCTTCTTCCGCCGAGCCGGTCGGGGAGCGCGAGCCAGAGCGCGCGCCGCCTGCACCGAGAGGGAGGTGAAGAGCATCTCGGTCTGCTCCACGTCGACGGGTGCACCCACCACCGTCGCGAGGGCGTGATCGGTGTCCCAGACCACCCGGGTGCGGTTGACCGTCGCCACCACGTGCAGCAACTGTGCACGCGCATCCGCGTGCGGATTGTCGACGTGCACACGCCTGCTCACGACGTCGGTCCGGCCCTCGGCGAGCACGAGGGTGTCGACAGAGTACTTCGTCATCAGTTCCTGCGCCTTCGCGGTGAACGCATCGGCCTCCTCCTCGAACTCGGTCGAGTCCGCCTTGGCGAGAAGCCCCCTGATGCGTCCGAGCATGCCGGACCCGACGACGGTGTCGGGCGGCAGCAGGCGTGCGGTCCGGGCCGACGGCCACTGCGACGGCAGCGCACCGATCCGGGTGAGTCGGGGCAGGCTCTGCCACCGCCCGAGCAGCGTGAGCACGGCGATCCACTGGTCACTGACGGCGATGTAGTCGGACGCACCGCCGAGGCGCAGACGCGCGGCGAGCAGACTCGGAGACGCGTCGACAGGCGACTCGACGTCCGGGCGCAGCGCCCGGATCGCCTCGACCTGGCGCACCCAGCTCTCGGGCGCGCGCGCGGTGGCGTCGGAGAGCTCGGCCTCGTGCAGGAGGGCCGCCGCGGCGAGTCCGGTGACCTCGGCGGTGCAGTGGCGGCGGACGACGTGCAGCAGGTCGAGCGGTTGCCACCCCTCCTCGTACAGCGCCGTGATCGTGGACAGGAGCGTGACGGACCCCTGAGCGAGGGGATCCGCGTCGGTGCAGGCGACCAACTGGTCCGCGACGTCGTCCACCACGCGTTGCGAGGCGGTGCGACCGACGGCGGCATCGGCGCCGCGCTGCAGCAGTTCCGGGACCGGGTTCATTCGGTCAGCACGATCACCTCGGTCGGCGATGCGACCTCGGCTCGGAGTCCTGCACGGACGGCGACCGCGGCGACGGCCCGTGCGCTCGTGGGTTCCGCGCGGGTGACGGTCAGCGCCCGCGCCAGCAGTCCCTTGTGATGCTTGTTGAAATGGCTGACGACGGTGCGGGATCCGTCCGGTTGCTCGGTGAGCACGGTGGCGGTGACCGCGCCGGGTATGGGGCCCAGGTCGCGGTAGATTCCCGAGCGCAGATCGACGACGAGACCGTCGGCCGCGGCGGTGACCGCCGCGGGCAGCACCGGCTTCCACAGGGCGCGGAGCGTGGGGAGCCCGGGCAGTGCGGACCCGCCCGAGAGCCGGTACGCCGGAACCGGATCGTCCGCTCGCACCGCACCGAAGAGGGCGGACCCGATCGCGAGGCGCTGCCGAGCCCTGGCCTTCTGCGCGCGGGTGAACGATGCCGCGTCCAACGCGTCGAACAACACTCCGGTGTAGCGCTCGAGAGCCGGTCTCGTCGCCGAGACCGTCAGGGCCGCATTGCGCTCGATCTCGTCGTCCTGCTTCGGCGAGAGTCCCAGGGCCGTGCGGGAGGCCGCGGGATCGTCGGCGAGGGACACGAGAGCGTTCACCAGCGTCGATCGGACGTCGGTGAGCTGCGGAAGCCACAGCCGGTCGAGATCGAGCGGATCACCGCGGCCGCCCGCGGACTTGGTTTCGGACGGTGGCAGAAGAACGAGCACGGCAGGAACGGTACCGACACACCCACGGACTAGGCTGTGCGCCTGTGATCACCCGTCTGTCCCACCTGTTCCTGCGCACGCTCCGCGACGATCCCGCCGATGCCGAGGTACCGAGCCACAAGCTCCTGGTGCGCGCCGGCTACGTCCGCCGCATCGCTCCCGGTGTGTACTCGTGGCTGCCGCTCGGGCTCCGGGTGCTGCGCCGCGTCGAGCAGGTGGTGCGCGAGGAGATGAACGCGATCGGTGGCCAGGAGATCTCGCTGCCGGCGCTGTTGCCGCGCGAACCGTACGAGGTGACCAACCGCTGGACCGAGTACGGCGACGGGCTGTTCCGGCTCAAGGATCGCAAGGGCGTCGACATGCTGCTCGGGCCGACGCACGAGGAGCTCTTCGCGCTGACGGTCAAGGGGGAGTACAGCTCCTACAAGGACCTGCCGGTCACGCTGTACCAGATCCAGACCAAGTACCGCGACGAGGAGCGTCCGCGGGCCGGCATCCTGCGCGGCCGTGAGTTCGTCATGAAGGACTCGTACTCGTTCGATCTCGACGAGGCGGGTCTGAAGACCTCTTACGAGGCCCACCGCGAGGCGTACCAGCGGATCTTCGAGCGCCTCGGTGTCAGCTACGTCATCGTCGCGGCCACGTCCGGTGCGATGGGCGGGAGCGCGTCCGAGGAGTTCCTCGCGGAATCGGTCGTCGGCGAGGACACCTACGTGCGGTGTGTCGAGTCCGGGTACGCCGCGAACGTCGAGGCCGTCACGACGCCGGCTCCGCCGTCGATCCCCCTCGAGGGCCTGCCGCAACCGACGGTGCACGAGACCGGCGACACCCCGACCATCGCGACGCTCGTCGACTGGGCGAACGGTGCCGATCTCGGCCGCACGGTCACCGCGGCGGAGACGCTCAAGAACGTGCTGCTGAAGACACGCATCCCCGGCGGTGAGTGGGAACTGCTCGCCATCGGCGTTCCCGGTGATCGTGACGTGGACGAGAAGCGCCTCGAGGCCTCCCTCGCCCCCGCCGAGTTCGTCATGCTGGGCGACGCGGACTTCGCCGCCAATCCGTTCCTCGTCAAGGGGTACATCGGACCGAAGGCCTTGCAGGACAACGGCGTGCGTTACCTCGTCGACCCTCGCGTCGTCGACGGTACGGCGTGGATCACCGGCGCGAACGAGAAGGGCAAGCACGTCGTCGATCTGGTCGCGGGCCGCGATTTCGTCGCGGACGGCACCATCGAGGCCGCCGAGGTGCGCGACGGTGATCCCTCTCCGGACGGCCGCGGCGCACTGGTGTCCGCTCGCGGCATCGAGATCGGCCACATCTTCCAGCTCGGTACCAAGTACACCGACGCCTTCGCGGTCGACGTCCTCGGCGAGAACGGCAAGCCCACCCGCCTGCTCCAGGGCTCGTACGGCGTCGGCGTGTCCCGCCTGGTGGCTGTCATCGCCGAGCAGATGCACGACGACAAGGGTCTGCGGTGGCCCGCGTCCGTCGCACCCGCCGACGTGCACATCGTCATCGCCAACAAGGACGTGGGCGCGCGCGAGGGTGCCGAGGCGCTCGCCGTCGAACTCGACGCGCACGGACTCGAGGTCGTCCTGGACGACCGTCCCAAGGTGTCTCCCGGTGTGAAGTTCAAGGACTCCGAGCTGATCGGTGTGCCGCTCGTCGTCGTCCTCGGTCGCGGCTGGGCGGACGGAACCGTCGAGCTGAAGGATCGCTTCACCGGTGAGGCTCGCGACGTTCCGGCCGAGTCGGCGGGCCGGGAGGTCCTGCGCGCGGTCGGGCGACCCGTGTGAGCACCTCGTCGTCGAGCGAGTCTCTCCCCGCAGTCCTGACCCGGCTCGTCGACGCTCGCCGAGTCCTGCTGATCGCGCCGACACACGGACGCTCGGCCGCTCTCGCGGCCGACGCGGTCGGTGAGCGCGGATCCGTCGTGGTGCTCGCCGCGGACGAGAGCGTCGCGGCCGTCCGGGCCGACACGGAGGCGGCACGAGGCCGGGTGGAAATCGTCGCCGGCGATCCCGCCGGATCGTTGCCGCAGCTCCGCACGGACGACGACACGACCTTCGGTGTGGTGTCCGCCGACGTCTCGCGGGCCGGTGCGGCCGAGGCCGTGCAGTACCTCGAGTGGGCGCTGGTGCTCGGTCGACCCGGGACCGCCGTGGTGGTCACCGGTGATGCCGACGGGGCGACGTGGACGGCGGTGCAGGACATGGTCGACGGTCACCCACGGCTCGCCGCGGCGTCGTGGACCGCGGGCACTGCGGTGATCGTCGCCGCCGTGACCGATCAACCCTGAGTCGAGGTCCCGACCGGCGGAGGGGTCAGGTCGCCGGAGTGCCGGGAAAGGCCACCGTCGACGGGAAGATGCCGAGAATCGCCTTCCACGCCGAGGCGCGCCGAGCTGAGTCCGTGAGGGCGACGATGCCGATGTCGCGGGTGTGCCCGGACTGGGCCCGTTCGACGACCGACCGCCAGGCGACTGCGGCGTCGTCCTCGACCTGCGCCGCGAGCCGTGCCGCCGCCACCGCGTCGGTCACCGGGAACGGCACCGTGTACCCGGCCGCGGGCTCCGGTGCGGTGACGCTGGCCGCGGTCAGGGCGTCGATGGTGCCGTCGCGCCGCGCTCGGTGGTCGGCGGCGTACTGCGCGACCATCGGATCGCGGGTGGGGTTCGAGAACGCCGCGATGACGCCATAGGCGAAGACGGCGGCGAACTCCACGTTCAGTGCGTCCACGAGGGCCTGCTGCTCCGGGCCGAGATCACTCATCCGGCCACCGCCGCGGACGCCAGCGTGCACGCGGCACTGATCGACCCGAGCAGGCCCGCTCGGTAACCGGACAGCGCACGCGCGTCGTCGGCTGCGCTGCGGCCCGCGTCCGACAGCGCCGCGGACAAGTCGGTGAGTGCCGGAGCCGACACCGGCTCGGCAGTGCCGGTCGCCGCAGCGGCGGTCTCCGACACCGTGGGCGGGGGAGTGAGACGTGCGATCTCGGTGTCGAGCGCGTCGGCGTGGGCGGTCCGCTGATCGGCGATCACGGTGAGAGTGTCGACCGCCGCCGGGTTCTGCGCGATCGCCGCCGTCGCGGCGGCCGCGTCGCGGCGGGCCCGGGCGGCATGGGCCGCGAGCGGATCGGGTTGCGCCGCCTCGTCGTCCTGCGCACCGTCCGAGCACGCGACCGTCGAGGCGAGGATCGTCGTGCCCGCTACCGCTGCTCCCGCACCGCGCAACATCGTGCGCCGCGAGAGCGTCGGGAGACTGCGGCCGTGCAGGAAGACCGGTCGGTGCGGAACTGTCGGTGGCACCCGGTCATCGTGCCAGACACGGACACCGTCCCCGCGCCGGACACGAGCACTCTCGGCGCGACGACGCAGCGTGTCGGGAGACGCGCCCCGGTCGCGGTATCGTGGTCCCTTCCCAGTTCGCCGGTGGCGAGCTGTACAACTTCAGCGAGGAGTGGTCGAGCGATGCCGGTTCCATCCAGGGAGAGGGTCGTCGCACTCCTCTCCGCACACGTGGCGGGCCCGGGGTTCACCGACGGCGATCTCGATCTCGAGGACGTCACCGTGTCGAAGGCCGGTGCTCACAGCGTCGTCAAGGTGATCGTCGACCGGGATTCCGGATTCGAGCTCGACGCGCTCGCTCGGCTGAGCCACGAGATCTCCGACATCCTGGACGCGGCAACCGAATTCGGGGATACCGCGTACAACCTCGAGGTGACCACGCCCGGTGTCGACCGACCCCTGACCGAGCCTCGCCACTGGCGTCGTGCTCGCGGCCGGATGGTCACCGTCGTGCTCGGGGACGAGACGATCGACGCCCGCGTCGGGGAGCTCAGGACCTCGGAGGGCGGTACGACCGAACTGGATCTCGTTCTCCGCTCGCGCACCGGTCCGACGCTGCGCACCGTGCCGCTCGACGCGGTCACGTCGGCCACCGTGCAGGTGGAGTTCAAGAAGCCCAATCCTGCGGAGCTCGAGATGGCGGGCGGCGTCACGCCCGGACGCTTCGATCCGCTGAACCCGCCGGAGGAGCCCGTCTCCGGTGACGAAGACGACGACACAGACGACGAAAGCCGATAACGACGTGAACATCGACATGACTGCCCTCCGCGCGATCGAGGCGGAGAAGGGCATCACCATCGACGCGGTGATCGAGACGCTGCAGAGTGCGCTGCTCACCGCGTACAAGCACACGGCCGGTCACCGGTCCGACGCCTACATCGACGTGAATCGCAAGAGTGGCGAGGTCCGCGTCATGGCACGCGAGACCGACGAGAACGGGAACTTCGTCTCCGAGTGGGACGACACCCCCGAGGGGTTCGGTCGCATCGCCGCGACCACCGCGCGTCAGGTCATCCTGCAGCGACTCCGGGACGCCGAGAACGAGAAGTCGTTCGGTGAGTACTCGACGCACGAGGGCGAGATCGTCGGCGGTGTCATCCAGGCCGACGCACGGCTGAACGCACGCGGCACGGTCGTGGTGCGGATCGGTAGCGACTCCGAGGGCGTGGACGCGACCATCCCGCCGGCGGAGCAGGTGCCCGGTGAGACGTACGAGCACGGCGACCGCATCAAGTGCTATGTCGTGGGTGTCACCCGCGGCAATCGCGGCCCGCAGGTCACCCTGTCCCGGACGCACCCCAACCTGGTCCGCAAGGTGTTCGCGCTCGAGGTGCCGGAGATCGCGGACGAGTCCGTGGAGATCGTGTCGGTGGCCCGCGAGGCGGGACACCGGTCGAAGATCGCCGTGCGGACGTCGGTGTCCGGCCTGAACGCCAAGGGCGCGTGCATCGGTCCTATGGGCCAGCGTGTCCGCAACGTCATGAGCGAGCTGGCCGGCGAGAAGATCGACATCATCGACTACGACGACGATCCCGCCGTGTTCGTCGGGAATGCGTTGTCACCGTCGAAGGTTGTCTCTGTCACGGTCGTCGACGCGGCTGCCCGCGCCGCGCGTGTGGTGGTGCCCGACTACCAGTTGTCGCTCGCGATCGGCAAGGAAGGTCAGAACGCGCGGCTCGCCGCGCGCCTGACCGGGTGGCGTATCGACATCCGGAGCGACGCCGCGCCGACCGAGGACGATCACTGAGTCGGCGCGCGCGAGCGGGCGACGTTCCGAACCGGACCGAATCCGCGTTAGACTGTGACACGGCTCGACACGCGTTGTCCGACGACACCGCGTCCGCACCAGCTGGACCGGTGCGTACGTGCGTAGGATGCAGACAGCGCGAGTCGCCTTCCGCCTTGGTGCGGATCGTCGCCGGCGTCTCCGACACCGGCACGGTCGGTGCCGTGGTCGATCATCGCCGCAGACTGCCCGGCCGGGGTGCATGGTTGCATCCCGACGCGACTTGTCTGCAGCAGGCGGAGCGACGTCGAGCTTTCGGGCGTGCCTTGCGCGTGACCGGTCCGCTGGACCTGTCCGCGCTTGCCCGAGAGTTCGCACCGTGACGGTGTGGACCACACCCGATCGACCGGCCGAACGGTCGCGGCACCTCGCCGCGCCACGAGGAGAACAGGTACACGAATTCATGAGCACACCGTGAAGCACCGACGATGAACATCGTTTCGAGATAACCCGAGGTCGTGCGGGCGCCTGCCATAGGAGCCGCGCTCGACCTCTCAGTGAGGAGAGCAGTGGCAGGCAAGGCCCGCGTGCACGAGTTGGCTAAAGAACTCGGTGTCACCAGCAAGGATCTACTCGCTCGGCTGAAAGAGCAGGGCGAGTTCGTGAAGTCGGCGTCGTCGACCGTGGAAGCACCGGTCGCGCGACGTCTCCGTGAGTCGTACCCGTCCGCGTCCGGCGACGCGGCACCGTCGACCGGCGCCCGTCCGTCCGGAAACGGCGCAGGCCCGAAGCCGGGCGGCCCCCGCCCCGGTCCGAAGCCGGCTCCGGCGGCCCCCGAGGCACCGGCCGCAGCAGCACCCGAGGCGCCCGCCGCGCAGGCTCCGGCCCCGTCGGCTCCCGCCGCCCCGGCACCCGCTGCCCCGGCTCCGACACCCGCGGCACCTGCCGCTCCCGCGGCACCGGCTGCTCCGGCGGCACCCGCCCCCGAGGCACCGGCAGCGTCGGCGCCCACAGCGCCCGCTGCTCCCGGCCCCAAGCCGGGACCGAAGGCACCGCGCGTCGGCAACAATCCCTACTCGTCCGCACCCGTCGAGCGCCCCGCGCCGCGTCCCGCTCCGGGACAGGCCGGTCCTCGACCCGGCGCCCCGCGTCCGGCTCCGGGCCAGGGTGGACCTCGTCCGGCCGGCGGCGCACCCGCTCAGGGTGGAGCAGGTCGTCCCCCCGCAGGTCAGGGTGGACCTCGCCCCGGCGGACCCCGTCCCAATCCCGGCTCCATGCCTCCCCGCCCGAACCCGGGTGCCATGCCGAGCCGCTCGGCTCGTCCGGCTCCCGCAGCCGGCGGTCGTCCGGGTCGTCCCGGCGGCGCACCGGGCGGTCGTCCCGGCGGTGCCGGTGGCGGCGGCGGTTACCGCGGTGGCGGCGGCGGTGCACCCGGCGCTCCCGGTGCCGGCGCACCTGCCGGTGGCGGCTTCCGTGGTCGTCCCGGTGGCGGTGGCCGTCCCGGCCAGCGCGGTGCCGCGGCAGGCGCGTTCGGTCGTCCCGGCGGCGCAGTCCGTCGTGGCCGCAAGTCGAAGCGGGCGAAGCGCGCCGAGTACGAATCCATGCAGGCTCCCGCAGTCGGTGGCGTGCGGTTGCCCCGTGGCAACGGTGAGACGATCCGTCTCGCTCGCGGCGCATCGCTGTCCGACTTCGCGGACAAGATCGACGCGAACCCGGCTGCACTCGTGCAGGCGCTGTTCAACCTCGGCGAGATGGTGACGGCGACTCAGTCGGTCAACGACGAGACGCTCGAACTGCTCGGCGGCGAGATGAACTACGTCGTCCAGGTCGTGAGCCCGGAGGACGAGGACCGCGAACTGCTGAACTCGTTCGACCTCACCTACGGCGAGGACGAGGGCGGCGAGGACGAGCTCGAGCAGCGTCCCCCCGTGGTCACCGTCATGGGTCACGTCGACCACGGCAAGACGCGACTGCTGGATTCGATCCGTAACGCCACCGTGCGTGAGGGCGAGGCCGGTGGCATCACGCAGCACATCGGTGCCTACCAGGTCCTCACCGAGCTCGAGGGCAACGAGCGTCTGGTCACCTTCATCGACACCCCCGGTCACGAGGCCTTCACGGCCATGCGTGCCCGTGGTGCCAAGGCCACCGACCTCGCGATCCTCGTGGTCGCGGCCGACGACGGCGTCATGCCGCAGACGGTGGAGGCGATCAACCACGCCCAGGCAGCAGACGTGCCGATCGTGGTCGCGGTCAACAAGATCGACAAGGAAGGCGCGAACCCGGACAAGATCCGGCAGCAGCTGACCGAGTACGGCCTCATCGCCGAGGAGTACGGCGGCGACACGATGTTCGTCGACATCTCGGCCAAGCAGGGCACCAACATCGATGCCCTTCTCGAGGCAGTGCTGTTGACGGCCGACGCGGCGCTCGATCTGCGCGCCAACCCGGACATGGACGCACAGGGTGTCGCCATCGAGGCACATCTCGACCGTGGTCGCGGACCGGTGGCCACCGTGCTCATCGCTCGCGGAACCCTGCGTGTCGGTGACTCGATCGTCGCCGGCGATGCCTACGGCCGCGTCCGTCGCATGGTCGACGAGCACGGCGAGGACGTCATCGAGGCGCTCCCGTCGCGTCCCGTCCAGGTCATCGGCTTCACGTCGGTGCCGGGTGCCGGTGACAACCTGCTCGTCGTCGACGAGGACCGGATCGCCCGTCAGATCGCGGACCGCCGCAACGCTCGCAAGCGCAACGCGCTGGCAGCGAAGTCGCGCAAGCGGATCAGCCTCGACGATCTCGATGCCGCACTGAAGGAGACGTCGCAGCTCAACCTGATCCTGAAGGGCGACAACTCCGGCACCGTGGAGGCCTTGGAGGAGGCGCTCGTCGGTATCGCGATCGACGACGAGGTCGAACTGCGCGTCATCGACCGCGGCGTGGGTGGTGTCACCGAGACCAACGTCAACCTGGCGTCGGCGTCCAACGCGATCATCATCGGCTTCAACGTCCGTGCCGAGGGCAAGGCGACGGAGCTGGCGAACCGCGAGGGCGTGGACATCCGGTACTACTCGGTGATCTACCAGGCGATCGACGAGATCGAGAAGGCGCTCAAGGGTCTGCTCAAGCCGGTCTACGAAGAGGTCACGCTGGGCCAGGCCGAGATCCGCGCGCTGTTCCGTTCCTCGAAGGTCGGAAACATCGCCGGTTGCCTCGTCACCTCGGGTCTGGTGCGCCGCAACGCGAAGGCTCGACTGCTGCGTGACAACAACGTGGTCGCCGAGCTCGTCACCATCTCGTCGCTCCGGCGCGAGAAGGAGGACGCCACCGAGGTCCGCGAGGGCTACGAGTGTGGTCTGACGGTGACGTACTCCGACATCAAGGTCGGAGACGTCGTGGAGGCGTACGAGCTTCGGGAGAAGCCGCGCGACTGATCGACGAGAACGTACGGGTGTGGCCCGCGGCATGTCCGCGGGCCACACCCGTTCGTCGAAGACGGTGTCCGACCCTGCTATCGATGAGGTGCTCGTGTTTCTCGGTGCTCTCGAACTCGACATCCTGCTCGGCGACGTACATTCGCTGAAGGAGAAACGTTCGGTGATCAAGCCCGTCGTCGCTGCCCTGCAGCGCTTCGGTGTGTCGGCCGCCGAGACCGGGGAACAGGAGCGTTACCGTCGTTCGATGGTGGGTGTCGCCATCGCCACCGGGGACGTCGCCCACCTGCACGAGGTACTCGACTCGTGCGAGCGACACGTGGCCGAGAGGCCGGAACTACAACTACTCGCAGTTCGGCGCCGAGTGTTCGGGCCAGAGGACTGATGGACGAAGGAGACGCATCGTGGTGGACCAAGCCCGCGCTCGTAAACTGGCCAAGCGCATCGGTGCGATCGTCGCGACGGCCATCGATCACGAGATCAAGGATCCGCGGCTGTCGTTCGTGACGGTCACCGACACCAAGGTGACCCCGGACCTGCACGACGCCACCGTCTATTACACCGTGCGCGGCGAGACGCTCGACGCCGAGCCCGATTTCCAGGCTGCCGCTCTGGGTCTGGAGAAGGCCAAGGGCGCTCTGCGCACCAAGGTCGGTGCCGGTACCGGCGTGCGCTTCACCCCGACGCTGACCTTCCGTGCGGACACGGTGCCCGACACCGCGCGCCACATGGAGGAACTGCTCGAGCGTGCCCGCCAGATCGACGACAAGGTGGCTCAGGCCGCTGCGGGGGCGCAGCCCGCCGGTGATCCGGATCCGTACAAGGTGCCTCGAAGCGACACCGACGAGCTCTGAGACCCCGGTGACCGACACGCTGCGCGCAGACATGCAGAAAGCCGTCCGTCTTCTCGAGGACGCCCGGACGGTGACTCTGCTGTGCCACGTGCAACCCGACGCCGACACCATCGGCAGTGCGCTCGCCCTGGCCGTCGCGCTCTCGCGACGCGGCGCGCGGCCGACCGTGTCGTTCGCGGCGCCCGCCTCGTTGCCCGAGTCGATGATCGGTCTGCCGGGAGCGGAGTTCCTGGTGCCGCCCGCCGAGGTCCCGACGGACGCGGACCTGGTGGTCACCGTGGACGCCGGCAGTCGAGGCAGGCTCGGGTCACTGGGTGACCGGTTGGACGGCGCCGTGTCCCTGGTCGTCGACCATCACCGGTCCAACACCTTCTACGGCACGCATCACGTGATCGATGCGAGTGCGGAGTCCACCACCGCGGTGGTCGCCGTGCTGTTCGACGAGTGGGGCGTCGAGATCGACCGGGACCTCGCGCACTGCCTGTTCGCCGGCCTCGTGACCGACACCGGATCGTTCCGCTGGGTCCGGCCGGGCTCCCACCTGCTGGCCGAGCGACTTCTCGCGACCGGGATCGACGGCGCCGCCATCTCGCGTCGCCTGCTCGACACCCACCCCTTCGCCTGGCTGCCGATGCTGGGCGCCGTCCTGGGCTCGGCGCGCCTGGTGCCGGACGCGGCCGGCTCGCGTGGGCTCGTCTACGCGATCGTGCGGCTCGAGGACTCTCGCGGACTGCGTCCCGAGGAGATCGAGAGCGTCGTGGACATCGTGCGCACCACCGCGGAGGCCGAGGTGGCCGCCGTGTTCAAGCAGAACGAGGCGGGCTGGGCTGTGTCGTTGCGCGCGAAGAGCAGTGTCGACGTCTCCGTCGTGGCGTCCGCGCTGGGTGGGGGCGGCCACAAGTTCTCCGCCGGCTACACCGCGACGGGCCCGATCGAGGACGACGTCGACGCCCTGGTCGCCGCGCTCGGGTGACCGATCGCTCCGCCGTGGACGGGCGGGTGTCCGCTCGCACCCTGTTCGGCCTCGCGTTCCCCGCACTCGGCGTCCTGGTGGCCGAGCCGCTGTACCTGCTCTTCGACTCCGCGGTGGTGGGTCGACTCGGTGCGCTCCCACTCGCGGGTCTGGCCGTCGGTGGCCTCGTTCTCGCCCAGGTGAGTACGCAGCTGACGTTCCTCTCCTACGGGACGACCGCGCGCGCGGCCCGGCTGCACGGTGCGGGCCGGGACGACGACGCCCGCAACGAGGGCGTCCAGGCCACGTGGCTCGCAGTGGTGCTGGGCCTCCTGCTGATCCTGGTTGTCCAGCTCTTCGCGAACCCGATCCTGTCGGTGCTGGGCGGCGGGGGAGACATCACCGCCGAGGCCACCACGTGGCTCCGAGTCGGCGTGCTCGGCACCCCGTTGATCCTCGTCACGCTCGCCGGGAACGGGTGGATGCGCGGCGTGCAGGACACCGTGCGGCCGTTGCGGTACGTGGTGGCGGGGCTCGCACTGTCGGCCGTGCTGTGCCCCGTCCTCGTGCACGGTCTGATCGGCGTTCCGGCCCTCGGCCTCGTCGGATCCGCCGTGGCCAACGTCATCGGCCAGGCCGTCGCAGCGACGCTGTTCGTCTCCGCCCTGATGCGCGGGCCGCGGACCCGCTCGCTCCGGCCGGATCTCGCGATCATCCGCCGCCAGCTCGTCCTCGGCCGGGACCTCGTGCTCCGCTCGTTCGCCTTCCAGGCCTGCTTCCTGTCCGCGGTGACCGTGGCGTCCCGCTTCGGTGCCGGTGCGGTCGGGGCCCATCAGGTGGTTCTGCAGTTGTGGAATCTCGTCGCGTTGATGCTGGACTCGTTGGCCATCGCCGCACAGTCCCTGGTCGGCGCCGCGTTGGGGGCGGGCCGTGGCCGCGCCGCGTCGATGCTCGCCTCGCGGGTGACCGCGTGGTCCGTCGGTTTCGCCGTGGTGCTCGCCGGACTGTTCGCCGCCACCCACACGGTGATCCCGCCGCTCTTCACGTCCGACTCGTCGACCCTGACGAGCATCGACGGCATCTGGTGGTTGTTCGTCGCGCTGATCCCCGTCGCCGGCGTCGTGTTCGCCCTCGACGGTGTGCTGCTCGGGGCCGGGGATGCCGCCTTCCTGCGGAACGCAACTCTCGCGAGCGCCGTCGTCGGATTCCTGCCGCTGATCTGGCTCGCGGCGATCCTCGACTGGGGGTTGCCGGGAATCTGGGTGGGCCTGATGGTGTTCGTCAGCCTGAGAGCGGTCTCCGTGGTCTGGCGGACCGCGTCGGGCGCCTGGATCAGAACGGGGACCGATACCGTCGGGAGCCGAACATCAACCGCAGAAGGGTCGTGAGTGTGCCAGCCAAGTTGTGGGCCGTCAGCGACATCCACGTCGGTCACAAGGGCAACCGGCCCGTCACCGAGGCCATCGAACCGGAGAGCCCCGAGGACTGGCTGATCGTCGCCGGAGACGTGTCGGAGAAGACGGACGACATTCGCTGGGCGCTCGCCGAGCTGAAGTCGAAGTTCGACACCGTGATCTGGGTGCCGGGAAACCACGAGCTGTGGACCACGGTCAAGGACCCGGTACAGATGCACGGTGAGGCGCGCTACGACTACCTGGTCACGATGTGCCGGGAACTGGGTGTGCTGACGCCCGAGGACCCGTTCCCCGTGTGGGAGGGGGAGGTCGGGCAGGCCGGAGGCCGGTCGGGATATGTGGGCCCCGTCACGCTGGTGCCGATGTTCGTGTTGTACGACTACTCTTTCCTGCCTGCGGGCACCACGAACAAGCTCGACGGTCTGGCGCTGGCGCGCAGCCGCAACGTGGTGGCCACCGACGAGTTCCTCATCACCCCGACGCCCTACGCGTCCCTCGACGCGTGGTGCGCGGCGCGGCTGGCGATCACCGAGAAGCGGTTGGCCGAGGTGGACACCTCGATCCCGACGGTGCTGATCAACCACTGGCCGCTGGTGCGGCAGCCCACCGAGGTGCTGTTCTATCCCGAGTTCGCCCTCTGGTGCGGAACCACGGCGACCAAGGACTGGCACACCCGCTACAACGCCCTGTGTGCGGTCTACGGCCACCTCCACATCCCACGGACGACGTACTACGACGGCGTGCGGTTCGAGGAGGTGTCGGTGGGCTACCCGCGCGAGTGGAAACGCCGCGGACTCCCGGATCAGGTGCTGCGACAGATCCTTCCGGTCCCCGAGTACCCGCCGGGATCGTTGAACAAGTTCGGCGGCCACTTCACGGTCACGCCGGAGATGGAAGCGGAAGTGGAGAAGATGCGAGCGGAGAAGCGACTGTGACGACGGCACGAGAGACCTCCCTGCTCGGCGGGCTGCTCGCGCGCGGCGTCGTCGCCGAGGAGCTGTTCGAGGATCCGCCCGGTCTCACCCCGCACCCCCGCGAGGCGCATCTCGTGGAGAAGGCCGTCGACAAGCGCAAGCGCGAGTTCACCTCGGCGCGGCACTGCGCCCGACTCGCGATGGGCCGGCTCGGACTCGAGCCCGGTCCGATCCTGCGCGGCGAGATGGGATCGCCGGTGTGGCCGGGCGGCGTCGTCGGCTCGCTCACGCACTGCGACGGCTATCGCGCCGCCGCCGTGGGCTACGCGTTGCAGGTCCGCTCGGTGGGCATCGACGCGGAACCGCACGAACCGCTGCCGGACGGCGTGCTGAAAGCCGTGAGCATCGAGGCCGAGCGTGAGGTCCTGGCCACCCGCACCGACGACGAGGTGCAGTGGGACAAATTGCTGTTCTGCGCGAAGGAGGCGACGTACAAGGCCTGGTACCCGCTGACCGGGCGGTGGCTCGGATTCGAGGACGCGCACATCACCTTCGAGCGCGATGCCGACTCGGCGGGACGCTCGACCGTCACCGGTACCTTCCGCTCCCGGCTGCTGGTCCCCGGCGACACCACCAGCGGCGCACCGCTCACCTCCCTCGACGGACGCTGGGCCGTCTCCGACGGCCTCGTCGTCACTGCGATCACGGTCTTCTGACGGCCGGCCTCCGGCCTTCCCGCGATCTTCTGACAGACTTCTCCCTCGTGCCAGCTCACCCCAAACCCCCCACAGGACTCGACGGCGCCGGACTTCTGGTGGTGGACAAGAGTGGCGGAGTCACCAGCCACGACGTCGTCTCCGCCTGTCGCAAGGCCTTGAAGACGCGCCGCATCGGGCACGCCGGCACTCTCGATCCCATGGCGACGGGGGTGCTGGTGCTCGGTGTCGAGCGAGCGACCAAGATGCTGGGTCTGCTGTCGCTGACCACCAAGGAGTACACCGCGACCGTCCGCCTCGGAGCCGCCACCACCACCGACGACGCCGAGGGCGAGACGGTGTCGACGGCGGACACGAGTGCGGTGACGGACTCCGGGATCGACGAGGCCGTCGCCGCGCTGACCGGGAAGATCAGTCAGGTCCCGTCGAGTGTCAGCGCCATCAAGGTGGACGGCAAGCGCGCCCACGCTCTCGTTCGGGAGGGCGAGGACGTCGTGCTCGAACCGCGCACGGTCACCGTCTCCCGCTTCGACGTCCTGGAGCGTCGTCGGGGGAGCGACGTGATCGATCTGGACGTCCACGTCGAGTGCACGTCCGGGACCTACGTGCGGGCGCTCGCCCGAGACCTGGGTGCGTCCCTGGGCGTCGGCGGCCACCTGACCGCGTTGCGGCGCACCCGGGTCGGACCGTTCACGTTGGAGCACGCCCGCACTCTCGACGAGGTGCGGGACGACCCGCACGTGAGCCTCGACATCGACGCTGCCGCTCGCACGGCGTTCCCGCACCGGACGGTCACGTCGGACGAGGCCGAATCGTTGAGCCAGGGACGCTGGCTCGACCCGATCGGGATGCCCGGCATCTACGCGGCACTGGACGAGAACGGCCACACCATCGCCCTGGTGCAGGAACGCGGCAAGCGGGCCGGCACCGTGATGGTCGTGCGGCCGGCCACGCTGCGCCCCTGAGTTCGTCGGGGCGGTCCGGCGTCAGTCCGTGGTCATCCAGATCGCCTCGGCGGCAACATGACCCAGGTCGAGTACCGTGTCGGCCACCTGCACGGCCACGGTCCCGGCGAAGTCGCGGCGCTCGACCATCGTGATCGACAGGTCGAGGGTGATGCCGATGGAATCGAAGTACCGCAACATGTCCGGATCCGAGTCGGAGATGCGGGTGACGTGGCCCTTCTGGCCCGCGACGAAATCGCTGAGCGGTACCGCCGGCGGTGCGGGAATGGTGCCGTCGATGGTGGGGATGGGATCTCCGTGCGGGTCGCGTGACGGCCGACCGAGCTTGGCGTCGATGCGCTCGACGAGCAGGTCCGACACCGCGTGTTCGAGCACCTCGGCCTCGTCGTGCACCTCGTCCCAGCCGTAGCCCATCTCCTCGACCAGCCAGGTCTCGATGAGCCGATGCCTGCGGACCATGCCGATGGCGGCGCGCCGCCCGGCCTCGGTGAGCGTGATGGACCCGTAGCGGGCGTGGTCGACGAGGCCCTGATCGGCGAGTTTGCGTACCGCCTCGGAAACCGTGGACGGCGAGACGCACATCCGGGAGGCGAGCATCTTGGTGCTCACCGGCTCGTCGGAGTACTCGCTCGCGGTCCAGATGACCTTGAGGTAGTCCTGCGCGACGGTGGAGAGGGCAGGGGCTGGCACGCCGACAGCTTAGCCGTCGGTGCGCCGGACGTGACCGGTCGATCGTCGGCCCGTAGGCTCCTGGTCGTGGAGAGATGGCGAGGTCTCGACGATGTCCCGGCCGACTGGGGCAGATGTGTTCTGACGATCGGCGTGTTCGACGGCGTACACCGCGGCCACGCCCAATTGATCGACCGCGCCGTGACATCGGCGGCGGCACGCGGAGTGCCGAGTGTGCTCATGACCTTCGATCCGCATCCGATGGAAGTGGTGCGTCCAGGCAGTCACCCGGCCCAGCTGACCACCCTCACCCGGCGTGCCGAACTGGCCGAGGAACTGGGCATCGACGTCTTCTGCGTCATGCCTTTCACGCCGGAGTTCATGAAGCTCACCCCCGATCGCTACATCCACGACATCCTCGTCGAGCGGCTGCACGCCGCCGAGGTCGTGGTGGGGGAGAACTTCACGTTCGGCAAGAAGGCCGCCGGCAACGTCGATCTGCTCCGGTCCGCCGGTACGCGGTTCGGGTTCGCGGTCGACGGTGTCACTCTGCTGGCCGAGGAGTCGGTCACGTTCTCCTCCACCTACATTCGCGCCTGCGTCGACGCCGGTGACGTCGCGGCCGTCGCCGACGCGCTCGGTCGACCCCACCGAGTCGAGGGCGTGGTGGTGCACGGTGACGGCCGTGGCCGCACCATCGGCTACCCCACGGCCAACGTCAAGCCGCCCATGCACGCCGCCATCCCGGCGGACGGGGTGTACGCGTCGTGGTTCACGGTGCTCGGACCCGGACCGATCATGGGTACCGTGACTCCCGGAAAGCGTTGTCGCGCAGCGGTGTCGGTGGGGACCAATCCCACGTTCTCGGGGCGCACCCGCACGGTGGAGGCGTTCGTCCTGGACGGCGACGCCGATCTCTACGGGCAGCACGTCGCGGTGGACTTCGTCGAGCGTCTGCGCGGCATGGAGGCCTTCGCCTCGGTGGACGAGCTGATCGCGCAGATGGATCTCGACGTCGACCGTGCCCGCGACATCCTCGCCGCCCTGGACGCCTGAATGAAGAGGTGTCGTTCGGACCTCGGCCACTGAGGTAGGATGGTCGACTGTTGTTCGCTGCGGTCCGCGGCGGCTGCAACACCGCGCCCTCGGGTGCGGCACCATCCACGCGCGGACGGCACTGCATCAGGAGTTTCACTGTGGCTTTGACCACCGAACAGAAGAAGCAGATCCTCGGCGAGTACGGCGTCCACGAGACGGACACCGGATCGCCGGAAGCCCAGGTGGCGATGCTCACCAAGCGCATCCAGGATCTCACCGAGCATCTCAAGGTGCACAAGCACGATCACCACTCACGTCGCGGCCTGCTGCTGCTCGTGGGTCGTCGTCGTCGTCTGCTCAAGTACGTGCAGAAGGTCGACGTCGCGCGGTACCGCTCGCTCATCGAGCGTCTGGGACTGCGTCGATAATTTCCGTCATGGTTCACACGATCGCGCCGGCGAGGCAGCCCACGGCTGTTCCTCGTCGGCCGTTCGTCGTGGACCGGTAGTGTCACAGCAGTACTCCCTCTCCGGGAGTGCACAGCACCACAGGTAGGCCGCCGACTCGGCGGTGAGCACCATCAGCCGTTCGTCCCCGACACACGTCGCGGTGTCGGTCTTCGGTAGTGGTCTCTCGGTTTCCGGACGCGCGGAGCGCGACCCGGCCCGGGGGACTTCGATCGTGGGCCGCCTCCGCTCGCACGTCGACTCGGGGACGCCGCACCGGACCACCGGGTTCGAGTGCGCGCCCGGGTGGGCACGGCGAAGACGAGAGGACGAGAAGACTTCCATGTCAGAGACCACCACGAACACCGCAGCGGCCACCGAGGTCGACGAGGGCGTGTTCGAGACCACCGCCGTCATCGACAACGGGTCGTACGGCACCCGCACCATCCGCTTCGAGACCGGCCGGCTGGCCAAGCAGGCCGCCGGCGCCGTCGTCGCATACCTGGACGACGAGACCATGCTGCTCTCGGCCACCAGCGCCTCGAAGCACCCCAAGGACCACTTCGACTTCTTCCCGCTGACGGTGGACGTCGAGGAGCGGATGTACGCCGCCGGCCGCATCCCCGGATCGTTCTTCCGTCGTGAGGGACGCCCCAGCACCGACGCCATCCTGACCTGTCGCCTGATCGACCGGCCGCTGCGTCCGACGTTCGTCGACGGACTGCGCAACGAGATCCAGGTCGTCATCACCGTGATGAGCCTCGATCCGAAGGACCTGTACGACGTCGTGGCCATCAACGCCGCGTCGGCGTCCACCCAGCTCGCGGGCCTGCCGTTCTCCGGCCCCATCGGCGGCGTCCGTGTCGCCCTGATCGACAAGCAGTGGGTAGCGTTCCCCACCAACGAGCAGCTCGAGAAGGCCGTGTTCAACATGGTCGTCGCCGGCCGCGTCGTCTCGGGCACCGGTGCGGACGCCGACGTCGCGATCATGATGGTCGAGGCCGAGGCGACCGAGAAGGTCATCGCCCTCGTCGAGGACGGCGCGCAGGCGCCCACCGAGGCCATCGTGGCCGAGGGCCTCGAAGCAGCGAAGCCGTTCATCGCATCGCTGTGCGAGGCGCAGAAGCAGCTCGCCACGGCGGCCGCCAAGCCCACCGGCGACTTCCCGCTCTTCCCCGCGTACCAGTCCGACGTGTTCGAGGCTGTCGAGGGTGCGGCTCAGATCCCGCTCAACGAGGCACTCACCATCGCCGGCAAGACCGAGCGCGAGAGCAAGCTCGACGAGGTCAAGAATCAGATCCTCACCAGCGTGGGCGACCGGTTCGAGGGCCGCGAGAAGGAGATCGGCGCAGCGTTCCGCTCGCTGACCAAGAAGCTCGTGCGTCAGCGCATCCTGCGGGACCAGTTCCGCATCGACGGCCGCGGCATCACGGACATCCGTGAGCTCTCCGCCGAGGTCGCCGTCATCCCGCGCGCCCACGGCAGCGCGTTGTTCGAGCGTGGCGAGACCCAGATCCTGGGCGTCACCACCCTCGACATGGTCAAGATGGCCCAGCAGATCGACTCGCTCGGACCCGAGACCAGCAAGCGCTACATGCACCACTACAACTTCCCGCCGTACTCCACCGGCGAGACCGGACGCGTCGGATCGCCGAAGCGTCGCGAGATCGGCCACGGAGCCCTCGCGGAGCGCGCGCTGCTCCCCGTGCTCCCCAGCCAGGAGGAGTTCCCCTACGCCATCCGTCAGGTCTCGGAGGCGCTCAGCTCCAACGGATCCACGTCGATGGGCTCGGTCTGTGCGTCGACGCTGGGCATGCTCAACGCCGGTGTGCCGCTGAAGGCACCGGTCGCCGGCATCGCCATGGGTCTGGTCTCCGACCAGGTCGACGGTGAGACCCGCTACGTCGCCCTCACCGACATTCTCGGTGCGGAGGACGCGTTCGGCGACATGGACTTCAAGGTCGCCGGCACCCGCGAGTTCGTCACCGCCCTGCAGCTGGACACGAAGCTCGACGGCATCCCGTCGCAGGTTCTGGCCGGTGCGCTGTCGCAGGCCAAGGACGCGCGCGTCACGATCCTCGACGTCATGGCCGAGGCCATCGACGCGCCGGACGAGATGAGCCCGTACGCACCGCGTGTCACCGCGATCAAGGTCCCCGTGGACAAGATCGGCGAGGTCATCGGGCCCAAGGGCAAGATGATCAACTCGATCACCGAGCAGACCGGCGCCAACATCTCGATCGAGGATGACGGCACCGTCTACGTCGGTGCTGCGGACGGCCCGTCCGCACAGGCTGCGATCGACATGATCAACGCCATCGCGAACCCGCAGCTGCCCAAGGTCGGCGAGCGGTTCCTCGGAACCGTCGTCAAGACCACGGCATTCGGCGCGTTCGTCTCGCTGCTCCCCGGTCGTGACGGCCTGGTGCACATCTCCAAGCTGGGCAGCGGCAAGCGCATCAACAAGGTCGAGGACGTCGTCAGCGTCGGATCGAAGCTCCGCGTGGAGATCGCCGACATCGACAACCGCGGCAAGATCAGCCTCGTCCCGGTCGAGGACGACGCGGCAGCCGCCGCGCCGGCCGACGATCAGGTCGCCACCTCCGACGAGGTCAGCGCTGAGTAAGAAGTACACGAACGCGGCGGCGCGGTCTGCGGAGCTCTCGGGCTCCCGGCCGCGCCGCCGTGTGCGTACACCCGAACCGTCCGGCGTCCGCCGCACGGTGTTGCCGGGCGGCGTCCGAGTCGTCACGGAGTTCGTTCCCGGCGTGCGGTCCGCCTCGGTCGGCGTCTGGGTCGCCGTCGGTTCGCGCGACGAGGGCCGCACCGTCGCCGGTGCCGCGCACTTCCTCGAGCACCTGCTGTTCAAGGCCACCCCCACCCGTACGGCTCTGGACATCGCGCAGGTGATGGACGGAGTCGGCGGCGAGCTCAACGCGTTCACGTCCAAGGAGCACACGTGCTTCTACGCGCACGTGCTCGACGAGGACCTGCACCTCGGACTCGACCTGGTGGCGGACGTGGTGCTCCGCGGTCGCTGCCGCGCCGAGGACGTCGATGTCGAACGCCAGGTGGTGCTCGAGGAGATCTCGATGCGCGACGACGACCCCGAGGACCTGCTCGGTGACGCCTTCCTCACCGCGCTGTTCGGTGACCACCCCATCGGTCGTCCCGTCATCGGATCGGTGGAGTCCATCGAGTCCATGACGCGGAATCAGCTGCACTCGTTCCACACTCGGCGCTACACCCCGCCGCGCATGGTGGTGGCGGTCGCCGGCAACGTCGACCACGACGACGTGGTGGCGGGGGTCCGTCGCAGTTTCGCCGACCGGATCGCCGGTGCCGCCGAACCGGCACCGCGGCGTGGGGGAGCGGGCCGCATCACCGCGCGCCCGGCCCTGAGCCTGACGACGCGGGACAGTGAACAGGCGCACCTGTGCCTGGGCGTGCGGGCGTTCGGACGCCACGAGGGTCATCGGTGGGCGTTGTCGGTTCTGAACACCGCCATCGGTGGAGGGCTCAGTTCGCGTCTGTTCCAAGAGATCCGGGAGGAGCGCGGTCTCGCGTACTCGGTGTACTCGTCGGTGGACACGTTCTCCGACACGGGTGCGTTCTCGGTGTACGCCGGATGCCAGCCCGAGAATCTCGGCGAGGTCACCTCGGTGATCCGCGACGTGCTCGCGTCGGTGGCCACCGACGGCATCACAGACGCGGAGTGCGCTCGCGCGAAGGGGAGCATGCGCGGGGGACTGGTTCTCGGACTGGAGGATTCCGGATCGAGAATGAACCGGATCGGTCGCAGCGAGCTCAACTACGGCGACCACAGGTCGGTGGAGGAGACGCTCGCGCGCATCGATCAGGTGACCAACGACGAGGTCCGCGACGTCGCCCGGACCCTGCTGGCGCGGCCCATGGCGGCCGCCGTGGTCGGGCCGTTCTCGAAGGTGACGAAGCTCCCGGCCTCGGTACGCGGAGCCGTGGCCGGGAGCTGAGGCGTCTCAGGCCAGGTGAACGGTGGCCATGGCCTTGTGGCCGAGGATGCGCTTGCCCTTGTAGCGGGCGTCGATGGAGACCACCGCAGTCCGGGTCGCCTCGTCCTTCGACTTCACCGTGCCGTCGATGACGATCTCCGACTTGGACACCGGGTCGACCATGACGGGGCTGGTGAAGCGCACGGTGCAGTCCTTCAGGGCACCCGGGTCGCCGAGCCACTCGGACACGAAGCCGGTGCCGAGGCCCATGGTGAGCATGCCGTGGGCGACGACGGTGTCGAGCTCGAGCAGCGACGCGAAGTGGTCGCTCCAGTGCACGGGGTTGTTGTCGCCGACCACGCCCGCGTAGTTCACGAGATCGCCGCGCGAGAGCAGCACCGTCCTGGTGGGCAGTGCGTCGCCGACCGCCACGTCCTCGAAGCGCCGACGGGCATGGCCGGTGTGCGGGACGACGACGGGCGGGGCGTAGACCGTCTCGAGGTCGTCACCGCCGGGATTGACGTCGGCCACCTCGTCGGAGGTGGACAGGGTGAACATGCCGTTCATGACCATGCCGCGCGCGACGTCCGCGATGCTGTCGTCGCCGTCGTCGGCGCGCCCGATGAGCAGTGTGGTGTACGTGATCTGCGCCAGCTCGTTGCGCTGGTTGGTGATGACGGTCTTGGTCACCATCATGTCGCGGCCGACGACCGTGCGGAAGGAGTCGAGCGAGACGTCGGACGTGAGCCGGTCGCCCGCCAGGATCGGCGCGAAGTACTCGGCATGCTGGTCGGTCTGCAGCATCCGGCTGAGGTCGTATCCGGTGGCGATGCGCTCGAGCAGCTTCTGCTGGGCGATGATGCCGACCAGCGAGAAGAACGTGGGCGGCGCCATCAGCGCCGGATAGCCGACCTCGAGTGCGCCCTCCTCGGTCCAGTGGACCGGATGGAAGTCGCGGACGGCTTTCGCGTACTCCCGCACCTTCTCGCGGCCGACCTCGTAGTAGTCGTCGGCGCGGTAGTGGTAGCCCACCATGTCCAGCGCATGCTGCGCCGGGTCGAACGTGGTGTCGCTCGCGACGGCGTCGGTGGCCAGGATCTCGGCAGTCATGACGGCAACCTATCCCCGGCGACGAGCGCTGTGCAGTGCCAACGGAGTTCTCCGGGCTGATCACAGAAAAGCAACTTCGAGTTTGTTATACGCACCCAATGCTGATCGGCATGCGGAGAATCAGGCCCCGAGGCTCTTCCTCATCCTGGTGAACGATCGGGCGTTGTTCATCGCCAGGACGGCGACGACGTCGTCCGCTCGCTCGTACACGGCGACGAACGAGCCGGCCTCCGGGTCGCCCTCGACCACGCGCACCGAATCGGTCGACTGGCGACGGCCGGCGAACTGGATGCGAGAGCCGTACTGGTCCGACCAGAAGTACGGAACACCGGACGGCGCGGGCTGCGCCCCCACGATCGACCGCGCCACTCGCCGAGCCTGGGTGACCGCGTGCGACCAGTGTTCGCTGCGGTGGTGGTCCTGCAGCACCTCGTCGAACGCGCGAGCGCAGTCCCCGATCGCGTAGACGCCCGGAACGGTGGTGCGGCACTGCGCGTCGGTGACGAAACCGCCGTCGATGGCGAGGCCGGACGCTGCCGCCCACTCCGTGTTGGGGATCGATCCGATTCCGATCACCACGACGTCGGCGGGCAGTACCGTCCCGTCCCCGAGCAGGACGGAGGTGACGGCCCCGTCGCGGCCCTCGAGAGAGTCGACGGCGGCGCCGAGCAGGAGGGTCACGCCGTTCGCACGATGCAGATCGACGCAGACCTCCGCCATCGTCAGGCCGAGCGGGCCGGACAGGGGAGCGGTGGACGCCTCGACGATGGTGACGGAGATGCCGAGGCCGGCGGCCGTGGAGGCCACCTCGGCTCCGATGAATCCCGCGCCGATCACCACCATGGTGGTCGCCGTGGCCAGCGACGAGCGCAGTGCGGCGGCGTCGTCCAACGTGCGCAGCGTGTGAACGCCGCGGAGGTCGTCGGCGCCGAGCAGGGTCCGTGCGCGCGCGCCGGTCGCGATGACGACGACGTCGGCACTCACCTCCCGCCCGTCCGCGAGCTCCACGCTCCGCCCGGTCATGCCGACAGCCGGTGTCCCGAGCACCCAGTCGACGTCGAGCGCATCGGGTTCGGGAACGAGCCACGGGTCGGGAGCCGATCCCTGCAGGAAGGCCTTGGAGAGGGGCGGGCGATCGTACGGCAGGTGGGGCTCGTCGCCGACGACGGTGACGCGACCCGTGAACCCGTCCTCGCGGAGAGCGGTCGCGACGGTCGAGCCCGCGAGCGACGCCCCGACGACCAGGACGGAGTCCACCGTCTCGACGTCGGGCCTGTCGGGGGTCGTCACGAGCCGGGGAGGTCGAGCACGACCGCGCCGTCGACGACGTGCACCGCATAGGTTCGAACGGGAGTCTTCGCCGGTGTGCCCGAGGGCGCGCCGGTCCGCAGATCGAAGCACGACTCGTGGAGCGGGCACTCGACCGCGCAGTTCTCCACCCATCCGTCGGCGAGCGAGGCGTCCTGGTGTGTGCACGTGTCGTCGATCGCGAAGAGGCCCTCCTCGGTGTGGAAGACGGAGATCGCGGTGTGACCCGGCGGGGTGACGGTGGCGACCTCGCCGACGGGGAGGGCCGATGCGGAGCAGACGGCGACGCGATGAACGGTGTCCGGCATGATGCCTCCCGCAAGTGTGACGGTGTTGCGTCGATCGCAACTGTGATCGATCTGCGCAACAGGATGCACCAGGACGATCCACCACGTCAATCGCTGCACCGGTGTGTCGAACCACAGCGTGCCGGGTTGACAGCCCGGCCCGGGGCGTCGAGTCTGTGTTGCGTAAACCACCCATCGTTGCGCTGATCGCAACAGGTCCCAGGGGGACGCTCGTGACACCTCGTATCGTCGTCATCGGCGCCGGCATCGTCGGGACCTCCCTGGCGGACGAACTGACCGCCCGTGGGTGGACTGACGTCACCGTGCTCGACCAGGGGCCGCTGTTCTCCACCGGCGGATCCACCTCGCACGCCCCCGGGCTGGTGTTCCAGACGAATCCCTCGCGCTCCATGGCCCACTTCGCGGCCTACACGGCCGACAAGTTCCGCGCACTCACGCACGACGACGGGCCGTGCTTCGACACGCTCGGCGGCCTCGAGATCGCGACGACCGAAGCTCGGTGGACGGATCTGCAACGCAAGGCCGGGTGGGCGCGCTCGTGGGGCATCGAGGGACAGCTCGTCGACGCCGCGGCCGCAGCGGCTCTGCACCCGCTCGTGGACCCGGACGTCGTGCTCGGCGCGTTCCACACTCCGAGCGACGGTCTCGCCCGGGCGGTGCGGGCCGCCGAGATGCAGGCGCGTGCGGCGCAGGCCCGCGGGGCGGTGTTCCGGGGGGACAGTCCGGTGACCGAGATCCTCCAGGCGAGTGGACGTGTGACGGGAGTGCGGACCCCGCACGGCGACGTGCCGGCGGACATCGTCGTGTCGGCCGCGGGCTTCTGGGGTGCCGAGCTCGGGCGCACGGTGGGACTCACGGTTCCCCTGGTCCCGATGGCGCACCAGTACGCCTACACCGGACAGATCGAGGCGCTGGTCGGCCGGAACACCGGTGCGACGGACGCGAGTCTGCCGATCCTTCGTCACCAGGACGGCGACCTCTACTACCGGGAGCACGGGGATCGTCTCGGTATCGGCTACTACGGCCACGACCCGATGCCCGCGGACATGGGCGCGCTGTCGTGGGACGCGGACGGTGACGCGTCGTCCGTGGCGCCCGCACCGATGCCGTCGATGCTGCCGTTCACCGAGGACGATTTCGCGCCGGCCTGGCGTGAGTCCGCGAGAGTGCTTCCGGCGCTGCGGGAGTCGAAGGTCGAATCCGGATTCAACGGCATCTTCTCCTTCACTCCCGACGGTCACTCGATCGTCGGGGAGCACCGGGATCTGGCCGGCTTCTGGGTGGCGGAGGCGGTGTGGGTGACGCACTCCGCCGGTATCGCGCGCGCTCTCGCCCAGACCCTGATCGACGGCGCCTCGGAGATCGACCTCCACGAGTCCGATCTGTATCGCTTCGAATCGGTCGAGCGCAGTCCCGCCTTCATCGCCGCCACCAGCGCCCAGGCGTTCGTGGAGGTGTACGACATCGTGCACCCCCGCCAGCAGCGCACGGCGCTGCGAGGACTGCGGCGCAGCCCGTTCCACGCCGCGGAGGTCGCGCTGGACGCCCGCTTCGTCCAGGGCGGAGGCTGGGAGCGCCCCGCCTGGTACGAGAGCAACGCGGGCGAACTCGCGGCGCTCCTCGAGACCGGGTTCCACCTTCCGGTCCGCGACGAGTGGTCCGCGCGTCACTTCTCCGACATCGCCGTGGCCGAGGCCGCGGTGACGCGGAGCCGGGTCGCGATGTACGACATGACACCGCTCACCCGGTACGACGTGGAGGGACCCGGCGCAGCCCACTTCCTGCAGCACCTCACCACCAACGACGTGGACACCGCGATCGGCCGTGTCACCTACACGCTGATGCTCGACGAGAGAGGCGGGATCCGCAGCGACCTCACGGTCGCGCGACTCGGCGCCGATCACTATCGCGTCGGAGCGAACGGTCCACTCGACCTCGATGCGATGCTGCGCCGCGCCAGGGCGGGAACGCCCGACGGTCCGGTGACGGTGCGGGACGTCACCGGAGCGACGTGTTGTGTCGGAGTGTGGGGTCCCCGTGCCCGCGCGATGGTGGCACCGCTGGCCGACGCGGACCTCGGACACAAGGCCTTCGGCTACTTCCGCGCCGTGCGGACGTACCTCGGTGCGATTCCCGTGATCATGATGCGGGTGTCGTACGTCGGCGAACTCGGGTGGGAGATCTACACCGACGCCGAGTACGGCGGCGCCCTGTGGGACCTGTTGTGGGAGGCCGGGTCCGACCACGGGGTGATCGCTGCCGGCCGGCTCGCGTTCGACAGCCTGCGACTCGAGAAGGGGTACCGCGCGTGGGGGCACGACATGACCTCCGAGGACATCCCGGCCGACGCGGGCGTCGAGTTCGCCGTCAAAGGCGCCACGGACTTCGTCGGTCGGTCGGCCCTGGCCGCTCGGCCCGCGACGCGACGGCTGCGGACCCTCGTGTTCGACGACCCGGACGCCGTGGTGCTCGGGAAGGAGCCGGTCTCGCTCGACGGCACGGTCGTCGGGTACGTCACGAGCGCGGGATGGTCGGCGACCCTCGGGCGGTGCGTCGCGTACGCCTGGCTTCCGCTGGACACTCCACTCGGCACCGCGGTGTCGGTGACCTACTTCGCCGCCGCACTGGGTGCGACGGTGTCCGACGACGCGGTCGTCGATCCCGCCGGACAGCTGATCAGGAGATGAGCCACGTGAGCTACGACGTCATCGTCATCGGACTCGGCGGCATGGGCAGCGCCGCCGCCTTCCATCTGGCCGACCGCGGACAGCGGGTGCTGGGGCTCGAGAAATTCACTCCCGCCCACGACAAGGGATCGAGCCACGGCGGATCGCGGATCATCCGGCAGTCCTACTTCGAGGACCCGGCCTACGTCCCGCTCCTCCTGCGGTCCTACGAACTGTGGGACGAACTGAGGAGCATGTCCGGCAAAGAGGTGCATCGGATCACCGGAGGACTGTTCCTCGGGCGCGAGAGCTCGGTGACGTTCTCGGGCTCGCTGCTGGCGTCACGGCAATGGTCGCTGCCGCACGAGATCCTGGATGCCGCGCAGGTGCGCGAGGCGTTCCCCACCTTCGATCCCGACCCCGACGAGGTGGCACTGTTCGAGGCGGCCGCGGGTTTCGCGAGGCCTGAACTCACCGTTCAGGCCCATCTGGACCTCGCCGAGAACCGCGGTGCGACATTGCAGTTCGGTGAGACGGTGCTCGGCTGGGAGGAGTCGGGGGACGGCGTCACCGTCACCACCGACAAGGGAACCCACACGGCGGGCCAGGTGGTGATCTGCCCCGGTGCCTGGGCGCCGCAGTTGCTCGAGCAGTTCGCGGTACCGATCGTCGTCGAGCGCCAGGTACTGCACTGGTTCGGCGCGAGCGCCGGTACCGCCGCGTACGAGAACAATCCGATCTTCATCCACGAGGCCGCGGACGGTATGCAGGACTACGGGTTCCCGGCGATCGACGGTCCCGACGGCGGCGTCAAGGTGGCCTTCTTCCGCAAGGGCATCGAGTGCACGCCGGACACCATCGACCGTACGGTGCACCCGCACGAGATCGAGGCGATGCAGACCCGGGTGCGGCAGACGGTGCCCGGCCTCGACGGGCCGAGCGTGCACTCCGCGACGTGCATGTACTCCAACACTCCGGACGAGCACTTCGTCATCGCGCGGCACCCCGACGCCACCAACGTCACCGTCGCGTGCGGGTTCTCCGGCCACGGTTTCAAGTTCGTGCCCGTCGTCGGTGAGATCCTGGCCGACCTCGCGACCACCGGGACGACCGCGCACCCCATCACCCTCTTCGATCCCCGCCGATTGGTGACCGTATGACAAGCGCCGCGCCCCGCACTCAGTCGCTGATCCCCACTCTCCCCGGATCCTGGTACACCAGCGCGGAGACGTTTCTGGCCGAGCAGGAGCACGTGTTCGAGACGATGTGGTTCTGCGCCGTCCGCAGTGCCGATCTCTCGGCACCCGGCGCCTTCCGCCGCGTCGACGTGGGCCGCGAGAGCGTGCTGGTGGTGCGCGGGCGTGACGGGGCTCTGCGCGCGTTCCTCAACGTGTGCCGTCACCGCGGCGCACAGATCTGCACGGAGGAGTCGGGCCAGGTCAAGCGTAATCTGCAGTGTCCGTACCACGCCTGGACGTACGGGCTGGACGGGAAGCTCGTGGCCGCTCCCAATCTGTCCGCGTTGTCGGACGGGTCCGGTGCCCCGCTCGACCGTACGGAGTGGGGTCTGATCCCCGTCGCGCTCCGGGAGTGGCTCGGCTACGCGTGGCTGTGCCTTGCGGACGAGCCGCCGACCTTCGAGGACGAGGTGATCGGCGCGGTCACCGAGCGGCTCGGCGACCCGACGGCCATCGACCGGTACGACATGCCGTCTCTCGAACTCGGTCGCCGCGAGGTCTACGACGTGGCGGCCAACTGGAAGCTGATCGTCGAGAACTTCATGGAGTGCTATCACTGCGCCACGATCCACCCGGAGCTGACCGAGGTACTCCCCGAGTTCGCGGACGGGCTCGCGGCCCAGTACTTCGTCGGCCACGGTGCGGAGTTCGGCGCGGAGATCGACGGATTCACCGTGGACGGGTCCGCGGGGTTCGGCGCCCTGCCGACGCTCTCGGAGGATCAGGACCGGCGGTACTACGCCATCACGATCAAGCCGACCGTCTTCGTCAACCTGGTTCCCGACCACGTGATCCTGCACCGCATGTACCCGGTGTCCGCGGACCGCACCGTCGTCGAGTGCGACTGGCTGTACACGCGGGACGTCGTCGAGTCCGGCCGCGACGTCAGCCGATCGGTCGAGTTGTTCCATCGCGTCAACGTGCAGGATTTCGACGCATGTGAGCGAACCCAACCGGCGATGAGCTCACGGGCATACCGTGACGGTGGCGTTCTGGTGCCGGCCGAGCATCACATCGGGCTCTTCCACGACTGGCTGGCGGAACGCCTGCGGGAGGACGGGCGCCTGCAGGGGTGACCGATCGGTGAAAGGGTGGGGCAGTGAATCAACAGACCGAGCACGACGTCGATCCGACACTGTTCGAGCGCGTTCTCCTCATCGGGGGTGAGTGGGTTCCTGCCACCTCGGGGGAGACCCGAGACTGCATCGACCCCGCGACCGGTCGCGTCCTGGTGTCGGTCGACGAGGCCTCGCCGGACGACGCCCGCGCCGCCGTCGCCGCGGCCCGTGCCACCTTCGATCGCGGCGACTGGCCCGCCACCCCGGTCGCGGAACGCTGTGCGGTGCTCGACCGCGTGGCGGATCTCCTGCAGCGCGACAAGGAGCGACTGTCGGTCATCGAGACCCTCGACACCGGGAAGACGTTGGCGGAGAGCCGCATCGACATCGACGACGTCACCTCGGTGTTCCGGTACTACGCTCAGCTCGCCGCCGTTTCGAGCGATCGTCTCGTCGACGTGGGTGATCCTGCGGTCATCTCGCGCGTGGTGCACGAGCCGATCGGTGTCTGCGTGATGATCGCGCCCTGGAACTACCCTCTGCTGCAGATCTCGTGGAAGATCGCGCCTGCGCTGGCTGCCGGCTGCACGATGGTGCTCAAGCCGAGCGAGGTCACCCCGCTGAGCACCATCGCGTTCACCCACCTGCTGGAGGAAGCGGGGGTGCCGGACGGTGTCGTCAATCTGGTGCAGGGCAGCGGCGCGACCATCGGGCCGGCGCTCACGGACAATCCGGACGTCGACTTCGTGTCGTTCACCGGTGGACTGGCGACCGGCAGCGCGATCCTCGCAAGTGCCGCGCCGCACGTGACCAAGGTGGCGGTGGAACTCGGGGGCAAGAATCCGCACATCGTGTTCGCGGACGCCGCCGACGAGGACACGTTCGACGCCTCCGTCGACCAGGTGCTCACCGGCGTCTTCCTGCACTCCGGCCAGGTGTGTTCGGCCGGAACACGTCTCATCGTCGAGGACTCGGTGGCGGATCGGTTCGTCGACGAGATCGTGCGCCGCGCCGAAGCCATCCGGATGGGACCGGGAACGGACCCGTCCAGCGAGACGGGACCACTGGTCTCCACGACTCAGCGCGACAAGATGGAGGCGTTCGTCGAGACCGCCCTCGCGGAGGGTGCAGTTCTGCGCACGGGCGGCCGCGCACCGTCCGATCCGGCTCTGGCGGACGGAAGTTACTTCCTGCCCACGGTGTTCGACCACTGCTCTCGTGAGATGGACATCGTGCAGCTCGAGACGTTCGGGCCCATACTGACCGTCGAACGGTTCACCACAGAGGAAGAGGCACTGCGACTGGGCAACGACACGGACTACGGTCTCGCGGCCGGTGTGCGCACCACCGATCCCGAACGCGGCGAACGCATGGTGCGCGGGCTGCGACACGGAACCGTGTGGCTCAACGACTTCGGGTACTACACGGCCGCGGCCGAGTGGGGCGGTTTCAAGAAGTCGGGCAACGGGCGCGAACTCGGGCCCGCGGGACTCCACGAGTACCAGGAGACCAAGCACATCTGGAACAACACCGCGGCACCTCGGGCGGAGTGGTTCGGCACCACCAGCTAGTTTCTTCCATTCTCACGTGAGCGAGGCGACATGGTGTCTTCCACTTCCGACGTCGAGGACGGCGGTCTCGGCGATTTCGGATACAAGGAATCTCTCGACCGAAGTCTGGGCAAGTTCGCGAGTTTCGCGGCCGGCGTCAGCTACATCTCGATCCTGACCGGCACGTTCCAGCTGTTCTACTTCGGATTCGGGTCCGCCGGCCCGGCTTATCTGTGGTCCTGGCCCATCGTCTTCGTCGGGCAGATGGCCGTGGCGCTGTGTTTCATGGAACTCGCGGCCAAGTATCCGGTGGCGGGCTCGGTCTACAACTGGGCGAAGCTGCTCGGCAGCCGCATCGTCGGATGGTCGTCGGGGTGGCTCATGCTCACCGCGTCGATCGTCACGTTGTCGGCGGTGGTGCTCGCCCTGCAGGTGAACCTGCCTCGGTTGTGGTCCGGCTTCCAGCTCATCGGGGACGGCACGGGGGAGTACGACTACGCCACCAATGCCGTCGTTCTCGGCACCATCATGATCGCGTTCACGACTCTGGTGAACGCCGCGGGCATCCGGTTGATGGCGCGGATCAACAGTGCCGGCGTCTTCATCGAACTCGTCGCGGCCGTGCTCATCGCCGTGATCCTGGCGTTCAACATTCAGCGCGGCCCGGAGATCTTCTTCTCCACCAACGGGTACGGAACCGAGGAGAGTGCCGGGTACCTGGGCGCGTTCCTCGTGGCGTCGCTGGCGTCGGGCTACGTGATGTACGGCTTCGACACGGCGAGCTCGCTCGGTGAGGAGACCGTCGAACCGCGGCGTACCGCCCCCAAGGCGATCCTGCGGGCCATCCTCGCGTCGTTCGTCATCGGCGGCGCCATCCTCGTGTTCGCCGTCATGGCGGCGCCGGATCTGAACGATCCCGAGCTGGGCACGCCGCAGGGTGGACTGCAGTCCATCGTCACCTCGGTGCTGTCCGGACCCCTGGGAACGGTGTTCCTGATCTGCATCCTGGTGGCCGTCACGGTGTGCTCGCTCGCGGTGCACACGGCGGCGATCCGCCTCACCTTCGCGATGGCGCGCGACAACGCGCTGCCGTTCGGCGAGCGGCTGGCCACCGTGCATCCGAAGTACCAGACGCCCGTGGTGCCCGCCGTCGTGATCGGTCTGCTCTCGATCCTGATCCTGGTGATCAACGTGGGGCAGCCCAAGATCTTCACGGTGCTCACGTCGATCGCGATCATCATGATCTACCTGGCGTATCTGATGGTCACGGGACCGCTCTTGAAGAAGCGACTGAAGGGCGAATGGCCGCCGAAGGACCTGAAGGAGGGTGGCTACTTCACGATGGGTCGCTGGGGTCTGCCCGTCAACATCTTTGCGGTCGTGTGGGGCGCCGGCATGGCGCTGAATCTGGCGTGGCCGCGCGAAGCCGTCTACGGGACACCCTGGTACAACACCTGGGGTGCGTTCGTCTACATCGGTGTCATCCTCGGGCTCGGCTATCTGTGGTACTTCACCGTCGGTCGCGGACACATCGGTACGTTGACGTCACACGCAGCGACCACCACAGCGGGTACGGCGGAAGGCGAGAAGGTATGACGGACGCGATCTTCGATTACGTCATCGCGGGCGGCGGAACTGCGGGATGTGTTCTCGCCGCACGCCTCAGCGAGGATCCCACCGTGACCGTGTGTCTGGTCGAGGCGGGACCCACGGACGTCGGGAACGACGACATCCTGGTGCTCGACCGGTGGATGCATCTGCTCGACTCCGGCTACGACTGGGACTATCCCGTCGAGCCGCAGGAACGCGGCAACAGCTTCATGCGCCACGCGCGGGCGAAGGTGTTGGGCGGCTGCTCGTCTCACAACTCGTGCATCGCGTTCCATCCACCGGCCGGAATCCTGGACGACTGGGAGGCCATGGGCGCCACGGGCTGGAACGCCGAGTCGATCCTCCCGTACGTCTCGCGCGTCACCGGACCGGTGACGCTGCGGGACGTTCCGCCACTCGATCCGTGTGGTGCCGCCGTCCTCGAGTCCGCGGCCGGCGTGGGACTGCCGACCGTGCAGTTCAATCGCGGTGAGACGGTGCTCAACGGGGCCGGCTGGTTCCAGATCAACTCGTCCGACGACGGGTTGCGCATGTCCACCTCGCACGCGTACCTGCATCCGATCATGGCGACGCGCCCCAATCTCGAGGTCCGCACGGGCTGCTGGGTCAGCGAGATCGTCATCGACGACTCGCTCACGGCCACCGGAGTGCGGTATCAGCGTCCTGATCTGACGGGGCACGACGTCGTCTCCGCACGCCGTGAGGTCATCGTCACCGCGGGTGCGATCGACACTCCGAAACTGTTGATGCTGTCGGGAATCGGGCCCTCGGTGCACCTGCGCGAGATGGGGATTCCGGTGCGTGTCGACTCGGCGGGCGTCGGCGCGAACCTCGACGACCACGTCGAGGGCCTGGTGTTCTGGGAGGCGTCGAAGCCGATGGTCACCACGTCGTCGCAGTGGTGGGAGATCGGCCTGTTCGCCACGACCGAGGACGATCTGACGTATCCGGACGTGATGATGCACTACGGCAGCGTGCCGTTCGACATGAACACCCTGCGCTGGGGCTACCCCACCACGGACAACGGCTTCTGCCTGACTCCCAATGTGACACAGGGCCGTTCACGCGGAACCGTCCGACTGCGCTCACGCGATTTCCGTGATCGCGCCAAGGTCGACCCGCGGTACTTCACCGACAGCGAGGGGCACGACGACCGCGTGATGCTCGCGGGTCTCAAGCTCGCTCGACGCATCGCCGACCAGCCGCAGCTGAAGGACTGGATCGCCCGCGAGTTGGCGCCGGGGCCGGACGCCGTCACCGACGACGATCTCCTCGACTACGTGCATCGCACTCACAACACCGTGTATCACCCGGCCGGCACCGCGAAGATGGGTGCCGCGTCGGATCCGATGGCGGTGCTCGATCCCGAATTGCGCGTCAAGGGCGTGCACAATCTGCGGGTGGTCGATGCGTCGGCGATGCCGAAGCTGCCGGCGGTGAACCCGAACATCACGGTGATGACGATGGCGGAACGGTGTGCCGACCTCGTCACCGGCTGACACGCTCGCAGAATTCCTCGCCGGTCACTCTCCGTTCGACTCGCTGACCAGAAGCGATCTCGCCGATCTGGCGGCGACGGCGTCCACCGCCGCGTACGCGGCGGGCGACGTCGTGGTCGGACCGGGCGTCGACGACATCGACGCGGTGTGGGTGGTGTGGTCCGGCAGCGTCGACCTGCTGCACCCCGACGACGTCGACGGCGCCGCGCCGCTCGACACGATCGAGCCGGGTGGGCTGTTCGGCTTCTCGGCCATGCTCGTCGGTCTGCGCACGACCTTCACGGCGACGGCGGCGCGGCCGTCGGTCGTCGTGCGCCTGCCGGGTCCGTCCGTGCGACCGGTGTTCGCGAGCCCCGCGGGCGTGACGTACCTGGCTCGCACGATCGCGCAGTCCTTCGGCGGCCGGTCCATCGCCTCACCGAGTCCCGACGGCGCCGGTCTGTCGGCGGCGCCCGGCGGCACCGCGGCCGCCCTCGTGCGTCGTGCGGCGGCGACCGTGGACGCCGACACCTCGATCCGCGACGCGGTCTGCCTGATGACGGAGCGCGGGTCGTCGTGCGTGGTGATCCCGACGACGCGGGGCCGGTACGGCATCTTCACCGATCGAGACCTGCGGACGCGGGTGGTCGCCGCCGGTGTGCCGGTGGACACACGGATCGGATCCGTCATGACAGTGCCCGCGGCCGTGGTGGACGCGGACCGGACGACCACCGGCGTCCTGCTCGAGATGCTCGAGCTCGGCGTGCAACACATGCCGGTCGTCGATGTCCGGGGCGGTCTGGTCGGTGTCCTCGAGAGCGCCGATCTGCTGGCCAACTCGACCACCCGCAGCTTCTCGTTGCGTCGGCACGTCGAGGCAGCCGTGTCCACCGACGCGTTGATCGAGGTGAGTGCGGGTCTGCGTCCGCTGATCGTCGACCTGTGGCGCACCGGGACCACCGCGGGGGCCGCGTCCGGGATCCTGTCCGTGGTGGTGGACGCCCTCGTCCGTCGTGCCGTGGAGCTGGCGATCGCGGCATCGCCGACCCCGCTGCGCGGCCGAGATCTCGCGTGGTTGTCGCTGGGAAGCGTCGGACGACGGGAGGCGATGCCGTCGTCCGACGTCGACAGCGCGTTGTCGTGGAGCGACGGTCTCGCCGGCCGAGAGGAGGCGCTCCGCGACCTCGCTCGCGCCGTGCACCGCACGCTCGACGCCTGCGGACTGCCCGCCGACACCAACAACGCGATCGCGTCCAGCCCCCGCTTCGCCCGATCGGCCTCCGCGTGGCGCGCGGCCGCGAGCGGCTGGCTCGACGACCCCCTGGGCGATCGCGGCATCGTCATGTCCTCGCTCCTGGTCGACGGCCGGGTGGTGTGGGGCGATCCCGATCTCCACTCGGTTCCGGACGCGTACCGCGAGATGGCCGTCGAGCATCCCGAGGCGCTGCGGCTCCAGCTCCGCGATGCGCTGGCCACCCGAGCACGGGTGCGGTCGGTGCGGGACGTGCTCGCGCGGCGCGGTACGACGGTGGATCTCAAGTCGCACGCGGTGTCGCCGATCGTGAACCTGGCGCGGTGGGGCGGTATGAGTGTCGGCGTCGCCTGCGCGTCGACACCCGCCCGGCTGACCGCGGCGGCGGGCAACGGATTGCTGTCGGAACTGGACTCACGCGTGCTCGTCGACGTGTTCGAGCGGCTGCAGCACCTGCGTTTCGGCCATCAGGTGAACTGCCTGAGCGACGGGCGCACCCCGACGGACGTCGTGGCCCTCGGTGAGCTGACACCCCTCGAGCGCAGCATGGTGATGGACGCGATGCGGGAGATCGCGTCGGTCCAGCGCAGGGTGGGCCACGTGGCGTCCACCGTCGGTGTCCCCGTGCCCCGCGCGGTGCGCGACCGCTGACACCCGGTGCCGGATAGAATCGGACACCATCATGGCTTCTTCCGAGATCTCCGTGTCCGACACGTCCGGCACCGACGACGGCGACGACGCGGGCAGAGCGGTGACGCGCGGTACCGCGGTGCAGTCGGTCGACCGCGCTCTCGAGGTCCTCGAGATCGTCGCTCGACTCGGGACGGCCGGTGTCACGGCCATCGCCGACGAACTCGGGGTGCACAAGTCCACCGTCTCGCGGCTGCTGGGGGTGTTGGACGCCCGCGGCTTCGTGGAGCAGGTGGGTGAACGGGGCAAGTACCGGCTGGGGTTCACCATCGTCCGCCTCGCCGGGTCCGCGACGGCCGAACGCGACCTCGCGAAGGCAGCGCAGGGCATCTGCGACATGTTGGCCGAGAAGGTGGGGGAGACCACCAACCTCGCGGTGCTCGACGAGGACCGCGCCGTGAACATCGTCAAGGCTCGGTCCGAGTCCGAGGTCGCGCTGCGTACGTGGGTGGGCCAGGGCAGCCCGGTCCACGCCACGTCGAGCGGGAAGATTCTCCTCAGCGGACTGTCGCGGGACGAGGTACGTCGGCGCCTCCCGTCCCGGTTGGACTCCTTCACGGAGACCACGGTGACCTCGTCGACCGCGCTGGAGCAGGAGCTCGAGGCGGTGCGCTCGCGGGGCTGGGCCTCAGTGCGTGAGGAACTCGAGATCGGTCTGAACGCGGTGTCCGCGCCCGTGCGTGACCACACCGGGGACGTCGTGGCTGCGCTCAGCGTCTCGGGTCCGGCCTACCGGCTCGAACCGGACGACTTCGCGTCCGTCGCGGCGGACGCGATGAGTGCGGCCCTCGAGATCAGCCGCAAGCTGGGATACGGCGGCGACTGACACCGTGACTTCTCACAGTCTCGGGGGTGAGTGTTACGAATGGAAACATACTTCAGGTATGGTTATGGAGTCCTTGACCTGATCGCCGATAGTTTCCTCGGCAGTTGGCGGTGTTGCGGTATGACCGGTCTCCATCCGCGCGGCGTGCTCGACGCACCGCCGTCGTCGGCGCTCCAGAGCGGTATCGTCGCCGCGATCGACGCGGTGGCGCGGCGGAACCCGTCGAGTCTCGCGCTGGTCTCACCCGCCGACTCGATCACCTACGGCGAGCTCGCCGTGGCCGCCAGAAACCGCGGAGCCGCGCTGCGCCGTGCCCACTCCCGCGACCGCGTCCCGCTCGCCGTACTCGCCGACGGCTCGGTCGACGCGGTCACCTCCGTCCTGGCCGTCCTCGCCTCCGGGCATCCCCTGTTCGCCGTCGACGCCGAACTTCCCGACGTGCTCCGCGCGCACGCCTGCGCGGCCGTCGGTGCCGTACCGGCCGCGTCGGTGACGTTCGATGCTCGTCGCGACGCCGTCGTGGATCACGAGGGTGTCTGGTGGGAGTCGCCCGCCTGGGATCAGGGTCTCACCGAAGCCGGCCGGCCCACCGCACTCGACGCCTGGCGGCCCGCCCTCGTCGCGCTCGGTCCGGGCACGACCGGACGCGTCACCGTCACGCACGAGGAGTTGGCCGCGTCGGTGTCCGATCTCGCCGTCCGTGCGGGTCTCGCGCCGGGCACTCTCTTCGACCTGTCCCACCCGTCGGCCTCGGTCGCGGGTCTCGTCGGACTTCTGGCCGGTCTGGTCACCGGCTGCACCGTCAGCGCGCCCGGACGGGGATTTCCCGCGGCGGTGTGACGCCCGGGCCTCCGGTGCGATGCACGTCCGCGTCCGTCGGGGCACACTGTGGCGGTGACCGACGCCGCAGATCAGCCTGCACACCCGACCGTCGAGCACTCTCGGCTCGCCGAATCGCCCGGAGCACAGAGCGCCTGGCGTACCTGGGGCCCGTATCTCGCGGGCCGTCAGTGGGGCACCGTGCGCGAGGACTACTCCGAGGACGGTAACGCCTGGGAGTCCTTCCCCTTCGACCACGCCCGCTCGCGCGCCTACCGATGGGGCGAGGACGGCCTCGGGGGCATCTGCGACCGCTTCGGCTTCCTCAATTTCTCGGTGGCCCTGTGGAACCGGCGCGATCCGATCCTCAAGGAGCGGCTGTTCGGACTCACCAACGGTGAGGGCAATCACGGCGAGGACGCCAAGGAGTACTGGTGGGCGCTCGACGGAACGCCCACCCACAGCTGGATGACCTGGCTCTACCGCTACCCGCAGGCCGAGTACCCCTACGAGGGGCTGCGTGAGGCGAGCCGCGCGCGCACGCGCATGGACCGCGAGTTCGAACTGGCCGACACCGGGGTGCTGGACGAGAACCGGTTCTTCGACGTGGTCGTCACCTACGCCAAGGCGTCGCCGGACGACGTGTGCATCGTCGTCGACGTCACCAATCACGGGCCCGAGGCCGCATCGGTCGACGTGGTGCCGCATCTGTGGTTGCGCAACACGTGGTCCTGGGGGCGCGACGATCGCACCGCCTCCATCGTCGACGTCACGGCGGACGCGCTTCCCGGTGACATGGCCGTGGTGCGTGCGGAGCACGGTTTTCTCGGCCGGTACCACCTCGCCGCTCAGGGTGATGCGCGAGTGCTGTTCTGCGACAACGAGACCAATGCGGTGGAGCTGTTCGGCGCCGCGGAGAACCTCTCGGCCTGGACGAAGGACGGCATCGGGCGGCGCATCGTCGAGGGCGACGAGTCGGCCGTCAATCCGGACGGCACGGGGACGAAGAGTGCGTTCTGGTATTCGCTCGACGACGTGGCGCCCGGCGAGACCCGCAGCATCCGTCTCCGGTTGAGCACCGCGGTGCCGGACTCGTTCACGTTCGGCCCCGGCTTCGACGCGGTCCTCGCCGACCGACGGTACGAGGCGGACCAGTTCTACGACCACGTCATCGGCCCGGATCTGTCCGCGGCCGACCGCCACGTCGCACGGCGCGCCTACGCCGGCCTGCTGTGGTGCAAACAGCTCTACCGCTACGACGTACGCGAGTGGGCGCAGGGTGATCCGGTGGGAGCGTCGGCGCCGCAGTCGCGACTCGACGCGACCGCCCGCAACCATGCCTGGTCGCACTTCTCGCTCGCGGACGTCGTCTCCATGCCGGACGAGTGGGAGTACCCGTGGTTCGCCGCATGGGATCTCGCCTTCCACACCATCCCGCTGGCGCACGTCGACCCGGACTTCGCCAAGGAACAGCTCGTGCTCATGTGTCGCGAGTGGGCGATGCACCCCAACGGTCAACTGCCCGCGTACGAGTGGGAGTTCGGAGACGTCAACCCGCCGGTCCACGCGTGGGCGGTGTGGCAGGTCTACCGCATCGACGGACACCGCGACCGTGAGTTCCTGGTCCGGGTGTTCACCAAGCTGTTGTTGAACTTCTCGTGGTGGGTCAACCGCAAGGACGCGGGCGGCTCCAACATCTTCGAGGGCGGCTTCCTCGGGATGGACAACATCGGGATGTTCAACCGCTCGGAGCCACTGCCTCCCGGTTTCCGACTCGAGCAGTCCGACGCGACCAGTTGGATGGCGTTCTACTGCCAGCAGATGTTCAAGATCGCGATCGAACTGGCACGCCACGACTCCGCCTGGGACGACGTCGCGACGAAGTTCTTCGCGCACTTCCTGTCCATCGCGGAGGCCGTGGGATCCTTCGGGTCGGCGCAGATGTCGCTGTGGCACGAGGAGGACGGATTCTTCTACGACGTCCTCGCCCCACCGCACGGTGACGCGGTGCCGCTGCGGGTGCGCTCGATGGTGGGCCTCCTGCCGATCCTGGGGGCCACCGAGATCCCGTCGTGGGTGCCGAAGGAGTGTCCGGACCTGACGTCTCGCTTGCGGTGGTTGCAGCACCGGAGACCGGATCTGGTGTCCCCGATGATGTCGCGCAACGACAACGGGACCTGGCGCATGCTCCTCGCCCTCGTGGATCCCGATCGGCTGCGGCGCATCCTCGAGCGCATGTTCGACAGCGACGAGTTCCTGTCGTCCTTCGGTATCCGGTCGCTGTCCGCGTCCTACCGCGACGGCGTCACGATGGAGGTCGAGGGCCGATCACTGTCCATCGAGTACGAGCCGGGGGAGTCCCGCACGTCGATGTTCGGCGGGAACTCGAACTGGCGCGGCCCGGTGTGGTTCCCCGTCAACGTGCTGCTCGCCGACAAGCTCCGCGCCTACGGTCGCTACTTCGGCGACACGTTCACCATCGAGATCCCCACCGGGTCCGGCGTGCAGCGCACCCTGGTCGAGGCCGCCGAGATCATCGAGAACGGCCTCGCGGACCTGTTCCGCGTGCGCGGATCCGGTCGGCCGTCGGACGGCGATCGCATCGAGTCCTCGGACGATCCGCTGTGGTCGGAGCATCCGACCTTCAGCGAGTACTTCGACGGGGACACCGGAGAGGGGCTCGGCGCCAGCCATCAGACCGGCTGGACCGCGCTGGTCGCGCATCTTCTCAATCCCAGAGTGCCGCAACCGCCGACGCCGCCGGGTTAACGTGGCGGCATGAAGATTCGCGGAGCTGTCCTGGATGAGATCGGCCGTTCGCGGCCGTTCGCGGAGTCGCGTCCCCTGACGGTGTCCGAGCTCGAGCTCGATCCTCCCGGCGAGGGGGAGATCCTCGTACGCATCGAGGCGGCGGGGCTGTGCCATTCCGATCTGTCGGTGGTCGACGGCAACCGCGTGCGCCCCGTCCCGATGCTGTTGGGGCACGAGGCCGCGGGCATCGTCGAGGGCGTCGGCCCGGGGGTCGATCTCGCGCTCGGCACGCGCGTGGTGATGACCTTCCTGCCTCGATGCGGTGAGTGCTCGGGGTGCCGGTCGAACGGGCGCACACCGTGCATCCCCGGCAGCGCGGCCAACAACGCCGGCACTCTGCTCGGCGGAGACGTGCGGCTGCGCCGCGACGGCGTCGAGATCAAGCACCACCTCGGGGTGTCCGGTTTCGCGACGCACACGGTGGTGGACCGCCGGTCGGTGGTGCCCGTGGGCGACGACGTCCCGCCGGCCGTCGCCGCGGTGCTCGGGTGCGCGGTGCTCACCGGCGGCGGCGCACTGCTGAACGCCGCGTCCCCCACCGAGGGCGACACCATCATGGTGGTGGGGCTCGGCGGAGTGGGCATGGCCGCGGTGCTCACCGCGGCCTCGCTCGGACTGGGCGACGTCATCGGGGTCGATTCGATGCCGGAGAAGCTGGAGACGGCCCGCGAGTTGGGCGCCACGTCCGTGTACACCCCGCAGGAACTGGCCGAGTCCGGCGTACGTGCCCAGATCGTCGTGGAGGCCGCCGGCAACGCGCGCGCCTTCGAGACCGCTCTCGCTGCCACTGCTCCGGGCGGCACCACCGTGACAGTGGGCCTGCCGTCGCCGGACGCCCGAGCGTCGATCTCGCCCCTCACGCTCGTGGCCGAGGCGCGGACCATCGTCGGGAGCTACCTCGGGTCCGCCGTTCCCGAACGGGACATTCCGACGTACGAGCAGATGTGGCGCGAGGGCCGCTTCCCGGTGGAGAAACTGGTGTCCTCACGCATCACGCTCGACGGGATCAACCGGGCGATGGACGAACTGGCGGACGGCAAGGCGATTCGTCAGGTCATCGAGTTCGACCACTAGGCTGTCCCCGACAGTTCCAGGTGAGGGGTGAACAGGTGACAGAGGCGATACGTGTCGGAGTACTCGGCGCGGCCGGCAAGGTCGGCCAGGCGGTGTGCGAGGCCGTCGAGGCCGCGGCCGACACGGAGCTCGTTGCTCGCGTGGACAAGGACGACCGGCTCGAGACGTTCGCTGAGAACGGCGCGCAGGTCGTGGTCGACTTCACCCATCCCAGTGTCGTCATGGACAACCTGCAGTACCTGATCGGCGCCGGGATCCATGCCGTCGTGGGCACCACCGGGTTCGACGACGAGCGACTCGATCAGGTGCGGTCCTGGCTCGCGGACTCGCCCGCGACCGGAGTGCTCATCGCTCCCAACTTCGCCATCGGCGCCGTGCTGTCGATGGCGTTCGCGCAGCAGGCGGCACGCTTCTTCGACTCGGTCGAGGTGATCGAGCTGCACCACCCGAACAAGGCGGACGCGCCGTCCGGCACCGCGTACCGCACGGCGGCGCTCATCGCGGACGCGCGGCGCGCGGCGGGAGTGGGCCCGAGTCCCGACGCGACCACCACCGAACTCGACGGTGCGCGCGGCGCCGACGTCGACGGAGTGCGTGTGCACTCCGTGCGCCTCGCCGGTCTGGTGGCGCACCAGGAGGTGCTCCTGGGAACGCAGGGCGAGACTCTCACCATCCGGCACGACTCGATCGACCGCACCTCCTTCACTCCCGGTGTGCTGCTGGGCGTCCGGTCCATCGCGGCGCGGCCCGGGTTGACGTTGGGCATCGAACCGCTGATGGATCTGTGATGAGCAGCGGTAAGTCCGGAGGACGGTCGGAGTGAGCAAGTATTCGCGGGTGGTCGCGATCATCGCCGTGATGGTGTTGGTTCTCGGCGTCTACTTCGTCATCCTGGGCGGGCGGGGGATCGACTTCATCCAGCTCGGCGGTCCGGTGAACATCGGGCTGGGTATCGGTGTGCTGATCCTTCCGCTGCTGGGCCTGTGGATCGTGGCGGCGACGCTGCGGGCGGGTTTTCGGCACCAGCACCTGGCCCGTCGGATCCACGACGAGAATCTCGAGCTGGACGTCGACGACCTTCCGCGCATGCCGTCGGGGCGCATCGAGCGCGGCGCGGCGGATTCGCTCTTCGCGGACGTCAAGGCGGAGTACGAGAAGTCGCCCGACGACTGGCGCACGAACTACCGTCTCGCCCGTGCGTACGACTACGCGGGCGATCGCGGGCGCGCACGCGAGATCATGCGGCGCGCCGTGGAACTCGAGCGCACCGAGAGCGCGTGACCGTCCTGCTGGTGGTGCACCACACGGTGTCGCCGCCCATGGCGGAGATGCTCGAGGCGGTGCTGGCCGGGGCGCGGGATCCCGACATCGAGGGTGTCGACGTCCGGGTGCGCCCGGCCCTGGGTGCCACGATCGCCGACGTGGTCGACGCGGACGGCATCCTCCTCGGCACTCCCGCGAACTTCGGGTACATGTCCGGTGCTCTCAAGCATTTCCTCGACACGGTGTACTACCCGACGCTCGGGTCGATGAACGGAAAGCCTTGGGGCGCCTGGGTGTACGGCAACAACGACACTGCGGGCGCGGTGCGCGCACTGACGAGCATCGTGAGCGGATGGGGCCTCGAGCCGGCCGCGGTGCCCGTCGAGGTGACCGGGTTCGACGCCGCTGCGCGGGAACGGCTCGTCGAACTCGGTGGCACGGTGGCCGCGACGATCATGCCTGCCTGATCACTCCGGAAGGGTCAGCGGGGATGCGGGATCCGGCGCGCTCTCGACGAACGCCGGCGGGTTCGCCGTGTCGAACGTGGTGGGCAGGGTCGCGCACGTCGCGCCGGGCTCCGGGAAAGTGTTCGGATTCAGGCGCAGTGCCGAGACGAAACGGTCGATGCGCTCGTCGTCGCTGCTCTCCACTGCCAGGCGATGCCCCCACGACTGCAGCGAGATCCGGCGATCCATGCCCGGATACGGCGACATCATCAGGTACGGCTCGCCCTCCACCCGCGCGGCCAGCGCTGCGATCTCGCCGTCGTCGAGCGCTTCGGGATCGTATGCGATCCACACGGCACCGTGTTCGAGGGAGTGCACCATGTTCTCGGTGCGCACGGCCTCCGGATAGACCACGCCGGTGCACGTCGCCCACGCGTTGTCGTGTCGACCACCCATCGGCGGTGAGAAGGCGTACGCCACACGGTAGTTCGGCAGTACGTGGTAGGCGGGCGGGTAGTCGACCACCTCGATGCCGTCGAGCGCGAGAGAGGGGTCGGGATTGTCGGCGGTGGGCACCCACGCGTCGGCCGTCGGACGTCCCTCGACGGCCCTGCCGCAGCCCCCGGCGAGGAGGGCGGCCGACAGGATCAGGGGAACGAGCGCCGACCGAAGCATGATTCGAGAGTATCCGTCCGGCCGCACCGTCCTGCTCGTCAGCCGTTCCGCACCACCGCGACGACGAAGACGCGTCGGAACGGGAAGAAGGTGGTCCCGTCGGATCGTGCCGGGTAGGCGTCGGCCAACAACGGAGCGAGGTCGTCGCGGAACTCGTCCCGACCCTTCTCGTCGAGGAGGTCGAAGATCGGGGTGAGAGCGGTGCCGGAGACCCAGTCGAGAACGGGCCGGGCACCACGGAGTTGCTGGACGTACGTGGTCTCCCAGGCGTCCACGGCGCAACCCCGGGCGGCCAGCAGATCGGCGTACTGCTCGGGATCGTCCACGGCGTTCGCGTGCCGCAGCTCGAGAGTGGGAAGTCGCGGTGCCCAGGCGTCCGATGTCGCGAGGTCCCGGATGATGCGGTGCGACGGTGCATCGAAGTTGCCGGGCATCTGGACGGCGATCACGGCACCGTCCGGCAACTGGCCGGGCCAGCGCGCCAGCAGTTCCCGGTGTTCGGGCACCCACTGCAGAGTCGCGTTGGAGACGACGACGTCGGTGTCGGAGGACGGCACCCAGTCCCGCACGTCGAGCACGGTGGCGTCCAGACCGGCAGCGCGCGCGGCCGCGACCATGTCCGGCGAGTTGTCCGACGCCTCGACGGCGGCGTCCGGCCAGCGGTGCGCGAGCAACGCCGTCGCATTGCCCGGGCCGCAGCCGAGATCGGCGACGCGCCGGGGACTCCCGACAGAGATGCGTGCGATCAGTTCGCGGAACGGACGGGTGCGCTCGTCGGCGAAGGTGAGGTAGTCGGACGGGCTCCACATGATGGCTCCTTCGACGGGCCGGCAAACAGTACGCTTGTACTGTTACGCACGCTACGCCGGAGTGAGCAGCACTGTCCACCGGCGCTACGGTCGCTGGACACGTGAGGGTGAGGAGGCTGCCGGTGCAGTACCCGCGATCCGGTGTGGCGTTGCTCGTCGTCGCCGCCGTGCTGTGGGGGACCGGCGGTGTTCTCGGAACCGCGCTGGGTCGCTCCGCGGACCTCCCGTCCACCGCGGTCGCCGCGTACCGGCTCGGCCTCGGCGGGCTGATGCTCCTCGCGGTCGTGGCCGCGACCGGGGGTGTCCTGCCGCGCGGCCGACCTGTGTGGCGTCGCATCGCCGTCATCGGAACACTCGCCGCGGTCTTCCAGGGTGCCTACTTCGCGGCCACCGTCACGGCGGGCGTGGCGGCCGCGACCCTGGTGACCATCGGGTCGGCTCCCGTGGTGGTCGTCCTCGTGGAGTCGCTGACGGCACGTCGCCGCCCGGCGGGTGCCGTCGTGCGGACCGTCGTCGTCGGTGTCGCGGGGCTCGGGCTGCTCGTCGGTTCCCCGGCCGACGGCGATCTGCGGTCCACCGTCGTGGGCGGCGCTCTGGCGGTGGTGTCGGGCAGTGCGTTCGCGACGATGACCCTCGTCGGTCGTCGACATGCCGCGCAGGGCGACGACACCGTCGTCACCGGATGGTCGTTCGTGCTGGGCGGGGCGCTGCTCGCGGTGGCAGCGACAGCCACGGACCGCACGGCGCTGCTCCCGGTCGTGTCGGTGACGAGCATTCTCCTCGTGCTCAGCTTCGCCCTCGTCCCGACGGCTGTGGCCTACAGCGCGTACTTCCGCGGACTGCGGACCGCGGCGGCGTCGACGGCGGCGGTCGTCGCACTCCTCGAACCTCTCACCGGTACCGTCCTGGCAGTGATCCTGCTGGACGAACGACTCACGGCGGTGGGCGCCGTCGGTGCGGTGCTGCTCCTGGTGTCCGTCGTCGACGCCGGAGTGACCCACGCCCGGACGAACGCGGGCGGTGCCCATGCGTGAGCTGTCCGCGGCGGCAGCGCGTCGCACGGCCGTCGCGGCCCAGGGCTTCGGTCGAGCGCGGTCCGGTGCGGTCTCCGGCAGGCGCGCGGTGGCGGGTGTGGTGCGCTCGACGAAGTTGCTGCAGATCGATTCGGTGTCCGCGGCGGTGCGGGCCCACTACGCGCCGGTGTTCAGTCGGGTCGGTCCGTACGATCGCCAGGCTCTCGACGATGCGGCGTGGACCGACACGGCGCGATCGCCGCGCCTGCTCGTCGAGTACTGGGCGCACGAGGCGGCATTCCTGCCCGTCGCCGACTGGCCGCTGATGCGGTGGCGGATGGATCAGTACGAGCACGGTCGGTGGGGCGGCGCCGCGAGGGTCGCTGCGCGCAGTCCCGGACTGGTGGAGGACGTGCTCGACGCGATCCGCGACCAGGGGCCCGTCACCGCGCGAGAGCTCGAAGTTCTGTTGGATCGCCGGAGACCCGGCCCCAAGGGGCCGTGGTGGGACCACAGTGACGTCAAGGTGGTGTGCGAACAGCTCTTCGCCGGCGGCGTGTTGTCGGTACCGCGGCGGGAACGGTTCACGAGGCTGTACGACCTCGCCGAGCGCGTGCTGCCCCCGGACGTCGTGTCGCGACGGGTGGACGAGGTGGACGCGGTGCGTCAGCTCGTCGAGAAGTCGGCCGAGGCGATGGGGGTCGCCACGGCGGCCGACCTGCGCGATCACTACCGGCTGTCGGCGGCCCAGACCACTCGGGCCGTGGCCGACCTGGTGGACGCGGGCGTGCTGGTGCCCGTGACCGTGACCGGGTGGCGGGATCAGGCTTTCCTGCATCGGGACACCCGGGTACCGCGGTCGGTCGAGTCGGCCGCACTGCTGTGCCCGTTCGATCCGCTGATCTTCGGGCGTCCGCGCACCGAGCGTCTCTTCGACTTCCACTACCGCATCGAGATCTACACGCCCGAGCCGAAGCGGACGTACGGGTACTACGTCTTCCCGTTCCTGCTGCACGACGAGCTCGTCGCCCGCGTCGACATCCGGGTCGATCGCTCCGCCGGAGTGCTCACGGTGCCCGGTGCGTTCACCGAGCCCTCCGTCGACGCCCGCGGCCGCCGTGGCGAGGTGGCGGCGGCGCTGGCCGCGTCGGTGACGGAGATGGCGCGATGGCTGGACGTGGCCGACGTCGTGGTCGGTGACCGTGGTGATCTCGCGGCCGACCTGGGCCGCGAGGTACGCGCCGTCTCTCGATGACTCCGCCACCCCATAGTCTGTGTCGAATGTCCCAGCGTCCAGTGTCAGAGCATCGAGCCGGTGCCCCGTTGTCCGTTCAGCTCGTGGCCGCGACGTCCTTCACCCCTCCGTCGGAGGTGCCGTGGGAGACCGACGCCGACGGCGGTCAGGCGTTGGTCGAGTTCGCCGGCCGGGCCTGCTACCAGAGCTGGTCGAAGCCCAATCCGCGCACCGCGACCAACGCCGGGTATCTCAACCATCTACTGGCCGTGGGGAACTGGTCGGTGTTCGAGCACGCGTCCGCGAGTTTCTACATCACCGGCATCTCACGCTCCTGCAGTCACGAGTTGATCCGGCACCGCCACTTCTCCTTCTCGCAGCTCTCCCAGCGTTCGGTGTCCGAACGCGACGCGCTGATGGTCGTGCCTCCAGCTCTCGAGTCCGACGCGACGTTGCGTGAGTTGTTCCAGAATGCGACCGACTCGTCCCGTGCCGCGTACGACGCGTTGCTGTCCGCACTCGAATCGGAGACCGGTGCGGACTCGCCTGCGGTCGTCGCCGGGAAGCAGGCGCGGCAGGCCGCGCGCTCGGTGCTCCCGAACGCCGTGGAGACGCGCCTGGTGATGACCGGGAACTACCGGTCGTGGCGGCATTTCGTCACCATGCGGGCCTCCGAGCACGCGGATCTCGAGATCCGACGGCTCGCGGTGGCCTGCCTGCGGCGCCTCGTCGAGGTCGCACCCGACGTCTTCGCCGACTTCGAGATCGAGACACTGGCCGACGGAACGGAAGTCGCCAGGAGTTCGTACGCGGGGGAATAGGCGGCGCGGGTCGTGGGGGTCCGGCGGCCGGACGGGGACCGGGTAACCTTCCTGACCATGACCATCGGTGACACCGCGAGGACTGTCGACGCTGCGGGGACTGTCGACACTGCGGCACGAGTGCAGACGAGCAGCACGCCCTCGCCGTTCGGTGCCGTCTCCGTCGCGATGGTGACACCGTTCACTCCGGACGGTGCTCTCGACATCGACGCCTCCGTCGCACTGGCCGCGCATCTGGTCTCGAGCGGGTGCGACAGCCTCGTGATCTCGGGAACGACGGGCGAGTCGCCGACCACGACGGATCGCGAGAAGGCCGACCTGCTGCGCGCCGTGGTCGCTGCCGTCGGAGATCGCGCTCGCATCGTCGCCGGCGCCGGTACCAACGACACCGCGCACAGCATCGAACTTGCTCGTGCCGCCGCCGACGCCGGGGCACACGGACTGCTCGTCGTCACCCCGTACTACTCGCGCCCGCCGCAGGCCGGCCTGTACGCCCACTTCGTCGCCGTGGCCGACTCGACCGATCTGCCCGTCATGCTGTACGACATCCCGCCCCGCTCGGTGGTGCCGATCGAGACGGAGACGTTGCGTCGCCTCGCCGATCATCCGCGCATCCTCGCCGTCAAGGACGCGAAGGGCGACCTCGCCGCGGGAGCCGAACTCATCGCCTCGACCGGTCTCGAGTACTTCTCGGGCGACGACCCGCTCAATCTGCCCTGGCTGTCCGTCGGGGCCGTCGGCTTCGTCAGCGTCATCGGGCACCTCGTGCCCGGCAAGCTCCGGGATCTCCACTCCGCCTGGGCCGCGGGCGACATCGCCGCAGCGCAGGCCATCAACGTCGGTCTGCTCCCGATCGTGCGGTCGTTCGCCCGACTCGGCGGCGTCACGGGCTCCAAGGCGGGCCTTCGTCTTCTCGGCATCGACGTGGGGGAGCCCCGTCTGCCGCAAGTTCCACCGTCCACCGATCAGATCGATGCTCTGGCAGCCGATCTTCACCGTGCAGGAGTTCTTTGATGACTCGACCGCCCAGGCGGCGCAGTGCCACCCGTAGTGCCGGACCGCCCGCGGAACTTCCTCCGCAGGAACAGCAGCCCGCTCCTCCCGCACCGAAGGCCGAGGCCGCGCCCGTGCAGGACGCCCCCGCGGCGCAGGCGCCGGCGAAAGCCGCTCCCGTGAAGGAGGCGCCCGTGAAGGACGCGCCGACCGGCCGCGACCGCCAGTCGGGCGGCTCGCGATCGTCGAACGGCAACTCGGGCTCGGGTGGGGGCCGCGGTCCTCGGTCGCGTCCCGCGCGCACCCCGCAGAACTCCGCTGCCATCCAGCGACCCGATGCGCGCACGGTCGTGGACAAGACGCAGCGACTCGGAGCGCCGCCCAAGGCACCGAAGAACGGTCTCCGCGTCGTCGCCCTCGGCGGCATCGGCGAGATCGGCCGCAACATGACGGTCTTCGAGCACAAGGGCAAGCTGCTCATCGTCGACTGCGGTGTGCTCTTCCCCGAGGACGCACAGCCCGGTGTCGACCTGATCCTCCCGGACTTCCGTCACATCGAGAACCGGATGGACGACGTGGTCGCCCTGGTGCTCACCCACGGTCACGAGGACCACATCGGTGCCGTGCCGTTCCTGCTGCGCCTGCGCCCGGACATCCCGGTCATCGGCTCCAAGTTCACGTTGGCGCTGCTGGCGGCGAAGTGCCGTGAGCACCGCCAGAAGCCGAAGCTCGTCGAGGTGCGCGAGGGCGAGAGCACGAACCATGGACCGTTCGAGCTCGAGTACTTCGCGGTCAACCACTCGATCCCCGACGCGCTCGCCGTCGCCATCCGTACCGATGCCGGTGTCGCGCTGCACACCGGCGACATCAAGCTCGACCAGCTGCCGCTCGACGGCCGCCTGACCGATCTCGGCGGGTTCTCGCGACTCGGCGACGAGGGTGTCGACCTCTTCCTGGTGGACTCCACCAACGCCGAGGTGCCCGGATTCGTCACGCCCGAGCGTGAGATCGGCGGTGTCCTGGACACGGTCATCGGCAAGGCCAGGAACCGCGTGATCGTCGCGTCGTTCGCGAGCCACGTGCACCGCATCCAGCAGGTCATCGACGTCGCACACCGCTACAACCGCAAGGTCGCCTTCGTCGGGCGGTCGATGGTGCGCAACATGGCCATCGCCCAGGAGCTCGGGTACCTGACAGTGCCCTCGGGTGTCGAGGTCGACATGGACACCGCGACGAAGCTCGCGGACGACAAGCTGGTCCTGGTCTCCACCGGCTCGCAGGGCGAGCCGCTCTCCGCGCTGTCCCGGATGGCGCGGGGTGAGCATCGTCAGATCAACATCCGTGCCGACGACCTGGTCGTCCTCGCGTCGTCGCTGATCCCCGGCAACGAGAACTCCGTGTTCGCCGTCGTCAACGGGCTCGCGAAGCGTGGCGCCAAGGTGGTCACGCAGCAGAGCGCCAAGGTGCACGTCTCCGGCCACGCGTCGGCCGGCGAGCTGCTGTACCTCTACAACGCGGTCCGTCCCACCAACGCGATGCCCGTGCACGGCGAGTGGCGGCACCTGCGCGCCAATGCCGCTCTCGCGGTGTCGACGGGTGTGCCGGAGGAGCGCGTGGTGCTGGCCGAGGACGGCGTCGTCGTGGACATGGTCGACGGCCTCGCCGAGATCGTCGGCCAGGTGCCGGTGGGCCACGTGTACGTCGACGGCCTGTCCGTCGGCGACGTGGGCGACTCGACGTTGTCCGACCGCCTCGTCCTCGGTGAGGGCGGCTTCATCGCCATCACCATGGCCGTGGACACCACCACCGGCAAGTCCGTCGGCACTCCCGAGGTCTCGGGTCGCGGCTTCTCCGACGATCCCGCGGCACTGAAGGAAGCGGCGCAGCTGGTCGAGGCGGAGTTGGTGCGTCTCGCCGGCGAGGGTGTGCGGGACACGCACCGCATCGCGCAGTCGGTCCGCCGCATCGTCGGTCGCTGGGTGGCGGACAAGTACCGCCGCAAGCCGATGATCGTGCCGACCGTGCTCGAGGTCACGCCGAGCTGACACGGTCGCACTCGACAGGCCGGCCCCGGGGACACCCCGGCGCCGGCCTGTCGTGTCTCTCGCCCCGTCGTCGGCCGGCTAGGCGAGCAGGTTGTACAGACCGACGAGGCCCAGCAGGACGATGCAGGCACGCAGCACCCGCGGTGACAGACGCCGGCCGTACCGTGCTCCCACCGCGCCGCCCATCAGGGAGCTGACGGCGATGAGACCGGCTGCCGCCCAACTGATCCGGTCGAAGGCGAAGATGATGAACGATGCCGCCGCCACGACGTTGACCACGAGCGACAGCAGATTCTTGGCCGCGTTCATGCGCTGGATGTTCTCCGGCAGCAACGCTCCCATGACGCCCATCAGCAGAATGCCCTGGGCCGCGGTGAAGTAGCCGCCGTAGACACCCACGGCGAACGTCCCGATCACCAGCAGCACGAAGCGTCCGCGGCCGATCCCGGCGGCGGTGTCCGGCTCGGAGCGCTTCTGTGCCCAGGCCTGGATGCGGGGGCCGGTGACCACCAGGACCAGCGCCAGGATCAGCAGCACCGGAACCACGGCGGTGAAGGTCTTCTCGGGCAGGTGCTGCAGGAGCCAGGCACCGAGCACGCCGCCGAGCAGCGATCCGGGGAGCTGCCATCGCAACCGCGACCACTGGCCGCGTAGTTCGCGTCGGTAGCCCCATGCGCCGGAGGCGCTGCCTGCCACCAGTCCGATCGCATTGCTCATGGTCGCCGTGACGGGTGGGTAACCGAAGGCGATGAGAGTGGGGAACGTGATGAGCGTTCCTGACCCGACGACGGCGTTGATGCCACCGGCGGCGAACCCCGCGAGCAGCACGAGGACTATTTCGGAGACGGGCACACCGGCGACCGTACGACACGGCTAGATTCGTGTGTCATGAGCCTTGCGCACGACGAACGTCTGGAACTGGCCGACACGATGGCGAAGGTCGGTCCGGACGCTCTCACCCTGTGCGGTGACTGGACCGTCCGGGATCTCGCGGCGCATCTGGTGATCCGCGAACGCCGCCTGGATGCGGCTCCGGGCATCTTCCTGCCGCCGCTGGCGGGGTACACGCGCCGCGTGCAGGACTCGGTCGCCGCGGGGGAGTGGGTGGGCCTCGTCGACGACGTGCGCACGGGACCTCCGGTGTGGTCGCCGTACAAGCTCCTCGACGCGCAGATCAACCTCGGGGAGATGTTCGTCCACCACGAGGACGTCCGGCGGGCCGACGGATCCGCACCGACTCCGCGAGAACTGAGCGCCGAGATGCAGACCGCCCTGTGGGGTCTGCTGGGTCTGCTCGGCCGTGTCGCCTACAGGGGAGCCCCCGTGGCCGTGGACGTGGAGACCCCGGACGGTCGTCGGCGCACGTTCGGGAAGAAGTCGGCCTCGCGCCGGGTGGCGCTGCGCGGGGAGCCGTCGGAGTTGGTGCTGCACGCGTTCGGCCGCGATGCGGTGGTGCTGGAGTTCGACGGCGACCAGGCGGACGTCGCCGCGGTGAAGGGCCTCGACCGCGGCGTGTAAGAGCGGGCGAGCTGTTACTGGTGTTGCGGATGGTCCGGATGGGGTCGACCGACTAGCCTGACGGGTATGGCAGGCAAGACGAGTACGCGCGCGTCCCGATCCGGCGCGGCCGGATCGAGCAAGGCAGGCACCGGCACGAGTGGTGCCTCCACCGGACGCGGGCGGACGGTCACGACGCCGCGCAAGCCCACCGCCCCGCGGTCGTCCACCGGGCGCACCCCGGCGACTCGCTCGTCCGGTACCGCACGGTCGTCGTCCGGAGCCCGACCTCGCAGCGCCCCCAAGCGCACGATCTCGCCCGGTCGCGCGGCCCTGAACTCCGTGGGTCGCGGCATCGGCAAGGGGTGGGGCCTCGCCGCGCGCGGACTCGGTGCCACCACTCGCACCGTCGGCAAGGCCGCCGACATCGAACACGGCCACCGCCGCGACGGCATCGCCCTCGGGTGCCTCGCGGTCAGCGTGGTCGTCGCCGCCGGTCTCTGGTTCTCGGCCGGTGGCCCGGTCGGGGAGTGGATCGAGATCGGGCTGCGCGCCGTCGTCGGCAGCGCGGCCATCCTGCTGCCGCTGCTCGGCATCGGCGTCGCCGTAGCCCTGATGCGGACCGAACCCGCTCCCGACGACCGCCCCCGGCTCGTCCTCGGGTCTCTGCTCGTCGGCCTGCCGATGCTCGGACTCTGGCATCTGGGTTCCGGATCACCGGACGACCTGGCCGGGCGTGCGTCCGGCGGCGGCTTCGTCGGCTTCGTCGTCGGCGGTCCGCTCAGCAGCGGGGTCACCGTCTGGCTCGCCGTGCCGCTGCTCCTGCTCGCGGTCCTGTTCGGCGTCCTTCTCCTCACCGGGACGACCGTGCGCGACATCCCCGCGCGTCTGCGGACCCTGTTCGGTACGGCGAACCGCGGCGACGAGTACAGCGACTACGAGGACTGGGAGGAGGAGTCGCACCTCGGTGACTTCGCACCGGACGGGTACGACTCCGCGGGCTACGGCTCCTCGTACGACGAGTACGACCCGGCTCTGTTCGACGCCGACGGCTACCCGGTCGACGAGAAGCCGGCGAGGTCGCGCCGCCGCCGATCGTCCGCGCCGGCCGACGCGTACCCGGTGGAGGAGTCGGCACCGGTGGACGACGCTCCCACCGAGTACGTGCCGGTGCCGCCGCCCGTCCGCACGCGTGCGAAGGAACCGGTGGTCGAGCCGACGCCGAAGCCCGCTCCGGTCGTCGCGGCGACTCCGCCGAAGCCGAAGGAGGACGACAAACTCGTCGTGGACCGCGTCGTCGACGGCGACTACGTCCTGCCCTCGCTGTCCCTGCTGATCGACGGCGACCCGCCGAAGACGCGCAGCCAGGCGAACGACGCGATGATCGAGGCGATCTCCGAGGTCCTCGAGCAGTTCAAGATCGACGCCGCCGTCACCGGCTTCACCCGCGGACCGACGGTCACGCGCTACGAGGTCGAGCTCGGACCGGGCGTCAAGGTCGAGAAGATCACGGCGCTCGCCCGCAACATCGCGTATGCGGTGGCCACCGACAACGTGCGTCTGCTGGCCCCCATCCCCGGCAAGTCGGCGGTAGGCATCGAGGTGCCCAACTCCGACCGCGAGATGGTCCGCCTGGCCGACGTGCTGACGGCGCCCTCGACCCGCAAGGATCACCATCCTCTGGTCATCGGCCTCGGCAAGGACATCGAGGGCGACTTCGTCAGCGCCAACCTCGCGAAGATGCCGCACCTCCTGGTGGCGGGCTCCACCGGCTCGGGCAAGTCGAGCTTCGTCAACTCCATGCTGGTGTCGTTGCTCGCGCGGGCGACGCCGGAGGAGGTCCGGATGATCCTCATCGACCCCAAGATGGTCGAGCTGACCCCGTACGAGGGGATCCCGCACCTCATCACGCCGATCATCACGCAGCCGAAGAAGGCTGCCGCGGCCCTCGCCTGGCTGGTCGAGGAGATGGAGCAGCGCTACCAGGACATGCAGGCAAACAGGGTGCGCCACGTCGACGACTTCAACAAGAAGGTGAAGTCGGGCGAGATCACCGCACCGCTCGGCAGCGAGCGCGTCTACAAGCCCTACCCGTACATCCTCGCGATCGTCGACGAGCTCGCGGACCTGATGATGACCGCGCCGCGGGACGTGGAGGAGGCGATCGTCCGCATCACGCAGAAGGCGCGCGCGGCCGGCATCCACCTCGTGCTCGCGACCCAGCGCCCGTCCGTCGACGTCGTCACGGGCCTGATCAAGACCAACGTCCCGTCCAGGCTCGCGTTCGCCACGTCGTCGCTGACCGACTCCCGCGTCATCCTGGATCAGCAGGGTGCGGAGAAGCTCATCGGTATGGGCGACGCCCTGTTCCTGCCGATGGGCGCGGGCAAGCCCACCCGTCTGCAGGGCGCCTTCATCACCGACGAGGAGATCACCGCGGTCGTCGACTTCGCCAAGAACCAGGCGGAGCCGGAGTACCAGGAGGGCGTCACCGCGCAGAAGGCCGCGGAGAAGAAGGACGTCGACGCCGACATCGGCGACGATCTCGACGTGCTGCTCCAAGCCGTCGAACTCGTCGTGACGAGTCAGTTCGGCTCGACGTCCATGCTGCAGCGCAAGTTGCGCGTCGGCTTCGCCAAGGCCGGCAGGCTCATGGACCTGATGGAGACGCGCGGCGTGGTCGGCCCGAGCGAGGGATCGAAGGCCCGCGACGTCCTGGTCAAGCCCGACGAGTTGGACGGGCTGCTGTGGTCGATCAAGGGCGGGGATCCGGGAGAGTCGGACAATCCGGACGAGTGACGGTGGCCCCGTTGTGAATTGACTCTCACGCTAGCTGAGTTTTACCTGTGCATTACCCTTTGCGTGCCTCCATACGGCCGGGGCTGTGGCATGGTTGTTCTCAGGAGGGGAGTATCCCCAGCTTGCGAAGGACCCGTCAGCACGATCGAGCCCTGCCTCGATCCGGGTCATCGGCAGACACAGTGGTCACACGAGACATCATCACTGGTTCTGTGGGAGAGACCTCCGGAGCCCACCCATGGACTACCGGAGGTAGTTGCTCACATGAATGTCTCGTCCACAGTCTGGATCGTCACCATCGTGGTGATCCTGGGACTCTTCGTCTTCGACTTCTTCGCTCACGTGAAGACCCCCCACGAGCCGACCTTCAAGGAATCGGCGACGTGGTCCGTCGTCTACATCACGATCGCCATCATCTTCGGCGGAATCGTGTTCTGGCAGTACGGCGCGACCTACGGCGGTGAGTACTTCGCCGGGTACGTCACCGAGAAGGCGCTCAGCGTCGACAACCTGTTCGTCTTCCTCATCATCATGACGACGTTCGCCGTACCGCGTCAGTACCAGCAGAAGGTGCTGCTCATCGGCATCGTGATGGCGCTCGTGATGCGCGGTGGCTTCATCGCCCTCGGTGCCGCGGCCATCAACAACTTCAGCTGGGTCTTCTACCTCTTCGGTGCGTTCCTCATCTACACGGCCTACAAGCTCATCAAGGAGGCCGGGGAAGAGGAGGAGAACGAGGTCCAGCAGGACACCAAGATCATGAAGTTCGCCAAGAAGATCCTCCCCACCACGGACGAGTACCACGGTGATCGTCTGACGGTGAAGATCGACGGCAAGCGCGTGGTCACCCCGATGCTGCTGGCCCTGGTCGTCATCGGTTTCACCGACATCCTGTTCGCGTTGGACTCGATCCCGGCGATCTACGGTCTCACCACCGAGCCGTACATCGTCTTCACGGCCAACGCGTTCGCCCTCATGGGTCTGCGCCAGTTGTACTTCCTGATCGGCGGACTGCTCGATCGCCTGGTCTACCTGTCCTACGGCCTGTCCCTGGTACTGGCGTTCATCGGCGTCAAGCTCGTCCTCCACGCGCTCCACGAGAACGAGCTCGGCTTCATCAACGGCGGCGAGAACCTGTCGGTCCCCGAGATCAGCACCGGAGTGTCGCTCAGTGTCATCATGGGCATCCTGATCGTCACCACCGTGGCCAGCCTGCTCAAGACCCGCGGCGACGCGAAGCCCGCGGTGAAGGACGGCGAGACCGGAAGCCCGGTCCTCGGCGACGACACCACGGCCGCCTCGACCGGTACCACGTCGACCGGCGTCACGGACACCGAGCGCGACTCGCGCTGATCCGTCCCGCACGAGAACAGCCCGGCACCGAGAGGTGCCGGGCTGTTCGTGTGTCCGGTGGGTGCCGGAGGGCGGGTCACTCCGCGAGGACGCCCATCACCGGCTTCCACTCCTGGATCGCCACGGCGTCGACGAGCTTCTCCACCGCGAACGGGTCCTCGGCGAACAGCGTGCCCACCTGGTCCGCACTCTCACCCTTGACGATGATGGTCGCGCCGCTGTCGTCCGCGTACGGTCCCGCCACCACCACGATGTCGCGGGCGAGCAGATCCCGCAGCCAGTCGCGGTGCTCGGCGCGGACGCGGTCGCGTCCCTCGGCGGTGGCCGACGAGTACGTGTAGTTGACGAGGAAATGGGCCATCGATGTTCTCCTGCGGTGTGAGCGGGTGGTGGGTGATCTAGAGCGTGAGCAGCATGCGGGTGTTGCCGAGAGTGTTCGGCTTGACGTAGCTGAGATCGAGGAACTCGGCGACACCGGTGTCGTACGAGCGACACATCTCCGCGTAGACCTCGGCGGTGACCGGGGTCCCGTCGATCTCGGAGAACCCGTGGCGGGCGAAGAACGGCACCTCGAAGGTGAGCACGAAGATGCGGGAGAGCTGCAGTTCGCGGGCGACGTCGATCAACCGGGACACGATGAGGTGGCCCACGCCGTGGCCCTTGACCGACGGATCGACGGCGACCGTGCGGATCTCGCCGAGATCCGCCCACAGCACGTGCAGCGCGCCGCAGCCGGCGACGACACCGTCGACCTCGGCGACCCAGAACTCCTGGACCGCCTCGTAGAGGGTCACGAGATTCTTCTCGAGCAGGATCCGGCCCGCGTAGATGTCGATGAGTCGCTTGATCTCCGGGATGTCGGAGGTGCGGGCACGGCGCAGGCGCACGCGCTCGGTGGTGGACCCGGACGCGGTCCGGACGTCTGCGCGATCCTGCGCCGCCCGGGAGTCCGTCTCCGGATCGAGGTCGGAAGTCATGGGGTGAACAGTAGTCATCGGGCGTACCGATATTGTGACCGTGTGTCCCGCGCCGGTAACTCACGTCACGTCCCGAGAGCGGGCTCGGCGACGTGAGCGCTCAGTACGACGTCGGTCGTGGCCCCGGTGACGCGTCCGCGCCGACGCCGGACGCCGTCGTCGGCTCGGGCCCGCTCACTCCGGCTCCACTGCTCAACATCGCCAACGTCCTGACCGTCCTGCGGATCGCGCTGGTCCCGGTGTTCCTGTGGGCTCTGTTCGCGGACGGTGGCCAGGAGACCGGGTGGCGGCTCGCGGCCTTCGGGATCTTCGTCGTCGCGGCGATCACCGATCGCATCGACGGCCAACTGGCGCGCAAGCACGGGCTCGTGACGGAGTTCGGCAAGATGGCGGACCCCATCGCCGACAAGGCACTGATCGGGGCGGCCCTGGTCGGACTGTCCATGCTGGGGGACCTGCCCTGGTGGATCACCCTCGTCATCGGTGCCCGCGAGATCGGCATCACGCTCCTGCGGTTCGCCGTCCTGCGGCACGGTGTCATCCCCGCGGGACGCGGCGGCAAGCTCAAGACCCTCGTCCAGAGCGTGGCCATCGGGGTCTACGTTCTGCCGCTTCCCGACGCTGTGATCCCGGCAGCGATGGTGCTGATGATCGTGGCCGTGGCGCTGACCGTGATCACAGGCCTCGACTACGTGGTGCAGGCAGTGCGGCCGCGGGTCCGGACACCACACGACGGGCGATGAGCCGTCCGGTGCTCCGCCGCGTGCGGATCGCGGGCGGGGGTTAGGGTTCTCTCACCCGTTCCGACGGGTGTCCACACGCGTCGCGGGAACCGATCGGACCGTTCCGGCGTTGTAGGTGGACGAGGGTCGAGCGACGGTGCACCGACAGGCGTTCCCGCGGTCGACCACGACGTAGTTCGAACACGATGAAGGAGGGGCCACATGGCGCTGCTCTTGCGTGAGGCATTGGGCGACAGTCTTCGCCGCACACGGGTCGCTCAGAGCCGCACGTTGCGCGAGGTCTCCAACACGGCGCGCGTCAGCCTCGGGTATCTCTCGGAGGTCGAGCGTGGCCGCAAGGAGGCGTCGAGCGAACTGCTCAACGCCATCTGCGATGCCCTCGACGTCCCACTGTCGGACGTTCTGTTCGACGTGAGCGAATCGCTCACGGACACGATGGCGAGTGCGGCGGCGTCGACGGGTGTTCCCGCCGAGCGCGGTGCGGCCCACATCTCGGACGAGACGCGCGTGGTCATCCCGGCCCCGACCGCGCGAGCACTCGCCGCTGCCTGATCTTCGCGTCCCGTTTCCGACCATTCGTGGTTCGACATGGGATCATGGCGGGTACCGATCACAGACAGACCGCGTGTCCCGGACACGCGCAGCATCACCGGCGGTGACGGTCGCCAGCCGGGTCGCGTACGCGGCGGATCACATGGAGGCAGGAAGAACCGATGGCCAATCCTTTCGTCAAGGGCTGGAAGTATCTGATGGCTCTGTTCAACTCCAAGATCGACGAGAAGGCGGATCCGCAGGTCCAGATCCAGCAGGCCATCGAGGACGCCCAGCGTCAGCACCAGGCGCTCTCGCAGCAGGCCGCGTCGGTCATCGGTAATCAGCGCCAGCTCGAGATGAAGCTCAGCCGCCAGCTCGACGAGGTGGAGAAGCTGAACGCCAATGCGCGCCAGGCCGTCACCCTCGCCGACCAGGCCAATGCGGCTGCCGACGTCGAGAAGGCCACCCAGTACACCAATGCCGCCGAGGCGTTCGCGGCCCAGCTGGTCACCGCCGAGCAGAGCGTCGAGGACCTCAAGGTTCTGCACGACCAGGCGCTCCAGGCCGCCACCCAGGCCAAGAAGGCCGTGGAGCAGAACGCCATGACGCTGCAGGCCAAGGTCGCCGAGCGCACCAAGCTGCTCAGCCAGCTCGAGCAGGCCAAGATGCAGGAGCGCGTCAGCGAGTCGCTCCGCTCGATGGACTCCACGCTGTCCGCACCGGGCAACACGCCCAGCCTCGACGCCGTCCGGGACAAGATCGAGCGCCGTTACGCCAACGCGCTCGGCTCCGCCGAGCTCGCTCAGAACTCCGTGCAGGGCCGCATGATGGAGGTCCAGCAGGCGAGCGTCCAGATGGCCGGACACAGCCGCCTCGAGCAGATCCGTGCCTCCATGGCGGGCGACTCGCTCACCGCCGGCCCCTCCGCGGACGGCGTGTCCACGCAGAAGAACCTGTCGTCCCCGCAGGCGACCCCCGAGCCTCCTCAGGCCAACTGATCTGCCTGCACGAGACCCTCACGGAGCGTTGATGTCCGGACACGGCGACCCGCACCGACGGCCGTTGTGGCACGAGCGGCCCGCTGCTCCGGCCGAAGTGGGGCGCGCGGCCGACCTGGTGCGCGCCCGGGCTCGTGGCGTCGTGGACGTCACGCGGCCGTTCCTCGACGCCGCCAAGTCGTGGAACGACCCGCGGAAGAAGGCCGAACGGCGGATCCGTCGGACTCGCCGGCGGGCCACGCTCTTCGGTGCGGCGTCCGGGTCGATGGGCGTCGCCACCGTCACGGTGGCGGCCACGTCCGCACCCGACTGGATCGTCGTCGGGGGATCGGGCACCACGGTGTTGTTCGCGGTGCCCGCCGTGGCCGCGGCGGCGGCCTACCGACGGCTGCGGGCCCAGCCACTGCCGGCAGCAACGCCGGTCCGCCGTGCTCTGCCTCCGGTGGGCTCCGCCGCTCGCGAGCCCATCGAACGTCTCGCGGCCGCCGAACGCAGTCTGCACGAGCTGACGGGCATCCTCGCTCGATCCGGGGCGGTCGCCGCGGACGACGTGCACGACACGACCCGGATCGCCGCGGCCGCGTCGGCAGCCCTCACCGAGGTCGCGCACGACATCGTCGCGATGGAGAGAGCAGCGCTGGGAAGTCCGGCTGCAGCAGTCCATCTGTCCGGGTCCATCGGGTCCACCGCGGCCCGGTTGACGGACGGTGTGCACCAGTTCGACGGGCTCGTCGCCGCGGCTGCGTTGCTCACCGCGCCGGGCTCCTCCGGTTCGCTCACCGCACTCGACGCGCGACGGGACGCCCTCCAGTTCGCGTCCGATCGCCTCGAGGGTTGGGCATTCGGCCTCGAGCACCTGCAGAAGCCCTGACCTCGGCGACGGTCTCACCCCGACCGCGACCCTGAGATCGACGTACCGTCCTCGGGGTCGACCCCGATCTTCACCCTGAACTCCGGGACGATTCGGTGTTGTGCCAGTTCGGTTCTGGCAGTGTCGAACTCGTCGACGGATCGCCGGTGAACTCCACCGCGGCCGGCGACGAGAGTCCCCGACGAGAAGGAGTTCGACATGTTCTGGAAGATTCTCGGTGCGATCGTTCTGGTGTGGATCGGCATCGTCGTTCTCGGCGCCCTGCTGAAGGCGCTGTTCCCCCTGGTGGCGCTGGCCGTGGTGGGAACCGGTCTCTACTTCCTCTTCCGCGCGATGAGCGGCGATCGCGACTCGGCGAAGTCACCCTTCTGACGTCCCCGGTGCCGCGCTGACCTAGGCTTCGCCCATGCTCGTCGCGGTGGTCGCCGGCCCCGATGCGGGGCACGCCTTCCCTGCCGTCGCGCTCGCGAAGGCGCTGACGGCCGCAGGAGAGACGGCCGTGGTCTACACCGGCGATCGGTGGCTCGACGCCGCGCGAGCGGACGGGGTGGACACTCGCCTGCTGCCGGGACTGGAACCGCGACCCGAGGACGACGACGCGGACGCCGGCCGCAGAATCCACGAGCGAGCGGCCCACATGTCCTCGATGCTGCTGCCGGTGCTCTCCGAGGCGGCTCCCGATCTGGTGGTCTCGGACATTCTCACGGCCGGCGGCGGTCTCGCCGCCGAGCGGCTGGGAGTTCCCTGGGTGGAACTGTCTCCGCACCCGCTCTACCGGCCCTCCGTGTCGTTGCCCCCGATCGGGAGTGGTCTCGCACCGGGCACGGGACTGCGAGGTCGGTTGCGGGACACCGTGATGCGAGCTCTGACGGACCGCTCCGTCCGAGCGGGGCTGGCGCAGCGCGCTCGGGCGCGCGAGGGCGTCGGTCTGCCCGCGTCGGACCCCGGCCCCGCGCGGCGCCTCGTCGCGACCATCCCCGCGCTCGAGGTGCCGCGGTCGGACTGGCCGGCCGAGGCGCGGGTCGTCGGTCCGTTGTTGTGGGAGCCGACGACCGCTCTCCTCGACCCGCCGCCGGGGACCGAACCGCTGATCCTGCTGGCACCGTCGACGGCCGCGACCGGCGCCGTGTCCATGGTCGAGGCCACTGTCGAGGCGGCGGCGGCCTCACGTGCGCGCGGCCGGAGTCGTCGACTGGTGATCACCACGGTGGACGACGTTCCGGCCGGTCTACCGTCCTGGGCGGTGGGCGGACTGGGGCGCCAGGACGCGCTGCTGCCGCTGGCGTCGGTCGTGGTGTGCGGCGGCGGCCACGGGATGTTGGCGAAGTCGCTGTCCGTCGGCGTCCCGGTGGTCGTGATCCCCGGCGGGGGAGATCAGTGGGAACTGGCCAACCGCGCGGCCCGGCAAGGAAGCGCCACGATCGTGCGTCCGGTGTCCGCCGACGCCGTGGCGGAGGCGATCGACCGGGTGCTGAGCGACTCGACGTACGCCGCCGCGGCAGGTCGTGCCGCGGCGACCGCCGCCGCGGTCGAGGATCCCGTCGCGGTGTGCCGCAGCGTGATCGTCGACTCCCGCCCGCGCTGAGGGGGAGCGCGGACGTCCCGGGTTACGGTGACATGGTGCGCCTGACCGACTTCCACGACCGTGTCGCCGAACAGTTCGGAACCGTGACCGGGGACTCGATGCTGGTCGACCACCTGCTGCTGAGCCTCGGGAACCGCACCGCCGCGCAGGCCATCGAGGACGGCGAGGATCCGAAGGACGTGTGGCGCGCACTGTGCGTCGAGTTCGACGTTCCCCGATCGCGGTGGTGAACCTCCGGCGTGTCGCTGGGTATCGAACACCTGTTCGCTTATAGTCGTGTGCAGAGTCGACGGGAATCGCACGGCAGCGGTTCTTGTCGGTACCCCCCTCTACCTTGGCGACAGATCGACGGGGTACAGACGCTTCGGGGACAAGAACTTCGAGAAGGAGACCATGATGGCTGCAGCTGCATACGATCGGGACAAGGCGCTCGATCTCGCGCTCGCGCAGATCGACAAGAACTTCGGCAAGGGGTCGGTCATGCGTCTCGGCGACGAGGCCCGTGTGCCCATCGCCGTCATCCCCACGGGTTCGATCGCGTTGGACGTCGCGCTCGGCATCGGCGGACTCCCGCGCGGCCGCATCGTCGAGGTCTACGGCCCGGAGTCCTCGGGTAAGACGACGGTCGCGCTCCACGCGGTCGCCAACGCACAGGCCGCCGGCGGCATCGCCGCGTTCATCGACGCGGAGCACGCCCTCGATCCGGACTACGCCGCCAAGCTCGGTGTCGACACCGACGCGCTGCTGGTCTCCCAGCCGGACACCGGTGAGCAGGCGCTCGAGATCGCGGACATGCTGATCCGGTCCGGTGCCATCGACATCCTGGTCGTGGACTCCGTGGCAGCCCTGGTTCCCCGTGCCGAGATCGAGGGCGAGATGGGTGACAGTCACGTCGGTCTGCAGGCCCGCCTGATGAGCCAGGCCCTGCGCAAGATCACCGGCGCCATCAGTTCGTCCGGCACCACGGTCATCTTCATCAACCAGCTGCGCGAGAAGATCGGCGTCATGTTCGGCTCGCCCGAGACCACGACGGGCGGTAAGGCGCTGAAGTTCTACGCATCGGTGCGCCTGGACATCCGTCGTATCGAGACGCTCAAGGACGGAACCGACGCAGTCGGTAACCGCACCCGCGTCAAGGTGGTCAAGAACAAGGTGTCGCCGCCGTTCAAGCAGGCCGAGTTCGACATCCTGTACGGCAAGGGCATCAGCAAGGAAGGCTCGCTCATCGACATGGGTGTCGAGCACGGCTTCGTGCGCAAGTCCGGCTCCTGGTTCACCTACGAGGGTGATCAGCTGGGCCAGGGCAAGGAGAACGCACGCAAGTTCCTGCTCGAGAACACCGACATCCGTGACGAGATCGAGAAGAAGATCAAGGAGAAGCTCGGCATCGGTGCAGACGTGCGTACGCCCGACGAGGCCGTCGCTGCTCCGGTCGACTTCTGACAGCAGGTCTCTCGACTGTGAACGACGACGAGTTTCCGGACTCGCGTGCACCGGGCGCCCGACGTACGTCGGGCGCCCGGTCCCGTTCCGGCCGCCGATCGGGCGAGACGCCGCCCCCGGGCGGGGGCACGGCGGTGCAGGCCAAGGATGCCGCGTTGCGGTTGCTCACCGATCGCGCCCGGAGCCGCGCCGAGCTCGAACAGCGGTTGGCCGCCAAAGGATTCACGGACGAGATCATCACGTCCGTGCTCGACAGGCTGACCGAGATCAAGCTGGTCGACGATCGCGACTTCGCGCATCAATGGGTCCGCTCGCGACACACGTACTCGGGCCGAGGCAAGCAGGCGCTGCGCAGAGAACTACGCACCAAGGGCATCGATCCGGTGCTGGCCACCGAGGCACTCGACATGATCGAGCCCGAGGACGAGCGGGAGCGTGCGCGCGAACTGGTCGTCAAGAAGCTCCGAGCCCCGGCTCTGCTGTCCGCTCTGAACGAGGAGATCGAGGATCCGCGGGAGCGGCGTGCGCAACGCGACAAGGTGGTGCGCAAGCTCGTGTCGATGCTCGCGCGTCGCGGGTTCGCCCAGGGCATGGCCTTCGACGTGGTTCGGACAGAACTCGAGGCCCTCGGAAACGATTCCGAAGGCCTCGAGTACTAGAACGTCAGACTGTCGCGCCACCCATGGCGGCACCCTGATCGACAGGAACCGGACTCTTCTTCGCTCGTCGCAGTCGCTTCTCCACCTTCGTGGCGAGGTACGTCAGCAGCGAGTTCAGGATGATCATGATGATGGCCACGATGATCAGCGCCGGCAGGAAGTTGCCGTAGAAGGCACCGACCTGCTGGCCCGACCGGACCACCTCGACATAGCCGATGATGTAGCCCAACGCGGAGTCCTTCAGCGCCACCACCATCTGCGAGATGATGGCCGGCAACATCGCGGTCACGGCCTGGGGAAGCAGGATCATGCGCATGATCTGGCCCTTGCGCAGGCCGATGGCCATGGCCGCCTCGGTCTGACCCTTCGGCAGGGACTGGATGCCCGACCGCACGATCTCGGCGATGACCGAGCCGTTGTAGAGCGTCAGGCCCGTCACCACCGCGGCCAGGGCCAGGTAGCGGGACTTGAACACCTGGTACTCGGCGAAGAACTGGTACAGGAAGATCATCAGGATCAGCACCGGGATGGCGCGGAACAGTTCGACGAAGAATCCGGCGACCAGCCGCACCGGGCGGTGGTCCGACAGGCGCGCGATGCCCAGGACCGCGCCCAGGATCAGCGCCAGCACGATCGACAGCCCCGCGGCGACCAGGGTGCCCTGGATGCCGGGAACCAGGTACGTCGTCCAGGTCGAGGACTCGGTGAAGGGACTCCACTTCTCCGACGTCAACTGGCCTTTCTCGTCCAGCTTCGCGTAGATCACGTACGCCGCCAGCAGTACCAGGACGAGCACGACGGCCGAGATGATGTGATTGCGCACCTTGGCGCGGGGCCCCGGAGCGTCGTAGAGAACGGTGGCGCGTTCGGCGGAGGCGACCTTCTTGGGCGGTGCCTCGGTGCTCAGAGGTGCGTTCGCTGTGGTCATCGGGCAACCGCCAATCGCTTGCCGAGGTAGCCGAAGAAGAGGCCGGTGGGGAAGGTCAGGATGACGAAGCCGAGCGCGAAGATACCGCCGACGACGAAGATCGCCGCCTCGTTCTCGATCATTTCCTTCATCAGGATGGCCGCTTCGAGGACGCCGATCGCCGCGGCGACGGTCGTGTTCTTCGTCAGGGCGATGAGCACGCTGCCCAGCGGGCCGATGACCGCACGGAACGCCTGGGGGAGCACGATGAAGCGCAGGTTCTGCGAGAACGTCAGACCGAGCGAACGCCCGGCCTCCGCCTGACCGACGTTCACGGTGTTGATTCCGGACCGCAGCGACTCGCACACGAACGAGGCCGTGTAGATGCTGAGACCGAGAACGGCGAGCCGGAAGTTGTTGTCCGCCTGGCCGGTCGGGGACGCCTGATCGGCGAGCGTGACGCCCAGGGTCTGGTAGAGGCCGAAGGCGCAGAACAGCAGGATCAGCGTGAGCGGGGTGTTGCGGAAGATGGTGACGTAGGTGGCACCGATCCACCGCGCGACGGGAACGGGGGAGACCCGCATCGCCGCGAGCAGGGTGCCGAGGACGAGAGCGCCGATGGCGGAGAGCACCGTCAGCTTGATCGTCATCCAGAACGCGTCGAGGAGTTCGGGCGCGTAGTCACTCAGTATGTCCACCGGCGACTCCTTCCGAGAGCGGTGACGAGTCGAACGGGCGGTTCACCGGTGTGAACCGCCCGTTCGGGTCTCGCGAAGAGTGGTGATCAGTAGCGATCGACGGTCGGCTGTGCGGGCAGCGGGTACCCGGACGGTCCGACGGTGTCCTCGAATGCCTTCTGCCACGACCCGTCCTCGATCATGGCGTCGATCGCGTCGTTGATCTTGGTGCGGGTCTCGTCGTCGCCCTTGGCCAGGCCGATGCCGTAGCGCTCCTCGGTGAACGGCTCGCCGACCACCTTGAGCTCACCCGGGTACTGAGCCGCGTAGCCGGCCAGGATGATGTCGTCGGTCGTGACCGCGTCGACGGCGCCGTTGCGCAGTGCCTCGACACAGGCGGAGTAGGTGTCGAACTCCTGCAGCTGCACGTCCTGCGCGTACTGGTCCTTGACCTTCTGCGCGGGGGTGGAGCCGGAGACGGAGCAGAGGCGCTTGCCACCGCTGAGCGACTCGGGGCCCGTGATGTCGGTGTTGCCGTCGGCGACGAGAAGCGACTGTCCGGCGACGAAGTACGGTCCGGCGAAGTCGACCTTCTCCTTGCGGGCGTCGGTGATCGAGTAGGTGGCGACGATGTAGTCGACCTCACCGTTCTCGATCAGCGTCTCGCGCTGCGCCGACGGCGACTCCTTGAACGTGATGTTCTCCGGCGTGACACCGAGCTTGCCGGCGACGTACTTCGCGACCTCGACGTCGAAGCCGCTGAACGAGCCGTCGGGGGTGCGCAGGCCCAGGCCCGGCTGGTCGAACTTGATGCCGACGGTCAGCTTGCCGCTCTCGGCGCTGGACGACGCGCTGGTGGCCTCGTCGCCACCACACGCGGTGGCGGCGAAGGCGAGCGCGAGTGCGGCGACGCCGACACGGGCGGTACGGGTGATTCTCATCGAGATCCTCCAGAAGTTGGGACGAGCGGGTGGGAGATCAGTGACTCAGGATCTTGCCGAGGAAATCCTTGGCGCGATCGGACTTCGGTGTGGTGAAGAAGGTCTCGGGATCGGTGTCCTCGACGATCTGGCCGTCGGCCATGAAGATGACACGGTCGCCGGCGCGTCGGGCGAAGCCCATCTCGTGGGTCACGACCACCATGGTCATGCCCTCCTTGGCCAGCGACGTCATGACGTCGAGCACCTCGTTGACCATCTCGGGATCGAGCGCCGAGGTCGGCTCGTCGAAGAGCATCACCTTGGGGTTCATGGCGAGTGCACGCGCGATGGCGACACGTTGCTGCTGGCCGCCGGAGAGCTGCGCCGGGTACTTGTCGGCCTGGTTGGCGATGCCGACGCGTTCGAGCAGACGCTGCGCGGTCTTCTCGGCCTCGTCCTTCTTCATCTTGCGGACCTTCGTCGGCCCGAGCATGACGTTCTCACGAATCGTCTTGTGCGCGAATAGATTGAAGGACTGGAAGACCATGCCGACGTCCGCGCGAAGAGCGGCGAGCGACTTGCCTTCGGAGGGAAGTGCCTTGCCGTCGACCTCGATGGTGCCCTCGTCGACGGGCTCGAGCCGGTTGATGGTGCGGCACAACGTCGATTTACCCGACCCGGAGGGGCCGAGGACGATGACGACCTGGCCGCTGGGAACGTCGAGTTCGATGTCCTTGAGGACGTGCAGATCACCGAAGTGCTTCTGCACGCCGTGCATCGCGATCATGGGGGCAGACGATGCTGTGGACGAGCGATGTTCGCGCTCGCCGTCAGGGTGGGTCATGGCGATGACCCTAGAGGTAGTTTCCTCCGCCACTGCTCGTTTTGGTGCGGGGACCGCGGATATGTAATGGAAACTTTACTCGGACCGCTCGGTGGGTCGGGTTCGAGCGCCGCCGTACCCTGGAGGGGTGGACACGATCGACACCCAGACCCTGCCTGCGCGGTCCGGGACTGCGCGCACCTACGAGGTGCGCACGTACGGCTGCCAGATGAACGTGCACGATTCCGAACGACTGTCCGGCCTTCTCGAGGAGGCCGGTTACGAGAAGGCCGACTCCGGGTCGTCCCCCGATCTCGTCGTCTTCAACACGTGTGCGGTACGGGAGAACGCCGACAACAAGTTGTACGGCAACCTCGGCCAACTCCGGCCGGCCAAGGACGAGAACCCCGACATGCAGATCGCCGTCGGTGGGTGCCTCGCACAGAAGGACCGCGACGTCGTGGTCACGAAGGCGCCGTGGGTGGACGTCGTGTTCGGCACCCACAACATCGGATCCCTGCCGGCGCTGCTCGATCGGGCGCGCCACAACCAGCGCGCCGAGGTCGAGATTCTCGAGTCGTTGGACGCGTTCCCCTCGACTCTCCCGGCCAAGCGCGACTCCGCCTACTCCGGGTGGGTGTCCATCTCGGTGGGGTGCAACAACACCTGCACCTTCTGCATCGTGCCCGCACTGCGCGGCAAGGAGGTCGACCGCAGGCCGGGCGACATCCTCGCCGAGGTGCAGGCCCTCGTCGACGAGGGCGTGCTCGAGGTGACGCTGCTCGGACAGAACGTCAACGCGTACGGCGCCTCGTTCGCGGATCCCGAGCAGCCGCGTGACCGGGGTGCGTTCGCATCGCTCCTGCGCGCGTGCGGGGAGATCGACGGTCTCGAGCGCGTCCGGTTCACCTCGCCGCATCCCGCCGAGTTCACCGACGACGTCATCGAGGCGATGGCGTCGACGCCCAACGTGTGCCCGACGCTGCACATGCCTCTGCAGTCCGGATCGGACCGCGTGCTGCGTGCCATGCGCCGCTCGTACCGCAAGGAGAAGTTCCTCGGCATCATCGACCGGGTGCGCGAAGCCATCCCGCACGCGTCACTGACGACGGACATCATCGTGGGCTTCCCCGGGGAGACCGAGGAGGACTTCCAGGAGACCCTCGACGTCGTCCGTCGCGCTCGCTTCAGCAGCGCCTACACGTTCCAGTACTCCAAGCGACCGGGAACGCCGGCCGCCGACATGCCGGATCAGGTGCCGAAGGCCGTCGTGCAGGAACGCTACGAACGGCTCGCCGCTCTGCAGGAGGAGATCTCCCACGAGGAGAACCGTCGCGTCGTCGGAACCGAGGTGGAGTTGCTCGTCGCCGACGGGGCCGGACGCAAGAACGCCGTCACCGAGCGGATGAGTGGGCGCACCCGCGACGGGCGACTCGTGCACTTCACCCCGACGGGCGCCATCGACCGCGCCGTCCGGCCCGGCGACGTCGTCGTCACCACGGTGACCGACGCGAAGCCGTACCACCTGGTCGCCGACGTCCCGGTGCGCTCGCACCGGCGCACCACGGCCGGCGACCGACACGAGCGGGGCACGATGCCCCGGACCGCACCGGTCGGTGTCGGGTTGGGGTTGCCGTCCGTCGGCGCCCCGGCGCCCGAGCCGGTCACGACGATGGGATGTTCACTGTGAGTACCGAGCCGACGACCGGGTCCGATCCGGCGGCCGCCGAGAAGCGGATCTCGGGTCGTATCGACCCGGGGGTCCGCGCCGTCGTCGTGGCAGTGGTCGTGTTGTTGCTGCTATTGAGCTTCGCACTGCCGCACACAGGTTCGGCCAACGCGTGGGACGTGCTGGTGCACGACGAGGACGCCGTGGCGGAGTCGGTGGCACTGCCGTCACGCATCTTCGTGTGGCTGACCCTGGTGTTCGCGGTCGGCTTCTCGGCCCTCGCCCTGGTCACTCAACGCTGGGCGCTGGCCTGGGTCGCGCTCTACGGGTCCGGGGTGGCGACGGTGCTGGGCATCCTGGCCATCTGGTCGCGTCAGACCGTTCCCGTCGGCCTCACCGGGGCCGGCCCCGGGCTGGGCCTCGTCCTCGGCTGGTTGCTCGTGGTCGTGCTGGCGTTCCACTGGTTCAAGGTGGTGTGGAACCGCTCCAACGCTCAGTGGGCGGCTGCCGCCGCCCGGCGGGACGCGGCCGTGATGGACGAGGCGCGGCGCGAGAACGTGCTGGACACGTCCCGGCGCCGCGACAACTGATCCTCCGGAGTCACAGACCGCCGAGGGCGCTGTCGGCGGCGTCGGCCCACTCGCGCCACTGCTGTGCCTGCGCACGGGCCTTCTCGGCGTCCTTGGCCTTGCCCGCGGCCTCGGCCTTCTGGGCTTGCTCCTCGAACTGCGCGACCCGCTCGCGGAACTGAGCCGCGCGCGCCATCGCCTCGGGGTCGGTGCGTCGCCACTCGGAGTCGGCGGCGTCGCGGACGCGCTTCTCGATCGCGCGGAGCTTGCCCTCGAGATCGTGCATCTTCTCGCGCGGGACCTTGCCGATGGCGTCCCACTTGTCCTGCAATGTCCGCAGTGCTGCGCGGGCCGCCTCGATGTCCTTGGACGGGTCGATGTGACCGGACTCGGCCAGCAGCCGTTCCTTCGCCTCGGCGTTCTGCTCGAACTCCGCGTTCTGCTCGGACTGAGCCGCGTTGCGTGCCTCGAAGAACACGTCCTGGGCGCCCTTGAACTTCTGCCACAGCGAGTCGTCGGCGTCGCGGGGAGCCCGGCCGGCGGCCTTCCACTCGGTCAGGAGATCGCGGAACACCTGCGCGGTGCCCACCCAGTCGGTGGACGACGACAGTTCCTCGGCCTTGGCGACCAGTTCTTCCTTGCGCACCTTGGCGGCACCGCGTTCGCGGTCGAGATCGGCGAAGTGCGCGCCGCGGCGGCGGTTGAACGCCTCCCGTGCCTTGGAGTAGCGCTTCCACAGGGCGTCGTCGACCTTGCGGTCGACGCCGCGGATGGTCTTCCACTCCTCGAGGATCACGCGAAGACGGTCACCCGCGGCCTTCCACTGCGTGGATTCGCTGCCGATGGTCTCGGCCTCGACGGCCAGCGCCTCCTTGCGTGCCGTCGATTCGGTCCGCTCGGAATCCTTGCGCTTGCGATGCTCGGCGGCGACCTCGTCGGAGTGTTCGATCACGGCCTGCAGGCGGGTCGCCAGCGCGTCGATGTCGCCGATCACAGCAGCGGTGGGCAGGGTCTCGGCGAGCGCGACGGCGGCGGTCTTCGTCTTCTTGGCGTCGCCGGCGCCGGAGGCGAGTCGCGCTTCGAGGAGTGCGACCTCCGTGGCGAGATCGTCGTAGCGGCGCCCGAAGTGTGCGAGGCCCTCGGCCGCGTCACCGGCCTGCCAGGAACCGACCTGCCGCTCTCCGTCGGTGGTACGTACCCACGCGGAACCGTCCTCGTCGACCCGGCCCCAGCGGGACGGATCGGTGACGACCGGGACGACAGCGGGCGTCGTCGGCACGTGGTGTGCAGCCGGATGCGGCGTCGGGTGCGACTCCCCGTCGCCTGTGGACGACGACGGTGCGGACGGATCGGCCGGGGCACTGGGCCGGGTGGGCGCCGGGCGCGGTGCGCCGCCGGGTCGAGGACCCGGTCGGGGCCCCGGCCGGGGAGGTGTGGGGCTCGCCTGCGCCTCGCCGGGGGCGTTCTCGGTCGTCTCGTGCTCGGTCATGGTTCTCTCCGTCTCTGCCGCGCGTCACGGCTGCCTGGCGCTACGTGGTTCTCTGCTCGGTCGTTCTCGGCCCATTCAACCCCCTCCGCGCGTCGGCGACCATGCAAACCCCGAGGGACGCGCGGAAAAGGGACGCCCTCGGACGGTCGACTACCGTGGCGTCCGTGCTGTCCGCCCTCGCCTTCGTCCCGTCGCCTCCGTTGCTGCTCGCGGAGCTCGCCGGTTCCGCCACAGGCGAACTGGACGATCTGCGTGCAGCCGTGCGCGAGGTGTGCGACGACCTGGGGCAGTCCTGTCACGGCTGGATCGGGGTCGGGGTCGGTGCGACCACGACCTGGATCGACGGCGATGCCGCGGGTACGTACGCCGGTTTCGGGGCCGATGTCGTGGTCGGTCTCGCCCCGGATCGCGGGCCTGTCGATCGCGCGATGGAGTTGGCCGCGCTGACCGTCGGGCTGCTCCGCGGGCAGGCTGTTCCGCAGTGGTCGGTCCCCGTACAGCTCGTCGCTCGGAACGCGAGTGTCCAGGACGTGGCGGCAGTGGCGCTCGACCTGCGCGGCCGCGTCGACGCCGCGCCCGGCCCGGTGGGGCTGCTCGTCGTCGGTGACGGGGCGACGACCCTGACCGACAAGGCGCCCGGCGCGTTCGACGACCGGGCCGAGGCGGTGCAGCACGCGATCGACGATGCGCTCGGCAGAGCCGACGTCGATGCGCTGGCGTCCCTGGACCCTGCTCTGTGTGATGCCCTCGGCGTGGACGGGCGGGTGGCATGGCAGGTGGCGGCCACGCTGGTCGGACCCGCACGAGTGGTGCCGCACAGTCTCTTTCGCGGTGCCCCCTACGGAGTCGGGTATCACGTCGCCTCGTGGTCGCTGTGACGCGACCGACACCGGTCGCGGTGATCGGACCCACGGCCACGGGCAAGTCGGCCCTCGCGCTCGATCTCGCCGAGCGCCTCGGCGGGCACATCGTGAACATCGACGCGATGCAGCAGTACCGAGGCATGGACATCGGTACCGCGAAGACGCCGGTGGCGGAGCGTCGCGGCATCCCGCACCACCGACTCGACGTCCTGGACGTCACGGAGACGGCAACGGTGGCGGCGTACCAGGACGCCGCGGTGCGGGAGATCGAGGAGCTGCTCGAGCAGTCCGTCGTGCCCGTCGTCGTCGGCGGATCGATGATGTACGTCCAGGCTCTGCTGGACCGATGGCAGTTCCCGGCCACGGATGCCGCGGTGCGTGCCGAACTCGAGGCCAGGCTCGCCGCCGAGGGGGTCGCGGCGCTGCATCGCGCACTCGCCGAGTCCGATCCGGCGGCCGCGGCATCGATCCTGCCGACCGACGGCCGACGCATCGTCCGCGCGCTCGAGGTGGGACGCCTCACCGGGAAGCCGTTCGCCGCGTCGGCGCCCACCATCGGCGAGCCGCGCTGGGACACCGTCGTCCTCGGCATCGACCGTGACACCGACGAGCTGGACGCGCGCATCGCGGCACGCACCGACGCGATGTTCGCCGAGGGGCTCGTCGCCGAGGTCGAGACCCTCGTGGGTCGAGGACTGCGCGAGGGAGTCACCGCCCCGAGGGCGATCGGCTACGCGCAGGTGCTGCAGCTGCTGGACGGCGAGATCGACGAGGCGGCCGCGCGCGAGGCGACCTTCGTCGGTACCCGTCGCTATGTTCGCCGCCAACGGTCCTGGTTCGGTCGTGATCCCCGCGTGCACTGGCTGCGCGGGGGCGCATCGGACCTGCTGGACGCCGCACTGCGCACGAGGGGAGAACACCGATGAGCGATGCGCTCGTCCTGTCGAGGAACGCGCGGTTCCAGCAGTGGCAGTCCTACCTCGTCACCCGCGGCAAGCGCACCAAGGCGGGAGTCTTCCTCGTGCAGGGAGTGCGGCCGGTGACGCTGGCCGTCGAGCACGAGTGGCCTCTCGAGTCCGTGCTCTATCGAACCGGCGACCCCCTGTCGTCCTGGGCCACGTCGACTGTGGACCGCTGCCGGGCCGCAGGCGTGTCCGCGGTGGGTGTCGCGCCGGAGTTGATGGCGGAGCTCGGCGAACGCGTCGATCAACCACCGGAGGTCCTGCTCCTCGCACGGTCCCGGCTCCTCGATCCCGGCCACTGGACTCCGTCGGGCGACGCGCCGGTGGTGGTCGCGTTCGATCGGCCGACGTCGCCGGGCAATCTCGGCACCCTGATCCGGTCCTCGGACGCCTTCGGAGCGTCCGGGCTGCTGGTCAGCGGGCATGCCGCGGACCCGTTCGATCCCGCGTGCGTCCGCGCGACCACCGGGTCCCTGTTCGCACTCCCCGTGGGACAGGTCGGAGGTCCGGAGCAGGTTCGCGCGATGGTGGACAGGCTGCGGCAGCAGGGCACCGACATGACGATCGTGGGCACCGACGAGACCGGCACGGTGGCAGCGCACGAGCACGACTTCACAGGAGGAACGGTGCTGGTGGTGGGCAACGAGACCCGCGGCATGAGTGCCGCGTGGCGGGATGCCTGCGATGTCGTCGTGTCCATCCCGATAGGCGGCGCGGCGAGCTCCCTCGGAGCACCGTCCGCCGGCGCCGTCGGGCTGTACGAGATCACCCGCCAACGGCTGATCGCGCGGACGTCCGCGCCGGTGGGAGACTGATCCCATGCAGTTCACCAAGGGACACGGAACGCAGAACGATTTCGTCGTGCTGCCGGATCCGGACGCACTCCTCGATCTGAGCGCACACCGTGTGGCGACACTGTGCGATCGCCGAGCCGGGCTCGGCGCGGACGGGGTACTGCGGGTCGCCCGCAGCGGTGCTCTCGTCGACCGCGGCGTGCTCGACGCGCTGCCCGAGGGCGTGTCCGCCGGCGACTGGTTCATGGACTACCGCAACGCGGACGGGTCCATCGCGGAGATGTGCGGCAACGGTGTCCGGGTGTTCTCCCATTACGTTCGTGCGGCCGGTCTCGTGGACTCGGACGAGTTCGTCGTCGGATCGCGCGCCGGCGGAAAACCGGTCACCGTGCACTCGCACGACGCCACCGACGCCGTGGTCACCGTCGAGATGGGCACCCCGCAGGTCTTCGAGACCTCCGACACCGAGGTCGACGGCAGGTCCTTCACGGGCATCGGCGTCGACGTCGGCAATCCGCACCTGGCCTGCGTGTCCGCCGATCTCGATGCGGAGACCCTCGGCGACCTCGACCTCACGGCGCAACCCACCTTCGACGGTGCGGTGTACCCGCACGGGGTCAACATCGAGTTCGTCACCGTGCCGAAGGACGGTGCGGTGAGCATGCGTGTCCACGAGCGCGGCGTGGGGGAGACCAGATCGTGTGGCACGGGCATCGTCGCCGCCGCGGTCGCGGCCCTGCGCTTCGACGGGTCCGGCGACGGCGAGCTGGCCGTCCACGTTCCCGGTGGTGTCGTGTCGGTGCGCGTGTCGAACGGTTCCGCGTCGATGCGGGGGCCGTCGGTGCTGGTGGCGTCGGGGGAGCTGTCGGACGCCTGGTGGGCGGGGCTGGAAGCGTGACGGCCGGGGTGCGGGTATTCCCCGCGACACGGTTGCGTAAATGACAGTGCACGTCAGGACGTTCTCGTGGATCATGGGTCTCGTATGACGACAACGAATGCAGCGGCCGACAGGGCCGACACGACAGGTTCCTCCCACAGCGACGGGTTCGAGCAGGACGCCGAGTGGTCCACCGGCGACATGCAGCTCGACGATCGCAGCGCACTGCGCCGTGTGGCCGGACTCTCCACCGAGCTCACCGATGTCACCGAGGTCGAGTACCGCCAGTTGCGGCTCGAGCGCGTGGTGCTCGTCGGTGTCTGGACCAGCGGTTCCGCCGAGGAGGCGGAGTCCAGCATGACCGAACTCGCGGCTCTGGCCGAGACGGCGGGTTCCGAGGTGCTCGAAGGGCTGGTGCAGCGTCGCGACCGACCCGACGCCTCGACCTACATCGGCTCCGGCAAGGCGAAGGAACTGCGCGAGGTGGTCATCGCGACCGGCGCGGACACCGTCGTGTGCGACGGTGAACTCACGCCTGCGCAGCTGACGGCACTGGAGAAGATCGTGAAGGTGAAGGTCATCGACCGCACCGCGCTGATCCTCGACATCTTCGCTCAGCATGCCTCCTCCCGCGAGGGCAAGGCGCAGGTCGCCCTGGCGCAGATGGAGTATATGCTTCCGCGTCTGCGCGGCTGGGGTGAGTCCATGTCGCGTCAGGCGGGTGGCCGCGCCGGCAGCAACGGCGGTGTGGGCCTGCGTGGTCCCGGTGAGACGAAGATCGAGACCGATCGTCGTCGCATTCGCGAGCGCATGGCGAAGCTACGTCGCGAGATCCGGGGCATGAAGCAGGCCCGCGACACCAAACGTGAGCGCCGGCTGCAGGGCAACGTGCCGTCCATCGCCATCGTCGGCTACACCAACGCGGGGAAGTCGTCGCTGCTCAACGCGTTGACCGGATCCGGTGTGCTGGTGCAGAACGCACTGTTCGCGACCCTGGATCCGACCACGCGCAAGGCGACGCTCGAGGACGGCCGCGAGTGCGTGCTCACCGACACCGTCGGCTTCGTCCGCCACCTGCCGACCCAGCTGGTCGAGGCGTTCCGCTCCACGCTCGAGGAGGTGACGGACGCCGATCTGCTGCTGCACGTGGTGGACGGGTCCGACCCGCTCCCCATCGGGCAGATCGAGGCGGTCCGCGAGGTCATCGTCTCGGTGGTGCGCGAGCAGAACGCCGCGGCGCCCGAGGAACTGATCGTGGTCAACAAGATCGACGCCGCGGATCCCGTCACGCTGACGCAGCTGCGGGGCCTGCTGCCGGGTGCGGTCTTCGTGTCCGCGAAGACCGGTGAGGGCATCGAGGAGCTGCGGACACGACTCGGCGAGCTGGTCCGCCCGCCCGAGGTGTCGGTCAGCGTCCTGCTGCCCTACGACCGCGGCGACCTGGTGTCGCGCATCCATGCGGACGGACGGATCTCGAGCACGAGTCACGAGAGCGGCGGTACGCGCATCGACGCGACCGTGCCGACGGCGCTGGCCTCGATACTCACGCGATACGCCCACAGCGCGTGAGCCGTCGGTTCGCGCCGGTGCTCGGCGCTGCCGTGGTGGCGCTCGTGGCAGCGTCTCCCGCGGCGGCGCAGACCGAGGCACCGGATGCGGAGCCGTACTGTGTGCCGACCGATCCGGGACTGTCCGAACTCTCGGGTATGACGGTGCTCGACGGGACGGTGTACGCGATCGGGGACAGCGGCGCCGACGACCGTGTCGCGCGCCTCGACTCCGAGTGTGCTGTCGCGGAGTGGCTTCCGAATCCGGTGGATCCGTACGACGTCGAGGATCTCTCGTCGTTCGAGGGGTCGTTGTGGCTCGCGGACATCGGCGACAACGACCGTCGACGCGACGCCGTGGCCCTCACCCGGATGGATCCTGCGGCCGGTGGTGCCGGTGAACTGCACCGGCTCACCTATCCCGACGGTGCGCACGATGCCGAAGCACTCCTCATCGGGCCCGACGGCCGTCCCGTCGTCGTCACGAAGGACGGTCTCGGAACCGGTGCCGTGTACACCGCGGACACGTCGGTGTCCGATCTCCCGAGTCCCGGTCCCACCCCGCTGCGCCGCGTGGCCGACTTCGCGCCGTCCGCGACGACCACACCCGGGGGTCCGCCGCTGCTCGACGGCAGTCGCCTGGTCACCGGCGGCGCCGTGAGCGCCGACGGGTCCATCGCTGCCGTGCGCACCTACACCGATCTGTACATGTGGTCCGTGCGGGACGGTGACGTGGCCGCGGCCTTCGCGTCGGCCCCTGCCCGCGTCGTCGCGCTCCCGCCGCAGCCGCAGGGCGAGTCGATCGCCTTCACCTCGGACGACGAGGTGCTGCTCGGGTCCGAGCAGGGTGTGGACACGGCCGCAGCCCTTCCCGCCGTCCTCGTCCTGCGCGATGTGGCACCCTCCGCCGAGGCCGGCCCGGAGGCCACCGAGACCGCGGACTCCGAAGCACCCGCCGAGCCCTCCGGGTCCATCCTCGTTCCGTTGATCGCCGCCGCGGCGTCGGTCGGTGTGGTCGTGGTGCTCACCCTGTTCTTCGTGCGTCGACTGTTCCGGTCGCGGTAGACACAGAAGCACACATGACGACGGCCCCCACGGTGTGTGGGGGCCGTCGTCGTCTGTGCGGAAGATCAGGCGTCGAGGTCCGACGCGACCAGTGCGGCGACCTTGTCGAGCGTGGCCTGATCGTCGCTGGTGATCGTGACCTCGGTGCCCTTGGTGGCCCCCAGCGTCATGATCATGAGCGCGGAGCCGCCGTCGACGGCCTCTTCGCCCTCCACCTCGAGGGTGACGTCGACGCCGGAGTCGGCGACCGCCTCGGCGATGACGGCGGCGGGACGGGCGTGCAGGCCGATGGCGGATCCGACCGTGACCGTGGTGCTGGGCATCGTGGTGATCTCCTTCTTCGTCAGGTGAGTGCTGGTGTCGATACTGCCAGCTGTGGGGGTGGTGACGTGGGTGTCAGGCTGCGACGGCGACGGGTTCGTCGACGATCTCCGCAGGCTTCTTGCCGGCGAACTGCTTGGCCGCGGTGATGAGCGCCGCGGAGACCACGGTGCCGATCGCCAGAGCCAGCAGGAACAGGAAGAAGTTGTTCATCGCGAAGAACACCAGCAGTCCGCCGTGGGGCGCGCTGAGCGTCGTCCCGAAGGACATGATCAGGGCGCCGGTCACAGCGCCGCCGGCCATCATCGAGGGGATGACGCGCAGCGGGTCGGTCGCGGCGAACGGGATCGCACCCTCGGAGATGAACGCAGCTCCGAGAAGCCATGCAGCCTTGCCGTTCTCGCGCTCTGCCTCGCTGTAGAGCTTCGGTCGCAGAGTCGACGAGAGTGCCATGGCGAGCGGGGGAACCATACCGGCAGCCATGACGGCGGCCATGATGCGCAGCGATGCCTCGTTGTCGACGCTGAGCCCGGCGGTGGCGAAGGCGTAGGCGGCCTTGTTCACCGGTCCACCGAGGTCGAAGCACATCATGAGGCCCAGGATGATGCCGAGGATGATGACCGACGAGCCCGAGAGGCCGTTGAGGAAGTTGGTCAGGCCGGTGGTGATGGCAGCGAGCGGGCGACCCAGCACGAGGAACATCAGACCGCCGACGACGAGGGTCGCTCCCAGCGGGATGATGACGACGGGCATCAGGCCACGCAGCCACGGCGGCACCGCGATCCGGCTGATCCACAGCGCCACGAAGCCGGCGATGAGGCCACCGACGAGGCCACCGATGAAGCCGGCACCGACGAACAGGGCCACCGCACCGGCGGTGAAGCCGGGTGCCAGACCGGGACGGTCCGCAATGGCGAAGGCGATGTAACCGGACAGAGCCGGGACGAGGAAGCCGAAGGCCAGGCCGCCGAGCTGGAACAGCACCGCACCGATGAAGATGCGGAGCCCGCCGTCGGGCAGGTTGGTGAGGCTGTTGTTGGTCATGATGTCCTCGGCGACACCCTTGATCTCGTATCCACCGAGAAGGAAGCCGAGGGCGATGAGGAGTCCACCGGCCGCGACGAACGGGATCATGTAACTGACACCGGTCAGGAGGATCTGGCGCAACCGCGTGCCCCAGCCGAGTCCACCGGCAGCGGCGGCAGCGGACGCTCCCGGTGCGGTACCGGAGACGCGTGCGGCGTTCGGGTCACCGCCGGCGCGCAGAGCCTCGGCAACCATCTTGTCGGGCTCGTTGATCGCGCGCTTGACGCCGGACTCGATGACAGGCTTGCCCGCGAAGCGCTCGCGGCCCTTGACGCCCACGTCGGTGGCGAAGATGACGGCCTCGGCCGACGCGATGAGAGCCGGGTCCAGTGCCGTGGAGCCGCTCGAGCCCTGCGTCTCGACGTGCACGGTGACGCCCGCACGGTCGCCGGCGTCCTTGAGGGAGTCGGCAGCCATGTAGGTGTGGGCGATGCCGGTGGGGCACGCGGTGATGGCGACGATGTGCTTGGCAGCGTCCGCCGTGGCGGTCGGAGCGGGAGGAGCGGTCTTCGTGGTGGTGACGGGAGTCGCAGCGGCCTTCGGAGCTTTCGGGGCCAGGACACCCTCGACCAGTGCGACGACGTCGGCGGGGGTGGCGGCCTCGCGCAGCGACGTCACGAACGCGGGCTTGACCAGCGCGCGAGCGAGCGAGGACAGCAGCTTCATGTGCTCCGCGCCTGCGCCGTCCGGTGCGGCGATGAGGAAGACCAGGTCCGCGTCGCCGTCGGGTGCGCCGAACTCGACCTTCGGGTTCAGGCGAGCGAATCCGAGCGATGCCGTCGTGACCGCGGCGGAGCGGCAGTGTGGGATCGCGATGCCGCCGGGCAGGCCGGTGGCCGACTGCGCCTCACGAGCCATTGCGGCGTCGCGCAGGGCGTCGGCATCCGATGCACGGCCCGCGTCGGTGAGGACGCGAGCGAGGCGGGCGATGACATCGTCCTTCGTCGAGCCGAGATCGGCGTCGAGCAGGATGAGGTCCTCGGCGATGATGCCGGGCTTGGCATCGTGAGCCGTGGTGGGACTGGACATGTCGTTTCCTCTGGGAGTGGAGTGGAGCTGGGGGATCAGGACTGGGGTTTCAGGACTGGGGTACGGCGGGTGACGAGTCGAGGGTGTGGACGGGGACGGCAGTGACGTCGACGTCGGACGGCGTCGGCAACCGGGTGCCCGGTAGGGCGGCGGCTGCGGATCCGTAGGCGACGGCCCGGGCGAGTCGACCGGCACCGTCCTCGCCGTCGAGATCGGCCAGGATGTATCCGGCCAACGACGAGTCGCCCGCGCCGACGGTGCTTCGCGGGGTGATCGGGGGAGGGGTGGCGAACCACGACCCTGTCGCGGTGACCAGGACGGCCCCGGACCCACCGAGTGTCGCCAGGACGGCAGCCACTCCGCGGTCGACGAGAACGCGCGCGGCCTCGACCGTGGGATACGGGTCACCCTGTGCGGCACTGGCTTCGAGCATGGCGCCGTCGTGGCCGGTGAGGTGCGCGAGTTCTTCCGCGTTCGGCTTGATCAGATCGGGTGCCGTCGCCGGGAAGCCGGCGGCGAGTGCCGAGAGCGGATCGTCGGAGGTGTCCACCGCGACCTTGGCCGACACCTCGTGCAGCGCGGTGACGAGGCGGCCGTACCAGGTGGCGTCGATTCCGGGCGGGATCGATCCGGACAGGACGACCCAGTCGGCGCGCTGCGCGAGTTCCAGGACGGACGCCATCAGGGCGTCGACCGTCTCGGGCGCGAGTCCGGCCCCGGGCTCGTTGATCTTGGTCGTCGTGCCGTCGGACTCGCTGATGGTCAGGTTCGTGCGCGCGACACCCGACGTGGGTACGGCGTGGTACCGGACTCCGAGGGTGCCGAGCGCGCTGAGCAGCGGATCGGAACCGCTGCACGGGAGTACCGCGGTGGCGGTCCGACCGGCGGAGGTGACGACGCGTGCGACGTTGACCCCCTTGCCGCCGGGCTCCGTCGTGGTCAGTGCGCTGCGATGCACCGATCCGCGCACCAACGGCACGTCGAGGGAGACCGTGCGATCCATGCTGGGGTTGGCCGTCAGGGTGAGGATCATGCGACCACCACCTCCAATCCGTGTTGCTGCAGACGGGTGCAGTCGGTGTCGGTGATGCCGTCGTCGGTGACGAGGACGTCCACACAGTCGAGTGCGGCGAAGGACATGAAGAACTGCAGGCCGATCTTGGCCGAGTCCGCGACGACGATCACGCGGTCCGCCGCGCTCACCATCGCGCGCTTGACGGCGGCCTCGTCGGTGTCGGGAGTCGAGAGACCGTGGCCGACGCTGATCGCGTTGGTGCCCATGAACGTCACGTCGACACGCACGGTCCCGAGCACTCGCAGGGTGTCCTCGCCGACGGTCGCCTGCGTGACACCGCGGACGCGGCCACCGAGCAGGTGGAGATCGAGGGACGGAACCGCGGCGAGACGCGTCGCGATGGGAAGCGAGTTGGTCACCACCGTCAGATCCGACTCGACGGGGATCAGCGCGGCGAGGCGACCGGTGGTGGTGCCGGCATCGAGCGCGATGGATCCGCCGGGTGCAGGCAGGTAGGCGAGGGCGGCAGCGGCGATGCGGTCCTTCTCCTTCGCGCGGGTGTGTTCGCGCTCGGCCATCCCTGGCTCCACCGCGGTGACCGACGTGGCGGGCACTGCGCCACCGTGGACTCGGCGCACGACGCCCATACGGTCGAGCGAGGCCAGGTCACGGCGCACGGTCTCGGTGGTGACACCGAACGTGTCGGCCAGGTCGGCGACGGAGACGCGACCGCGCTGTCCGATGAGGCCGGCGATGGCGTTCTGCCGCTCTTCCGCGTACATCGTGTTCACCGCCCCTCCGTCCGATCCGTTGTTTCACTGTTGGTTTATGTTGTTTTACGCCCGTCTCTGTTGACATGTCAAGAGGTTCGAGTAATCTGAGTCACAAGAGCCATCGCGGGAGACGCGATGCACAGCGGGTAGGCGAGATGCCCCCGCACCACCGCGCAGCAGGAGGAAGCAGATGACGGGATCGCTCACCGCGAACGAGGCACAGCCGACGGCCCACGCGGTGCAGGGCACGCCGGTCGTGCCCGGCGTCGGCTACGGCCCCGCGATCCGCCCGGCGCCGCGCCCCTCACGTCCCGACACGGCCGTCGAGATCGCCGAGGACGCGCGCGATGCAGAGAAGGAGCGCTTCCGCGCCGCGGCGGCCGAGGTCGGTCGACGTCTGCAGGCCCGTGCCGCACTGGCAACCGGCTCCGCGTCCGAGGTGCTCGCCGCCAACGCCGCGATGGCCGAGGACCGCGGGTGGATCGGCGCCGGCGTCAAGGCCATCGGCAAGGGTTCCGACGCCGCGTACGCCGCCGTCACCGCGACGGACCAGTTCGTCGCCATGTTCGCCAAGCTCGGCGGACGCATGGCCGAGCGCATCACCGACCTCATGGACATCTGCGACCGCGTGATCGCCGAGCTGTCCGATCTCCCGGAGCCCGGCGTGCCCACCCCGTCGGAGCCCTCGGTTCTCCTGGCGGAGGACCTCGCACCCGCCGACACCGCGGGACTCGACGCCACGCTGGTCGTCGGCCTCGCGACCTCGCTCGGTGGACCCACCAGCCACACCGCGATCATCGCCCGTCAGCTCGGCATCCCGTGCATCGTCGCGGCGACGGGCCTCGACGACGTCTCCGCCGGGACGCTCGTCATGGTGGACGGCACCACCGGCCGCATCGAGATCGAGCCCGATCCGTCCACGGCACGCTCCGCGGTCGAGGAATCGGCCACCCACCTCGCCGAGGTGGCCGACTGGAGTGGGCCGGGCCGGACGTCCGACGGTCACCGTGTCGACATCCTCGCGAACGTGCAGGACGGCGCCGGCGCTCGCGCAGCCCGGTCGACCGCGGCCGACGGCGTCGGACTCTTCCGCACCGAACTCAGCTTCCTCGACCGCGACGTCGAGCCCACCGTCGACGAGCAGGCCTCGATCTACGCCGAGGTGCTCACCGCGTTCGAGGGCACCAAGGTGGTCGTCCGCACGCTCGACGCCGGCTCGGACAAGCCGCTGCGCTTCGCGAACCACGCCGACGAGGCCAACCCGGCCCTCGGAGTGCGCGGCATCCGTATCGCCGAGGGCGATCGCGGCATCCTGCACCGCCAGCTCGACGCCATCGCGGCCGCAGCGGCCTCGACCGAGTCGTCTCCGTGGGTGATGGCCCCGATGATCGCCACGTCCGCCGAGGCGCAGGCCTTCGCCGCCGACGTGCGGGAACGCGGGCTCACCCCCGGCGTCATGATCGAGGTGCCCGCCGCGGCGCTGCTCGCGGACCGGATCCTCGATCACGTCGACTTCCTGTCCATCGGAACCAACGACCTCGCGCAGTACACGATGGCGGCCGACCGCATGTCCGCCGACCTGGCCGCACTGACCGATCCGTGGCAGCCCGCAGTCCTGACGCTCGTCGCCCACGCGGCGAAGGCCGGCGCAGCGGTGAACAAGCCTGTCGGAGTCTGCGGAGAGGCCGCCGCGGACCCGTTGTTGGCCTGTGTCCTCGTCGGCTTCGGCGTCACGTCCCTCTCGGCCGCGTCGGCCGCCGTGGCCGGTGTCGGCGCAAAGCTCGGCACCGTGACGCTCGAGCAGTGCAAGGCCGCGGCCGAGGCCGTGCTGTCCACCTCCAGCCCGGCCGAAGCACGCGAGGTGGCAGCCGGCCTGCTCGGGTGATGCGCTCCCGCCCTCCGACCGGCCTCCGGCCTTCCCGGTGACCTGCCGACCGGCCTCCGGCCTTCCCGGTGACCTGCCGACCTGCCTCCGGCCTTCCCGCATGACATCATTCCCGCCGTGACGACAACTCGATCCAGGCAGTTCTTCCCTCGCTGGTCCGTCCACGGTGACGGTCGCACCGTGGCGCCCGACGCGGTCGTCGCTCCGGACGAACGGCTCTCGTGGCCGCGCACGATCGGGATCGGGATGCAGCATGTCGTCGCGATGTTCGGCGCCACTCTGCTGGTGCCGACCATCACCGGGTTCCCGGTCACGACGACGCTGTTCTTCTCCGGTCTGGGTACCGCGATCTTCCTGTTGGCCACGCGCGGCCGGATCCCGAGCTACCTGGGCTCGTCCTTCGCCTTCATCGCACCCTTGGCGGCGACGGCGGGCGACGGTCCCGCTGCGCAGCTCGGCGCGGTGCTCGTGGTGGGCGTGGTGTTGTTCCTGGTCGGCCTGCTCGTCCGGTTGGCGGGGAGCCGCGTCCTCGACGCCGTCATGCCGCCGCTCGTGACCGGCGCGATCGTGGCGCTCATCGGCCTGAATCTCGCGTCCACCGCCGCGACCTCGTACGAGGCTCAGCCGCTCGTCGCGACCGTGACCCTCGTGGCGGTCCTGCTGGTCACCGTCGCGGTACCGGGGCTGATCGGTCGCCTCGGCATCCTCGTCGGCGTCGTCGTGGGGTGGGTGTTCGCTGCCGTCACCGGTGCTCTCGATCCCGCACGCGTCGACGCACTCGGTAGCGCGTCGTGGATCGGACTGCCCGAGTTCACTGGCCCCTCGTTCCAATTGTCCGTCGTGCTCGTCGCCCTGCCCGTCGTCGTGGTGCTCGTCGCCGAGAACGTCGGTCACGTGAAGGCGGTCGCGGCGATGACGGGTCGGTCCCTCGACGACGTCGCCGGTGACGCCCTCATGGCGGACGGCGCGGCGACCGTCCTCGCCGGTGCCGGTGGTGGTTCGGGCACCACGACCTACGCGGAGAACATCGGCGTCATGGCCGCCACCCGCGTGTACTCCACCGCTGCCTACTGGGTCGCCGCCGCCACGGCGCTGGTGCTCTCGTTCTCCCCGAAGTTCGGCGCGCTGATCTTCACGGTCCCGAGCGGTGTCATCGGCGGCGCGACGCTCGTGCTCTACGGTCTCATCGGCCTTCTCGGCGTGCGGATCTGGCAGGAAGCGGGGATCGACTTCACCAAGCCGCTCAACCTGATGGTCGCGGCGGCCGCCCTCGTCGCCGGTGTCGGTGACTTGACGCTGACCATCGGATCCGTCGAACTCGGCGGCATCGTGTGGGGCTCGGTCGGCATCCTGGTCGCGTACCCGGTGCTGCGCGCGCTGTCGGAGCGGCGACGAGACTGAGCGGTCTGTGCCACGCTGAAGCGGTGAGCCACCCACACCTCGACCCGATGCGACCCGTGCGCCTCGCGCCGGACGAGTGGCCGTCGACGCCGGCGTGGAAGGTTCCGCTGATCGGCGTCGTCTGGGTTGCAATCGTCGTGGCGACCTTCGCGCTGCCGAACTCTGTTGCTCGTGCGGCCGTTGCGGCTGTTGCCCTGATCGTTGCTGTGGTTCTCGCCGTTGCGTCGACGAGGCGGACCGTGCGCGAGAGCGGCGACCAGCGCATCTCCTGGTTGCGCGGCCCCGCGGTGCGTCGCCGTGACGTCGACCTGCTGCGGAGTGCCAGTGGTTCGGCGGTGATCGTCGTCGGCTTCGCTCTGAACGGCGTGCCGGGTCAGTACTGGTGGGTGACTCTGGCAATCGTCGCCTGGGTTCTGCCGCCCCTCGTCCTGCAGGCTCGGCACAACCGCCGGGTCACGCGATCCGGTGCAGATTTCGTCGCTCACCGACGATTTCTGCACCGGATCTAGGCTGGCTCCGTGCCGCATGCCCTCGTCTCGACCCGACACGTCGATGCGGAAACGGTGATCGAGCGGAGCCGGTTCCTCGCCCGCGTGGTCACCGTCCACACCGAGTCCGAGGCGCTCGACGTGGTCGCTGCGGTGTCGGCAGAGTTCCCCGATGCGGGCCACCACTGTTGGGCTTTCGTCGTCGGCGCAGATCAGGAGCACCGTCGTCAGCGCGCATCGGACGACGGCGAACCTGGCGGTACGGCAGGTGTTCCGATGCTCGGCGTGCTGACCGGCCGCGACCTCGTCGATGTGGTGGCCGTCGTCAGTCGGTGGTTCGGGGGCGTCAAGCTCGGCGCCGGTGGCCTGGTGCGCGCCTACTCGGGCGCGGTGAGTGCGGCGCTCGACCGCGTGGAGGTGGGCGAGCTCGCGCGAGTCGACGTCCTCGAGATGGGCTTGTCCCATGCTGATGCCGGTCGGGTGGAGGGCGTTCTGCGAGTGCACGGATTCGCCGTCGACGACGTCGCCTACGGATCCGACGTGCGGCTCCGGGTGATCGGTGACGGCGACCGGCTCGACGGTGTCCTCGCGTCCGCGACCGGCGGCGGTGTGGTGGCCGAGCGCGTCGGGCACCGATGGGTGCTCGGGCTCTGAGGCGGCTGGGTGCGCTGAGCCGCGGATACCGCGGCTCAACACACCGGATCCGCCTAGCGACGCCGAGGTCACCGAACGTGCTCGCACTGGTCATCGACCCCGCTCGTACCTGGTTCTAGGCTCGAGACAGATCCGCCGTACGCACGACGAGGAGAATCATGAAGCGCACGTTGTTCGAGCCCGAGCACGACCTGTTCCGCAGCTCGTACAAGAAGTTTCTCGAGCAGCACGTCGCGCCGCATCACGCGGAGTGGGAGACGCAGAACATCGTCGACAGAGGTGTCTGGGTCGAGGCCGGTAAGCAGGGCTTCCTGGGCATGGCAGTGCCGGAGGAGTTCGGCGGCGGCGGAGTCAAGGACTTCCGCTACAACGCCATCGTCACCGAGGAGACCACGGCCGGTGGGTACAGCGGCATCGGGTTCACGCTGCACAACGACGTCGTCGCTCCGTACCTCATCGAGTTGACGAACGACGAGCAGAAGCAGCGCTGGCTGCCCGGCTTCTGCTCCGGTGAGCTGATCACCGCGATCGCGATGACCGAGCCGGGCACGGGCAGTGACCTGCAGGGCATCAAGACCAAGGCCGTCCGTGACGGTGACGACTGGGTGCTCAACGGCTCCAAGACGTTCATCACCAACGGCATCAACGCCGACATCGTCATCGTGGTGGCGTGCACCGATCCGGAGAAGGGCGCGCAGGGCTTCAGCCTGTTCGTCGTCGAGCGCGACATGCCGGGCTTCGAGCGCGGCCGCAACCTCGACAAGATCGGTATGAAGGCGCAGGACACCGCGGAGCTCAGCTTCACCGACGTCCGCATCCCTGCCGCCAACATGCTCGGTCAGGAGGGTATGGGCTTCATCTACCTGATGCAGAACCTGCCGCAGGAGCGCCTGTCGATCGCCGTCGTCGCGGCTGCCGCGATGGAGTCCGCGCTCGCGATGACGATCCAGTACTGCAAGGACCGCAAGGCGTTCGGCAAGCCGATCGGCAAGTTCCAGAACACGCGATTCGTGCTGGCGGAGTGCGCGACCGAGACGACTGCCGTCCGCATCATGGTGGACAAGTACATCGAGCAGCTCAACGCGAACGAGCTGTCGGTCCAGGAAGCCGCCATGGCGAAGTGGTGGACCACCGAGAACCAGGTCAAGCTCATCGACCGGTGCCTGCAGCTGCACGGTGGCTACGGCTACATGAAGGAGTACCCGATCGCCAAGGCGTACATGGACTCCCGCGTGCAGACCATCTACGGCGGCACGACGGAGATCATGAAGGAGATCATCGGTCGCGGTCTGGACCTGTAGGAACCTCGAACACGACGACGCCGGCGCTGGACATCCAGCGCCGGCGTTCGTGTGTCCGGAATCAGAGCTTGCGCATCACGGTGACGACCTTGCCCAGCACCACGGCGTCGTTCCCGGGAATGGGCTCGAACAGGTCGTTGTGGGGGAGCAGCCAAACGTCCCCACCAGTCCGCTTGAACGTCTTGACGGTGGCCTCTCCGTCGATCATGGCGGCGACGATGTCCCCGTTGTCGGCCACGTTCTGCTGACGCACGACCACCCAGTCACCGTCGCAGATGGCGGCGTCGATCATCGACTCACCGACGACGCGGAGAAGGAACAGCGAGCCGGACCCGACGAGCTCGCGCGGAAGCGGGAACACGTCCTCGACGGCCTGCTCCGCGAGAATCGGACCACCCGCGGCGATACGTCCCAGGACGGGGACGAAGGTCGGTGCGGGCAGGCGATCGTCGTCCGACGACGGTGTGTCCGCGCTGTCGAGGTGATTCGTGGTGTCCGCGGCGACGAGATCGTCCTGCGCGACGGCAGAGACCTCTTCGGGGCGCCCGTTCTCGCCGGGCAGACGCACATCGACGGCGCGGGGACGGTTGGGGTCACGGCGCAGGAACCCCTTGCGTTCGAGGGTGCGCAGTTGATGCGCGACCGACGAGGTGGACGTCAATCCGACGGCGTCACCGATCTCCCGGATGCTCGGCGGATAGCCGCGCTCGACGACCGACGCACGGATCACCTCGAGCACTCGCCGCTGACGTTCGGTGAGACCGGACTCGGTGTCGGCGGTCGTGGCCGAGCCGGTCGCTGACGCGCGCCCGCCGACCGTGCCGGATGAGCTGTCGTCCTTCATCGAGATACCTCCATCGGTAGCAGTGGACGTGGGGCAGGTGGTGCTGGTGTCACGTCCGTTGTGCGTGTGTCGAACCTAAACCGAAACGGGACTCGGATCAAACACCTGTTCGAAGCGTGTCGCGTGTTCGATGCACTTTGTCGGACCGGACTGCTATACATCGAACATGCGTTCATTCGAACGCGTGGGCGAATGTGTTGTTCGAACACCTCGGTGCATCGGCGACGCGGACGGCCACCGGCTATCCACGAGGAGTGGTTGCAATGACTCGAAGTGACCTGCTGACTGTCGGCACCGCACGTTCCATCGACATGCATGCACCCGTCCGCACGCGCTGGACCTGCGACGACGATTCCTACTGGGGTGTGGCCGACCGCGCGGCCGGGTCCACGACGACCGACGTGCGTGAGCGCACCACGGTCCGCCGCAGCCCCGCTCCGCGCGACTCCCGCCGCCCCGACGGCGGCACTGTCGACTACCGTCGCCGCTCGAACGGTGTCTCGCAGGTCGAACACCGCACTCGTCGGGGACACGGATTCGCGACGCCCATCGCTGTGGCGCTGATCACAGCAGTGTCCGTTCTGGGGCTGGTGGGGTTGGCGAACATGCGCTCCGCCGACGTTCCGGCACAGCCGTCCATCTCGGAGCAGGTGGAGATGGGCGTCGTCTCCGGACGATGACACCGGCCGGACACGCCCCCGGGGCAGCGGAAGGCCGTCCCGGTACGCTGGACACACCGAGAGCCGCCGTGGCGCTCGGGAAATGCCCGAGCCATCGAGGGGTCTCTGTCCGATGCACTGCCCGTTCTGCCGTCACCCCGACTCGCGCGTCGTCGATTCGCGTGAAGCGGAAGAGGGCCAGGCGATCCGGCGGCGTCGTTCCTGCCCCGAGTGCGGTCGACGCTTCACCACGGTGGAGACAGCAGTGCTCTCCGTCGTGAAACGCAGTGGCGTGAGTGAGCCGTTCAGTCGCGAGAAGGTGGTCAAGGGAGTCCGTCGGGCCTGCCAGGGCCGCCAGGTCGACAACGACGCGCTCGTCCTCCTCGCCCAGCAGGTCGAGGACACGGTGCGGGCTTCCGGGTCGGCCGAGATCCCCAGCAACGAGGTAGGGCTCGCCATCCTCGGGCCACTGCGCGATCTCGACGAGGTGGCCTACCTCCGATTCGCCTCCGTCTACCGCTCGTTCAGCAGTGCGGACGACTTCGAGCGCGAGATCGAGGACCTTCGTCGCCACCGCGCCGAGCACGATGCCGCCCCCGCCCAGGACGCGGAGCCCGCCGCTCAGCGGTGAGTCAGCGCCGCACCGCACGTCGGACGTCGTCGATGGCCTTGCGCACCCGCTTCTCGCTCACCGGGTACAGCGTTCCCAGGGTCTGAGCGAACAGGTTGACCCTCAGCTCCTCGATCATCCAGGCGATCTCCCGCACGGCATCGCTGCGGCCCACCGAGTCCGGTACCGACCCGAGCAGGGCGTCGTAGTCCGCATAGACGCGGTCCAGCACGTCCATCCCCGCCGCGTCGCGGCGAGCGCTGGACGGGAATGCGCGAAGTCGGCGCTCGGCCGCCTCGAGGTAGCGCGGAAGATGTGGCAGGTGCGCTTCGCCGGTCTCGAAGACGTATCCGGGGAAGATCAGCCCGTCCAGCTGCTGGCGCACGTCGTCCGCGGCATCACCCGTCGCGTCGTCGAGTGCGAGGCGGACCCTCGTCGCGGCACCGAGAGATGGTTCCGCCACCCGGAGCACCGCGGCCGTCCGGCCGACAAGCTCGCCCCGGACCGCCTTCTCCAGCACCGCATACGCCTCGGGCGTGGACACCGGGCCGCCGTGCTTCATCATGAGCTCGTCGGCCGCGAGGGTGCGGCAGTCCTCGACGAACGCCTCGATGCTTCCGTGCGGATTCTGCCCCAGCGCGAGCCGCTGAGCCGGGGAGCGTCCGGTGAGCAGGTTCTTCGTCGACAATGGGATGGCGTCGAGCAGGAGGCGTCGGGTGCCCTCGCGCATCGCTGCTCGCTGCTCGGCGGCGGTGCCCAGGACACGAACGGCGACCCCGCCCTTCTCGGGAACCAGGGCGGGATACCCGGTCACCTTCTGCGAGTTGACCGTTCGGGTGACGGTGGGCTCGAGTGTGCCGATGGTCTCGGACGTCCACCGTGTCACCGGGGCCTTCTCCGAGTCCTTGGCGGCGACGCCGACCGCAGCGGCCGCGGCGGCACCGAGTCGGGTGCGCAAGGCGGAGAGGGACGTGTCCTTGTCCAGTCGACGGCCGCGATCGTCGACCACCACGAACGTCATCTTCAGGTGGCGGGGCAGCGCGGACGGGTCGAAATCCGACGGTGCGATCGGCACGGCGCCCATGCGGGTGAGTTCACGCGACAGTGCGACCAGTAGTGGTTCCGTCCTCGGTCGCATCGCCGCCACGGCGGCCACCGCGTGGTCGGGCGCTGGGACGACGTTGCGGCGCAACTCCTTCGGAAGAGTCTTGATCAGGGCCGTCACCAACTCGACGCGCATGCCGGGGACGAGCCAATCGAATCCGACGTCGGCGACGCGGGGGAGGAGGGCGATGGGAATGGTGATGGTGACGCCGTCGTCCTCCTTGCCCGGCTGGAACTGGTAGGTCAGGGGGAACTGCGCCTCGCCCTGACGCCAGGCGTCGGGGTAGTCGCCCTCGACGACCGCGGCGGCGTCCGGGTTGACGACGGTGGCGCGGTCGAAGTCGAGCAGGTCCGGCGTCGTGCGGGATGCCTTCTTCCACCACCGGTCGAAGTGACGGGCCGACACCACGGTCGCAGGTACACGCTCGTCGTAGAAGGCGAAGAGGGTGTCGTCGTCGACGACGATGTCGCGTCGGCGGGCGCGCGACTCCAGTTCCTCGGCGTCGCTGCGCATCTCCTGGTTCGCGTGGAAGAAGCGGTGGTGCGTCCGCCACTCGCCCTGTACGAGAGCGTGGCGGATGAACAGGTCGCGAGACACCTCGGCATCGATACCGCTGAAGGTGACGGGCCGGCGGGCGGCGAGAGGAATGCCGTACAGCGTGACACGTTCGTAGGCCATCGCCACTTCGCGCTTCGTCGACCAGTGCGGCTCCGAGTACTGGCGTTTGATCAGGTGCGGGGCCAGCTTCTCGGCCCATTCGGGTTCGATGCGCGCACCCATCCGGGCCCAGAGTCTGCTGGTCTCCACGAGTTCGGCCGCCATGATCCAGCGCGGCGGCTTGCGGAACAGGCTCGAACCGGGGAAGACGGCGAAGGTCGACCCACGTGCTCCGAGGAAATCCTTCTTGTCGCCCTCACGAAGACCGATGTGCGACAACAGGCCCGGCAGCAGTGCCTGGTGGATCACGGCATGGTTCGGCTCCGAGGAGTCGCCCGCGTCAGGCATGGTCCAGCCCAGGCCGCGCGTGATCTGGCGCAGCTGACCGTGCAGGTCCTGCCATTCGCGGATGCGCAGGTAATGCAGGAATTCCGATCGGCACATGCGTCGGAACTGGTTGGAGGACAGCTCTCGGCGCTGGTCTCCCAGATACGTCCACAGTTGCCACAGTGCGAGAAAGTCCGAACCCTCCACCACGAAACGCTTGTGCATCTCGTCGGCGGCCTGCTGATGCTCCGCGGGCCGCTCGCGCACGTCCTGGATCGAGAGCGCCGAGACGATGACGAGAACTTCCCGCAGGCATCCGTTGCGGTTGGCCTCGACCAGCATGCGCGCCATGCGCGGGTCGACCGGGAGGCCGGCGAGCTCCTTGCCGAGCGAGGTGAGCACGGGCCCGTCCTCGCCCTGCGACTCGAGCGCCCCGAGTTCGTCGAGCAGGCCCAGGCCGTCACGGATGCTGCGCGGGTCCGGTGCCTCGACGAACGGGAACGCGTCGATGCGGCCCAGTCCCAGCGAGGCCATCTGCAGGATCACCGATGCGAGGTTCGTGCGCAGGATCTCGGGATCCGTGTACTCGGGGCGGGCCTCGAAGTCCTCCTCCGAGTACAGCCGGATGCAGATGCCGTCCGCGACGCGACCGCACCGGCCGGCACGCTGGCGGGCCGACGCCTGCGAGATGGGTTCGATCGGCAGACGCTGCACCTTGGTGCGCAGCGAGTACCGCGAGATGCGCGCGGTTCCGGGGTCGACGACGTACCGGATGCCGGGCACGGTGAGCGACGTCTCGGCGACGTTGGTGGACAACACGACTCGTCGACCGGTGTGGCCGGTGAAGACGCGGTGCTGCTCGGCTGCCGACAGCCGGGCGTAGAGCGGAAGAATCTCGACGTTCCGCAGTCGGCGATCCTTCAACGCGTCCGCAGTGTCGCGGATCTCGCGCTCGCCCGACAGGAACACCAGCACGTCGCCCTCGGGTTCGGTGAGCAGTTCCTCGACGGCGTCGCACGTGGCGTCGACCGGGTCGAGTTCGATGGTCTGCTCGCCGTTCTCGACCGTGAGCGGCCGATACCGGACCTCGACGGGGAACGTCCGGCCCGACACCTCGACGATCGGCGCATCGACCCCGTTCACCGCGAAGTGGTGCGCGAAGCGGCCAGGGTCGATGGTGGCCGAGGTGACGATGACCTTCAGATCGGGACGCTGGGGGAGCAACCGGGCGAGATATCCCAGGATGAAGTCGATGTTGAGGCTGCGCTCGTGCGCCTCGTCGATGATGATCGTGTCGTACCGACGCAGCAGCCGATCCCGCTGGATCTCGGCGAGCAGGATGCCGTCCGTCATCAGCTTGACGAGGGTGTTGTCGCTGGAGTGGTCGGTGAAGCGCACCGTGTAACCGACGGCGTCGCCGATCTCCTGCCCGAGTTCGTCGGCGATACGTTCCGCGACCGTCCTGGCGGCCAGTCGCCGGGGCTGTGTGTGTCCGATGACGCCCTGGACGCCGCGACCGAGCTCGAGGCAGATCTTCGGAATCTGTGTCGTCTTGCCCGAGCCGGTCTCGCCCGCGACGATGACGACCTGGTTCTCCGCGATGGCGGCTGCGATGTCGTCCTTGCGGGCGGACACCGGCAGTGCCTCGGGGTACGTGATCGTGGGAACGGAGGCTCGACGAGCCGCGATCGTGGCTTCGGCGCGGCCGATGTCGGCAGCGATCGATTCGAGTTCGGCGGGCTTGCGGCTGCGGTCGAGCCGACGGCGCAGCCTGTGCGCGTCACGGAAGGTGAGGTCGGACAGGCGTGCCGTGAGGTCGCGGCGGGTGGGTCCGGAGGACGGGGGAGCAGATGTCGACATGGCTCACGCCAGTTTATCCGTCACCGCGGTGTCAGGATGCGTGGCCCGTCGTCCGTGATCGCGATGGTGTGCTCGGAATGGGCGGTCATGGATCCGTCGGCCGACCGGAGGGTCCATCCGTCCGGGTCCATGACGAGCTTCGCCGTCCCGCGGGACCACCAGGGTTCCAACGCGAGTGTCATGCCGGCCCGGAGTGTCAATCCCGATCCCGCACGGCCGGCGTTGGCCACGTGCGGGTCCTCGTGCATCGTCCGGCCCAGGCCGTGACCACCGAAATCGGTGTTGACCTGCTTTCCGGTCTCCCGGGCGACGTTCTCGATCGCCGCCGAGATGTCCCCGAGTCGCCCACCGACGACGGCCGCGGCGATGCCGGCATCCAGTGCGCGCCGGGTGCTCTCGATCAGTTCGACGTCCGCGGGATCAGGGTTGTCGCCGACGACGACGGTCAGCGCCGAGTCGGCGACCCATCCGTCGATGGAGACAGCGAAGTCCAGGCTCAGGACGTCCCCAGCGGCGAGCGTGTGGTCGAACGGGAGGCCGTGCAGTACACGGTCGTTGACCGACAGGCAGATGACGTTGCGGAACGGCCCGCTGCCGAACTCGGGGGCGTAGTCCCAGTAGCAGGACACCGCGCCGCGGGTGGCGACGAGGTCGCGGCAGTGATGCTCGAGATCCATCAGGTTCACGCCGGGCTGCGCCTGCTCCGACAGCGTCGTCAGTGTCTCGGCCACGAACGCGCCGGTCACCGCCATCTTGTCGATCTCAGCAGGGCCCTTGAGCTCGATCATCCGTCCATCGCTTCCTGTCGGTATTTCAATACCAACGAACGGTAGCAGACCGGTACAGGAATACCGCTATGCTGACCTCGTGGTCCGCATTCCTCTGAGTCCCGAGCAGGTCGAGGCCGGTCGTCGCCTCGGCGCCGTCCTGCGCGCCGCACGAGCGGGACGAGACCCCGAGATCGTCGCCCGTGACGCCCGGATCTCACCCGAGACGCTCCGCAAGATCGAGGTGGGTCGGATCGCGAGCCCCAGCTTCGGGACCGTGCTGCAGATCTGTGCGGCACTGGGACTGCCGGTCTCCGACGCGGTGGACGCATGGCAGGGCGACAGGGAGCATCGCGTCGCGATCTAGTGCTTCGTTGCTCGGCGCCGAGGACCGCGCTCGTGTGAGGATCGCTCCATGACTCCGCCGGACGATCGCGTCGCCACCCCTGTCGCGCTGCGCGTTCTCCGAGTCGTCGCCGCGCTGCTCGGGCTGGCCGCCCTGATCTGGATCCCCGTCCGGTCCGCGGACGTCGCCGGATTCTCGCTCGCCAACTTCTTCAGCTACTTCACCGTGCTGAGCAACGTGCTGGCCGTCGTGGTCTTCGTGGTCGGCGGGGTCGTCGATCCCCGCTCCGAGATCTTCGACAGGCTTCGCGGGGCGGCCACGACCTACATGGTGATCACCGGAATCGTGTACGCGGTGTTGCTGTCGAACGTCGACGTGCAGATCCAGGACGCGTGGACCAACTCGGTGCTGCACCGCATCGTGCCCGTCCTCATCGTTCTCGACTGGATCCTGGCGCCACCACGTCGTCGCAGCGCGGAGAGCGGGCCGGTACTGTGGTCGGTCTTTCCCGTGGTCTACGGGGTCTACAGCCTGATCCGCGGGCCCATCGTCGAGTGGTACCCGTATCCGTTCCTGGACCCGCGGGAGCGGGGGTACGGCCCCTTCGCGATCGGGCTCGCCGTCCTGGTCGTGGCGTTCCTGCTCATCGCCCTGGCGGTCGACAGAGTGGGCGAACTGGCGGCGTCCCGCCGGTCGCGGAAGCACGCCACGAGTGGCCTAGGCTGACCTCTCGTGACCACTCCCCAGCACACGTCCTCCGCGTTCTGGCACGGCTTCGCCGACATGCACACCGTCGAGTCCGGCGGCCGATTCGTCGTCGCCCGAGGTGAGGGCGCGCGCATCTGGGACACGGCCGGCACCGAGTATCTCGACGGCACCGCGGGTCTGTGGTTCACGAACGTGGGTCACGGCCGCACCGCCATCGCGGACGCCGTGGCGCGGCAGCTGTCCACGCTCGCGCACTACTCGACGTTCGGCGACGTCGTTCCCGAGGTGACGCTGGAACTCGCCGACCGCCTCGCAGCGATCGCGCCCGTCGCGGGCAGCAAGATCTTCTTCACCTCGGGCGGCTCCGACTCGATCGACACCGCTGCCAAGCTGGCCCGGCGTTACTGGCACCAGATGGGCAAGCCCGGCAAGACCGTCGTCGTCGGCCGCCAGAAGGCGTACCACGGCATGCACGTCGCCGGCACCGCACTGTCCGGACTCCCGCTGAACCGGGAGAACTACGGCGAGCTGATGACGGACGCGCGGACGGTCGCGTGGGACGAGGGCAAGGCGCTGCTCGAACTGATCGAGAAGGAGGGCGCGGACACCATCGCCGCGTTCTTCGCCGAGCCGATCATCGGTGCCGGCGGGGTCTACCTGCCGCCCGAGGGCTACCTGCACGAGGTGCGTCAGATCTGCCGCGACCACGACATCCTGTTCGTGGCCGACGAGGTGGTGACCGGATTCGGTCGTATCGGCGGAGCGTGGTTCGCGTCGTCGAAGCTGGGCCTCGAGCCCGACATGATGTGCACCGCGAAGGGTCTGACGTCGGGCTACGTGCCGATGGGTGCGGTCTTCGTCGCCCCGCGCGTCGCCGAGCCGTTCTACGAGGGCGGCGCCTGGTGGCGCCACGGCTACACGTACGGCGGTCACGCCGGCGCCGCTGCCGCGGCCATGGCCAACCTCGACATCATCGAGAACGAGGGCCTGCTGACGCACGCGTCGCGCCTCGAAGCCACGCTGCACCGGCATCTCTCGCCCCTGGCCTCGCACGACCTGGTCAGCGAGGTCCGCAGTGGGATGGGTGTCGTCGCCGCGGTGCAGTTCGCCGATCCGTCCTACGCGATGCCGTTCGTCAAGACTCTGCGCCGCGAAGGTGTCTCCGCGCGAGCGGCCGGCAACGGCGCGATCCAGTTCTCGCCGGCGTTCGTCATGACCGACGAGCAGGTCGAACAGATGGCCTCCGCCACCGCGCGGGCGCTGGACGCCACGGTGAGCTGAGCGTCGTGGCAGTTCCCGATCACTGGATCCCGCACGCCCGCGAGGACGGCGAGGTGATCGGGTGGATCGACATGCAGACGGCGACTCCGAATCTGATCCCCATCGATCGACTGGGTCGACCCCTGTCGGCGGTGTCGGAGTGGCCCGATGCGGAAGAAGCGTTGGAGCGCCGCGGCCTCCGGTTCCTCATGAACAGGTTCCGGTTCGAGGGGCGCACAGTGCGCATCCGATCTCTGGACGACCACCGCATCGTCCTGACGACCGCCGCGTCCGATGCTGTGGGGGACGTGGGCGAGGAATACATGCTGGACTTCCCCGCGGGGCCGGAGTTGGTGGAGTCGCCGTAGTTCCCACGGACGTCATCGGGAGTGGTGGATGCTGCAGCATCAGCGGGAACCGATTCGATCCGCGGGACGGCTGCTCACGGGGTCGTCTGCAACTGGCTCAGGCGGCTCGCCATACGTTCGGCATCGACCGGAAGATGCCGGCTCCGGAGGAACTGTCCGAGTGGAACGTCCGCGAGAAAATCCGTACGTATCGACGCGTCGTAGAGCACGTCGACGAGGCTGCCGAACCGATGGGCGGCGTCTCGTCCGAGGCGGTCGGGTCCCGGTACCTCGCTGATGACCCACCGAGGAAATCGGTCCGCGAGCTCGAGGAAGTCGGACGGTGCGGTGGGTCGCGCGCACAGAGCGTCGAACGTGAACCACACCAGGTCCGGACGCACAGCTCGAGCGACGACCGTACGTACCCCGATCGAGAGTGAGGCCGCGTCTCCGTCACCTGGTTCTCGCCGATCGGAGAATCGGTCCCCGGTCATCCACCGTCCCGCGGCGAACCCGCTGCGCGGTGTGTCGAGGTCCAGGGTGCGATAGTCGATCGGGCCGTCGACGTGCACGATCGCCAGTGCCTGCTCGATGCGGTGGATGGTGGGCTCGAACATGCTGTGAAACAGAGGGTTCGGAAGCAGCCGTTGCGGAGGGTAGTTCGACGTCAGGATCACTCTGACGGGCCGCCGGAACAACGCGTCGACCAGTCGGTCGACGAAGATGCCGTCCGCCGGGTCATGGACGTGGAACTCGTCGAAGCACACCAGGTCCGCATCACCGAGCATGTGATCGAGCGCGGCGTCGAGGTCGTGAGCGCGCAGGTTCAGCTCGGCGTGCAGGTCGGTGAAGAAGCGGTGACAGTGTGTCCTCGTCGTCCGGCTGGTGCGTGCCTCCGCGAGGAAGGTGTCCATCAGCCAGCTCTTGCCCCGACCGGGCGGACCCCAGAGGTAGATCCCCTGGCCGGCCATGGTTTCGAGACGGGTTGCGGCCTCGAGCTGAGACGCGTCGAGAACAAGCCCTCGCGTCGCCGCTGCTGCGGCCAGCGTTCCCTCGGGTACGAGAGGCCCGCGCACGCGTCGTCGCCACATCGTTCGACGGTACGAAACCCGGGCCGCGCGCGGTACGTGTCCTCTGCCACGCGGTCACCGCCGTGTCATGACAGCCATCCGGGCATCGAACCTCGGCATCGGCGGCTACCCACCCCTGCGTGCGCTTTCTGCCACACGATCGCCACGATGTCCACCGATCCGCAGAATGTGTCGCAATCATGTGGCGTCAGGCGCGCCCGATTGCACCCACCACGAAAATGGGGTCGCGCGGTCGCTGGTCGAGCACCTACCGTGCAAGAGTCGACCGAGAGGGGTTCGCCCATGCGAGAACTGACCTACTACGTCGCCACGAGTCTCGACGGATTCATCGCGGCTCCCGACGGCACCTGGAGCGCGTTCCTCGACGAGGGCGACCATATGGACGTGCTCGTGGACGAGTTCGCGGACACGCTTCCCGGACACGTGCAGGATGCGATCGGGATCCACTCGGAAGCAACGGTTTTCGACACGGTGATCATGGGCTGGACGACGTACACCGCGGCCCTGGACGTGGGGATCGTCAGCCCCTATCCGCACCTGCGGCAGTTCGTGGCTTCTCGGCACCGGCAGACGGTGTCGCCGGACGTGACGGTTACCGCGGACCCCGTCGCCACCGTCCGCGAGCTCCGTGAGGAAGACGGCGCCGGAATCTGGCTGGCGGGTGGGGGAGCGCTGGCGGGTGACCTCGTCGACCGGATCGACCGACTCGTCCTGAAGATCAACCCGGTTGTTCTCGGAGACGGTGTGCGCCTGTTCGCCGGTGCCCGATACGCTGACCGGCCGTTCGAGCGCACCCGACTGCGGGCGTTCGACTCCGGAGTCGTCATCGCCGAGTACACCCGTCGAGCGGGGGTCGGATCATGAGCGGCCGGGTGTGGCTGATCACCGGTGCGAGTCGAGGGCTCGGTCGCGCGCTCGTGGACCGCGTGCTCGACGTGGGGGACAACGTGATCGCGACCGTGAGGGGCGAGGCAGACCTTCCCGCTCACGAGCGACTCGTCGTCGATCACCTGGACGTGCGCGATCGCGGCGCGGCGCGGGCGGTCGTCTCGTCCGTCGTCGAGAAGTTCGGCCGCCTCGACGTATTGGTCGACAACGCGGGTCACGGGGCGGTGGGCGCCATCGAGGAGACGACGGAGCAGGAGGCCCGCGACATCGTCGACACGAACTTCTTCGGTGCGCTCTGGCTCAGTCAAGCGGCTGTCGAGGTCATGCGGCCTCGGCGGTCCGGCCACATCGTGCAGATATCGACCGTCGGAGCCGTCGGCACGATGCCCACCCTGGGTCTGTACGCCGCGTCGAAGTGGGCGCTCGAAGCCTTCAGTGAGGCGATGGCAGCTGAGGTGAAGGATTTCGGGATTCGCGTGAGCATCGCGGAGCTCGGCGCGGTCGACACCCAGTGGGGCACAAGAAGCATGCGATTCAGCGCTCCGTCTCCCGACTACGACGATCTGCGGACCACGGTGTTCGGCACCCCCGACGTGCCGTGGCCGAGGGAGGGGACGGGCGGCGGAACGGCGCCTGCGGATGCTGCGGCCGTGATCGTCGACCATGTCCGCAGCCCGGGCGACGACAGGCTGCGACTGCTGGTGGGCGATGACGCGCCCGGACAGGTTGCCGAGGCGCTCGCGCGCCGACTGCGGGACTACCGGCGCGACGAGCGATTTCCGGCGACTGCGCTCGCTCGCTCGATCACCACTACGAGCGGTTAGGAGGTGACGATCGAACGCTAGCGCTTCGTGGACGTGGCCACGGCCAGCCGCTGGTGCAACCGCTCGCGCACCTCGTCCGGTTCGTACTGACGACGCTGACGCTCGTTGCGGGCGACGAGGACGCCGGACGCTGCCACGCCGACGGCGCCGGCGAGACCTGCGACCTTCAGCAGACCGCGCACGGAGATCTTTCGGGATCGTGCAGCCATTCATGAAGGCTAGCGCCACGAACTAGGCTCGTCGTCGATGAGCGTCGACGGAGTGTCCTCAGTCAACCTCGCCACCGCCGTGGAGACCACGCGGACAGGCGATCTCTGGATCTTCCGCGGCCGGTCGGCGGCGGATCGAGCGATCCAGACGCTGACGAACAGCCCGGTGAATCACGTGGGCATGGCCGTGGTCCTCGACGACCTGCCGCCCTTGATGTGGCATGCCGAGTTGGGCCAGTCACTGCCCGACATGTGGACCGGGCGCCATCAGCGCGGCGTGCAGCTGCACGACCTACGCGACGCCGTCACTCACTGGGGCGAGCGCTACGACCAGAAATGCTGGTTCCGGCAACTGCAGTCGCCGATCACGCGTGAACAAGAAGACGAGCTGATGCGGACCATCGCGCGACTCGACGGCACCGCATTCCCGACCACCGCGAAGCTGGCGGGTAGATGGTTCGCGGGGCGGCTCCCTGCGGTGTCGGCCAAGGACGACCGTCGACTCGAGACCGCCTACTGCGCGGAGGTGGTGGCCCTGACGTACGAGGCGATGGGCCTGCTCGATCCACGAGAGTCACCGACGCCGCTGAAACCTTTCGACAAGGTGGGCCTGAAGCCACCGCGGCGCCGCGCGAACTGGTACGACCCCGGCCGGTTCTGGAGCGGCGATCACCTTCCCTTGGCGGAGGGCGTCGAGCTGGGGCGTGAGATCGCGGTCGTGCTGGACTAGAGAGTGCGCGACTCGTCCACCACCACCCGCCCGCCGAGCTCCACCCACCCGTCGTCGGACAGCGTGGTCGACAGCACCGACCCGCGGCCCTGCACGATGCTCAGATCGCGCCCGAGCAGTTCGGTGACCCGGACGGCGGCCGCGCCCGTTGCTTCGTCCTCCGGGACGCCCATGTCGGGGGCGAACATGCGTGACCTGATCGCCCTGCGCTCCTCGTCCACCCATGCCCAGACGTAGTGGTGGCCCGTGGTGAACTCGGCGGGGTCCACGGCCAGAACCTCGTCGGCGCCCCGGACCTGACGGAACTCGAAGTGTGGTGCCCATTCGGGCCGTGCACGGACGTAGGTGACGCCGTCGGCGACTCGGACGGCAACCTCGCCCGCGGGGACGAGCAACGTCTCCACGGGCGTGCCGCGGTCGGCCAGCCATGCTGCCGTGCCCACGGTGGGGTGCCCCGCGAACGGCAGTTCGACCGCGGGCGTGTGGATGCGGAGAGCGGTGGAGTCGACAGGGCCGGTGGGAACATCGACGAACACCGTCTCGCTGTACTGCAACTCGTGCGCCACGGACTGGCGATCGGACGGGGCAACGGACGCAGCGTCGACGATGCCGAGGGGGTTGCCCCATCGACCCTGGTCGTCGGTGAACACCCGCACGACATGGACGTCGAATGACATGGTCTTCCTCTCAGCCTGCGGTGACGGTGATGTCGTCGAACACGATCTCGGCAAGGGCGTCGGACTCCTCGACGTCCACCGTCGCGTCCAGCGACCAGCCGTGGTCGCCGTCCGGATCGTCGAGAACCTGACGCGCAGTGGTCTCCTCACGCGTCTGGACGAACGAGAACAGGTGCGGTCCGCGGGCGGCGGGCGTCATGCCGATCTCGCCGTACTCCTCGAAGTAGGGCTCGAGCTCGTCCTGCCAGTCGACCTCGTCGCCCAGCTCCTCGAGGAGGTCCCAGCGCCCACGGGACGCCAGCTCGACGCGTCGGAACAGGGCGTTGCGCACCATGATCCGGAACGCTCGGGGGTTCGCGGAGATGGGTTTCGGTGTGTCGGCTCCGTACGCGACGACGGGTGTGCCGTCCTCCTCGAACGTCGGATCGGTGAGGTTCTCCCACTCGTCGAGAAGGCTGGAGTCGACCTGGCGCACGGTCTCGCCGAGCCATTCGGTGATGTCCTGGACGTCCTCGGTGCGCGCCTCCGGTGGAACCGTCTGTCGCAGAGCGCGATACGCGTCGGCGAGGTACCGCAGGACGGACCCCTCCGAGCGGGAGAGACCGTAGTGCGAGATCAGCTCCGTGAACGTCATCGACTTCTCGATCATGTCGCGCACCACGGACTTGGGGGAGAGACCGAACTCGGACAGCCAGGGGTGCCCACCGCGGTAGATCTCGAAGGCGGGGCCCAGAAGATCGGCCAGCGGCTTGGGCCACGTGACCTCCTCGAGCAGCTCCATACGCTCCTCGTACTCGAGACCGTCCGCCTTCATCTGCGCCACTGCCTCGCCGCGCGCCGCGTGTTGTTGGGCCATCAGGATCTGGCGGGGGTCGTCCAGGGTGGCCTCGATGACGGACACCACGTCGAGCGCGTAGGACGGCGACTCCTGGTCGAGCAGCTCGAACGACGCGAGGGCGAACGGCGACAGCGGCTGATTGAGAGCGAAATCGCGCTGCAGGTCGACGGTGAGCCGTGCGGTGCGCCCGTCCTCGTCCGGCTCGGGAAGCTGTTCGACGATGCCGGCGTCGCGTAGACCCCGGTACAACCGCACCGCCTGGAGAATGTGTCGCCGTTGGTTCGCCCTGGTCTCGTGGTTGTCCTCGAGCAGATGCCGCATCGCGTCGAAACAACTGCCCGGGCGGGCGATGACGTTCAGCAGCATCGAGTTGTTCACCGAGAACTTCGAGGTCAGCGGCTCCGGGCTCGCCGCCACGAGTCGCTCGAAACTGGGCTTGCCCCAGGAGACGAAACCGTCGGGTGCTTTCTTGCGCTGAATACGCTTCAGCTTCTTGGGATCGTCGCCCGCCTTGGCGACGAGTCGGGCGTTCTCGACCTCGTGTTCGGGTGCCTGCACCATGACGGTGCCGAGGGTGTCGTACCCGGCTCTGCCTGCGCGACCGGCGATCTGATGGAACTCGCGGGCGCGCAACTGGCGCGTGCGAACACCGTCGTACTTCGTCAGTCCGGTGAGCAGCACGGTGCGGATGGGCACGTTGATCCCGACGCCGAGAGTGTCCGTTCCGCAGATCACGGCGAGCAGACCCTCCTGCGCCAGCTTCTCGACGAGCCGCCGGTAGCGCGGCAGCATGCCCGCGTGGTGCACGCCGATGCCGTGACGGACCAAACGGGACAACGTCTTACCGAATCCGGTGGTGAACCGGAAGCCACCGATGGCCTCGGCGATGGCCGCACGGGTCTCCTTGGAGGCGACGGTGATCGAGGTGAGCGCCTGAGCCCGTTCGAGTGCGGAGGCCTGCGTGAAGTGCACGACGTAGACGGGTGCGAGGTGCGTGGAGACGAGTTCCTCGATGGTCTCGACGACGGGTGTGAGTCGGTAGGAGAACATCAGCGGCACAGGGCGTTCGGAGCCCTCGACGACGGTGGTGACCCGTCCGGTCCGGCGGGTCAGGTCGTCGCGGAAGAAGGAGACGTCGCCGAGAGTGGCGGACATCAGCAGAAACTGGGCATGGGGGAGTTCGATGAGCGGCACCTGCCACGCCCAGCCGCGATCGGGCTCGGAATAGTAGTGGAACTCGTCCATGATCACCTGGCCGATGGACGAGTCCGGCCCCTCCCGCAGTGCCATGTTGGCGACGATCTCCGCTGTCGCACAGATGATGGGTGCCGACGCATTGACCGAGGCGTCGCCCGTGACCATGCCGACCTTGTCCGCACCGAAGATCTCGCACAGTGCGAAGAACTTCTCGCTGACGAGCGCCTTGATCGGCGCCGTGTAGAACGATCGGATGCCGGCCGCGTACGCGGCGAAGTGAGCGGCGATGGCCACCATCGACTTTCCCGACCCGGTGGGGGTGGCGAGCACGACGTTGTTGCCGGAGACCAACTCGATGACGGCCTCGTCTTGCAGCGGATACAGCTCGAGTCCACGGTCGGAGACCCAGGTGGTGAACGCGTCGTACAGATCGTCGGCCGACGCGGAGTCAGGAACCATCTCGGTCAGCAGCATCACTACAGGTTACGTAGCCGACCTCTCGTCCGACCCCATGGCACCCAGGACCGCCTGCCTCGTCGTCGCACTGCCGGTGATGGCGTCCTCGCCGACACCGGAGACGAGCATCTGCCGCCATCGCTGTTCGTCGAACTTCAGCGGCATCGTCGTCCCGAGGAAGTTCTCCAGGACCTCGAGGAAGCGCATCGGATCGTCGCGGTACGGGAAGTGGCCGGCGCCGGCGAAGACGTCGAGGCGGGAGCCGGGCATCGCGGCGTGCGCGAGCGTCGCGTGGGCGATGGGGATGACCGTGTCCTGATCACCCCAGATGAGTTGCACGGGCAGGTTCTCGGTCAGGTAACACCGGTCGAGCATGGTGACCACCTGCCCGCGCCAGTCGACGACGGCCCGCAGCGTGCGCAGGTAGGCGTCGTAGGCGGTGGAGTCGAGGAGGTTGCCGAGAACGCGGACCAGATCGGGTGTGTCGTGCAGGACGGCCCCGGGGTGCAGAGGAGTGCCGTCCAACTGGTCGATCGCAGCGCCCGCCATGCGCAGCATGCGCATGGCGCCGGGCAGGCGCAGCAACTTGAACGCCTCGTTGACGATGGGCGTGGACATGAGTCGCAGCGCCGGGTGGACGTCTTTGGTGACACCGCCCGCCGAGACGAGGACGAGGCGCTCGACCATGTCCGGATACTGGTAGGCGAACTGCATGGCCACACCGCCGCCGAGCGAGTGGCCCACCACGGACACCGCGTCGATGTTGAGGGTGACGAGCAGATCGCGGATGCCGTTCGCGTATGCGGCCACCGAGTAGTCGGCACGAGGCTTGTCGCTCAGTCCGTGGCCGAGCAGGTCCGGCGCGATGACGGTGTACTTCGACGCGAGATGGGGGAGCACGTCGAGCCAGGTCTCGGAGCTGTCACCGATGCCGTGGATCAGCAGCAGTACCGGTCCGTCTCCCGCCATCCGGAAGGCACGTCGATAACCGTGCACCGTGCGGAAGTGCAGCCGCGGTTCCGCGTCGGGAACCGGACGCAGGGCGCGGCGGCGTGTGTCGGACATCCCGGCCCCTCTCGATCGGCGGCACCGTGTGTGTCGCCGACCGAGCGTAAACCGGGATCGTCACCGTTCACACAGCCGTCGGGTTACGGCTGGGTAAGAACTCGTGACGTCAGGAGCGGTCTGTTCCGTCCTCGGAACCCTCGGGCGACGGCTCGTCCTCGACGAACTCGGTCTGCTCCGCGAGGAACTTCTCGAACTCGGCACCCAGTTCGTCGCCGCTGGGCAGTTCCTCGTCCGCGGCGAGGAGCGTCGACTGCTGCTCCTGCGCCGTGACGAAGGTGTCGTACTGACGCTCGAGTGCCTGGACCACGGACTGGACCTCCGGGTTGCCCTCGACGTGCTGGTCGACCTGCTCGCGCACCCGTGCCGCAGATTCCGTCAGTGCGTTCAACGGAATGGTCAGCTTCGACGATTCGGCTACCAGTTCGAGCAGCGTCTCCGCCGCGCTCGGGTACGCCGTCTGTGCCAGGTAGTGCGGCACGTGCACCGAGAAGCCCATCGATTCGTGGCCGTGCTGAGCCATGCGGTACTCGAGCAGGGACGAGGCGCTGGCCGGCACCTGCAGCTCACCCGACCACTTGTGGTGCTCGCCCACCAGGTCGGTGTCGCTGGAGTGGGCGGTGACGCCCAGCGGCCGGGTGTGCGGCACCGCCATGGGAATGGAGTTGAGGCCGATGGTGCGGCGTACTCCGAGCTGCTCCGACAGCAGACGCACCGCGGTGGTGAACTTCTCCCACTTCAGGTCGGGTTCGAGACCTGCCAGCAGCAGGAACGGGGTGCCCACGGCGTCCTGCACCGCGTAGAGATTGAGGTGCGGCTCGTCGTAGTCGGAGAAGTGGTCGGCGGAGAACGTCATCATGGGGCGACGTGAGCGGTAGTCGAGCAACTCGTCGACGTCGAAGGACGCCACCAGTTCGGTCTCCAGGGTCTCACGCAGATGCGTGGTGGCCAGCTTGACCGCGTGACCTGCGTCGGAGAACCCCTCGAGGCCGTGGACCAGCACCGGACCCACGCCGTCCTCGGACGACACTCGGGGCGCTGGAAACTCCAGCTCGTACATTCTCGACTTCTCGTCCATGCCGGTGTCCTTCCTCGTCGCCGTGCGTGTCCTGCCGGGGCACCACTGTGCGGTTACCCCATTTTCCCACAGCGACCCTGCGCGACCGGGCTTCACCCGTTTCTCCTCCCAACGACGGCGGGGACCCCGACATTCCCCGCCGTCGCCGGTCAGCGCGTGAAAGCCTCCAGAGCCCGAATTTTGTTGGCGACGTCCAGCGCCGCGACCTTGTACGCCTCGGACATGGTCGGATAGTTGAAGACGGCGTCGACCAGATAGTCGACCGTGCCCCCGCACCCCATGACCGCCTGGCCGATGTGCACGAGGTCGGTCGCGCCGGAACCGAAGATGTGCACGCCGAGAACCCGACGGTCGACGGTGGACACGATCAGTTTCAGCATCCCGTGGGAGTCTCCCGCGATCTGTCCGCGCGCGAGTTCGCGGTAGCGGGACACGCCCACCTCGTAGGGAACGGAGTTCTTCGTCAGTTCCACCTCGGTCGCGCCGACGTAGGACACCTCCGGGATGGAGTAGATGCCGATGGGCTGAAGGTCGGTGAGCTTGTTCCCCGGCTCGCCGAAGGCGTGATACGCGGCCAGTCGGCCCTGATCCATCGACGTCGCGGCCAACGCGGGGAATCCGATGACATCACCGACCGCGTAGATCGTGTCCACCTTGGTCTGAAAGTCGTCGTCGACGTCGATCCGTCCTCGGGCGTCCGCCTCGAGTCCGGCCTTCTCCAGATCCAGCCCGTCGGTCATGCCCTGACGTCCGGCCGAGTACATCACCGTCTCGGCCGGGATCTTCTTCCCGCTCGCCAGCGTGGTGACCGTTCCCGACGGACCCACGTCGACGGCCGTGACCGCCTCGCCGAAGCGGAACGTGACCGCGAGGTCGCGCAGGTGGAACTGCAGCGACTCGACGATCTCACGGTCACAGAAGTCGAGCATGGTGTCGCGCTTCTCGACCACGGTCACCTTGCATCCGAGCGCCGCGAACATGGATGCGTACTCGATCCCGATGACGCCGGCTCCGACCACCACCATCGACGACGGGATGAACTGCAGATCCAGAATGCCGTCGGAGTCCAGCACTCGGTAGTTGTCGAACTCGACGTCGTCGGGACGGGCGGGCGCCGTCCCGGTGGCGATCACGACGTTCCGCGCACCGACCGTGATGCGCTCGCCGCGGCTGCGGTCGTCCACCGCGATGGTGTGCGCGTCGAGGAACCGGCCCTCGCCGGTGATCATCTCTATTCGGTTGCGCAGTAATTGCGATCGGACGACCTCGACCTCCTTGCCGATCACGTGGGACGTCCGGGCCAGCAGATCCGACGGCGTGATGTTCGCCTTGACGCGATAGCTCGCTCCGTAGAGCTCGCGTTGATTGAGGCCTGTCAGATAGAGAACCGCCTCGCGCAGCGTCTTCGACGGGATGGTGCCCGTGTTGACGCACACGCCGCCGAGCATGCTGCCCTTCTCGATGATGGCGACGCGCTTGCCCAGTTTCGCCGCCGCGATCGCGGCCTTCTGCCCTCCCGGTCCGGAACCGATGACTACCAGGTCGTATTCGAGTTGGTCCGACATGCCCCAACAAGTAGTCCCGTCAGGAGAATCCGGTGTGCCGTGCGTGTCACGACTGGGTGAACACCTCTCCGATGCAGCAGTTCGCACCTGTGCATCGTTAGGGTGACGGTCAGGTTCGCAGCACCCGGCAGTACCGACAGATGGAGGCAAGAAATGCCACAGCAGGTCCGCGGCGTCGTCGCTCGGAGCAAGGGTGCTCCGGTGTCCCTCGAGACGATCGTCATTCCCGATCCGGGCTCCAACGACGTGGTCGTGCGGGTGCAGGCCTGCGGCGTCTGCCACACCGACCTGCACTACCGCGAGGGTGGCATCAACGACGAGTTCCCGTTCCTGCTCGGCCATGAGGCGGCCGGCATCGTGGAGACGGTCGGCGACGCGGTCACCCACGTCGAGGTCGGCGACTTCGTGGTGCTCAACTGGCGCGCGGTGTGCGGTCAGTGTCGTGCCTGCAAGCGCGGTGAGCCCTGGTACTGCTTCGACACGCACAACGCCTCGCAGAAGATGACACTCGAGGACGGCACGGAACTCTCGCCCGCACTGGGCATCGGCGCCTTCGCCGACAAGACCCTCGTGCACGAGGGCCAGTGCACCAAGGTCGATCCCTCCGCCGACCCCGCCGTCGTCGGACTGCTCGGCTGCGGCGTCATGGCAGGCCTCGGTGCGGCGATGAACACCGGCAACGTCGGTCGCGGCGACTCGGTCGCGGTGATCGGCTGCGGTGGTGTCGGCGACGCCGCCATCGCCGGTGCCCGGCTGGCAGGAGCGGGCACGATCATCGCGGTGGACCGCGACAAGGGCAAGCTCGAGTGGGCGACGGGCCTGGGTGCCACGCACACCGTCGACGCCTCCGACGTGGACGCTGTCGAGGCCATCCAGGAGTTGACGGGCGGCTTCGGTGCCGACGTGGTCATCGACGCCGTCGGACGTCCCGAGACGTGGAAGCAGGCCTTCTACGCCCGCGACCTGGCCGGCACCGTCGTCCTGGTCGGTGTCCCGACGCCGGACATGACGCTCGAGATGCCGTTGATCGACTTCTTCAGTCGCGGCGGTTCACTCAAGTCCTCCTGGTACGGCGACTGCCTTCCCGAGCGCGACTTCCCGATGCTGGTCGACCTGTACCAGCAGGGTCGTCTGCCGCTGGAGAAGTTCGTGACCGAGCGCATCGCGCTGGACGACGTCGAGGCGGCGTTCGACACCATGGCCAAGGGTCAGGTCCTGCGCTCGGTGGTGGTTCTGTGACCACGCCTTCCGGCTCCCGGGTCGGGGGCTTCCGTGTCGAGAAGGTCGTCACCTCGGGCACGTTCGAGCTCGACGGCGGATCCTGGGACGTCGACAACAACATCTGGATCGTCGGCGACGACTCCGAGGTCGTGGTGATCGATGCCGCACACGACGCCGGCCCGATCGTCGACGCCGTCGGTGGCCGGAAGGTCGTCGCCGTGGTGTGCACCCACGGACACAACGACCACGTGACGGTCGCGCCCGAGCTCGCGGAGCGGCTCGACGCACCGATCCTGCTGCACCCGGCAGACGACGTGCTCTGGGAACAGACGCACCCGGGACTGGCTCACCGTGATCTGGCGGACGGGGACCGGATCTCGGTCGCCGGCACCGAGATCGAGGTCCTGCACACGCCGGGTCACTCACCGGGATCGAGTTGCCTGTACCTCCCCGAGGCCGGTCAGCTCTTCAGCGGCGACACGTTGTTCTCCGGCGGGCCCGGTGCCACCGGGCGGTCCTACTCGGACTTCCCGACGATCATCGGCAGCATCCGGGAACGACTGTTCGCCCTGTCACCGGAGACGGTGGTCAACACCGGCCACGGGGACGGGACGTCCATCGGCGACGAATCGCCCCATCTCGAGGAATGGATCGCACGCGGATCCTGAGCCGAGTGCCGGGTAACGAACCGGACACCCCTCGGTGTGGCCCGCGGGCGGGCGGGCGCCGGTGTGGCAGCGTCGAGGCCACGCACGGTCACCGGACGCCCGGGGACCTCACCGACAGGGGAGACATGCAGACGCGAGCGACGAGTACCGGTGCCACCAGCAGAGTGTCCGCGGTGCGTGCCGGTGCGCTCGTCGCCCTCGCCGCCGCCGTGCTGGCGGGATGCGGTGGCTCCACGGTGAGCGGGACGCCGGAGGCCGGCGGTCCGCCGCCCTCCGCCGCGCCGTCCAGTGCACCCGGATCGTCGTCGTCGACCACCACCACACCGTCGAGCTCTACGTCCAGCACCTCGGCGAGTCCCGACGCGGCGGGATCGCTGTCGACCCTGCTCCTCGATCCCAGCACCTTCACGGCGCCGTACCAGGCCGTGGTGTTGCCCCCGCAGGCCGTGGCGCAGGCGGCTCAGGACCTCGACGGCATCGCGGCCGACGCGTCCGTCGAACCGACGGGATGCAAGCCCGAGGCACGATCGTCCGATCCCGACTCGACGGCACTGCTCGTCGCGACCGATCCCGACGACCGGGCCACCATCTCCATCGAGTTGTCGCGGGTGGACACGACGCTGGAGGACCGGAAGGCACTCTGGGAGCAGTGCTCCGAGGTCGAGGCCACCTCAGCCGGTGTGACGAGCCTGGTGACCACCGACATCGTCCCGCCGCCGCCCATCGGTGCCGACGACACCCTCGCGCTACGTCGTACCGTCACCTCCGGTGGCCAGGCGGGCGAGGTCACGCAGTCCATGCTGTCGCTGCTCGCCCAGGTCGACGACGTCCGCGTCACGGCGACGTACATGTCCTTCGGGGAACTGACGCCCGACTCCGCCACGCTCGACCGCACGTTCACCGCCGCGGTGCAGAAGGTCAAGGCCGGGGGATAGCCCATGTCATGGGCAGTGCCCGAGCTGTTCCGGGTCCTCGACCTCACGGGTGTCTTCGCCAACGCCCTTCTCGGCGGCGCCGTCGCTCGGGCCTTCCGCTTCGACCTGGTCGGCTTCTCGGTTCTCGCCATCGTGTCGGGGCTCGGCGGCGGCATCATCCGCGACACGCTGCTCCAGGCCGGGCCGCCCGTCGCACTCACCGACTACCGCTATCTGACGGTGGCGCTGATCGGTGCCGTCGTCGCGTTCGCCGTGCGCTTCGAAGGGCGTGGGTGGGACCGCGTCTTCCCTTACGTCGACGCGCTGGCACTCGGTTGTTGGGCCGCGGCGGGAGCGCAGAAGACCCTGGGCGTCGGGCTCGGGTGGCTCCCGGCCATCGGGCTCGGCGCCGTCACCGCGGTGGGCGGCGGTGCGATCCGCGACGTCGCGGTGGGGCGCATCCCCACCATCTTCGGTGGCAACACGCTCTACGCGTCGTGCGCCCTGATCGCGAGCGCCACCCTCGTGGTGGTGCAGGCTGCAGGGCAACCGACGATAGCTCTGATCGCCGCGACCGTGGTCGGCGCGGCCCTGTGTCTCCTCGCGCGCCGTCGCGGCTGGATGTTGCCGGAGGAAGTGGTGTGGCGCCGTCCGCGGCGCCGACGAGGCCGGTGAGTCAGGGGCTGTCGACGAGGACGGTCATGGGCCCGTCGTTCACCGACTGCACCGCCATGTGTGCGCCGAACACACCTGTCGCGACCGTGATGCCGCGCGCACGGAGCGACGCCACCACCGCATCGACCAGCGGTTCCGCGATGTCGCCCGACGCCGCACCGTTCCACGACGGCCGACGGCCCTTGCGCGTGTCCCCGTACAGCGTGAACTGGGACACGACGAGGACCTCGGCTGCGTCGGGATCGTCCGAGACGGATCGTTCGCCCGGCAGGATGCGGAGATCCGCGATCCTGCGGGCGACGTGCTCGACGTCCGCGGCGCCGTCCGACGGTGACACCCCGACGAGGGCCAGGAGTCCGGCGCCGATACGTCCGACCTCCACGCCGTCGACTCGAACGGTCGCTTCGCTCACTCGCTGAATCACTGCGCGCACGGTTGCCTCTCGTCGTCTCCTGACGAGTGTGGCAGCCGCGCGTGCGTCCATCCCCGGGCGCGGGCCGATCCACAGGCCGTTTCATCGGCCCAGGTCGACCCCGGAGGACCTGTCGGCCGCACGCGGACAGTCCTCCTCATGACTCGACGCCCGTACCCCGTTCCCCGCCATCGATCCCCGTCGTCCACGACGGCGGACCACCCCGTCGTGACGTCGGTGGGTGACCTCATCGCCGCCGTTCCGGCCCTGCTCGGCTTCGTGCCGGCACGGTCCATCGTGCTCATCTGCCTCAGCACCGGCAGCCCCACCGTCGTGGAGATGTGCATGCGGCAGGACCTCTCCGACCGGCTCGACTCACCCGAGCTCGCCGACGTGATCGAGCGGTGCGGCGAGGTCTGCACGAGAGAGGGTCTGGACGCGGTCGTCGCGGTGCTGATCACCGGGTCGAAGTTCACGATGCCGTACGAGGTGGTGGCCGATGCGCTGCGGGACACACTCGACCCGCGCGGGATCGACCTGTTCGGTGTGCACCACGTGTCCCACCTGGCGGTCGGTCAGCGGTGGCGCAGCCTGGGTGGTGATCCGCGGTGCGGCACGCTGCCCGATCCCGGCTCGTCGCAGGTCGCGGCGTCTCGAGTGATGGCGGGACGGCAGATCCGCACGTCCCGGTCGGAGATCGCGCTGCTGCTGCAACCCGTTCCGGAGTCGGAGTGCGAACGGTTCCGCAACAGCCGACTGCGGGTCGAGCTGGAGGACGGGCCGGTCGGCCACTCGGACCTGCTGGCGGACACGGTCGTCTTCCTCGAGGCACTGCGCGCCTCCGACGAGCTCGACCACCTGACGGCGGCGCGCATCATGGTGGCGATCAGCACGATCGCGGTGCGGGACGCCGTTCTCGGCCTCGCGACGACCGCGCTGGGACCCACGGCCGAGGCGGTGTGGGTCGAGCTGACGCGGCGGGTCAGCGGACCGGACCGAGCGCACCCCGCGACGATGCTGGGGGCGTGGGCGTACCTGCGCGGAGACGGACCGCTCGCCGGGGTGGCGCTGCAGACGGCGTTGACCGCGGATCCGGAGTACCGCTTCGCGCAACTGCTGGACACGGCTCTGCAGAACGGTGTGCGACCCACCGTGGTGCGCGAGCTCGTGCTGTCCGCGCGGTCACTGGCGGAGGACCTGGGGGTCGAGTTGCCGCCGGACGCGGTGTGAGCCCGGGGTCAGCGACGGGCGGAGTGCGCCCTGTCGCCGAGAGACTGCAGGAACGCCCAGGCGTCCGCGACGATCACGTCGAGATCGGTGAGCTCGGGCTTCCAGCCGAGCTCGGCCATGGCCTTCTCGCTCGACGCGACGAGCACTGCCGGATCGCCGGCTCGCCGGGGTGCGTCCGTGACGGCGATGTCGACGCCGGTGACGCGGCGGCACGCGTCGATGACCTCGCGCACCGAGAACCCTTCGCCACTACCCAGATTGAAGATCCGGTGACTCCCGGGGACGCTCTGGGACAGGGCGCGCAGGTGCGCGTCGGCCAGATCGCGGACGTGAATGTAGTCACGGACGGCCGTACCGTCCGGTGTCGGCCAATCGGTGCCGAACACCGAGATGGACTCACGGTGTCCGAGAGCGACCTGCAGGACGAGAGGAATGAGGTGGGTCTCGACGACACGGTTCTCGCCGAGACCGGCGTGTGCTCCGGCCACGTTGAAATATCGGAGGCTGGTCGCCCCGAACCCGTGCGCCGCGGTGTATCCCGTGATCGCGTGGTCGATCGCGAGCTTGCTGGCTCCGTACGGGTTGGTGGGCCGAGTGGGGAAGTCCTCCGTGATGGGCGTGCGCTCGGGCTCCCCGTACGTCGCGGCGGTCGAGGAGAACACGAGGCGCGGAACCTGGTGCTCGACGATGGCATCGAGCAGTTCCAGCGCCGCACCGAGGTTGCCGCGCCAGTACTTCTCCGGCTTCTCCACCGACTCGCCGACCAACGACTGAGCCGCGAAGTGGAGGACCCCGTCGACCTTCTCGCGTCCGAGCACGGACGAGACGACCTCGGCGACGGGGCCCTCGACGAACTCCGCACCCGAGGGCACCCCGTCGGCGTTGCCGGTGGACAGATCGTCGACCACGACGACGTCGTGATCGTTCTCCATCAGGACGGCCGCACACACACTGCCGACGTAGCCGGCGCCGCCGGTCACCACGAACTTCACTCGAACTCCGATTCCTGTGTCTGGGAACTCCGCGTGAGACCCGAGCAGCTAGATGGTGCGGACCTGAACGGCGTGCGCCATCTCCTCGGACAGGTCGACGTCGTCGTGGCCCGGCACGGTGATGGTGACCGCGCCCGGCGTGACGGACACGGTGACGCGCGCGTCCGGGACGACTCCGGCCTCGCGCAGGCGCGCGATCGTGTCGGGGTCGGACTGCACGTACTCCGCGAGGCGGCGCACCACCACGGCGGTGGGCGTTCCGGGCGCGATGTCGCTGAGGCGCACCAGATCCTCCGGCTGCTCGGTCGGCCGGGACGAACCCAGCAGTGCCAGACCGGGAATCGGGTTCCCGTACGGCGAGGTGGTCGGGTTGTCCAGCACCTCGACGAGGCGACGTTCGACCTCCTCGCTCATGACGTGCTCCCAGCGGCAGGCCTCGGCGTGCACGTCCTCCCAGCGCAGGCCGATCACGTCCACGAGCAGCCGCTCGGCGAGCCGGTGCTTGCGCATCACGGCGACCGCGAGCTCACGGCCCTTCTCCGTCAGCTGCAGATGCCGGTCGCCCGCGACCAGGAGCAGCCCGTCGCGCTCCATCCGAGCCACGGTCTGGCTCACGGTCGGTCCGCTCTGCTCGAGGCGCTCGGCGATGCGGGCGCGCAGGGGAACGACCCCTTCTTCTTCCAAGTCGTAGATGGTCCGGAGATACATCTCGGTGGTGTCCACCAGATCCTTCACAATCACACCCTTCGTCGTCGTGGATTCTACCGGTACGGACGGTTCACCGGTGGGTCCAGGTGCGGCGTGGTGAGCCGCGGTGTGTCCGCCCTGCCACGACCCGTCGAGCACGTGTGCGCGAGTCGATCACGAACGCCGAATCGGACACGTAGGTTGAGGGCCATGACTCTGCAGTCGTCCTCGACATCGCAGTCGCCTCCGGGGCAGCCCGCTCTGGTCTGGAGCGCGGACTACCTGAACTACCGGTGGAGCGACGACCACCCGATGAATCCCACCCGCCTCGCACTCACCATGGATCTGGCACGGGGGATCGGTCTGCTCGAGGGGACCGAACTGCTGCCGCCGGAGGTCGCGTCGGACAGTGAACTGTTGCGGGTGCACACACCGGGGTACGTCGAGGCGGTCAAGCGCGCGCCGCGTGACCTGCCGCTGGGTTCGCGGGCGTCCGAGGTGCTGCACGGTCTCGGATCCGAGGACAATCCGGTGTTCCCCGACATGCACGAGGCCAGTGCGGTGATCGCGGGTGGCACCCTGACGGCCGCGCGGGCCATCGCCTCGGGACGCTCGCGCCGCGCGGTGAGCATCGGCGGGGGCATGCACCACGCCATGGCGGACTGGGCGTCGGGCTTCTGCGTCTACAACGACGCGGCCATCGCCATCTCGTGGCTGCTCGACAACGGGTACGACCGCATCGCCTACATCGACGTGGACGCTCATCACGGTGACGGTGTCCAGGCGGCGTTCCTCGCCGATCCCCGCGTCATGACGGTCTCGGTGCACCAGCACCCGGCCACGCTGTGGCCCAACACCGGATGGTCCACCGAGGTGGGTGCCGACGCCGCGGAGGGCACCTCCGTCAACGTGCCGGTCCTGCCCGGCACGGGAGACCGGTTGTGGCTGAGGGCGTTTCACGCGGTGGTGCCCGGAGCGGTGGCGGCGTTCAAGCCGCAGATCATCATCAGCCAGTGCGGCGTGGACAGTCATCGGGAGGATCCGCTCGCCGATCTGGGACTCACCGTGGACGGTCAGCGCGCCGCGTTCCGTGCGATGCGCGACCTCGCCGACCAGGTCTGTGAGGGCCGGTGGCTCGCGGTGGGGGGTGGCGGATACGGGTTGGTGCGGGTGGTGCCCCGTGCCTGGACCCATCTCATCGCCGCGGTGCTCGACCGCGATCTCGATCCGACGACGTCCATTCCGGACGAGTGGCACGAGAAGGTGCGGCTCGCCGCGCCGAGCATCGACCTGCCGTCCACGATGAGCGACGACGGCGACGTGGACTACCCGCCGTGGGACGGGCCGGGTGGTTCCCCGGAGTCGGGTGTCGAGCACGTCGATCGCGCCATCCAACGCATCGACACCGCCATCGTGGCCACCCGCCGCGCCGTCTACCCGCTGTGGGGACTCGACCCGGAGGATCCGCGTGACTGACGAGACACCCGCACCCGAGACACCGACAGCGCAGACGGCACCGGACGCGCCGACGCCGCCGGATCCCAAGGAGCTCGAGCGGCAGCGGGCCGAGAACTACCCGCGGCACTGGGCCGCCGACGTGCTCGCGTCCGACGGCCGCGTGGTGCATCTGCGGCCGATCGTGCCCGGTGACGCCGACGCCCTGGTCGAGTTCCACGGCAAGCTGTCCGAGCGGACGCGGTACCTGCGCTACTTCGGTCCGTACCCCACCATGCCCAAGCGCGACATCCTCAACTTCACGACGGTCGATCACACGTCGCGGGTGGCCCTCGTCGCGACGCTCGGCGACGAGATCATCGCCGTCGGCCGGTACGAGCGTCTGCCGCAGGGCGACGGCAACTCCGCCGAGGTGGCCTTCGTCGTCGCCGACGCGCACCAGGGTCGTGGGCTCGGTCCGATCCTGCTCGAGCATCTGGCGGGGGCGGCCGCCGAGAACGGGGTGCGCCGCTTCGTCGCCGAGGTCCTCGCGGAGAACCGCAACATGGTCACCGTGTTCCGGCAGGCCGGCTACCAGGTCAGTCGCAGCTTCGACGGCGGCGTGCTCAACCTGGACTTCGACATCGATCCCAGCGACGCGCTCGTCCAGGTGCGCAACTCCCGCGAGCGCGCGGCCGAGGCCCGCAGCGTCCGCAACGTGCTCGGCCCACGCTCCGTCGCCGTCATCGGTGCCTCGACGGACCCCGAGAAGGTGGGCAACGCGGTGCTGACCAACCTGCTGCGCGGGTCGTTCACCGGACCCGTCTATCCCGTGAACGCGGAACACACGTCGGTGCGCGGAGTGCGCGCGTACCCGACGGTGCGGGACATTCCCGACGAGGTGGATCTCGCGGTGGCCGCCGTGCCGGCCGACCAGATCGACGCGGTGCTCGACGACTGTCTCGCCAAGGGCGTGAAGGCGCTGGTGGTGGTCTCGTCCGGGTTCGGTGAGACGGGAGAGGACGGGCGCGCGAACGAACGGCGCCTGGTGCACTCCGCTCGTGCACACGGCATGCGCCTGGTCGGCCCCAATGCTCTCGGCGTCGCGAACCTCGATCCCGCGGTGTCCCTCAACGCCACGCTGGCGACGGACCTCCCGGGTCGCGGACGCGTGGGCTTCTTCTGCCAGTCGGGTGCCCTGGGTATCGCCATCCTGGCGCAGGCGTCGAAACGGCTCCTGGGACTGTCGACGTTCGTCTCCGCCGGCAACCGCGCCGACCTGTCCGGCAACGACCTGCTGCAGTACTGGGACCAGGACGAGGCCACCGAGGTGGTCCTGCTCTACCTCGAGAGCTTCGGCAACGCCCGCAAGTTCTGGCGCATCGCGCGCCGGGTCGCGCGGTCCAAGCCGATCGTCGCGGTCAAGAGCGGACGCGGAGCCGTGCCGCCCGCGCTGGCGACCGGCACGGACATCGACGACACGATCGTGCGTGCCCTCTTCGAGCAGGCGGGAGTGATCCAGGTCGACTCGATCGCGGAACTGTTCGACTGCGCCATCCTTCTGGGTTATCAGCCGCTGCCGGCAGGTCCGCGGGTCGCGGTGGTGGGCAACTCGACGGCGCTCGGCGTCCTCGCCGTCGACGCCGCACGCGACAGCGGCATGACCGCACCGGACCCGGTCGACGTGGGCGCGCAGGCCACGCCCGAGGAGTTCGCGGCCGCGGTCACCACGGCGCTGCGGTCGGACGACGTGGACACCGTTCTCGCGGTCTTCGTGCCTCCGGTCGCCGTCCGTGTCGCCTCCTACGCCGAGGCACTCGGCGCGGCGGTCCGCGGCGCCGACAAGCCGGTGCTGACGACCTTCCTCGCCGCCGAGGGCATTCCGGACGTGCTGGCGGTCCGCGGCGACGACGGAACGCCGATCCGCGGATCGGTGCCGTCGTATCCCGACCCGGCGCGGGCGGTCTACGCGCTGCAGAAGGCGTGGCGGTACGCCTCGTGGCTGAATCGACCGGCCGACAGCGTGGTGCGGCCCGGCGGCGTCGACGCCGACGCGGCGCGCGCACTGGTGGCCGGCTGGATGGCGGCCAGTCCCTCGGGGCGGTGGCTCTCGGACGTCGAGACCGAGCAGTTGCTGCGGTGCTACGGCGTGGAGATCGCCGCCTTCCGCACGGTGACGGACGAGGCCGAGGCGGTGGAGGCGGCCCGCGAGCTGGGAGGACCCGTCGCGGTGAAGGCCACCGGCGATCAGTGGCGACACCGCCCCGACCTGAGCGGAGTCCGCCTCGACGTCGTGGGGCCGGACGCCGTCGCCCGCGCGTACCGGGATCTGTTCGAGGCATCGGGCACCCCGGTGATGCAGGTGCAGCGGATGGCGACCAAGGGGATCGGGTGCCTGGTGCGGGTCCAGGACGATCCGTCGTTCGGCTCACTGGTGTCGTTCGGGCTGTCCGGCATCATGTCGGATCTGCTGGGAGACAGGGCGTACCGTGTGCTCCCACTCACCGAGAGGGAAGCCGCGGAGCTCATCGACGCGCCGCGGGCCGCGCCGATGCTGTGGGGGTACCGCACCGCGTCCCCGGTGAACAAGGGCGCGCTGGTGGACGTCGTGCTCCGGGTCTCCACACTGGCGGACGATCTGTCCGAGGTGCGCGAGCTGGTGTGCGACCCGGTCCTCGCGTCACCGAGTGGCGCGGAGACCACCGACGCACGGATCCGCATCGGGCCCGAGCCCAGCCGTATCGATCTGGGCCCCCGCCGCCTGCGCTGAGCCCGTGAACGACAACAGGCCCCCGGCGAGAGCCGGGGGCCTGTCTCGTGATGCGGGGGACGATCAGCTGGCGTAGGACCGCAGTCGCTCGGCGCGGTCGCCCTGACGCAGCTTGCCCATGACCTCACGCTCGATCTGGCGTACGCGCTCACGCGAGAGGCCGAACAGCTTGCCGATCTGGTCGAGGGTGCGCGGCTGACCGTCGTCGAGGCCGTAGCGCAACCGGATGACCTGCTGCTCACGCTCGTCCAGCGTGGCGAGCACGCTGCGCACGTCGGTGTGCAGCAGCCCGGCGATCACGGCGTTCTCGGCGGACGTGGCCTCCGAGTCCTCGATGAAGTCGCCCAGCGGTGCCTCCTCGTCGCTGCCCACGGGCATGTCGAGCGACACCGGGTCTCGGCTGTGGTCGAGCAGATCCGCGATCTTCTCGACCGGGATGCCGGACTCCTCGGCGAGCTCGTCGTCGGTGGCCTCGCGGCCGAGCTGCTGGTGCAGCTCACGCTTGATCCGCGCGAGCTTGTTCACCTGCTCCACCAGGTGCACGGGGAGACGAATGGTGCGGCTCTGGTCCGCCATGCCGCGCGTGATTGCCTGACGGATCCACCAGGTGGCGTACGTCGAGAACTTGAAGCCCTTGGCGTAGTCGAACTTCTCCATCGCACGGATCAGACCCAGGTTGCCCTCCTGGATGAGGTCCAGCAGCGGCATCCCGCGGCCCGTGTAGCGCTTGGCGAGTGAGACGACGAGACGGAGGTTGGCCTCGAGGAGGTGTGCCCGAGCGGACTGGCCCTCGCGGACGATGAGCGCGAGGTCACGCTTCTTGGCGGGGGAGAGGCGCTTGCCGGTCGCGAGCACATGGGTCGCGTACAAACCCACCTCGATCTTCTTCGCCAGATCGACTTCCTCCGCGGCCGTCAGCAGAGCCGTGCGGCCGATGCCGTTGAGGTAGACGCGAACGAGGTCCGCTGCCGGGCTCTGTGCATCCAGGTCGGCATCACTCGGTCGAGGGCGAATGGTGGTGGGGCTGGTCATGACGTGCCTCCTGATCGGTGGTGTCTCACTGGCTACAACGCCGGGACACGTCAGAAAAGTTCCCGAAGCCCACCTCCGTCAAACACTCTGAGCTGCGGTTTCACCACCTCAGCCCTGAGAAGTTGCTGAGAGAAACGACTGCTCGGCTCAGGTGGGGATCACCAACCCGTGCACGACGAGCCCCGCGACCAACGCGACGACCGAGTCCGTCAGCTCCGCCGCGTCCCCACCGCGTGCGGCCGCGAGAAGCTCGGTGAGGTCGCCGACCGTCAGTCCGCCCGCGCGCATCCCGGCCAGGAGTGCCGCCCCGTCCGCGTCGATCTCGTGGGACCACGCGGGCCCGTCGCCGCGGTGGACCCGGCGTACGACGGTGGTCCACCCACCGGCCGGATCGGGGGTGGAGACCTCCTCGAGTGCCGTGGTCGGGGCGACGGCCACACACTCGTCGAGCAGATCGTGTGTGCGGAGCCAGTCCACCCGGTCCAGGACGTCGAGTGCCTCGTCGCCGAGGGGATCCTCGTACCCGTGCATCAGGTCCTCCGCGAGGACGCTGGTGGGCCGGTCGGTCCGGCGGAGGTACACGAAGCCGAAGCCGACACCCGTGACGCCGGCGGCGTCGAGGTGATCGAGCCAGGAGGTCGCCGTCTCGTCGACGGCCGGGTCTCTCAGATCGAGTCCACCGTCCCGCAGCCACGTGCCCACGTAGAGAGCGGGGTCCGCGATGTCGCGCTGCACTATCCACGCGTCGACACCGTGGTCCGGCAGCCAGGAGGCGACCCGTGACCGCCAGTCCTCACCGTCCACGTGAACCCAGGAGGCGAGCAACGAGGCGGTCCCGCCGGGTGCGAGATGCTCCGGTGCCGCTCCCACGACGAGGCTGCTGGCACCGTCGAGGTCCAGGCCGGAATCGCGGTAGGAGTGGGAGACTCGGCCCGATCCGACGACGAAGGGCGGGTTGGCGACGATGCGATCGAAGGTCCGCCCCGCGACGGGTGCGAACCACGAGCCCGGGATCGTCTCGAAGTCCAGACCGTTGAGGGCAGCCGTCATGCGGGTGAGGGCGATGGCCCGATCACTGACGTCGATGGCGGTGATCGACCGAGCGTACGGCGCCGCGTGGAGCGCCTGGATGCCGCAGCCGGTACCGAGATCCAGGACGGTGGGCGGACTCCCGTCGACACGGGTGGGTGTCCCGCGGACCAGCGACAGCGACGCGTGCCCGACGCCGAGCACGTGATCGGATCCGATACGGACGTCGCGCATGCTGCCGTCGATGTCGGACACCACCCACCGCGTGCCCGTGCCGAGATCGAGGGGGCGGATGTCGAGCAGACTGCGCACGGAGTCGCTGCCGGTCTCGAGGAGGCCCGCAGCGACCGCCCCGTCGAGTGTCGTCGGCGCGAGGGCGGTGGTCGCGGCGTCGATCGCCACGTCGTCGGAGAGCAGGAACAGCCGGACGAGCGTGCCGAGTGGACCGAGTTCTCCGCAGCGGCGACGCACCGGTGCGGGTTCGCCACGTCCCAACGCGGCATGGACCGAGTCGCCCAGTGCCTCCAGGATCCCGTCCGCGGTGAAGTCCGCTCGGTCGAACGCGACCCGCAACGTGGACGCGAGGTCGACGAGGCGGTCTGCGTCCACCGGGACGGACGGGGGAGGCGAGGTGCGGTGGTTCGAGTCGGTCACCGCGTCAGTGTGTCAGCAGACCGATCTCGGCACGGACCCGTCTCAGGACGTGGCGCGCGGATTCGAGATCGCGCGGCGGTCGAAATCGGGTTCCTCGTCGAGGTTCACCACCGGGTGGCTGCGGGCCTCCAGCGCGGTGGAGTCGGTCGCCCGCCAGCCGTAGCGGCTGGGCTCGTCCGCGGTCCGCGGCGGTCGGTCGTTGGCGATCAGGACTGCCATCCACGGGAGAGGAATGGACACGCCGACGATGGCCATGGCGATCCACGGGTTCTGCCACGCGCCGTACGACAGCGCCGCGAGGACCAGCGCCGGGATACGGAAAGACATGATGAAGAGGTATTTGCGCACGCGCGCTCGGTGCTGTTCCTCGACCGACGTTCGTGCCTCGGTGATCAGTACGGCCTCGCGAACGCTGTCGCGGGGTGAGATGCCGTCGTGTGCCATGACTCCACTGTGTCACTACTGAACGAAGTGTGCAGTAATCGGAGGTGGTGAGATGTGCGACGCGCGTGTCGGGAACAACCGTCATAATCGATGCATGAGCACGCAGACCAAGGAACGCCCCGACGTCAGCACCGACGAGACCACCGACGACGACACTCCGAAGTTCTTCCACTACGTGAAGAAGAACCGCATCGCCGAGAGCGCGGTGATGGGCACCCACGTCGTCGCACTGTGCGGCGAGGTCTTTCCCGTCACGAAGTCGGCCAAGCCCGGGTCACCCGTGTGCCCCGACTGCAAGAAGGTCTACGACGGCTTGCGCAAGGGCGAGTGATCCTGCCGATCACGCGTCACCTGACGCTTCTCCGGTGACTCGCCGCCGTCCCGATCCGACCGTGCGATGCGGATCGGGCCGGTGGCCAGCCGGCCGAGAGCGCCGACGGTGCCCGCACCCGGATCGGCTGCTTTCTCGGCGATCCATCCCTTGACCTGGTCCATGCGTGTGGCGCGCGCCGGCCAGAACTCCTGGACCGTGGCGTTGAACTCCGCCCCCAGCACCACCGCGAATCCCAGGAAGAACGTGAAGAGCAGGAAGGCGATCGGAGCCGCGAGCGCGCCGTAGGTGTAGCCCGTTCCGGTCACCCAGGACAGGTAGGTGCGCAGCACCGCACTCGCGAGCATGAAGAACACTCCGGCCAGCAGCGATCCGCCGAGCAGGCGGTGCCACGGCAGCGAGGTGTGCAGAGCCACCTTGTAGAGCGTCGTCAGGCCGACGATGAGCAGCAGTCCGACACCCGGGTAGTACGCGATGTCGATCACCTGCGAGCCGATCTCGAACCACGACGACGGCAGCACCCGACCGATGATGGTGGGCCCCAGCGCGACGAGGGGCAGGACGAACACCGCGACGATCAGGAACGCGACGTACAGCAGCAGGGCGAAGATGCGCTGCCACACGGGGTTGCGCGCGTCCTGCTGACCGTGTGCCTCGACGATGGAGTCGACGAAGGTGGAGATCGCCGACGAGCCGGCCCACAACGACAGCAGGAAGCCCACGGACACGACGGGACCGTGTCCGCTGTTGAGGATGTCCGTCAGCGTGGGGGCGATGATCTCGTCCACGACGTTGTCGCTGAACAGCGTGGAGCTGAACGTCACGATCTTCGACTCGATGATGTCGAGAGTGTTCGGTCCGAACCACCCCGCGATGTAGGTGAGGCTGCCGAGGAGTGCGAGCACCAGCGGCGGCAGCGACAGGGTCTGCCAGAAGGCGGCGGTGGCGGACTTGCCGAAGATGGAGTCGTCCCACGCCTTGCCCGCCGTCCTCGCGACGACGCGCCAGGCCGTGCGCAGCGGCCGTCCCGGGACGGGACCGGGCCCCGGCTCTCCGTCGGGCGTCGACGCTGCCGCGGTGTCCCGATCGGACGTGTTGTCGGCGGGTGCGCTCATGATGACTCCAGCATGGCCCACCGGCGTCGCTCGGGCACGTCCCGGCCCGGTGTGTCGCCGTCGCGGGCACCGGCGGCGACGTGCGCATTGGTGGGCGCGCCGACGTCCGCGATAGTCTGATCGACGGATGTGCACACGAGACGACGAGCCGAACGGGAGTTCCATGCCACGGGTGGTTCGCATCCTTTCAGGTGGACGTACGGCGCCGGACGAGGCCCGTTCATGACGGCCGAGATCGGCGAGAAGGTCGACAGCGCAGGAGGTCTCCCTGTGACAGGGCCGGCCGGAGTCGCCCTGCCGCCACTGCGCGCCTGGCAGCGGCGAGCGCTCACGAAGTACCTGTCGGCGGGTCCGACCGACTTCCTGGCCGTCGCCACTCCGGGAGCCGGCAAGACCACGTTCGCGCTCCGCGTGGCGCTCGAGCTGCTGAGCGACCGCACCGTGGACCAGGTCACGGTCGTCGCTCCCACCGAGCACCTCAAGCACCAGTGGGCAGAGGCGGCGGCGCGCGTCGGACTCGCCCTCGACTCCCGCTTCTCCAACAGCACCGGGCAGACGTCCAGCGACTTCCACGGCATCGTCGTCACGTACGCACAGGTGGCGTCGCACCCTTCCCGCCACCGGGTGCGGACCGAGAACCGCAAGACGCTCGTGATCCTCGACGAGATCCACCACGGCGGTGACGCCAAGAGCTGGGGCGAGGGCATCCGCGAGGCCTACGGCGACGCGACGCGCCGCCTGGCATTGACGGGAACGCCCTTCCGCAGCGACGACAGCCCCATTCCTTTCGTGAACTACGAGCCGGACGACGAGGGCCTGCCCCGGTCGCGCCCGGACCACAGCTACGGCTACGCCGACGCGCTGGCGGACGGTGTCGTGCGGCCGGTCGTCTTCCTCGCGTACTCGGGCGAGGCACGCTGGCGCAACAGTGCGGGCGAGGAGTTCGCCGCCCGTCTCGGGGAGCCGCTCAGCGCCGAGCAGACGGCGCGGGCCTGGCGTACCGCTCTCGACCCGTCCGGTGAGTGGGTGCCGTCGGTGCTCGCCGCGGCCAACACCCGGCTGCACCAACTCCGTCAGGGCGGCATTCCAGACGCGGGTGGCCTCGTCATCGCGTCGGATCAGACCACCGCGCGCGCCTACGCGGGAATCCTCGAGGCGGCGACGGGGGAGACCCCGACGCTCGTCCTGTCCGACGATCCCGGGTCCTCGGCCCGCATCGCCGAGTTCGGCGCGGGAACGTCGACCTGGATGGTGGCCGTGCGCATGGTGTCGGAGGGCGTGGACGTCCCGCGCCTCGCGGTCGGCGTCTACGCGACCAGCGCCTCCACACCGCTGTACTTCGCCCAGGCCGTCGGGCGCTTCGTGCGTTCTCGCCGCAAGGGTGAGACGGCGAGCGTGTTCCTGCCCTCGGTGCCGGTGCTCCTGGACCTGGCCAGCCAGCTCGAGGCGCAGCGCGACCACGTCATCGGGAAGCCGCACCGGGAGAAGGACGGTCTCGACGACGACCTGCTCATCGAGGCGAACCAGCAGAAGGACGAGCCCGGCGAGGAGGAGAAGGCGTTCACCTCGCTCGGTGCCGACGCAGAGCTCGACCAGGTGATCTTCGACGGCTCCTCCTTCGGCACCGCGACGTTCTCGGGCAGCGACGACGAGGCGGACTATCTCGGCCTGCCGGGCCTGTTGGACGGCGACCAGATGCGCGCGCTGTTGCGGAAACGGCAGGAGACGCAGCTGGCACGCCCGGCGACGCCCACGGAGACTCCGGCTCCGGTCACCCTCCCGCCCGCCGGGCGGTCCGCGGACGCCGCGAAGCTGGCAGATCTGCGCAAGGAGCTCAACGGCCTGGTGGCGATGCATCACCACCGCACCGGCAAGGCCCACGGCATCATCCACGGCGAACTCCGACGGAGCTGTGGTGGGCCGCCCACCGCGATCGCGACGGCGGAGCAGCTCACCGAGAGGATCTCGGCCCTGCGTTCGTGGTGATCGCAGCACTGCACGAGCCCCGCGCACGACGAAGGGCGACCACCGGATCGGTGGTCGCCCTTCGTGGTGTCAGGAGTCGAGTGCTGATGCTGTGGGACCGAGTGCCCCGGTCATCACGCCATGGCGTCGGAATCCGCGTCCGCGACGATGGTGGCGTTCATCTCGAGGAGACGCGCTTCGTGCTCGTTGGCGTGGTGACGGCAGAACAGCAGTTCTCCGCCGGTGGGGAGGACGGCACGCACGCGCGCTCCCGCTCCGCAACGATCACACCTGTCGGCAGCGGTGAGGGTGGTGTCGGTCAACAATTCGGGCATGACTCCTCCGTACTGACCGTGACTACCACGGTCCTGGGGTCGGTCCGCCACGTCGGTTCGACGCGGTTCGTTCACTCTTACAGACGTATGGGGTTCGTGCGTTGTTCCCACGCGGATGGCCGTGTGTTGTCACAGACACGAAACATGCTGGTGAACCACGTCCCTCCCGAGCATCGTTCGCTGTCGGCAGAACGCACCCGCCCCTGTGCGCCCGTGTCGCGACCGGTGGATACGGTTCGACCATGACGGATGTGGACGCGCGCGGCCTCGCGTCGGTGGGGCGTTCGTTCCCGCCGTGGTCGGTGCCGTTCGTCTTCGTGGTCGGAGCGCTCGCGCAGTATCTCGGTGCCGCCATCGGCGTCCATCTGTTCGACACCATCTCGCCGGCGGCCGTGGCGTGGCTGCGCGCGGCAGGCGCAGCGGCCGTTCTGCTGGCCTGGCGTCGTCCCTGGCGCACGCGATGGACGGCCCGCACCATCGCGGTGGCCGGTGGGTTCGGTGTCGTCACGGTGGGAATGAACCTGGCGTTCTACGAGGCGATCGCCCGCATCCCGTTGGGCACCGCCGTGGCGATCGAGTTCCTCGGTCCTGTCCTCGTCGCCGCACTCGGATCGCGGCGCGCTCGGGACGTGCTCGCACTCGTCCTGGTGGTCGCGGGAGTCGCGCTGGTGGCCGGAGCGCGATTCGACGTGGGCCTGGTCGGGGTCGGTTTCGCACTCCTCGCCGCCGGACTGTGGGCCGGCTACGTGGTGCTCGGGAAGTCGGTCGCGACGGCGGGCGACGGGCTGGACTCCCTCGCCGTCGGCATGGCGGTGGCGTCGGTGATTCTCGCCCCGCTCGCGTTGACGCCCCAGGTCCTCGAGGATCCGTCGGTGTTCACCGCGCCGTCCACGTGGCTGCTGGGTGTCGGGGTGGGTGTGTTGTCGAGCGTGATCCCCTACGCGCTCGACCAGGTGGTCCTGCGCACGGTCGGACGGGCGCGGTTCGCGTTGTTGCTCGCGTTGCTGCCCACCACTGCGACGGTGGTCGGCGTCGTGGTGCTGAGGCAGGTGCCCTCGATCGCCGAACTCGCGGGCATCCTGTGTGTGATCGTCGCCGTCGCGCTGGGCGGTGTGGAACGACGCGCACGACCGGCGCCGCCGGCCGACACGACGCGACTGCAGGACCCGACACGAGAGGACGGCCGATGACCGAGATCCTGGTGCACATGTGCCCGGCGGCGGACTGGGAGGCGAGTGTGGCCGCGGGGGAGGTGGCACCCGCGTCGCTCGCCGAGCAGGGGTTCGTCCATCTGTCGACGCCGCAGCAGGTTCATCTGCCAGCCAACCGGCTGTTCGCTGGGCGCCGGGACATCGTGCTGCTGTCGTTGGACCCCACTCGACTGAAGGACCGTCTGGAATGGGAGCCGGGAGTACCCGGCGATCCGAGTTCGATGCTGTTCCCACACCTCTACGGACCGGTCCCGCTCACCGCGGTGGTCGAGGTGCAGCCCTACCTGCCCGACGACGACGGGACGTTCGTCGCCGTCGGGTGAGGTGCGGAACTGTCAGTCGAGGTAGTCGCGCAGCACCTGCGACCGGCTCGGGTGCCGCAGCTTCGACATGGTCTTCGACTCGATCTGTCGGATGCGCTCACGCGTGACCCCGTAGACCTGGCCGATCTCGTCGAGCGTGCGCGGCTGGCCGTCGGTGAGGCCGAAACGCAGTCGCACGACACCCGCCTCGCGCTCGGAGAGAGTCTCGAGAACCGACTGGAGCTGGTCCTGCAGGAGGGTGAACGACACCGCGTCGACTGCGACGACGGCCTCGGAGTCCTCGATGAAGTCGCCGAGCTGGCTGTCGCCCTCGTCGCCGATGGTCTGGTCGAGGGAGATCGGCTCGCGAGCGTACTGCTGGATCTCCAGCACCTTCTCGGGCGTGATGTCCATCTCCTTGGCGAGTTCCTCGGGAGTGGGCTCACGACCCAGGTCCTGCAGGAGCTCACGCTGGATGCGTCCGAGCTTGTTGATGACCTCGACCATGTGCACCGGGATACGAATGGTGCGGGCCTGGTCCGCCATGGCGCGGGTGATGGCCTGACGGATCCACCACGTCGCGTACGTCGAGAACTTGTAGCCCTTGGTGTAGTCGAACTTCTCCACCGCGCGGATCAGACCGAGGTTGCCCTCCTGGATGAGGTCCAGGAACGCCATGCCGCGGCCCGTGTAGCGCTTGGCCAGTGACACCACGAGGCGCAGGTTGGCCTCGAGCAGGTGGTTCTTCGCCCGGTTGCCGTCGCGGCAGATCCAGGTCATGTCGCGGCGCTGGGCCACGGGGAGCTTCTCGCCCTTCTCGGCGGACTCGGCCATGAGCTGGACGGCGTAGAGACCGGCCTCGATGCGCTTGGCGAGCTCGACCTCCTCTTCGGCGTTGAGGAGGGCGACCTTGCCGATCTGCTTGAGGTAGGCGCGGACGGAGTCGGCGGAGGCGGTGAGTTCGGCGTCCTTGCGGGCCTGTCGCAGCGCCTCGGACTCCTCCTCGTCCCACACGAAGTCGCCCGACGCCTTGTCCTCCGGCGTGGGTTCGGTGGTCGCGTCGTCCTCGACCTCGTCGCCGACGGCGACGACCTCGACGACGTCCGACTCGGCTGCGAGCTCGCCCTCGGGAACGTCGATGTCCTCGATGTCCGCGGTGGGCTCGTCGGCGTCGTCGCCGGTCGCAGGAGACGTCGCCTTCTTCGCTGCGGTCTTCTTCGATGCGGCCTTGCGCGGCGCGGCCTTCTTGGCTGCTGCCTTGCGCGGGGCCGCCTTCTTGGCCGGGGCCTTCGCGGGTGCGGTTCCGACGGCGCCGGGTGCGGTGCCGTCGGCCGACGCGGTGTCGACGGCCGGAGTGCTGTCGACTGCCGGCGCGGTGTCCGCGGTCTGACGAATATCGATGGCTGCCACGTACGCCCTTTCGTGACGGTGTCGTGCGGCGTCACGCCAGAGTGATGATCCGGCGGAGAGGTCTGTGGATTTCCCGGCGTGAAACCGGGGCGTGGACCATTGTAACGACCGCCGCGAGTGCACAGCACCAACGCGCGGGAGGACGCCGAGGTTCCCGGCTCACCGGCAGTGGGGTGTGAGTCACATCGCGCAGCGGCGAGCCGACGCGGCGCAGGTCAGAGGGGCGCGTGGTCGCCCTCGACGAGAATCAGGGCGCCACACCGGACTGTGCGGCGAGGGCCGCGCCGACGATTCCGGCGGCGTTGCGCAGCGTCGCGGGCTGCACCGGGGTGCGGTTGGTGAGCAGGGGGATCCACTTCTCGGCTTTGCGGCTGATGCCGCCGCCGGCGATGAAGAGGTCCGGCCAGAACAGATCCTCGATGCGCTCGAGCACGCGCGAGACCTCTTTGGCCCACGCCTTGTACGACAGTCCGTTGTCGTCCTTGACCGACGACGCGGCGCGGTGCTCGGCCTCCTTGCCGTCCACCTCCATGTGCCCGAGCTCCGTGTTGGGCAGGAGGACACCGTTCTGCAGGATCGCGGATCCGATGCCGGTGCCGAAGGTCAGCAGGATGACCACACCCTTGGAGTCCTTGCCGCCGCCGAACTTGTCCTCCGCGATACCCGCGGCGTCGGCGTCGTTGAGCACGGTCACCGAACGACCCCCGAGATGGTCGCGGAACAGCGCGCCGGCGTCGGTCCCGATCCAGCCCTTGTCGACGTTCGCGGCGGTTCGCGCCACGCCACCGGTGACGACGCAGGGGAGGGTGATGCCCACGTCCCCGGTCCACTCGAAGTGGTCGACGATGGCCGCGACCGTCTCGGCCACGGCCGTGGGAGTCGACGGTTGCGGGGTCTCGATCTTGTAGCGCTCGCCGATCAGTTCGCCGGTGGCGAGATCGACCACGCCACCCTTGACGCCACTGCCACCGACGTCGACACCGAAGCCTCGGCCCTCGGGGTGCGAGCCCGTCTTCCCGGCGATGGAGACCGGGCCGGGTTCGGTGTGGTCGTTCGTCATGACAGAACCTCCTGGTGGCGTACGCACGCGTCGGCGACCGGCGCGTTCGTGCGAGATCTGGTGCGCGCACGTCACCCTAGTTGCTGGCGGCGTTCCCGGTCGCGCGGCACCGCGGCGGGTGGCGCGCCGTACCGTTCCGCCGCCCGATGTGTTCGGATTACCGGGTGACTCCTCATGACGATCTGCCGCAGGACGACTCGACGAGCGCCCTCGACCCGGAGATGTTGCGCCGCATCGCCGTCGACGTCGCACGTGAGGCGGGACGCCACGTACGTCGGCGTCGGCCGGAGGTGTTCGGCGCGGGCGGTGCGGCGGTGGACGCCGTCCGGTCGAAGTCGACGCCCACCGATCCGGTGACGGTGGTCGACACCGAGACCGAACACGTCATCCGGGACCTGTTGAGCCGGCTGCGTCCCGACGACGCGGTACTGGGCGAGGAGGGCGGCGGGGAGGACATCGCCCCGTCCGGTGTCCGATGGGTCCTCGATCCGATCGACGGCACCGTGAACTTCCTCTACGGCATCCCGGCCTACTCGGTCTCCGTGGCCGCGCAGATCGACGGTGCGTCGGTGGCGGGCGCCGTGGAGGACGTGGTGGGGGATCGCACGTACGCGGCGTCGCTCGGCGGCGGCGCGTGGTGCTCGGACGCGGGCGGAGACTGGGTGCGCCTGCGAGTCAACGACATCGACGACGTGGCACTCACGTTGGTGGCCACGGGATTCGGTTACGACGCGGCGCGCCGCCGCCGTCAGGGCGCGCTGATCGCGGCTCTGCTGCCCGAGGTGCGGGACGTTCGTCGCATCGGCTCGGCGGCATTGGATCTGTGCATGGTGGCGGCGGGGCGCGTCGACGCCCACTTCGAGCACGGGCTCAGCCCGTGGGACTGGGCGGCGGGCGCTCTGGTCGCGGCGGAGGCGGGTGCGCGGGTGATCACTCCGTCGCCGCACTCCCGCAGCGACGACGGCGAGGTGACGATCGCCGTGGCGGAAGGTGTGGCAGACGGGTTCCTGTCCGTACTCGACCGTCTCGGTGGCGTCGCCGCCATCGCGAAGGCCTGACCCGCGTCAGCAGTTGACGCGGTGCGCGGCGGCGAGCAGATCGACGTCCAGGTTCGGTGCCGCGGCGCCCGGAGCCACGTCCGCGAGCGAGCGGATGACCTCCTCGCCGTCGGTGTTCGGTTCCAGCGCACGGAAGTTGGTGCCCAGCGCGAGATCCACGGTGTCGTCCTCGCGGGTGTCCTGAACGAACTCGGCGCACGGCGCGACCAGTGCGACGGTGCCAGCGGCGGCCACGCCGGCCGCGCCGAACCGGATCTGAGCTATGCACTGCATGTTCTGGTCGACGTAGACCGGGTCGTTGCCCACCTGCACGTCCGGTGCGCTGGCGAAGCCGAAATCGCTGAGATCGGCGGCGATCTCGGCGGCCTGGCCGCCCTGTCCGTTCGCGTTGAACACGCGCACGCGGGTGGCGGACAACGGGGCGGGCTGGGTGTCCGTGACCACCGAGGCGTCCACGACGCTGCCGGGCTCGGCGGCCGCGGGGGCGGCGGGATCGGAGGCCGGCTGGGGGGCGTTGCAGGCGACGGCGTCCGTGCCGGTCTCGGTCGTGGTCAGGATGTTCACCCACACGGCCGCACCGGCGAGGGCGAGCACGACGAGCACCACGAGGATCGGGAAGGCCCGACGCCGCGCGTACGGCCGCCCCTTGTCGTCGGTCGAGGAGCCGTGAGTGATGAGTGAGACCACGGGAGCGTGCCCTTCTGCTGATACGTGTCGCGCTGTCGTGTCACGGGCGGTGACTCGCTCACTGTAGTGGGCCGCGCCGGCATGTGACGCGCGACGCACGGCGGGTGGGAACGTCTGCACGGTCGACGGCGTTGGGCGGGGTGAACAGGGGAGATGCGGTTCCTGCGGGAGCCGTTCGCGCCACGACACACCGCGCTGGGCAGGGTGTTTTCCACACCGGCTCGTCGTCGGCTATTGTCTGGCGGCCCGGCGGATCGAACTCACGGCCGGTCGGGCTCCTCGGGCCTGCACGCCCGCAGCAAGAGAATGTTTCCCGTCACGGGGATTCGGGCACAGTCGGCTCACCCGCACGCCGGCCGTCATCCGTCAGGACGACGGCTGCGAATAGGTGAGCGAGAAGGACGGAGATCCTCCCGGCGGAAGTCGGGAAGAAGTCCGACCGGATCGATGTTCTGCCACGAACAGCAGACGAGGAACACGAACGACCTGCATCGGGATCCGAGGGTGTGAGTCCGACAGAGGACGAGTTCGTCGAACAAGAAGCGGTCGACGTCTTGAACATCCCCCATGAAGGCGATCGAAGGAGACCGGGCACACCCGGTCTCAGCAGGAAGGTAAGGGGAACAACATGGCCACCGATTACGACGCACCACGCCGTACCGAGTCCGACGACGTGTCGGAGGACTCCCTCGAAGAACTGAAGGCACGCCGCAACGAGGCGCAGTCCGCCGTCGTCGACATCGACGAGACGGACACCGCGGAGTCCTTCGAACTGCCGGGCGCAGACCTGTCCGGTGAGGAACTGTCCGTGCGTGTCGTGCCGAAGCAGGCCGACGAGTTCACGTGTTCGAGCTGCTTCCTGGTGCATCACCGCTCGCGGCTGTCGTCCGACAACGGCGGCGTTCTGGTCTGCCGCGACTGCGCGGCCTGACCGAGGAGACCTCCGTCAGGAGGTCGGTGGCTGCGGAGTCAGAGCCGCAGCCACCGCATCCGGGTTCCGGGTGCTCACCAACCAGTACGGTGTCGGGTCGTTCTCGTCGTCGAGGACGACCAACACCATCGGCTTGACCCACGAACGATGCTGAACGAAGGCGGAGGGGTCGAGCTGGCGTCCGAGGGCGGCACTCTTCGCCGTCCCCGGCACCACCGCCACCCGATCGATCACCGATGCGGGGAGCCGAGCCTTGCCGGCGTGCAGCATGCGCTCGCCGTTCTGCTCCGTCACCTCGACGCGCATCCGGCCCAGGTACGTAACCACCCAGATCGCGAACGGCACCAGCACCACGTACGGCAGCCAGGCCATCACGCCGGGTGATCCCATGTGCACCTCGGCCGACAGGATCGCCGCGACGCCGATCGCGGCCACCCAGTACCAGACGGGTACGCGGAGCCGTTCGCTGTAGACGACCGTCTCACCCCCGCCGTCGTGTGCCGTCCCGGACGTCCGGGTGGCGTGATCTGCTGAGGTCTCTCTCGAAGCTGCGTCGGACACCCCTCCAGAGTAGAGGGTCGGACGGGCGGGAGGTCGACGGTGCATCGGCGAGTAATCTCGACCGATGTGAGCGATCTGACGGCCGAGACGGCGACACGCACGACCCGCGGAGACCAGGGATCGGCACAGGCCGTCGAGACGGTGGCCGTCAGACGACTCGATCCGGACATCCCGCTGCCCGTCCGTGCACACGCCGGTGACGCGGGTGTGGACCTGTGTTCTACCGTCGACGTCGTCATCGAACCCGGTGAGCGTGCCATGGTCGGTACGGGCATCGCCGTGGCGCTGCCGGTCGGCACCGTCGGCCTGATCCACCCACGGTCCGGCCTCGCCGCGCGAGCGGGATTGTCGGTGGTCAACACGCCGGGAACGGTCGATGCCGGTTATCGCGGCGAGATCAGGGTCTGCCTCATCAACCACGATCCACGCACCCCCATCGAACTGCGGCGCGGGGACCGCATCGCCCAGCTGCTGGTGCAGCGGGTCGAACTGCCCGACTTCGTCGAGGTGGCCGAGCTGGACGACACCACCCGGGGTGTCGGCGGCTACGGCTCCAGCGGCGGACACGCGGTTCTCGATGCCGTCACCGCCAGCGAGAAGGAGAACTGAGCATGTTCGGACGCAAGAAGAAGGGGCGCGACGACGTCGACGCCACCGATCTCGACTCCGCGCAGGACGTCGAGGTCGAGGAGGTGGACGAGGTCGACGAGGTGGACGGTACGGCGGACGACACCACCGGGCCGTGGTCGATCGACGACCTCGACGGCGACCGCGAGAGCATCGCGGAGGGACGGCTCGATCTGGGATCTGTGCTGCTGATGCTTCCGGCCGGCGGACAGCTGCAGGTCGAGATGACGCAGGCCGGCGCACCCCAGGCCGTCCACATCGTCACTCCGAACGGGCGCATCACCGTGGCGGCCTTCGCCGCTCCGAAGTCGCCCGGTCAGTGGCGTGACGTCGCCGCCGAGTTGGCCGACACGCTGCGCCGCGACAACGCGCGGGTGGCCACCGAGACAGGCCCGTGGGGCCGTGAGGTGGTGGGCTCCGCGGCCGGCGGGGATCTGCGTTTCATCGGCGTCGACGGGTACCGCTGGATGATCCGCGGCGTGGCGAGCGGACCGGCAGGCAGTGTCGAGGCCGGATCGCCGCTGGTCGAGCAGGCGCGTGCCGTCGTGGCGGCGACCGTGGTCGATCGCGGCTCGGATCCGCACCCGGTGCGGACGCCGTTGCCCATCAGTCTGCCGCCGGCACTCGCTCAGCAACTCGCGGCCGCGCAGCAACAGCAGATGGCGGCCGCACAGGCGCAGGCACAGGCGGCGGTGCAGCAGCAGGTGCCCCAGCAGCAGGTACCTCAGCAGCAGGCCCCCGACGTGGACGCCGCTGCCGAGGCGCAACGTCGGCGCGGGCCCTCCGGTTCGGCGATGCAGCAGCTCGACTGAGTTCTCGGCGAGAGCAGCTCGACTAGGACCCGCCCGTCGCACGCCGGAACGCGGTGACGCCCAGCCTCCCGAGCTCGCCCGGGGACGCGGCGAGGACGTCGAGCGCGAAGGTGTCGAGGTGCGCCGTGGGAAGAGCCGCGCACCAGTCCTGCGCGACGCCGAGCGGATGCACCGGGTCGTCGATCGCTGCCACCACGCCGACCGGCACCGCGAGGGATCGCAGGTCGTCGAGGGTGGGTGCCACGTACCGGGCGGCGTCGTCCAGCGCCGTCGGCAGCTGCGGCCACTGTGCTCGCCACGACCGCGTCAGCGCCTCGGCGAGCCACCGCGGACTCGACTGCGCCATCGCAGCCACCGACGCATCGAGGCCGTGGGCCCGCAGCGTCGCCGCCGTCGCGGCGGCACCGACCGCAGCGGGGGAGTCGCCCGGAGATCCGGTCCACGCCGGCATCGCGAGGACGGCGCCCTGCGCGGCGCCCCGACGGTCGAGCGCCCACCGCGCCGCGACCGCCGCGCCGAGTGAGACACCGCCCACGATCAGGTCCCCTCGAACGGCGCCTCGTACGTGGTCGAGCGCCCGCACGTAGCCCCCGACGACGTCGGCGGGTTCGGGCTCGATCACCCGCAGTGACCAGCCGAGATCCGCCACGGCATCACCGAAGGCCCCCTCGACGAACGACGCGTCGGAGCCGGTGCCGGGTAGCAGTACGACGGTGGTTGTCTCCATGGTGTCCGCATCTTCTCGTGGCGTTCACCGACCCGACCGGCCGGGTGTGGTGAGGCGTGCTCGGAAAGGTCTACAGTGGCGCTGACAGAAGCAGAACATCCGCCGCGGAAGGCCCGCGCGAACCGCTCCAGGAGCACTCATGGCACCCGCTGCCGCAGGATACTTCCGCCGCATGGCCCGGAAGTTGACCGAGGACATCGATCAACTCGATGCCGAGGAGTTGGAGTCGACGTCGAAGGCGTCCGGCGCCCAACGAGCATGCGATTGCACTCGCGGTGACGAGGTCACCATGGTCGGACGGCTCCGCAGCGTCGAGACGTGCAGCAAGGCCGCCAACGCCATCGTCGAGGCCGAGTTCTTCGACGGCACCGACACCATCTCGCTGATCTGGATCGGCCGACGCAAGATCGCCGGCATCGAGTCCGGCACGCAGTTGCTGGTCCGTGGTCGCGTGGGGGAGCGTGAGGGCCGCAAGGTCATCTACAACCCGTACTACGAGCTGCGCACCGAGGACTAGTTCTTCGGGAGCCGCATCGTCTGGCACCCTGAACTGCATGAGCGAGTCACCGAACAGTCAGCCCACCGAGGACGCGCCTCCCGAGACGATCCTGTCCCAGCTCGGTGGGGTCAGCGGACTGGTGTTCTCCACCCTGCCCGTGCTGGTCTTCGTTCCGGTCAACTCCCTCGCCGGTCTCACCGCGGCCATCTGGGCCGCCCTCGGTCTGGCCGTGGCGATCCTGGTGTGGCGCCTCGTGAAGCGGGATCCGATCCAGCCGGCCGTGTCGGGATTCTTCGGCGTGGCTGTGTGCGCGTTCATCGCCTACCGCACCGGAGACGCCAAGGGCTACTTCCTGTTCGGGATCTACACCTCGCTCGCGTACGGCGGGGTGTTCCTCGTCTCGATCCTCGCTCGTCGGCCGCTCGTCGGCATCGTGTGGGGCTACCTCAACGGCACCGGCAAGGCCTGGCGCGAGCATCGGGCCGCCGTCCGCGCGTACGACATCGCGACGTTCGCCTGGGTTCTCGTGTTCGTCGCGCGGTACGTCGTGCAATCGCAGCTCTACGACTCCGACCAGACCGGGTGGCTCGCGGTCGCCCGCATCGCGATGGGCTGGCCGCTCGCGGCGGTCGCGTTCGCCGTCACGTTCTGGGCCGTGCGACGGGCCGACGCTGTCGTGGCCGCAGCGACGCACCGGGAGAGCGAGACCACCGAGGTCGTGGACGCGGACCGCATCGAGCCCTGACGGCTGTCGGTCGGTCCTGTCCGTCAACGCTGGGAGAGTCCCAGCACCTCGCGGAGTTCGTCCTCGACGTCGACGGTGGTGACGAACAGCAGTTCGTCGCCGCCCTCGAGCGGGTCGTCCTTCTCCGGGACGATGACGCGGCCACCGCGCAGGATGGTGACCAGCGCGACGTCGCGAGGAAGCGTGATGCGGCGCACCGGCTTGCCCGCCAGCGGTGTGTTCGCCGGCAACGTGATCTCCACGAGGTTCGCCTTGCCCTGGCGCAACGTCATCAGGCGCACCAGATCTCCCACCGAGACCGCCTCCTCGACGAGCGAGGCCAGCATGCGCGGTGTCGACACGGCGACGTCGACTCCCCACGACGCGTCGAAGAGCCACTCGTTGCGCGGGTCGTTGACGCGGGCGACCACTCGGTCGACGCCGAACTCGGTCTTCGCCAGCAGGCTCAGGACCAGGTTGGCCTTGTCGTCGCCCGTGGCGGCGATGACCACGTCGTACGACTCGATGCCGGCGCCCTCGAGGGTGGCCAGCTCGCAGGCGTCCGCGTGGATCCACTCGGCCGCCTCGACCGATGCAGGGTCGACGTGGTCGGCCTTGCGTTCGATCAGCAGGACGTGATGGTCGGACCTGAGGAGCTCGCGGGCGATCGAACGGCCCACGGCTCCCGCTCCGGCGATGGCGACTCTCATGACGGATCCTTCGGTGACAGGTCTGGTGCGGGGACGGACACGAGGTGAGGCAGGAGCCGTCAGTCCTCGGGCGGAGGGTTGCTCGCGAGCGCCACGGCCTCGGCGACCATGCCGTCGACCGCCGCGATCCACACCTCGTCGTCGGCCTGGATCACTGTCTTGCGGTCGGGCAGGAGTCCGGCACCGAAGCGGATGATGAAGGCCACTCGGGACTTGGTCGCACTCTCGAGCGCGGTCACGCCCTTGCCCACCCATCCCTCGCCGATGTCGAGGCGGGCCACCGCGACGCTGCCCGACGGATCGCGCCACTTGGTGAGCTCGTTGTCGTGGATCAGCGTGTGCAGGAATCGATCCGTCGTCCACGGCACCGTGGCCACCGTGGGGATGCCGAGGCGTTCGTAAACCGCGGCGCGCTTGGCGTCGTAGATGCGCGCGACGACGCGCTCGACACCGAACGTCTCGCGGGCGACACGCGCGGAGATGATGTTGGAGTTGTCGCCCGAGGACACCGCGGCCAGTGCGTCGGCCTTCTCGATGCCCGCCTCGACGAGCACGTCCCGGTCGAACCCCATGCCGATCACCTGACGTCCGGTGAAGTTGGGACCGAGCCGGTGGAACGCGGTGGGATCGCGGTCGATGACCGCGACCTCGTGGCCGATGCGGGTGAGTGCACCCGCGAGGGCGGAGCCGACGCGGCCACACCCCATGACGACTACGTACAACAGACGCTCCGTTCGGGAGTCGAGAGGACGGTGCCCAGGTGATTGCTGCCGGGAGGGACTTCGCGCAACGCTATCGGTCACCCTGCCCCACGGTCGAGCCCGGTACGGCCTACGCTCTGCGATGTGTCCAAGCTTTCGACGGCCACCAAGAGGCTGCTGCTGGGTAGGCCGTTCCGTAGCGACACGCTCGGACACACGCTCCTGCCCAAACGCATCGCCCTCCCGGTGTTCGCGTCCGATGCCATGTCGTCCGTCGCCTACGCGCCCGAAGAGATCTTTCTGGTGTTGTCGGTCGCCGGGATCTCGGCGTACTCGTTCTCCATCTGGATCGGTCTCGCCGTCGCCGTCGTCATGGCGGTGGTCGTGGCGAGCTACCGCCAGAACGTGCACGCCTACCCGTCCGGCGGTGGCGACTACGAGGTGGCCACCACCAACCTGGGACCGACCGCGGGCCTGACCGTCGGCAGCGCCCTCCTCGTCGACTACGTGCTCACGGTCGCCGTGTCCATCTCGGCCGCCGCCTCCAACATCGGATCGGCCCTGCCGTTCGTCGCGGAGCACAAGGTGCTGTTCGCGGTCGCCGCCATCGTGCTCATCACCTCGATCAACCTGCGCGGCGTCCGCGAGTCCGGTACCGCGTTCGCGATCCCCACGTACGCCTTCATGGTGGGCATGGTCGTCATGCTCGTGTGGGGCCTGGTGCAGGTGTACGTCCTCGGCGACGACGTGTCGGCCGAGTCGTCGAACTTCGAGCTGCAGGCGGAGGACAGTCACCTCTACGGCATCGCGTTCGCGTTCCTGCTGGCGCGCGCGTTCTCCTCCGGGTGTGCGGCGCTGACGGGTGTCGAGGCCATCTCCAACGGCGTGCCCGCCTTCCGCAAGCCGAAGTCGCGCAACGCCGCCACGACGCTCCTGCTGCTCGGCTCGATCGGCATCACGTTGCTGCTCGGCATCATCCTGCTGGCGGAGAAGATCGGTGTGAAGTACGCGGCGGACCCCGCGACCCAGCTCGTCGGGGCTCCCGAGAACTACCAGCAGAAGACGCTCATCGCGCAGTTGGCCGAGGCCGTCTTCCGGCACTTCACGCCCGGCTTCTACTTCATCACCATCGTGACGGCGCTGATCCTGGTGCTGGCCGCCAACACCGCCTTCAACGGGTTCCCGGTACTCGGGTCGATCCTGGCCCAGGACCGCTTCCTGCCCCGCCAGTTCCACACCCGCGGCGACCGGCTCGCGTTCAGCAACGGCATCCTGTTCCTCTCGGCCGCCGCCATCTTCTTCGTCGTCATGTTCGGCGCGGAGGTGACCAAGCTGATCCAGCTCTACATCGTCGGAGTGTTCGTCTCGTTCACGCTCAGTCAGACCGGCATGGTGCGGCACTGGACGCGGTTGTTGCGTACCGAGACCGACCCCGCGCAGCGCCGGTCGATGATGCGGTCGCGTGTCGTCAACGGCATCGGCCTGGCCATGACGGGAGCCGTCCTGGTGATCGTCCTGCTGACCAAGTTCCTCGCGGGCGCTTGGATCGCGATCATCGCGATGCTCGCGATCTTCGGACTGATGAAGCTGATCCGCAAGCACTACGACTCGGTGGCCACCGAGCTCGCCGACGTCGAGTGGGACGGTGTGCTGCCCAGCCGCACACACTCCATCGTGCTCGTGTCCAAGCTGCACAGCCCGACGCTGCGCGCCCTCGCCTACGCCCGTGCGACCAGGCCGGACACCCTCGAGGCGATCACGGTCAACGTCGACGAGGCGGACACGCGCACCCTGGTGCGCGAGTGGGAGAAGAGCGACCTCAGCGTCCCGCTCAAGGTGGTCGAGTCGCCGTACCGCGAGATCACCAAGCCCGTGCTCGACTACGTGCGCCGGGTCAAGCGGGACTCACCGCGCGACGTCGTCACCGTGTTCATCCCCGAGTACGTGGTGGGTCACTGGTGGGAGCAGGTGCTGCACAATCAGAGTGCGTTGCGACTGAAGAGTCGCCTGCTCTTCCAGCCCGGCGTCATGGTCACCAGCGTGCCCTGGCAGCTCAACTCGTCCGAGCGGGCGAAGCGCGAGAGCCTCGAGAACGCACCGGGCTCGTCCCGTCGTGGTTACGAGCCCACCTCGGCCGAACGGCGATCCGAACGATGACCGACTCGTGGCTCGGCGCGGTCGTCGAGGTCCGCGTGGGCAAGCCGGGACACGGCGGCTTCTGCGTCGCACGGCACGAGGGACGCGTCATGTTCGTCCGGCACAGCCTTCCCGGCGAGCTGGTGACGGCGCGGGTCACCGAGGACACCGGCAAGTCCTTCTGCCGCGCGGACGCCGTCGAGATCCTGGAGGCCTCGCCCGACCGCATCGCGCCGCTGTGTCCCATCTCCGGCCCCGGTGGGTCGGGATGCTGCGACTTCTCCCACGCGACCGCCGAGGCCGGACGCCAGATCAAGGCGGCCGTGGTCGCCGAGCAGTTGAGCCGCGTCGGGGGCATCGAGCGCACCGTCGAGGTGGAGTCGCTCGGTGATCAGACCGGCTGGCGGACGCGCATCCGGTTGGGTGTGGACGACGAGGGACGGCCCGGTTTCCACCGGCTCCGCAGCGCCGACATCGTGACGGATCTGGCCTGCCCACAAGCGGTTCCGGGGATGTACGACGGGCTGGCCGCCCGGTCGTGGACGCCGGGCGCCGATCTCGCGGTGGCCGTGGACTCCGACGGGACCCGTCACGTCGTGGAGATCGCTCCTGCCGTCGACCGTCGCGTGCGCGCCGACACCGGTCGTCGCGGCGCCTCCTCGCGCCGCGCCGCGAAGTCCGGTGACCGCGCGCACCGGGTGCGCGCGGGCTCGGGTCGGGCCGTCGAGCGCGTCGGGTCGCGCGAGTGGACCGTGGACTCGTGGGGGTTCTGGCAGGCTCACCGGGCGGCTGCCACGCAGTACGCCGAGGTGGTCCGGGAGTGGTCCGGTGCTCGGCCCGGTGACACGGCCTGGGACCTCTACGCCGGTGCGGGCACCTTCGCGTCCGTCGTCGCCGAGGCGGTCGGACCGGGCGGCACCGTCGCAGCGGTCGAGTTCTCCCACCGGGCGGTGGTGGACGGGCGTGCGGCGGTGACGGACCTGCCGCAGCTGTCGATGCAGGCAGCGCCCGTCGAGCGCGCGATCGGATCCCTGCCGCCGCAGCCGTCCGTCGTCGTCCTCGACCCGCCACGATCCGGCGCCGGCAGACAGGTGATCGCGGCGGTCGCCGGTGCGCACCCGGATCGTGTCGTGCACATCGGGTGCGACCCCGCGTCCTTCGCACGGGACGCGGGGCTCTACCTCTCGCACGGCTACCGCCTGGAGAATCTCCGTGCGTTCGACGCCTTCCCGATGACCAGCCACGTCGAGTGCATCGGATCGTTCGTCCGGGACTGACGCGTCACTTGGCGTTGTACAGGCGCATCGTGATCGGTCCGAACACCGCCAGCAGTCCGACGGACCAGATGCCGGTCCACATCAGCGCGTCCGTCTCGAGCACACCGTCGGCGAAGCCGCGCAGCGTCGTCACCAGATGCGACACCGGATTGACCGACACGAACGCCTGCAGCCACTTGGGCATCGTCGTCGGGTCGACGAAGATGTTGCTGGCGAAGGTCAGCGGGAACAGCACGAGCATGGACACGCTCATCACCGCGGTCTCGCTGCGCAGCATCAGCGCGAACATCGTCCACACCCACGAGACGCAGAACGAGAACGCCAGCAGCAACGCCACCGACGCCAGCACGCCGAGCACGCCGCCCGCGGGCCGGAAGCCCAGCGCGAGACCCAGCACGAGCACGATCGTCGAGGCGAGGGTGTAGCGGACCACGTCTCCGAGCAGGGCGCCGACCAACGGCGCCGGCCGCCAGATGGGCAGCGACCGGAACCGGTCGAAGACCCCCTTCTCGATGTCCTTGTTCAAGGTCAGACCCGTGTACATGGTGATCATGACGACGGTCTGCACCAGGATGCCCGGCAGCAGGAACTGGATGTAGGCACTGGTCGAGCCCGCCAGGGCGCCGCCGAACAGGAACGTGAACATCAGCGTGAACATCACCGGGAACATGGTCACGTCGAACAGCTGCTCGGGGACGTGCTTGATCTTCAGCAGTGCTCGCCACCCGAACGAGAGCGCCGCCGACATCGACGACGGTCGATCGGGACGGGGACCGGAGTCGCGGAGCAACTCGGCGATGGTCGGCTGCGCGGTGCCCGTCGCGGCGGTGGGGGAGTTGGTGGTGGTCATTCTCAGGACGCCTCCAGTTCTGTCGTTCGTCCGGTCAGTGCCAGGAACACCTCGTCCAGGCTGGGTTGCCCGAGGGCGTAGGTGGTGACGCCGATGCCGTCGTCCGACAGCGTCGCGAGTGCGCGGGCCACCAGGGCGGTGTCGTCGACCAGCGCGGTGACGGCGAAGGGATCGGACTCGAGAGTCACGTCGGTGTGCAGGGTCGCGCGCAGGACGTCGGCGGCGTCGTCTCGGCGCGACTGTTCCGCGACGCGGACGTGCAGCGACCCCGAGCCGACCGACGCCTTGAGCTGACCGGTGGTGCCCTCGGCGATCACACGGCCCCGGTCGATGACGGCCACCCGGTCGGCCAACTGATCGGCCTCGTCGAGGTACTGCGTGGTGAGCAGGACCGTCGTGCCGCCGGCGACCAGGGAGCGCACGATCTCCCACACCTGGTTGCGGCTGCGGGGATCGAGACCCGTGGTCGGCTCGTCCAGGAACATCAGCTCCGGCGTGACCACCAGACTCGCCGCGATGTCGAGACGGCGCCGCATACCGCCGGAGTACGCCTTGACCTGCTTGCCGCCGGCCTCCACCAGATCGAAGACGCCCAACAGCAGATCGGCACGCTCCCGCGACGCCGGGCGCGAGAACCCGTACAGCCGCGAGAGGAGCACCAGGTTCTCCACTCCGGTCAGGTCCTCGTCCAGCGAAGCGAACTGGCCCGTGAGCGCCACCTTCGACCGCACCGCGTCGGACTCCGTCGCCACGTCGTGGCCGAGCACGCGGGCCGACCCGCCGTCGATGCCGGTCAACGTCGCCAACATGCGCATCGTCGTGGTCTTGCCGGCCCCGTTCGGCCCCAGCACCCCGTAGACCCCGCCCCGCGGGACGGCGAGATCCACGCCGTCCACCGCCACGGTGTCCCCGAACCTCTTCACCAGACCGACCGCCTCGATCGCCAGGCCTCCGGCCTTCCCGTCCGTCGGCGGCCGGCCTCCGGCCTTCCCGTCATGTGTCGTCATGTGAGTGCTGACTCCTGATCCGCCACGATCTCATCGGTATGTCCGGATCGTCCGATCCGGTGCGACGAGCGTCCCGCAGTCATTGCAGGTCCGCAACGGGTTTTTCGCCGGAGACGCCGGTCACCGATCCACTCACGCCCCGGTGACGAATGATTCCTGCACGATGTTCGCGCCGTGGCGTGGGCGCCACTGCCCGGCGACGTGGGCGCCATGACCCGGTGGCGCGTACGCCAGGACCGCGACGCGCAGGACCACGATCGCCGAGGGGGTGAGGATATGACGACGATGGCCACTAGTCTCATGGTCGATGAACTCGACGATGAACGTCTCGCAGCGAGGTGGGGGTCTGTGAGCGCCGGAGGTACGAGCGCAGCCGACCCGAGCGCCGGCGAGCCTCGGCACCGACGCGCCCCGGACGACACCGCCGATCCGTCGTGCCCCGTTCCCGATCCCGACCTCAAGCGTCGGCGTGTCGCCGAGGCCGACGAACTGCGTGCGTTGCTCGCACGTGTCGCCACCGGTGACCGCCGAGCGTTCGCCGATCTGTACGACGCGACCTCGTCTCGGGTGTTCGGCATGGTGCTGCGTGTGCTGCGCGATCCCGGGTTCAGCGAGGAGACCGCGCAGGAGGTGTTCCTGCAGATCTGGAAGACGGCCGACCGATACGACCCCGCGCAGGGGTCTCCGCTCGCCTGGATGATGACGTTGGCGCATCGCCGCGCCGTCGACCGTGTCCGGTCGGAGCAGTCCGGCACGGATCGCGAGGCGCTCTACGGCTCCTCGACCCACAGTCCCGCGCACGACGAGGTCCTCGAATCCGTGACCCAGACCCTGGAGTCGGAGTCGGTGGTCCGATGCCTGGACACGCTGACGGAGACCCAACGCGAATCGGTACGGATGGCGTACTACAGCGGGTTGACGTATCGGGAAGTGGCCGAGCGCCTGGGCGTGGCCGTTCCCACCGTGAAGTCCCGGATCCGGGACGGTCTGATCAAGTTGAAGAATTGTCTGGGGGTGGAGACCGGTGAGTGACGGAGAAGGTCGCCATCGCCGCCATGACGACGCGTCCGCACCCGACGACGTGTCGGAGCAGGATGCGATGCAGGACGTGAACGAGATGAACGACAGCGTGGTGGACGACGCCTACGCCTACGCACTGGACGCGATCGACCCCGCCGAGAGGGCGGACATCGAACGCAGGCTCGCGCAGTCGGACGCGGCGACGCGGTCGTGGTTCGAGAGCATCGTCGAGTCGGTCGACGAGACGATGGCGCTCAGCGCGTCGTCCACGGCCGCGGAACCGCCCTCGTCGTTGCGTGCGAGCATTCTCGCCGCGGTGGAGAGCACTCCGCAGGGTGATGCCCGGCCACTGGCCGATCCGATCGACGACGCTCCGGTCGCCCCGGTGGTGTCGCTCGACGATCGCCGCCGCACACGCCTGCGCGTGCTCGCGGCAGCCGCGGCGGCCGTCGTGATCGTCGGAGTGGGCGGCGCCGTGGTCACGCAGCAACTGGGAGACGCACCGTCGTCGCCCACGTCGCAGGTGCTTGCGGCCGGTGACATCAGGACCAGCACCGTCGAGGTCGAGGGTGGCGGTACCGCCACCGTGCGCTGGTCGCGCTCGCAGGACGCCGCCGTGGTCACGCTCGACGGGCTCGCGAAGCCCGGCGACGGCAAGGTGTTCGAGATGTGGCTCATCGGAGAGGATCCCGCGCCGCGCCCGGCAGGTCTCGTCCCCGCCGATGCCGCCACGCCCGCGCGCGAGCACGTCGTCACAGGCTTGAGCGACGCGACCACGTGGGCGGTGACGGTCGAGCCCGAGAGCGGTTCGGACGCACCCACCACCACGCCCATCGCCGCGGTCACGCTCGACGCCTGAGCGCAGCCGCCGGCTCAGACGACGCCGGAACGGCGCAGTGCGGCGACGATCGACTCGGCCTGCTCGTACGCGCGATCGAGAAGCACCTCCAGCAAGGCTGTCTTCGCAGCGGGGTTGCTCTCGGTCAGCGCGTCGAAGTCCTTCGGGCCGAGGATCGCGACCGTGGTGTCCTTCACCGCGGTGATGCGGAGCCCGAAGCGCGAGCGCCGGACCAACGGCATCTCACCGAAACTCATGCCGGCGGACAGCGTCGACACGGCGCGGGCCCGGCCGTCCGCGCCGATGAAGTCGACCGCGACGCGGCCGGACAGCACCATCACCAGACCCAGTGACACGTCACCGACCTCGGCGATGACGGTGCCTGCGCCGTACTGCGCGTCCGTCGTGCGGGAGGTGACCGCATCGCGGTGGGCCTCGTCCAGCGCGGTGACGATCGGGTGCTGACCGACCGTCACCTCCGTGGGTTGCCGTGCGCCGCCGCACCACCGGTCGAGGACGGTGTCCTCGCCCCAGCGCAGTGCGGAGTCCAGATCGTCGAAGACCCGGCCACTGCCGTCGTGTTCGGACAGGGACGACACGGTGTGCGCCATCGCAGCTCGGGGATCGACCAGGACGGCGGCACAACCCTGTCGGCGGAGCCCGGCGGCGAGGGTGTCCAGCATCGAGCGGGCGACGTCGCTCACCTCGTCGACCCGACGCATGTCCAGGATCACGCCGTCGAGTGCGCTCCCGTCGTCGGCGCCGTGGTCGACGGCCGTGGACACCGCGCGCACGACGCTCTCCGCTGCGGAGAACAGCAGATCGCCGTGCAGTTCGAAGACGCGGACTCGGCGTCCCCGCGCGGCGAGCGTCTCCTGTTCGGCGGCGGTGCGCCGGCGACGAGAGGGGGAGTCGGCGACGGTGTACTCGGCGCGCACGGCGCTGCGTGCGGCCCGGCCGACGTGGAGGAAGTGCAATTCGAGGCGCGAGGACAGCTCGCGGCACGCCTTGACTCCGCGCACGCTGTTGCCGTGGGCGTCGAGTCTGGGTGAGAACACCGAGATACCGAGCTGACCGGGCAGGACCGCGAGCACCGCACCGGCGACACCGCTCTTGGCGGGGAGTCCGACGCGGTTGACCCAGTCGCCGGCTCCGTCGTACATGCCGCACGTCGTCATGACGCTCAGCACACGCTCGACGAGCACCGGTTCGAGGGCTAGGACGTCGGTACACGGGTTGAGGCCGTTGTTGGCGAGGGTCGCCGCCATGACGCCGATGTCGCGGCACGTGACGTCCAGCGAGCACTGGCGGAAGTAGAGATCGACCATCGCGTCGGGATCGCCCTCGACGATGCCGAAGGAGCGCAGCATGTGGCCGATGGCGCGGTTGCGATGGCCGGTGCGTGATTCGGAGGCGTGCACGGCGGCGTTCATGGCGAGTTCGCGTCCCGCGTACCGCGAGAACGAGGCCCGGATCCGTTCGAACTGCTCGTCGGGCGTCGCGCCTCGCACCAGCGACGCGGAGGTGATGGCGCCCGCGTTGATCATCGGGTTGCGCGGGCGCTCGGTGACGGGGTCGAGGCTGATCTCGTTGAACGGCTCACCGGACGGCTCCACGTCGATCTTGCGGGCCACCGCGGTCTCGCCGCGATCGGTGAGAGCGAGGGCGTAGGTGAACGGTTTGGACACCGACTGGATCGTGAAGGGCACGTCCGTGTCGCCCACCTGGTACACGTGGCCGTCGGCCGTCGTGAGGCAGATACCGAAGCGATCGGGGTTCGCGGCCGCCAGTTCGGGGATGTAGTCGGCGACGCCACCGGAGGTGTCCGCCACACACAGCGCGTGGACCTCCTCCAGAATCTCCTGCACGACGTCGGTCATCGTCACCACTCTCTCGATTCTGTGCCGCGGCTCGGCGCTCGTACGGTAACCCGCCGATCCGGGTCCACGTAGACTTGTCCGAACTGGCCTGTCCGAGTGCCTCACGGCACGACGGACGACAAGGCAATCTTCGGAGGGGAGCGATTTCGTTGGGTGTTCTGGACGGCGTGCACGAGCCCAGCGACCTGCGTGCCCTCGGCCCGGTGGAGCTGGCCGAACTGGCGGACGAGATCCGTCGGTTCCTGGTCGAGAAGGTGTCTGCCACGGGTGGCCACCTCGGACCCAATCTCGGTGTCGTCGAGCTGACTCTGGCCATCCACCGCGTGTTCGACTCGCCTCGTGACCCGGTGATCTTCGACACCGGCCACCAGGCGTACGTGCACAAGATGGTCACCGGTCGGGCGGACCGATTCGACTCCCTGCGCAAGGAGGGTGGGCTGTCCGGCTACCCGTCCCGCAGCGAGAGCGAGCACGACTGGGTCGAGTCCTCGCACGCCTCGGCATCCCTCTCCTACGCCGACGGCCTCGCCAAGGCCTTCGAGCTGACCGGGCGCGGCGATCGTCACGTCGTCGCGGTCGTCGGGGACGGCGCCCTCACCGGTGGCATGTGCTGGGAGGCGCTCAACAACATCGCGGCCGGCAAGGATCGTTCCGTCGTGATCGTCGTGAACGACAACGGTCGCTCCTACTCGCCGACCATCGGCGGCCTCGCCGACCATCTCGCGACGCTGCGCCTGCAGCCCAACTACGAGCGCGCGCTGGACACCGGCCGTCACATGGTGAAGAACCTGCCCGTGGTCGGGTCGGCCGCGTACGCCATGTTGCACGGCATGAAGGCCGGCCTCAAGGACGCGATCAGCCCGCAGGTCATGTTCACCGATCTGGGCATCAAGTACCTCGGTCCGGTCGACGGACACGATCAGGCGGCTCTGGAATCGGCGCTGCGCCGCGCGAAGGCCTTCGGCGGGCCGGTCATCGTCCACGCGGTGACGCGCAAGGGCATGGGCTACTCGTTCGCCGAGAACGACGTCGCCGACCAGATGCACTCGACGGGAGTCATCGACCCGCTCACCGGCCTGGCGACCAGCGTCGCGGCTCCGGACTGGACGTCGGAGTTCTCCCGTCAACTCATCGCCCTGGGAACCGACCGCGAGGACGTCGTGGCCATCACCGCCGCGATGGCCGGACCCACCGGGCTCGCCGCGTTCGGCGAGGTGTTCCCGGACCGTTTCTTCGACGTGGGCATCGCCGAGCAGCACGCGCTCACGTCCGCCGCCGGTCTCGCACTCGGTGGTCTGCATCCCGTGGTGGCGATCTACTCGACGTTCCTCAATCGGGCGTTCGACCAGTTGCTGATGGACGTGGCACTACTGAACCTGCCGGTCACCCTGGTGCTCGATCGCGCCGGGGTCACCGGATCGGACGGCGCCAGCCACAACGGCATGTGGGACATGTCGCTGCTCGGCATCGTGCCGAACATGCGCGTGGCGGCGCCTCGCGACGGAGCGACCCTGCGCGAGGAACTCGCCGAGGCACTCGCGGTGTCCGACGGTCCCACCGCGCTGCGCTTCCCCAAGGGCGCCATTCCCGACGACATCGAGGCGGTGCGGCGTCTGGACGACTCCGTCGACGTGCTGCACGAACCCGAGGGGGAGTCGGACGTACTCCTCGTCGCCGTCGGTCCGTTCGCGTCGTTGGCACTGGACACGGCGCGAGAACTCGCCGCGGACGGTGTCTCGGCCACAGTCGTCGATCCGCGGTGGGTGCTGCCCGTTCCGGACTCGCTCGTGAAGCTCGCCGCGGACTTCCGCCTGGTGGTCACGCTCGAGGACAGCGGTCTGCACGGCGGCATCGGTGCATCCGTGTCGGCTGCCCTGCGCGCCGGCGGCGTGGACGTCCCCTGTCGGGATCTCGGTGTGCCACAGCAGTTCCTGGACCACAGCTCGCGGGATCGCATTCACGCCGACATCGGCCTCACCCCGTCGGACATCGCCGGCCGGGTGCGCGGATGGATCGCACACCGGCCCGGCGACATCTGACGGTCGCTACGTCGCCTTGGTGGCGGCGTCCTTCAACTGCGGGAGGATCCGGTCGAGTACCCACGGGGTGCTCACCGGGTTGACGTTGCTCAGACCGGCGATGACCTGCTCGTCACTGAGCGCGACCGCGGATCCGGAGGCGACCGCGGGCAGCGTCGCCACAGCCGGAACCGAGGTGAGGTCGAAGCCCTCCGGAGTGAACGCGACGATCACGTCGGCGTCGAAGCTCTGCACGTTCTCCAGCGACACGGTGGAGAAGAAGGTGTCCGCGGAGTCGGCTTCGTCGAGTGCCACGACGCCGGGGGCGTTGACGAAGCCCATCTCGTTGAGAACCTGCACGCGTGGATCGGACGGCATGTAGACGTTCGCCTGACCGGCGTCCGTGTCCAGGTTCACCACCGCGACGGTCTTGCCGGCGAACTCCGGATTGGCCTCGGCCTCCGAGGCGAGCCGCTGGCCCATACCGTCGATGAGAGCCTGTGCCTCCGTAGGCTTCCCGACTGCCTCACCGATCATCGTGGTCTGGTCCTGCCACGTCGTCTGCCAGGCCTCACCGGGGTAGGCGACGACGGGCGAGACAGCGGACAACGTGTCGTAGTACGACTGCGGGAAACCCTCGTAGGGCGCGAGCACCAGGTCGGGTGCCAGGGCCGCGAGGGCCTCGACGTCGGGCTCACCCGCAGCCGGATCCTCGTACAGGGTGGTGGCGTCCGCGTCGTAGAACTCCTGTGCCCACGGCATCACGCCGTTCTCGTCGGCACCATAGGTGTACTTCGGCTGGCCGACGGGCGTGATGTCGAGGGCGCCGAGGATGTCCTGTGCGTTCCAGCCCATCGTGACGATGCGCTCCGGTGCGGCGTCGATGGTGGTCGAACCGAAGGCGTGGTCGATGGTGACGGGGAACGCGCCACCCGACGCGGCGGCGGGCACGTCGGAGTCGGCATCGGACGAACATCCGGCGACGAGGGCGAGCGCGGCGGTGGCCGCGACGGCGGGCAGAAGGCGAGAGCGTTTCACATGGTTAGCCTAACCTATGTATGGCCTCCGGCCCCGTGCGCCCTTCGCGTATCCAGGGATGCGCAAAGGGCGCACGAGGGCGCAGCCCCATCACACGCTGGCGACACCCTTGTCGAGGAACCGGTGACCGGTGACGGCCTCGGAGGTGCCCGTGCGATCGAGGTACGGAACGATGCCGCCGTTCCAGAACCCGAAGCCGCCGCCGAGGATCAGGCAGAGGTCGATGTCCTGAGCGGCCGCGACGACGCCCTCCTGCAGCATGATGTCGATCTCCTCCGCGAAGGCGCGGCGGGTGCGATCGAGCACCTGCTCGGCCGTCGACGGTGAGTCGCCCTGCGGCCACAGATCGGCGATCTCGGGGTCGACGGTCTTGGCTCCGTCGGCGCCGTAGGTCCACACCGCGGACTTCTTGTTCGCGACCATCGCCTGCAGGCCGGGGGAGTCGTGGAACCGCTCCGGGTAGTACTCGGCCATGGTCTCGCCGGTGTGCAGTGCGACGGCGGGGCCGACGAGCGAGAGCAGCGTGAGCGGGCTCATCGGCATGCCGAGCTCGCTGATGGCGTTGTCCGCGACGTCGAAGGGCGTGCCCTCGTCGATCGCGTTCATGACCTCGCCGAGGGCGCGGGTGAGCAAGCGGTTGAAGACGAAGCCGGGTTTGTCGGCGATCAGCACGGCCGACTTCTTCAGAGACTTCGCCGTCGCGAATGCTGTTGCGAGCGTGGCATCGTCGGTCTTCTCGCCGCGGACGATCTCCAGCAGCGGAAGAACGGCCACGGGGTTGAAGAAGTGGAATCCGACGACCCGCTCGGGGTGCTTCAGCTCCGCCGCCATACGGGTGATGGACAGCGACGACGTGTTCGTCGCGAGGATCGTCTCGGGGGAGACGAACTCCTCGAGCTCGGCGAAGACCTTCTTCTTCACGTCGAGATTCTCGAACACTGCCTCGATGACCCAGTCGGTCGTCGCGAATGCGGACTTGTCGAGCGATCCGGACACCAACGCCTTGAGACGGTTCGCCGCGTCGGGGGAGAGTCGCTTCTTGCCCTGCAGCTTGTCGATCTCGGCGTGAACGTAGCCGACGCCCTTGTCGATGCGCTCCTGGTCGATGTCGGTGAGGATCACCGGCACCTTCAACTGACGTACGAACAGCAGGGCGAGCTGGCTGGCCATGAGGCCGGCGCCCACGATGCCGACGCCGGTGACCTTCCGGGCGAGGGACTTGTCGGGCGCTCCGGCAGGCCGCTTGGCACGCTTCTGCACGAGGTCGAATGCGTAGAGCCCGGCCCGCAGTTCGTCGGCCATGAGAAGGTCGGCCAACGCCTCGTCCTCGGCAGCGAAGGCGGCGTCGAGCGACGCGGAGTCGGTGATGTCGGTCGACTTCGCCAGCTCGAGCAGCTGCACGGCGCGCACCGGTCCCGGTGCGTGGTCTCCCGTCTTGCCGGAGACGATGGCCTTGGCCCGCGCGATCGCGTCGTCCCAGCCCTGGCCGCGGTCGATGTCGGGGCGGGCGGGGGTGACGTCACCGGAGACGACCTTCGCGGCCCACAGCAGCGACTGTTCGAGGAAGTCGGCGCCGCCGAAGACCTCGTCGGCGATTCCGAGCTTCTGCGCGTCCGCGGGCTTCAGCATGCGGTTCTGGTTGAGCGCGTTCTCGATCACCACGGTGACGGCATTGGCCGGCCCGATCAGGTTGGGCAGCAACTGCGTTCCGCCCCAGCCGGGAACGAGGCCCAGGAATGTCTCCGGGAGCCCCAGTGCCGCAGCGTTGTCCGCGACGGTGCGGTAGTGGCAGTGCAGCGCGATCTCGAGTCCACCGCCCAGAGCGGCGCCGTTGACGAACGCGAACGTGGGCACCGTGGACTCGCGCAGGCGGCGGAACACCTTGTGCCCCAACGTGCCGATCTCCAGCGCGACGGCGCGGTCGGAGATGTTCGGCACACCGTTGAGGTCCGCGCCGACGGCGAAGATGAACGGCTTCCCGGTCACCGCGACGGCCACCGGATTCGCCGCGTAGGCCGCGTCCAGTGCCGCATCGAGCTCGGTGAGTCCGGCGGGTCCGAAGGTGGACGGCTTGGTGTGGTCGAAGCCGTTGTCGAGCGTGACGATGGCGACCGGGCCGTCGAGGCCGGGCACGGTGACGATCCTGGTGAACGCGTGGGTCACCACTTCATCGGAGAAGGCAGAAGTCATGGCAATCACTTGCTTCCGTCGTAGGCGGGATTTTCCCAGATGACGCTGCCGCCCATGCCGAGGCCGATGCACATGGTGGTGAGGCCGTAGCGGACATCGGGGCGAGTGGCGAACTGCCGGCTGAGCTGGGTCATCAGTCGAACGCCCGAGGACGCGAGGGGATGGCCGCAGGCGATGGCGCCGCCCCACTGGTTGATCCGGGCGTCGTCGTCGGCGATACCGAAGTGCTCGGTGAACGCGAGGACCTGGATGGCGAAGGCCTCGTTGATCTCGAAGAGGCCGATGTCCTCGATGGACAGGCCGGTGCGTCCGAGCAGCTTCTCGGTGGCGGGGACGGGACCGATGCCCATCACGGCCGGATCGACGCCGGCGAACGAGAAGCCCACCATGCGCATCCCGACCTTCAGGCCGAGTTCCGCGGCGGTGTCCTCGCCGGCCAGGATCGCCGCTGTCGCACCGTCGTTGAGTCCGGCGGCGTTGCCGGCGGTGACGCGTCCGGCGGGCCGGAACGGAGTCTTGAGCTTCGCCAGATCGTCCAGGGTCGTGCCGGGGCGCGGCGGTTCGTCCTCGGTGGCGAGGCCCCACCCGGCGGCGGACTTGGTCGCAACGGGAACGAGCGTCTCGCCGATGAGTCCGGCCTTCTTCGCCGCGTCGTACTTCTCCTGGCTCGCGACGGCGTAGGCGTCCGTGCGGTCCTTGGTGATGGACGGGTAGCGGTCGTGCAGGTTCTCGGCCGTGTTGCCCATGACGAGCGCACTCGGGTCGACGAGCTTGTCGGCCAGGAAGCGCGGGTTCGGATCGACGCCCTCGCCCATCGGGTGCCGGCCCATGTGCTCGACGCCGCCGGCGATGACGACGTCGTACTGTCCGAAGCCGATGCCCGACGCGGTGGTGGTCACCGCGGTCATCGCGCCCGCACACATCCGGTCGACGGCGAAACCGGGCACGCTGCGGGGGAGCCCGGCGAGCAGTGCCGACGTGCGGCCGATGGTCAGACCCTGGTCGCCGGTCTGCGTCGTGGCGGCGATGCCGACCTCGTCGACGCGCTCGGGTGGCAGTTCGGGATTGCGGCGGAGCAGTTCACGGATCGCTTTGACCACGAGGTCGTCCGCTCGGGTGTCCGCGTACATACCCTTGGGGCCGGCCTTGCCGAACGGCGTACGAACACCGTCGACGAACGCGACGCCACGACTGGACGCGGATCGAGCGGGAGCGGATTTCGGAGAAGACATGGTTCCTTCCGGCAGGCGCTGGAACGAGCCGGACGCCCGGCTCGCGCGCCCACTCTAACCCGTGCCTACTCGCCGGTAACTTCGGCCGTCCTCGACTCAGCGGCGGTCCGTAGGCCTGCTGCCACGACGGGGCCCGCCACCGCGCGCTGCCAGGGCCGCGACCCGTGCGCCTCGAGGAAACGGTCGACGATCACGTCCTCGTCCGTCCCGTACTCCGCGACGAGAGCGGGGTGGTCCCAGCAGATGCGACGGACGAGATCGGGAGTCAGCAGGTTCTCGACGGGAATCGCGACATCCGCGGACAGGGCGGCCATCGCGTCGCGGACGGCGGACAGACGCCCGGCGGCCTCCGGATCGCGCCGCGCCCACCGACTGACCGGCGGCGGCCCCACGAAGGGCTGCGTCACCGGGGGCAGCGCATCGTCGGGAAGTGCGCGGGCGTGCTCGATCGCGTCCATCCACACGCGCGCCTGGCGACGCTGACGAGGTCCGCCGAAGACGGGCAACGCGTTCAGCTCGGACACCGTGGCGGGGTTCCTCTGCGCGGCGGCGACGATCGCGGAGTCCGGCAGGACGCGGCTCGGCGCGATGTCGCGGCGGCGCGCGAGATCGTCGCGGGCGGTCCACAGAGCGCGGACGACGGCGAGCGTCCGCGCGTTCTTGATGGTGTGGATACCGGAGGTGCGGCGCCAGCGGTCGGGCTTGGGAGGCGCCGGGGGTGCGGTGCGAATGTACTCGAATTCCTGTGCGGCCCAGTCGGTCTTGCCCTGGCTCTCGAGCTCCTCGGCCATGGCGTCACGCAACTCGACGAGCACCTCGACATCGAGTGCCGCGTAGTTGAGCCAGGTGTCGGGCAACGGTCGGGTGGACCAGTCCGCCGCACCGTGACCCTTCTGCAGCGACAGGCCCAACGTCCGTTCGACGATGGCCGCCAGACCGACACGGTCGAAGCCGGCGAGTCGGCCCGCCAGCTCCGTGTCGTACAGCGACTCGGGCGTCATGCCGAGCTCGGCGAGCCCCGGCAGATCCTGATCGGCGGAGTGCAGTACCCACTCCATGTCGTTCACGACGGCGGCGAAGCCCGCGAGCGCCTCGACACCACCGTCGCGGACCACCGGAATCGGATCGAGCAGGACGGTGCCCGCACCCCGGCGACGGAACTGCAGCAGATACGCGCGAGCCGAGTATCGGAAACCCGATGCGCGTTCCGCGTCGACGGCCAACGGTCCGGTTCCCGACGCCAGCAGCTCCGCGGCCGCTCGCACCGCGTCCGCCGTGTCCGTCAACGGCGGGACCCCCTCGCGTGGAGCGAGAAGGGGAGTCGCCTCCGGCTCGACGGCGGTGTCGCCGGAGGAGGCAGGAGTCGAGTCGGGCGTGTCGGGCATTGTTCGAACTCTAGGCTGTCCGACGATCAGGCGTCGGAGCTGCCCGAGTCGGCGCGTGCACCCAGCGCCGTGATGCCCGCCGGGGGCAGCCCCGCGGCGTAGGCGAGAACCTCACCGAACGCCTCGACGTGCACCGACAGTTCCTCGCTGAGCGCGGTCCACGAGGCCCGCAGCTCGAGCTGGTGGGCACGCGGCGGGCCGGCGATGTCCCCGTACCGCACCGAACTCGTCGAGGTGACCGTGCCGCCCAGCGCCGTCAGCGGCTCGGACCGCGCCTCGAACGCGTCGACCAGCCAACTCCACGCCACCTCGGGCAGCAGCGGATCCGACGCCAGCGACGCGTCGACGTCGGCCTGGATGTAGGCGACCAGGCGCATGGTGCCGTTCCACGCCTCGTCGCCGTCCGGGTCGTACAACAGGATGAGACGCCCGAACGCGTCACCCTCGCTCTGCTCGGGCACCGACTCCGTCTCGGAGTGGCGCACCTCGGCCCCCAGTGCGTAACTGAACGGTGCCAGGCGCTGCGGAGGCCGGATAGGCCCGACCTCGATGCTCGGGTGGACCGTCGCCCGGTGCATCGCGTCGATGGCGGCGCGGAAGGGCGCAGGCTGCGAGGCGCTCTCGGACGTGGTCACGTGTGCGGACGTTAGCCGCGACCGTCGGCCCAGCGGAGGAGGCGCGCCGGGCAGGTGTGCGTCTCTGGCAGCATGGACGCCGATGAACACCATCCCTGACGCCGTCGGCCCGCGTCGAAGCCTGCCCGAAGCTCCCTTCCTCGCGGCCGCGACGGGACGGACGCCGTCGCGTCGGCCCGTGTGGTTCATGCGTCAGGCCGGTCGGTCGCTGCCCGAGTACCGCACGCTGCGGGAGGGCACCTCCATGCTCGCCTCGTGCTTCGACCCCGAGATGGTCTGCGAGATCACGATGCAGCCGGTCCGGCGGCACGGGGTCGACGCGGCGATCCTGTTCTCCGACATCGTCGTGCCGCTCAAGGCGGCCGGCGTCGACCTCGAGATCGTGGCCGGCACCGGTCCCGTCGTGGCGAACCCGGTGCGGTCCGTGGCCGACGTGCAGTCGTTGCCGGTCCTGCAGTCGGAGCAGATCGAGCCGGTCGCGAAGGCCATCTCCCTGCTCCTGGCCGAGTTGAAGGACGTGCCCCTCATCGGCTTCGCGGGCGCACCGTTCACGCTGGCGTCCTACCTGGTCGAAGGCGGTCCGAGTCGTAACCACGAGCGCACCAAGGCGCTCATGCACTCGGATCCGCAGACGTGGCACGCATTGCTCTCGTCGCTGGCCGACATGACCATCGCCTTCCTCACCGCGCAGGCCGATGCCGGCGTCGACGCGGTCCAGCTCTTCGACTCGTGGGCCGGGGCGCTGTCACTCGCCGAGTACCGCGAGTTCGTGTTCCCCCACTCCAGCCGCGTGTTCGAGGCCATGGCGTCGGCCGGCGTGCCGCGCATCCACTTCGGTGTCGGGACGGGCGAGCTGCTCGGGGCGATGGGGGAGGCGGGCGCGGACGTCGTCGGTGTCGACTGGCGGATCCCGCTCGACGTCGCCGCTCGTCGAGTCGGTCCGGGCAAGGCTCTGCAGGGCAATCTCGATCCCGCCGTGCTGTTCGCGGGCCCCGACGCGGTGCGCCGTGAGGTCACCCGCATCGTGGGCGAGGCGGACGCCGCACTCGCGGCCGGCGCCACCGGGCACATCTTCAACCTGGGCCACGGGGTCCTGCCCGCCACCGATCCCGACGTGGTGACGTCGGTGGTGGAGCTGGTGCACTCGCTGTGACCTCGGTCGCCGTCGTCGGAGCGGGCATCAGCGGACTGGTGGCCGCGTACCGGCTGCGGCAGTCGCTGGGACCAGCCGCGCGGATCGTGGTGGTCGAGAAGGCGCCGCGCATCGGGGGCAAACTCCGGTCCGTGGACCTGGCGGGTGGCCCGGTCGACGTCGGTGCCGAGGCGTTCATCGCGCGTCGTCCCGAGGTTCCCGCTCTGCTCGACGAGCTCGGACTCGCCGACCAGCTCGTGCGGCCGTCGCCCGCCGCCCGCCCGCTCCTGCGCTCGGGCGGCGCACTGCACGGACTGCCGACCGGCACGTTGATGGGCATCCCGGCCACGTCCGACTCGGTGCGGACTCTGGTCGACGACGCCACGTGCCGCCGCATCGACACCGATCGTGACCGGCCGCTGCGGTGGACGCCCGGCGACGATGCGTCGGTGGGTGACCTGGTGTCCGAACGCTTCGGCTCCCAGGTGACCGCGCGGAGCGTCGACCCGCTGCTGGGCGGCGTCTACTCCGGGCTGGCCGTCACCACGAGCATCCGCGCCGCGGTGCCGACTCTCGCCGCGGCCCTCGACGCCGGTGCCCCGTCGCTGGTGGACGCCGTCGAGCGAGCGCGCCCGACGCCGGCGCCGGGACCGGTGTTCGGCGGACTGCGCGGTGGCTACGGCGTGCTTCTCGACGCGCTGCTCGCCGCCTCCGGTGCCGAACTCGTCGCCGCGGACGTGCGGCGCGTGACGTCCGACGGCCGGGGCGCGTGGCACGTCGACGGCGTCGGGGTGGTGGACGGCGTCGTCCTCGCCGCGCCCGCACCGCAGACGGTCTCGATGCTGCTCGACACGGCGCCCGCACTCGCGCGGGAACTCGGGGACGTGGAACTCGCCTCGTCGGCGGTGGTGGCCCTCGGGTTCGAGGACGGGGGACTACCGCAGAACTCGGGTGTCCTGGTCGCCACGGGGGAGCTCGATTCCTCCGGTGTTCCGTTGCGCGCCAAAGCATTCACGCTGTCTAGCCGCAAGTGGCCGCATCTCGCCGAGCGCGGCGGCCAGCTGGTGCGGGTCTCCTTCGGACGCTTCGGGGACGCGGACATCGTCGACCGGCCCGACGTCGACCTGGTGTCGGCGGCCCGCACGGATCTGCGTGAGGTGCTCGGTGTGGACGAGGAGCCGACGACGACGTTCGTGCAGCGCTGGCACGGCGGACTGCCGCAGTACCGCCCCGGCCACACCGACCTCGTGGCCCGCGTCGAGGACGCCGCCTCGGCGGTGCGCCGACTCGAACTCGCGGGCGCGTACCTGCACGGCGTCGGAGTTCCCGCGTGCGTCGCGACGGCATCCGCGGCGGCGGCCCGGCTGGCGGAGGCGCTGGCCTGACGGCCCGATCGGGACGGCCGGGTGGCACGATGGGTGTCATGGCACGTCTCGATTTCGAAGCACTCAATTCCACGTTGCGCTACTCGATGCATTCGGTGTTCACGGCTCGGCCGGGCGCCCTCGGTGAAGATCGGGAGGCGGTGCTCGCCGAGGCCCGCGCGTTCTTCGACGGTCTCGACGAGACCGACGTCGTGGTGCGCGGGATCTACGACGTGGCCGGACTGCGCGCCGACGCCGACTTCATGATCTGGTGGCACGCGGAGAAGATCGAGGACCTGCAGGCGGCGTACGCGCGCTTCCGTCGGTCCACGGCTCTCGGCCGCGCGTGCGACGCGTTCTGGAGCAACGCCGCGTTGCACCGCCCCGCGGAGTTCAACAAGTCGCACGTCCCGGCCTTCATCGCCGGCGAGGAGCCGGGCGCCTACATCTGCGTGTACCCGTTCGTCCGCTCGCTCGACTGGTACCTGCTGCCCGACGCGGAGCGTCGCACGATGCTCGCCGACCACGGCAAGGCGGCACGCGGCTACAAGGACGTGCGCGCCAACACCGTCCCGTCGTTCGCCCTGGGCGACTACGAGTGGATTCTCGCGTTCGAGGCTCCGACGCTGGACCGCATCGTCGACCTGATGCGTGATCTGCGTGCGACCGAGGCCAGACGTCATGTGCGGGAGGAAGTTCCGTTCTTCAGCGGACCCCGGGTGACGGTCGAGGCGCTCGTCGAGTCACTACCGTGACCACGCCGGCCGCGGTGCTCTTCGACTTCTCCGGCACGCTGTTCCGTCTCGAGGAGGACGAGAGCTGGTTCACCGATCTGCGTGTCGGCGACGACGAGCAGATCGACGGTCATCTCCAGGCCGAGTTGATGCGCCGCATGACCCAGCCCGTCGGGTCGGTGGTCACCCTGGACGACGACGGCCACCGGGCCTGGGAGGCTCGCGATCTCGACCCCGCGATGCACCGGGCCGCCTACCTGGCAGTGCTGAAGGCGTCGGGTGTGCACCGCGTCGAGCACGCCGAGGCGTTGTACGACAAAGTGATCGACCCGTCCTCGTGGACGCCGTACCCCGACACGGCGCGAGTGCTGCACGGCCTCGCCGATCGCGGCGTTCCCGTGGCGGTGGTCAGCAACATCGCGTTCGATCTGCGCGCGGCGTTCGATCTGCTCGGCGTGCACGACACCGTCGCGCACTACGCTCTGTCGTTCGAGGTGGGCGCCGTCAAGCCCGATGCCGCGATCTTCCGTTCCGCCGTGGACGCTCTGGGCGTCGACCCGGCCTCGTGCCTGATGGTCGGCGACAGCGAGGAGGCCGACGGCGGAGCGCAGGCGCTCGGTATGTCCTTCGCGCTGCTCGATCCACTGCCGACGTCCGAACGACCGTCGGCTCTGCTCGACGCCGTGGCGGCGCACGGTCTCGCGCTCGCGTAGGGCGCCGTGACGTCCGCGCGCCGTGGGGTGCAGCACATGGCCCACTTCGGTATGTACACCGCCGACACGGACGGCCGGGACGTGGTCGCGGTCCGTCCGCCGACGGGCGACGCCGATCCGTCCCCGATCCTGGGCAACGTTCCCGGGTCGGTGACCCATCGCTCGCGTATCCGTCGACCGGCGGTGCGTCGGGGCTGGCTCGAGAACGGCCCCGGACCGTCCACCGCGCGTGGCGCCGATGCGTTCGTCGAGATGGAGTGGGACGAGTTCCTCCCCCTGCTCGCCGGCGAGCTCCGTCGAGTCGTGCGCGAGCACGGCAACGAGGCCGTCTTCGGCGGGTCGTACGGGTGGGGCAGCGCGGGCCGGTTCCACCACGCGCAGAGTCAGGTTCACCGGTTCCTGAACACCCTGGGTGGCTACACGCGGTCGGTGGGCAGCTACTCCCTCGGCGCCACCGGCACGATCATGCCGCGGGTCATGGGGACGCACTGGAAGATGTTCTCGCGCTCCACCTCGTGGGACGTGATCGCCGAGCACACCGATCTACTGGTCGCGTTCGGCGGCGTTCCGCTGAAGAACACGTCGGTCAATCACGGTGGCACCAGCGATCATCCGACACGCGACGCGCTGCATCGCCTCCGTGCGCGCGGCGGCCGGATCGTCTCGATCTCGCCGCTGCGTGACGACACGGACGGAGCGGCGGAGTGGATCGCACCCGTACCGGGGTCGGACGTCGCCCTCATGTTGGGGCTGGCACACGTGCTCGCCTCGGAGGGGTTGCACGACACCGCGTTCCTGCAGCGGTACACCACCGGGTACGACGTCTTCGAGCGCTACCTGCTCGGCGAGACCGACGGTGTCCCGAAGTCACCGGAGTGGGCGCAGAACCTGACGGGGGTCCCGGCGTCGGACATCACCGCCCTGGCGCGGCGCATGGCTCGCGCCACCACGCTGGTCACCGTCACCTGGTCACTGCAGCGCATCCGCCACGGTGAGCAGGCGCCGTGGATGGGTCTCACGCTCGCCGCGATGCTCGGCGGCGTCGGTGTGCCGGGCGCGGGCTTCGGCCACGGCTACGGGTCGATGAACGAACCCGGCCTGGCACCCGTGCCGTATCCGCTGCCCACGCTTCCCCAGGGCATCAACGGTGTGTCGACGTCGATTCCGGTCGCCGCGATCTCGGACATGCTGTTGAACCCTGGTGGGCCGTACGACGCGGACGGCACCGCGTCGACGTATCCGGACATCCGGCTGCTGCACTGGGCCGGCGGCAACCCGTTCCATCACCACCAGGACATCGGCCGGTTGCGCACCGCGCTGGCTCGCCCCGAGACCATCGTGGTGCACGAGCCGTACTGGACACCGATGGCACGACACGCCGACTTCGTGGTGCCGTCGACGACGACCCTCGAACGCGACGACCTGAGCTGCACCCGCAACGACCCGCTGCTCGTGGCGATGCAGGCCGCCGTCCCGCCCTTCGCCGACAGCCGCGACGACTACGACACCTTCGCGCTGCTCGCGCGAGAGCTCGGCGTCGAGTACGACTTCACGGAAGGTCGCTCGTCCGCGGACTGGCTGCGGCACCTCTACGACCAGTGGCGACGTTTCGTGTCCGATGCGGGGCGGGTGACGCCGCCGGTGTTCGACGAGTTCTGGACCGAGGGAACGTTCCGGATGGACACCGAGGACGGTCTGACGCTGCTGTCCGATTTTCGCGACGATCCCGAGCGGGCCCCCTTGCGGACACCGAGCGGGCGCATCGAGATCTTCTCGGCCGACATCGAGTCGTTCGGCTACGCCGATTGCGGGGGACACCCACGGTGGTACGCACCGGACGAGTGGCTGGGCGGTGAACGCGCACAGGCGTTCCCGCTGCACCTGATCGCGAACCAACCGCGGACCCGGTTACACAGCCAACTCGATCACGGGGCCGTGAGCCTCGCGTCGAAGATTCAGGGCCGGGAACCGATGCGGATGCATCCCGCGGACGCCGCAGCGCGCGGACTCCGCGACGGCGAGGTGGTGCGGGTGTTCAACGACCGTGGCTCGTGCCTCGCGGGGCTCGTCGTCGACGATCGCCTGCGCGAGCGCGTGGTGCAACTGTCGACCGGCGCCTGGTACGACCCGCTCGATCCGTCGGACCCGCGCTCGATGTGCGTGCACGGCAACCCGAACGTGCTCACCGCCGACCGCGGCACGTCGTCGCTCGCGCAGGGGTCCACCGGCCAGCACGTCCTGGTGGACGTCCAGAAGTGGACCGGCGAACTGCCGCCGATCCGCGCGCACGATCAGCCGGAGTTCGTCGATCGTGGGGACGTGCGTCAGAAGTAGACGCGGCTGATGACCTGGGCGACCAGCGCGGGCTTCGTCGCACCCTCGATCTCGATGGTCGAGTCGACGGTCATCTGCACCGCTCCGCCCTCCAGCCGATCTGCTGCGGCGAGGACGGCCGTCAGACGAACGCGCGACCCGACGAGCACAGGATTGACGAAGCGAACCTTGTTGCTGCCGTAGTTGACTCCCATCGTGGAGTTCTCGACCGTGTAGGTCTGCCAGGACAGGGCCGGCAGCAGGGACAGCGTGAGGTACCCGTGGGCGACGGGACCACCGAAGGGGCTCTCCTTCGCGGCGCGCTCGGGATCCACGTGGATCCACTGGTGGTCGCCGGTGGCGTCGGCGAACTGGTTCACGCGCTCCTGCGTGATCTCCAGCCAGTCGCTGGTGCCGATGGTCTCGCCGAGGGCGGACACGATGTCGTCCGCGGACGTGAAGGTACGCATGGAGCCGACACTAGCGGCGGCGAGCCGTTCTGCACAGAACCTCTGTCGGGGCGCCACATCCGGCCCTGCGGACCCGGCCTGTGTGCAGGACGAGCGCAGTACGATGCGCCGATGATGTCCCACCCGGAACCCACCGGCCTACTCGAGCGCGCCGAGACGGGTGTCGATCTCGTGCTGGAGCGCGTCCTGGACGTACCGATCGACGACGTCTGGGACAGTCTCACCGTCAGTGAGCGCACCGCGCGGTGGTACGGCAGCTGGGAGGGAACGCCGGGAGCCGGCAGCACCGTGCGGGTGACGATGGGGTTCGAGGAGAACGCACCTGCCTCCGACCTGACGATCCTGGCGTGTGACGCGCCGAGGTATCTCGCACTGGAGTCCGACGGATGGACGTTCGACGTGACGCTCAGGACCACGGGAGACGGGACCACGCTGATGTTCCGGCACCACCTGACGACGACGGACGGCCTCGAGGACATCGGCCCGGGATGGGAGTACTACCTCGACATGCTGGTCTCCACACACACGGAAGGGTGGTCGCCGTCCTTCGACGACTACCACCCGTCCCAGTGTGGGTACTACGGCTCACTCAGCCCTTCGGCTCCAGCGTGAGCGAGATCGAGTTGATGCAGTACCGCTGATCGGTCGGGGTGGGGTACCCCTCGCCCTCGAAGACGTGGCCGAGGTGACTGTGGCAGTTGCTGCACAGGACCTCGGTGCGCTTCATGCCCATCGACCGGTCGACCTTCAGGATCACGGCGTCGGTGTCCTTGGGATCGAAGAAGGACGGCCACCCGCAGTGGGACTCGAACTTCTCGGTGCTGCGGAACAGTTCGGCGTCACAGGCGCGGCACTTGTAGACGCCCTCGGTGGTGGTGTCGGTGTACTCGCCGACGAACGGCCGCTCGGTGCCGGCCTTGCGCAGCACTGCGTACTCGGCTGCGGTGAGCTTGGTACGCCACTCGTCGTCGGACAGCTCGAACGTGGGCTTCTTCTCTGGTGCGGAACTCATGCCTCCACGCTAATGCGTGGCCGCGGTTCCCGCTGTCGTCGCAGGTACAGGCTTCGGTGAGGTCGTGTTCTCGTCGAGCAGGAACGCCGGATCGATGCCGCCGTCCAGCCGGCCCTCGCGGCGCGCGGTGAGATAGCGACCGACGAGCACGGCGAAGATCACGACGATGATCAGCGACCAACCCCACGTCGTGCGGAGGTACTCGATGGAGCGCCCGAACTCCGGGAAGCGGCCGACGAGCCAGCTGTCATAGCTGAGGAACCCGTATACGGCGAGCCACGCCGGCCAGTTGCGCATCACCGAGTTGCGCAGCACCACCGACATGATCAGCGGGAACAGCATCATCGAGTAGTACATCTGGCCGAGCGACGCGAGCAGGAACGATGCGACCAGCAGCAGCCCACCCGCAGTGGTCACGAAGAACAGTTCGTCGTGGCGGTAGTACTTCCACAGCAGCCACAGGGACACGAGCACCATCACGGCGAACACGGCGCGGAGCGCGAGCACCAGCGCGGTGGGCAGTCCGTAGTAGAGGCCGTTGCCGACGATCGCGCTGTTGAAGTAGTCCCGCGTCTCGAGGAGGTACGGCACCGTGTGGGAGACGAAGGCCATCGGGTCGACCGACAGCGGGAGGGCGAGCAGCGTCAGAACGACGGGGATACCGACGGCGGTGACGAAGACCCGCCACTCCTTGCGGACGAGCGGCAGCAGAAGCAGCGGTGCGAGAGTCGGTTTGACGGCGATGGTCAGGCCGATGGCGGCGCCCGACCAGTACGGGTGCCGCCTCAACAGCAGCATCATGAACAGCACTTCGCCGAGCAGGATCAGGCCGTTGATGTTGGTGAAGATCAGTGTGTTGGTGACGGTCTCGGTGGAGAACGCGGCGAGCAGCACCACCGGTGCGGCCACCGACGACAGGCCGAGCTGGAACATGCGCAGCAGCAGGTAGAGCGCGACGATCACGGCGACGGCGTTGACCCCGATGAACAACCAGCGCGAGCGCTCGGGGTCCAGCACGGCCAGCGGCGCGATGATCAGCGTCCCGCTCGGCGGATAGAGATAGTGCGGGTCGACCGAGTCGAAGTTCGCCGTGTAGACCTCGCGCCGGTTCAGAAATGCCAACGCGGCGTTGTAGACCGGGCGGAAATCGTCGGTGATGTTGCCGTTGACGGCCTTGACGATCACGCGATTGAGGACCGTCAGGATGGCGATGGGCCACAACGCGAAACGGATCACCTGCGCGGTGGTCTCACCAGTTCGCGGTTCGAGATGACGGAACGACACCCGGAGACGGTACCCCGGCAACTAGGCCGGACACGCATTACCGCCTTCCGGCACGTCGCCCGTTTCGAGGTACGCCGCGACGGCCGCGCGCCCGCACCCCGAGCCCACCGACACGGGGTGTCCGATGCCGTCCCAGGTGATCGTCGTGGTGGCCGCGCCGGCCGCGCCCAACGCTCCCGTGACCGCCGGAAGCGGCTCCGTACCGGTGACGGCGTCGGCGTTCCCGCTGAGCACCAGGACCGGGAGCCCCAGGGTGGAGGGGACGGGCGGCGGGGTGGTCGCCGGCCACGCCGAGCAGGTGAGCAGGTTCAACGCCGCCGTCGCACCGAAGGCCGGGTACTGGCCCGACCACGACGTCTGCAGCTCCCGGACCCGGTCGGGTGCGGGCCACTGCTGGCCGTCGGTGCAGCGGCTCACGAAATGACCGTCGGTCTCGGTCAGGGCACGCACCTCGTCGACCGCGTCGTCGAGTGCGGTGGTGTTCCCGGCGAGCGCACCTGCCACCGTGTCCGACGTGGAGCGCACCCGCGCGGCGCCGTCGGCGGTGGACGGATACGCCAGCAGGTGGACGACTGCCTGTCGAACGGTGGCACCGGACAGCGGTGCGAGATCACCGGCGTCGGCGCGGCGGAACAGCTCCACCACCTGTGAGCGCGGATCCGCCCCGAGCGAGCATCCGACGGCGGCGCATCGGGTGGCGAACGCCGTCAGGGCGGCCTCCTCCCCGCGCACGGTCTGCTCGGCGCTGGTGACGGCGTCGGTGATGACGCTGGTGGGGGAATCGAGCACGAGGCGGGCGACGTGGTCGCCGTACGCGGCCGCGTACCCGAGCGCGACGAGGGCGCCGTTGCCCGATCCCAGGAGCGACAGGGCACGCACTCCCCACGCCTCCCGGAGCGCCTCGAGGTCGTCGGCGCTGTTGGTGACCCCGAAGATGAGTGCCTCGGGAAGCAGGAAGTCGGTGCACGCGATCGTCGCGTCGCGGGCGAGGGTCGCGACCTTGTCCGCCGCGTCGGTGCCGGGTGAGTACTGCCCGAGGTCGGTCAGCGCGTCGCGGGTGGACGTGGCACCCGAGTAGCAGTCGAACGGCGCGGAGTTGCCGATGCCGCGCCGATCGACACCGACGATCGGGTGGGCGTCGAGGAGCGCGGTGTCCGGCTGCGCGGCGAGCGCCGCCATGTCCGCGGACGACGGTCGATCGGTGCCGGACGTGTAGACCAGCGGCGCCGCGTCCGCCGGCGTGGCGGCCGTGCGCACGCGGACCGCGGAGAGTTCGAACGTGCCGTCCGAGGCGACGGTGCGGTCGATGGGAGCGGGGAAGGTCGCGCAGTCCACCAGCACTCCGGGCGCGGCCGTGACCCCGCGAGCAGCGGTGGTGCGGGCCGTGCAGTCGGTCCAGTTCAGGTCGGTGACCGGTGCCTCGAGAGGACGTGGCCCCTCGTCGGTGGGTTCGGTCGTCGCGGGCCCGCCGTCGGACCCGGCCGATCCACCCTCGATCGCCACGTCCGGACGGGTCGACGGTCCGGCCCCGCACGCGGCGGCGACCACGACGACGGCCGTCAGGGCGGCGAGCCGTGACCCGAACCTCGACATCTGCATACGTTCAGCGTGCCATCTCGCGCGCCCGTACCCAGCGCACCAGGATGGTCCCGTCGTCGTCGAGCAGGATGTGGCCCGGGGTCATCGGGCGGTCGACGGCGGCATCGGACGTCGCCATCCGGCCCGAGGTCCCGGCGCTGAGGGTGGGCGAGGTGGTCACGCAGACCTCGTCGACGACATCCGCGGCGAGAAGCGACCCGAAGAGTCCGGGCCCGCCCTCGCACAGCACTCGCTGCAGGCCGAGGTCCTGCAGCAGCGCGACCACGACGTCGCCGGTGAGGTCGCCGTCGGCGCGGACGACGGTGAGCCCGGCGTCGCGCAGTGCCTGCACCTTGTCCTCGGGCGCGTGCGAGGTGGTCAGCACGATCGGCGGCACCTCCGCGCCCGTCACCACCGTCGACTCGGGATCGACGCTCGCGGAGCCGGTCACCACGACGATCGGAGGGACCTCGCTCTGACCCCGCGCGGTGCGCGCGGCGCGCACCGCGTCGGACACCTCCACACCGCCGTAGTTCTCTGCCGTGACGGTGCCCGATCCCACCAGGACGGCGTCGGCGAGCGAGCGGAGCTCGCCGAAGACCGCCTTGTCAGCAGGGGTCCCCAGCCCACCGGACACCCCGTCCTGCGACACCGCACCGTCGATGCCCGCCACGAAGTTGACGCGGATCCAGGGGGAGTGGAGCTCGGCCGGATACGCGTAGAGATCGGTGAGATCGTCGTCGGTCACTGTGAGGTAGGTCCCATTATCGATACGCTGCACAAAAGCCATCACACCACGTCGTTAACCTCGTCCCATGCCACAACGCCTCGTCGACCGCGATCCCGTGGTGCCCGCCGACCAGCTGATCGCCCAGATGGTGCCGCCGGCGATGTTCGACGACGTGAGTTTCGCGTCCTACATCCCGGACCCGAACGAGCCGACGCAGGCCGAGGCCGTGCGCAAGGCGGAGGAGTTCGCCGGCAAGGTCGCGAAGATCCGGTCGGGCGGGAAGCGCGGTCTGTTCGGCAAGAAGACGCCGGCCTCCGGCGCAGGTCTGTACCTCGACGGTGGGTTCGGCGTCGGCAAGACCCACCTGCTGGCGTCGATCTTCCACGCGTCGCCGGAGCCCAAGGCGTTCGGCACCTTCGTCGAGTTGACGCACGTCGTCGGAGCTCTCGGATTCACGAAGGCGCTCGACGAGCTGTCCGGTCACAGCGTGCTGTGCATCGACGAGTTCGAGCTCGACGATCCGGGCGACACGATGTTGGTGTCTCGGTTGCTCACCGAGTTGGCCGCCAAGGGCGTCTCCATCGTCGCGACGTCCAACACGCTGCCCGGCCAGTTGGGCGAGGGTCGCTTCGCCGCTCAGGACTTCCTGCGAGAGATCAAGAAGCTCGGCTCGATCTTCGAGTCCATTCGTGTCGACGGTCCCGACTACCGACACCGCGACCTGCCCCCGGCTCCGGATCCGATCGGCGCGGACCAGATCGAAGCCGCCGCGGCGGCCGTCGAGGGATCGACGCTCGACGACTTCGACGCGCTGGTGAAGCATCTGAGCACCCTGCACCCGTCGCGCTACGGGAAGTTGATCGAGGGTGTCACGGCCGTCTTCATCGAGAACGTCCACGCGGCACCCGACCAGTCCGTGGCGCTGCGCCTCGTCGTGCTGGCCGACCGCCTGTACGACGCGGGTACGCCGGTCACCGTGTCGGGTGCGAAGCTCGACGAGCTCTTCACCGAGGAGATGCTCCAGGGCGGATACCGGAAGAAGTACCTGCGCGCGACGTCGCGTCTGCTGGCGCTCTCGCGCTTCGCCTCCGTCTGAGTCGCTACCGTCCGAGTCGGCGTCAGGTGAGGTCGCGCTGCATGACGAAGTCCTCGTGCAGCACGGCTCCCAGCGCGAAACGCTTCTCTCCCAGCTGCCGGAAACCGCTGCGCCGATAGAACGCCAGCGCGCGGGCGTTCTGCTGGTTCACTCCGAGCCACAGCGCGCTGCGTCCGAGCCGTCGAGCCTCGTCCGCGGCCGACTCCATCAGTGCTGCAGCAACTCCCGTGCCGTGGGCGGCGGGGTCGCTGTACATCTTGCTCACCTCCACGGCGTCCGTGGCCGTGAGGGCGCTCGACACGTCCGGGTCGGTCGACGCCGACAGGATCAGCATCGTGTACCCGACCAGTGCCGTGCCCTGCGGAGCGACCCGCACGATGCGCTCGTCGTCGTCGAGGTAGGTGCGGAACGCCGACTCCGACAGCACGGTCGCCACGAAATGGTCGATGTCCTCCTGCAGCGTTCCGGGTGGACACGCCAGGGGGAAGGTCCGTCCCGCCAGATCGGCGAGGGCCGGCACGTCGGCGTGCGTGGCGCGTCTCGTGGGCTGTGTCGCCACCCGTCAGGCCGATCGAGGGTGGGCGGCGTGGGGGCGGTCCGTCGCCTCCACGGCGTCTACTACGTTCTTCGCTTGTCGCAGAGGCATTCCCGTGCGATCGCGCAGCAGCGACATCGCCTGCGCCGGCTTGCGCGCGTGCACAAGAGCGGCCACGGCGGTGTGCGTCTCGGCGTCGACGGGATGACGGTCGACGGTCTCGGTCCGTGCGGCGGCGGTGCGGTGTCGCAGCGCGAACCAGGTGACGACGACGGCGAGATCGATGACCACGAGAGCCACGACGAACCAACCCCAGGTAGGCATGAGGCAAGTCAATCACCCTGCGCCGGACGCACACGGCGATTCGGGTGATCGGCGGGCGATCGCCGTTGTGTCTTCTCACTCCCGACGTCCGAGACGTGTCGTTCACGACACCGGACGATCGGGTAGGCGGAGGATGAACGACGAACGATGGCGCGGGGTCACGACGCCGCAGCGTGGCGACGACGAGAGGATCGACATGAGCGAACAGATGACGGTGCAGTACTTCACGGGTCGCGTGGACCGGGTCAAGGCAGCGGTTCAGAAGGCCGTCGACGAGGCGGGCGCGTACGGCAGCGATCAGCTGGTGGCGGATTTCGAGTGGATCCAGTACGCCCACGATCACGTGCACGTGACGACGCGCGACGAGGTGGACTACGTCGACGACGAGACGACGACGCGGCACCTCGACGAGCTGTTCGAGCGGTACCGAGTGGGATGAGGCGGAATGCACGAAGCCCCCGTCCGAGGACGGGGGCTTCGTGTGGTGGTGCGCGATACTGGGATTGAACCAGTGACCTCTTCCGTGTCAGGGAAGCGCTCTCCCGCTGAGCTAATCGCGCGGGACCCGGTGACGGGTGACGAGGTGGAGACGGGAATCGAACCCGTGTGCACGGCTTTGCAGGCCGTTGCCTCACCACTCGGCCACTCCACCGTGGTGACGAGAACCCCGGCTCGTGATAACCGGGGGACTCGATACCCTCGAGCGGACGACGGGATTCGAACCCGCGACCCCAACCTTGGCAAGGTTGTGCGCTACCAGCTGCGCCACGTCCGCACACTCCTCGGTGGCGTTTCCGCCTCCGTGGTGCGGTTCGAAACATTAGCCCACGTCGGCCGGAAGTCACAAATCCGCTGTTCACACCGTGTTTCCCTGCCGTCACTCCTGTCACGACCGCCGCAGGGTCGGTCGGCCGCAGCGGTGGCCGGCGCGGGTCGGGGTCCGTGTTGGGAGCACCCTCGGGGACGTGTTAACGTTTCCCCTCGTTCGGACGGCGTGCTCGCACGCGGCCCGGTCCCGTGGCTCAGTGGAAGAGCGTCCCGTTCACACCGGGAAGGTCGCTGGTTCGATCCCAGCCGGGACCACAGAGAAGACGACAGGCCCTCGCTGCAGCGGGGGCCTTTCGCCGTTCCGAGGTCGGTGTCCCCGGGTATGGTGACCTGGTGAGTACCGACAAGGCCCCCGCAGACAGGGTCGCCCCCGCAGAGCGCGCAGCGACTGCCGACCCGTCCGCGGTGACGGACTCCGGATCGCGTGAGCGCGGCAGCCGCGGGCGCGAGGAGCGCAGCCGGTACCGCGAGTGGCGTGACGGCATCGCCTCGCGCCCGACCGTGGATCGTGCGTACCGCATCGCGGTGGCCGCGGTGGGAACCGTCGTCCTCGCCCTCGGCATCGTCGCCATCCCGTATCCCGGTCCCGGATGGCTCATCGTCTTCGCCGGTCTCGGCATCCTCGCCTCGGAGTTCGCGTGGGCCAAGACCGTCCTGCACTGGGTGCGGGCCCGGTACGACACGTTCATGGAGTGGTTCGGTCGGCAGAACATCGTCGTCAAGGGACTCGGCGCACTGTTGACCACCGTGGTCGTGCTCGCCACGCTGTGGCTGCTCGGCGCCCTCGAGCTGGTCGCCGGTTGGGTGGGCCTGGACTGGGCGTGGCTGCAGAGCCCACTCTGACCGCCGCGGACGTCGTCACGCGCACCGCGAAGGCGCTGCCGTGGACCGCGAACCTCATGGTGGTCCCGCCCGGGGACGGCTGGGACATCCCCGATCCAGCGCTGCTGGACGTCGCACTGGCTCGGTCCGCCGCGCGGTGGCCCGACGTCTCGGACACCACGTGCGCGACGCTGTGGTGGTACGGCTCCAGCTCGACGCTCGCTCTGGTCCTCGGCGCTCAGATGCTCGTCACCGGGCACTGCGTCGACCCGACGGCTCCCGATGCGGTGGTGGCCATCGGCGACACCGGGACCGTTGCCGCACTGATGTCGCCCACGGTGGCGACGTCGGCGGGCACAGTCGTGGCGGACCTGGTCGAGCGCCTGGTCGGGGGGCTCGCACAGCGCGTGCCGGGGCTGTCCGCACCGAGCCTGTGGGCGATCGCCTCGGACTCCGTGGCCAACCGGGTGCTCGACGTGGCCTCCGCACTCGGACGCGTGGCCGACGCCACCGCGATGGCGCGGCTCCTCACGTCGCAGGCTCGGACGCACCGGTTCCCCGAACCGCGTTTCGTGGACGTGACGGCGGACGCGATCGTCACACCGGCGACTGCGAGTGCGCCGGATGCGCACTCGCGCCGTGTAGTCCGTCGTGGATCGTGCTGTCTGGTCTTCGAGGCCGGGGTCGACATGTGCGTCAGCTGTCCGCGTCGCACCCCCGAGGACAGAGCCCGACGGTGGTCGGCGCTTCTCTGACGCGCCAGGCGTTCGGGCGAGGTGTCTGCCGCGTCCCCGATGCCGATACGCTGTGCACGACACCCGACCCACACCTGTCGCCGCCGCCCCACCCGGGCGGCACCGACCCACGTCCGTAGGAGCGCATCACCGTGAGCATGCCCGATTCCGCTGTCCTCGCACCTCGCATCAGCGTGGCCGCAGGGACGACCGCCGGAACGGCGCTGCGCGACACCGGCCTTCCCAACAAGGGGCCGGACGCCATCGTGGTGGTCCGGGACGAGGAGGGTCGACTCCGCGACCTGTCGTGGGCGCCCGAGGCGGACACCGAGGTCGAGCCCGTGCGCGCCGACAGCGAGGACGGCCGTAGCGTCATCCGCCACTCGGCCGCGCACGTGCTGGCCCAGGCGGTCCAGGAGATGTTCCCGAACGCGAAGCTGGGCATCGGCCCGCCCATCGAGAACGGCTTCTACTACGACTTCGACGTGGAGAACCCGTTCACTCCGGAGGACCTGACCAAGCTCGAGAAGAAGATGAAGCAGATCATCAAGAGTGGTCAGCGGTTCTCGCGGCGCGTCTACGACTCCCTCGACGCCGCCAAGGCCGAGCTGGCCGACGAGCCGTACAAGCTCGAACTCGTCGACGACAAGGGCTCGGTCGACGATCCCGAGGTCATGGAGGTGGGCGGGGGAGAGCTCACCGCCTACGACAACCTGAACCCGCGGACCGGCGATCGCGAGTGGGGCGATCTGTGCCGCGGACCGCACGTGCCCACCACCAAGTACATCCCGGCGTTCAAGCTCACCCGCAGCTCGGCCGCGTACTGGCGCGGCGATCAGTCGAAGGCCGATCTACAGCGCGTGTACGGCACCGCCTGGGAGTCGCAGGAGGCGCTCGACGCGTACCTCGAGCTCCTCGCGGAGGCCGAGCGTCGCGATCACCGCAAGCTGGGGTCGGAGCTCGATCTGTTCAGCTTCCCCGACGAGTTGGGATCCGGCCTGCCGGTCTTCCACCCCAAGGGTGGCATCGTGCGCAAGGAGCTGGAGGACTACTCGCGCCAGCGCCATGTCGAGCAGGGCTACGAGTTCGTCTACTCACCGCACATCACCAAGAGCACGCTGTACGAGGTCTCCGGTCATCTCGACTGGTACAAGGACGGCATGTTCCCCGCGATGCATCTCGACGCGGAACTCGCCGAGGACGGCACGGTGCGCAAGCCCGGCCAGGACTACTACCTCAAGCCGATGAACTGCCCGATGCACAACCTGATCTTCGACTCCCGCGGCCGCTCCTACCGCGAACTTCCGTTGCGGCTGTTCGAGTTCGGGTCGGTCTACCGCTACGAGAAGTCGGGCGTCATCCATGGTCTGACCCGTGTGCGCGGTATGACGCAGGACGACGCTCATATCTACTGCACTCGCGAGCAGATGCACGAGGAGCTCACGAACACGCTGAACTTCGTGCTCGGACTCTTGAAGGACTACGGCCTCGACGACTTCTATCTCGAGCTCTCCACCCGTAACCCCGACAAGTCCATCGGCTCCGACGAGGTGTGGGAGGAGGCCACCGCCACCCTCGCCGAGGTCGCCGCTGCCTCCGGGCTGCACCTCGTTCCCGATCCGGGCGGCGCCGCGTTCTACGGACCCAAGATCTCGGTGCAGGCGAAGGACGCGCTCGGCCGGACATGGCAGATGTCGACCATTCAGCTCGACTTCAACCTTCCCGATCGTTTCGGCCTCGAGTACACCGGTAGCGACGGTGTGAAGACGCGCCCCGTCATGATCCACCGCGCACTGTTCGGTTCCATCGAACGCTTCTTCGGTGTGCTGACCGAGCACTACGCGGGTGCCTTCCCGGCGTGGCTCGCCCCCGTGCAGGTGGTGGGCATCCCCGTCGCCGAGGCGTACGCGGACCACCTCTTCGGTGTGATCGCCGCGCTGCGGAAGGCGGGCATCCGCGCCGAGGTCGACGCCAGTGACGACCGCATGCAGAAGAAGATCCGCAACCACACCACGCAGAAGGTGCCGTTCATGCTGCTGGCCGGGCAGAACGACGCGGATGCCGGTGCGGTGAGCTTCCGCTTCCGCGACGGCACCCAGATCAACGGTGTCCCCGTCGACGACGCGGTCACGGCGGTCGCCTCCTGGGTGGCGCAGCGCCGCAACGAGTCCCCGACGGCGGACACCTTCGACACCATCCCCGGCGGGAGTGACGGAGCATGAGCGAGGACGACGCCACCGCCGACGCGGGAGCCATCGTGGACACCGGGACGGGTGACGAGGACCGCCTTCAGCGGCTCTGGTCGCCGCACCGGATGTCCTACATCGCGACGGCTCCGAAGGTCGACGACAAGATGGCGTCGGAGCCGTTCACCCAGATTCCCACGCTGGAGGACGAGGACGGGCTCATCGTCGCGCGCGGAGAGCACGTGTACGCGGTGCTGAATCTCTACCCGTACAACCCGGGTCACCTGATGGTGGTGCCGTACCGCAAGGTGGCCGACCTCGAGGACCTCACGGACGAGGAGAGCGTGGAGCTGATGCGGTTCACGCAGCACGCGATCCGCACGATGAAGCGGGTCTCACGCCCGCACGGGTTCAACGTCGGGCTCAATCTCGGTGCGCCCGCAGGCGGTTCGCTCGCCGAGCACCTGCACCAGCACGTCGTCCCGCGGTGGGGCGGTGACGCCAACTTCATCACCGTCATCGGCGGTGCAAAGGTCATGCCGCAACTCCTCCGAGACACTCGCGCGTTGCTCGCCGCCGCGTGGAAGGACTGACTCCGTCGTGCTGAGCATCTTCGGTAGGGCATCGGCGTCCAAGGTCACCGCGCCGCTGGGCCGCGCCCTCAACAGCACGGGTCTCACGCCGGACTCCGTCACCATCATCGGCACCGTCGCGAGCGTCGTCGCCGCGATCACGCTGTTCCCCGCGGACCATCTGTTCGTCGGCACGCTGGTGATCTGGCTGTTCGTCATGTTCGACATGCTCGACGGTGCGATGGCACGTGCGCGGGGCGGCGGCAGCAAGTACGGCGCCGTGCTCGATGCGACGTGCGACCGCGTGGCCGACGGCGCCATCTTCGCCGGGTTGTCGTGGTGGGCGGTCTTCCACCAGAACGATCGGCCGTTGTTCGTCGCGATGCTCGTGTGTCTGGTCACGTCGCAGGTCATCTCCTACGCCAAGGCCCGTGCCGAGGCGAGCGGACTGTCCGCCGACGGTGGCCTGATCGAACGTCCGGACCGCCTGGTGATCGTCCTCGTCGGATCCGGGCTCACCGGCATCGGCCAACTCGCCGATCTCACCTGGCTGCAGTTCGCTCTGCCCGTCGCGACGTACTTTCTGGCCGCGGCGAGCATCGTCACGGTGTTCCAGCGTGTACTGGCCGTCCGCAACTCCGCCGGTGCCCGCGACATCATTCCGATCCAGCCGAAGGCCAACCGGATCGAGCCGGACAGCACGGCTGGATGAGTCTGTCGGAGCGGCTCGGCGCCGCGGGATACATCGCCGGATGGCGGGTCGTCCGGGCGCTGCCCGACGGCGTCGCGACCCGACTCTTCGACGCCGGCGCCGACCTCGCCGCGCGCCGCAACGGAGGACCGGAGCAGCTGCGCCGCAACCTCGCCCGCGTGCTGGGCACCACCGCGGACGCGGTACCGGACGACCTCGTGCAGGCGTCGGTGCGCTCCTACGCGCGGTACTGGCGCGAGGCGTTCCGGTTGCCGTCCATGGATCTCGCGGCCCAGGCCGCGGCCATCGACGACACCGTCGTCGGCCAGGAACATCTGGACGCGGCGCTGGCGTCCGGCCGCGGCGCCGTGCTCGCGCTCCCGCACAGCGGGAACTGGGACATGGCGGGCGTCTGGCTCACGCGCACCCGCGGCCAGTTCACGACGGTGGCCGAACGGCTGAAGCCGGAGTCGCTCTACCAACGCTTCGTCGCGTACCGCGAGTCCCTCGGGTTCGAGATCTTCCCGCTGAGCGGCGGCGAACGCCCGCCGTTCGAGCAACTCTCCGAGCGCCTGCGAGACGGAAAGGTCGTGTGCCTCCTCGGTGAGCGCGACCTCGCCCGCCACGGGGTGCCCGTCACGTTCTTCGGGGAGCCGACCCGCATGCCGGCCGGGCCCGCGCGTCTCGCGATCAACACCGGTGCGGCTCTGCTCCCGGTGCACTGCTGGTTCACCCCCACCGGCTGGGGTTTCTCGATCGAGCCCCCGATCGACGTCTCCGCCGGCGTCGAGCAGGCCACCCAGTCGCTCGCCGACCACTTCGCCGCCAACATCGCCGCGCATCCGGCCGACTGGCACATGCTGCAGCCGCTGTGGTGGGACGACCTCTCGCAGGGCCGGCGTGACCGCATGACCGGTGAGGCCGACCGGTGAAGATCGGCATCGTCTGCCCGTACTCGTTCGACGTCCCGGGTGGCGTGCAGGCGCACGTCGCGGAACTGGCCGAGGTACTGATCCAGCGCGGTCACCGTGTCAGCGTCCTGGCCCCGGCGAGCGACGAGACGGCGCTGCCCGACTTCGTCGTCTCGACGGGCAAGGCCCTGAGCTTCCCGTACAACGGCTCGGTGGCGCGCCTGGCGTTCGGTCCGGTGACCTACACCCGCATCCGGGCGTGGATCGAGAAGGGCGAGTTCGAGGTCCTGCACATCCACGAGCCGAACGCGCCCAGTCTGTCGATGCTGTCGCTGAAGATCGCGGACGGTCCGATCGTGGCCACGTTCCACGCCTCGACCACGAAGTCGTTGCTGCTGAGCACCTTCCAGGGTGTGCTGCGCCCGTATCACGAGAAGATCGCCGGGCGCATCGCCGTCTCGGAGCTGGCGCGACGGTGGCAGGTGGAGGCTCTGGGGTCCGATGCGGTGGAGATCCCCAACGGGGTCCACGTCCCCGCGTTCGCGACGGCGCCCCTGTTGCCCGGGTATCCCCGGCCGGGCCGGACGCTGGTGTTCATCGGCCGCTACGACGAGCCCCGCAAGGGCATGCAGACCCTGCTGGCCGCGCTCCGGCCCATCGCCGCGGTGTTCCCGGACATCGAGGTGCTGGTCGTGGGCCGCGGCGACGAGCAGAAGCTGTGCCGAGAGGCTGGCGATCTGGCGAAGCACTTCCGCTTCCTCGGCCAGACGACGGACGCCGAGAAGGCGTCGGCACTGCGCAGCGCCGACATCTACTGTGCTCCGAACACCGGCGGCGAGAGCTTCGGCATCGTGCTGGTGGAGGCCATGGCCGCGGGCGCGCCCGTGGTCGCGAGCAATCTGGACGCGTTCCGCCGCGTGCTGCGGGACGGCACGGCCGGTGTGCTCTTCCCGGTGGGAGATTCCGAGGCCATGGCGGACGCGGTGATCCGCGTGCTGTCGAACGACGACGAGCGGGCCGACCTGGTGCGCCAGGCGAGCCGCGCCGCCGTGTCCTACGACTGGCCCGTCGTGGCGGAGCAGATCGTCCGGGTGTACGAAGCGGTCGCGGTGGCCGGTCGCACGGTGAAGGTGATCGACTGATGACGTTCTGGGTGGCCGCCGCCGTCGTGGTCGTGGCACTGCTGGTCCTGCTCCTCGGCCTGTGGGCGTACTCGACGGCGCACCGTCTCGACCGACTGCACGTGCGCTCGGACCGGTCCTGGCAGTCCCTCGAGGCCGCCCTGGCCCGTCGGTCGGTGGTGACACGTGCGGTCGCCGCCGCCCTGGACGCGCCGGGATCGGTGGAGAGCCGCACCCTGACGACGCTCGCGGATCGGGCGGAACGGGCGGAACGTGCCGACCGGGAGCGCGCCGAGAACGCGGTGTCCGTCGCGCTCGGCCGCATCGACCTCGCCCGGCTGAACCCGCAGATGATCTCCGAACTCGCCGACGCGGAGGCGCGGGTGCAGATCGCCCGGCGGTTCCACAACGACGCGGTCCGCGACACCGTCGCACTGCGATCGCGTCGACCCGTCCGCCTGCTCCGACTCGGCGGGACGGCCGCGATGCCGACCTACTTCGAGCTCTCCGAGAGCGAGGCGACCCTCGAGGAGGTCGAGGGCGCGTCGACCCGGACCTCGGCGCGCGTCGTGCTGCTCGACGGGCGCGGCCGCGTGCTGCTGCTGCGGGGTCACGATCCGTCGGTGCCCGACGTGCACTTCTGGTTCACCATCGGTGGGGGCGTCGAGGTGGGGGAGACCCTGCGCGACGCCGCCGTTCGCGAACTGCGCGAGGAGACCGGCATGGTCGCCTCGGCGGAGGACTTGCGCGGGCCCATGTGGCGTCGGACCGCGACGTTCTCCTTCGACGGTGTCGTGATCCGGTCGGAGGAGCTGTTCTTCGCTCTCCGCGCCGAGGCGTTCGAGCCGGTGCGCACGGGCTTCACGGAGCTCGAGCGTCGCGTCGTCACCGGGCATCGCTGGTGCACGGCGGACGAGATCCGGTCACTGGCCGCCTCGGGCGACGCGGTCTATCCGCGCGCGATGGCGGAGCTGCTCGACGAGGCGGACACGGTGCTGGCTCTCCGCACCGATCCGGACGTGCGCGCCATCCACTGACCTGGTGTGATGGCAGCCATAGCGGGCCAGTGCGGTCGAAGTGGTTATCGCGACGAGGTCCAGCCGAGCCTAGGCTCGCGGTGCACACATTCCCGCATGCCTGAGGAGATCACCGTGACCACCACCCTCCCGTCCGAGCAGGACGCCACTCCGTCCACCGGAACCGCTCGCGTCAAGCGCGGTATGGCAGAGATGCTCAAGGGTGGCGTCATCATGGACGTGGTCACCGCCGAGCAGGCGAAGATCGCCGAGCAGTCCGGCGCCGTCGCCGTCATGGCTCTCGAGCGGGTGCCCGCGGACATCCGCGCACAGGGCGGCGTCTCGCGGATGAGCGATCCCGACATGATCGACAGCATCATCTCCTCGGTCAGCATCCCCGTCATGGCGAAGGCGCGCATCGGCCACTTCGTCGAGGCACAGATCCTGCAGAGCCTCGGCGTCGACTACGTCGACGAGTCCGAGGTGCTGACACCCGCCGACTACGCGAACCACATCGACAAGTGGAAGTTCACAGTTCCCTTCGTCTGTGGTGCGACCAACCTCGGCGAGGCGCTGCGCCGGATCACCGAGGGCGCGGCCATGATCCGCTCGAAGGGCGAGGCCGGCACCGGTGACGTGTCCAACGCGACCACGCACATGCGCACCCTGCGTGACCAGATCCGCCACCTGACGTCGCTGCCCGAGGACGAGCTGTACGTCGCCGCGAAGGAGCTGCAGGCTCCCTACGATCTCGTCGTCGAGGTCGCCCGCGCGGGCAAGCTCCCCGTCACCTTGTTCACCGCCGGTGGCATCGCCACCCCGGCGGACGCCGCGATGATGATGCAGCTCGGTGCCGAGGGTGTCTTCGTCGGGTCCGGCATCTTCAAGTCCGGCAACCCCGAGCAGCGCGCCGCCGCCATCGTCAAGGCGACCACCTTCTTCGACGACCCGGACGTGCTGGCCAAGGTCTCCCGCGGCCTGGGCGAGGCCATGGTCGGCATCAACGTCGACGAGATCCCGCAGCCGCACCGCCTCGCCGAGCGCGGCTGGTGATCTGACACCACCTCCGGTCTGCGGGGGGTGGTCAGCGCTCGACGAGCAGGGCCGGGCGGTCGGGGTGGTCCATCCGCACCTCGACGTCCGCCCGTTCGCCGTGCTCCGCGTGCGCCGTCAGGGCAGGCACCGTCCAGCGCTCGTCCTCCGGGGTGAGGCGCGACGCGGTGCGCTCGGTGAGCGTCAGCGCCACCGTGACGTCGAGATCGAGGCCACGCCCCAGCAGCATGGGGCCCGCGACGACCACCACCTGATTCTGCGCCGCCGTTCGCGGCCGAGCGCGAGCGGAGCGATCGGACCGCTCGTCCCACAGCGCGGGCAACCACTGATCGCGCGTGCGCACCGCCGTGATCACCTCGCGCGTCAGTGCGTCGTAGTCGAACCATAGGGTGCGGTAGGAGAGTTCGTCCTCGTGCCCGTACTCGAGTCGCAGCGACGCGGGCCGCACCCAGTCGTGCAGGGAGACGAGATCGGCGGCGCGGCCGTCCGCGCGGAGCCGGGCGACGACGCGCTGAGCGAAGGCCACCGGATCGGCGGCGTCCGCACCGTCGACGGCCACGACACACCGTCCGTCGACGGCGTCGATGCGGTCCACGACGTGGTCCACCACCGCGTCGGGAGTGGTGGGGGAGAAGCGGGGCACGGCCTCGATCCTGCCCGACGCGCCGCCTCCGCCCCCCGCGAGTACGGCCGAAGTGTCGTTCCGGGGCCCGATTCTGCGACACTTCTGCCGTACTCGCGGGGCAGGTCCCGTCTGTCCCGACCGGAAAGGGTGATCATGGCCGGAATCGAAGAGATCCTCGAGCTCGAGCGCATCGAGAACGACATCTATCGCGGGAGTTCCGTCCCGAGTCAGCTGCAGCGCACGTTCGGCGGCCAGGTCGCCGGGCAGTCGTTGGTGTCCGCGGCGAAGACGGTGGATCCCGCGTTCCGCGTGCACTCGCTGCACGGATACTTCCTGCGCCCCGGAAACCCGAACGAGCCCACCGTCTTCACGGTCGACCGCATCCGCGACGGTCGGTCGTTCGCCACGCGTCGGGTCACGGGCATCCAGGACGGCAAGGCGATCTTCACGATGTCGGCGTCGTTCCACGTGGAGGACGAGGGCATCGAGCATCAGGACCGGATGCCGGCAGTGGTGGGTCCGGAGGACCTCCCCGACGTCGCCGAGGACGAGGCGTTGCGGCAGAAGATGTTCTACAAGGAGTGGAACCGGTGGGACGTGCGCCTCGTCCCGCAGGACCGCATCACCCGGAGCTCCAGTCTTGCTGCGCAGCAACAGGTCTGGATCCGATACCGCGATCCGCTGCCGGACGACCAGGTCTTCCACGTGTGCGCTCTGGCGTACATGTCGGACATGACGCTTCTGGGTTCGGCGAAGGTCCCGCACGAGGACGTCGCCACGCAGACCGCGTCGCTCGATCACGCGTTGTGGTTCCTGCGCCCGTTCCGTGCGGACGAGTGGTTGCTGTACGACCAGACGTCGCCCTCCGCCGGCCTCGGCCGCGCGTTGACCCAGGGACGGATCTACGACCGTCAGGGCCGTATGGTCGCGGCCGTCACGCAGGAGGGTCTGATGCGCTACGACCGCTCGGCGCAGCACACGCCGGGCCTCGAGACGTCACGGTGACAGCTCCGACGATCGGAGTGCTCGCGCTGCAGGGTGACGTGCGAGAGCATCTCGAGGCGCTCACTGCCGCCGGTGCGAGCGCGGTGACGGTGCGCCGTCCCGAGGAACTCGACGCCGTCGACGGTCTGGTGCTGCCCGGCGGCGAGTCGACCACGATGGGGAAGCTGCTGCGGATCTTCGATCTCCTCGATCCGCTCCGCGAGCGCCTCGCCGCCGGTATGCCCGCCTACGGGTCCTGCGCCGGCATGATCCTGCTGGCCTCCGACATCCTGGACACCACCCCGGATGCCGTGCATCTCGACGGCCTCGACATCACGGTGCGGCGCAACGCCTTCGGTCGTCAAGTCGACTCCTTCGAGACCGACCTCGACGTCGCTCGGGTGGGCGGCGAGCCGATGCGTGCCGTGTTCATCCGGGCGCCGTGGGTCGAGCGGGTCGGCGACGGAGTCGAGGTGTTGGCCACCGTCCCGGAGGGTCCCGCGGCGGGCCGCGTCGTCGCCGTGCGGCAGGGCGACGTGCTCGCGACGTCGTTCCACCCCGAGGTCACGGGGGACCGCCGGGTCCACGCCCTGTTCGCCGACATGGTGCGGGAGCGAAGGACCTCGTCCACGCCCGCGTAAGATAGGCACGTTCTCTGCCGGTACGAAAGGGGCTATTGCCGATGAGCGGCCACTCCAAATGGGCGACCACGAAGCACAAGAAGGCTGTCGTCGACGCCCGCCGATCGAAGTCCTTCGCCAAGTTGGTGAAGAACATCGAGGTCGCCGCGCGCACGGGTGGTGGTGACCCCGTCGGTAACCCCACGTTGTACGACGCCATCCAGAAGGCGAAGAAGACCTCGGTGCCCAACGACAACATCGAGCGTGCGCGCAAGCGCGGCGCCGGTGAGGAAGCGGGCGGCGCCGACTGGCAGACCATCATGTACGAGGGCTACGGACCCAACGGTGTCGCCGTCCTCATCGAGTGCCTCACCGACAACCGCAACCGCGCGGCCGGCGAGGTCCGTGTCGCGATGACTCGCAACGGCGGCAACATGGCCGACCCGGGTTCCGTGTCCTACCTGTTCTCCCGCAAGGGCGTCGTCACGCTGGAGAAGAACGGCCAGTCCGAGGACGACGTCCTCATGGCCGTGCTCGACGCCGGCGCCGAGGAGGTCAACGACAACGGGGACACCTTCGAGGTGGTCTCGGAGCCGACCGACCTCGTCGCCGTGCGCACCGCGCTGCAGGAGGCGGGCATCGACTACGACTCCGCCGAGGCCAGCTTCCAGCCGTCCGTCAGTGTGCCCGTCGATGTCGACGGAGCGCGCAAGGTGTTCAAGCTGATCGACGCGCTCGAGGACAGCGACGACGTGCAGAACGTGTGGTCCAACGTCGATCTGTCCGACGAGGTGCTCGCGCAGCTCGACGAGGACTGACTCCAGCGCGCCGCCCACACTCGTCACCCACTCGCCGCTAAGGTATCGAACAACAGTTCTACGTGTTCGAAGGTCCGGAGCGGCCGAATCCGGTGAGGGAGTGGGCGTTGCGTGTCATGGGAGTCGACCCCGGGCTGACCCGGTGTGGACTGAGCCTGGTCGAGTCCGGCGCAGGCAGAGCGGTCACGGCGCTCGACGTCGACGTGGTGCGGACGCCGGCCGACATGGAGCTGGCGCAGCGACTCCTCCTGATCGCCGAGTCCGCCGAGTACTGGCTGGACACCCACCGGCCCACGGTGGTCGCCGTCGAGCGGGTGTTCTCCCAGAACAACGTGCGCACCGCGATGGGCACCGCGCAGGCCGGGGGAGTGATCGCCCTCGCGGCCGCCCGGCGCGGTATCCCGGTCGCCTTCCACACCCCGTCCGAGGTCAAGGCCGCGGTCACCGGGAACGGCACCGCGGACAAGGCTCAGGTGACGGCCATGGTGACCCGCATTCTCGGCATGCAGCAGGCCCCCCGCCCCGCCGACGCCGCCGATGCTCTCGCCCTGGCGATCTGTCACTGCTGGCGGGCACCCATGATGGCGCGGATGGCCGCCGCCGAGGCGCAGGCAGCCGCGGCGAAGGCCGCGTACGAGAAGAAACTGAAGCAGCAGCGCGCGGCCGTGCGGGCCGCCGCGAGGACGGGAGCGCAGCCGCGATGATCAGCTCGGTACGGGGCGAGGTGCTCGAGATCGCCCTCGACCACGCGGTGGTGGAAGCGGCAGGCATCGGCTACCGCGTCAATGCGACGCCGGCGACGCTGGCCGGGCTCTCTCGCGGAACCGAGGCGCGCCTGGTCATCTCGATGATCGTGCGCGAGGACTCCATGACGCTGTACGGCTTCGCGGACGCCACGTCGCGCGATCTCTTCGGCCTGCTCCAGACGGTGTCCGGCGTCGGTCCCCGGCTCGCCATGGCCGTGCTCGCCGTCCTCGAACCCGATGCGCTGCGCACCGCGCTGACCGACGGCAACGTCACGGCCCTGATGCGGGTACCGGGTATCGGCAAGCGCGGTGCCGAGCGTCTCGTGGTCGAACTGCGCGACAAGGTGGACGCGGTGGTGTCCGGTCCGGCCGGTGTCGCCGCACCCGGCCACTCGTCGGGCCCGGTGCGTGATCAGGTGGTCGAGGCGCTGCTCGGCCTCGGGTTCCCGGCCAAGCAGGCCGAGCCCGCCGTCGATGCCGTGCTGGCAGACGACCCCGCCGTCGGAACGGCGCAGGCTCTGCGCTCGGCCCTGGTGAGCCTGGGCAGGTCGCGGTGACGGACCCGGACGGCACGGACGACTCACTGGTCACCGCCGAGATGGTGCCGGACGACGGCGATCTCGATGCGAGTCTGCGGCCGAAGTCGCTCGACGACTTCATCGGTCAGCCCCGCGTGCGGGAGCAACTGCAGCTCGTCCTGCAGGGCGCGACGCAACGCGGCGGAACACCGGACCACATCCTGCTGTCCGGTCCGCCCGGACTCGGCAAGACCAGCATGGCGATGATCATCGCGGGGGAGCTGAACTCGGCGCTGCGCCTGACGTCCGGGCCGGCCCTCGAACGAGCGGGAGACCTCGCGGCGATGCTGAGCAACCTCGTCGAGGGTGACGTGCTGTTCATCGACGAGATCCACCGCATCGCGCGGCCGGCCGAGGAGATGCTGTACCTGGCGATGGAGGACTTCCGCGTCGACGTGGTCGTCGGTAAGGGGCCGGGCGCCACCTCGATTCCGCTCGACGTCGCACCGTTCACGCTCGTCGGTGCCACCACTCGGTCCGGCGCCCTCACCGGCCCGCTGCGTGACCGCTTCGGCTTCACCGCGCACATGGACTTCTACGACCCCCGTGAACTGCAGCGCATCCTGACGCGGTCTGCGGGAATCCTCGGAGTGCGCATCGAGGCGGATGCTGCCGCGGAGATCGCGGGACGATCGCGCGGCACACCCCGTATCGCCAACCGCCTGTTGCGCCGGGTGCGGGACTACGCCGAGGTGCGTGCCGACGGCCGCGTGACACTCGAGGTCGCCCGGGCGGCGCTCGAGGTCTACGACGTGGACGAGCTCGGCCTCGATCGCCTCGACCGGGCCGTACTCGGCGCACTCGTCCGCAGCTTCGGCGGCGGGCCCGTGGGGGTCTCGACGCTCGCGGTCGCGGTCGGGGAGGAACCGGCCACCGTGGAAGAGGTGTGCGAGCCCTACCTCGTCCGCGCGGGCATGATCGCGCGGACGCCGCGCGGTCGGGTGGCCACGGCCGCCGCGTGGGAGCGGATGGGTCTCACACCCCCGCCGGATCTCGCGGTCGGCGGCATCTCGGTGCGGACGAACGAGCCGCAACGCATGCTCTTCGACGAGACCTGAGCCGGTGGATCCGGACGATCCCGGCGTTTCGGGCGGTCGACACGCCCGATCGCCCGGCCGAACGTGGCACACTGAAGGTTCCGAGTCCCAAGATCTAAGGATTGACGTTTCTGATGGAACTGCTGTTTCCGCTTCTCGTTCTCGCCCTGCTCGTGCCCATGTTTCTCGGCATCCGCCGCCAGAAGCGTGAGGTGGCCAAGACGGTCGAGCTGCAGGAAGCGCTGTCCATCGGTGATCGCGTCCTGACCACGTCCGGGCTGCACGGCCTCGTCGACGGACTCACCGAGACCACCGTCGACCTGGAGATCGCTCCCGGCATCATCACCACCTGGTCGCGTGCCGTCGTGCGCGACGTGCTGCCCGACGAGGACGAGCTGGACGAGTCGGCTGCGGAGAACGCCGCTCCGACCAGCGACTTCGAGGACCACAGCGACGCCGGATCGCGCGTCGACAGCCTGGAGAACGGCCTCGGCGGAGCGGACGACGGCCGATCGCAGGCACGACTCACCAAGGAGTGAGACAAAGCGGATACACCGCCCCCGAGGTCGTCCTCGGGGGCGGTGCGTCGTTGTGGAGAGGGTACGGTCGGTCAGGCTCCGGCCGTCCGTGACGCCCGCCGCCGCCGCGCTCCACCCCCGTCCGACCAGCAGCAGGTCCGTCTCCTCCAGCCGGTCCGTCTCACTCAGGAGAAGCACTCACCGTGGCCCCATCCAGCGGATCCTCGTATCCGGTGCGGTATCTCGCCGTGTTCGGCGTCTTCATCGCCCTCGTGTACGTCCTGGTCTTTTTCACCGGTGACAAGTCCCCGACTCCCAAGCTGGGCATCGACCTGCAGGGTGGAACACGCGTCACGCTCACCGCGCGCACGCCCGACGGCAGCGCCCCGAGCCAGGAGAGCCTGCGTCAGGCGCAGCAGATCATCGAGACCCGCGTCAACGGTCTCGGTGTCTCCGGCTCCGAGGTGGTCGTCGACGGTCAGAACCTGGTCATCACGGTTCCCGGCGACGACAGCTCGCAGGCCCGCACACTCGGTCAGACGGCCCGGCTGTACATCCGCCCCGTGCTGACGTCCCAGGCCCCCACTCCGGCGGGCACTCCCGCTCCCGCGGCGACCGACCCCGCTGCCGACCCCGCGGCTGCCGACCCTGCGGCCACCACGGCTCCGGCGACACCGGCGCCGCAGAACCGCCCCTTCCCGGCGCAGGACCCCACGGACACCCCCGCCCCGTCCGAGACACCCGCGCCGTCCGACACCTCCGCCTCCGAGCCCGGTGCCGCCCCGCCCGCGTCGTCGGCGGACGAGACCGCCGACGCGATCGCCGAGGCGAAGGCGCAGCGGCAGAGCACCGACCCGACAGTGCAGCAGCAGGCCATGGCCACGATCGACTGCTCCGCGCCCGACCCCCTGCAGGGCAACGACGATCCGGCCCTGCCGCTCGTCGCCTGCTCCACGGACGGCACCGCGGTCTACATCCTCGAGCCGTCGATCATCGACGGACAGCAGATCGCCGACGCCAGCTCGCAGTTCGACACCCAGCAGTCCCGCAACGTCGTCTCCCTCAGCTTCACCACCGAGGGTGGCAACACCTGGGCTCAGTTCACGTCGGCGAACATCGGCAAGCAGGCCGCGTTCACCCTCGACTCCAAGGTCGTCAGCGCACCGGTCATCCAGGGCGCGACCCCCGCGGGCAGCGCCACGCAGATCACCGGCAATTTCACCGCTGACAGTGCCCGCGAGCTCGCCAACACGCTGAAGTACGGATCGCTGCCGTTGTCGTTCGCCGCCTCCGAGGCGGAGACAGTGTCGGCGACGCTGGGACTCGCGTCGCTCGAGGCAGGCCTGATCGCCGGCGCCATCGGCCTCGTGTTCGTCCTCATCTACTGCCTCCTCTACTACCGCATGCTCGGCATCCTCACGGCGCTGTCGCTGGTGCTGTCGCTGGTCGCCATCTACGGGATCCTCGTCCTGCTCGGTCGATGGATCTCGTTCACGCTCGATCTCGCCGGCATCGCCGGTCTGATCATCGGTATCGGTATGACCGCCGACTCGTTCGTGGTGTTCTTCGAGCGCATCAAGGACGAGATACGCGAGGGCCGCAGCTTCCGCTCGGCGGTTCCGCGTGGTTGGGCCCGTGCGCGGCGCACCATCCTGTCCGGCAACGCGGTGAGCTTCATCGCGGCGGCGGTGCTGTACGTGCTCGCCGTCGGTCAGGTGCGCGGCTTCGCGTTCACGCTCGGCCTGTCGACCCTGCTGGACATCGTCATCGTGATCCTCGTGACGTGGCCACTGGTCAATCTCGCCTCGCGGTCCGAGTTCTGGTCCAAGCCGTCGATCAACGGTCTCGGTGCGGTCCAGGAGATCGCCCGCGCGCGCAAACGCGCTGCCGCCGCCAAGACCACCCGCGATGCTGCTACCGCGGCCGCCGGCCCGAGCAAGGAGGCCTGACCCGTGGCCGAGACGACCACCACCACCGAGGACACCGTTCCCGACGCACCCGAGGCCGGTCGCGGACTCCTGTCGCGGCTCTACACGGGCACCGGCGCATTCGACATCATCGGACGCCGTCGCCTCTGGTACGGCGTCACCGCGGCCTTCGTGCTGGTGTCGTTGCTGTCGATCGCGGTCCGCGGCTTCACGCTCGGTATCGATTTCGAGGGCGGCACGCGCGTGCAGTTCCCGGCTCCGCAGGGCGTCGACACCGCGCAGGTCGAGGAGATCTACACCGACACCCTCGGTCAGGACGCCGTCGCCGTCCAGACCGTGGGCACCGGATCCGGCGCCACCGTGCAGATCCGCTCCGAGTCGCTGGACCAGGGGCAGGCGTCCGCGCTGCAGACGGCCCTGTTCGACGCGTTCCAGCCCGCCAACGCGGAGGGCGAGGCCACGCGCGATGCGGTCTCCTTCACCGACGTCAGTGAGACCTGGGGTTCCCAGATCACCGACAAGGCGCTGATCGCGCTCGTGGTGTTCCTGGTGATCGTCAGCATCTACATCGCCGTCCGGTACGAGCGGGACATGGCGCTCGCCGGTATCGCGGCCTTGTTCTTCGACATCCTCGTCACGGCGGGTGTCTACTCGCTGGTCGGGTTCGAGGTCACTCCGGCGACCGTCATCGGACTGCTGACCATTCTGGGCTTCTCGCTGTACGACTCCGTGGTGGTGTTCGACAAGGTCGAGGAGAACACTCGCGGCATCCTGCACCTCAACAGGCGCACCTATGCCGAGCAGGCCAACCTCGCGGTGAACCAGACGCTGATGCGCTCGATCAACACCACCGTCATCAGCGTGCTCCCTGTCATCGCCCTCATCGTCATCGCGGTCTGGTTGCTGGGTGTGGGGACGTTGAAGGATCTCGCACTGGTCCAGCTCGTCGGCATCGTCATCGGCGCCTATTCGTCGATCTTCTTCGCGACCCCGCTGGTGGTCACGCTGAAGGAACGGTGGGGCCCGGTCGCGGCGCACACGAAGAAGGTGCTCGCGAAGCGCGAGGGCACCACGCGTCCGCGCGCCGAGAGCGCGGTTCCGGCCGGCGCCACGGGCACGGCGACCGCCACGGCAACGGCAACGGGTGCTCCGGCCAAGACCGCACGCGCTGCGGCCGCGGCGCCCCGCGCAGGCGCACGCCCGACGGGTAAGCGCGGCAAGCGGAGGAGCTGACATGCGTGCGTCGTCAGGGGTCAGGACAGGCGTCGCCGTCGCGGCGCTCGCCGCGATCACGGCCACGACACTCGTGGCGTGCGGCGACGAGGACACCCGCATCCCGTCCATCGGCTACGCCGTCGACAACACCGTCACCACCTACAACGGCGGAACCGTCGCCGGATCGGTCTCGGCTGCGCCGCAGGCCTTCTCGCGAGTGCTGCCCGGATTCGCGCTCACCGCCCCGAGCGGCGGTGCCGTGAGCGACACCGACATCGGGACGGCCGTGGAGGTACCCGGCGAGCAGCAGGTGGTCACCTACACGCTCGCCGCGCCCGCCGTGTGGTCCGACGGTGTGCCGATGACGTGCGACGACCTCGTGCTGGCGTGGGCCGCACGCAGCGGCCGGACAGCCGCGGACGGAGCGCCGCTCTTCGACGCCGCGTCCACCGCCGGTTACACCGACATCGAACGCATCGACTGCGCTCCCGCGGACAAGGTCGCGACCGTGACGTTCCGCTCGGGACGCGGGTACGTCGAGTGGCAGTCCCTCTTCGGCGCCGGGACGATGATGCCCGCACACGTCGCGGCCCGCATCGCCGGCGTGCCGGACGTCGTGAGCACCCTCGCCGGCGGTGACCAGGACGCACTGCGGCGCATCGCGGACGTCTGGAACACCGGATGGAACCTCACCCCGGCGGAGGGGGAGGACGTCGGAACCGTCGACCCGGCGGTCTTCGTGTCGTCCGGGCCCTTCCGCATCGAGTCGTACTCGGTCGAGAACGGTCTCGCGCTCGTTCCCAACGAACGGTGGTGGGGTGTTCCCGCCGCCACGGATCGTGTCGTCGTGTGGCCCAAGGGCGCCGACATCGCGGCCAAGGCGGCATCGGGCGACATCGAGGTCGTCGACGCCGACGGCGGCACGGCGACTCCCGACGGCTTCACGTCGACGGCTCAGCCGTCCTTCGGCGTCGAGCAGTTGACCATGGCCACGTCCGGTGTCTTCGTCGACCCGGCCGCACGCCGCGCCTTCGCTGCATGCGTTCCCCGCGGCGAGCTGTACGCGCAGCACGGCCACCCCGGATACGAGGCGGAGACCGGCCGCGGGTCCGGCATCGTCGACAGCCGGACCACCCTTCCCGCGACGCTGCCCTACCGCTCGGTGGCGGCCACCGCGGCGGAGCGGTACCGCACCGCGGACGTCGCCGGGGTGACCGCGGGTCTCGCCGAAGCGGGTCTGACCGACCCCGTCGTCCGTGTGGGCTACCTGGGGCCCGACGAGCGCCGCGCGGCCGTCGTCGCCGCCATTGCATCGTCCTGCGCACCTCTCGGCATCGAGATCGTGGACGCGTCGTCGCCGACCTTCTCGCCGCTCGCTCTGCGCGCCGGGGAAGTGGACGCCGTCCTGGCCTCCACCGCCGGACAGGCGGGAGCGTCGGGCACGTCCTCCGCGGATCCCGGTCGCTTCGCCCTGCGCGGCGGACAGGGCGTCAACGTCGGCGGCTACGCCAACGGGCGTCTCGACGAGCTGATCGATCGCCTGGCCGTCGACCAGTCCGACGCCACCGTGCTCTCCGCGGCGGTCGAGGCGGAGAACATCCTGTGGACCGACATGCCCACCCTCCCGCTCTACAACGCGCCGCGCGTCACCGCGGTGGCGTCCGGAATGCGTGGTGTGGAGTCGAACCCGACGGTCGCGGGTGCGGGCTGGAACATGGACAAGTGGATACTCGTCGGATGAGTACACCCGGATCGAGCAGCCCCACCACGAGCGCACCCGGTGGATCGGACGTCGTCGCCCGGTTGACGCGCTGGGCCGACGACTTCCCCACGCCGGGAGTGCGCTTCGCCGACCTCACGCCCGTGTTCGCCGACGCGGAGGGGCTGCGCACCGTGGTGGACTCGCTCGCCGAGGCGGGCCGTGACGCCGACGTCGTGGCCGGTATCGACGCGCGCGGCTTCCTTCTCGGTGCCGGCGTCGCGCTGGCGTTGAACACCGGCGTGATCGCCGTCCGCAAGGCGGGGAAGTTGCCCCCGCCGGTGCACCGGCAGTCGTACGAACTCGAGTACGGCACGGCGGAGCTCGAGATCTCCGCCGAGGGCATCGCGCTCGAGGGGCGCCGCGTACTCGTCGTCGACGACGTGCTCGCGACCGGCGGCACACTCGAGGCCGCCGCCGAACTGTTGACGCGGTGCGGAGCGATCGTGGTGGGTGCCGCCGTCGTTCTCGAGGTGGAAGTTCTGGGCGGCCGCGAGCGTTGGAAGCATGGACCGCTCACGACATTGGGCGTCGTCTGAGCATCCGACCTCGAGAAGATGTGAGGGCGTGCGCTGTGCGCTCCGGTGACGGCGGATAGAGTCGGGTCTCTCGAGCAGCTGAGGAGGTGTCGATCATGACGCGATACATCGGTCGTACCGCCGAGGAATCCGCAGCAGTGCCGCCTGCCGCGGGGGAATCCCTGCCGTCCGACGCCGTCCTGCCTGCCGACGCTGCTGCTGACGAGGCCGCGACGGAGCCCGTGCCCTCCAGGGTGGAGCCTGCCGATCCGACAGCGCGCACCGATGCCCTGACACCGGAGCCGGTCGCACCCGCCGCGGAGCCCGTGCCCGATCCGGCACCCTCCTCCGCCACCCCCACTGCGCCGTCGTCCGCGTCCCGGCGCGTTCGTGCGCGGCTGGCCCGCCGCATCACCGCGCAGCGCAACACCGCGGTCAAGCCGGTGCTCGAGCCGTTGGCCGGCACCCACCGGTCGATGTACCCGAAGGCGGACCTCGGGCTGCTGCAGCGCGCGTACGACGTGGCCGACGAGCGGCACGCCACGCAGATGCGCAAGTCGGGTGACCCGTACATCACGCACCCGCTCGCGGTCGCCAACATCCTGGCCGAGCTGGGAATGGACACCACGACGCTCGTCGCGGCGCTGCTGCACGACACCGTCGAGGACACCGGCTACTCGCTGGACCAGCTGCGCACCGAGTTCGGCGACGAGGTCGCCCATCTCGTCGACGGCGTGACGAAGCTCGACAAGGTCGCGCTCGGCACCGCCGCCGAGGGCGAGACCATTCGCAAGATGATCATCGCGATGGCGCGGGATCCGCGGGTGCTGGTCATCAAGGTGGCCGACCGGCTGCACAACATGCGCACGATGCGCTTCCTGCCGCCGGAGAAGCAGGCGCGCAAGGCGAAGGAGACCCTCGAGGTCATCGCACCGCTCGCGCACCGCCTCGGCATGGCGACGGTCAAGTGGGAACTCGAGGACCTCGCGTTCGCGATCCTGCACCCCAAGAAGTACGACGAGATCGTGCGCCTCGTCGCCGACCGGGCCCCGTCACGCGACACCTATCTCGCCAAGGTGCGCGCCGAGATCAACGCGACCCTGTCGGCCTCCCGCATCAGTGCCGTGGTCGAGGGTCGGCCCAAGCACTACTGGTCGATCTACCAGAAGATGATCGTCAAGGGCCGCGACTTCGACGACATCCACGATCTGGTCGGCGTGCGCATCCTGTGCGACGAGATCCGGGACTGCTACGCCGCCGTCGGCGTGGTCCACTCGCTGTGGCAGCCGATGGCCGGACGGTTCAAGGACTACATCGCGCAGCCGCGCTACGGGGTCTACCAGTCGCTGCACACCACGGTCGTCGGTCCCGAGGGCAAGCCTCTCGAGGTGCAGATCCGCACCCGCGACATGCATCGCACCGCCGAGTTCGGCATTGCCGCGCACTGGCGATACAAGGAGACGAAGGGCCGTCACTCCGGTGACGCCACCGAGCTCGACGACATGGCGTGGATGCGCCAGCTGCTCGACTGGCAGCGGGAGGCCGCGGATCCGGGGGAGTTCCTCGAGTCGCTGCGGTACGACCTCGCGGTCAAGGAGATCTTCGTCTTCACCCCCAAGGGCGACGTGGTGACCCTGCCCGCCGGATCGTGTCCCGTGGACTTCGCCTACGCCGTGCACACCGAGGTGGGGCATCGGTGCATCGGTGCCCGCGTCAACGGGCGCCTCGTCGCACTGGAGCGTCAGCTCGACAACGGCGAGGTGGTCGAGGTCTTCACCTCGAAGGCCCCGACGGCCGGACCGAGCCGCGACTGGGCCACCTTCGTCGCGTCGCCGCGTGCGAAGACCAAGATCCGCCAGTGGTTCGCCAAGGAACGTCGCGAGGAAGCGCTCGAGGCCGGCAAGGACGCCATCGCCAAGGAGGTGCGGCGCGGGGGACTTCCGTTGCAGCGCTTGATGAACGGCGAGTCCATGTCGGCCATCGCGCACGAGCTGCGGTATGTCGACGTCTCGGCTCTCTACACCGCGGTGGGGGAGAACCACGTCTCGGCGCAGCACGTCGTGCAGCGTCTCGTCGCTCACCTCGGCGGTGTCGGCGATGTCGAGGAGGAACTGGCCGAGCGGTCCACCCCGTCCACCATTCCCACCCGTCCGCGCCGCGTCGGCGACGCAGGGGTCATGGTGTCGGGTGCGGACGGCGTCGTCGCCAAGCTGGCGAAGTGCTGCACCCCGATGCCGGGAGACGACATCATGGGCTTCGTCACCCGCGGTGGCTCGGTGAGCGTGCACCGCACCGATTGCACCAACGCCGGGTCGCTGCAGACGCAGTCGGAGCGGCTGATCGAGGTCGAGTGGGCCCCGTCGCCGTCGTCGGTGTTCCTCGTCGCGATCCAGATCGAGGCACTCGATCGCCACCGTCTGCTCTCCGACGTCACGAAGGCGCTGGCCGACGAGAAGGTCAACATCCTGTCGGCGTCGGTGACCACCTCGGGCGATCGGGTCGCCATCTCGAAGTTCACCTTCGAGATGGGCGATCCCAAGCATCTGGGCCACGTGCTCAACGTGGTCCGCAACGTCGAGGGTGTCTACGACGTGTATCGCCTGACCTCGGCTGCCTAGAGCTCGACACTCCCCCGGCGAGTACGTCCGACGTGTCGTGATCCCGTCCGGAATCACGACACTGTCGGCGTACTCGCGGAAGTGTGCGGGGTGAGCCGTCAGGCCAGGTCGAGCCGCACCGTGTTCAGGGTGGTCGCGAGAGCCGGCGCACCGTCCTGCGCGCCACCCTCGACGCCCGCTGCGGCGATCTTGTCGAGCGTCGCGAGGCCGGTCTCGTCGATCGTGCCGAACACCGTGTAGTTCGGGGGCAGCTGCGAATCGCCGAACACGAGGAAGAACTGGCTGCCGTTGGTGTCGGCGCCGGCGTTCGCCATCGCGATGGTTCCGCGGGGGTACAGGACGGGCGACTGCAACGCGGCCGGATCGTCGGCGTACTGGTCCGTGGGGAACTCGTTGGCGTACTGGTAGCCCGGGCCGCCCGTTCCGGCGCCGGTCGGGTCACCGCACTGCAGGACCTTCAGGCTGTCGGCCGTGGTCAGACGGTGGCAGGGAGTGGCGTCGTAATAGTTCTGCCCGGCCAGCGAGGCGAAGCTGTTCACGGTGCACGGCGCCTTCGTGGCGTCCAGCGACAGGCCGATCGGGCCCTGCGAGGTGTCCATGCTGACGCTGACGTTGTCGTCCGTGGTGGGCACGTTCTCGGTCTGCGGAGCGTTCGCCGGCTTCGCGGCAGTGCCGCCCGCAGGGTAGGAGCAGCTCACGGTCTCGGGCAGCGGTTCCGAGCGGCCGGCGGGCAGCATGCCCTCCGGGGTCGCGTTCTCGCTGGTGGGGGAGTCGGAGGCCTCGACGGCGGTGTCGTCGTCGCCGCGTGTCACACCGATGGCGACAGCGACGCCGCCGATGACGACGACCAGTCCGATGACGGCGGCGGCGATGGTCGCCTGCTTGCGTCGTCGCGCCCGAGCGGCACGGTTCTCGAGCTGGCGTTCGAGCTTGCGCTTGGCAGCGTCACGTCGTTGTTCGTTCGTCGGCACGGTTGGCGTTCCTCTTCTCGCTGGAGCGGGTGAGCAGCAGAAGTGTGCCAGGCTTCCCTGAGAGGCACCTGACCCGGTGGACGGCCGAGGTGCCTGCCCCACGTTCCGGGGCGCCCGGTCGCACCGCCTACGCTGGTGGCATTCGTCCGATCGCGGATCGCTGCACCGCAAAGCATGAGGAGTCCTTCACTGTGCGTGTCACCGGATTCCCCGCCGGCATGTTCCAGACGAACTGCTACGTCGTCAGTCGGGACGAGGGGACGGACTGCATCGTCGTCGATCCCGGCCAGGACGCCGCGGCGCCGCTCTACTCGTTCCTCGACGACGCGGGCCTGACGCCCATCGCAGTGCTCCTCACGCACGGCCACCTCGATCACATGTGGGACGCGACGCCGGTGTGCGCGCGCTTCGACATTCCCCTGTACGTGCATCCCGACGACCGCCACATGCTCACCGATCCGGCGTCCGGTATCGGCCCGGTCCTGGCGCCGCTGATCGCGCACTCCACCTTCGAGGAGCCCGCGACGGTGGTGGAACTGGCGCACGGCGACGTTCTCGACGTGGCCGGACTCGGTGTCACCGTCGCGCACACGCCCGGTCACACCCGTGGCTCCGTCGTCTTCCGTCTCGACGGGGGCGAGCAGCAGGTGATCTTCTCGGGGGACACGCTCTTCGCGGGATCGATCGGCCGCTCCGATCTGCCCGGCGGCGATCACGAGCAGTTGCTCGCCTCGATCGCCGAGCACCTGCTGTGCCTCGACGACGAGACCGCCGTGTTGCCCGGACACGGCGAGTCCACCACCATCGGCGCGGAACGCGGCAGCAACCCGTTCCTCGTGGGACTCGGTGGTGTGCGATGACCGGCGACACACAGCGCATCCAGCCGTTCGCCGCCCCCAAGGGCGTCCCGGACTACCTGCCACCCGACTCCGCGACCTTCGTGGCCGTGCGCGACGGTCTCACCGCCGCTGCCCGGGCGGCGGGCTACGGCCACATCGAGCTCCCCATCTTCGAGGACACGGCGCTGTTCGCACGCGGCGTGGGTGAGTCCACCGACGTGGTGAGCAAGGAGATGTACACCTTCGCCGACAAGGGTGACCGCAGTGTCACGCTGCGACCCGAGGGCACCGCTGGCGTGATGCGCGCGGTCATCGAGCACAGCCTCGACCGCGGAGCGCTCCCGGTGAAGGTCAGCTACTCCGGCCCGTTCTTCCGCTACGAGCGCCCCCAGGCCGGTCGGTACCGGCAGCTGCAGCAGGTCGGCGTCGAGGCGATCGGGGTCGACGATCCTGCGCTCGACGCCGAGGTCATCGCCGTGGCCGACAGTGGGTTCCGGAGCGTCGGTCTCACCGGTTTCCGGCTCGAGCTCACCTCGCTCGGCGACGAGACCTGCCGCCCGCAGTACCGGGAGCTGTTGCAGGACTTTCTGTTCGGTCTCGAGCTGGACGAGGACACGCGTCGCCGCGCCGAGATCAATCCGCTCCGCGTCCTGGACGACAAGCGACCGCACGTCCGTGACATGACGGCCGACGCACCGTTGATGATGGACCACCTGTCGGAGTCGGCTCGCGTCCACTTCGACACCGTCCGCGCCCATCTCGACGCGATGGGCGTGCCGTACGTGGTCAATCCGCGCATGGTGCGCGGTCTCGACTACTACACGAAGACCACCTTCGAGTTCGTCCACGACGGTCTCGGTGCGCAGTCCGGCATCGGCGGCGGTGGACGGTACGACGGCCTCATGGCGCAGCTCGGCGGGCAGCCCCTGTCGGGTATCGGTTTCGGTCTCGGCGTGGACCGCACGGTGCTCGCTCTCGCGGCCGAGGGCGTCGCGCCCGCGTCGACGGCCCGGTGCGAGGTGTACGGCGTGCCCATGGGTCCGGAGGCCAAGCTGCGTCTCGCGGTGATCGCCCGGGAACTTCGGGCCGCCGGCGTCCGCGTGGACCTCTCCTACGGCGACCGCGGAATGAAGGGCGCCATGAAGGGTGCCGACCGTTCCGGTGCCCGCCTCGCGCTGGTGCTCGGTGATCGCGATCTCGAGGCCGGAGAGATCGGCCTCAAGGACCTGGCGACCGGCGAGCAGTCGTCGATCCCGCTGTCCGAGGCCACCGCTCGCGTGCGTGCCACGCTGTCGCCAGTGAGCTGACCATGGCCGACAGAGGGCTGGTGGCGCTCGATCTGGTGCCGCCGGAGCTCATCGTTCCGCGGCTCCGCGTCGCCGGTGCGGTGTTCGCTGTGGTCGGTGCCGTGCTCGGTGTCGTCGCCGGACTGTTGATCTCGCCGTACGTCGGTGTCGCTCTGGGAGCTGCGCTCGTCGCCACTGCAGGGTTCGCCGTCGTGTCGGGCGGCCGCAGACGCGTGTGGATCGATCACGGTGTGGTGAGCCGGCGCGGGTCGTTCCGCGTGCGACGGGTCAACCTGTCGGACGCGACGAAGGTCGAGGTCCTCGTGCGGGTCGCGCGCGTCAGCCAGGTGCTGATCCGTGTCGGCGACTCGTCCGGCGACGTCACGGTCGGCGTGGCGATGTACACGACCGACGGCGGTCGCGAACTGCAGCCGATCGCGCTGCGCGCGGTGGCGGACGGACTGGCCTCGTCCCCGCTCGCGTCGGCTCTGGCGCTGTCGTCGGTACTGGTGACCCAGCTTCGCGCCGAGGCCCGCGAGGCCGGGCTGTCGGAGCGCCCGCTCTATCGGGCGATCGACGTGGTCCGCACGTCCGGGCGAGCCCCGGCGACCGTGCTCACCGACGCCGAGGTCGCGGCTCTCACCGACTGATCGGCCGAGCGGCGTCGAGCAGTGTCGTGGCCGTGTCACGCAGCGACGCCGTCGAGCCCGTCCACCCCAGCACGCGCACCGCGGCGTCGGCGATCGTGTCGGGCGTCGCGAGGGAGTGCTGCGTCGATTCCGCATCGGACCGGGCGCTGATCACCGATTCGACGATGCGGAACGGGAGGTGTGTGAGTTCCTCGGAGACCACCAGCGTGCCGATGTCGACGAGAGCGTCCCGCGACAGCGAGGCGTAGAGCGCCATGAGGTCGGAGCGACGAGTGCGGAACTGTTCGAACCGTGCGCTGCGCAGTTCGGGGACGAGGTACAGGGCGCCGAGGTTCCATCGCGAGGTCATGAGCTGGTCCGCGTCGAACCACACCAGGGCATACAGCGCGCTCGGAGCGTCGGCCGCGGCGTCACGCAGCGCCTGCGCACAGGCCAGGGGTGCGTCGACGGTCCCCACCAGCAGCGCCGCGAGCATGTCGTCCTTGGTGGCGAAGTGGTGGTACAGCGACGCCTGCCGGACCCCGACCGCGTCGGCGATCATGCGGGTGGAGGTGCTGGTGACACCCCGCGTCGTGAACAGCTCCGCAGCCGCGTCGAGGATCTCCTCCCGCGCCGTGGCTCCCGGTCGCTTACGGGTGGTGAGCCTGGGACGCCCGGCACCGGTGGTGGTCATCGACTACGTGACCAGGAACGCGTCGACCACGGACTGGGTGCCCTGACGCGAGCCGGAGGTGACGATCACGGCCCTGTTCAGGTAGGCGAGCGTCCGGATCGACGTGGACACCGTGAGGGTGCCGCGGAAGTAGTAGAGCGCGGACTCGACGTCCTCCCCGCGATCGAGGGCCTCGACGACCTCGGCCGATCCGAAGCGGACGGAGTTCAGCGTCAACCGCATCACGGCGCCCGGGTCGTCCGACTCGACGTCGGCCAACAGGTCGGTGGAGTACGTGGTCGATCCGTCCGCTCGGACGTGGGCGTGCTCGGCACCGACGGCGCGGACGACGGCCTCGACCCCGGGCCCACTCAGCACACCACCCACGACGGGTGCCACGGACTCCGCGCCGACGGGAGTGTCGCCGAGCTGCACCGGATCCGCGGTGCGCAACACGATGCGCAGCAGCGGCTCGAGCGTGGGAGCGGTCGGTTCGATCGACGCGGACGGGTCCGTGGTTTCGGTCACGCGCTCGACCGTATCCGATCCACCTGGTGCCCTCCTGCCGACTTCCCGGCCGGGCTCCGCCCTCCCCGCCTACTTCCCGGCCGGGCTCCGCCCTCCCCGCCTACTTCCCGGCCGGCCTCCGCCCTCCCCGCCTACTTCCCGGCCGGCCTCCGGCCTCCCCGCCTACTTCCCGGCCGGGCTCCGCCCTCCCCGCTCCGACGCCCGGCGCCACGCGCTGAACGACCGCACCGACGATCGGGTCGGACGCACCAACCACGGCCACGGGTGCACCTCCACCGGATCGAGGGCGGCCGCGATGCGTGCCCACCCCGGTACCGGGGCGTGGGTCGCGGCGAGGCGCCGTCCGGCGAGCTCCTCGGTGACCCGTCCGCGCCGTACCTCCAGAGGCCGGACGGCGGCGAGCTCGCCGAGTGTCTCGGCGAGGAAGACCAGTCGCTTGCCGGACAATCGCAACCGTCGGAGCAGCGGCTCGTCGAACACGAACACCGCGGGGCGGGCGTCGTCGGCCGCGAGGGCCGGATCCGCGCTGCCGAGCGACTCCGCCGTCAGCCACACCTCGTCGCCGTCCTCACCCACGGTGTCCGCGGGGCCGGCCGGGGTATCGCCGGTGGCCAGGCTCGGTCCGTCGACCGACGGGCCGAGAGCGGCCGTCGGCCAGTCCTGAATGGGACACGCTGACGACAGCGCGCACGATCGGCACAGGCTGGGTGCGCGTTTCTCCACCTGCCAGCGACTGAACCCGTAGACCTTGCCGCTGCCGGTACCGACGGTCCACTGCCAGCCGAGTCGGTTGGCCGCCCTCGAGCCGTCGAGGAGATGGGCGAACATCTCGTCCTCGCCGTCCCGCCATGTCGCGCCGGCCCGCACGGCCCACTGCGACGCCAGCCACATGCGCGTCTGGTTCACCAGCCACCCGTCCTCGTGCAGCTCGTCGACGACGGACTCCATGCAGCGCATCCGGGCCGGCCACGGATCGTCCGACCAGGTGTCGTGCGCCGAGACGGCCGGACGGGGCTGCTCGCGCGTGAGTGACGCCCCCAGGTGCGAGCCCACCCGTGCGTACAGGTGGCGGGCGTACTCCTGCCACAGCAACTCGTCGCGGTAACGAGACCGGTCGCGGGTCGGCGCGTCCGCCACCGCGTCCCACACCTCGCTCAGCGTGAGCAGGCCGTGCCGGATGTACGGCGACATGCGACTCGCCCCGCGCCGCGACGGCGGTTCCACCGTGCTGCGGGACCGGGCGTAGCCCGTGATGTCCAGGCTCGCGAGAGCGGCGTCGGCTGCCGACTGTCCGCCGCGCAGACCGCCCGCCCGGATCTCCTCGGGCTCTTCGAGGGTGAGGTCACCGAGGTGCTCGGCGACCCAGGCGACGACATCGTCGGACCGGGCGCCGTCCGCAGGTGACGGGGGAGACGGGAGGAGGGCCATGTCCACCGACACTACCGAAGAGTTGACACCTCGATAGAACGTATGTTCGACTGTCTGCGATTCGTCGATCGATCGTGTGTTCGAGGCATCGGTGTGCCGGGGTCGCCGGAGAACAGGAGGGGTCATGCGGTGGGACGGTCAGACACTCGACGCTCCCGACGGGGCGCTTCCCGGCCTCGAGCGCACCGGGCTGGTGCGTGCCGGTCTGGTCCGCACCGTCCGCACGCCCGAGTTCGAGGGCGTCACCTTCCACGAGGTGCTCTGCAAGAGCGCCCTCAACCGGGTGCCCGAGGAATCGGCGCTGCCGTTCCGCTGGACCATCAACCCCGCGCGCGGGTGCTCGCACGCGTGCCGCTACTGCTTCGCCCGGCCGACCCACGAGTACCTCGACCTCGATGCGGGCCGCGACTTCGACTCGCAGATCGTGGTCAAGACCAACATCGTCTCGGTGCTGCGCAAGGAACTCGCCCGCGCCTCGTGGAAACGTGACCCGGTCGCCCTGGGCACCAACACCGACCCGTACCAGCGCGCGGAGGGTCGCTACGAGCTCATGCCGGGCATCATCCGGGCGCTCACCGAGTCCGGTACCTCGTTCTCGATTCTGACCAAGGGCACGTTGCTGCGACGGGATCTGCCGCTGCTCACCCTCGCCGCTCAGCAGGTGAACGTGCAGGTGAGTGTCAGTCTCGCCTTTCACGACGAGGATCTGCAGAAGTCTCTCGAGCCGGGGGCGCCGTCACCGCGCGCTCGCCTCGACATGATCCGGGCCATCACGGACGCGGGTCTGTCGTGCCACGTGCTCATCGCGCCCGTCATCCCGTTCCTGACCGACAGTCCCAAACACCTCGGCGCCCTGATGGCGGCCCTGGAAGACGCGGGCGCGACCGGTGTGACCGCGCTGCCGATGCATCTGCGGTCCAGCACCAAGGAGTGGTTCATGAGCTGGCTCGCCGAGCATCATCCGGCTCTCGTGCGCCGCTATCGGGTGCTCTACGGACGCGGAGCGTACGTCAGCCCGGAATACAAGCAGTGGCTTCGCGACAAGGTGGAACCGTTGCGGGAGAAGCACTCTCTGACGGGGCTCGATCCGGCCGGTGCGCGGCGTGTGGCCAGGGCAGCTCCCGCGGAACCCGCTCCGGAACCAGCGATGACCCTGTTCTGAGTCGGTCAGAAGCCGGGGGTCACGCCGATGTGCTCGAGGTAGCGCCGCGCCGAGCGGACCACCGCGCCGTGAGCGTCCTCCTCGACGACCCGGTCCCACCACGCCCCGACGATGCGCTCGAAGGCCACGTTCTCGAGGAGGGCGACCGTCCGGCGGATCGTGTCGGGATGTTCGGGGATCAGGTTGGGGTAGCTGTACATGAACGAGACCCATCGGCGATCGGACACCACCTGGACGATGTCCCCGGTGCAGAGCGCGCCGCGGCCGTCGGTGCCCGGCCAATGCAGCACCGAGCCGCCGGCGAAGTGCACCCGGGTGTTGATCAGCGTCCGCCCCGGCAGTATCTCCAGGGAGTCGCCCGACCACGTGCGGATGTTGCCGGCGCGGGGCAGCCACGCACGGTCGGACTCGTGCACGTAGATCGGTACGTCGCCGAAGGCCTCGCTCCACTCGACCATCGCGCTGTAGTAGTGCGGGTGGGACAGAGCGACGGCCGACACGCCGCCCAGTTCGGTGACACGGGCGATCGCGGCGTCGTCGATCGTGGTGATGCTGTCCCACAGCAGGTTTCCGCCGTCGCCGGGGACCAGCAGCGCGCGTTGGCCGATCGCGAAGGTCGGCTCGGTGCCGATGCCCCACAGGCCCGGGTACTCCTCGCGCACCACGGTCCGGTGCGACGCCGACACCTCGGCGACGGTGGTCCACCGCTGGCCGCCGCGTCCGACGTACTGGCGCTCGTCGGTGCAGATCGGGCACTCGTCCGGATCGACTCGGTCGAACTGCACGCCACACGTCTCACAGACCGGCAGCTCCGTGCGGGACGACATCAGCGGACGGACGACGGGTCGTTCAGATCCGACGCGTCGTAGGTGTTGCAGGCGGCGACAGCTCCCGTGCGGTAGCCGGCGTCGAACCACGCCTGTCGCTGGTCGGACGAGCCGTGGGTCCAGCCCTCCGGGTTCACGCGGCCCGTCGAGGCCTGCTGGATCCGGTCGTCGCCGACGGACGACGCGGCCGACAACGCGTCGGACACGTCCTGGTCGGTGAGCGGATCGAGCAGCGGCTCGGAACTGCCGGGTGCGGGAACGTCGTCGGCCTTGTTCGCCCACACGCCGGCGTAGCAGTCGGCCTGGAGCTCGGTGCGCACGGCGCCGGACTCGGGTCCGTTCGGGTCGGCCTGCGCCCGGCCGATGTCGCCCAGCTGGTTCTGGATGTGATGGCCGAACTCGTGGGCCACGACGTACTCCTGCGCGAGCGGGCCGCCGCTGGAACCGAACTGGTCGACGAGCACCTGGAAGAAACCGGTGTCGAAGTACGCGGTGGAGTCGGCGGGGCAGTAGAACGGCCCGACGTCGGACGTCGCGGCGCCGCACCCGGTGGAGACCTGACCGGAGAAGATGTCGACCTCGGGGCGCTCGTACGGCACGCCCGTCTGCGCCGCCAGCTCGGCGTCCCACACCTGATCGAGACTGTTCACGGTGGCCGTGACCCGGCAGTCGACATTCGCGTTGGCGTCGGCCCCGGTGTCGCAGTTCTCGATGGCGCCGCTGCCCGAGTCCTGCGACGTGGCCTCACCGCCGCCGAGCTGCCCGATCACCGACGACGGGTCGCCGCCGAGCAGCAGGGTGATCACCACGATGACGATGCCGCCGAGACCGCCGCCGACGGCGATGCCCTTGCCGCGGCCACCGGAGGACCGTCGAACCCGGGAGGAGTCGATCCTGGCGTCGGGGTCGAACGTCATGAGTCACCACTTTCGTCGGCGTGTGCGGCTCACAGCTTCGCACGTGGCCACCACCGACACAGCGCTGTTTCTCCCGGCGTCGGGGTGGGCTCGAATGGTCCGTAGGATCACCAGCTGTATTCGTCTACTTCTGGAAGGACTCCTGTGCTGCGCACGCACCTCGCCGGTTCGCTTCGAGCCGAGCACGCGGACCGACACGTCACCCTGACCGGTTGGGTCGCTCGACGGCGCGATCACGGCGGAGTCATCTTCATCGACCTGCGTGACGCCTCCGGAGTGGTCCAGGCCGTGTTCCGCGACGGTCCGGCGGCCGAGCAGTCGCACCGCCTGCGGTCGGAGTTCTGCGTCAAGATCACCGGCATCGTCGAGCTCCGCCCCGAGGGCAACCAGAACCACGAGATCCAGACGGGCGCCGTCGAGGTGAACGTGACCGAGCTGGAGGTATTGGGCGAGAGCGCGCCGCTGCCGTTCCAGCTGGACGAGACTCCGGGCGAGGAAGCGCGGCTCAAGTACCGCTACCTGGACCTGCGTCGCGCCGGACCCGGTCATGCGATCCGACTGCGCTCGAAGGTCAACGCGGCGGCACGGTCCGTCCTGGCCCACCACGAATTCGTCGAGGTGGAGACGCCCACGCTGACACGCTCGACCCCCGAGGGTGCCCGCGACTTCCTGGTTCCCGCGCGACTCCAGCCGGGAAGCTTCTACGCACTCCCGCAGAGCCCGCAGCTGTTCAAGCAGTTGCTCATGGTCGGCGGCATCGAGCGGTACTACCAGATCGCCCGCTGCTACCGGGACGAGGACTTCCGCGCCGACCGGCAGCCGGAGTTCACCCAGCTCGACGTCGAGATGAGCTTCGTCACGCAGGACGACGTCATCGTCCTCGCCGAGGAGATCCTCACCTCGCTGTGGAACCTGATCGGCCACGAGATCACCACACCCATCCCGCGCATGACCTACGCGGACGCGATGCGCCGCTTCGGTTCCGACAAGCCCGATCTCCGCTTCGGAGTCGAGCTCGTGGAGTGCACCGAGTACTTCGCCGGGACGCCGTTCCGCGTCTTCCAGGCGCCGTACGTCGGCGCCGTCGTCATGCCCGGCGGTGCGTCGCAGCCGCGTCGTCAGCTCGACGCGTGGCAGGACTGGGCGAAGCAGCGCGGCGCCAAGGGCCTCGCGTACGTCCTGGTCCAGGAGGACGGCACCCTCGGTGGTCCCGTCGCCAAGAACCTGTCGGACGCCGAGCGCGACGGACTCGCCGCCCACGTCGGCGCGAAGCCCGGTGACTGCGTCTTCTTCGCGGCCGGCCCCGCCAAGGCGCAGCGCGCACTGCTCGGTGCCGCCCGCGGTGAGATCGCCCGCAAGCAGGGCCTCATCGACGAGAACGAGTGGGCCTTCGTCTGGATCGTCGACGCGCCGCTGTTCGAGCCGACGTCCGATGCCACCGCCAGCGGCGACGTCGCCGTGGGTTCCGGCTCGTGGACCGCCGTGCACCACGCCTTCACCTCGCCGAAGCCCGAGTCGATGGACACCTTCGACACCGACCCCGGCAACGCCCTGGCCTACGCGTACGACATCGTCTGCAACGGCAACGAGATCGGCGGCGGCTCGATCCGTATCCATCGCAAGGACATCCAGGAGCGCGTCTTCGCGATCATGGGCATCGACGCGGAGCAGGCGCAGGAGAAGTTCGGCTTCCTCCTCGACGCCTTCGCCTTCGGTGCGCCGCCCCACGGTGGTATCGCCTTCGGTTGGGACCGCATCACGGCCCTGCTGGCCGGGGTGGACTCCATCCGTGAGGTCATCGCATTCCCGAAGTCGGGCGGCGGCGTCGATCCGCTGACCGACGCGCCGGCTCCGATCACCCCGGCGCAGCGCAAGGAGTCGGGTATCGACGCGAAGCCGGTTCCTCGTCAGACGCCGGGTGGCGCATCGGGCGAGAAGCCCGCGTCGGAGGGCCCCACGACCTAGGGTCGAGGGGTCGCCGGTCACGCGTCGACGACGCGCGGACGGAGAGTGCATGCAGAACCTCAGGGTGGTCAGTCCGGCGGACCGGACCGAAGAGGTGCTGCGGGTGCTCGACGAGACTCCCGGCGTCGCTCACGTCGTCGTTCTGCGCGGTGCCGCCGTGCGCCCGGAGGGCGACGTCGTGGACGCCGTCGTCGTGCGGGAGTGCGCGAATCAGGTTCTCGACGGTCTGCGTTCGCTGCGCCTGACCCACGACGGAGCCATCACCATGCAACCCGTGGAGACGGTGCTGTCGGACGCGGCGCGCACCGCGGAACAGGACGCGCCCGGTGACCCGGACGACTCGATCGTCTGGGACGAACTGGTCGGACGTACGCGGGAGGAATCGTCCCTCACCCTGACGTTCGTCGCCTTCCTGACCATCGCGTTGCTGCTGGCGGCCATCGGCGTCGTGACCGACTCGCCGGTCACCATCGTCGGTGCGATGGTGGTGGGACCCGAGTTCGGTCCGCTGGCAGCGCTGTCGGTCGGCCTGGTGCGTCGTCAGCGATCACTGATCCGTCGATCGTTGCTGGCGCTGCTCGTGGGTTTCCCGACCGCGATGGTCATCACGGCGCTGGGGGCGTTCGGGGCCGAGGCCCTCGGATGGATCCGACCGGAGGCGATGGACGACCTGCAGCAGGTCGACTTCATCTACCAGGTGGGTCCGTTCTCTCTCGTCGTGGCTCTGCTCGCCGGCGCCGCCGGCATGCTCGCGCTCGTGTCGGCGAAATCGGCCGCCCTGGTCGGGGTCTTCATCTCCGTGACCACCGTTCCGGCAGCAGGTTTCGCCGTCGTCGCGGCCACGGTGGGGAGCTGGCGCATCGCCGCTCTGTCCGCAGGACAGCTGGGTATCAACCTCCTCGGCATCGTCGTCGCGGCGACCTTCGTGCTCTCCCTGCACCGGCGATCGGCTCGGGCTCAGGCGGACAGGTAGATTTCTCGCGGACGTGCGCCGAGCGCGGTGCCGGTCGTCTGCGGAGGGGGAGTTGCGTGCAGCAGGGTGAGGCCACATCTCCCGTGCTCGCGGCGTACCTCGACGAGATCCGTCCGGACGGCCACGACGACCTCGTGGAGAACGCCGTCGACGGTGGTCCGCGGCTACGAGAGCGCTGGGCGGCCCTCCCCGGCGCCGAGGACGTGACCCCGGCTGATCTCGCCGCCGCACAGTTGCGCGTGGGCCGTCTGGTGGACGACTCCGGCATCACCTACAACGACACGGCGGACGCGTCGTCCGAATCGCCGTCGTCGACGCAGTCCGGTGCGCGGTGGGAGCTCGACGTGGTGCCGACGGTGGTGTCGGCGCCGGACTGGGACCGGCTCGAGGCCGGCATGCTGCAACGCTCGCGCATCCTCGACGCGGTGCTCACCGATCTGTACGGCGAGCGCACCCTGATTCGCCGCGGTCTGCTGCCGCCGGAGATCGTCTTCCGGCATCGCGGCTATCTCCGAGCCGCGCACGGCATCACCATCCCCGGCCCACATCAGCTGTTCTTCCACGCGGCGGACATCGCCCGATGCACCGACGGCGAGTTCCGAGTCCTCTCCGACCGCACTCAGGCACCGTCGGGCGCCGGCTACGCCCTGGCGGACCGGTCGATCGTCGCGCGTGCGGTACCGGCTGTCTTCGGCCGGGTGGCGCCCCGTCCCGCGAGCACCTACGTCGGTGCGATGCGCGTGGCCCTCGTCGAGGTGGCGCCTGCCGCCGCCGAGAACCCGCTCGTGGTGGTGCTCAGTCCCGGTGTCTGGTCGGAGACGGCGTTCGACCAGGCGCATCTCGCCTCGGTGCTCGGATTCCCCTTGGTCGAGTCCGCTGATCTGGTCGTCCGCGACGGCGCCCTGTGGATGCGCTCGCTCGGCACCCTGCGCCGCGTCGACGTCGTGGTGCGCCGTGTCGACGACGACTACGTGGATCCGCTCGACCTGCGCCCCGAGTCACGCCTCGGTGTCGTGGGACTGCTCGAGGTCGCGCGGCGCGGAGCCGTCACCGTGGTCAACACGATCGGCAGCGGCGTCCTCGAGAACGCGGCGCTGTTCGGACGGCTGCCGGAGCTGGGCCGGGCGCTGCTCGGGGAGGAGCCCCTGCTCGACTCGGTCCCGGCCTTCTGGGCGGGGGATCCACACGGCCTGTCGCACATCGTCTCTCGTATCGGTTCGCTCGTGGTGTACGCGATCGGCTCGCACGAGAGCGTCGTCGGTCCCGCGCTGTCCATGCGCGAGCGGGACGAGCTGGTGCGGCGGATCGGGGCGGACCCGACGGGGTGGGCGGCGCGGGCGATACCGGACCTGGCGACGTCGCCCGTCGGGCCGGTCGGTCATCGCCGGCACGACGCCGCCGTGCTGCCGAGGCCCGTCGGCATCCGACTGTTCGACGTGGCCGGGCGCCGGGGCTACACCCCGATGACGGGCGGTCTCGCCCAGGTGTTGGTCACGGATCCGCCGTCGGAGCCCATGGCCACGACCGCTGCCAAGGACGTGTGGGTGCTGGCCGAGCGTCGCGGCCGGTCGGATCAGCCGGACGTGTCGAGCGCCGTCGACGCACCGCGTCCGATGGGTGGACGCCGTCCCCGTGTCATCGACTCGGTGAGCACGCCGCGTGTGCTCGACGACCTGTACTGGATGGGTCGCTACGGCGAGCGTGCCGAGGCGACGGCCCGCCTGCTGGTGGCCGCGAACCAGATGGTCCGCGATCATCGCGGCGAGACGCCGTTCGGGGAGCAGGCGCGGTCCGACACGGACGTCGCCCTGGCCGTGGTGCTCGACGCGGTGACCGCGGTGACCGCGACGGCGCCGGGGTTCCGCGCCGCGACCACGCGGTCGGACCTGCTCGCGGAGTTCCGGTCGCTGACGGTGCGGACGCGGCGCACCGGTTCGCTGGCGCACGCCGTGGCGGCGTTGCAGACGTGTGCCCGCGCGGTGCGGGATCAGCTGGGCGAGGACACCTGGGCGGTGTTCAACCGGCTCGACACCGCGCTCGCCGAGTGTGCGGCGTCGCCGGTGTCCGACGAGGCGGGGCTCTGGTCGACGCAGAGCCGTGTCGTGGGGTCGATGCTCGCCGTCGCCGGTCTGTCGGCCGAGTCGATGGTGCACGATCCGGGCTGGTTCCTCATGGACACGGGCAAGCGCATCGAGCGCGCTCTGCAGATCACCGCCCTGCTCGCCGAGACCGTGGGCACCGCGCGCCCACCGGCCGTCGAGCAGGCCGTGCTCGGGGCGGTGCTGAACGCCGCCGACTCGTCGGTCACCTACCGGCGCCGCTATCGCGGTGCTCCCGAGGTGGGCGCCGTGGCCGAGCTCGTGCTCTTCGACGGCGGCAACCCGCGCTCGGTCATCCACTCGGTGGAACGAGCAGCGGTGAACCTTGGGTCGCTGCCCGGGTCGACGGGGACCTCCCGCACCGATCGGGCGCTCGAGCGCATCGTCGCGACGCTGCGCCGAGTCGACCCGTCCGATCTCGAGGACGTCGACGCCACCGGGACCCGATCGGAGTTCGACGACGTCGTCCGGTCGGTGCACACCGATCTGCTCGACCTCTCCGAGTCGATCACCGCGGCGCACCTGACGCTGCCCGGCGGCACGCAGCCGTTGTGGGGACGCGGCGGCGGACGGGTGTTGTCGTGACCGATCACGAGGGTGCGCGGTGGTACGCCATCACCCACTGCACCGAGTACGTCTATCAGGGCACCGTGTCGTCGTCGTACGGCCGCGGCCACCTCTTCCCGCGCTCGACCTCGGAGCAGCGGTGTCTCGACGCCTCCGTCACCGTGACGCCGACGCCGACCGACCGGTCCACCGGTGTCGACCTCTTCGGGAACGAGGACGTCTACTTCCACGTCACCACCGATCACGACCGGTTGTGCGTGACCGCGCGCGCCCTGGTCGCCGTGGACCCTCCCGACCCCGCTCGCCTCACCACCCGGGCTGCGACGACGGCGTGGGAGAGTGCTCGTCCCACCGGGGTCGACGGGGCCCTGGACGTCGACTTCGTGCTCGATCTCGTGCCACCGGAGATCACCGACGAGGTGCACGAGTACGCCGCGCTCTCGCTGACCGAGGGCCGCGCGTTGGTGGAGGCGGTGTTCGACCTCAACCACCGGATCCACACCGACTTCGCCTACCTGTCGGGGTCGACGACCATCTCGACGACCGTCGCGGACGTCCTCGCCGCCCGGACCGGTGTGTGTCAGGACTTCGCGCGGGTCGCCGTCGCGTGCCTGCGCTCGCACGGCCTCGCCGCGCGCTACGTCTCCGGCTACCTCGCGACTCAACCGCCGCCGGGCAAGGAACGCATGGTGGGTGTGGACGCCACCCACGCCTGGGCGGCGGTGCGGTCACCGGACGGCTCGTGGCTGGCCTTCGACCCGACCAACGACCAGTGGGTGGACGAGCGCTACGTGACGGTGGCGTGGGGCCGTGACTACGACGACGTCCCTCCGCTGCGCGGCATCATCTACACGGAGTCGGCGGGGAGCCGCATCGCCGTGTCGGTCGACGTCGCGCCGATCGTCCGAGCCGTCTGACCTCGGATCTTGCCTCTCGTGGGCACCGCGGTGCCGGCGGCGCCCCCGAGCTGTCGGGAGAGTGCGATAGGGTCGAGAAACCGCACAGCGAGCCCGTTTCATCGACTGTGGAGCGGGGAACCCGATCCTGCTCCGGCAGTACGCACACAGCATCACAGGCGGCCCTCACGGGCCGACGCGAGTACGGAAACGAGGAATGACCTGCCCGTTCACGAACGAGGTGGGTCGGACAATCGATGACGGCAATGTTGGCAGATCCGGTCACCGAAGCAGTGGCAGCAGCACGAGAACTCCTCACCAGACGCACGGGAGCATCGGTGACCCTGGTCGACCCGGTCGATCTCGGCGGCAGCGGGCGCACCGTGGTCATCCGTGTCCGGGTGGCCGAGAACCCGTTCCAGTTGCCCCGCACGCTCGTGATCAAGCAGGTCCGCGAGACGTCCACGGAGTCGGTGTCCCGCACGGGTCTCGGCGCCGGAGACCACACGGCGTTCCTGCGCGAAGCGGTCTCGTACCAGTTCGCCACCGCCCTCGCGACGCACACCCGTCCCGGTCCGTCCCTCATCGCGTACGACCTGAAGGAACGGCTCCTCGTCCTCAGTGACCTGGGGGACGCCGCGCCGTTCACCAGTCTGATCGCGAACCCCGATCCGTCGTCCGTCACCAACTCGCTCATGGCTCTGGCCCAGGCACTCGGGCGGATGCACGCCGCCACGTTCGGCCGCGAGGAGGATTTCGGGGCGCTCCTCGGTCGCGCCGGCGTCGCCGATTCTCGAGACGGGCTGGCCGATCAGGTCGCGGTGGCCCAGTCGGACGTCCCGGCGATGCTCGCCGCGGATCTCGGCATCGAGGTGCCGCCCGCGGTCGCCGCCGCCGTCGCCCGCGCGGCCAAACTCTTCGGTTCCGGCGGACACCGCGCCTTCAGTCCGTCGGACCTGTGCCCGGACAACATCATCGTCAACGACGAGGGCGTGCGATTCCTGGACTACGAGTGGGGAGGCTTCCGGGACGCCACGCTCGACGTGGCCTACACGCTCCTGTCCTACCCCGGCTGCCTGTGCCGTCTCGATCTCACGCCGGAACGCGCCGAGGCCATGGTCGATGCGTGGCGCGCCGAGGTGGTCGGAATCTGGCCGCACCTCGCCGACGACGACGTGCTGCACGCCAAGTTGCTGGACGCCCAGTTGGTGTGGGCCTGGCTCACGACGCACTGGTTCCTCCCCGACGACGACACCCGCAACGCCGCACTGCGTCGGCACCACCTCTCGGTGCCCCGCGCCGCCGCGCTGACCACGCGGTGGTCCATCCTCTCGGAGTACGCGCGCTTCGTCGGGCACCACGATCTCGCGGACTTCGCGGGCGATGTCCGGCAGGCACTCGCGGCGCGGTGGCCCGCCGCCGCGTCCTGACCGTCCGATGAGCGCCGACGACTCCCTCTTCGACGACGACACCGCTGCTCCCGACGGGGACGCGTTCGTCCCGTCCCCGCGTGCGAGCACACCGGGTGCGCCGCTGGCCGTGCGGATGCGTCCACGGTCGTTGGACGAGGTCGTGGGCCAGGGCCACCTCCTCACCCCGGGTGCCCCGCTGCGCCGCCTGGTGGAGGGGTCCGGGGCAGCGTCGGTCATGCTCTACGGCCCACCCGGCACCGGCAAGACCACGCTCGCGTCCCTGATCTCGGGTGCCACCGGCCGCAAGTTCGAGGCCCTGTCCGCGCTCTCCGCGGGCGTCAAGGACGTCCGGGCCGTGATCGACCTGGCGCGTCGCCGGCTGCTGAACAACGAGCAGACCGTGCTCTTCATCGACGAGGTGCACCGGTTCTCCAAGACCCAGCAGGACGCCCTGCTCGCCGCCGTCGAGAACCGGATCGTGCTGCTCGTCGCCGCGACGACGGAGAACCCGTCGTTCTCCGTCGTGTCGCCGCTGCTGTCACGGTCCCTGGTGCTGCAGCTCCGGTCGCTCACCGACGACGACATCCGCGAGGTTCTCACGCGGGCCCTGGCGGACGAGCGCGGTCTCGGCGGGTCGGTGACGGTGACCGACGAGGCGCTCGGACACCTCGTGCGGCTGGCCGGCGGTGACGCTCGACGGGGTCTGACAGCGCTCGAGGCGGCCGCCGACACTGCGGGTGCGGGCGGCACCGTGGATCTCGAGACCGTGGAGAAGAGTGTCGACCGAGCCGCGGTGCGGTACGACCGGGACGGTGACCAGCACTACGACGTCATCAGCGCGTTCATCAAGTCGATCCGCGGTTCCGACGTCGACGCGGCCATGCACTACCTCGCCCGGATGATCACCGCCGGTGAGGACGCACGCTTCATCGCCCGCAGGCTCGTGGTGCACGCCAGCGAGGACATCGGCATGGCCGACCCCACCGCGTTGCTGGTCGCGACGGCGGCGTCGCAGGCGGTGCAGACGATCGGGATGCCCGAGGCGCGGCTCGCCCTCGCCCAGGCCACCATCCACCTCGCCACCGCACCGAAGTCCGGTGCCGTCACCAGCGCGCTGTCCGCGGCGATGGCCGACATCGCGGCGGGGAAGGCAGGCGCCGTGCCGCCGCACCTGCGCGACGGGCACTACACGGGAGCCGCCTCACTGGGCAACGCGGTGGGCTACAAGTTTCCGCACGACGACCCCGACGGTGTGCTCGCCCAGCAGTACCCGCCGGACGAGCTGGTGGGCACCGACTACTACCGGCCCACCAACCACGGAGCGGAGCGCGACCTCGAGACGCGCGTCGGCAAGCTCCGCAGAATCGTGCGTGCTCTCGCGCGCTAGGGTGTTTCCGTGCAGACTCACGAGATTCGCCGTCGTTTCCTCGACCATTTCGAGAAGCTGGGACACACCCCCGTCCCCAGCGCCTCGCTGGTCCTCGACGACCCGAATCTGCTGTTCATCAATGCCGGCATGGTGCAGTTCGTCCCGTACTTCCTCGGGCAGCGCACCCCGCCGTTCGCGCGTGCCGTGAGTGTGCAGAAGTGTGTGCGCACCGGCGACATCGAGAACGTGGGCGTGACCACCCGCCACAACACGTTCTTCCAGATGGCCGGCAACTTCTCGTTCGGCGACTATTTCAAGCGCGAGGTCATCGGCTTCGCGTGGTCACTGCTCACCTCGTCCGTCGAGGACGGTGGCTACGGCTTCGATCCCGAGAGGATCTGGGCCACAGCGTATCTCGACGACGACGAGGCCATCCAGATCTGGAAGGACGTCGCCGGTCTGCCCGACGAGCGCATCCAGCGCCGAGGCATGGCCGACAACTACTGGTCCATGGGCATTCCCGGACCCTGCGGGCCGTGCTCGGAGATCTACTACGACCGCGGACCCGAGTTCGGCAAGGAGGGCGGTCCGGAGGCGGACGAGGACCGCTACATCGAGATCTGGAATCTCGTGTTCATGCAGAACGAGCGCGGACAGGGGACGTCGAAGGACGACTTCGAGATCCTGGGGCCGTTGCCGCGCAAGAACATCGACACCGGTATGGGTGTCGAGCGCGTGGCGTTCCTGCTGCAGGACGTCGACAACGTCTACGAGACCGATCTGGTCCGTCCCGTCATCACCGAGGCAGAGGCACTGTCCGGCCGTCGGTACGGGGAGAACCACGACGCGGACGTACGGTTCCGCGTCATCGCCGATCACGCCCGCACCGCGGTCATGCTCATCGCCGACGGCGTGACGCCGGGCAACGACGGCCGTGGCTACGTGCTGCGGCGTCTGCTGCGTCGGATCGTGCGCAGCGCACGCCTGCTCGGTGCCGAGGACCCCTCGATGGCGCGGTTCGTCACGGTCGTCCGCGACACGATGGCCGAGTCGTACCCGGAACTGGTCGAGGACTTCGCGCGCATCGAGTCCGTCGCCGTCGGCGAGGAGAAGGCGTTCCTCGCGACCCTCACGTCCGGATCGCGCCTTTTCGACAACGCTGCTCAGGCCGTGACCGCGTCCGGCGGCACCCGCATCAGCGGTGACGAGGCCTTCGTCCTGCACGACACGTACGGCTTTCCCATCGACCTCACACTCGAGATGGCGGCCGAGGCGGGCCTGCAGGTCGACGAGGCCGGATTCCGCACGCTCATGGCGGAGCAGCGTAACCGTGCGAAGGCCGATGCGCAGTCGCGCAAGCACGCGCACACCGACCTGACGGTGTACAAGGAGTTCGTCGACCGTGGTCCCACCGAGTTCACCGGTTTCGACGAGCTGGACAGCGAGGCAACGGTTCTCGCGATCATCGCCGGGGGCGTGCGGGTGCCCACCGCCGCTGCGGGGGAGAAGGTCGAGGTCATCCTCGACCGCAGCCCGCTGTACGCCGAGTCCGGCGGACAGCTCGCGGACATCGGCACCCTCACGGGCCCGGGACTGAGTGTCACCGTGGGCGACGTGCAGAAGATCGCGAAGACCGTGTGGGTGCACAAGGTCACCGTCGACGAGGGGCAGCTCACCGAGGGCGACGTCGTCACCGCGCACGTCGACCAGCAGTGGCGCCGCGGCGCCACCCAGGGACACTCCGGCACGCACATGGTGCACGCCGCACTCCGCCAGATCCTGGGCCCGAACGCGGTACAGGCCGGATCGCTGAACAAGCCCGGCTACCTGCGGTTCGACTTCACGTACCAGGGTGCGCTGTCGGAGTCGCAGCGCGAGGACATCGAGTCCGTCACCAACGACGCCGTCGCGTCCGACTTCGCGGTCAACACCTTCGTCACCGATCTCGACGACGCCAAGGCCATGGGGGCGATGGCGCTGTTCGGTGAGAACTACGGCGACGAGGTCCGGGTCGTGGAGATCGGCGGACCGTTCTCGATGGAACTGTGCGGCGGCACCCACGTCCAGCACTCGTCGCAGATCGGCCCGGTGACGCTCCTCGGGGAGTCGTCGGTCGGGTCGGGCGTGCGACGCGTCGAGGCCTTCGTCGGCCTCGACTCGTACAAGTACCTCGCCAAGGAGCGGGCGCTGCTCGCCGGTGTCGCCTCGTCGCTCAAGGTGCCCACCGACGAGGTGCCCGCGCGGATCGAGAACCTCGTCGAACGGCTCCGCGTCGCCGAGAAGGAGCTCGAGGCCACTCGCGCCGCCGCCGTGCTCTCGTCCGCCGGGTCCTACGTCGACACGGCGCGCCGGGTCGGGTCGCTGCTCGTCGTCGCGGAGCCCGCGCCGGCCGGCGTCGGTGCCGCGGATCTGCGCACCCTCGTCGGCGACGTTCGCGGCCGGTTCGGCACGCAGCCCGCGGTGGTGGCGCTGTTCGGAGACGTCGACGGCAAGGTGCCGTTCGTCGTGTCGACGACCAAGGCCGCGCAGGAACTCGGCGTGAAGGCCGGTGAACTGGTGGGCGCCTTCGGTCCGAGCATCGGCGGCCGCGGCGGTGGCAAGGCCGACACCGCGCAGGGAGCCGGGTCCGACGCGTCGGGTGTTCCCGCGGCGATCGAGGCTCTGCTCGGTCGCGTCACCGAGATCGCCGGGAACTCCTGACGGTGGCCGCCGGCAGCTCCGCGCCCGACCGGCCGGGCGCCGACGACCCGGGGCGAGGGCGGCGGCTCGCGATCGACGTCGGGAGCGTGCGCGTCGGAGTGGCGTCCTCCGATCCCGACGGCACCCTCGCCACACCCGTCGAGACGGTCCCGCGCGCAGCGAAGACGCACACCGACTCGGCCGACGTCCAGCGGATCGTCGCGCTCGCCGAGGAGTACGAGGCCGTCGAGATCATCGTCGGTCTGCCGCGCACGCTGCGCGGCGAGCGCGGAACCGCCGCCACGCTGGCTGTCCGTTTCGCCCGAGTCCTGCACCGTGCGCTGCCCGGCGTGCCGGTGCGGCTGTCCGACGAACGCTTGACTACGGTGAGTGCCGCGCGTGGTCTTCGAGACAGCGGCGTCCGCGCGAGAGACCAACGGTCGATGATCGACCAGGCGGCGGCGGTCGCCATCCTGCAAGGGTGGCTCGACGAGCGCCGCAGTGTCCTGGCGCGCGAGATGGTCGCCCAGGCGAACGAGGAGGGGGCAACGGTGCCCGAGAATCACGGTCCGGAGCAGGACACACCGGGGACGACCCCGTGACGGACGACGGTCGTGGACAGCGGCCCGGCCGACGCGACGAGTGGGACACGGACGAGCTGAATCTCCCGGTCGACGACCTGCGCCGTCAGCCGCTCGCGGACGACCGCCGCGCCCGTCCTGCGCGAGTGGCGTCGGGTCCCGGTGACCGCCCGAGCCGCGCGAGCCGCGCGGACACCCGCCGCGACCGCGCCGCGGCCGGTCGCAAGCGTCGCTCGCGCATCATCGGCGGACTCGGTGTGCTGGTCCTGGTCGGCCTCGTGGCCGTCGGAGGTGTGTGGGGAGTGTCGAAGTTCACCGGCGGCGGGGCCGCGGTCGCGGAGGACTACCCGGGTCCCGGCGGCGACGCCGTGGTGGTGCAGGTCGCCTCGGGCGACACCGCACAGGAGATCGCGACCGAGATGGCGGACAAGGACGTCACCGCCAGCTCGGCGGCCTTCTACGAGGCCGCGGTCCAGAACACCGCGATGACCTCCGTGCAGCCCGGTTTCTATCGGATGCGCTCGCAGATGGCGGCGGCCGACGCCGTCTCCGCACTGGTGGACCCGGCATCGCGAGTGGGCCAGATCCAGATCGCCGAGGGCCGTCAGCTGCACGACTCGACCGACGTCAACACCGGCGCCGTCCGCAAGGGCATCTACACGCTGATCTCCGAGGCCAGTTGTGCTGTCGGAGAGGGTCTTCCGTGCGTGACATACGACGACCTGAACCTCGCGGGTGCGGGGGACGATCCTTCCGCACTCGGTGTCGCCGACTGGGCGACCGACGCGGTGCGGCAGGTGCCGGATCGCGATCGTCAGCTCGAGGGGCTCATCGCCGCGGGCACGTTCAACTTCGACCCCAGCGCCGCACCGACGGACATCCTGCGTCAACTCGTGTCCGAGAGTGCTGCGATCTACGAGGACACCGGTCTACTGGAGGCAGGCGCCTCCTCGGGTCTCGACCCGTACCAGGTGCTCGTGGCGTCGTCCCTCATCGAGCGCGAGGCGTTGCCGCAGGACTTCGCCAAGGTGGCGCGCGTCATCCTCAACCGTCTCGCCATCGGGCAGCGTCTGGAATTCGACTCGACGGTCAACTACTCGCTGGACACCACCGAGGTGGCCACCACCGACGCCGACCGTGCGAACGTCACGCCGTGGAACACGTACGCCAAGGAGGGTCTGCCGGCGACGCCGATCTGCTCTCCCGGTGTGGCAGCGGTGCAGGCTGCCGAGGCTCCCGAGCCCGGCAACTGGCTCTACTTCGTCACCATCAACGCGGCCGGTGAGACGCTCTTCACCGACGACTACCAGGTGCACCTGGACAACATCACGAAGGTCGAGGGCGGGTTCCTCGACAGCGGCCGGTGACGTCCGTCTCCGACGCCTCGTCGACGAGGCGCGCGGCCGTTCTGGGGTCGCCGGTGGCGCACTCGCGTTCACCGATCCTGCACGCGGCGGCGTACCGGGAGCTCGGGCTCACCGGGTGGACCTACGAGCGGGTGGAGTGCACCGCGGAACGGCTTCCGGAGTTCGTGGACGGCCTCGGACCCGAGTGGGTGGGACTGTCGGTGACGATGCCGGGCAAGTTCGCGGCTCTGGCCTGTGCGACCGAACGAACGCAGCGCGCGGTCGCCGTCGGCTCGGCGAACACCCTGGTACGCACCGACTCGGGCTGGCGCGCCGACTGCACCGACGTCGACGGTGTCACGGGCGCCCTCGGCACGGTCGGTGTCCGTGACCTGTCGGGAGCGTCGGTGGTCGTCGTCGGGGCGGGCGGAACGTCCCGCCCGGCGCTCGTCGCTCTGCGTGATCTCGGGGCGAGTGCGGTCACCGTCGTCTCGCGGGACGAGGAGCGGGCGGAGGGAGCTCTGGTCTGTGCGCGCGACGCCGGTCTCACCGCCCGGTGGAGTGCACCGGACGACGACGCGCTACCGCGAGCGGTCGCGGACGCGGCAGCCGTGGTGTCCACCGTCCCGCCCGAGGGCGGCGCTGCGATGATCGACGCACTGCGCGGGACGCGCGTGCTGCTGGACGCGATCTACCACCCGTGGCCCACGCCGCTGGCCGCCGCGGTCGAGGAGTCCGGTGGCGTCGTCGTCGGCGGCCTCGCGATGCTGCTGCACCAGGCCTTCGGTCAGGTGGAGCAGTTCACCGGTATGCCTGCCCCGCGTGCTGCGATGGAGCGGGCTCTGCGGGAGTCCTGACCATCCCCGGGTGCGCCGTCGTCCCCGGGCGGGTCGCCGCGGCACGGATCATGGGAGTCACCGGTGCCACCGTGACTGCATGACCGTCCTCCTCGGATCCGCGCTGTGTTGCCTCGCTCTTCTCACCGTCGGTCGGTGGGTGACGCCGACGGTGCCCGACCTGCTCGCGGCCGCCGTCGTCGGTGCCGCGCTCGGCGCGGTCACCACCGACGTGGCGATCCTCGCGGTCGGGGCGTGGTCCTGTGCCGTCGCGCTCGTCGACCTGGTCCGTCACCGCCTGCCGGACGATCTGACGCTGCCCGCCGCGGGTGCGGTGCTCCTGGCAGCCGCCCACCAGGGTGGGGGCGAGTCGGCGCTCCTCGGCGGCCTGGCTCTGGCCGGTGTGCACCTCGTCGGGTCGGTGGCGTCACCCGGATCGATCGGAGGCGGCGACGTCAAGCTGTGCCTCGCACTCGGGGGACTGGGCGCGGTCTCGGGGCCGTCCGTGTGGACGGTGGCCGCCGTGCTGGCACCGACGACGACGCTGGTGCTGGCGGCGATGACGGGACGAACCGGGGGAGCGGCGGTGATTCCGCACGGACCCGCTCTGTGTGCGGCGACCCTGGTGGCGTGGGTGAACGCCGGGACGTGAAAAGATCGATCCGTGTTGCGATGGATCACTGCCGGAGAATCTCACGGCCCTGCCCTGGTTTCCATTCTCGAGGGCATGGTGGCCGGAGTCGAGGTGACCTCCGAGGACATCGGAGCTCAGCTCGCCCGACGACGCCTGGGCTACGGCCGCGGCGCCCGCATGAAGTTCGAGGCCGACAAGGTCACCGTCATCGGCGGTGTCCGGCACGGCTCGACGCTCGGCGGTCCCGTCGCCATCGAGATCGGCAACACGGAGTGGCCGAAGTGGGAGACCGTCATGGCGGCCGACCCGGTCGATCCCGCCGTGCTCGCCGACCTCGCGCGCAATGCGCCCCTGACCCGTCCGCGCCCCGGCCACGCCGACTACTCGGGCATGCTCAAGTATGGCTTCGACGACGCCCGGCCCGTGCTCGAGCGTGCCAGCGCACGGGAGACTGCCGCCCGCGTCGCGGTCGGCACCGTCGCGCGACAGTTCCTGAAACAGGTCCTCGGCGTCGACGTCCTGTCGCACGTCATCTCGATCGGCGCGTCCGACCCGTACGAGGGCCCGGAGCCGTCGGCGGGAGACATCGAGGCGATCGACGCCAGCCCCGTGCGGGCGTTCGACGCCGTGGCCGAGCAGTCCATGATCACCGAGATCGAAGCGGCAAAGCGCGACGGGGACACCCTCGGCGGCATCGTCGAGGTGGTCGTCCACGGCCTTCCCGTGGGACTCGGCTCGTTCGTCACCGGCGACAGCAAGCTCGACGCGCAGCTCGCCGCGGCACTCATGGGCATCCAGGCCATCAAGGGTGTGGAGGTCGGCGACGGGTTCGAGACCGCACGCCGCCGCGGCAGCGCCGCCCACGACGAGATCCTCCCCGGCCCGGACGGGATCGTCCGCACCACCAACCGCGCCGGCGGCATCGAGGGCGGCATGACCAACGGCGCCCCGCTCCGGGTGCGCGCGGCCATGAAGCCCATCTCCACGGTTCCGCGTGCCCTGGCGACGGTGGACATGTCCACCGGCGAGGGTGCGGTGGCCATCCACCAGCGCAGCGACGTCTGCGCCGTGCCGGCCGCGGGGGTCGTCGCGGAGACCATGGTGGCTCTGGTACTCGCCCGCGCCACGCTGGAGAAGTTCGGAGGCGACTCCGTCGCCGAGACCGCCGGCAACGTGCGCCGCTACGTGGAGAACGCGCAAGCCCGTCCGCCGCGATGACCGGGCAGGCCGGGGCGGGGCAGGCCGGGGAGGTCTCCGGTCCGCCGCGCGCGGTGCTGATCGGGCCACCCGGCGCCGGGAAGTCCACCATCGGCCGACGGCTGGCTCAGGCCCTGGGCACGCAGGTGTACGACACGGACGTGGCCATCGAGAAGGACACCGGCCGCACCATCCCGCAGATCTTCGCCGAGAGCGGTGAGGCGGAGTTCCGTGCCATCGAGGAGCGCATCGTGCTCGATGCGCTACGCACGTATCCGGGCATCGTGTCCCTGGGCGGTGGGGCGATCCTGTCCTCGCGCACTCGTGCGGCGCTCCGCGGTCATACCGTCGTCTACCTCGAGATCAGTGTCGGCGAGGGCCTCCGGCGCACCGGTGCGACCACTGCCAACGCTTCGCGACCCCTCTTGGCCGGCTCGGACCCGCGGGCGAAGTACCGCGAACTGATGCGCACTCGGCGACCCCTGTACCGCGAGGTGTCCACCATCCGTGTCCGCACGGACGGCCGCAGCCCTGCTCGCGTCGTCACCGCTGTGCTCGGCCGTCTCGGCGTCGCCCCCGCCGACCGCGTCCCCGCGCCGGCCGCACCACCGCAGCGGACCTCGCCGCGGCGCCGGATCCGGCGCAAGGGCGGACGTCCGATCCCCACCGATCCGGGACCGTTGCCGCGGCAGTCGTCACCACGGACCGGCCGTACCCGACCACCGCAGGATCCACCCCCAGCACAGGAGACGCTCTCGTGACAGAACCTGTTCGTATCGACGTCCGGACGGCGAACCCGTACCCCGTGATCATCGGTCGCGGTCTGCTCACCGACCTGGTGGAGCAGCTCGCGGGCACGCGCACCGTCGCGATCTTCCATCAGCCTCCGCTCGCCGAGACCGCTGAGGCCGTCCGAGCAGCACTGGCGGACAACGGGATCGACGCACACCGCATCGAGATCCCCGATGCCGAGGACGGCAAGGAACTGGCCGTCGCCGGCTTCTGTTGGGAGGTGCTCGGCCGCATCGGTCTGACGCGGAGCGACGCCGTGGTCAGCCTGGGCGGCGGCGCGGCCACCGATCTCGCCGGCTTCGTCGCGGCCACCTGGATGCGCGGCGTCCGCATCGTGCACGTGCCCACCACGCTGCTCGCCATGGTCGACGCGGCCGTGGGAGGCAAGACCGGCATCAACACCGACGCCGGGAAGAACCTCGTCGGTGCCTTCCACGAGCCTGCGGCCGTCCTGGTGGACCTGGCGACCCTCGAGACGGTGCCGCACAACGAGATCGTGGCCGGGCTCGCCGAGGTGATCAAGACCGGATTCATCGCCGACCCGGTCATTCTCGACCTCATCGAGGCGGATCCCGCTGCCGCGCTGGACCCGACGGGCGAGGTGTTGCCCGAGCTGATCCGGCGCTCCATCGAGGTGAAGGCTCGGGTCGTCGCGGCCGATCTCCGGGAGTCCGATCTTCGCGAGATCCTGAACTACGGCCACACCCTGGGACACGCGATCGAGCGCCGCGAGAAGTACAAGTGGCGCCACGGCGCCGCGGTCTCCGTGGGTCTGGTGTTTGCCGCCGAGCTCGGACGTCTCGCGGGGCGACTGTCGGACGATGTCGCCGACCGGCACCGCAGCATCCTGCAGGCGGTGGGACTGCCCGTCAGTTACGACGCGGACGCGTTCGCCCATCTGCTGTCGGGCATGCAGACGGACAAGAAGAACCGCAACGGGCTGCTGCGCTTCGTCGTGCTGGACGGACTGGCCAAGCCGGGCCGCCTCGAAGGACCGGATCCGGCGCTGCTGGCCGCCGCGTACTCCGCGGTGGCGCGTGAGGAGCCGACGACGGGGTCGTCGATCTTCCTCTGACGACGGGGTCGGTCAGGAGGAGCGGTCGCCCTTCGCGAGGTTCGGGCGCGGATCGGAGTCCCGGACCGGCGCGAAGACCTCGGTGTCGGCGTCCGACTCGCCCCGTGCGGGTGCTCCGGAGGTGACGCGGTCGCGCTCGGTCGCGTCCTCCTTCTTGCCCGGCCGCAGGTCCTCCTGCTTGTCGTCGCCGCGTCCGGCCAGCCAGCGGCCCACCGTGACGGCGATGACCGTGGGGATGAAGACGAGCAGAATCGTGAACGCCGCGCCGGAGGTGACCTCGAAGAAGAGGGAGTTGCTGCTCACCGCGAGGTTCGCCACCGCCGAGAACACCCAGCAGACGAGCCCGGCGAGAACACCGGCCACGACCGACGCCTTCAGCCACAGCATCGTGAAATCGGTCCGGCCCTCGCCGTGGTCACCGCGGCGGTGCGCGTTGATCCCGTCGATTCCGCCCCACACGACGGCCACGAGAACGACGGCGGCCAGCGTGATCATGCGCAACACGGACCCTTGCGCGGGCCAGGCGGAGACCGCCAGCGCGAGCAGCACTCGTGCAACCACATGAACCAGCGCCATCCCCACACCGCGAACCACCCACCCAGTCATGCTGCACACAGTAATCACCCCGGTCGGTCGCGTGTGCTTCTGCCCACATATCCGGGTGCGGTGTCGTCGGGCGGACCGGTGTCGCCGGCCGTCGGTGACGGCGGCGGTAGGTTCGAGAGATGCCGTCCTCCGACCGCGCCGCACGGCGCGACGCTCTCAGAGAACTCGTCCGCGACCGGGAGGCCGACGCGCTCCTGGTGACCGATCTGCTCAACGTCCGGTACCTCACGGGGTTCACCGGTTCCAATGCCGCGCTGCTGCTGAGTGCGCACGACTCCGCCTCCGACGAGTCCGGCACCGTGGTGTGCACCGACGGTCGGTACGTGACGCAGGTGGCCGAGCAGGTGCCCGACCTCGCGGCGGTGATCGACCGCGCGGGCCCTGTTCGCCTGCTGCAGGACGCCGGCGGTGCGCGAGGCGGGCAGACCGTCGGATTCGAATCGCACGTCGTGTCCGTCGACGAGCATCAGGCATGGTCCGACGCCGCGTCCTCGCTCTCGCTCCAGCGCATGCCGCGCCTGGTGGAGAAGCTGCGGATGATCAAGGACGAGAGCGAGATCGACGCGCTGCGACGCGCCTGCGGTGTCGCCGACGCCGCGCTGGCCGCGTTGATCGAGCGGGGCGGCATCAGCGCCGGCCGGACCGAGAAGCAGGTCGCGATCGATCTGGAGTTCCTCATGCTCGAGCTGGGAGCGCACGCCATCTCGTTCGAGACCATCGTGGCCGCGGGCGCACACTCGGCGGTGCCGCACCACCGCCCCACCGGTGCGGTGCTCGAGCAGGGTGACCTGGTGAAGCTGGACTTCGGCGCGGAGGTGGACGGGTACCACTCCGACATGACGCGTACCTACGTGTTGGGCACCCCCGCGGACTGGCAGCGCGAGCTGTACGCCCTCGTCGAACAGTCCCAGGCCGCCGGACGCGCCGCCGTCCTCCCCGGCGCCGACGTGCAGGCGGTGGACGGAGCGGCTCGCTCGGTCATCGTGGACGCGGGGCACGGGGACAAGTTCCTGCACGGACTCGGCCACGGCGTGGGACTCGAGATCCACGAAGCGCCGGGAATCGGTGCCACCGGCACCGGTACACTGCTCTGCGGTGCTGCGGTGACAGTCGAGCCCGGCGTGTACTTCTCCGGTCGCGGAGGCGTACGGATCGAGGACACGCTCATCGTTCGAGAGAACGAGCCGGAACTGCTGACGCTCACCAGCAAAGAGTTCACCGTTCTGTAGGCGAGGGCCTGCCGACCAGTGCTTGTCAGGCCCGGAGGCCGTGCGCGGCGTCCGGGTACCGAGAGACCGAGACGACAGTCGACGAGGAGACGCGAAGCAAGTGGCTTCCACCAGTGATTTCAAGAACGGACTCGTTCTCAACATCGAGAACCAGTTGTGGTCCATCATCGAGTTCCAGCACGTCAAGCCTGGTAAGGGACCGGCCTTCGTGCGCACCAAGCTCAAGAACGTCACGTCGGGCAAGGTCGTCGACAAGACCTTCAACGCGGGCGTCAAGGTCGAGACCGCGACGGTCGACCGACGCGATATGACGTACCTCTACCACGACGGTTCGGACTACGTCTTCATGGACGGCGACACCTTCGACCAGATCTCCGTCGCCGAGGCGACCATCGGCGAGGTCTCGCGCTTCCTGCTCGAGAACATGAAGGTCCAGGTGGCGATGCACGAGGGTCTGCCGCTGTACGTCGAGTTGCCGGTCACGGTCGAGCTGATCGTCCAGCACACCGATCCGGGTCTGCAGGGCGACCGCTCCACCGGTGGCACCAAGCCGGCGACCCTCGAGACGGGTGCCGAGATCAACGTGCCGCTCTTCATCAACACCGGCGACAAGCTCAAGGTGGACTCCCGCGACGGCAACTACCTCGGGCGCGTGAATTCCTGAGTGAGCGAGCCTTCCAAGAACCCTGCCGCACCGGGCAAGCCGGCGGCGAAGAAGCTCGGAGCACGGCACAAGGCGCGTAAGCGCGCCGTCGACTTCCTCTTCGAGGCCGAGGCTCGGGATCTCGATCCCGTGGTGCTCGCGACCGAGCGCGGCGAGCTGTCCGCTCACGAGGAGACGGTGGCGCCGGTCAACGCGTACACCACGACTCTCGTGACCGGAGTGGCCGAGAACCTCGACCGCGTCGACTCGGTCATCGGGGATCACCTGCACCAGTGGACTCTCGATCGTCTCCCCGCCGTCGACCGCGCGATCCTGCGCGTCGCGGTCTGGGAACTGCTCAACGCGGTCGACGTCCCGCCGGTGGTGGCCGTCGACGAGGCGGTCGAGCTGGCCAAGCAACTCTCCACCGACGACTCGCCGTCCTTCGTCAACGGGGTGCTGGGCCAGATCGTGCTCGTCGCACCCCAGGTGCGCGCCGCCGCGGCGGCGCGTCCGGCGGCGCAGAGCCGGCCCGTGACGGAGAACACCGCCGACGACGCCGTACCGCCCGCCTCGAGCTGAGTTCGAGCCCGGCGTGGTTGGTATAGTCACCGCGTCAGACATCCTTTAACGATCCGTCCAGTGAGGCGGAGAAGGAGGTCACCTGTTCTCGTGTCCTCAGACGAGCCCGGTACCCCCGGTCCAGCAGGCCAGTCCCGCGAGCTGTTGTCGTCGGCGGACGTCGGCCGCACCATCGCCCGGATGGCCCACCAGATCATCGAGAAGACCGCGTTCGGCTCGGCCGACGCCGCTCCGCTGGTTCTCGTGGGTATTCCCACTCGCGGTTCCACTCTCGCCACGCGCCTCGCGGCGCGGATCGAGGAGTACTCCGGACTCCGCCCGCCGGTCGGCTCTCTCGACATCACGCTCTACCGCGACGATCTGCGCAGCAAGCCCCATCGCGCGCTCGAGCGCACCTCGATGCCCGACACCGGTGTGGACGGCGCCCTCGTCGTGATCGTCGACGACGTGCTGTTCTCCGGCCGATCGGTGCGCGCCGCGCTCGACGCTCTCCGCGATCTCGGGCGTCCGCGGGCCGTGCAGCTCGCGGTGCTCATCGACCGCGGCCACCGCGAACTCCCGCTCCGCGCGGACTACGTGGGCAAGAACGTGCCGACCGCGCGCACCGAGGACGTCTCGGTGCTGCTCGACGAGCACGACGGTCGAGACGGGGTGGAGCTCTCGTGAGTGCCCGGCACCTGCTGTCGACGATGGACCTGAGCCGCGACGACGCCACCGACATCCTGGACGAGGCGGAGCGCTTCGAGCAGGCGCTGCTCGGCCGCGACGTGCGCAAACTCCCCACCCTGCGCGGCAAGACGGTCATGACCGTCTTTTACGAGAACTCGACGCGCACCCGGGTGTCGTTCGAGGTCGCGGGCAAGTGGATGAGCGCGGACGTCGTCAACGTCAGCGCGAGCAGCTCCTCCGCGTCGAAGGGTGAGTCGCTGCGCGACACCGCCCTCACGCTGCGAGCGGCCGGCGCGGACGCCCTGATCGTGCGGCACCCCGCGTCCGGTGCGGCGCACCGCATCGCCCAGTGGACGGCCCTGCCCGACGGATCGGGTCCGGCCGTGATCAACGCCGGCGACGGCACGCACGAGCATCCCACCCAGGCTCTGCTCGACGCGCTGACGCTGCGCCAGCGTCTCGGCGGAATCGAGGGCCGCCGCATCGCCATCGTCGGTGACGTCCTGCACAGCCGCGTCGCCCGGTCCAACGCGTTCCTGCTGGCCACGCTCGGTGCCGAGGTGGTGGTCGTCGCGCCGCGCACTCTGCTGCCGGTCGGCATCGAGACCTGGCCCGTCACCGTGGCACCGTCGCTCGACTCCGAGCTGCCGGCGCTCGACGCCGTCATGATGCTGCGCGTCCAGGCCGAACGCATGAACGGTGGCTTCTTCCCGTCGGCACGGGAGTACTCCATCGGATACGGGTTGTCGCAGAAGCGGTTCGATCTGCTTCCCGACCACGCGGTGGTGCTGCACCCCGGTCCGATGCTCCGCGGCATGGAGATCGGCTTCTCGGTCGCCGACGCACCCGAGACCGCCGTCCTGCAACAAGTCCAGAATGGAGTGCACGTGCGTATGGCAGTGCTGTTCCGCCTGCTCATCGGGTCCGAGCCGACCACGGGACTCGCGCGATGAGCGGGACCGTGGTGCTGCGCTCGGTGCGCCCCTACGGCGAGGGTGATCCCGTGGACGTGGTGGTGTCGGGCGGCGTCATCGACGCGATCGGCGCGGACGTCACCGTTCCCGAGGGTGCCGAGATCGTGGACGGTGCCGGTGGCGTTCTGTTGCCCGGCTTCGTCGATCTGCACACTCATGTCCGGGAGCCGGGCCGCGAGGACACCGAGACCATCGAGACGGGTTCCGCCGCAGCAGCTCTCGGCGGATACACCGCCGTCTTCGCGATGGCGAACACCTCTCCGGTCGCGGACTCCGTGGTGGTCACCGACCACGTGTGGCGTCGCGGCCAGGAGGTCGGGCTGGTCGACGTCCACCCCGTCGGCGCCGTCACCGTGGGCCTGCAGGGCAAGGCCCTGGCGGAGATGGCCACCATGAACGCGGGTGTCGGTGCGGTCCGGATGTTCTCGGACGACGGTCACTGCGTCGCCGACCCACTGCTGATGCGCCGTGCCCTCGAGTACGCGGCCGGCCTGGGAGTGCTCATCGCCCAGCACGCCGAGGAGCCGCGGCTCACCGAAGGTGCCGTCGCCCACGAGGGTCCGACCGCGGCGCGCCTGGGTCTCACCGGATGGCCCCGGTCCGCGGAGGAGTCCATCGTCGCCCGCGACGCGATCCTCGCGCGGGACGCGCGCAGCCGCGTCCACATCTGCCACGCCTCCACCGCCGGCACCGTGGAGCTCCTCGACTGGGCGAAGAAGCAGGGCATCGCCATCACGGCCGAGGTGACACCGCACCATCTGTTCCTGGACGACTCGCGTCTCGAGACCTACGACGCCGTGAACAAGGTGAACCCGCCGCTGCGGGAGGCCTCCGACGTCCAGGCACTCCGCGCGGCGTTGGCCTCGGGTGTCGTGGACTGCGTGGCCACCGATCACGCGCCGCACGCCGAGCAGGACAAGTGCTGCGAGTTCTCGCAGGCCCGGCCCGGCATGCTCGGTCTCGAGACCGCCCTGTCGGTGATCGTCACGACCATGGTGGAGACCGGTCTGCTCGACTGGCGCGGCGTCGCACGGGTCATGAGCGAGCGACCGGCGGAGATCGTCGGGCTCACCGACCAGGGTCGGCCCATCGCGGTCGGAGAGCCCGCCAACCTGACGATCGTCGACCCGGACGTCCGGTGGACCGTCGTCCCGAAGGATCTGGCCTCGCTGTCCGCCAACACCCCGTACGAGTCGCTCGAGCTGCCCGCGAAGGTCACCGCGACGCTGCTGCGCGGACGGATCACCAGCCGCGACGGAGTCGCGGCCGCGCCATCGGGAGGGATGAACTAGATGGACAGAGTGCTGTTGGTGGTCGGCTTCCTCGTGTTCTGGGTCGCCATGATCGGCCTGATCATCTGGGGCTGGAAGAACCGTCAGAAGCGTCAGGCCGACGCGATCGGAACCCTGCCGGCCGTGCCGGAGCAGCTCGGCGCCGTCGTCACCCCGGCCTGCACAGGTCTGTACGTGGGATCGACGTTGGCCCCGAGCTGGCAGAACCGGATCGCCGTGGGCGACATGGGCCATCGCGCCACCGGAACGCTGACGCGCTACGAGACGGGCATCCTGCTCGAGCGCACGGGGGAGTCCGACATCTGGATGCCCGCCGACTCGCTCCGCGCCGTGCGGACCGAGCGTGGCCTCGCCGGCAAGGTCATGACCAGGGACGGCCTGCTGGTCGTCCGCTGGGAACTGCCCACCGGCACCGAGATCGACACCGGCTTCCGAGCCGACGACAAGACGGTCTACCCGCAGTGGGTGGACGACACGAGCAGTGACGAGAAGGAGACCGCGTGAGCACCCAGGACGCCGCGGCACTGGTCCTCGAGGACGGGCGCATCTTCCGTGGCACCGCGTTCGGAGCCCGGGGTTCGACCCTGGGCGAGGCGGTGTTCTGCACCGGCATGACCGGCTACCAGGAGACGCTGACCGATCCGAGCTACCACCGCCAGATCGTGGTGGCCACGGCCCCTCAGATCGGCAACACCGGCTGGAACGGTGAGGACAACGAGTCCGTCGGACGCACCGGCGACGCCGACGACTCCCGTATGTGGGTCGCCGGGTTCGCCGTCCGCGACCCCAGCCGCCGCAGCTCGAGCTGGCGCTCGACCGGCACCCTGGGCGAGGAGATGGCGCGGCAGGACGTCGTCGGCATCGCCGAGATCGACACCCGCGCGCTGGTGCGGCACCTGCGCACCCGCGGGTCGATGAAGGCCGGCATCTTCTCCGGCGAGGCCCTCACCGACGTCGACGCGCTGATCGAGACCGTGCGCAGCCAGCCGAGCATGGTGGGTGCGGATCTGGCGGGCGAGGTGAGCACGACCGAGGGTTACACGGTCGACCCCGAGGGCGAGCCCCGGTACTCCGTCGTCGCGGTCGACCTCGGCATCAAGTCGAACACGCCACGCATGTTCGCGCAGCGGGGAATCCGGGTCCACGTGGTCCCCGCGAACGCCGACATCGACCAGGTGCGGGCACTCGGCGCGGACGGCGTGTTCCTGTCCAACGGACCGGGCGACCCGGCCACCGCGGACTCCGTGGTGCGGCTGACCGAGCAGGTGCTCGGCGACGGCACCCCGCTGTTCGGCATCTGCTTCGGCAACCAGATCCTCGGCCGTGCACTCGGCCGCTCCACCTACAAGATGACCTTCGGTCACCGGGGCATGAACATCCCGGTGATCGAACACGGCACGGGCCGCATCTCCATCACGGCCCAGAACCACGGGTTCGCGCTCGAGGGCGAGGCCGGCGAGGAGTTCGACACCCCCTTCGGCCGGGCGATCGTCAGCCACACGTGCGCGAACGACGGCACCGTCGAAGGTGTCCGTCTGCTCGACGACTCGGCGTTCTCGGTGCAGTACCACCCCGAGGCCGCGGCCGGTCCGCACGACGCCGAGTACCTCTTCGACCGTTTCCTGCAGCTCCTCGACAAGAAAGCCGGCCAGTAATGCCACGGCGCACAGACCTCCAGCACATCCTGGTCATCGGATCCGGACCGATCGTCATCGGTCAGGCATGCGAGTTCGACTACTCCGGAACGCAGGCCTGCCGTGTGCTCCGCGAGGAGGGCCTGCGGGTCAGCCTCGTGAACTCGAACCCGGCGACGATCATGACGGACCCCGAGTTCGCGGACTCCACCTACGTCGAACCCATCACGGCGGAGTTCGTCGAGAAGGTCATCGCGAAGGAGAAGGCCGAGGGCCATCCCATCGATGCGGTGCTCGCCACCCTCGGCGGCCAGACGGCGCTCAACTGCGCGGTGGCGCTGCACGAGCAGGGGATCCTCGAGAAGTACGACGTCGAGCTCATCGGAGCCGACTTCGAGGCGATCCAGCGTGGTGAGGATCGCCAGAAGTTCAAGGACATCGTCGCGAAGGTCGGCGGCGAGAGTGCCCGGTCGCGTGTCTGTTACACGATGGCCGAGGTGCACGACACCGTTGCCGAACTCGGCCTGCCCGTCGTCATCCGGCCCAGCTTCACCATGGGCGGGCTCGGCTCCGGCATGGCGTACACGACCGAGGATCTCGAGCGTCTCGCCGGCGGCGGACTGGCCGCGTCGCCGTCCGCCAACGTGCTCATCGAGGAGTCCATCTACGGGTGGAAGGAGTACGAGCTCGAGCTGATGCGCGACAACCGCGACAACGTGGTGATCGTGTGTTCGATCGAGAACGTCGACCCGATGGGTGTGCACACGGGCGACTCCATGACGGTCGCTCCGGCGATGACGCTCACCGACCGCGAGTACCAGAAGATGCGCGATCTGGGCATCGCCATCCTCCGCGAGGTCGGCGTCGACACGGGCGGATGCAACATCCAGTTCGCGATCGATCCGAAGGACGGTCGTCTGATCGTCATCGAGATGAACCCGCGCGTCTCGCGGTCGAGTGCACTCGCCTCGAAGGCGACGGGATTCCCGATCGCCAAGATCGCGGCGAAGCTCGCGGTGGGGTACAGCCTCGACGAGATCGTCAACGACATCACGGGCGAGACACCGGCCTGTTTCGAGCCGACGTTGGACTACGTCGTCGTCAAGGCGCCGCGCTTCGCGTTCGAGAAGTTCCCGGGGGCCGACGCCACCCTCACGACGACGATGAAGTCGGTCGGCGAGGCGATGAGCCTGGGCCGCAACTTCACCGAGGCGCTCGGCAAGGTGCTGCGGTCGCTCGAGACCAAGGCCACCGGATTCTGGACCACGTCGGACGAGGTGCTGGCGGGGGACCGGGCGCACGATCTGCAGGCGGTGCTCGCCGACCTGAAGGTTCCCACCGAGGGACGCATCTACGACGCCGAGTTGGCGCTGCGCCTCGGCGGCACCGTCGAGGAGGTCGCCGCCGCGTCCGGTATCGACCCGTGGTTCATCGACGAGATCGCCGGACTGGTGGAACTGCGGACCCGGCTGCTCGACGCTCCCGTCCTCGACGAGAACCTGCTGCGTCGGGCCAAGCACTCGGGCCTGTCCGATCGGCAGATCGCGGCACTGCGTCCCGAGCTCGCGGGCGAGGACGGGGTGCGCTCGCTGCGCCACCGGCTGGGAGTGCGGCCCGTCTTCAAGACCGTCGACACGTGCGCCGCGGAGTTCGAGGCGAAGACGCCGTACCACTACTCCACGTACGAGCTCGATCCCGGCGCGGAGACCGAGGTGGCCCCGCAGACCACGCTCGGCAAGGTGCTCATCCTGGGCTCCGGTCCCAACCGCATCGGCCAGGGCATCGAGTTCGACTACTCGTGCGTGCACGCGGCCACGACGCTCTCGGCCGCCGGCTACGAGACCGTGATGGTGAACTGCAACCCCGAGACCGTCTCCACCGACTACGACACGGCGGATCGTCTGTACTTCGAGCCGCTCACGTTCGAGGACGTGCTCGAGGTGTACCTGGCGGAGAAGGAGTCGGGCGAAGGTGGACCAGGTGTCGTCGGTGTCCTCTGCCAGCTCGGTGGGCAGACGCCGCTCGGTCTCGCGCAGCGACTGCAGGACGCCGGTGTGCCGATCGTCGGCACGTCGCCCGAGGCGATCGACCTGGCGGAGGACCGCAAGGAGTTCGGTGAGGTGCTCGTCGCCGCCGGTCTGCCCGCGCCGAAGTTCGGCACGGCCACCACGTTCGACGGCGCGAAGCGCATCGCGAGCGAGATCGGCTACCCCGTGCTCGTGCGTCCGTCGTACGTGCTGGGCGGACGCGGCATGGAGATCGTCTACGACGAGGCGTCGCTGGACGACTACATCTCCCGCGCCACCGAGCTCACGCCGGAGCACCCCGTGCTGGTGGACCGGTTCCTCGAGGACGCGATCGAGATCGACGTCGACGCCCTGTGCGACGGCACCGAGGTCTACCTCGGCGGCGTCATGGAGCACATCGAGGAGGCGGGCATCCACTCCGGCGACTCCGCGTGCGCGCTGCCCCCGATCACGCTCGGCCGCACCGACATCGACGCGGTCCGCCGATCGACGGAGGCGCTCGCGTTCGGGATCGGGGTCCGCGGGCTGCTCAACGTGCAGTACGCCCTCAAGGACGACGTGCTCTACGTGCTCGAGGCCAACCCTCGTGCGAGCCGCACGGTGCCCTTCGTCTCCAAGGCCACGGCGGTGCCGCTCGCGAAGGCCGCGGCCCGGATCGCTCTGGGCGCGACCATCGCGGAGTTGCGGGCGGACGGCGTGTTGCCGCCCACCGGTGACGGCGGGCACGCTGCCTTCGATGCACCGGTCGCGGTCAAGGAGGCCGTGCTGCCCTTCAACCGGTTCCGCAAGGCGGACGGCAGTGGCGTCGACACCCTCCTGAGCCCCGAGATGAAGTCGACCGGCGAGGTCATGGGAATCGACGCGGACTTCGGTACCGCGTTCGCGAAGAGCCAGACCGCCGCGTACGGCTCGCTGCCGACGACGGGGTCGATCTTCGTGTCCATCGCGAACCGCGACAAGCGGTCGATGGTGTTCCCGGTCAAGCGGCTCGCCGATCTGGGCTTCCGCATCCTCGCGACCGAGGGAACGGCGGAGATGCTGCGCCGCAACGGCATCAGCAGCGACGTGGTGCGCAAGCACTCCGACGTGCTCGAGGACGGTGAGCGGACCATCGTGGACCTGATCCGCGAGGGGGAGGTCGACATGGTGTTCAACACACCGTTCGGCAACTCCGGCCCGCGGGTCGACGGGTACGAGATCCGCAGCGCCGCGGTGGCGCGCAACATCCCGTGCATCACCACCGTGCAGGGTGCCGCGGCCGCGGTGCAGGGGATCGAGGCGAGCATCCGCGGCGACATCGGGGTGCAGTCGCTCCAGGATCTGCACAGCTCGCTGACGACGTACCTGCGAGCGGGCACCGGGCCGACGGCCACGACCGACCCGGTCACCCCTCGGTGACCGGTAGTCCGGAGGCCGGGGTGTGGCGCAGGAAGCTGACCGCGGCCGTCCGGTCGCGGGGACGCCTGTGTGTCGGCATCGATCCGCACTCCGGGATCCTCGCGTCGTGGGGCCTCGACGACACCGTGGCGGGCCTCGACCGCTTCGCGCGGCTCTGCGTCGAGGCGTTCGCGTCGGACATCGGGGTGGTCAAGCCGCAGGTGGCGTTCTTCGAGCGCTTCGGGTCCGGTGGACTCGCCGTGCTCGAGCGGACCATCGCCGATCTGCGTGCGGCGGGCGTGCTCGTCGTCGCGGACGCGAAGCGTGGGGACATCGGGTCCACGTCCGAGGCGTACGCCCGGGCGTGGCTGGACCCGTCCTCACCACTCGCCTCGGACGCCGTGACGGTTTCGCCCTACCTCGGGGTGGGTGCGCTGACGCCGTTCGTCGAGCAGGCGACTGAGCACGGTTGCGGCCTGTTCGTGCTCGCACGCACGTCGAATCCCGAGGGCGCGGCGCTGCAGCAGGCGGTCACCGCCACCGGTGCGAGCGTCGCGCAGGCCGTGGTCGACGAGGCCGCGGCGGTCAACACGCGGGCGAACGACGACGTCATGGGTCTCGTGGTGGGTGCGACACGCGGACACGGGCTCGATCTGCGGACGTTCTCGGGGCCGATCCTCGCGCCCGGACTCGGCGCCCAGGGTGCCACCGCGCAGGACCTGCCCTCCCTGTTCCAGGGTTCGTCAGAGTTGTTGCTGCCCAACTCTTCCCGCGACGTCCTGCGACACGGTCCGGACGTGGCCGCTCTACGGGAGGCGGCGATCGTCGCTCGCGACACCGTCGAGCACGCCCTCGCATAGACCACCATCGCGGCGACACGGCGGCGGGGGGCAAGTTCGCAATCGGCGCCCTGCCCGGGTACGGTCGCTATCGCCGCTGGTCAATCCGGTGGCAGTGACTGGATGTACCAGAACGGCCGGCTCGCGCACATCGCGTGACGCGGGTACGGAATGCACTTCTCGACAGAGATTCACCGATGAGACGGAGGAACCGTGGCCCTTCCCCAGTTGACCGATGAGCAGCGCGCTGCTGCCTTGGAGAAGGCGGCACAAGCTCGTCGTGTCCGGGCTGAGCTCAAGGAACGCCTCAAGCGCGGCGGAACCGACCTCAAGCAGGTCCTCAAGGACGCCGAAGAGGACGAGATCCTCGGCAAGATGAAGGTGTCCGCACTGCTCGAGGCTCTGCCCAAGGTCGGCAAGGTCAAGGCTCAGGAGATCATGACCGAGCTGGAGATCGCACCCACCCGCCGCCTGCGCGGACTGGGCGATCGTCAGCGCAAGGCGCTTCTCGCCAGGTTCGACTTCGAGGCCTGACAGCGACGTGTCGACCGACAACGAGTCGACGGCAGTGTCGAGCGAGGACTCCTCGCTCAGGAAGGGCCGGCTGGTGGTACTGGCCGGCCCTTCCGCCGTCGGTAAGTCCAGTGTGGTCGCGAAGGTGCGTCAGCAGCTTCCCGATCTGTACTTCAGCGTGTCGGCGACGACGCGCGATCCCCGCCCCGGCGAGGTGCACGGACAGGACTACCGGTTCGTGGACGCCGCGGAGTTCGATCGCATGATCGAGGCCGGTGATCTCCTCGAATGGGCGGAGATCCACCGCGGCCTGCACCGCAGCGGTACGCCCGCCGAGCCCGTGCGTCGCGCGCTCGCCGCCGGTGAGCCGGTTCTCCTCGAGGTGGATCTGCAGGGTGCGCGCGCGGTCCGTGCCGCCGCCCCGGAGGCTCTGCTCGTGTTTCTCGCGCCGCCCTCCTGGGACGTGCTGGTGGGTCGGCTCACCGGCCGCGGCACCGAACCGCAGGACGTCATCGAGCGTCGGCTCGAGACCGCGCGCGAGGAGCTGGCGGCCTCCGACGAGTTCGACACGGTCATCGTGAACGACGATGTCGACCGAGCGTGCGCGGAGTTGGTATCCTTATTGGTCGGTGGCATCCCGAACAGTGAGTTCGGGACCGCGTGACCGCACAGGTAACACCAGTTTTCTCTTCCGAGGCATCCGCCCCGGTGAATCTTCAGGAGCATTTGTGAGTAGTCCCTTGGCGAACGTGTCCGATTCCTTCTCCCGTATCGACGTGGCGACGTACGACACCCCGCTGGGCATCACCAACCCGCCCATCGACGAGCTGCTGGACCGGACGTCGTCGAAGTACGCGCTGGTCATCTACGCCGCCAAGCGCGCGCGTCAGATCAACGACTACTACAACCAGCTCGGTGACGGCATCCTCGAGTACGTCGGCCCCCTCGTCGAACCGGGTCTGCAGGAGAAGCCGCTGTCCATCGCCATGCGCGAGATCCACGCCGACCTTCTCGAGCACGTCGAAGGCGAGTGAGTTCCCTGTCTCCTTCGAACACGACGACACGGCGTCACGTCGTGGTCGGTGTCGGGGGAGGGATCGCCGCGTACAAGGCGTGCGGGCTGATCCGCCACTTCACCGAGGCGGGTGACGACGTCCGCGTCGTCCCCACCGAGTCGGCGCTGCAGTTCGTCGGCCGGGCGACCTTCGAGGCGTTGTCGGGCAACCCGGTGCACACCGGAGTGTTCGCCGACGTGCCGGAGGTACCGCACGTCCGCCTCGGTCAGAACGCCGATCTCGTCGTCGTCGCCCCGGCCACGGCCGACCTGCTGTCGCGGGCCGCTGCCGGACGCGCCGACGACCTGTTGACGGCGACGTTGCTCACCGCACGGTGCCCGATCGTGTTCGCGCCGGCCATGCACACCGAGATGTGGGACCACCCCGCGACCGTCGAGAACGTCGCGACGTTGCGTCGGCGCGGTGTCACGGTGATCGAGCCGGCCTCGGGTCGGCTCACCGGCAAGGACACCGGAGCGGGCCGTCTGCCCGAGCCGGACGAGATCGCCGGCATCGCCGAGCTGCTGCTCGAGCGACCCGATGCGCTGCCTCGTGACCTCGAGGGGCGGCGCGTCGTCGTCTCCGCCGGCGGCACGCGCGAGCCGTTGGACCCGGTGCGGTTCCTCGGCAACCGCAGCTCCGGAAAGCAGGGTTATGCGCTCGCGCGGGTCGCCGCCCAGCGCGGTGCCGACGTGCTGCTGATCTCCGGCTACACCAGCGACCTGTCCGCTCCTGCCGGTGTCCGCGTCGAGACGGTCCGCACCGCCGAGGACATGCGCACCGCGGTCACGGCCGCCGCCGTCGGTGCCGACGCCGTGATCATGGCCGCCGCCGTCGCCGATTTCCGGCCGACGACGCTCGCCACCAGCAAGATCAAGAAGGGTGCCAACGAGCCGGACACCATCCCGCTCACGCGCAACGCCGACATCCTGGCCGGCCTCGTCGCGGCACGCGATGCCGGTGACCTGGCCGCCGACGCCGCGATCGTCGGCTTCGCGGCCGAGACCGGCGACCAGCACGGCGACGTGCTGACGCACGCCCGCGCCAAGCTGGCACGCAAGAAGTGCGACCTCCTGGTTGTGAATGCGGTCGGTGAGGGTAAAGCATTTGAGATGGACGACAACGACGGCTGGATCCTGTCCGCGGACGGGACCGAGCTGGCGCTCGAACACGGATCGAAGGCGCTCATGTCGTCTCGTGTGATCGATGCGTTGGTGCCCCTGTTGCGCGTGCGTCAACCGTCACCGACGTCGCAGGAGTGTACGAGCGCCGACGACTCGCGGTGACCCGCAGTACTCGAGACGTCGGTGGCTCCGTCTATCGTCGACTGGCGTCTCGGGGAGCGGTTCGATCATGTCGACACATTCATGCGTGTACGAGAGGAAACATCTGTGAGCACGTCCGCCAGTCGGCTCTTCACCAGCGAGTCCGTCACCGAGGGTCATCCCGACAAGATCTGTGACGCCATCAGCGACTCCATCCTGGATGCGCTCCTGACCGACGATCCGCGCGCACGCGTCGCCGTCGAGACCCTGGTGACCACCGGGCAGGTTCACGTCGCCGGTGAGGTCAACACCACCGCGTACGCCGACATCCCACACATCGTGCGCGAGAAGGTGCTCGAGATCGGCTACGACTCGTCGGCCAAGGGTTTCGACGGCAACTCCTGTGGCGTCAACGTCGCCATCGGCGCGCAGTCGCCCGAGATCGCCCAGGGTGTCGACAATTCGCACGAGTCCCGCGTCGAGGGTCTGACCGACGACGAGATCGACCGTCAGGGTGCCGGCGACCAGGGCCTGATGTTCGGCTACGCCATCAAGGACACGCCCGAGCTCATGCCGCTGCCGATCGCACTGGCGCACCGGCTGTCGCGTCGCCTCACCGAGGTGCGTAAGACCGAGGTGCTGCCGTACCTGCGTCCCGACGGCAAGACCCAGGTCACCATCGAGTACGAGGGCAACAAGGCCGTTCGCCTCGACACCGTCGTCATCTCCACCCAGCACGCGGCCGACATCGATCTCGACAACATGCTGACCCCGGACATCCGGACCCATGTCCTCGAGGCTGTACTGGCCGAGCTCGGGCACGACTCGCTCGACACCTCGTCGGTACGCCTGCTCGTCAACCCCACCGGCAAGTTCGTCCTCGGCGGGCCGATGGGCGACGCCGGCCTGACCGGTCGCAAGATCATCGTCGACACCTACGGCGGCTGGGCCCGCCACGGCGGCGGCGCGTTCTCGGGCAAGGATCCGTCGAAGGTCGACCGCAGCGCTGCGTACGCGATGCGGTGGGTGGCCAAGAACGTCGTGGCCGCAGACCTCGCAGAACGAGTCGAGGTGCAGGTCGCCTACGCCATCGGCAAGGCCGCTCCCGTCGGTCTCTTCGTCGAGACATTCGGATCCGAGAACGTGGATCCGCTCAAGATCCAGTCCGCCATCACCGACGTGTTCGACCTGCGTCCCGGCGCGATCATCCGTGATCTGGACCTGCTGCGTCCGATCTACGCGCCCACCGCGGCGTACGGCCACTTCGGCCGCACGGACATCGATCTGCCGTGGGAGAACACCGACCGTGCCGAGAAGTTGCGGTCCGCCGCAGGTCTGTGACGTCTCGCTCCACTTCGTGATCATCGTCTGAAAGGGGTCGGTCGGTGAGTGCCACCGCATCCGGTGTGCGCTCACCGGCCCCCACCCGGCCCATTGCCCGCGTGCTTCCCATGCTCGCGTTGTCCCACCTCGATCGCGATTTCGACTACGTCGTCCCCGCCGAACTCGATGCCGTGGCGCAACCCGGTGTGCGTGTGCGCGTCCGCTTCGCCGGGCGTCTGGTCGACGGGTTCCTGCTCGCCCGCCTCGACACCAGCGACCATCCGGGGAAGCTCGGCTTCCTCGACAAGGTGGTCTCCGCCGAGCCGGTGCTCGGCCCCGAACTGCTCGGTCTCGTCGACGCCGTCGCCACGCGCTACGCCGGCACCCGTCCGGACGTTCTTCGTCTCGCGGTTCCACCCCGACACGCGCGGGTGGAGAACGAATCTCTCGCCTCCGGTGCGCAGTCGATCCCCGTCCTTCGCCGCGACGAGTGGTCCGCGTACCGGCACGGCGCCGAGTTCCTCGACGCGCTCGGCGGCGGTCGGGCGCCGCGGGCGGTCTGGCAGGCGTTGCCGGGGGAGGACTGGGCGGCCCGGCTCGCCGACCTGGCAGCCGTGGCCGTGTCGTCGGGACGGGGAGCCGTTCTCGTCGTCCCGGACCAGCGCGATCTCGATCGCGTGGACACGGCCTGCCGAGCCGTCCTCGACGACGACGCGGTGGTCGCGCTCGCCGCGGGGCTCGGTCCCGCCGAACGCTACCGACGGTGGCTCGCCGCCGCTCGTGGCCGCGCTCGCGTCGTGATCGGAACGCGCAGCGCCGTCTTCGCCCCGGTGCACGACCCGGGATTGCTGGTGGTCTGGGACGACGGCGACGACTCGTTGTCGGAACCGCGTGCGCCGTACCCCCACGCCCGCGAGGTCGCGTTGCTGCGTGCACACCGAGCCGGGTGCGCCGCGGTGGTGGGCGGTTTCTCCCGGACGGCGGAGGCACAGGCTCTGGTCGAGACGGGGTGGGCGCACGATCTCGTGGCCACCCGTGACACCGTCCGCGGGCGCGTTCCACGAGTCACCGCTCTCGCGGACAGCGACCACGCGCTCGCCCGCGACCCCGGAGCGCGCGCGGCGCGACTCCCGGCGATCGCCTTCGCGGCGGCCCGAGCGTCGCTCACCGCCGGGCACCCCGTGCTGGTCCAGGTCCCGCGGCGCGGGTACGTGCCCTCCCTCGCCTGCTCCAAGTGCAGGACGCCCGCCCGGTGCCGACGGTGCCACGGACCCCTGGCGCTGCCGTCCGCGCCCGGTGCCGACGGCGCGGGCAGCCCCACGTGCAAGTGGTGCGGCACCGCCGACCCGTCGTACTCGTGCCCCACGTGCGGTTCACGAGCACTGCGCGCCGTCGTGGTCGGCGCAGGACGGACCGCCGAGGAGCTGGGCCGGGCGTTCAGCGGCGTCACCGTGCGACAGTCCGGCGGCACCTCGGTGCTCGACACGGTGCCGGCCGGCCCGGCCATCGTCGTGTCCACCGTGGGCGCCGAACCCGTCGCGGACGGCGGCTACGGTGCCGCGCTGCTGCTGGACGGGTGGGCGCTGCTGGGTCGAGCGGATCTGCGCGCCGCAGAGCAGACCCTTCGCCGCTGGATGGCCGCCGCCACCCTCGTGCGCCCGTCGGCCGAGGGCGGTGAGGTGGTCGTGGTCGCCGATTCGGGACTTCCCACCGTGCAGGCATTGGTGCGGTGGGACCCCGTCGGACACGCGCGCACCGAACTCTCCGAACGCACCGAGGTCGGGTTTCCACCCGCGGTGCACATAGCCGCCGTGGACGGCACCACCGAATCGCTGCGCGCCCTGCTGGACTCGGCGCGGCTCCCGGACGACGCCGTCACGCTGGGACCCGTGGACCTGCCACCCGGCGAGCGGCTGCCGTTCGGCAGCGAGATCGACGCCGACTCGTCCGCGCCCGTCGAGCGGATGCTGGTCCGCGTCCCGCGATCGTCCGGTGCCGCCCTCTCCCGCGCACTCGGTGAGGCACGGGCCGTGGTGGGAGCGAAGAAGACCGCGTCGGCGCTGCGAATCCAGGTCGACCCGCTCCGCATAGGGTGAACGGCGTGCGCCTCGTCTTCGCCGGTACTCCCGACCCCGCTCTCCCGTCGCTGCGGCGACTGCTCGACTCCTCCCGTCACGAGGTGGTCGGTGTGCTCACCCGACCCGACACGGTGGCCGGTCGAGGGCGCAAGGTCGTGCGATCGCCCGTTGCGATGCTGGCCGACGAGCACGGCATCCCGGTGCTGCAGCCCGCGAAGCCGTCCGACCCCGAGGCGATGGCCGCGCTCCGCGATCTGGAACCGGACTGTTGTCCCGTCGTCGCCTACGGTGCGCTGCTGCCACAGCCCGTGCTCGACATTCCGCGACACGGCTGGATCAATCTGCACTTCTCCCTGCTGCCGGCCTGGCGTGGGGCCGCGCCGGTGCAGGCCGCGATCGCCGCGGGTGACGAGGTCACCGGCGCGTCGACGTTCCTCCTCGAGCAGGGGCTGGACACCGGTCCGGTGTACGGCGTCGTGACCGAGAGGGTGCGCCCCACGGACACCGCCGGGGATCTGTTGACCCGGCTCGCGGACAGCGGGAGCCAGTTGCTCGCGTCCACCCTCGACGGGATCGACGACGGTGCACTGCAGGCGGTTCCGCAGTCGGGCGACGGCGTGTCACACGCGCCCAAGGTGACCGTGGAATCGGCCCGCATCGACTTCGGTCGCCCGGCGCACCTGATCGACCGGCACGTCCGGAGTGTGACACCGGCACCCGGAGCGTGGACCGAGATCGGCGACGTCCGCGTCAAGATCGGTCCGGTGACGATCACCGACGAGGAGCTCGAACCCGGGCGCGTCGAGGTACGGAAGAAGGCGGTCCTGGTGGGTACCGCGACGACGGCCGTGTCGCTCGGGCTCGTGCAGCCGCACGGCAAGAAGCAGATGGCAGCGACCGACTGGGCGCGCGGCGCCCGCGATGTGAACGGAGCGACTGCACGATGAGCGGTGAGCAGACACCGGGGTCCGGCGGTCCTCGTAAGCGTGGCGGGAAGGCCGGCGGGAAGGCCGGAGGCTGGCCGAGTGAGAGCGGGAAGGCCGGCGGCCGGCCGGATGGCGGGAAGGCCGGAGGCCGGCCGGCGGTGGCCGGGGGTTCGAGCAAGGCCGGTGGTCGGTCCGGGAATTCGCGTCCGAAGCAGCCGGGTCGCCCGAATCCCGCCGAGGCGGGGTCGGACCCCGCACGGATCGCGGCACGGGACGTCCTGCGCGCGGTGCGGGAACGTGACGCGTACGCGAACCTGGTGCTTCCGGGTCTGCTCCGGGATCGCCGGTTGAACGAGCGTGATGCCGCCCTCGCGACGGAGTTGGCCTACGGCGCGGCCCGCGCGCAGGGGGTGCTGGACGCGGTCGTCGAGCATGCGGCCTCGCGTCCGGTGTCGGACATCGACGGTCGACTGCTGGACGTCATCCGGCTCGGTGCGTACCAGTTGCTGCGCACGCGGGTGGCTCCGCACGCGGCGGTGGCGACGTCGGTCGACCTGGTGCGCAGCGAGGCCGGGCAGGGGCAGGCAGGGTTCGTCAACGCCGTGTTGCGCCGGGTCTCCGAGCGCACGGAAGCAGAGTGGGTCGAGTTGCTGGCTCCCGACGCGGAGCGAGATCCGGTGGGTCACTCGGCGTTCCGGCACGCACATCCCGCCTGGATCGCACAGGCGTTCAACGACGCGTTGGGAGCGGATGCTGCGGAGCTGGACGAGGCGCTGGCCGCCGACGACGCCCGCCCGCTGGTGCACCTGGTGGCGCGGCCCGGCGAGATCTCGGCGGACGAGCTCGCGTCGATCACCGGCGGTGAGCCCGGACCGTGGTCGCCCTATGCGGTGCATCTGGACAGTGGCGGCGATCCGGGTCGTCTCGACGCCGTGCGTGAGGGGCTGGCCGGCGTCCAGGACGAGGGCAGTCAGCTGGTCGCTCGGGCTCTGACGCTCGCGGAGCTCGACGGGCCGGACGGAGGTCGGTGGCTGGATCTGTGCGCCGGTCCCGGCGGCAAGGCTGCGCTGCTCGGCGCCATCGCGGCGATCGACGGTGCGACGGTCGATGCCGTGGAACCGTCCGAGCATCGAGCCGAGCTGGTGCGCAAGACGGTGCGCGATCTCCCGGTCACCGTGCACGCGGTGGACGGTCGCGCGAGTGGACTGGACGCGGGATACGACCGCGTCCTCGTCGACGCACCCTGCACCGGTCTGGGCGCACTCCGTCGTCGACCCGAGGCGCGGTGGCGTCGTCAGGCGAGCGACGTGGCGGGTCTGGTGACGTTGCAACGCGAGTTGCTCGCGGCAGCAGTGGAGCTGGTGCGGCCGGGCGGAGTCGTCGTCTACTCGACGTGTTCGCCGCATCTGTCCGAGACGGTCGGCGTCGTGGCCGATGCGGTCCGACGTCACGGTCTGACCGCGCTCGACACCGCGACGCTCGCGCCCGGCGTGCCGCGGGCGGCCTCGGGAACGTCGGTGCAGCTGTGGCCGCACCGGCACGGAACGGACGCGATGTTCTTCGCCGCGCTGCGCAAGGATGCCTCCTGACCGCGCTCGTTACCGGTCGGCAACGACTCGCGGGTACAACAGGAACGTGACTCCGCGACTCCTTCGACACCGCACGGCCGGGGCAGCGGTGGCCGCCCTCGCCTCGGTCGCGGTGCTGGGTGGCTGCTCGCTGTCCCCGTCGGTGACGGCAGGGACGGCCTCGGCGAGGACCGCCGACGCGGAGCGGGTGGTCGCGACAGAGTCGGAGTGGAGCGCGGTCCGCGTGTCGGTGATCGGCGACTCGTTCTCCGCCGGCTCCATGAACGACGTGGTCTGGCCGGACGTCCTGGCGGAGGAACACGGATTCGAGGTGACCAACGCGAGCCTGGGCGGCGCCGGCTACGAGGCGGGCGACGACTATCTCGGCACCTTCGCGGACCAGGTCGCCTACGCCACCGAGGAGAACCCGACGGTCATCCTCGTGGTCGGCAGCGAGAACGACGTCGACGCGGATCCGGCGGACGTGCTCGCCGACGCCACCGACCTGTACGCGTCGCTGCGCGAGCGCTCACCCGAGGCCCACATCGTCGTCATCGGACCGATCTGGAGCGGGGAGCCGGTGAGCGAGGACATGTGGGACGTGGACGCCGCGGTCTCCGCCGCCGCGGTGTCGGCCGGGCTGGACTACGTCGATGCGCTGCCGCAGGAGTGGCTGGCCGACCCGCTGATCATCCAGGACGACGGTGATCACCCGACCGACGAGGGTCAGTACCTCCTCGCCGGCCACATCGACGACGCTCTAATGCAGGTGGATCCGGACCTACTAGGCTGATCGCCCGTGGCCCCGACTCCGCAGCACCCGATGATCGCACCGTCCATCCTGTCCGCCGATTTCGCGCGGCTCGCCGACGAGGCCGCGGCCGTCGCGGGCAGCGACTGGCTGCACGTCGACGTGATGGACGCGCACTTCGTCCCGAATCTCACCCTGGGTCTGCCCGTGGTGGAGAGCCTGCTGAAGGCGACCGACATCCCGCTCGACTGTCACCTCATGATCGAGGACCCGGCCCGCTGGGCGCCGCCCTACGCCGAGGCCGGCGCGTACAACGTGACGTTCCACGCCGAGGCCACCGACGATCCGCGCGCCGTCGCCCGCGACATCCGGGCGGCGGGCGCGAAGGCCGGGCTGTCGGTCAAGCCCGGTACCCCGATCGAGCCGTACCTGGAGGTCCTGAAGGACTTCGACACGCTGTTGATCATGAGCGTCGAACCGGGATTCGGCGGCCAGAGCTTCATGCCGGAGGTGCTGGACAAGGCTCGCGCCGTCCGCCGGCTGGTCGATTCGGGTGAACTGACGCTGGTGATCGAGATCGACGGCGGCATCAACGCCGACACTGTGCAGCAGGCCGCTGCCGCGGGCATCGACTGCTTCGTCGCGGGCTCGGCGGTGTACTCGACCAGTGACCCCGCGGGTGCCGTGCGTTCGCTGCGTGAGTCCGCCGCGAGCGCGTCGCCCCACCTGTCCGGCCGGTGACCGGGAGCCTCGACCCGATCGATGCCGCGATGCGGCGGGCGATCGAGGCATCGGTCGCGGCGCGCGGTGTCAGCACTCCCAATCCTCCCGTCGGCGCCGTCGTCCTGGACCGGGACGGGTTGGTGGTCGGAGTCGGCGCCACCGCGGCACCGGGCGGCCCCCACGCGGAGATCGCCGCGCTCGCGGAGGCGGGCGAGCGAGCGCGCGGCGGCACCGCCGTGGTGACGCTGGAGCCGTGCGACCACACGGGACGCACGGGTCCGTGCTCGCAGGCGCTGCTGCGAGCGGGTGTCGTCCGCGTCGTGCACGCGCTCGGCGATCCGAACCCGCTGGCGGCAGGCGGCGCGGAGACTCTGCGCGGTGCCGGCGTCGAGGTACGGTCCGGCGTTCTCGCCGATCTCGCCGAGGCCGGGCCGATGCGTGCCTGGCTGCATCGGCAGCGCACCGGGCGCCCGATGCTCACGTGGAAGTACGCCGCCACGCTCGACGGCCGCACCGCGGCGCCGGACGGCACCAGCCGCTGGATCACGGGGGAGACGGCTCGCGCACACGTCCACGCCGAGCGCGCGCGGATCGATGCGGTGGTGGTCGGTACCGGGACCGTGCTTGCCGACGATCCGGTGCTGACGGCGCGACTGCCCGACGGGTCGCTCGCTGCGCACCAGCCGGTGCGCGTGGTCGTCGGGCTGCGCGACATCCCTGCCGGGTCTCGGATCCTCGACGACTCCGCCCCCACCCGCGTCGTGCGGACCCGCGACCCGTTCGCGGTGATGGAGGCCCTCACGGATCTGACCGACGTGGTGCTGGAGGGCGGATCGACGCTCACCGGAGCGTTTCTGTCGGCGGGCCTGGTCGACCGCGTCACGGCGTACCTCGCCCCTGTCGTGCTGGGCGAAGGTCCGACCGCTGTGCGGGGGACGGGTGTCGGAACAATTGCCGATGCGATGAGGTTTCGACGAGAGTCGGTGGAGACGCTGGGCGACGATCTGCTCGTCCGACTCGCTCCGCTACGGTCGTCCGACCACTGAGCCGAACAGAGATCACTGCACCAGCTGGTGCCGAGAGGATGACGAGCATGTTCACCGGAATCGTCGAGGAACTGGGCAGTGTCACCGCCAAGGAGGATCTGGCGGACGCGGCTCGCTTCACCGTCCGTGGCCCGCTGGTCACCTCCGATGCGTCGCACGGGGACTCGATCGCCGTGAACGGTGTGTGCCTCACCGTCGTCGAGGTCGCGGACGGCGCGTTCACGGCCGACGTGATGCAGGAGACACTGAACCGTTCGTCACTGCAGTCCCTGGCCGTGGGGTCACCGGTCAACCTCGAGCGTGCCGCCTCGCTCGCGTCGCGGCTCGGTGGGCATCTCGTCCAGGGCCACGTCGACGGGACCGGGGTGGTGCTCTCGCGCACCCCGTCGGACAACTGGACCGTGGTACGCATCTCGCTGCCCCGTGACATCGCGCGATACGTCGTGCACAAGGGGTCCATCACGGTCGACGGAGTGTCGCTGACGGTGTCCGCACTGGGCGGCGAGAAGGACGATCAGTACTTCGAGATCTCCCTGATTCCTACCACCCTGTCGCTCACCACACTGGGCGAGGCGGAGGCGGGAACGCAGGTCAACCTCGAGGTCGACGTGATCGCCAAGTACGTCGAGCGGCTGCAGAAGGTCGACTGAACATCGGCCCCCGCAGCGGGGGTCGTAGTCTTGAGAACACAGGATCTGCCCGACACTGCGGGCAGCAGACGTGGGGAGCGCACGGCGTGACCAGGTTCGACACCATCGAGCGCGCTGTCGCCGACATCGCCGCCGGCAAGGCCGTCGTCGTCGTCGACGACGAGGACCGCGAGAACGAGGGCGATCTCATCTTCGCCGCAGAGAAGGCCACACCCGAGCTGGTGGCCTTCATGGTGCGGTACACCTCGGGATACCTCTGCGTTCCGCTGTCGGGTGAGGACTGCGATCGCCTCGGACTGCCTCCGATGTACTCCACGAACCAGGACAAGCACGGCACCGCGTACACCGTGACCGTCGACGCTCGCGTCGGTATCGGTACGGGGATCTCGGCATCGGACCGCGCGGCGACCATGCGTCTGCTCGCGGACCCCGACACCGGTGCGAACGACTTCACCCGTCCCGGTCATGTCGTCCCGTTGCGGGCGAAGGAAGGCGGCGTGCTGCGCCGCCCCGGCCACACCGAGGCCGCGGTCGACCTCGCCCGGATGGCGGATCTGCGCCCGGCCGGCGTCATCTGCGAGATCGTGTCGCAGAAGGACGAGGGCGAGATGGCCCGCACGGACGAACTCCGTGTCTTCGCCGACGACCACGACCTCGCGCTCATCTCCATCGCCGACCTGATCGCGTGGCGACGCAAGCACGAGAAGCACGTGGTGCGCATCGCCGAGGCGCGCATCCCGACGGCGCACGGCGAGTTCCGTGCGGTGGGCTACCAGAGCGTCTACGAGGACGTCGAACACGTGGCGCTGGTGCGCGGCGACATCGCCGGGCCCGACGGCGACGGCAGCGACGTACTGGTCCGCGTCCACTCCGAGTGTCTGACCGGGGACGTGTTCGGCTCGCTGCGCTGCGACTGCGGTCCGCAGCTGGACGCGGCGCTCGACATGGTGGCGCAGGAGGGTCGCGGAGTGGTGCTCTACATGCGCGGTCACGAGGGCCGTGGCATCGGCCTGCTGCACAAGTTGCAGGCCTACCAGCTGCAGGACGCCGGCACCGACACCGTCGACGCCAACCTCGCGCTCGGCCTGCCCGCTGACGCGCGGGACTACGGCATCGGAGCGCAGATCCTCGTCGACCTGGGCATCTCGTCGATGCGTCTGCTGACCAACAACCCGGCGAAGCGGGTCGGCCTCGACGGCTACGGCCTGCACATCACCGAGCGGGTGCCGATGCCGCTGCGTGCCAACGCCGAGAACCTCACCTACCTGCGTACCAAGCGTGACCGGATGGGCCACGACCTCGTCGGGCTGGACGATTTCGAGACGCCGGTGGTCACCCCCGACGCGGGCGGCCTCTGATGAGCGGCGAGGGCGAACCGGTACTGCAGCTCTCGGGCGCCGAGGACCTCGAGGTCGCGATCGTCGCGGGCCAGTGGCACGAGAAGGTCAGCACGGCACTCGTGGACGGCGCACTCCGCAAGGCCGACGAGGTGGGACTGCGGAACGTGACTCTCGTGCGTGTCGCCGGAGCCATCGAGATCCCCGTGGTCGCACAGCAGCTCGCCCGCACCCACGACGCGGTGGTCGCTCTGGGCGTCGTGATCCGGGGCGGGACACCGCACTTCGAGTACGTGTGCGACGCCGTGACCGCCGGGCTCACCCGAGTGTCGCTGGACGAGTCCACCCCGGTCACCAACGGAGTACTCACCGTGAACGACGAGCAGCAGGCACTCGATCGCGCGGGTCTTCCCGGGTCGAAGGAGGACAAGGGTGCGCAGGCTGTCGCGGCGGCCGTCGACACGGCGCTGACGCTGAAGGGCCTGCGTCACGGGAGTCCGTCGTGACCGACACAGCGAGTCAGCAGTGGGAACTCGAGGCGCGGCCGCGCAAGAGCGCGAAGTACGCCGTCGGTGTCGCCGCTCTTCTCGTCATCGTGCACACCACCCTGGGGATTCTGCTGCGGACCGGCAACACCGGCGTGTTCTTCCAACGCGTGGACCAGTTCGCCATGATCGCCATCGGGTGTGGCATGGCGGCGGGCGTGCTGTTGCTGACCCGTCCGCGGATCAAGGTCGGTGCGCAGGGCGTGCTGGTGCGCAACCTCGTCACCGAGAAACTGATTCCGTGGGATCTCGTGCGCGGCTTGTCCTTCTCGCCCGGATCGAGCTGGGCTCGCGTGGAACTGCCGGACGACGAGTACGTGCCGGTCATGGCGATCCAGTCCAACGATCGCGAGTACGCGGTGCACGCCGCGCGTACGTTCCGCTCTCTTGAGCAGAAGTACGCCGCAGCGAGCTGACCGAGGTCACTCGATCCCGTCTCCCATGACGACACCCTCGCGTCGGGGATCGGCACCGCCGATCCAGCCGTCGGCCGTCCGGACCAGGGCGCTCGAGCCGCTGGACTGATCGGCCACCGACACCTGGTGGCCCATCGCCCGCAGAGCCGACACCAGCGGATCCGCGGCACCGTCGTTCTGCGCGTCGATGTTCGGATGCTCGCCGCCCACGTTCGTCGTCGGCGCGTTGGCGGCACCCACGTTGACGGCGGACACGGCCTGCTGTGGGTCGAGACCCCAGTCGAGCATGCCGACGAGGTTCTTCACGACGAACTGGATGATGACCGAACCGCCGGGTGATCCGGTCACCAGCCGCACGTCACCCCGCGCACCGTCGTCCCCGCGGTCGAACACGATCGTCGGCGCCATGGAACTGCGGGGACGCTTGCCGGGCTCCACGCGGTTGGCCACGGGTACCCCGTCGGGCCCCTCTGGTGCGGCCGAGAAGTCGGTCAACTGGTTGTTGAGGAGGAAGCCCTCGGTCATGTGGAAGGAGCCGAACGCCGACTCCACCGTGGTGGTCATCGACGCGACGTTCCCCGCGCTGTCCACGATGCTGAGGTGACTGGTCCCTGCCTCCGGTCCGGCGTAGCTGCTCAGGGGTATCGGACCGAAGTCGCCCGGTTGAGCCGTGCCCATGCTGCGGGCGGGATCGATCATGCGGGCGCGCTGCTCGAGGTAGTCCGGATCGAGCAACTCGGCGGGGCTGCCACCGGGCAGGGGGATGTAGTCGGGATCGGCGACGTACTTGTCGCGGTCGGCGTACGCGAGGCGCTCCGCCTCGGCGATGAGATGGACGCCCTCCGCGTCGGGGACTCCGCCGTCGGCATCGGGGGAGGCGGGTGCGTACTGCGCCATGTCGAAGTGGGACAGGATGCCCATCGTGGACGCGACCGCGATACCGCCCGACGACGGGCCCGGCATGCCGCACACGTCCGTGTCGCGGTACGGCACGCACACCGCGTCCCGCTCCTTCGCCTCGTATCCGGCGAGGTCGTCGAGTGTCAGCCGGCCGGGGGTGCGCCCGCCCGTCGTGTCCGCCGTCGCGTCGACGATGGACTGCGCCAGCGCACCGGTGTAGAACGCGTCGGCACCCTCGGTGGCGATCGCGCCGAGCGTCTTGGCCATCGCGGGGTTCGTCAGCGTCGTCCCCGCCGCCTTCGGGCTGCCGTCCGGCTCGAGGAAGTAGTCGCGAGAGGCCGGATCGAGTGCCAGTTCCGGCGCCGAGTCCGCGATGGACGACGCCATCCGCGGACTGATCTCGAAGCCGTCGTCGGACAGCGCGATGGCCGGATCGAACAGTGACCGCCACTCCTTGCTCCCGTGATCGCGGTGGACGTCGTCCAGCATGCGGACGACGCCGGGAACGCCGATCGCGCGGCCGCTCGATCGGGCATCGGGCTTCGGCACGGACAGATCGGCGGGCGCACCGGGGGCAGCCGTGTCGTCCACGAAGCGCAGATAATTCGCGGTGGCAGAGGCGGGAGCCGTCTCACGGCCGTCGTAGGCACGCAGAGTCCTCGACTCGGCGTCGTAGTAGAGGAGGAAGGCGCCGCCGCCGATACCGGAGCTCTGCGGCTCGACCAGTCCGAGCACCGTCTGCGCCGCGACCAGCGCGTCGGCCGCGGTCCCGCCGTCGCGCAGCACCTCGCACGCCGCCTCCGTCGACACCGGGTTGGCGGTCGACACCGCGTACGTGGCGGTGCGCACCGCGGTCATTCCGGTGCGGTAGCCGGTGGCGACCTCCGGCGCACCGTCCGGTCCCGTGCCCGCGTCCGCAGTGACGGGGGTGCCGCCTCCGCCCGCGACGCACGAGGGGGCCGAGCCGGAAGCGTCGTCACCGCTGCCCGAGGAGCAGGACACGGCGGTGAGGGCGACGACGGCCGCGAGGGCGAGAGGTCGAGTCAGTGATCGGCGGGAAGTCACCGATCCATGACACCGCGTCCTCGCGTGGTTCGCAGCCCGAACGGCGGATTTCGACTGTCGGTCACGACGACTACCGTGGAGGTGTGTCCGACCCCGCTACGTACCGCCCGGCCACCGGAACCATTCCGGTCGAGCCAGGGGTCTACAAATTTCGTGATCCGCACGGCCGCGTCATCTACGTCGGCAAGGCGAAGAGCCTGCGCAGCCGTCTCAATTCCTACTTCGCCGACATCGCCGGCCTGCATCCGCGCACTCGTCAGATGGTCACCACGGCTGCCAGCGTCGAATGGACCGTCGTCACCACCGAGGTGGAGGCGCTCCAGCTCGAGTACAACTGGATCAAGGAGTTCGATCCTCGATTCAACGTCCGGTACCGGGACGACAAGAGCTACCCGATGCTCGCGGTCACGCTCAACGAGGAGTACCCGCGGTTGTTCGTCTACCGCGGGCCCCGGCGCAAGGGTGTGCGCTACTTCGGCCCGTACGCGCACGCGTGGGCGATTCGAGAGACGTTGGACCTGCTGTTGCGGGTGTTCCCTGCGCGGACGTGCTCCGCTGGAGTGTTCAAGCGGCACAACCAGATCGGTCGGCCCTGTCTGCTCGGGTACATCGACAAGTGCTCGGCGCCGTGCGTCGGACGCGTGTCGGCGGCCGAACACCGTGCGACCGTCGAGAACTTCTGCGACTTCCTGTCCGGCAAGACCGACAAGCTCGTCCGCGAGCTCGAGAACCGGATGCAGAAGGCGTCGGAGGACCTGGACTTCGAGACGGCGGCCCGGCTGCGTGACGATGTGGGGGCACTGCGGCGCGCGCTCGAGAAGCAGGCCGTGGTGCTCGGCGACGGCACCGACGCGGACCTCGTCGCCTTCGCGAGCGACGACCTCGAAGCGGCGGTCCAGGTGTTCCACGTCCGCGGCGGTCGCGTGCGCGGCCAGCGCGGGTGGGTCGTGGAGAAGGCAGGCGAGGTGATCGACGCCGCGGTCGCGGCCGAGGCGACGTCCGCCGGGGCCGACGACCGTACCGAGGCGCAGGACGCTCCGGTGGACGCGGAGGCGGCGTCCGATCTGCCGGCTCTCGTCGAGCAGTTCCTCACCCAGTTCTACGGCGAGCAGGCCTCGCTGTCGTCGTCCACCGAGGACGCCGCTGCCAACGCCGTACCCCGCGAGGTGCTCGTTCCGGTGCTGCCGCCGAACGCCGACGAGGTGCAGGCGTGGCTCAGTTCGCTGCGCGGGTCCGCGGTGCAGCTGCGGGTGCCTCGTCGCGGCGACAAGAAGGAGCTCGCCAAGACGGTGTATCGCAACGCCGTCGAAGCGCTCCAGCAGCACAAGATGAAGCGTGCGGGTGACTTCACGTCGCGCTCCGCAGCGTTGCAGGGCATCCAGGAAGCGCTCGACCTCGACAGTGCACCGTTGCGCATCGAGTGCATCGACATCTCGCACGTCCAGGGCACCGACGTGGTCGCGTCGCTGGTGGTGTTCGAGGACGGGTTGCCGCGCAAGAGCGACTACCGCCACTACTCCATCAAGGAGGCTGCGGGAGACGGTCACTCGGACGACGTCGCGAGCATCGCCGAGGTCACACGGCGACGGTTCCTGCGTCATGGCAAGGACTCCGGCGGCGATCTGGCTCCCGAGGCCTCCCTCGACCCGCAGACGGGTCGGCCCCGCCGCTTCGCCTATCCGCCGAACCTCTTCGTCGTCGACGGCGGCGCACCGCAGGTGGCCGCGGCGGCCGAGGTGCTCGACGAGCTGGGTGTCACGGACGTCGCGGTGGTGGGTCTCGCGAAACGGCTCGAGGAGGTGTGGGTGCCGGGTGAGAGCGACCCCGTGATCCTGCCGCGCACCAGCGAGTCGCTGTACCTCCTCCAGCGGGTTCGCGACGAGGCGCACCGCTTCGCCATCACGTTCCACCGCAGCAAGCGGTCCAAGCGCATGACGGCGTCCGCGCTGGACTCGGTGCGCGGGCTCGGTGAGGCGCGTCGCACGGCGTTGGTGACGCACTTCGGCTCGGTGGCCAAGCTCAAGCAGGCCGAGGTGTCCGAGATCGTGAAGGTGCCGGGTATCGGCGAGACGACGGCACGCGCCGTCCTCGAGGCACTGGGAGTTCCACAGGACCAGGACGCGTCGGCTGCCGCGGCCGCGTCGGAACCGACCGCGGTCCCCGACAACGAAGCGGACAGCGCCCCGGTACGACATGATGAACGCACCGACGGCAGCGACCGTGACGAGCTGCCGGCACCGTCCGGTGAGCCGCTGTCGGTGGCCGCGCATCGAGGAACAGGACACCGGGACGAGTGAACGTGCAGCGAGAGCAGGTGGGTGACCCCGTTCGACCGCACTCCGACATCGACGTCGCTCTGGTCACAGGGCTGTCCGGTGCCGGGCTCGGCACGGCGGCGAAGGTCCTCGAGGACCTGGGCTGGTACGTCGCCGACAACATGCCGCCCGAGCTGATCACTCGCATGATCGAGATCGGTCGCACCTCGGACCCCGGCATCGAGCGGCTCGCCCTGGTGGTCGACGTGCGCAGCCGATTGTTCAACGGCGACGTCGGCACCCTGCTCGCCGACCTGGCAGCGGACGGGGTGCGCCCGCGCGTGCTGTTCCTGGACGCGTCCGACGACGTGCTGATCCGGCGATTCGAATCGGTGCGCCGCAGCCACCCGCTGCAGAACTACGGTGTGGACGGCACGCTCACGGAAGGCATCTCGGACGAGCGGGCCCGGTTGGCCACCGTCAAGGAGGCCGCGGACATCGTCATCGACACGAGCTCGCTCTCCGTGCACGGTCTGCGCGATCGTGTCGCCGCGGCGTTCGGCGACGACGTGGTGGGCACCGTCGCCGTCACCGTCGAGTCCTTCGGCTTCAAGTACGGGGTACCGCTCGACGCGGACGTGCTGTGCGACATGCGTTTCCTCCCGAACCCGCATTGGATCCCCGAGCTGCGCCCGCTCACGGGCAAGGACGCCGGCGTGCGGGACTACGTGCTGGGGCAGCCGGACGCGGAGGAGTACCTCGAGCTGTATCACCGCCTGCTGACGATGACGCTCGCCGGCTACCGGCGCGAGGGCAAGCGGTACATGACCGTCGCCGTCGGTTGCACCGGCGGCAAGCATCGCAGCGTCGCCATGACCGAGGCGCTCGCCGAACGGCTGCGTGCCGATGCCGACACCAGTGTCCGCGTCGTGCACCGCGACCTGGGTCGAGAGTGAGCGCGGACGGCGGACGCGGCGACGACGACGCTCCGCACATCGTCGCGCTCGGCGGCGGACACGGCCTCTACGCGACCCTGTCCGCCGTACGGTCGCTCTCCACCCGGGTGACGGCGGTGGTCACCGTGGCCGACGACGGCGGGTCGTCCGGCCGATTACGCGCGGAGCTCGGCATGATCCCGCCCGGCGATCTGCGCATGGCGCTCGCGGCGTTGGCCGCAGACTCTCCGCAGGGCAGGCTCTGGGCCGACATCCTGCAGCACCGCTTCGGCGGCAGCGGCGCGCTCGCCGGGCACTCGGTGGGCAATCTTCTGCTCGCCGGACTGTCCGAGGTGCTCGGTGACCCGGTCGCCGCACTCGACGAGGCCGCGCGGCTGCTCGGTGTCGACGGGCGGGTGCTGCCGATGTCGCCCATCGCCCTGGACATCGAGGCGGACGTGTCGGGACTCGAGTCCGACCCGCGCGTGAGCCGCGTCATCCGTGGGCAGGTCGCCGTCGCCACCACTCCCGGCAAGGTGCGGCGCGTCCGACTGCGCCCGTCGGATCCGCCGGCCACCGAGCAGGCCGTCACCGCTGTGGGCGCCGCCGATCTGGTCGTTCTCGGACCCGGGTCGTGGTTCTCCAGTGTGTTGCCGCACGTCCTCGTGCCCGAGCTCGCCTCGGCGCTGCGCGCCACCGAGGCCCGCAAGGTGCTGGTGCTCAATCTCGGGCCGGAGCCGGGGGAGACCACGGGATTCTCGGCGGAGCGTCATCTCCACGTACTGTCCCAACACGCGCCGGGTTTTCGGGTGCATCACGTGGTGGTCGACTCGACGTCGGTGCCGCCGGGGTCCGAGCGTGATCACCTCGCGCGGGCCGCCGCGGTGTTCGGCGCCGACGTGATCCACGCCGACGTCGCGGGGGCGACACCACACGCACACGACCCGAGCAAGCTCGCGGCCGTGTTCGCCGCTGTTCTCGAGGGCGCCGACCGGGCCGACCTCGACAGCAGCACCGACAGCAGGAAGGGATCGACGTCGTGGCCATGACAGCCGATGTCAAGGACGAACTGAGCCGCCTCACCATCACGGCGGTCAGCTGCCGCAAGGCGGAGGTCGCCGCGTTGCTGCGCTTCGCCGGGGGGCTGCACATCGTGGCCGGTCGCGTCGTCGTCGAGGCGGAGGTGGACCAGCTGTCCATCGCCCGGCGGCTCAAGCGCGAGGTGTTCGATCTGTTCGGCTACAACGCGGACGTGCACTCCATCGGCGCGGGCGGGCTGCGCAAGTCGACCCGCTACATCGTCCGGGTGGCCAAGGACGGCGAGGCCCTGGCGCGCCAGACCGGGCTCCTCGACATGCGTGGTCGGCCGGTGCGCGGACTTCCCGCCCAGGTGGTGGGCGGCACCGTCGCCGATTCCGAGGCGGCGTGGCGCGGTGCGTTCCTCGCGCACGGCTCGCTCACCGAACCCGGTCGATCGTCGGCGCTCGAGGTCAGCTGCCCCGGACCCGAGGCAGCGCTCGCGCTGGTCGGCGCCGCCCGCCGGCTCGGTGTGGCGGCCAAGGCGCGAGAGGTGCGCGGCGCCGATCGCGTGGTCGTACGCGACGGCGAGGCCATCGGTGTCCTCCTCACGAGGATGGGCGCCCAGGACACTCGACTGACGTGGGAGGAGCGCCGGATGCGCCGCGAGGTGCGGGCCACGGCGAATCGTCTCGCGAACTTCGACGACGCCAACCTGCGCCGCTCCGCGCGGGCGGCCGTCGCGGCCGCGGCGCGGGTCGAGAGGGCGCTGGCGATTCTCGGCGAGGACGTCCCGGACCATCTCGCCGCGGCGGGTCACCTGCGCGTGCAGCACCGCCAGGCGTCGCTCGAGGAGCTCGGGCAGCTCGCCGATCCGCCCATGACGAAGGACGCGGTGGCGGGCCGGATCCGCCGACTGCTGTCCATGGCCGACCGCAAGGCGAAGGACTCGGGCATCCCGGACACAGAGTCGGCCGTCACGGCCGACCTGCTCGACGAGGCATGAGCGCGGGTGCCTGACCGAGAACTGCACCACCCCGAACCATTAGGGTGATCACAGGTCACGGAGCGGCTCGGTCGCCCGGGACGGACACGTCCGCACCATCACGTGCGGTGGAGGAAACCGATGCACGACCCGTGCATCGACGAGGAACACGAGTTTCAACACAAAGGAGCGAACAGTGACGGTTCGGGTTGGCGTGAACGGCTTCGGTCGTATCGGACGTAACTTCTTCCGGGCGGTCGATGCGCAGAAGGCGCTCGGCACCACCGACATCGAGATCGTTGCGGTGAACGACCTCACCGACAACGCAACGCTCGCTCACCTGCTCAAGTACGACTCCATCCTCGGCCGCCTCCCGCACGACGTCTCGCTCGAGGGCGACGACACCATCGTCGTCGGCGACCGCAAGATCAAGGCTCTCTCGCTGCGCGAGGGTCCCTCCGCCCTGCCGTGGGGAGACCTGGGCGTCGACGTCGTCGTCGAGTCCACCGGCATCTTCACCGACGCGTCGAAGGCTCAGGGCCACATCGACGCCGGTGCCAAGAAGGTCATCATCTCCGCGCCGGCCAAGGGCGAGGACATCACCATCGTCATGGGCGTCAACGACGACAAGTACGACGGCAGCCAGAACATCATCTCGAACGCTTCGTGCACCACCAACTGCCTCGGCCCCATCGCCAAGGTGCTCGACGACGAGTTCGGCATCGTCAAGGGCCTCATGACCACGATCCACGCCTACACGCAGGATCAGAACCTGCAGGACGGTCCGCACTCGGACCTGCGTCGCGCCCGCGCCGCCGCGCTCAACGTCGTGCCCACGGGCACCGGCGCCGCGAAGGCCATCGGCCTGGTGCTCCCGCAGCTGCTCGGCAAGCTCGACGGCTACGCGCTGCGCGTCCCGATCCCCACGGGTTCGGTCACCGACCTCACCGCCCAGGTGCGCAAGACCGCCTCGGTCGAGGAGATCAACGCGGCCATGAAGGCTGCGGCCGAGGGCCCGCTGAAGGGCATCCTGAAGTACACCGACGCACCGATCGTCTCCTCCGACATCGTCACCGACCCGGCGTCGTCGATCTTCGACTCGGGCCTGACCAAGGTCATCGAGGACCAGGTCAAGATCGTCTCCTGGTACGACAACGAGTGGGGCTACTCCAACCGTCTCGTCGACCTCATCGGACTCGTCGGAAAGTCGCTCTGACCCGATGGCCGTCAAGACACTGCAGGATCTCATCGACGAGGGCGTCGACGGACGCGGCGTCCTCGTCCGTGCCGATTTCAACGTTCCGCTCGACGACGGGCAGATCACGGACGCCGGCCGTATCGAGGCGTCGCTCCCGACGCTGAAGACGCTGCTCGAGGCGGGTGCCAAGCTCATCGTGACCGCGCACCTCGGCCGGCCGGAGGGCAAGCCGGACGCCGCGTTCTCGTTGGCTCCGGTCGCGGCGAAGCTCGGCGAACTGCTGGGTCGCCACGTCCAGCTCGCCGGTGACGTCGTCGGTCAGGACGCCGAGGCTCGCGCCGAGGGTCTGACCGACGGAGACGTTCTCCTGCTCGAGAACATCCGCTTCGATCCGCGCGAGACCAGCAAGGACGACGCCGAGCGGCTGGCGCTGGCGAAGGAACTGGCCACGCTGGCCGGCGACGACGCCGCGTTCGTGTCCGACGGCTTCGGTGTCGTGCACCGCAAGCAGGCGTCGGTCTACGACGTCGCGACGCTGCTCCCGCACTACGCGGGCACGCTGGTCGCGACCGAGGTTGACGTCCTGACGAAGCTGACCGAGACCCCCGAGCGTCCCTACGCCGTAGTGCTCGGCGGCTCCAAGGTGTCCGACAAGATCGGTGTCATCGAGGCGCTGGCGCCGAAGGTCGACACGCTGGTCATCGGCGGCGGCATGGCTTTCACCTTCCTTGCGGCGCAAGGGTATTCCGTGGGCACGTCGCTGCTGCAGGAAGATTGCATCGAGACGTGCAAGGACCTGCTCGAGCGATTCGGTGACGTCATACACCTTCCGACGGACTTCGTCGTCGCCGACAGCTTCTCCGCCGACGCGGAGTCGAAGACGGTGAAGGCGTCGGAGATCCCCGACGGCTGGATGGGTCTGGACGTGGGACCCGACTCGGTGGATCGGTTCGAGGCGGTGCTGAGCAACGCCAAGACCATCTTCTGGAACGGTCCCGCCGGAGTCTTCGAGTTCGAGAAGTTCTCGAAGGGCACCGAAGGTATCGCTCGGGCGATCATCGCGGCGACCACGAAGGGCGCGTTCAGTGTCGTGGGCGGTGGCGACTCCGCCGCGGCCGTGCGCACGCTGGGTCTCCCGGACGCCGGTTTCTCGCACATCTCCACCGGTGGCGGTGCCTCCCTCGAGTACCTCGAGGGTAAGCATCTCCCCGGCCTGTCGGTCCTGGAGGGCTGAACCATGACATCTCCACGAGCTTCGCTCGACCGTAAGGCCAGGACCCCGTTCATCGCCGGTAACTGGAAGATGAATCTGAACCACCTCGAGGCCATCGCCCTGGTGCAGAAGATCGCCTTCTCGTTGCCCGCGAAGTACTTCGAGAAGGTCGACGTCGCGGTGATCCCGCCGTTCACCGACATCCGCAGTGTCCAGACGTTGATCGAGGGCGACAAGCTCCTGCTCACGTTCGGCGCGCAGGATCTCTCGCCCCACGACTCCGGCGCGTACACCGGCGACATCAGCGGTGCCTTCCTGGCCAAGCTGGGCTGCACGTACGTCGTGGTCGGGCACTCGGAGCGTCGCGCCGGACACGGCGAGACCGACGAGACGGTGCTCGCCAAGACCAAGGCCGCGCTGAAGCACGGACTCGTGCCGATCGTCTGCATCGGTGAGGGTCTCGAGGTGCGGGAGGCCGGCGAGCACGTGGCGTTCAACGTCGAGCAGCTCCGCGGGTCCCTCGCGGGTCTGAGTGCCGAGGAGATCGGGAAGATCGTCGTCGCCTACGAGCCGGTGTGGGCCATCGGTACCGGCCGCGTGGCCAGTGCCGCGGACGCGCAGGAAGTCTGCAGAGCTATCCGTCAGGAGCTGGCGTCGCTCGCCGACGTCGACACCGCGGCGGCGGTCCGTGTGCTGTACGGCGGATCGGTCAGCTCGAAGAACGTGGGCGAGATCGTCGGCCAGACCGACGTCGACGGTGCACTGGTGGGCGGAGCGTCGCTGAAGGCGGACGAGTTCGCCACCCTGTGTGCCATCGCCGCCGGGGGACCGCTTCCCTGACCCACCGCGCATCACCGATCGAAGGGCACGTCGCACACGCGACGTGCCCTTCGTCGTTCGGCGGCGCGCGGCCTGTAACATTGGCCATCATGCGCACGTTCCTGGACATCCTGCTGGTGGTCACCAGCATCGGCCTGCTCGTCTTCGTCCTGCTGCACCGCGGCAAGGGCGGCGGCCTGTCGAGCCTGTTCGGTGGTGGCGTGCAGTCGTCTCTGTCCGGGTCCAGCGTCGTCGAGAAGAACCTCGACCGTGTCACCGTCTTCACCGGTGTCGTGTGGCTCATCTGCATCCTGGGCATCGGCCTGGAGATCAAGTTCGCCTGATCGGGTGACGTGACCCCTGCCGTGAGCCCCGCGCTGCGGTCCGGGGGTGCGCCGACGATACTGTCCTCATGACAGTCGTGGATCCAGGTCTGCCCGCCACCGAACCTCTGCGAGAGGACATTCGGCTCCTCGGTGGAATACTCGGTTCCGTCGTCCGGGACCACGAGGGCGAGGAGATCTTCGACCTCGTCGAGCAGGCCCGAGTGGAGTCGTTCCGCGTGCGGCGGTCGGAGATCGATCGCGGCGAACTCGCCCGGCTCTTCGACGGTATCGACATCACGCGTGCCATCCCGGTGATCCGGGCGTTCAGTCACTTCTCGCTTCTCGCCAACCTGGCGGAGGACATTCACCGCGAGCGCCGCCGCGCCGTGCACGTGCGTGCCGGGGAGCCGCCCCAGGACAGCAGTCTCGCCTCCACCTACAGTAAGCTCGATGCGGCGCGCCTCGACGCCGCCACGGTGGAGGACCTGCTCCGTGACGCCCTGGTATCGCCCGTCATCACCGCGCATCCCACCGAGACGCGTCGCCGCACCGTGTCGGAGATCCAGAGCCGCATCACCGATCTGATGCGCTTCCGTGAGCGCACGGAACTGGACGACACGGAGATCGCGGAGACCGACGCGAAGATCGAGCGGCAGATCCTCGCACTGTGGCAGACGGCGCTGATCCGGCTGTCCCGCTTGCGGATCCAGGACGAGATCGAGGTGGGTCTGCGCTACTACGACATGTCGCTCTTCGACGTGATCCCACGCATCAACACCGAGCTGCGGGCAGCGCTCCGCAGCCGTTGGCCGGATGCCGACCTGCTGACGCAGCCGATGCTGCGACCCGGATCGTGGATCGGCGGAGACCGGGACGGCAACCCCTTCGTCACCGGGGAGATCGTGCACCGCGCGACCAACCGTGCCGCGCAGGTCGCGTTCACCCGGTATCTCGCGGATCTCGTCGGTCTCGAGCACGAGCTGTCCATGTCGGCTCGGTTGATCGACGTGGACGCGGACCTGCAGGCCCTGGCCGATGCGTCGAAGGACGAGTCGGCGTTCCGTGCGGACGAGCCTTTCCGCCGAGCTGTGCGCGGTATCCGCGGGCGACTGTCGGCGACGGCACGCCGCATGCTGGACGTGGTTCCGGACAACACCCTCGACTCGCCGGAACTCGAGCCGTACGGCGCCCCGCAGGAGATGCTCGACGATCTGGACCTGCTGGACCGCTCGTTGCGGCGCACGGCCAACGGCGTCATCGCCGACGACCGACTCGCGACGCTCCGGCAGGCGCTCGAGACCTTCGGGTTCCACCTGTCCGGGCTCGACATGCGGCAGAACTCCGAGATCCACGAACAGGTCGTGGCGGAGTTGCTGGCCTGGGCGGGCGTCCACGCGGACTACGCGTCACTGTCGGAGGACGAGCGCGTCGCGATCCTCGCCGCCGAGCTCGAGACGCGGCGACCCCTCATCGGGCCCCGCGCGGAGTTCAGCGAGCAGACGGCCAAGGAGCTGGCGATCGTCGAGTCCGCCGCGGACGCCGTGCGCACCTTCGGCGGCGGCGCGGTGCCGAACTACATCATCAGCATGTGCACCTCGGTCAGCGACATGCTCGAGGCCGCGGTGCTGCTCAAGGAGGCGGGCATCCTCGATCCCGGCGACGCCGAGACGGGTCCGTCCTCGCCCGTCGGTGTGGTGCCGCTGTTCGAGACGATCGACGATCTCCAGCAGGGCGCGGCGACCCTCACCGAGACGTTGTCCATCCCCGTCTACCGCGCGCTGGTGACGTCCCGCGGGGACAACCAGGAAGTGATGCTGGGGTACTCCGACTCCAACAAGGACGGCGGGTACCTGGCCGCGAACTGGGCGCTCTACCGTGCCGAACTCGACCTCGTCGAGGCTGCACGCGCCGCCGGGATCCGGCTACGACTGTTCCACGGCCGCGGTGGCACCGTGGGCCGCGGCGGTGGCCCGAGCTACGACGCCATCCTCGCTCAGCCCACCGGTGCGGTCACCGGCTCGCTGCGGATCACCGAGCAGGGCGAGGTGATCGCGGCGAAGTACGCGGAACCCCGCCTGGCGCGCCGCAACCTCGAAACGCTGTTGGCGGCGACCATCGAGAGCACGTTGCTCGACGTCGAGGGGCTCGGGGACGACGCCGAGCCGGCCTACGCGCTGCTCGACGATCTGGCGGCACGCGCCCAGGCCGCGTACGGGGCACTGGTCCACGAGACGCCGGGCTTCGTCGAGTACTTCCGGATGTCCACACCGGTCGCCGAGATCGGGGAGCTCAACATCGGCAGCCGGCCGGCGTCGCGGAAGCCCACCAACTCGGTGTACGACCTGCGGGCGATCCCGTGGGTGATGTCGTGGAGTCAGTCGCGGGTGATGTTGCCCGGCTGGTACGGAGTGGGTACCGCGTTCGAGGACTGGGTCGGCGGCGACGCGGACAAGCTGGCCACGTTGACCGATCTGTACCGGCGGTGGCCGTTCTTCCGGACGGTGCTGTCCAACATGGCGCAGGTCATGGCCAAGTCGGATCTGGGGCTCGCCGCCCGGTACTCCGAACTGGTGCCGGACGAGCAGCTCCGCAAAACCGTGTTCGACATGATCTCGACCGAGCATGCCAAGACCGTGTCGATGTACCTGAAGATCACCGGGCACGACGGGCTGCTCGACGACAACCCGGCGCTGGCGCGGTCGGTGTTCAACCGCTTCCCGTACCTCGAGCCGCTGAACCACCTGCAGGTGGAACTACTCGCACAGCTGCGGGCGGGAGACGATCGCGAGCAGGTCAAGCGCGGCATCCTGCTGACCATGAACGGGCTCGCGACCGCGTTGCGCAACAGCGGATAGAGGGAACCGCGAGGACCCTCCCGGCGTCGAACAGAACAGACCCATTCGACGCCGGGAGGATCTCCGTCATGACTCCGCAGAACGAACACCGTTGCACCGCAACCGCATCCGCGTGGCGCAGGGGAGTGCCCCGGCGTCGACCAGCGGCCTCGACACCCGTCCGACCGAAGGACGATCAGCCCGGACGGCCGCCGGCCTGACCGTCGCTCAGAGGCGGGACGCCGACCCCGCGTCCAGGAACCACACGGTCGACTCGAGGCCGTGTGCCCCGGCGGCCGGATGCTCGACCGGGTCCGCGCCCCCGACACAGGCGGCGACGGCATCGGCCTTGCCCTCGCCCGAGACGAGGAACCACACGTGCCGAGACCTGTTCACCGCCGGGAGCGTCAGCGTGATGCGCACGGGAGGCGGCTTGGGGGAGTCGGTCACGGCCACGACCCAGCGTGACTTCTCCTGCACCGCGTCACCGTGGGCGAAGAGGGAGTTGACGTGAGAATCCGGGCCCATGCCGAGCAGGTGGATGTCGAAGGCGGGTCCGTCCTCCGGTGCGAAGGCTGCCACCGACTGCAGGTAGGTCACCGCCGCGGCCTCGACGTCGTCGCCCAGCGGCGAGTCGGACGGGGCCATGACGTGCACGCGGTCGGGATCGACGCCGACGTGATCGAGCAGGGCGTCCCTGGCCTGCACGTAGTTGCGTTCCGGGTCGCCCTCGGGGAGGAAGCGTTCGTCACCGAAGAAGACGTCGACGGCGGACCAGTCGATGTCGCCGCCGAGGTCGCGGACAGCGGCCAGGGTCGCGACGCCGGTGCCGCCACCGGTCAGCACGACGGATGCGGTACCGCGTGCTCGCTGGGCGTCGACGACCACCGACACGAATCGCTCGGCCGCGGCGCGGGCGAGAGCCGCCGTGTCGTCGGAACGGTGGATCTCCGGTCGTGTCTCACTCATAGGTCACCTTCGTCAGGCCGGCGAGGGCCTCTTCGTAGATCTCGTCACGGTCGAGTCGACGCAGCTCCTCCGCGAGGCAGTCGCGGGTCTCCCTCCGGGCGAGTGAGACCAGCGTGTCCGGTTGTCCGGTGCGGATGAGCGTGGCCGTGGTGCCGGTCTGCGGCCTGCTGATGGACACGGTGCTGTCGGCCAGCACCATCTCCACACGCAGGTCGCCGACCTTGCGCACCACGGGGACGTCGAGGCGGGCGGCGAACCACCCGGCGAGGATGTCCAGTGCGGGCTCCTCGCGCAGACCCGACACGGTCACCGATCGCACCGGCTCGGCCTGCTGGTCGAGTGCCGTGGTGAGCAGCGCACGCCAATAGGTGATGCGCGACCAGGCGAGGTCGGAATCCCCCTCGGCGTACGACTCGAGTCGCGACGAGATGGCGGCGCGCGGGTCGGGTGAGTTGGTCGCGTCGGTGATCCGGCGGATGGCGAGTCGGCCCACCGGGTCCTCCTTCGGGACCGCCGGTGCTCCGCTCGGCCACCAGGCCACCACGGGGGTGTCCGGCAGCAGGAAGGGGAGGACGACGCTCTGCTCGTGTTCCGACAGCTCGCCCCGTAGTCGCAGGAAGACCACCTCGGACGCGCCCGCGTCGCCGCCGACGCGGATCTGTGCGTCCAGCACGTCGTCGTCGTCGCGATCACCGCGGGCCAACACGATCACACGACACGGGTGCTCCCGGCTGGCCTCGTTGGCCGCCTCGATCGCGGCTTCGAACTTCGCGGGATCACGGATGACGACCACCAGGGTGAGCACCCGACCGAGCGTGACGGCGCCGCCCGATTCGCGCAGCTCCACCAGCTTCTTCGAGACGGCACCGGTGGTGGTGGCGGGCAGATCGACGATCACGGCCTTCTCCATTCGCGTCCGGTGCGCTGCATCATCTCGTTGGCCGAATCGGGGCCCCACGTGCCGGCCTCGTACGGATCGGCCGCACCTCCGGACGCCCAGTAACTGAGGATGGGGTCGAGGATCTTCCACGACAGCTCGACCTCGGCATTGACCGGGAAGAGCGACGGCTCACCGAGCAGCACGTCGAGGATGAGCCGCTCGTACGCCTCGGGCGACGACTCGGTGAAGGCCTGGCCGTAACTGAAGTCCATGCTGACGTCCCGCACCTGCATGCTGGACCCCGGCACCTTCGATCCGAAGCGCAGCGTGACGCCCTCGTCGGGCTGCACGCGGATGACGAGTGCGTTCTGGCCCAGTTCCTCGGTCATCGTGGCGTCGAACGGCAGGTGCGGTGCGCGTTTGAAGATCATCGCGATCTCGGTCACGCGCCGCCCGAGCGACTTTCCCGTGCGGAGGTAGAACGGCACGCCGCCCCACCGCCGAGTGTCCACCTCGAGGGTGATGGCCGCGTAGGTCTCGGTGTTCGACTCCGCGTCGAACCCCTCCTCCTCCTTGAGCCCCTTCACCTTCTGGCTGCCCTGCCACCCCGAGGTGTACTGCCCCCGGGCAGCGGTCTGCGCGAACGGCTCCGCCAGACGCGTCGACGAGAGGACCTTGATCTTCTCGCTCTGCAGTTCGCTGGGGCTGAAGCTGACCGGCTCCTCCATCGCGGTGATGGCGAGCAACTGCAGCAGGTGGTTCTGGATGACGTCGCGCGCAGCGCCGATGCCGTCGTAGTACCCGGCTCGACCCCCCAGGCCGATGTCCTCGGCCATCGTGATCTGCACGTGGTCCACGTAGTGGGCGTTCCAGATCGGGTCGAACAGCTGGTTGGCGAAGCGCAGCGCCAGGATGTTCTGGACCGTCTCCTTGCCGAGGTAGTGGTCGATGCGGAAGACGCGATCCTCCGGGAACACCCGGTTGACGATCGCGTTGAGCTCCTTCGCGCTCGCGAGATCGTGGCCGAAGGGCTTCTCGATCACCACTCGACGCCAGTGCCGCGGCGCCTCGTCCTCGGTCTCCGGTCCGGTGGCGAGACCGGACGCCGACAACTGCTCGAGCACCGTGGGGAACGCGCCCGGCGGGATGGACAGGTAGAACGCGTGGTTCCCACCGGTTCCGCGCTCGACGTCGAGTTCCGCGAGCGTTCTCGTGAGCTGATCGAACGCCGCGGCGTCGTCGAACGACCCCTGCACGAAGCGGATGCCTTCCGACAACCGTTCCCACACGTCCTCACGGAACGGCGTCCGGGAGTGCTCCCGGACCGCGTCGTGGACGATGGTGCCGAAGTCCTGGTCCGACCATTCACGCCGGGCGAACCCGACCAGCGCGAATCCGGGCGGCAGAAGCCCACGGTTCGCGAGGTCGTACACCGCCGGCATCAACTTCTTGCGCGCCAGGTCGCCGGTGACACCGAAGATCACCAGGCTGCAGGGCCCGGCGATCCTCGGGAGACGCTTGTCTCTGCTGTCACGGAGCGGATTCACCCAGGGTGTGGCTGACTCCGTCGCCACGGTTCAGCTCTTCGACGCGGCGGAGAGTTGCTCGGAGGTGGCGTCGAGCAGTTCGCCCCACGACGCCTCGAACTTCTGGACGCCCTCGTTCTCGAGCACGAGGAAGACGTCGGTCAGGTCGATACCCAGTGCACTGATGGCGTCGAAGACGGCCTGCGACTCCTGACCCTTGCCCGTGATGGTGTCGCCGGTGACCTCGCCGTGGTCGGCGAAGGCGTCCATCGTCTTCTCGGGCATGGTGTTGACGGTGTTCGGGGCAACCAGCTCGGACACGTACAGCGTGTCGGGCAGGGTCGGGTCCTTCACTCCGGTGGAGGCCCAGAGCGGGCGCTGCGGCCGGGCGTTGTCGGTCAGCATGCCTTGGAAACGCGACCCGATCTCGAACACCTGCTGGTAGGCGACGTACGCGAGGCGTGCGTTGGCCAGTGCAGCCTTGCCCTTCAGGTCGGTCGCCTCCGGTGTTCCGATGGCATCGAGACGCTTGTCGATCTCGGTGTCGACGCGCGAGACGAAGAACGACGCGACCGAGTGGATCGACGACAGGTCGTGGCCCGCGGCCTTCGCCGACTCGAGTCCCTCGAGGTAGGCGTTCATGACGGCCTCGTAGCGCTCGACCGAGAAGATGAGCGTGACGTTGACGCTGATGCCCTCGCCGATGACCTTGGCGATGGCGGGGATGCCGGCCTCGGTGGCGGGGATCTTGATCAGGACGTTGGGCCGGTCGACGATCTTCCACAGCTCGATCGCCTGCGCGACCGTCTTGTCGGTGTCGTGGGCCAGGCGGGGATCGACCTCGATGGACACCCGACCGTCGACTCCGTTGGTCGCCTCGTACACCGGTGCGAGCACGTCGCACGCATTGCGGACGTCGTCGGTGGTGACCGTGCGGATGACGGAATCGACGTCGGCACCGCGAGCGGCGAGCTCGTTCACCTGCTCGTCGTACGAGGTGCCCTTCGACAGGGCGGCCTGGAAGATCGACGGGTTCGTGGTGACGCCGACGACCGACTTGGAGTCGATCAGGTCCTTCAGGTTGCCCGAGGAGATCCGGTCACGGGAGAGGTCGTCCAGCCAGACCGAGACTCCGGCGGCGGACAGGTCTGCGAGATTCTGGTTCTGAGTCATGCTGTCATCCCTTCACGTTGGTGATGGAGCGCTGAGCTGCGGCCACGACGGCCTCGGCCGTGAAGCCGTACTCGCGGAAGAGCGTCGCCGCGTCCGCGGACTCGCCGAAGTGCTCGAGCGAGATGATCTCGCCGAAGCCGCCGACGATCTTGTACCAGGGCATCGCGATGCCGGCCTCGATGGAGACACGGGCCTTCACGGTGGGCGGAAGGACCTGGTCGCGGTAGTTCTGGTCCTGGCTCTCGAACCACTCGACACACGGCATCGAGACGACGCGCGCCGCGATGTCCTGCGCCTCGAGAAGCTTCTGTGCCTCCACGGCGTACTGCACCTCGGAACCGGTCGCGACGATGATCACGTCGGGTGCGGCCTTGGACGACTCGACCAGGACGTACCCGCCCTTGGAGACACCCTCGTAGCTGGTGCCGTCGAGAATCGGGATGCCCTGACGGGTGAGCGCGAGGCCGACGGGTCCGCTGCTCGACGAGCGCGCGAGCACCGCGCGCCAGGCGTGGGCGGTCTCGTTCGCATCGCCGGGGCGCACGACCGAGAGGTTCGGGATCGCGCGCAGCGCCGCGAGGTGTTCGACCGGCTGGTGCGTCGGGCCGTCCTCGCCGAGACCGACGGAGTCGTGGGTCCAGACGTAGATGGGATCGATGTCCATGAGGGACGCGAGGCGCACCGCGGGACGCATGTAGTCACTGAACTGCATGAAGGTGCCGCCGTACGCACGCGTCGGTCCGTGCATGACGATGCCGGACAGGATCGCGCCCATCGCGTGCTCGCGGATACCGAAGTGCAGCGTTCGGCCGTAGGGCTCGGCGTCCCAGTCGTCGGTGGAGATCGACGTCGGGCCGAAGGACTTGGCGCCCTTCATGGTGGTGTTGTTGCTGCCGGCGAGGTCGGCGGAGCCGCCCCACAGCTCCGGCAGGACCGGGCCGACGGCACTGAGGACCTCACCGGACGCGGCGCGCGTCGCGATGGCCTTGCCGCCCGGCTCCCAGGTGGGGAGGACGTCGGTCCATCCGTCGGGCAGCGTGCCCTCGGTCAGACGGTCCAGCAGGCGGCGACGGTCGGGCTCGCGCTCGCTCCACGCGTCGAAGTCCTTGCTCCACGCCTCGTGCGCCGCGCGGCCACGCGCCTGCAGGCCGCGGGTGTGCTCGATGACCTCGTCGGTGACCTCGAACGTCTTCTCGGGATCGAAGCCGAGCGCCTTCTTCACGGCGGCGACCTCGTCGTCACCCAGAGCGGCACCGTGGACGGCACCGGTGTTCATCATCGTGGGGGCCGGGAAGCCGATGATGGTGCGCAGCACGATGATCGAGGGCTTGTCGGTGACGGCCTTGGCCGCCTCGACCGCCTCCTCGATGGCGGTGACGTTCTCGCCGCCCTCCACGACCTGCACGTGCCAGCCGTACGCCTCGTAGCGCTTGGCGGTGTCCTCGGACAGCGCGATGTCGGTGGAGTGCTCGATGGAGATCTTGTTGTCGTCGTAGAACAGGATCAGGTTGCCGAGCTGCTGCGTGCCGGCGAGTGAGGACGCCTCGGAGGTGATGCCCTCCTCGATGTCGCCGTCGGACGCGATGACGTAGACGTAGTGATCGAACGGGCTGTCGCCCCATGCGGGCTCGGGATCGAAGAGTCCACGCTCACGGCGCGACGCCATGGCCATGCCGACGGCCGAGGCCAGGCCCTGACCGAGCGGGCCGGTGGTGATCTCGACGCCCTTGGTGTGGCGGAACTCCGGGTGGCCGGGAGTCTTCGACTTGAACGTGCGCAGCGCCTCGAGATCGGCGAGCTCGAGGCCGAAGCCGCCCAGGTAGAGCTGGATGTACAGCGTGAGGCTCGAGTGACCGCACGAGAGCACGAAGCGATCGCGGCCGATCCACGTGGTGTCCGTGGGATCGTGGCGCATCGTGCGCTGGAAGAGCGAGTACGCCAGGGGAGCGAGGCTCATGGCGGTTCCGGGGTGGCCGTTGCCGACCTTCTGCACCGCGTCGGCAGCGAGAACACGCACAGTGTCCACCGCCCGTGTGTCCAGATCGGTCCAGTCGCTCGGATGGTGAGCGCTGGTGAGAACGGTGATGTCGTCTGTGATCGACACGGGTGGAGATCTCCTGACACTGTCGGGGTGGGGGTGGCCAGTAGTGCACGGACGCGGCGCACTCGTCGCCGCTCCGCGCGTGATGAGCCTAGTTCCCCGGCGGGTCGGTCGGGGATACCCGGTTCACGGTCGAGCCTAGTTCCGTCCGGGACGCCTCGCTGGTTCCGCGACGGGTGGTCCGCCGCCGATCCGTCACACGACGCCCGAACCATCCGACTACCCGCCGATTGGGGTGATGACACAGGCGGCGTCTACCATCGCTTGTAGTAGCACCATTCCGCTCGGTAACTGGGCCGGGTGGTGGAGCGGACGGTGCGAGAGGGAGATTCGAGTGGGTATGCGGCAGAGCCCGAGCGGACACGGGTTCACCGACAGTCCGACCCGGGACGTGTCGACCGCTCCCACGTCGAGACTCGGCCGGCTGACGGCCAAACCCGCCGCCTACATCGCGCTGACGAAACCGCGCGTGATCGAGCTCCTCCTGGTCGCGACCATCCCCACGATGCTCCTCGCGGACCGCGGCACGGTGAACCTCCCGCTGCTGTTCGCCACGCTGTTCGGCGGGTGGATGGGTGCCGCCAGCGCCAACACGCTGAACTGCGTCGTCGACGCGGACATCGACAAGGTCATGAAGCGCACCGCGCGGCGGCCTCTGGCCCGCGAGGCCGTGCCGACGTCGCACGCCTTCGTCTTCGGCGCGCTCCTCGGAGTCGGATCCTTCCTCTGGCTCTGGTGGGCGGCGAACCTCCTCAGTGGGGTCCTGGTCGTCGCGACGATTCTGTTCTACGTCCTCGTCTACACGATGGTGCTCAAGCGCCGGACCTCGCAGAACGTGGTCTGGGGCGGTGCCGCGGGATGCATGCCCGCACTCGTCGGATGGTCCGCCGTGACCGGGACCGTCGGGTGGCAGGCGATCGTCCTGTTCCTCGTCATCTTCTTCTGGACTCCGCCCCACACATGGGCCCTGGCCATGCGCTACAAGGACGACTACAAGGCGGCGGGTGTGCCCATGCTGCCCGTCGTCGCCACCGAACAGGTCGTCACCCGGCAGATCGTCCTCTACACCTGGGCCACGGTTGCGGCCACGGCTGCGTTGATCCCGGCGGCCGGTGTCGTCTACGCCGCGGTCGCCCTGGCGGCGGGTGCCTGGTTCCTCCTCATGGCGCACCAGCTCTACTCGGGCGTGCGACGCGGCGAGGCCGTGAAGCCGCTGCGCCTGTTCCTGCAGTCGAACAACTACCTCGCGGTCGTCTTCATCGGTCTCGCCGTCGACTCCGTGCTCGGGATGTCCACGGTCTCCGACTTCTTCTCCTGACACCCGCTCCGCGTCAGGGTTCCAGCACGATCGATCCCGCCGTCCGCCGGCTCTCCAGGTCGATGTGCGCCTGCCGGGCCTGCTCGAGCGGATAGCGATGCTCGACTCGGACCGTCAGGGTTCCGTCCGCCAGCGCACGCACCACGTCTCCGCCGCGCCATTCCAGCTCTGCCCGGTCGCGGATGTGATGCGCGAGGGTGGGGCGGGTCAGGAACACCGAGCCGGCCTTGTTGAGGCGTTGCGGGTCCACCGGCGGTACCGGCCCGCTCGCGGCACCGAAGAGGGCCACCGTCCCGCGGATGCGCACGCTCTCGAGGCTCGCGTCGAACGTCGAGGCACCGACGCCGTCGTACACCGCCGCGACGCCGACACCGTCGGTGATGTCGCGCACGCGTGACGGGATGTCGTCGTCGTACCGGAGAACGTGAGTCGCGCCTGCTTCGCGCGACAACGCCTCCTTCTCGTCGGTGGACACGGTGGTGATCACCGTCGCGCCCTTCGCCGTGACGAGCTGCGTGAGAATCAGCCCGACTCCGCCCGCGCCGGCATGCACCAGCACCACGTCGCCGGACCGCACGGGGTACGTCGACTCGATCAGATAGTGCGCCGTCATGCCCTGGAGCAGCACGGATGCCGCCTGAGGGGGATCCACACCCGCCGGCACCGCGATGGCAGAGGCGGCCGGGACCCGCACGAGTTCGGCGTAGCTCCCGGGCGCTGCGGCCCATGCGACGCGGTCGCCGACCGAGAACCCGGACACCTCCGAGCCCACCTGCTCGACGACGCCGGTGCCCTCGTCGCCCGGGACGTACGGCAGCTCCCGCGGGTAGGACCCGCTGCGGAAGTACGTGTCGATGTAGTTGATCCCGGAGGCCTGGACCCGGACCAGTAGATCGGCCGGGCCGGGTACCGGATCGGGGACGTCGGTCACGTCGAGGACGTCGGGTCCGCCGGTTCTGGTCACGAGTACAGCGCGCATGGGAAAAGTCTGCCACCGCGCCCGCGACAGCGGGGGCGGGACGGACCCACCGCTGAGTTACCGGCCAGTAGGGACGCGTGGGACGGACCGGGTATTCTCACGATCATGAGCACCGAGAGCATCGAGAACGCACCCAAGGGTGACTCCGGGCAGAGCACCGAGACGGCGGCCCCGCCGTCGAACCTGGTGTCCTCGATCGAGTCGTTCGTCGCAGCGCACGGCGGGTCCGCGACGGTGGTGTTGCAGCCGCTCGGCCGCGCCGGTGTCCGCATGACCCTGGTCGGTGCCGACGGGATCCTGGGGGACCGGGTCGCCGGCAATCTCCGCATCGCGCACGCGGTGGTGGACTCGCTCGACTCCGTGACCCTCGGTGACTGGGACCGCGAGCTGACGAGCATCGTCACCCCGCGCAAGGGTCACTTCGCGCAGATGGCGGGATGGGTGGCGCGTCAGTCGCGTTTCCCGAAGGCGCGCAACGGTCTCTGACCGCGTCCGATCAGTCCGCGCGGGCCAGCCGCGGCGAGGTCACGTCGGTGTCCTCGGCTGCCGGCACGGTCTCCCGCTCCCGCAGAGACACCCAGAGAGCGGCCGTGGCGGCCGTGGCCGCGGCAGCACCGGCGACGTGGACGGCCACGAGGGCCGCAGGGACGTCGGTGAAGTACTGGACGATGCCGACGCACGCCTGGGCGACGACGATCGCGATGACCACCTGCAGACGTTTCTTGATGGCCGAGGCTCCGGACGGACTGACGGCGTAGACGGCGAACGTGAGCCCCACCAGCAGCGCCAGGTACCCCACCAGAAGTTCGGCGTGCAGGTGCACCAGCGTGACGATCTCCACCTCGAGCCGAGCCACGTCCGCGTCACCGGCATGCGGTCCCGCGCCGGTGACCATGGTGCCCGCCACCAGAACTCCGGCGAGAAGGACCGCAGACAGCACGGTCAACCACCGCAGCGGCGCGGGCACGGCGGGTACCGAGACGCCCTCGTCCTTCTCACCGATCTTGTGGAACAGCAACGTCGCGAGCCAGACCATCAGCATCGAGATCACGAGGTGCACCGCCACGGTCCACCACAGCAGCCCGGTGAGCACCGTGATGCCGCCGACGCCGGCCTGCAGCACCGTGCCCGCAGGCATGAGCCACGCGTAGACGACCACCTCGCGGCGGCGCCGTGCCCGTGTCACCGCCAGGACGATGGCAGCCGCGGTGAGGACCACGGCGAAGGTGAGCATGCGGTTGCCGAACTCGACCGCCTGGTGCAGGACGGGCACCTCGGACACGCCGACGGGCGTGAAGCTGCCGGGGAAACACTGCGGCCACGTGGGGCACCCGAGCCCGGAGCCCGTCACCCGGACCACGGCGCCCGTCACCGAGATACCGCCCTGCGTCAGGATCACGACGAACGCGATGATTCGCTGGACGCGAACGGAGGGGACCGGGAGGCGGTCGACCACGGAGAAGTACGCACGGGAGAGCACACGTCGATGGTAGACGGCATCTCCTACGCTGCGTAGTTGGCCTGCGGCCTGGGGTAGTCGGCCTGCGGCTTCGGGTGGTCGGACTGCGGCTTCGGTGTCAGGTGAACGAGAACTTGCGGGTCGCCCAGAAGCCGCAGATCGCCGCCCACACGACGAGGACCAGGATGCCGAACAGATCGGCTCGTCCCACGACGGCCTGCTCGAGCGTCTCCGCCATCGCGCCCGACGGGATCAGTCGCGCGATCATGCGGACGCCGCCGGGAAGTGCCTCGTTCGCGAACACCACGCTGCCGATGCCGAGCATCACGAACCACGCGATGTTGGCGAGGGCGAGCACGATCTCGGCCCGCAGCGTCCCGCCGAGCAGGAGGCCCATCGTGGCGAAGGTGACGGTGCCCAGAGCGATGACCAGCGCGCCCAGCACGAGTCCGCCGGGAGTCGGACGCCACCCGAGGGCGAGGCCGATGGCGCCGAGCAGTACCGACTGCAGCACGACCACGAGGAGCACGGCGATCGACTTCCCGGCGATCGCGCCCCACTTCGGCAGAGCGGTGGCGCCGAGTCTCTTGAGAGCGCCGTAGCGCCGGTCGAAGCCGACGGCGATGGCCTGACCGGTGAACGCGGTCGACATCACCGCGACGGTCATCACGGCGGGCACGACGGTGCCGACGCGCTCGGTGCCGAAGTCGCCGAACGGCAGCAGCGTGAGGCCGATGAGCAAGGTCACCGGGATGAACATCGTCAGCAGCAGCTGCTCACCGTTGCGCAGCAGCAGAAGCAGTTCGAGGCGGCTCTGCGCCAGCAGCATGCGGCGGCGCGGTGCGGGTCGCGGATCCGGTGTGAACGTCCCCGGTGCGAATCGGTCGGACGCACGTTCGGACCGTGATGTCACGCTCACCCTCTCAGTTCCCGCCCCGTGAGGTCGAGGAAGACGTCCTCGAGGCTGCGCTGCTCCACACGGAGATCGGTGGCCAGCACGTTCAGTCGAGCACACCACGAGGTCACCGTCGCGAGCACCTGGGGGTCGATGGTCCCCTCGAGCAGATACGAGCCCGGCGAACTCTCGACCGGATCGAACCCCTCGGGCAGCACCATCTGCAGCAACGACAGGTCGAGGCCGGAGGGTGCGGAGAAGCGCAACTGGCCCTCGGCGCCCCGACGGGTGAGCTCGGTGGGCGTCCCCGAGGCGACGACCTGGCCGTGGTCGATGATCACCAGGTCGTCCGCGAGGTGCTCGGCCTCGTCCATGAGGTGGGTGGTCAGCAGGATGCTCACGCCGTCGCGCCGCAGCGCCTCGACGAGGTCCCACACGAGGAGCCGGGCCTGTGCGTCGAGCCCGGCGGTCGGCTCGTCGAGGAACACGAGCTCGGGGCGGCCGACCAGCGCACAGGCCAGCGAGAGGCGTTGTTGCTGACCGCCGGAGAGTCGTCGGTACGGCGTGCGGACGGCATCGGTGAGCCCCAACTGTCCGAGGAGCCACTTGGGATCGAGCGGGTCGGCCGAGTACGCGGCGACGAGGTCGAGCATCTCGCCCGCACGCGAGCCGGGGTAGGCGCCGCCGCCCTGCAGCATCACCCCGATCCGCGGCTTGAGACGGTCGGAGTCGACGATGGGATCGAGCCCCAGGACGCGGACCTCACCGGAGTCGGGCGTGTGGAAGCCCTCGCACATCTCGACGGTGGTGGTCTTGCCGGCCCCGTTGGGACCGAGGAGTGCGAGCACCCGGCCGCGCTGCAGCTCGATGTCGAGTCCGTCGACGGCCGCGACGTCACCGAAGTGCTTGACCACACCGCGGAGGGACACCGCCGGAGAGTCCGTCGGCGTCCCGGCATCGGACGCCGTGGGCGGAGGGACAGGTCGGGCGGTCACGATGATCCAGCGTAGGCGTCCGACGGACGGTCCGGCGCCGCCGCCCCGTCGCGTGCCCGCCAGGGCAGCAGTCGCCTCGTCGAGGCGTACAGCACGGCGATCGTCAGGACTGTCGCCACCGCCGCCTGGACGATGACGAAGGGCTGGACCTCACCGCCGGTCGGCATGACGATCAGCGAGACGAACGCGGAGAAGACGATCACCGGCACCCGGAACGCCGGTCGGGTGGCCCAGGCGGCCAGCGGGGTGACGGCCCACAGCAGGTACCAGGGCTGGACCACGGGGAAGAGCAGCACGAGTGCCCCGAGCGACACGCCGAGGGCTCCGATGGGGTGGAGCCGACCCAGCAGGACCGACACCAGCATCCGCACGATGATCAGCGCGGCCACCAGGGAGGCGATCGGGCGGGTGAGGGACAGCACGGCAGTGGTGTGGTCGCCGATGCCGAGGAGGACGCCGGCGCCTCCCGTGGCGAGGCCGAGCAGTGTGGGCAACGACATCCAGCTGCGCACGGCGTTGGCCGTGCCCAGGGTGTCCAGCCAGCCGAATCCGAGCCCGCTCGCGGCGCTGACGCCCAGGATCACGGCGACGGTCACCGCGCCGAGCAGGGCGGCGGCGGCGGCGACGTCGCGGGGCCGACCACCCCATCGACGGGCCAGGGCCATGCCCACGAATCCGAGCGCGAGCACCGACGGGATCTTGATCGTCGCGGACAGGGCGATGACCGCCGCGCCGGCGAGCAGCAGCACGCCGGTACGGCCCCGCAGTGGTGCCGCGGACTCGACCGCACGGAACGAGAGTTCGAGCCCCGCGAGCATCAGGCCCAGCATTGCGGCCTCGTTGTGGATCCCGGCGACGAGGTGGAAGAGCAGGAGCGGATTGGCGGCACCGAGCCACAGCGCCGCCACGCTGGACACTCCGCACCGGGCGGCGAGGCGGGGGAGAGCCCACACGATGAGCGCGACGCCGATCAGCGCGACGATGCGATGCAGGAAGATCCCGGCGACGATGTCGTCACCGGTGAGCGCGGTGATGCCCCGACCGATCCACAGGAAGAACGGTCCGTAGGGCGCCGGGGTGTCGCGCCAGATGGTCGGCACGGTCCTGGTGAGCACATGGTCGACGCCGAGTGCCGCCTGCGGACCGATGGCGTACGGATCGAGTCCGCGGGCCGTGATCTCGCTCTGCGCCAGGTACGAGTAGACGTCCTTGCTGAACATCGGTGGCGCGACGCACAGCGGCACGATCCACAGCGCGAGCGTGCGGTCCAGCTGGGAGCGAGACATCCGGCGCGGCGACGAGTGCGCGCCGAAAGATCCCACGGCGAGGCGGCCGAGGAGCAGCCATGCGAGCACCACGACGGCGGTGCCGATCATCGTGATGGTGAGTGCGGCGGGGAGCGCGCGAGCGAAGAGCCCGAGCACGCGGACACCCTGCACCGGGTTCTGGAGAACCGGTTGTGCGCCGGCGCCCAGTGCACCGAGGGCCATCATCGCGGCGCCGATGGCACCGAAGCGGCGGATCCGTGTGAGATCGCGCACCTCGGCGGCGTTCAGTTCGGGGCGCTCGGGCTCGTTGTCGTGCAGAAACGCGACGCGGTCGCTGCGCGGAGACCCCTCGATCCCCAGCACCCGACGCGTCGCTCGACGGGCCGTCGCCCGCATCCGCGCGGCGGTACCGGAGCGGCTCGGCTCCGTCGCACCCGCCGTGACCACGTGGTCGGTGCCGCCCGCGAGGGCCGCCGAGGCGTCGGTCGGTGTCACCGGCGCGGAGGGCACGGAGTCGTCGGCAGGTGCGGGCACAGAACGGAGCGTATCGACACCGGCGCCGATCACGAACGTCGCCGCGGCATCGGCCCTGCTACCCAGGGTGCCCTTGCTGGAACCTCACCGGTAATTCGGTCACACTGGTGTTGTGAAAACGACTACCGAACGTTCCGGCGAGCGCGTCAGCGCCCGCGCCGACGTCGCGTCGGTCAATGTCACCCCGGCTTCGGGATCTGGTCCAGCAACGTCGGGCTCGGCAACGTCGGGCTCGGCAACGTCGGAGGGTCGCACGCGGTCGTCCGTCGTGACGCTCCTGCTCGAGGAGGGTCCGATCAGCGCCACCCAGGTCGGGTCCCGTCTGGGCATCAGCGCCGCCGGCGTGCGGCGCCACCTCGATGCTCTCATCGACGCGGGCGACGCGCGCGTCACGATGACCTCGCGTCCCGGTGCACGTACCCGCGGTCGCCCCGCGAAGCTGTTCTCCCTGACCGCGCACGGACGCTCTCGACTCGGCCACTCGTACGACGATCTCGCGGGTGCGGCCATGCGGCACCTACGGGAGATCGGCGGCGACGACGCGGTGCGCACGTTCGCCCGCCGACGCATCCAGTCCATCGTGGGCGACGTCGAGCCTGCCGACACGTCCTCGCAGCAGTCCGTCTCCGAGACGGCCGACTCCATCGCCGAGGCGCTGACCGAGTCCGGCTTCGCCGCCTCCACCCGCCCGGTCGGCAACGGGGTGCAGATCTGCCAGCACCACTGCCCGGTCTCGCACGTCGCGGCCGAGTTCCCCGAGCTGTGCACCGCCGAGCGCGAAGCGTTCGCCGATCTGCTCGGAACGCACGTGCAGCGCCTCGCCACCATCGCCAACGGCGACTGCGCGTGCACCACCCATGTGCCCCTTCGCACACTCTCGACTCCCGAATCAGGCAATACCGACGACGATGTCGGCGTTGCACCGAGTGATGCTGCCGACAGCGGCACGGTCCACCACGACCGCACAGCTCTCGATTCGGCCCGTACCACCAGCTCCAGCCCGAACAGCCCGCTCGATCGTCTCCGGAAGGAGCCCGCATGACCGTCACACCAGACCAGGTGACCCCCACGGTGCCCGCGACACTCACGCAGGACGAGACCATCGCGTCTCTCGGGACCTACGGATACGGCTGGTCCGACTCCGACGTCGCCGGTGCGAGCGCCAAGCGCGGCATCAGCGACGCCGTCGTCCGCGACATCTCCGACAAGAAGAGCGAGCCCGAGTGGATGCTCGAGGCACGCCTCAAGGCGTTGCGCACGTTCGAGCGCAAGCCCATGCCGAACTGGGGCTCGAACCTCGACGGCATCGACTTCGACAACATCAAGTACTTCGTGCGGTCCAGCGAGAAGCAGGCCGCCACGTGGGACGATCTGCCCGCCGACATCAAGAACACGTACGACCGCCTCGGCATCCCGGAGGCGGAGAAGCAGCGCCTCGTGTCGGGTGTCGCCGCTCAGTACGAGTCCGAGGTCGTCTATCACTCGATCCGCGAGGATCTCGAGGAGCAGGGCGTCATCTTCCTGGACACCGACTCGGGTCTGCGTGAGCACCCGGAGCTGTTCCAGGAGTACTTCGGCTCGGTGATCCCGGCCGGTGACAACAAGTTCTCCGCGCTGAACACCGCGGTGTGGTCCGGTGGGTCCTTCATCTACGTGCCGCCGGGCGTCCATGTCGACATCCCGCTGCAGGCCTACTTCCGCATCAACACCGAGAACATGGGTCAGTTCGAGCGGACGCTCATCATCGTCGACGAGGGTGCGTACGTGCACTACGTCGAGGGCTGCACCGCCCCGATCTACAAGTCCGACTCGCTGCACTCGGCGGTCGTCGAGATCATCGTGAAGAAGGGTGGTCGGTGCCGCTACACCACCATCCAGAACTGGTCGAACAACGTCTACAACCTCGTCACCAAGCGCGCGAAGGCCGAGGCCGGCGCGACGATGGAGTGGATCGACGGCAACATCGGCTCGAAGGTCACGATGAAGTACCCGGCCGTGTGGATGACCGGTGAGCACGCCAAGGGCGAGGTTCTGTCGGTGGCGTTCGCCGGCGAGGGCCAGCACCAGGACACCGGCTCGAAGATGCTCCACCTCGCGCCGAACACGTCGTCCAACATCGTGAGCAAGTCCGTCGCTCGCGGCGGCGGCCGGGCGTCGTACCGCGGCCTGATCCAGATCAACAAGGGCGCGCACGGGTCGAAGTCGACCGTCAAGTGCGACGCACTCCTGGTCGATCAGATCAGCCGCAGCGACACCTACCCGTACGTCGACATCCGTGAGGACGACGTGACGATGGGCCACGAGGCCACCGTCTCCAAGGTCAGCGACGATCAGCTGTTCTACCTGATGAGCCGCGGCATGACCGAGGACGAGGCGATGGCCATGGTGGTGCGCGGCTTCGTCGAGCCCATCGCGAAGGAACTCCCGATGGAGTACGCCCTCGAGCTCAACCGTCTGATCGAGCTGCAGATGGAGGGATCGGTCGGATGACCCTGCCCCACACCGACACCGGGGTGAAGGCTGCCGTCACCGGCGAGAACCCCGCCACCGAGAACAAGCGCGCGATCGTCGCGAACAAGGGCGCGCAGTTCTCGTCCTACGACGTCGCCGCGTTCGAGGTGCCGTCCGGCCGCGACGAGATCTGGCGCTTCACACCGCTGCGGCGCCTGCGCGGTCTCCACGACGGCACCGCCGTGGCCACGGGCTCCGCGACCGTGACGGTCACCGACGCGCCCGACTCCGTGCGCGTCGAGACCGTCGGTCGTGACGACGCGCGGCTCGGCACCGCGGGTGCGCCGGCCGATCGGGTCGCTGCCCAGGCGTACTCGTCCTTCGACTCGGCCACCGTCGTCACGGTGGCCTCCGAGGCAGAGCTCGCGGATCCGCTGATCGTGACGGTCGACGGTCCGGGAGCGGACGTCGTCGCCTACGGCCACGTCCAGATCCGCGTCGAGGCGTTCGCCAAGGCGACCGTCGTGCTCGAGCAGCGCGGCAGCGGAACCTACGCCGAGAATGTCGAGTTCGTCGTCGCGGACAGCGCACACCTCACGGTCGTCGCGCTGCAGGAGTGGGACGACGACGCGGTGCACGTCGCGTCGCATCACGCGAAGGTGGGCCGCGACAGCGTCCTGCGTTACGTGTCGGTCAGCCTCGGCGGCGACCTGGTGCGCCTGACCCCGACGGTGAACTTCACCGGTCCGGGTGGCGACGCCGAGCTCCTGGGCCTGTACTTCGCGGACGACGGTCAGCATCTCGAGCAGCGCCTGCTGGTCAACCACACCGCGCCGCACTGCAAGTCCAACGTGGTCTACAAGGGCGCCCTGCAGGGCGACCCGGCGTCGAAGAAGCCCGACACCCACACCGTGTGGGTCGGCGACGTCGTCATCGGTGCGAAGGCGGAGGGCACGGACACGTTCGAGCTCAACCGCAACCTGATTCTCACCGACGGCGCGCGCGCGGACTCCGTCCCGAACCTCGAGATCGAGACCGGCGAGATCGTCGGGGCCGGTCACGCGAGTGCCACGGGTCGCTTCGACGACGAGCAGCTGTTCTACCTCCGTGCTCGCGGCATCCCTGAGGACCAGGCACGCAAGCTCGTCGTGCGCGGTTTCTTCCACGACATCATCGCGAAGATCCCGGTCGCGTCCATCCGTGAGCGTCTCTCCGACGCGGTCGAGGCGGAACTCGCCATCACCGGCGTCTGACCCCTCGCGCGACCACCTTCTCCCGATTCACAGACAGGCAAGGAACATCATGTCCACTCTCGAAATCCGCGATCTGCACGTCGACGTCGCGAACACCGACGACGCCGCGCAGCCGATCGAGATCCTGAAGGGCGTCGATCTGACGGTCTCGTCGGGCGAGACGCACGCCATCATGGGCCCCAACGGCTCGGGCAAGTCGACGCTCTCCTACGCGATCGCCGGTCATCCCAAGTACCGCGTCACCTCGGGCACCATCCTGCTCGACGGTGAGGACGTGCAGGAGATGTCCGTGGACGAGCGTGCTCGCGCCGGCCTGTTCCTCGCGATGCAGTACCCCGTCGAGGTTCCCGGTGTCTCCATGTCCAACTTCCTCCGCACCGCGGCCACCGCCGTGCGCGGCGAGGCCCCGAAGCTGCGGCACTGGGTGAAGGAGGCCAAGGAGGCGATGACCGAGCTCGACATCGATCCGGCCTTCGCCGAGCGCAGCGTCAACGAAGGCTTCTCCGGCGGCGAGAAGAAGCGCCACGAGATCCTGCAGCTGGGTCTGCTCAAGCCGAAGATCGCCATCCTCGACGAGACCGACTCGGGCCTCGACGTCGACGCCCTGCGGGTCGTGTCGGAGGGTGTCAACCGCTACAAGGAGCGGGAGAACGGCGGCATTCTCCTGATCACGCACTACACCCGCATCTTGCGCTACATCACGCCCGATCACGTACACGTGTTCTCCGCGGGCCGCATCGTCGAGTCCGGTGGACCCGAGCTGGCCGACGAGCTCGAGGCCAACGGATACGAGCGCTTCACGAAGACCACCGCGGGCGCATGACGGCCGTCGCGTCGGTCGGCACCCTGGACGTCGCGAGGCTTCGGGAGGACTTCCCGATCCTCGGTCGTACCGTGCGCGACGACAAGCCTCTCGTGTACCTCGACTCCGGCGCGACGTCTCAACGTCCGGTGCAGGTGCTCGATGCCGAGCGGCACTTCCTCACCACCTGCAACGCCGCCGTGCACCGCGGGGCCCACCAGCTGGCCGAGGAGGCCACGGACGCCTACGAGGGTGCCCGCGCGGGCATCGCGGCCTTCGTGGGTGCCCGCGCGGACGAGATCGTGTTCACCAAGAACGCCACCGAGTCGCTGAACCTCGTGACGCACGTCCTCGGCGACGACCGCTTCGCGCGGTCACTGCGTCCCGGTGACGAGATCGTCATCACCGAGCTCGAACACCACGCGAATCTGGTTCCGTGGCAGGAGCTCTCACGTCGCACCGGTGCGACGCTCCGGTGGTACGGGGTCACCGACGACGGCCGGATCGACCTCGACTCGCTCGAGCTCACCGACCGCACGCGCGTGGTCGCGTTCACCCACCAGTCCAACGTGACGGGCGCGGTGGCTCCCACCGAGGAACTCGTCCGTCGTGCACGGGCGGTCGACGCACTGGTCGTCCTCGACGCCTGCCAGTCGGTGCCGCACATGCCGGTGGACGTCTCCGCGCTCGACGTCGACTTCGCGGCGTTCTCCGGGCACAAGATGCTCGGACCGTCCGGGGTCGGTGTCCTGTACGGCAAGGCTGCGCTCCTGGCCGACATGCCTCCCTTCATCACCGGCGGGTCGATGATCGAGACCGTGACGATGGAACAGACCACCTACGCACCGCCCCCGCAGCGGTTCGAGGCCGGTGTGCCCATGACGTCGCAGGTCGTCGGTCTGGGTGCGGCCGTGGAGTACCTGAACGCGCTGGGGATGGACGCCGTCGCCGCGCACGAACAGACGCTCACTGCTGCCGCACTGTCGGAACTCGCCACCATCGACGGGCTCCGCATCATCGGGCCCACGGTCACGCAGGATCGCGGGGGAGCCGTGTCGTTCGTCGTCGACGGCATCCATGCGCACGATCTGGGGCAGATCCTCGACGACGAGGGCGTCGCCATCCGCGTCGGGCATCACTGCGCGTGGCCGCTGCACCGTCGTTTCGGCGTGGCCGCGACGGCCCGTGCCTCGTTCGCCGTCTACAACACGGTGGAGGAAGTGCACGCGCTGCGCGACGCGATCCGCACGGCACAGACGTTCTTCGGCGTCGGCGGTGCCGCGTGAGAATGGAACAGATGTACCAGGAAGTGATCCTCGATCACTACAAGCACCCGCACGGTCGTGGGCTCCGCGAGCCGTTCGGCGCCGAGGTGCACCACGTCAACCCCACGTGCGGTGACGAGGTCACGTTGCGCGTGAACGTCGCCGACGGTGTCGTGGCCGACGTGTCCTACGACGGGCAGGGGTGCTCCATCAGTCAGGCGGCCACCTCGGTCCTGACCGACCAGGTCGTCGGACTCTCCGTCGAGGACGCGCTTCTCACGGTGGACGCCTTCTCGGCGATGGTCGGCAGCCGCGGCACCGTCGAGGGGGACGAGGACGTCATCGGCGACGGCATCGCCTTCGCGGGTGTGGCGAAGTACCCGGCACGCGTGAAGTGCGCGCTGCTCGGATGGATGGCATTCAAGGACGCCGTTGTTCGTACTGTGGAGACGCAGGACGAGCACGCGAACAGTGGAGGACGATCATGACCGATACCGACAACGGCGCAGTGGCGCCCGATTCCGTCATCGAAGACCTCGAGGAGGCCATGCGTGACGTCGTCGACCCCGAGCTCGGCATCAACGTCGTCGACCTCGGACTGGTCTACGGAATCACCATCGACGACGAGGCCGTGGTCACCCTCGACATGACGCTGACGTCCGCGGCGTGCCCGTTGACCGACGTCATCGAGGACCAGAGCCGCACCGCCCTGGTGCGCAGTGGCTTGGCCGAGGACCTCAAGATCAACTGGGTCTGGATGCCGCCGTGGGGACCGGACAAGATCACCGACGACGGCCGCGAGCAGCTGCGCGCGCTCGGCTTCACCGTCTAGAGCCGGCTCACCCGATTTCACGCGAGAAGATGCGGTACGTCCTGCTCGGGTCCACCGGGTAGGACGAACGCACCGAGTGGAACCAGCCTCCGTCCGCCAGCACGGGGGCTGCTTCCACGGAGGCGTATCCGCCGTCGTGGATGCGCTGGAACAGTTCGAAGATCAGCAGTGCCGAGGTGCCCTTGTCGGGGCAGCTCGGGTCCACGAACATCATGTCGAGCCGCACGTGCGTGCGGTGTCTGCGTCCGCCGGGCCCCCGCCACCGCGCGATCGTGTGGAGATCGCGCACGATGCCGAACCGTGAGCGCACCGCTCCGAGGGCCGCCTTGTTCACGTCCGGGATCCCCATGACGAAGCCGACGACCTCGCCGTCGAGTTCGGCGAACAGCACGATCTCGGGATCGAGGATCGGACGCATGGTCGCCACGAGCGCATCGAGTTCGTCGGGTTCCACGGGCGTGAATCCCCAGAACGACGCGAATGCGGTGTTGTAGAGCACGCGCAGCTTGGCCACGTCCTCGTCGAACGTCGCCGGATTCATCGGCCGGACGACGACGGACGATCGCGCCTTCCACCTCTGGCCCATCGCGTACTTGCGTGCGAACGGCGGCGACTGGACGAGCGTGTGCGGGTCGTCGTGATAGAAGCTGTGGAACTCCTTGATGCTGGTCATACCCCACGACTCGAGGAGATCGGCGTAATACGGGGGATTGTGGGGCATCCCGACCAGCGGCGGAATGTCGTTGCCGTGCACCAGCACTCCCGCGCTCCACAGCAATGACGGGCTCATCGGACCCACCACGGTGCTCAGCGACCGCCCCCGAGCCCAGGCGGCCACGGCGTCGAGCAGAGCGTGCGCGGCCTCCCGGTCGTCGAGGCACTCGAAGTAGCCGAAGTACGCGGTCTGCTCCTCGTAGTGCGAGATGAAGACCAGGTCGGCGATGGCCGCGATCCGCCCCACGAGCCGCCGACCGCGATACGCGAGGAACGCCTGACTCGTCATCCGGCTCTGCGTCTCCTCAGAGGGCCGACGCAGCATCGAGCCCACGTCCGCGATGTCGCCGGGGATCCAGTTCGGGTCGTTCCGATAGACCGCGAACGGGACCTTCGCGAAGGCCGACCAGTCGCGACGGGTGCGTACCGCTGTGATGGTCACGGCCGCGGTCGTGACCGGCCGACCGACCGTACGTGAGGTCATGAGAGGGCCTCCTCGAGGTCGTCCTGCATCGTGCTCCGGGTCGTCGGTGCCGGCCGCACGACGGACCGGGCGAGCACCGACTCACCGGCCCACACGTACTGCCCCGGCCGTACCAGGACGTCGCCGTCGAGCAGAGCGTCGGGAAGGAACACGTCGCACTGTGACCCGAAGCGGATCAGGCCGTACTGCTCGCCGCGAGCGAGATTCTCACCGACCTCGACGTGGGCGACGATCCGGTCCACCCACAGATCGGCGATCTGCGTGACGAAGACGGTGGGACCGTCGGCGTGCCGGACACCGATGGTGAGCCGCTCGTTGGTCAGGAGGTACTCGCACCCCTCGTCGTAGGGCGTGCGGTGCAGGAACAGGTTCGCCGTCATGCGAGCCATCGACCTGTTGAACGGCGCCGCGCCGCGGTGTTCACGCACCACCACCGCCCCCTCGATCGGTGCGCGATTGCGGTGGACCGAGTGCTCGGTCATGTAGGTGCCGACGAGCCACCCGCTGGCGTCGGAGTCGATCCCGGCGTACTCGGACAGCCGGATGGTGCGCCGCTTCTTCACGGCGACCGGCATCTGGCCCGACTCGACACGCTTGACGTAGGTGATGTAGCCGTCGGCCGCCGACACGATGGACGACGGGTCCGGGGGCACCGACCGCTCGGGATCACGGAGAAAGGCGGCGCTGCGCCAGTACGAGTACCCGCCGACGAGCGCGGCGAGAGCCACGGTTCCGGCGGTGGTGGCTGCTCTGGTCACGACGGCTCCACCACCGTCTCCTTACCGTGGTCGATGCGCTCGACCAGTGCGATGAACGCGTCGTAGAGATGGGTGCGCAGCACGGCGTCGATCGCGACGGCGAGCACTCCGAGGGTCGCGCAGGCGACGTAGTAGACGAGCCCGAGGGTGAAGTTCACGAAATCGCCGAGGAACACCCGGACCCGGTACCTCGCGCCGGTTTCCAGGAACATCGGTTGCGGCGGGACGCGACTCATCGTGCACGACCGAGGACGTCGCGTGTCTGTGCGCTTCTGCTCACGCGGTGACCAGTCGGGGTCGGCGCGCCGTCGCGTCGCGGAACTGGATGACCGACAGGTACAGCGCGAAGAGCGCATCGTGATCCCACGAGGATCCGTCGAAGGACGACGGCATGAGCGACGGTGCGTTGGAACGGCGGATGAGGTCGTTGACGTCGGACCCGAGCAGGGACGCCGTCTTCTCCGCCGGGATCTTGCTGTCGACGATCGCCTTGAACTCCGCCCACGGCACGAGGTCCAGGCCGAGAGCCGATGCCAGGACGGCGTTGCTGTAGGGCACCGGATTGGACGGCACGAGGTGGGGGAGCGTGCCGTCGCCGAGAGCGTTGTCCGCCAGCACGCGCGCGAGCACATCGACGGGCGCGTAGTTCATGCCCGGTCCGTCCCACATCGCACCGACACTGTTCGCCAGCTCGATCGCGCGCCAGAAGCTGTAGACGCGACCCGGGTCCTTGCCGACGGTGGTGCTGCCGAGCACGTAAGGCGACTCGACCAGGGTGACGGAGGCGACGCCGTCCCGTGCGAGCCATCCGAGGAGCTGACCGTTGATCCACTTCATCTGGCAGTAGCCCGAGTACCACCAGGAATCGGGACGCAGGAAGTCCTCCGGGCTGGTGTAGATGAAGGCGCCGATCGACCCCATGTAGGTGAGGTGCTTGCGACGGTCCTCCAGGGTGAACTGGACGACGCGCAGCAGGGAGACGAACCAGTCCTGTCGCAACTCGAGGTAGCTGGAGTCGTAGTCGGTGGAACTCGCCGAGTTGAACACCTGGTCGACGGTGCCGCGGAGCCGCAGGTAGGTGTCCTCGTCCAGACCGAAGTTCGTCCGGGTCGGAACCGCCTCGATGACGACGATCTTCGCGAGATCGATCCCGGTGATCGAGTACTGGGCGACGGTCTCCTCGAAACGCTCGGCGGCGGAGGAGTCGCCGGCGGATCGGACACCGGCGTAGACCGTCGTGATTCCGGGGCGCAGAGACAGTTCCGCGACGAGATGCGCTCCGACGAAGCCGTTGGCACCGAACACCAGCGCGATCTCGTCGGCGGGCGGCGCCATGGGGCGCACCTGCTCGGCGGTGCTCGGATCGACGATCGGTCGCAGCAGCTCGTGGTCGCCGGCGGACAGCGCCGCGACGTCCGCATACTTTCGCGAGAACAACAGCGACGGCGCGTCGCCCGTCAGAGCGACGACCGGACTGACCAGGTGCCCGTCGTTGGCGACGGTGCTGAACGTGTACTCGTCGAACATGTGATCTCCCCCGATGGATGCGGCGCCCGTCGCCGGTGTGACCGGGACGACTCGCTGTGTCTCTCCAGAGAGAGTAAAAGCATCCTTGGGGTGATCAACCACGTTTGGCGTTGTGAGACATACGGTTCCGTGGGCACTTGATTGTGAGGCCCGTGCGGACGCGCACGCCGTGGTCGTGAGACCTCACGCCCCCTTGCGCTGCTGGTCCTCGTCGCCCGACGACGTGCCGCTCCCGGCCTTCTTCGCCGCCGCCTTCTTCGCGGCCGTCTTCTTGGCGGGCGCTTTCTTCGCCGCCGCCTTCTTGGCCGGTGCCTTCTTCGCGGCTGCCTTCTTCGCCGGAGCCTTCGTCGCGGACTCTTCGTTCCCCGACTCGTCCTTCGTCGATGCCGAGTCGGTGTCGCCGCGACGACCACGGCCGGACCGGCCCGCCGCCTCGACGCTGCGTTGGAGTGCCGCGACCAGGTCGACGACCTCGGCGTCCTCTCCCGAGTCGGTGTCCTCCGGTTCGGCGTGCACCACCTTCTCGCCGCCGTTCTCGATCATCTCGTCGAGGACCTTGCGGAGTTCGATCTGGTAGTCGTCGGTGTACTCGGACGGGTCGAAGTCGCCCGACATGCTCTCGACGAGTGCCCCCGCCATCTTCAGTTCGTTGGGGCGGGGCGCGGTGACGTCGTCGAGCGAGGAGAACTCGGCGGCCCGCACCTCGTCGGGCCACAGCAGCGTCTGGATCATCAGCACGTCGTCGTGCACGCGCAGGGCCGCGAGGCGCGTCTTCTGTCGCAGCGTGAAGTGCACCAGTGCGGTGCGATCGGTCGTGGACAAGGTCTCCCGGAGGAGCACGTACGCCTTCGGGGACGTCGAGTCGGGCTCCAGGTAGTAGCTCTTGTCGAACAGGATCGGATCGATCTGGTCGGTCGGCACGAACTCGAGAACCGGGATCTCGTGCTTCTCGGCGGCGGGCAGCGACGAGAAGTCCTGATCGGTCAGGATCACCCGGTCGCCGTCGGGGGTCTCGTAGGCCTTGTCGATGTCGGCGAACTGCACCGACTCACCGCACACGGAGCACTTCCGGTCGTACTTGATGCGACCGCCGTCCTTGCCGTGGACCTGATGGAACTTGATGTCGTGGTCCTCGGTGGCCGTGTACACCTTGACCGGGACGTTCACCAGGCCGAAGGCGATGGAGCCTTTCCAGATCGATCGCATGTGTCCAATCTTGGGGCACGCCCGGTCACATTTCCACCACCCGTCACGAACGCGTCCCCACCGCTGCGGAGAACACCGCCCGACGGACCGCTCCGAGGATCACGCGGCGGTCGGACGAACCGATCCGCGAGAACAGCGTCAGCATCGCCCGGGACATGCCGGCGACGTCGTCGTCCGACGACAGATAGGCCCGTTGCAGCGTCGACGGCATCTCGAAGAATCGGTCGAAGAACGGCGCGAGGGCATCGGGCGGGAAGGACAGCAGAGCGTCCGCGCCCACCGACCGCAGCCGGGTGACCGCCCGCGATCCCGCCGAGTCGACGCCGCTGCCGTCCAGCACGGCCGACGCGATCACGTCCGCTCGGCGCAGGGAGGCAGCGACGCTGTACCCGGTCGCGGTGTGCAGAGCCGGACTCCGCGTGCCGGTGGTGACGACCCCGCGGGTCGATCGGGTCGGCGGACGCATCGCGAAGCGCACCCGCTCGACGGGCTCGTCGCCGCGCAGAGTCACACCCCGCGCGGCCAGTCGTGCGAGCAGCCGACGCGCGAGCTCGGGTGAGGTGAGGCCGGGCCGGCCGACCAGGCAGGTCTCCTCGAGCAGGACCGCGCCGCCGCCCAGCGGCACGACGTACAGGAAGGACGGCACCGCGTCCGCGTCGGCACCGTTGTCCCGCCGCCAGTCCATGATCACCGCGGACTCGCCGCCGCAGGCACGTGCGGCGGTGTCCTCGTCGACCACGACCCCGTGGGCCGTCTGCTCGGGGACTCCGGGGCCCACCGCCGAGCCACGGGCGTCGATCACCGTCCGGCCGGACAGGGTCGTGCCGTTCCGCAGGGTCACCGACGTGGGCGTGACCTCCGCCGCGGACTCCGCGACCACCGACACTCCGTCGAGCGTGAGGCCGCCCTGCAGTCGGCCGGTGTCGAGCACCGAGTACTCACGGTCCACCACGTGTCGGCGTGTGCCGACCACGACGGGGGAGCGGGACGTGGACGCGCGCGTCGACTCCGGCACCCAGTCCGGAATCTCGTCGGTCCACATCCCGTACGTGTTGATCCATCGACGATCCGGACGGGGGTCGACGAGAGTCACCGATGCCCCCGCGGCCGCGCAGCGATGTGCCGCCGCGCGGCCGGACGGGCCGGCGCCGACGACGAGGACGTCGGTCAGAACGTTCCCGTCGCCAGCAGTCCGCCGTCGACGCGCACCGTCTCACCGGTGATCCACGACGCGGCGTCGGACACGAGGAACCCGACGAGCGAGGCCACGTCCTCGGGCGTTCCAAGCCGCTTCATCGGGTAGCCGGCGGCCGCCGCCTCCTCACCATTGGCGACGAGTGCCTCGGCGAACTTGGTCTTGACGACGCCCGGGGCCACCGCGTTCACACGGATCGAGGGTCCGAGCTGCCACGCGAGCTCCTCGGTCAGCCGGATGAGCGCCGCCTTGGACGAGCCGTACGCGGCGATGACTCCGGTGGATCGGATTCCCGCCACGCTGGCGAGGTTCACGACCGAGCCGCCGTGCTCGCCCATCCACGCTCGGTGCGCCTCCTGGATGAAGCCGAGTGTCGCGACGACGTTCACCTCGAAGATCTTGCGGACGCCGGCCAGATCGGCCTCCATCAGCGATCCGTACACCGGATTGATGCCGGTGTTGTTGATCAGAATGTCGAGTGAGCCGAGCTCGGCGACCGTGCGGTCGACCGTCTCGCGGCGGGACTCCTCGTCCCCGGCGTTGCCGGCGATGGCGAGCACGGTGGCCCCCGGTACCGCGGCGCGCAACTCCTCGGCGGTGGCGTCGAGCTGCTCCTTCTTGCGGGCGGTCACCGTCACGGCGGCGCCGCGAGCGAGGAGGTCGGCCGCGATGGCCCGACCGATTCCGCGGCTCGCGCCGGTGACCACGGCGACACGCCCCTGCAGATCCTGTTCCTTCTCCATGCGTCGAACGTTAGCGGAGTCACGTCTGCGTGGACCGTGGGAGCCCGCGGAGGCGTTAAAATGAGGGATTGCTGCGCAGTCGACTTCGCGCTGCGCCCGGTCTGCCACCGGACAACTACGACGATCGAGGAGTTCGCACCGTGATCACCGCCACCGACCTGGAGGTTCGTGCCGGCGTGCGTACTCTTCTGTCCGCTCCCGGGCCCGCCCTGCGCGTACAGGCCGGCGACCGCATCGGCCTCGTGGGCCGCAACGGCGCCGGAAAGACCACCACTCTCCGCATTCTGGCAGGAGAGGGCGAGCCCTACGCCGGCTCGGTCACCCGCACCGGGGACATCGGTTACCTGCCGCAGGACCCCAAGGAGGGCGACCTCGACCTGCTGGCCAAGGACCGCGTCCTGTCCGCCCGCGGACTCGACACCTTGCTCCACGACATGGAGAAGCAGCAGGCGCTCATGGCCGAGGTGGCCGACGAGGATCGCCTCGACAAGGCCGTCCGCCGATACGGCGAGCTCGAGGAGCGTTTCGCCTCGCTCGGCGGATACGTGGCCGAGAGCGAAGCGGCGCGCATCTGCAACAGCCTCGGACTTCCCGACCGTGTCCTGGCGCAGCCCCTGCGCACCCTCTCCGGCGGTCAGCGCCGCCGTGTCGAGCTGGCACGCATCCTGTTCGCGGCGTCCGACGGCAGTGGTGGTCGCTCGGCCACCACGCTGCTGCTCGACGAGCCCACCAACCACCTCGACGCCGATTCCATCACCTGGCTCCGCGGCTTCCTGCAGAGCCACGAGGGTGGGCTCATCGTCATCAGTCACGATGTGGAGCTGCTGAACGACGTCGTGAACCGAGTGTGGTTCCTCGATGCCGTCCGCGGCGAGCCGGACGTCTACAACATGAACTGGAAGAAGTACCTCGACGCGCGCTCGACGGACGAGCAGCGTCGTCGCCGCGAGCGTGCCAACGCGGAGAAGAAGGCCGGCGCTCTGCGCGCGCAGGCCGCCAAGATGGGTGCGAAGGCCACCAAGGCCGTGGCCGCCCAGAACATGGCCAAGCGTGCCGACAAGCTGATGGCGAACCTCGACGAGGAACGCGTGTCCGACCGGGTGGCACACATCCGCTTCCCCGAGCCCGCACCGTGCGGCAAGACGCCGCTCATGGCGTCGAACCTCACCAAGATGTACGGGTCCCTGGAGATCTTCGCGGGTGTGGATCTGGCCATCGACCGCGGTTCCCGCGTCGTGGTGCTCGGCCTCAACGGCGCCGGCAAGACGACGCTGCTCCGCATCCTCGCCGGCACGGAGAAGAGCGACTCGGGCCAGATCGAGCCCGGTCACGGTCTACGCATCGGCTACTTCGCCCAGGAACACGACACCCTCGATGACATGGCGTCGGTCTGGGAGAACGTGCGGCACGCGGCACCGGACACCCCGGAGCAGGAGCTGCGGTCTCTGCTCGGTGCGTTCATGTTCACCGGCCCGCAGCTCGAACAGCCGGCCGGCACTCTCTCCGGCGGTGAGAAGACGCGACTCGCGCTCGCCGGCCTGGTCTCGTCGGCGGCCAACGTGCTGCTGCTCGACGAGCCGACCAACAACCTCGACCCGATCTCGCGTGAGCAGGTCCTCGAGGCGCTGCGGAGCTACAAGGGCGCCGTCGTGCTGGTGACGCACGATCCGGGTGCGGCCGAGGCACTGTCTCCCGAACGAGTGATCCTCCTGCCGGACGGCAACGAGGACCACTGGTCGCAGGACTACCTCGACCTGATCACGCTCGCCTGAGTCGGCTCACGGCCGATCGCGACGGACCGACTCCTCGACCAGATCGAGGACGGCCGACAAATTCTCGGTGCCCTGGCCCGACGCGATGCGGGTCACGAGACCGTCCATGACGAGGTCGAGGTATCCCAGCAGTACCGCGGTGGGCACGTCGTCCCGCAGTCGGCCCGCAGACTTCTGACGCTCGAGACGTGACAGGACGGCGTCCTGCAGCTCGACCGAGCGCTCCGACCACCCGGCCCGGAACTCGGCGTCGGTCTTGAGCCGTCGGGCGATCTCCAGACGTGTACCGAGCCAGTCGAACTGGTCGGGAGCGGCCAGCATGTCCCGCATCACCTGGACGAGCCCCTGCTCGGCGGCGACGTCCGCCATGCGGCGCGCGTCGTCGCGGGCGAGCGCGAGGAACAGCCCGTCCTTGTCCTTGAAGTGGTGGAAGATCGCTCCTCGCGAGAGCGAGGTGGCCTCCTCGAGTCGCCGCACCGTGGCGCCCTCGTAACCGTATTCGGCGAAACAGCGGCGCGCGCCGTCGAGGATCTGACTTCGGCGCGCCGCGAGATGGTCGTCACTGACCTTCGGCACTCGGTGCTCCTGTCGTGTGCTGGGGACATCGTGCTGATCGCAGAACGCGCACGACCGAACCGGCGATACACGCGGTATCGCGGCGCGGTCGTGCGCGTTCTGCTCCCCTCACGGGGCAGTGATCACTGCGGTGATCAGCCGATCATGTTGCGCAGCACGTACTGCAGGATGCCGCCGTTGCGGTAGTACTCCGCCTCGCCGGGGGTGTCGATGCGGACCACGGCGTCGAACTCGACGGCAGAGCCGTCTTCCTTCGTCGCGGTGACGTGCATCGTCTTCGGCGTGCGGCCCTCGTTCAGCTCGGTGATGCCCGAGATGTCGAAGGTCTCGGTGCCGTCGAGCTTCAGCGACGCCGCCGACTCGCCGGCGGGGAACTGCAGCGGGACGACGCCCATGCCGATGAGGTTGGAGCGGTGGATGCGCTCGAACGACTCGGTGATGACGGCCTTGACGCCGAGCAGGCGGGTGCCCTTGGCAGCCCAGTCACGCGAGGATCCGGAGCCGTACTCCTTGCCGCCCAGGACGACCAGCGGGATGCCGGCGTTCTGGTAGTTCTGCGACGCGTCGTAGATGAAGGCCTGCGGGCCACCGTCCTGCGTGAAGTCGCGGGTGTAGCCACCCGAGACGTCGTCGAGGAGCTGGTTGCGCAGCCGGATGTTCGCGAACGTTCCGCGGATCATGACCTCGTGGTTGCCGCGACGCGAGCCGAAGGAGTTGTAGTCCTTGCGCTCGACACCGTGCTCGTCGAGGTACTGCGCAGCAGGCGTTCCTGCCTTGATGTTGCCGGCGGGGGAGATGTGGTCGGTGGTGACCGAGTCTCCGAGGTACGCCAGCACGCGCGCACCGGAGATGTCCGTGACGGCTTCCGGGTCCTTGGGCATGCCGTCGAAGTACGGGGGCTTCCGCACGTAGGTCGACTGCGGGTCCCACTCGAACGTCTTGCCGTCCGGGGTGGGCAGTCCGCGCCAGCGTTCGTCGCCCTTGAAGACGTCGGCGTAGCCCTTGGTGTACATCTCCTTGGAGATGGACGAGTCGATCGTGTCCTGGATCTCCTTGGGCGAGGGCCAGATGTCCTTCAGGAAGACGTCGTTGCCCTCGTTGTCCTGACCGAGTGCGTCGTGCTCGAAGTCGAAGTCCATGGTGCCGGCCAGCGCGTAGGCGATGACGAGCGGCGGGGACGCCAGGTAGTTCATCTTCACGTCGGGGGAGATGCGACCCTCGAAGTTGCGGTTACCGGACAGGACCGCGGTGACCGTGAGGTCGTTGTCCTGGATGGCCTCGGAGATCTTGGGATCGAGCGGTCCCGAGTTACCGATGCACGTGGCGCAGCCGTATCCGACGAGGAAGAAGCCGAGCTTCTCCAGGTACGGCCACATGCCGGCCTTGTCGTAGTAGTCGGTGACCACCTGTGAGCCCGGCGCCATCGAGGTCTTGACCCACGGCTTGCTGGTCAGACCCTTGTCGACGGCCTTCTTGGCCAGCAGGGCAGCGCCGAGCATGACCGACGGGTTCGAGGTGTTGGTGCACGAGGTGATCGACGCGATGGCGACGGCGCCGTGGTCGAGGACGAACGAGCCCTGCTCGTCCGAGTCGACGCGCACCGGGTTGGTCGGGCGACCCTCGGCGTTGCCGGCGGCGGAGTGCAGCGGAGCCGCATCGTCGTCGGCGAAGGACAGCGTGGCCGGATCCGAGCCCGGGAACGTCTCGTCGAGTGCCTCGTCCAGCTTCGACGGGGTGGCGTCGACGTCCTCGCCACCCACGTAGTTGTGGATGTCCTTGCGGAACGCGATCTTGGACTCCGACAACAGGATTCGGTCCTGCGGACGCTTCGGTCCGGCGATGGACGGCACCACGTCGCCGAGGTCGAGCTCGAGGTACTCGGAGTACGTCGCCTCGTTCTCGGGGTCGTGCCACATGCCCTGTTCCTTGGCGTACGCCTCGACGAGCGCGAGCTGCTCGTCGGAGCGTCCGGTCAGGCGCAGGTAGTCGACGGTCTCCGAGTCGATCGGGAAGATCGCCGCGGTGGAACCGAACTCGGGGCTCATGTTGCCGAGCGTCGCGCGGTTGGCCAGGGGGACCTCGGCCACACCCTCGCCGTAGAACTCGACGAACTTGCCGACGACGCCGTGCTTGCGCAGCATGTCGGTGACGGTGAGCACGACGTCGGTCGCGGTGACGCCGGGTTTGATCTCGCCGCTGAGCTTGAAGCCCACGACACGGGGGATGAGCATGGAGACGGGCTGGCCGAGCATGGCCGCCTCGGCCTCGATGCCGCCGACGCCCCAGCCGAGCACACCGAGGCCGTTGACCATCGTGGTGTGCGAATCGGTGCCGACACACGTGTCGGGGTAGGCCTGACCGCCCCGCACCATGATGGTGCGGGCGAGGTGCTCGATGTTGACCTGGTGCACGATGCCGGTGCCGGGCGGGACGACCTTGAAGTCGTCGAACGCACCCTGGCCCCACCGCAGGAACTGGTAGCGCTCACCGTTGCGCTGGTACTCGATGTCGACGTTGCGCTCGAAGGCGTCCGCGCGGCCGAACACGTCGATGATGACGGAGTGGTCGATGACCATCTCGGCCGGAGCGAGCGGGTTGACCTTCTCCGGGTCGCCGCCGAGAGCGGTGACGGCCTCACGCATGGTCGCGAGGTCCACGATGCAGGGGACACCGGTGAAGTCCTGCATGATCACGCGGGCCGGCGTGAACTGGATCTCGATGCTCGGATCGGCGGACGGGTCCCACGCGGCGATCGCGTCGATGTGGTCCTTGGTGATGTTCGCGCCGTCCTCGGTACGCAGGAGATTCTCCGCGAGGACCTTGAGGGCATAGGGCAACTTCTCGGTGCCGGGGACGGCCTTCAGGCGGAAGATCTCGTACGAGTTCTCTCCGACCTCCAGCGTTCCCTTGGCGCCGAACGAATCGATACTTGCGGTCACGTCAGCTCCACTCGTCTTCTGGGCTGCCGTCGACGGGGCTGTGTCGACGGCGTGGCGAGAGCGGGCGGACATCGCCGTGGGTGAGGGTGCACCCGGGTGGCGTCGAGGCCGCCGCAGTCTCGGTGTTTCGATTCTAACAGTACGCTTGTCCTGTGAGAACGAGTGGCCGAATCGCCGTGTCGCTCTCACCGTGGTGCGCACTCATCGTTCCCCGGCAGCGTTCCGGGCGCAACGAAGGGCTGCCTCCGTGCACCTCGGTGCGCCTCGGACTCGGCGACGGTCCCGTCCCGTAGGGTCCCGCTCGACGGCGCACACACTTCGACCATCATCGCCTCGCGATCCACCGCATCGCCTCGCGATCCACGACAACGGACGGACGATGTCTCTCTCTCCTCTCCCGGCCCTACCGCTGAGTGATCAGCCGCTGGTCGCCCTCCCGATGATCAGCGAGGTGCCGACGTTCGTCGACCTGCAGGCGACCCTCGCCGACGTCGCGGACGACGGGGTGGCCGCGCCGGGTCAGGACGTCGTCGGGCTCGAGGGTGTCGTGGCGCGCGCCGGCGAGCACGGTATCGACCTGAGCATCGTCGTGCTCGACGCGCCGGCGCCGCTCGATTCGCAGCTCCGCGATCTCGCCACGTCAGTCGGTGCCACCGACGGTGGGACGGTCCTCGTGATCGGTCCGGGACAGGTCGGCACGTTCAGCGACTCGATCGATCGCGTGACGCTCGAAGCGGGTCAGGATCAGGCGTACACCGGCAACGCGGTGCAGTCCGCGGACAACTTCCTCGACGTGCTCGTCGAGCCCGGCCCACCGTGGACCGGCATCACTCTGGGCCTCGTTCTCGTGGTCGTCGCCGTGCTCGGCGGCACCTGGTGGGTGAACGAACGCCGTCATCGTTCGGGAGATGTCACCGATCGAGAGGCCGTCACGCCCGACGGGCAGTGACCGTTCCCAAAAAAGTCTCAACGAATCTTTCTCGGACAACGTCCTGATCAGCGCGGATGCGGTCGGCGGAATGACACATGTGTCATTTGTGACTGGAGTTCCTTAAGCGTTCGAAGTGTCGTACGGTTCGCATGGCACTGCTTGGGGAAGAAGTGTCGCAGAGGGGCTGATCGTTGCTCCCGGGTCGGCCGTTGTCGGCTGTGGTCCGGGATCCTGTCACGCTGCGTCGTGTCCTCCCCACGCGTGCGGTGGGTGAATCCGCACTGCGGACGTGAGGGAGACGAACAGGTGAAGCGATACTCCGGAGGTCGACGGCACGTCGGTCGATCGCGGGCTCTGCGTCGCACGATCGGGGGCGCCGTCGTCGCGACGACGCTGCTGCTGTCCGGGACGGGGTTCCTCGCACCGAGTCTCGCGTCCGCCGTGCCGCCGCCCCCGCCCAATCCCTCCGACTCCGACATCGCCGCCGCCGGCGCGCGCGTGGGGGACCAGCTCGGACGAGTCGGTCGACTCATCGACCAGGTTGCCTCGGCCAACCAGCAACTCGCCGCGATCGACGCGCAGGTGGCCGTCAAGCGCGAGGACGTCAACAAGGCCCTCGTCGACCTGCAGAACGCTCGTACCGTCGCCGACGCCGCCGCCGCGGCCGTCGGCATCGCGCAACAGGCCCTCCGCGACGCCGGCCAGATGATCTCCGACGCGCAGAAGAAGTTCGACGCCTTCGCCGTCACCGACTACGTCAAGGGCACCGGGTCCGCCGGTGTCTCCTCACTCCTGGACGCGCAGGGGCCGCAGGACGTGCTCGATCGCGCGCAGATCCTGCGGATGCTGTCCGCCAAGCAGAACGCCACCCTGGACAGCCTGCAGCGGGCGCGTACCGAGGAGGCCAACCGAGACTCCACCGCACGCCAGAGCAAGATCGAGGCCGACCGTGCCTCCGCGGAAGCGGACGCGAAGAAGGACGAGGCGGAACAGGCCATCGCCGCGGCCGTGTCCGCACAGCAGGAGCAGGCAGCGCAGAAGGCGGCCGTCGAGGCACAGCGGGACAGCGCCTCCGCCGAGCTCGAGCAGGCGCGCAACGACGCCGCGGGGCTCGAGGGACAGCGCGACGCGTACTCGCAGTGGGACCAGCAGCGTCAGGCGGAGGAAGCCGCCGCCGCGGCAGCCGCGCAGGCAGCGCAGGAGGCAGCGGTGGCCGCGGCCGCCCGGGTGGCCGCGAACCAGGCCGCCGCCGATCGTGCCGCAGCGTTGGTGGACGGGGAGCGCGACCACACCGACCTGACCGGATCGACGTCGAGCGGCACCTCGTCGGGCGGCACGTCGTCCGGTACCTCGTCCTCGGGCGGCACGTCGTCCGGTACCTCGTCCTCGGGCGGCACGTCCTCGGGTACCTCGTCGTCGGGCAGCACGTCGTCGGGCAGCACGTCGTCGGGCAGCACGTCGTCCGGCAGCACGTCGTCCGGCGGCGGTCGCGGGACCGCCACCAAGGATCCGTCGCTCACCGGGTCCGCAGCCATCGAACTCGTCATCGACCGCGGCATGTCCGTGTTGGGCACCCCCTACTCGTGGGGTGGCGGCAACGAGAACGGGCCGACCAAGGGCATCCGCGACGGCGGTGTCGCCGACAGCTACGGCGACTACAACAAGGTGGGCTTCGACTGCTCCGGCCTCATGATGTACGCCTTCGGTGGACTCGGGATCTCGCTCCCGCACTACACCGGCTACCAGTACACGGCCGGCAAGCAGGTGCCGTCGTCCCAGATGCGCCGCGGCGACATGATCTTCTACGGTCCGGGCGCCTCGCAGCACGTCGCCCTCTACCTCGGTGACGGCAAGATGCTCGAGGCTCCGCAGTCGGGATCGGTGGTGAAGGTGTCGCCCGTCCGTTTCGACGGCATGACGCCGTACGCCGTCCGCATGGTGGAGTGACACCCCGTCCGAGCAGGTAGAACGTCATGTGTCCTCGCCACCTGCAATAGTGGTGCTCGGCAGCAGAGTCCGGGTAGAAAGCGGTGGTTCCACAGGTGACGTCACGAGAGACCGACACGACCGACATCTCTCGGGACGTGCAGACGCTCGAGAAGGCCGTCTACGAGGTCAAACGCGTCATCGTCGGTCAGGACCGACTGGTCGAACGCATCCTCGTCGGGCTTCTCGCACGGGGGCACGTCCTGCTCGAGGGTGTTCCCGGTGTGGCGAAGACGTTGGCGGTGGAGACGTTCGCGACGGTGGTCGGGGGCTCGTTCTCCCGCGTGCAGTTCACGCCCGACCTGGTGCCCACCGACCTCATCGGTACGCGCATCTACCGTCAGGGCAAAGAAGAATTCGACACCGAGCTCGGCCCGGTGGTCGCGAACTTCGTGCTCGCGGACGAGATCAACCGAGCTCCGGCCAAGGTGCAGTCGGCTCTCCTCGAGGTGATGGCCGAGCGCCACGTCTCCATCGGTGGTCACACGTACCCCATGCCGGATCCGTTCCTGGTCATGGCGACGCAGAACCCCATCGAGAACGAGGGCGTGTACCCCCTTCCCGAGGCGCAGCGCGACCGCTTCCTGTTCAAGATCGTCGTGGACTACCCGACGGTCGAGGAGGAGCGCGAGATCGTCTACCGCATGGGCGTCGCGGCACCGAAGCCCAAGCAGATCCTCGACCCGGTCGAGTTGGTGCGCCTCCAGAACGTCGCGGCGTCCGTGTTCGTCCACCATGCTCTGGTCGACTACGTCGTGCGCGTCATCGCCGCCACCCGTACTCCGCGCGACGTGGGCCTCGACGACGTGGCCGGCTGGATCGCCTACGGCGCGTCACCCCGTGCGACCCTCGGCATCATCAGTGCCTCCCGTGCGCTGGCGTTCCTGCGTGGACGGGACTACGTCGTGCCGCAGGACGTCCTCGACGTGGTGCCGGACGTGCTGCGGCACCGTCTCGTACTCTCGTACGACGCCCTGGCCGACGAGATCACACCCGAGCAGATCATCACGCGCATCCTGCAGACCGTGGGTCTGCCGCAGGTCGGCGCCCAGCCGGTCCAGCAGCAGGCGCCGGCTCCCCAGCACAACGGTCCTCAGCAGAACGGTCCTCAGCAGAACGGACCCCTACAGAACGGCCCCCAGCAGCAGGGACCGGGCGGACCGCAGCAGTTCCAGCCCGGACCCCCGCAGCCCGGTCCCGACGGACCGTCGCAGCAGGGTGGCCCCCAGCAGAACGGTCCTCAGCAGGGTGGCCCGGCGCCGTGGATGCAGAAGCAGACTCCCGCGACCGATCCCACGCGGTGACCATGGCGTCACCCACGGGTGGCCGGCCCGGTGATCCGGTGTTAGGCGCGCCCGCCGTGCAGCAGTCGTTGCGCGGTGCGCCCCCGTCCTTCGCCTCGGGATCGCTGGAGGACCCTCGGTTGTCGGCTGCGCTGCGCACCCTCGAGCTGACCGTTCGTCGGCGCCTCGACGGCGTTCTGCACGGCGATCATCTGGGCCTCATCCCGGGCCCGGGTTCCGAGCCGGGCGATGCACGCGAGTATCAGCCGGGCGACGACGTACGTCAGATGGACTGGTCCGTCACCGCGAGGACGACGCACCCCCACGTTCGGCAGAGCGTCGCGGACCGCGAGCTCGAGACGTGGATGGCGATCGACCTGTCGGCCTCCCTCGACTTCGGCACCGCGGGGTGCGAGAAGCGGGACCTCGCCGTCGCGGCCACATCGGCCATCGCGCATCTGACCAGTGGCGGCGGCAACCGCATCGGCGCCGTCGTCGCGACGGGCGAACGCGTCGTCCGGGTCCCCGCGCGGGGCGGTCGGGCGCACATCCAGTCCCTGCTCCGCACCGTGGCCACCACACCGCACGCACCCGACGGCACCCGCGGCGACTTCGTCGGCGCCATCGACGCTCTGCGACGGCCCGAACGTCGACGCGGCATGGTGGTCGTCGTCAGCGACTTCCTCGGTCCGACGGACTGGGAGCGTCCGCTCCGCGCCCTGGCGGCCCGCCACGACGTGCTGGCCGTGGAGGTCGTCGACCCCCGCGACCTCGAGCTGCCGGATGTCGGTGACGTGGTGTTGCACGACCCGGAGACGGGACGGACGCGGGAGTTCAGCACGACACCCCGGTTGCGGGAGGACTTCGCGGCCGCCGCTGCGGCGCACCGCGCGAACGTCGAGAAGATCCTGCGTGGCTGCAGCGCGCCTCGGCTCACCCTGCGGACGGACGGCGACTGGATCGCCGACGTCGTCCGCTTCGTGTCCCGGCGACGCCACGGCGCGAGCATGGGAGCGAGTACGCGGTGAGCCTGTCCGATTTCTCGTCACCCTGGTGGCTGCTCTTCCTCCTCGTGGTCGCGGGCCTGGTGGTGGCCTACGTGCTCGCGCAGCGCCGCCGTCAGCGCAACACCATGCGCTTCACCAACATGGAGTTGCTCGAACGCGTCGCACCGCAGCGCCCCGGACTGGTGCGCCACGTCCCCACGGCGCTCGTGCTCGTCGGGTTGCTCTTCCTGACCGTCGCCCTGGCCGGACCGACGTCCGATCAACGGGTTCCGCGTAATCGGGCGACGGTCATGCTGGTCATCGACGTGTCGTTGTCGATGGAGGCCACCGACGTCCAACCGACGCGACTGGCAGCGGCGCAGGAGGCCGGCAAGCAGTTCGCCGACGGCCTGACTCCCGGCATCAACCTCGGACTCGTCGCGTTCGCGGGCACGGCATCGGTGCTGGTCTCACCGACCACCGATCGTGAGGCGACGAAATCGGCCATCGATCGGCTGCAGCTGGCCGAGCGGACCGCCACGGGCGAGTCCATCTTCACGGCGATGCAGTCGATCGAGACACTCGGCGCGGTGCTCGGTGGATCGGACGCGGCGCCGCCGGCACGGATCGTGCTGCTGTCCGACGGCAAGCAGACCGTTCCCGAGAACCCGGACGACCCGCGCGGTGGGTACACGGCGGCCCGCGAGGCGGAGACGAAGGGGATCCCGGTCTCCACCATCTCGTTCGGCACCAGTTACGGCACGGTGGACATCACCGACGAGCAGGGCGACACCCAGCGCGTCGCGGTGCCCGTCGACGACCCGTCGCTCGAGGAGATCGCACGCCTGTCGGGTGGCAACTTCTTCACGGCGTCGAGTCTCGAGGAACTCACCGAGGTGTACGACACGCTCGAGGAGCAGATCGGCTACGAGACCACCCGCGGTGACGCGAGTCGGCCCTGGTTGATCGCCGGAGTGCTGTTCGTGTCGGCGGGACTTGTCACAGCATTGTCACTACGCCAGCGAGTCCCCTGACACGCATCGGTAAAGTACGCGCGGGTCGAGGCGATCGACGACGTCCGTGATCGCCCACCGACTGGCCGTTGCTGCGAGCAGCACCCCCGAGAGAGAAGGTTCATCCGTATGTCCTCTGCGCCCGAGTCCGCGACACCCGACGCGACGGCCGGCGGGGGATTCGTCTCCCGGTCCGTGCTCGTCACCGGCGGTAATCGGGGCATCGGCCTGGCCGTGGCCCGCCGACTCGCCGCGGACGGCCACAAGGTCGCGGTCACGCACCGCAGCTCGGGTGCACCGGACGGACTGTTCGGGGTGCAGTGCGATGTCACCGACACCGCGTCCGTCGATGCCGCGTTCACTGAGGTGGAGAAGCATCAGGGCCCCGTCGAGGTGCTCGTCGCCAACGCGGGCATCACGGACGACACCCTGCTGATGCGGATGACCGAGGAGCAGTTCACCTCCGTCATCGACGCCAATCTCACCGGCGCGTTCCGGGTGGCCAAGCGAGCGAGCCGCTCGATGCTGCGGGCACGCTTCGGACGGTTCGTCTTCCTCGGTTCCGTCGTCGGTCAGGCCGGCGGACCCGGCCAGATCAACTACGCGTCCTCCAAGGCGGGTGTCGTCGGCATGGCGCGCTCGCTCACCCGTGAGCTGGGCTCGCGTTCGATCACCGCGAACGTCGTGGCACCCGGGTTCATCGAGACCGACATGACGGCCGAGCTCGACGACAAACTCCGGGACACCGCGCGCGAGTACATCCCGCTGAAGCGACTCGGTACTCCCGAGGACGTCGCCGCGGTGGTGAGCTTCCTCGCGTCACCCGATTCGAGCTACGTCTCCGGCGCGATCATCCCGGTCGACGGCGGTATGGGCATGGGCCACTAGCCCACCTCGTCCCGACTCCTGCCCGATCGACTCGGGCACACCAGACTTCACACGAAAGGCACACGCACATGGGCGGACTGCTCGAAGGCAAGACCATCCTGATCACCGGGATCATCACCGACGCGTCCATCGCGTTCCACGCGGCCAAGGTCGCGCAGGAACAGGGCGCCAAGGTCGTCATCACCGGGTTCGACCGGCTGCGACTGATCGACAGGATCGCCCAGCGACTGCCGGAGCCCGTGCCGCCGGCGATCGAGCTGGACGCGACGAACGAGGAGCATCTCGCCGCGCTCGCCGGTCGCATCTCCGAGGTCGCTCCGGAGGGCATCGACGGCGTTCTGCACTCCATCGCGTTCGCTCCGCGCACCCTGATGGGTCCGGGGTCCAAGCCGTTCCTCGAGGGACCGGGTCCCGACGCCGCCGCTGCGTTCCAGATCTCCGCCTGGTCCTACGCCTCGCTCGCACGCGCCGTGCTCCCCGTCATGAACGAGGGTGGATCGATCGTCGGCATGGACTTCGATCCGCGCACGGCGATGCCGTTCTACAACTGGATGGGCGTGGCGAAGGCTGCGCTCGAGTCGGTCAACCGCTACGTCGCCCGCGAGGTAGGCGAGGCCAAGAAGGTCCGTTCCAACCTGGTCGCCGCGGGCCCGATCAAGACGCTCGCCGCCAAGGCCATCGCGGGTACCGCGACGGGTGACGCGGACAAGATGAACCAGCTCAACGAGTACTGGAACGGTGCGTCCCCGATCGGCTGGAACTTCAACGACCCGACGGCCGTGGCCAAGTCGATCTGCGCGCTGCTGTCGGACTGGCTGCCGGCGACCACCGGGTCGATCGTCTACGTCGACGGCGGCGCGAGCCACAACACCTGGCTGCCCGAGAATCTCTGACATCTCGCCTCGATCCGAGCATCCTCTCGGGTCCACCGAAACGGGTTCCGGCACAATGGCGTCATGACCTACGACGCGCTTCTGCTGCTGTCCTTCGGTGGGCCCGAGGGGCCGGACGAGGTGCGGCCGTTCCTGGAGAACGTCACCCGTGGCCGCGGAATCCCGCCCGAGCGCCTCGATGCCGTCGCCGAGCACTATCACCACTTCGGTGGGGTCTCGCCGATCAACCGACTCAACCGCGAGATCATCGCCGCGGTCGAGACCGAGTTCGCGCTCACGGGCATCGACCTGCCCGTGTACTTCGGCAACCGCAACTGGCATCCCATGGCGGAGGACACCGTCGCCGCGATGCAGGCCGACGGTGTGCGCAACGCGCTGGTGTTCCCCACCTCGGCCTGGGGCGGGTACTCGGGCTGTCGGCAGTACCACGAAGACATCGCCCGCGCCCGCGCCGCCGTGGGGGAGGGCGCTCCGCAGCTCACGAAACTGCGGCAGTACTACGACCATCCGCTCATGGTGGATGCCTTCGCCGACGCGATCCGCGCGGCGATCGGCAGGCTTCCGGCGGATCGCCGGGCCGGTGCTCGCGTGGTCTTCACGGCGCACTCGGTGCCCGTCTCGGCGGACGAGGCCGCGGGTCCGCCGTCGGCGGGCGGCCACCTCTACAGCCGTCAGGTCACCGAGGCGTCCCGATTGTGCGCCGCCGCAGCAGGTGTCGACGAGTTCGACGTCGTGTGGCAGTCCCGGTCGGGACCGCCGCAGATCCCGTGGCTGGATCCCGACATCTGCGATCACCTCGAGGCCCTGGCGGAGACGGACGTCGACGCCGTGGTGATCTGCCCGGTCGGGTTCGTCTCGGATCACCTCGAGGTGGTGTGGGACCTGGACACCGAGGCGGTCGAGAAGGCGCAGGAACTCGGCATCGCTCTCGAGCGTGCCGGCACCCCGGGTGCGGACCCTCGATTCGCCCGGCTCGTGCGCACGCTGGTCGAGGAACGCACCGTGGGCACCGCGCCGCTGCGTCTGGGTTCCGAGCCCGCCTTCGGGACCACCGTCGACGGAACGCCGTGCAATCCCGGCTGCTGTGAGCCCCCGGTGCGTCGCCGCCCGGCCTGACAGCTCGAACATCCCGGGAACCACCCACCCGCGAGTACGCCGAAAGTGTCGTGATCCGGGCATGGATCGCGACACTACGGACGTACTCGCGCGAGGGGGTACCGCTAGCGTCGATCGGGCGACAGGTACCCGTCCACGGCGGCGCGCACGGCGGCACGGCGCGCGGCGCGCACGGCGCGACGCAACGGTCGGAGCACGGCTTCGCGGGCCTCGGCACCGCTGCTGCTGGGTGCCTCCGAGGGCGCCGACGTCTGCGCGGCCGCGAGGATGGCGTCCACCCGGTCGGCCGTGTCGAGAACTCGGGTGGTGCGTTCGGGGAGCGGCGGGTAGCGATGGCGGCTCGCGATGGCGAGGCGCTCGGCAATCATCGTGTGCGGGTCGCCGCCGGAACGGCCGGTGTCGACCGTCTGCACCGCGGTGAGGGCCTCGGCCGCACTCCGGACGGTGTCCCGCATCGAGTACTCGATCTCCCCGAGCGCCAGCTCCTGGTAGGTGACCGGCACGGTGACGGTGAACACCGTCCACCGCATGACGTCGGGGCCCTCGTCGGTGGGGACGAGTCCGACACCCCGCTGCCCCGGCACTCCGATGACGACGCCTTCGCCCGCGAGCACGGCGGCTGCCGAGAACGCGGAGTCGGTCGGCAGCCCGGCGACGTCACCGGGGGCGGGAAGAACCATGTCGACGGTCACCTCGCGGTCGCCGACGGGCGCCGCGGCGCGGACGACTCGGAGCAACTGGGCGATGCCGACGTCACGAGGAGTGGGCCACGGGAGGTCGTGCCGCTCGGCTGTCTCGGGATCGGCGGCGACGACGAGGGCCAACGGTGCCCACTCGGTGAGGGCATCGATCACGTCGTCGGGCGGCGCGGCTCCGGCGAGCCAGGCGCCGCACCAGATGGCGAGGCTCGAGGATGGGGACGACACCGTCCGATCATAGGCGGCGTCGGAGGCGACCGGCGTGGCTGCGGTCGGGGAGTGCGCGGCGCCGATACCGTGGGACGGCCCGGTGACCCGACAGTCCTGTCCCGGGAGTGAGCGCGGAGGGCGAGGGAAGACGATGACAGCGGACAACCGGTACGGCGGCGACATCTTCGCCGGGCACGCGAGGCGAGCGCGACGCGTGGTCCCGACGATGGCGGCCGAACGGGACGTGGTGGTCGAGGACGCGGCGACCGGATTCTGCGGCGCCGTGGTGGGTTTCGAGCGCACGTACGACGGTGACTTCGTCCGGCTCGAGGACGGCCGAGGCGTACGGAGGCTCTTCGCGATGCGCGAGGCCGCCTTCCTCGTCGACGGAAGCCCGGTGACGCTGACGCGTCCGGCGCCGACCCGTGCCGTCGCTCCGACCCGCTCGGCCTCCGGGTCGACGCGGGTGGAGAACGTACGAGCGAAAGTGGCTCTGCCCAGCCGTATCTGGGTGGAGGGCATTCACGACGCCGCCATCGTCGAACGGGTCTGGGGCCACGACCTGAGGGTCGAGGGTGTGGTCGTCGAGCATCTCGAGGGACTGGACAACCTGGCAGAGCGGTTGCAGGAGTTCGGACCCGGGCCGGGACGCAGGGTGGGGGTTCTCGTCGACCACCTCGTCGACGGTTCGAAGGAGGACCGCCTGACGCGGTCGCTCGGCCCGTACGTGACGGTCACGGGACACCCCTACATCGATGTGTGGGAGGCGGTGAAGCCCGCCGCGGTGGGCATCGAGGCATGGCCACGGATCCCGCGCGGCACCGACTGGAAGACCGGCATCTGCCGCGAGTTGGGTTGGGGCACACCGCAGGACGGGTGGCGCCGGGTCTACGGTGCGGTGTCCAGTTTTCGCGATCTCGAGGCGCCGCTCATCGGCGCGGTGGAGCGCCTCGTCGACTTCGTCACCCTGGATGACGAGAACGGGGAGACAGGTCGGTAACGATCTCCCCACGACGGTCGCGCGCACCCCACGGGCTCGTCGTTCGTCGCTACTGTGGAGTTCGTGGTTGCACTTCTGTGGCTCGTCGGAGCGGTGATTCTCGCTGCGGGTGAAGCGCTGTCCGGAGATTTCTTCCTTCTCATGCTGGCCGGCGGGGCCCTGGGTACCGCGGGCATCTCGGCGCTGACCGACTTCCCCGTGTGGGGCGACGCGATCGTGTTCGCGATCCTGTCCGGAGCCCTCATCCTGGGTGTCCGGCCGGTGCTGACCCGCCGGTTCTCGACGCCCCCGCCGACCCCCACCGGGATCGCCGCGCTCACCGGGCGATCCGCGCAGGTGCTGGATGCCATCGATCAGCACTCCGGCACGGTGCGGCTGGACGGTGACGTGTGGACGGCTCGTCCGCTCGATCCCACCGAGGTGTACGCGGCCGGAACGACCGTGACCGTGATGAAGATCGACGGCGCCACGGCCGTCGTGTGGAAAGGACCCTAGATGGGTGACTATGCCGCCTTGATCGCCCTTGCCGTGGTGGTGCTGTTCGTCGCCGTGGTGGTGGCGAAGTCGGTGACGCTCGTGCCGCAGGCCGAGGCCGCGGTGATCGAGCGTCTGGGCCGATACTCCAAGACGGTCTCCGGGCAGCTCACGTTCCTCGTGCCGTTCGTCGACCGTGTCCGAGCGAAGGTCGACCTGCGTGAGCGCGTCGTGTCCTTCCCACCGCAGCCGGTGATCACGCAGGACAACCTGACGGTGTCCATCGACACCGTCGTGTACTTCCAGGTCACCACCCCGCAGGCCGCGGTCTACGAGATCAGCAACTACATCGTCGGTGTCGAGCAGCTCACCACGACGACGCTTCGCAACGTGGTCGGCGGTATGACCCTGGAGGAGACGCTCACCTCGCGTGACTCCATCAACGGCCAGCTCCGCGGAGTGTTGGACGAGGCCACCGGGCGATGGGGCCTGCGTGTCGCCCGAGTGGAGCTCAAGAGCATCGATCCGCCGCCCTCCATCCAGGAGTCGATGGAGAAGCAGATGAAGGCGGACCGCGAGAAGCGCGCCACCATCCTCACGGCCGAGGGACACCGTGAGTCGTCCATCAAGACGGCCGAGGGTGACAAGCAGTCGCAGATCCTGTCCGCGGAGGGCGCCAAGCAGGCCGCCATTCTCTCCGCCGAGGGTGAGCGTCAGTCCCGCATCCTCCGTGCGCAGGGTGAGCGGGCGGCCAAGTACCTCAACGCACAGGGTGAGGCGAAGGCCATCGAGAAGGTGTTCGAGGCGATCAAGGCCGGCAAGCCGACGCCCGAGTTGCTCGCCTACCAGTACCTGCAGACGCTGCCGAAGATGGCGCAGGGTGATGCGAACAAGATGTGGGTGGTGCCGTCCGACTTCGGTGATGCCCTGAAGGGCTTTGCCAAGAATCTCGGTGCGCCGGGCGACGACGGCGTCTTCCGTTTCGAGCCCAGCGACCAGGGCGAGACGCACTCCAAGCCGGAGGACGACTCCGCGGAAGTGGCCGACTGGTTCGACACGAAGACGGACCCGGCCATCGCTCGGGCGGTGGCCGACGCCGAGGCCGTGGCACGCAAGCCTGTCGACACGTCGTTGGCCGCCGCACCCAACCCGGCGCGGGACTCGGCTCCGGAGCCCGCAAAGGCCGTCGAGGCCTCCACGCCGGACGGGTCCGGGTCGGGCGACGACGCTCCGCGCGAACTGGACCGCTGACGGTCAGGCAGCCAGACCCGCGCCGATGCCGCCCGCGGCGAGTGCCCAGAGCACGCTGGTGAAGGTGCCGATGATGAAGTACTCGGACGCCCGCGGATCGCGGAGTTCGGGGTAGCGCGCGAGTCCCTTCACCGCGAGCACGACGGCGATGCCCTCGGGCCACCCCGTGAGCACTGCGACCACGACGGCGATGCGTTCGAGTGTGCCGATGACGAGCCCCCCACGCAGGACGGGGCGCTCGTCGTCGGCATCGCCGTCTCCGGGCTCGGGCCGTCGGCGCGCGAGATGGAAGACCGCGGGAACGACGACGGTGCCGCCGGTGACGGCGACCGCGACGACCAGGACCATCGCGACGACGAGTGGTGGCCCGGTGACCGGTGCGCCGGCGATCGCGGCGGCGAGACCCGCCAGTGCGAGCATCCCGGCGGACAGGAGTGCCGGAATCCACCAGCGCAGCGGCGGCAGCCACCGGACGCGGCGTCCCGGCGCAGCCGTCGGTGGGATCGTCGGCACCGGTCGGGCGGGAAGCAGTGCTGCTCCGGCGGAGAGCGCGAGTGCGAGCAGCGCGAGGGTGGTCGCCATCAGGCGTCCGTTCCGCGTGCGCGCAGATCGGCGAGCGCGAGCATCCGCGCCACGACCGGTCGTGCTGCACGCTCGGCCTGCCACCCCGCGACGGCCAGTCGTTGGGACACGGCCTGCGGTGTGATGGACAGTTCCTCGGCGACGGCGGTCTGCGATCCGAGCCTGCGGACACTGTCGACCGCGGCGCGGCCCTGCTCGGTGCGCCGGACCAGGAGCAGTGCCAGCAGTGCCACGACGGCGTCGGCATCGCCGGCGGACTCGGCGTCACCGCCGCGGACCGCGATGTGGGCGACGGCGTTCTTGGCGCTGTCGACGGCGTCCCGCGCGGCTTCGAACGCCGGGCCCCGACCCGCTCTGGTGGAGCGTGGCAACGGATCCTCCACGGCCCCCACCCCGATCCCGACGCTCCAGTGCCCGTCCTCGAGGAAGTCGAGGGCGAGGTCGAGTGCCACAGACGCGTCGTCCGCCACACCCTGGACCTCGTCGCCGGCCGTGCGTTCGAACGGGCGCACCAGGTCGGTGGCTCGGTCGAGGATGTCGGCGACGCGATCGATGTCGCGTCGACTTCCGCGTTGGTCCACGGTCAGAACGAACATCGATCAACCCTAGAAGCTTGATCAGCCGGAATCAAGCCTCGAGTCTTGATGCGTTGCGACGCACAGAGTTCATCGTCGACCTTGATCCGGCCACATCAAGCCCGTGACCTTGACCTCATCGATCGCCGGTCACCGGCATCCGCGCGTCCAGGATCAGTCCCACGACGCCCACGGCAATGCAGACCCCCGAGATCGCGAGCAGGACCGGATCGCCGTGACCGGCCAGAGCGTCGCCGAGCAACACGATGCCGACCGTTCCCGGGATCACCCCGACCACCGTCGCCAGCGCGAACGGCACCACGGCCACCGAAGACAGGCCGGCGGAGTAATTGACCACCGAGAACGGCACCGGCGCGATGAGTCGAAGACTCCCCACCGCCAACCATCCCCGTCGCGCGAGACGGGAATCGACGGCCCGGATCACCGGATGGTCCCAGCGTGCGGTCACCACGTCGCGGCCGAGTGCTCGGACCAGCAGGAACGCGAGCACTGCACTCACGGTCGTCGCTGCGACCGCCACACCGACCCCCGTCACGGGTCCGAACAGCACACCCGCCGACACCGTGAACAGGGTGCGGGGGATCGGCGCCACCGTGATGATCGCGTGCGCCGCGAAGAAGACGAGGGGAAAGGCCGGCCCGACGGCGACGGCCCACTCCCGCACGCGGTCGATGGTGGGGAGGGGTACGAGCAGTGCCACGACGATCAGGGCGGCGAGCACGGTGACGGTCGCGGCCACGCGCAGCACGAGCGCGCGGCGGCCTCCGACGACGATCGACTCCTCCGACGGCACTGTGTCGTGCGGGTCGATGTCGGGGGTCGTCACGTCTGCTCACGCTACCGAAGAGCGATGCGAGCGGTGCTCGTCGACGCGGGTCGGAACGGTCACTAGGAGGACCGATGCTCGGACGCCCTACTAGTGTGAAGTTTGTCTCAGGCCACTGTGATGGGACTCGGGATAGCGTGCCCGGAGTGCGGTTAACATCACAGCATCCGCAGGCGCGAAAGGGACACATGGCCACGTCACACACCGGGACACCGGATTCCGTCGCTGCCGAGGACGTCGGCGCGGCCGTACCGGTGAGCAGCGCCGAGGAGGGTTTCGCGACCTGGCGCCGCGGCGTGGCCGGGGTGCTGGCCAAGGCTCGTCGGGTGGACGTCTCGGAGCTCCCCGAGCATCCGGAGACGCTGCTCGAGGTGACCACGTACGACGGGGTCACGGTGCGGCCCCTGTACGGGCCGCTGGACGAGACTGCCGAGGCTCCGCTGCCCGGCACCTTCCCCTTCACGCGCGGCACGGACGCGCATCGCGACGTCAACGTCGGGTGGCTGGTCGCCGGTCGGTTCGGTCGTCCCGCCGGTGCGGACTCGGACGCGGCGACGCTCAACGACCAGCTCCTCGACGCGCTGCAGAACGGCACGAGCGCCCTGTGGCTCGACACGGCGTCCGTGGGCGCCGAGGGCCTGGCCCGCGCACTCGACGGGGTCCTGCTCGACCTCGCGCCCCTGACACTGGACGCGGGTGCGGACGTCACAGCGGTGGCCGACGCGCTGTTCGCGCTCCTGGACGAGCGCGGTGCCGCCGCCGACGTCCGACTGGGGGCGTCGCCGCTGACCGATCGATTCGCCGACCTCCCGGGTGCGAACGAGCAGGACGCGATCGATCTCGCGGTGCGGGCAGTGGCGCGCACCGAGCGGGTGCGCGCGATCACGTTGGACGGCACCGTGTTCCACGCTGCCGGGTCGGCAGACGCGCAGGAGGTCGGCCTGACCGTCGCGGCCGGACTCGAGTATCTGCGCGCGCTCACGGCGGCGGGACTGTCCACTGTCGAGGCATTGGGACAGGTGGAGTTCCGGCTCGCGGCCACCGACGAGCAGTTCGAGACCATCGCCAAGTTCCGTGCGGCCCGGCGGGTCTGGGCCCGGGTGGCCGAGGTGCTCGGGGCGCCGGAGCACGGCGGGGCCCCACAGCACGCCGTCACCTCGGCGGCGATGATGACGCAGCGCGATCCCTGGGTGAACATGCTGCGCACGACGCTGGCCGCGTTCGGCGCCGGTGTGGGCGGAGCCGACGCGGTGACCGTCCTGCCGTTCGACGCCGCGATTCCCGGCGGCGCCGCGGACGTCTCGCAGACCTTCGCCGCACGGATCGCGCGCAACACCCAGCTGCTCCTGCTCGAGGAGTCCCACCTGGGTCGGGTGGTCGATCCGGCCGGTGGTTCCTGGTACGTCGAGTCGCTCACCGACGCGCTCGCGGACTCGGCGTGGTCGGTTCTGCAGGCGGTCGAGGCCGCCGGCGGTTACCGCGCCGCGCTGGAGTCCGGTGAGATCGCGCGCCGGGTCGACGAGACCCGAGCTGCCCGTGCGAGCGACATCGCCCACCGCCGCACCGCGGTCACCGGTGTCAACGAGTTCCCGAACCTGCAGGAGCCGTCGCCCGCGGCCTCGGGGAACGGCACCGTCGCCGGACGTCCCGCGACGCGGTACGCCGCCGAGTTCGAGGCGCTGCGTGATCGCAGCGACGCGGTGTTGGCGGACAAGGGCAGTCGCCCGGTGGTGCTGCTGGCGCCGTTGGGCAGCGTCGCGGAACACAACGGACGCACCACGTTCGCGGCGAACCTCATGGCGTCGGGCGGGATCGAGGCGGTGAACCCCGGTGCGGGAGCCGATCTCACCGCGGTGGCACGCGAGACCGCCTCGCCGATCGCCGTGCTGTGCGGCACCGACAAGCGGTACGCCGCCGAGGGACCGGACGCCGTCGCCGCTCTGCGGTCGGCGGGGGTGCGGACGGTGCTCGTCGCCGGCGGTGCCTCGGCCTTCGCGGACGCGTCGCCGGAACAGACCCCGGACGGACATCTCACGCTCACCATCGATGCCGTCGCCGAACTGAGTGCTCTTCTCGATGCACTCACCGGCGAGGCTCGTACGGAAGGACACACCGCATGACCGACGACGCTGGTGACATGGGCCCCGTGGGCAGTTTCGCGGACGTTCCGCTCGTCGACCCCCGCGGTGCGGACGCGGCAGCGCCGGCGGCCGACGATGCGCGCGCCCACGTCGAGGCGGCCGCGGCGGCTCACGGCTACTCGCCCGAGCAGGTGGTGTGGTCCACCCCCGAGGGCATCGACGTCCGACCCCTGTACACCGGCGCCGACCGGGCGGAGGCGGCCGAGGCCGGGTACCCGCTCGACTCCTACCCGGGCACGGCTCCGTTCCTGCGCGGTCCGTACCCGACGATGTACGTCAACCAGCCGTGGACGATTCGTCAGTACGCCGGATTCTCGACGGCGTCGGAGTCCAACGCGTTCTACCGTCGCAACCTCGCTGCCGGTCAGAAGGGGCTGTCGGTCGCGTTCGACCTCGCGACGCACCGCGGCTACGACAGTGACCACCCGCGCGTGCAGGGCGATGTCGGCATGGCGGGTGTCGCGATCGACTCGATCTACGACATGCGCCAACTCTTCGACGGGATCGACCTGGGGTCGGTGTCGGTGTCGATGACCATGAACGGCGCCGTGCTGCCGATCCTGGCGCTGTACGTCGTCGCGGCGGAGGAGCAGGGCGTCGGACCGGAGAAGCTCGCCGGCACCATCCAGAACGACATCCTCAAAGAGTTCATGGTGCGCAACACCTACATCTATCCGCCCGAGCCGTCGATGCGGATCATCTCCGACATCTTCGCGTACACCTCGACGCACATGCCGAAGTTCAACTCGATCTCCATCTCCGGCTACCACATCCAGGAAGCCGGCGCGACGGCCGATCTGGAGCTCGCGTACACCCTCGCCGACGGGGTGGAGTACATCCGCGCCGGGCTGGCCGCGGGCATGGACATCGACACGTTCGCCCCGCGGCTGTCCTTCTTCTGGGCCATCGGCATGAACTTCTTCATGGAGGTCGCCAAACTGCGCGCGGGCCGGTTGCTGTGGGCGGAGCTGGTGCAGAAGTTCGACCCGTCCAGCGCGAAATCACTGTCGCTGCGTACACATTCGCAGACGTCCGGCTGGTCGCTGACGGCGCAGGACGTCTTCAACAACGTCTCCCGCACGTGTATCGAGGCGATGGCCGCGACGCAGGGACACACGCAGTCACTGCACACCAACGCGCTCGACGAAGCGCTCGCGCTGCCCACCGACTTCTCCGCCCGGATCGCCCGCAACACCCAGCTGCTGCTGCAGCAGGAGTCCGGCACGACGCGGCCCATCGATCCGTGGGGCGGCTCGTACTACGTGGAGTGGCTGACCCACCAGCTCGCCGATCGGGCCCGCGCGCACATCGCCGAGGTCGAGGAGGCCGGCGGAATGGCCAAGGCCATCGGCGAGGGCATCCCGAAGCTCCGCATCGAGGAGGCGGCGGCGCGGACGCAGGCGCGCATCGACTCCGGTCGGCAGCCGCTGGTGGGTGTCAACAAGTACGTGCCCGACGAGCCCGACGCCATCGAGGTGCTCAAGGTCGAGAACTCGCGGGTGCGCACCGAGCAGATCGAGAAGCTCGAGCGGCTGCGAGAGGAGCGCGACCCCGGCCGCGTCGAGGCGGCGCTGTCCGCCCTCACCGCGGCGGCCGCGTCCACCGACGGCGGGATGGAGAACAACCTGCTCGCCCTCGCCGTCGACGCGGCGCGGGCCATGGCGACGGTGGGCGAGATCTCCGACGCTCTCGAGAAGGTCTACGGACGGCACCGCGCCGAGATCCGCACGATCAGCGGTGTCTACCGGGACGAGGCGGGGAAGGCCACGAACATGGTGCATGCAGGCGAGCTGGCGACGGCGTTCGCGGAGGCGGAGGGCCGCCGACCCCGCATCCTGGTGGCGAAGATGGGGCAGGACGGACACGATCGCGGGCAGAAGGTCATCGCGACGGCGTTCGCCGACATCGGCTTCGACGTCGATGTCGGCCCCCTGTTCCAGACCCCCGAGGAGGTGGCGAACCAGGCCGCCGACAACGACGTCCACGTCATCGGGGTGTCGTCGCTCGCCGCCGGTCACCTGACGCTGGTTCCGGCGCTGCGGGAAGCACTCGCCGCCGTCGGCCGGTCCGACATCATGGTCGTGGTCGGCGGCGTCATCCCGCCGGGCGACTTCGACGCGCTGCGTGAGGCCGGGGCGGCCGCGATCTTCCCGCCCGGCACGGTGATCGCCGACGCCGCGGTCGATCTCATCGGCCAGCTCGCGGAGAGCCTGGGTCACGGCGCGGCCGTCTCGGACGCAGGAGCGAACGCCTGAGCATGTCCGACGCGACCGCAGCACGTCCCACGCGTCCGGCGATCGATCTCGACGCGCTCGTGGCCTCGGTGCGGGCCGGTGAGCGTGCCGGGCTGGCGCGTGCCATCACCCTCGTCGAGTCCACCCGCGACGACCATCGCGACCTCGCCCAACAGATGCTGCTCGAGCTCCTTCCGCACGCCGGGGGGTCACATCGGGTGGGCATCACGGGCGTACCGGGAGTCGGCAAGTCGACGTTCATCGACGCCCTGGGCATGACGCTCATCGAGAAGGGCCACCGCGTCGCGGTTCTCGCGGTGGATCCGTCGTCGACCCGTACCGGGGGCTCCATCCTCGGGGACAAGACGCGGATGGCACGGCTCACGGTCGCGCCCGAGGCGTACATCCGGCCGTCCCCGACGTCGGGAACCCTCGGCGGTGTCGCGAAGGCGACCCGCGAGACGATCGTGCTGCTCGAGGCGGCCGGCTACGACGTCGTGTTGGTGGAGACCGTCGGGGTCGGGCAGTCCGAGATCACGGTCGCGGGCATGGTGGACACCTTCTGCTTCCTGACGCTCGCGCGCACGGGAGATCAGCTGCAGGGCATCAAGAAGGGTGTCCTCGAACTCGCCGACGTGGTCGCCGTCAACAAGGCCGACGGGAACCATCTCCGCGACGCCAAGGGTGCCGCGCGCGAACTCGCCGGAGCGCTCAGACTGATCTACCCGCACGACGCCCTGTGGACGCCGCCCGTGCTGACGATGAGCGCGATCGAGGAGACCGGACTCACGGAGTTCTGGGACACCGTGTGCCGCCACCGCGACGTCCTCACCGCGGCAGGCGACTTCGACGCCCGCCGCCGCGACCAGCAGGTCCAGTGGGTGTGGACCATGGTGCAGGACCAGCTGATGCGCCGACTGTCGTCGAGTCCCGCGGTGACCGCCGTCCGCGCCGACGTGGAGAGGCGCGTGGCCGACGGGTCTCTCACCGCGGCCCTGGGTGCGCAGGAGATCCTGACCGCCTTCGACGGCTGAACTCAGCGCCCGGCGGCGAACGCCCCGACCGTCGCGAGCAGGTGATCGAAGAAGGCGTCAGGATCGGTCGACACGGCGATCGCGGCATTGGGGCGACGTCCCCAGAACCCGCGCCGGTCGGCCACCGTCGTTCCCCGCGTGAGGGTCCCGACGAGTTCGACGTCGACGGTGGCCAGGGCGTACTCGGCGATCTCCGGGTGCAGTGCGACGGCCGCCGCGAACGGGTCGTGCATGTGCGCCAGGTATCCCTCACCCTGCGCGTGGTGGAACTCCATGTAGAACCGCACCGCGTCCGTCAGGTATCGCACGACGGGCACGGACGCCGTCGAGCGTGCTCCCACCTCGTCGATCGAGAGGTGCTCCACCGGAACGGATCCGGCGATCTCTGCCAGACGTGCCACGTGCGACGGACGCATCTCGATCCGTTCCGTCAGGCCCAGGGCGCACACGATCGGCTCCCGGCCCGAAGGCACCGCGTCGAATGCGTCGAACACCTCCTTTGCGGCTTCCGGGTCGACCGCCACGTTCCATTCGGAGGTGGGCGTCGTGTTCCCCGGGTGATCGATGCTGCCGCCCATGATCACCAGACGCTTCAGCAGCACGGGTAGTGCGGGCTCGAGCCGCAGTGCCAGAGCCAGATTCGTCATCGGACCGGTCACCAGTCCGACCAGCTCGCCCGGGTTCTCGCGCGCCAGGTCCACCCACGCCTGCGCCGCCGTCCGATCGGAGACGGTCATGGTGGGCGCCGGCAGATTCGCGTAGCCCACTCCCAGCGGACCGTGCGTGTCCTCCGTCGTCATCAGCGGGGCGACCAGAGGTGCGTCGACGCCGACGGCCACCTCCACGTCGGTCAGACCACAGATCTCCAACCAGGACAGCGTGTTCCGTGTCACCTGCGCGGTGGGCACGTTGCCCGCCGTGCAGCACACGGCCACGATCTCGGCCTCCGGACTCGCAGCCAAATAGACCAGAGCGAGGGAGTCGTCGATTCCGGTGTCGACGTCGACGAGGAGTCGAGTGCGGGCGGGGGAGTCGACGTCGGTCATGCCGCCATCCTGTCAGGACGGGAAGCGTGGCTCGTCGCGTCCCCACGGGCGGGCCGGGAAGGGGTGATCGTCGTACTCCGCGAGCGCCGGTCGGGCCGTGCGCACGTCGTCGTGGAGGACGGTGTGCTCGTCCGTCGGCAGCACGGGGTCGGCCGGAGTGTCGACCCTGCCTTCGGCATCGAGCAGCCAGGCGGCAGTGCGTGCCAACGAGACCGACACCGTCCTCCCGATGCCACCGTCGAGGCGCTGGGTCAGAGCGTCGACGATCCCCGCCGCCAGCAGGTGGCCGGACGCGTGGTCGAGCGCCTGCACCGGCAGCGCCCCCGGAACCCCGGTCGTCCCGCCGTCATCCGACCGGCCCCCGGCCTTCCCGCCGTCATCCGACCGGCCTCCGGCCTTCCCGCCGCACATGTTCGCGATGCCGGACGCCGCCTGCACCAGGCTGTCGAATCCGCGCCGCCGTGCCCACGGCCCCCGGCCGCCCCACGCACTCACCGTCCCGATGATCGCTCCGCTCGGCCGGTGCGCTCGGAGGTGGTCGTCGATGTAGGAGCCCGGCCGGTAGCCGCCGACCACCACGTCCACCGACGACATCAGCGCCGTCAGTCGCTCGTCGTCGTCGTCGTCGACGAGCACGTCCAGGAGTGTCGAATACTTGCCGGCGCCGGTGTCGAGGTGCTGGGCTTCGATCTCCGGCAGCAGTGGGGAGTCGACCCGCAGTACCGATGCACCGAGGAGGGCCAGATCGCGCGTGGCGACCGGGCCGGCGATGACCCGCGTGAGATCCAGTACGCGCACCCCGGCCAGCGGTCGCATCGGGTCGGTCGGTGGTTCGGGGAGCGACGGCAGACCGTCGGGACGCACGGTGGACGAGACGATGGGGCCGGAACGCGTGAAACGGCCGGGCGCCGAGCCGAACCACTCGTCCGGGGTCCGCACCGCCACGACGAGCGCGCCGAGTTCTGCTGCACGCTCCTCCACGTCCAGAGCCTCGCGGCGGAGGAGTGCCGCCGCGACGGCGGTGTGGTCGGCGTCGTCGGCGAGCTCGAGTAGCGAGAGCAGTCGCGCCCGGTGGTGCGGGTAGTTGGCGTGGGTGCGCACCCACCCGTCCGCGGTGAGGAAGAAGCCGGACAGGGCGGCGAACCCTGCGACCGGCCGCCCGTCGATGCGCAACAGTCTGTCTCCCGCGAACGACGCGGCGACCCGATCGCCGACCACCACGCGCGGTGACGGTGCGGTCAGCCCCGAGGCGACGCGGAACCGGTCGACCGCGGAACCGAGTGCAGCGACCGCACCGACGGCCAGCGCGGCCACCGGCAGGGTCGACGACAACACGCCCTCGGACACGGGTCGCACGGTGATGTCGGCGGCCTGAGCGAGACCCAGGTCGGCCTGGTACCGGTGCAGCAGGTCGGTCATACCTTGCGCGCGGAGATCTCCATGCCGGCGCCGCGGAGTCGGTGGATCAGCGCGTCACCGATTCCGGAGGCCGGGGTGAGCACGCCGCCGCAGACGGAGGGGAGTGCGTCACGGTCGAGCGCGAGCGCCAGTGCCGATTCGCCCAGCATCATGGCGGTGGCCGCGTAGCCGGGATCGCCCTTCGCCTTCACGCGCGAGACGTACCGGTCACCGCTGCTGGTGGTGGTGTAGACGTCGATCGTGAAATGCCCCTTCTGCCGGGTCTTCTCGCTGGGACCGTCGCCCGGCTTGGGCAGGATCTTGTCGAGCAGGAATCGGGTGGGCTTGAAGGCCATGCCCGCGACGAACGCGCCCAGTCCGGCGAGCACGGCACCGGCGATCACCGGGGAGGCGGGCGACGAGCCGACGCTCATGACCTCGCTGTAGCGGAAGTTCTTGCCGTACGGGTATCCGAGCAGCGCGTTCGTGCGGCGCACGACCCGAGTGTTGTACGAGGACATCACGAACGGTGCCTTCCACCCATTGAGATCGGGGTGGATGTCGGCGCCCTTGACGATGGGGGTGTCGCTCTGACGTCCCAGATCCGGCTCGATCGAGCGGTCGGGGCTGAGCGAGTAGGGGCTCGCCGCCATCTTCGCCGCGGCGCGGTCCTTCGTGATCTCGTCGATCTGGCCGCGCAGCGAGTCGATGGTGCCGCCGCTGACTCCGCCGCTCATCGACGTCACGACGAGGGTGGTGTCTGTCAGGTCGCCTGCTCCGTCCTCGTGGACCTTGGAGTAGAGCGCGTGCACGCCGATGTCGGACGGCACCGAGTCGAAGCCGCAGGAGTGCACGATCCGAGCGCCGGTGGAGTGTGCGAGATCGTGGTTCTGGTCGGCACTGAGACGAGCGAACAGCACTTCGCCGGTGAGGTCGACGTAGTCCGTGCCCTGCGCCGCGCAGACGTGCGCGAGCGTGCGTCCGAACTTCGCGTACGGCCCGACCGTGGTGATGACGACCTGTGTGCGAGAAGCGATGTCGGTGAGCGCGGCCTCGTCGTCTGCGTCCGCGACGAGCAGTGGCCAGTCGGCGGCGCGGGACGGCAGACCGCGACGGGTCGACTCCAACTTGGATCGGGACCGGCCCGCGAGAGCGATCGACGTGCCCTGCGGGGCATAGTTCGCCAGGTACTCGGCGGTGAGCGCGCCCACGAAACCGGTGGCGCCGTAGACGACGACGTCCAACTCGCGATCCCCTGCCGTGTCGAGATCGGACGCAGTGTCGAGTTCGGATGGGTCAGGTGCGGAAGTCTCGGCCATCACCCGAGCCTACAAGCGCTCCTGTGACCCACCACCACTCACCACGACCACGTGTGGACGGCCTCGCCCTCGTGCATGAGCTGCAAGTAGTCGGACAACATGCCCGCCACGGCGCGCTCGCGCGACTCCCCGGCACGCTCGCGTGCGACGACGGCATTGCGTTGCCACACCGATCCGGACTGACGGCGCAGGCATCGACCCTCGATGACCCGGAGGTAGCGGTCGCGCACCTCGGTGTCCACGCCGTACGACGCGAGACCCGCCTCGGCCATGGGCAGCAGTCGGCGCAGGACCAGCTCCTGCGGCGAGATCCAGCCGACCTCCGGCCAGTAGAGCCGCGAGTCGAACCCGCCGCGGGCCGCCGAGTGCAGGTTCTCCACGGCGGCATCGAACGACATCTGCGTCCACACCGGCCGGTCCGCGTCGACGAGCGACCGCAGGGTGCCGTAGTACAGCGCCGCGTCGGCGAGGACGTCGAGCACGGTCGGCCCCGCGGGAAGAACGCGGTTCTCGAGGCGGATGTGCTGCTCGCCGTTCGAGGTGTCGTAGATCGGACGGTTCCATCGATAGACGGTGCCGTTGTGCATCTTCAGCTCGGTCAGGCCGGGCGCTCGGCCCGCCGCGAGTTCGGCCATCGGATCCTCGTCGGACACGACCGGCAGCAGCGCGGGGAAATACCGCGAGTTCTCCTCGAACAGATCGAAGATCGACGTGATCCAGCGCTCGCCGAACCACACGCGGGGTCGTACTCCCTGGTTCTTGAGTTCCTGTGGGCGCGTGTCCGTCGCCTGTTCGAACAGGGGGATCCGGGTCTCGTGCCACAGTGCCTTGCCGGCGAGGAAGGGGGAGTTGGCGGCCAGTGCCACCTGCACTCCCGCCAGCGCCTGCGCGGCGTTCCAGTGCGCGGGGAACTCCGTCGGCGAGACCTGCAGGTGTAGTTGCACGGAGGTGCACGCGGCCTCGGGGAGGATCGTGTCGGAGATCTCGTTCAACGACTCGATGTCGTGGCTGCCGGGCAGAGGGACCCCGGTGATCGACAGTTCGATGTCCTCGCCGCGCGCCGCGAAGATCTGTTGGTTGAGCAGGTCGTATCGCGGATTGCTGGACAACCACTGGTGGGCGAAGTGATCCTTGCCCAGCGTGGGCAGCATCCCGATCATCGCCAGGGCGCATCCCTGCTCACGAGCACGGGCGTCCGCGGTGTCCAGGGAGGTGCGTAATCCGTTCTCCAGGATGCGCATCCGGTCGCCCGCCAGCGGTTCCGGGGCCACGTTGATCTCGATGTTGAACTGGCCCAGCTCGGTCTGGAAGTCCGGATCGGCGATCGCCTCGAGCACGGCCGCGTTGGCCATGGCCGGCTGCATCGACTCGTCCACCAGGTTGAGCTCGATCTCCATGCCCAGGCGTGGCTCGTCCACCCGGAAGGTGTCGTCCGCCAACATCGCCGCCAGGGCGTCCAGACACTCCTGCACCTTGTGCCGGAACATCTGCCGGTCCTTACGGCTGAACGTGCGCTGCTCGACCTCGTCGCCCATCACGACATTGCACCACGTGGGCGGCCGCCAGGCGCACGACACGGGGGTTCGGCGGTGTCACCAGGGCGAGGCCGCGTAGTCCTTGAGGAACTTCCCGTGCAGATCGACACCGAGCTCACCCTGGACGATGGGGTCGTAGACACGAGCCGCGCCGTCCACCAGATCCAGGGGCGCGTGGAAGCCCTCGTCGGCGAGGCGGATCTTCGTCGGGTGCGGGCGTTCGTCGGTGATCCAGCCGGTGTCCACCGCGCTCATCGAGATGCCGTCGTCGAGCATCTCGTTCGCACTGGTGCGCGTCAGCATGTTCAGTGCGGCCTTGGCCATGTTGGTGTGCGGATGCCCCGGTCCCTTGTAGCCGCGGCCGAACTGGCCCTCCATCGCGGAGACGTTGACGACGTAGGACCGGCGATGCGGCGACGCCGCCAGGGCGGCGCGCAGGCGCGAGACGAGGATGAACGGCGCCACCGAGTTGCACAGCTGCACCTCGAGCAGCTCGACGGGATCCACCTGGTCGACGGTGTGCACCCAGCTGTTGGTCGGCGCCTCGTCGGGTACCAGCCCACCCGCGTCGATCGCCGTTCCGGCAGCCATGCGCTGCAGGGACGCCGAACCGGCGACGAGGGCCATGGAGGTCACCTGCGACGGCCCCATGTTCGCCATGACGGCGGTGTCGAGAGCGACGGTGTCGCCGTCGGTCTCGCCGAACGCTCCCACCAGCGCTGCCGGGTGGGCATCGCTCGTCGCGCCGAACGTGCGCACCCCGAGCGCTGCCAGATCGACGCCGTGCTCACCGTCCTCGAGGGCGGTGTACGAGCCGGCGGACCGCTTGACGGTCTGAGCGGCGTTGTTGATCAGGATGTCGAGCGGGCCCTCCGCCGCGACGGAGTCCGCGAACGCGACCACCTGCGCGGGATCACGCAGGTCGATGCCGACGACGGACAGCCGATGCATCCAGTCGTGGCTGTCGGACATCGAGGAGAACCGGCGCACCGCGTCCGCGGGGAAGCGCGTCGTGATGGTCAGGTGAGCACCGTCGCGCAGCAGGCGCAACGCGATGTACATGCCGATCTTCGCGCGCCCGCCGGTGAGCACGGCGCGGCGGCCGGTGAGATCGGTCCGGGCGTCCCGCTTCGCGTGGTTCAGGGCGGCGCACTCGGGGCAGAGCTGGTGATAGAACGCGTCCACCGTCGTGTACCGCTGCTTGCAGATGTAGCAGGGACGCGCACGCTGCAGTGTGCCCGCGGTCTCGGTGGTGGTGGCCGACGTCAGCGCCAGCCCGGCGGTCTCGTCGTCGATGCGGTCGGGTGATCCGGTCGCCGTGGCGGCGACGACGGCGCGGTCGGCGTCGGCGACGCGGGCGCGCGACTCCAGGCGGCGACGCTTCTTCGCGGCCTTGAACATGCCGGCCGTGGCACGCTGCACGGTCACGGCGTCGGGGTGATCGTCGTCCAGGGCCGCCGCGCGGTCGAGCACGCGCAGGCACGCGGCGAGTTCGTCGGGGTCGATGCCCGTCACGCTGTGCTCCGTCATCGCCGCCTCCACGCTCCCGTGTCATGACGAAAGCCCCGATTCCGTGAGGAATCGGGGCTTTCGTCGGTCTGTCTTCGGTGTCCGAGGGGGGACTTGAACCCCCACGTCCGTTAATAGGACACTAGCACCTCAAGCTAGCGCGTCTGCCATTCCGCCACTCGGACAACCCGCGTCACACCCTGCTGGTCACACACAGTTCACGATCGCGTCGCACCCGTGTTCTCGGTGCGGTCGCTAAATCTAGCCGATACCGCGCCCTGGACCAAAACCGCACGTCGGAGCACCTGCCGAGGCACCTGCAGTGGTAGGAACGAGCTGTGTCCGCAACAGGAGAGAACGACCACCAGACCGAGAAGCAGACCGTGGCCGTGGACGAGGTGGTCGACCTCGTCTCGTCGCTGATCCGCTTCGACACCTCCAACACCGGTGAGCTCGAGACCACCGCCGGCGAGAAGGAGTGCGCCGAGTGGGTGGCGCGCCAGCTCGAGGCCGTGGGGTACGAGACCGAGTACGTCGAGTCGGGTGCGCCCGGCCGCGGCAACGTCTTCGCCCGACTGGCCGGCGCCGACAGCTCACGCGGCGCGTTGCTCGTGCACGGCCACCTCGACGTCGTTCCGGCCGAGCCCGCCGACTGGAGCGTGCATCCCTTCTCGGGTGCCGTCGAGGACGGCTACCTGTGGGGACGCGGCGCCGTCGACATGAAGGACATGGTCGGCATGGCCCTGGCGCTGGCCCGACAGTTCAAGTCGGCCGGCACCGTCCCGCCCCGCGACCTGGTCTTCGCGTTCCTGGCCGACGAGGAGGCCGGCGGCAGGTACGGGTCGCACTGGCTCGTCGAGCACCGACCCGATCTGTTCGAGGGTGTCACCGAGGCCGTCGGCGAGGTCGGCGGCTTCTCGCTGACGGTGTCCACCCCCGAGGGCGACGAGCGTCGCCTCTACCTCGTCGAGACGGCGGAGAAGGGGCTCGCCTGGATGCGTCTGACGGCCAAGGCTCGCGCCGGTCACGGATCGTTCCTGCACGAGGACAACGCCGTGACGTACCTCGCCGAAGCCGTTGCAGCACTGGGTAACCACCAGTTCCCGCTGGTGATGACGGACTCGGTGACCGAGTTCCTCGCCGCCGTGAGCTCGGAGACCGGCCTGGCCTTCGACCCCGAGTCGCCCGACATCGACGGCACCCTCGCCAAGCTCGGCAGCATCGCCCGCATCGTCGGCGCGACACTGCGCGACACGGCAAACCCCACGATGCTCTCGGCCGGGTACAAGGCCAACGTCATCCCGCAGACGGCCTCCGCCACCATCGACTGCCGCGTCCTGCCGGGACGCAAGGCGCAGTTCGAGCGCGAGGTCGACGCGCTCATCGGTCCGCACGTCGAACGGTCCTGGATCACCGACCTGGAGCCGTACGAGACCACATTCGACGGGCACCTCGTCGACGCGATGAACGACGCGATACTGGCGTTCGACGAGAACGGTCGCACGGTGCCCTACATGCTGTCCGGCGGCACCGACGCCAAGGCGTTCGCCAAGCTGGGCATCCGCTGCTTCGGCTTCGCGCCGCTCAAGCTGCCGCCCGAGCTCGACTTCGCGGCGTTGTTCCACGGCGTGGACGAACGGGTACCCGTCGAGTCGTTGATCTTCGGTACCAAGGTCTTCGAGCACTTCCTTCTGCACAGCTGACAACCCCCGAACCCATATCTCCCGAGAGGACCTCATGTCACACGATCCCTACGCCGCACTGCCGTCGCTGCCGTCGTTCGAGCTCACGTCGGACAACGTCACCGACGGTCAGCCGCTCCACGAGGACCAGGTCAGCGGCATCATGGGCGCGGGCGGCCACGACAACTCGCCGCAGCTCTCGTGGTCGGGTTTCCCGGAGGAGACCAAGAGCTTCGCCGTCACCGTCTACGACCCCGATGCGCCGACGGCGTCCGGTTTCTGGCACTGGGCGGTGGCGAACATCCCCGTCTCGACCACCACCCTGGTCACCGGAGCGGGCGACGACAGCTCCACCGGGTTGCCGAACGACGCGATCACGCTGCGCAACGACGCGGGCCTGGCCCGGTTCATCGGTGCCGCACCCCCGCAGGGGCACGGACCGCACCGCTACTTCGTGGCGGTACACGCCGTCGACGTCGAGAAGCTCGAGATCGACGAGAGTGCGTCACCGGCGTACCTCGGATTCAACCTCTTCAGTCACGCCATCGCGCGTGCCGTCATCGTGGGCACGTACGAGCAGAGCTGACGAGAACCGAGTCAGCGCGGCCCGGGCCGCGGGACAGTCTCCGTGCCGACCGCGTCGGCCACCGAGGCGAATCCCGCGGCCCGGGCTCGTCGAGCCAGGCCGACGGCGACGCGACGCGCCCAGAACGGACCGCCGTAGACGAAGCCGGTGTACCCCTGCACGAGGGTGGCACCGGCGAGGATGCGTTCCCACGCGTCGTCGGCGGTCTCGACACCGCCGACCGAGATCAGCGTCATCGAGTCCCCGACGCGTGCACGCAGTCGGCGCAGCACCTCGAGTGATCGGTCCGCGACGTACGGGCCGGAGACGCCACCCGCTCCGAGATCCGCGGCCCCGGCCGTCCGCAGCCCGTCGCGCCCGATGGTCGTGTTGGTCGCCACGATGCCGGCGGATCCCAGCTCCATGGCCAGGTCTGCCACCGCGTCGACGTCGTCGTCCGACAGGTCGGGCGCGATCTTCACCAGGACGGGCACCGTCACGACGCTCGCCACGGCGGCCAGCAGAGGCCGCAGCGATTCCACCGCCTGCAGATCCCGCAGTCCGGGGGTGTTCGGCGAACTCACGTTGACCACGACGAAGTTCGACAGCGGGCCGAGCAGCCGCGCACTCTCCGTGTAGTCGATCGCGGCGTCCGCCGCGGGAACCACCTTGGTCTTGCCGATGTTGGCGCCGACCGGGATGTCCCCGCGTCGTCCGCGCAGACGCTCGGCCACCGCCGCAGCACCCGGATTGTTGAAACCCATGCGGTTGAGCAGGCCTCGGTCGGCGGGAAGCCGGAAGAGTCGAGGCTGTGGGTTTCCGGGTTGCGCCTGCGCGGTCACGGTGCCGACCTCCGCGAAACCGAACCCCAGCGGACCCCACGCGTCGACACCCTCACCGGTCTTGTCGAAACCGGCGGCCAGCCCGACCGGGGTGGGGAACGTCACGCCGAAGGCGGTCGTCCGCAGTGCCGGATCTCGGACCGAGAGCACGCGCGAGACCAGCGCACGCAGGGGCGCGAATCGAGTCACCGCGACCATCGCCGCGAATGCGAGGTGATGAATGCGTTCCGGAGGGAGCAGGAACATCGCGCGGAGCAGCAGCCGGTACGGGCTCACAGCCTGGAAACCTCTCGTCGGGGAATCTCGTCGGTGGTGCGGCGCCGCCACTCGGTCAGAGACCGGGATCGGGCACGTGGTGCGCGGTCTTGCGTCGTTTGAGAAGTACTCGCCTGCTGCCGTCGGTGTACAGCCGGACCCGGGAGAGCTCCCATCCACCGAACTCGGCGGAGATGGCCAGCCGCATCGAGGCCGTCACTCGGGTGACGTCCGGCGGCAGCTTGATGGGCACGTACTCCCAGTCGTCCGACTGGGTCTCCCAGCCGACGGGCATCGCACGGTTGTTCCGGTTCACTGATCTCGCTCTCGTCCTCGCGGGCACTCACGCCCGGGTCGGGATCACCTGGACCCCGGCGCCACTGTTCGAGCCTACGAAAAGTTCGCCGGACTGCGAGTCCACGGCGAGCGAGTCGGGCTGGCGCACTGTGGGGAACCGTGCCGACTCGACGGGAATTCCGGAGGTGATGTCGAATCCCACCACCTCGTTCAGTGCGGTCACGGTCACCCACACGGTGCCGTCGTCGTCGCACGCGACGGCGAACGGGGAACCGGCGACGGGGTAGCGCTGTCGCATGATCAGATCGGGGTCGCCCGTGAAGACGAGCAGTTCGTCGTCGGTCGTGTCGGCGACCACGACGGCACCGTCGGCGCATCCGGTCATGCGGGTGGCCCCGTCGCCTGCGCGCAGCGCGGCGCCGAGACGTTCGGCACCGACGTTCACGGACGTCACCGACGTCTGCCGGGTGTCCAGGGACACCAGATCGTCTCCGGTGCGTACGAGACCGTCGACCGACGCCTGACCGGGGATGGTGCTCTCGACCGCGCCGTCGGCTCCCGTGATCACGACGGTTCCGGTCAGCGTCCCGACGGCGTACCCGTCGTCCCACGGCGTCACCGAGGCGGCGCCGCCGTCGACCGCGACGTCCGTCGTCGCACCGGACTGCGCGTCCACCCGGCTGATGCCCGACGACGTCGTGACCAGCAGTTCCCCGTCCCTGCCGGCGGAGACGGACGTGCCGGGTGCGGAGAATCGCACCGAGCGCGGATTCTCCTCCGAGTCGAGCGGGGTCAGCAGCAGCGTCGTACCGTCGTCGGTGAGGATCCCGGCGATCCGGTCGCGAGGCTCGATCGCGAGGCCGTCGACGGTGGCCGGACCGCCGAAGCGCGGGTCGGCCGTGACGCCTGCCGGCGTGACGGTCGTGTCGGGGGACGCCGCGGCGACCTCCGGCTCACGCGTGTTCAGCTGCTCCGGATCGTCGGAGTTCGCGCATCCCGCTGTGACCGTCGTCACCAGGGCGAGGCCGAGAAGGACGAAACGGGTACTGCTGCGTCGTGCCGGGTGGGCACTGGTCGGTCGGGGTGCCATGGGGGTGATTCTCCTTCAGGTCTTCTCTCATCCGATCATCTCGCCGTCCCGGCGCGAGCACAGGGGAGGGATGTGGCCACCATGACGCGTCTGTACGTTTCGACGAGTGCCTGTCGACGAGAGAGAGCGAGGGAGGGCGCATGACGGGGCCGAGCAATGCGGAGTTCTCGGTGGAGGACGTGTCGGTGGGGGCGCACGCCCACGGGTTCGGGTCCACTCCGGACGGGCGGAGCTTCGCCTTCCGGGTACGCGGTAAGTCGTTGCGCGTGGAGGTCTACCGCTCCGACCTGGCGCAGGCCGTTCCCGACGATCTCGACGTCGACGCGGTCGCGGAGCGCGATGTCACGGACGTCGACCTCTCGGACGAGCGCTCGATCGTCGCCGCGGTCCGGGACGCGGTCGCCGACGTCCGTCCGCTCGACTCGCCGCAGCCGCCCGACACCACGCTCCTGCGATCGCTGCTCGGGCGGCTGGGCAACGCGATCGACCCGAAGTGACGGTCAGGAACTGACGTCGTCCAGCGCGGAGGTGATGGCCGACGGAAGCGCGACGTCCTCGGCGGCCAACACACCCGTCAGCTGACCGATGTCTCGCGTCCCGACCACGACCGACGCGACACCGGGGCGATCCCGGGCCCACGCCAGAGCCACCGCGAGTGGCGACGTGCCCAGACCGTCGGCCGCCGTGAGGACAGCCTCGACCACCTTCCCGCCGTCCTCACCGAGGAAGGGTGCGAGCGCGTGGCGTCGGTGATCGTCCGCGCCGCGTGAATCCGCGGGCACACCGTCCCGGTACTTGCCCGTGAGCACGCCGCCCGCCAGAGCCGACACCGCGAGAACGCCCACGCCGTGGTGGTCGGCCGCGGGGAACAGCTCGTCCTCGGCGCCGCGCGCGAGCAGGGAGTACTCCGCCTGCGCCGCGGTGATGTCGACGGACGCCGACACGGTGGCCAGCTGCCACGCCGTGAAGCCGCGAACACCCGCGTAGCGGACCCGCCCGGACGAGACCGCGTGCTCCAGTGTCGCCGCCACCTCACCGAGAGGAGTCTGCGGATCCCACGCGCCGACGCTCCACAGATCGAGGTGATCGGTGCCGAGCTCGCGCAGTGTCCTGTCCAGGTCTGCGAGGAGCGCGCGCCGCGAGCAGTCGACGGTCCAGTGCCCCGAGGTGTCCGGACGCGAGACGCCGGAATCGATGCTGAGCACCAGCTCACCGCGCGGAACCACGTCGTCGACGATTTCGGCCAACACCCGCACCGCGCGTCCGTCTCCATACGAGGCGGACGCGTCGACGAGGGTCCCGCCCGCGTCGACGAACGCCGTCACCTGCGCCGCGGCGTCGTCACCGTCGACTCCGCGTCCCCATTCACCCGTTCCGAGCCCCAGGCGTGACACCCGCAGCCCGCTGCTCCCGACCGTTCTGTGCTTCATGAAGGCAGTGCATCCGTTTCGCCGTGTTCCGTCCGTGTCTCGTCCTGCCGACACGGTGGTCGAGGCACGACCCTAGTACGGTCGTGCCTCGTGACTTCGACAGGAAACCTCGTCGGTGGCGTCTGCGCGCCGCGGAATCGGACGGCAGGAGAGCAGCGATGATCGCGGAATCGATGTCCTGGGTGCAGGCCCTCGTGCTCGGCGCCGTGCAGGGGTTGACCGAGTTCCTCCCCATCTCCTCCTCGGCGCACCTGCGCATCGTCTCCGAGGTCTTCTTCGGTGACGACGCCGGAGCGTCGTTCACCGCGGTGACGCAGCTCGGTACCGAGGCCGCGGTCCTGCTCTACTTCGCCCGCGACATCGGGCGCATCGTCGCGGCGTGGTTCCGCGGAATCGCCGACAAGTCCCAGCGCGACACGCTGGACTACCGCATGGGGTGGTACGTCATCTTCGCCACCATCCCGATCGGGGTGCTCGGCTTCGTCTTCAAGGACGCGATCCGGACGGGTGCGCGCAACCTGTGGATCATCGCGACGCTGCTCATCGTGTTCGCCGTGGTCATCGCCGTCGCGGAGAAGGTCGGCCGACAGACGCGACCGATCGAGAAGCTCACCACCCGCGACGGCCTCGTCATGGGCGCCGCGCAGTGTCTCGCGCTCATCCCGGGCGTGTCCCGATCCGGCGCCACCACGAGTGCCGGTCTGTTCATGGGCCTGACGCGTGCCGCCGCGGTCCGCTTCTCGTTCCTGCTCGCGATCCCGGCCGTCACCGCGTCCGGACTCTTCTCCTTGCCGGATGCCTTCGAACCGGCGGGCGAAGGTCTGCAGGCGTCGGGATCCCAGCTCGTCGTGGCGACGCTCGTGGCCTTCGTACTGGGGTACGCCTCCATCGCCTGGTTGCTGCGCTTCGTCGAGAACCACTCGCTGTACTGGTTCGTCGGGTACCGCATCGTCGTCGGCGTCGCGGTTCTCGGCCTCCTCGCCACGGGTGTCGTCGCAGCGAACTGACGCCACCGCGACGCCGGGCGCCCCTCGCGTCTCACTAGGCTGAGGTCATGACGGTGATACTTCTGCGCCACGGACGCTCGACGTCCAACACGGCCGGCACGCTCGCGGGCAGGTCGGACGGCGTGGAACTCGACGATCTCGGTCGGGAGCAGGCGGAGCGTGTCGTCGCCCGTCTCGAGGTGCTTCCGCTCGCGGCGATCGTGCGATCACCGTTGCTCCGGTGCGAACAGACGGTCGCGCCCCTCGCTGCGGCGCGCGAGCTCGAACCCGTCGTGGAGGATCGGCTGCTCGAGGTCGACTACGGCGAGTGGACCGGCAAGCCGATCAAGGATCTCGTGGGGGAGCCACTGTGGAAGGTGGTGCAGCAGCACCCGTCCGCTGCCGTCTTCCCCGGGGGTGAGGGCCTCGCCGACGTGCAGATCAGGGCGGTGCGCGCGATCCGTGATATCGACGCGCGGCTCGCCGCCGAGCACGGCGCCGACGTGCTGTGGGTGGCCTGTTCACACGGCGACGTCATCAAGTCCGTCCTGGCCGATGCTCTGGGGTCGCACCTGGACCAGTTCCAGCGCATCGTGGTGGACCCGGCGTCGATCAGTGTCGTCCGGTACACCGAGACGCGGCCGTTCGTCCATCGTCTCGGCGATCTCGGTGGGGATCTGACGCAGTTCGTTCCGACGCCGCCCGCCGAGACGGACACCACTGCCGGGGCCCCGTCCGACCAGGCTCCGACCGCGTCGGAATCGGACGCCGTCCCCGGTGGTTCCACCGGACAGTGACAACACGCGGATAATGGGAGTCACAGCCGCGGCAGTTCGGCGGCGCGATCTTTGGAGGTGCAGATATGCCACGCGCGATTCACGTCTTTCGCACCCCCGACCGGTTCGTCGCCGGAACGGTGGGTGAGCCCGGCGATCGATCCTTCTACCTCCAGGCAGTGCACGACGCCCGAGTGGTGTCGGTGGCGCTCGAGAAGCAGCAGGTTCAGGTCCTGGCCGACCGTGTCGGGCTCCTGCTCGACGAGGTGGCGAGGCGCTTCGGTACCGATGTGCCACCCGAGGAAGCCGATCCGAGCGACGTCGACCCACTGGTGATGCCCGTGGATGCCGAGTTCCGGGTCGGGACCATGGGGCTGGGCTGGGACGCCGACGCCGGCGCCGTCGTGGTGGAGCTGCTCGCCATCACCGAGACCGAGATCGACGAGTCGGTGGTGCTCGACGACACGGACGAGGGTCCGGACGCCGTGCGGGTGTTCCTGAGTCCGGAGCAGGCCCGTGAGTTCGCCGCGCGCAGCGAGCGCGTCATCGCTGCCGGTCGGCCCCCGTGCCCGCTCTGCGGTGAGCCCCTCGCGCCCGGTGGTCACATGTGCGTGCGGACCAACGGGTACCGGCGCGGCACCGTGCTGGGAAGCGACACCACCGAGTTCGGGGACGAGTCCTGACCTCCGCCGGCGACGCCACCGCGCCCTGGACCGACGACGACACGGACCTGCTCGCGCACGGCGAGATGACCATCGTCGGTCGCGTGGTGCAGGCGTCCAACGCGACGCTCGTGTGCGAGATCGAGCGTGAGGATCCGGCGCCGGCACTGCGCTGTGTCTACAAGCCGGTGCGCGGGGAACAGCCGCTGTGGGACTTCCCCGACGGCACGCTGGCGGGCCGCGAGATCTCGTCCTACCTGATCTCCGACGCACTGGGCTGGGGCGTCGTGCCCACGACCGTGCTACGGGACGGTCCGCTCGGTGTCGGCATGGTGCAGCGGTGGATCGACACCGTCGAGCGCCTCCCCGAGAAGGGCGAGGGCTACGACATGGTGGACCTCTGCCGCCCCGACCTCGTGCCCTCGTCCTACATCCCCGTGCTCCGGGCCTACGACGATGCCGGCGACGAGGTGGCACTGGTGCACGCGGACGATCCGCGGCTGCACCGGATGGCTGTTCTCGACGTCGTCATCAACAACGCCGACCGCAAGGGCGGACACGTGCTCGAGGCACTCGACGGCTCCGTGTACGGCGTGGACCACGGCATCGCCCTGCACCGGCAGAACAAGCTGCGGACCGTGCTGTGGGGGTGGGCCGGTCGACCCGTCGACGCCGCTCTGGTGGCCGACCTCGTCGACTTCTCCCGCGACCTGCGCGGTGCCTTCGGGGACACCCTCGCGCCACACATCACCGACGAGGAGATCGAGGCGCTGGCCGGTCGCGTGTCGCGGTTGCTCGCGGAACCGGTCATGCCGGCGCCCGACTCCAGCAGGCCCATTCCCTGGCCCGCGTTCTAGACCGGGCACGCGGCGGCGGCTCCGGCCCGACCGGATAGTCTTCACCCATGCAGTCGTGGCCCGAAGTGGACGTTCCCAGCGTGCCGGGCGAGGGCCCGCCGCTCCGTTTGTACGACACGGCCGATCGCGCCGTGCGTCCCGTCGCGCCCGGTTCGACCGCCACCATGTACGTCTGCGGCATCACCCCGTACGACGCGACGCACCTGGGCCATGCGGCCACCTACCTGACGTTCGACCTCGTCAACCGGGTCTGGCGCGACGCCGGCCACGATGTGCACTACGTCCAGAACGTCACCGACGTCGACGACCCGCTCTTCGAGCGCGCGGCACGCGACGGCGACGACTGGGTGTCGCTCGGACAGCGCGAGACCGACCTCTTCCGGTCGGACATGACCGCGCTCCGCGTCATCCCGCCGCGCGACTACATCGGCGCGGTCGAGTCCGTGACCGAGGTCGTGGAGCTCGTCGAGAAGCTCGTCGCCTCGGGCGCCGCCTACGTGGTGGACGACGCCGAGTACCCCGACGTGTACTTCCGCGCTGACGCCACCGAGCAGTTCGGCTACGAGTCCGGGTACGACCGGGCGACGATGGACACCTTCTTCGCCGAGCGCGGCGGAGATCCCGACCGCCCCGGCAAGCGCGACCCTCTCGACGCCCTCGTCTGGAAGGCCGAGCGTCCGGGCGAGCCGTCGTGGCCCTCGCCGTTCGGTCCGGGGCGCCCCGGCTGGCACATCGAGTGCGCGGCGATCGCGTTGAACCGCATCGGATCCGGCTTCGACGTGCAGGGCGGCGGCAGTGACCTCATCTTCCCGCACCACGAGTTCTCCGCGGCCCACGCCGAATCGCTCACGGGCGCAGACCGTTTCGCGCGACACTACGTGCACACCGGCATGATCGGCCTCGACGGCGAGAAGATGTCCAAGTCGCTGGGCAATCTCGTCCTGGTCTCGAAGCTCACCGCTGCGGGTGTCGATCCCGGTGCCATCCGCCTCGGTCTCCTCGCCGGCCACTACCGGCAGGACCGCACCTGGACCGACGAGATCCTCGCCGCTGCGCAGGACCGACTCGCGTTGTGGCGCAAGGCCGTGGCGCTCGAGTCGGCACAGTCCGCCGAGGACACCGTCGCCCGCGTGCGCCAGCACCTGGCCGACGATCTCGACTCCGCCAAGGCACTCGACGCGATCGATGCGTGGGCACACGACGCCGTGACGCTCGGCGGCTCCGACCCCGCGGCGCCGGGGCTGGTGTCGCTGGCGGTGGACGCGCTGCTGGGTGTGAAGCTCTAGCTCGTCGGGAGTGGTGTTCCACTCGTGGTTCGTGATCGCGGTTCTCCGCGCTGTGACCGATCGAGTGGAACACCACGCCCACGTCGTCCACAGGGTCGCTCGATCCACAGCTTCTCTGTCGACCCTGGTCGGCTGCGCTGACGATCGCACACACTCGTCGACGATCTCGGACATGACCACGTATGGCCTGGCGACACGTCGGCAACTGTTGGCGGCAGGAGTCTCCAGCAGTTCCCTCTCTCGCGACTATCACCGCGTGTTACCGCAGATCTACTCTCGCACCGAACCGAGCTGGACCGGACGGTGCGCCGCCGTCCTGCTGTGGAGATCGGACGCCGTCCTCAGTCATCGGACGGCGGCCCGCTTGTACGGGTGGCTCGCCGAACCGGCCATCATCGAGGCCACGGTTCCCCGGGCGAGAAAGGGCCGTACTCCGTCGTGGCTCGTCCTTCATCGACGTGACCTGGCCGGTGATGCCGTCACTCGGGTCGACGACCTGTCCGTCGTCACGGAGGCGCAGGCACTGCTCGACTGCGTCGCGATCATGGAACCTCGCGCCGCGGGTCGACTCGTCGATCATCGGCTGGCCGCGGGCATGACACGGGATTCCGTGCAGCGACTCGTCGCGTCGGCACCGGGGCGCTCGGGGAACGCTCGCCTGACCGAGCAACTCAGATCTGCCTCGACGAGGTTCGCATCCGAGCCCGAGCGGGTTCTGGACCGTGCCCTCATCGCCATCGGGCTGCGCCTGAAGGTCAACGCGCGGGTCGGGGCGTTCATCGTCGACTTCTACGACGAGGCGTCGCGAGTGATCATCGAGGTGGACGGCCGGGAGTTCCACATCGACGGGGATGTCTTCCGACGAGATCGCGTGCGCCAGAACATTTTGGTCCTGGCAGAATTCCGTGTGCTCCGCTACGCGGCATTCGATGTGCTGCGTGATCCGGACAGCATCGCTCGACAGATCGCCCACGAGGTCAGAAGGCGACGGCACGCTCGTCGCTGAGGGAGTGCTGTACCAGTGTCAGCCCGAGAGAGCGGATTCCCGCCGCGAACACCCGGTAGTGGAGCACCACACCCACCATCACACCTCGGCGAAGTCCAGCCCACCCTCCGCGGGGAGGTCGACGCGGCGGCTCAACGGCGAGCCCAGTGCCGCGGCGAGGTCGGACCCGTCGTGCTCCGCGAGCAACTCCCCGTTCTCCCACACGAGAAGCGCTGCGCTGACGGTGTTCTCGACCGTCGAGTGCGCGAGGTCGTAGTGGGCGCACCCGGGCACGTCGCGGTACGTGATCCAGAGGTCGTAGCCGGTCATGAACAAGTCCAGGTCGAACTGCACACTGAGACCGAGGAGTTCGCTGCGACCGTTGTCGTCGACACCCGCGAACGCCTCGTCCAGTGCGAGCAACCGCGGTGAGTGCGGGTCCGCGGACGACAGCATCACGTGCGCCGCCGCGAAGAGCGGGAGGTGCAGCGACACCGACTGCTCGCCGCCCGAGAGCGCACTGTGGCGTGCGACGGTGAGCCTGTCCTCGGAGCCGTCACCGGAGATGAGCGTGAACGCGAAGACGCGCCACTGCCGGTAGTCCAGTGCGGCACTGAGGATCTCGGGGTACGAGCGCTCAGGATGCTGCGCCCGCGCCGTCCGGATCTGTGCCGCGAAGTGCACACGCATCTCGGCCAGTTCCTCGGGTCCGAGCGCGGAGGCGTCCCGCTCGAGCAGCTTCGACACGGCACGGGTGCTGTCGTCGAGGTTGTCCGCGAGCACCCAGTGCACGCCGATGGTGTTGCCCGACGACATGCGGCGCTGCTTCATCTCCGATCCCATACGGGCGATCAGTTCGCGGGCGTCGACCGTGCGCTCGTGGATCTGCTGCGCCAGGCCGGTGAGCAGAGCGTCCTCGAGGATGCGGCGCTCGGCATCGGTGAGCAGCGTCTCCTGGTCGCGTCGTGCCGCGTCGATGCGATCCGCGAAGTCGGCGATGGTGGAGTGGCCCTGCTCGTCCTGCACCCGCACCACGGTGACCCCGTCGGCCGCGTCCCAACTGAGCCGGAAATCCTGACCCGACGCGGCCAGCTGAGCGTCGAACTCCTGCAACGCCGCCGTCAGCGCGCTGCGTGTGGAGCGGCGGCTCGCATCGCTGACCTTGATTTGCGCCGTCGCCTCGGTGAGCTCGGTGTGCAGTCGGTGCACTTCCGGGGGCAGCACGTCCGGGGCCTCGTCTGGCCCGGCAGCCGTGTCGGTTCGGTAGAGCAGCTGCTCGACCGTCGACCAGGCCGCGTCGCTCGCCGGCCAGGAGCAGTCGCGCGCCGCACCGAGCACCGCCAGCAGATCGCGGTGCGCGTAGGGAGCCAGTCGCGCGGCGTCGCTGAGCGCTTCGGTCAACGCGGTCGTCAGTCCGGCGACGGCCGTCTCGTGCGCGCCCTCCGCCTTGCCGATGGCCTCGCCCGATTCACGGTCCGCCTTCGTGGCGGCGCGCTGCTCGGTCTTGCACGCCTCGATGCGCATCCTGATCGCGTCGAGTTCGGCGTCGATCTTCTCGGCGGTCGCACCGAGCGAGTCCCGCAGCATTTCCAACTTGGCGTGCTGTTGCTCGTAGTCGGATTCGGCGATGGCCGCTTCCTCCGCGTACTCCTCGGCCAGAATCATGGCCTCGTCGAGGCGCCCGGCAGCTTCCCGGTCGCGCTCGGCGGACCGGTCCGCGTCGCCGCGGTGGCGCAGGATGGCAGAACCGGTGTTCTCGAAGTGGCGGATCGCCGCCGCGAGCGCGTCGAGGTCTCGCGGCGTGAACGGAGCCCGCCGCGCGACGGCGTCCGTCCGCAGACGTCGTTCGGCGGCAGACAGTTCGGCGATCGCGTGGTCCAGTTCTCGGTCGGCGGACGCGACCGACTCGGTCGTCGATCGGAGAGCGCCGGCGGCCGACGTGACCGCCCGGAGCGCCGCGGTGACCTCCGACGTACGAGGAACCGTCGAGACGGCGGCGCGGATCGAGTCGAGACGTTCTCGACACTGCTCGGCGACTCGATCGGCCTCGTCGCGCCGCGCGGTGGCCACCTCGAGGGCCTCGTCGATCTCCGCGATGCGGGACGTGCGCCGTGCAGCTCGTGCCGTCGCGCCGATGTACTCGGCGGCGTCCTTGTGGTGGGCGCCGCGCACGAGACCGTGCGCGAAGCTCCCGTCCCGTCCGACCCCCGCAGAACTGCCCACGTCGTCCAGCGCGATCGAGTCGAGGATCGCCCGCACGGTGCTGTGCTGCACGGGGATGTCGTCCTCGACGACGAGGACGTCGGCCAGCGATCGCCCGGTCACCGGTTCGCCGGCGGTCAGGTACTGATCCGAGACGAGCCCCGTCGGAGCCGTGTCGGCGACCCACGCGTCCAGCAGGGTGGCCGCGTCGAGCGCGGCCTCGAGGGCCGCGGCATCGTCGGCGCTGACGTCGTCGGCGAAGCGGACGAGTGTCCAGAACGGTGCGCCGTCGAGACCCGCACGGTCGCCGGTACGGGTGCGCAGCGCCGGGGGAGCGTCGTCGTGCTCGGCGGCGACCGACGCGCGCTCGGCCGTCGACTCGGTGATGATGCGCGCCGCGTCGTCCCGGTCCTGCAGTGCAGCACTCCGTCGGTCCCGCACCGTGTCGAGCAGCTCGCGAACTCCGTCGCCGAGTACCTCGCCGAGCGTGGGTGCGTCGTCCTCGCCGATGCGTGCGAGCGCGGTGTGCAACGACTCGAGGATCTCGCCGTCGTCCAGCACCGAGGCGTGCGTGGCCCACCACGCGCGCAGCGATTCCGCTGTCGCGGCACGGGACGACTCGACGGCGGCCTCGGCCTCGCGGACGGAGGCCACCGCGGCGTCGTGCAGTGTGTGGGCGCGGTCGGCGGCCCGTTCGGTACGGGCACGCTCGGTGGTGGCACGGTCGACGACGGACAGCGCGGCACGCACGGCCCGGACGTCCCCGTCCCGCTCCTCGGCATGACCGCGTACCGCTGCCGTGATCTGGTCGGTACGGGCGTCGCGGGGGAGTGGCGTCCAGGCGATGCCGGCGTCCTCGGCGGCCGCGAGGAGCTCGTCCTCGGCGCGGACGATCGACGCGGTCGACTCCCGCAGCGCCACTGCGGCCTCGTCTGCCTCTCGTCGCCGGACGTCGACGGCCTCCGTCGCCTTGCGAGCCTTGTCGCGCTGCTGCGCGGTGGACACCTCGAGCTTGCGGACCGCATCCGCGAGATCGTCGAGCTGCTGCTTGCCCTCGTAAGCGGTGGACCGTTGCAGGGTCTGCTGGTCGGCGACGGCGAGATCGAGTGCGCGCTCGGCTGCCTCGTACCGCTTCTCCGCCTCGACGCGCTCGACCCGTCGTCGTTCACCCAAGCCCTTGGCGGCGAAGAGGGCGACGGTGGCGTGGTCGACGGCCTCGAGACGTCGACCGACCTGATCGACGTCGGTGCGCGCCTGGACGGCGAGGTACTTCGAGTAGACCTCGACGAACCTCTTCGACGCGTGGTCGGCCTGCACCAGTCCCTCGAGGGCGCGGCCCACCTCCTCCATGTCGCTGAAGGAGCGCGCCGCCTCGAGGACGAGGTGCTCGTCGAGGGGGCGCAGTCCGTCGGACAGCGCACGGGACAAGCCCTTCGGGTCGAGGTTCTTCGCCAACTGCGGGCGTCGCAGCGTGAGAATCAGGGTGATGAGCTGGTCGTACCGCTCGGCGCCGAGACCGAACAGTCGCGCGTCGATGGCGGCGCGGTAGTCCACCGGCCGATCGACGATGGCGTCGGTTCCGATCTGCTCGGCCAGTTGCTTCTTCGTCAGCGGCCTGTCGTCGGTGCCCAGCAGCGAGAAGTCGACGCCCACGCGGCCGTCGGCGACGAAGTACCAGCGCGTCACCTTGTCCGCCGACCGTGTCGCACGCATGCCGATGCCGACGGTCACCGCTTCGGGCTCGTCCCGATCGCCACGTGCGAACTCCATCCACACGTACGAGTGCGCGGAATCCTGGCCGCGGTAGAGCAGATTGGACTTCATGGTGCGTTCCTCACCCGCGAACGGGTTGAGGCGACGCGGCTCGATCCGGCCGTCGAACACGAACGGGAACAGCACCTCGAGTGCCTTGGTCTTGCCGGATCCGTTGGGGCCACGCAACACCAGCCGACCGTCGGCGAACGAGAACTCCTGATCGCGGTAGTCCCAGAGGTTGATGATGCCGGCGCGCGTGGGCCGGAATCGGGTGCTGCGCGTCACGGGGTGTGCTCCTCGAGGGTGCTCGTGTGATCGGTGGGAAAGAGGCCGGCGGACGCCTGTTCTCGGACGGTGACGACCACTCCCCGATAGCGCGCCAGGGCCGGCAACGCGACGATGCCCCCGCGTACCGGTGCCACCAGAGTGAGGTTCGTCAGGAGTGCGACAGCGGCCGCGCGAACCCCGGCACGGTCCGCCTGCCACTGAGCGGCGAAGGTGCGGCCGTAGGCGTCGACGAGGGCGCCGACGGTCTCGTCGAGCCAGGAGTCCGCGACGAACGGGTGCCGGATCGTCTCGTCCGACGCCTCCACCGTGTCCGGGGCGACCGAGTCGTCGACCAGGTCGTCCACGACGCCGCCGTCCGGGATCGCGCTGTCGAGGGCCGCGAGCAGCGTGTCGGTGGGGTCGATGTCCGCCTCGAGCGTGGTCCGATCGTCGGCATCGGGATCGAGTACCCGCTCCGCGATCTCACCGGCGAGGAGAAGGGCGACCTGCGCGACCGTGCCGGTGGACGGAAACCTGATGTCCGACAGGCGTCCCGACGTGTCGATGAGCGCGATGCCCTCCGCCCGGCGTTCGACGGACAGTCCGGTCAGCAGCCGGACATCCTCGACGGACCGGTCGTCCGGCACCGAGTCGGGGCCGTGGACCACGGGCTGCTCGACGAGCGCACGGCGGGCACGGCGAGCGCGATCGGCCGGGTCGTCCGTGGTGCTGTGCAGCAGGTGTGCCGTGCTGCGCAGATGCTGGAGCGCGCGCGGTGGACGAAACAGGGCCACGACGACGGATCGGTCGATGTCGTACAAGGCCTCTCCCGCGTCGGGGTTGTGCGCCCACCCGCCGGCATCGCCGTCGGCCAGGGTGATCGCACCGCGAACGGACAACCAGCCGACGGCGTCGACGAAGGCGTCCCGGTCGGTCGCGCGTTCGGTGTCGAGGTCGACCCCGACCACCCGTCCGGCATCGGAGGCGACCTGAACCGCCAACTCGGACAACGTGATCTGGTCACCCGCGCGACCGAGTGCCGCCAGGGTGAGCGCCAGGAATGCGTAGCGGCGACGGTCGAAGACGCGGTCGGAGGTCGTGCGGGCCGGTCGACTCGCGTCCAACCGGTCGAGTACGGGGTAGAGCCGGGCCGTGGTCTCCGTGACCTCGAGTCGGTATCCGAAGAGATCGAGCATGTCCTCGCGCAGTTCCGTGGCCCATCGGCGAACCAGGGGCAGGGCGATGCGGTCCGGGTAGGTGCGGGTGATCAGGTGGTGGGACAACACGACTCGGGCGGCGCGCTGGTACGAGTCGAGTGCCAGGCTCGGAATGGTGCGTGCTCTCATCGCCGCGCGCCGATGGTGAGTGACAGCCGTTCGAGGTGCAGTAGACCGCGTTCGGTGCGCACCACGGTGGACTGCTCGTGCGGTGCCAGTGTCAGGGTGACGCCACCCTCGGAGCCGGTCGAGCTGCCCACGCGGCCGCTGACCGGGACGCGTGCGGTGAGGGCGGCGTTGAGCAGCCCCAGCAGCACGTCGGTCTCCTCGTTGGTCAGATCCCGTTCGTACACCCCGTGTTCGGCGAGTGATCGCGCGGCCTGAGCGCGGCGACGCTGCACGCTCAGCTGTTCCTCGCGCAGACGCCGGACACCGGCGTCGTTGCGGTGGACCCTGGCAGGAGCACCGGCGGCGGGGGGCCGACCGGTCTCGGCGAGCGTGCGCGAGATCTCGACAGGCGGAGCGTCCCACCACGATCGCGTGGTGGGAATGATGTCGTCATCGGGGTGGACCATCGACAGGTGACGAGGCCGGCCGAGGCCGAACACGGCACCGAACAGGGCGTGGGCGGACTCCTCGGAGGGAGCGGACGCGAACCACCCGGCGAGATGTCGCAGCTGGGACTCGCGACTGACTCCGCCCCTGCGGGTCTCGGTGACGCGGCGCAGCAGCGACAGCACGGCGGCGATGGCGCTCATGGTGCCCTCCCGCAGACGATCCGACTCGGTGAGCTCGCCGTCGGTGGAGGTGAACCAGTGCACGAGACCGGTCCACCGGCCCGCCCAGTCGGCGCGGCGCTCCTCGCGGCTGAGGAAGACGCGTTCGTCACTGGCTGCCACCCGGTCGAGCAGCGAGTCGAGTCCGGTGGCATCCACCTGCTCGATGGCGGCGGTGAGCTTGGGGCCGAAGCGGGCGAGGTCGAGGGAGAACTCCCGCATGTGGGAGAGCAATGCGTCCTTGTGTGCCAGGAACGACTCGGGTGTGACGTCCGTGGTGCGGACGAGGTCGCCCAGCGACAGGTAGAAGTGCGCGGCGCGGGTGGCCATGTCGTTGAGAGCGGTGTCGAGCCGATCGAGTTTGCGGTACACCAGGTCGGCGTCCCCGGCGAGGTTCGCCGCCGCGAGATCCTCCAGGTCGGCGAGCAGCTCGGGCAGCACCAGACGCGAGAGCGAGGCGTCCTCGGGGCGGGCGGCCAGGACGTCCTCGACGGCGCGGTATGCCTGGTAGCCGACCTGACCGAACTGGTAGACGTAGTGGCGATTGCGGTACTCGGCGAGCGTGGCCGCGCGGGTGCCGTCGTAGCTGCGTTCGAGGACGCCCCACGTGTGCAACTGTTCGAGCAGCGGGCCGATCTCGACGCCGGTCAGAGTGTCGCCGCCGTCGGTGCGGGCCAGGATCTCGGCCACCTCGCCGGCGTGCAGCAGAACGACGTAGCCGGTGCGTGCATGTTCGAAAGCGCGCAGAACCCGCAGGTAGTCGGCCCGTTTCTCGGCTGTCGCGAACGAGAAGAGCCGGAGCCTGTCGTCCACCACGAAGGAGTCGGCGGATTCGGTCACTGCAACAGGGTAGGCGGTCAGGACAGTCGGACAGCCACCTGCCCGTCGACGACGTCGGCACGGTGGGTCGCGACCGTTCCGATGCCGTCGGTGGTGCACCGGCCGGTGTCCAGGGAGAACTGGTACTGGTGCAGGGGACACACGACGACGGCCCCGTCGATCTGCCCGTCCGCCAGCGGCCCGCCGCGATGGGGGCACACCGCGTCCATGGCGCGGACCGTCCCGTCGGTCAGGAGGAAGACGGCGATCTGTCGTCCGTCGACCACGTAGGTCCGGCCCTCGCCGGGGGTGAGATCGTCGAGGGTTCCCACCACGGTCGCCTGTGCCGTCGTCATCGAACCGGCACCTGAGGCAGCGGGAGAAGCGGGAGGGAGGGCGCGAACTGGGCCGGTGACCGCGGCGCCGCGCGTTCCTTCCACGGATCGGTGTAGCCGTCGATGGATATCTGGATGCGCTCGTCGAGTCCTGCACAGAGACCCTCGGCGTCGTCGACGAGCAGTCGCTGCAACGTCTCGAGGCCGACCCGCGGGACGAAGGCGTAGGTCCGCTCGAGCCACTTCGCCTCCTCGCGGTAGTACTGGATGAATCGGCCCGCGAGGGTCAGGACCTCCTCGGGGGAGTCGACCGTGGCGAGGACGTCGCCCTTGCGGATGTGTGCGCCGGCCGCGCCGCCGATGTAGATCTCCCAGCGGCCGTCGCCGACGGCCACCACACCGAAGTCCTTGCAGAGCGCCTCGGAGCAGTTGCGGGGGCATCCGGCCACGGCCAGCTTGAGCTTTGCGGGAGTTTCGAGACCCTGGAACCGTTCCTCGATCGCGATGCCGAGTGCGGTGGAGTCACCGAGTCCGAAACGGCAGAAATCGCTGCCGACACAGGTCTTCACGGTGCGCATGCTCTTGCCGTACGCGAACCCGGACGGCATGTCGAGATCGCCCCACACCTTCGGCAGGTCCTCCTTCTTGATGCCGAGAAGATCGATGCGCTGTCCACCGGTGACCTTGACCAGCGGGACCCCGTACTTGTCGGCCACATCGGCGATGCGCCGCAACTGGTCCGGGGTGGTCACGCCGCCCTTCATCTGCGGCACGACGGAGAAGGTGCCGTCTCGCTGGATGTTGGCGTGAACGCGGTCGTTGATGAACAGCGCGCCTCGCTCGTCGACCCAGTCGGGTCCCCAGACCACGCGCAGCAGCGAGGCCAGCGGCATCTTCGCGGTCGCGTCCTCGGCGTCGGCCAACGCATCGAAGACTGCGGAGACGGACCGGAGGTTCTGCGAGCGGACGGCCTCGATCAGCTCGGGCTTGGACATCGGGATACAGGGGACGTACCAGTCCGCCGCGGGATCGACCGCGAGCGCTCCACCGGCGGCGCAGGCGACGATGTCGGCGACCAGGCCCTTGCAGGATCCGCATCCCTTGCCCGCACGGGTCTTTCCCACGACCTCGGAGACGGTGGTTGCCCCGCCGTGCACGCAGGCGACGATGTCGCCCTTCGTGACCCCGTTGCAGTTGCACACCTGGACATCGTCGGACAGTTCGGCGGCGCCGGTCTCCGCGCTCGGCGTGCCCATGTCGAACAGCATGCTGATGCGCTCGTCGGGAAGCGGTACCTTCTCGTCGAACGCCTGAGTCAGGAAGCTCACCTTGCTGATGTCGCCCAGCAGCATCGCGCCGATCAGCTTGTTGTCGCGCACGACCACCGACTTGTAGGTGCCGCTGCGGGGTTCGTAGAACTGCACGAACTCGTCGGTGTCCCGCTCGGGACCCTTGACGCCCATCGCCGCAACGTCGACGCCCGCGACCTTGAGCTTCGTCGTCAGTCGCGAACCATGATAAGCCGCAGCCGGATTCGCACCGGTCAGCACGTCGGCCAGGACCGACGCCTGCTCCCACAAGGGAGCCACGAGGCCGTACACCTCACCGCGATGCTGGCAGCATTCTCCGACTGCGTGGATCGCTCCCTCGTCCTCGCACCGCATCTGATCGTCGACGACGATGCCGCGCTCGATCACCAGTCCGGCACGCCGCGCGAGGTTTACGTTGGGGCGGATACCGGCCGTCACGACGATCATGTCCGCGGGCAGGGTGGAACCGTCGTTGAACGCGACCCCGGTGACGGCACCGCTCTCGTCCCGCAACACAGCCGTGGTGCGCTTGGACGTGTACACGCCGACGCCGAGGTCCTCGATCTTGTTGCGCAGCACGCGTCCACCACGTTCGTCCAGCTGCTGGTTCATCAGGTGTCCGGGGGAGTGCACGACATCCACGTCGATGCCCTGCGTGCGCAGACCGTAGGCGGCTTCGAGGCCCAGCAGTCCGCCACCGATGACGACGGCGCGGATGCCGTCGCGGGAGGACGCCATCTGCAGCATGCCGTTGGTGTCCTCGATCGTCCGGAAACCGAAGACGCCGCGCGCCAGTCTGCCGTCGGCCTCCCGCAGTCCGTCCATGTTGGGAAAGAACGTCGTGCTCCCGGTCGCGATGATCACGGTGTCGTAGGGGACGACGCGTCCGCTCTCGCACGTCACGTTCTTGGCGAAGCGGTCCAACGCCACCGCCCGGTCTCCGACGTGGAGGGTGACGTCGTTCTCCCGGTACCAGGCCATCGGGTTGAGCATCAGATCGTCGTCGTCGATGGACGACTCGCCCGAGAGCACGTGCGAGAGCATGATGCGGTTGTAGTTGCCGTACGGCTCGTCGCCGATCATCGTGACATCGAACTTCTCACGGTCGCGGCCGAGGATCTCCTCGACGGTGCGGGCCCCCGCCATTCCGTTGCCGACGACGAGCAGGCGATGCCGTTCTCCTGCAGCCGGCATCAGAAGATCATCATCCCGAAATCGACGACGACCTCGCCGCTGCAGCCGTCGGGCGCCGCGACGGTGAGCTCGAGAACCGAGTCGGGATCGACGTCCTCGACGACGCGCAGCGGAACGTTGACGCTCGCCTTCGCGCCCATCGGGAACACGCGCATCGACTCTCCGTCGCGCGTGAGCGTGACGACGACCAGTTCGTCGGAGGAGTTACCGCCGCGGAAGTAGAGCGGCTGGGCGGTCAGGCCCGGCGGAACGGTGTACGCCGTGGCGGCGTCGAGAAGCTCGGACTTGCCCAGGCCGTGCCCGACGAAGGGAAAGACGCCTTGGATGAACTTCGGAGTGCTGGCCATGGGACGACTGTCCGTGCACGCGGTGACGGCACTGCTGCGCCCGTGTTACGGCGGCGTCATCATTCACTCTCGAGCGCGGCCGCCGCAGTGTCAGGTCTTCCGCCCGGTCATCACCAGCGGCGCGACCACTGCCAGCAGGACGGCGGGTATGAGGAAGGCCGACGTCGGGTGCACCCCGTACAGCGGGGTGAGCGCGAGAGGAGCGAAGGCCGCCCCGGAGAACCGGAACGACTGGACGACCGACACGGCGCCGCCGCGGTTCGCCCCCGACGAGCCGAGGACAGCGGCGTTGACGCCGACGAGGATGAACTGGCTGGCGACACCCGCTGCCGCCCAGACGAGGCCGACGACCACCAGGCTGGGCATGGTGCCGGCGAGGGCGATGAGGACCGCGCCGACAGGAGCGGCACCCACGATCGCTCGGCGTGGCCCGATGCGGTCGATCAGTCCACCGACGCGTCGCGCCACCAGGATTCCGGCGACCCCGAACACGGTCAGCAGCAGTCCGCGCTGTGTGGAGGACAGACCGAAAGTGTCCTCGGCGCGGAAGGCGACGAGGAAGTTGAGTCCCCCGAGCGCGCCCCAGCCGAGGAGCGCGACCACTGCCACGCGGAGGACCGGGACGGTGAGAGCGTCGCGCAACCGTTCGGGACGACCGCCGGGGGTGGACGGCGCGGTGGCCGCGGGGAGCCCGACCAGCCCGAGGATCGCGGCGACGACGGCCAGCACGACGAACGCGTACCGCCAGTCGAACTCGGCGGCGAGGCCCCCGACCAGCGGCGCACTGGTCTGACCCGCCGCCTGCAGGGCGCCGAAGGTACCCAGCACCCGTCCCAGTCGCTCGCGGGGAGTGACGGCCGCCAGTGACGCGAGGAGCAGCGGCGTCGTGAAGGAATTGCCGATGCCCTGCAGTGCGCGCGCACCCAGCAACAGGTCGAGCGTGGGCGCGACCGCACACAGGAGCGAGGAGACGACGTAGAGCAGGTAGGCGAGGCGCACGGTGCGCACCCGGCCCCATCGCGCGCCGAGGGTGCCCGACACGAGCATGGCCAGAGCGAACGGAAACAGGTACGCGCTGAGAGTCGATGCCGCCGACCCGGTGGACACCCCCAGATCCGCGCCCATCTCGGGCAGCATCGAGGACACCACTCCGCCGCCGAACGGGCCGAGGAAGCCACCGGCGTACAGAGCGCCGATGCGGAGCCGTGCGAGTCGTGCGCTCACCGGTGACGAGCGCGCGTCACAGCCCGAAGCTGCCCGGCCCGCGTCGGCGCAGGTAGCGCTCGAACTCGGCGGCCAGCGCATCGCCGTCCACCTTGGAGACGGCCTCGGACATGTCGACCTCGGCGTCGCCGCGCTCCTCGAGGGTGCGGACGTACTCGGCGATCTCGTCGTCGTCCTTGGTCATCTCGGTGACCGACTCCTCCCAGTCCTCCGCCTGGGACGGCAGCTCGCCGAGCGGCACCTCGATGTCGAGGACGTCCTCGACACGCTGGAGCAGGGCGACGGTGGCCTTGGGGTTCGGCGGCTGGGACACGTAGTGCGGGACCGCCGCCCACAGGGACACTGCCGGAATCCCCGCTTTGACGCACTCGTCCTGCAGAACACCGGTGATGCCGGTCGGGCCCTCGTACCGGGTCTGCTCGAGGTTGAACTGCTCCGCCGACTCGGTGCTGTACGCGGTGCCGGTCACGGGAACGGGCCGGGTGTGGGGCGTGTCGGCGAGCAGTGCGCCGAGAATCACGACCGTCTCGACCCCGAGCTGGTCGATGAACTCGAGCAGGTCGTCGCAGAAGCTCCGCCACCGCATGTTGGGCTCGATACCGCGCAGCAGCACGACGTCGCGGTCGCTGCCGGGAGGCGAACACACCGACAACCTCGTCGACGGCCACTCGATCTCGCGCGTCACACCGTCCACCTGTCGGACCGTCGGGCGGTTGACCTGGTAGTCGTAGTAGTCCTCGGAGTCGAGCTCGGCCAGGGGCGTCGCGTCCCAGATCAGTTCGAGATGCTCCACCGCGCCGCTCGCGGCGTCGCCCGCGTCGTTCCATCCCTCGAACGCCGCGACGAGAATCGGGCTGCGCAGGGTCGGCAGGATCTCGTCCAGGTCGGACTCGTCCGTCGCGGAGTCCTGATCGTCCGCTCCGACACCGGCCACCAGCTCGGCAGCGACGCCGGCGGCGAGGTCTGTCGGGGGGTCCTGGACCACGGGGAGATCGCCCTCGGGCGTTTCTGGCGCACTCACCCGCCCAGCCTACGACCAGAGCTGTCGGGACAGACCACTACGCTTGGGGGTATGCCTGTCGAATTCCGATCACGCCTGCTCGATGCGCTGTCCCAGCGTGTTGTCATCGGCGACGGTGCCATGGGAACGATGCTGCAGGCCGCAGACCTGACGCTGGACGATTTCCGCGGCCTCGAAGGCTGTAACGAGATCCTCAACGACACGCGTCCCGACGTGCTCCGCCAGATCCACCGGGAGTACTTCGAGGCGGGCGCGGACGCCGTCGAGACCAACACCTTCGGGTGCAACCTCCCCAACCTCGCCGACTACGACATCTCGGACCGCATCCGCGAGCTGTCGTACAAGGGAACGATCCTGGCCCGCGAGGTCGCCGACGAGATGGGTACCGGGCGAGACGGCATGGGCCGCTTCGTGCTCGGGTCCATGGGGCCGGGCACCAAACTGCCCACCCTCGGCCACGCCCCGTTCCGGGCGCTGCGCGACGCCTACGCCGAAGCTGCGCTGGGAATGATCGACGGTGGCGCCGACGCCGTCCTGATCGAGACGTGCCAGGACCTGCTCCAGGTGAAGGCCGCCATCCTCGGCAGTCAGGCCGCGATGGAGCAGCTGGGCATCCGCATCCCGATCATCACGCACGTGACGGTCGAGACCACCGGCACGATGTTGCTGGGCAGCGAGATCGGCGCGGCACTGACCGCGATCGAGCCGCTCGGGGTCGACCTGATCGGCCTCAACTGCGCCACGGGCCCCGCCGAGATGAGCGAGCACCTGCGTCACCTCAGCAGGCATGCCACCGTGCCGGTCTCGGTCATGCCCAACGCCGGCCTGCCGCAGCTCGGCCCCAAGGGTGCCGAGTACCCGCTCGGTCCCGACGAGCTGGCCGAGGCGCTCAGCGGCTTCGTCACCGAGTTCGGCCTCTCCCTGGTGGGTGGCTGCTGTGGAACCACCCCGGAGCACATCCGCCAGGTCGCCGACGCGGTGCACGACGCGCGCCGCGGAGTGCGGGACCCGAAGCCCGAGAAGGGTGTCTCGTCTCTCTACGCAGCGGTGCCGTTCGAGCAGGACGCCAGCATCCTCATGATCGGCGAACGCACCAACTCCAACGGTTCGAAGGCGTTCCGTGACGCGATGCTGGCCGAGGACTACCAGAAGTGCCTCGACATCGCGAAGGACCAGACGCGCGACGGCGCGCACATGCTCGATCTCAACGTCGACTACGTCGGCCGCGACGGTGCTGCCGACATGTCGGCTCTGGCCTCGCGCCTGGCCACCTCCTCGACGCTGCCGATCATGCTCGACTCCACCGAGCCCGCAGTCCTGGAGGCCGGGCTCGAGCACCTCGGTGGGCGCAGCGCGGTCAACTCTGTCAACTACGAGGACGGCGACGGGCCCGACTCGCGCTTCCAGCGCATCATGACGCTGGTCAAGCGTCACGGAGCGGCGGTCGTCGCGCTGACGATCGACGAGGAGGGTCAGGCCCGGACGGCGGACTGGAAGATCCGCATCGCGGAGCGGCTCATCGCCGACATCCGCGACAACTGGGGTCTGCCGGAATCGGACATCATCCTCGACACCCTGACGTTCCCCATCTCGACGGGCCAGGAAGAGGTCCGGCGGGACGGCATCGAGACCATCGAGGCCATCCGTCGACTGCACGAGAGTCATCCCGAGGTGCACTTCACCCTGGGTATCTCGAACATCTCGTTCGGCCTCAATCCTGCTGCGAGGCAGGTGCTCAACTCGGTCTTCCTGCACGAGTGCACGGAGGCCGGCCTCGACACGGCCATCGTTCACGCGTCGAAGATCCTCCCCATGGCGCGTATCCCCGAGGAGCAGCGCCAGGTCGCGCTCGACCTCGTGTACGACCGTCGCCGCGAGGGCTACGACCCGTTGCAGGCGCTCATGGCGCTGTTCGAAGGCGTCTCCGCGGCGTCCGCACGCGAGTCGCGGGCGCAGGAACTGGCCGGCCTTCCCTTGTTCGATCGCCTCGAGCGCCGCATCGTCGACGGTGAGCGTGCCGGGCTGGGAGACGATCTCGACGAGGCGATGCAGGAGAAGCCGCCGCTCGCGATCATCAACGAGACGCTGCTGTCCGGCATGAAGACCGTCGGTGAGCTGTTCGGGTCCGGGCAGATGCAGCTTCCGTTCGTGCTGCAGTCCGCCGAGGTGATGAAAGCGGCTGTGGCACACCTCGAGCCGCACATGGAGGCATCCGACGAGGACGGCAAGGGCCGCATCGTGCTCGCCACCGTCAAGGGCGACGTCCACGACATCGGCAAGAACCTCGTCGACATCATCCTGAGCAACAACGGCTACGAGGTGGTCAATCTCGGTATCAAGCAGCCCATCTCGGCGATTCTCGACGCCGCGGTGGACAAGCGTGCCGACGTCATCGGCATGTCCGGTCTGCTGGTGAAGTCCACGGTGGTCATGAAGGAGAACCTGCTCGAGCTCAACGCCAAGGGCGTCGCCGAGAAGTTCCCCGTCATGCTCGGTGGCGCAGCGCTCACCCGGTCCTATGTCGAGAACGATCTCGCCGAGGTCTACGAGGGTGAGGTGTCGTACGCGCGTGACGCGTTCGAGGGCTTGCGCCTGATGGACACGATCATGAACACCAAACGCGGTGTGGCGCCGGCTCCCGACAGCGAGGAGGCGCTCGCCGCTCAGCAGAAGACCGCGGAGCGCAAGGAGCGGCACGAGCGGTCCCGGCGCATCGCCGAGAAGCGCAAGGCCGCGGAGACACCGGTCGTCGTTCCCGAGCGCTCCGACGTCTCCGTCGAGAAGGAGCTTCCGGCGCCGCCGTTCTGGGGCAGCAGGATCGTCAAGGGCATCTCGCTGTCCGAGTACTCGGGGCTTCTCGACGAGCGTGCCCTGTTCCTCGGTCAGTGGGGTCTGCGCGGCGCACGCGCCGGTGAGGGCCCGTCCTACGAGGACCTGGTGGAGACCGAGGGCCGTCCGCGCCTGCGGTACTGGCTCGACCGCCTCAGCACCGACGGCATCCTCGCACACGCGGCACTCGTGTACGGGTACTTCCCGGCGGTGTCCGAGGGTGACGACGTGGTGGTCCTCGAGTCCCCGGAACCCGATGCGGCGGAGCGCTTCCGGTTCACGTTCCCGCGCCAGGACCGCGGCAGGTTCCTCTGTATCGCGGACTTCGTGCGGTCGCGAGACCTCGCCCGTGAGACGGGGGTGGTCGACGTCCTGCCGATGAACCTGGTGACGATGGGTCAGCCCATCGCCGACTTCGCCAACGAGCTCTTCAAGGCGGATGCGTACCGCGACTACCTCGAGGTGCACGGCATCGGCGTGCAGCTCACCGAGGCGCTCGCGGAGTACTGGCATCGCCGGGTCCGCGAGGAACTGGTGCTGCCCAGCGGCCGCTCCCTCGTGGATCAGGATCCGTCCGACGTGGAGGGGTACTTCAAGCTCGAGTACCGCGGTGCCCGGTACTCGTTCGGGTACGGCGCGTGCCCCGATCTGGAGGACCGCATCAAGCTCGTCGCGATGCTCGAACCCCAGCGCATAGGGGTGGATCTGTCCGACGAGTTGCAGTTGCACCCCGAGCAGTCGACGGATGCGTTCGTGCTGCACCACCCGGAGGCGAAGTACTTCAATGTCTAGCGGGCAGGCCGGAGGCCGGTCGGAGTTGAGCGGGCAGGCCGGAGGCCGGTCGGATGTCTGAGCTCCAGGCCGTCTTGTTCGACATGGACGGGACGCTGTTGGACTCGGAGCGCCTGTGGGACATCGCGGTGTACGAGCTGTCCGAGTCCCTCGGGCGCGAGCTCACTCCGGAGGTGCGGGAGTCGACTCTGGGCAACTCGATGATGAGTGCGCTGGCGAAGGTCTACGCGCACGTGGGACGGGAGGCGTCGCCGGAGAACCTGGCGGAGTCCGCTGCCTGGCTCAACGGCCGTGTTGTCGAGCTGTTCGCGGGTGGTCTGCCGTGGCGTCCGGGTGCGGAGGCGGCGCTGGATCTGGTGCAGTCGGCCGGTCTGGGCTGTGCCCTCGTCACCAACACCGAGCGCATGCTGACGGAGATCGCGCTCGAGACGCTGGGCCGTCACCGCTTCGGCGCGACCGTGTGCGGCGACGAGGTGACGCACGCGAAGCCCGCTCCCGATCCGTACCGCCGGGGCGCAGAGCTGCTCGGTGTCGACACGGCGTCGTGCGTCGCCGTCGAGGATTCGCCCACGGGAACCGAGTCCGCCGTCTCGGCGGGATGCGCCGTCGTCGTGGTGCCCTCCGAGGTGCAGGTGCCCAGCGGACCGGGCCGTACGTTCCGCACCACCCTCGAGGGGCTCACCCTCGACGATCTCCGGTCTGCGCGCGCCGGGGGACACTGATAGCGGTCCGCGGGCCGCGTCGTGGAACAATCATCACCCGTGAAGAACTTCGAGTCCCTGTTCGCCGAGCTCACCGACCGCGCTGCCACCAGGCCCGAGGGCTCGGGCACCGTCGCCGCGTTGGACGCGGGTGTGCATCAGCAGGGCAAGAAGATCCTCGAGGAGGCCGGCGAGGTGTGGATCGCCGCGGAGCACGAGACGGACGAGGCGCTGGCGGAGGAGATCTCGCAGCTCCTGTACTGGATCCAGGTGTTGATGGTCGGGAAGAACCTCTCCCTCGAGGATGTCTACCGACATCTGTGAGCGGACCGACCCACTTCCACCGCCACCGATCTTCCCGCACCCCAGGAGTCCCACCATGCTTCGCGTCGCCGTCCCCAACAAAGGTTCCCTGTCCGAGCTCGCCGGAGAGATTCTGAGCGAGGCGGGTTATCGCCGCCGCGCCGATTCCCGCGATCTCACCGTGCTCGACAACGCCAACAACGTCGAGTTCTTCTTCCTCCGTCCCAAGGACATCGCCATCTACGTGGGCTCGGGTGAGCTCGATCTCGGCATCACCGGCCGGGATCTGTCGCTCGATTCGGGCGCACCCGTGACCGAGCGGCTCGCACTCGGATTCGGCAACAGCACCTTCCGCTACGCCGCGCCGGCCGGCAAGGAGTGGACCCCGAACGATCTGGCCGGGCTCCGCATCGCCACGTCGTACCCCAACCTGGTCCGCCGGGACCTCGCGGCGCGGGGCCTCGAGGCCACCGTGATCCGTCTGGACGGAGCCGTCGAGATCTCCATCCAGTTGGGTGTCGCCGATGCGATCGCCGACGTCGTGGGCTCGGGACGCACACTGCGCCAACACAACCTGGTGGCGTTCGGTGAATCCCTGTGCGACTCGGAGGGCGTGCTCATCGAGCAGGCGGGCTCGCCAGTCGACGACAAGGCGCGCAACCAGCTCATCGCGCGTGTCCAGGGCGTCGTCTTCGCCCAGCAGTACCTGATGCTCGACTACGACTGCCCGCGCAGCATCCTCGACGACGCCGTCAAGATCACGCCCGGCCTCGAGTCTCCGACGCTGTCCCCGCTCGCGGACGAGGCGTGGGTGGCCATTCGTGCCATGGTTCCGCGCAAGGGACACAACGCCGTGATGGACGAGCTCGCCGAGCTCGGCGCCAAGGCGATTCTCGCGTCCGACATCCGGTCGTGCCGCGCATTCTGACGCGTCCGCTCCGTTGTGATCGGTCCCAGTAGTTCCTGATCGGTACCGACCAGTCTCCTCTCGTCGCTAGAGTCGCGTCGTCGAGAGGATCCGTCATGACCGTCGTCGATTCTGCGAGCCCCGACCTGCTGGTCTCGCTCGCCGCTGCACTCACCGGAACACTGTCGCGTCCGGGGGAGCCCGGATACGAGCGGTCGGTGCCGTGGAACGTCGCTGTCCCCGTCGATCCGGTGGCAGTCGTCGCGGCCGCCACCGCGGACGACGTCGCCGCCACCGTGCGGGCAGCGCGCGAGGCCGGGCTTCGCGTGGCCGTGCAGGCCACCGGACACGGGGCGGTGCGCATCGGTCCGGACACGATTCTGGTCCTCACCGGTGATCTCGACGAACTGACGATCGACCCCGACACGCGCGTCGCCCGGCTCGGCGCCGGGGTCCGGTGGCAGCAGGTTCTCGACGCCGGCGCGCCGTCCGGATCGGCGCCGCTGTGTGGGTCGTCGCCGAACACCGGCGTCACGGGATTTCTGACCGGTGGGGGAATCGGGCCGGTGGCTCGGACGTACGGGGTCTCGTCGAGTCGTGTGCGCGCGTTCGATCTCGTCACGGGCGACGGCACACTGCGCCGGGTGACACCGGACACCGACGCCGATCTCTTCCGCGGCCTGTGTGGGGGCAAGTCGACACTCGGCATCGTCACCGCGGTCGAGACGGAGCTGCTGCCGATCGCCGAGTTCTACGCGGGCGCACTGTATTACGACGACCGGCACGCGGCGGCGGTACTCGAGGCGTGGCGGGTGTGGAGCGCCACGCTGACCGAGGAGCACAACACCTCGCTCGCGTTCCTCCAGCTTCCACCGCTGCCCGGCGTGCCGGAACCGTTGGCCGGGAAGTTCGTGGTCGCGGTGCGTTTCGCATCGGTCGCGGAGCCGGGGATCGCAGCCGACGTTCTCGCACCGATGCGCGCTGCGGCCCCGACCGTCATCGACACGGTCACGACCATTCCGTACGCGGCGGTGGGGTCGGTACATGCCGACCCGGTGGATCCGATGCCGACACGTGAGGCCACGACGATGCTCCGCGTGTTCGACGAGGAGGCGGCAGCGACCGTATTGGTCATGACCGGCCCCGCGTCGAGTTCACCGCAGGTGATCGTGGAGCTGAGGCTGCTCGGCGGCGCTCTCGGCCGGCCGGGACCGCATCCCGACGTGTACTGCCATCGCGAGGCCGCCTACAGCCTCCTGTGCATCGGAGTGCTGGCGCCTCCCGTCGCCGATGCGGTGATCGCGCACGGCGAGGCAGTCGTGGAGGCTCTGGCACCGTGGTCGACCGGTGGCGCGTTGCCCAACTTCGCGGCGTCCGACGACCCCGCTCACCTCGCACGGGTCTACGACGAGGACACTCGGGCCTGGCTCGGAGCCCTGGCCGAACAGCACGATCCCGCGGGGATCTTCCGCGTCGGACAGGTGGTCCGGCTCGGCTGATCCGGTGTGGAGACGTCAGGCGCGAGCGCGCACCTCGAGTGTCTGGAACGTGCGGCCCACCGACCCCGTCGCGTCGTACAACGTCGAGGTGCACAGCCCGATGCCGTCGTCGCCGATCGCGGTGCGGGCCTGCACACCCACCCATTCGCCGACGGGTTCGCGCACGATCTGCACCGTCAGATCGGTGTTGAGGAACGTCCACTCCGTCGGATCGAGAAGTGCCGCGACGCCGTTGGCGATGTCGGCCACGGCGAACAGTCCGACGATCGGCGACGTCTGCTCGCCGGCCACCACGGGATACCTGGGACGTGCCCACACCCGGCCGGGCTCCGACGCCGTCACCGGGCGGGCGCCCCGGAACTCGAGACTCTCGAGGAACCCGCCGTGCCAGTGGTCCGGAAAGGCCCACCCGGCCTCGGACTCGTCCGGACCGGGCACCAACGGTGGATCGAGAGTCTGCCCGGCCGCCGAGGTGTCGGTCATCGCCACGCGCCAGGCCGTGGCACGCGCGACCGCCCTGGTCGACCCGTCGGGCAGATCCGCGACGAGGTCGGCCGTCAGCATGGCGACCCGGCGACCGGGGCGTTCCACACGGGCCTGCACGGTGAGTTCTCCGACGGGCACCGGCCCGAGGATCTCCATCGTCACCCGCGCGAGCCGGGTGCCCGGCACCGGCGAACACTGCTCCAGTGCTCGCGCGAGCAGCGCCGACGGGGGAGCGCCGTGTTGCATGGTCTCCGCCCACACACTCGTGGTGAGCCGCGTGGCGCGATAGCGATCGGTTCCCTCGACACGGACGAAGAGTGCATCCTCGCTCACGCCGTGACCTCCGTCGGCTCGCTCGGCCACCCCGGGTACTCGGGCGGAGTGCCGCCGAAGGACGGGCACAGGGCCTGGAAGTCGCACCACCCACACAGCTTTCCGGGCTTGGGGCGGAAGTCGCCCGTCTCGCCGGCGGATCGGATGGCCGTCCAGATGGCGGACAGCGTCCGTTCGAACCGGCGGAGCTCGTCCTCGTCCGGGGCGTAGGTGAGAATCTGGCTGTCCTTCAGGAACAGCAGGCGCAGCTGCGCGGGAACGATGCCGCGCGTGCGCATCAGCACCACCGCGTAGAACTTCATCTGGAACAATGCCTTGGCCTCGGCGATCTCGCGCGGCGCCTTGCCCGTCTTGTAGTCGACGACGCGCAGCTGCCCGGTGGGCGCGACGTCGATGCGGTCGATGTAGCCGCGCAACAGCACGCCGTCGTCCAGTTCGGTCTCGACGAGCTGCTCGCACGACTCGGGGTCGAACCGTGTGGGGTCCTCGAGCGAGTAGTAGGACGCCACGAGCGACTGCGCCTCGGCGACGAACTTCTCGCGCTCGTGCTCCTCGACGAGATCGGCCGCGTACTCGTGCGACACGACCATGGCGTCCCATTCCTCCTGCACGAGGGTGCCGGCCCGCGTCGAGACCCGGTCCGCCGCGGGCAACGCGTAGAGCGACTCGAGGGCGGAGTGCACGAGGGTGCCGCGCAACTGCGCCTTCGACGGCGGTGCGGGCAGGCGGTCGATGGCCCGGAACCGGTAGAGCAGGGGGCACTGCTTGTAATCCGCTGCGCGCGAGGGCGACAACGCGGGACGACGGCGAGGACGGTCGGGTGCCGCCGCGGCGACGTCGGTGACGACGGGGTCTTCGGTCGAGATGCTCACGGCGCCGACACTATGCCCGCTCACCGACACGATCCGGTATCTGCCCTACAGTTCCCCGGGGCGCGTCGCGCCCCGAGAGCGCCCCGCTTCGTGGGCGGGACCAGAGTGCACCGGAAAGAGGACCACCCGTGGAACCGACCGACACCGACACGTCTGCGCGCGCGAGCGGACCGTTCCGCGTCGGTGATCGCGTGCAGCTCACCGACGCCAAGGGGCGGCACTACACGGTGGTGCTCGACGCGGCCAAGGAGTTCCACACCCACCGCGGCGGGATCCGCCACGACGATCTGATCGGTGTCGACGAGGGCAGCGTCGTGAAGTCGACGAACGGCACCCCGTATCTCGCTCTGCGCCCGCTTCTCGTCGACTACGTGCTGTCGATGCCGCGCGGCGCGCAGGTCATCTACCCCAAGGACGCCGCCCAGATCGTGCACGAGGGCGACGTCTTCCCGGGTGCCCGCGTGCTCGAGGCCGGCGCCGGTTCCGGCGCCCTGACGTGTTCGCTGCTGCGTGCCGTCGGTCCGCAGGGGCGCGTCATCTCCTACGAGGTGCGCGAGGACCACGCCGTGCACGCGGTGCGCAACGTGGAGACCTTCTTCGGCGAGCGGCCGGAGAACTGGGACCTGGTGATCGACGACGTCGCCGCGTTCGACGTCGCGCGTCACGAGGGCATGGTCGACCGGGTGGTGCTGGACATGCTGGCGCCGTGGGACGCACTCGACGCCGTCGCCGGTGCGCTGGTTCCGGGCGGCGTGCTGATCGTCTACGTGGCCACCGTCACGCAGTTGTCCAAGGTCGTCGAGGCCCTGCGTGCGCAGGAGTGCTGGACCGAGCCGCGGTCGTGGGAGTCGATCGTGCGCGGGTGGCACGTCGTCGGGCTGGCAGTGCGACCCGAGCACCGCATGCAGGGGCACACCGCGTTCCTGGTCAGTGCGCGTCGTCTGGCCGAGGGCACCGTCACCCCGAAACCGCAGCGACGGGCCGGCAAGACCCCCACCGAACCCGCCTGACACCGGGGGTTCATGCACCGACCGTGTGCCGTTCGTCCGCTGTCTGTCGGTGGTCGGTGACAGTGTCTGACCACGGTCGTCACACACGTTTGCGTTTCGCCCGGTAGCGTTGAGAAATCGCTTTGGGAGGAGTCCTGCATGAGCCCTACAGACAACCCGGACCAGTCCGCAGTCCTGGCCGAACTCGATGCCCTGCGAGCCGAGGCCACCGTCCTGCGCCGACAACTCGACGCTTCCCGTGGGGGTGCGCCGTCGGCGGACACCCGTAACACCGACGTGCGTGATCTCGAGTCGCGGGTCGACTCGCTCTCCACACGCAACACGAAGCTGATGGAGACGCTCAAGGAGGCGCGCCAGCAGCTCATCGCCCTGCGCGAGGAGGTCGACCGGCTCGGCGCACCGCCCAGCGGTTACGGCGTCCTGGTGCACACCTACGACGACGCGACGGTGGACGTGTTCACCTCGGGCCGCAAGATGCGCCTGACGTGCTCGCCGAACGTCGACGCCACCGCACTCCGGCCCGGCCAGACCGTGCGTCTGAACGAGGCCCTCACCATCGTCGAGGCGTGTGAATTCGAACGCGTCGGCGAGATCAGCTCCCTTCGCGAGATCCTCGAGGACGGCAAGCGCGCCCTCGTCGTCGGCCACGCCGACGAGGAACGTGTCGTGTGGTTGGCGACTCCGCTGCAGGAGATGGCCGACGACGAGGCACCGGAGGATCCGGACGGGCCGTCGCGCCGCCTGCGCCCCGGCGACTCGTTGCTGGTCGACACCAAGGCCGGCTACGCGTTCGAGCGCATTCCCAAGGCCGAGGTCGAGGACCTCGTGCTCGAGGAGGTCCCCGACGTCGGCTACGAGGACATCGGCGGCCTCGGGCGGCAGATCGAGCAGATCCGCGACGCCGTGGAACTGCCCTTCCTGCACAAGGATCTGTTCCGTGAGTACTCGCTGCGCCCGCCCAAGGGTGTGTTGCTCTACGGGCCTCCCGGGTGCGGCAAGACACTCATCGCCAAGGCGGTCGCCAACTCACTGGCGAAGAAGATCGCCGAGGCACGGGGGCAGGACGCACGCGACGCGAAGTCCTACTTCCTCAACATCAAGGGCCCCGAGCTGCTCAACAAGTTCGTCGGTGAGACCGAACGCCACATCCGGTTGATCTTCCAGCGGGCTCGCGAGAAGGCGTCCGAGGGCACTCCCGTCATCGTGTTCTTCGACGAGATGGACTCCATCTTCCGTACACGTGGGTCGGGCGTCTCGTCCGACGTGGAGACCACCGTCGTCCCTCAGCTGCTGGCCGAGATCGACGGTGTCGAGGGCCTCGAGAACGTCATCGTGATCGGTGCGTCCAACCGCGAGGACATGATCGACCCGGCCATTCTGCGCCCGGGCCGTCTAGACGTGAAGATCAAGATCGAGCGCCCGGACGCCGAGTCCGCGCTCGACATCTTCTCGAAGTACCTCGACGACTCGCTGCCCGTCAACGCCGACGATCTCGCGGAGTTCGGCGGCGATCGCGCCGCCTGCATCCGCGGCATGATCGAACGCGTCGTCGAGCGCATGTACGCCGAGAGCGACGACAACCGATTCCTCGAGGTCACCTATGCCAACGGCGACAAGGAGGTCCTGTACTTCAAGGACTTCAACTCGGGCGCGATGATCCAGAACATCGTCGACCGCGCGAAGAAGTACGCCATCAAGTCGGTGCTCGACACCGGGACACCGGGTCTGCGCGTCGGACACCTCTTCGACTCCATCGTCGACGAGTTCGCCGAGAACGAGGATCTGCCCAACACCACCAATCCCGATGACTGGGCCCGCATCTCGGGCAAGAAAGGTGAGCGGATCGTCTACATCCGCACGCTCGTCACCGGTAAGAACGCCAGTGCGAGCCGCTCGATCGACACCGAGTCGAACACGGGTCAGTACCTCTGACCGCCCACCTGTAGCAGCGCCGAGACGATCACGCGGGTGTCCGGAACGAAGGGCCACGCGGGATCGTCCAGGTGTGTCAGCACCTCGACGTCCGACCACCACCAGCCGTCCGCGATCTCGGACGGCTGGTGGTGCATCGGCCCGTCGTGGCGCACCTCGTACGCGAACAGGTGGCAGCGCACCGTCGCAGCGCCGGATCGTCCCGTCCAGCGGCCGACCACCGGGTCGCCCGTCACGTCCGCTACGACGCCGAGTTCCTCGGCGAGTTCTCGCGAGGCGGTCTGTCGAGGGTCCTCCCCGGCATCGACGACCCCACCGGCCAGAACGTCGTGCATTCCCGCGAACACCGACTTGGTCGTCGTGCGGCGGTGGACGTACACGCGTGACCCGTCGGTGGATCGCACCAGCACGCCGGCACTCGCGTGCCACAGACCGCGCTCGTACACCTCGGTGCGCGGCGCCGCGCCCACCACGTGGCCACGCTCGTCGTACACGGCCACGATCTCGTCGTCAGGCATGCGTCACCGCTCCCACTCGATCAGGGGTCACAGGGTCGATAGCCTAGGGTCGAGAGCATGCAGCGCATCATCGGCATCGAGGTCGAGTACGGAATTTCCTCCCCTACCGAGCCTTCCGCCAATCCGATCCTGACGTCCACCCAGGCGGTGCTGGCTTACGCCGCCGCGGCGGGTGTGCCGCGGGCCAAGCGGACGCGCTGGGACTACGAGGTGGAATCTCCGCTGCGTGACGCACGCGGGTTCGACCTGGGCCGGTTCAGTGGCCCGGCGCCGATCATCGACGCCGACGAGGTCGGCGCGGCCAACATGATCCTCACCAACGGCGCGCGTCTCTACGTCGACCACGCCCACCCGGAGTACTCCGCACCGGAGGTGCGCGATCCGCTCGACGCCGTCATCTGGGACAAGGCGGGGGAGCGCGTCATGGAAGCGGCTGCGCGCCATGCCTCGAGCGTGCCCGGCGCCCCGCGCCTGCAGTTGTACAAGAACAACGTCGACGGCAAGGGCGCGTCCTACGGCACCCACGAGAACTACCTGATGTCTCGCGAGACCCCGTTCTCCGCGATCATCGCCGGGCTCTCGCCGTTCTTCGCCTCCCGCCAGGTGTTCACCGGCTCGGGCCGCGTCGGCATCGGTCAGTCCGGGGACGAGCCCGGATTCCAGCTCTCGCAGCGCGCCGACTACATCGAGGTCGAGGTGGGCCTCGAGACGACGCTCAAGCGCGGCATCATCAACACCCGCGACGAGCCGCACGCCGACGCCGACAAGTACCGGCGCCTGCACGTGATCATCGGTGACGCCAACCTCGCCGAGATGGCGACCTATCTCAAGGTCGGAACGACGGCCCTGGTGCTCGACATCGTCGAGGCCGGCGTGGACCTGTCCGATCTGCAGCTGGCCCGTCCGGTGACGGCGGTGCACCAGATCAGTCACGACCCGACGCTGCGCCGCACGGTCGCGCTCGCGGACGGTCGCGAGCTGACGGCGTTGGCACTGCAGCGCATCTACCTCGAGCGCGTCTCCGCGCATCTCGACGCACAGGGCGAGAAGGATCCGCGCGCCGCCGACGTGGTCGAGAAGTGGGCGATGATCCTCGACAAGCTCGAGCGCGACCCGATGGACTGCGCGTCCCTCCTCGACTGGCCGGCGAAACTGCGGCTGCTCGAAGGGTTCCGCAACCGCGAGGGACTCGGCTGGTCGGCGCCGCGACTGCACCTCGTGGACCTGCAGTACTCGGACGTCCGCCTCGACAAGGGTCTCTACAACCGGCTCGTCGCGCGCGGATCGATGGAACGGCTGGTCTCCGAGCAGGACGTCATGGACGCCGTCTCGAACCCCCCGACCGACACCCGCGCGTACTTCCGCGGCGAGTGCCTCCGCAAGTTCGGCCGCGACATCGCGGCCGCGAGCTGGGACTCGGTCATCTTCGACCTCGGTGGAGACTCGCTGGTGCGTATCCCCACCCTCGAGCCACTGCGGGGGAGCAAGGCCCACGTCGGTGCTCTGCTCGAATCGGTGGACTCGGCCGCAGAACTGGTGGACCAGCTCACCACCTGACGGTCCGCCCGTGCCGGACGTACGGTGGGTTGTCACCCTGTGACGGCGCATGCTCGGTAGGGTGAAGTTTCGCTGCGTGTCGAGAGAACACGCGGTTCGTGACGAGGAGGTCGGCTATGGCACAAGAGCAGACCACACGCTCCGGCGGTGGCGATGACGACGACGGTTCGGCCGAGGGCGCATCGGGTCAGGAACGACGCGAGAAGCTCGCCGAGGAGACCGACGATCTCCTCGACGAGATCGACGACGTGCTCGAGGAGAACGCGGAGGACTTCGTCCGCGCCTACGTGCAAAAGGGCGGCCAGTGACGGACGCGAACTCCGTTCCCCGTCCCCACGAGAGTGACACCACCCTGCGCTACGGGTCGCCGTTCTCCTCCTTCAGTGAACACCTGCGGGCCTACGCACCGCACCTGTTGCCCGAGAACCGTTTTCGTGCGGATCTCGCTCTGTCCCCGGAGGCGACGATGCAGTCCGACATCGCACCGCACGGCACCACCATCGTGGCCGTCACCTTCGACGGCGGCGTCATCCTCGCGGGTGATCGCCGCGCGACGATGGGCAACCTCATCGCCAGTCGCGACGTCGACAAGGTGTACGTCACGGACGACTACTCGGCCGCCGGCATCGCGGGTACCGCCGGCATGGCGATCGAGCTGGTGCGGCTGTTCGCGGTCGAACTCGAGCACTACGAGAAGATCGAGGGCGTCTCCCTCACCTTCAACGGCAAGGCCAACAAGCTGTCCTCCATGGTGCGGGCCAATCTCGGTGCGGCCATGCAGGGTCTGGCTGTGGTTCCGCTGCTCGTCGGCTACGACCTCGACGCCGCCGACGCCCGCCATGCGGGGCGCATCGTCTCCTACGACGTGGTCGGTGGCCGCTACGAGGAACGGTCCGGCTACCACGCGGTGGGATCGGGATCGCTGTTCGCGAAGTCGGCGATGAAGAAGCTCTACCGCGAGGACATGACCGAGGACGAGGCACTGCGCGTCGCGGTCGAATCGCTGTACGACGCTGCCGACGACGATTCGGCGACCGGCGGACCGGATCTGACCCGCGGCATCTACCCGACGGCGGTGGCCATCGGTGCCGGCGGAGCGAACCTGGTGGGATCGGACCGCATCGAGGCTCTGGCCCGTGCGGTACTGCAGGACCGATCGGAAGAAGGGGGTGCGCGCCGATGACGATGCCGTACTACGCGTCCGCCGAACAGATCATGCGCGATCGTTCGGAACTGGCGCGCAAGGGAATCGCACGCGGTCGCAGCGTGGTCGTGCTGACCTACGCGGACGGCGTGCTTTTCGTCGCCGAGAACCGGTCCTCCGCACTGCACAAGGTGAGCGAGCTGTACGACCGCCTCGGCTTCGCCGCGGTGGGCAAGTACAACGAGTTCGAGAATCTACGCCGCGCCGGCATCGTGCACGCCGACACCAAGGGCTACACCTACGACCGTGCGGACGTCACCGGACGATCGTTGGCCAAGGCGTACGCGCAGACGCTCGGCACCATCTTCACCGAGCAGCTCAAGCCGTACGAGGTGGAGATCTGCGTGGCCGAGGTCGGTGCCGTCGACGAGAGCCCCCGGTCCCAGCTCTACCGCATCACGTACGACGGCTCGATCGTCGACGAGGTCGACTTCGTGGTCATGGGCGGTGCCACCGAACCGATCTCGACGGTCCTGCGCGAGAAGTACCGCTCGGGGCTCGATCTCGACGCGGCGGTCGCGCTGGCAGTCGGTGCGCTCCAGGACTCCACGTCGACGCCGCCGACCAACGGTGCCGCGAGCGAGCCCGCGGAGAAGCGCGTCCTCGAGGTCACGAGCCTCGAAGTGGCCGTTCTCGAACAGACGCGGCCGAGGCGTGCGTTCCGGCGGATCTCCGGAGCGGCGCTCCAGGGACTGTTGCCCCCCGGTTCGGAACCTGCGGGCACCTGACCGATCGGGTACGAAGCACCCGTCACGCGCGCGGCGCGTTGGCGGTGCCCGTTCCGTACAGCGTGAGCAGCGAGGGCCGGGCCCGGTAGTCGAAGGCCCGGCCCTCGCCCGCCACCTCCCCGTCCACCGCCACCGCGACCGTGGTCTGCAGGTTGCGCACCGAGACCGCCGGCACCCGCAGATGGCGGTAGGTGGGCGACGTGCCGAGAGTCCCGGTCATCGCGGCGAGTGCGAGGCGGGTACGCGAGAGCCGCATGTGCGCGCGCAGGAACCGCACGTCCAGCACACCGCTCGCGATCGACGGCCGCGACATGGGCACCTGATCGCCCGGCGTGTAGGTGCCGTTGCCGACGAACATCATCCACACCGAGTCGCGGCGCCCGTCGATCTCCACGTGCATCGGCTCGGCCACCGCCAGGACGGCCACCATCGCGGCCGCGGCCGCGGGCCACTTCCCGATGCGTGAGCTCCACTTGTCCCGCAGCCGAACCGAATCCGGGTAGCCCCCGATGCTGGCGGTGTTGACGAAGAGGATCTCCTCACCGCCGTCGATGCTCACACCGCCGAGATCAACCCGGCTGGACGCGCCGCGAGTGACGGCGTCCGCGGTGACCGACACCTCGACCGCGCCGACGTCCCGTGCGAAGTGGTTCAGCGTGCCGCCGGGGAACACCGCGAGAGGAAGCCCCGTCCGCACCGCGGCCGCGACGGCAGCGGCCACCGTGCCGTCGCCTCCGCAGACTCCGAGCGCGAGCACGTCCGATCCTGCGGCGCGGACGAACTGGGCGGTGAAGTCGTCGTCGGCGTCCGGCTCGAGGAACCGCGCCCTCGGCAGGGCCTTCGCCACATCGGCCACGACCTCCGAATTGTGGGTGCCTGCGCCCGGATTGACCAGCACGAGCATTCCCTCACCCTCGTGCAGGGCGGGCGCCAGCCCCGCGGGGCCCAACTCGGCCGACTCGGTGGAGCGCACGGCCCACCAGCGGCGGGTCGACAGCGCGACCGCGACCCCGAGCGCCGCGCCCACCACCACGTCGGACGGCCAGTGCACACCGACGTGCACTCGCGAGTACGCGACGGTCGCGGCCAGCGGGGCGACGAGGAGACCGGCGAGCGGAGCCTCGAGCGCCACGCCCGTCGCGAACGCCGCGGCGGAGGCGGCGTGACCGGACGGGAACGACGAGGAAACGGGCGGGGTCATGATCCGCCGGAGCGCGGGGACCGACGCGGCCGGTGGACGATCGCGGGGGAGCAGCGGCTTGAGCACCCCGTTCGCGAGCGAGCTGGCACCCACGACCGCGAGCATGCCGCGTACGGCACCTCGTCGTCGGGGGCCGCCGGACGCGGCGAGCGCCGACGCCACGATCGCCCACAGAACGCTGTGATCGGCGAGCCCGGTGAGCGTGCGCAGCGCCGGGTCCAACCCCGACGGTCGCGACGCGAAACTGGCCTTCACCAGCGCCAGATCGACGGAACGGGTACGGCCGCGCAGCGATCGGGGATTCACCTGCGCCACACTACGGCTGCCACGGGCTCGGGTAGCCGATGCCGCGGTCGATGCCGTTGTACTGTCGAAGTGTGCAGCGACGAATCATGGGGATCGAGACCGAGTTCGGTGTGACGTGCACGTTCCACGGGCACCGTCGACTCAGCCCGGACGAGGTGGCCCGGTATCTGTTCCGGCGTGTCGTGTCGTGGGGACGCAGCTCCAACGTGTTCCTGCGCAACGGTGCGCGGCTCTACCTGGACGTCGGCTCCCATCCCGAGTACGCCACTGCCGAGTGCGACAGCCTTCTGCAGCTGGTCACGCACGACCGCGCCGGCGAGCGTGTTCTCGAGGACCTGCTCATCGACGCCGAGCAGCGTCTCGTCGAGGAGGGCATCGGCGGCGACATCTACCTGTTCAAGAACAACACCGACTCCGCGGGCAACTCCTACGGCTGCCACGAGAACTACCTCGTGGTGCGCGCCGGCGAGTTCTCCCGCATCTCCGACGTGCTGTTGCCGTTCCTAGTCACCCGCCAGCTCATCTGCGGCGCGGGCAAGATCCTGCAGACGCCGAAGGCCGCCACGTTCTGCCTCTCGCAGCGCGCCGAGCACATCTGGGAGGGCGTGTCGTCCGCGACCACCCGCTCACGGCCCATCATCAACACGCGTGACGAACCGCATGCCGACGCCGAGAAGTACCGTCGTCTGCACGTCATCGTCGGCGACTCCAACATGGCCGAGCCGACGACCATGCTCAAGGTCGGCACCGCAGCGCTCGTCCTGGAGATGATCGAGGCGGGCGTCTCGTTCCGAGACTTCGCCCTGGACAACCCGATTCGCGCCATCCGCGAGGTGTCCCACGACTCGACGGGGCGGCGCCCCGTCCGTCTCGCGGGGGGACGCCAGGCCAGTGCACTCGAGATCCAGCGCGAGTACCACGCCCGCGCCGTCGAGCACCTGCGCAACCGCGAGCCGGACGCGCAGATCGAGCAGGTCGTCGACCTGTGGGGCCGCACCCTCGACGCCGTCGAGGCGCAGGACTTCGCCAAGGTGGACACCGAGATCGACTGGGTGATCAAGCGCAAGCTGTTCGATCGCTATCAGGACAGGTACTCGATGGATCTGTCCGACCCGAAGATCGCCCAGCTGGACCTGGCCTATCACGACATCAAGCGCGGCCGCGGTGTCTTCGACGTGCTGCAGCGCAAGGGACTGGTCAAGCGCGTCACCGAGGACGACCAGATCGACGAGGCGGTGAACACGCCGCCGCAGACGACACGCGCGAAGCTGCGTGGCGAGTTCATCAGCGCCGCACAGGAGGCGGGACGCGACTTCACCGTCGACTGGGTGCATCTCAAGCTCAACGACCAGGCTCAGCGCACGGTGCTGTGCAAGGACCCGTTCCGCTCGGTCGACGAGCGCGTGGAGCGCCTGATCGCGTCGATGTAGAGGCCGACGGTCCTCCTTCTCCACAGGAGTCCCGTCCTCCCCACCCCGGCGATGCGCACGGGTGGGGAGATGCTCAGCCACTAGGCTGGGTCGGTGGCGATCTCCAAAGTCGAGCGGTTGATGAACCTCGTCATTTGCCTGCTCTCGACACGGCAGTACCTGACCGCCGAGCGCATCCGCGAGTCCGTCGCCGGATACGAGGACTCGGCGAGCGACGAGGCCTTCAGTCGCATGTTCGAGCGCGACAAGAACGAGCTGCGTGATCTCGGCGTCCCGCTCGAGACCGGTCAGATCTCGCGCTTCTCGACTGTCGAGGGGTACCGCATCAATCGCGATCGGTACGAACTCCCCGATGTCGACCTGGCCAGCGACGAAGCCGCTGCGGTCGCCGTGGCCGTCCAACTCTGGGAGTCGCCCGAGCTCACCTCCGCCGCTCAGAGCGCGATGTTGAAGTTGCGCGCCGCGGGCGTGCAGGTGGACACCGAGAACTCGCCGGCCGCCGTGACCGCCGTTCCGTCCCGCAGTCGAGGTTCCGAGCCCGCGCTGGGCAAGCTGCTCGCTGCTATCGACGCCGGCCGGTCCGTGCGGTTCTCGCACCGTTCCACCCCGGCCGCCCCCTTCCGGGAGCGCACCGTCGAGCCGTGGGGAGTGGTCACCCACTCCGGACGCTGGTACCTCGTCGGGCACGACACCGAGCGCGACGCCGTCCGTACCTTCCGCCTGTCACGGATCGGGGACGACGTCGTGGCCTTCGGACCGGCGGGATCGGTGCGCAAGCCCGACGACGTCGATCTCGGTGTCATCGTGGCCCGCGCCGCCGCGAGCGGTGACGTGGCGGGCAGCGCCGACGTCTGGGTGTCGGAGGGACGCGGACTCGAGCTGCGCCGTCTCGGCACCGCGGTGGAGACACGTGATCTCGTGGGGCGACGCGGTTCCGTGGTCCGCATCCCGGTGCGGTCGTGGGAGTGGATCGCCCGGGTGGTCGCCGGCCACGGCGCCGACGCGATCGTGCTGTCGCCGACCGAACTCCGCGACATCGTCGTCGGCACCCTGTCCGTGAGCGCGCACCGCGCGCCGACCGACGCCATCTCGCCCGGGAGCAGCTCATGAGCGTTCGCCTGTCCTCGCGGCTGGCCCGGCTGCTCAACCTCGTGCCGTACTTCATCGCCAATCCGGGTATCAGCGCGGCCGACGCCGCGGCCGAGCTCGGGGTCACGACCAAACAGCTGATGGACGACCTGAACCAGCTGTGGATGTGCGGACTGCCCGGATACGGTCCGGGCGATCTCATCGATCTGTCGTTCTCCGAGGACAGCATCGAGGTCACGTTCTCCGCCGGTATCGACAGGCCGCTGCGTCTGACGTCGACGGAAGCGACCGCGCTGCTCATCGCGCTGCGGTCACTCGTCGAGATGCCCGGCATGGTGGACCCGTCCGCGGCGTACCGCGCCATCGCGAAGATCGAGGCCGCGGCGGGTGTCGCGGCGGCCGAGGGGCCGGACGACACGCCCGAGCCGCAGGAGAGTCCCAGTGTCACGACCGTCCGTGGGGCGCTCGCCCGCGGTCGCGCGCTGCACATCACCTACTACTCGGCATCGCGGGACGTGGTGTCCGAACGCACCGTCGATCCGTTGCGCATCGTCCTCGTCGACGATCAGAGCTACCTGCAGGCCTGGTGCCGCGACGCGGAGGGCGTGCGGCTGTTCCGGCTGGACCGCATCGATGCCGCGACCGAGCTGGACGAGCCGTCCGCACCGCCCGAGCAGGCCCGGACCGGTGGGGACGCACTCGATCTCTTCCACGACGATCCGTCGCTGCCGCTCGCACGGCTCGTCGTCGCACCCGACCACGTGTGGATTCTGGACTACTACCCCATGACGCAGACCGCTGCGCACGACGACGGCTCGATCGAGGTCTCGATGCGATTCGCGACGCTCGACTGGATGAGCCGTCTGGCGCTGGGTCTGGGGTCGGGAGTGCGGGTGCTCGGACCGCCCGCACTGGTTCGTGAGGTCACCGCTCGGTCGCGCGACGCCCTCGACGTCTATCGCGCCGTCTCGGGAGCGTGACCGGCCCATCTCGAGTCGTCCGGACATGCAGGACTCGTCCGGTGAACTCTCGGCGAACGGTCGGTACGCGGGTCCACCGGACACCGGGTGGGAGCCCTCGGGTCCGGTAGCATCGAATCCACCGAAACTGGGAGGTTTTCATGGGTGCGTTACAACCCTGGCACTGGATCGTCCTGATCGTCGTGCTCGTACTGCTGTTCGGATCGAAGAAGCTGCCCGAGGCCGCACGTGGCCTGGGACGCTCGATGCGCATCTTCAAGAGTGAAGTGCAGGAGATGCAGAACGACGGCAAGAAGCCGGACACCACCACGAACACGGCGCCGGCACCGCAGTCGCAGTTGCCGTCCCCGAACACGGTCACCCCGACCGTCGCGTCGACCGAACCGACGCACGAGCAGCACCCGCGCTCGGCCTGACACTCGCAGGCACCACGGTCGGGGCGATGTCGCCTCGGCCGTTTCGTGGGTGGTGACCGAGGTTCGCGCCCGCTGCGGCGTGCGCACCTCGGCACCCGTCACCGCGAACCACAGTCTTCAGTCCAGGCACCGCAGTCGACAGGCGAAGAGTCACCGTGCGCATACCGTTCGATCCGCGACAGCGCAGGCGTCGCGTCAATCCCGACGGCACCATGTCGTTGGTGGAGCATCTCTACGAGCTCCGCACGCGTCTGCTGTGGTCGATGCTGGCCATCGTCCTCACCACGATCGTGGGGTTCTTCTGGTACTCGCACTCGCTGCTGGGCATCGAGTCGCTCGGTGACCTGCTCCGCGGGCCGTACTGCTCGCTCCCGTCCGAGAGTCGCGCCGAGCTCACCGACGACGGCACGTGTCGGCTGCTCGCCACCGGACCGTTCGAGCAGTTCATGCTCCGGTTCAAGGTGGCCATCACCGCGGGCGTCGTGCTCGCCTGCCCCATCTGGCTCTATCAGGTGTGGGCGTTCATCACGCCCGGCCTCTACCGCCAGGAACGGCGCTACGCCATCTCGTTCGTCACGGCGGCGGCCGTGCTCTTCGTCTCCGGCGCCGTCCTCGCCTACATCGTCGTCGCGAAGGCCCTGCACTTCCTGCTGACCATCGGCGACAACGTCCAGGTCACCGCTCTCAGTGGCGCCGAGTACTTCGGCTTCGTCATCAACCTGCTCGTCATCTTCGGCGTCAGCTTCGAGATCCCGCTTTTGATCGTCGCGCTCAACGCTGTCGGCGTCCTGAAGTACGAGAAGCTCCGCGGCTGGCGTCGCGGGCTCATCTTCGCGATGTTCGCCTTCGCCGCCGTCGTCACGCCCGGCGGTGACCCCTTCTCGATGACCGCGCTGGCGCTCGCGCTGAGCATCCTCGTCGAGTTCGCCATCCAGATCGCGCGCGTCAACGATCGACGGCGCGCACGGCGCGAGACCGAGGAGTGGGGGAACGTCTCCGACGACGAGGCGTCGCCTCTCGACACCTCCGCCGCCCCGGTCGGCAGGCCCGTCCCGGTGCGTCACGACGCCGAGGCCGACTACTCCGACACTCTCTGAGCTGCCCACGCTGTCTGAGTGACCCCCATCGGCGGACACCCTCTAATCTGGAGTCGTGGCCAATCACAGCGGGCAGCAGAACACCGGCGACATCCGGACTCGACTCGTGGACGGGCCGAAGCTGACGGAGTTCGCGGCGTCGCTTCCGTTCCCGCTCGATCCCTTCCAGATCCGCGCCTGCTCGGCCCTCGAGGACGGGCACGGCGTGCTGGTGTGCGCGCCGACCGGAGCCGGCAAGACCGTCGTCGGCGAGTTCGCCGTCCACCTCGCACTCACCAGCGGCGCGAAGTGTTTCTACACCACCCCCATCAAGGCACTGAGCAACCAGAAGTACGCCGAGCTCGTCGCGCGCTACGGCAAGGGCTACGTCGGCCTGCTGACCGGTGACCAGAGCATCAATTCGGACGCACCGATCGTCATCATGACCACCGAGGTGCTCCGCAACATGCTGTACGCGGAATCGCCTGCGCTGCGCGGACTCTCGCACGTGGTGATGGACGAGGTGCACTACCTCGCCGACCGGTTCCGCGGCGCCGTGTGGGAGGAGGTCATCCTGCACCTGTCCGAGGACGTCCGGCTCGTCAGCCTGTCGGCGACGGTGAGCAACGCCGAGGAGTTCGGCGCCTGGATGGAGACGGTGCGTGGCAACACCACCGTCGTCGTCGACGAGACCCGCCCGGTTCCGCTGTGGCAGCACATCCTCGTCGGTCGCCGCCTGTTCGACCTCTTCGACGCCGAGGCGAACAACGGTGCTCCGGGCGGCGTGGTCGTGGACAAGAACCTCGTCCGGTACGTCAAGGAACGAGTGCAGGCCGAGCGCATGGGCGCCTGGGAGGCCCCACGCGGCCGTGGCCCGCGGTCGGGTCGGTCCGGTGGCCGCCCCGGCCGGCCGGAATCTCGTCCGATCCCGCGGCCCGACGTCATCAAGCTCCTCGACGAGGAGGGGTTGCTTCCCGCCATCACGTTCATCTTCAGCCGCGCCGGGTGCGACGGCGCCGTCGATCAGTGTCTTCGATCGGGACTGCGGCTGACCTCCGAGGAGCAGGCGCGCGAGATCACCGAGGTCGTCGAGCGCCACACCGCCGAGATCCCGCGCAGCGACCTCGAGGTGCTCGGCTACTGGGAGTGGCGCGACGCCCTCGAGCGGGGCATCGCCGCGCATCACGCAGGGATGCTGCCGGTGTTCCGGCACACGGTCGAGGAGCTGTTCGTCCGCGGTCTGGTCCGCGCGGTCTTCGCGACGGAGACCCTCGCCCTCGGCATCAACATGCCGGCGCGGACGGTGGTGCTCGAGCGCCTCGTGAAGTTCAACGGTGAGGCGCACGCCAACCTGTCGGCGGGGGAGTACACGCAACTCACCGGCCGCGCCGGTCGTCGCGGTATCGACGTCGAGGGTCATGCGGTGGTGCTGTGGCAGTCGGGTGTCGAGCCGACGGAGGTGGCCGGGTTGGCCTCCACCCGTACGTTCCCCCTGCGGAGTTCGTTCCGCCCGTCGTACAACATGGCGGTGAACCTGGTCGACCGGATGGGTGTCGACGCGTCCCGGATGCTGCTCGAACGGTCGTTCGCGCAGTACCAGGCCGATGCGTCCGTCGTCGGGTTGGTGCGCGGTATCGAGAAGAACGCCGTGGCTCGGCGCGAGTTGCTCGGCAAGTTGGGCGGCGAGGACTCGCCCTACGTCGAGTACACCGCCCTGCGCGCGCGCCTCAAGGAGCGCGAACGCGAGCTCGAGCGTCAGGGCCGCACGGATCGTCGCAACGATGCCGTCACGTCGCTGGTGTCGCTGCGGCGCGGCGACGTCATCTCCATCCCGTCCGGTCGACGCTCGGGACTGGCTGTCGTCCTGGAGACCGACGCGAACTCGGTGGACCCGCGGCCGCTGGTGCTCACCGAGGACAAGTGGGCGGGGCGCGTGTCGTCGGCGGACTTCCCCACACAGGTGTCGGCTCTCGGCCACATGCGCCTTCCCCGCCACGTCGATCACCGCACGGCGCAGACCCGTCGGGACCTGGCGTCCGCGCTCCGTGGAACGGGAATCAGCGCGCCGGGACGCGGTCGGCGCCGGCAGTCGTCGGCAGGCGACGATCGCGAGCTCGGAGTGCTGCGCCGCGCCGTCCGCTCGCATCCGTGCCACACCTGGCCGGATCGTGAGCATCTCGCCCGGCTGGCCGAGAAGTACAGCCGGCTCGAACGTGACACCGATGCGATGAAGCAGAAGGTCGCCGCGACCACCAACTCGTTGGCCCGTACCTTCGATCGCATCCTGGCGCTGCTCACCGAGCGCGGCTATCTGGCCGCCGGTCCTGACGGCGAGGTCGCGGTCACCGACCGTGGAGCCAAGCTCGGACGTCTGTACTCGGAGTCGGACCTGCTGGTCGCGGAGTGCCTCGCCGAGGGAATCTGGCGAGGCCTCGGGCCGGCCGAGCTCGCCGCCGTGGTCTCGACCGTCGTGTACGAGTCGCGCCAGGAGGGTGAGAGCGCGGAGCAGGGTCCGACCGGGAACATCCGACACGCGTTGACCCGCACCGTCGCCGCGTGGCACGAGCTCCGCGCGGACGAGATCCGACTGAAGCTGCCTCCGACGCGGGAACCCGACACCGGGTTCGCGGTGGCCGTCTACAAGTGGGCTCGCAAGGAGTCGCTCGAGGACGTGCTGTTCGCCGCGGGTCAGCACGGCCGCGCCCTGTCCGGCGGGGACTTCGTACGGTGGTGCCGCCAGGTCATCGATCTGCTCGACCAGATCCGCTCGGCGTCCCCCGACGACGAGGTCACCGCGACCGCCACGAAGGCGATCTCGGCGATACGGCGCGGAGTCGTCGCCGTCGATGCCGCATGATGGTCTCCACAGTCACAGCAGTCACCACAGGCACCCACCGGAGGCGATGATGAGCGGCCCGTACAACCCCGACGACCGTTCCTCGGCCGGTGAGGACACGCCCACCAGCCAGTACCCGAGCGGACAGCAGCCGGGCCACGACCAGCAGGCCTACGGTCAACAGCCCTACGGTCAGCAGCCCTACGGTCAGCAGCCCTATGGTCAACAGCCCTATGGTCAGCAGCCGGGCTACGACCAGCAGGCCTACGGTCAGCAACCCCAGTACGGGCAGCAGCCTTACGGCCAGCAGCCCCAGTACGGCCAACAGCCTTATGGCCAGCAGCCCCAGTACGGCCAGCAGCCTTACGGCCAACAGCCCTACGGCCAGCAGCCCCAGTACGGCCAGCAGCCCTACGGACAGCCGGGTTACCCGCAGGGCAACCAGCAGTGGAACGCCGCGCCGGCGCAGAAGCAGTCGAAGGTGCCGTTCATCGTGGGCGGCGTCGTCATCGCCGCGATCGTCGTGGCGGGTGGGATCTACGCGGCCACGTCGCTGGGCGGCGACACCCTGGACAACTCCGCGGTGCAGAGCGGGGTGGCCAAGATCGTGACGGAGTCCTACGGCGCGATCGACGTCTCCGCGGTGTCCTGCCCGTCGGGCCAGAAGGTGGAGGCGAACACGACCTTCTCCTGCGACCTGACGGTGGACGGTGAGGCGCGCTCGGTGACGGTGACCGTCAAGGACGACCAGGGCACCTACGAGGTCGGCCGGCCCCAGTAGCTCACCGCGCCATCGCGGTGAGAAGGCGGCCGACGGAGTTCTGCACGCCGAGTTCTTCGGCGAGCGCCGCGAGGCGTTCCGGATCGACGGGCTCGTGCGGCAGCACGTCGGGGCGCGACCAGATGATGTCCGCATCGGTCACCACCCGTACCACCGGGAGTGCAGCGTCGATGTAGTCGCGGGAGCTCTGGATCTTCGCGCGCACCCCGGCCGACATCTCGGGGTCGCCCGAGTCGGCAGCGGCGAGCAACGCCTCGAGGGAGCCGAACTTCTGCATGAGGGACGCCGCGGTCTTCTCCCCGACGCCCTTCACCCCGGGCAGTCCGTCGGACGAATCACCGCGCAGCAGTGCGAGTTCCGCGTAGCCCGGCCCGGGTCGGTCCGCGGGCACCCCGTACTTCTCGGCCACTTCTGCCGGGCCGAACAGCTCGGCTTTCGCCAGTCCGCGTCCCGCGTAGAGCACACGCACCGGAACCGGATCGTCGGAGACGACCTGCAACAGGTCGCGGTCTCCGCTGACCACCACCACGGTGCCGTCGCGCTCGGTGGCGGCGAGGGTTCCCAACACGTCGTCCGCCTCGAGACCCTCCGCTCCGGCCGTCGCGATGCCCGCGGCCTCGAGGATCTCCAGGATCAGGTTCACCTGCGGACCCAGTGCGTCGGGTGCCTCCTCCGCGTCCGGGCCCGCAGCGGACTCGGTGAGCACCCGATGCGCCTTGTAGGACGGCACCAGATCGACCCGGAAGGTGGGACGCCAGTCGAGGTCGAGGCAGACGGCCAGTCGGGACGCACCCGTCCGCGTGATGAGGGACGCGACCATGTCGGTGAAACCACGCACCGCGTTCACCGGCCGACCGTCGGGCGCCGTGATCGATTCGGGCAACGCGTGGAAGGCCCGGAACCACAGGCTCGCCGCATCGAGGAGAAGTACCGTGTCTCTGCTCTCGGCCGTCATGCGCCACATCCTGCCGCATGTGGGCGGCACCGGAGTCGATAGCCTGGCGTCATGACGTCTCGGTTTCCCTCCTCCGTGTATCGCACCCGCCTCGACCGAGCGGCGGCTCTCGCTGCCGAGGCCGGTCTCGACGCGCTGCTGATCACGCCCGGACCCGACCTGCGCTATCTACTCGGCTCGCGCGCCGAGTCGTTCGAGCGTCTGACCTGCCTCGTCGTCCCGGCGGACGGCACGCCCGCGTCGGTGGTGGTGCCTCGCATCGAACTGGCGGCGTTGAAGGACTCGGCCGCGGCCGACCTGGGAATCGAGCTGCGGGACTGGGTCGACGGCGTGAATCCGCATCAGGCAGTCGCGGCGCTGCTTCCCGGCCCGGCCCGGACCGCTGTCACCGACGCCATGCCCGCCCTGCATCTCGTTCCGCTGACCGAGGCGCTCGGCGCGATGCCCGTCCTGGCGACGGCGGTCCTGCGCGAGCTCCGGATGACCAAGGACGACGCGGAGATCGGCGCGTTGCGCACGGCGGGCGCCGCCATCGACCGCGTCCACGCGCGCATGGGCGAGTTCCTCGCGGCCGGGCGCACCGAAGCGCAGGTCGCTGCCGACATCTCGGCCGCGATCCTCGAGGAGGGACACACCGAGGCGGCGTTCGTCATCGTCGGCTCGGGCCCGCACGGCGCCGACCCGCACCACGAGGTGTCCGAGCGCGTGATCGAGGAGGGCGACGTCGTCGTCATCGACATCGGTGGCCCCGTCGAGCCGGGCTACAACTCGGACTCCACCCGGACCTACAGCATCGGCGAGCCGTCGGACTCGGTCGCTGCGACCGTGGCGGTCCTCGAGCGCGCGCAGCAGGCAGCCGTCGATGCAGTCCGTCCCGGAGTCACCGCGGAGTCGATCGACGCCGCCGCACGCGACATCCTGGTCGACGCCGGCTACGGCGACGTCTTTGTGCACCGCACCGGGCACGGCATCGGCCTCTCGGTGCACGAGGAGCCGTACATCGTGGCGGGCAACGACATTCCGCTCGAGGTGGGGATGGCGTTCAGCATCGAGCCGGGGGTGTACTTCACCGGCGAGTGGGGCGCCCGCATCGAGGACATCGTCATCGTGACTCCGGAGGGCTGCGAGTCGGTCAACACGCGGCCGCACGGCCTGACCGTGCTTCCGGTGCGATGAGCCTCGATCTCCTCGCCACACTGCGACGCGAGGGCGACCGCCTCGCGTCGATGCCTGTCGAGGCGCTGACGGCGCCGGTACCCACCGTGCCGGGATGGACGCTCGAGCACGTGGTCCGACACACGGGCAAGGTCCACCGGTGGGCGAACGCGGTGATCCTGGCGGGCCCGGGTGCGGACACGGGCGCGGTGGCGAAGCAGCAGGTCGAATCGTTACCCAAGGGCCCGGACAGTCTCCCCGCGTACCGCTCGTCGCTGGAGGCGATGGTCGCCACGTTCGAGTCGACGGATCCCGAGGCGGTCGTGGAGACGTTCGTCGGCGCGCGCACGGCCGCGTGGTGGCTCCGACGGCAGGCACACGAGGTCGCCGTGCACCGCATCGACGCCGCCGACGCCGTCCGCGCCGCCGGGGGAGTGGCGCCCGAGGCGCTCGATCCCGACGCCGCCGCGGACGCCGTGGCCGAGCTGACCGAGGTGCAGTATCCGCACCGACTGCTCCTCGACCGCCTGACGCCCGAGTCGATCGGGCGCACCGTGCACGTGCACGGAACGGACGTGGACGACCTGGAGTGGACGTTCACGCTCGGGGCCGACGTCCTCGCCAGTGCGCGCGGGCACGGGAAAGCCGATGTGGCACTGCGGGGTACGGCAGAGCACCTGCTGCTGGTGCTCTGCCGTCGTCGACCACTCGACGTGCTCACCGTCTTCGGTGACACTTCGGTCGCGGAGTCACTGCTCGACGCGTCCCGCTTCTGACGTCACTCGAGGAAGTCGAGCAGCGCCGTGTTGACCTCCTGGTAGTGGGTCCACAGGAGACCGTGGGGCGCGCCCTCCACCTCGACGTAGGTGGCCTCGGGGAAGGCGTCGTGGAACGGGCGACCCGTCGAATCGATCGGCAGGATGTTGTCCGCGGTGCCGTGCAGGATCAGCGTGGGCTTGCCCGACTCGCGAACGGTGCGGACGTCGTCGCGGAAGTCGGTGAGCCACGTCGGAACCACCGCGTACGCGGCGATCGGCGCACTCGCCGCCGCGACATTCCAGCTGTTGCGGACGGCGGCCTCGCTGATGCGCGTGCCGAGCGTGTCGTCCAGGTTGTAGAAGTCCTTGTAGAACGCGTCGAACCAGGCGAAGCGGTCTCCGCGTGCGGCGGCTTCGATGCCGTCGAACACCGACTGCGGCACACCCGTCGGGTTGTCGTCGGTCTGCAGGAGGAACGGCTCGAGCGACGCGAGGAAGGCGAATTTCGCCACACGGTCGGTCCCGTATCGCGAGGCATACCGCGCCAGTTCACCGGTACCCATGGAGAATCCGACGAGAATCACGTCGCGCAGATCCAGCGCTTCGAGCACCTCGTTCAGGTCTGAGGCGAAGGTGTCGTAGTCGTACCCGGACGTGGGCTTGCTCGACTGTCCGAAGCCTCGACGGTCGTACGTCACGACGCGGTGGCCGGCGTCGAGCAGAGCCGCGGTCTGGCGCTCCCACGAGTGTCCGTCGAGCGGATATCCGTGAATGAGGACGACGGGCTGTCCACTGCCGTGATCCTCGTAGTAGACGTCGACCGGGGTGCTGTTCTCGTGTCCGACAGTGATGTGTCCCATGGCGTGCGCGACCTTTCGACGGGAATGTCTCTCGTGGAGAACGAGCGTTCTCGCTCGTGTCGGCTACAGTAGAGAACGTTGGTTCTCGCCGCAAGTGCTCATGACGACAGGAGGGTTCGTGGAGACCGATCATCGCGCCAGGATCCTCTCGGCGGCAGACACGCTGTTCTATGCCAAGGGGGTGCAGGCCGTCGGTATGGACGAACTGCGCACCGAGGCGGGCGTTCCGCTCAAACGGCTCTACGCGGAGTTCCCGTCCAAGTCCGCGATCGTCACCGCGGTGCTCGACGGCCGGACGACGATGTGGAACAGCCGCATCGACGAGGCCGAGAGCGCACACGAGTCACCGCGGGACAAGCTGTTGTCTATCTTCGACTTCCTGCACGACTGGTTCCTCGAGGACGACTTCCGCGGGTGCGCGTTCATCAACTCGTTCGGGGAACTCGGCGCCACGATGCCCGCGGTGTCCGATGCCGCGCGCGCCCACAAGCTGACGTTCATCGACCATGTCACGACGCTGGCCGTCGCGGCCGGGGCGTCGCCCACCGTGGGACTGCAGATCGCGCTGTTGGCCGAGGGTGCTCAGACCACCGCGGCCATCACGCGGTCGAGCGAGACCGCGCGGGCGGCCAGGGAGGCCGCCGCCCGATTGCTCAGTCCCGCAACGACTGGGAGCCCATCACCCGGGTGACGGTGATCTCGATGACCACGCGCTCCGCGTTCTCCCGCGGCGTCCGGTAGCGCTGGGCGTAACGGTTCTCCGCATCACGCACGGCGTCGGGTTCGCGCAGGATGCGCGCCGGCCCCTCGAGGGTCAGCCATCGCGCCCCGTCGACCTGAGTCACCGCGCCGTAGCCGCCGCGCTCGGCGTTGCGCACCTTCTGCGATCCGTCCCGCGTGATCACTCGCGCCAGACCTGCCTCCGGATCCCACGTGAATCCCACCGCCACCACGTGCGGTGTGCCGTCCTGACGCTTCGTGGCCAGCGTTGCTAGATGACGCTCGGTGAGGAAGGTTCCGGCGTCGGCGTTCAGCGAGGAGGGGGTGGCGGGCATGACCGCCACGATAATCGAGGACACTGGACGCCGTGACCCACCCACCGGCCGGCCGTGACCTGACCACACCCGACCAGTCGAGCACGGGCATTCTGCTGCTCCTCGGTGGTCGCAGCGACATCGGTCTCGAGATCGCGGAGCGCCTCGCGCGCGGCCGCCACGTCGTCCTCGCCGCCCGGCGGTCCGACGATCTGGTCGCCGAGTCGGACCGAGTGCGCGCGGCCGGCGCGAGTCGGGTGACGATGCTCGAGTTCGACGCCGACGACCTGGCGTCGCACGACGGTCTCGTGACGTCAGTTCTGGCTCACGGGCCGATCGACACGGCGGTCCTGGCCTTCGGCATCCTCGGCGATCAGACGCGCGCCGAGACGGATGCGGCGCACGCGGTGGCCGTCGTCCACACGGACTACGTGGCGCAGGTCAGCATGCTGACACATCTCTCGACGGCGTTGCGCGAGCAGGGATCCGGCCGGCTCGTCGTCTTCTCTTCCGTCGCCGGCGCTCGGGTCCGCAGGGCGAACTACGTCTACGGGTCGGCGAAGGCCGGACTGGACGGATTCGCGTCCGGTCTCGCCGACGCGCTGCACGGGACCGGCGTGCGGTTGCTGCTGATCCGACCGGGTTTCGTCATCGGCCGGATGACCGAGGGGATGTCTCCCGCACCGATGTCGAGCACACCCGGCCAGGTGGCCGACGCGGTGGTCCGCGCGTTGAGCTCGCGGACCGACGTCGTGTGGGTGCCCGGCCGTCTGCGCCTACTCGTCGCCCTGATGCGCGTCCTCCCACGTCCGATCTGGCGCCGGATGCCGCGATGATCGACGTCGTGGGCGTGGGCGCCGACGGGTGGGCCGGGCTGTCGCCGACCTCCCGTGACGCCGTCGAATCCGCGGACGTCCTGTTCGGCTCCGAGCGTCAACTCGACGCGGTGCCGGGCACCGCGGCTCGGCGAATCGCGTGGCCCACCCCGATGCTGCCCGCCCTGACCGGTCTCCTGGACGAGCATGCCGGTACGCGGCGATGCGTGCTCGCGAGCGGTGACCCGATGTTTCACGGGATCGGCGTGACGTTGACGCGGCTCCTCGGTGCTGATGCGGTGCGCGTCCTTCCGCACCCGTCGTCGGCGTCGCTCGCGTGCGCCCGTCTCGGCTGGGCGCTCCACGACGTCGAGGTGGTGTCCCTGGTGAACAGGCCGATCGAGACCGTACTGCCCGCCCTGACACACCGACGCCGCGTCCTCGTGCTCGCCGAGAACGAGAGCACCGCAGCCGAACTCGCGACTCTGCTGCTGAGCCGTGACCTCGGCTCCAGTGCCATGTCCGTGCTCGAGCAACTCGGGGGACCGCGCGAGCGGGTGCGTGCGCTGCCCGTCACCGACTGGGTACACGCGCGCGACGTCGACTCACTGAACGTCGTCGCGCTCGAGGTGCGGGGCCGCACCGTCTCGCGCGCACCCGGACTCGACGACGCGCTCTACGTGGGCGACGGTCAGCTGACCAAACGCGAGGTCAGGGCGCTGACTCTCAGCGCCCTCGCGCCCTCACCGGGTGAACGTCTGTGGGACGTCGGCGGCGGGTCGGGAAGCATCGCGATCGAATGGATGCGCACGCATCCGGCATGTTCCGCGATCGCGTTCGAGCGCGTCGAGTCCAGATCCGCCACCATCCGGACCAATGCTGTCGCCCTGGGCGTTCCGTCGCTCGTCGTCCGCGGCGCGGCACCCGATTCCTTGTCCGGTGCGCCCGAACCCGACGCCGTGTTCGTCGGGGGCGGCGCGACGCAACCCGGAGTGATGGACGCCTGCTGGGACGCCCTGCCCGAGGGTGGGCGGCTGGTGGCCAATGCCGTCACCGCCGAGTCGGAATCGCTACTTCTGCAGTGGTATTCGCAACACGGCGGTCTGCTGCGACGACTGCAGGTGCACCGCGGCGAACCGCTCGGCGGATTCACCGGGTGGCGTCCGCAGATGCCGGTGACGCAGTGGAGCGTCGTGAAGAACGAGAAGGAGACAGCGTGACCGTCAGATTCGTCGGCGCGGGACCCGGTGCAGCCGATCTCGTGACCGTCCGCGCAGCCCGCATCATCGCGTCGAGCCCGGTCTGCCTGTACGCCGGGTCGTTGGTGCCACGCGAACTGCTCGACACGTGCCCGGCAGACGCCCGCGTCGTGAACACCGCTCGCATGACGCTCGACGCGATCGTCGACGAACTCGTCACCGCCTCGCGTGACGGCCTCGACGTCGCCCGCGTGCACTCCGGCGATCCGTCGCTGTACAGCGCCGTCGCCGAGCAGTCGCGACGACTCGACGCGGCGGGCGTGGACTACGAGATCGTGCCGGGTGTTCCGGCGTTCGCCGCGGCTGCGGCCGCGCTGGGTCGCGAACTCACCGTGCCCGGGATCTCGCAGAGCGTGGTGTTGACACGGGTGTCGACGTTGTCGACGGCCATGCCCGACGGCGAGGATCTGCCCACGTTGGCACGGAGCGGGGCGACACTGGTCATTCATCTCGGTGCGCGCCAGATCCACAGCATCACCGAGCAACTCGTGCCGCACTACGGATCCGACTGTCCCGCAGCGGTGGTGGCCTTCGCCAGCCGCGCGGACGAGGTGATCGTGCGGGGCACACTGGCCGATCTCGCGGACGCGACGGTGGCGGCAGGCATCGTCAAGACGGCGGTCGTGGTCGTCGGCCGCGTCTTGTCGGCCGAGGGCTTCCCGGACAGCTTCCTGTACTCGGCGGCCCGGCGACGGCTCGATCACTGACTGTCCGGGGCCGGTAAGGTCGCCCCAATGCATGTTCTGGTTCTCGGTGGCACGTCCGAAGCACGTCAGCTCGCGATCAAGCTGGACGGACTGCACGGCACCACCGTGACCTCCTCGCTCGCCGGCCGAGTGGCCGATCCCGTGCTCCCGGTGGGGGAGGTGCGGATCGGCGGCTTCGGTGGAGTGGACGGTCTGCGCGAGTGGATCACGGAGCACGAGGTGACGCACGTCGTCGACGCCACGCATCCCTACGCCGCGACGATGACGGCGCACGCGGTCGAGGTCTGCACGGCGGCCGACGTGCCGCTGGTGCTGGTGCGTCGCGCGCCGTGGAGCCCGCTGGCCGAGGACGACTGGATCACGGTGCCGTCGATGGAGGCGGCAGCGCAGGCACTCGCCGACCGACCCGCTCTCGCCCGCGTCCTGCTCACCATCGGCCGACAGGGCGTGCACCACTTCGCGTCCCTGGACGACCGGCACTTCATCGTGCGGTGCATCGATCCGCCCGAGGGCGAGGTCCCCGCGCACTCGAGCATTCTGGAGTCACGCGGGCCGTTCGACCTCGAGGGCGAGCGCGAGCTGTTGGACGAGCACCGCATCGACGTGGTGGTGAGCAAGAACAGCGGCGGCAAGCTCACGTCGGCCAAGCTTCAGGCCGCCCGCGAGCGCGGCATCCCCGTCGTCATGGTGGAACGGCCGCCCGTTCAGGATGACGTTCCCGTGGTGCCGACAGCCGACAAGTGCGTGACCTGGTTACTGAAGCGACGCACTCCCCGCGCCGCTCCCGACGCGGCCGATGGGATCGACGGTGTCGTAACGTCGTGACGTGAATACCCGCGGGCCGTCCGCGGTGTGATCGACCGTCGTGGTGGACGCTCCGACGATGAGCAGACAGCGCATGTCGATCGTGGCCGGGTCGAGATCCCCGAGCCGGACGACGGTCACCGATTCCTCGGGTCCCGAGACGTCGCGGCCCACGACGACGGGAGTGTCCGGGCCACGGTGCTCGAGCACGAGCGTCTTCAGCGCCTCCACCTGCCAGGTCCGCGAGCGCGAGGCCGGGTTGTAGACGGCGAACGCCATGTCGGCCGCCGCGATCGCGCGGATGCGGCGCTCGACCACGTCCCACGGCTTGAGGCGATCGGACAGGGACAGAACGGCATAGTCGTGGCCCAGGGGAGCGCCGACGCGGCTCGCGACCGCGTTGGCGGCCGTGACCCCGGGGCAGACGCGCACGGGAACGTGGCGCCATCGGTCCTGCGCCGCCACCTCGAGAACCGCTGCGGCCATGGCGAACACGCCGGGATCGCCGGAGGACACGACGACGACCCGACCGCCGCGAGACGCGAGATCGAGTGCCATCTCGGCCCGTTCCGATTCGACTCGGTTGTCACTCGCGTGTCGACGCTGGCCGGCTCGAACGGGCACCCGGTCGATGTAGGTGGTGTAGCCCACGAGATCGGTGGCGCGGAGCAGCTCGCCGCGCACCTCCGGCGTGGTCCACTCGGCCGAGCCCGGCCCCAATCCGACGACCACCACCTCGCCCGACGCAGCGGGTTCGCCGACCACGTAGGACGGGCTCGAGACCACGGCGATGGAGAAGTACGGAACGTCCGTCGCGTCGTCGGCGGCGAGAACGCGTTCGCCGGTGGTGCTCGCGCGCTCGACGTAGCGGGCGCGGTCGATCATGCCGCTGTCGCGCAAGGCTTCGCGCACAGCGGGATACGTGCGGCCCAGCTTGAGGATCGCGGCAGAGTCGGTGTCCTCGAGTCGCCGCGTGAGTTCAGCGCGGGGCAGGGTCCCCGGCAGGATGGTCAGGACCTCGTCACCCTCGACGAGCGGTTCCCCGACCGCCGCGGACGCCGCACTGACCGACGTGACGCCGGGGATCACCTCGGTGTCGAAGCGGTGCGCGAGACGAACGTGCATGTGCTGATACGAGCTGTAGAACATCGGGTCGCCGGCGGCGAGCAGCGCGACCGATCGCCCGGCCTCGAGGTGCGCCGCCAGACGTTCGGACGCTTCGACGTAGAAGTCCGCGAGCGCGCCGTCGTACCCGCCGGGGTGGTCGGTGCCCTCGGTGGTCACCGGGTAGACCAGGTGTTCCTCGATCTGCCCCTCGCGCAGGTACGGCTCCGCGGTGCGGCGCGAGATGCTCTTGCCGTGCCGGGCGCTGTGGAAGGCGACGACGTCGGCGGCGGTGATGACCCGCGCGGCTTTGACCGTCACCAGCTCCGGATCACCCGGGCCGATACCGACACCCCAGAGCTTGCCGCTCATTCGCGTTCCGTCGCAATGGCATTGACGGCGGCCGCGGCGATGGCGCTGCCACCGCGGCGGCCGAGGACGAGCAGGTGGTCGAGGCCGAGACCGGAGGCGACGAGATCGTCCTTCGACTCCGCGGCGCCGATGAAGCCCACGGGCCCACCCAGGATCGCGGACGGGCGCGGAGCGCCCTGCTGGATCAACTCCATGAGCCGGAACAGTGCGGTGGGTGCGTTGCCGATCGCGACGACGGCGCCGTCGAGGTGGTCGACCCACAGATCTACCGCTGCGGCCGTTCTGGTGGTGCCGCGCTCGCGCGCCATCTCCGGGACGTCCGGTGCGTTGAGGGTGCAGATCACCTCGTTGTCGGCCGGGAGCCGTCGACGGGTGATGCCGGACGCGACCATGGTGGCGTCGCAGAGGATGGGAGCCCCCGCGCGCAGCGCAGCACGGCCCTTCGCCACGACGTCGGCCGTCGACGCGATGGACTGCGCCAGATTCACTTCTCCGCACGCGTGGATCATGCGCACGACGACCTGGGCCACATCGTCGGAGAACGCCGACAGATCGGCTTCCGCTCGGATGGTCGCGAAGGAGCGCCGGTAGATCTCGTCGCCGTCGCGAATGTAGTCGTGCATGGCTCCACGATAGGGAGCGATGACGCGCCGTGGTCGGCCAGGGTCCGGCGCCGCGGCACGGGGGAGAGGCACCACGGATCGACACCGAATCGTAACGATGGGTCTGTTCCGATCGGGCTGCACCGTCCGTAACGTTGCCGAGACGAACGACCGCGGGGTCGTCGACGAGAACGGAGCCGAACCATGTTTCCGAGCGATCTGTTCGACCTCGCCGGCCACTGGCTGGTCGACAACTACGCCTTCCCGGGCCAACAGATACTGGCTATCGGTGCCACGCTGTACTACCTGATCGTGACCGCACCGGGCTCCTGATCGGATGCAGGCGGCTCAGGAGCGCTGGTAACCGCTCTCGGTCGCGACCACGTCGGTGACCTCACCGCGGGGTCGGCCACATCGGCGCTCACACCCGACCCAGTGCTCCCGGCCGTCGCCCACCTCGCCGTTCTCCACGGCGGCGTCGAGATCGGCGCGCACGTCCGAGTGCGACTTCGCGCAGCCGGGAGAGCCGACGCACGAGCTTGCCCGCACCCACGGTGACTCCGCGTCGAAGATCAGGCCCATCGGGGCCAACACACGCACGACCTGCTCGGCGACGCCCTCGTCGAGATCGAGGAGCACGATGCCGCGCCACGGCGTGACGTGGATCGGCTTCTCGACCGCCGCGAGGAAGAGGGCGGTGCGGGCCGGCAGCACGCCGTGGGCGAGTGCGGCACCGAGCGCGACGGTGGCGTCGTCCTGCACGAACCATCCGATCGGCGGCTCCACCGACGTCTCGACGGCAACCCGAGGGTGGTCGCCGACAGCGTGATCGACGTGACCGAGCACAGCCTCCACACCGTTCGGCATCTCCGCGATGCGCCAGTGCCCCTGCCGCTCGCGGCGGAACCCGCGCGCCGCGTCGAGCATCACCGCGACCGCGTCGGCCCGCGGGACCCGGACGCCGCTGTCGGCGCCCGCGAGGATGAGGGCGAAGGAGTCCTCGTCGACGGCGTGGACGCCGATGTCGGCGCCGAAACCCGTCACATCGCCGCGGCCGTCGTCGACCGAGAAGAGCACCCGACCCGGCAGGTCGGCCAGCTCAGGATCACTCGTGAGCGAGGTGTCCAGCGATGACACCAGGTCGCGGACGTCGGCCGTTCCGCCGAGACGACCCGAGAGTGGCGACGCCAGGATGTTGCGGACCCGCTCGTGGGTCTCCGACGGCAGAAGTCCCGCGGCCGCGAGCCGGCCGGCCAGGTCGTCGGGATCGCGTACCGCGCGGAGCTGGATGTTCCCTCGGGAGGTGAGCACCAACTCACCGTCGGACAAGTCTGTCGACGCCGCCGCGAGCACACCCATCTGCTCGGCGCTGAGCGCGCCGCCGGGCAGACGCACCCGAGCCAGCAAGCCGTCCTTCGCCTCGTGCAGTTGGAGCGCCCCGGGGCAGGCGTCCCGTCTGCTCCTGTCCCCGGCATCACTCATGCAGTCCAGGCTACGACGTACGATCATCGCGAAGCACCCCGGAAGCCGGTGAGACTCCGGCGCGGTCGCGCCACTGTGACTCCAGCGTCTCCGGAGAAGTCAGACCTGGGGTGCACACCGACGCCGACGGGGCGCGAAAACCCCAGGGAAGGCTCCACCACCGTGATCTTGCTGCTCTCGACATCCGACACCGACTTGCTGAGCGCACGTGCGTCCGGCGCCGAGTACCGCTGGGCCAACCCGTCCCGCATCCTCGTCGACGCCGATCTGCCGACGCTCATGGACGGTGTCGACCTGGTGGTCGTGCGCATTCTCGGCGGGCGCCGGATGTGGGAGAGCGGTATCGACGCGGTGCTCCGCGGCCCCGTTCCGGTGGTCATGCTGGGCGGCGAGCAGGCTCCTGATGCCGAGCTGATGGAACTGTCGACGGTTCCCGCGAATGTGGCAGCGCAGGCGCACCAGTACCTGGCCGAGGGCGGCGCGGACAACCTCCGCGAGCTGTCGTGGTTCCTGTCGGACACCGTTCTGCTCACCGGCCACGGATTCGAGCCGCCCGCCCATCTCCCCACCTGGGGTGTGCTGCGCACCCGTGCGCCTTTTGCGCATCCAGAGGTACGCGAAAGGCGCACGGGGGCAGAGCCCACGATCGCCGTCCTGTACTACCGAGCCCAGCACCTCGCGGGCAACGTCGACTACATCCATGCCCTGTGCGACGCCATCGAGGCGAAGGGCGCCCGCGCGCTCCCGATCTACTGTGCGTCGCTGCGCAGCGCGGAACCCGAACTGCTCGAGGCGTTGCGCGAAGCCGACTCCATGGTGGTCACCGTGCTCGCGGCCGGCGGAACCCGTCCCGCCAACGTGGGCGCCGGTGGCGACGACGAGGCCTGGGACGTCGCCGAGCTCGCCGCGCTCGACGTGCCGATCCTGCAGGGCCTGTGCCTCACCAGCTCCCGCGCGATGTGGGACGCGAACGACGACGGCATGTCCCCGCTGGACGTCGCGACCCAGGTCGCGGTGCCCGAGTTCGACGGTCGCATCATCACCGTTCCGTTCTCGTTCAAGGAGATCGACTCGGACGGCCTGAGCACGTACGTGCCGGACCACGAGCGGTGCGCACGCGTCGCCGGCATCGCGGTCCGGCATGCTCGACTGCGCCGAATTCCCGCAGCCAACAAGCGCATTGCGCTGATGCTGTCCGCGTACCCGACCAAGCACGCCCGCATCGGCAACGCCGTCGGACTCGACACCCCGGCGTCGGCGATCGGTCTGCTGACGCGGATGCGCGAGTTGGGCTACGACATCGGACCCGTCGACGGTGACGACGCGGTGCCCGGCCTCGCCGCGCAGGACGGCGACGCCCTCATCCACGCGCTCATCGCCGCCGGTGGGCAGGACGCCGACTGGCTCACCGCCGAGCAACTCGAGGGCAACCCCATCCGTATCTCGGCCGCGCGCTACCGACGCTGGTTCGACACGCTGCCAGAGGACCTGCGATCCGGCGTCGTCGAACACTGGGGCGAGGCACCGGGCGAGCTGTACGTCGACCGTTCGGCGGATCCGGAGGGCGAGATCGTCATCGCCGCACTGCGGTTCTCCAACGTCGTCCTCATGGTGCAGCCGCCTCGCGGGTTCGGCGAGAACCCCGTGGCGATCTACCACGATCCGGATCTTCCCCCCAGCCACCACTACCTCGCCGCCTACCGCTGGCTCGCGGCCCCGGAGGAGGACGGCGGTTTCGCCGCGGACGCCGTCGTGCACCTCGGCAAGCACGGCAACCTCGAGTGGTTGCCCGGCAAGACTCTCGGCATGTCCGCCTCGTGCGGCACCGACGCCGCGTTGGGCGATCTTCCACTGATCTACCCGTTCCTGGTCAACGACCCGGGCGAGGGGACACAGGCCAAGCGCCGCGCGCACGCGACTCTCGTCGACCACCTCATCCCGCCGATGGCCCGCGCCGAGAGCTACGGCGACATCACCCGCCTCGAGCAGTTGCTCGACGAGCACTCGAACATCTCGACGCTGGACCCGGCCAAACTGCCGGCGATTCGTCAGCAGATCTGGACGCTCATGACCGCGGCCCAGATGCACAAGGACCTCGGCCTGGAGGAACGCCCCGACGAAGAGGTGTTCGACGACATGCTGCTGCACGTCGACGGCTGGCTGTGCGAGATCAAGGACGTGCAGATTCGCGACGGGCTCCACGTCCTCGGGCAGGCTCCGCGCGGTGAGGCGGAGGTCGACCTCGTGCTTGCCATGCTGCGGGCCCGTCAGATGTGGGGTGGGGAGCGCACCGTTCCGGGTCTGCGGGAAGCGTTGGGTCTCAGCGAGGACGGCGACGAGGCCCGTACGTCGGTCGATGCCGTCGAGGAGCAGGCACGTGGTCTCGTTGCGGCACTGCACCGCGCCGACTGGTCGGTGGACGCCGTCGACGGCATCACCGCGGGACTGCCCGACACCGTCGCCGAGATCCTCCGCTTCGCGGCCACCGAGGTGGTTCCCCGTCTGCGCGGAACCGACCAGGAGATCGACCGTGTACTGCATGCGCTGAACGGCGGATTCATCCCGGCCGGTCCCAGCGGGTCGCCGCTGCGTGGACTCATCAATGTGCTGCCGACCGGCCGCAACTTCTACTCGGTCGATCCCAAGGCGGTGCCGTCGCGTCTCGCGTGGGAGACCGGCCAGGCGATGGCCGAGTCGCTCGTGGCCCGCTACCTGCAGGATCACGGCGAGTACCCGCGCTCTGTCGGGTTGTCGGTGTGGGGGACCAGCGCCATGCGTACCTCGGGTGACGACGTCGCCGAGGTGTTCGCACTGCTCGGCGTGCTGCCCGTGTGGGACGAGGCGTCGCGCCGCGTCACGCACCTCGAACCGATCGCTCTGGACGAGCTGAAACGGCCGCGTATCGACGTGACGGTCCGCATCTCCGGCTTCTTCCGCGACGCGTTCCCGCACGTGCTCGCGATGATGGACGACGCCGTCCGCATGGTCGCGGGCCTGGACGAGACCGACGAGCAGAACTACGTGCGTGCGCACGCACAGGCCGATCTCGCGGAGCACGGCGACGACCGCCGGGCCACCACCCGCATCTTCGGATCCAAGCCCGGCACGTACGGCGCGGGACTGCTGCAGTTGATCGACAGCAAGAGCTGGCGCAGTGACGAGGATCTGGCGCAGGTCTACACGACGTGGGGCGGCTTCGCGTACGGCCGCGGACTGAACGGCGTCCCGGCAGCGGACGACATGCGTTCGTCCTACCGGCGCATCGCGGTGGCGGCGAAGAACACCGACACCCGCGAGCACGACATCGCCGACTCCGACGACTACTTCCAGTACCACGGCGGCATGGTGGCGACCGTGCGTGCGCTCACCGGAACGTCTCCCGAGGCGTACATCGGCGACAGCACCCGCCCGGAATCGGTGCGCACCCGCACGCTGCACGAGGAGACGTCCCGCGTGTTCCGTGCGCGCGTCGTCAACCCGCGCTGGATGGACGCGATGCGGCGGCACGGGTACAAGGGCGCATTCGAGATGGCTGCGACGGTCGACTACCTGTTCGGGTACGACGCCACCACGGGAGTCGTGCAGGACTGGATGTACGAGAAGCTCACGCAGGAGTACGTCCTCGACGAGACCAATCGGAAGTTCATGTCGACGTCCAATCCCTGGGCGCTGCACGGAATCTCCGAGCGACTGCTCGAGGCCGTGGAACGCGGCATGTGGGCGGAACCGGACCCGGCAGTGCTCGCGGACCTCCGTGCGGCCTACCTCGAGAGCGAAGGCGAGCTCGAGGGCGACTGACCGGCCTATCCTGTCTCGTATGAGCAACCCGTTCGGTGACGTCGGCACCGCGAAGTACGTCCTCCTGACCACGTTCACCAAGGACGGCACCCCCAAGCCGACACCCATCTGGGCGGCCCTCGACGGGGATCGGCTCCTCATGTGGACTCAGCGGGAGTCGTGGAAGGTCAAGCGGATCCGCAACACGCCGCGCGTCACGGTCGCGACCTGCGATCGCAGTGGAAAGAACGTGGGCCCGGCCATGGACGCTGTCGCCGAGGTGCTGGACGACGCCGGCACCGCGCGTACCCGCGACGTGGTGATCGAGAAGTACGGCATCACCGGCCGCATCGCCGTCACGATGAGCTCCCTGTTCAAGGGCAAGAGCAGCACCGTCGGGTTGGCGTTACGCGTCGCCTGACAGCACACATTTTCTGTCGATGACGTCACCGTCTGGCAACTCAAGGTCGCGCAGATTTTAGATAGGACGAGAACACGCGGGCACCTGTGCCGGGCTGGAGAGTCTGTGCCAAGGTGGCCACGGCGCGGCTCACCGTCGGACCATCAAAAGTCTTTAACAGAAACCTGCAAAGCGCGCCGATCAGTGGGTCTACCTCGGTCGCACCTGGGTAGTGCTCCGCACAAAGTGCGTCTGATACTTCGATAATTCGCTCGGTTATCCGCCCTGCGCCCGATGGAATGTCCGACAGATCTGGTAGTTCGGCGACCCGGTTCAACGATGCGAAATAAGAATCTGTGGAAAGAATTGTCCATACAAGAAGTGCAGAAACAACCGCAGGGCGCGCCGATGGTTCCGTAGACGTGGCCAACCCTGCGGCGGCGGCTCGCGTCCATGCGACTACATCGTCCACATTCACGTCATTGGGCAACGAGCGGATCAGGCTTCGGAACTCACCAAAAGACTTCGATACATCGTCCCATGCTGCGGGCCGTGATATTGCTAGTGCGAGCGCACCGTCGGTCTTCCACTCCGCTTTTTGGGCAAGCATGAACCAAGGCTCATGAATAGGAAGATCGACGACGAAATGGTCGCGCAGTGAATCGGTTGCGATCTTCAGTGCATCTCTTGACCCAACTACTCTAAGCAAATCCAAAGTTCCGAATGCTTTGACACCCATCAGTCTTGCTAGTCGACGTATTACAACGTCGTCGGCCCAAACGGGCAAACCGTTCTCTTGAGCGATAGTTATCACATTTAGCCACTGGTTTCGCTTCATGGAAGTATCAGTGTTCTGCACTGGAAGACGTTCAATGTTGCGCCAAATTTCATTGGCTTCACGGGCATACGATTTAGCATCCTCGTGCGAAAGCGCGAACATCACAGGACGTTGTTCCTGAGTGTCCCATCCCAATGTGGTTGTCGACAGAAGAGAGAGGCTTGCACGGGCCCGCGCGACGTCTTGCCGGACGGATGCTGGAACTGTAACCGTGTCCATATGAGCCGCCAACTTCCGGAATGGTTGATCCGTCCATGGAGCGACTACTAGGGCGGTGGTGTCGACAACAACTCGTCCACCGATCGAGGACCGCGCCGCTTCGACACCTGCCTCGGAGTCGCCAGAGACTGCTAGGACTAAGCCCAAATCGCGCCGAATCATGCTCTCGACACAAGAACGACCGGCAGCTTCCGCGAGCATAGCGAGCGGGAATCGCCCTTCCCTTACCCCGCGTGCCAATTCGTCAACTGCATTGCTCTGCGAAGCACTGTTTCTTAAGAACTCAACGAGGGGGCCGAGATCATCATCCACGAGCGTTATTTGGGTAATTGATGCTCTTTCCCCGTGTTTCGTGAAATAAGCCTCCATGTACTGGCGAAAATCAGAAATCTGAAGTTCGGTGAAACTTGGATCAGGGGCCGTAAGAATAATGGAAATCGCCGCAGCAGCTATTTGCTCATCATCAGCCCAGTCGGCGGCAGCTCGCATTAACATCGAAAACAACTTCGCGTCGCCGAGATCTACGGTTGAGGCCGGGTCTACATCTGTCGGTGCATGTTGTTCCCGGCTAATCGACGACTTTAATATTGCCAGGAAGAGCTGAGCTTTTTCGCGCGCCGAAAAACTTATCGCGGGAGCATTGACAAGAGTGCCTAACGCTTTTGTGTGTTGATTAAGAAAGTACAGTGCCTCCGCGATTCTCCAGTGTTCTATTTCAAGAACCGGCAAATCACGCTGTTGATATTTTTCCAGGAGCTGATTAGTGTATTTGATCACCTCATACCACTTGCCATCTTCGTAGGCTATGTATTGGAGCGCGCGCAGTGCGGTGAGCGTCATGGCAGATTGATGCCAACCAACGAGAACGTCTTGTGCGATTTGGCGTGCGTGGGACAAAAGCCCGTTGTCCATTGCGATCGTCAGTGCCTGCGCTGCCAGCGTGGCATCACCGCGGGCGGCCCCCTCGTCCACGAATAACTCAACGGCCTTGGCTGCCTGACCTACTGCAACCAACGCTTCGGCGTGTGCTTCGAGAACAAGCTCACTACGTTCAAGGCCACGTAATAGTGGTAAAGCAGTTTCTGGCTTGCCCTGACTAAGTAGTACTCGTGCTTGCAAGACATTCGAGAGATCGCCGTCTATCTCACCAATTTCCTCAGTCTTTGCCTTTACTATACGTTGCTCTGACATGCTGAGGGATTCGAACTTTCGGGATAGGGCCATCAACGCCTGAAAGCTCGCGTGGTGTCGACCCGCTGCATGTTCAAGTGCCTCGAAGAGCGCTTCCTTCGCTTCGGTATCCATCTGTGGTCGTACGAGAAGGATCGATGCACGCATGAGCGCGCCTTCCGCGCGGTCTGGATTCTCGGCGGCTAAAGCCAAGGCCAAGTCGTCCCGACCGGAAGACTTGGCGATGAATGCTGCAAGTCGAACCACCTCAGGATCGCGCGACTCTTTGTGTGAAGCGACGCCGTCAGGCGCAGCTAAAAGTAACTTCAGCGCGCCAGAATAATCACCTTGTATTGATCGCGCTCGTGCTGCAACGGCCAGGGCGCTCGCGGAGGATCCGTGCCACGAGATGAGCGCGTCGCGAACCTGAAGCGCCTGTGACTCGACGAGTCTTGCCCGTCGTGAGACTTCGTCGTCCATGTCAGAGGCAGTTCGTCCCACCATGGACACCAGCACGCCGAGCATGGTCTGGGCTTCTGTCAGTTGCGTCCCCTCGGTATTCGGAGACAGGGTGCGTGCCCATTGCGCGAGTTGCAGACCGTCATCGGCGAGGTCTCGGGTCACCGGATTACCGCGCATACGGTGTGCAGCCAACCCCGACTGAATGCCTAAGTGGTCGGCAGATCCAGGATCAAGCATCATCAGCGCAAGTTGTCGAAGAAGTGTCGCCGCTACCAAGTTGCGAATGAGGGGGTTCATTCTAATTGCCACGGTTTTTGATCGCGAGGCAAAAGACGAGTCTGCGGGCGGTTTTAATCCCAGATCTGCGATAGCTTGCTCGGCGAATGACTTGGCCTCAACCAGCTTATTGTTGATCGCGGAGATGTAGAACGCTACGACATTGCCAAATCGTTCAAGCGTTGGGGCGTCGAAATTGGGAGGGCTGGAACTAAACTTCACCTCGTCGTTTTTGGGTTCGTCTAACGCGGTGCCAGTGGACAGTCGTTGAATCCAACCGGTCAGTTTGAAATATGCAAATCCATCGTCATCGCCTGTTAATTTCGCGGCTTCCGCAGCCAGTTCAAATCCGCGTTCGACAACATTTGAGCCGGCTATGTGGGCAAGGGTCGACACAAGGGCCCAACCGTCACCGGTATCGTCTTCACGGAGCCACGCTGGCGGTCGATGGAGAGCACGACTGAACCATGTGGCCGCGGTAGTGCCCGAACCGCGCATCTGTTCCAACGCAGCAGTCGCTGCGTCCGCCCTGGCCGACGAGCGGTCCCTGAGCCTGTCCATCCAAATCTGCGCAGATCCGGGCAAGGGAGTAGGTGGCGGTACATGCTGGTCGGCGGACGGATCGGGAACAGGATGCACTCTGCCATGGCCGCGCTTGAAGTCGTCGGGATGGGCGAACTTGAGGATGTCGCGAAACAGCCTCGCGGCGTTTCCTGCGGCCGCTGGCTGTGATTCGTCGTTGCCGGCGGCGTCCTTGTCTCCGATGAAGTCCGAGATCCCACGCACCGCGAGGACAGGCAGGTCGTGTATGTCCGAACCTGCGGCGAGTCCGAATGACTCCATATCGCAGGCGGCGGCGTTCTGAAACCGGCGTCTTATTTCGCGGAGCATTGGCCCGTTCGGATCCGTCTGCACTGCCTCCACGGAGACGATCGGCGAAACGAATGCATGGGCACTGTTCGCACTAAAGTATTGGCTGCGAATAGTGGGTGTCCATTCACTTTCGGCGATGCAGGCTTTGACGACTCCTAGTAGCGGCGCTGGCACATGGTAGGTACTGTCTCGGCCGAGCAGTTGGCTGCCGGATTCGCTCGGTACCTGTTTGCCGATGTACGGATTGTGAATGGCGCTTGCGACTATCACGTCTGACATACGGTGGTCATCAGGTTTGAGGCCGCCAGCGACGCCTACGAATGCCACTAAATTGGCATCGAGCTCACTGGCGGCGAGCCCCACCAACGCGGCCGATGGTGCGTTCCCCATTCCCGCACGACCGAGGTAGACTGTCCAGTCGATGTGATCCCCAGGAATCTCACCAACGACCATTGGTAGGTGACGAACTCGGACCTTTTTCGGATTAACGAGTCGGTTGTAGACCTCGGTGTGCTCAAGATCGATCGCCGTCACCACGAGTGCGGTCCGACGGTCAGAGGCACCGTTCAATTCCGGCATGTCGCTGACGTTTGCGGTGGTGGTCCATCGAAGTGATCTCCCATGCTGCGTCGACCTGACTAGATCCCGGCTTTGCAAAGTCCGTAGCAGTCGGTTCGCAGTGTTCGGTGCAACGTCAAGGATGTCGGCGACATTTCGGCCCGTCAGTGGATCACTAGAACGGCGCAGCATTCGGAGTACGTCGAGTTCGCGATCTGTCAAGGCCATGCGGCAACTCTGACATGCGAACACTGAATGTGCAAGCAAAACGTATAGCTGCACATAGAACTATCGGGAGCTTTCGTGGCACGAGTGGCCTCCGGTGGACGTCGACGGCGGGTGATCAGATTGGCGAGCTAGCAGGGGTGTAGAGCCCTCGCTGCGACAGGAGTGCGACGGTGACGATGAATCGTCCACATCCGCGACTCCCACGGCAACGACTACCTCACCGCACCCGGCGAATGAGGCCCCTCCTACTGGGCCGCGCTCACGGACGACATGTGGAAGTCGGGGATCCGCATCGGGGGCATCGCTGCGCGGGTGAACCAGTCCGACCACTCACGCGGCAGGGTGGGAACTGTCGTACCCGCCTCTGTCGCGCGGCGCAGGATGTCGAGCGGGCTCTCGTTGAACCGGAAGTTGTTCACGGCAGCAGTCACTCGGCCGTCCTCCACCAGGTAGACGCCGTCCCGCGTCAACCCGGTGAGGAGCATGGTCGTCGGGTCCACCTCGCGGATGTACCAGAGGGTCGTCAACAAGAGTCCGCGTTCGGTGCGCGCGACGAGGTCGTCGACGGAACCGCCGGCGCCGCCCACCATGACGAGGTTGTCACCGGGCACAGTGGGTGTGGCCCCGAATTCTGCTGCGGCGGAACGTGGGTAGGCAAGGGAGGTGATTGCACCGTCGCGGATCCAGTCGGTGCGGCCGGCGTCCATTCCGTTGTCGAACACCGACACCGCGTCGCTCGAGGATCCGGTGACCACGAACGGGGCGTACTCGAGGCCGTTCTCGGACGGGTCGGAGTACAGCGTGAGACCGAGGTGTCCGAGCACCTCACCGACGCGGGTGCCGCCGCCGGGAGCGGACAGGGCGGTGCGGCCCTCCTGCGCGCCCCGGCCGTCCATCGACCACAGCAGATCGATCATCAGATCGGCGACCGCGGACGGTGGGAGGATCGTCTCGTAGCGTCCCGCGGGAAGGTCGACGGTCCGGGCGGACCAGTCGAGCCGGCGCGTCAGTTCGGCCAGGGACGCATCCAGATCGATGTCGCGGAAGTCTCGGGTACCGGTGCCCACCCAGGCACTGGCACCGCCCGAGAGACCACCCCTCTTACCGTTGATCTCGAGCGACCCGACAGGTTCGACGACGCGCCGCCGCACCCCGGTGGACGTGCCCAGCCACACGGTACGGACCGTGTGATGCGCGAAGCCGTACAACGCATCGGCTCCGTCGAATCCCCGCGCCAGGCCGGGTACCACGGAGTCGAACACGTCGATCCCCGTGCGGAGCGGGACGTCGCCCCATCCGGAGTCCGGCGTCGGGGCGCCCTCGACGAGGGGCATCGCATCGGTGGCGGGCTGAGCCGCACGAGCGGCGTCCTCGGCGGCTGCCACGACGCCGGCGACATCATCCGGATCCATGCTCGTGGACGAGACCGTTCCCACCCGCGCCGCCGTGCCGTCCCGCACGATCGAGACGACGGTCCAGGACCTCGAGTCACCCACGCCGTTGGTGGTCATCGAGTTCCCGGCCCACCGCAGGGATGCCTCCGAGATGTCGGCGACGATCACGACGGTGTCCGAGACGGTGGCGTACGACAGCGCACGCTCCACCAGATCGTGGCCGCCGAGGGGAGTGCTGACGCTCACTGACCCGCCTCCGTTCGTGTGTTGAGGACGTTGACCGAACGGAAGAGAGCAACGGGGCAGCCGTGCGACACCGCCGCCACCTGACCGGGCTGCGCCTTGCCGCAGTTGAACGCGCCGCCCAGACGCCACGTGGACGGTCCGCCCACCACCTCCATCGAGCCCCAGAAATCGGTGGTCGTCGCCTGGTACGCCAGGTCCCGGACCTGGCCGGCGAGAGCCCCGTTCTCGATGCGGAAGAAGCGCTGGCCGGTGAACTGGAAGTTGTAGCGCTGCATGTCGATCGACCACGACTTGTCACCCACCACATAGACGCCGTGCTCGACGTCGGCGATGAGATCGTCCACGCTGCGATCGACGTGCGGGTCCGGTTGCAGCGAGACGTTGGCCATTCGCTGGATCGGGACGTGGTGGGGCGAGTCCGCGTACGAGCACCCGTTCGACCGCTCGAGCCCGAGGCGGGGGGCGAACACCCTGTCCAGCTGGTAGCCGACGAGAACCCCGTCGCGCACCAGATCCCACGACTGCGAGGCCACGCCGTCGTCGTCCCACCCGATGCTGGACAACCCGTGGCGTTCGGTGCGGTCGGCGGTCACATGCATCGACTCACTGCCGTAGCGCAGCGTGCCGAGCTGGTCGGGCGTCGCGAAGGACGTTCCGGCGTAGGCGGCCTCGTAGCCGATGGCTCGGTCGTATTCCGTGGCGTGGCCGATGGACTCGTGGATGGTGAGCCACAGGTTGGTCGGGTCGATCACCAGATCGGTGAGACCCGGCTCCACGCCGGGGGCCTTCGTCTTCTCGGCGAGCCAGTCGGGGATGCGCGAGAGTTCGTCGTCCCAGTCCCACAGTCCGTCGGCGCCGGTCCCGTCGGAGGTCAGGTACTCCCAGCCACGTCCCGTCGGGGGAGCGAGGGTGCGCATCGAATCGAAGCCACCCGACGCGGAATCGACGGACACGGCGTCGACATGCGGGTGGAGTCGCACCCGTTGCTGCGTGATGCGCGACCCGGCGAGGTCGGCGTAGAACGACTGCTCCTTGACCTGCAGCACGGAGGCACTCACGTGGTCGACGCCGTCCGAGGCAAGCAGACGGCCGGAGTACTCGCCCAGCAGATCGACCTTGTCGGTGGTGGGGACGTCGAAGGGATCGATCTCGTAGTCCGACACCCACGACACGTTCTCGTACACCGGCTCGGAGGCGAGCACGACGGGATCCCGGTTCAGGTCGCGCAACGCCTGCGCGACGAGCACGGCGCGCGAGGTGACGGAGACGGCCTCGTCCACCGACAGCACCGCGCCGGACGCGAAGCCCCAGGTGCCGTCGACGATCACCCGGACCGCGAGGCCGAGCGTCGTCGCCTCGACACTCGACTGCACCTCGCCGTCGCGGAGAGCGAGCGACTGCGTCCGCAAGCGATGCACCCGCAGATCCGCATGCGTGGCACCGGACGCACGTGCCGCTGTCAGCGCCGCGTCCGCGAGCGCGTGCAGTGGCAGGGCGACGAAATCGCTGTCGACGTCTCTCACATCGGTGACGCTAGCCGAACTGTTGCCACCCGAGTCGGATGACGAGCGCGAACACCACCACCAGCAACACGATGCGCACGAACCCGGCGCCCCGCGAGATCGCCATGCGTGAGCCGACCAGCGAGCCCGCGACGTTCGCGGCGGCCATGGCGAGGCCGAGCAACCACAGGACGTCGTCGGTCGCCGAGAAGTACAGGAGGGCGCCGATGTTGGATCCCAGATTCAGCACCTTCGCCATCGCCGCGCTGCGCACGAACTCGGTGCCGAGCAGGGTGGCGAACGTGATGATGAGGAAGGTGCCGGTGCCCGGACCGAGGATGCCGTCGTAGAACCCGATGGCGACGGCGGCCACCACCACCACGATGGTGATGCGGCGGCGCGTCGGCGGATCACCCACCACGATGCCGACGGTGGGGCGCAGCGTCACCAGCACCGCGACGCCGACCAGCACCACCAGCACGATGGGGATGAAGAGGTCCTTGTCGATGAGGCTGACGGTGGCGGCGCCGAACGCCGCGCCGACCGCGGCCACCACTCCGGCGGGTGCGAGGAGCCGCCAGTTCATCGGGACCTTGCGGGAGAAGGTCAGCACCGCGGCGGTGGTGCCGGCGACGGAGGCCAGCTTGTTGGTGGCCAGCACGGTCTGCTGGGTCGTGGCCGCCGGCGTGACCAACAGGAGTGCGGGCAGCAGGATGAGCCCGCCGCCACCGACCACGGCGTCCACCCAACCCGCCGCCAGCGCGGCAGCCAGCAACACCGACCAGTCACCAGCACCCATGGCGGACATTCGATCACAGCTCCCGCGCTACGCTTCGACCACGATGCGCCGATTCAGCGAATGGCTCCGCCACCGTCCGTTCGCGGTCGACTGTGCGCTGGCGGTGTCACTCTTCCTCATCGAGCTCACGGCCGTCGCTGCCGTGGAGCAGCCACTCGTCTACGTGGCGATGGCGGTCGCCGTGTCCACGCCGATCGCCTGGCGCCGCCGCTACCCGGTGGCCGCCGCCTGGACGGCGCTCGCACTCGGCCAGGTCGCGACTCTGATGGTGTGGGCATCGGAGGAACCGCGCACGCTGCCGCCCGGGCAGCTCGGCTTCGTGGTGATGCTCTACACGCTGGCCGTGTACACCGACCGGCGCACGACCCTCCTCTTCGCGCTGGGCCTCGCGGCCGACATCGTCGTCGTGCGACTCGTGCTCGGGTCCGACTGGACCTCCACCATCTTCTTCGTCCTCCTCTACGCCCTGGCCTACATCACGGCGGAGTTCCTCGGGACTCGCCGGGCCTACGTCGCCGAGGTCAGCGCACGGCTCGCCGTCGCCGAATCCGATCGTGACCGACGCGCCGTCGAGGCGGTGTCCGCCGAGCGCACCCGCATCGCCCGCGAACTGCACGACGTGGTGGCCCACGCGGTGAGCGTCATGATCGTGCAGGCGGACGGGGCGTCCTACGCGCTGCGGTCGGACCCGGAGCGGGCCGCGGCGGCACTCGCGAACATCTCCGCGACCGGCCGCACCGCACTCACCGAACTCCGACGCACGGTGTCGCTGTTGCGGACCGACGAGTCGTCCGAGTCCCACCCCGAGTACGGCACCGCGGCCCTCGCCAAGATCGTGGAGTTGATGCGCGCCGCCGGGCTGCGGGTGTCCATCGAGCAGACGGGCGAACTCGACGACCTGCCGCCGGCGGTGTCGCTCGGGGTGCACCGGCTGGTGCAGGAATCGCTCACCAATGTGCTGCGCCACGGCGGTGAGCGGCCCCGAGCCGTGGTGGCCGTGCGCCGCGAACCGTCCGCGGTGACGGTGTCGGTGATCAATTCCTCGGACGACACCGGCCCGGCCGTCGACATCCACGCCGCACCCACCACCAGCGGCTTCGGCGTCATCGGCATGCGCGAACGTGTCGCCGTGCTGGGCGGAGAGCTCCGCGCCGGTCCGCTGCCGGACGGCCGGTGGCGCGTGGCCGCGACGCTGCCCCTCGAATTGAAGGCCGCGCTGGGCGTCGACCAGGACCACCCGGACCGCTAGGTTGTCTCCCGTGTCCATCTCGGTGCTCCTGGTCGACGATCAGGAACTGATGCGCATGGGTCTGTCGATGGTTCTCGGCGCGCAGCCCGACATCGACGTGGTGGGCGACGTGCCCGACGGTGCCTCCGCGATCGCCGCGGCCGCGCGCCTCGAACCGGACGTCGTGCTGATGGACGTCCGCATGCCCGGTATCGACGGTGTCTCGGCCACCGAACGCATCATCGCGGCGCAACCCGAGGTGCGGGTCATCGTCATGACGACCTTCGACCTGGACGAACACGCCCTGGGCGCACTGCGTGCCGGTGCCAGCGGATTTCTCCTCAAGGACACGCCTCCGGAGGACCTCGTGTCCGCGATCCGCAGCGTGGCGGCAGGGGACGCCGTCGTCTCGCCGCGGGTGACCCGACGTCTGCTCTCCCGCATCGTCGCCGGGCAACCGCGCGATGTTCCCGGACGATCGGCAGCCGTCGAATCGCTCACCGACCGTGAGCGCGAGGTGCTGCTGCTCATCGCCGCCGGCAAGTCGAACGCCGAGATCGCGGGTGAGCTGTTCCTGTCCGAGGCGACCGTCAAGACCCACGTCGGCCGCATGCTCACCAAGCTCGGGCTACGCGATCGCGTCCAGGCCGTCGTGCTCGCCTACGAGCTTGGACTGGTCACTCCGGGCGCCTGACCGGCCGGGAGAAAAACGAGGCGGTCGCGCGTTGACACGGCAGACGGGTTCGACCAGTCGCCGAAAGGACTCCCGCGATGCCACTGCTCTACTTCTTCCTCTACCTCGTCGTCGAGATCAGCGCCCTCGTGTGGCTCGGCTCGGCGATCGGCATCCTGTGGACGGTGTTCGTGGTGATCGCACTGTCCGCTCTGGGCATGGTCGCGATCCGCTCCCAGGGTCGGCGCGTGCTCTCGGAACTGCGCTCGGCCAACGCCGGACGCCGCTCACCCGGCGGCGCGGTCGCGGACGGTGCGCTCGTGGCCCTCGGCTCGGTCCTGCTGACGATTCCCGGTCTCGTCTCGAGCGTCCTCGGCCTGCTGCTGATGATCCCGCTGACCCGCGCGCTGCTTCGTCCGGTCATCGCGCGGTCCGCCGCCCGGCGCGTCGAGACGGCCGTGGCCTCGGGCCGTACGTTCCCGCCCGGCGGTTTCGGGCCGCAGGGATTCGGGCCGCAGGGTTTCGGGGCCGGTCACGTGGTCATCGACGACGACGTGATGCCGGACCGCGGGAATTCGGCCCCTCGCGACACGCGCGGTGTGATCGACGGCACCACCGGCCGCGACGAGCGCTGACCCCCGACACCCCGGCCGCCCGACACCGGGCACACTGGCGAGCGTGAGTACGCATCTGCTGGTCGGCGGACGGATCTACAGCCCGTCCGCGCCCGACGCGACAGCCATGGCCGTCACCGACGGCACCGTCGTCTGGATCGGTGAGGATCGCCCCGCGCGGGCGCTTCATCCCGACGCCGAGGTGGTGGAACTGAACGGGGAGTTCGTGACTCCCGCGTTCGTGGACACCCACGTCCACACCACCGCCACCGGTCTGGCGCTCATCGGACTCGATCTGAGCGGCGCTCGGTCTCTCGACGAGTGCCTGCGTGCTCTCGCGGCGTACGCGGCCGAGGACGGGGGCACCCTGATCTGGGGGCAGAACTGGGACGAGTCGACGTGGCCGGAGGGGCGCGGCCCCACCACCGCGGAGCTCGACGCCGCAGCACCCGGACGGGCCGTGTACCTCTCGCGCATCGACGCGCACTCCGCGGCGTGCTCGACGGTGCTGCGTCGCGCCGCCGGGGACGTGGTCGCCACCGCAGATCCGCAACGGCCGCTCATCGCGGAGGCGCACCATGCCGTGCGCACCCGGGCGCTGGACCTGCTGAGCCCCGCGGGCCGGCACCGCGCCCGCGTCGCCGCGCTCGATCATGCTGCCGCGCACGGGGTCGCCGCCGTGCACGAGTGCGCCGGCCCCGACATCTCCGGCCGCGTCGACCTGGCCGAACTCCTCGCCCTCGAGCACGGCGTCGAGGTGCGCGCCTACTGGGGCGAGGCCGTCTCGACCCCGGACGAGGCGACGGCACTCCTGGCCGCGACCGGCGCGCACGCCCTGGGCGGCGACCTCTTCGTCGACGGTTCGATCGGCTCGCACACCGCCTGGCTGCACGACCACTATGCTGACCACTCCGGTTGCGGCCGTTCGTATCTCGACGTCGACGTGATCGCGGCGCACGTCTCCGCCTGCACGCGGGCCGGGATCCAGGCCGGCTTCCACGTCATCGGCGACGCCGCCACCAGTGCCGTGGTCGAGGCGTTCGGGCGGGTCGTGGCCGAGCTCGGCGGCCCCGCCGTGGCGTCTCGCGGCCATCGCCTCGAGCACATCGAGATGGTGTCGTCCGAGCAGGCCGACGCCCTCGCGGCGTGGGGTGTCATCGCGAGCGTGCAACCGGTGTTCGACACCTACTGGGGCGGTGAGGAGGGCCTGTACGCCACCCGACTCGGCGCGGAGCGCGCTCGCGCACTCAACCCGCTGGCGATGATGGCGTCCGCCGGGGTGTCGCTGGCCATCGGGTCGGACGCACCCGTCACGCCGCTCGAGCCGTGGCGCGGTGTCCGCGGAGCGGTCAACCACCGCACACCGGGCAGTGCCGTCTCGCCCCGCGCCGCGTTCTCCGCGGCCACGCGCGGCGCCTGGCGCGCCGGGGGAGTGCGCGACGGCCTGGCCGGCACGCTGGTGCCGGGCGCGCCGGCCAGCTATGCGGTGTGGGACGCCGCGGAACTGGTCGTGAGCGCACCACGGGACTCGGTGCAGCGCTGGTCCACCGACCCGCGGTCACGAGTTCCGGCCCTGCCTCGCCTCGATCCCGAGGCGCCGGACCCGGTGTGCCTGGAGACCGTGCACCGCGGCACCACGGTGTACCGCGCGTGAGCGTTCCCGCTCGACTGATCCCACCCGCGCGGCTCGCTCTCTCGGCCGGCGCCGGCGCGCTCCTGTTCGCGTCGTTCCCACCGCGATCACTGTGGTTTCTCGCACCCGTCGCCCTGGCGCTCGTCACGTTCGTCCTGACCGAGCGGCGGGTCGACGATCCGGCGCGCGCCCTGTCGCTGAAGGGCGGCTTCCTGTACGGGTTCGCTTTCGGCCTCGGCTTCTTCCTGCCGCTGCTCCCGTGGATCGGCGTGTACGTCGGACCGCTGCCGTGGATCGCGCTCGCCGTCGCGGAGTCACTGTTCCTCGGTCTGTTCGGACTGCTCGCCGTGGTGGTGTCCCGCCTACCGTTCGCCGCGGTGTGGATCACCATGGTGTGGTCACTGACGGAATGGTTGCGCAGCACGGTCCCGTTCGGCGGATTCCCCTGGGGCCGTCTGGCCTTCGGTCAGTCCGAATCACCCCTGCTTCCGCTGGCCGCACTCGGCGGCGCCCCGCTGCTCAGCGCCGCGGTGGCACTGATCGGTGTGTGCCTGACGCTGCTGTGCAGGACGGTGCGCACCGGCTTCGCCGTCACCTCGGTCGCCGGGCTGGTCGCGCTCGCCGCCGTGGCGCCGGTCGTCGCACTCGTCGTGCGCCCCACGCTCGCGGGTCCACAGGACGGTGAGGACACGATCACCATCGCGGCCATCCAGGGCAGCGTTCCCCGGCTGGGCCTCGACTTCAACGCGCAACGCCGCCAGGTGCTCGACAACCACGTGAACGAGACTCTCCGGCTGGCGGAGGAGGTCGAGGCGGGGCGGACCCCGAAGCCCGACGTCGTCATCTGGCCGGAGAACGCGTCGGACGTCGATCCCACCCGCGACGCGACCGCAGCGGCCGAGATCACGGCCGCCTCCGTCCGGATCGACGCACCGATTCTCGTGGGCGCGGTGCTGTCGAATGCCGACGGCACCTCCACCAACTCGGTCATCGCCTGGGACGGAGCCGCCGGACCGGGGGAGCGCCACGACAAGAAGATCGTCCAACCGTTCGGGGAGTATCTGCCGTACCGCAGCTTCTTCCGGCTGTTCTCCTTGTACGCCGACTCGGCGGGCAACTTCGTGCCCGGCGACGGCGACGGCGTCGTGCACGTGCCCGCCGGCACGGATCGCGAGCAGCGGGCTCTCGCGGTGGGTGTCGCGACCTGCTACGAGGTGGCCTTCGACCGCGCACCCACCGAGGCGGTGCGCGCCGGCGCCCAGATTCTCGCGGTGCCCACCAACAACGCGACCTTCGGCGACACGGAGATGACCTACCAGCAGCTGGCCATGTCGCGAGTCCGGGCGGTGGAGCACTCGAGGACCGTCGTGGTCGCCGCCACCAGCGGGGTCAGCGCCGTCATCGCGCCCGATGGTTCCGTGACCTCTCGGACCGCTCTCTTCGACGCCGACCATCTGGTCGCCACGGTGGGTCTGCGCACCGACACCACACTCGCGACGCGGCTGGGATCCACCGTCGAGTACGTGTTCGTGGCCCTCGGCGTCCTGAGTGTGATCGGCGCCACGATACCGAACGTTCGACGGCGCCGGGCCCGCTGACCGGGCACACGGCTCCGCGTCCGCTGGTCGGGGCGGTCTTTCCGCACTTTTCGTGATCTGTCACCGCGATGGACGTAACGTTTCGGGTCCGCAAACCGAGAAGTTGGTAAGTCTCACCCATCCACGACGGGTGGTTGAGCGAATGCCACATACAGCTCAGTACAGAGTGCGACCACGGTCGGGGACACCGGAAGTCACACACAGCACGCAGACGTGCGGCCGAATCGGCCGCGGCGTCGATGCTCTCTGCGTCCGTTCGGTGGAAGTGTGCGTCGTCTCGCACAGCCCGGGGAGCAGGACCGCTCCTCGGCCACGGGACCGACGAGGAGGAGCGAACGATGACGACGTCGGACAGCGCACCGAGAACCACCGAACCGGCCGACACGACACCTACCGTGAACCGGACAGCGTCCGATCCCTTCCCGCTCTCCCCGGCGCAGGCCAGCCTGTGGTTCGCCCAGAAGCTCGCTCCCGAGGTTCCCCTCACCGTCGCGCAGTACGTCGACGTGCAGGGTGACCTCGACATCGACCTGCTCGAGCGCGTGGGTGCCCGCGCGGCCGCGGAACTCCAGTCCGGCGAGATCAGGCTCGTGGAGATCGACGGTCAGCCGTATCAGGTCGTCGACCCGGCAGCCACCGTGCGCACCACTCGGCTCGACGTCCGGTCCGAGGCGGACCCGATCGCCGCGGCCCTGGCCTGGATGCAGAAGGAGATGCGCTCCCCGGTCGATCTGGACCGCGATCCGCTGACCGTCAACGTCGTCTTCCGCGTCGAGGACCACCGCTACTTCTGGTACACCCGCATGCACCACATCGCCGGTGACGGATACGGCGCCGTCACCGCCATGAAGCGCGTCGCCGAGCTGTACACCAACGAGCAGGCCGGTGTTCCCACCCCGGACAGCAAGGCCGGCGACCTGGCCACGCTCTACGCGGCAGAACGCGCGTACCGCACCTCCACCAGGTTCGAGACCGACCGCGCCTTCTGGCAGGACACGCTCCAGGGTCTGCCGGACACCTTCTCCCTCGCCGATCGCACCGCCCCGGCCGCGCCGAGTCGCCTGCGACTCAACGGTGTCACCGACGAGACCGTCGGCGACATGCTCACCTCCGCGGAGGAGCGATTCGACGCCAGTGCCGCTGCCGTCGTGGCCGCGTCCTTCGCCGCCTACCTGCACCGGGTCACCGGGCGCGCCGACGTCGTCATGAGTCTGCCGGTGTCCGTCCGCACCACCGCGGCGCTGCGCCGCTCGGGCGGCATGGTGTCCAACGTCGTACCGATCCGCGTGCACATCTCGCCCGACATGAACATCGGCGACCTGGTGTCGTCGGTGACCCTCGAGATCACCGGTGCGCTGCGCCACCAGAAATACCGCCACGAGGACATCCGCCGCGACCACGGCAGCTCGACCATGCACCGCGGGTTCTTCGGACCCATGGTGAACATCATGCTGTTCGACTGGACCGTCGGTCTGGGCGATCTGGTGGGCCGGCTGCACCTGCTCTCCAGCGGTCCCATCGAGGACTTCACCTTCAACGTCTACAACAGCGGCGGCAACTCGCTGAACATCGACTTCGAGGGCAACCCGTCGCTGTACGACGAGGACACCCTCGCTGCCCATCATCGGCGGTTCCTCGCCTTCTTCGAGAACTTCCTGGGACGCGGGGCACGAACTCGCGTCTCCGGTCTCGACGTCGTGCTGCCCGACGAGTACGACCGTGTGGTCACCGAGTTCAACGACACAGCCGTGAGCGTTCCGCGGACCACGCTGCCCGCGCTGTTCGACGCACAGGTGCGGCGCACCCCGGACGCGACGGCCCTGGAGTTCGCCGGCACCGCACTGACGTACGCGGAACTCGATCGTCGCTCGTCCCGCCTGGCGCGGGCGTTGATCGCCCGCGGCGTCGGACCCGACGTGCTCGTGGGCCTGGCCATGCAGCGCTCGCTCGACCTCGTCGTCGCGATGTACGCGATCGAGAAGGCCGGCGGCGCCTACGTACCGCTCGACCCCGATCATCCCGCCGAGCGTCTCGGCCACGTCCTCGACACCGCCCGGCCCGCGTGCGTGCTGACGGTGTCCACGCAGGGTGTCGTCCTGCCCGACACCGCTGCGCGCGTCGACGTCGACACGCTCGATCTCGCCGGACTCGCCGACACGCCGGTCGGCGACAGTGAGCGCACGGCGACTCTGCGACCCGATTCGCTGGCGTACGTGATCTTCACGTCGGGTTCCACGGGCCGCCCCAAGGGTGTCGGGGTGTCGCACCAGGCGATCGTCAACCGACTGCTGTGGATGCAGAACGAGTACTACCTCGGCGCCGACGACGCCGTGTTGCAGAAGACTCCGGCGACGTTCGACGTCTCGGTGTGGGAGTTCTTCTGGCCGCTCCAGGTCGGCGCCCGCCTGGTGATCGCGGAGCCCGACGGGCATCGCGATCCGCGCTACCTCGCCTCGATCATCGCCGGATCAGGCGTCACCACGGCACATTTCGTGCCCTCGATGCTCGGCGCCTTCGTCGCTGAACTGCGCGCGTCCGACGCCCGGCTCGGTGACCTGCGTCAGGTGTTCTGCAGCGGTGAGGCACTGCCCGCGGAGACGGCATCGGCATTCCGCTCGCTCACCGGGTCCGCGCTGCACAACCTCTACGGGCCGACCGAGGCCGCCGTCGACGTCACCTACTGGGAGGTGACCGACGCCGACGCCGTCACGGTGCCGATCGGACGGCCGGTGTGGAACACCGCGTTGCAGATCCTCGACGCCCGGCTCGAGCCGGTTCCGGTGGGAACGGCGGGCGAGCTCTACCTCGCGGGCGACCAGCTCGCCCGTGGCTACGTCGGTCGGCCCGATCTGAGCGCCGACCGGTTCGTCGCCGACCCGCTGTCGGCGCACGGCACCCGCATGTACCGCACCGGCGACCTGGCGCGTTGGCGGGCCGACGGCGCCGTCGAGTACCTGGGCCGCACCGACTTCCAGGTCAAGATCCGCGGACTGCGGATCGAGCTCGGCGACGTCGAGGCGGCTCTGGTCGCGCATCCCGCCGTGCACCACGCGGTGGCCGTGGCCCACGTCGACGAGCGCGGCGAGACCACGCTCGTCGCGTACGTCGCACCCGAGCCCGGCACCGACGCGGCGAGCGTCGAGGTCCGCGCTGTCGCCGCGACCGTCGCCGACCGCCTCCCGTCCTACATGGTGCCGTCGCTGGTGATCGTTCTCGACGCACTTCCGTTGAGCGCCAACGGCAAGGTCGACCGCAAGGCACTGCCGGAACCGGTGCGCCGCCGGGCCGACGTGCCCTCGGTCCCGCCGCGCACAGAGGTCGAGCGACGCATCGCCGAGACCATCGCCGACGTGCTGGACGTCCCCGCTCCCGGTGTCCACGACAGCTTCTTCGAGATCGGCGGCAACTCGCTGCTGGCCACGCGCGTGGTCTCCCGCATCAGCGCCGAGCTCGGTGCCGACGTGGGCATCAAGGACCTCTTCGAGGCGCCGACCGTGGCACGTCTGGCGGATCGCGTCGCCCATGCGCCCGTGGTCACCACCGGGCCGCCGCTGGTCGCAGGACCTCGCCCGGATCGCATTCCCCTCTCGCTCGCCCAACAGCGACTGTGGTTCCTGAACCGGTTCGACTCGGCGTCCCCGGCGTACAACATGCCGTTCGCCATCACGCTGCACGGCGACCTCGACGCGGACGCTCTGACTGTCGCGCTCGCCGACGTCCTGGAGCGCCACGAGACGCTGCGCACCGTGTATCCCGACTCCGCCGACGGTCCGCACCAGGTGGTGCAGGACCCCGCGCACCACGACCTCGCGCCGATCGACACCGACGACTCGGCGCTGGCCGACACCGTGCGGGAGTTCGCGTCTCACGGATTCGACGTCACGCGGGAGCACCCGGTCCGCGTCCGCCTGTTCCGCACCTCGCCGACGTCGCACACGCTGGCCGTGGTGCTGCACCACATCGCGTCGGACGGGTTCTCCTTCGGCCCCCTCGCGACCGATGTCATGACCGCCTACGCTGCGCGGACGCAGGGGAGTGCGCCGCTGTGGGCACCGCTCGACGTGCAGTACGCGGACTTCACGCTCTGGCAGCACGCCGCACTCGGAGACGAGAACGATCCGACCTCGATCCTGCGCAGTCAGATCGACTACTGGACCGCGCGGTTGGACGGCCTGCCCGACACGCTCGAGCTGCCGACGGATCGCCCCCGTCCCGCTGCACCGTCGCACCGCGGCGGCGCCCACGACTTCCACATCGACGCCGATCTGCACCAGCAGCTCCTCGTGCTCGCATCGGACACCTCGGCCAGCCTGTTCATGGTCTTGCACGCGGCACTGTCCGCGCTGCTGGGACGGCTCGCGGACTCGGACGACGTCGCGATCGGGTCGCCCATCGCCGGTCGCGGCCACCGCTCGCTCGACGGACTCGTCGGCATGTTCGTCAACACACTGGTGCTGCGGTCGACGCCCGCGCCGCACGTCCCGTTCACCGACCTCCTCCGCGAGGTACGCGATCACGACCTCGAGGCGTTCGCCCGCGCGGACGTCCCGTTCGAGCGTGTCGTCGACGCGGTGGCACCGGAACGCTCGACGTCGCGCCACCCACTGTTCCAGGTCGTTCTCTCCTTCGAGAACCTCGCGCCGGTCCGCGTCGAGATGGCCGGACTGGATGTCGAGGTCGCCGAAATCGACTCCCGCACAGCCAAGTTCGACCTCACACTGCAGCTCTCGGAGCGCACCACGGTCGACGGTCGGCCCGACGGGGTCGATGCGCGCCTGGGCTACGCCCGCGATCTGTTCGACGACGCGACAGCCGCGACGATGGCGCAGCGACTGGTGTCCGTCATGCGATCGGTCGCGGCGGATCCCACCCGAGCGATCGGCGACATCGACCTGTCCACGTCCACCGACGCTCCTGCCGTCCTCGTGGGCGCGGCAGCCGGGCCCACCTCGTCGCTCGCCGACATCCTCGTCTCGGCCGCGCGGCGCGATCCGTCCGCCACCGCCGTCGTCACGGCGGACGGCTCCGTCACGTACGGCGAACTCGACGACGCGTCGGACCTGCTGGCGCACGCGTTGATCGCCGAGGGGGTCGGCCCGGAATCGATCGTGCCCGTGTGTCTCGAGCGCTCGATCGACTCGATCGTCGCGACCTGGGCCGTGACGAAGACCGGCGCCGCCTTCCTCCCGGTGGATCCGCGCTACCCGGCGGACCGCATCGAGCGCATGGTCACCGACGTCGCCGCGTCCCTCGGCATCGCTGCCGCGGGAGCCGCACTGCCCGTTGCGGTCCGGTGGGTCACCGTCGATCACCGATCCGACGAGTCCTCGGCGGCACTGCCCGTACGGGTGCGCCCGGAGAACCCGGCCTACCTCATCTTCACGTCCGGATCCACGGGCACCCCCAAGGCGGTCGTGGTGCCGCACCGCGGCCTCGCCGACTTCGCCCGCGAGCAGGTGGCGACCTACCGAGTCGGACCGCGATCGCGCACACTGCATTTCGCCTCGCCGAGTTTCGACGCCTCGATCCTGGAACTGCTCATGGGATTCGCCGCGGGCGCGACCGTCGTGGTCGCCGGTACCGACGTCTACGGCGGCGACCGCCTCACCGCACTGCTGCGTGATCAGCGGGTGACCCACGCCTTCGTCACCCCTGCTGCTCTCGAGACGGTGGACCCTGCGGACCTCGACGCTCTGACCTTCGTCGGGGTCGGCGGCGACGTCTGCAGTCCCGCCCTCGTCGAACGGTGGGCGCCCGGCCGCCGCATGCTCAACCTGTACGGGCCGTCCGAGGCCACCGTCGTCGCGACCCTGACACCGCCGATGGCACCCGGCTCGCCCGTCACCATCGGCGCCCCGCGCCGCGGTGTCGACGTGCGGGTGCTCGATCGTCGTCTGCGCCCGGTGGTCCCCGGAGTTCCCGGCGAGCTCTACCTGTCCGGGCCGGCGCTGGCCCGCGGGTACCTCGGGCGCCTGCCGCTGACCTCCACCCGCTTCGTCGCCGATCCGTTCGGCACGCCGGGTGACCGTATGTACCGCACCGGCGACGTCGTCGCCGCCGTGACCACCACCGCGGGAACCGAACTGGTGTTCCGCGGCCGAGCCGACGACCAGGTCAAGGTGCGGGGTCACCGCATCGAACTCGCCGAGATCGACGCGGTGCTCCAGCGTCATCCGTCGGTCACGTTCTCCGTCACGAGCGTGCAGAACGCGGGCCGGGCCGACGCCCGCCTGGTCTCGCACCTCACGCTCGCGCCGGGCGCCGCCGGAACCGAACCGGTGCTCGAGCACGCCCGCCGCACCCTGCCCGGGTACATGGTGCCGTCCGCGGTGGTCGTGCTCGACGAGGTGCCCCTCACCCCGTCGGGCAAGCTCGATCGCCGCGCGCTGCCCATGCCCACACCGGAGACGACGGAGGCGGCGTACCGCGAGCCCCGCACCGAGACCGAGTGGACCGTCGCCCGCGTGTTCGCGGACGTCCTCACGGTGCCCCGGGTCGGTCTGGACGACAGCTTCTTCGACGCCGGAGGCAACTCGTTGATGGCGACCCGTGTCACCAGTGCGATCGGCGCCGCGCTGAGCCGTGAGGTGGAGGTGCGCACTCTCTTCGAGGCCCCGACCGTCGAGGCGCTCGCGGCTCACCTCGACGCCGACAGCGGTGCGGCGTCGCGGATCCCGCTCGTCGCGATCCCGGCGGCGAGCCGTCCGGACCGGATTCCGCTGTCGTCGCCGCAGCAACGGCTCTGGTTCCTCAATCGCTTCGACCCCACCTCCGACGCCTACAACATCTCGTTCTCGGTGCACCTGGACGGCGTCCTCGACGGCCCCGCGATGGCACTGGCGTTGGCCGACGTGGTGGAACGGCACGAGAGCCTGCGGACCGTGTTCCCCGAGAGCGATCACGGACCGCACCAGGTCGTCGCACCGGCAGCACCCGTACCGCTCACAACGACCGTCGTGGACCGCGACGACGTCGCGGAGGCGCTGACACGGTTCGCCCGTCGCGGGTTCGATCTCACGGTCGAGACCCCGCTGCGCACCACTCTTCTGTCGATCTCCGAGACGGAGCACGTGCTCGGTCTCGTCGTGCACCACATCGCCGCGGACGGGTGGTCCCTCGGACCGCTGACCCGCGACGTCATGGTCGCCTACGCCGCCCGCATCCGGGGAGCTGCCCCGCAGTGGACCCCACTTCCGGTGCAGTACAGCGACTTCACCCTGTGGCAGCGGGCCGTGCTCGGTGACGAGGCCGACCCGGAGAGCCGGGCACACCGCGACCTATCCTTCTGGACCGACACTCTCGCCGACCTTCCGGACGAGTGCACCCTGCCCGGCGACCGCGTCCGCCCGGCGGCGCCGTCCCACCGGGCCGGCGTCCACGAGTTCGCCGTCGATCCGGCCGTGATGACCGCACTGTCGGCCGTCGCCGAGCGCCGGGGCAGCACCACGTTCATGGCGATGCACGCTGCACTCGCGGTCACGCTCGCTCGGCTCGCCGACACCCGGGACGTGGTGATCGGCACCCCGATCGCCGGCCGACGCGATCGCGCACTGGACGAGCTGGTCGGCATGTTCGTCGGCACTCTTGTCCTGCGCTCCGACGTGGCGCCGTCCGACACCTTCGCCGACCTTCTCGGCCGGGTCCGCAGCACCGATCTCGACGCGTTCGCTCACGCGGACCTGCCGTTCGAGCGTCTGGTCGACGCTCTGTCGCCGTCGCGGACGGCCGGTCGGCACCCGCTCGTGCAGGTCGTGCTGGCCTTCCAGTCCGACGGTGTCACCAGCGGCGAACTCGACGGTCTCACCGTCACCGCGTCGGAGATCGACCTGCAGCGCAGCAAGTTCGACGTCGAGCTCGCCGTCACGGAGAGCACCGACGCCGACGGTGAGCGGTCGTGGCGGTTCCGCGTCACCTACACGCGCGATCTCTACGACGAGAGCACCATCGCCGCCTTCGCGGACCGTGTCAGCGCCGTGCTCACCACGGTGGCCCGAGACCCGTCGGTGACCGTGGGCGACATCGAACTCCTGTCCCATCAGGAGTCCCGCGAGCTGACGACACGGGCCGGCGAGCGTCCCGGCGCACCGGTACTGCTGCCCGACCTGTGGGCCGCCGTCGCGCGGGAGAACGCGAACACCACTGCACTGGTGCATGATCCGTCCCACGGCGTCGACGTCACGGCTCGGCGGTCGCGCACGTACGCCGAGCTCGATGCCGACGCCACCCGTCTCGCCCGGGTCCTGCTCGAACGCGGAGCCGGACCCGAGCGCGTCGTCGCCCTGGCGCTCACCCGGTCGGCGGAGTCCGTCGCGGCGATGCTCGCCGTGGCGATGACAGGCGCGGCCTGGGTCCCCGTCGATCCGCGCTACCCGGCGGACCGCATCGACCACATGCTCACCGACAGCGGGGCCGACCTCGGTGTCTGCACCGTGGCCGACCGCCCGGCGGCAGGACGGGACGTCGACTGGATCGTGCTCGACGACCCGACCACCGTCGCCGACATCGCGACCCGGTCGACGGAACCCGTCACCGACCGTGACCGGACGTCCACGCTGCGTGTCGACCATCCGGCCTACGTCATCTACACCTCCGGATCGACAGGACTGCCCAAGGGCGTCGCCGTGACGCACTCGGGACTCTCCTCGTTCGCAGAGGTGCAGCGCACGACGTTCGGCATCACCGGAACATCGCGGACCCTGCACTTCGCCTCGCCGAGCTTCGACGCGTCGGTGCTCGAGATCCTGATGGCGATGGGCGCCGGCTCCACCGTCGTCGTCGCCCCGAGCGACGTCTACGGCGGCGCGGAACTGGCCGAACTGATCGACCGCGAGTCGGTCTCGCACGCCTTCGTCACCCCGGCCGCGCTCGCGACCGTCGACGTCGCCGCCGGATCACTGCCGAGTCTCACCACCGTGGTGGTGGGCGGCGACACGTGCTCCGCGGACCTGGTGCGGCGCTGGTCGGTCGGACGTTCGCTGTACAACGGGTACGGCCCGACGGAGGCGACCATCGTCGCCGCCATCGCGGAACTGCGTGCCGACGAACCGGTCACCATCGGTACGCCCATCGCCGGAGTCCGCGCCGTGGTGCTCGACGCGCGTCTGCATCCGGTGCCGGTCGGCGTCACGGGTGAGCTGTACCTGTCGGGTGTCGGCGTCGCTCGCGGCTACCTCGACCGCGCGGGACTGACGGCGGGCCGGTTCGTGGCCGATCCGTACGGCACAGCGGGGGAGCGGATGTACCGCACCGGCGATGTCGTGCGGTGGACTGCGGACGGCCGGCTCGACTACGTCGGACGCTCGGACACCCAGGTCAAGATCCGCGGATTCCGCATCGAGCTCGGTGAGATCGACGCCGCACTGACGAGGGACCCGTCCGTCGGCTTCGCGCACACTCTGGTGCACACCGATGCCTCCGGTCGCGCCTCGCTGGCGTCCTACGTCGTCGCCGCCACCGGACACGACATCGATGTCGACGCGGTCACGGGCGGCGTCCGCTCCGTCCTGCCCGGCCACATGGTGCCGGCATCGATGACGGTTCTCGAGCGCATCCCTCTCACTCCCGTCGGCAAGCTGGACGTGCGGGCGCTTCCCGCCCCGGTCGTCGTGGCCGTCGACCGCACTCACGACGCGCCGGCCTCCGAGACCGAGCGGACCGTCGCCGAGACCGTGGCGGCAGTGCTGGACCTCGACGTCGAGGTCGGACGCGACGACAGCTTCTTCGCACTCGGTGGCAACTCCCTGTTGGCCACACAGGTCGCGTCCCGCCTGGGTTCCACTCGCGGCGTTCGGGTTCCGGTCCGGGCACTCTTCGAGCACCCGACGGTCGCAGCCCTCGCCGCGCACATCGACGGGCTCGCCGAGTCCGCCGGCCCCGCTCTCGAGGCACGGCCTCGACCCGACCGGATCCCGCTGTCCTCGGCGCAGCAACGCCTGTGGTTCCTCAACAGGTTCGACCGGGCGTCGGGGGCGTACAACGTGCCCTTCGCGGTGCGCCTGACGGGACCGCTCGACATCGCCGCGCTGGAGGCCGCGCTGCGCGACCTCGTCGACCGCCACGAGGTGCTCCGGACCGTGTACCCGGACTCGCCCGAGGGCCCGCACCAGGTGATCCTGCCTGCGCACGAGGTTCCGGTGGCGCTGGAGCCCGTCGTGACCGAGCCCTCCGCGGTGACGGCCGCGATCGTCACGAGCGCGGCTCGCGGGTTCGACGTGACCACGCAGGCGCCCCTGCGGGTGGACCTGCTCGAGGTGACGGCCGGGGACGAGCACGTCCTCGTCGTCACGCTGCACCACATCGCCGCGGACGGCTGGTCGCTGGCGCCGCTCGCCGCAGACCTGCTCACCGCCTACACCGCGCGGTCCACCGGCACGGCACCCGCGACGGAGCCACTGCCGGTGCAGTACGCGGACTACACGCTGTGGCAGCGTGACCGGCTCGGCTCCGAGGACGACCCGTCGAGCCTCGTCTCGACGCAACTGGCGTACTGGACGGCGGCGTTGACCGGAGCTCCCGACCGTATCGACATCCCCACCGACCGTCCGCGGCCGAGCGTGCCGTCTCACCGGGGCGGGGTGGTCACCACCACGGTGGGTGTCGACACGCACCGGCGGCTCGTCGACCTCGCGCGGCGGGAGAACGCGACGCTGTTCATGGCCGTCCACACCGCCCTCGCCGTCGTGCTCGGCCGTCTAGCCGGCCGCTTCGACACGTCCGTCGGTACCGCGGTCGCCGGCCGCGGCGACGAGGCACTGGACGCGCTGGTCGGAATGTTCGTCAACACGCTGGTACTGCGCACGCGGGTCTCGCCGACCGCGTCGCTGACCGAGGCGTTGCAGCACGTGCGCGCGGTCGATCTGGACGCGTTCGCGCACCCCGACGTTCCGTTCGAACGTCTGGTGGACGTGCTGCACCCACAGCGCAGCACGAGCCATCACCCGTTGTTCCAGATCATGTTGTCGTTGCAGGACGACGTTCCGACGACTGCTCGCATGGGCGAGGTGACCGTCGACGCGGCCGAGGTGGACGTCGCCGTCGCCAAGTTCGACATCCAGTTCACGGTCACCGACCGGCGCACCGACGACCGGGAGCCGGCGGGGCTGACCGTCACCGCCGACTACGCGACCGATCTGTTCGACGCCGCCACCGTGAGCACCATGCTCGATCGTCTGGTGGGCGTGTTGGGCGTCCTGGCCACCGAACCCGACCGCAGCGTCGGAAGCGTCGAGATGTTGACCTCGCAGGAGCGAGCCCATCTGGTGCCCGTGCACGGCGGCGAGACCGATCCCGATCCGTCGCTGACCTTGTCCGAGGTGTTCGAGCAGACCGCACGCCGGGTTCCCGACCGCATCGCGGCGGAGTACCTCGGCGCCCACATCACCTACGGCGAGCTCGACCGACGTTCGACCACGGTGGCCCGAGCTCTCGTCAGGCGCGGTGTCGGACCGGAATCACTGGTTGCCCTTGGCTTCACGCGATCCTTCGACTCCCTCGTCGCGGTCCTGGCCGTCGCGAAGGCCGGCGGCGCCTTCGTCCCGGTCGACCCGCACTACCCGGCCGACCGCGTCCGTCACATGCTGACGGACTCGGCGACCACGTGGGGACTGACGACCGCGGAGCACCTGGCGGCCGTGGACGGAGTCTCGTCGACACGGTGGCTCGTGCTCGACGACGCGGACACCCTGGCCGAGCTGGCTCGTACGGCCGACGAACCCCTCTCGCCCGCAGAGCTTCTCGGACCCATCGGTCTCGTGAACCCCGCGTACGTCATCTACACCTCGGGGTCGACCGGGACGCCGAAGGGTGTCGTCGTCACCCACGCCGGCCTGTCGAACTTCGCCGGCGAGCTGCGCGATCGATTCGAGGTCGACGAGACGGCGCGCGTACTGCACTTCGCGACACCGAGTTTCGACGCCGCCGTCATGGACCAGCTGTTCGCGTACGGATCCGGCGCGACACTCGTCGTGTCACCGCCCGGGGTCTACGGCGGCCGCGAACTGGGCGACCTGCTGGGATCGGAACGCATCACGCACGCCTTCATCACGACCGCGGCATTGTCGACCGCGGACCCGGCGAGCGCGACGTCGTTGCGACACATCCTCGTCGGCGGCGAGGCGTGCCCACCGGAACTGGTGGAGCGCTGGGCTCCGGGACGCTCGCTGTACAACGTGTACGGGCCGACGGAGACGACCATCGTCACGACGATGAGTGCGCCGATGGTGCCCAAGGGTCCGGTCACGATCGGTGGACCGATCCGCGGTGTCGCGGCGCAGGTGCTCGACCGCCAGCTGCAACCGGTGCCGTTCGGCGTCGTCGGCGAGCTGTACCTTGCCGGACCGGAACTCGCTCGCGGCTACCTCGGGCGCACGGCGTTGACGTCGTCGCGGTTCGTCGCCGATCCGCACGGCAAGCCGGGTGAGCGCCTCTACCGCACCGGTGACCTGGTGCGCTGGCGCGAGTCCGCCGACGGCGACCCGACCCTGTCCTACGTGGGCCGGACCGATCATCAGGTCAAGATCCGCGGGTTCCGCATCGAGCTGGGTGAGATCGACGCCGCGTTCGACGTGCACGACGGCGTGGACTTCGCGACCACGATGGGCCACGTCCTGCCCTCGGGGGACACCGTGCTGGTGTCCTACGTCCTGCCGCACCGGGAGTCGTCGGTCGACACGGCGTCGTTGCGTCGCCATCTGCAGGAGCGACTGCCCGGCTACATGGTGCCGCAGTCGATCATGCTGCTGGACGAGCTGCCGCTGACCTCCGTCGGCAAACTCGATCGGCGAGCGCTGCCCGCTCCGGAGTTCGCCGTCACCGGCGAGCATCGCGATCCGGGCACCGCGACCGAGCGCGCCGTCTGCGCTGTCTACGAGGAGATCCTGGGGGTGGCCGGAGTCGGACTCGACGACAGCTTCTTCGAACTCGGCGGCACGTCGCTGGTGGGGACGCGCGTGGTCGCTCGACTCGAAGAGACCCTCGGCACGACGGTTCCGATGCAATGGTTGTTCACCGACTCCACGCCAGCAGCTCTCGCCGCGCGCATCGACGACACCGCGCATCTGTCGGCGGACGAGGTCGCGGCGACGGCCACGGCGTCACTGGACATGCTGCTGCCGCTGCGCCCGCAGGGGTCCGCGTCACCGGTGTTCTGCATTCATCCGGCGTTCGGACTGTCCTGGAGTTACAGCGGTCTGCTCGCCCACCTCGACTCGAATCAGCCGGTGTACGGCCTGCAGTCACCCGTCGTCTCGGGACGCACCGAGGAGTTCGACACGGTCGAGGAGCTGGCCCGGTACTACGTTCGCGAGATCCGGTCGATCCAGCCGCACGGTCCGTACCACCTGCTGGGCTGGTCGCTCGGAGGCCTCATCGCCCACGCGATGACCGTCGAGCTGCAGCGGGTGGGGGAGAGCGTCGCGACGCTGACCATGCTCGACAGCTACGTGCTCGCCGACGAGTACCTCGAGTCGACACCGTCGGTGCGGGATCTCATCGAGGAGTTCACCGGCCACGAGTTGCCGGCAGGCGTGGAACCGACGGTCGCGGAGGCGGCGGCCGCGCTGCGGTCCGAGGGTGGTCCGATGGCGGCGATGACCGTCGACACCCTCGAGCGGCTGTACGCGGGCTACGTGAACGGGACCTCGCTGGCGCACGGGTACTCACCGGGCGTCGTGGACTGCGACGTGCTGTTCTTCACGGCGACCGAGGACGAGGTGAATCGGAACGACGTACGGCGGACCGCCTCGGCCTGGCGTCGACACGTCGGCGGTGCCATCCACGATCACGCGGTGCCGGTCGCACACTCCGCGATGACCGATCCGCAGGCACTCGCGATCATCGGACCGATCGTCGCGCAGCACCTGCGCTGATCTCGGACGGACCCGAGACACACCGAGGGCCCCGGAGCAGATGCTCCGGGGCCCTCGGTGACGACAGGGGAGAGGCGGTCAGACTCCGGCGCCGCGACGCTTCGCCTTGAGCAGATCCATCCGCTCCTTGAGCAGTTCCTCGAGCTCCTCCACCGAACGCCGCTCGAGCAGCATGTCCCAGTGGGTGCGCGGGGGCTTGACCTTCTTGGCCTCGGGCGCGGTGCCCTCGATCAGACTGCCCTCGAGACCGTTGCGGCAGAGCCAGGTGCCGGGCAGCTCGGCGTCGTCGGCGAAGGGAACGTCGAACTCCTCGCCGTTGTCCGTCCGGTATCGAGCCATGCGCCGGGGCGCGAGGTCGTGGTCGCGATCGGTCTCGTAGCTCACCGCTCCGAGTCGACTACCTCGTAGAACGCGATCTGCCATGGTGGAGTCCTCTCTCGATCGTGGTACGCATGTCGCGTCCGTCGAATTCAACGCGCGTGGTGCGCGGAACGTTCCCGCACGCGAACACCCCATTCTAACCGGTGATGCGGCAGGGTCCGCGCACGTCGGTATCGTCGGGTCGATGCGGGGTGAATCCGGGACGGTGGGCGGTGGGATCGGTCGGTCCCGTGCACGGCGCCCGAGCACGTGTCTGTGGTGCGGTCGGCCGGTGGTCGAGGGCGCTGCGGGCCGGCGCCGACGGTACTGCCGTCAGTCCTGCCGTCAGCGCGCCTACGAACAGCGGACGTCGCTGAAGGACACCGTCGTTGCGGACGACGCCGTGGTGCTCACGGAGGCCGAGGCCGGTGCCGCCGCCGATCGCGCGTTCGGAGTCCGGTGCGCCGCCGAGGACGTGGCCACGGCCGTCGCGGAGGGCGCCGACGCGGCCGAACTCGCCGAGCTCTGCGACCGGTTGGTCACCCTGGCCAAGGACGCGGAACGACTGCGCTGATCCTGATCAGACACCCAGGTCGCTCGGGTGGTAGCCCTGCGGATACCCGGGGTACGTCCGGTTGCGCGGATCCTGCGCCGACCGCGATGCCGTCCGCTTGGGCAGCAGACGCTCCACGCGGCCTCGGGCCTGCAGCGCCGACTCGAGCGCCGGGCGCACGGCGGGGACCGGGTCGCCGAACCCGAAGGCGCGGGTCATGTCCTGATCGATCATCGACAGCACGGCGCCGCGCACCGCGGAGCGGACCGGGCGCGGGTACCACGACGCCAGCAGGTCGCGGGTGTACTCGCCGATGGCCTTGTTGTCGTCGGAGTAGACGAACCGCTCGCGCTCGTACCGCACCTTGAAGGCGTGGAAGTCGGCTGTCGACGCGGGAATGTCCCGGATGCCCATCCGGATCCCGACCTCGCGGTAGAACGCGACGCTCGCGATCCGTTCGTGCGGATGCAGGCGCCGCCACCCGTAGCGGTCGATCCAGTCCAGCGGATCGAACGCGAAGGTGGAGAGCACGTACAGCATGTCGTCGTTCGAGATGTCGTAGCGCGCGTGCATGCGGTTGACCGCGCGGAGCGACGCGCGCCCGCGCTCGGAGTCGTACCCGTGTTCCACGAGTTCCGACATCAGCAGCGCGGTGTCGTCGTACCGCTTCTGAGGGCGGTGCTCGAACTCTCCCGTCCTGCGGAGCAACGCCGAGATGGTGGGCACGCAGTACGTGCGGAACAGCGCGAACTCCAACGCGCGCTGATAGTCCCAGGGAAACTCGCAGCCCGCCGTGATCTTGAGGACGGTGGCCGCGTCCGCCACCGGATCCAGCTCGTCGATCACCCGCACCCACCCGAACCGCCCGAAGCGCGGCCGGGGGAGGGTGGTCATCGCCCGTAGACCTTGGTCAGCAACAGGCGCGCGACCGCGACGTCGCGCCGCTTGCGCGTCATCGTCACCAGGCCCAGCGGGGCGGCGAAGCGTTGCTTCGTCACCGACTTCACCCGGGAGAACTCCCGTAACCCATCCGCGCCGTGGATCCGTCCGAAGCCCGAGTCGCCGACTCCGCCGAACGGCAGCGCGCCCACCGCTGCGAAGCCCAGCACGGAGTTGACCGTCACCACTCCGACCCGGAGCCGGTCCGCCGCCCGCTCGGCCGCGGCCTTCGACGCGGTGAAGACCGACGCGCCCAGCCCGTACTTCGAGGCGTTGGCCCGCTCGATGCCCTCGTCGAGATCACGGACGCGGTTGACCACCACGGTCGGACCGAACGTCTCCTCGGCGACGGCCGAGCTGTCCTCCGGCACGTCGAGCAGCACGATGGGATCGACGTACGGCGCCCGGACGGATTCGAGTCCGCCGACGACGGCGCGACCACCGCGCGCCAGGGCGTCCTCGACCTGGTCCCGCACGATGTCGACCTGCTTCGGCAACGTCATGCGTCCGTACTGCGCATCGTCCGCTTCGCCGACCCGGAGGTCGCGTACACGGGAGGTCAGGATGTCCACGAAACGATCGGCGACCTCCTCGACCACGTAGATGCGCTCCACACCCGCGCAGGTCTGGCCCGCGTTGCCCATGGCGCCGAACGCGGCGAAGGTCGCCGCGGCCTCGAGGTCGGCGGTGGCGTCGACGATGAGCGCGTCCTTGCCGCCGCCCTCGACCACGATCGGCGTGAGCGTCTCCGCGCACACCGCCATGACCTTCTTCGCCGTCGCGGTGGACCCGGTGAAGGCGAGCTTGTCCACTCCCGAGCGGCACAGCGCCTCACCGACCCGACCGTCGCCGGTGACGGTCTGGAGCACCTGGTGCGGCGCCGCCAGCGACGCCCAGGCGTCGGCCAGCCAGGTGCCGGTGCGGGGAGTGAGCTCGCTGGGCTTGAAGACGACGGCGTTGCCGGCGGCCATCGAGTACGCGAGCGACCCCATCGGTGTGTAGACCGGATAGTTCCACGGGCCGATCACGCCGACGACGCCCATCGGTTGATACCGCACGGAGGCAGCGTGATTGATGCTCACCAGACCCGGGAAGACGGACCGCTCCCGCAGGACACGTCGCGCGTTCTTCGCGGCCCACGTGAGATGCTCCACCGCCAGCATGACCTCGAGCAGAGCGTCGTCCTTCGGCTTGCCCGTCTCCTCGCGCACGGTGTCGACGAGCGACCCCGACGTCCGGGCGATCCTGGATCGGAACTCGAGCAGCCACCCCTTGCGATCCGTGAAATCGAGAGCGCCCCACCACAGTGCCGCGTCACGCGCGCGGGCGACGGCCGCGTGCACCTCTCCGTCGGACGGCGTCGGTGCCGCGGTGCGTTCCGGAGAGTGCTGGACCGTCATGTGTGTACCCCTCAGTCAGCCGAATGATCCACTGTGATCGGTGACACTATGGCTGATCGCCGTCCGCGACAATGACCGAGCCGACCGTGGTCGGTGACCCGAACCGACCGTCAGGCGATGTCGCACCCGTCGGTGGGTACGTCGGCGAACCGGTCCATCAGGTACGCCGCGGCCCCACCGCCGTAGCCGTCGATGATCTGCGGACCGAAGTGGTTGGGCAGCACCGCACCCGGCAGGATCGGCGGCAGCGGGTTCGACCGGAACGTCACCGACGCACCCTGGCCGCACCACTCCTCCGCCAACTCCCGCGCCTGCCCGTACGGCACCGTGTCGTCGTTGATGCCGCTGGTGATCAACACCGGGGCCGACGGCCGCAGGGTGCCGGTACGCAGCTTCTCGAAGATGGGACCGGCCTCGGGCACGGATCTCAGGTTCTCCGACATCGAGCGACCGTCCTTCGTCAGCGTCTCGGTGCGCAGGAACGGATACGTCAGGATCGTGTCGGCGATGCACTGGGTCGACAGGTCGTTCAGCACCGTCTTGCCGTGATCGGAGACGCGCTCCTCGACGCGGGCCCGCAACGACGGGTTCCGCTCGAGGACTCCGTTCAGTGCGTACCCGATGACTCCGCCGATGAGAGTGCCGTCCACCGTGTTCAGCACGTCGAGCAGGTCGGCCGTCGGTGCGCCCGCCCACGTGCCCTTGATGTTCAGTTCCGGTGCGTAACTCGCCGCCGACTCGGCCGCGGCGGCGGTGGCGCCGCCGCCCTGCGAATAGCCCCAGAGACCGATGGGGGAGTCGGGGTCGCCTGCCAGCGCGTTCGCCGCTCGCGCGCCGTCGAGCACCGCGTGCGCCTCCTCCGGCCGGTTGACGTAGGTGTGCAACCCCGGCGTGCCGAGACCGATGTAGTCGGTCACGAAGACGCGCGCGCCCATCGAACCCCAGAGCGTCGACGACACGAGTTCCTGGTTCGCCGAGAGGGACAGCGGGTCCGTCGTGAGGTTCAGCCCGAGCGGGAACGCCCGCGACGGCGCGCACTGGTCGCCCTGCCCCACCGTCCCCGGAGCGACCACGACGGTGGGTCTGGGGCCGGCGCCGCGCCAGGGAACGGCCGAGTCGATGAACGTTCCGGTCACCGCGACGGGCTCGTCGTTCTCGGTCCGCGAGGTGTACTTGACGCGCTGCGCGGTGGCGGGATAGCGACCGTCCACTCCCGGCGCAGCGAGAAAGAGCGACATCGGCTCGGTGCGGAGCACCGTGCCCGGCGCACCCGCGACGTCCGTCGGTGGGGAGTAGAAGTCGTCACCGGGGGCTGCGTCGGCGAGTGCGGGTGCGACACCGACCAACGCCACGAGCACCGCTCCGACGATCAGACTGCGTGACAGTGTCATCGACTTCCTTCCCGCTGCGCGGACCCCCCGGCAGGCGCCCTGAAGTAAGACAGTTGCGGCACCAGGTGTCAAGGTCGCGAGGTGAAGCCCGTCACTCCGGCGGCACGGTCATCGACGCCGGGAGCCACCGTAGGAGGAAGGCGCGGAGGTCGTCGTCGTCCGCGATGGACGGATCGTCGAAGAGCACGACGGACAGTCCGAGACGAGTGGTGATGAGGACGATGTCGTCCAACACCTCCGCGACCCGAGGGTCGAGTGCGGTCAGCGGGGACAGTAGATCTCGCACGACGGGAATGGCGTGCTGGACGACATCGGGATGCAGCACCGGGTTGATACCGTTCAACCGCAGCAGCGCTCCCATCGCGGGAATGTCGCGCACCGCCCGCCGACCACCGATCACCATCTCCACGACGTAGTCGCGCACGGTCTCCGGGCCGTCGAGGCGCGACCGGATCTCGGTCATGACCTCGACCGCCAAATGCTCCATCGTGCGGGTCACCAACACCTCGCGCGTGCCGAAGATGGAGTACACGGTCTGTCGGGAGACCCCGGCAGCGGCGGACACACCCGCGATGGTGACGCCGTCGAAACCGTGCTCCGCGATCACCTCGAGGGTGGCCTCCATGATCTTGCCGCTCGATCGCATGGGACCAGTGTGCGGGATCCTCACGTCAGCTGCGGTCGCGCCGAGCCACCTCGAGCTCGAACCCGGCCGGCATGAGGGTGAGGCGTTCCTCGATGGCGAGCTCGTAGCCCGGATCGGGAGCGACGTCGAAGGTCTGGAGGATCGTGCCCAGCACCAGCAGCGACTCGTGGAGAGCGAACTGGCGCCCGATGCAGGCACGCTCGCCCGTGCCGAACGGCTTGTAGGCGTGCGGCGGCCTGGCCCGCACGTTCGCCGACAGGAAGCGGTCCGGGTCGAACACCTCGGGATCCGGCCCCCAGACGGGATCGCGATGCAGACCGGGGATGAGCACCAGGGCCCAGTCGCCCGCTGCCATGGGACGCCCGCCGACCGTCGTGTCGTGGCGTGCCTCCCGCGCGTAACCGGGGGCCGTCGGCCACAGGCGCAGTCCCTCGTCGAGAACCCGTCGGACGAAGCGCAACTTCGCCACCTGCTCGAAGGACGGCGTGTCCGCACCCCACACCTCGTCCACCTCCGCACGCGCCCGAGCCCACATCTCGGGATGCCTCGACAGGTAGTACAGGGCGAACGACAGTGAGCCGGAGGTCGTCTCGTGTCCGGCGATGAGGAAGGTGACGATCTGATGCCGGATGTTCACCTCGTCCAGCGCGTTGGGATCACCGTCGCGTGCCGCCTGGAGCATGATGTCCAGCAGATCGCCGTCGCCGCTCGTCTCGCCGTCGCGGCGGGCCCGCACGATGTCGTCGAGCAGCTCGGCCATGAAGGCCTTGTCGGCATCGTTCCGCCGTTCGCGACGCCGGAACACCAGGTCGCCGACGACGGGGAGCGGCAGCAGTGCGCGGCGCTGGTTGTGCTGCAGGGTCCGCACCATGGCCCGGACGAACGGGTGCGTCTCGGCGCGGGTGAACGAGTCGAAGCTGTAGCTGAACCCGGTACGGCCGATGGTCTCGAGCGTCAACTTGGTCATGTCCGAGGAGACGTCGACCCGATCACGGGACGACCAGTGCGACACCAGCTGTCCGGCGACGTCCACCATGATGTCGTGGTAGCTCCGCATGGCCGACTGCGTGAACGCCGGCCGGAGGAGGTCGTGGGCCTTGCGCCAGTTCGGTTCGTGCGAGTACGCCGTGAACAGTCCGTCCCCGCCGATCGAGCGAAGTCCGGCGACCGCGGGTGCCACGTGCTTGACGAACCGCGACTCGTCGCTGAGTTCCTCCACGAGATCGGCGCCCGACACGATCACGAACCGGCGCCCCAGGACCACCCGCTCGAAGATGGGGCCCAGCTGCGCGGCCAGCGCCACCGAGTCCTGCACCGGGGTGCTCGCGTGTACGCCCAGCACGTCGCCCAGCACCGGGAGTCGTCGAGGGGGATGGGGAAGCGGAGAAGTGGACGAGATCGTGGTGACCACGGTCGGACCCTTTCGCGTGGGTGGCCGGCGTACTGAACCGGGATACAACAGCGGACGGTACCCCCTACTGAACGCGTGTCAAGTATCACGAGGAGTCCCGTAACATGGCGCAGGTCATGACCACTCCCCGCAAACGCCTGTCACCCGATCAGCGTCGGCACCAGCTGCTCGAGATCGGGTCACGACTGTTCGCGGAACGGCCTTACGACGAGGTGTGGATCGAGGAGGTCGCCGACCTGGCCGGCGTCTCGCGTGGGCTGATGTATCACTACTTTCCGTCCAAGAGGGATTTCTTCGCCGACATCATCCGGCTCGAATCCGCGCGGATGGTCGAGATCACGGCTCCCGACACCACGCTGCCCGTCGAGCACCAGGTGTCCGCCGGACTGCGCGCCTACATCCGCTACTCCACCGATCACGCTCACGGACTACGGGCCATCAATCGAGGAACGATGTCGGGCGACGTCGGTATCCAGGCGATCCTCACGGCCGAGTTCGAGACGCAGCAGCAACGGATCCTGGCGGCTCTGGGACCCGACGACGGCGCGGACGAAGTGACGCGGGTGGCCGTGGCCGGGTGGGTGTCGTTCGTTCGCGCCGTGTGCGTGGACTGGGTGGACCGGCAGTCGATCTCGGCCGACGAGGTGCATGATCTCTGCATGCGCGCACTGCACGGACTGCTGCGCCGTTCCTGAGAGGAGGACGCGTGACCGACACCGGTGCGGACTCGCGACACCTCGACGATCTGCGTCGTCTCCGTCGAGTACGGGATCGAATGGACCGCGAGTACGCCACGCCACTGAACCTCGAGACCCTGGCGCGCGACGCGCACGTGTCCGCGGGGCACCTGAGCCGGCAGTTCCGCGCCGCGTACGGAGAGTCGCCCTACGCGTACCTGATGACGCGGCGCATCGAACGAGCCATGGCGCTGCTCCGGGGGTCGGAGAGGTCGGTGACGGAGATCTGCTTCACCGTGGGGTGCTCCTCACTGGGCACCTTCAGTACCCGTTTCTCCGAACTGACCGGACTGTCCCCGTCCGCGTATCGGCAGCAGAACCAGTCCACGGAGGTCGGCGCGCCGTCGTGTGTCGAGAAGGTGGTCACCCGACCGATCAGGAATCGAGAAGCGGACCGCGTAAGGCGAACCTAGTGTCGTCGCCATGACACTCACCATCGCCTCCAGCTTCCTCCCGCAGGACGATCCGGAGGCCGCACTGGCCTTCTACCGCGACCTTCTCGGCTTCGAGGTCCGCCTCGACGTCGGGTACGAGAACCTGCGGTGGCTCACCGTCGGCCCGCCCGGGCAGCCGGACACCGCCATCGTTCTGACACCGCCCGCGGTGGACCCCGCCATCACCGAGGACGAGCGCCGCACCATCACCGAGATGATGGCCAAGGGCACGTACGGCGGCATCCTGCTCGCGAGCGACGACCTCGAGGCGACCTTCGATGCACTCCAGGCCGCGGATGCGGACATCGTGCAGGAACCGACCGACCAGCCCTACGGGATCCGGGACTGCGCGGTGCGTGATCCCGCGGGCAACCTGATCCGCATCCAGCAGCGTCAGCGGTAGTCGCTCAGATCGAGGTTCGCGTCGTCCGAGCCGCCGAACCTGCCGGCCAGCGCTCGCACCGGCGCCGAACCGGCCAGTCGCACAGCAGAGTTGAAGACCGCGAGCCCCACTGCCGTCTTCGGGTGCGCCAGCCTCGGCGTTCCCGGCGGCAGCGACTGCACCGTGTCGACGAAGGGACGCATCCGCGCGTCCCACGCCGTGAACGCTGCCCGGTGATCATCGGTGCGGGCGAGTTCGGCGGCCAGTACATAGGCACCGGTGATCGCCAGTGTCGTGCCCATCCCACTCACCGGAGTCGCGCACCAGGCCGCGTCGCCCACCATCGCGACCCGGCCCGACGACCACCGTGGGGCGTGGACCTGAGCGAGACGGTCGACGTACAGCTCCGAGGCGGAATCGAGCGACTCCAGGATGCGGGGAGTCTCCCATTCGGCGCCGGCGAACGTCGCCCGAAGGGCGGCGACGACCTCCGACTGCCCTGCCCGCTCGAGGCCGGTCGGCCCCGACAACCAGGACAGGCTGAAGCGCGTGGTGCCCTGGTTGTCCGGGCGCAAGCCGGCCACACGTCCGCCGGTCGCGTTGTACCAGCGCCACCATGCATCGTCGTCCGAGGTGCGGGGGAGCACCCCGTAGGCGGTGTACAGCCCGAGATCTCGCGTGACGGCCTCGCCGGGAAAGACGATCTCCCGGCTCCCGGACCGCACTCCGTCGGCGAACACCACGAGGTCGTAGCGCTCGGGAGCGCCGTGCTCGAACGTCACGTCGACACCGTGGGCGTCCTGATCGCAGCCCACGACCCGGTCGCCGTAGCGGTACTCGACGTCCGGTCCCGACGCGTCGACGAGGATGCGCGCGAGTTCGCCGCGGAGGATCTCCAGCTCGGCCGTCGCGCCTCCGCTGTCCGCCGTACCGGCCGGGAACGTCGCGATCGTCGCGCCCCGTCGATCGACGAACCGGGTGCCCTGTTCCGTCGTGGTTGCGGCGAAGAGAGCGTCCTCCAGACCCATGCGGCGTACGACCTCGCGGCCGGGACCACGAATGTCGATGTTCTGCCCGCCGAGCCGAGGCGACGGAGCGCGCTCGACGACCGTCACGGCACGACCCGACCTCGCGAGCCAGTACGCGAGGGTCGGGCCGGCGATGCTGGCCCCGGTGATCAGTACGCGTCGTTCCACAGTCACGATCTTCGCCTTCCGTGCTCACGACCTGTGAGGTACAGGAAGGACCTCGTCGACCGACGGTACGTCGGTCGACGTGCTCAGGCACGGTGTCCAGGTGATACCAGATACTGGTAACGAGACGTGTTGATGTGGGACGAGTAGATCGTTGCAGCTCACGGGAATTTTGTTGGTAGAGTTCATGTCGCTGAAGCCGGGATCGTGTGGCCGCGACGACGGGGTCGTGACGTGGACCGGCATCTCGGCGAGCAGGTCACGGGCGGCTGCGACGGTTAGCCGACCCGCTTTAGACCTAGGCCGCTACAACACTCAACGAGGCCACTCCGCCCTCGGCGGACAACCACCCGTCAGCCGGGCTCGTCGCGTGACAACAACGCGTCGGGTCACTACAACTAGTCGCTCGGGTGACGATGCCGGTTCATGGCGTCAAGTCCAAGTGTCGGCGGCTGTCGCGCTTGAGGAAGGCTCTCGGGAGTACGGCTAACTCGCGAACTGCTTCGCTCTGAACTTCACCGTTGCCGTTGTGCCACTCGATGCCAATGCCGACGTCGAAGCGAATCTTCTAGCGGACCAAGGGGAACTCTCATTTCGAGTAGCAAACCACTTCAATCCGCAACTAATGGGTATTGGTAGCGGCCCGGTTTCACAATACCAAATGGCGATCTGCGCAATAATGCTCGTCTGTTTGAACTTGTCCTAGTTCAACGCCGATAACCGTTGCGCTATGCCGGGCTTGCGGACCCGTGTAGGGCGGCCCGAAGGGCCTTCGCGTTGCTATCGAGATCGGCGGCAGGCCACCTGGCGTCGGATGGCCACAGGTCCGGCATTCGATCGTGTCGGAGCCTGGGGACAATGTGAATGTGCAGATGAAACACGGTCTGACCGGCTGATGATCCGTTGGATTGAATGATGTTGACACCGCTGGCGCCTGTGGCGGTTCGCGTCGCTGCAGCGATGTGGCGGGTGGTGTCGGCTAGAACGTGAGCGGTGGCTGTGTCGAGTGAAAATATGTCTGGGATGTGGACGTAGGGGATGACTAGGACGTGCCCCAACACAGCTGGCACGTCCGGCAGAAAGGCGAGCACCTGGCTGGTCCGCAGGATCTCCCGGGCCGGAGCATCGCCATTCGCTATCAAACAGAATGCGCAGCCATGGGCGGGGGTGGCCGCGATCGGTGACGGCATCCGTTGACTCCTATTACTTGGGTCGATTTGTGGGCGGGGTTGTACCTACCGTTGTGGTTGTGGTTGTGGTGCTGGTAATGGTCGTCGAGGTGGTCGCCGGTGCGGGTGTGGTGTCGGCATTGGTGGTCTGGCCACTGAGCACTAGGAGTGTCGTGATGACGCACGTAACTACAGCCAGTGGGGCGTAGAACAGGGAGAGGCTGATTGACCTGCCGGTTGCGAACCATGCGTGTCGGGTGACGTAACCGCGGGGGTCAATCTCAAAGTTATGCAGCGTTTTCGAGGCTACGTCGCGGTAGATGTCTCGGAATGCGCGTTCTTGGCGCAGATAGTAAGTATCGAGGATCCAGAAGGCGGCGATGGGAATTAGGGCGGCGAGGGCCACTCCGAATTGCTGACGACTGATGGCGAACCCGATTAGGGCCGATGACAGGGTGACTGCCCACCCCTTCATGAGGAACGAGTTGTTGGCGAGGCGGGTGATGACTGCCTGCACGAAGTCCATGTGCTTGTGGTGGTCGGCACGGTCGATGGGCGGCTGGGGTGGCCCTGCGGCGGGAGGTTGAATGTTCGTCATCAGACCCCTGGTCGGACGAACGAGCTTAGGCGTTGCGATGTGCCGGACGGCGATATTGCGATCGGACCCAGATTTCCTGGGGAAATCTGTTGTTGTTCGATTCTGGGGTAGAGGCCTATGTACTCATCCCCGGTAAACCGGCCGCCGCTTGAATTGTCTATCGGGAGGATCGAGACCCGTTCCCGGCCTTTGCGGCCGTCGAAGTATCCCAGTTCCCAAGGCATCCATCTCGATGCCTGTGCGTTCTGTGACGTCGCGTAGATCAGAGTGTGTGATCGGTCCATTTGCCTGCGAAGCTGTGAGGCTGTCGCTGGCGACACCTTCTCGCGGTCGAGTTGAGTGTCGTCAATCCAGTCCACGTACACGGTGAGCCCTTTGCTCTGCAGCCACTCCCGTACCCCGAGGATCACCCGAGCATCGCGCACGCTATGGCTGAGGAACACATCGAACGTCCCAACGGCTGCTTTAGTCTGTAGGCCGAGGCTGGTGGCCGCAGCTGATGCCGTCACTGCGCCAGCTCGTTTGGTGAAGAAGCTTTCGTCGTAGATAGTCACAGCCGGGTGACGCCCCGCTCGGCCCAGGAGCCAATGTTGCTGCGGACCTGCGCGTAGGTGGCTTGAGTGTCGATCCTGCCCGCCCCGTCGCGGCGGGTGGGGTCGAACAGCGGGATGCGTCCTGCTCCGATACCGGCGGCGACGAACGGGTCGGCGCCGATCGAATCCGACGTCCCCATTGAGGACAGGCCGTGGATGCGAACACCAACCATTGGTCGCCGGTCGTTCCATGCCTTAATGATCTCATACTTGACCCACGGGCGGGTTGAGGTCTGTTGACCGACAAGCACGATGACCGCGCGCTTGTATCGCATTTGGTCGTCGATCCAGGTCTCGATGGCCTCAGGGCCGCGCCGTCGAACGGACTCCCATTCTTGCGAATTCAAAACGGGCTGCCCCTCGAGCGCGTCAATGTTGCGTACCAGCTGGACTCGATGCACGTCGCGGTCGTAGTGGAAACTGTAGAAAACGGTTTTTGGCATGTACCTCTCTCCAATCACGGCGAACCCAGTGTTATGTGGGGCGCACCAAGCCGGTCGCCCACATCCGGATGGTGACCCACCTGTCCGAATCGTGCCCGATTCTTCCTGATTGCACAGTGCGTTTGTAGTTCCACTGTCGGTGTCGTCGAGGAGGCTGATGGTCGCGGGGCGATGCGGCAGGGTTCACTCAATATACAAGTCCACACGGGGCAGAGCGGACGGGAAAATGCGACTCCGGGCGCGACACCGACGGTGAGCGTTGGGGGATGTCGGGGGTTGCCAAGGATGGTGGCTGCCCCGGGTTGAGTTGATCCGGTGTAAATGTCTAGTCCTGTGAGACTGGGGGTGTCGAGCCAGATGCGGGTAGCTGACCCGCGCCGGAAGGCGCGTGAGAACTTTTCGATGGGTATGCGGGCGGGGACTGGGTGGCCGGCCCTGAGGAGGCGGCGGGTGTGGGCTGTGAACGCGGGGACGAGCCACAGCGGTCAGGACACCTTCAGAAGGACGTTCGTTACGTCAATCCGAGCACTGCGCGAGGGAGCTCACCGTGACGGAACCAGGCGACATCGTGGCCCAGCCAACACGGAATGGCATGATCGCCAGGGTGTGGAACAAATCTGGCTGGCTCGCGGGACCGCACACCGAACTGCTCAGGGTTGTCGAAAGCGCGGACTTCGACCCCGAGTACATCGCTATCTGCCTGTCGTCACGACTGACGGACCTAGTTTCGTGCCGATAATCGACATTATGTCAACTATTGTGAATCTCCCGCCCCCTACCGCGCCAGGTACCTCGCCAGGTGCAGTCCACCCGAGAACGTCCGCGTCTCCACCAACTCCAGACCCGCCCACTCGTCGAGCGCCGTGAAGAACGGCGTACCGGCGCCCACCAGAACGGGGTGCGTCATGATCACGTACTCGTCGATCAGCCCGGCCCGCATCGCAGCCGCGGCCAGTGTGGCGCCGCCGATGTCCATCGGGCCACCGTCGCCGGCCTTCAGGCGGACGATCTCCGCCACGGCGTCACCTGTGACGAGCCGCGCGTTGCCCTCCACCGCGTCCAGGGTCGACGAGAACACCACCTTGGGCATGTCGCGCCACCGACGGGCGTACGCGACGTGCGCGGGCGTCGCCCCTGGCTGCCGATCGGCCGTCGGCCAGTGCGCGTTCATCGCCTCCCACAGCCTCCGCCCGTAGAGCGTGAGGCCCGTCGAGTCGACGCGGTCGGACCACCACTGGAACGCCTCGTCGCTCGGCACGCTCCAGCCGAGGTCGCCATCGGGCGCCGCGACGTAACCGTCCACACTCGTGTTCATCGCGAATCTCAGTGTGCGCATGACGTTTCCCCGTCAGCGGCGCACATCGAACACCTGCTTCTGGACACCGTTGCCGTAGACCTCGTGCTCGACGAGCGTCAGCACCGTGGTGTCCTTGTCCGTGTCGCTGAACAGGCGCAGTCCGGCGCCGAGCAGCAACGGGAACACCAGCAGGTGGTATCTGTCGACCAGCCCGGCGTCGGCCAACGCACGTCCCAGCGTCGCGCTCCCGTGCACGAGGATCGGTCCGCCCTCGGTCTCCTTCAGCGCGGCGACGTCGTCGAGTGATCGAAGAACCGTTGCAGGCCAACGCGAATCATCATCATCGAGCGTCGTCGAGACCACGTACCGCGGCATCGCGTTGTATCCGGCGAAGTCCTCCATCGTCGGCCACACGGGCGCGAACGCCTCGTAGGATCGGCGACCGAGCAGCAGTGCGGCGGCCTCCCCCTGCTCCCGCCCCTTGATCTCGTACGCGGCCTCGTCGAACTCGACGTCCGTGAAAGTCCAGCCCGCGTTGCGGTATCCGGCCTCTCCACCAGGCGCCTCCATCACGCCGTCGAGCGAGACGAACGCGGTGACGATCAACGTGCGCATGTGCACTCCTTCGTTCCCGGTGGGCGCTGGTCGGCCCACGAACACTCTGACCGACGCGCACCCCGAAAGTCATCGGTTGCGCCACACCCCGGATCGCCTGTAATACTTACCCTCATGGCTAACCATACGGCAGAACTCGACGCCGTGCTCACCGCCCTCGGAGATTCGACGCGGCGAGCAGTCGTCCGGCGTCTCGGTGCCGGTCCGGCAAGCGTCGGTGAACTGGCGGCGCCGTTCCCGATCGCGCTTCCGACCTTCCTCAAACACGTCCGCAGTCTCGAGTCGAGCGGGCTCATTCGCACGGCCAAAGTAGGACGCGTCCGGACGTGCACTCTGCACAGGGAACGACTCGACCTCGTCCAGGACTGGCTCGACGATCAACGACACCTCTGGGAGAGCCGCACGGATCGGCTCGAACAACTCGTCACCTCCCCGACTCCGACGGAAGAAGACTCATGACCGCGCTCCCGATCGATCCTGCCCTCGACCTCGTACTCGATCGCGTCATCGCGGCTCCTCGTCACCGCATCTGGGAGGCATGGACGAACTCGTCGTTGCTGTCACAGTGGTGGACACCGGCACCCACCGTCACTCGGGTGGACCACCTGGAGGTGCGACCGGGCGGGGCGTTCGTCACCGAGATGAGCGACGACGGAACGACATTCGTGCCCCACACCGACGCCGTGTTCCTCGTCGTCGAGCCCGACACCCGGCTGGTGTTCACCAACACTCTCGACAGCGGGTGGCGCCCCGCGTCGCCGCAACCGGTCGCGATGTCAGCGGAGATCACGCTGACCCACCACCCGCGCGGCACTGCTTACCGGGCCGTCGTCCGTCACGGAGATCCGACGACACGCGATCGTCACGCGAGCCTCGGGTTCGCGGAAGGGTGGGGCTCGGTCACCGCAGCACTCGCCCGGCTGGTCGAGTAGTCGGGCGGCTGTAGCGTGTCGGGCGTGAACTCCTCTCGTACCCTCGGTGTCCTGCTGGCCTCGTCCGCGTCGCTCGTCCTGGTGCTGTCCGGATGCAGCTCCGACAACGACACGCCATCTGCCGCCACCTCCTCCAGCGCCGCATCCTCGTCCGCGGGGTCGTCGTCGACCGCAGCTGCCGAGTCGTGCCCCACCGCGGCGCCCGAGTCCGGTGCCGCGGCCGAGTGGGACCTCGACGGTGACACGGGCAGCATCGCGGTGACCGGGTCCACCGACGATGCCGCTCCCCTGGTCACCGTCGAGGCACCCTTCAGCGTCGCGGAGACGCAGGTGCAGACATTGCAGGCCGGCGACGGCCCCGTCGTCGCGGCGGACGCCACCGTCTCCGTCTGCTACATGGGCGTCAACGGACGCGACGGATCCACCTTCGACAGCAGCTACGAGCGCGGCGCCCCGGTCGAATTCCCCCTCGACGGTGTCGTGGCCGGTTTCCAGAAGGCCATCGCCGGCCAGACCGTGGGATCGACGATCGGCGTCGCGGTGACCTCCGCGGACGGTTACCCCAACGGTCAGCCGCGCGCGGGCATCCAGCAGGGCGATTCTCTGATCTTCGCGATCAAGGTTCTCGGCGTCAGCTGAGCAGCATGACGAGGGACGTGCCGGTCGACCGCGGACCGCTGTTCGACGGTGTCCGCATCGGCCGGCCGGCGACCGGTGCGTTGATCGACGCGGGGTATCGCACGGTGCACGACCTCCCGGCGAACCTCGCGACTTTGTCCGCGCTACACGGAGTGGGGCCGTCCGCGATCAGGCGGTTGGCCGAGGCACGCGACGATCGGCGATGAGGGGAACCTCGCCAGAATCGACGCGGCACTGCGGCACCGCAGGCGGAGACTCCGCACAACGATGCGCGAGAGGAGATCTGGGCGGTTCTGGGCGAGATCCTCGTCGACCGCCTCGTCGCGAACGTGTCGGCCGGCGAGCTGGCGTCGTCGCTGCGTGAAATCGACGAGCTCTGCGACCGAGTGGAGTCGTCGTGGACGGTGATCGATGCTCCCGATCTCGTCGCCGACCTCTGGACTGTGCCGGCGTACCTACGCCACTGCGCACCCTGGCTCGACGACGATGACAGGGCGGCGGTCCGCAGGAACGTCGGGTCCCCCTGGACCACAGCAGATCTCCCGGTCCTCGATGTCGCTCGTCGCCGCCTCGGCGATCCACGGGCGACGGCGATGCGCGCGCGCCGCGCTCGTGCCACGCTCGGTGCGCACCACCGGCGTGGGCGTCCGGCACGCCGACGTCGACGACCTGGCGGCGGTGCTGGACGAGCGGGCCGCGACGAGTGAGGGTGTGGCCTGCGTCATCGGGATGCCGTCTCTACCGGACACCGCGAGGATCCGATCGTCGAGCGCACGATCGGCGAAGGGCCTCGGGTTCGATCTCGTCGACCGGTCGAGTGCGGACAGCGCCGTCGATCGCTACGTGGCGATGACCCGCGCGACCCAGCAGCTCGTCGTACTCCGTTGATCAGCGGTCGAGGGTGATCACGACACGCACGCCCCCCTTGTCGGAGACCACCGCCTGTGCGCTCCCCCGATGCTGATGGCCCGCGATGTCGACGGTCACCGGGGCGGGGTCGGGATGGAAGTTGCGCCACCATGCCTTCTGACTCGGCGCTGCGACCATCACGGTCACCGTCTCGCCCGATCGCCGGTAGGAGACGGGCAGCGAGATCGCACGGCCCGACCGTCGACCGGTATAGGTGATGGTGGCCAGGCCACGCCCGAGAACGGCGGACAACACGGGCAGTCGCATCAGCGGTCGAACGACCTGGTTCGCGGCGTTGGCGACGGTCTGGAACGCGGTCATCTTCGTACCCCCTGCGAGCGTTGGATGTCGCCTCGCATCATGCCCCCGCGGGGGCCGGACGACACGCCGTTCGACCGGTGTTCGCGCCCCGTTTCCTGACTCATTCCAGAAAAGTCGTGCATACTGTTCGACGTGAGCCCATCGTCGAACTACCCGGAGATGCTGCGTGGTGCCGCGCTCCGAGTCACCCGCCCCCGTCTGGCGGTGCTCGACGCGGTGCACGAACATCCGCACGCCGACACCGACACCGTCTACGGAGCCGTTCGGGCCACCCTGCCCGACGTCTCCCGCCAGGCCGTGTACGACGTGCTCCACGCTCTCACCACCGCGGGACTGGTACGGCGCATCCAGCCGTCCGGCTCGGTCTCGAGGTACGAGAGCAGAATCGGCGACAATCACCACCATGTCGTGTGCCGCGCGTGCGGCACCATCGCCGACGTGGAATGCGCCGTCGGCGAGGCTCCGTGCCTCACTCCGTCGGAGGCCCATGGTTTCGTCGTCGACGAGGCAGAGGTCATCTACTGGGGCCTGTGCGAGAACTGCTCCACCAGCGTCAGCCCCTGATCTCGAGGCGCGAAGGCGCCGCGAAATCAGTTCATTCATCTTCTCTTGGAGGGAAACTCGTGTCCGAGGACCACACAACACGCGAAAAAGAGATGAACCAGGACCAGCCGCAGGACGCGTCCGGCGGCTGCCCTGTCATGCACGACAAGATGCCGATGCCGGTCGAGGGTGGCACCAACCACGAGTGGTGGCCCAAGGCACTGAACCTCAAGATCCTGAAGAAGAACCCCGCCGTCGGCGATCCGATGGGCGCCGACTACGACTACGCGGCCGAGTTCAACTCGCTCGATCTCGCCGAGGTCAAGCGCGACATCGAAGCGGTCATGACGAACTCGCAGCCGTGGTGGCCCGCGGACTTCGGCCACTACGGCCCCTTCTTCATCCGTATGGCGTGGCACGCAGCCGGCACGTACCGCAAGCAGGACGGACGCGGCGGAGCCGGAGCCGGCATGCAGCGCTTCGCACCGTTGAACAGCTGGCCGGACAACGCGAGCCTGGACAAGGCCCGTCGCCTGATCTGGCCCGTGAAGCAGAAGTACGGCCGCAAGCTCTCCTGGGCCGACCTCATCGTCCTGACCGGCAACGTCGCCATCGAGTCCATGGGACTGCCCACCTACGGCTACGCCGGCGGTCGCGTCGACGCCTGGGAGCCGGACGAGGACGTCTACTGGGGCCCCGAGCAGACCTGGCTGGGCGACGAGCGCTACGACGGTGATCGCACGAGCCTCGAGAACCCGCTGGCCGCCGTGCAGATGGGCCTGATCTACGTCAATCCCGAAGGCCCGAACGGCAACCCGGATCCCGTGCAGTCCGCACTGGACATCCGCGAGACCTTCGGTCGCATGGCCATGAACGACGTCGAGACCGCAGCACTGGCCGTCGGCGGACACACCTTCGGCAAGACCCACGGTGCGGCCGACCCCGATGCGCACATCGGAGCCGAGCCCGAGGGCGCCCCGATCGAGCAGATGGGCCTGGGCTGGAAGAACAGCTTCCAGAGCGGTGTCGGCGCAGACGCGATCACGAGTGGCCTCGAGGTCATCTGGACCCCGACCCCGACGCAGTGGGACAACACCTTCCTCGAGACGCTCTACGGCTTCGAGTGGGAGCTCTACAAGAGCCCCGGCGGCGCACACCAGTGGCGTCCGAAGAACGGTGAGGGTGCGGACCTGGTTCCCGACCCCGCCGACCCGACGAAGCGTCGCCATCCGTCGATGCTGACCTCGGACATCGCGATGCGCGTCGACCCGATCTACGAACAGATCACCCGTCGCTGGCTCGACCACCCCGAGGAGCTCGCAGAAGAGTTCCAGAAGGCGTGGTTCAAGCTCACCCACCGCGACATGGGACCGGTCAGCCGGTACCTCGGACCCGAGGTGCCGTCGGAGACCCTGCTGTGGCAGGACCCGATCCCGGCCGTCGACCACGAACTGATCGACGATGCACAGATCGCCGAGCTCAAGTCCACCATCCTCGATTCCGGACTGAGCACCGAGCAGCTCATCTCGACCGCGTGGGCCGCAGCATCGTCCTTCCGCGTCAGCGACAAGCGCGGCGGCGCCAACGGCGGTCGCCTGCGCCTGCAGCCGCAGGCGGGCTGGGAGGTCAACGAGCCTGACGAGTTGGCACAGGTCATCCGCGTGCTCGAGGGCATCCAGGAGTCGTTCTCCGGAACGGTGTCGTTCGCCGACCTCGTCGTCCTCGGCGGCGTCGCGGCACTCGAGAAGGCATCGGGCGTCAGCGTTCCGTTCACCCCGGGCCGCATGGACACCACGCAGGAGCAGACGGACGTCGATTCGTTCTCCGACCTCGAGCTGAAGGCCGACGGCTTCCGTAACTTCCTCGGCAAGGGCCAGAAGCTGCCGGCGGAGTACTCCCTCGTCGACCGGGCGAACCTGTTGTCACTCAGCGCACCCGAGCTGACCGTCCTCGTCGGTGGTCTGCGTGTTCTCGGCGCCAACTACCAGAACTCGTCGCACGGCGTTCTGACCGACAAGGTCGGCACACTGTCCAACGACTTCTTCGTGAACCTCCTCGACATGGGCACCGAGTGGGTCCCCACGTCCGAGGACGGCATCTACGAGGCCAAGGATGCTGCCACCGGTGCGACGAAGTGGACCGGCACCCGTAACGACCTGGTGTTCGGCTCGAACTCCGAACTCCGTGCCATCGCCGAGGTGTACGCCTGCGACGACGCGAAGGACAAGTTCGTCCAGGACTTCGTCGCCGCGTGGGACAAGGTCATGATGCTGGATCGCTTCGAACTGGCCTGATCTCGCTCCTGAACACCACACCACCCCCGCACCGAGTCCTCGGTGCGGGGGTGGTGTCGTCTCAGCGTCGGGTGCGGCGGACGGAGATGGGGAGCCCGGTCAGCGCTCTCGCCGCCGAGCCTGCCATGGCCAGACAGCCTGCGGCGCTGCGCCACGACGCCGCCACCGAGAAGACGGTCCTGGTGGCCGCGGGTCCCGGTCGGCGCCCGGCGAACCGGTCGTCGAGCCATCGGAGCGTCAGCGGGACCGACAGCGGCAGCAGCGTGATGTGCTCGCTCGTGCGATCGCGGACGTACTCGACCTCGGCGCCCGCATCTCGATAGCGCATCACCTGCCCGTCGACGTCGTCCACGGCGATGATCTGATCGTGCGTCGCCTGCAGGACGAGCAGCGGGAATCCGGGCGCCGAGCGGCCCGGCTGGATCTCCTCGAAGATCGTCACCATCTCCGGCCGAGCCATGACGTCGGCGATGGGAATGGTCGAGTAGGCGTCGAGGTCGAACCCGCGGAGCGCGATGATGGCTTGCATCGTGGTCATCTTGTTCGTCGACGCCAGCAGCTCGAGACCCTCTTCGGTGACGAACTCCTGCATGACGTCGTCCAGGGCCGGGTAGGTACGCCGCAGACCCTCGATGACGAGAGTCGGCAGCGCGGCGTAGCGGGTGGCGTTCAGCCGGAAGAACGCCGACGCCGGATCACCCACCGGCGACCCGAGAACGGCTCCGACGACATCGATCTCGGGTGCGTACTCCCCCGCGGCCTCCGCCGCCCAGGACGACGCGAGCCCGCCACCCGAGTATCCCCACAGTCCGACCGGTGTGGTCGTGTCGAGACCGAGCTCGTCGAACGAGAGCGCGGCCCGGACGGCGTCGAGAGTGCAGTACCCGGGCTCGAGCGGAGCACCCCAATGCCCCTCGGCGCCTTCGTGATCCGGGATCGAGACCGCCCAACCCAGACGCAGGGCGTGCAGGACGAGCAGGAACTCGTACTGCGGCACCGTGCCGCGCGCCCGTGACCCGAGCCGGAGCGCGTACGACGGGAACGATCGACCGGAGACGGCGTCGATGGCGCACTGATACGACAGGAGTGGTCGCGTCGCGTCGGGGACGGCTCCGGCGGGCAGCAAGACCGTGGTGACACTCACGCGTGGCACGCGCTCGAGGTCCTCGGTGCGATACAGCAGCTGCCAGGCCTGCACGCGCTGCCGCACCCGGCCGAACACACCGATGCGCACGGGTCTGGTGCGCAGGACGTCGCCGCACGCGGCACTCTCGAAACCGTCGGGCGCGACGTAGAACGGGTCCCGCTCCGGGGTGGTGACCGGGCCCTCGGACCAGTGCTCGGTCTCGGGCGGGCCGCCCGCGTCCCTGTCGTACTGCTCGATGCTCATGCCCACGGTTACCCCTGTCGTCGGGTCACACTAACCTTCCGGCCCGTGAGCAGGACCGATCAGCCCTCGACGGTGCCGGCGCGGGTGGCCGGATCGTCGTCCGAGGCCCGTGCGAGCACCGGGACGAGCGCGTCCACCGCGTACGGAAGGCTGAGGGGGCTGGCGAAACCGAGTGCGGCCGGCACGGTGGTCCCGAATTCGCCGACGTAGACGGTGCGGTCCTCCTTCACCACGTTCAGGCTCTGCAGCAGCGGATCACCGGCGACGTCCTCGGGAGTGACGCCCAGCAGCACGAGAGTCTGCTGATCGAGCAGGTCGTAGCGCTCCGGGCTCACCGTTCCGGTGGTCTCGGGCGTCGCGAAGCCGAGGTCGGTGAAGAACCTGTTCCGCGGGTCACCGCTGTCGAGGATGTAGAAGGTGCCGTCGAGATAGAGCGCGACCGCAGCGGTGCGGCCGGCGAAGGACGGGTTCTGGGTCGTGGCGTCTACGAACGTCGCGTCGACCTCGTCACGCACGGTCTCTGCCTCGGCCGTCTTGCCCAGGGCGGTTCCATACGCGGTCAACTGGTCTCGCCACGACGGGGTCTCCGACCCGTCCGAGCCGGGGATGTCGCCGACCGTCGTGGCGATCTGTCCGAGCTGCTGGTACTCGGGCTCCTCCAGATAGGCGTACGTCGCCATGATGAGGTCGGGCTCCGCGGCCGCGACACCTTCGAGATCGAGTGTGTCGCTTCCCACCTCGGGAATCGTGGCACCGTTCAGCTGCTGCTGGGCCCACGGTCGGGCGGTGTAGTCGTACCCCGTGAATCCGCGGGTGGCCACGGGTGTGACACCGAGAGCGAGCGCGAAGTCCTGGTCGTTGTACCCGGCGGTCACCAGACGCTCCGGCGCACCCTCGACCGTCACGGTCCCGAACTTGTCGGTGACCTCGGCCGGGAAGGCTCCCGACGCGTCCGCGGCCGGCGCCGAGTCCGTGTCCGACGAGCTGCACGCCGCCGTTCCGAGCAGAAGAACGGTGGCCGCGACGGACACACCGACGGAGACGCGCATGAAGAACCTTTCGGGGACGACTGGTGGAGCAGGCTTGCGGTAAGGCTACCCTCAGCTCAACGGGAGAGCTCGAGGGCCTCACCCAGTCGACGCCAGTCGTCCACCGGCGGAACGTTCATCGCGGATCCGAGGACCTGGACGAGGACGCTGGTGGCTCCCGCCTCGATGTGCTCGCGCACTCGGGCCACAGTCGCGTCGAGTCCGCGCGTCACCATCGCCTCGGCGAGCTTCTCGCTGCCGCCGCGGACGAAGTCGTCCTGCCCGAAACCCAGACGCTCCCAGTTGTTCCGGTAGTTGGGCAGCCCGGTGTAGATGTTCAGATGCGCGTGCGCGCGTTCGGCCCACACCTCCGCGTCGGTGTCGGCGACCGGGTCCACCACCGCCGCCTGCTCGACGACCAGTTCCGGGCGCTTCTCGCCGTCTCCGGCATCGAGGATCTCGCGGGCCGTCGCCGTGTGCTCCGGTGTGACGAGGTACGGATGCGCCCCCGCGGTGCGATCGCGGGACAGCTCGAGCATCTTCGGACCCAGCGCCGCCAGCAGTCGTGGTGGGTTCTGCTCTTCCCCCGCCACTGCTGCGGGTGCGTTGTCGAGTGCGTCGAGATACTCCCGCATCGCCGCGACGGGCTTGCCGTAGTTGTGACCGCGCATGCGCTCGACCAGCGGAGCGTGCGACACGCCGAGTCCCAGAACGAACCGACCACCCGAGACGGCATGCAGGGTACGTGCCGCCGACGCGGTCGCCACGGCGTCGCGGGCGTAGATGCTCGCGATGCCGGTACCGACGATCAGCGACGACGAGGCGCCGAGGTACATCTGCGCGGCGGTGAGCGCCTCGCGGCCGTAGGCCTCGCCGAACCAGAGCGAGTGCCAGCCCTGCGATTCCACCTCCCCCACCACGTCGGGAACCGCGGAGGCGGAGACCCCGTCGAGTGTTCCGGTCCAGATGCCGATCGTCGCGTGTGCCGTCATGGCGTCCAGTGTGCCCGCACTCGCACCCTACGAATCCGGGGGACCGTCGACGGTCTGCCGGAGCCGTTCGAGGGTGGCCGCGATGTGGTCGCCGTTGACCGTGGCGCGGTCGCGGACACCCGTCGCCAGTCCGCCGACGCCGACGAACCACCGCGGACGCCGGTCCCACATCCGCTCGGTCACCGTGGTCTCGCCGCCGTCGCCACCGCCGTCGATGTCGTAGCGCCAGTGCGCGATCGGCAGCGAGAACGGGCCGTAGTGCACGTCGAAGGCGAAGGTCACTCCGGGGTCGGCGGCGGTCACGGTGCATGTGGTCGACCATCGATGCAGACCGTTGCGGTTCCGACCGACGAAGGACGCACCCGGACGGGCGCCGGAGCTCCCCACCCACCGCATCGAGTGCGTCTCGTCCGCCAGATCGGCGAGTCGGTCGAGATCGGTCAGGAGGGCGTACACGTCCTCGGCATCGGCGCGGACCGTCACGGATCCGGACGCGAGCGGAGCGGTCGAGTCAGGCGTCACCGGTGCACCGTAGCGACCCGACAGCCTCGATGCGGGCGATCGACGACGGTGTCGCCTGAAGTCAAGAACGACGGCCCGCCGTCCGCGATGATCGAGACGTTGGTACCGCCGAGCTCAGGAGTTGTCATGTCGTCCTTGCCCCCCTTCCGCTTTCCCGGCGCCACCGCGCTCGTCACCGGCGCCGCCAGTGGCATGGGTGAGCAGATGGCCCACGAGCTCGCGCGACGGGGCACCGATCTGATCCTGCTCGACCGGGACGCCGATCGGCTCGCCGACGTCGCACGCGCCATCGAGTCCGCCTCACCGGCACGCAGCGTCGACGTCGTCGTCGCGGACCTCTCCGACCTCGACGCGCTCGGCGTGGTCATCGACGGTGTGATCGAGCGGCACGAGCGCATCGACCTGCTGATCAACAACGCCGGTATCGCGTTCGGCGGCTCGTTCGAGCAACTCACCGCCAAGGACTTCGACTCGGTGATGACCATCAACTTCCATGCGCCGGTGGACATCACCCGACGTCTGCTGCCGACGATGCGCCGATCCACGGGCGCGCACATCGTCAACGTGTCGAGCTTGTTCGGCATCGTGGCGCCTCCGGGGCAGTCGGCCTACTCGTCGTCGAAGTTCGCCATCCGCGGGTTCACCGAGTGCCTGCGCCACGAACTGGCGCCGACGATCGGCGTGACGTCGGTGCACCCCGGCGGCATCAAGACCCGCATCGCCGAGACGGCCGGTTCGGCCGCCGGAGCGACGGACAAGGAGATCGCGGACGGCAAGGCCACCTTCGCCAAACTGCTCACCTATCCCGCGGACAAGGCTGCACTCCGCATCCTCGACGGGGTCGAGAAGCGCAAGGGACGGGTCCTCATCGCCGCGAGTGCCCACACCGTCGACATCCTCGCCCGCGTGTTCCCGTCCGCCTACTACGCCGTGATGCGCCGCGGCATGTGACGGACGCGCTGCCGCTCTCAGGACAGATCGAGAGCGGCAGCGAGGTCGGTCTCCACCTGGTCCCTCGTCACGCCGAGACCACTGAGCAGCCCCGTCCCGTTCTCGAACTCCAGCATCGCGAGCAGCACGTGTTCGGTGCCGACGTAGTCGTGGCCGAGGCGCAGCGCCTCGCGGAACGTCAGTTCCAGAATCTTCGCCGTCGCAGCATCGAACGGAACGAGTGCCGGCGGCTCACCGTGCTCCCGCGCGGACGAACCTCGTGCCGAGACGGCGGCGCGTACGTCGTCGGGCGTCACCGATTGTGTCGCGAGCAGACGGGTGCCGAACGAGTCGGGGTCCTGCACCAGTCCGATCACGAGATGGTCGGGAGTGATCGACGACACCCGTTGCGCTCGGGCCTCGGTCTGCGCCGCCACCACGATGTTCTTCGCGCGCTCTGTGAAACGAGCGAAACCCTGGCTCGCGTTCAACGCCTCGTCGGCGTGCGGCCTGGCCACGAACTTCTTCTGCACGGCCTGTTTGCTCACTCCCATACTGCGGCCGATGTCGGTCCAGGACGCCCCGGACCGACGTGCCTGGTCGACGAAGTGTCCGACGAGGTGGTCGGCCACGTCGCCGAGGCGCTCGGCGGCGACGACGGCTCGCGAGAGCTGGATCAGAGGGTCGGTGTCGGTGCGGGAGACAGCGACGATCAGATCGTCGAGGCGCACACCGGGCGCGGGATCGGTGTCGGTCATGCGTCGACCGTAGAATGACGACCACCCATCGTCAACCCTGAGTTGACGATGGATGGTCCTGCGCGTTGCGGGTCAGGCGACTCCGGCGGCGCGTCGCACCGACCGACGCGGCGTCCCCGAGAGGGTCTTGCCGAGGTCGCCCCGCAGCGTGGTGATGGAGTCGAGAATGTAGTTCTGACGCACCAGCCACGGGCCGTGATCGCCCTGCCGGGGAAAGGCGTCGATCGAGCGCTGGACGTAGCCGGACTGCAGGTCCAGCAGCGGACGCTCCTCGAGCGGGCCGTCGGGCTGCGGGACGATGGACGCGAAGTCCTTGTCGTCCATGTAGCCGAGCACGCGGCACACGAGACGCGACGTCAGATCGGCGCGCAGAGTCCACGACGCGTTGGTGTATCCGATGCAGATGGCGAAGTTCGGGACACCTGTCATCATGGCGCCCTGCCACACGAACTGCTTCGACAGATCGACGGTCACGCCGTCCACCTTGGGCTCGATGCCGCCGAAGGCGAGCAGTTGCAGCCCCGTCGCCGTGACGATCACGTCGGCGGGCAACGAGGCGCCCGACTGCAGGTCGATGCCGTCGGGGCGCACGGAGGCGATGCGGTCGGTGACCACCGACGCCTTCCCCTTCTTCATCGCCTTGAACAGATCGGCGTCGGGGACGGCGCACAGTCGCTGATCCCACGGGTTGTACTCGGGCGTGAAGTGCTCGGCCACCAGCTTCTCGTCGCCCAGGATCTTGGTCGAGAGGTTGGTGAGGAGTCGCCGTGCCGCCTGCGGACGACGCCGGCAGAACTGATAGAAGCCGGTGCTGAACAGAATGTTCTTGACCCGGATCACGCTGTGCGCCAGGCCAGCCGGGAGAAGATCACGAATCTTGTCCGCCTGCTTGTCACGTCCGGGGACCGCGCTGATCCAGGTGGGTGAACGCTGCAGCATCGTGACGTGACCGGCGTCGCGCGCCATCGACGGCACGAGGGTCACTGCGGTGGCGCCACTGCCGATCACAACGACGTTCTTGCCGGCGTAGTCCAGATCGTCGGGCCAGAACTGGGGATGCACCACGGTGCCCTCGAACGTGTCGAGTCCCGGGATGTCGGGGTTGTAGCCCTTGGCGTAGTCGTAGTAGCCCGAGCAGCAGTACAGGAAGCCGCACGTCATCTGCTGCTGCGAGGTTCCCGACTCGTCGGTCACGTCGAGAGTCAGGGTCCAGCGAGCCTCCGCGGTGGAGAAATCCGCGCCGACGACGCGGGTCCCGTACCGGATGTGCTCGTCGATCCCGAACTCCGCAGCGGTCTCCTCGATGTACTTCAGAATCGAGTGCCCGTCGGCGATGGACTTTGCTTCGCGCCACGGCTTGAACTGGTAGCCGAGCGTGTACATGTCGGAGTCCGAGCGCACACCGGGGTAGCGGAACAGATCCCAGGTGCCGCCCATCGAGGACCGCGCCTCGAGGATGGCCCACGACTTGCCGGGATGCTCCGTCGACAGGCGGTAGCCCGCACCGACGCCGGAGAGCCCGGCGCCGACGACGATCACGTCGAGATGCTCGAGGGTGGTGTCGGTCGGGGACGAGTCGAGTCGATCGGTGGTGGACGTCATGACTCCAGTGTCCTCGTGCCACCACCCGATGGCTTGACACCACACGACAACTAGTTGACTTCAGACGACAGCTGACCCAAGGTGAGCGCTGTGCCCGCCATCCGCTCCGCCGGTCTCCGCGGCTTCCGCGCGACCGTGGCCGAACTGGGCGGGGACGCCGAGGCGTACGCCGTCGCGGCGGGGCTGCCCGTGGACGCGCTCGACGCCGACGACCTCCTCGTCGAGGACGTCGCCATGGCCGCGGTTCTCGAGATCGCCGCGGCGGAGCTGGCGTGCCCCGATCTGGGGTTGCGGATCGCACGGCGCCAGGATCTCGGCATGCTCGGGCCGCTCGCACTCGCGATCCAGAACTCCTCGACCGTGGGCGAGGCACTCGAGTGCACCGAGCACTACCTGTTCATCCATGCCCAGTCGCTCAGCCTGCGTGCCGAACTCGACCCGTACGGGACGCCGGGGATCGTCGCGCTGCGGTACGGAACGAAGCCCGGGGTCGTCGCGCCCGTCCAGGGCACCGACATGGGGCTGGGGTTCCTCCACCGCGCCACCATCGCACTGGTCGGCGGGTCGTACGGACTCCGCTCGGTCGAGCTCCCCTACGTGCCGGCGGCTCCGGTGTCGGTCTACGAGAACTTCTTCGGCGTCGCGGTCAGCGTCGGCCGTCCCGCCGCCGTCCTCCGGGTCCCGGCCACACTCCAGAACCGACCGCTCCACGGCGGAGACTCGAACCTCAAACGGCTGGCCCTGGCCTTCCTCGCTCGGCAGGGCGCCGGACCCACCACCGAGGTGGCACCGCGAGTGCGCACCATCCTGCAGCAGTCCCTCGGCACCACCCCACCGCACATCGACGGTGCCGCACATCTGCTGAACCTGCACCCGCGGACGTTGCAACGCCGATTGGCCGGGGAGGGAACGTCGTTCGCGGCGATCGTCGACGAGGTGCGCCGCACGGAGGCCCATCGGTACCTCACGACGACGTCGCTGCCGATGAGTCAGATCGCGGCCGCTGTGGGACTGTCCGAGCAGTCCGCCTTCACTCGTGCGTGCCGACGGTGGTGGAACGCGACGCCCACCACCGTCCGCCGCGGCGCTCTCTGACCCGACTCAACTGAAGTCGGTCGACGCCAGATCCTTCTCGTCGTCCACGATGGCCTTGACGATCCGGTCGGCGACAGCGTCCGGATCGAGACCGTCCGGCATGGTGGGCGCCGTGCCCGCGATCGCGCGCCCGGCCAGACCGGTCTCGGTGTGCGGCGGACGTACGTCCACGACCCGCAGCTTGCGCCGACGCGCTTCCGGTCGAGCCGCCTCGACGAACGAGCTGATCCCGGCCTTCGCCGCGCAGTACGCAGCCATCCCGCCGACGGGCTTCTCCGCGATCACCCCACTGATGCTGACGACGACGCCCCCGGACTCCACCTCGGTGAGTGCCGATCGCACCAGCCGCAGTGGCGCCAGCAGATCCACCAGCAGGAGATCGTCGACGGTGTCGTCGTCCACCTCGGCCGCGGGTCCGAACGCCACCACGCCCGAGGCGATCACGACGCCGTCGAGCGTTCCGGTGTGGCTCTTGGCCGCCGCGATCAGGTCGGCCGGGGCCGCGGGGTGGGTCAGGTCCGACGCCACGAGGTGCGCGCTGCCCAGGTCGACACCGGCCAGCGTCTGCTCCGAGCGGCCGGACGCGGTGACGGTGGCGCCGGCGTCGAGCAGGCGGCGAGTGATGCGCGATCCGAGAGCGCCGGAAGCGCCGGTCACCAGGAAGTGCTTGCCCGGGAGGTCCATGTCAGTTCTCCAATCCGGCGAGTGTGTCGACCACGGCTGCGGTGGCGGACCGGGTCCAGGTCACCGGGTCCTGTCCCTGCGGGCTCACGCACAGGGTGTCGACTCCGAGCGCGGCGAACCCTTCCATCTCCCGGAGGAATCCGGCCTCGTCGGCCACCGGGTCGAGCGAGGTGATGATGGTCTTCTCGATTGCCGCGTAGTCGCGGTTCTCGCGCTCGCAGTGACCGCGCAGCACGTCGAGCTTGTGTGCCACGGTCTCCTGGTCGGGGGCGAAGAGGTTGCACAGCGAGGCGTACCGCGCGACGAACGCAAGTGTCTTCTTCTCCCCCGACCCGCCGACCATGATGGGCGGACCCGGACTCTGCAGCGGCCTCGGCTCGCAGAGCGTCTCGGCCAGCGAGTAGTGCGTGCCCTCGAAGGGTCCGTCGTCGTCGCTCCACATCTGTCTGCAGATGCGCAACGTCTCCTCGAGACGCTCGAACCGCTCGGCCGTCGACGGGAACGGCACACCGAGGCCGCGGTGCTCGCGCTCGTACCAGGCCGCACCGATGCCGAGCATCGCTCGACCGCCGGAGAGCACGTCCAGGGTCGTGACCGTCTTCGCCAGGAGCCCCGGATGCCGATAGGTCACGCCCGTGACGAGCAGGCCCAGGCGGATGCTCTCGGTCCGGCCCGCGAGGAAGCCCAGCGAGGTGTAGCCCTCGAGCATGGGGTCCTGCGCGGTCGCCAGATTCTCCATCTGGAACCAGTGGTCCATGAGCGTGAACAGCGTGCACCCGCCGTCCTCCGCAGCGCGCGCGGAGTCGGAGAGCAGTCCCGCCGTGGCCGCGGAGCCACCCGGAAGGGTGAAGTAGGGATAGTGGACTGCCAACTGCACGATGGTTCTCCTCGATGGTCGGATCAGCACTCCGCCGACGCGGTGCACTCCCGGGGAACATTCGGAGCACCGGGCACCGTTGGTCCTCGTATGACTGGTTCGAGAACGACACGCACCGTGGTCGCCACGGCCTTCGGTGGACCCGACGTCCTGGCGATCCGCGACGAGGTGGTCGACGAACCGGGTCCCGGACAGGTCGTCGTGGACATTCGCGCCGCCGGCGTCAATCCGTTCGATCACAAGCTCTACAGCGGCGCATTCGGGACGGACGAGAGCACACTCCCGCTGCACCTCGGCAGCGAGGCGTCGGGCGTGGTGTCCGCGGTGGGGCGCGACGCCGTCGGACCGGCGGGTCCCGTCCGTGTCGGCGACGAGGTCATCGTTCTGGCAGACGGTGCCTACGCCGATCGCCTTCTCGTCGATGTCGACGCGGTGCTGCCGAAACCGCAGGCGCTCGGCTGGGAGGAAGCGGCCGGGTACTCCCTCACTGCGGCCACCGCCTACGACATGGCGGAGCTCGCGAGCGTAGAGGAGGGCGACTGCGTCCTGATCCACGGAGCATCCGGCGCCGTCGGCTCGCAGGCGGTCCAGCTCGCCCTGCACCGCGGAGCACAGGTGATCGGCACCGCGAATCCCCGCAACCTCGACGCGGTGCGCGCCCTCGGCGCCGTCGCAGTCGCGTACGGCGACGGTCTGCTCGACCGGGTACGCACCGCGGCGCCCGACGGCGTGGATGCCGCGCTGGACACGGCCGGCACCGACGAGGCGATCGACGTGTCCCTGGTGGTGGTGCAGGACCGGACGCGCATCGTGACCATCACTGCCTTCGGTCGGGCAGCCGACGAGGGTTTCCGGTCCGCGGGCGGCGGGAACAACGAGAGCGCCGCACGGCGCAAGGAGGCGCGTCTGCCTCTGCTCGAGTTGGCCGGATCGGTGATCACCGTGACGGTGGCCGGGACGTTTCCCCTCGCGGAGGCGGCCACCGCTCACCGCGAACTGCAGACGCACCACCCGCGCGGCAAGTACGTCCTCGTCCCCTGACGACGGCCTCGCGGAGACGCGCGGGGGTGGGGAGACTACCGTTGAGCTCAGAACGCATAGACATCTAGGAGCGGATACATGAGCGTCGAGACGAACGAGAAGAAGCGCCACCGCGTCGTCGTCATCGGTTCCGGCTTTGGTGGCCTCTTCGGCACACAGGCCCTCAAGCGAGCCGATGTGGACGTCACGCTCATCGCGCGGACCACCCACCACCTGTTCCAGCCACTGCTCTACCAGGTGGCCACAGGCATCCTCTCGGTCGGCGAGATCGCCCCCGCGACCCGCGTCATCCTGCGCAAGCAGAAGAACGCCGAGGTTCTGATGGGTGACGTCGAGACCATCGACCTGACGAACAAGACCGTCACCTCGCGGCTGCTCGAGCGCGAGACCGTGACGCCGTTCGACAGTCTCATCGTGGCTGCGGGCGCACAGCAGTCCTACTTCGGCAACGACCACTTCGCCGAGTTCGCACCCGGCATGAAGACGATCGACGACGCCCTGGAACTGCGCGGACGCATCCTCGGCGCGTTCGAGCAGGCCGAGTTGTCCACCGATCCGGCCGAGCGCGAGCGCCTGATGACGTTCGTCGTGGTCGGCGCAGGCCCCACCGGCGTCGAGCTCGCGGGCCAGATCTCCGAGCTCGCGACGCGCACGCTCGACGGAGCCTTCCGCAACATCGACGCCAAGGACGCGAAGGTGGTGCTGCTCGACGCGGCGCCCGCCGTGCTCCCCCCGATGGGAAAGAAGCTGGGCGAGAAGGCCGCGAAGCGCCTCACTAAGCTCGGTGTCGACATCCAGCTCAACGCGATGGTCACCGGCGTCGACAACGACGGTCTCACCGTCAAGGACAAGGACGGCACCGAACGCCGCATCGAGGCGCAGTGCAAGGTCTGGTCCGCCGGCGTGCAGGCCAGCCCGCTGGGCAAGCAGCTCGCCGACCAGTCCGACGGCACCGAGGTCGACCGCGCGGGCCGTGTCGTGGTGGAGCCGGATCTGACCGTCAAGGGACACCCCAACGTGTTCGTGGTCGGCGACATGATGTCGGTCAAGGACGTCCCGGGTATGGCGCAGGGCGCGATCCAGGGCGCGAAGTACGCGGTGAAGCAGATCAAGGCTTCACTCGACGGACAGAACCCGTCCGAGCGCAAGCCGTTCTCGTACTTCGACAAGGGGTCGATGGCCACGGTGTCGCGATTCAGCGCCGTGTGCAAGGTCGGCAAGCTGGAGTTCGGCGGATTCATCGCCTGGGTCGCATGGCTCGGACTCCACCTCTTCTACCAGGTGGGATACCGGAACCGTCTGACGACGGTGATCTCCTGGTTCGTCACCTTCCTGGGCAAGGGTCGGGCGCAGATGGCGTCCACCGAACAGCAGGTGTTCGCGCGCCTCGCGATCGAGCAACTCCACACGCTCGAGCAGGAGAACCGCGTCGACGGCGTGGCGATCCCCACCCGCACGGTCGAGGCGACCTCGAAGGCGGCGGACCGCGAGTCCGGTGCCACGGCCGACGCAGCGGAACAGAGCAAGCAGCTCGACAGCACGGAGAAGCGGGCCGCCTCCGGCGCCTCACCCACACCGGCGGAGCGTCAGGGCGAGGAGCCCTCCGCGAACGACGGAGCGGCGGAGACCGCGGAGGCCAAGCGCGCAGGCTGATCTCCCCGCGCCGAGAGCGCAGCGACCGACCGGGTGACCGGGAGCCGATGGCCGAGCCAGGTGGACAGTGTTCCGCCTCCGGCCATCGGCATCGTCGTCTCCAGACCGGCCACGGCGTCTCCGGAGGGACTGTCCGCCAAGCACTCCGGCCAGGTCAACGTACTGATCGACGCGGTCGGCGCGAAGAGCGCGTCGTGCCCTGCGGCGCCCCTGCCCAGGTCGAGTCGGTGGCGGAGCACCGGACCGGCCACGCCGTCGACTCGAAGGAGACCCGACCACCGGCCGTCCAGTTCCCCGGTGCGGCCGATCTGGATTCGTTCGCGCACGGCGGCGCGTACCCGGTCGCCGAGATGCAGCGACACCGACGATCGGTGGTCCGCCGACCCGGCGACGATGGTGGGTTCCGGGTCCACGATCACCTCGGCGCCGTCCTCGACGTCCACGGTCCACGACGCGTGTGACACGTCGGTCGAGCGCCCGGGCAACGCCACCGAGGCGGCGACACTGCACACGTGCAGCCGCGCCCCCGCCTCGACCACGATCCGGACGTCGATGGTGTCCCCACCCAGCGGGGTCGCGGCCGAGCCGACGAGGTGGACGCGGTCGACACCGGTCCGGCGCACGGCGAGCCCACCCACCGCCTCGATGCGCGGTGACCTGCTCCGCGACGCGACGACGAGCACCGTCGAGCGCAGGGCGCCGTGCGTCGTCACGTCAGGCGGCGACGGCAGCGAGCTGCTCGCGCACCCAGGTGAGCACCACCGTCGCGGCAGGATCCTCCGTGAGCGAGATCAGAGCGGTGGGACGACCCTCACGCACCCGCACCGCGTCGTTCTCCATGACCGTGAGGTCGGCACCCACCATGGGGGCGAGATCGGTCTTGTTGATCACGAGCAGATCCGAGAACGTCACGCCGGGACCGCCCTTACGCGGCACCTTGTCACCGCCGGCGACGTCCACGACGAAGATCTGCACATCGATCAGCCCGGACGAGAACGTCGCGGTGAGGTTGTCGCCGCCCGACTCGACGAGGATCAGATCGAGTGGCGGATTGGCGTCGACCAGGTCGTCGATGGCGTCCAGGTTCGCCGTGATGTCGTCACGGATCGCCGTGTGCGGGCAGCCGCCGGTCTGCACGGCCGTGATGCGCTCGTCCGGCAGAACTGCGTGGCGGCGCAGGAAGTCGGCATCCTCCGTCGTGTAGATGTCGTTGGTCAGCACGGCCAGCGACAGTTCTTCGCGCAGCTGGCGGCACAGCGCCGCCACCAGTGCGGTCTTGCCGGATCCGACGGGACCGCCGATACCAACGCGCAGCGCTTCTCCGGGTGTGCGGACGCGCTTGGGCCGGTCCAGGGCGTGGGAGTGGGGCTCGCCGTCGATGAGATGCGGAGGCATGGGTGTTCTCTCTTTCTGTGGGGTGATCAGGAGACGAAGAGGGGGCGTTCGCGCCGGACGTGACGTTCGCCGAGGTGGTCCAGCAGCGGATCCGATTCGTCGGACAGAGCCGGGAGCGCGCGTGCGACCGAGGCCGCGATCCGGTCGCACTCGGCCGCAAGCGCCACGGTGCACCCCGCCACGGCGCCCGGGTCCAACGCGAGAAGTCGCTGGGCGGCGATGGCGGCGCCCGTCATGGCCGTGTAGATCTGCACGGACGCCGTCTCGTACGGTCCCGCGCCGGTGACGGCACCGACGACTCCCGCCACGACGGGCAGGTGCGGGCGCCGTCCGACCGCCGTCCAGTCGTGGTCCGGCCACACCGTCTCGGCGAGGCGACGCAACCCCCTCCCCTGGGCGCGGGACGCGGCGCGAGCCGCAGGAGACGGCGTGCGGGCGTCGGTCTCGCGATCGGCGGTGTCCGCGGGCAGGACACCGGCGGCCACAGCGGCAGCGATCGACGCCGCCACGGCGCCGCTGATGCGCATACGCCGCAGCAGATACGCCTCGAGCGTCGGCAGGTCCCGGACGAGTCCCTCGGCGATCGCCTCCTCGACTCCCCCCGAGTGCACGTGCCCACCGATCGGGAGCCGTGAGTCGGCGAGGGTGAGCAACGTGGCGAGGCCGACACCGGAATGCGGATTCGTCATCAGAACAGGAAGTACCGCTGCGCCATCGGCAGCTCCGTCGCCGGCTGCTCGGTCCAGACGTCGCCGTCGATGCGGACGGTGAAGGTGTCCGGATCGACCTCGATGCGGGGAACCGCGTCGTTGTTCACCATCTGTGCCTTCCCGATGCCGCGGACGTTCCCGACCGGAACGAGTCGACGCGCGACGTCGAGGCGATCGGCCAGCCCGTCGTCGAGCGCCTGGGGCGCGACGAAGTGCACGGACGTGGCGGCCGCCGCCTTGGGTGCCGCTCCGAACATCGGTCGCGGCAGTTCCGGCTGCGGTGTCGGAATCGAGGCGTTGGCGTCGCCCATGGTGGCCCACGCGATCATGCCACCCTTGATCACCAGATGCGGCCGGACACCGAAGAACGCCGGCTCCCACAGCACGAGGTCGGCCAACTTGCCGGGCTCGACGGATCCGACCTCGCCGTCGAGTCCGTGCGCCACGGCCGGGCAGATCGTGTACTTCGCGACGTACCGCATCGCGCGGTTGTTGTCCGCACGGTAGTCACCGGCGAGGAAGCCACGACGCTTCTTCATCACGTGGGCCGTCTGCCACGTCCGCATGACCACCTCACCGATGCGTCCCATGGCCTGCGAGTCGCTGCCGATCATCGAGATGGCACCCATGTCGTGCAACAGATCCTCGGCCGCGATGGTCGAGGGGCGGATGCGGCTCTCGGCGAAGGCGAGGTCCTCGGGAATGGACGGGCTGAGGTGGTGACAGACCATCAGCATGTCGAGATGCTCGTCGAGTGTGTTGACCGTGTGCGGCCGAGTCGGGTTGGTCGAACTCGGGAGCACGTGGGGCTGCGAGGCGACCGTGATGATGTCCGGCGCGTGCCCGCCGCCCGCACCCTCCGTGTGGTACGAGTGGATGCCGCGACCGGCGATCGCGCCGAGGGTGTCCTCGACGAAGCCCGCCTCGTTCAGAGTGTCCGAGTGGAGCGCCGCCTGCACACCGGCCTCGTCGCAGACCCGCAGGCACGCGTCGATGGCGGCCGGGGTCGAGCCCCAGTCCTCGTGCAGCTTGAAACCCGATGCGCCGGAACGTAACTGCTCCCACATCGCGTCGGGTGAGACGGTGTTGCCCTTGCCCAGCAGCGCGACGTTCAGCGGCCACCCGTCCATGGCCTCGAGCATCCGCGCCAGATGCCAGGCACCCGGGGTCACGGTGGTCGCCTTCGTGCCCTCGGCGGGGCCGGTGCCGCCGGCGATGATGGTGGTGATGCCACCGCCGAGCGCCTCCTCCATGAGCTGGGGGGCGATGAGGTGCACGTGGCAGTCGATGGCGCCGGCGGTCAGGATCTTGCCGTTGCCGGCGATGATCTCGGTGGACGGCCCGATGACGAGACCGGGATGCACTCCCGGCATGGTGTCCGGGTTCCCGGCCTTGCCCAGCGCCACGATCCGTCCGTCACGCAGTCCGACGTCGGCCTTGATCACGCCCCAGTGGTCGAGAACCACGACACCGGTGATGACCGTGTCGGGCGCACCGTCGGCCCGCGTGGCCCGCGACTGTCCCATCGACTCGCGGATCACCTTGCCGCCACCGAACACGGCCTCGTCGCCGGCGAGACCCGGCCCACCGCTGCGGTCCTCGGTGATCTCGATCAGCAGATCGGTGTCTGCCAGGCGGATCCGGTCACCCGTGGTGGGTCCGTACAGCTCCGCGTAGCGCGAACGATCGAGGTACGCCATCAGTGACCGTCCCGGGGTGTCGTGTCGTCCAGTGCGCCGGGCGGGGTGAGCGAGATGCCGTGAACCTCGCGGAGACCGCCGATGTCGACGAGCACGACCTCCTGCGCGATACCCGGTTCGAACCGCACCGCGGTGCCCGCCGGGATGTCGAGGCGTTTCCCGTGCGCGGCGACGCGATCGAACGTCAGCGCGGCGTTGGCCTGCGGGAGATGGACGTGACTACCCACCTGCACCGGCCGATCGCCGTCGTTCACGACGTCGAGAGTGAGCGACGCACGACCGGCGTTGAGCTCGATCGACCCGTCCTCGGTGATGATCTCTCCGGGAATCACGCGTACTCCTTCACGAGATCGGGTCATGAACGGTGATGAGCTTGGTGCCGTCCGGGAACGTGGCCTCCACCTGCACCTCGTGCAGCATCTCCGGGATGCCGTCCATCACGTCGGCGCGGGTCAGCACCTCACGGCCCGACGACATCAGTTCCGCCACGGACCGCCCGTCGCGTGCGCCCTCGAGCAGGTGGTCGGTGATCAGCGCGATCGCCTCCGGATGGTTCAACCGGAGTCCGCGCTGCTGCCGGCGACGCGCCAGTTCCGCGGCGTAGCTGAGCAGCAACCTCTCCTGCTCGTGCGGAGACAATCTCATGGGGGACACTTCCCTTCGCGGCGAACGACGGCGACAGGCAATGCTGGCACGACCTCGGCCGTCGCGCTCGCCGGACGCGCGTCAGGACGCGCCGATCCGCCCGGTGTCCTCGATGTTCTGCAGTCGGACCTGGCCGCGGGCGATGAGACGGTCCGCGGCATCGGTGATGGTGACGGTCCAGATCTGCTGGGTCCGCCCGCGGTGCACGGGCAGTGCCTCGGCGGAGAGCACGCCCTCGCGGGCGGCGCGGATGAAATCGGTGGTGTTGTTGACTCCGACGACGTGGCCGCGATCCCCCAACCACAGGGCGCCCGCCGTGCTCGCCAGCGACTCGACGACGGCGCAGTGCACGCCGCCGTGCACGATCCCGAACGGCTGCAAGAGCTCCGGGCGCACGGTCCACTCCGCGGTGACCCGATCGGGCCCCAGTTCGCGGAACTGCAGACCCAGCACCTTCCCGAAACCGCTGTCCAGCTGCTCTCGAAGTTCGTCCGACACCGACGGTGACACATCGTTCATGGCGTTCAGTGAATCACGTGGACGGACACGAAGCGGCGGGCCTCGCAGTGTGTCGCGAGGCCCGCCGGGGCACGGACGCCGACGTCGCTGCAGCCCTCAGGACGTCGGCACGATCCGAAGTTCGTGTGGCTCGGACTATACAGGATAGCCTTGCCTAAGTCACGCAAGTCGCCGTAACCGAACGCGCCACCCCGCGTCGACGAACGCATCGAGGAGCATCTGCCCCCTGCGCCAGCCGCCGTCACGAGACACGCCACCCAGCAACGGAACTCGTGCCGAGGCGCCGAGGACCGACTCGCCCACGATGCGGCTCATCTGCGTGGCGTCCAGAGGACCGAGCGCGGACAACCCTGCCGCGGCGACCTCGAGCGAGCGAGCAGCGCGATGCGCGGTCCAGGCCGCGAGCGCCTCGTCGCACGGCATGACCACCGTTCCCGCGGTCGCGCCCGAGCCGGACACCGAGCGCAGCGCCGTGTCCCGCACGCCCGCCCAGTCGATGCCCACGTCGCTGTCGAGATGGATCCAGAGATTCTCGGGGCCGGGGTCCCACACCCGTCCACATCCGACGAACGCCGCGGCCGACCGTCCCACGACCGCGTGCACGAGTGCGGCCGCCACCTGGTCCACCGCACGACGCGGGTCCGGATGGTCGAGCGACGACCGGCGCAGCAGGGCCTCGAAGCGGCCCGACTCGAGCCCGGTGGCGAACGACCACCAGCGACGCTTGCTCTGCTCGGCCATGTCCGCGACGGCGTACACGCGGGGGGCCTCCGGATCGAGGTGTCGCAGAGCGGTCATGGTGTGCCGGAAGGCGGTGGACACCGCGGCTCGACGATCGTGCGGTGAGACGACGGTGTCGATCGTGACTGTCATCGGATGGAACTCCTCGTCTGCAGGTGCCCGGACGGTGACACGCACCGACCGGTCGAGGCGACCGGTCGAGTCATAAGGTAAGCCTAACCAATACATCAAAGACAACCGGGTGTGGTTCGCATCACCGCGAGACCGCGCCGCCACACGACTGCTTAGGCTTGCGTAACCTTCCATGAGAGACACCACCACACCGATCGAGGAGGACCGCGTGACCGACACCGCGTCCGGACCTCTCGCATCTCACCCCGGCCCGAACGACCTCCCCGAGCCCGGCACCACGGTTCGTCCCGATCGCGACTACTCGATCGCCGACGCGGATCGGCGGGCGCCCGGCCGGGTGACCGTCGCGGCAGCCTCGGCGGTCGACGTCGGTGTCGTCCTGCTCCCCCTCGTGCTCGGCCTCGTCGTCGTCCGATCGCTCGCCGACGACAACGGCGGCGGCCAGGTCGACCGCGCGGTCTTCGGCGTCATCGCGGTGCTCGCGGCCGCGGGTGTGCTGGTGTGGAACCGGGGGTTCCGGGACGGTCGCGCCGGACAGAGCGTCGGAAAGTCCCTGTTCGCCCTCGTGCTGCGGGACGCCGAGACCGGTGACGCGGTGGGCGTCCGACCTGCTCTGACGCTGCGTCGGAAGCCCGGTGTCGAGACGGTCCGGCTCACCGTCGCGGTCGCGGAGGACTTCGAACCGGTCGCTCCGGACACCTCCTCGGCAGCGACCCGTCGACGCCGAACCTCCGGACTGATCATCCTCGTCGCCGCCATCGTGCTCGTCGCGCTCATGAGCGTGGCCGTCGGTGCGCGGCCGCTCACCTTCGCCGAGATCTTCCATGCGCTGTTCTCCGCCACCGGGACCGACACCGACGTGATCGTCCGGTCGCTACGCCTCCCCCGCACGATCCTCGGACTCGTCGTGGGCATCGCACTCGGCGTCGCCGGCGCCCTGATCCAGGGCCACACCCGCAATCCGCTCGCCGATGCCGGGTTGCTCGGCCTCAACGCCGGTGCCGCCTTCTTCGTCGTCATGGCGATCTACCTCTTCGGCATCACCTCCCCCGGTGGCTACCTCTGGTTCGCCTTCGCCGGCGCTGCAACCGCCAGCATCGTCGTGTTCGGTACCGCGTCTCTGGGCGGGGCGAGGGCCAACCCGCTGTCGTTGGCCCTCGCGGGAGCCGCGATCGCGTTCTTCCTGCAGGCCATGACCAACGCGGTGGTGCTGCTCGATCAGACCACCCTCGACAGCTACCGGTTCTGGGTCGTCGGCTCCGTCTCGGGACGCGGGCCGGACATCTTCTGGACCGTGCTCCCGTTCATCGTCATCGGGCTGATCATCGCCGTCGCGGGCACGCCCGCCCTCAACACGATCAGCCTCGGCGACGACGTCGCCCGCTCACTGGGCACCAACATCACCCTCACGCGCGTCGTCGGCATCGTGGCCATCACACTTCTGACCGGCGCGGCGACCGCTGCGTGTGGGCCCGTGGCCTTCGTCGGACTGGTGGTGCCCCACATCGCGCGTGCCATCACCGGCCCGGACTATCGCTGGCTGCTCCCGTTCGCCGGCGCGCTGGGCGGTGTCCTGCTCGTGCTCGCCGACGTCATCGGTCGCGTCGTCGTGCGGCCCGGTGAACTGCAGGTCGGCATCGTGCTCGCGCTGATCGGCGCGCCGTTCTTCATCGCCCTGGTACGCCGTCGGACGTTGGTGTCGCTGTGACCGCCCACCCGACCGTCCGTTCCGCGGCGACCGCGCCGTCGGTGGCGGGTCGCCCGGCCTTCCGCATGGGACCGCTGTCGACGGTGCGTCGCCCCGCCAGGGTGCTCGTCACCCTCGCCCTCGCGATCGTGCTGTTCCTCGTGTTCTGTCTGAACGTCGGGCGCGGCGACTACCCGCTGTCGATCCCGGACGTCGTGAACGTGTTGGTGGGCGGCGGCTCGCGGATCGAGCGTTTCGTCGTCATGGACCTCCGCCTGCCGCGTGCCCTCACGGGCGCGCTCGTAGGAGCTGCGCTCGCCGTCTCCGGCGCGTTGATGCAGTCGATCACCCGCAACTCACTCGCGAGCCCGGACATTCTCGGCATCACGTCCGGCGCGAGCGTCGCCGCCATCTCGCTGATCGTCCTGAGCGGCACCAGTACGGCCGTGGGCCTGTTCGCCACGCTCGGCGTGACCCTCGCCGCTCTCGTCGGCGGGCTGCTCACCGCAGCGCTGGTGTACCTGTTGTCGTGGCGGGGCGGAGTTCAGGGCATGCGGCTGGTGCTCGTGGGCATCGCGATCAACGCCATGATGGTCGCGCTGATCGGCTGGATGTTGGTCAATGCCGACATCACCGACGTCACCCGCGCCCAGCTGTGGCTCACCGGGACGCTGTCCGGCGCCACGTGGTCGCAGGTGTGGCCCGTCACCGCCGCCGTGGTCGTTCTCGGAGCGGGCTCGGTGATCATGTCGTTCCGACTGTCCGCCATGCGGCTCGGGCCGGACACCGCCCGCTCGCTGGGCGTGGACGTGCAGCGGTCCCAGGCCGTCCTGCTCGTCATCTCGGTCGCGATGGCCGCCATCGCCACGAGCGTCGCCGGCCCGATCGGATTCGTGGCCCTCGCCGCGCCGCAGATCGCCCTGCGGCTGACCCGGTGCGCCGAGCCTCCGCTGATCGCCTCGGCCCTCACCGGCGCCGTCACCGTGGTGGGGTCCGACCTGGTGGCGCGCACGATTCTGCCGGTCGAGCTCCCCGTCGGCATCGTCACGTCCGTCCTCGGCGGACCCTTCCTCCTCTATCTGCTGGTCCGAGTCAACCGAAAGGCGACAGTATGAGCGTGCACGCGCATCCGGAGATCACCGGAGCCACACCTCCGCACCGTCTCGCCGCGGAGAACATCTCGGTCGGCTACGGCGACCGCATCATCATCGAGGGGCTCGACCTCGAGATCCACACCGGCGTCGTCACGACGGTCATCGGACCCAACGGCTGCGGCAAGTCGACTCTGCTGCGCGCCCTCGGCCGCCTGCTGTCCCCGCGCCAGGGCCAGGTGACGCTGGACGGCAAGGCGATCGGCCACATGAAGACCCGCGACGTCGCGCGCACTCTCGGGGTGCTCCCGCAGTCGCCGATCGCCCCGGAGGGGCTGACGGTGGCGGACCTGGTGGCACGAGGCCGCCATCCCCACCAGTCCTGGATCCGGCAGTGGTCCCGCGACGACGAGTCCGAGGTGGCGCGTGCGCTGAAGCTCACCGGTATCGAGGATCTCGCCGAACGTCCCGTCGATCAGCTCTCGGGAGGACAGCGCCAGCGTGCCTGGATCTCCATGGCACTGGCGCAGGGCACCGACGTCCTGCTCCTCGACGAGCCGACCACCTACCTCGATCTCGCGCACTCCATCGAGGTCCTCGACCTGGTGGACCGGATGCACGACGAGATGGGCCGGACCGTGGTGATGGTGCTGCACGACCTCAACCTGGCCGTCCGCTACAGCGACCGTCTCGTGGTCATGCACGAGGGAGCGATCGTCGCCAGCGGTGCGCCGTCCGAGGTCATCTCCGAGAAGATGCTCTTCGACGTCTTCGGCCTGTCCGCGGCCGTCATCGACGACCCGGTCTCCGATCGTCCGCTGATCGTGCCCATCGGCACCCGCCACGTCCGGGCGGGCGCCGGCATCCGACCGGCCTGACGGTCAGCGGTCGATCATCGTCTTCACGAGCCGGACACTCTGACCGAAGGACACGTCCGGCAGGTAGGCCCGTCCGATGGCGTTGCCGATGCTCGGTAGCGCAGCCGGATCGGGGAACGTCATGTACATCGGCTCGTACACCGGCTGGAACTTCGACTTGAACGCCAGCAACGACCGGAAGCCGTAGACCGGTTCGAGCGTGCGGCCCACGACGTCGAGCAGACGCTCGAGCATCCCCGAGAGTGTCGACGTCTGCGCCGTGTCCTCGGTCGGATCGCCCACCTTGGCCAGCGGCGCTCCCGACAGACTGAGGAACTGCGCGCCCTCCTCCTGCAGGGACAGTGCGGCGGACGCGATGAGGAATTCCATCGCGGGCCGGAAGCCCTCGGACCGACGGCGCATGAAGTCCAGGGTCCAGCCCACGACGACGCCGTCGCGGTACACCGGCATCCACGAGGTGATGCCGTGCACGGTGCGCTGCTCGTCCACGGCGATGAGGCACCGGACCTGCGGATCGTCGACCTCGTCCAGGCCGCCGAGCGTGAAGCCCATCTCGGGCATGCCCTTGTCGGCGACCCACTCCTCGGAGATCGCGGTGATCTGGTCCGTGATCGCCAGCGGCGCCGTCGGGAACGAGATCCACTCGGCCTCGACACCGGCCTTCTTCGCCCGGTTCACCGCGGTGCGGACGTCCTGGAACTTCTTGCCCGTGAAGGCGAGATCCGCGAGCGGGAGCACGGTCTCCTCCCCCACCTGGATGCTCTCCCAACCCAGAGCGCCGGTGATCGCCGCGACGTCCGGCGTCACCGAGTAGAAGCAGGGCGACCATCCGTTCGCGGCGGCGTACTCGGAGAAGCCGACGATGGCCGCCTCCCGGTCCGCGGGCGGACCCACCGGATCGCCGGTGGTGAGAGCGATACCCGAGATCACCCGGAACGCGACGTAACTGTGACCGTCGGGCGAGAACCAGTACCGGTTGCCGCGCCACGTCGTCATCCAGGACAGGGCGCTGCCGCTGCTGCTCGTCAGCACCGCCCGGGCGCGCTCGGTGGCGTCGGTCTCCACGCCGTACGCCGGTCTCACGAACGACCCCGCGGTCGCGACGACCAGCACCGCCCAGAACACGATGCCGGTCCATTCGTAGAGCACGGTGGCGAGCCAGCTCGTCGGCAGGAAGGGCGGGTCGAACCACTGCAGCAGAACCGGGGGCACGAGCCGCTGCGGGAAGTCGCCGAGCAGCGTCAGCACTCCCGGGCTGCCGTCGAAGCCGGACCGGATCAGCGCGCCGACGGCGACGTAGAGAACGGCGAGAACCGCGCCGGCCCCGACCACGGTGGCCCACAGTCGCGTGTACGTACCGGCAGGCGCGGACACGTCGAAGTTCGTGCGCGTGACCACCAGCAGTGCCATGACCGCCAGGGGGACGACGAACGGGACGGCGGTGCGGTAGAGCGTCGGATCTGCGACGCCGTAGAACAGCGTGTCGCCGTTGTCCAGATCGGCGAAGCGGATCAGGTAGTTGGCGAGCGCCAGGGCCAGCAGCACGACCTGCGAGACCATCGCACCGATCCAGGCGAACCGACGCCCGCGGCGCAGTCCGTCGCTGAGGACCAACAGATAGACCGAGGGCATGACGCTGGCCAGCACCGGTCCCACGCCACCGAGTCGGAGATCGAGCAGCCCGCGTCGGCAGTCGGTGGACCCCGGATCTGCACCACAGACCAGGTTCACCTCGTCGAGCGTCCACTCCTGGCTGCGGAACAGTTCGCGCAGGACGGCGAACGGGCCCACCGCATTGGGCGAGAAGGCAGCGATCATCGGGCCGATCGCGGACGCCGCGACGATGAGGGCCACCAGCACCCGACCCTCGCGGCGGGTACCGGCGAGATGGGTGGCGCGAGAGGATCGTCCGACGATCAACGGACCCGCCACTGCGCCGACCACGACCGAGCCGAGCGCGGTGATGTCGGCGAGATGGCCACCGAACAGGGCCATCACGACGGTCAGCGCCACGAGGCCCACCCGCACCCGCCGACGCCAGAGCGTTCCCATGTTCGCGCTGGCCACCATCAGCGTGCCGAGGATCCAGGCCGTGGGGCCCGAGGTGACACCGAGATGGAGCTGGAAACCCCACCCCTCGTCGAGCAACTGCCCGAGAGCGGCCAGCGCGAGACCCAGCAGCGAGCCGCCCACCTGGGTCACCAGGACGGCGACCGCGAAGCGCCGGGTACCCATCCGGTGCTCGATCGGCGCGGCCACGACGAGGAACAACGCGGTGGCGACGACGAAAGCGGCCACCCCCACGGCGAACAGCCCCGACGTGACGGGGGTCCAGAGCCGCAGGTTCTCGATCGGAACGATGCCCAGCGCGGTGTGGTGGTCGAGGAAGCTGCGATAGCTGCGCGTGGTGAGGGAGAGCACGACCAGCCCCACCCACATGACGGCCAGCAGTGCCAGGCTGACCGGAGCCCCCTTGGCGCCGTAGGCGATCGTGGACCACAACCGTGCGCCCTGGCGACGGGTTCGTCCCCACCACGCGGCGATGTCGGTCCGCGCACGGGCGACCGGACCCGGTGCGGGAGATCCTGCGGCGGACGGATCGGTCACGACGTCAACCCCAGCCGGGTGCAGAGCCAGTCCAGCTCCAGCTTCAGGCCCGCAGACCACGTCTCGTAACTGTGTCCACCCGGGACCTCGGCATAACGCACGTCCATTCCGGCTTTCTGTGCGGCGGCGAGCAGCTGCTTCGCCGAGTTCTGGTAATCGGGATCACTGGCGCCGACGACGAAGGCGCCGGCGCTGGTGGGGTACTGGCGTGTGGCCATGAGGTTCATCGGGTTCACGGCCTCGAATGCGGCCTCGCTTCCGCCGAACGCCGCGTCCAGCGTGCGCTGCTTGTCCCCCAACGTCGGTTCGAGCTGCCCCGAGAGAACGAGGAAGGTCGGATAGAGCTGCGGATAGTTGGTGGTCATCTGCATGGCGCAGGTACCGCCGTAGGAGAGCCCGCCGATCGCCCAGTGCGCCGGATCGGTGTCCACCTGCAGGGTCGCGTTCACCCACGCCGGCACGTCCTTCGCCAGATAGGACGCCACGTTGCCGAGCGGAGAGTCGACGCACAGCGGATTGGCGATGGTGGACCCGGTCGCGTCCGCCACCACCACGACGGGTGCGAGACCTGCGTGATCGGCGGCGTAGGCGTCCATCGTCTGGACCAACCGGCCGCCGGTGAGCCAGTCGTCGGGCGCTCCGGGTTGGCCGGCGAGCAGCACGAGGACGGGCAGCAGCGGCCGGCGTGCGGTGAAGTACGCGGGCGGCAGGTAGACCTTCGCGTTCCGAGCCGAGAAACCCGACTCCGTGCCCGGGATCGGCGTGTCCAGGATGCGACCACCGGTCGGCATGTCGGCGGGGGCGGTCCACACGCTCGCGAGAGGTGTACCGGTGATCGGGTCGGCGGTGCGGCCGGTGACGTCGTCGACGTCCACCTCCTGCACGGACGAGATCCCCAGGGCGGTACCGACGGTGGGGTAGGCGTCGAAGACCAGGTTGACCTGCAGCGCGGACGTCGCGACCACGGCCACCGTCGCGATCACGGTCACCACGCGGGTCCACCACCGTGTCGCGGCCAGCATCCGCGGCACGAGGAGGAACAGACCCAGGACTCCGAGACCGACCCAGACGTAGACCGACGTCTCGACGGGATCGGGGAAGACCCGCCAGATCTTCTCGATGCCGAACCACGCCGCCACCGTGAGGACGGCCGCCACCGCGACGGCCACCGGGACGGCGCGGGTGAGGTGCCGCCGACGCCGCGCGAGCACGAGCCAGACGAGCCCGAGCACTCCGACGACCGTGACGACGATCGGGACCGGTCCACTGACCAACGACGTGTCGACGAATGCCACGGCGCAACAGTAGCCGCGCAGTAGTTCTCGACGCGTGTTTCCGCGCCGGTGGACGCGCGCCGACGTGCGACGACCCGCTGCTACACCGTGTAGTACGCATTTGCGTCGGAGTAGCCGTATCATCTGACGAATGGCAGGCCTGGGCGATCTCGAACGAGCAGTGATGGAACATTTGTGGTCGAGTTCGGAGCCGCAGACCGTCCGTCAGGTCCACGAGGCACTGGCGTCGAAGCGTGAGCTCGCATACACGACGGTCATGACGGTCCTGCAGCGTCTGGCGAAGAAGAAGCTCGTCACCCAGCAGCGGGACGACCGCGCGCATCGGTACGCTCCGGTACATGGGCGCGAAGAGCTTGTCGCCAGCCTCATGGTCGACGCCCTCCAGCAGGCCGACCGCTCCGGCGGACGCGCTGCTGCCCTGGTCCACTTCGTGGGTCGGGTCGGCGCCGACGAGGCCGCCGCACTCCGGGAGGCCCTCGCGGCACTGGAGACGCAGGACGACGGTTCCTCCAACGCTTGACCTCTCGACCCTCGACGCTCCTTCCCACACGACGGTGAGGACATGAACGCACCGACAGCACTGGTCTTCGCGGTACTCGCGTTGATCCTGACGGGACCGGTTCCCGCGATGCTGTCCCGTGCGACATGGCCGCACCGGACACCGCGCGCCGCCCTGGTGCTGTGGCAGGCGATCGCACTCGCCGCGGTGCTCTCGGCCTTCAGTTCCGGTCTCGCGATCGCGAGCCAGCTGCTCGTCCCCGGACCGGACGGCCGGCCCACCACGGCGCCGACGGCCGAGATCGACGCCCTCGGCCTCCCGCTGTGGATCCTCTACGTGACGGTGCTCGCGATCACCCTCGTCATCGGTGCGCGGCTCGTCTGGGCCACGTCCCTGGTGGCGATCAAGACCCGACGACGGCGTGCGCGACACCGCACGCTGGTCGACATCCTCGATCGCAGTGCGGGCGAGACCAGTGCCCACGGAACCGACGTGCGGGTCCTCGAGAGCCTCGACCCCATCGCCTACTGCCTGCCCGGACTGCGGCAACGCGTCGTGGTCAGCGAGGGCACGTTGTCCAACCTGGACGACGACGAGCTGGCCGCCATCCTGACCCACGAACGCTCCCACCTGCGCGCGCGGCACGATCTCGTTCTCGAGGCGTTCATGGCCGTCAACCAGGCGTTCCCGCACGTCGTGCGCAGCCGGTCCGCGCTGGGGTCGGTGCAGCTGCTGGTCGAGCTGCTCGCGGACGATTCCGCGGTGCGCGTCACGGGCCCTCGTCCCCTCGCCCGCGCTCTCGTGGCCTGCTCCGGATCGTCGGCGCCGCGGGGAGCTCTGGCCGCGGGTGGGCCGAGCACGCTGGTGCGGGTGCGCCGGTTGGCCACTCCCGGTTCCACCCCGGGTGTCGCCACTCTCGCCTATCTCGCGTCGGCGGCCATCCTCGTGGTGCCGACCATCTACGTCGCCGTGCCGTGGTTGACCGAGCTGACGCGCCTCGCACGACACGGTTCGTGACTACTGGCTCACACGAGTCGGCATCGGCACCACTCGTCGCGTAGTGTTACCGGTGGTTCATCAGAACCATCCGTTAGTCGATATGGCACAAATTTCGCCGTCGCTCCGATCCGTCCCCTCGTGGACGCCACGGAGTCGTACCGGTGACAAGACACCTCACATTGCGCCCGAGCTCCGCTTGCGCATCGATGACCAGGTGATGTGTGCCCTGGCTCGTCACGCTGCGCGGTGATTCATCGTTGCTGTGCACCGACGCGCCTGCAACCCCGAGAGGTACCACCGCGTTGACCAGCGCCACCCCCGTTTCTGTTTCTGCCACCAGCACTCCCGAGGCGTCCGAGACCACGTTCTCCGACCTCGGACTTCCCGCGGCCATCGTCGCGGCGCTCGCCAAGAACGGCATCACCGTTCCCTCGCCCATCCAGAAGATGGCCATCACCGACGCCCTCGCCGGCCGTAACGTTCTCGGCCGCGCACAGACCGGATCGGGCAAGACGCTCGCGTTCGGTCTGCCGATGCTCGCCCGCCTGGCGTCGACCGGTACCAAGCCCGCCGCGAAGCGTCCCCGCGCACTGGTGCTGGTCCCCACCCGCGAGCTCGCCTTCCAGGTCGTCGACTCGCTGCAGTCCTACGCCACCGTCCTCGGACTGAGCGTGCGTCCGGCCGTCGGCGGCACCCCGTTCGGTCGTCAGGCCGATCAGCTCCGCCGCGGTGTCGACGTTCTCGTCGCCACCCCCGGACGCCTCGGCGATCACCTGCGTCAGGGCACCTGCGTCCTCGAGGCAGTGGAGATCACCGCACTCGACGAGGCCGACCAGATGGCCGACATGGGCTTCCTGCCCGAGGTGCGCGACATCCTCGGACAGACCGCGAACGGTGGCCAGCGCATGCTGTTCTCCGCCACGCTGGATCGCGAGGTCCAGTCGTTGGTCCGCCAGTTCCTGGCCGACCACGTCCAGCACTCGACCGGTGACAGCAAGGCCGCCGTCGAGTCGATGGATCACTACATCCTCAATGTCGGCCGTGGACAGAAGGACATCGTCCTGTCCGAGATCGCCGCTCGCGAGGGTGGCCGGACCATCATGTTCGCCCGCACCAAGCTCGGCTGCGACGGCATCACCGATCGCCTGCGCGCAGTCGGCATCCACGCCGAGTCGCTGCACGGCGGCAAGGCTCAGAACCAGCGCACCCGCGTGCTCGACCGCTTCAAGAGCGGCCGCACCCCCGTGCTCGTCGCCACCGACGTCGCCGCACGCGGCATCCACGTCGACGGCATCGACCTGGTCGTGCACGTCGATCCGCCCGCGGATCACAAGGACTACATGCACCGCGCCGGCCGTACGGCACGTGCCGGTGCGGCGGGCACCGTCGTCGCCATCGCGCTGCCCAACCAGCGCCGCATCATCAGCCGGCTGACCGGCCAGGCCGGGGTGAAGGTCACCTCGGTGGACGTCTCCCCCGGTTCGGTGGAGCTCGGTTCCATCACCGGAGCCAAGGCTCCGTCCGGCGAGCCGGTGCGTGAGGCACCGCGTCGCGAGCGTCCCAGTGGCCCCTCTCGCTTCGGCGCCTCGGGATCCCCGCGCACCGGTGGCTACCGTGGCGGCGACTCCGGCGGATACCGGGGTCGCGACGAGAACCGCACGGGTGGGTACCGCGGCGGTGAGTCGAGCGGTGGCTACAAGGGCCGCGACGAGAACCGCACCGGCGGCTACCGCGGCGGCGAGTCCACCGGTGGCTACAAGGGCCGCGACGAGAACCGCACGGGCGCAACGGCTTCGCGCACCGGCGGGTTCCGCAGCCGTGCTGCGGGCACCGCGCGCGACTGACAGCTCTCCCGTCCTTGTCCGGCCCCGACTTTCGCGTCGGGGCCGGGCAGGGAAAGCTGGGGGAATGACTTCCTCGGATTCTTCACCTCTCGCCCAGATCGGTGTCACCGGCCTCGCTGTCATGGGGTCCAACCTGGCGCGGAACTTCGCCCGCCACGGACACGTGGTCGCGGTGCACAACCGGAGTTACTCCAAGACACAGACTCTGCTCGACGCGCACGGCAGTGACGGCACCTTCGTCGCGTCCGAGAGCATCGAGGACTTCGTGGCCAGCCTCGAGAAGCCACGCAAGGTCGTCATCATGGTCAAGGCCGGCGATCCCACGGACGCGGTCATCGAGGAACTCGCCGGCGTCATGGACGAGGGCGACATCATCATCGACGGCGGCAACGCCCTCTACACGGACACCATCCGCCGCGAGTCCTCGTTGAAGGACCGCGGCCTTCTCTTCGTCGGCGCCGGCATCTCCGGCGGCGAGGAGGGTGCACTCAACGGCCCCTCGATCATGCCCGGCGGCCCCGCGAAGTCGTACGAGTCGGTCGGGCCCCTGCTCGAGTCGATCTCGGCACACGTGGACGGCACCCCGTGCTGCACCCACATCGGCCCCGATGGGTCCGGGCACTTCGTGAAGATGGTGCACAACGGCATCGAGTACGCCGACATGCAGCTCATCGGTGAGGCCTACAACCTGCTGCGCGACGCGCTGGGCATGGATCCGGACGCGGTCGCCGACGTCTTCCGCCAGTGGAACGAGGGCGACCTCGAGAGCTACCTCGTCGAGATCACCGCGCAGGTGCTCGCCCACAAGGACGCGAAGACCGGGAAGCCGCTGGTCGACGTCATCGTCGACGCCGCCGAGCAGAAGGGCACCGGTCGCTGGACCGTCAAGTCCGCGCTGGATCTCGGAGTCCCCGTCACCGGCATCGCCGAGGCGGTGTTCGCCCGAGCACTCTCGGGCGCGCGCGGCCAGCGCGAGGCGTCCAAGGGTCTGGCGTCGGGAACGCTCTCGGCGAAGCCCGAGGACATCGAGACCTTCACCGAGGACATCCGTTCCGCGCTGTACGCCTCCAAGGTCGTCGCCTACTCGCAGGGCTTCGATCAGATCGCCGCCGGTTCGGCCGAGTACGACTGGAATCTGCACCCCGGCGATCTCGCCACCATCTGGCGCGGAGGATGCATCATCCGGGCCCGGTTCCTGAACCGCATCAAGGACGCCTACGACGAGAACCCGGAACTGCCCGCGCTGTTGCTGGCGCCGTACTTCCGTGACGCCGTCGAGAATGCCGTCGACAGCTGGCGTCGCGTCGTGTCCACCGCGACACTCCTCGGAATCCCGGTGCCCGGCTTCGCCTCCGCCCTGTCGTACTACGACGGACTGCGCGCCGAACGTCTGCCCGCCGCGCTGACGCAGGGTCTGCGCGACTTCTTCGGAGCGCACACTTACGAGCGCATCGACGCCGACGGCAAGTTCCACACCCTGTGGAGCGAGGACCGGTCCGAGATCGAGGCCTGACCTCCGCCGTGAGTTCGTCCGTGCTCGCGGTCGGGCTCTCGCTCGTCGCGGCATTCCTCTTCGCCTGCGCCGCCGTCGCTCAGCAGACGGCGGCGTCGGCGGTCGCGGACGGGGACTCGTTGATCTCGGGTCTCGTGCGCAGCCCGCGGTGGTGGGCCGGGGTGGTCGGCGACCTGGGCGGATACCTGGTGCAGGTGGCGGCCTTGGCCGTCGGGTCGGTGTCCGTGGTGCAGCCGTTGCTCGTCAGCATGCTCCTGTTCGCGCTTCCCCTCGCCGCGAAGTACTCCGGTCTGCGGATGCGGCGCGCCACCTGGATCTCGGCCGTGGGTCTCACGGTCGCGTTGGTGGCGTTCGTCGCGGTCGGCGACCCCACCGAGGGCACCGCCGACGCGCCGCTGTCGGTGTGGGCACTGCCGTTGGCCGCCGTGGTGGCGGTGGCGCTGGTCGGCGCCGTCGCCGGTGTGCTCACGCGCGAGCCCGGTCGTGCGGCGCTGCTGCTCGGAGTCGGCGGTGGGCTGCTGTTCGGCGTTGCCGTCGCGTTCACCAAGTACGTCACCGACCTGGTGGAGTCCGATCTGCTCGGCGCCCTCACCGCGTGGCAGACGTACGCGCTGATCGCCGCGGGAGTCTCGGGCTTCTACCTGCAGCAGCGTGCGTTCCAGGCAGGTCCGCTCGCGGCGTCGCTGCCGGCGGTGACCGTGTGCGAGCCGCTGGCGGCGGTGTTCCTCGGCATCGTGGTGCTCGACGAACGGCTCCGCCTCGACGGACTGCGCGGCGTGGTCGTCGCCTCCGCGGTGATCGTCATGATCGTGACCACCGTGGTTCTCTCGCGGGAGCAGGGGCGTGCGGACGACGCCGTCCCGGTTGTCTGACCCACCCTCGACGTCGCCGCCGCAAGATATATCCGTCGGTCGCGTACGCTGGCGTCCCGTGCATTTCCTTCGCGACCAGCGCCCGCCCTACGACCTGACGTACGACGACGTGTTCCTCGTCCCGAACCACACGACGGTCACGTCCCGTTTCGACGTCGATCTGGCGAGTGTCGACGGCTCCGGGACCACCATTCCCATCGTCGTCGCCAACATGACCGCCGTGGCCGGCCGCCGGATGGCGGAGACGGTCGCGCGACGCGGCGGCATCGTCGTCATCCCGCAGGACCTGCCGACCGCGGCCGTCGCCGAGACGGTCTCCTTCGTCAAGAGCCGGAACCTGGTGGCGGACACCCCGGTCGTGTTGACGGCGGAGGACTCGGTCTCCGACGCTCTCGCCCTCATGCCCAAGCGTGCCCACGGCGTCGTCGTGGTCGTGGACGGTGACACCGCCGTGGGCATCGTCTCCGAGGCGTCGTGCACGGACGTCGATCGCTTCGCGCGCCTCTCGACGGTGATGGACAAGGACTTCGTGACGGCCTCCGTGGACACGAGTCCCCGCGAGATCTTCGAGCAGCTCGAGGCCCGGCACGAGAACCTCGCCGTGCTGACCGGACCGGACGGCGCACTCGCGGGAGTGCTCACCCGCACCGGTGCGCTGCGCGCCGGCATCTACCGGCCCGCCACCGACGCCGACGGACGCCTGCGCATCGCCGCCGCCGTCGGCATCAATGGTGACGTGGGCGCGAAGGCCGCCGCCCTGGTCGAGGCCGGGGCCGACGTCCTGGTGCTCGACACCGCCCACGGCCACCAGCAGAAGATGCTCGATGCGCTGGCCGTCGTCGCGGCGCTCGATCTGGGCGTGCCCCTGGTCGCCGGCAACGTCGTGTCAGCAGCAGGTACCCGTGACCTGATCGAGGCCGGCGCGGACATCGTCAAGGTCGGTGTGGGCCCCGGCGCCATGTGCACCACCCGCATGATGACCGGCGTGGGCCGCCCGCAGTTCTCGGCCGTCGAGGAGTGCGCCGCCGCGGCGCGCGAGCTGGGCAAGCACGTGTGGGCCGACGGCGGGGTCCGACATCCCCGCGACGTCGCGCTCGCCGTCGCTGCGGGTGCCTCCAACGTCATGATCGGGTCCTGGTTCGCCGGCACCCACGAGTCGCCCGGAGATCTCCGCGTCGACGCCGCCGGGGTGGCCTACAAGGAGAGCTTCGGCATGGCGTCGAAGCGAGCCGTGGCCGCACGCACCGCGGCGGACAGCGCGTTCGACCAGGCGCGCAAGGGCCTGTTCGAGGAAGGCATCTCCAGCTCGCGGATGCGCCTCGATCCGGAGCGGCCCGGTGTCGAGGACCTCATCGATCACATCTGCGCGGGTGTGCGCAGCACCTGCACGTACGCCGGTGCGCGCTCGCTCGAGGAGCTGCATCGGGATGCCGTGCTCGGCATCCAGTCTGCGGCGGGCTTCGCCGAGGGGCGGCCGCTCCCGTCCGGCTGGTGATCTCGGCCGCACTCGTGCTCACGCCGCCGACTCGGTGATTCCGGGTCGGCGACGATACGATGTGTGCGATAGCGGCGCCCCCGAGCGGGTACCGCTGTGACACGCGCCGATTCTGCGGCGCAGGCGTCGCCTCCATGCGAACGCCACACGACAGGAAGGACACCGGTGCCCGAGGCACCCACGACGACGCCGACCCCCGGGTCCGGCACTCCGTCCCCGGAACGACCGTCCCGAGACCGCCCCTCCCCCGACGGGGAGTCGTCCGGCGGTCTCTCTCCGGAGGGCTCCTCTAGGTCGCCGGGCTCACCCGGCGCTTCCCCGACGACCACCTCGAGTCGCAGCGAGGTGTGTCCCTCGTGACCGTTCTCGTTCCGATCCTGTCCCTCGTGGGCTTCGTCGCGCTGACGGCGGGAACGGCGATCTTCGTCGCCGCGGAGTTCTCCCTCACCGCACTCGAACGCAGCACCGTCGACGCGGCGGCCCGCGACGGTGACATGCGCTCCCGCCAGGTCCAGCACGCGCACAGGACGCTGTCGTTCCAGCTCTCCGGTGCGCAGCTCGGCATCACCATCACCACACTGATCACCGGCTACATCGCCGAACCGGTGCTGGCGCGGTTCATCACCCCCGCCGCCACGGCACTCGGTGCGTCCGACTCGCTCGCCGGCGCCGTGTCACTGGTGCTGGCGCTCGTCATCGCCACGTCGGCGTCGATGGTGTTCGGCGAGCTGGTGCCCAAGAACATGGCCATCTCCAATCCGATGAAAATGGCGCGGGCGACGGCCGGCCTGCAGGCAGGATTCTCCCTCGTCTTCCGCTGGGCCATCAACGGTCTCAACGGTTCCGCGAACTGGGTGGTCCGCCGCCTCGGCGTCGAGCCCGCGGAGGAACTGCGTTCGGCGCGCTCGCCCCAGGAACTCGGGTCGCTGGTGCGCTCCTCCGCGGAACACGGCTCCATCGACCATCGCACCGCTCTCCTCGTCGACCGCTCGCTGCAGTTCGGCGAGCGCACGGCGGAGGAGTTGATGACCCCCCGCGTGAAGATCGAGACCCTCGCCGCGGACGACACGGTCGCCGACCTGATCGACACCGCGGCCCGCACCGGGTTCTCCCGGTTCCCCGTCGTCAACGGCGACCTCGACGACACCGTGGGCGTCGTTCACATCAAGCACGCGTTCACCGTGCCCGCCGAGCGCCGCGCCGGAACGACGGTCAGCTCCCTCGCGCAGCGTGTCCCCAACGTCCCCTCGAGCCTGGACGGCGATACCGTCATGGAACGGGTGCGCGCCGACGGCATGCAGGTCGCCATCGTGGTGGACGAGTACGGCGGCACCGCGGGCATCGTCACCATGGAGGACCTCATCGAGGAGATCGTCGGCGACGTCCGCGACGAGCACGACACCCGCGAGGTCGACGTCCAACGCGTCGCCGACGGGTGGCTCTGCTCCGGACTCCTGCGCATCGACGAGGTCACCGAGTTCACCGGGTACGCGGCACCCGAGGGCGAGTACGACACCCTCGGTGGCCTGGTGTTGACGCAGTTCGAACGCATCCCCGACGCCGGCGACCAGGTCATCCTGCCGCCCCCGAGCGGAGACCTCGAGTCCGACGAGGGCGGCTGGGTCGCGCGCGTGGACGCGATGGACGGGCGCCGGATCGACCGGATCCTCGTTCGCCCGGCCGCGGAGGACGAGATCACCCGGCTGCGCGCCGAGACCGTCCGCGAGCACGACCGGGAGGCCCTCGATGGGTGACCTTCTCGCCGTCGGCCTCGCGGTCGTCCTCCTGCTCCTCAACGCCTTCTTCGTCGGTGCCGAGTTCTCTCTGATTTCGGCACGCCGCGACCGCCTAGAGAGTCTGGCGGTGCAGGGCAAGAAGCGGGCTCAGACGGTCATCGAGGCCGGTCAGAACCTGTCGATGATGCTCGCGGCCGCGCAGCTCGGCATCACCATCTGCTCGATCCTGCTCGGGCGCGTGGCGGAACCCGCCGTGGCCCACCTGATCGAGCGTCCGTTCGAGCTGCTCGGCGTACCCGACTCCCTGCTGCACCCCATCGGGTTCGCCCTCGCCCTGGGCATCGTGGTGATCCTGCACATCCTCATCGGCGAGATGGTGCCGAAGAACATCGCCATCGCCGGACCGGAAGCGACGGCGATGTTGCTGGTGCCCGTGCATCTGTGGTGGTTGCGCGTCGCGAAGCCGCTGATCTCGTTCTACAACCTGTGCGCCAACGGCACACTGCGGTTGTTGCGCGTCGAGCCGAAGGACGAGCTGGACTCGTCGGTGTCGGCGGACCAGCTCTCCGACATGATCGGCGAGTCCCGCTCGGAGGGACTCATCGACGAGGAGGAGCACCGCCGGCTGACGCAGGCTCTCGAGACGTCGGGTCGCACCGTGCGGGAGGTCCTCATCCCGCTGGACAAGGCCCGCACGGTGGTCTGCGGACCCAAGGGACCCACGCTGGGTGCGATCGAGGAGGCGGTCCGCGAGACCGGTTTCTCGCGGTACCCGGTCCGCGACGAGACCGACGGCATGATCGGGTATCTCCACATCAAGGACGTCCTCGATCTGATGGCGGACCCGCTGGCCGACTCGGGGACGATCATCCCGCGCTCGGACGTCCGCCTTCTGCCGATCATCGACGCGCGCACCCCTCTCGACGAGGCGTTGGCCGGTCTCCGCCGCCGACGCAGTCACCTCGGCGCCGTGGTGGAGACGGGCAGGGGCACCATCGGCATCGTCGCTCTCGAGGACCTCGTCGAGGAGTTCGTCGGCACGGTGCGCGACGGCACCCACCTCGTGGAGGACGTCGTCCCCGGGCCCGACGCGCCGTGACGTCCGTCGTGTCGGACACCGATCTCGTCGTTCTCGGACCGGACGCGTGGCATCCTCGGCGGCTCGCTCACGGCGAGCGGGTGGACGAGATGATCGGTGCCTATCTGGAGCGGCGCGCGGTCGGCGAGCCGCATCCGGTGCTCGACTTCCTCTTCACCTACTACAGCCTCAAGCCGGGCCATCTGCGCCGGTGGCACCCCGGTCACGGCTCGGTACTGACCGGGCCGGGCATCGAGGACTACCGCGGACGCTCCGGGTACGTGGACGTCGCCGTGGGCGGGCGACCCGGCGTCACGGTGTCGTCCGAGTTCCTCGACCGGCGGTCGTCCGCGATCGAGTTCGTGAGCACCCTGATCGGCCGGACGGCCACCCGCCCCGCGCAGCTGGGCTGCTTCGGTCTGCACGAGTGGGCGATGGTCTACCGCGGCGGGGACGAGGCTCTGCGTCACGACGTGCCGCTGCGCCTCGGTCACGACGGCACCGACGCGGTGGTGGAGTCGATGCCGTTGCGCTGCACCCACTACGACGCGTTCCGTTTCTTCACCCCGGACGCGGTCCCGCGGAACGCGCTCGAGCTGACGCCGGAGCACCGGCTCCTGACGGAACAGCCGGGCTGCCTGCACGCGTCGATGGATCTGTACAAGTGGGTGGCGAAGCTCGGACCGCTGCTGCCGTCCGAACTGCTGCTCGACTGCTTCGCGCTGTCGATGACGGCGCGTGAACTGGACATGCGGGCGAGCCCGTACGACCTCACGGCGTACGGCTACTCTCCCGTGCGTGTCGAGACCCCGACCGGGCGCGCCGAGTATGTGCGCTCCCAGTCGGCGATCGCGGAACGAGGCGCCGCTCTGCGAGTCGCGATCGGCGGCCTGCTCGCCGATCTGCGCTGACGGTTCGGGTCAGACGCCCACGGCCGAGAGTTCGGCGAACTCCTCGTCGCTGAGCTCGATGCTCGCGGCGGCGACGTTGTCCTCGAGGTGGGACACCGACGACGTTCCGGGAATCGGCAGCATCACCGGGGATCGACGCAACAGCCACGCGAGGGCGAGCTGTGACGCGGAGACGCCGTGCCGCTGGGCCAGCTCCGTCAGCGGGCTGCCCTCGCCGGTGAGCTTTCCGGTGGCGAGCGGGAACCACGGAATGAAGCCGATGTTCTGCTCGGTCGACCAGTCGAGGAGCTCCTCGGAGGAGCGGTCCGTGAGGTTGAAGAGGTTCTGGACGGACACGATCGGAGCGATCCTCTGTGCTTGTGTCACCTCCTCGACGGACACCTGGCTGAGGCCGATGTGCCGGATCTTGCCCTCGTCCTGCAGCGCCTTCAGTTCGCCGACCTGATCTTCGAGCGCGACGTCCGGGTCGATGCGGTGCAGCTGGAACAGGTCGATGCGGTCCACACCGAGACGGCGCAGCGACAACTCGGCTTGCTGGCGGAGGTATGCGGGACGACCGACCGGGGTCCACTGCCCGGGGCCCTGCCGGGTGAGCCCGGCCTTGGTCGCGATCACGATGTCGTCGGCGTAGGGACGCAGCGCCTCGGCGAGCAGGTCCTCGGCCACCTCGGGGCCGTAGCTGTCTGCGGTGTCGAAGAAGGTCACGCCCAGCTCCACCGATCGCCGCAGCACGCGGATCGCCTCGTCGCGGTCACGCGGCGGCCCCCAGACGCCTTCTCCGGGCAGCTGCATGGTGCCGTAACCGAGCCGGGTGATCTCGAGGTCTCCACCGAGCAGGAAGGTGCCGCTCGCGTCGGCGGGGCGGGAAGTCGTCGATGTCGTCATGGCGAGTACGACGCCGTGGGGGTCGCAGGTATTCCTGCTCGTGATCGTCCCGCGCGCCACCACCGGTGGGCTCCGCACTACCACTGGGTAACATCGGGGCGATCCAGCGCGGCACGACGCCGCGACAGGCGAGAGTCAAGTGAGGGGCTGTGATGACGGAACGCGTCCAGGTCGGCGATCTGCAGGTGGCGGCAGTGCTGCACGAGTTCGTGGAGAAGCAGGCTCTGCCCGGCACGGGTGTGGATCAGGATGCGTTCTGGGCGGGTGTGCAGTCCCTCCTCGAGGATCTCGCGCCCCGTAACCGGGCGCTCCTCGAGGCCCGCGACGAGATCCAGGGCAAGCTCGACGCCTGGCACTCCGAGCACCCCGGAGCCGGCTACGACCGCGCGCAGTACAAGGCGTTCCTGAAGGAGATCGGGTACCTGCAGGACGAGCCTGCCGCGTTCGCGATCACGACCGAGGGCGTCGACACCGAGATCACCACGACGGCCGGCCCGCAGCTGGTCGTCCCCGTCCTCAACGCACGCTTCGCCATCAACGCCTCCAACGCCCGGTGGGGCTCGCTGTACGACGCGCTCTACGGCACCGACGCCATCTCCGAGGACGGCGGCGCGGAGAAGGGCACCAGCTACAACAAGGTGCGTGGCGACAAGGTCATCGCGTGGGCTCGCACGTTCCTCGACGACGCGGTGCCGCTGACGTCCGGCTCGCACGCGGACGCCACGTCGTACGTCGTCGACGGGTCCGCCCTGGCGGTCACCCTGTCCTCCGGCGACACCGTCGGTCTCGCGTCACCGGACTCGCTGCTCGGCTACACGGGTGAGCCGTCCGCACCGACCGGCATCCTGTTCGTCCACAACGGCTTGCACTTCGAACTGCAGATCGACGCCGAGAGTCCCATCGGCAGCACCGATGCCGCGGGCGTGAAGGACGTGCTGCTCGAGTCCGCGGTCACCGCGATCATGGACTTCGAGGACTCCGTCGCCGCCGTGGACGCCGACGACAAGGTGCTCGGCTATCACAACTGGCTCGGTCTGATGCGCGGCGATCTCGCCGAGGAGGTGTCGAAGAACGGGAAGACTTTCACCCGCACCATGAATCCGGATCGCGTCTACACCGCTCTGGACGGCTCCGAACTCGTGCTGCACGGCCGGTCGCTTCTGTTCGTCCGCAACGTCGGGCACCTGATGACCACCGATGCGATCCTCGACAAGGACGGCAACGAGATCCCCGAGGGCATTCTCGATGCCGTCATGACGTCCCTGACGGGTAAGCACAGCCTGCGAGACGACGTCGCGCTGAGCAACAGCCGCACCGGCTCGCTCTACATCGTGAAGCCCAAGATGCACGGTCCCGACGAGGTCGCCTTCACGAACGAGCTGTTCTCGCGGGTCGAGGACGTCGTGGGCCTCCCCCGCAACACCCTCAAGGTCGGCATCATGGACGAGGAGCGTCGCACGACGGTCAACCTCGCGGCCTGCATCCTCGCGGCGAAGGAACGCGTCGTGTTCATCAACACCGGCTTCCTCGACCGGACCGGCGACGAGATCCACACCTCCATGGAGGCCGGAGCCGTCGTGCGCAAGGCCGAGATGAAGAAGCAGAAGTGGATCGCCGCCTACGAGGACTGGAACGTCGACACCGGTCTCGCGGCGGGCCTCGAGGGCAAGGCGCAGATCGGCAAGGGAATGTGGGCGATGCCCGATCTCATGCACGACATGCTCGAGCAGAAGATCGGTCACCCGCGCGCGGGTGCGAACACCGCCTGGGTCCCGTCGCCCACCGCGGCCACGCTGCATGCCACCCACTACCACCAGGTCGACGTCTTCGCCCGCCAGGAGGAGATCGCGAAGGCTCGCCGCGCCACGGTCGACGACATCCTCGAGATCCCACTGGCTGCCGACACCTCCTGGAGCGACGAGGACAAGCAGCGTGAGCTCGACAACAACTGCCAGTCGATCCTGGGATACGTCGTCCGGTGGATCGACCACGGCGTCGGCTGCTCGAAAGTTCCGGACATCGAGGACGTCGCGCTCATGGAGGACCGTGCGACGCTGCGCATCTCGAGCCAGCTGCTGGCCAACTGGGTCCGTCACGGCGTCGTGACCGAGCAGGACGTCGTCGCCTCGCTGGCACGCATGGCGCCGGTGGTCGATCGGCAGAACGCCGACGACCCGACCTACCGACCGCTCGCCGAGAACTCGGATTCCAACATCGCCTTCAACGCCGCCAAGGACCTCATCCTCGAGGGAACCCGGCAGCCGAACGGGTACACGGAGCCGATCCTCCACGCGCGCCGTCGCGAGTACAAGGCAGCGAACCAGGCATCCTGACAGGGAGGCCGGGAGCAGCACGAGAGAGGACGGGTCCCGAGGGTGGGAGAGCATCGTCGCACCGCGTCCACGTCGGGTGGTCGTCGCGGTGTGAGCCGCGGACCCGTCGTGGTCGTCGTCGTTCTCGTGCTGCTCGTCGCGGCCGTCCTGGGCTGGTTCGCCCTGCGCGATCGGATCACCGACGAGGGTGAGCAGGCCGCGAAGGCCTGTGTGGAGGGTGACGCCGTGCTTGCCGTCACGGCCGATCCCGACATCGCCGACGCCGTGCGTACGGTCGCCGCGGCGTGGGACGCCACGGCGCCGGTGGTGCGCGATCACTGCGTCACCACGACGGTGACCGAGACGGCGTCGGACGTCGCGGCAGCGGCCCTCGCGGCCGATCCGTCCGACGCGGCGGCCGGTCCTCGTCCGTCGCTGTGGATCCCGGCGACTTCGGCGGATGCGGCGCCGCTGATCGACGCGCGGCGGGTCGACAGCACCCCCCGGTCTCTCGCCACCAGTCCCGTCGTCCTCGGCGTCGCGCCGACGCTCGCCGACACCCTGGGAGCGGCGGCCGTGGGGTGGGCCGACCTGCCTCGTCTCGCCGCCACCCCCGGGTCGCTCGACGCCATCGGCGCCGTGGGCTGGGGATCCCTGCGACCGGCACTGCCGGCGGGGTCGACCACCACCGCGGCTCTGGTGTCGGTGGCTGCGGCGGTCGTCGATCCCACCGCCTCCACCGCGTCGCTGACCGCCGATCAGGCTGCGTCCGCGCCCGTCGTGTCGGCGGTCTCCGCGCTCTCCCGCGCGGCGACGGACGCGTCTCCCACACCGCCCGCCGATGCTGCGGCCGCTCTCGATGCGATGGTGCAGGGCGACGACCCCGCGGCCGCCCCGGTCCACGCCGTCCCGGTCACCGAACAGCAGTTGTACGGCCGGATCACGGAGGGCCAGCAGCTGGCCGCCTTCCGCCCGGCCGGTTCGACGCCGAGCGCCGACCATCCTGCAGTGGTGCTCTCGGACGGTGATGCGACCGGACGCGCGGCTGCGGCCGCGTTCGCGGAGTTCGCCCGCGGAGCCGATCAGCAGCAGGCGTTCCTGCGACAGGGATTCCGCGTTCCCACCGCCGACGGAACCACCGAGGCGACACCTCCGTCGGTGGCGGGACTGACGTTCCCGGCGATCGGTCAGCCCGCCGCATCGCCCGAGCCGGCGGCGCGTACGGCGGTGCTCGACACCCTCGCGTCACCCACCCGCCCGTCGAGCACCACCGTCCTGCTCGACGTGTCGGGATCGATGGAGTCGATCGACGGGTCCGCCACGCGCCTGACCAACGTGACGTCCGCCCTGCGTCAGGTGATCGGCGCGGTTCCCGACACCAGCCGGATCGGCCTGTGGACGTACAGCCGGGCACTGGACGGATCACGGCCGTACCGGGTGGAGGTACCGCTCACGGAGGCGAACTCCGAGTCCCGCGCCGCACTGGACAGCTCTTTCGCCGGTCTGTCTCCCGCCACCGCCACCTCGACCTACGCCTCCGTGCAGGCGGCCTACGAATCGGCGGTGCAGAACTGGTCGGGCGACGGGACCAACTCGGTTCTTCTCGTCACCGACGGCCCGAACGACGACACCTCGATCTCCGCCGCGTCCTTCCTCCAGTCGATCGCGGCCGCGTCGGACCCTGCGCGTCCGGTCCGCATCGACGTGGTCTCGCTGACCCAGAACTCGGACATCGCAACGCTGCGCAGCCTCGCGGGCCAGACCGGAGGCGACCTCGTCGAGGTGTCCTCCTCCGACCCCACACTCACCGCCACGCTCGACCGATTGTCCTCCGACCGGTGACGATCTCCACCGAATGCCGAAGGGCTTCCCCGTGATTCGCATGCTGACGTTCGCCGTGCTCCTGGCGATCGTGACGTTCGTCCTGCACCGCCGTCTGGTGGTGGCCACCGGACTCACCGGCGCCGCGCGCCTCGCCGCAGATGCCGTTCTCGTGGTGTTCTGGGCCGCCGCGGTGGTCGGGATCGGCAGCGGTGAGGTACTGGATCCCTCGTGGGCCCGCTACGTCGCGTACCCGGGTCTGACCTGGCTCGCCGCACTCCTGTACCTCTGCCTCGGTTCCCTGCTGATCGCCGTGGGCGCCCTGGTGGTGCGGATCGGAGCGCGTGTCGCCCACCGCGACGGGGTGTCCGCACGGCGCACCTTCGTGCGTCCCGCCACCGCCGTTCTCGTCCTCGGCACCGTGGTGGCCGTCGCGTACGGAGCCGTCGCGGCCGCCACCCCGAAGGTGACCCGGACGACAGTCGAACTCGCAGCACTGCCCGCGTCGTTCGACGGTGTGCGGGTGGGACTGGTGTCCGACCTGCACGTCGGCCCGGCGCGCGGCGAGGCGTTCGTGCAGGGGGTCGTCGACACCCTCATGGCGGAGAAGCCGGATCTCGTCATCATCGCCGGGGACCTCGTCGACGGAACCGTGGACCTCGTGGGCCCGGCACTGGCTCCGCTGAGCGAACTGTCGGCGCCCCTGGGTGTCGTGGTCACCAGCGGCAACCACGAGTTCTATGCGGGCGACGGCGGCGCGTGGCTCGACCTGTACGACTCGCTGGGACTGCGGGTCCTGCGCAACGAGACGGTCCCGCTCACCCGCGGCGTCGACACGATCGACCTGGTCGGCATCGAGGACCTCACGGCGCCGGAACCGTACGAGCCGGATCTGGCGGCAGCCCTCGAGGGCACCGACCCGGCCCGTTTCCAGTTGCTCTCGGCGCACCAGCCCAAGCAGGCGACGCAGGCGTCCGATCTCGGTGTGGACATGCAGGTCTCCGGCCACACCCACGGCGGACAGATCTGGCCGATCGTGTATCTCGTACCGCTGCAACAGCCCTCGGTCCAGGGCCTCGACACCATCGGCGACACCACGCTGTACACCACCCGCGGCGCCGGCGCCTGGGGTCCCCCGGTACGCATCGGCGCGCCGCCCGAGATCTCTCTGCTGGAGCTCCGGACGGCGCGCTGATCACATCGCGTCAGTGGGTCAGGCGAAGGCCTCGATCGGCGGGCAGGAGCACACGAGGTTGCGATCGCCGTGTGCGCCGTCGATCCGCCGCACCGACGGCCACACCTTGGCGCGCGAGGTGCCGGCCGGGTAGACGGCCTCCTCGCGCGAGTACGGGTGCGTCCAGTCCGTGACGAGGCAGTGCGCCGTGTGCGGCGCGCCCCGGAGCGGGTTGTCGTCCACGGTCCACTCCCCCGACGCCACTCGTTCGATCTCCGCGCGGATGGCGATCATGGCGTCGACGAAGGCGTCGATCTCGTCGAGATTCTCGCTCTCGGTCGGCTCGATCATGAGGGTGCCCGACACCGGGAAGCTCATCGTCGGTGCGTGGAAACCGTAGTCCGCCAACCGCTTCGCGACATCGTCGACCGTCACCCCGGTGCGCTTGGTGATGGGCCGCAGATCGAGGATGCACTCGTGCGCGACCATCGAGCGATCGCCGGTGTAGAGCACCGGGAAGTACTCGTCGAGTCGGCGGGCGATGTAGTTCGCCGACGCGATCGCGGTGAGGGTCGCGCGCCGTAGACCGGCGGCACCCATCATGCGGATGTAGGCCCACGTGATCGGCAGGATGGACGCCGAACCGTACGGTGCGGCCGAGATCGCACCGGTCTCACCGAGACCCTCCACGAACGGGTGTCCGGGCAGGAACTGCGCGAGGTGGGAGCGGACGCCGATCGGACCGACGCCGGGGCCGCCGCCGCCGTGCGGGATGCAGAACGTCTTGTGCAGGTTCAGGTGGCTGACGTCGCCGCCGAAGCGACCGGGGCGCGCCACGCCGACCAGAGCGTTGAGGTTCGCGCCGTCGACGTACACCTGGCCACCCGCGTCGTGCACCGCGGCGCAGATGTCGCCGATCTCGTGTTCGTAGACGCCGTGCGTCGAGGGGTAGGTGATCATGATGGCGGCCAGCGACTCGGCGTGCTCGGCCACCTTGGCGCGCAGGTCGTCGACGTCCACGTCACCGTTGGTGCGACACGCCACCACCACGACCTTCATCCCGGCCATCACGGCGGACGCCGCGTTGGTGCCGTGGGCGCTGGACGGGATGAGGCAGATGGTGCGTGCGTCGTCCCCGCGGCTGCGGTGATAGTTGCGGATCGCCAGCAGGCCTGCGTACTCGCCCTGGCTGCCCGCGTTCGGCTGCAGGGACACCGCGTCGTAGCCGGTGACCGCGACGAGCCACTCCTCGAGGTCGCTGATGATGCGCGCCATGCCGGGAGCATCGTCAGCGGGTGCGAAGGGGTGCAGGGCGTTGAAGCCCGGCCACGTGATGGGCTCCATCTCCGCGGTGGCGTTGAGCTTCATGGTGCACGAGCCCAACGGGATCATGCTGCGGTCGAGGGCGATGTCCTTGTCGGACAGCGCGCGGAGGTACCGGAGCATGGCGGTCTCGGTGCGGTACCGCGTGAACGCCGGGTGCGTCAGGAACTCCGACGTACGGGAGAGGGCGTCGGGAACGGTGATCGGCGCGGAGCCGGAGGCCGGCTCGACACCGAAGGCCTGCAGCACGGCCTGCACATGAGCGTCGATCGTGGCCTCGTCGCAGGAGATGCCGACGTGGTCGTCGTCGACGAAGCGGAGGTTGATCGCGGCGGTCGTCTTCGCGGCGGCGACCACCTCGGCCGCGCGGCCGGGTACGCGGGCGAGGACGGTGTCGAAGTAGTTCTCGTGCACCACGGTGACGCCACCGGCGCGCAGCGCGGCACCCAGCGAGGCCGCGTGGCCGGCGACGCGCCGCGCGATGGCGGTGAGCCCGTCGGCACCGTGGTAGCTCGCGTACATCGCGGCGACGACGGCGAGGAGCACCTGCGCGGTGCAGATGTTGGACGTCGCCTTCTCGCGGCGGATGTGCTGCTCACGTGTCTGCAGAGCCAGGCGGTAGGCGGGCGATCCGTCGGCGTCGACGGAGACGCCGACGAGGCGGCCCGGCAACTGACGAGCGTGGGAGGTGCGCACGGCCAGGTATCCCGCATGGGGTCCACCGAAGCCCATCGGGACGCCGAACCGCTGCGACGTGCCGAAGCACGCGTCGGCCCCCTGCTCGCCGGGCGAGGTGACGAGAGTGGCGGCGAGGAGGTCCGCGCCGACGGCCACGAGGGCGCCCCGATCGTGCGCCTCGGCGATCACCGACGTGAGGTCGACGATGCGGCCCGATGCTCCCGGCGTCTGCGACACGACACCGAAGAACTCGCCCTCGGGCAGGCCCGCCGCGAGGTCGGCGTCGACGAGCTCGATGCCGAGCGGCTCCGCGCGCGTCGCGATGACGGCGCGGGTCTGCGGGAACAGGTCGGTGTCGAGGACCAGGCGGGCCGACTTCGACTTGCCGGCACGGCGCAGCAGCGTCATGGCCTCCGCCGCGGCGGTGCCCTCGTCGAGCATCGAGGAGTTGGCGATGTCCATACCCGTCAGGTCGGACACCATGGTCTGGAAGTTGAGCAGTGCCTCAAGTCGGCCCTGGCTGATCTCGGGCTGGTACGGCGTGTACGCGGTGTACCAGGCCGGGTTCTCGAGGATGTTGCGCACCAGGACGGGCGGGGTGAGCGTGGCGCTGTAACCCTGGCCGATCATGGACGTCGCGACGGTGTTGCTCGCGGCCAGCGCGGCCAGTTCGGCGAGTGCCTCGTGCTCGGAGACCGGCGCGGGCAGAGCGTCCAGACCGTCCGCGATGCCGTCGACGACCGCGTCGAGTATGTCGGCGGGAACCGCGGCGGCAGCGAGATCGTCCAGGCTCGCCACACCGATGACGTCGAGAAGTCGCGCGGTCTGCTCCGTGTCGGGCCCGATGTGGCGGTCGACGAAGGTACGGAGTCCGGAGGTCGAGCGGGGTTCGGCGGTCACGTGATCTCCCGTGGTGGTGGCGAGGTGCACGCCCCACACGCAGGGAGGGACGCCCCTCTCCCTCTGTCGTGATGCCCGAGACCACCGGGCGCCTGAGAGATTCGGCCGCCGCGTGCGGCGCCTTTCCCCGTGGGCGGGTGGACGATTCCACCACTTTCCAGAGGCGTCGGAGCCCGCACGGTCCCGGGTGCCTGAGAGATTGACGGAGAGGTGCTGCTCCTTCGGCGCTCGTCGGGCTCGGTCCTGTGACGGACCGTGTCCCGGCGAAGCTCTCCCGCGCGGCGTCGACGCTTCCTCAGTATATGGGAGTGCGCGTTGGCGGGTCAGCCGGTCTTGCGGCTCGCGCGATTCTTGCGGCGGGAGGCGAGCTCGTCCTCGGGCGTCGGCTGGCTCTCGCCGCCGTCGGCACGCTCGGCGGGGAAGTCGGCGATGGCGCCGGTCAGTTCACGCATGGCTCCGCTGACCGCGATCCCGAAGACGCCCTGTCCGCCCTGCAGCAGGTCGACGACCTCCTCGGCGGACGTGCACTCGTAGACGGTGGTGCCGTCCGAGAACAGCGTGATGCGGGCCAGATCCGCCACGCCACGACGACGGAGATGGTCGACGGCGACGCGGATGTTCTGGAGCGAGATGCCGGTGTCGAGCAGTCGCTTGACGATCTTGAGAACCAGGATGTCCTTGAAGGAGTACAGCCGCTGGCTGCCGGATCCTGCCGCGCCGCGGATGGACGGCACCACGAGGCCGGTGCGGGCCCAGTAGTCCAGCTGCCGATAGGTGATGCCGGCGATCTGGCACGCACTGGGGACGCGGTAGCCGACCAACTCGTCCGGAACCGAATCGTCGGGGAAGAGACCGGGTTGCACCTCGTCCACGTCGTTCGATGCCAGCAGGCTCATCTGCTCCGGCTCCTGCGGCTGATCTGCCACGTGTTTCTCTCCCTCTCGGATGGTCCGCCTGGAGTCCTCGTCCGCGGACCTGTGCGGTACGCGCGGTGAGAACGACGATGACATCCGTGACGCTCGGCGAGGTCGAGAATACGCCCTCACCGCGGTGAGCGGCACGTCCTTCATCGACCCGAACGCTATGGACCGCGGAGCCGTGAGGCAACGCGCCACGCGGTAAGCCTCAACCTCAACTCAAGGGTGAGACTCGATCGTTATCTAACCGTCGGTCGCCTTGAAGTCGTCCGGCGAGATGGTGTCCAGAAATTCCTTGAACTTCTCCACCTCGTCCTCGCGCTCGTCGGGCATGACCAGACCGGCTTCGGCCAGAACGGGCTCCTCCGCGAAGATCGGCACGCCGGCTCGCAGGGCGATGGCGACCGAGTCCGACGGGCGTGCCGAGACACGCACGTCCTGGTCGAAGACCAGGTCGGCGTAGAAGGTGCCCTCCTGGAGATCGACGATGCGGACTTCCTTCAGGGATCGCCCGAGGGCCGTGACGATGTCACCGATGAGATCGTGGGTCAGCGGACGCGGCGGTTGCACGCCCTGCTGCTCCAGTGCGATCGCCGTGGCTTCCGTCTGGCCGATCCAGATCGGCAGGTACCGTTCGCCGTCCGACTCCCGCAACAGCAGAACAGGTTGATTCTGTGGCTGCTCCACCCGGATACCGATCACGCGCATCTCGCCCATCGCGCCGCCTCCCAGCTGCTGTGACTCGTCGCCCGCGCACTCGACGGGGCGGACGTGCTCTCCAGTGTATTGACCCGCGGCGCCGACGACCGGCCGTGCGAGCGGCCGACGCACGCCCTCGGGACTACTTGTCCAGTATCCCGTGCACCGCGGACTTGACCAATGACGTGTGCAGCGACAGCGACAACGCGGCCAGCTCCCGGACGAGCTCCTCGGCGCGGTCTCGCGCGCCCGCGTCACGGCCCAGCGCCACCGGCCCGGCGACCTGAGCCAGCAGGTTCGCCTCGCGGTCCGCGGCGAGCTTGAACGCGCGCAGATGCCGCACCTCGAGTCCGTACTGCGCCATCGCCCACGCGGTGCGCACGAGCACCACGGCTTCCTCGTCGTAGAAGCCGGCCGGACCCGCCGAGACGAGGCCGCTCTTCTGCAGTTCGAGCAGGAACGGCTCGTCCACGCCCGCACGCTCGAGCAGGTCGGCACGACTCATCCGGACGCGCCGCTCCCCGAGAAACTCGGTGGGCGAGACACTTCCGGGCGCCAGAGCCAGCACACGTGGCCCCTTCGGCGCCGCGGCGACACCGTCGGGACCCACGGAACGGATGCCGTTGTCCAGCGCGTCCAACTGCTCCTTGATGACCTTCAGCGGGAGGTAGTGATCACGCTGCGCCGTGAGGACGTAGCGCAGGCGCTCGCAGTCCTCGACGGAGAATCTCCGGTAACCCGACGCCGTTCGTTCCGGGGAGATCAGTCCCTCGGCCTCGAGAAAACGGATCTTCGAAATGGTGACGTCGGGGAAGTCCGGGCGCAGTCGATCGAGTACGGACCCGATCGACATGCCGCCACCGGACTGCTGCCCGACTGCCGTCATCAGCTACCTGCGCCGGCAGACGTCTCGCCGAGCTGGCCGCCTGCGGACTGACCCTTCGGACCGGTCAGGAACACGAGGCGGAACTTGCCGATCTGCACCTCGTCGCCGTTCGCCAGAACGGCGGAGTCGACGGGCTCACGGTTGACGTAGGTGCCGTTGAGGCTGCCGACATCGACGACCTGGAAGTCCTCGTCGTCCTGACGGAACTCCGCGTGGCGACGGCTCACGGTGACGTCGTCGAGGAAGATGTCGCTGTCCGGGTGGCGTCCCGCGGACGTCGTGGGCTGGTCCAGCAGGAAGCGAGAGCCCGCGTTGGGGCCCCGCTTGACGACGAGCAGGGCGGAACCGACGGGCAGACCCTCGACTCCGGAGACCGGTGCGTCGGAGGAGCCCTGGGGCGCCGCTGCGGAATCGATCTCGTTCAGGAAGTCCGCTCGGAAGACCGAGGTGGTCTCCGCGGGGGACTCTCCGTAGACGCCGTCGTTGCCGTTATCGCTCACGTTTCTCCTCCTCGATCTGATCGCCCCTCACCCACGAGGCGATTCAGCACATTCTCTTGTCACGCTTGTCTGACGGTTCCGCGGTTCCCCGACCGGGGTGCCGCCGAACCACGTGAGGACCTTACCGACCGTACCTTGCACACACCGTCGCCCGGGCGTGCTTGCCCGCCCGCCGGGCACGGCTGTTACGTGGTCGTGATCGACGCGTACCCCTCGGCGTCCATCATCGCCTCGAGAGCGTCGTCGAGATCGCTCTCGGAGTCGACGGACAGGTCCACGAGCCAGCCGGCGCCGTACGGATCGCTGTTCACCAGTTCGGGGTCGCCGTCCAGTTCACCGTTCACTGCAACCACTTTGGCCGACAGCGGGGCGTAGATGTCGGAGACGCTCTTGGTGGACTCCACCTCGCCGAGCGACTCACCGGCCGACACCGCATCGTCCTCGGTGGGCAGCTGAACGAAGACGACGTCGCCGAGCTGCGACTGTGCGTAGTCGGTGACGCCCACGCGCACGGTGGTGGGGCCGGTCCGCTGGACCCATTCGTGCTCGGCCGTGTACCGCAACTCGGTGGGGATATCGGTCTGGCTCACGTGAACCGGGTCCTTTCGCAGGCGTTGTCGCGGTGCGGACGAGGAGAACCGCACTCGCGCTGAGCGTATTGGCGAGCTTTCCGCCTCCGCAAGGCGGGCGCTCCCCGGCTCATCGTGCGGCGAGCGGGAGGCGTCGGACCGGACCGAGCGCCAGGCCGAGATACAGCGCGCCGGTGTAGAGGTACAGCGCGGTCCCCCACACCAGCAGGGCCTGCGCGGGAACCGCGATCACGTCGGCGCCGACCCAGTCCACCCGCGCGGCGAGGAGGAACGGCAGGGCGCTCATCAGAACGAACGTCGCGGCCTTGCCGAGGTAGATCACCTCGGGCGGAGCGAGTCCCCGCCGCCGGTAGAGCAGCAGGGTGAGTGCGAGGATGCCGTCCCGCGCGATCAGCACCACGGCCACCCACCACGGGAGGATGCCCGCGAGGGCGAACCCCACCAGTGTGGTGACGACGTACAGGCGATCGACGAACGGGTCGAGCAGAGCACCCAGGGCCGACGACTGGTCGAGCAGCCGGGCGAGCTTGCCGTCCAACCAGTCCGTGGCCCCGCTGAGCAGGAGCAGCAGTAGCGCCCAGCCGTACGCCTGCTCCCCCAGCAACAACCACAGGAACACCGGCACCCCGAGCAGACGAACGACACTCAGAGCATTGGGCACCGTCAGGATGCGATCGCCGACGACACCGGCGACCACGTCGCGAGGGCTGTCGGACGCCGGATCGGTCATCCCCCGAGCTTTCCACACGGGCGCGCCGTCCGGATCCGACGAGCCGCTACCGCCAGGCGAAGACCGGCTGCTCGTAGTCGTGCACGCGGGTGTGCCGCCCACCGAGCACCACCTCGCGGAACTGGTGCACCACCGCGCCCGTGGGCGCGTGCACCAGGCTCGAGCGAAAAGGCCACTGCACCACCGGTCGCGGCGACTCGGCGATCGACACGAACCGGGCGTCGACGTCGATCTCGTCCGCGGTGACGCGGTACAGGAACTCCACCTCGTCCGGATTGGGCACCGCGTCCCCGGTCCAGTCCGCGATCCACACCACGAACGGACGGATGACGTAGCCGGAGCGGGTCCGATAGTCGTCGAGCGTCCCGAGCACGGAGTCCGGGCCGACTCGGATGCCGACCTCCTCGTCGAGTTCGCGCAGGGCGGCCTCGACCGGTGTCTCGCCGTCGTCGACACGCCCGCCGGGCAACGCGAACTGACCCGGATGCGCGCGCATACGGGAGGGCCGCTTCGTCAGCAGCACGTGCCGATCGCCGGGCTCCCCGCCGACGGCCACCACGACCGATGCCCGCCGCTCGTCACCGCCCTCGATGAGCCGACTCTCGAAACCGTTCAGCGTCCGCACGATCTCTGCACGTTCGAGGCGCGTGTCCATCAGGCGACACTAGCCAGGCTCACCGGGCCGGTGCGCGCAGCGCGCGCACGGCCGGCGCCGCCGAGTACGGCAGGATGCGCGAGCGATCCGCCGGAAGGGCCAGCTCCACGACAGCGGACTCGTCGATCCGGTACGGCTGCGCGAGCACCACGCCGGCGAAGGCCTTGCGCAGCCGTGACATCTCGGCCCGGACCGTGATGGCACGGCCGTTGTCGCCGAACAGTTCCGTCGCGAGTTCTGCCGCGGTGCGCCCGTCCCTCCTCGCGGCGAGCAGGAAGAGGATCTCCGCGTGCCGAGGTGTCGGCTCGTGGGACCAGGTTCCGAAGGGACTCGACACCTCGACCACGGTGCGCGAGGGGTCGGACACGTCGATGCGGATGTTCGTCGGCGTCGACTCCCCGTCGACCACTCCGTCGCGTTGCGAGGACGCCGGTCGCACCATCCAGCCACCGGGCAGCGGCTCCAGATCGCACACGCCGAGCGTCGGTACCCACAGTCGGCCCGGCGTCACCTCGTCGGGGAGCAGCACCCGATTGCGCACCGGGACCGACGCCACCGCCGCGACCCACCCGTGCCCGTCGACGGCCAGCGCGGGCGTCTCCGACCGAGCCAGCATCGGCGCGGCCACCGAGCGCAGATTGTCGAGCGTGCGTCGATGCTGTTCGCGAAGTTGAGCTTCGGCGAGTCGAGACACGGCATCGATCAGCGCCAGCGTGGTCGGGTGCACCGAACTCGCGGGTCCGCTGACGTCGACGAGGCCCAGCACCCGGCCGGTACGCGGATCCTTGATGGGACTGCTCGCGCAGGTCCACGCGTGGTGAGTGCGCACGAAGTGCTCGGCGGAGAAGATCTGCACCGCCGAGCGCGAGACCAGTGCCGTGCCGATGGCGTTGGTTCCCACACTGTCCTCGGCCCAGTCGGCCCCCTCGACGAAGCCGAGCCGATCGGCGCGGTCGAGCACCGAGGGTGCCCCGCTGCGCCACAGCACCCGCCCGAGCCGGTCCGCGACCACCAGTAGGTTGTCGGAGTCCTGCAGAACCGAACGCAGGCTCCCGGTCAACTCCGGCAGGATCTCCACGAGCCCCGAGTCCCGACGCATCTGCTCGAGTGCCGCGGCGTCGACAGCATCGGCGGGTCCGCGGTTCTCCGGATCGACACCCAGGTTCATCACGCGCTGCCACGAGTCACCGATGACGTCGCGGGGGCGAGCGGGCGCGCGGGCACCCGACATGGTCGCGTCGTACACGGCGGACAGCAGCTGTGCGTACCGACGTGGGTCCTCACCTGCCGCGACGGCGGGCTCGGGTTCGGAGGTTCGAGTCATCGACACCGATTGTGCTCCACATCACAGTGCGCGTCATGCCCGGGTCTGTCCCGATCGGTCATCGGTAGACGAGTCCGCCGTCGATGAGACCGGCCTGACCGGTCATGTACGCCGCGTCGGGCCCGGCGAGGTAGGACACGTATCCCGCGACGTCGTCGGGAGTCTCGGCTCGGCCCAACGCGATACCGCCCACGAACTTCTCGTAGGTCGCGCCCTCCTCCGCGCCGGTCAGTTCGGCGAACCGCTTGTCGATGGTGACCCACATGTCCGTGCCGACCACACCCGGGCAGTAGGCGTTCACGGTGATCCCGGCGGACGCGTACTCCTTGGCGGCGGCCTGCGTGAGACCGCGCACGGCGAACTTGGTGGCGCTGTACACACCGAGCATCTCGAACCCGTCGTGCCCTGCGATGGACGACGCGTTGATGATGCGGCCGGGCCGACCGAGTTCGATGAACGTCGCGGCGGCCGCCTGGATACCCCACAGCACACCTTCGACGTTGATCGACAGGATGCGGCCGACCTCCTCCGGCGTGGCCTCGGACAGCGGGCCGACGAGTGCGATCCCGGCATTGTTGACCATGATGTCGAGACCTCCCAACTCGGCGGCGGCCCGGTTCACGGCGTCGAACACCTGGCGGCGATCGCTGACGTCGGCGACGATCGTCGTGGCTGCGCGACCGAGCTCCCGCACCTCGTCGGCGACCTTGCCGATGCCGTCGGGGTGCACGTCGACGAGGGCGATGTCCGCGCCGTCCCGCGCGAGTCGGAGGGCGATTCCCCTCCCGATTCCCTGTCCTGCGCCGGTGACGAGTGCGACCTGTCCGTCGATGCTCATGCGTGTCTCCTTCATGTGATGGTGGATGTCCGGGACGGAGGTCAGAGCGACGGATCGACGAGAACCTTCATCTTCGTGCCGGCATGCAGTGCCTCGAAGCCGTCGTCGATCACCGCGTCCATCCCGATGCGCGACACCCACCCGGTGGGGTCGTACACGCCGTCGGCCATCAGAGCGATGACGGCGTCGTAGTCGGCGGAGGTGTAGCAGAGCGACCCCTGGATGCGGGCCTCCTTCATCACCAGATCGAGAAGCGGTGTGGTGAGCGGCTTCTCGTAGATCGCCACGCTGACCATCGGCTTGCGGGACCCGACGCACGCCAGCGCGGTCGCCACCGCCGGCGCGACACCGGCCGCGTCGTACACGGCGTCGGCGCCGCGCCCGTCGGTCTCGTCGGCCACCAAAGCGGGGACGTCGACGGACGTGGGGTCGAGAGTGCGTGCACCGTGCGCCTCGATCGCTGCCCGCCGGGTCGCGGACGGCTCCACCACGAGGATGTCGTCGAGCCCCTTGCCGCGCAGCGCGAACCAGAGTCCGATGCCGATCGGTCCCGCCCCGAACACCATCGCGGTGTCGCCTTCGCGCACCTCACCCAGAGTCGCCGCGTGGTAGGCCACCGACATCGGCTCCACCAGCGCACCCAGATCGAGGGACACGGAGTCCGGCAGCGCGTGCAGCATTTCGGTCGGCACCACCGTGTACTCGGCCATACCGCCGTCGGACATCAGTCCGTGGAAGCCGATCGACTGGCACACGTTGTAGTTGCCGGCTCGACACGGACCACAGTGCCCGCAGCGGTACAGCGGTTCGATGGCGACACGGTCACCGATCGACCATCCCGTCACTCCCGCGCCGATCTCGGTGATGGTGCCCGAGAACTCGTGGCCGAGAATCAGCGGCATCTGCTGACCGGTCAGGGCGTGGGGCTCGGTGGGAACGAAGATGGGACCGGCGTAGTACTCGTGCAGGTCGGTACCGCAGATGCCGTTCGCGCCGACGGCGATCTTCACCTGGTCCGGTCCCGGGTCGGGCTCCGGGACATCGGCGATCTCGACCTTGCCGGGCCCGTGGTACACCGCTGCGCGCATCGTTCGACTCCTCACCCGCCGTCCCAGCGACGGCCGTGATCACCGTTCTATGTGACACGCGGCACAGCACGACAGGGTTGCAGTCGGTTGCACTTGCGACTGCAACCCGCTGCAACTCTTCCTCGGACCGCGTCCACGGCGTGTGCTGTGCATCACACGAGCACGACCACGGAACGACGAAGACGGAGTTGTCATGACCCAGACCCTCGAGCCACCCACGCAGACCACTCCGCAGGAGCGAGTAAATGCATGGTTGGCCGATTTCGAAGCGGGGCTCGCTGCGCGGGACATCGATCGAGTCGTCGCGATGTTCGCCGTCGACAGCTTCTGGCGCGACCTGGTGACGTTCACCTGGAACCTGAAGACCGTCGAGGGACGCGACGGTATCGCGGACATGCTGACGGCACGGCTCGCCGACGTCGGTCCGCAGGGTTTCCGCACGACCGAGACACCCGACGAGGCCGACGGTGTCACCTCCGCATGGATCGAGTTCGAGACCGCGACGGCACGCGGCAAGGGACATCTGCGGCTACGCACCGACGCGGAGTCCGGCGAGTCGCTCGCCTGGACCTTGCTGACGACGATGCAGGAACTGAAGGGGTACGAGGAACCGCGCGGGCACGCGCGACCGATGGGGGCTGTGCACGGCTCGAACAAGGAGACGAAGACCTGGGCCGAGCGACGCGAGGCGGAGGAGAAGGAACTGGGATACGGCATCCAGCCCTACGCCCTCGTCGTCGGCGGCGGTCAGGGTGGCATCGCTCTGGGCGCTCGCCTGCGTCAGATGGGCGTCCCGGCCATCGTCGTCGATCGCGGCGAGCGCCCCGGTGATCAGTGGCGAGGACGCTACAAGTCGCTGTGCCTCCACGATCCGGTCTGGTACGACCACCTCCCCTACCTGCCGTTCCCGGACAACTGGCCGGTGTTCGCCCCGAAGGACAAGATCGGCGACTGGCTCGAGATGTACACGAAGGTCATGGAGGTGCCGTACTGGTCGAAGACGACGGCCCTGTCGGCGACCTTCGACGAGGCGGCCGGGGAATGGACCGTGGTGGTCGATCGTGACGGCGAGGAGGTGACGCTGCGACCGAAGCAGCTGGTGATGGCGACGGGCATGTCCGGCAAGGCCTCCATCCCCGACTTCCCGGGAATGGACGTCTTCCGGGGCGAGCAGCATCACTCGAGTCAGCATCCCGGTCCGGACGCCTACGTCGGCAAGAAGGTCGTGGTGGTGGGCTCGAACAACTCGGCGCACGACATCTGCAAGGCGCTGTTCGAGACGGGCGCCGACGTCACGATGCTCCAGCGATCGTCCACTCACATCGTCAAGTCCGACTCGCTGTGCGAGATCGCGCTGGGCGACCTGTACTCCGAGCGCGCCGTCGAATCCGGAATGACCACGCAGAAAGCGGATCTCACCTTCGCCTCACTGCCGTACCGCATCATGCACGAGTTCCAGATCCCGGTGTACCAGCAGATCGCCGAGAAGGACAGGGACTTCTACGACCGCCTCGAGAAGGCCGGCTTCCAGCACGACTTCGGAGACGACGGCTCCGGACTCTTCATGAAGTACCTGCGGCGCGGCTCCGGCTACTACATCGATGTCGGCGCCTCGGAGCTGGTGGCGGACGGCAGCATCCACCTCGTCGGCGGCCAGGTCGACCACCTGACGGAGAACTCGGTGGTGCTGTCCGACGGGACGGAACTCGAGGCCGATCTCGTCGTGTACGCGACGGGCTACGGATCGATGAACGGCTGGGTGGCCGACCTGGTGGACCAGGAGACGGCCGACAAGGTGGGCAAGTGCTGGGGTCTCGGTTCCGACACCACCAAGGACCCCGGCCCGTGGGAGGGCGAGCAGCGCAACATGTGGAAGCCGACGCAGCAGGACAACCTGTGGTTCCACGGCGGCAACCTGCACCAGTCGCGGCACTACTCGCTCTACCTCGGCCTACAGCTGAAGGCTCGGTACGAAGGCCTGGACACCCCCGTGTACGGGCTGCAGGAGGTCCATCACCTGCGCTGACAGACGCGTGCGCCGTGTGCGTGTCCCTCGACACGCACACGGCGGTCGTCGGAGCGAGAGAACGTCACTTCACGGTCGGTGTGAGGCCGGTCGTCACTGACCGAGCCAGAGCCGCTTCCGGCAGACGGCGAGCATGGGCTCGACCAGCGCGCGGTCGGTGACCCGAACGCCGTTCTCCAGCAACACCTTCGCACGACCGAAGAACTCGTGGGGCGTGAGTCCGAACTCCACCAGGATGTCCTCGGCGCGGCCGCCGCCGTAGACGTACCACCGCCGCAGGAAGGCGACCATCGCGAGGTCGGTCTCCGACGGATCCGTCGGATCGGTGGACAGGGGTGCTGCGCCGGGCGTCGTCGACCGGGAGGCTGCGGGGAAGGGTGTGCGTGTCACGACGCGAGTATTGCCCATCGATCCGACACTGCGGTGACGGATCGGTGAACATGCCGACGAGTCACAGCAATTTCTCAGCGGCTGTTCACTCCGGGACAGCGTGATCACCGGGCCGCGCGGGTATGTGATCCCCACCACGCCACCGCGGCGTCGTCCACCGTTCCGGTAGCGGAGGCAATAGATTCGACGGTGTTCGTCGTTCGTCGGCGGCACGACCGCCGGAGGGGCAGCACGATGAACGTTCGACACAGACGACCGGCCACCTGGTTCGCGACCGCCGCAGTGGGCGTCGCACTGGTCACCGCCCTCGCGGCCCCCGCGAGCGCCGCGCCCGCACCGGGCGACTTCTCCGGCGTCCCGGAGCGGACCTCCCTGTCGTACACCTCGCTCTCCACGGGCGTCCACGTCGGCACTGCCAACGAGAACGAGGCACGGCCGGGACTCTCCACGGTCAAGCTCTACCTGGCGGATCACGTGCTCCGACAGGGTGATTCGTCCGCGGAGGACCGCGACCTCGCCGCTCGCATGATCCAGGTGAGCGACGACTGGGCCGCCTCGCTGCTCGACAGCAAGTACCCCGGCGCCATCGACGCCGCGGCGCGCGAGTACGGACTGACCGCGACCTCGCGAGGCAGCTTCTGGGGCGACTCCTACACCAGCACGGCCGACACCGTGCGCTTCCTCGACACCAAGAAGCGCACCGATCCCGGCAGCCCCGTCCTCACGTGGATGACCACGGCGCTACCGGTCGCGGCCGACGGCACGGTCCAGGACTGGGGCACCGGTCGGCTCGCCGCCGCCACCGGAACGAAGTGGGGCTGGGCGGACGACGGGTCCAGCGTCGTCGCCTCGGCCTCCATCGGCGACGACTTCACGGTCGCGGCCAACACCTACGGCGGCCCGGCGACCCAGAGCGACGACGTACTCACCGCGCTGGGGGCGTTCGGTCTGGCGACCCCGACGATCGTGACCGCGCCGAGTGTTCCGTCGCTGCTGGACGCCATCCTCGGCATTCGCTGACACCGACATCGACCGGCCTCACGCCGACTTCTTACGACTCCGATTGCCGGATCGAGCGGAGACCGCACCACCGAGCAGGATCATGCGCATGGTCCGTTCGGCGGCGTCGGTGAGCAACCGCTCGCCGTTCGCGACCGCCTCGGACAACGGCATCGGCACCGTGATGATGGACGCAATGGCGGCGATGCCCACGTCGTGCACCGCCGGCGCTCCGCGACCGAGTGATCCCGCCAACGCGATCACCGGCACGCCGAACTGCTGGCAGCGCCGCGCCACCTCCGCCGGGACCTTGCCACGCGGGGTCTGGAAGTCGATGGACCCTTCGGCAGTGATGACGAGGTCCGCCTTGCGGATTCGGCGGTCGAGGTCGATTCCCGACAGGCCCGAGTCCAGCAACGCATCGAATCGGGACCGCAACTGCGCCCCGACCCCGGCCGCGAGTCCTGCACCCAGTCCGCCCGACGCTCCCGTGCCCGCTCCGGTCGCCACATCGCCGGCGGCCACACCGTCCCGCTCGAGGACGCGCGCCCAGTTGTCCAGGGCGGCGGAGAGTTCGTCCACCTGATCCGGGGACGCCCCCTTCTGAGGTCCGAACACGCGGGCGACACCGCTGGGTCCGCACAGTACGTTGTGCGGATTGCACGCGAGCACGACGTCGACCTCGGCGAGACGGGGATGCAGCGCCGTCAGATCGAGGTGGTGCGCCCGGATCAGTTCTCGACCGCCGCGGCCGATCTCATGGCCCTGCACGTCGAGGATCCTGGCGCCGAGCGCCTGCAGTGCCCCGGCTCCCCCGTCGCAGGTGCCGGAATCGCCGCAACCCACCAGGATCGTGTCCGCGCCCGCGTCGAGCGCCGCGGCCATGAGCTGGCCGACACCGTAGGTGGTGGTCGCGCCGGGATCGCGCCGATCGTGCGGTACGAGGGAGAGCCCCGCCGCAGCCGCCATCTCCACCACGGCGACGGAGCGCTCGGAGCCACCGAGTCGGGCCCAGTGCGAGGGCACCGGCTCCCCCACCGGTCCGACGACCGTCGTCTCGTGGAGGGTGCCGCGCGTCGCGGCCGCCAGTGTGCGTGCCGTTCCCTCACCGCCGTCGGCGATGGGCGCGGTGTCGACCCGAACTCCGGGTAGTGCGCGCCGCACCCCCGATGCGATGGCGGACGCGACGGACTCGGCGCAGAGGCTCTCCTTGAAGCCGCTGGGGGCGACGAGGATGCGCTGGGGAACTCGTGTGGACATGGTTCTCCTGAGATAGGGGTGGGAGCAGTCAGGGCAGGTACAGCGGAAGACCGAGGGCAGGCCACAGCCATACCGAGCAGACGAGAACGAGAGCGACGGACACCGGGGCGACGGCGGCGGACAGGCGGAGAAGGTGGCCTGCCGAGAACCCCGGGACGGAGTCGCTCGCGGCGAACATCGCCACCGGTTTGGCCGAACTGGTGAGGGTGAGGCAGAAGCCGGCGGCAGCGGTGGAAGCGAACGCCGCGGCGGCAGGATCGATGCCGAGCACCGGCGCAGTGGCGACGACGACGGGGACGAGCACCGCGGAGCGGGCGGACCGTGACTGGACCACGAGGTGGGACAGCAGCGACACCAGCACCAGTACGACCACGAACACGGTCGCCGCGGACGACCCGAGCGCGCTGATGGGCCCGAAGACCAGGTCGGCGAACCACTCGGCGGCACCCGTCGTGGTCAGCGCCATTCCGAGACACAGTGTTCCGGCCATGAAGAGCAGCAGGCTCCACGGGATGGTGCGAACGGCGGCCGGCAGCGTGGTGGCCCCGACGAACGGTGCCGACGCGAGCAGTGCGCCGATCATCGCGACGATGGCCGGTTCGACACCGTGCACCGGCTCGGTGCACCACAGGGTCACGACGGCGACCAGAACGAGCAGGACACGCTTCTGCGGGACGGTGAATGGCCCGGTGGACCCGACGAACGCGTCGCGTGTCACCGAGAGCGGTCGGCGTCGCTCCGCTCGATCGGTGAACAGGGACAGCGCGATCTCCGCCGCGAGATGCGACCACACGATCGCGAGCGGCAGTCCGAGAATCGCCCACTGCAGGAACCCGATGCCCGATCCGGTCGTCGTGCGCACGATCTCGCTGGTGATGAGGTGCGCGCCGGCCCCCAGCAGCGACCCGACCGCGGAGCAGAGGATCACCGCGGGGAAGACCAGGGACAGCGTCAGCACCACTCGGGGCCGTTCACGCAGAACGGTCGCCAGAGCGAGGAACACCGGCAGCGCCAGCGCAGCCCGGCCCGACGTCGACGGGATCGCGAAGGTCGTCAGGAGCAGCACGAGGGTGACCAGATGGACGAGCTGCCGCGGTGACCGGGCAGCCGACAGCACGCGTGCCGCAACCCGAGCGGACAGGCCGCTGGCCGTCACCGCCGCGGCGATGACGAACGACCCGACCAACAGCCAGATCACGGTGTCACCCAGTGTGCGCGTGAAGGTCTCGGTGGACACGGGACCCAGGATCACCAACGTCAGAGCGGCGCCCAGAGCGACGTGGGTGTCGTCGAGGGGCGAGAAGATCCACATCCACACCGCGACGAGGAAGACCAGCACCGTGATGGTCCCGTGTGCGGTCAGATCGCCGGCCACTCCTGCAAGGACGACACCGACGGCGAGCACCGCGAGAATGACGGCACTGACGAGGGTCCGCGGCGACGGCGTCGGAACTCGCCGCGGCGTCCGGGTCGGGACAGGACTGGTGGGAGTACGCCGCCCGGGCGGCGTCGTCGCGAACTCGGTGACGGTCATCGGACGCGGTATCCCATCCCGCGCACGGTCTCCACGCGCTCGGCGCCGATCTTCGCGCGCAACGCACGCACGTAGACGTCGACCACGTTCGAGGCCGGATCGAAGTCGTATCCCCACACCTGCCCGAGGATCTGCTCACGGGACAGCACCTGGTCGGGGTGGCGCAGGAACGTCTCGAGCAGAGCGAACTCGCGCGCCGTCAGATCGACGACCGACTCCCCCACGTGCACACGGCGTGACCGCAGATCGAGACGAAGGTCCCCCGAGGTCAGCGAGTTGTCCGCCGAACCTGCGATGTCGTCCTGCAACCGCAGGCGTACCCGTGCGAGGAGCTCGGCGAACTGGAAGGGCTTGGTCATGTAGTCGTTGGCGCCGCCCTCGAGCCCGGCAACGGTGTCGCGCACGCTGTCCCGAGCGGTCAGGACCACCACGGGTGTCGACACACCCTCGCCGCGCAACTGTCGGAGCACCGTGAACCCGTCCATCGCCGGCAGGCCGATGTCGAGCACCACCATGTCGAAGCCACCGCCACGCGCCATCATGAGCGCGGTCTCGCCGTCGGCGACGTGCTCGGTGGTGTACCCGGCGGCCCGCAGACCCTTGCCGACGAAGGAGGCGATGTGGATGTCGTCCTCCGCGATCAGGATTCGGCTCATCGGATCTCCTTCGTGAGTGCATCGTCTGTCGTGGGCGCCGGGCCGGTCTCGGACCGCGGGCTGTGGCCCGGAGCCGGGAGGTCGAGGCCGAACGTCGCCCCCTCGCCGTGCACACTGCGCACCCAGGCGGAGCCGCCGTGGGCGTCGGCGATGGCACGGACGATGGCGAGTCCGAGGCCGGCTCCCGACCGCGCTGCCGGTGACGTCCGGTCGGCGGGCGATCCGCGTTGGAAACGGTCGAAGATGACGGGCGCGTCCTCGGGGCGGACGCCGGGCCCGTCGTCGGCGATCCACAGCGACAACCGTCGAGCGTCCCCGTCGTCGTGGAAGGTCGATCCGAGCCGGATGCGGCTCCCGTCCTCGGTGTGTCCGACGGCGTTGGCCGCGAGCTGGACCATGGCCTGCGTGACGCGCTGGGCGTCCAGAACACACGAGCCCTCCGCGACCTGCATCAGCAACCACTGCCGATCGCCGAGCGTCTGCACCTTCGACTCGATATCGAGGACGAGTTGCGCCGCATCGACGGGGGCGGGCACGACGAAATCGGGCTGCTCGGCCTTGGCCAACATGAGCAGATCGCTGACGATCCGCCCCATGCGGGCGAGCTCGCTGTCGACGAGCGCCAACGTACGCCGCCGGTCCTCCGGGTCCTCCGACATGAGCTCGAGATGCCCCCGGACGATCGTGATCGGCGTGCGCAGTTCGTGTCCGGCATCGTCCACGAACTGTCGCTGGGTGACGTACGCCTGCTCCAGCCGGTCGAGCATCGCATTGAACGTCTCGGCGAGATCGGAGATGTCGTCGCGCCCGTGGACCGGGACGCGCGCGGTCAGATCCGTCTCCCCGATCTCGGCCGCGACCGTGCGCACCGTGCGGACGGGAGCGAGAATGCGACCGGCGACGAGATACGCGATTCCAGTCGTCAGCAGCAGTCCGACGGCGCCGACCACTGCCATGGTTCGCATGGTCCGATCGACGAGATCACGGTTCGCACCGGTGAACGCCGTGACGACGAACGTGCCGGCGCGGCCGGTCGCGTCGTCGATGACGACGTGCCCCCACCGCATCTCGCCGTTGTCGGTGTCCAGCACTCCGGCGGGTTCGGCCGACTGCACGACCGTCGTCAGGATCGGTGACCCCGGTGCGAGCACGGTCGGCACATCGACGCCGGGCTGAGTCAGTACCGAGTCGCCCACGACGCCGAACATCACTTCACCCGTGCCGGCCGACTGCCGGGCGAGGTACACCTCGAGAAGCCGCTCCACCGAGACGAACGGCTGCGTCGTCGTGGGATCGACCCCCTCGGACGCGAAGGTCCGGAACTCCTCGGCTTCCTGCGCGACGTCCCCGTTGGCGCGCACGTCGACGTCGCGCAACAACAGATTGCGGGCGGTCACCAGCACGACCACCAACAGAAGAAGGGTCGTCAACATGATCCAGGCGGTGATCTTCCACCGTGCCGGAAGAGCCGATCCGCGGCGAGCCGAGACACCGGCGGCGTCACTCATCGTCGTCACCGCCGTCGACGTCGTCGACGTCGTCGGCGCCGTCATCGCCGTCGTCCGCGTCGTCCGCGTCGTCGTCGGAGAAGTCGACGATCGGCGGTGCCTGCACGGCCGGCGCGGGCGAGGCAGGCGGGACATCAGGTGTGGGAGCGATCACCTCGGGCGTCGGCTCCGGCTCCACACTCACCACGACGGGCGAGGGGTCGAGGCGTGGCGCCGGTGATCGCGTCACCAGGACCCCGGCGACGAGAACGCACGCGATGGCCACCAGGACGGCGGCCGCGGCGAGTGGGCGGGAGGAGCGCATGACAGCAACTATGCCGGGGGTCCATGACCGTCCCATGAGACGACGATGAAGGTTTCTTCATGTTCGACACGCCGTGAGTGGCCTCAACGGCCGAGCAGGACGCCGATCTGCATCTCGATCTCTGCCGCCACGTCCGCGACGCTCTTGGTCGCGTTCGCCGTCAGAGCCATGCTGAGAAACAGGATGGCGGAGACGATGTGGGCCTGCACCTGCCGGTCCGGGTGGTGCGTCGCGTCGTCGTCGTCGCGGCCGAGGATCTCCGCGACGACCGCCTCGGTCCGCGCGGCGAGTGACAACGCTTCACGACGATGAGGTTCCGTGTCGTCACCGAACACGACCTCTCGCTGATAGGTCCGGCCGTTCTCGATCTGCTTGCGGTTGCACTCGACGACCGGCCTGAGGACGGCCATGACGGCCTCGACCGGATCCACGACGTGGGCGGCCGCGGCGATGCCCCGCTCGAGCGCGCTCGCATAGTCCGAGTTCTGCACCAGAAGAAGCAGTTCACCCTTGTTCTTCGCGTACAGGAAGACCGTTCCGGTTCCCACGTCGGCGCGGTCGGCGACCTGTTGTGTGGTCACCTCACTCACGCCGTACTCGGCGAAGAGGTCGCGTGCCGCCGTGGTGATGCGGTCGAGCTTGTCCTGCTTGTTCCGTTCTCGACGGCTCATCGCCGGGGAGGAAGACACCGCCGCTGCCCTCCTTCGCGCACTCCTGACGGGTGATGTACTCCCGTCATTCTCCCACGGCAGGCTCTCTCAGCTGCCGAGGAAGTCGACGACCACGGGCGCGGCCTCCGCGCGCACCGCACTGGACGCGAACATGGAAAATGGCCCCGGACAACCGTCCGGAGCCATTTCTGTGTCGGGCTGACAGGATTTGAACCTGCGACCACCTGACCCCCAGTCAGGTGCGCTACCAAGCTGCGCCACAGCCCGCGATCCCTCGAAAGGGATCGTGTGTGCCCCGAAGGGAACGAGCAAACACTACCCCAGTGACGACGCTGGACGCCAATCGCCTCAGCAGCACCACCGGGGCAGTCGCCTACTTCTTCTTGCGGTCCCGCTTCTCCCGGATACGCACCGAGATCCGCACCGGACTGCCGTCGAAGTTGAACTCCTCACGCAGTCGGCGCTCGAGGAACCGGCGGTACCCGGCCTCGAGGAAACCGGTGGTGAACAGCACGAACGTCGGCGGGCGCGTGCTCGCCTGCGTGGCGAACATGACGCGCGGCAGTCGACCACCACGCATCGGCGGCGGCGTCGCGGCCACGACCTCCTTGAGCCAGGAGTTCAGCTGACCGGTCGAGATGCGCTTGTCCCACGACGCGAGCGACGTCTCCAGAGCGGGCACGAGCTTCTGCACCGCACGACCGGTCTTGGCCGAGACGTTGACGCGCTGCGCCCACGGCACGCGCATCAGGTCCCGGTCGATCTCCTTCTCGAGCTGGCCACGACGGTCGTCGTCGACGAGGTCCCACTTGTTGAACGCGATGACCAGTGCGCGGCCCGCGTCGGCGACCATCGAGAGCACCCGCAGGTCCTGCTCGGAGATGACCTCGGACGCGTCGAGCAGCAGGATCGCGACCTCGGCCGCGTCGATGGCGCCCTTGGTGCGGAGCGAGGCGTAGAACTCGGCGCCGCTGGCGTGGCTGACGCGCTTGCGCAACCCCGCGGTGTCGACGAAACGCCACACCTTGCCGCCCAGTTCCACCAGTGAGTCCACCGGGTCGACGGTGGTGCCGGCGATGTCGTGCACGACCGATCGCTCGTCGCCGGTGAGCTTGTTCAGCAGGCTGGACTTGCCCACGTTCGGCTTGCCGACCAGGGCGACACGACGAGGGCCGGCGACACCGGTTCCCTCGCGGGGCGTCTCGGGCAGGACTGCCAGGACGTCGTCGAGCAGATCGCCCGTACCGCGGCCGTGCGTCGCACTGACCGGACGGGGCTCACCGAGACCCAGCGACCACAGCAGTGCCGCTTCGGATTCCGTGCGCTCGTCGTCGACCTTGTTGGCCACCAGGATGACCGGCGTCTTCGACCGACGCAGGACTCGTGCCACGGCCTCGTCCGTCGCCGTCGCACCGACGACGGCGTCGACGACGAGCAGGATGGCGTCCGCCGTCTGCATCGCCATCTCGGCCTGCCGGGCGATCGACTGCTGCATCCCTTTGGCGTCGGGCTCCCAACCGCCGGTGTCCTGCACCATGAATCGACGTCCGGACCAGTTGGCCTCGTACGAGACACGGTCGCGGGTGACGCCGGGAACGTCCTCCACGACGGCCTCGCGGCGGCCGATGATGCGGTTGACGAGCGTGGACTTGCCCACGTTGGGCCGACCGACGACGGCGAGGGTGGGAACGGCGACCTCGGCCTCGGCCTCGCCGTCACCCTCGAAGTCGATGTCCTCCCAGTCCGACTCCTCGGACCAGATGCCGTCCGAGGCGTAGACCTCGGTCGCGTCGAGCGTGTCGAATGTGTTGTCGCTCATGAGCGTGCTCCTTCCGGGGCATGAGTCGGACGCCCGATGTCCAGACGCTCGGTGACCAGACGCATCAGTTCGTCGATCACCGCGTCCTTGTCGAGGTCGCTGGTGTCCACGGTGACCGCATCGTCCGCGGGTCGCAGCGGGGACGTGGCACGTGTGGAGTCCGCGTGGTCCCGACGCTGGACGTCGGCGAGCACGGCGTCGTAGTCGTCCCCGCGGCCCTCGGCGATGTTCTGGTCGTTACGACGCGTGGCGCGCGTCTCCGCGGACGCGGTCAGATAGATCTTGATGTGAGCGTCGGTGAGGACGACGGTGCCGATGTCGCGACCCTCCACGACGATGCGACCGGCAGTGTCGGCGATCTCTCGTTGCAGCGCAACGAGTTTCTCGCGCACAGCGGGCACGGCGGACACCGCGGAGACGGCCGCCGTCACGGCGGACCCGCGGATCGGACCGGTGACGTCCTCGCCCGACACCTCGACCCGCTCCCCCGTGGGATCGGTGCCGATGGAGAGGTCGATGGACTCGGTGAGCGCAGCGACGGCGTCGGCGTCTCCGGGATCGACGTCGTTCGTCAGCACCCATGCCGTCGCCGCGCGGTACATCGCACCGGTGTCGAGGTAGGACGCACCGAGCCGGGTCGCCAACAGGCGGGAGACGGACGACTTGCCGGTACCGGACGGGCCGTCCATCGCGACGATCAGTCGATCCTCCGACGCGGTCACAGGCCGACCGCCCCGTACAGACTGCCGACCTCGCCGCGACCGAGCACCCGCAGCGTGCCGGGGCGCTGGTCGCCGAGGGCGACGGCCCCGATGTCGGTGCGCACCAGGCGTTTCACCGGGAACCCGACCGAGTCGAACAGTCGGCGCACGATGTGCTTGCGACCCTCGTGCAGCACGACCTTCACGAGCGTCTTGCCCTCGTTCACGTCGAGCACCGCGTAGGAGTCCACCTTCGCCGGTCCGTCGTCGAGTTCGACTCCGGAACGCAGCTTCTTGCCCGCGTCGCGGTCCAGGACACCCTGCACCGTGGCGAGGTACGTCTTGGACACCTCGAAGGAGGGGTGCATCAGCCGGTGGGCCAGATCGCCGTCGTTGGTGAGCAGGATCAGGCCTTCGGTGTCGGCATCGAGTCGGCCGACGTGGAAGAGCCGCTGTCCTGCCTGGACCCGCTCCGAGACGATGTCGCCGATGCAGGGCCGACCGAGGTCGTCCGACATCGTGGACTGCCATCCGCGCGGCTTGTTCAGCGCGATGTGGACCAGATCGGCCTTGATGACGACACGGGTGCCGTCCACCCGCACGACCGCGACCTCGGGGTCGACGCGGACACCTTGCTCGGTGACGATGCGGCCGTCGACCTCGACGCGTCCCTCGTCGATGAGCTGCTCGGCGGCGCGACGCGAGGCGACACCTGCCTGGGCGAGCACCTTCTGCAAGCGCACACCGTCCTCCGGAGCCACGTGCGGCCGCGGGCCGTCGGTGTGCTGATGGCGGGCGGGCTTGGCGTTGCTGATGGTCGGAGCAGCCGTCGTCTTGCGCTCCGGCTTCGGCGACTTGCCGGGCTTGGAGCCGCTGTTCTTCGGAGCCACCCGGGGGTACCCGGACTTGCCGCCGGGCTTACGGCTCTCGGTGCGCTTGCTGTACGCAGCAGCGGCGACCTTCTTGTTGGGGCGCTTCTTCTGTCGTTCGGGAGTGGAGGCGTCGGATGCGCCGTCCCGGTCCGGTGTGCCATCACGGCGAGCGGAGTCGTTCACGTTTCTTACCTATTCGTCTGTGGTGTCGGTGCCGAACTCGGTGGTCGAGTTCGACTCGGTGTTCTCTCGTCGACGCTCGGCACGCAGGACCCGCGGATCGGAGTCCATGCTGTCACTGATGTCGTCGATCATGTCCACGCCCGGAAGCAGCGGAGCAAGTTCGGGGAGGTCGGACAGTGACGCCAACCCCAACCGTTCGAGGAACATTTCCGTGGTGACGTACTGCGTCGCCGCAGAGTCCGGGTCGGGACCCGCCTCGGCGATGAGACCTCTCGCGAGGAGAGTGCGCATCACGCCGTCCACGTTCACTCCGCGCACAGCACTGACTCGTGCGCGGGTAACCGGTTGACGATAGGCGATCACAGCGAGGGTTTCCAGTGCCGCTCGGGTGAGCTTGGACCGCGCACCGTCGAGGAGGAGCCGTTCGACATAGGGCGCGTACTCGGTGCGGGTGTAGAAACGCCACCCGTCGCCGGCGAACCGCAGGTCGATGCCACTGCCGCGGGCGGTGAGGTCGGCGGCCATGGCGGTCAGCGCCTGCCGGATGCGCGTTTCGTCACAGTCCAGGGCCGAGGCGAGCTGCGGGACGGATGCCGGGGTGTCGACCACGAGCAGCACCGACTCGAGCGCCGCGCGCACCTCGGCGTCCGACAGGGCGTCGGGAGCGTCCTCGCTCGCTGTCATCCGTAGTCCTCCATCCTCGAGACGTCCATCCGGTCGATGTCGGCAGCGTCGTCGTCGCCGGTCCAGGTGACCGCGAGATCGCCCAACGCCTCGGGTTGGTCGAACGCGACGACCTTCTCGCGATACAGCTCGAGCAGCGCGAGGAACCGTGCGACCACCTCGACGGTGACCTCGCAGTCGCGGACCAGGTCGGCGAACGTCGCCCACTCACCCATTCCGCGGTCGCGCAGCATCGCCAGGATCGCCCGCGCGTGTTCCGGGACCGACACCGCCGACGCGTGGAGATGGCCGAGACCGACCGTCGGCACCTCGCGCGGGGTGAACGCCGCCGCGGCGATCTCGGCGAAGCGGCGCGGATCCACACCGAGCAACACCTCCGGCAGCAGCGACGCGAACGAGTCCTCGAGCGAGACCGATCGCGGATAGCGCCGCAGCGCGGCGTTCTCCAGTTCGCCGAACAACTGAGCCACCTGTTTGTAGGCCCGATACTGCAGCAGCCGGGCGAACAGCAGGTCCCGCACCTCGAGCAACGCCAGGTCCTCGGCGTCGTCCACCTCGCCCGACGGCAGGAGGCGGGCGGCCTTGAGGTCCAGCAGGGTCGCCGCGACCACCAGGAACTCGGTGGTCTGGTCGAGACCCATCTCCGCGCCCATCGCGCGGGTGTACGCGATGAAGTCGTCGGTGACGGTGTGCAGTGCGACCTCGGTGACGTCGAGTCGGTGCTGCCCGATCAGGGTCAGCAACAGGTCGAACGGGCCTTCGAAGTTGGTGAGCCGCACCTGGAATCCGGTGGGCGTCGGCGCGTCCCCGACCGTCGTGTCCGTCACGACCGTCCCGTCGGTCAAGACTGGGGTGCGGTGTCCCGGTGGATGACCTCGCGGGCCAACGACCGGTACGCGTCGGCACCCGCGGACTTCGGCGCCCACGTGGTGATCGGCTCGCCGGCGACGCTCGTCTCCGGGAAACGCACGGTGCGCGTGATGACGGTGTCGAAGACGACGTCGCCGAACACCTCGACCACGCGATTCATGACCTCTCGCGAGTGCAGCGTGCGGGCGTCGAACATCGTGACCACGATGCCCTCGAGCTTCAGCCGCGGATTGAGACGATCGCGCACCTTGTCGACGGTGTCGTTGAGCAACGCGAGTCCGCGCAGACTGAAGTACTCGCACTCCATCGGGATGAGCACGGAATCGGCGCACGCGAGGGCATTGACCGTCAACAGGCCGAGCGACGGCTGGCAGTCGATGAGGACGTAGTCGTAGCGATCGAGGATCGGGTGCAGCACGCGTCCCAAAGTCTGTTCGCGGCCGACCTCGGTGACCAGTTGGATCTCGGCCGCGGAGAGATCGATGTTGCTGGGGAGCAGGTCCATCCCGTCCACCCGCGTACGCATGAGGACGTCGTCGATCGCTACCCGCGGCTCCACCAGCAGGTTGTGCACCGTGAGGTCCAACTCGTGGTGTGGCACACCGAGACCCGCGGAGAGCGCGCCCTGCGGATCGAGGTCGACCAGCAGGACTCGGCGTCCGTACTCGGCCAGCGACGCACCCAGATTGATGGTCGACGTGGTCTTGCCGACGCCGCCCTTCTGGTTGCACATCGCGATGACCGTCGCCGGTCCGTGCGAGGACAGCGGCTGCGGATCCGGGATGTCGCGATACGGGCGCCCCGTCGGACCCATGCCCGACGGGTGGGCCAGGGTCGGATGTTCCGGTTCGGGCTGACGAGTGCGGAACAGTGCTCCGTCGTCGTGCGCCGCTGACACCACCGGACCTCCATCCTCACCTCGTGCTGCAGTTCCCCTGAACGCTACCGCGTGTCGGGTGCAGCTTCGTGCGGACACGCTACCGTGCGCGCGGATGCGCTTCGGCCCACACTTCGCGCAACGTCGTGACGGTGACCAGTGTGTAGATCTGCGTGGTGGTCACCGAGGCGTGACCCAGAAGTTCCTGCACCACACGTACGTCCGCGCCGCCGTCGAGCAGGTGGGTCGCGAAGGAGTGCCGCAACGTGTGCGGGGAGACGCTGGCTCCGATCCCGGCGCGCTCCGCCGCGGTCTGCAGGACCTGCCACGCGCTCTGGCGTGACAACCGGCCGCCCCGCACGTTCAGCAGAAGCGCGGGCGTGCCCTGTGACACCAGTGCGGGTCGACCACGGACGAGGTACGCGTCGAAGGCGTCGAGTGCGGGACGGCCGATGGGCACGATGCGCTCCTTGCCGCCCTTGCCGTGCAGGACCACGGACCGCGACTCGGAGTCGATGTCGTCGACGTCGAGTCCCACGGCCTCGGAGATGCGCGCACCGGTGGAGTAGAGGAGCTCGAGCAGCGCCCGGTCGCGAAGACCGCGCGGGGTGTCCGCGGCCTCCCCGGCGACGGCATCGAGGAGCGCGAACACCTGCTCGACGGAGAGCGACTTCGGGAGCCGGCGGCCCGGCGCCGGCGGTTTGACCCCGGCAGCGACGTCGACGTCGACGATGCCCTCGGCCAGCGCGAAGCGGTGGACTCCGCGAACCGCGATGACCGTGCGCGCGGCGCTGCTCGCCGCCAGCGGCGGGAACAGCTCGTTGCCGGACCGGAGGGCCGTCACGAACTCCGCGACGTCCACCTCGGTGACGTCGCGGAGACTGTTCCGGTCGAGTTCACCCAGATGGCTGGCGTAGCGCGAGAGGTCGCGGCGGTACGAGGTGATGGTGTTGCGAGCTGACCCGCGCTCGACGGCGAGGTGATCGAGATAGGTCGCGATCACCTCGCCCGGCGAGTCAGCTGCCATGCGCGCCCTTGCGCTTCTCGAACGCGGTGGGTCGATCACGCCAGGGTGCATCGCTCGGCCGCAACGGAACCGAGCGTGACCGCACCGCCGCCAGCGCCAGGATTCCCGCCACCGCCGACGCGTTCACGATCTCGCCGCTGAACACGCGCGACACCGCCTCGTCCACCGGGACGCGGACGAGCTCGATGTCGGCTTCCTCGTCGTGAGCCTCCGGTCGATCGACCTCGGTCACCTCGTCGGCCAGGTAGATCCGCACGGTCTCGTCCGTGAACCCGGGTGACGCCGCCACGTCGACCAGCAACGACATGGACGCCGCGGCGAGCCCCGTCTCCTCGGTCAGCTCACGCTTCGCGGCCTCGACGGGATCCTCCCCCGGCTCGTCCAACAGACCCGCGGGAAGCTCGAGCAGGCGACGCCCCAGAGGATGCCGGTACTGGCTGATCAGCACGATGCGCTCGTCGTCGTCCAGCGCGACCACGGCGACCGCACCGTGATGCTCGACGACCTCACGTTCGGCCCGACGACCGCCGGGCATCGTCACCTGGTCGAGCCGGAGCGCGAGAATCGCACCCTGGTACTCGACGGACGATTCGAGGATCTCGAACTCGTGACGATCGGCCATGGTCAGGCCTTCGTCGCGGCGGGTTCGGCCGGCTGCGCCGTGACGGACTCGTCACCGTGGACGTCGACGGGCAGCCGCTCCTCGGACTTGTACGAGAGCGCAGCGGAGATCAGCGACGCGAAGAGCGGGTGCGGCCGCGTCGGCCGGCTCTTGAGTTCGGGATGCGCCTGCGTGCCGACGAAGAACGGATGCGCGCTCCGCGGCAGTTCGACGAACTCGACCAGGTGGCCGTCCGGGGACGTGCCGCTGAACTGCAGTCCACTCTCCGCGATGCGGTCGCGGTAGCTGTTGTTGACCTCGTAGCGATGGCGGTGACGCTCGGAGACGGACTCGCTGCCGTAGGCCTGCGACACCACAGACCCCTTGGTGAGCGTGGCGGGGTAGGCCCCGAGGCGCATCGTGCCGCCCAGGTCCGCCTCGCCGGCGACCGCCTGCTCCTGGTCCGCCATCGTCGAGATGACCGGCTGTGTCGTCTCGGGCTCGAACTCGGCCGAGTTCGCATCGGTGAGACCGACGGTCCGCGCCGCCTCGATGACCATGCACTGCAGACCCAGGCAGAGCCCGAGCGTCGGGATCTTGTGCGTCCGGGCGTGGGTGATCGCGCCGAGCTTGCCCTCGATACCGCGGATGCCGAAGCCGCCGGGAATCACCACGGCGTCGATGTCGGCGAGCGCCAGCTTGGCGCCGGCCGCGGTGTCGCAGTCGTCGGACTGCACCCACACGAGTTCGACCTTCGCGCGGTTGGCGAAACCGCCGGCCCGCAGCGCCTCGGTCACCGACAGGTAGGCGTCGGGCAGATCGACGTACTTGCCGACCAGGGCGACGCGCACCGTCTCGCGAGGCTGGTGCACTCGCTCGAGGAGGGTTCCCCACACGGTCCAGTCGACGTCCCGGAACGGCAGTCCGAGCTGCCGCACGACATACGCGTCGAGACCCTCGCCGTGCAGCACGCGCGGGATGTCGTAGATGGAGGGCGCGTCGGGGGTGGAGATGCACCCGTCGACGTCCACGTCGCACATGAGCGCGATCTTCGCCTTGAGGGCCTGCGGCACGTCGCGGTCGGATCGCAGGATCAGCGCGTCGGGCTGAATACCGATGCTGCGCAACGCCGCCACCGAGTGCTGCGTCGGCTTGGTCTTGAGCTCACCCGAGGGCGCGAGGAACGGAACGAGCGAGACGTGGAGGAAGAAGACGTTCTCCCGGCCCACGTCGTGGCGGACCTGACGCGCCGCTTCGAGGAAGGGCTGCGACTCGATGTCGCCGACGGTGCCACCGATCTCGGTGATGACGACGTCGGGCTCCTGGCCCTGCAGATCCGGTCCGCGCATCGCGAGGATGCGGGCCTTGATCTCGTCGGTGATGTGCGGGATGACCTGGACGGTGTCGCCGAGGTACTCGCCGCGACGCTCCTTGGCGATCACCGTGGAGTACACCTGGCCGGTGGTCACGTTGGCGTATCCGGAGAGATCCCGATCGAGGAACCGCTCGTAGTGGCCGACGTCGAGGTCGGTCTCCGCGCCGTCCTCGGTGACGAAGACCTCGCCGTGCTGGAACGGGTTCATCGTTCCGGGATCGACGTTGAGGTAGGGATCGAGCTTCTGCATCGTGACGCGAAGGCCACGTGAGGTGAGAAGCTGACCGAGGCTCGAGGCCGTGAGCCCCTTGCCGAGCGACGACGCGACGCCGCCGCTGACGAAGATGTGCTTGATGTCGGCCCGCGTGTGAATGCGTGACTGCAAAGAGACTCCCGTGACGGTGCGACCCGATGGTGACAGCGAGCGAATCGCTCAACATCGAGTGGTTCGGAACCTGGCCGACCCACGGGACTTCACGGTAACACCTTCACGCGAGTTCGGTCGACACCACGCGGGCGACGACGGCTGGAGTACCTAGCTCGGGGTCGCCCCGACCGTCACGGCCGTCGCGGCAGGACCCGTTCCGTACCGACCCGTACCACCGGCGAGCTGCTCACCGAGTGCCAAGGCGACGGTGATGCGCCCCGACGTGCGATCGACGTCGTCGACGGTGCTGGTCCCGGCTGCGAGGGCGGAATCCGACCGCACCACCGCGATGGGACCGCTGCCCTCGGCCGAACCGGCACGGCCCGCGAGCACGGTTCCGGCTCCGCGTCCGTCCAGAGCGCCGGCGAAGCGAGCCACGATCGCGCCGCGGTTGCCGTCCTCACCCGAGTCGGCGGCCTGTCCGGAGACCACCACCGCGAGCTGTGCCGGTGCCACGGCACCGTCGTCGTACGTGATGAAGCCGCCGCCGCGCAGGGTGTCGAGGGCCAGGCCCAGTTCCTCCGGCGTGCTCTGCGGTTGGGCGGTCTGTGCGTTCAGCAACAGCACCGTACCGAGCAGATCGCCCGCGAGGCTGCCCTGATCCACCGATCCCGTACGCAGTTGCGCGCCTGCGGGAACCACGTTGGTGAGGCGCGTGCGGAGATCGTCGCCGCTGGCGGCGGACACGAACGCCTCGGTGAGCCCCACTCGTCCGGTCACCGACCCGCCCGCGTCGGCGATGGTGCGCTGCACACCCTCCACGTCGGCGGGGTCTGCGTCGGGCGTGGTGACCAGCACGACGGTGCGGTCGGCCAGCGCTCCCGCGACCACCCGGGTCGCGACGGCCGCGTCGAAACCGTCGGCGGCGTTGAGTTGCTCACCGAGTGCGTTGTTCGCCGACTGCAGGTCGTTCACCTCGGTCTGCAGATCGTCCCGGTCGTCGCGCAGTCCGGACAGCACTCGACCGGACAGCAGGCCGGAGCCGAGGACGACTCCGACCGCGAGCGCCAGGAACACCGCGATCAACGAGATGGTGTGCTGACGAAGCGAAATCACTGAAGCAGCCCCTGCACCCACAGGGCGAAGCTGTTCCAGGTCTCGATCGCCCAGTCCAGAGTCGCACCGCTGCCGTTGGTCACGACGAGCGCCGCGATGACGGCGATGAGGGCTGCGAGGACGAGCAGCGCCACCGCGCCACCGGAGACCCGGCTGCGGTACAACGTCGCCATGGCCTTGGCGTCCACCAGTTTCGGACCGACCTTGAGTCGGGTCATGAACGTCGACGGTGTGTCCGCGCGCTTGCTGGCGTCGAAGAACTCGTCGAGCGACGCGGCACATCCGACCGTGACGATGAGTGAGGCGCCGTGGTGGTCGGCGAGCAGGAGCGCGAGGTCCGCCGGGGTGCCCGTGGCCGGGAACGTCATGGCTCCGATGCCCAGGTCCTGGATGCGCTCGAGGCCTTTGGCGTGGCCGTCGGAATCGGCGGGGAGCACCACCTCGGCGCCGGACTTCAGGGTGCGGCTGCTCACGTCGTCCGGGTCGCCGACGATCAGGTCGGGGCGGTATCCCGCCTCCGACAGCGTGTCGGCGCCGGCGCCGACACCGATGAGGATCGGCGAGTACTCCTTGATGAACGGCTTGAGCGACTTGAGATCGGCCACGTGGTCGGTGCCCTCGGCGACGACCACGACGTGACGACCGTTCATGTCGACGTCCACCTCGGGCACTCCGACGCCGTCGATCAGCAGCGGCGACTCGGTGCGGATGAACTCGATCGTGTTGCCCGAGAACGCTTCCAGGTGATCGATCAGACCAGACTTGGCCTCGATCATGCGGTCGGAGATGTCGGCCTCGGACTGCTCGGTGCCGGTGGCGAGACGTCGCTCCCCGGCGTACACGTTGCCGTCGTGCAGGCGGATCTTCGAACCGTCCTTGACCTTCTTGAAGACGTCGGAGCCCACCTCGTCGATGAGCTCGATGCCGTTGGCGACGAGCACCTCCGGACCGAGATTGGGGTAGCGCCCCGAGATCGAGGCGGAGGCGTTGACCACGGCCGTCACGCCGGCCTGTACCAGCAGGTCGGCGGTGATCCGGTCGAGGTCGAGTTCGTCGAGAACGACGATGTCTCCGGGACCGACACGGCGCAGGAGCTTGGCCGTGGAGCGATCGACCCGAGCGATTCCCGTGACTCCGGGAAGTGAGTCATGACTACGCGAGAGCAGAGCCGGCATCTTCATGCACACGATGATGGACAACAACACGGCAGCATCGGCGGAGGCGCGCCGTAACAACTACCACATCATTCACATCAGTCACACCAGCACATCGCTCTCAGGCGGTCGCGGACTCCCGTTCCGCCGTCGCGGTGCGCAACAGTTCCTCGGCATGTGCCCGGCCGGTCTCGGTGTCGTCGAGCCCGGCGAGCATGCGCGCGAGTTCCACGACACGCTCGGAATCCGTCAGAGTGCGCACACCACTGTTGGGGCCGCCACGTTTTCCGTCGGTCTTGTTCACCACCAGGTGCGTGTCGGCGAACGCCGCGACCTGCGGGAGGTGCGTCACGACGATGACCTGATGCGTCCTGGCCAGGCGTGCCAGCCGCTTGCCGATCTCCACGGCGGCGCGACCACCCACGCCGGCATCGACCTCGTCGAAGACCATGGTCGCTCCGGCATCCGATCGCGCGAGGACCACCTCGAGCGCCAACATCACGCGGGAGAGCTCACCGCCGGACGCGCTCTTGTTGAGCGGCAGCGACTGCGCACCGCTGTGCGCGGACAGACGGAACTCGATCTCGTCGGTGCCGGTCGACCCGGCGTGCAGCGCGGTTCCGTCGACGGACAGCGCCGACCGATCGTCCGCACCCGCAGCGCGGGGGCGCACCTCGACGTCCAGCTTGGCCTTGCCCATCGCCAGGCCGGCGAGTTCGGCGCTGACCGCCTTGGACAGTTTCGCCGCAGCCTTCACCCGCGCGGCCGACAGCTTGCGTGCGACCTCGGCGGTCGCTGCACCGGTGGTGGAGACGCGCTCGGTCAGCGCTGCCACGGCGTCGGCGGAGACGTCCAGTCCCGTCAGGCGGGTTCGTGCGTCCTCCGCCCACGCGAGCACTCCGTCCACGTCGGCGGCGTACTTGCGAGTCAGACTCTTGAGCTCCGCTTGACGGGAGAGCAGCGTGTCCAGTGACTCCGGATCGGCGGGCAGATCCTCGAGGTACGAGGTGAGCTCGGCTCCGACGTCGGTCACCACCGCGATAGCCTCGGCGAGTCGTGGGCCGACGGCCGAGAGAATCTCGTCGTCGGTCGAGGCGAGTCGATCGCGGGCCTCGCCCAACAGCGCCATGACGGACACGTCGCCGGGGTCGTCGCCACCGGTGAGCGCCGTGTGCGCGGCGGACGCCGCATCGCGGAGCGAGTCGAGATCGCTGAGCCGCCGGACGGTCGCCGCGATGTCGGTGTCCTCGTGCGGTGCCGGTGCGACCGCGTCGATCTCGTTCAGGGCGAACGTGAGCTGGTCCGCCTCGCGCGCGAGTTCGCGAGCCTTCTCCGTCCGCTCCCGCAGTTCGGTCACCGCAGCGACCCACTGCGAGCGGCGAGTGCGGTACGTCTCGAGCAGCGGCCCGATGGCGTCCGCAGCGAAGCGGTCCAGAGCGGCCAACTGCTGATCACTGCGTTGCAGACGCAGTTGATCGTTCTGTCCGTGCACCGTGAGCAACGATCCGGTGAATTCCGACAGGACGCCTGCGGGCACACTGCGGCCGCCGAGATGAGCACGTGATCGGCCGTCGCTGCCGACCGTCCGGAGGGCGATGATGCTGTCGTCCTCGTCGCGCCGACCGCCGGTGGACTCGAGCAACTGCTCCACGTCGCCGCGGACCTGGTCGGTGACGTGGTCGGTGGTGAAACGACCCTCGACCACCGCGCGGTCGGCGCCGACACGGACACGCCCGGCGTCGGCGCGCGCGCCGGAGAGCAGATGCAGGCTGGTGACGACCATCGTCTTGCCGGCACCGGTCTCACCGGTGAGCACCGTCAGACCCTCCGAGAACGACGCCGTCGCCTCGGCGATGACTCCCAGGCCGTCGATACGAATTTCGGACAACACGTCGGTTACGTCACCCTCCCCCGCCAGCCGGTGACCGGCAAGGCGAACTTGTGTACGAGTCGATCGGCGAACGGCGCGGAGTCGAGCCGGATCCACTTGATCGGCTCACATCCTCGCACCACCTCGACGCGAGCACCGGCGGGCAGGCGCAGGGTGCGCCTGCCGTCGCAGAACACCACCGCGTCGTGTCCGCCGTCGAAGGTCTCGATGGCGATGTGTGACTCGGGACTGGTCACCAGCGGCCGCGCGAACAGCGCGTGGGCGTTACTGGGGATGACGAGGATCGCCTCGAGCTCCGGCCACACGACCGGACCACCGGCCGAGAACGCATAGGCGGTGGACCCGGTGGGGGTCGACAGCAGAACACCGTCGCACCCGAACGAGGACACCGGACGGTCGTCCACCTCGAGCACCACCTCGAGCACCCCGAGCCGCGACCCGTTCTCGATACTGGCCTCGTTCAGCGCCCACCCACGTTCGATGATCTCGCCGTCGACGTGCACGGTGATGTCCAGCGTCATCCGCGGTTCGATGCGGTACTCGCGGCGCACCACGATGGCCAGGGTCTCCTCGAGATCGTCGGCCTCCGCCTCGGCGAGGAATCCGATGCGTCCCAGGTTCACGCCGAGCACCGGGATGGACGCCACCCGCGCGAGTTCCGCAGCGCGCAGGAAGGTTCCGTCGCCGCCGAGGACGAGGACGAGCTCGCAGCCCACCGCCGCCGACGGACCGAACTCCACGACGGAGACGTCGGACTGCGGTGTGGAGAGCGCATCGATCCCCGACGTCGACTCCAACCGCGACGTGTCGTGCTCGTCGACGAGCACGCGCAGTGCGATCCCGTGATCGTGGAACACCTTCGCCGCGCGCAGAGCCGTCTGCTCGATGTCCGGGCGACCCGGATGCGCGACGAGCAGGATGGTGCGCTCGGGCACGGTCGACTCGCTCACTGAGGCCCCTTCTCCACGGCGTCGGACACCAGTTGCTCGACGGACGTCGACTGGGCTGTGCTGGGATCGTCGTCCGGACCCGGAACGGTGAGCCACAGGAAGTACTCGACGTTGCCGGACGGACCGGGCAGTGGGCTCGGCTCCACACCGGACGTGACCAGGCCCAGGTCGGCCGCGGCGCGCGCGACTCCCAGCACCGCATCTGCGCGCAGGGCGGGATCACGGACCACTCCCCCTGCACCGACGCGATCCTTGCCGACCTCGAACTGGGGCTTGACCATCGGGAGGATGCTGGCACCCGGACGGGCACACGCGGCGAACGCCGGGAGTACGAGAACCAACGAGATGAAGGACAGGTCGGCGACCACGAGGTCGACCGGCCCGCCGATGGCCTCGGCATCGATGCCGCGGACGTTCGTACGGTCGAGGACTCGCACCCGCTCGTCGGTCCGTAGCCGCCACACCAACTGTCCGTAGCCTACGTCGACCGCCACGACCTCGCGTGCACCCTTGGACAACAGCACGTCGGTGAACCCACCGGTGGACGCACCCGCGTCGAGACACCGCGCGCCCTCCACCGTGACACCGCGTGGCTCGAAGGCGGCGAGCGCGCCCAGTAGCTTGTGTGCACCTCGAGAGGCCCACGACACCTCGTCGGAGACCTCGGTGACCCGTAGCGCCGTGCCGGGCTCGACCGCGGTGGCGGGCTTCGTGGCCACGGTGCCGGCGATCAGCACTCGACCGTCCGAGATGAGCTCCGAGGCGTGATCCCGAGATCGGGCCAGACCGCGGCGGACGAGTTCCGCGTCCACCCGAGCGCGACGAGCCATGTCAGTTCATGTCCACGGACGCGAGCGCGTCGACGAGTACCTCGTGCGCGCGGTCGAGGATGCGGGCCTGCCGCGTCAGCGTGACCAGGCCGTGCGGGTCGTCCGTACCCTCGCCGAACGGCGCCGACGCCGCCACGTCCGCCTCAGCGACCAGCGCGTCGACAGCCGAGACGACGGCGTCGGGATCGACGGACGTGCCCTCGACATCGGAGTGCGACGGCAAGTGCTGACCGGGGCGGGGAACGGGCGTGCTCATCGCGGACAACGCTAGCCGATACCCCCGACGACGTCGGTCGGCGGTGGTGACCGTCAGTGTCAGGCGGTCCACCGCGCGACGACATCCGCAGCCGCACCGGACGCGCCCTCGACGGTGTCGAAGCCGCCGAGCGCCCAGACCGCGGGGAGAACGTCGCGCAGTGCCTCGATCCAGAGGTCGCCGTCGGCGTCGACGTCGCCCGTGGTCTCGACTCGCAGCACGGAACCGGACAGCGACACCGACCAGGTGTCGGAAGGCTCGGAGGGAACGAGAGACGCGGCCGGCTCCTCGAGCAGAGCCGACAGGGACGACGCGAGGTACGTGGGGCGCTCGTGCGGGACGGCAGTGAGCACGTCGTGCACGGTGCTCACTCCGGTGAGCACGAGGAGTGACGGCACACCCACCTCGTTGGCTCCCGCGATGTCCGTGTCCAGACGGTCACCCACCACCAGCGGCGTGGTCGACCCGCTGCGCTCGAGCGCGTCCTTCATGAGAGGTGCCTCGGGCTTGCCCGCCACGATCGGGGTGGCCCCCGTCGCTGCGGCGACCGCCGCGACCATGGCACCGTTTCCCGGCCCGAGACCGCGAGGCGTCGGCAGGCTGGTGTCGGCATTCGTGGCCACCCAGCGTGCGCCGGCACGGACCGCGTAGGTCGCCTCGGCGATGTTCGCCCACCCCGTCTCGGGGGAATGTCCCTGGACGACCGCGGCCGGAGTGGGGTCCGCTGTACGAACCGGCACCAGGCCGGCGGCGGACACCTCTGCCTCGAGGGCCTCGGTTCCGACGACCAGCACGGACGCACCTGCGGGCAGGAGACCAGCGAGAAGCCGCCCCGCCGCCTGGGAACTCGTCACCACCGACTCGTCGGGCGCACGGAAACCGAGATCGCGTAGGTGCTCGGCCACCTGAGCGGGAGACCGACTGGCGTTGTTGGTGACGTAGCAGAGCTGAGAGGAGCACTCGCGGAGAATGTCGACGGCACCGTCGATCGGATCGGGACCCCGGTACAGAGTCCCGTCGAGATCGAGCAGCAGGGCGTCGTGAGCGTCGGTCAGACGGGTCACTGACCGGTCAGTTCGTCGACTCGGTCCTCGGCGTCCGTCTCACCCTCGACGTCGGCGGCGGCGGCACGGAGGAACCACTGCACCCCGTCGTCCGCTCGACCGGCGGCCACGAGAGCGTCGGCGTAGGCGTAGTACAGCCGCGCTGCAGCCGACCCCGTGCGATCTCCCTCGAGATCCGGAGTCTGCAGCGTCACCACCGCCTGGTCGTACTGCCCCATGTCCATGCGGGCACCCGCGACGACGATGCGCAGTTCGGACGCATCGTCACCCGTCAGCTGGCGAGCCTCGTCGCTGCGTCCGAGCTCGATGGCGCGCTCCGGCCGACCGAGGCCCCGCTCACAATCAGCCATGACGGACAGCAGGCCTGGCCCACCGGCCATACGGCGGGCGGCGCGGAGCTCGGACAGAGCCTCCGCCCACTCTCCTGCGTGATACGCGGCGATGCCGGCCGTCTCTCGGACCACGGCGATGCGGCCGGCACGCTGCCGCGCCGCTCGCGCGTGCAGCAGTGCTGCGGCGGGATCGTCTCCGATCAGCTGACTGACCATGACCATGTGTCGTGCAACAGCTTCCGCGTTGCTCTTGTCGAGGCTCAACAGGTCTCGACGGACCCCGGGTTCGAGATCTTTCGCGTCGACGTCGTCCGGCAGATCGGGCTCGACCGGACGAGGAGCGCGAGAATCAGGGCCTCGCCCACCGCCGGCGCGCGGACCTGCGCTCCCTTCACCGCCGCGACGACGGGGAGGTGCACCCTGTCCTCGAGTGCGGTCGGGTGCCTGGCCCCTGCCGGAACCCTGCCGACGGTCGCCGGACGTCGATCGATCCCCGGAGCGCCCACGGTCGCCGGTATGGCGACGTTCGTCCTGGCTCCCGGAACGGTCACCGGAGCGAGGGGCCGATGATCGGGACGACCCGCGTTCCCCCGCGCTGTCGCGGCGAGGTGCCCGGTTGTCGCGCGCGGGCGGCCGGCGGTCCGAATCGGACGTACGACCTTCCGATGACGGCTCTTCCGGCACGGTGGTTCCTTTCGATCGATCGGCGACCGAGCTCTCCCGCTCGTCACCGGTGGTGTCATCATGCCGCACTCACGATCGGAGTGCAGAAACACGAAAGGGGACCCATGTGAATGGGTCCCCTTTCGGAACGGATTGTTCGGCGGTGTCCTACTCTCCCACACCCTGTCGGGTGCAGTACCATCGGCGCTGGAGGGCTTAGCTTCCGGGTTCGGAATGGGTCCGGGCGTTTCCCCTCCGCTATGGCCACCGAAACTCTGTGAAACAACAGAGCACGAGGCACACACGTTCCCTGTCACCGGTGCTGCTGGTGATGGATAGGTGGTGCGGGTTTCAGTTATCTGCTGACCAACTCGTGTGTTGTCTCAGATACTGCACAGTGGACGCGTAGCTTCTTTGTGGTAAGTCCTCGGCCTATTAGTACCAGTCACCTGCACCCATTGCTGGGCTTCCAGTTCTGGCCTATCAACCCGGTGGTCTGCCGGGGGCCTTACCCCCTCGAGGGGGTGAGAAACCTCATCTTGGAACAGGCTTCCCGCTTAGATGCTTTCAGCGGTTATCCCTTCCGAACGTAGCTAACCAGCGGTGCTCCTGGTGGAACAACTGGCACACCAGAGGTTCGTCCGTCCCGGTCCTCTCGTACTAGGGACAGCCTTCCTCAAGTTTCTGACGCGCGCGGCGGATAGAGACCGAACTGTCTCACGACGTTCTAAACCCAGCTCGCGTGCCGCTTTAATGGGCGAACAGCCCAACCCTTGGGACCTACTCCAGCCCCAGGATGCGACGAGCCGACATCGAGGTGCCAAACCATCCCGTCGATATGGACTCTTGGGGAAGATCAGCCTGTTATCCCCGGGGTACCTTTTATCCGTTGAGCGACACCGCTTCCACTTGCCGGTGCCGGATCACTAGTCCCGACTTTCGTCCCTGCTCGACTTGTCAGTCTCACAGTCAAGCTCCCTTGTGCACTTGCACTCGACACCTGATTGCCAACCAGGCTGAGGGAACCTTTGGGCGCCTCCGTTACATTTTGGGAGGCAACCGCCCCAGTTAAACTACCCACCAGGCACTGTCCCTGAACCAGATCATGGTCCGAGGTTGAGGTATCCAATACGATCAGAGTGGTATTTCAACAACGACTCCACACACACTGGCGTGCATGCTTCACAGTCTCCCACCTATCCTACACAAACCGAACCGAACACCAATACCAAGCTGTAGTGAAGGTCCCGGGGTCTTTTCGTCCTGCCGCGCGTAACGAGCATCTTTACTCGTAATGCAATTTCGCCGAGTCTATGGTTGAGACAGCTGAGAAGTCGTTACGCCATTCGTGCAGGTCGGAACTTACCCGACAAGGAATTTCGCTACCTTAGGATGGTTATAGTTACCACCGCCGTTTACTGGGGCTTAAATTCTCAGCTTCGCTCCCGAAGGAACTAACCGGTCCTCTTAACCTTCCAGCACCGGGCAGGCGTCAGTCCGTATACATCGTCTTACGACTTCGCACGGACCTGTGTTTTTAGTAAACAGTCGCTTCTCACTGGTCTCTGCGACCCACACCAGCTCACAAAGCAAGAGCCATCACCAGCAGGGGTCCCCCTTCTCCCGAAGTTACGGGGGCATTTTGCCGAGTTCCTTAACCATAGTTATCTCGATCGCCTTGGTATTCTCTACCTGATCACCTGTGTCGGTTTGGGGTACGGGCCGTGTACCAGCTCGCTAGAGGCTTTTCTCGGCAGCATAGGATCACTGAATTCGCCTCATTCGGCTATGCATCACCTCTCAGGCTGTGTGAGACCCGGATTTGCCTAGGTCTCGCCCTACAGG